>NZ_JBBOTE010000001.1:0-3680000 GCF_038005385.1 Bacillus sp. FSL K6-2944 | reverse complement strand
GAGTTACGATCCCGTGCGAGGTTAAGCTGAAGAGGCGGAGCCGCAGCGAAAGCGAGTCTGAATAGGGCGTTTAGTACGTGGTCGTAGACCCGAAACCAGGTGATCTACCCATGTCCAGGGTGAAGTTCAGGTAACACTGAATGGAGGCCCGAACCCACGCACGTTGAAAAGTGCGGGGATGAGGTGTGGGTAGCGGAGAAATTCCAATCGAACCTGGAGATAGCTGGTTCTCCCCGAAATAGCTTTAGGGCTAGCCTTAAGTGTAAGAGTCTTGGAGGTAGAGCACTGATTGGACTAGGGGTCCTCATCGGATTACCGAATTCAGTCAAACTCCGAATGCCAATGACTTATCCTTAGGAGTCAGACTGCGAGTGATAAGATCCGTAGTCAAAAGGGAAACAGCCCAGACCGCCAGCTAAGGTCCCAAAGTGTGTATTAAGTGGAAAAGGATGTGGAGTTGCTTAGACAACTAGGATGTTGGCTTAGAAGCAGCCACCATTTAAAGAGTGCGTAATAGCTCACTAGTCGAGTGACTCTGCGCCGAAAATGTACCGGGGCTAAATACACCACCGAAGCTGCGGATTGATACCAATGGTATCAGTGGTAGGGGAGCGTTCTAAGGACAGTGAAGTCAGACCGGAAGGACTGGTGGAGTGCTTAGAAGTGAGAATGCCGGTATGAGTAGCGAAAGACGGGTGAGAATCCCGTCCACCGAATGCCTAAGGTTTCCTGAGGAAGGCTCGTCCGCTCAGGGTTAGTCAGGACCTAAGCCGAGGCCGACAGGCGTAGGCGATGGACAACAGGTTGATATTCCTGTACCACCTCTTTATCGTTTGAGCAATGGAGGGACGCAGAAGGATAGAAGAAGCGTGCGATTGGTTGTGCACGTCCAAGCAGTTAGGCTGATAAGTAGGCAAATCCGCTTATCGTAAAGGCTGAGCTGTGATGGGGAAGCTCCTTATGGAGCGAAGTCTTTGATTCCCCGCTGCCAAGAAAAGCTTCTAGCGAGATAAAAGGTGCCTGTACCGCAAACCGACACAGGTAGGCGAGGAGAGAATCCTAAGGTGTGCGAGAGAACTCTGGTTAAGGAACTCGGCAAAATGACCCCGTAACTTCGGGAGAAGGGGTGCTTTCTTAACGGAAAGCCGCAGTGAATAGGCCCAAGCGACTGTTTAGCAAAAACACAGCTCTCTGCGAAGCCGTAAGGCGAAGTATAGGGGGTGACACCTGCCCGGTGCTGGAAGGTTAAGGAGAGGGGTTAGCGTAAGCGAAGCTCTGAACTGAAGCCCCAGTAAACGGCGGCCGTAACTATAACGGTCCTAAGGTAGCGAAATTCCTTGTCGGGTAAGTTCCGACCCGCACGAAAGGTGTAACGATTTGGGCACTGTCTCAACCAGAGACTCGGTGAAATTATAGTACCTGTGAAGATGCAGGTTACCCGCGACAGGACGGAAAGACCCCGTGGAGCTTTACTGTAGCCTGATATTGAATTTTGGTACAGTTTGTACAGGATAGGCGGGAGCCATTGAAACCGGAGCGCTAGCTTCGGTGGAGGCGCTGGTGGGATACCGCCCTGACTGTATTGAAATTCTAACCTACGGGTCTTATCGACCCGGGAGACAGTGTCAGGTGGGCAGTTTGACTGGGGCGGTCGCCTCCTAAAGTGTAACGGAGGCGCCCAAAGGTTCCCTCAGAATGGTTGGAAATCATTCGTAGAGTGCAAAGGCATAAGGGAGCTTGACTGCGAGACCTACAAGTCGAGCAGGGACGAAAGTCGGGCTTAGTGATCCGGTGGTTCCGCATGGAAGGGCCATCGCTCAACGGATAAAAGCTACCCCGGGGATAACAGGCTTATCTCCCCCAAGAGTCCACATCGACGGGGAGGTTTGGCACCTCGATGTCGGCTCATCGCATCCTGGGGCTGTAGTCGGTCCCAAGGGTTGGGCTGTTCGCCCATTAAAGCGGTACGCGAGCTGGGTTCAGAACGTCGTGAGACAGTTCGGTCCCTATCCGTCGTGGGCGTAGGAAATTTGAGAGGAGCTGTCCTTAGTACGAGAGGACCGGGATGGACGCACCGCTGGTGTACCAGTTGTTCTGCCAAGGGCATAGCTGGGTAGCTATGTGCGGAAGGGATAAGTGCTGAAAGCATCTAAGCATGAAGCCCCCCTCAAGATGAGATTTCCCATAGCGTAAGCTAGTAAGATCCCTGAAAGATGATCAGGTTGATAGGTTCGAGGTGGAAGCATGGTGACATGTGGAGCTGACGAATACTAATAGATCGAGGACTTAACCATATAATATGAAGCAATGTTATCTAGTTTTGAAAGAATATAAAAAACTTGTTGACTTTAAAAAGTAAATGAGTTATAATAATTCTTGTCTTAAATGAATATAGTCTGGTAATGATGGCAGAGAGGTCACACCCGTTCCCATACCGAACACGGAAGTTAAGCTCTCTAGCGCCGATGGTAGTTGGGACCTTGTCCCTGTGAGAGTAGGACGTTGCCAGGCAAATGGAGGATTAGCTCAGCTGGGAGAGCACCTGCCTTACAAGCAGGGGGTCGGCGGTTCGATCCCGTCATCCTCCACCATTTAGCCGACTTAGCTCAATTGGTAGAGCAACTGACTTGTAATCAGTAGGTTGGGGGTTCAAGTCCTCTAGTCGGCACCAGAAATCATGGCGGTTGTGGCGAAGTGGTTAACGCACCGGATTGTGGCTCCGGCATTCGTGGGTTCGATTCCCATCAGTCGCCCCATTTTTCTTAAATAAATTAATATGCGGGTGTGGCGGAATTGGCAGACGCACCAGACTTAGGATCTGGCGCCTTTGGCGTGGGGGTTCGACTCCCTTCACCCGCACTTTTAATTAAATAACTCATACATGTCTTGCGGAAGTAGTTCAGTGGTAGAATACAACCTTGCCAAGGTTGGGGTCGCGGGTTCGAATCCCGTCTTCCGCTCCAATTTTCAATATGACATGCCGGGGTGGCGGAACAGGCAGACGCACAGGACTTAAAATCCTGCGGTGGGTGACCACCGTGCGGGTTCGACCCCCGCCCTCGGCACCATATGCGCCCGTAGCTCAATTGGATAGAGCGTTTGACTACGGATCAAGAGGTTAGGGGTTCGACTCCTCTCGGGCGCGCTTTTATTAACGGGAAGTGGCTCAGCTTGGTAGAGCACCTGGTTTGGGACCAGGGGGTCGCAGGTTCAAATCCTGTCTTCCCGATATTCCTAAAAAACATGGGGCCTTAGCTCAGCTGGGAGAGCGCCTGCCTTGCACGCAGGAGGTCAGCGGTTCGATCCCGCTAGGCTCCACTTATATTAATATCATTTATGGCGGTGTAGCTCAGCTGGCTAGAGCGTACGGTTCATACCCGTGAGGTCGGGGGTTCGATCCCCTCCGCCGCTACCATAAAGGACCTTTAGCTCAGCTGGTTAGAGCAGACGGCTCATAACCGTCCGGTCGTAGGTTCGAGTCCTACAAGGTCCACCATTAGACGTATATATCTCGGAGGTATACCCAAGTTCGGCTGAAGGGATCGGTCTTGAAAACCGACAGGCGGCGAGAGTCGCGCGGGGGTTCGAATCCCTCTACCTCCTCCATTTTTTCTAAGGTAAATATTTTATCATCGCGGGGTGGAGCAGCACGGTAGCTCGTCGGGCTCATAACCCGAAGGTCGCAGGTTCAAATCCTGTCCCCGCAACCAAATGGTCCCGTGGTGTAGTGGTTAACATGCCTGCCTGTCACGCAGGAGATCGCCGGTTCGACCCCGGTCGGGACCGCCATTTTTACATAAAGGCTCGGTAGCTCAGTCGGTAGAGCAGAGGACTGAAAATCCTCGTGTCGGCGGTTCGATTCCGTCCCGAGCCACCATTTTGAAGTCGCAAGCCGACTTAGCTCAATTGGTAGAGCAACTGACTTGTAATCAGTAGGTTGGGGGTTCAAGTCCTCTAGTCGGCACCACTTTCAAAATGAGCCATTAGCTCAGTTGGTAGAGCATCTGACTTTTAATCAGAGGGTCGAAGGTTCGAGTCCTTCATGGCTCACCATTTACAATTTAATGCGGGTGTAGTTTAGTGGTAAAACAAGAGCCTTCCAAGCTCTGGTCGAGAGTTCGATTCTCTTCACCCGCTTTTCAATTATGGGCCTATAGCTCAGCTGGTTAGAGCGCACGCCTGATAAGCGTGAGGTCGATGGTTCGAGTCCATTTAGGCCCACCATAATTGTTCCGCAGTAGCTCAGTGGTAGAGCTATCGGCTGTTAACCGATCGGTCGTAGGTTCGAGTCCTACCTGCGGAGCCATATTTATAGAGAAGTACCCAAGTGGCTCAAGGGGCTCCCCTGCTAAGGGAGTAGATCGCGAACGCGGTGCGAGGGTTCGAATCCCTTCTTCTCTGCCAGAACTGGCCCGTTGGTCAAGTGGTTAAGACACCGCCCTTTCACGGCGGTAACACGGGTTCGAATCCCGTACGGGTCATACTAAAAGAGATAGCATAATCTGCTATCTCTTTTTTGTTGTATAAAAATGGACTTTGGATAGTCTGCTTTTTTATGCAATAGAAGAAATATGAAGTATTCGCTGTTGCAGTTGGGTACATAGAGAGCCGTAAATACAATCATGTTAATTATTTGGACCTGTATGAATATGAAGGAATTAACTTCAACTTGAACTTTTACCCCAGCTGTATGGCTGTAGCCTCCTACACTTGGAGAAACCGATGAAAATGCATCTGGGAGCTACTGTGGAAAATAAATAATATATAGAAGAAGCTGCTTTCTCTCAATAGCTGTGATCTACTGAAGACAGCTTTTTTATGTTGTCAGTATTGTCGGTAAGTCGATATATTGCAAAAATCGCTGATATAATTTCACTTACCGACAAAAACCACAGGAAAATCCCTTTCACAATCTAAAGAAAACGCCTCCATTGAAATGGATTCCACACCTATTCCAATAACTTTACACTCTATGTGAAAAAGTTCACAAATAGGTCATAATTTGTGAAGTAATTCACAATAATACGTGCTACAATATGAATGTAAAGAAGTTAAACAACATTAAATTAGTATTTTAATTAATTACTTAAACAATCATAAAAAAATATATGTGAACAATAGAGAGGGGAAATTACCATGAAAAAAGGTATCAATCGTGTAGTATTAGTAGGAACAGGAGCTGTAGGTTGTAGTTACGCTTACTCAATGATCAACCAAGGTGTAGCTGAAGAATTCGTATTAGTAGATGTTAATGAAGCAAAAGCAGAAGGGGAAGCAATGGACTTAAGCCATGCGGTACCATTCTCTCCATCACCAACAAAAGTTTGGAGCGGTAGCTATGCAGATTGTAAAGATGCAGATTTAGTAGTTATCACTGCTGGATTACCACAAAAGCCAGGTGAAACTCGTTTAGACTTAGTTGAGAAAAATACAAAGATCTTTAAACAAATCGTTCGCGGTATTATGGATAGCGGATTCGATGGAATCTTCTTAATCGCAACTAACCCAGTTGACATTTTAACTTACGTAACTTGGAAAGAATCTGGTTTACCAAAAGAGCGCGTAATTGGTTCTGGTACTACTTTAGACTCTGCTCGTTTCCGTTACATGTTAGGTGACTACTTAGATGTAGATCCACGTAACGTTCATGCTTACATCGTTGGTGAACACGGTGATACTGAACTTCCAGTATGGAGCCACGCTACTATCGGTGTACAAAAACTAGAAACAATCTTAGCTAACAACGAACAGTACAAACAAGAAGACTTAGATAAAATCTTCGAAAATGTACGTGATGCAGCTTACCATATCATCGAGCGTAAAGGTGCAACTTACTACGGAATCGGTATGTCACTACTTCGTGTAACTAAAGCAATCTTAAACAACGAGAACAGCGTATTAACTGTATCTGCATACCTTGAAGGCCAATACGGTGAGAAAGATGCTTACGTAGGTGTTCCAGCTGTAATTAACCGCGAAGGTGTACGTGAAATCGTAGAGCTTGAGTTAAATGAAGAAGAAAAAGCGAAGTTCGCTCATTCTGTAAAAGTATTAAAAGAAACAATGGCACCAGTACTATAATAATTGCTAAATCATTCAGGGGCGGGACACTGCTTCCTACCTCTGAATTCATATAATTTAATATAAATTCCTTTTCCGGTTTCCCTTGTATATCCCCAATATACCCCTTTTGCTGGATCAGGGTCGTTTATAGAAAAGAGCACCCTACTTTAAGTAGAGTGCTCTTTATTATTATTTTTTAGGCGTTAATCCTAATTTCTTTAAAATATCTGCCAGTGTACCGCTTTTTGATTTTTCAACAGGTGTTTGTGATTTAGATGCATCTGGACCTTTTTTCAAGAAGTTCTTTTCAACGAAGCGAATATCTTTTTCGTCGACAATACCATCTTTGTTAAGGTCGCCGTCTTTCACAGATAGTCCTTTTTTATTATAGTTGCTAGCGATAATTTCAGCATCTTTTATATCAATTACTTTATCGCCATTTACATCACCTGCAAGGTTTTCATCAAGGCGTGCATAATAATATTGGCCAAGTAGCTTGCCGTCTTTTTCAGTACCTAGTTTCGTAGTTAGGCGGCTTGTTAAATGGCCTGGTACTTCTACATATAAGTTGTAGTCGCGTTTATTAACAGGAAGTCCATTTAATTTGAAGTATCCGTATTTATCTAGTGAGCCTTCAAACTTATGACGGTAAGAATCAGTCGCATATACTTTTACGCCAAGCTTTGTATAATCTAACTTTTCATCTAAATATCCACGTTCATTTAAGAATGCACCAGGTTTAATATTTCCTTCTACTAGTGAGTTTAAGGACATTACTGAGAATGATTGATCTTGAAGGACACGCATTCTATTTGGCTCTGTTTCTCCTGGTTTCCAGTATACAAACACTGGTGACTCTAATTGAGCAGTTGCTTCATAAAACTCATCGTTTTCTACTTTGAACGTTACATCAATGAACGGGAAATCACCATCTAATCCAGCGAAGTTTTTGTCATCGATAGCACCGCCAACTGTAACAGAGCCTGCTTCTAGCTTCGGTTCATTTACTTTTGCTGTTACCCCTTTTTCAGAAAGAAGTTTTTCAAAGGCAGGATTCAATTTCGCATTTGCAAATTTGAAGTTCTTCTCTAGGAAGTTTACATTAAATTGCCCAGCAACAAATTGTTTTACGTGTTTCGCGTTTAGTGTTACTGTGAACTCGTCATTTTTATATAATTCTTTTTTATCGTAACTAGTTTTTGCATATTGAGCACCTTGCGGGATAAACCAGTAGTTATTTACACCGTTTGGATAGTCAGGACCTGCAGTTGCATAATCGAAAATATATACGCCTGTGTTCATTGGACCTTCCGTTCTGAAGGAGTCAGGTGTAATGCCAACTTTAAAGTCGCCATTTGCATTAATCGGTAAAAACTTATGCAAGTATGGAGAATAGTCATAGTACATAACGCCATTCGCTTCTTGCGTAATGTTTAATCCTTTTCCTTTTAAGTAATCAACGTTTGAATCGTATACATTTCCTTTAATCCATAGTGCTTTTTTGCCATCTTCTACTGTATAATTTTCTTCATTTAACTCGTAAATACCAGGTTTTAATCCAGTTAATTTCACTTCTGGTGGTGTATTATCAATTACAACATAATCACCTTTTACACGTGCTTTCCCAGCCTTATCATAACCGACAAACTCAATTGTGTAGTCTCCTTCTGGTAAGTTGATTTTCTCATCACCGATTGGTTTTGCAGGATCATTTGTAAAAGGATACACTTTTCCATTAAAGAATGAATCTAAGTAGTAATACACATCAGTTTTTAGGCCACTCGTGTTTAATGTTCCAATGAAGCCAAGAGCTTTATTTGTTTTGGAATCTTTTACGATAAGATCTAACGTTTCAAGTTCGCTGTTTAATTGGAATGCTCCGTGAACATACGATTCACCGTATGGATTGAATTTAGATGTATCAGTTGAAATTGCTTTTCTTGATAGTATTGCATTTTCAATACCAGGCTCTGATACACGAATAGAGAATGGGATTTGATATGTTTCTTCTTTATTTTTTGTGTTCGTAATATGAATGTACCCTTCATATCGGCCTTGTTTCACACCGGCTGGAACATTAATTTTTGCTTCAATTTCACCTGTTTTGCCAGCATCAAGAGTAATTGTTTCTGGAGCAGAGATTTTTACACCGTTTGCGACAGCATCGTTAATAGTAGACGATGCTGGTGTATAAGAAATTTCTGTTTTAAATTCTTTTTTCTCTTGTTTATTATGATTAGTTACTTTTATATTTCGTTTTTGTTCAAGAGCTTCACCGTCTTTTTGATAAAACTTACCGAATGCAATAGATCCAGTTTCTTCGGGTGCTTCAATTACTTCATCATTTACAACAGTTTGTGTCGTATCTAATACTTTAAAGCTTGTTTCTGTACGAACGGCGTTGTAAGCATCTACTCGCCCAGCTCCAACTTCATATACGGAATATTTTTCTTTTAAATCATTAGCTGTGTTCATAAGAGACGCTTTTACATCGAACGGAGAGTAGTCTGGGTGTTCTTGTAAAATTAGAGCAGCAACGCCAGCGATATGAGGGGAAGCCATAGATGTTCCTTGCATACGCTCATAGGAAACAGCGTAGTTTTCACCCTCTTGCGGGTCGTTAATATATTCAGGAACTGTTGAAAGGATAGCGACACCAGGCGCTGTAATATCAGGCTTAATATCATCATTTGCTGTAACAGGACCGCGTGAGCTAAAGTCTGCAAGATGATCGCCTTCTGTTTGAATGTAATTAATTTCATCGAGAGTTAAGGAGGTGCTACCTTGTTCGATTTGAGCTTTTAGTTTTTCACCGTCTTCTTTCGTTAGGCGGAATGCTGGAATGTATTTTGTACTTTCGCCAACGTAGAAAGGAATTTCTCCATCCACATTGTTATAAATAATAACGGCTTTTGCACCTGCTTGTTTTGCATTAGCAATTTTTTCATCAAATGACAGTGTACCGCGTGCAACGAGAGCGATTTTTCCTTTTACATCTTTTTTACTAAACTCGTCAGGCGTACCAATTCCTACAGATTCAATAGGTAAAGTTTGTCCCTTGAAATCTTCTATTTTATCAGTGAAGTTTTTGCCGAATAGAATTAGGTTAGGAAATTGTAATTGTCCAGCATGACCTGATAGTTTCGGTAAGGAAATAGAGCTATCACTTGCTCCAACCGTAATTGCAAATGGCGAAGCACCTGGTGATCCGAGTGTTGATGGATTTGGTCCAGAGTTACCAGCAGCAACGACTGTAACAACGCCTGAAAGCATTGCATTATTAACAGCGATAGATGTTGGATCGAGTGGATTGTTGCTATCATCACCTAACGATAAGTTAATAACATTCATACCGTCAGAAATAGATTTATCAATTGCAGCGATAATACCTGAACTATCTCCACTTCCGTATGGGCCGAGTACACGATAGTTATACAGTTCAATGCCAGGTGCAACACCTTTTACTGCTGAATCAGATTGGTTCTTCTTTTGTGCAGAAACGATACCTGCTACGTGAGTGCCGTGGGCTGTGTAGAAGGAAGAACCACGGCTATCAAATTCAGGAGCACCAGATTGTTGCCATTCTGAATAAGTAGTTTCCATTGGATCTGCATCGTTATTAATAAAGTCCCAACCCTTTACTGAGTTTGGGTCTACTTTGCTAGAGTCCTCACCAGGTTTCGCGCGATAGCCTTTATATACGTCTTTTAAGTCAGGATGATTGTAATCAATACCTGTATCTAATACACCAACTTTAATTCCTTTTCCGGTAATGCCCTCACTATGTAACTTATCTACTCCAATTTGCGGGATGCTATCTGTTAGTTTTTGAGGTGCTTTTTGCTCAGCTTGTTTTGGTAAATTTAATTTCACTTCGTAATCTTTCCAAATGCGTTTTACAACGCCAATCCGTAACAATTCTTCTACTGTATTTGCTGGTAATGTCATCGCAACACCATTTATCGCATGCTTATAAGAACGTTTAATTTGTACAGACTGGAAGTTTCCTGATTTTACTGATGGGCTGAATTGATAAAGACGTTTTAGTCCTTTTTCGAATTCTTCATGTTCTTGATCAATACGTGCTTTTATATTTTCAGGAGCAGACTGTAATCCTTTTTCTTTTTGTTTTAATTCATTAATCTTTACTGGAGCAGTTTGAAATTCTACGATGATATTTACAGGCTCAGAACTACTCGTATTAATATCTGGTGAAATTGTAAAACCAGGGTTGGCATCTACCGTTTGTAATGCCAGGCGTTGTTCTTTAGAAAGCTTAGATAATATAGAATGAGCATTTGAAGATTCAATTTGGTTAATAGGATTTTCAGCAAGTACATTGAACGGAATAGCAGTTGAAAACAAAACGCCAGCTGTTACAATTCCGGTAACAAAACGATTTTTCTTTTTCATTTATAGGCCTCCGGTAATTTATATTTTTAAAAATTATTTCTCCACGCCAGCTGTTTGCTCAGCATGGAATGTCCAGTTTAGCTGCAGGGAATCACCTTGAAATTTATTTTGATCTCGGTCGTTATCTTCAAATGAGAAGAGGACGTGTAAGTAATCTGTTTCACCAGATTTAATACCATCTATTAAGTTATGACGTTCTAGAGACGTAGCGACATCTTCAGGTTTCATAGTTTTTAATTGTGATAGTTTTGTTTCCCACACAATCTCATGATCATCGTTTGGATTAGATGGCTGTCCATCATTTACTAGAAACTTGACGATAATGTGATCACCTAAATCTTCACCGTCATTATTTTGCTTTGCATCTGTAACTTCATATGATGTTTCAAGTGCTACTTTTGCGATATCCAATGTACCTTTATTTTCAAGCTTGAAGTTCCTTTCAATAAAATCACCTGGTTTTAAATCTTTCACATTAACGATTACACTTGGATTAATAGAAAGATCTAGTGTTCCAGCTTGAAATGAGTTACTTGATGTTTCTGAATCACTGAAATAGGCGAATACACCGCCGAATGTAAGGGATAAGCCAAGTGAAGCGGTGATAATTCCCATTCCTACTTTTTGTTTTAATGACATAAGAAAGCCTCCTAGTTAAATTTGTATAGCAACCGTTCGCAACAAGGATAAATAAGTAAACATAGTAGTCCGCTATGAATTATAGTTACGAAAGATCAGAGTTCTTTATTGAGAACAAGTATATGCTTATGAATTTCGCGTTTCAATAAAAATATGACAAAAAATGTTGAGAAACATTTTTTTATTACAGATTATTTTGTTTTGATTTTGAGTGGAAAATAGCATGAAAAATAGTATAAACCTAATAAAATAAAGGTTGAGAAAAAAATAATAGGAGGAAATATAGAAGTAGAATGAAGCGTTTACAATGAATATTCGTCAAAATTCGATATTTTACACGGAAATGTGAAGAAAAACTAACATTTTTAAGAAAAAAACGAATGTTTTTTATAAATTAACAAGGATATTGCAGTTTTTCGCAGAAATAGTTAAAGTATAAAAAATTCTGTCATCTAAGTGAGATAATATGAAGCGACCTCCTAGATTATCAAGTCAGGGATTTTAACCCATAATAATGAATGAAAACATTATGAATGGGGTTATACCCTATGATAATAGGAGGCCACTATGGAAAATATAATCTATATTGGGATGGATGTCCACAAGGAAAGTTTTAGCTTATGTGCACTACACGGAACAACTGGGGAAATTGTAAGAGAAGCACGATGTGCTTCAAATGTATCTCTCGTAAAAAAATTCGTTGAGAAACTGAAAACAAAATATGGTGAAGATATAAAAATTAAAGCTGGATATGAGGCTGGTTGTTTAGGGTATTCACTTCATAATCTTCTTGAACAAAATGGAATTGATTGTGATATTTTAGCTCCCACAACAATGTACAGTTCATCAAAAAATAAAATGGTTAAAAATGATAAATTCGATGCCAAAATGATTGCTCTTAATTTAGCAAATGGCACCTATAAAGAAGTATATGTTCCAGAAGAAGAGGATGTTGCCGTGAAAGAGTATATCCGCATGTTAGGTGATTTTAAAACATCTTTGAAAAAAATAAAACAACAGATAAAAGCATTCCTTTTAAGGCATGGCTATGTGTATGAAGGGAAATCAAGCTGGACAATCGCTTATATGAAATGGTTAAAGAATCTTGATCTACAAGGATTATTCAAAGAAACGTTAGGCGAATACCTATTACAGTATGATGTTCTAGTCGATAAAATTGAGCGGTTCAGTCTGAGATTAGAAGAATTATCTCATCGTGAAAGGTACGAAGAACCAATCGCAAATTTAAGATGCTTAAAAGGTATAGATACAACATCGGCAATGACTGTTCATGTGGAAATTGCAGACTTCACTCGTTTTCCCACGGCTAAAGCATTTATGGCTTATGTAGGATTGACACCAAGCGAAAGCTCAAGTGGAGAAAAAATCAGTCGACGTTCGATTACAAAACAAGGAAATTCGACCGTTAGGTCTACTCTTGTAGAATGTGCAAATGCGTTGGTAAAAGGAACAATCGGATTAAAATCGAAGCGAGTGAAAGCAAGACAAAAAGGGCAACGAAGCGAAGTGATTGCTTATGCGGATCAGGCTGTAGAAAGGTTACAAAGAAAATATTATCGCATGATATATCAAGGGAAACCTAGAAATGTTGCCGTTACAGCTATCGCAAGAGAACTGGGGTGTTTTATATGGGGATTAGAAACAGGTAAAATTCACCGAAAATAAAGAGGGAAGGATATGAAGTTGATTGATTCATTCATAGTTAGAAACCAAAGGTATCAATTGATGGCATAGATGAGCTTCAGAGATAGTGAATTACAGGTCTGGCTATCTATGACTCACCTCTTCTGGCATGGCTGAAATTCTGATAAACAAGCTATTTATTAGAATTTGAAAAGGTGTGATCCACGCAGTGAGATTATAAGAGCCTAACGACGAACCATTAACCTGAGGTAACCAATCCACGAATAACAGAGTGGTTAACTGTCGATAGATCTTATTTCTGAAGCTTTTGTATGCCATCAAGAAAAATATTATGGGTGAAAAACTATTGACAAAGGTCACTTCATAACAGGTGAGCATATTGAATGTAATAAATTGTGAAGAAGTGAAACGAGATGAGTTTCATACAGAAAAGTACTATGAAAGTTATAACATCTTTGGCGCGCATGTTGTGACGGAAGATGAGATTCAAGGGGTACGATTTACAGTGTGGGCTCCTCATGCGAAAGCAATGAGTGTTGTTGGGGATTTTAATGAGTGGGATTATGAGCAACATAAGATGCTACAAGTGACAGAAGAAGGCATTTGGTCCTTATTTATACCGCATATTGAAGAAGGAGAAATATATAAATATGCGATTGAAACGTTGGCTGGTGACGTCATTTTAAAGGCAGATCCGTATGCTGTATATGCAGAAGTAAGACCGAATACGGCATCTGTAGTTTTTGATATAAAAGGATATGAATGGAATGATAAAAACTGGAATCGTAAGAAAAAGAAAAAATCGATTTATAAAGAAGCGATGACAGTTTATGAATTACATTTTGGTTCTTGGAAAAAGAAAGAAGATGGAACGCTGTACTCTTACAGGGAAATGGTTGAAGAGCTCATCCCGTATGTGGTGGAACATCAATTTACACATATTGAAATTATGCCGCTTGTTGAGCATCCATATGATCGTTCTTGGGGATACCAAGGAACGGGATATTATGCAGCGACGAGTAGATTTGGTACGCCGCATGATTTAATGCATTTTGTCGACGAATGTCATAAATATGGAATCGGTGTCATTTTAGATTGGGTGCCGGGGCATTTTTGTAAAGATGCTCACGGTTTATATTTGTTTGATGGTACACCGACCTATGAATATAAAGATAAAGATGTACAAGAAAATCCAGTATGGGGAACTGTCAATTTTGATTTAGGAAAGAGAGAGGTACGTAATTTCTTAATTTCAAATGCGTTATTTTGGATGAGATATTTCCATATTGATGGTTTCAGAGTTGATGCAGTTGCGAACATGTTGTACTGGAATAAAGAAGGACAAGAGCAAAGTAATGAGCATGCTGTTTCATTTTTAAGGGAGTTAAATGAAGCGGTGTTTGCAGAGGATGAAGATTTTCTTATGACGGCAGAAGATTCAACAGCTTGGCCACTTGTAACAACTCCAACGTATGAAGGTGGGCTTGGATTCAATTACAAATGGAACATGGGCTGGATGAATGACGTGCTGAAATATATGGAGTGTGCGCCTGAATATAGGAAACACATTCATGAGAAAATGACGTTTTCTTTACTATATGCGTACTCTGAAAACTTCATATTACCGCTTTCTCATGATGAAGTCGTTCATGGGAAAAAGTCGTTATTAAATAAAATGCCAGGTGATTACTGGGATAAGTTTGCTCAACTTCGTTTATTATATGGATATTTCTTTACTCACCCAGGAAAGAAGTTACTTTTCATGGGAGGAGAATTCGGACAGTTTGATGAGTGGAAAGACCTTGAAGATTTAGATTGGAATTTACATGATTTTGAAATGCATCGTTATATGCATGATTACTTTAATGAGCTCATAGCATTGTATAAGCGCTCAAAACCACTTTGGCAGCTTGACCATTCACCTGAAGGTTTTCAGTGGATTGATGCTAATAATAATGAGCAAAGTATTTTCTCTTTTATCCGCCAAGGGGATAAACAAGAAGATGCGTTAGTTGTCGTATGTAATTTTACGAAAGCTACATATGAAAACTATAAAGTAGGTGTACTAGATTTCGAGTATTATAACGAGATTTTAAACAGTGATGCACAGCAATATGGCGGTTCGGGGCAAGTGAATAAGAAACGTCTTAAGACAATTCTAGAACCGTACCATAATCAAGCAGCACATGTAGAGATTACAATTCCACCATTTGGCGTATCCATATTACGACCAGTGAAGACGAGAAAGGGGAGCAAAAAACAAGATGGCTCAAAAACAAAAGTGCGTAGCAATGTTACTAGCAGGGGGAAAAGGTAGTCGATTAAGTGCATTAACAAAAAATTTAGCCAAGCCAGCTGTTCCATTTGGTGGTAAATATCGCATTATTGATTTTACGCTAAGTAACTGCGCAAATTCTGGTATTGAAACGGTTGGGATTTTAACGCAATATCAACCACTAGAACTTCATAATTATATCGGAATCGGCAATGCATGGGATTTAGACCGAGTAAGCGGTGGAGTCACAGTATTACCTCCTTATGCGGAGTCTTCAGGTGTGAAGTGGTACACAGGTACGGCAAGTGCCATTTATCAAAACTTAAACTATTTAAGTCAATATGAACCAGAGTATGTTCTTATTTTATCAGGCGACCATATTTATAAAATGGATTACAGTAAGATGCTAGATTACCATATTGAGAAAGAATCGGACGTATCCATTTCTGTTATTGAAGTACCTTGGGATGAAGCGAGTCGCTTTGGCATTATGAATACAAATGAAGAAATGGAGATTGTTGAGTTTGAAGAGAAACCACAATTTCCAAGAAGTAATCTTGCATCAATGGGAATCTATATTTTTAATTGGTCAATTTTGAAAGAGTATTTAGAGATGGATGCAAGAAACCCTGAATCTAGTAACGATTTCGGAAAAGACGTACTTCCGCTTTTATTGGATGAAGGGAAGAAGTTAATGGCGTATCCGTTTGAAGGATATTGGAAAGATGTTGGAACGGTGAAGAGCTTATGGGAAGCGAATATGGATTTGCTTCGCGATGAAACATCACTGAATTTAAACGATCGTAATTGGCGTATTTACTCTGTCAATCCAAACGAACCGCCTCAATATATTGCTGAAAAGGCGAAAGTAGAAGAATCGCTTATTAACGAAGGATGCGTCATTGAAGGGGACGTGAAGCATTCTGTGTTATTCCAAGGAGTGACGGTGGAAGAAGGAAGTATGGTGATTGATTCTGTTGTTATGCCAGGGGCTAAGATTGGTAAAAATGTTGTGATTGAAAGAGCGATTGTTGGATCAGAAATGGTTATCGAAGATGGAACAATCATTCGTCCAGAAAAGAATGTTGACGATGTAGTATTAATTGCTGAAGGGAAATAGAAAAGGGGGATGAAATGAATGGGAGAAAAAATGTTAGGAATTATTAATGCAACGGGAAGTTTTCCTTCCTTAAAGAAAGTAACAGGGCATCGTTCACTAGCGGCGTTACCGTTTGGGGGCCGTTATCGACTCATTGATTTCATGCTTTCAAATATGGTGAATTCTAGTATTCATAGTGTGGCAGTTTTTACAAGCCATAAAAATCGTTCGTTAATGGACCATGTTGGTTCAGGAAAACAGTGGGATTTAGATAGAAAACGAGACGGACTATTTTTATTCCCGCCAAACTGCCAATGTGACCAAGATGAATTTGGGTCTTTTGCACACTTTAGAAGACATATTGATTATTTTCTAAGAAGCAGAGAAGAGTACGTTGTTATTACGAATAGCCATCTCGTAACAGCATTAAATTTTCAAGCGGTGTTAGAGCGACATATACATACGGCAGCTGATATTACAGAAGTTTGCCATGAAGGGGTTTCGCTTCAAACATACGTGTTAAAGAAACAATTATTGTTAGACTTATTTGAGTCATATAAAGGTGTGGAACAATACAGTTTATTTGATGTAGTGAGAGAAAAGCGCGGGAAATCATTACACATTGCTACATATGAACATACTGGATATGTAGCAATTATTGACTCGATTGAAAGTTACTATAAACATAGCTTAGAAATTTTGCAACCTGCTATTTGGAAGCAATTATTTAAGAAAGAAGCACCGATCTTTACGAAAGTAAAAGATGAGCCACCAACTCGTTATTTAAAGGGTGCAGTCGTGAAAAATACAATGATTGCAAATGGCAGTATTATTGAAGGGGAAGTCGAAAACAGTGTTGTTTCCCGTTCGGTTAAAATTGGAAAAGGTTCAATTATTCGTAACAGTATTATTATGCAAAAGAGCCAAATTGGAGATAACTGTATAATAGACGGTGTTATTATTGATAAAGACGTGAAAATTGGCGACGGTGTCGTATTAAAAGGAAGCGCCGATGAGCCGTATGTTGTAGAAAAAGGAAGCGTACAAAACAGTACGATTAATAGTTATTCCTAAAGAATCAGTGGGGGCTTTTTCCTCCACTGATTAAAGTTTTAATTTAAATGAAAACTCGAAGGGAGGAAGCTGCAAGAGGAGTAATAAAAACTTTTCGCGCAGTGGGACAACAAGTGAATATTTTATTTGCAGTATCAGAATGTGTACCGTTTGTGAAATCGGGAGGATTAGCTGATGTAGCGGGTGCGCTCCCAAAAGAGCTAAAAAAATTAGGAGTGGACGTTCGTATTATACTTCCGAATTATAGTCTCATTCCGCAAAAGTTAAGAGATGGATGTACGTTACATAAAGTAATTAACGTCCCTCTTGGGTGGAGAAATCAATATTGTGGAATTTTAAAAGGTGAGCAAGACGGAATTACGTATTACTTAATAGATAATGAATATTATTTTAAGAGAGATTCTCTGTATGGTCATTATGATGACGGAGAGCGTTTTTCTTATTTCTCAAAAGCAGTGTTAGAGTGTATTCCGCACCTTGATTTTGAAGTGGATGTTCTTCATAGCCATGATTGGCATACGGCTATGGTTAATTTCTTACTTCGTGAAAAGTATCAAGATAACCCGTTATATGAGCGTATTAAAACGGTATATACAATTCATAACTTGCAGTTCCAAGGAGTATTTCCTCCTGAAGTGATGTACGACTTGTTAGAGCTTGGTGATGAATATTTTCATAGTGAGCAGCTAGAGTTTTATGGAAACGTAAACTTTATGAAAGGCGGTATTATTGCTTCGGATCAAATTACAGCGGTGAGCCCGACGTATAAGGAAGAAATTCAATATGAATTTTTCGGTGAGAAGTTAGATGGATTACTGCGAAAATATAATGATAAGCTTAGCGGCATTGTAAATGGTATTGATACGAGCGTATATAATCCAGAAACGGATTCGTATATTAAGGCCCAGTATGATGCAGATTCATTATATGAAAAGAGTGAAAATAAACGCGCCTTGCAGCGTTATTTTGGTTTGCCAGAAAAAGAGGATACACCAATTATTTCAATGGTAACGAGATTAACGAAGCAAAAAGGTCTTGATTTAGTACGTACTGTATTCCGCGAAATAATGGAAGAAGATGTACAATGTATTATTTTAGGTTCAGGTGATTCGGAATATGAGCAATTCTTTGAGTGGATGGCATATGAGTATCCGGAGAAGGTAAAAGTTTATATCGGATTTAATGAAGAATTAGCTCACCAAGTGTATGCGGGAAGCGATTTGTTTTTAATGCCATCGCTGTTTGAACCGTGTGGACTTGGACAACTTATCGCATTAGCATACGGTACGATTCCAATTGTAAGAGAAACAGGTGGGTTAAACGATACGGTACATTCTTATGATGAAGAAACTGGAGAAGGAAATGGTTTCAGTTTCACGAATTTTAATGCACATGACATGCTGCATACGATTCATCGTGCAATTGAATTCTATCATGATAAACCAGTGTGGGAGCAGCTTGTAAAACAAGCGATGACTGAAGATTATAGCTGGGAGCAATCGGCTCTTGCTTATAAGGAATTGTATAAAAGTCTCATGGAATAACATGTAGGTGGTGAAAAAATGTTTACTCATGTTGAAAGTTTTAAATCAACTTTTCTAGAAAAGTTAGAGACGATGTATGGTAAAAGTTTTAAAGATTCTACAACTCGTGATCAATATAATACACTCGGCCATATGGTACGTGAGTATATGAATAGTCAATGGATTGCAACGAACGAGAGTTATCGATCCGGAGAGCAAAAGCAAATGTATTACTTGTCTATTGAGTTTTTGCTTGGACGTTTGCTTGGAAGTAACATCTTGAATTTAGGTATTCGAGATGTATGCGAGCAGGGGTTATCTGAACTAGGGATTTCGTTACAAGAGTTAGAAGAAGTGGAAGCAGATGCAGGCCTTGGTAATGGTGGGCTTGGACGCTTAGCAGCCTGTTTTCTCGATTCACTCGCATCTTTAAACTTACCAGGACATGGCTGTGGAATTCGTTATAAACATGGTTTGTTTGATCAGAAAATTGTTGATGGTTATCAAGTTGAATTTCCAGAACAGTGGCTTCTTCATGAAAACGTATGGGAAGTAAGAAGGTATGATCAAGCTGTAGAAGTAAGTTATTTCGGCAGTGTTGAACCGCTAGAAATTGACGGGCGTTTAGAGTTTAGGCATACAAATGCAGAAGTCATTATGGCCGTGCCATATGATGTGCCGGTAGTTGGCTATGAGACGAGTACTGTAAATACACTTAGACTTTGGAATGCTGAACCAGTTCCTTTCCCGCAAAACTGCAAAGATATTTTGAAATATAAGCGTGAAACAGAGGCTGTATCGGAGTTTTTATATCCAGATGATACGCATGATGAGGGAAAAATACTTCGTTTAAAACAACAGTATTTCCTCGTATCAGCAAGTTTGCAAAATATCGTTCGAATGTATAGAGAAAGATATGGTGACCTTCGTCAACTACATGAAAAAATTGCGATCCACATTAACGATACACATCCGGTTTTAGCAATTCCGGAACTGATGCGTATTTTACTAGACGAAGAAAAGTTAGCATGGGAAGAAGCTTGGCACATAACGACGCAGACGATTTCTTATACGAATCATACGACGTTATCAGAAGCGCTCGAAAAGTGGCCAATTCACATTTTTAAACCGTTATTACCGAGAATTTATATGATTATTGAAGAGATTAATGAACGTTTCTGTCATGAACTGTGGGAACAGTATCCATATGAGTGGGATCGTATTGAAGCAATGGCGATTATTGCACATGACCTTGTGAAAATGGCTCATTTAGCGATTGTCGGTAGCCATAGCGTAAACGGTGTAGCAAAAATTCATACGGAAATATTAAAGCAGCGGGAAATGCGATTGTTTTATGAATTTTATCCAGATAAGTTTAATAATAAGACGAATGGAATTGCTCATAGGCGCTGGCTTATGAAAGCAAATCCACAGTTAACAAATCTCATTTCAGAGGCGATTGGAACGGAGTGGAAGAAAGAACCGATTAAGCTTCAAGAGCTACAATTAGTTCAATATGATGCGAGTTTCCAAGAGAAATTTGCAGAGGTAAAACAAGAGCGTAAAGAGATTTTAGCGGAGCGTATTCATAATACAATGGGGATTACCATTGATCCAAATTCTATTTTTGATGTGCAAGTGAAAAGATTACATGCTTATAAACGACAATTATTAAATGTTCTTCATATTTTATATTTGTATAACCGTTTGAAAGAGGATGCTAGTTTTACATTTTATCCGCGTACTTTTATTTTTGGAGCGAAAGCATCACCTGGCTATTATTACGCGAAAAAAATTATTAAATTAATAAATGAACTCGCAAGAAAAGTAAATAATGACCCGTATGTCAGTCAATATATGAAAGTTATCTTTCTAGAAAACTATCGAGTTTCTTTAGCTGAAGATATATTCCCAGCAGCGGATGTAAGTGAACAAATTTCAACGGCGAGTAAAGAAGCATCGGGAACAGGTAATATGAAATTTATGATGAATGGTGCGATTACACTCGGAACGCTAGACGGTGCTAACGTTGAAATAAAAGACCGGGTCGGTGAGGATAACTGTTTTATTTTCGGTTTAACAGCGGAAGAGGTTCTTCATTACTATCAAAATGGTGGATATCGTGCAAGTGATTATTATCACCACAATAGGCACATTAAAAAAGTAGTTGATCAATTAACAAATGGTTTCTTTGCACAATCGGGAGCTGAATTTGAAGCGATTTACGATTCTCTCGTTATTCAAAACGATGAATATTTCGTTCTGCGAGATTTTGGTCCGTATGCTGAAAGACAAGAAGCTGTTGGTAGAGCTTATGAGAACCGAACGAAGTGGCTAGAAATGTCTATTTTAAATATTGCACAGTCTGGTCATTTTGCGAGCGATCGAACGATTTTGCAGTACAGTAATGAAATTTGGGGTATCGGTAATGCAGTTAAACAGTTTTAAAGAGGTTGCTATATTGGGAGATATATTATCGATTTACCAACAAAAATGGATATTAATAAATAAAGCGAGCTTAATAAAATTAAGCTCGTTTTATTTATTTTGCTTAAGAAAGAAATGGAACAGTGGTATATATGATACCTGCCCCATCATACTCTCCTGTCGCAAAGTATGAAAATGTAAAGAAACCTGTAACCGTAAAAATTACAATAAGAAAAAGTGCGAAGATAAATTTTAACATGTAAGGTCCCCTCATCCAAAAATAACTTCATACATTATTATAGTATACGAATATTTTATTTCCAATTGTTTACTGGTTAAAAATGAGAAGTCAGACATGTTTTGTATGTTGTAATGGAATGATTATTTGTAATGGATTTTGTGTTTTTTGTAAATGTCATGTTGTGATGGACGTGTGCATACTCCCAATCATGATCATTAAAATTTATGTTTCGGGGAGGGAGAAGTGGGACGACATCGAACAAGTTGACGAAACGAAAGCTACTAGCTACTTGTAGTTTATAATAATTTCGAAAAGCGATATCTCCTACTTTTGGAGAAGCGAATGTATAAAGTCCATACTGTGCGAAGGCAGTATTTATACGTGCATCTAATATGTGTAATGTGGCAAGCGCGCCACCTAGACTATGCCCAGTAGCTAGCAGTTTTTTATGTGCTGGCAATGATACGAGCATATCCATAATAGAATCACGACAAGACTCATAAATAGAGAGAAAACCGTTATGGACATTTCCGCCATTTAAAGCATAAGGATAAGGTTTTTGATTGACGAGAGAATCAATAATCCAATCTGGATCTGTTTGAGTGCCTCTGAAGGCAACAATAATTGTATCCTCAGATTCTAATATAAATCCGAACCATTCTGTTGTTTGAATGGCCTTTCCTTGAAACCCTTGTACATATTGAAAACCATCTGGTATTTCGAAAATGCCATTTTGTTTATATTGTTCATACGTTAACTCACAACAAGAAGCTAACAGTATGGCAGTGTCTTTATCAAAGGATAAAGGAGTACGCATTAAGGAAGCCCTCCTTAAGAAAAAGTATAGTTTAATATATGCAGTGAGGAACTTGATTCATTCTTTTGGAGGTGGGGAATAGCTTGTATCGCTTATCTAAATCAGTGGAGGAAATTATAACGTCAAAATAAAACAGTGCCTGATAAGGGCACTGTTTACTCTTTTTCATCTCAAGGAATCGACTTTTTTAGTTATTCTTAATGAACTGACGCATGCGTTAGTTGCATAAGTAAGAGGTTTGAAAAAATAGCCTGTATATATTTGAACGATGAATAACTTACCTATTTTCTTGTGTTTGTTTACACTATATACAGAAAAATTTGAAAAACAAAACGTATTATTTATCTGTTTGTTTTTGCTTCTTTTTCAAATACTCCGTACGCAATTTTTCAAGTTGTTGCTTTTTATCAAATTTGGCAGGTTTCTGTTTTTCATGGAACTTTGCCACAGCTACCTGACTTTTGGAATCCAATTGATATTTTCCCACTTTGTTCACCTACTTTTCTTGTCTCTAAAGAGAATCTATTCAACAAATATAATATACCTTATTTTCCTGAAGTAAACCTTATTACTTTATTTTAACTGCTTTTTCTCGTTTGTAGACGTAACTTAAAACACCCTTTCACTGCATTACTGCAAGCAAGGGTGTTTTAAGTTTATTATTTTATTAGTTGATGGCCATGCCTACATAAGGGCCCTTTTTACTCTTTCCCATCTAATAAACGACCAAGTCCACCTAATACACTACCTTCGCCGGTACTTTGCGCTGCTGGGCTTGTAAGGCGTGCTGCTAAGCGGCTAAGTGTTAAGGACTGAATCCAAACTGTTCCAGGACCTTCTAATGTTGCGAAGAATAAACCCTCGCCGCCAAATAGAGCTGTTTTTACTTTACCAACGAATTCGATATCATAGTTAATATCTTTTGTCATGGCAACGAGACAACCTGTATCAATGCGAAGTTTCTCACCAGGTTTTAATTCACGTTTATATACAGTTCCACCTGCGTGCATGAAAGCAAGGCCATCACCTTCAAGTTTCTGCATGATGAAACCTTCACCACCGAAGAAACCAGTTCCTATTTTTTTCGTAAATTCAATTCCGATGGAAACACCTTTTGCGGCACAAAGAAAGGCATCTTTTTGACAAACTACTTTTCCTTGATACTCTGTTAAATCTACAGGAATAATTTTACCAGGATAAGGAGCAGCAAATGAGACGTGGCGTTTGCCGTGACCTGTATTTGTAAATACAGTCATAAACATACTTTCGCCTGTAACGAGACGTTTACCAGCGCCCATTAATTTTCCGAATAAACCTCCAGATGGGCCAGAACCATCACCAAAGATTGTTTCCATTTCTATGTAATCTTCCATCATCATCATTGCACCAGCTTCTGCGATCACGCTTTCTTCTGGATCTAACTCAATTTCAACAAACTGCATATCATCGCCATATAACTTATACTCAATTTCATGTGCTCTCATTTTTTTCACCTCGTATGTAATAGATACTTATATTGTACAGAATTTAGTAGGATTAGAATACTTTAGTTTTGTTAATTTTCAAATAAAGTGGAACCAACCAAAACTGATTATCAGCTCCCGCTAATCAAGCTGTCCGCAAATGGCGGGATAATATATGAATATGGAAATTCAACATTATATTAAAATTATAAAAAAATGGTGGAATGAAAGTGTTCTCATTTGACGTTTTGGATATAGCGTGATATAGTGAAATCACTATTGAGCTACATAATGTGGTACGGAAATAAAGCACGTTGAATTAAAGGCTGTAAGCTTGTTATACATTCATGTCCTTTATATCCACCTTTTCATGTGGATTCATAGTTTCATTTTTATTTAGGAGGTACATGACATGCAAACAGGTAAAGTTAAATGGTTCAACAGCGAAAAAGGTTTCGGTTTCATCGAAGTTGAAGGTGGAGACGATGTATTCGTTCACTTCTCAGCTATCCAAGGTGACGGATTCAAAACTTTAGAAGAAGGTCAAGAAGTTTCTTTCGAAATCGTTGAAGGTAACCGTGGACCACAAGCTGCTAACGTTACAAAAAACTAATTAGCTAGCGATAAAAAGCATTCCGATTTTCGGAATGCTTTTTTTTATTCTTTGGAACTAGATTCATTTGAAGATAATTCACCTTTGAAGGTACGTTCTTCAAAATCATCAAGCATTTGTTCATATTCTTCATGCTCTTCTGTAGCGAAAACTTGTGGGTTTTTCCCGTACATATCCGTACCGATAAAGTTTTCAAAATCCTCCACGTAGCCTACGTTTTCTTCACTATTTACATACATGCCATTATAGTTTTTTGAATCTTGTCTTTCTAAATCAGACGGCGTTTCAGATGTTCCGTAATTTGCGACATCTTGCCACGCATCTTCCACATCGTACTCAACAGAATTGTCCTCATCATGCTTGTGGAAAGAAGGAGACAACACTTCTTCTTCAACTGGTCGTGTATTCATATTTAACTTATTTGTCGCGTGCTGGATGCATGTTGTAGCAGTCGGCATTGCTTCCAATCTTTCAAATGGAATCTCTTCGCCAGACACTTCGCAAATGCCGTACGTACCCGCTTCTATTTTTTGCAAGGCATGTTTCGTGTCCTCAAGCTGTTTATGCCAAAGTTCAATAAGCCCGAAGTCTTTTTCCCGTTCATATAGCTCTGTAGCCATATCACCTGGATGGTTGTCATAGCTAGACAGTTCTCCTACTGAGTCACGTTCAGAAGCACGATCTGTATTTTCATGAGTTTGTATCGTTTGCTCTAGTTCTTGTTTTTGTTTTTCTAAAATGGATTTAAATTGACCTACTTGTTGTGGAGTTAACATAGTCGTCCACCTTCCTACAATTCAGTTTCTTTACATAGTATGAGCGTTGAGAGTAGGAATTATGAGATGAATTTTAGATATGAAAAAGGAGCCG
Organism: Bacillus sp. FSL K6-2944; assembly: GCF_038005385.1. Taxonomy (NCBI): domain Bacteria; kingdom Bacillati; phylum Bacillota; class Bacilli; order Caryophanales; family Bacillaceae; genus Bacillus; species Bacillus sp. FSL K6-2944. The sequence continues at coordinate 3,654,818 of NZ_JBBOTE010000001.1, read as the reverse complement.
CATAAGCAGCTCCTTTTATAGAAAGTATCCAAGTAATAATCCGATTCCCATTAGGAAACCGAAGATTGTATTTGTTTTTGCTGTTGCAATCATCGCAGGTACCATTTCCATCGGAATGCTTTTGCCGATAAAGCCTTTCGTCGCTTTAAATGCTTTCGGCGCACTTAAAAATACGATAAGCATCCATGGTGATACGATGCCCACGATAATTAAAGCAATTGTCCAAATGTAGGAAACGATGAACATCGAAGCAAGTACACCAACCGCTCGCTCGCGTCCAACGAGAATTGCTAACGTTTTACGACCGTTTTCTTTATCGCCATCCAAGTCACGAATATTATTGGCTAGTAAAATGGCACCAATTAAAATGGAGCTTGGAATAGATAGTAAAATGACTTCTGATGTTACAGTTCCAGTTTGAATAAAGAATGAAATCCCAATAATAATGACACCCATAAATAATCCGGCTGTCAACTCTCCAAATGGTGTATATGCAATTGGAAGTGGGCCACCTGTATAAAGGTAAGCAACGGCCATACAAACAAGACCGATTGCAGCAAGCCACCAGCTAGAATTTATACAAATATAAACACCTAATAGTATTGCGATGCCGAAAAATCCAAATGCTAAGTTAAGCACTGTTTTTGGCTGAATGCCATCGCGAACGATAGCGCCGCCGATACCAACTGAACCTTCGTGATCGAGTCCTCTTTTATAATCAAAGTATTCATTAAACATGTTTGTTGCTGCTTGAATGAGAAGACAAGCAAGAAGCATCATAAGGAAAAGAGGAAGATGTATTTGATTTATACCTCCGACCTGCATCGAATATGCTGTTCCGATGAAAACAGGTACGAAAGCGGCTGTTAATGTATGGGGACGTAGTAAACTCCACCAGATGCGCCAGCCTGTTTGCTTACTTGGCTTTGGCGCCGTAGGAGAGGAATTCGTTTTGACGTTCATTTCCATGTTGAATCCTCCTTTGGTCACATATTGTACACAACTAAGTGTAGAAAAAGCATCATTTAGTGTCAACGTTTATTTTCTAGGAAGAGAAGGTGAATTTCTCAGAAATGCTAAACGTTGACAGGCCTTTCGTTTGAGGTGTATCTTAAAATCAAGCGTAATTATGACTATTTTTCGCCCATAGGGGGGAGACAATTGTGATTCAAACGAAACAAAAAGGCTTGCAAGAAGTTCTTATTGCAGCTATCAAGCGTGCAACTAACGAAAAAACATTGGTTAGTTTTGTAAAACAAATAGACTGGGTGGATCCGCTTCTGTTCTATGCAGCAGGAAAAAGGATTTCATTCGAAAATAGATGTTATTTTGCAGACCCGGCTCAGCATGTAATATTTGCAGGAATTGGCTCTGTTTTCACTATAGCAAATTCTTCTCATAAGCGCTTTCAAACCGCTCGCGACGAGTGGGAGAAAGTAAAAGAGAATGCATTTGTCCAAAGAGATGAATATGAATTTGGAACGGGTCCGCTTTTATTTGGTGGTTTTTCCTTTGATCCAGAAAAAGAGAAAACGGACCTATGGAAAGAGTTTAAAGATACGACATTTTCACTACCAGCATTTTTATTAACTGTAAAAAATGAAAAAGCATGGTTAACGATGAATACATTTGTTTCAGCAACAGATTGTGCAGAAAATCTTTATAACGAAATGATTTCTTTAGAAGAGAAAATTTTGAGAGAGAGTAAATGTGCGCTAAACGGATCGAAATTGACTGTTATTTCTAAAGTAGAAGTGGATCCGAAAGGCTGGATGAAAGCAATTGAAAAAGTACAAGATGAGATGAAGCAGGGTAACGTGCAGAAGGTTGTATTGGCGAGGGAACTAAAAGTAGAGATGAATCATTCGATTGATTCTGCTCTTGTTTTAGAAGCACTTCGCATTGGTCAACCGGATTGTTACGTATTTTCTTTTGATTATAAAGGAGCATGCTTCTTAGGAGCGACGCCTGAGAGATTAATTCGCAAAGAAGATGAGAAATTTACATCGATGTGTCTTGCGGGTTCAATCGGTCATGGTCATTCTATAGAAGAAAGTAAGCGAAATAGTAATGCGCTTCTTCATGATGAAAAGAATTTAGCTGAACATGGGTATGTTGTTAACATGATCCGCTCGGTACTAAATGAACATTGCGAATACGTTAATATTCCGGAAAGCCCAGGTTTATTAACAACGAAAAACTTAATTCACTTATATACGCCTGTAGAAGCAAAAGGCGATGCGAGTCTTTTAACAATGGTAGAAGAATTACATCCAACACCAGCTCTTGGCGGGACACCTCGTTTGGAAGCGATGAAACTGATCCGTGATGTTGAATTGTTAGACAGAGGGTTGTATGGTGCACCGATTGGCTGGATAGATGATGAAGGAAATGGTGAATTTGCGGTTGCGCTGCGCTGCGGATTATTAAACGGCGAGAAAGCATCCTTATTTGCCGGTTGTGGTATTGTAATTGATTCAATCCCGCAGCTTGAATATGAAGAAACAAGTTTGAAGTTTAGACCGATGCTTGGTGCTTTGGAGGAATTAATGAAATGAACAATCATATAGAAGCATTATCATATTATTTAGGCGCGTTCGTGGATGAACTGACGCGTCTAGATGTATGTGATGTTGTCATTAGTCCAGGCTCACGGTCAACGCCGATTGCTTTACTAATGGAACAACACGAAGGAATGAACACATATTTACATGTGGATGAAAGATCAGCAGGATTTTTCGCGCTCGGTATTGCGAAAGCAAAAAAACGCCCAGTAGCATTATTATGTACGTCAGGAACAGCAGCAGCGAACTATTATCCAGCTGTATGTGAAGCTTTTCATTCAAGGGTCCCACTTATCGTCTTAACAGCGGATAGACCGCATGAATTAAGAGATGTGGGTGCACCACAAGCAATGAATCAATTTAATTTATACGGTACTTTTGTGAAACAATTTACAGAGATGGCACTGCCAGAAGCAAGTGAAGCGATGTATCATTACGCTCGTATGACGACGCAGCGTATAGTAGCAAATGCTTGTTTAGCGCCGCAGGGTCCTGTTCATCTTAATTTTCCAGTTCGCGAGCCACTTATCCCTGATTTCTCACTAGCAAGCTTATGGGATAAAGGACGTAGTGAATATACAGGAGTAGTTCAGCAAGGAAACGCGGTGATGCCGAGTGAATATGTAGATTCTCTTGTAGGGCGCCTTTCACATATGGAAAAGGGGCTTATTATTTGTGGAGATGATAGTCATGCAGAAATTGCAATGTTTGCAACGCAACTAGCTGAAAAAACTGGCTATCCTATATTAGCAGACCCACTTTCTAATATTCGTAGCGGACACCACGATAAAACGATGGTAATTGACTGTTATGATACATTTTTACGAAATGAACAGTTAAAAGAAACATGGAAACCGGACGTTTTAATTCGCTTTGGTGGTATGCCTGTTTCTAAATCATTAACGCAGTTCATAAAAAAACAAACGAAAGCAGTTCATATCGTTGTCGATGAATCAGGACAATGGAGAGATCCAGCTCTTGTTGCGACAGAAGTTGTGCAAGCAAGTGACATTGAATTCTGCAAGACATTAATAGAAAAAATGCCAGTTATGAAAAAGAATGATTGGTCCCTAATGTGGCAACATATAAACGAAAAAACGAAGGAAACACTTCGTGAAATGGAAACATATGAAACTGCATTTGAAGGAAAGGTTATTACAGATATTGTGCGCGTATTACCAGAAGACGCAACGTTATTTGCGAGCAATAGTATGCCAATTCGTGATACAGACTCATTCTTCTTCACATCGGATAAAAACATCCATGTGATGGCAAACCGTGGTGTAAATGGTATTGATGGAATCATTTCGACAGCTCTAGGAGCAAGCGTTATTTGCGACCCACTTGTATTAGTAATTGGTGATTTATCATTTTATCACGATTTAAATGGACTGTTAGCAGCGAAATTACATGAATTAAATATAACAATTGTCGTTGTAAATAATGATGGTGGGGGTATTTTCTCATTCTTACCACAGTATGAGAAAAAGGAACATTTTGAATCATTATTTGGAACACCAATTGGACTTGATTATGAGCATGTTGTCAAAATGTACGGCGGTTCATTTAGCCGTGTAAATGGTTGGGAGCAATTCCGAGAAGAAGTTCGAAAAGGAACGACGACAGAAGGTTTACACGTTGTGGAAATTTGTACGAATCGTGATGAAAACTTAACATTGCACCGTACGTTATGGGCAAAAACACAGGACGTAATTACTACATCGTTGCAAGGTGAATCAAAATGAACGTAACGCTGCAAGGTGTATCGTATGAATATGAAGTAGTCGGAAGCGGGGAACCACTTCTACTTCTTCATGGTTTTACGGGAAGCATGGAAACGTGGCGTTCTTTTATCTCTTCATGGAGTGAGCAGTTTCAAGTTATTGTAGTGGATCTTGTTGGGCACGGAAAGACGGAGAGTCCTGAAGATGTTGCGCATTATGATATCCGAAATGTGGCATTGCAAATGAAAGAACTACTAGATTACCTTCATATTGAAAAAGCACATATACTTGGCTACTCAATGGGAGGAAGACTGGCGATTACGATGGCATGTCTATATCCAGATTATGTACACTCTCTTTTATTAGAAAATTGTACAGCTGGGCTCGAAGACGAAGCGGATAGAAAAGAACGTCGTGAAAAAGATGATCGACTTGCCGATAAAATTGAGCGAGAAGGCATAGAAATTTTTGTATCCATGTGGGAAAATATTCCGCTTTTTGAAACGCAAAAACGTTTAGCAAAAAACGTACAAGAAGCGGTGCGAAAAGAACGACTTGCTAACAATCCAAAAGGACTTGCAAATAGCTTGCGCGGCATGGGAACGGGGGCTCAGCCTTCATGGTGGGATGAGCTGAAAAACTTAAAAATACCTGTTCTTTTAATGAACGGAGAGTATGATGAAAAGTTCTTTCGTATATTAAAAAATATTGGAAAATGCATCTCTGACGCGAAATTTGTCAAAATTGATGGTGCTGGCCATGCAATTCATGTGGAACAACCGGAAAAGTTTGATACAATAGTAAAGGGATTTCTAAAAACTATGCAGTGATGCTTTTTTCAGTTAAGAATGAAGTTACACTTATAGAGGAGATCAGAAATATACAAGGAGGTAGTTGTAATGGCTATTGAATGGGTAAAAGAAGGCAATTACGAAGATATTATTTATTCAACATACAATGGTATCGCAAAGATTTCGATTAACCGCCCTGAAGTACATAATGCATTCCGTCCTAAAACGGTAATGGAGTTAATCGACGCTTTTGCACAAGCTCGTGATGATGCAAATGTTGGCGTTATCATTTTAACAGGTGAAGGTGGACGTGCATTCTGTTCTGGCGGCGACCAAAAAGTTCGCGGTCATGGTGGATATGTAGGTGACGACCAAATCCCTCGTTTAAACGTATTAGACTTACAACGTCTAATTCGCGCAATTCCTAAACCAGTTATCGCAATGGTAGCAGGTTATGCAATCGGTGGTGGACACGTACTTCATATCGTATGTGACTTAACAATCGCTGCAGACAACGCTGTATTCGGACAAACAGGTCCTAAAGTAGGAAGCTTTGACGGTGGATACGGAGCTGGTTACTTAGCTCGTATGGTAGGCCACAAGAAAGCTCGCGAAATTTGGTACCTATGCCGTCAATACAACGCTCAAGAAGCACTTGATATGGGCTTAGTAAACACTGTAGTACCATTAGAAGAGCTTGAAGCAGAAACAGTACAATGGGCACAAGAAATTTTAGCAAACAGCCCAATGGCACTTCGTTTCCTAAAAGCTGCCTTCAACGCAGACACAGACGGTCTAGCTGGTATTCAACAACTAGCTGGAGATGCAACGTTATTGTACTACACAACTGACGAAGCAAAAGAAGGTCGCGACGCATTCAAAGAAAAACGCAGTCCGGACTTCGGTCAATTCCCTCGTTTCCCTTGATCAAACCAAAAGCGGAAGCGGCTTGCTTAGAACAAGAGGGCGTTGGAACTCCTGACGTAGAGGCGCTTTTTGCCTCATAGGAAGGCGTGAAACGACCGACTGTTCTAGCCGCTGTAGCTGGATGAAACCAAAAGCGAAAGCAGCTCGTTCAGAATGTGAGGGGGATGGAGCTTCTGACGTAGAGGCGCTTTTTGCCTCGTAGGAAGAAGTGAAGCCACCGAGCATTCTAGCTGCTGTAGCTGGATAAGACCAAACCGGAAACAAAACAACTAAGAGACTTGATATCATATCAAGTCTCTTTCTTTCATGAAAGGAGAATGAATGATGGAGACGATGCCAAATTGGTTAATGCAACGTGCATTTTTAACACCAGATCGCACTGCAATTGAAATAGAGGAAGAGAAAGTTACTTTTATGGAGCTGCATGAAAAAGTAGTATCTGTTTGTGAACACCTCACGCATGTTGGAGTGGAGCGAGGGCAAAAGGTGGCTGTTCTGATGAAAAATGGTATGGAGATGATTACAGTTATTCACGCCCTATCTTATGTAGGTGCAGTAGCTGTGCTTTTAAATACGCGTCTTTCAAGAGAAGAGCTACTTTGGCAAATGGATGATGCTGAAGTTGTTTGTTTAGTAACGGATCAAGATTTTGATGCTAAAGATGTTCCTGTTTATTCATTCGCCGAAGTGATGAATGGACCAAAAGAGGAAGCCTCTATACAAGAAGAGTTTTCTTTAGAAGAAGCGATGACAATTATTTATACGTCTGGGACGACAGGCAAACCGAAAGGCGTTATTTTAACGTACGGCAATCATTGGGCAAGCGCAGTCGGTTCGTCGCTTAATTTAGGAATTCGTGATGATGATTGTTGGTTAGCCTGCATGCCGATGTTCCATGTTGGCGGATTATCTCTTTTAATGAAAAACATTATGTATGGCATGCGCATTTTACTCGTTCCGAAATATGATGCTGATTTTATTCATAAAGCACTTCAAACGAGAGGAGTAACAATTATTTCTGTCGTTTCTAAAATGTTAACTGATTTATTAGAGCGACTTGGGGCAGAGACATATCCATCTTCTTTACGATGCATGTTACTTGGCGGAGGACCAGCGCCAAAACCACTATTAGAAGCATGTGTAGAAAAAGGAATTCCTGTATATCAAACGTACGGTATGACAGAAACATCTTCGCAAATTTGTACGTTATCCGCAGATTACATGTTAACGAAAGTAGGATCAGCTGGAAAACCACTATTTCAGTGCCAACTTCGTATTGAAAAAGATGGCGTAGTAGTGCCACCATTTGCGGAAGGTGAGATTGTAGTAAAAGGACCGAACGTAACAGGCGGTTACTTTAACCGTGAAGATGCGACGCGAGAGACTATTCAAAACGGATGGCTTCATACTGGCGACCTCGGTTATTTAGACGAAGAAGGGTTTTTATACGTATTAGATCGCCGCAGTGATTTAATTATTTCTGGCGGAGAGAATATATACCCAGCTCAAATTGAAGAAGTGTTACTCTCCCATCCGGCAGTAGCGGAAGCTGGCGTTGTCGGTATGTCTGACGACAAATGGGGACAAGTACCAGCTGCTTTTGTTGTGAAAAGCGGGGCGGTAACAGAAGAAGAAATTCTTCATTTTTGCGAGGAGAAATTAGCGAAATATAAAGTGCCGAAGAAAGCATGTTTCTTAGAGGAATTACCACGTAACGCTTCGAAAAAATTGTTAAGACGAGAGTTAAGACAATTAGTGGAGGAGATGTAGGTGGAAATAAAAAAAGCGACACTGTATATAACGGAAATGCCACTCGTAATCCCGTTTGCTACAAGCTACGGGACTTACGAAAAGCGTGAGAGTATCGTCATTGAATTAGAAGATACAGACGGGTGCATTGGTTTTGGCGAAGTCGTTGCGTTCTCTGAACCGTGGTATACGGAAGAAACGGTGAAGACGGCGCTGCATGTACTGCAAGACTTTTTATTACCGGATTTATTAAAGGCTGAAATTTCTCATCCGAATGAGGTACCGGGTCTATTTCAACATATAAAAAGAAACCGAATGGCAAAGGCCGGAATTGAAGGGGCTGTTTGGGATTTATATGCGAAACGTCAAAAGAAATCGTTAGCGACATTGCTTGGCGGAACGAAGTCTGAAATTGAAGTCGGCGTTGTAATTGGGATCAATACAATTCCGGTTATGTTAAAACAAATCGAGAAGTACGCAGAAGAAGGATACGAGCGTTTTAAAGTAAAAATAAAACCGGGGCATGATTATGAGTTATTGAAAGAAATTCGTAAAGAGTTTCCGCATATCCCGCTAATGGCAGATGCAAATTCAGCATATACATTAGGGGATACGGAGAGGCTGAAACGACTAGATGAATTCCAATTAATGATGATTGAACAACCGTTAGCGGATTACGATTTTCTCGATCACGCGGAATTGCAAAAGAAAATTGAAACGCCGATTTGTTTAGATGAAAGTATTCATAGTTTAGAAGATGCACGCGTTGCGATTACGCTTGGCAGCTGCCAAATTGTGAACATTAAACCAGGGCGAGTGGGCGGATTAACAGAATCGGTTCAGATCCATAATTATTGTATGGAGCATAACGTACCCGTTTGGTGCGGTGGTATGGTAGAAATGGGGATTTCACGAGCGCAAAATGTTGCGCTTGCGTCATTGCCTAACTTTACGATTCCAGGAGATATATCTGCTTCTAGTAGACATTGGGAGCAGGATATTATTTCGCCGGAAGTGACGCTTGAGGGCGGGAAAGTGATGGTGCCGCAAAGCGTTGATGCTGAGTATGAAGTAGATCGCGGAAGATTGGCGGAAATTACGAAGCAGCGGATTGTGTTTGAGCGGTAAATGGAAGTTTCATTAGGATGCCCGCAAATAGCGAGAGGATTTTGTCGTTCATTGTCGGTAAGTCGATATATTTCAATAATTGCTGATATAATTTTATTTACCAAGGTTACTCTAACGAGTAGCCTTTTTGTATTGTACAAATTGGATAGTCTAGTTTACAATCGAGCGTATAAAAATGGAATGAAAAAGGGGGAGTAAAATGAAGCGCATTTCAATTTTAATAGCGGATGATGAGGCAGAAATTGCTGATTTAATTGAGATACATTTAGAAAAAGAAGGGTACCATGTTGTGAAGGCTGCGGATGGGGAAGAGGCGGTTCATATTATTGAAACGCAGCCAATCGACTTGGTAATTTTAGATATTATGATGCCGAAAATGGATGGGTATGAGGTGACGCGTCAAATTCGCACGAAACATCATATGCCGATTATTTTTTTAAGCGCGAAAACTTCGGACTTTGATAAGGTGACAGGTCTTGTACTAGGCGCGGATGATTATATGACGAAGCCTTTCACACCGATTGAATTAGTTGCACGTGTAAATGCACAACTGCGTAGGTTTTTTACGTTAAATCAACCGAAAGTAGCGGAGAGTAAATCTGCTTTAGAACTAGGCGGAGTCGTAATTAATCCCGAGCGTAGGACGGTTGATGTATATGGTGAGCAAATTGAATTAACGCCGAAAGAGTTTGATATTTTATATTTATTAGCGAGTCATCCGAAGAAAGTGTACAATGTAGAAAATATTTTTCAGCACGTATGGGCAGACGATTATTATGAAGGTGGAAATACAGTGATGGTACATATTCGTACGTTGCGGAAGAAACTTGGAGAAGATAAAAGAAAGGATAAATTAATAAAAACAGTGTGGGGAGTAGGTTATACTTTTAATGGCTAATATGATGAAAAGTTTTCGATTTAAAATGATTGCCTTATTTGCATTAAGTATGGTACTTGCAGCAACTGTAACTTATATAATTTATAAAGGATTGCAGCTGTATTATAAAACGATGGTTCGCTACGAAGAGCCTTTAGCACAATTTAGGTCAATGGTAAGGGAATTTGGAGACATTAATTTCTTTTTAATTTTCTTTATTCCGTTATCTATTATCTTTTTCTTCTTTTTGACAAAACCGTATTTAAAATACTTTGATGAAATTTCTAATGGGATTCATCATCTTGCGAACGGTAACTTTACGAATAAAGTTCAAGTTTCATCAAATGATGAGTTTGGAAATATCGCGCGTGAAATAAATGTTGCAAGTGAAAAGTTAAAAGAAGCTGTTGAAAGAGGAGACTTTGCTGAAAGTAGTAAAGATCAGCTTGTTGTGAATTTAGCTCATGATTTAAGAACACCATTAACATCCGTGTTAGGATATTTAGATTTAATTCTTAAAGATGAAAATTTAACAAAAGAACAAATTAAACATTTCTCCACAATTGCATATACAAAATCGCAAAGACTGGAAAGTTTAATTGATGAGCTATTTGAAATTACACGTATGAATTATGGCATGCTAAAGCTGGATAAAAAGCCGATTGATATAAGTGAGTTGCTTATACAGTTAGAGGAGGAATTGTATCCGTTATTAGAAAAACATCATTTAGAAGCTAGATTGAATGTGGCTCCTCATTTACCGATGCACGGTGATGGAAAATTGTTAGCTAGAGTATTTGAAAACTTGTTAACAAATGCCGTTCGTTACGGCTATGATGGACAATTTGTTGATATGAATGGGTATGTTGATAATGGAGAAGTTGTCGTACAAATTATGAATTACGGAGATAGCATCCCGGAAGAAGATTTACCGTATCTTTTTGATATGTTCTATACAGGTGATAAAGCAAGAACTGAGAACCGTGGCGGGACAGGCCTTGGACTATTTATTGCGAAAAATATTGTCGAGCAACATAACGGTACGATTTCTGCTGAGAGCAATGTAGTTAGAACGATATTTGAAGTACGATTGCCAAAAGACGAGAATGTAACAATTTAATAAAAATTTAAACTTTACCCCACTTTTTATTTTAATAGTTTTTTCTATTCTATACGTAAGTTACGTTAAGGAGGAACTAGAAATGAAAAAGTGGGTATTTATTTCTTTTTTTATAGTATGCACAGTATGTGTAGGCGTTTATATATCACCGTTATTTCAAAAGGAAATCGACGTTAAAATTGTCGGGAAAGATGAGCTAGTAAAGGCGGCAAACACCGATGGGAAAGAGATTACGAAGAAACAAATTTAGTAACTACTCAGCTTCTTCAAATAAAAAAACAGGCCAAATACATGTTTCCGATTCGAAAACATGAAAAGAAAATACTCCAATCAGAGAAAGAATCTATGCCAAATAGAGAAATTCTCTTATGAAGTCGTGTTATTCCAAGGAACCGTTCTAGTTTCTATGACTTGGTTTATCGCTTGTAAGACCGATTGTTTTTGTTTTTTCATGGTACTCATAAAGCTTCGTATCTGACAAAAAGATTCTGCGCCTTTCTTACTTCGGAAAGTCCCAGACACTTTCTGTTTTACTTTCGTCATCCGAATATCCCGTTCTGCTTGATTGTTATCAAATGGAATGGCTGGATGTTCTAAAAACGCTAGAATTCTGTCAGAATACTTGACGAAGCGATTCCATAAATTTTGAGAAGGCGTCTGCTTTCCTTTCTTCTTTTGTTTCGTGGAAAGAATCTGTTGTTCTTTCAATATGGATTGATACATAATAAACAGATTCTTTTGCGTCGCTTTTGGCATGGTACCTTCGGATTGCTTTTTCATCGTCAACGCTTGCGTTAGAAATTTCTGCATCTGTTGTGCCCATTGTTCTCCAGTACTATCTATAATTCCTTGTAAATCTCGTAAGAGATGGGCATTACATAAAACGTGACGACAATCTGTATACGCATCATACGATTTCCAACCATCATGCATCGCAATTCCAGAAAAAGATGGCAAGATTTCTCCAGCATCCATTGCTTCTTTTCCACGTTTTTGATGAATATGTTGCAATGTCACCTCCGGTGTACTGGCAGTATGTAACCATTGTGTTTTGTTTTCTACACGCATACCAGTTTCATCAAAATGGACAACAGGAGACTGCAGAATCTTTTCCTTTACTTCTTTTATGAATGGCTGCAATTGAGAAGCGAAAGCCTGTGTATGATTTACCAGGGTTCCTTCGCTTATAGAATGTCCAAAACAATCCTGAAAGAATTCTTTTGTTCGCTTCAAAGAAATGCATTGATAATGCGTTAAATAGGGAATCAGTCTTTTTATATTTGGACCATATTGAACAGGACGAGATACTGTCGAAGGAAATTGGGCTTCTTGGATAGAATGGCAATGTGGGCATTCTTTCTGTTCTACTTTATGTTCTGTCACTTCGATCTGAATAGGTGGTAAGTCATACACTTGGCGAATGCGATACCCTTTTACAGGCTCGTGGTTCAAGGAAGTATGACAACAAGTACAATATGTAGGAGAATGTGTAATCGTATGATCTGGAGTCGCTGTCAAACCAAGAGTATGTCCCTTGTGGCCCAACTGGCCACCCGTTTGACGATGAGACGGTTTGCGCAAACTTTTTGTAACGGGCTTACCCAAACCATCTGTAGAAGGTGGCTTATGACTATTTTTGGAGTTTTTTTTTGAAGCATTTTCTAGTTCTTGTATACGTTTTTCTAACTTAGAAAATGTTTCTTCAAATAAAGAAATAACAGCTTCAGGTCCTTTTTTATATGTATCTAAAATAATTTTTCGATCGACCATAAGATTCACCTCCCCTGTTTGATATACTCAGTATTTACAAATGGGAGGCATATGAAACTAGTAAAATTTAAAAAAGACACCGAAAGGTGGCTGAGTAGTTACCAAATTTATAAGGGTGATTTATTATTAGTTAACAGGGATTACCCAGTAAAAAAAGATAGTATTAGGTCTGATATTATAAATGTAAATCATAATACTGAATTAGTGAGAGGCTATGTAATATTTGATAGAAATCTTCGTTTATCAAAGGATGTTGTGAAAAAGTTTTTGAACGTTGTCGATGCGGCTGGAAAAGAAAGTGTTAACCATTTTTTGATTAGTAGTGGCTATAGAGATTTCCAAGAGCAAAAACAGCTATATGAAAAAATGGGATCTGATTATGCACTTCCAGCAGGATACAGTGAACATAACTTAGGATTATCACTGGACATTGGGTCTACTCAAAAGAAAATGGAGAAAGCGCCTGAAGGAAAATGGATTGAAGAGAACGTATGGAAGCATGGCTTTGTATTACGTTATCCGAAAAATAAAAGTAACATTACAGGCATTCAATATGAGCCATGGCATATACGTTATGTAGGCTTACCTCATAGCGCAATTATGCAAAAAAAGAATTTCACACTAGAGGAATATTTAGAGTTTTTAAAAGAGGAAAAAGAGATTTCAACTGAAGTCGAAGGTAAGAAATATACTGTTTCTTATTATAAAGTTTCTGAGAATATGAAAGTGAACGTTCCAGCAAACAAGCAGTATGAAATTTCCGGGAACAATATGGATGGGGTTATTGTGACGGTTCAGGAATAGAAAAAGAGGTTGTTCCGTTTGGAGCAACCTCTTCGTATATATAAGAAAGGGATTGACGTTTTTTGTCGGTAAATCGATATTCTTTGTCGAATCGTTAATATATTATAAGTTATGATAGATATAATTGAAAAATCGTTGATATATTGTAAGTTATGATAGATATATTCAAAAAATCGTTGATATAATTTCCTATACTATTAGCATTTTGGAGGAGCATCTTTTTATTCGCTTTTAAACATTATAACGTTATATTTACTTCTCCCTTTTTTTGTGTTACGCTAAACGTGTGAAAGAGATATAAAATGAAACTTTAATGTAAGCGTATTCTTACGGCTTCTTATAGAAAAGGGTGGAAGTACAATGACAGAACGATTCGTACTACGTAATGTGAAACGTGTGAACGGGGAAGAGATTGACATTGTAATTGAAAATAATAAAATTGCACAGGTGACGAAAGCTGGTGCTGGTGAGGGTGGAAAGGTTCTTGATTACTCTGGTACTTACGTATCGAGTGGCTGGATTGATTTACACGTTCATGCTTTTCCAGAGTTTGATCCGTATGGCGATGAAGTGGATGAAATTGGTGTTAAGCAAGGGGTAACGACAATTGTTGATGCGGGTAGCTGCGGAGCTGATCGCATTGCAGATTTAGTAAAAAGTAGAGAACAGGCAAAGACAAATTTATTTGCCTTTTTAAATATTTCTCGCATCGGTTTGAAACGAATTGATGAATTATCCAATATGGAATGGATAGATAAAGAGAAAGTGATAGAAGCAGTAGAAAAGTATAAAGATGTAATCATTGGGTTAAAGGCGAGAATGAGTAAAAGCGTCGTTTGTGATAGTGGAATTGAACCGCTGCATGTAGCGCGCTCTTTATCCCGTGAAACATCATTACCGATTATGGTACATATCGGTTCAGCGCCTCCTCGCATTGAGGAAGTTGTACCTCTTTTAGAAAAAGATGATGTTATTACACATTACTTAAACGGGAAAGAAAATAATTTATTTGATGAAGAAGGCAAACCGCTACCTGTGTTACTAGATGCAGTGAATCGCGGCGTACATTTAGATGTTGGTCACGGTAATGCTAGTTTTTCTTTTAAAGTAGCAGAAGCAGCGAAGCGTCACGGTATTGCCTTTCATACAATTAGTACAGATATTTACCGAAAGAACCGTATACACGGTCCAGTGTATAGTATGGCTCACGTTCTTTCGAAATTCCTTTACTTAGGTTATCCGCTAGAAGAAGTGATTGATGCGGTTACGAAAAATGCGGCAGAGTGGCTTAAGAAACCAGAGCTTGGCCGTATTCAAGAAGGCGATATTGCAAACTTAACTTTATTTACGGTGAAAGATGAGAAGATTACGTTAATCGATTCAGAAGGGGACCAGCGCATTGCTAAAAAAAGAATTGATACAAAAGGGGTTGTAATTAATGGGTCATTCATTGAATGCTAAGTACGGATTAAAAAGAGTAATTAATGCGAGCGGTAGAATGAGTATTTTAGGTGTATCTGCTCCTACAGATACAGTAATGGATGCGATGAAACATGGTGGACAAAATTATGTGGAAATTGCTGATTTAGTAGATAAAGCAGGAGACTATATTGCGAGAATTCTAGATTCAGAGGCAGCGGTCGTTGTGAATTCAGCATCGAGCGGAATTGCGCTTTCTATCGCTGGTATCGTTACAGAAGGAAATCGCCGTAAAAGTGAAAGACTTCATCAAGAAGTAATCGCGAAAAACGAAGTGATTATGTTAAAAGGTCATAACGTTCAATACGGTGCTCCTGTTGAAACGATGATTTACTTAGGCGGCGGTAAACTTGTAGAAGTTGGTTATGCAAATGAAGGGAAAGCAGAGCATATTGAAGATGCAATTGGTGAAAATACAGCAGCAATTCTGTATGTAAAATCACATCATGCCGTGCAAAAAAATATGATTTCTGTTGAAGAAGCATGGGAAGTTGCGCAGCGAAATAAAGTACCGCTTATCGTGGATGCAGCAGCTGAAGAAGACATTCAAAAATATGTGAAGTATTCAGATCTTGCTATTTATAGCGGTTCAAAGGCAATTGAAGGACCTACTTCTGGTATTGTGGGCGGTAAAAGAAAGTATATTGAATGGCTGAAAGTGCAATTACATTGTATCGGAAGAAGCATGAAAGTTGGGAAAGAAACAACTTTTGGTTTACTTCAAGCACTTGATGAGTACGGAGTAAAAGAAGATAAGAGCGAGCAAGAAAAAGAATTGCTACAAGTACTTATGCCGCTAAAAGAATTAAATGGTGTAAATGTAACGATCGTTCAAGATGAAGCTGGAAGAGCAATCTTTAGAGCCCGTATTCATATTAACGAAAAAGAGTTAAATAAATCGGCAAAAGACGTTGTGACAGCATTACGCGAAGGGGAAATCGCAATTTATACACGTGATTACGGAGTAAGACAAGGATTCTTTGATATTGATCCACGTCCACTTCAAGGTGATGACATACATGTAATTGAAGAAAAATTGAGAGAAATTGTAGGGGGAAACTAAAATGACAAACATTCAAAAACGTTTTTATAAAGGCCGCGTAGCATTAAATGTATTGGCAAACAATATCGAAAATGCGAAAGATATTTTTGAAGTAGCAGAAGGTTATGTAGTAGTGGGAGTGTTATCAAAAGATTATCCAACAGTAGAAGAAGCAGTTACAGCTATGAAAGCATACGGAAAAGAAATTGATGACGCTGTATCAATTGGACTAGGCGCAGGAGATAATCGCCAAGCAGCAGTTGTAGCTGAAATTGCGAAGCATTACCCTGGTAGCCATATTAATCAAGTGTTCCCTTCAGTTGGAGCGACACGTGCAAATCTTGGCGGAAAAGATAGCTGGATTAATAGTTTAGTATCGCCAACAGGAAAAGTAGGGTACGTAAATATTTCTACTGGTCCAATTAGTGCAGCTGGAGAAGAAAAAGCAATCGTTCCAATTAAAACAGCGATCGCACTTGTACGTGATATGGGCGGAAATTCATTGAAATACTTCCCAATGAAAGGGCTAGCTCATGAAGAAGAATATCGTGCAGTTGCGAAAGCTTGTGCGGAAGAAGGATTCGCATTAGAGCCAACAGGCGGAATTGATAAAGAAAACTTCGAAACAATTGTACGTATTGCGCTTGAAGCAAACGTAGAGCAAGTTATCCCGCACGTGTACTCTTCTATTATTGATAAAGAAACTGGTAACACGAAAGTAGAAGATGTGCGTGAATTATTAGCAGTCGTGAAGAAGCTAGTTGATCAATATGCGTAAGAAAATTGCAGCGTTCGGCGAAGTAATGATGCGCCTGCAAGTACCTGGATATGAATTGTTGTCGCAAGCTAACACGTTAAATTACTCATTTTCAGGTACAGGTGTGAACGTTGCAGCGGCACTTTCTCACTTAGGGCATGAAGGGCTTCTTATTTCAACTTTACCGGAAAATTCGGTTGGAGATGCAGCTGTATCTTACATTCAAAAGTTAGGAATTCAAACTTCTCTTGTTTCAAGAGGTGGTAAATATGTAGGTATGTATTTTTTAGAAAATGGATTCGGTGCACGTGCAAGCCGCGTTACGTATTCGAATCGACTAGAAAGTAGCTTCAATACGGCGTCTGAAGAGATATACCAATTTGAAGAAATTGCTAAGGAAATTGATATCGTTCATTTTTGCGGTATTACACTTGCGATGAATGATATGGTGCGCCATCATATGAAGTCTTTAGCGAGAGCAGTTAAAGAAAACGGAGGAACCGTCGTTTTTGATTGTAATTATCGTCCATCACTTTGGGGAGAAGACGGATATGAACAGGCAAAACCGCATTATGAAGAAATGCTGGGACTTGCTGATATCGTTATGATGAACGAAAAAGATGCAATGTTTGTTTTAGGAATAAAAACCGAAGAAACGGAGCGAGAGGCGCAACTTGTTGATCTTATTCCAAAGGTAGCTGAAACGTATCATATCGCTACAATCGCTGGTACTCATCGCTCTATTAACAGTGATAATACACATTCGCTTCGCGGGTTTATATGTAAAGATGGAACGTTCACTTTTGCAAAAACACTTACGTTTTCTGTATATGATAGAATAGGTGCTGGAGATGCTTATACGAGCGGAATTATTCATGGCGAGATAAAGGAGTTCGCACCAGAGAAAGCTGTTTCATTTGCGTCAGCAGCTGGAATGCTAGCACATACAATCGTCGGTGATACGCCAATGTCATCAGAGAAGGATATACTTCGGGCAATGACGGCATCAGTAGGTGATGTAGAAAGGTAGTGGGTGTAACGGTGAACGTAACGAGAAAAAAAGGACCATTATATTTGCAAATAAAAAATATTATTCGTGATCGAATATTGCATGGTGTATATGCGATTCATACGAATATCCCTTCCGAACCGCAGTTAGAAGAAGAGTTCAAAGTGAGTAAAATTACAGTGCGAAATGCGATTAAAGAACTCGCTCAAGAAGGATATTTGGAAAAGAAAAGCGGTAAAGGAACGAAAGTCATCCGCAATACTTCTGCGACAAAACTGTCAAAGGGTAAGAAATTTACTGAAGTGTTAGTGGAAGAAGGATATAAAGTACAGAAGAAATTGCTAAAAGCAGAAATTGTGCAGAATGAAGAAGGAACAGTGCCATTTCGATTATTCGGTAAGGAGAGTTTTCGTATTGAACGTTTATATACGTTAAATGATGCACCGTACATTCATTATACGCACTATTTCTCAGCAGGAATGGCAAGTTCAGATTTATCGGATTTTGACTTGCAATCGCTTTATGATTTAGTTGAAGACCGAGGTATTCATTTAGAAAACTTCAGAGATGAATTCGCTGTTGGACTCGCGCCTAGTTTCGTTGCAGAAGCGCTAGGTGAAAAAGAGGGGACAGCGCTATTAAAACGCATGCGTTATTCTTACGATGAAGTTGGCGAAGTAATTGAATATAGCGAAGGCTACTACAATACAGAAATGCAGCATTATGTAGTGAATTATGACGTATAAAAAAGAGGGGATTTTCCCTCTTTTTTTATAAAGTAAGGAGAATGGGAGATGGATATATACTTATTAATCGTCACGTTACTTGCAATTGCGATTGTTATTTTAGGGGTATCATGGTGGAAATGGCATGCATTTATTAGTTTAACAGTTGCGAGTTTGTTTTTAGCTATCATGTCTGGACTGAACTTAACGAAAATAGTGACTGCCTATGAAACTGGTGTTGGTAGTGTACTAGGGCATTTAGTTGGTATTTTAGCTCTCGGAACAATTTTAGGGAAAATGATGTCCGATTCAGGGGCCGGCATGCAAGTGGCAGATTTCTTTATTCGATTTTTCGGTGTAAAGAAACTACCTTGGGCTATGTTATTTGCAGGATTTGTTATAGGGATTCCAGTGTTTTTTGAAGTGGGGATCGTCATTTTATTACCACTTGTTATTTCCATTCGAAAAACGACGAAGCAAAATATATTATTAATTGCGTTACCTGTCATTGCAGGATTATCTATTGTTCACGGGCTCGTGCCTCCGCATCCAGGGGCGATGACAGCAATCGGTATTTATAACGCGAACTTAGGAAAGGTACTTTTATATTCATTAATTATCGCGTTACCAACAGCCATTATCGCAGGACCGATATTTGCAAAGTGGGTACATAAAAGGGTGATACCTGAAAATGAACCAGAGCTTATTCGGGTTACGACTGTCTCAACTGATTTGCCAAGTCGTAAAGTTTCATTCTTTATTATTTTACTACCAGTTGTATTGATGATTTTATCAGTAGTTGCACCATATATTTCATTACCGAAAAAATTGACTGAATTTTTCGTGTTTATAGGAAGTCCAGTAATCGCCTTACTTATTTCATGTTTCGCAGCATTTTATTTACTTGGTATCAAACAAGGTATTAATAAAAAGATGATTAAAAAATTAACAGATGAAAGTTTATTGCCTGTCGGTTCTATTATTTTAATAATTGGTGCAGGCGGTGGATTTAAACAAATATTAATTGAAAGCGGCGTTGGAACAGCTATTGCACAAATGGCAGAACATATTTCGTTATCACCAATCGTATTAGCTTTCATGGTAGCTGGTTTAATTCGAATTGCAACAGGTTCAGCTACAGTAGCATTAACGACAGCAGCAGGGATTGTTTCACCAGTTATTCAGCACATGTCTGGTGTGAATTTAGAGCTTCTCGTTATTGCAACCGGTGCAGGTTCATTAATGTTTTCTCACGTAAATGATGCAGGGTTCTGGCTTGTAAAAGAGTATTTAGGTTTGACGGTGAAGGAAACGTTTAAAACGTGGACGGTACTCGAGACATTGTTATCATTTATTGCATTTGGTTTTGCTCTTTTGTTGAATATGTTTCTTTAGGAGAGGAGATCAGATTTAAACGAATAAAACCTACAGAGGAAATGTAATTTCTCTGTAGGTTTTATTCGTTTTTTGTGCTTTCTATTACTTAATGGAACGGACATACTGATCTTCTCCATCGTCTTTGACAAAGACTCCTAGCTCATTCAAATCTTTGCGTAAATGCTTCTTTTTTTTAGAGTTTCCTTCTCGAAGGGCATTGCGTCTTTCATACAAAATAGTATTTATGCTTTTATTAAATCGCTCATCCTCTAATTTCCATAAGCTATACTCATGTTTATAAGGATCTTGTTCCACCCAGGGGAAGCCGTGCATTAAGAAAGTATCTTTAATTTTGCTTGGGGTAATGTCAGATGTTTCACGTAACCATTCTCGGTCTTCTTGATCAATGATAACCACTTGACGCTTATCTACAAAAACGGCTTTTACATTTAATCTGGTGATTTGTTTCTTTTGATCGTCCTTATTCACGTGAATGCTTTCCGAAGTAATGTTCATTTTTAAAGCTTCACTATAAATAATTAAAGAAAATAAAATTCCTGCAATAACACCAATTAGCATGAGGATAATAGGAAGCCAGAAGGGATTAATAAAATTTAAAAGTTCTATAATTTTTGAATCAGAAAAGAGAGGAATCTTTTTTATAATCTCTATTAATTTAGGTGAAAAATATCCAATAACGCCTAAAAGGATTGGACTTACTATAGCAAGTAATTTTTCTAAAAAACCTAATCCAATGACAGATGCCTTTTTCATGTGTAGTTCATCCTTTCATATATATTTTTTTAATCAAGGCATATTTAAACAGTGAGTTTCTTCACCATTTTTATGAGCTCATCTGAGTAATTTTCTATGGATATAGATGAATTTGCCTTCAGCATTCTTTCTTCGATTGCTCCTAAAATAAATGAAGCTAATGTGTCGGTTTGGAAAGAATCGGAAAACACGCCATTTTGTTGACCAGTCTTCAAAATATCTAATAACATCGTTCTAAGAGCATCCTCCTCTTCGTCGTCTTCGATTCTGTAATAAGGAACGTTCTCTTCATTTCTTGCATTAAAGACAATCTCAATTAAGGCAATATTATTTTTGTAATGAGTTTCTTGATAAGCCAAATGCGCTTCAATAAAAGCCTCTAGTTTATTTATTTCAGATTGAGCTAATAGCACTCGATTACTAATAAATTCATGTTGCTTGGCAACTAAAAATTGTAATGTGCGATTCATAAGGTAAAGCTTATCATTAAAATGATAAGAAATAAGTCCGGTACTAATCTTAGCCTTTTTTGCCACCTTCGTTAAGCTTAAGTTGTTATATCCAACCTCTTCTAATGTATCAATACATGCAAGAATAATTTGTTCACGCCTAGCCTCTGCAATAAAAGAATCAGTCACGCTATTCAACTCCTGATTTATATAATTTGAATGTATAATCAAAAAAATGATTGATCGTTCAATTAAATATTAGTAAGAAATTAAGAGTATGTCAAATGTTTTATGCTTACATCTGGATAAGGCTCATTCGCTTTTTAATAAAGCCCAATTCCTAAAACAAGCCCGTTTTTAGGTAAGCCAAGCTTCCTATTCGCCCTGAAAACATAATATAAATGGAATCCCCTCATTTAGAGCAAGGTGAACTTGTTATGAATGATACTAAAGGAGGAATAGGGTAATGAGCGAAAAGTGTGAACACAGACATGATGATTGTAACCGCAGACATGGTTGCGGAGGCGGTTTTGCGCTTCTAATTGTATTGTTTATTTTATTAATTATCATCGGTGCTAGCTGCTTCGGCGGAGGCGGCGGTTGTGGCTATGGTGGTTATGGCGGTTATGCTGGCGGCTACGGCGGATATTGCTGCTAATTATTAAAAACTATTGAAAATAGCCTTGTGCATATTGCACAAGGCTATTTTATTCATATTTTTATATGCTGTGATAATTTATTAATGTAAAGAGAACGGATTAAGAAGAAGAAAATGATCTCGATAATCCCGAAAAAGGTGAGTACGATACATGTCTCTTTTAATAAGGAGAAAGAAAACATGCTTTGTAAAAACTTAACCGCAAATAATGTGTGAACACCAGCAACGACATAAGGAACGAAAAATAAAATTCCTAATTGAATCGTTGCAGAGCGAAACATTTCTGATTCAGTTAAGCCAAGCTTTGTAATCGTAATATACTTTTGTCTTTCAGTTGTTAAGTCATTATACATACGGAAATATAAAACACTAGCTGCTCCGATAAAGAAAATAAAGCCGAGAAATGCCCAAATAAAGAATTGAGCGACTGCATTTCCTTTACTATGAACGAGTTCATCCGTAGCTGTATAAATATAAAATGGTTTAATGAAATCTTCTTCATTTTTATGTGCTTCATACAAGGTTTCTGCATCATGATTTAAGTTTTTTAATATATTTTTTGTTGGGACAATTGCATTTTCCCAATTTTCCACGAAGTAGTTATAGACTGTAATTGTTTCAATATGAGGAATCATATTTTCAATTACTTCATCTTGCATCACAATTAAGTGAGGTAATGCAAAGGGAGGCTCAATTCCTCTATTAATAAAACCTTTAATTTGAAATTCCTTTTTATTAGAGCCAAGTGTAATCGTGTTCTGCTTCGCAAATGGGTTAGACACGAGATTTAATAACACTGGTGAATAGCGAGAAATATTATAAACTTGTGAAGAATCGAGAGTGATTTTTGGTCTGTTTAATTGCTGTGCTATTGCGTTATAATCACTCATTTTCATAATGGCAATTGATTCTTTTGAAGCTGTATCTTTTAAAACGGTAAATTTATATTTGTCATATTGAAAATTAGCATTTGTAAGTTCAGTTTCAATCGTAGTAATATGCTTTTGTTCAAATGCATTAACACCTTCTGATGTATAGGTGAATGGTATTGGATATCGTTCTAGTATGGGTGCTTTCGTATTATTGTTTGCAGCAAATAACCCGATAATAATTGTAAATGCAAGTGCAGATAGCATAGAAACAATAAAGAGTACATTAATATTACTGCGTGTACGAGAAACTAAATCTGAAATCCATAACATATTTATTTGTTTTAAATAAAACTTTCTTCGTTTCTTTAAAATATAGATAAAGAGAAGAAATGTTTGTGAAAAAAATAAATACGTCCCAACTACTACAAGCGGTAAAATAGATAGCATAATTAAGAATACAGATCCATTTTGTGCATTTTTTTCCGTTATGTAGCCTTGCGGATAACCAGCAATATAATAGCATAGTCCTAAACAAGTTAAAGCAAATAGTGAAATCAGTATAGATGGTTTTTTTTCGCTCTTCTCTTTGTTAACGCCCTTAATAAGCTTCGTTGTTTTTCGAGTACGAATAAACATTGGTGTAAATGTAGAAACGATTAAAAATAAGATGATAAACGTTACGGTTGTAACGATAATCGCTTCTGTTGGCCAATATAAATAGAGACCTTTCGCATTTGTTAATTTCGAAGTGACTAATAAGAAAAAGTTAGAAAATACAAGTCCACCTTGAATGCCGATAAAGATAGACAATATCCCGATTATCATATTTTCAGTAAATAACAGTCTCTTTAATTGTCTCTGTGAGATACCGAGAATGGTGAGTATCCCGAATTGCTGCTTCCGTACATTTAAAAATGTTCCAATTGAATATAAGAGAAAGAAGAACGAGAACATAACAATCACAAGCTGTGCTGTACTAGCTAAATTCATTAGAGGATCCCGATCTTGAAAGCTTTGTACACTCTGTAACCGCGGGTGATACGCGTATACAGTAAATGAAAAGAAAACCATGATAGAAAACGCACTACTTACAAAGTAGGCGAAATATGCTTTCGAATTACGTGAGACATTTTTAAATGCGAATTGCCAAAATGTCATCCACGTCTTCCTCCTAATAATGCTAGAACATCTAATATTTCTTGATAAAATTTCTCGCGATATAATCCGCGGTGTAGTTCATTGTAAAGCTCTCCATCTTTAATAAAAATAACACGGTTACAATAACTTGCTGCAAACGGATCATGGGTAACCATTAAAATCGTTGCATCTTCTTCTTTATTTAATTTCGTAAATAGCTCCATTACGTCAATTGCCGCTTTTGAATCTAAGTTTCCTGTCGGTTCATCGGCAAGTAGAAGTGAAGGATGATGAATGACAGCACGTGCTACTGCGGTACGCTGTGCTTGTCCCCCGGAAACTTCAAAAATACGCTTGTCCAAAATATGATCAATTCCAAGCTTTTTTGAAATGTTATCAAGCTTTTCATCCATTTCTTTTAATGGAACATTATCTAATGTTAAAGGTAGTACGATATTTTCACCGATTGTTAGTGTATCTAGTAGGTTAAAGTTTTGGAAAACAAATCCTAACTCTTGGCGGCGGAAAATAGCTAACTTCTCTCTACGAAATGTGTGTGGTTTTTTTCCGTTAATCACGACATCACCAGAAGTCGGAGAATCGATTGTAGAGATAACGTTTAAAAATGTAGATTTCCCGCTACCAGATGGTCCCATAATGGCAACGAATTCACCTTTATCCACGTGTAAATTTATATTTTTTAAAGCAGTATGAGGGACTTTTCCCTCATATACTTTTGAGACGTTTTTTATGTGTAATACTTCTTCCATAGTAATCACCTTTCTACTTTTTAAAACTTAATGTGTTGTGATAATTTTTGCATATAAAAGGAACGAATTAAAAGGAAAAATAAAATTTCAACTGTTCCAAAAATCATAAGTACGACTGTAATTTCAGCGAAGAACGAGAGATGTAATATTTCTTGTAGCATCTTTGTCGCAAACATCGTATGGATTGATGCCATAATGTAAGGCACGAAGAAAAGAATCGCAAGCTGAATTGTCGCTGAACGTTTCATTTCAGTCTCAGTTAAGCCAATTTTCGTAATCGTTATATATTTTTCTTGCTCATTTGTTAAATCTGTATACATTCGGAAGTAAAGAACACTACCAGCACCGATAAAGAAAATAACACCTAAGAAAGTACCAATTAAGAAGAATGAGGCAACATTTAGTTTTTTCTTATATAGAGAATCGCTCGCTTCACTTGCATGGAAAGGTGGGTGCTCTGCTTGAATTGCTGCATTATCGTTATCAATTTTTGTTATAAACGATGAACCGATATTATGTGCCTTTTCCCAATCTGTAACTTTGAAGTTATATACACTCATTTGTTTGGAAACTGTGGATAAGGATTCTACATTTTCATCAGATAGTATGAGTAATTGGTATATTAAGCTGTTTGGGAATGGGCTATAACTTTTATATTCTTTCACTTGTAGTTGTAAATTGTTTTGAGTAAGTGTAAGAGTATTTTTCTTTTCTTCATTGTGAAGTGTTCCAATAACTTGATCATCTAAGTCTTTCATAAGAATATAAGATTCATTCTTATTTACCGTGAGTTTTTCCAAATTTAATGCTTTAGCAAGTACATTATAGTCACTTTGTTTAATTGCGTAATAGAGCTGCGTGTTATCTTCAGCTGAAGATACCTCATATATATCCGTTTTAAATTTTGTATAAGTAAAGTGCCCTTCATTAAATTTCTGCTCTAACCAGTTTAAATGTTCATCAGCTAATGTATTTTCAGTATGCGATAAATACGTAAACGGGAAAGGGTTTTGTCTAATTGCATCAAACTTTGTAAATTTCCCAAAACCGTATAAGAATGTAATCATTGTAAAAGCGAGTGTTGATAGCATCGCTACAATAAAGAGCATGTTAATGTTTGTCCGAATGCGCGCTGCTAAATCCGAAATCCAAAGCATATTAATTCGTTTCATATAAAACGTTCTTCGCGTTTTTAAAATACGAATAAGTAAAAAACTAATTTGTGAAAAGAAAAAGTATGTTCCAGCTGCAATAAGCGATGGGATGACAAATATACTAGAGACGGCGTATAAAAGCCCAATGATGTCACCTAGCGACATAAAATACAACGGATTTGCGGCTAACGCATATCCACATATTAAACACGTCGCACCAAATAGAGAGATGAGCACGGATGCTTTTCTTTCTTTTTGTTGTGTTCCTTCTTTTAAAAGACGTACGGCTTTTCTCGTACGAATGAGCATCGGTGTAAAAGATGATACGAGAATGAAGAGCCCAAGAAAGATGATGATAGTTAAAACGATAGCACTTGTAGGCGGATATAAATATAAACCAGGTACGTGTGTAATTTTGGCGGTAACTAATAAAAAGAACTGTGAAAAGACAACTCCAAGTTGAATGCCAAAAAATATAGAAAGAGCACCAATTAACATAT
Organism: Bacillus sp. FSL K6-2944; assembly: GCF_038005385.1. Taxonomy (NCBI): domain Bacteria; kingdom Bacillati; phylum Bacillota; class Bacilli; order Caryophanales; family Bacillaceae; genus Bacillus; species Bacillus sp. FSL K6-2944. Next base: position 3,628,661 of record NZ_JBBOTE010000001.1, on the reverse strand, counting down.
TTTCTATAAATATGAGTCGCTTTAATTGTTTTTGAGATATGCCAAGTACTGTTAAAATCCCGAACTGTTTTTTTCGTACTTTTAAAAAGGTCCCGATTGAATACAGTAAAAAGAAAAATGAAAAGAACACAATGACAACTTCTGAAATTGTCATTAATATGTTCAGAGAATAATTCACGTCTGTCATATGCAATTTAGGATGAAATAAATAAACTGCAAATGAGAAAAAGATTGCGATGGAGAACGCACTGCTTACAAAATAGGCGAAATAAGCTCTGGCGTTCCGCGTCACGTTTTTAAATGCAAACTGCCAAAATGTCATTCACCTGAACCTCCTGATAGGGTGAAGATGAGAAGAGCATAAGAAATACTCTTTTCATCAAGTTTGTTTTAAATATTTTGTCCACTCGTGTATTGTGATAATTTTTGCATATAAAGTGAACGAATGAATATGAAAAATACGATTTCAACGAATCCAAAAATAATAAGAACGGCTGAAACCTCTTTGAACAGAGATAAACCAATTACATCTTGTAGCATTTTTGTTGCAAACATTGTATGAATGGATGCCATAATGTACGGAATGAAAAATAAAATACTAAGTTGAATGGTTGCAGATCGTTTCATCTCTGTATCTGTTACACCGATTTTAGAAATCGTTATATATTTCTCTTGTTCGTTCGTCAAATCCGTATACATTCTAAAGTAAAGAACGCTACCAGCTCCAATGAAGAAAATAACTCCTAAAAATGTCCCAATTAGGAAAAATGCAGCACTGCCTGATGTTATTTTGTATAACGATCCTGCTGATTCAAAGGAACGAATAAGAGGTCCTTCATACTGGGATTTATTTCGATCTTTTTGCACTTTTTCTATAAAATTATCAGCAATTTCATATGTCTGTTCCCAGTTTTGAATTTTGTAATTGTATGCTGATATATGCTTTACGGTGCTAGGTAAGTTATTTACGATAACATCAGGCAAAACTATCGTTTGATATGAAAAGCCAGATGGAATTGCATTCACATGCTCATAGCCTTTCACTCGTAATTTCGTATTTGTACTAGAGAGTGTAATGTAATCTCTTTTGTAGCTTTGCTCAAATTCGTTGAATATGGTGTTATAAGATGTCCCTGTTAGCACATATGCTTCGTTATCATCCATAAATAGTTGTTTCATTCGTAAAGAATCTGCAAGTTTGCTATAGTCACTTTGCTTAATTGCGTATACGTCATTATAAATAGCTATATCTTTATCTTCTTTTAGTGGTGTTTCATATATATCAGCTTTTATTTTTTGATAGGGGAAATGCTCTTTTTGTAATTGTTGCTCAAGCCAATTTAAATGCTCTGTAACAAAAGGGTTCGCATCATAAGAAAAATAAGAAATTGGAAAAGGAGAAGTTCTATTCACCTCTAGCTTAATAAATTTCCCGAATCCATATAGAAATGTAATCATTGTGAAAGCAATTGTAGATAGCATCGCTACAATAAACAGCATATTAATATTCGTTCGAATACGGCTCGCTAAATCCGAAATCCAAAGCATATTAATCTGTTTCATATAAAACTTCCTTCTTTTCTTTAAAATATAAATAAGTAAGAAACTAATTTGTGAAAAGAAGAAATATGTTCCAATTGTAACAAGCGTTGGGATAACGAAAATACTTGAAACCATATATATAACACCGATTTGCGGGCTTACTGATACGAAATATTTAGGATTTCCAGCTAACGCATAACCACCAAATAAACAAATCGCACCAAATAATGAAACAAGTATGGATGGTTTTCTTTCTTTTTGTTTTCCACCATTTGTTTTTAAAAGGTGTACTGCTTTTTTTGTACGAATAAGCATTGGTGTGAATGCAGATACAATGATAAAAAGACTAAGGAAAACAATGGTTGTTAAAATAAACGCGTTAGTAGGCCCGTATAAATATATTCCTGGAACATGGGTAAGTTTGGCTGTTACTAATAAGAAAAATTGAGAAAAAACAACTCCAAACTGCATGCCGAAAAAGATAGATAAAATCCCGATTAACATATTCTCCATAAAAATAAGACGATGTAATTGTTTTCTCGATATTCCTAAAATGGTCAAAATACCAAATTGTTTTTTTCTAACTTTTAAAAAAGTACCAATGGAATATAGTAAAAAGAAGAAAGAGAAAAATACAATTACTACTTCTGAAAATATCATTAATCCTGAAATTTCAGAGGTCATGTCAAAGTTTTGTAATTTCGGATGGAATAAGTAAACAGCAAACGAAAAGAACACAGCAATGGAAAAGGAGCTACTTACAAAGTAAGCAAAATAAGCTCTTGAGTTGCGCGTGACGTTTTTAAATGCAAATTGCCAAAATGTCATAGATTATACCTCCGGCTAGAAGATATAGAAGTAGTTGTATTGCAAAAAATGTATGAGAGTGAGTTCTCATACATTTTGCTTGCATATGTTACGATCATGCTTCGGTCACCTTCTCCGTATGTTCTGCTTGATTATTTGCAGCGTTGTGGAAGATGATTTTAATCGTCGTTCCTTTACCAACTTCAGAATCTAGTTTGACAGAGTGACCTAAATAATCACAAATTTTACTTACAATATAAAGGCCCATACCAGTAGATTCTCCGAATGCGCGACCGTTTTTCCCAGTGTAAAATGGTTCAAATACTCTTCGAATATCTTCTTGCGGAATACCAACACCTTCATCGCGAACTTCTAAAATAATATCTTTTCCGTTTCGGTAAGCAGATAAGAATACCTTCTTTCCGCGTTCCCCAGAGTAACGAACAGCATTTGTCATTAACTGATAGATGATAAATTTTAGCCATTTCGCATCAGAAGCAACTTTTAAATCAGAATGGACTTCTAAAACAGGGAAGACACCATTACGAATGAATAGTTCTTTTAATCCGTTAATATTTTTTGTTACCGTATCTTTTAATGAAATCGTCTCGACATGGAAATCTTCATGGAAGTTATTTAACCTAGCCATGTATAAAGCCATATCAAGTCCTTGGTTTAGACGCTCTAATTCTTTTTTAAACTTTGGAATTAAATGCTCGTCTTCCATTTCTAGCACCATAAGCTGCATAACAGAAACAGGTGTCTTCATTTGATGTACCCAATGGTTAATGAATAATTGATGTTCTTGTTGTTTTACTTCATACGATTGTAGTTCTTTTTGGAATAGACGGTACTGCGTACGTACGAGTTCATTGACACCGTGAGGCATCGGAGCAGTTGCTCTTTCAATAAACGCATCTTCCATTTTTTCTGGTTGCTCACTTAATCTATGGTACATTCTACGATTGCGAACGTAACGATAAGCGAGGAAACAAATAAATAAGTATAAACTTAAAACGACGAAGTAAAATTTATTATTTTGAAATCCGTCTACTGCATCATAAAGAACGAAAATGATACCGAAGTTTAATACGTACAGTAGAAAAAATGCAAAATGATCACGTAAAAATAGCTTCATGCTTATTCACTCCAAGTTGCGTTAAAGCGATATCCAAGTCCACGTACTGTTTCAATAGAGTTCTCAATGCCAAGCTCATTAAACTTTTTACGAAGACGTGTAATGTTTACGTTTAATGTATTTTCCTCAACGAAACTTTCGTCATCCCAAAGCGCAGCTAATAAATCTTCACGGCTCGCTGTACGAGGGAATTTAGATAATAACATTTCTGCTAAAATTGCCTCTTTCTTCGTTAAAAGAACTTGTTCAGATCCAAAATGAATTTCTGGACGTTCAGGGAATAGTTTTAAACCTTCTACTTCAACGATACGTTCAGAAATATTTGGTGCATAATCACCGTAAATACGGCGTAATTGTCCTTTAATTTTTGCCATTACAACGTCGTAGTGGAATGGTTTTGTAATGTAATCATCCGCACCGCTTTCAATTGCCATAATTTGTTCCATCTCACCAGCACGCGCTGAAATGAAAATAATTGGACAAGTAGATTCATGACGAATTTGACGGCACCAGTAGAAACCATCGAATTTCGGTAAGTTTACATCAAGTAAAACAAGATGTGGTTTCACTGCGTTAAACGATTCCATAATATCATCGAAATTCTCCGCTACCACAGCCTCATAACCGTACTTCTGAATGTGAGATTGCAGTAATGATGAAATATTTGGATCGTCTTCAACGATTAAAATTTTATACATATGTATATTCCTCCTCAAAAAAACAATTGTAGCTATAGTGTATCATGTGTTTCAAGTCTTTTCATTATGTTGAAAGATAAGCTAGTAAACAGTATAGGTTAAAAGTGAGAAAAGTAAAAAGGGCGCTGGATGAAATTGACAAATAACGGTAATTGGTTTAATATTTAGATAAATATCTAAATGTCTAATTATCGAAAGGAAGAAAGACATTGAATCAAGCATTCAAAGCATTAGCAGATCCAACAAGGCGAAAAATTTTAGACTTATTAAAAGAAGGCGATCTAACCGCTGGTGAGATTGCTGAACATTTCAATATGACAAAACCAAGTATTTCACACCACTTAAATGCACTTAAAAATGCTGAACTTATTCAAGATGAAAAGAAAGGGCAATTCGTTATGTACTCTTTAAACACAACGGTCTTTCAAGATTTATTGACTTGGGTGTTTACATTTACGAATAAGGGGGAAGAGGGGAAATGAAAAAGCATCTTTTTGCAATCTTATTAATTGTTATAACTTGTTTAGCTTGGGCGTTTGCTTGGCCACATTTACCGGATACAATTGCAACGCATTGGAGCGGCGGTAAAGTAGATGGATATTCTTCTAAATTGTATGGAATGCTTTCTATGGTTGGAATTATGATTGTTTTATATATTTTTCTAAACGTGTTACCAAAGATTGATCCAAAGAAAGCGAACTACGAGAAGTTTTCTAAAGCTTTTATGATGATGAATAACGGGATACTACTGCTACTATTTGTAGGGAATATAGATATTATTACAAGTGGATTAGGATACAATTTATTCATTAATCGCGTGCCGGAATTATTAGTGGGTATTTTATTTATAGTCATCGGAAACTATTTACCACAATGTAAACCAAACTACTTTGTAGGTATAAAAACACCGTGGACATTAAGTAACGAAGAAGTGTGGAGAAAAACGCATCGTTTTAGCGGAAAGGTGTTTGTTGCATTGGGGATCATTATGATTTTAAGTGTTTTTGCACCAGTGGCGTGGAAATCTTTCGTAATGGTTGGAATTATTATTGGTGCAGTAGGATTAACGATGGGATATTCATATATTGCTTATAAAAAAGAAATAGGGGCCTAATAAAAAATTATGGGGGAGAGAGGATGAAAAGACACGTATTACCATGGAGTTTAATTAGTGGCATTGCAATTGGATGGTATATTGTATGGCCATATTTACCAGAACAAATTCCACGCCATTATAATGCAGCAGGAGTAGTAGATGGATATTTTTCTAAAATAGAAGCAAGTTCATTCTCGATAGGTAGTATGGTAGTGCTCTATATGATATGGCTAGTTTTTGGATTCATAAAAGATAAGTCTACACAGCAATCCAAAGTTCTTTCAGCGATTAATTATGCCATTCTCTTTATCGGATTTGGATGTAACATATTTGCACTATTAGCAGCGTCTAATTATATTGCATCGGGCTCAATTGCATTTAATTTTGGACTTGGAACATTGTTTCTTGTACTAGGTAATTACATGCAACAAACGAAGCCGAACGGGTTAGTAGGCATTCGAATGGACTGGACATTAGAAAATCCTGTAGTTTGGAGAAAAACACATAGATTTGCTTCGAGGGTATTTGTAATAGGTTCACTTTGTATATATGCCGGGGCTTTGCTTCCAGATCCATTTAATATTTTTATGGGGATTGGAATCATATTAATATGTATTATCGTATCAACAATAAAGTCATATAGTATTTATAAAGAAGAGTTGAAAATGTAAATAAAGCTGCTTTTCCTTTTAGGGAAGAGCAGCTTTGTTTTTTTTTATCACTTCTTCAAAACCGGTATCCAAATTTCACTTTTAAAGTTTGGAGAAGATATATCTTTCTGTTCATTCCACAATATTTCCGGTCCTTCCGCTAGTTCATAGTTCGAAGAAGGGAACCATTCAGAATAAATACGTCCCCATACATTTTGTAGTGCATCAGGAAATGGACCGACAGCTTCGAATATAGCCCATGTTGAAGCTACGACTTCGAGTTGTTTAAACTGCTCTGGACAATCCTTTGTTGTGGCTACTCCAATATAGTGATCAAGTTCTCCTTTTTCCTCCATTCTTCCTTCAGAAAAATTAGTAGAAGCACTAATAATTCCATTCGGTTCCATGTTTGAAAGTGACTTTAACATTTCAATGGACTCTGGGTTTAAACTTTTCCACATAGAAGCAATTTCTTCATTTACACCATTAAAAACGATTGGTACTCGTTTTGTAATACCTATAATTCGAAAGGGCTCTTTTTCTTCAATTCGATAGTTCATTTCATTTCCTCCTTGAATGGATAATTGGAAGGTCATTGGTGAATAAGCCTTCAAAGAATGGCTACTATTTCGGGCCTCTGAAGGTGTTATACCGTGCAAGTTTTGAAATGCACGAGCGAATGAATCTGGTGAGTTGTATCCATATTTTATAGCGATATCAATGACTTTTACATTGCTGTTTTTTAGTTCAAAGGCAGCGAGAGTAAGACGTCTACAGCGAATATATTCTGATAGTGATATGCCAGCTAAAAAAGAAAACATTCTCTTGAAATGATATTCGGAGCAGTAAGCTATTTTTGTGACTTCTTTAAAATCAATTTCATGTGTAAGGTTGTTTTCGATATACTGCATTGCAGCATTCATATTTTTAAGTGAATCCATATTATGACCTCCTCTGTACATAGAATAGCAGGAACGAAATAGCTCCATCCGACATTTCGTGCACAACTTTGTAGGTGCATTTTTTACCTTACAAAATTGTAATGTTCCTGTAAGGAGAATGAATGGATGGTATGATATCCCAATGTTATAGTAACAAAGTACTTTAATTCATTACGTTAACTTTTTGATTTCTTTACTTATGTGCCTTACATAACTGTCATGTTTGTGTAAGAAACATCGATAGTGGCAAGAGTAGAGAGTGTATATAGTTGAAAATAGAGAATAGAAGAAATGAGGGATGTCGAGATGAAAACAGTATTAGAAGCAAAAAATATTGAAAAAGTATATGACACGGGTGGTAATAAATTTGCAGCGTTAAAAGGTATTAACTTACAAGTAAAAGAAGGTGAGTTCGTTGGAATTATGGGACCTTCTGGTTCTGGTAAGACGACTTTACTAAATGTTCTTTCTACAATTGATAATGCGACGAACGGTGAAATTTTAATTGATGGAAAAGATATTGTGAAAATGAATGATGATAAGTTAGCGTTATTCCGCCGCGATCATTTAGGCTTCATTTTCCAAGATTATAACTTATTAGATACGTTAACAGTGAAAGAGAATATTGCTTTACCACTTGCGTTATCAAAGGTGAAAGCGAGTGAGATTGATCGCCGCGTTCTTGAAATCTCAAAGAAATTTGGTATTGATCATATTTTAAGTCAGTTCCCATATCAAGTATCTGGTGGACAGAAGCAGCGCTGCGCAGCATCACGTGCAATCGTTACGAATCCAAGTATGATTTTCGGAGACGAGCCAACTGGAGCGCTTGATTCTAAATCTGCAACAGATTTACTTGAAAGTATGAAGTCATTAAATGAATATGATAACTCAACAATTTTAATGGTAACGCATGATGCATTTGCAGCAAGTTATTGTAAACGAGTTATTTTCATTAAAGATGGTGAACTATATAAAGAATTGCACCGTGGTGAATCAACGCGTAAACAGTTCTTCCAAAAAATTGTTGACGTAATGTCTTCTATTTCTGGAGGTATGGCTGATGACCTTATCTAGCATTGCCCTCCGCAACATAAAGCGGAACTTTAAAGACTACTTTGTATATTTCGCATCTATGATTTTTAGTATCGTTATTTATTTTACATTTAAAGCACTGCAATATAATTCACAAATGGAAAAAGCAGCAGAAGCTTCTAAAAAGATTAGCGGAGCGTTCCAAGTTTCCAGTGTGATGCTTATCATTTTCGTAGCAGTGTTCATTATATATTCGAACGGATTCTTTACACGTAAACGTAAAAAAGAAGTTGGCTTATATTCGTTATTAGGTATTCGTAAAAGACAAATTGGTAAAATGCTCTTTTATGAAAATATGTTAATGGGATTAATGTCATTAGTAATCGGGATTGCGATTGGTAGTGTCCTTTCGAAATTATTCCTTGAGTTATTAGTAAATATGATGGGATTAAATTTAAATGTTCATTTTGAAGTACCGATGGCTGCTATTATTGATACAGCAATTATTTTCTTTGTGATTATTTTATATACATCACTTCAAGGATATCGTTTAATTTATCGCTTTAAGTTAATTGAACTTTTCCGCGCAGAACGTGAAGGAGAAACAATGCCAAAAGGGTCTGTCATTATGGCATTAATTTCAGTTGTCTTAATCGGTTCAGGTTATTTCTTAGCATTAATGTTCATGAAGGCAGTTAAATATGCAGACTTTATGGCAGTTGCACTTTATATTTTACTAGCGACAGTATTAGGTACGTACTTACTATTTATGTTCTTTACAGTATTCGTATTGAAACGTGCAAGAACGAATAAATCATCGTTTTATAACGGTATGAATATGGTAACGACGTCACAGCTACTATATCGTATTAAAGGAAATGCAAAATCACTTGCGACAATTTCTATTTTAAGCGCGGTAACATTAACGGCGGTTGGTACGTCTGTTACGATGTATTACAACACATTTACGCAATCAAAAGCAGCTATGCCATACAGTTATTCTTACGAGAAAAAAGATGCAGCGCTTGATAAGAAAGTAAATACAATTTTTACAGAAGAGAAGAAAGATCACCCGATCAAAGATCAATTTGAAATTGAGACAGTTCCTGTAAAAGGGAAGTTTGAAGGAGACAAAGTTGAGTTCATTCTGAATATGAATTACACGATTTCAGAGAAATATCAGTTAATGTCTCAGTCGGAATTCAATAAACTTGCTAAGAAAATTGACGCAGAAACAGTGAATGTAGCTGCTGATGAAGCATTTATATATGATAGTTCGTATATGGAAGGGCATGAGTTTAGTCCACAATATAAAGGAAACAAAGCAGTATTCCAAATTGGAAACGAAACGAAGCAATTAAAAATCCAAGGTGCAAATGACATTGCGATTACAAATTTAGGTGAATTAGTTGTTGTCGTTTCGGATGAAATGTATGAACAAGCGAAGCAAGCATTTGGAACACGCGTTGTAAAAAATATTGATGTAAAAGATGAAAAAGATAGTAAAGTGTTAACAGAAAAATTAACAAAAGTGATGCCAGCTGGTGAATCAGAAATGGTGCCATCATTTAGAGATTTCTACACTGGTTTCCATATGGGGCTTGAAGGAACAGGATTAATGATGTTCATCGGAATGTTCTTAGGACTTGTATTCTTACTAGCAACAGGTTCTATCATTTACTTTAAACAATTAACAGAAGCAAATGCTGATCGTGAGCGTTATGTTGTACTTCACAAAATAGGGGTCACAAAACAAGAAATGAAAAAAGCTATTGCAAAACAAGTAAGCTTTATCTTTGCGATTCCGTTAGTAATCGGAATCCTGCACAGCTTGTTTGCATTAAAAGGTTTAGGGAACATATTACCATTTGAAATTATGATTCCGCTTCTCATTAGTATTGGAGTATACGGTGTCATCTATATTGGATATTACTTCTTAACGGTTCGTTCTTATTATAAGATCGTGAGTGCGAAGTAATAAGGGGCAGCTATCGCTACACGCGATAGCTGTTTTTTTTATTCTTCATAAAATCTTAAGAAACTTCCTCAATTTTTATTAAGAAACGATAGTTATACTTAGACACAAGTTAAAAACTATCGAACGAATGAGGAGAGGTTTACATGCAGCTCATTACATTTTTACATGAATTTATAAAGCATCCAAAACATACTGGTGCAATTGCGCCAAGTTCAAAAATATTAGCAAAGAAAATGGTCGATGTAATTGATTTTAATAAAGCGAAATGTATTGTAGAGTTAGGGCCTGGCACAGGGGTTTTTACGAAAGAGATTATGAAGAGAAAAAAGAAGGAAACGATATTTCTTCTTATTGAAATTAATGAAGTATTTTTCAAAGAATTAAAAAGAAAGTTTAAAGATGAGCAGAATGTCATTGTTGTACACGGTTCAGCTGAAAATATAAAGAAGTATATGGAGGAGCTCAATATAGAATGCATTGATTACGTTTTATCAGGGTTGCCTTTCACTTCTTTACCAGAAGAAGTTTCAAAGCGCATTTTAAATAATGCGATGGAAGCGATACATGAGAATGGTGAGTTCATTACATTTCAATATTCACTTGTGAAAAAAGGGTTTATACAGCATTTCTTCCCTGAAATTACACTAGAAAAAGTATGGCTCAATTTCCCGCCAGCCTACGTCTTTAGTTGCAAAAAAGAACTAAGGAGAGCATATGCATAATGGAATTACATGAATTATTATCTTATATTGAACAATACGGTTATTGGGCTTTATTTTTCTGTTTATGGTTAGGGATTATCGGTATGCCAATTCCAGATGAAATGATTGTTATGAGTGGTGGTTTCGTATCTTCAGTAGGTATATTAAGTGTTGTTCCTTCATTCGTATTAACATATTTAGGTGTTGTATCAGGGCTTTCTTTAGGATATATATTAGGGAAGGTTTTTGGAACGAAGGTACTCCATAAATTAATGAAAAAGAAAAAAGCGAAGTATTTGATGAAATCACAAGAAATGGTTGATAAATACGGACAGTACGCGTTAGTTACAAGCTATTTCATACCAGTTGTAAGACATATCGTACCGTATTTAGTTGGGATGAATAACATGTCATTTCGGATATATGCTTTGTATTCCTATACGACAGGATTTGTTTGGACACTCGTTTATTTTGTGCTCGGTTCTTTATTTGGACAACATATTGAAAGGATTGTAGCGATCGCGATAGAATATGGCGTGTATTTTGGCGTGATTGTTTTTATAGTTACAGGTATTCTTTATTTATATAGACAAAAAAGAATCACACTGATGAGTAAATAGAAGTAAAGAAAGTTCCTGCCGGTATGAAGGGTAAGATAGGATTATAAGTATAAAATTATCTTTATTTAATGGTAAAATATAGGTAAGTAGTTAAGGAAGAGCGTTGTGCTACTCATTTTTAGCCTTATCTTAATTGGAATTATGTGCAGTATGAAAATAGTATCCTTACACATGATAGAACGACAAAAGGTAGAGGAACGATATGTATATTGTCCAAAATGTGATACGAAAATTAGAAGAGGAAATTCAGCTCCTTTTTGTTCGAAATGTAATTTAATATTTTAAAAAGAAAAAGTCCGAAATCACTTTATATGGTTTCGGACTTTTTCTTTTTAAGTAAACATTAATCCACCTAGTTCTCTTTCGTTTGTTTATTAGCTAAAATGGAATATGAATAACAATAGTATGTAAACGAAAATAAATATAGATGTACATATGGAGTGCTATATTTGGAGATTTTAATCATAGTAGGATGCCTATTAATAGGAATTATTTTGATTAGTATAAGTAATTATCGATTTATAAAAGAATTAAAAGAAAAAAATTCAAAGAAAGAGAAATGGAAAGTAGTAGCTGGAAATTTGATAGAGTTATTTAGTGATCCATTGCATGGAGTGCCGTTCTATTTTTTAACTGGAGGTCTCTTTTTTGTAATCGGACTGTTGTTATTTCTTTCTATGGGAATGGGGTGGCTTGAAATTGATTAAGGCGTATTAACAAAGATATTTCATAGTTGTATTGCGAAGAGGAGAGAGCAAATGCCGGTTATAAGAGATATACAATTGAGTTTTCTAAAAGTAAAAGAGCATACCAGAAACATAGAGGCATTACAGTTAACATCTACAAGCAACTACGATGAAGACATCTCTTTTGGTAAAGAGATGAGCAGTATTACTTCTTTATATTGTCGACATATGCCAAAGTTAAGAATGGATTATGAGAAAGGGATTTTGATTCATTGTGTGGATGATATTTCATTACTCGATGAGTGGGAGAAGAAATATAGAATTTTCCCTGAATATATGAATGTTTTTGTGGAGTATGAGAGTGTGAAGGCTTTTCCATATTTATCAGATAGAGAGAAAAAAGAATTAGCCCTTCAAATCGTTCATGTGGAAATGAAGCGTTTAGCTGTGAAATATGATTGGGATATAGAAGAGTTAGAAAAAGTGAAGAATAAGATACTAGAATTGAATTATAGAAACGAGTTCGTATATATAAAAAAGAGTAGTCCGAATAAAAAATACGTATGTAGTATAACATGTCAGCATGAAGTGGCTTATGCTGACGTGTACTTAGAAATAAGAGAGTATAGAACGAGGCGGTTAATCAAAAAGGAAAAGCTTATTAGAGAAGAAGATATGTATAAGATATTTCATCATGTTAGTGAAGTGGCTTGGAAGTTAAACCATAAAGTGCTACTGATGAACGATAAAGGAAAAACTGTATGGATGTTAACCTTTTTAGAGAAAGATATCCCAGCTAATTTAGTTTGGAAGATTGAAAGAATAGATTGAAAATAGATGAGAAGTGGAGTGCATATGATGGAGACACAAATCGTTATTGGAGTACCTGGTTTATGGAAAGATAGAACAGAATTAATACAAGAAGTTGTGAGTAAAAGTAACTATATATTAGCGGGAAATGTGATGCACCATAAGGAGAAAGAGATTGGCTTTGAAATTGATATATATGAACAAGACCCTTCTTTGAGAGAGGCTTTCTTCTATGCAGGTGGTGAGCGTTTTGATGAAGAATTGCTTCAGGAGTTGGAGAAGCATACTTATACAGTGTATGTTATTGCAAAAGTTGACGATACAGAGAGATTACAAGAAGTAATTGATGTAGGAATGGAACTTTTAAATGCAGGTGGACTTGCTTTAAAAGTTGAAACAGCAGGTGTAGCTTATTCGAAAGAGGAATGGCAAGAGCTTGCAGAGGATAAGGAAATCTTCCCTATGTATTCACATCTTGTAACTTTAGTCGGAGATGAAGAGGACGGTTATTATTCATGTGGAATGCAGGCATTTAATCTACCAGACGTTGTTTTAGACGGAGGAATAGATCCGGAAGTAGCTGTAGATTTATTAAATGATTTTAACCTACATAATATATTGGAAAAACCTAATTTGAAAGATGGAGATACAATTAGTTTCACAGAAGGTGCTCCAGTGTATCTTGTATCTCATTATATAGATGAACGTTATGAGCAAGAGGATCCATTTTATAATCCATGTGGGGTATGGAAGTTAGAGAGTGCTTCGCCAAAGAAATCTATATTTCAAAAATTGAGGAGTATGCTAAGAGGATGAAGAAATGCATAAAAGAGCAACTACGCATATGTGAAAAATATGGGGCGGAGTATGTAGAATCACCAGATAACTTTAAGTTAGGGATAGCGCAAAATGTGAAAAGTAGTACCGTTCCAATTAATGGGTTACGAATGCCTATAGAAAACGGAACGACAGGTTGGTACATTTGGGCTGGTGAAGAAATGGGGACAGAAGAAGATTTCTTTCTTCCTTTACACGTTCAACATATTGATGAATGGGCACCTGAAATAAAGAAGTATTTAGGGTTACCACCTGGTTGGAGATTTTTAATTGCTGGAGATTACGAGGACGTGTGGTATGATCCGAATTTGTTTGATGAAGATTTAGAAGAGGATGCAGATGAATGGGAAGAAAATATGCTACAAGAGTATGGATGGTACATGCATAGCATATTAGCAGAAGATATTGATGGCATCCATGCTAATTATCATACGCATGGTCTAAGAGATAACTTTAATCATCAAGATTTACAAATAGCATTAAATATGGATCCTGAAGTCGCGCATAGTGTTTTTTGTACCATAATAGAAGAAATAAAGAGCGGAAAAAAGTTTGAACAAGGGATTGAGTATACGAATATTATTGAAGGATATCCCATTATTATGAAGTCTTTCGTAGAGATGGATCGAGAAGTTTTGAGGGTTTTATTACCTGATGAAAGAGGGATTCTTCCTACGAGGCCAGAGTGTGATGAATGTTATAAGACTCAATTGGATGATATTGAGGAGAGTTGATAAAAAAGAGCTTGAAACAATTCAAGCTCTTTTTTTATCACTATTTATGTCCTAAAATATGCTCAATCTCATGCAAACTTAATTTACTTGCCTTAGCAATCGTTTCAAGTGGTATACCAAGATCATACATATTTTTAATCATTTGAATTTTTCCCTGCTGAACTCCTTCTTTTCGACCTTTTTCAATGCCTTTTTCAATGCCTTTTTCAATGCCTTTTTCAATGCCTTTTTCAATGCCTTTTTTAATTCCTTGTTTCATCCCTTGTTCCATTCCTCTTTTTATTCCTTCTGTCTCTGCATGGGCGAATTTTGCTGCTTCATCCATTAAAACTTTCTCCCTTGCGTCATAGGCTTGCCGGAAAGAAGAATCTTGACTCATACGTTCCCATTTATTTATCGCTTTTTGTAAAATAGGATCTTCGTTCATAGCAATATCCTCCAATAGTTTAGTTAAGTGCTCATCCTCATTTGCTGAAAGCAATAAAAGCCAACGAACAAATGGATCTTTCCACGGATTTACTTTTTCTTCATGCCATTGTTCAGTTAACTTTGGAATTTCTATAATGTGGATTTCTATGTCTTCACTCAGGAGTTTTTGTTGTTGTGTATTCCATAATATGCTCGTTGTATGGAAGGTTGGGTGTTCCGAAAGCATTACGAAGTTTAGTAAGTTTATGGTGATGGTTTTGTGAAGTGCACTGTAGGGCATCCCTTTTTGTAGTTGAGATGTGTATAGTCTTCCCCAATAATATAAACTGCGTTTAACCATATCGTGATTATTATTGAGTTGTATTTCTACATTAACTTTTGTTCCTGTGTCTAATGTCGCTGAAACGTCTAAAATAGATAACTTATCCTCTTCATATTCCCTGTGTAAATGTGGATCTTCTAGTTGTAGAGAAGCAATGGGCGACTCTAAAGACTCTTGTAACATAGCATTTAAAAATGCAATTAGAATATCTTCGCTACCATTCGTACCAAACAATTGTTTAAATGCAAAATCAATGCGTAAATTAACTAACTGTTGGTTGAACAAAGTTTGTCCTCTCCCTTATATGAAGGTACTTCTTTCCTTCATTGTACATAAAAAGAACTAGAGTATGCAAACAAGCCATTCTTCTATTTTATTAGAGGTTGTTTAGAGCTTCCTATCATTGATTACCACGAAAATTTCATATGGACTGTGTGGGTATCACTTAGTAAAGAAAGTTATGATGAAGTATTAGAAAAGTGGGATGAGAGAGGCCGAGAAAATAGTGATCCTTATTTTGGTTGGTTATCTGTAGAAATACCAGTTTATCCAGAAACATTAAATTTAAAAACAAATGTACATATAAGAGAAGTTGGAACGGCACCGTATGTTGAATTAGAGCCAACCGAGCATCCTTTAGCAATCGAACAAAGAAATGGAATTACTTTAGAGAGAGTTAAAGAAATACAAGAAATGATTCAACGACATAACTAGATTAGAAGAGAAAAAACGAGTGCTAGCACTCGTTTTTTTCTTTACACAACCGCAGGATTATAAATCATCGTAAAGTGTCCTGGTAATAATTCAATGTGACAAGGTGTATGAAGCGAACTTTCTCCATCTGTATCTACTTCTTTTTCTTCTTTCGTTTCAATATGAATGGATTTTGCTTTTACGTGGAAGATGTCATTTTCATTTGAATCCTCGAATAGTTTCTTTCCGATGTAATCTTTAAATGCTTGAATACCTGTTGATTTGACTACGAAAATATCAAGTGTTCCGTCATCACATTTTACGTTCGGAATAAAGGATGGAATACCACCAAGATATTCACCATTTCCAACCATGACAAGGACAGCTTCGTCTTCATATACTTGTCCGTCATAAGTAATTTTTACTGGGAATGTTTCAGCATTTTTTACAGTTCGAATTGTGCTTAAATAGTAACCGATTTTACCAAGCTTTGCTTTTTCATCTGCATCGATATTGTTTGATACTTCAGATACGAGACCAATCCCCCAGAAGTTTAAGAAATGTTGTCCATTTGCTTTTGCAACGTCAACTGGTTTTATATGTTCTTTTGTAATAAGTTTTGCCGCTTCTGCAATGTTTTGCGGAACGCCAAGTGTGCGAGAGAAGTCGTTGCAAGTTCCGCCTGGAATGATTGCAAGTGTAGGTCTAGTTTCAAGAGGTGCTAAGCCATTTGTGCATTCAAATACAGTGCCGTCACCACCAAAGACGATAATTAAATCTACTTTACTAGCAAACTCTTGGCAATATTTTGTTGCATCACCTTGCTTTTTCGTATGAAGGATATGTAAGTCAGGAAAAGCTGCGGCAAGAGGTGGTACGATTTTCGTTAAATTTGTATGTAAGTCACCTTGTCCAGCTTTCGGATTTACGATGAGGAGTACTTTTTCAAATTTTGTCTTTGTCATTTTTTTCTCTCCCTTTGTCTTTTACGAATTGTGATAGAAAATAAACTTCCACCAGTAATTGATGAAAGTTTATTTTATTATATTATTCCGTTACAACTGAAGCGATAAATGGTAAGTTACGATATTTTTCCGCACAGTCGATACCGTATCCAACGATGAATTCGTCTGGAATTTGGAAGCCAACATACTCAGCTGTTAAGTCCACTTTACGACGCTCAGGTTTATCAAGTAGCGTACAGAATTTTAACGCTTTTGGTTTATGCATAAAGAAGTGGTCTTTTAGGAAATGAAGTGTTAAACCAGAATCGATAATGTCTTCTACGACAATTACGTTTTTGCCAGTAATGTTTACGTCGATATCTTTTAATAGTTTTACTTTTCCAGTTGTTTCTGTTTGATTTCCATAGCTAGATGCAGAAATAAAGTCGATTGTTACATCGTTTTTAATGTGACGAATTAAATCAGCAGCGAATACGAAAGATCCTTTTAGTACAGCGATGACTACGATTTCTTCTCCTTCAAAGTCACGTTCGATTTGAAGTGCTAGTTCTTTTACTTTTTCTTGTAATTGTTCTTCAGAAATTAAAGTGTCTTTTATTTCAATATTCATTGTAATCCTCCTACAGTGTAAAACTTGCGAACATTTCGACTGTAAAGGATAGAATAGAAAAAGTCAAAGGAGATAGTAATTTTTTACAAAGATAACGACAAAATCATCTGATGATATGATATACTAATTATATTAAGAAAACGCTTCCATAAAGGGTGAATATGATGAAGAAGAAACAGTACACAAGTGTAACATTTATAAAAGCATTACTTTTAACAATTGTTCTTGGCCTGTTGGCTTACGTAATTGATGTACCTGCGATTCGTATTTCATTAATTGGAATGACTTTAGTGTTAGGAGCAATTTCGCACGGTATGATGTCGCAGCTAAAAGAAGCTGGACTTGATGATATGAGAGATCATATAGATAAAAAGTAAGAAACCTTCATTATATAGAGTGAAGTTTTTTTTGTTTCTTACAAAAATGTAAGGTAGTTGTAAGGCAAATCGATAGTTGCATAATAGCATTTTGGATAAACTATGGGTGTAAGGTAAAAGGCAAGCATATTTTAGGTAAATTAAGTTTTAGGCACTCTATATGTGAAAAAGGAGTAGGAGGGCATGGAGAAACGTTGGACGACCTTTTCTTTTTTAGCGACTAGTAACACCGTAATGCTAGATGGAAAAATGGATTTTTTGCACTTGTTTGATCGTGAAGATGATCATTCTTCTTCTAAATTTACAATGAAATGGAATAAATGGAGCGAGAGTTGTAGGTTTGAAGAAGAGGCCCCTAACGAAGAGCAAAAGATTATTTTAACAAACCCTATTAAAGCGTGGGTTGTTCAACGTCGTAAGTGTAACGTCAAAAATCACTTCAAGAAAACTGAGCCGAGACAATTAGTTATCGCTCCAGCCCGTTCTACTTCCAAATCACGCGAAAGTAACATGTAAATAATTGAGACACACACCCGAAAAAAACATCGTACATATTGCGATGTTTTTTTCTTTTTCTACAATGAAATCTTTAAATGAAATATATTTCATCTGCATCTTATATTTATATCTCTTGCTTATTCTAGTAATACATCCGGTGCGAGTTGATGAGAATAAAATATAAGGAGAGAATGAAAATGAAAAAGAGACTATTACCAATTTGTGCAATGGCACTTTTAACAGTAGGATATTCTTCAGTAGCGAGTGCAGATACTGGAACAGTAACAAAGGAAGAAGCGCAAGTGCAACAAGATAAAGCTAAAAAAGAAGAAGCAATTAAGGAACAGCAAAAAAGTGAAGTAGAGAAAAAGAGAATAGCGCAAGAACAGTTAAAAAACGATATGGCCAAAAAAGAAGCAGCGATAAAAGCCGAGCAAAAGAATGAAGTAGCTAAAAAAGAAGTAGCAAAGCCAGTTGTACAAGGTGAAAAATTACCAAATACAGCATCAAATAATGTAGCAATGATGGGATTAAGTGCATGTCTTGTAGCGGTAGGTACATTATTTGGTTTGAATCGTCGCAATAAGATTAAAGCGTAAATAAAATATTTTCCTATAAAGAATGGGATAATTTCATATATTAAAAATGGTAGGTTACTCCTACCATTTTTGGCATGGAGGAATGAAGAATGAAGTTACTCAATTATATCGGTATCATATTGATGGCTATAGGGCTATTCATGGGATCCTATTATGCTGTGGAATGGTATAAAGGAAGAAGCTCTGCCGGGCAATTAACTGCAGAAGAAATAAAGAGTCTTAAAAATATACAAGATACTCAACTTTCTCGTGAAACACCTGTAACTTCTCAAGTGCCTTCTTCTCAAACAGAACATAAAGAAGGAGAAAAGGTAGCGATGTTAAACATACCAAAAATAAAGAAGAAGTTTTCTATATATTGGGGAGCGGATGATACGACTTTGAAAAAAGGAGTGGGTATGTTCGTTAGTGATTTAACGACAACTCCATCTGGAGGGGGACATACTGTACTAAGTGGACATCGAGATACTGTATTTACAGATTTAGGAGAGTTGAAAGAAAAGGATACCCTTGTTTTAGAGTATGATAATAAAACGTACACATATGAAATTCAAAAGACATGGATTACTCATGCGGATGATCGTACTGTTATTATAAAAAAAGAAGAACCGATATTAACACTGACAACTTGTTACCCATTTAATTATATAGGGAATGCACCAGATAGATATATTATCGAGGCGAAGTTAACTGGCAGTCATTCAAAGTGAAATTATAGTTTCTGAAAGCGGGAGGGGGATATATAAATTATGTCAAAAAATATTTTAATTGTTGAAGATGAAGACATATTACGTGAAATATTAAAAGATTATTTTTTAAGTGAGCAATATGTAGTGTTTGAAGCGAGGGACGGGAAAGAGGCTTTAGTTGTATTTGAAGAAGAAGAGGTTGATTTAGTTATTTTAGATATTATGTTGCCAGAACTCGATGGATGGTCTGTTTGCCGAAGAATTCGAAAGACGTCCGAGGTGCCTATTATTATGCTGACGGCGCGCGTAGATGAAGACGATACGTTACTCGGTTTTGAACTTGGGGCAGATGACTATGTGACGAAGCCGTATAGTCCGCCAATTTTATTAGCAAGAGCGAAAAGGTTATTAGAAAGCAGAAAAGTGACAAAGCAACTTTTAGAGAATGAAGATGATACATTATCAATCCACGGTATTCACGTTCATTTTCCGTCTCGCACTGTTACGGTAGATAGAACCGACATTAATTTAACGCATACAGAATTTGAAATATTAGCGTATTTCATGAAAAATCAAGGAATTGTTTTAACGCGAGAGCAACTCATTTCAAGAATTTGGGGATATGAATTTGCTGGCGATGATCGAACGGTGAATAGCCATATTCGTAATTTAAGAAATAAATTAGGAGAGAAAGCAAAGTATATTACAACTGTAGTACGAACTGGTTATAAATTTGAGGGGAATATATGAGAAAAGGGATTGTTCTAAAATTATTTACTCTTACAACAGCATTATGCATGTTAATTTTAGCGACGATATTTATTGGACAAACGATATTTTTTAAACAATATTATGCGAATCGAAAAGTGGAAGATATTAAAGTGAATTTAAATTCCTTTGAGAAGAACTATTTAAATCATGCAGGAAATGCAGAAGAAATTCAGAAACTAGAGCAAGACTTTTTAAGAGAAAATAATACGTGGATTACGACATTAGATAAGAACGGGAATTTAAAACATGCAGATGATTTTTATTTTGAGGTAACGATAGATCGTAGGCAACAAAAGAGCTTTGGACAACAAATATTTAAAATTCCTTTAGGCAATCTCGTCAATATAGAGGAGATTGATAATAAATTATCGGAGCATTTTTTAGGGCAAGAAATTTATTTTTCTGGAGTGAGAAAAGAAGATAGTTTTATTCCATTCTCTTTTTCTTTATCTAAGCAGAATTTAAGCGGATCTAATAAACCGTTAGAAAAAGCATTTAATGAGAAAATGAGTAAATTAAATGAGGAGAAAAAGAAAGCAGCTGTGGAACAAGTTGGTAAGGAAAAGAAGCCGGCTGTTCGGGAGCAAGCTGCTCAAGAACCAGATGTTTACATAGGAGGGCGTGTTACGAAAGTACAGTTTCCAGATGTAAAAGGCCCCGTAAATCCAATTTATAAAAACACTTTATTTTTGGATAGTATAAAAGAATTTCAAACGGATGTGTTACTAAAAGAGAGTAATCAAATAGAGTATTTAACAAAGACAATGGACTACGAAAAGAATGATATAAAATATAAATTATTAATGAAACCAATAAAAGAAAAAGACGGATCGGTAACATATATTTATGCGATGGCTTCTTTACAGCCGGTAGATGAAGCTGTACAAATGGTGCAAGATTATTATATCTATATCATTGCATTTGTAGTCGTTCTTATTTTTTTAGCTTCGTTCTATTACTCAAAACAAATTGCAAAGCCATTATTGAAAATAAATGATACAACAAAGAAAATAGCGCATTTAGACTTCACAGAAAAAATACCGATTACTTCGAAAGATGAAATTGGAGATTTATCGAAAAATATTAATGTGCTATCAAATAAACTCCATTCGCATATTGGACAGTTAGAAGAAGATATTGAAAAGGAAAGAAAGTTAGAAAAGACGCGAAAAGAATTCATTTCTGGTGTTTCACATGAATTAAAAACACCGCTAAGTATTATGAAAAGCTGTATTTCTATTTTAAAAGACGGGGTAGCTGAACATAAAAAAGAGTATTATTTTCAGGCAATGGAGAGAGAAGTAGACAAAATGGATACGTTAATTTTGGATATGCTTGAGTTAGCTAAATTTGAATCTGGTACATATAAAATGAAAAAAGATTCGTTTTATATTGATACAGTAATTGAAGGTATATGTGAACATCTATCTGTGGAAATAGAGAAAAAAGAACTTCATATTCATAAAAATATAAGTTCATTTGAAGTGATTGCAAATCAAGGCCGGATTGAACAAGTCATCGTGAACTTCATTACGAATGCTATACGATATACACCAAATAAAGAGGATATTATTATTTCTACAATAGATGAGAAGAATCGTATAAAAGTGTGCATTGAAAATAAAGGTACTCATATTGAAGAAGAGCAATTAGATAAAATTTGGGATCGTTTTTATCGCGTGGATACAGCTCGTCAGCGTTCACAAGGTGGGACGGGGCTTGGGCTTGCTATTTCAAAGAATATTTTAGAACTACATGATGCTGAATATGGGGCAGAAAATACAGAAGATGGTGTATTATTTTATTTCTATTTACCGAAAAAAGCGTAGACAATATGATCTATGCTTTTTTAATTTATTTTCATATTATCTTTACCTAATCTTTATTTTTAATCAGTATAATTTGTTTAGAATATGAGGTTATGTAAGGAGTCGATGAACCGTGCATAGCAATTGGCTAAGTATAATGGTATTTATTTTCTTTTGCGCATTTATTGTATTTTTAATTGATATTACGATATGAAAAAAGAGCGCTCATTAAGCGCCCTTTTTTTGTGTATTCATTTGATAAGCACTGATGCTTTTGAATAATCGTGGTGAAGTGATAAATAAAAATATAAGTAAAACGGTACATAAAATAAAAGAACCAAGCATTGTACTTCCATTTACGATTAATGAATATAACACAGCTGATTGACCTTTCGGCGCATATTGTCCCCAGAAAATAATGCCGGCAATAAAGTGGCAGAAATAGCGAGCAAAGCTACCGATAAATGTAGCAAGGATAATATAAGCAAGGACTTTCTTACCCTGATTTTGTTTTGATGAAGGTTTGTCTTTACGGTTACCTAAATTTGATTGTTCTAAGCTATTTTCATTGGATGTTAAAAGTGCTTTTTGAATTGGACGATAGAATAAGCCAGCAAATCCGATAAAAGCAAAGGCAATGAAGTACTCAATGAATGCTTGAACAGGTGTTAAAATATAAGCATCTCCCACGACAATTTGTAATAGTCCCCAAACTAAACCGCCTAAGAAAGCTGATTTAAAGCCCCAGCGGTAAGCAATAATAAAAATAGGAATCATAGCGAATGAGATAGAACCGCCTGTTGGAAGTTTAAGTGATAATGGTAAAATATCGATAATCATGGCGAAGGCTGCAAGAATAGCAGATTCGATCAACGCTTGTAAATTGGTGTTACGCATGTTGTCTCCCCCTAAATCCAAGTTGTACAAAAAAGAATAGATATCATAGGAGGATACGAAATACGTAAATAAAAATGAGGTATGTATTTCGGACGTTTGCACAATCCCTGCGTTAGCATTAACTAACAGGTTCGAAGGGTCGGAACGAAGTGTTCCCTCTCAGCGGCATGGCTCCCCCAGTGATAACGAAATTCTTTATTTGTTATTGTTTATTGTAAGCGAAATGGATGAGAATGGCAAACGAATACAGTATGACAATAATTGAAATAGAATTGTAGCGAAATGTTAATAAATATGAAGCAAAAGGGTATAGTACAAGAGAAATTGGGTGTGGTATAATTTTTTTGAAAATAATTATCATTCTCTTCTGAGGGGGAAGGTTATGAGCTTAGTAGATATTAAAATTGGAGAGAAAGTGTTAGTAAAAAGTATTCAGTCTTTAGATCAGCTATTAAAGCGTAGACTAGCTGCTTTCGGTCTTGCTGAAGGAAGCGAACTTCGCCTGAAACAGAAAGCGATGTTCAAAGGTCCTTGTACATTGGAGTGTCGTGGACAGTTAATTAGTATTCGTCATTGTGACGCGAAAATGATAAAGGTGGAATTAGCGTGAATAAGGTAGCTTTGCTAGGGAATCCGAATACAGGGAAGACATCATTATTTAATGCACTTACTGGTTCTTATGAATACGTAGGAAACTGGAGCGGTGTAACAGTAGAAAAGAAGGTTGGTAAATTAAAAGATAGACAAGGAACATTAATTGATTTGCCAGGTGTGTATGATTTAAATCCAGTTTCACGTGATGAAGGTGTTGTAACAAACTTTCTATTAACAGAAGAATTTAATCATATGTTAAATATCGTAGATTCCTCGCAGTTTGAAAGAAATATGCATTTAACGTTGCAGTTACTTGAATTTGGTAAGCCAGTCTCAATTGGTTTAAACATGGTTGATGTGGCGAAGCAAAGAGGAATTGTCATTGATGTAAAACGATTATCAGAGCTATTAGGTGTAACAGTCGTTCCTGTTGTTGCAAGAAGTGGAAAAGGCTGTGAAGAACTGCTTACGACTCTTAAAGAAAATGACAAAAAAGAGAAAAAGCCATTCCTTATTTCATATGGTGTACAAATGGATGAAGGAATTGGAGAAGTAATTGCTCTTTTAGAGACAGCGAATTACGAGCATCCGAGATGGTTAGCACTTCAATTTTTAAGCAATAACGAAGTAGTAGAAAAAGAAATGAAAGCATTACCAATTTATAAGGAACTCATAGCCATTCGATCTCGCTTAGAAGGAAGACTTGATTGTACGTTAGAAGAGCACATTTACAAAACTCGTGAAGCGTATATTGAAAAGTTAAAAACAAATGTTATGAAGCATGAGAAAGAAGGAAAAATTCCTTTTTCAGAAAAAATTGATAGATTAATTACACATAAAATTTTAGGACTTCCAATCTTTTTAGCAGTTATGTTTTTTATTTTTCAGGTTACGTTTACGTGGATTGGTACACCTTTATCGGATATGTTAGATGAGTTTTTTGGTGGCCAGCTTACGGATTGGGTGACGGCTGGACTTACAAGTATTGGAGCTTCTGATTTTATTCAAGCACTCGTTACAGAAGGTATTATTGCCGGTGTTGGTGCTGTATTAGTATTCGTACCACAAATCTTTGCACTATTCTTTTTTATTTCATTATTAGAAGACTCAGGGTATATGGCGCGAATTGCAGTTGTTATGGATAGAATTATGGAGTTTTTCGGCTTAAACGGAAAAGCTTTTATTCCGATGATTATCGGTTTTGGATGTAACGTTCCAGGTATCATGGCTGCGAGAACGATTGAACAGGAAAAAGAACGTTTACTTACCATTTTAGTAACACCATTTATGTCTTGTTCAGCACGATTACCTGTATATGCATTATTTGCGGGCGTATTTTTCCCGCATAGTCAGGCGACTGTTGTATTTTCTTTATATGTTGCAGGGATTGTTCTTGCGTTATTAGTTACAAAAATTATGTCTCTTACAATTTTGAAAGCGGAAAAGTCTATTTTCGTAATTGAATTACCGCCTTACCGTGTGCCACAAGCAAAAACATTATGGCTAAGCACGTGGGAGAAAGGAAAAGGATTTGTTCGTAAAGCTGGTACATTCATCTTTGGTGGTTCGGTTGTTATTTGGTTATTAAACTATGCAGGTCCATCAGGATTCGGCGTTGATATGGGAGATAGCTACTTAGCGATGATTGGTGGATTTATCGCACCACTATTTGCACCACTCGGCTTCGGAACGTGGCAAGCTGCAGCATCCCTTTTAACAGGATTTTTAGCGAAGGAAGTTGTCGTTTCTACAATGGCAATTATTTATGCAGTTAAAGAAGATGTGCTTGGAAATGTAATGGGAGCACATTATACAGCATTATCAGCTTATGCATTTATGTTCTTTATTTTATTATATGTTCCGTGTTTAGCGACGGTAGCTGTTATTAAACGTGAAACAGGATCAGCGAAGTGGACGATTTTCTCAGTCGTTTATCCACTCGTAGTTGCTTATGTATTAACGCTCATTATATACCAAGTTGGATCCTTACTCGGATTCTAGAAGGAGATGTATTGTGATGATGGTCAATATTATAATTGGAGCTATCATTTTTGGTTATGCAGCATATACGTTAGTTAATTTTGTAAAGAGAAGTAAAAAAGGAAAATGCGCGGCATGTTCTTTAAATAAGTCATGTCAGTCGCAAACTTGTAGCCCGGATATGGAGCAAATTGCTCATAATAAATAGAAAAAAGCTTTGCGAATTTGAAGTGACCCCTAAAAGTTAGACACGGTTATTTCATTAGGCAGCTCGATAAAAATGAGTCCGGTATTGCACCGGGCTCATTTTTAATTTTGCTTTTATCCGTTTTGTATTGTAATAATCTATATATTTTTCTAATTCTATTTTGAAGTGCTCTACACTTTCAAACTCTTTTATGTAGAGAAACTCAGACTTCATGATTCCAAAGAAATTCTCCATTACTGCGTTGTCATAACAGTTGCCTTTACGAGACATACTTTGTACGATACCTCTTTTTTGTAATGCGTGACGGTACTGTTTCATTTGATAATGCCACCCTTGATCTGAATGCATCATTAGTTGGTGATTTTCAGGTAAACCTTCTAATGCTGTCTCTAACATTTCTGAAACAAGTGAATACGTCGGTCTAGAGCCAATTGTATAGGTAATGATTTCACCATTATACAAGTCTAATACAGGTGATACATAAAGTTTCTCACCGAATAATTTAAATTCTGTAATATCGGTTACCCATTTTTCATTTGGCGTATCTGCCGTAAATTTACGCTCTAAAATATGAGATGCAATTTTACCGACTGTTCCTTTATAAGATTTATATTTTTTCATACGTACAAGACATTTTAAACCTAACTCTTTCATAATTCGTTGCACTTTTTTATGATTCACTATTTGATTACGATTGGCTAACTCATCACGAATACGACGATATCCATAACGACCTTCGTGTTCATCATAAATCGCTTTAATTTCTACTTTTAAATCGGCATCTGGATCGATTCTATCCATTTGTTTTACATAAAAATAATAGGTGCTTCGAGGGATATCCGCTAACTTTACTAATTCTTTCACTTGAAACTCATGCCTTAATTCATAGACTACTTGTGCCTTGTCTTGTTTGGTGATTTTTCCTTGTTTTGAACTAAGGCATTCAACTTTTTTAAATACGCATTTTCCATACGTAAGCGTTCTAATTCAGCTTGTAACGCTTCAACTGAACCTTCTGCCGGAATCTTTTTAGTATCATGTTTTGTGTTTTTATTTTTCATGGATGGACGCCCCTTTTTCTTTGGTTCAAGGGCATCTAAGCCACCTACTTCAAATTGCTTCTTCCATTGATAAACCGTTGTAAAAGAAGGAATCATGAAGATAGCCGCTGTATCCATTAACGATATACCCGATTGAGCCATAAAATTTAGTACGTCTAGTTTAAACTCTGCGGTGTAATTTGTATAGACCTCGTGTAAACCTTCTTCTCCATGGAGTTCGTATAAGCGTAACCAGTATTGAAATTGTGCCTTTGTAATATGCATCTGTTTTGCATATTCTGCTTGAGAAATTATTTTCGGATTAAATCCTTGAACGAGCGTTAACTTTAAATCCTTCGTAAATTTTGTCATACAAAAAACTGCACCTCCAATTGTTAGACTGTGTCTAACAATTGGGGTGCAGTTCAATTTCGCAAAGCTTTTTTGTTTTACTTTTTAATTTTTACAAGTTGAGAAGCTTCTACGCCTTTGTAACCAGGGAATTCTTTACTTGGGTCTTTATCAAATTTTAATACACCTACAGATTTTTCATCACCTTTTACATTGCTGTAAGTTGCGTCATCGACAATCGCATACATATCTGTATATGCACGACCACTTCCGATAATTGTGTTGCCTTCATATTTTAATTTTGCCCCATCAAGTGCAGCATTTTCTACTTTTTCTTTTGCAAATAATACACCTTGTTCTGTTGTTACAGCTGGTAATTTATCAAGTGGTTTCGTGTTGTCTTTTTCATCAACTTTGCTAAGTAACTCTTTTTTCACTAGTTCTTCACCAGTTTTCTTATCCATTACAAGAACTTTTTTACCATCTAATGTTGTCATTTTCATTTTATAGAAGTCTTTTTCTTTCACTTCTTTTTTGTTTTTATCTGTAATTTGCTGAACTTGTTCTTCTGATCCGTACAGTACAAAGCCGTTCGCTTTCTCTCCTAATAAAGAACAACCTGATAATGCTCCAAGTGAAATTGCTGCTGCTAATCCGATTCCTACTAATTTTTTCATGATGATTTCCCCTTTTATATGTTTTATAGTAAATACAATTTTTGTATTAGTGCTTACATGTGAAGAAGCTTGTTTGTTGCTTCTGGTATTAGTGTATAAGAAATATCCGAATGCAACTATCGAGTTAGCTTACAGTAACATTACACTTATGTAATTTAGTGAAATTGCACAAAAGTAAGTTAATTTCAAAGAGGGATAATGAGAATATATTAGAAATACAATATTGTATATAGAATGTCATATTATAATGGATGTATTTTGGAAATAACATGTAAGGACATATTAGTTTTGTTATAATAAACACATAGGCTGTAAAATGAATATTCTTTACTGTAAAGGGAGATTTTTCAGTTTTCCAAGTAGTGAATTTGAAATATGAGGTATATCATAGGAGGAATTTAGATGTCTGTATTTAAACGATTAAGAGATTTAACAATGTCAAATGTGTATTCGTTAATTGAAAAAGCGGAAGATCCAGTTAAGATGACTGATCAATATTTACGCGATATGCAAGCCGATGTACAAGAGGCTGAGAAAAGTGTAGCAGCTCAAATCGCACTTGAGAAGAAATTCAAAATATTATTTGAAGAGCAAGAAGCACTTGTGAAAAAACGTGAAGAGCAGGCTCATACGGCTGTTCAAGCTAATAACTTAGATCTTGCGCGTCGTGCATTAGAAGAAAAACAAAATGCAGAGCAAAAAATGAATGAGTATAAAGCAAGCTACGAGCAAAATAAAGCTGCTGCTGATAACCTGCGCCTAAAGCTAGAAGAAATGCGTAAGCAATTAAATGAGCTGAAAAATAAACGTGAAACACTTGTAGCGCGTGTAAATGCGGCGAAAGCACAAAAGAATATTAATCAGGCGATGTCTGGATTTGATTCAAACTCAGCAAAAGCTGGTTTAAGCCGTATGGAAGAGAAAGCCCTTCAATTAGAGGCTGAAGCGGAAGCAAGCGGTGAAGTTTATAAGAAAGAAAAATCATTAGATGATGAATTCGCAAGCTTAAACAAAAATTCTGCTGTTGACGATGAATTAGCTCGTATTATGAAGCAGTATGAGAAATAATATAGAATAAAGACAAATGAACCGACATGTCTAAATATATTCATGTCGGTTTTCTATTATATTTTAGAGGAGGTTTTGCAATGACATGGATGAATGTAGTTGCCATGCTTGTATGGACTGGAGCGAGTGCAGTACTTTTATTTGCAATTATGTGGGTTGATTCAATTTTTACAAAATACAATGATTTAAAAGAAATCAAAAATGGAAATACAGCTGTAACAACTCGTTTTATTATGAAATTATTTGCACAAGGGTACATTTTATCTCAATCGATAACGAAAGCAAATGATTTATGGCAAGCACTTCTTGCATCAGCAGTTTCTTTCGTTATTTTATTAGTGGTAGAAATGTTTATCGAATTCGTATTAAAGAAAATGTCTGGTCTTGATTTAGAAGAAGGTACGAAAGAAGGTAGCGTTGCACATGCGATGTTAGCCGGATCATTACATATTGTTGGTGCACTAATTTTAGGTGCTTGTTTATAAAGAGAAAAGGAGGGGTAGATCATGAGTTTATTTAAACGAATTAAAAATATAATGAAAAGCCCAGAGCCACCGAAGCCGGAAAAGAGTCTTTTAACGTTAGCTCCTGGCGATATGATTGAAGTTTCATTAGTTATGTATGAATTAATTGGGAAAACGAGTATGCATTCGCGTAAGGAAATTGTTTTGACATTGCAAGATGGAAAAGATATTCGTTATTTAAAAATTGAAGACCGAGAAAATACGTATTACAAATTATATACTCCAATTGATGGTCGCTTAGATTCAATTGATGAAATTCCGACGACAATTGAAATGGATGATACCGAGTATCATATGGAAGAACAATATAACGGACGTGTTGTTGTGATGGGAAAAACTCCATTCTCAGCTTCAGAAGAACAGTATATATGGGAATTCCAATCAGATAATCGGAAATTATTGCGTATTGAATGGCAAAATGGTCGCACAATGATGTATGAGGGAGAAGCAATCATTCCTGCTGATGTACAAATTATAAGAGCAACGTAAGGGGGCGTAATCATGTCAAACCGATTGTTTACCATGATTAAATCGTTTGTGATCCCTATACTTGCTATCGTTATATTACTTGTTGTTGCTGGTTATGCCTTATCAGGTTGTCAAGGCGGGCAGACAAAGTCGATTCAAGACCGTTATCCACTTGAATCTGTTGCCAAGGAAGGTAAACAAGAATCTTACGTGTATAGGGCCGCCAATCGGTCAGTTCCTGAAGTCGCAAAGGAACTCATTAATGAAAGAGAACCGCAGCAAGCATCTAAAGAAGACGAAAATCAAATGTTCCTCGTTTATTCTGATAAGATTTATAACCTGCAAAAGGATAAAGAGAAACCATCTGATACGTTAATTGAAATAAGTAATAAAGAATTTGTCCGTCAAAATTACCAACCGTCCTTCTTGCAAGGATATATTATGGGTAGCATATTAAACGATATATTCGGTTCACGAAAATCATCATACGGTGATTATCGAGGATATAACGATAGACAAAATCATAAACCAGTTATTCCAGAGAGACCACCTACAAAAGAAGAAAAGAAAACCCCACCTCCAATTACGAAGGAAGGGAAAGGGTCTATCATTAAGCGAGGCGATAATGTAGATTCGAAACCATCAGTAGGTGATAAGGGAAGTATTACTGAAAAAGGAAGTAATACGACGCCCCCACCTTCTACTGGAAGCAAGGGTAAAATTACAAAAACACCAGGCGGTTCAAGCGGATCAGATGTGAAGCCAAAATCATCTATTAAAACGCCGCCAAGGAATACATCTCCTCCGAAAACGAGGGTCGGTGGTTCAGGAAAAATTACGAAGAGAAGATAGTGTAGAGACCGAAAAGTGGAATTTGCTTTTTGGTCTTTTTTGTTATGGGAATTAATTCCTCTCATGTGGTACGATTTAGGCATAAGGGAGGAAGTAAAAATATATCAGCGATTATTGAAATATATCGACTTACCGACAAAAACTGACAACGATAGCAACTTAATAATAAAAAGAGGGTGTGCCAAAATTTTGGCACACCCTCTTTTTCATAACGATTAATGAATATCACGTTTCTTAAAGTTACCGCCTTTTACTTCTGCTACGTCATAAACTGTAATAAAGGCGTGTGGATCGATTTCATTAATAAGTTCTTTCATTTTACTTTCTTCTAAACGGTTAATTACACATGAAATTTCTTTAAACTTCTCTCTTGAATAACCACCGTATACTTCGTTATATGTTGCACTTCGGCCTAAACGATCGCGAATTGTTTCTACCATTAATTCAGGCTCTTTTGTAATAATTTTAAATGCTTTTGAACCACTTAAACCAACTTCAACGATATGAATCACTTTCGAAGCGATAAAGTAAGCAATTGCCGAAAGGATAGCTCCTTGCAGGCCGAATACCGTTGATACGAAAATAAATACGAACATGTTTAAGAATAAAATAAGGTCACTCGTTCCAAATGGTAACTTACGAGAAAGCAATACAGCAAGCATATCGATTCCATCTAATGCCCCACCGTTACGTAATGCTAGTCCCATACCAAAACCGATGATAATACCACCAACAACTGTAACTAATAATGTATCGCCTTCAATAATAGCTGGTATTCCGTGCATGACAACGGTACCTACTGCTAATGAAGCAATTCCGATAATAGAATAAATCGCAAAGCTTTTACCGATTTGCTTATACCCTAACCAAACGAAAGGAATGTTAATAACTGCGATTAGAGCTCCTAATGGCAATCCAAATAATCTTGAACTAACGATACTTAAACCAGTTACACCACCGTCTGATACGTTATTTGGAATTAATACTGCTTCTAATCCGTACGCTGTGATAAATGCCCCAATAATAATCATCAAAGCTTTTGAAGCAATTCTTAGCTTATTGGGCTTGTTTTTGATAATTTTCTCCATGTAATTTCCTCGTTTCAAACTAGTTTCTTATTTGTTACGTAATTCACACCTAAATTTTATTTTAACATTTAATTTGAAAAAATTCTCCTTTAATGGATGTATGCAGGGAATATTATCACCATATTATCTTTAAAATATTTTTGAAATCAGTATAAGAAATCCCATCCTTTCAAAGGATGGGATGCTATTAAGAAAATATAAAACTAAGTACTGATACGAATAAAGCGAAACCTAAAATAGTTCCACATATTTTCATATGGCGCTTGCGTCCCATTACGACAATCGCAACATATTCACGGATCATTGCGTTAGGCCAGTAATAAAATGCAGTTTTTGATCCGATTCCTTGGCTATTAAGACCGGCTTGTCTTGCATATATACCAGCGCGGAAAAGGTGGAAATTATTCGTTGTAAAAATACTTTTATATTTACCTTCTGGTTTTAAAGAATCCATAATTTCTTTAGAGAACAGCATATTTTGATATGTGTTTACAGAGCGATTTTCCTGGACTGTATGTTCAAGAGGAATTCCTTTTTCAACAGCGTAACTTTGCATCGCTTCCGCTTCTGGAAGACCTTCATCTGGACCTTGTCCACCAGAAAAAATAATTGTTGGTGGTGTATTAACAGCGGCTTGTTTCCAATAGAAGTCAATCGCTTTATTAATGCGGCTTGCAAGTAAAGGTGGTACTTTATCATTAATTAAGCCGCTACCAAGAACGATGATGAAATCTTGATTACGTCTTGGTCTGTTGAATTGGTATAAAAAATATGCACTTAAGAAGTTAGATAAGTGTATAAAGAAATATATGCTTATAAGAGAAATAGCTGCAAAAATAGGCTCTAAATGCGATGAAACCAAACTTGCTGGATTTATAATAGGGAGTAACATAAAGAATAACATCCCTAAAGCAGCAAGGAGTGTTAAACAGTTAGTGAACCGTCGTCCTTCTCGCTTCATTAAAATTCTAGCATTAAGAAATAGCCCAAACATTAAAGCAACAATACCGAAAGGAAGCATAATGAGAAGTGCTAAAAAAGGTAAAAATATAATGTAGCGTAGGACATCACTATCTGAGTTCAATGATACAATCACACAAAAAAGAAGGAAAAAACAGATAAAGGCATTAAATAAAAAGCCGTTTATTATTTTTCGCGGATCTTTTAAATATGAGATAAGAAAAATAATAAATAATATAAGAGGAATAATTCCGAAATACATCATAAATATAGTACACCTCAACTTGTATAAGAATTTGACATACCTTTTATATTACATGATTTTATAAGTGAAAATGAAAGAAAAAGGATTTTGAATTTTCTCAATAAAATATATAGATACGTATGTTACAATATATTCAAAGCGATATATTAAAAGTAAAATGGTTGAAAAGGCACTCAGTAGAGTGCTTTTTCTTTTTGTATGCAATTGTGCATATTATATTTTTTTTCAAATGAAGAGGATTACAATATAAGTTGTAGACAGACTTTATAAAGCAGAATTTCATACAAACATTTCCCTCTACTTTTTGTATCTAACAATCGTATAACAATAAATAATTCTGTTTTATAGTGTCTGTTTTTGAAAGGTGTCTTTTTTGAAGGCACCTTTTTTTATTAGTATAGATAGTTTACACTGTTAGCATAGTGTAAACTATCTATACTAAACATTAGCAATCTTCCGTATAAATATTATCAATTTACTATATATTCCAGTGGTGTTACCCTACATATGAAAGGCTTTCTTTTTCAAAATATTACCCCTAATAAAATTTTGAAGAAGTCAACTGTCTCCAAACTTGTCTTTATGCTTAAAGAAAAAGCACTCAAATTGAGTGCTTTTTCTTATTGAAACATGCTATTTTTCTAGGCGATTTTCATAAAATAAAAGTAAAGAAATGAAAGTGGGTGACAAAATGCCGGCAGTTGTGGAAGGTGTTATTATTGAAAACTGCAATGGAACAATTAATGTAGGTGACAAATATAACGTACAGCCGATTGAAAAGACGAAGGCTTATAATGGATCGGGATCATCAAATACAGGAATGAAAGTACAAACGTTTAGCGGGATTAGTACAGCTGATGTATGGGATAATGATGCGAATGATCAGGGGATACAGTTTACTTTATAGTACAGTATGTAAAATTGCATAAAATGATGAAGTTGCCCTATGATACAATCTAGCTGTGAGCTGTTAATGATTCTTCTGTAGTATAGTTGTTAGATTAGAAATATAACATCTTATCGAAAATCATACGTATAAAAAAGACACTTCAAATGAAGTGTCTTTTTTTACCTTAGTGATACCCTTTAGCAGAGTCTTTATGAATTTTATTTTTAAATATACTGTAGCTCCAAAGCTGATATCCAATAACGATTGGTACCATGATCATTGCAACGAAGAACATAATTTTTAAGTTTAATTGACTACCAGCTGCGTTGTATAACGTTGTACTGTATGCATCGTTAATACGAGATGGTAACATTCTTGGGAACATACCTGCAAAGCCAGTTGTCATAAACATTGCGATTGTTAGGCAAACGAATGTGAATGCAAGGCCAATTTTATGTTTGTACACCATAATTAGTGCGAGTACACTCATTAGCATTGCAAGTACTGGAAGAATGAATAGTACCGGATATTCCGTAAAGTTTTGGAATAAGTTTGTTCGATTAGCAGTCGCTACATAGAAAATAGCTAAAATGATAGCAGCTGCCATTGAAAACGGTCTTGCGATTTTATAAGCACGATCAGATACTTCACCAGTCGTTTTAATCATGACCCAAAGGGCACCGGATACGACAAATATAGCAGTGAAGAAAAGACCACCTAATATACCGTAATGGTTTAGTAAGCTAAGTAAATTTCCTTCATAGCCATTTTTTCCGATTTGTAGTCCGTAATACAAGTTAGCAAATGTAACACCGAATAAAAAGGCGATTAAGAAACTGCCAATTGCAAATGCCCATTTACAAGTTTTTTGCCAAATTGGTGAATCATCTTTATGCATGAATTCCAGTCCAGCGGCACGAGCAAATAGTGCAAGTAATACTAAGAATAACGGTGTATATAAATAACTAAACATATTAGCATATGTGACTGGGAAGGCAGCAAATGTTGCGCCACCAGCTGTAATTAACCATACTTCATTACCGCCCCAGAACGGGCCAATTGCTTCTTGTAATTGATTTCGTTCTTGTCGGTCTTTCGTAACGAAGGGAAAAATCATTCCGTTACCAAGTGCATACCCGTCAAGAATGAAGTAAACTGTCCAAATCACGCCCCATAAACCGAACCAGATGATTGCAAGCATATCATGAGACATGAGCCACACCTCCCTCAGTAGCAGGTTCTTCTAATGCGGCAGGTCCTTTTTTCGCGAACTTCAGCATTAAGTATACGTCTGCGATTAAAAGTAAAGTGTAGAATAAAATTAAACTAATTAATGAGAACCAAATTTGCGGGACAGATATAGGCGATACAGATTCTGCTGTACGCATTAGTTTATATACTGTCCATGGTTGGCGACCTACTTCAGCGACAATCCATCCTGCGTTAATCGCAATATAAGGAAGTAAGACAGACCATATTGTAATTTTTAAATAACGTTTTGAGTTTTCTAGTTTTCCTTTTCGGTTTAAATAGAAGCCATACCAAGTTAATGCCATAAAGAACATACCGAGTGCAACCATTAAGCGGAAGCTATAATACACGAGGTTAACATTTGGACGTTCATCTTTCGGAATATCTTTTAAACCAACAATTTCGCCATCAAATGAATTTGTGTAGAAGAAGCTTCCGAGTTTTGGAATCGTAAGGAATTCAAAGTTCTTCTCATTTTTTACATCAGGAATTTGAACAATTGAGAAGCCTTGTCCTTTTCCAGTTTCCCAAACTGCTTCCATCGCAGCTCCTTTTGCGGGTTGATATTTAGCTGCTGATACACCAGATTGATGTCCCATAAACGGTGTAATTGTTGCGGCGAATAAGCCTAACATTAAG
Organism: Bacillus sp. FSL K6-2944; assembly: GCF_038005385.1. NCBI lineage: Bacteria > Bacillati > Bacillota > Bacilli > Caryophanales > Bacillaceae > Bacillus > Bacillus sp. FSL K6-2944. Next base: position 3,592,876 of record NZ_JBBOTE010000001.1, on the reverse strand, counting down.
CCGAACTTAAATGATTTTTTGAAGAATTCAACTTCATTTTTACGTAATAAGTGATAGGCACTAATTGCCATAACGAAGAAAGCACCAACAATATAACAACCAACTACAGTATGGAAGAACATATTCCAAGCGTATGGATTCGTAACGAGTGCCCAGAAATCATTTAATTCAGCGCGGCCGTTACGTACTACGTAGCCAACAGGGTTTTGCATAAAGCCGTTTGCTGTAATAATCCAAAGGGCGGAAATATTTGTTCCAAGTGCAACCATCCACATGCAGAAGGCACGGAACTTTGGTGAAATTTTGTCTTTACCGAATAACCATATTCCCATGAAAGTAGATTCTAAGAAGAAGGCAACAAGTGCTTCGATTGCGAGAGGTGATCCGAAAATGTCTCCCATATATTTGGAGTACTCAGACCAGTTTGTTCCAAATTGGAATTCCATTGTAATCCCGGTTATAATCCCCATTACGAAGTTAATTGTAAATAATTTACCCCAGAAATTTGCCATTTTGCGGTATGTTGGATTCAATGTGCGGGCGTATTGAGTTTCCATACATGCCACCAAAATAACAAGTCCGATTGTCAAAGGTACAAATAAAAAGTGATAAAAAATAGTAATTGCAAATTGAAAACGACTCAGTAACAGAACGTCGGACATAATAAATATTCACTCCTTTTTTACATTATCTACAATCAGTTTATAGTGAAAATACGTTTAAAGTATGTGAAACTTGTTACAAAGCTGTGTGTATATTTTGAAAGAATTATGTCGATTATCTGAAAATATCTTATTTTTACTATAAAGCGATATCCTTTTTGAGTTTTTCATATTTTGGTACACTATTTATGTAGTGTAAATGAGAGAAAAGAGGGTTCCTTACTATGAAGTCATTAGAAGAGATTTTGCAGTACAATGAGAAATTTGTTGAAGAGAAAAAGTATGAAGAGTTTGTAGCGGGGAAATTTCCAAACAAAAAGATGGTAATTATTTCTTGTATGGATACACGACTTGTTGAACTATTACCGAAAGCGATGAATATGCGTAACGGCGATGTGAAAATTATTAAAGTAGCAGGCGCTGTTATTTCACATCCATTCGGAAGTATTATGCGTAGTATTTTAGTTGCTGTATATGAACTTGGTGCTGATGAAGTTTGTGTAGTTGGTCACCACGATTGCGGTATGGCAAAAATTCAGGCAAGCAGTACAATTGAGAAGATGAAAGAGCGCGGTATAACAAATGAGAAATTAGATACACTCCGTTATTCTGGAATCGATTTAGAAAGATTCCTACAAGGGTTCTCTAGTGTAGAAGAAAGTGTAGAACATAGCGTATCGATACTTCGCAACCATCCGTTACTTCCAGAAGAAGTACCTGTTCACGGTCTTGTTATCGATCCTGAAACAGGAAAATTAGATTTAGTTGTGAATGGTTACGACAATTAAGAATTTACTTTGTCATCCTTTTTATCTGGGACAGGATCAAATCCTCCCGGGTGGAAAGGGTGACATTTTAATATACGCTTACAAGTAAGCCAAAAACCTTTGAGTGCACCATGTTTTTGAAACGCCTCTAATCCGTAATGAGAACAAGTCGGATAAAAACGGCATGTTGGTGGTGTCATCGGAGAAATGAATTTTTGATAAAAGCGTATAATCCCAATAAAAATCTGTTTCATAACGGTCTCCTTTTCAGCATATTCTTAAAGTATTATAGCACGACTGTACATAATACTTTACTAATGTGCATTTCCGTTATATCATATTGGATATAACGGAATTAAATTAAAAGCGGGAGAGATGTTGTATGCCATCAGTAGAAAGCTTTGAATTAGATCATACGATTGTAAAGGCACCTTATGTAAGACATTGCGGAGTTCACAATGTAGGTAGTGACGGTATTGTAAATAAATTTGATATTCGTTTCTGCCAACCGAATAAACAAGCAATGAAACCAGATGTTATTCATACGTTAGAGCATTTATTAGCATTTAATTTACGTAAATATATTGATCGTTATCCGCATTTTGATATTATCGATATTTCACCGATGGGCTGCCAAACAGGATATTATCTTGTAGTAAGCGGAACACCGACAGTACGAGAAATCATTGATTTATTAGAACTAACATTAAAAGATGCGGTTCAAATTACAGAAATTCCAGCTGCAAATGAAACACAATGTGGTCAAGCGAAGCTTCACGACTTAGAAGGAGCACAACGCTTAATGAACTTCTGGTTAAGCCAAGATAAAGATGAACTTGAGAAAGTGTTTGGATAAAAAGGAAAACTGCCTGTGAAAGGGCAGTTTTTTTATTGTACTAAGAGCGAACATACTCTTCTTTTTTATGAAAATATATTAGATACTCCAACATATAAAACAAAGGCAGAACCGAGAAAATAAACAAATGCTTTTGCTTTTTCCCGTTTCTTCATTTCATCAATTCCAAAAAGGATAAACATAATACTTAAAAGGATAAACACGTAAGGTAAAAGAATAGTGAAGTTTGTAAAGAAGCTAAATAGGGCGAGAGAAAGAGCGATAGTGGCGATTATAATTTGAATGTTTTTTAACATGGAATCCCCCTTAAGTAGAAAGAAATAGTTACTGAGAGAAAATAATTATAAATGCTAAATTGATCGAAATTTTATTCTACATGTAGCGAAAGAGTTTGATATTAAAAAGAAGAATATGAGACTAGAAACGAAAAAATACGGGATACTCATTAATTCCTAGAAGAATAAAGGAACAACTGAGAATAAATTGTACGTATGGGAGAAGTGAAAAATTATCGGTAAAATGGACATAAGTGCTTAGAGTGAGTAAGAGAAGCATGAAAAATGCTAAAAAAATCCGTAATATAGTTAGAGTTAGCATCGTATAGCCCCCTTTAGACCATTTACTAGAATATTTCTGTGAAACCAATAAATAAAGCAGCGGCTCCTGCTAGTAGAGCGAGCACACTACCTCCTGTTTGCTGTTTTAATATTTCCTCTAAACTTATGGTGAGGGCCATACCTCCTAAAAAGATGAACATATAAGGGATTATTTCTCTATTACCAGTAAAAAATCCATAGATTGCTATAGATAAGGCAATAAGTGATAAAGTAATCCGTCCCCATTTTAGCATAAAAGACCTCCTCTATTTTATGTAGGTAATAATGAGAACAATCCAAATGAAAGCACCGGCAATAATACAAATAAGTCCAGTTGCTGATTCCCTTTTCTTTATTTGTTCAAATGCGATGAGAAACATTAAAGCCCCTAATAGAAATTGTGAAAGAGGTAAAGAATTATTTTGACCTGTATATAATCCAATTGCCGACATAACGATCACAGTGAGTGCTACTATGATGCGAAGTATACGAAGCATATTAGGAATTCTCCTTATTCTTTTTTGTATAAGGATTGTCTTCTAGTTTATCGACGGAATGTTTATAAGCATAGCCTTTATTAATTGTCATGACGGAGAGTACGAGGATGATTAGGACGATGATAATACCGATAATTAATATTTTGAACATAAAATCCCTCCTTTTCTTTATTTTACATAATTTTGTAATTGATGAAAACAATAGAAAATAAAAGGATGAAAGAAGGGTGTTACATGGAGACGAAAAAAACATATTATATATCAATAGGAAACGGTCAAATTTCACAAGTGAAGACGGCGGATACGTATAATTTTGAGATTTCCGCAAATGATGAGGAAATTACGGAATTAAGAGAGCACTTTGATCAAGCATATGTAGAAGATTTAGGGTCATTTGTACGCTCCCACGTTCCATTTGTTGAGTATCATCACGATTCAAATAATGACCGATATGATGAACAACTACAAAAAGCATATAAAATGATTTACGATTTAGGAAATCATGAGACGAAAGAATTAGTCGCACAAATGGGAATAATCAATGGATTGTAATTGGATAATATTATGCAGAAAAGCGAGAATATGCTACAATTTGTGGTAGGAAAAACTTGTAACCATCAATAGGGGAGTAATGGCATGTACAAATTTAAAGATTATTACCACAACACTGTACAATTATCGTTTGAACGTTATCCATTTTCTCCTGAGCCAAAGCATGTTTGGGTTGTATGCCGGTACGGGGATCAATGGTTATTAACGCATCATTTACGTCGCGGTCTTGAATTTCCAGGTGGTAAAGTAGAACTAGGGGAAACACCGGAAGAAGCGGCAGTTCGAGAGGTTCATGAAGAAACCGGCGGCATAGTTTCTGATTTAACTTACTTAGGACAATACAAAGTATCTGGAAAAGACAAAATAATCATTAAAAACATTTATTTTGCAACAATTAGTGCGGTAGAAGAACATACGCATTACGAAGAAACGAAAGGGTCTGTTTTATTAAAAGACATTCCTGACAACATTAAAACGAATAGAAAATTTAGCTTTATAATGCGCGATGACGTATTAGCGCGTACGATGAAACATATAGAAGAAATCGGCTGTTTTACGAAGTAAAGTAGCCGGTTTCTTTTTTTGTATGTAAGAATAAATGTAAACATATCTTTACATTATTTTGGGGATATTATACAATTTTGTAAAGATATATTTACATTTTAGGAGGGGGAAGATGGATAAAAGAAAAGAAACGACTGTTACTGTTTCGATGGTTAAATTAAACTTTTCTTTATTTTTTATAATAATTGCTTTGTCGTTTGGAATTGGTTATTTGCATATATTTCTTTCAGGTGGGGTTCAAGTCGAAGTTACATTATTAACGATGTTTCTTTTTATTATCGCAATGATTGTTCTCGTTTGTATTCATGAAGCGATACATTTAATTGGCTTTCGCTATATCGGAGGTGTTCCGTGGAGTGAACTAAAATGGGGCGTTAATTGGAAATTAGGTGTTGCATATGCTCATTCTAAACAGGCGGTTACAGTAAAGCAAATGAAGAAAGTGTTAATGCTTCCGTTTTTACCAACTGGAATTTTGCCAATTGTATTGGGATTAGCTATGAATCTGGAGCCACTCTCATTTTTAGGAATTCTACTAACAGCAGGGTGTATCGGCGACATTGCCGTATATCAAAAAGTTTCAAAGTTTCCAGATGATGCGCTAGTAAAAGATCATCCGAGTAAACCGCAGTTTACAGTATATGAATAATAAGAGGAGGCGTTTTTGAACAACTGCCTCCTCTTATTATTTTTTGTCGGTAAATCAATATATTGTGAAAATTGTTGATATAATTTAATTACTATTATTGTATTTTTATCTCCACCTCCACCTCTAAAAACGAAAGCACCTCCAACAAATCATCTACGATACGTGAATGCTTAAAATCACCCCAAAACGAATCTTTTTTCCAAACACCAAGAATCCCTACTTGTTCAGAACCAAGCACATCGTTTTCTGGATGATCTCCAATATAAAGACATTCTTCTGCCTTCACATCTAGTCTTTGCAAAGCACGTTCGAAAATTTCAGGATGAGGTTTTTTAATTCCTTCAGCTTCTGAAACGAGAATGGTGTTTGTATACGTATGTATATGTAGTGCTCGAAGGTTGCTCATCTGAAATTCAGTAAAACCGTTTGTGATAATACCAATTTTAATGTTTCGCTGTTTTAACTGTTGAAGTAGTTCATGCGTGTTTTTGAAAGGAATACAATGATGTTGGAAGTTTGTAATATAGTCGTGTAGTAGTTGCTCTTGCGTTAAAGTAGTAATGTTGTATTCGGAAAGGAGAGTAGCATATACTTTATCCTTCCACGTATAGCCATTATTATCGAGTTCAAGAAATCGAGAACAATACTCTGATTTCTCTATACTCATCAAATGTGAGGAGAAGCGATTATATTGCTCATAAATAAATTGTTCTAAAGATTGGCGCCGATCTAATAGTGTTCCATCTAAGTCGAATAAGATTGCACGAATCATGAGAAGCCTCCTTGGAGTTTTTATAATTAATTATCGCATATTCGCAAAAAAATGATTATGATATTTTGTAGAATGGAATAATGGGGGATTGTATGAAGAAACTGTATGGCAAGTTAGTGTGTTGTATTATAGCAAGCAGTTTAGTTGCAGGATGCGATAGTGCTATCGAGGTTACGAAAGAAAAAGAAATTTGTAAAACAGAAGAAGAGTGTACGCAAATAGGAGATAAAACATTACAAAAAGTATATAAAAAGATAGAGGGACTTTCAGAACTTGAAAAAGTAGAAGATTATGACATAGAAGAGTATGAAAGTGTGAATATGAAAGAGGCGGAACAGAAAAAAGAAAAGGATGACAATTATTTCTTTTTAGCTTCTTATTATATCGATGGTGATGAAATTGTAGATCCTTATTTTGAGAAATTGGATCGTAAGAGATTGAATAAAGTTTTTGCAGATGACGAAGTAGCAAAAGATGATTTGTTAAGTCAGCGACAAGATAGAGAGTATCATGAAACCTTATGGGACATGTATCGCACTCTCGTCCCAGTGAAATATCGTGAGAATATAACAGGATTTGGTCTAATAACGGATGGTTATGATGGCGTTGTTGCCCATGTCATGCCAAGTATAGATGACCCGAGAGATTGGGTGCTTAGTTTAGACGTGCTTGATTCTGGGGTGAATATAGATGAAGTGATGAAAACATTAATTCATGAAACGGCTCACGTATTAACGATTGGACATAAACAAGTACCAGTGGATAGAAAGTATTTAGAGGCGTTTGATGAAGAGAAAGACATTTCATCATATCGAAATAAATGTAAAACGGTGTTCGTGAAAAATGGATGTGTGAGAAAAAGTTCGTATATTAACCAATTTTATAATGAATTTTGGAAACCAATTGAGCAAGAGTGGACAGAAAAGAAAGTAGAAGAAAGTGAAGAGGCACAAATTGAATTTTATAAAGAAAAGCATGATGATTTTGTATCGCTATATGGAACAACAAATGTAACGGAAGATATCGCAGATACATTTACAGCGTTCATTTTACAAGATTCAAAAAAAGTGAAAGAAGGAACAGAGTTAAAATATAAGAAAATTGCTTTCTTCTATCAGTTCCCTGAGCTTGTAAAAATGAGAGCGGAAGTGCTGTCAGGATTATATGATGTTTCGAAAACGATAGAACAACAAAGTGGAGACTAATGTGAGTTATGCTTTCGATATAGTTTCGTTAAAGAAAAGCGTGAAGAATTTTTAATTCTTTGCGTTTTTTCTTATGTTGATAAAATTGAAAATTCTGTATTTTTATCAAAAAGAAGAAGGAACTGGAGGCACAAAAGAGAATTAGTATAAAAATGTCACAATTTAGACACAATTATAATGCACGTGTTGTAGGGACTATAAGTTTACTCTCGAGGAGGTAATGAAACGTATGAAAACGATTCTTGCTGTTGCTGGTCTCATTTGGGTAATGTCTCACGGTTTTCCGATTTTTGAAGGGGAGCAAATTCGTAGTGCTTTGAATGAAAAGTTTAATGATTATCATGTGATAGATCGAAAAGATAATGTCGTTACAGTACGTGTGAAAGACTGTTTCCATACAGTTACGGTTGCGGATGGAAACATTACAAATGAAACGAAAATGTGTGATAAAAGGTAAAAGAAAGAAGCTGACTATAGCGCACTGTTTTGAGTCAGCTTCTTTTTCTTTTTCCAATTAGAATTTTTTCAAATGCCTCAACAAATACATACATAAGAGTTGCAAGAACACATGTGAGTAGTACGCTAAGTAAGACGAGTGTGAAGTTAAAGACTTGGAATCCGTAGCTAATTAAGTAGCCAAGTCCTTGTTTGGAAACGAGAAGTTCTCCGAAAATAACACCAACCCAGGATAAACCAACATTTACTTTTAACGTTGAGATAATTGCTGGAAAGGATGCAGGGAGAACGACTTGCTTATAACATTGCCATTTATTTGCGCCAAATGTGTCCATTACTTTTATATAGTTAGAATCGACTTCTTGAAATGCACTGTAAATAACGAGAATGGTAATGATGATGGAAATGATTACTCCCATTGCGATAGAAGATGAAATGTTTGGACCGAAAATAACGATGATGATTGGACCGAGTGCAACTTTTGGCATTGCATTTAGGACGACGAGGTAAGGATCAAGTACGCGGGCTAGAAGTGGCATCCACCAAAGAAACGTGGCAATAATAGCACCGAGTACCGTTCCGAGAATGAAGCCTACTCCTGTTTCCAGCAATGTCGTCCATATGTGGACCCAAAGTGAACCGTCGATCCATTTCGTTAAGAAGAGATCCCAAATACTCGAAGGAGAGCTAAAGAGTAAAGGATCAATCCATTCTTTTTTGCTAGCTATTTCCCATAGTGCAAAGAAAAGAATAAGTAGTAAAAGCTGTAATGAGCGAGCAATCCAAGCACGCCTGCGTTCTTTCTTTCGAAATTGTTCATGTAGTTGTTTTATATTATCCAAGTCGTTCCAGCTCCTTCCATATATCTTGAAAGAGGGCTGGGAAATCGTAGTGATGGCGTGCTTCTAACGGTGATAAAGAACGGATACTTTCCGGGACGATAAAGATTTTCGCGATTTTTCCAGGATTCGCTTGAAGTAAATAAATACGATCACTCATCGCAATCGCCTCTTCAATATCGTGAGTAACAAGTAGTGATGTTTTCTTATATTTATTTAGTAAGTTGAAAACGAGTTCTTCTAGTTTTAATTTCGTTTGATAATCGAGTGCGGAGAATGGTTCATCTAGTAATAAAATTTTCGGATCAGTTGCTAACGTTCGAACGAGAGCGGCACGTTGACGCATACCGCCGGATAGTTCACGAGGATATTGTCCTTCTACCCCATGTAGACCGACTTGCTTTAAAAGGTTTAAAGTATGTTCTTTCATTTGTTCATCATAAATCCTTCGAATATGAAGTCCAAGCATAATATTTTCTTCAATCGTTTTCCACGGGAATAAGTAATCTTGCTGCAACATATATCCCATAGATGATGTTTTCGTTGTAATCGGTTCACCATCTAAAAAGACGATACCGTCAATTGGATCAAGTAGTCCAGCAATGATTGAGAGGAGCGTTGTTTTACCGCAACCACTTGGACCGAGTATAGAAATAAATTCGCCTTCTTCCACTTGTAAGCTCATATCTTCAAGAATAAGTTTGGCATTCTCTTTTGCAAAAAAACAGTGAGAAACGTTACGTATTTGCAAAAAACTCATACACTTCGCCTCTATTTCTTAATAACGCTTTCGGCAATTTTTGTATTGACGAGCGCTTCATGTGGGACTTCTTTTTGTAATTCACCAGCGTTTTTCATAATAGTTTGGAGCTGTTTCCATTCTTCTGCATCTAATAGTGGATTTGTCGCATAAGAATGTTGCTTTTTATACCGTTCAATTACTTTTACTGTAATGTCTTTTGAAGTGTCTTTAAATAGCGGGGAAACAGTATCAGCAATCTCTTCTGGACTATGTGTATCAACCCATTGCTGTGCTTTATAGAGCGCACGTGTGAACTTTTCAGCAGCAGCTTTATCTTTCTTTAAGAAACTTTCTTTTGCCATGAATGTTGTATAAGGAACAGTACCAGATTCATTTCCGAATGAAGCGACGATATAACCTTTACCTTCTTTTTCGAATATGCTTGCAGTCGGTTCAAAGAGCTGGACAAACTCTCCTGTACCAGATGCAAAGGCATTTGCAATATTAGCAAATTCGATATTTTGAATTAAGTTCGTATCTTTGCGAGGATCAATACCATTTTTCTTTAAAACGTATTCCCCAACCATTTGCGGCATGCCGCCTTTACGCTGTCCTAAAAATGTAACACCTTTTACGTCATTCCAATTAAAAGAGTCTAGTTTTTTACGTGAAACTAAAAATGTCCCATCTGTTTGTGTAAGTTGTGCAAAGTTAATGACAGGGTCTTTCGCTCCTTGTTGATGAACGTAAATAGATGTTTCAGAACCGACGAGAGCAATATCAATTCCGCCAGATAATAGGGCGGTCATCGTTTTATCGCCACCAGCTGTTGTTTGTAGGTCAATATTTAGTCCTTCATCTTTAAAAAATCCTTTTTCAATCCCGACATATAATGGGGCATAGAAGAGAGAATGGGTAACTTCGCCGACGCGAATGTTTTGGGTTTGTTCTTTCGTACTTTCTTTTTTACTACTACAAGCAGCAAAAGTAAAAACAGCTAGTAATATGATGCAAAAAATCGCGATTAATTTTTTCACTATATAACACCTCCCAGAAGTCACTCTACAAGCATGATATGTAGGTAAGTGCCCATATGTGAGTGTAGATAGCAGGAATTTTTTTGGAGGTAAAGAAGTACAAATATAAGGGGGGATAAAATGGAGAACGAATACGATGATAGCGTACATTTACATCTTGATTATTTCGGGACAGAATGTGATATGGAATCGATTGCTTATAAGAGAAAGAATGAAGACGTATGGGATGTGTATTTTAATTTTGGAGTATACGGTATTCAGAAAGACGATGTAGAGTTAGGGAGATTTATGGACGAATATGCTGGTCATTACGTTTTTTCTGTACATGCTCGCGATCTTAGCTGGGAATTTGGAAGTGCCCAGTTTGAAGAGTGGGTTTTGAAAAATCGGATAGTAGAAAAAACGCTACAAAAATAGGAGGAATTTTGTGATTGGATTTCTCATCTTATTATTTATTTTTGTGGCCGGATTTTTTATCATGCAAATGCTTATTTACCAATTTGCAAAGAAAAACATCCATAAATATACAAAAATAAAATGGTTTCATATGTGGCTACATATGAATATGAAAAAAGGCCCGATATTAGATTTTTTTGATTTTGTAGTTACAGTACTCGTATGTATCGTATGGAAAATAGGGCTGCTTCCTTGTATATAATACACATGCTAATCATCTTCTCTTTTATCATAAAATAACGAAAAGAACCTGTCTTGTGGCGGGTTCTTTTCGTTATAGTAATAGTTGTAAAAAACTTGCATTTATACATAAAACAGTGAGTAGTGTTGTGAAAGATATTTTGACAAATACAGAAACACATACATACGGAATTAAAGTGTAATTACAGAATGGACAAATTGGCCGTGTGTAAAGTGTGGGGAATAAGAAAGAGGTCGTCCAACGGTGGACGACCTCTTTCTTATTATGCTTGGTTAGTGCGGAAGAATGGAAGTTTCTGCACAATGTGAATTAATCCGTATGCAAGAATTAAGCACATAAGAGGATTAATGAAAAATCCATAGCGATTAATTGCTAAGAATAAGTTTGAGAAGATAATGTAAATAATAGAACTTGCTACTAGCATCATAACGCGTTTATGTTTAAATGAATTTAGCATGAAGCAGAAGCTGCTCAAGAATGTACCGATGATAAACACTCTATGACATAGTTGCATAAAGTTGTGAATACGGTATTGGTCTACAGCAGGAGCTGTTTTGAATAATTCAATTGTTTTACCGACAGTGAACCAAGAGAACCAATAAGTGAAGTCCGTCTTAAATCCGTTCTTGATTAATTCTTTTGCGTATGCACCTTTGTCATCTAAGCCTTTAGCTCTCATTTCATTTACTATATTTTCATATCCAATTTTATTAAATGGATCTGCACCGGCAATTAGTGGATCTGCACCTTGGGTTGAGAATAAAATAAATTGGTTGAGTGCTAAGTAGTTACGAACAACCCATGCGCCAATAATAAAGAAAGGTCCGATAAACCATAACAATCCGATTCGAATGGAGTCTTTAAATCCATATGTAAATAACACAACAAGAACAGGAATGAGCATCATTGGAGCTGGATTTGGACGGAACATAAGTAAAATTGAAACGACAATTCCAAACCATATATGGAATTTCACTTTATTGTATTTCCATGCGAGAACAAATACATATACACATAACGCCAATAAGAATATAGATGGAACTTCTGTTAGCAATGTACGGAAGTATGTATAGTTACTTGGATAAATAGCATATAAAATACTTGCAACAATTCCATAAATGTTTTTTTCGAACAATTCTTTTCCTATTAAGAATACTAATAGCACTGTGCAAAGGTTCATGATCATGTTAATAACAGTTGCTACGTAATAGTAAGGAATTGATGTAATATCAGAAATAATCATAGCGCCAGCTAATAGTAATGGCTGACCTGGTGTAATATATGCATTTTTTCCTGGAACTTCACTAGGTTCTAAATACACATAACCAAATACACCATGTTTTAATAGTTGTTCAGCTGTTAACGAATAGTTAAAGGCATCATTTGCACCATATGTTACTTTGACTAACTCTCCATCTAATCCCGGCTGTTTTACTAAACAAAAAACGTGCAACAGGAAAGAAAGCGCCAAAATTACATATACCGCTTTAGGCAAACTCTTAAACTTAGTAAGCAAAAATGAGCAACTCCTTTTTTATTAATTCTTTCGTATTTTTATGTGAAATCTTTAATAGTATTAAGGATTTCCAAAACATAGTTATTATATCATAAAGTGGAATGCTGAAATTAAGTTTTTCAAGAATGAGTAATTTGTATGCCACAATTTAACTGTTGATTAAGGGAATATTAAGACAATACATTTATGATAGAAACAAGTATGCAGACGAAATATGTAATATATGTTATTTTAATAGAAATAGTTCTTTCGATGCGGGGGAAATTAAGACATAGAAACGAGGGAATGAATTGAAGTATGGTTCTACACTTTTTCATCTTCCAAAAAGAAATATATTAATTTCTAGCATTATAAGTAGTATGGTGACTTTATTAGTAATAACTATGCTGTTTATGATTTTAAAGGTTTTCAATTTAGACATGATGAAAGATCATTTAAATCAAAAGCTTGTTTTAAGTGTTATGATGATTTTCGTATGGGGCATAACGTTTTATATTACGCATTTCAATAAAAAAGAGATGTCTATACTTAGAGCATCCCTACGAGTGCATTTTATATTATTTTTGCTAGCTCATACAGTAGCGTTATTTTATATTGTCATGCAAGTTAATATGAGTTTCATAGAGGCAATGAATTGGATTTACTTTTATAATATGCAGTTTATATTAAGTTTTGTAGTAATTTATGCAATATATATTCTTGTATATAATTTAATAGGTAAGGTTTTTCTAAGTATGGTTTTAACGAGCTGTACGTTAGTCATTTTATGTATTGTGAATTATTTGAAGCTTATTTTCAGAGGTGATCCGTTATATCCTTCTGATTTTACACAAATTACGCATATGCAATCTGTTATACCGATGGTGATGGACTATTTTAGTTGGAGTTATATTTTTGTCATTATCTTAAGTATCGTAGCTTGTATTGTAGCAGGGATATATATGAGAAGGTATATTCAAAATGTAAAGATTCATCTAGGAATAAGAGCCTTATTAGTAGTAGGATCTATTTTTGTTCTATATGCGTACGGTAATTTTGCGAATACATTTATGAATAAAGTATTTCAAAAATCAGGTGTAGATTTTGTTTTGTGGAATCAAAATGAGAACTATGCTTCAAATGGTTTTGTACTTGGGTTTATTAGCAATTTAGATACAACAGTTATGGAAAAACCAAAAAATTATTCTAAAGAAAATATGCTTCAAATAGCAAACGATATAAAAAAACAATATAGTGGAAATATAGGGAGCCAAAAGAAAAAAGAGAAACCGAATATTATTTTTGTAATGAGTGAATCGTTTTGGGATCCGACGAAAGTAACTAACCTTTCTTTTAGTGAAGATCCTGTACCAAATTTACATCATTATATAGAAAACTTTCCTGGTGGACAAACTATTTCTCCTACATTTGGGGGAAATACGGCGAACGTTGAATTTGAGGCATTAACAAGTTATTCAATGAGTTTGTTAAAGCCAGGTTCTATACCATATCAGCAGGTTATTACAAATAAGAAAGAAATTCCATCAATCCCTACGGCGTTGAAAAAAGAAGGTTATTATACAAGTGCAATTCATTCATTTGGTCGCACATTCTTTAAACGTGATGATGTATATAAGGTGTTAGGGTTTGATAAGTTTAATGCAGAGGACACGATGGAAAATGTGGATATTGATGGAGATTATATTAGTGATTTAGCGATGAGTAAAGAGATAATTGCTGAGTTAGAGAAACAAAAACAACCTACATTTATTCATGCAGTTACGATGCAAAATCATTTTCCATTTACAGAGGGCCGATTTGGTGAAAACCTAATCGAAATTAGCGGTCTAGAAAATGAAGACTCAAAGGGAGAATTAGAGACGTATACAGAAGGATTAAGACGTTCAGATGAGGCTCTTCAATATTTAATAGAGCAACTAGATAATTTTGATAGACCTACATTATTAGTATTCTTTGGAGATCATCTTCCATCATTAGGAACAAATAAATCTTTTTATAAAGAAAATGGGTATATAACGAATGAAAAAACACCGAATGAACGTTTAGCCATGGCGCAAACACCGCTATTAATGTATGCAAACTTTGATATGCCAAATGATAATTTAGGTTTAGTAAGCCCAATTCATTTTTCTAATCTTATTTTTGATTATGCAGGATTAAATAAATCCTTATTTTATCAATTTTTATCGGAATTTTACAAGGAAATACCAGTGCTTAGAGATGAATTAAAAGTTGATAAAAATGGAGAAGTAATCAATGATTTAACAAAGAAACAAAAAGAAATGTTAGAGCAATATAAAATGCTCCAATATGATTTACTCGTCGGAAATCAATATAGTAAAGATATCCTCTTTAAATAAAAGAAACAAAAAGAACTTGTATAACGATACAAGTTCTTTTTTCATAGTATTTAACGGGGTAACCAGACAAGCTGGGTTTAGGGAGTATTACCTGTACATTTAGTATATATGAAAATGTAATCGTTTTATTTGTGTATTTGTGAGAAATATGTGAATTTTATGTTTTGTGAAAAATCGATTGTATTAACTTTCGTTCTTGTATTGCAGTTGTTATGCATGTAAAAATTTTATCAGTTCTTTATTTAATTCATCCGCTTGATCGATTGGTGAACCATGACCACTATTTGTAAGAGCATGTAACTGAGAATTTTTAATTCGTTGTTGCGTAAGCTCGGCACTTTTGTAAGGAATTAGTTGGTCGTGAACGCCGTGGAAGATTTTTGTTGGGACGTTAATTTTATTTAAATCTTTCGTTACATCTTCATTTGCAGCTGCTTGTAAAATTTTTATAAGGGCATAAGAAGCGGACTGCATACCGAGATAAGAAAACCATTCAAGGGTTGCAGCCCCTAAGTTTCTATTAAAAAAGGATAAAGATACATCATTTAAAAATTTTGGTAAATTAGCATACATTTGATTAATGAGAGCATCTGCTTGTTCTTTCGGTACACCGTAAGGGGACTCTTGATTTTTAACGAAAGAGGGGGAGACAGCGTCAATTAATGCGAGCTTAGAAATGCGGCGCCCATTATAGCGAGACATATAGCGAATAGAAAGAGCACCACCAACTGAGAAACCGACTAATGTAGCGTTCTCTACTTGAAGTGCTTCCAGAACAATTGCGATATCATCGGCTAATCGATCATACGTGTAACCAGTCCATGGCTTATCAGATTGCCCATTCCCTCGTATATCCATGGCGATACAGCGAAAGCCATGCTCTGGTAAAACATTGAGTTGATATTGATACATTTGATGATTTAAAGGCCATCCGTGAACGAAGAAAACAGTCTTACTACCTGGACCAGGATTAACGTCTTGCACAAAAATATGCACATCTTTCTCGACAGTAACAAACATAAATTTCCCCCTATTTTATGAATATGCTCTATCCCAAAAGCGTTGTTTTGTCATAGCTTTAATAAATTCATTTGCTAGCCTCGTAGGGTCTTGTTCTATTAGAACACCAGGCTTTCCTTCGATATTTAAAGATTGAATAATAGAAGAGCCGTTTTGGAAGGAGCCAATCGGCTTAAAGTGATTATATGATTCTACGACAAATGAACTTGCTTTGTTAAGAAAATGATCATCCATCTCTCCGCCGATAAGAAGTAATCCATCATAAAGGAGTGGTGAGCCTGTTAAGAAAGTATCATTTACTTCCCACTGTCCATTTGGCGTTCCCTGCACTATGCCTAATCGTTCTGAAACGATCACTGGCAGTTAAAGAGTTTTCATCATTTGAAATTTTAATATCTGTATTTGTTGTCATCTCCTTTCCTTCATTTTCACGCATGAAAGATTGGAGTTGTTCGATCTTTTTATTTTTTTTGCCATCCATAAAAAACACCTCCCATAATATACGTATTAATGATCATAGATTTTATGCTCTGTATATAGTCTAAATATATTGCGTTTTTGGTACGATTTTCCTCAAATGTTCGATTTATCTTTGTTTGTCTATGAAAATCATTTATTATAATAAATGGTATTCTTCGAGATATTATTTTGAAGGGGTGTTGAAGTGAAAGAAAGTTTTCTATCATATAAAGAAGAAGAAAGAAATGCAAAAATCCTTTTATGGGTGTTATATGTCATTGTTATTGTATATCAAATTTTCTATGCAATCGTATTAGAAGATAAATCAATAATGGATAAGGGATACAATATAATATGGCAAGTTATTTGCGGAGTAGCAATACTGTGCGTGAATATATATTTAATGAAAAAAGAGAAGGCAAACCTTGTTAAATATGCATGGATATTTGCATACATAGGGATAGAACTCGCTAATATATTTTCGTATGTTTTTTATAATAAGGCGGCGTTTGATGCGACAAATATAATAGAAATTATTCTCATTTTCTTTGTACCTATATTTTTAAATAAAAAATTCTATGTGTTTTTACTTTCCTCTATTGTAGGAAAATATTTAATTTATTTATTTGTATTAGAGGAAGTAAAAGCATTTATGTTCCTTATTATGTATACACTTATGTTAATAGCTGCATATATCATTTTAAACCGATTTTTACAATATCTTTCAGCTGTAAAGGAAAGTATTGCGATTGCTAGTGAATCACAGAAATTAGCAGTAATCGGAAAAATGGCAGCGACGGTTGGACATGAAATTAAAAATCCACTTGCTTCATTAAAAGGATTTACGCAATTACAACGAGAGAAGCATGAAGAGGATCCTATTTATAAACGTATGATTTTTGAAATAGAAAATATGAATAATATGATAAGTGAGTTAATGGAAGTTTCTACATGCAAACCTTCTATTTATAAGAAACATGATGTAGGAAAAATTGTATTACAAGTAATAACAAGTCTTCGTGAAAAAATAGATGAATTAAACATTCAGTTTATTTCTAATGTGGAAGAAAAAACAATAGAAGTTGAATGTGATGAACGAAAAATAAGAGGAGTCTTTTTATATACGATAAAAAATGCTTTAGAGGCAATGGGACAAGGTGGCATATTACATTTACAATTAGAAAATAAAGGGAAAGAATATGTAATGATCAGTGTGATCGATAATGGTCATGGTATTAAGCAAGAAAACTTACCCCGTGTTACAGAGGCCTTTTATACAACGAAACAAGATAAAATTGGTCTGGGACTGACGGTAGCGAATCGAATTGTCGCCGAGCACCTTGGTGAGTTGCATATTTCAAGTGAAAAAGATACTGGAACGAGAATAGACATCATTCTCCCAAGGAAGTGTGGAAATACTGAAATCCAAGTGGAAGAAAAGCTAGGAGTTACCATATGAATAAAGGCTATATATTTAAAAATGAAGAAATAAAGGCGCTGAAAGCATTTTTAAGTTTATTTTTTATTATATTTTTCGTATATGATCTTGCCTATGAATTTATCGTACCGTTAATCGGTGGAGAGCAAGAAGGTGTAGGAGAGTTTGAAGATGGTTTAGGTTTATGGCTTTACTTTTTGATGGTGGTATTGTTTTGCATTGGAATATACTTTATGAAATGGAAGAATGCTTTTGCGGTAAAGTATATTATTCTAATTGGCTATAATGTATTAGATTGTATCCATAACATTATGATTTATTATGGTAGCGATGCAGAATTTGACGGTGGAAATATAGTAGAAGGATTTTTTATTTTGTTTGCACCAATCTTTGTGAATAAAAGATATTTCTGGTTAGTTCCAGCGATACTTATCGGAAAGTATGCTCTTACAGGAATCATTATTCAATCTTCTCTCGTTTTAATCCCAATGGCATTATATAGCGTATTTACTATCATATGTTGGATTATATTTTTAAGGGTTCAGTCTTACGTTCGTACGCTTGAGATGATGGACAAAGAAATAAAACAGACAGAAAAACTAGCAGCTGTTGGAAAGATGGCAACGGTTATTGGTTATAAGATTAGAAGACCTTTAGCAAACTTAAAAAAACTTGTGAATAAACAAGCAGACAAGCATCCAGAGGATAAAATTTATGTAACTACTCAGCTTCTTCAAATAAAAAAACAGGCCAAATACATGTTTCCGATTCGAAAACATGAAAAGAAAATACTCCAATCAGAGAAAGAATCTATGCCAAATAGAGAAATTCTCTTATGAAGTCGTGTTATTCCAAGGAACCGTTCTAGTTTCTATGACTTGGTTTATCGCTTGTAAGACCGATTGTTTTTGTTTTTTCATGGTACTCATAAAGCTTCGTATCTGACAAAAAGATTCTGCGCCTTTCTTACTTCGGAAAGTCCCAGACACTTTCTGTTTTACTTTCGTCATCCGAATATCCCGTTCTGCTTGATTGTTATCAAATGGAATGGCTGGATGTTCTAAAAACGCTAGAATTCTGTCAGAATACTTGACGAAGCGATTCCATAAATTTTGAGAAGGCGTCTGCTTTCCTTTCTTCTTTTGTTTCGTGGAAAGAATCTGTTGTTCTTTCAATATGGATTGATACATAATAAACAGATTCTTTTGCGTCGCTTTTGGCATGGTACCTTCGGATTGCTTTTTCATCGTCAACGCTTGCGTTAGAAATTTCTGCATCTGTTGTGCCCATTGTTCTCCAGTACTATCTATAATTCCTTGTAAATCTCGTAAGAGATGGGCATTACATAAAACGTGACGACAATCTGTATACGCATCATACGATTTCCAACCATCATGCATCGCAATTCCAGAAAAAGATGGCAAGATTTCTCCAGCATCCATTGCTTCTTTTCCACGTTTTTGATGAATATGTTGCAATGTCACCTCCGGTGTACTGGCAGTATGTAACCATTGTGTTTTGTTTTCTACACGCATACCAGTTTCATCAAAATGGACAACAGGAGACTGCAGAATCTTTTCCTTTACTTCTTTTATGAATGGCTGCAATTGAGAAGCGAAAGCCTGTGTATGATTTACCAGGGTTCCTTCGCTTATAGAATGTCCAAAACAATCCTGAAAGAATTCTTTTGTTCGCTTCAAAGAAATGCATTGATAATGCGTTAAATAGGGAATCAGTCTTTTTATATTTGGACCATATTGAACAGGACGAGATACTGTCGAAGGAAATTGGGCTTCTTGGATAGAATGGCAATGTGGGCATTCTTTCTGTTCTACTTTATGTTCTGTCACTTCGATCTGAATAGGTGGTAAGTCATACACTTGGCGAATGCGATACCCTTTTACAGGCTCGTGGTTCAAGGAAGTATGACAACAAGTACAATATGTAGGAGAATGTGTAATCGTATGATCTGGAGTCGCTGTCAAACCAAGAGTATGTCCCTTGTGGCCCAACTGGCCACCCGTTTGACGATGAGACGGTTTGCGCAAACTTTTTGTAACGGGCTTACCCAAACCATCTGTAGAAGGTGGCTTATGACTATTTTTGGAGTTTTTTTTTGAAGCATTTTCTAGTTCTTGTATACGTTTTTCTAACTTAGAAAATGTTTCTTCAAATAAAGAAATAACAGCTTCAGGTCCTTTTTTATATGTATCTAAAATAATTTTTCGATCGACCATAAGATTCACCTCCCCTGTTTGATATACTCAGTATTTACAAATGGGAGGCATATGAAACTAGTAAAATTTAAAAAAGACACCGAAAGGTGGCTGAGTAGTTACAAATTTATAGTGATATTATGAAACAAGAAGTAGATCGGATTCATATAATTGCTACAGAACTTAGTGGATTTGAGAAATCTAAATCACTAGAATCAGAAACTCATAACATACAAGAAATTATCTCTTATGTTATTCGAGTTATGGAAAAGCCTGCTTTAAAACAAGGAGTCCACATACAGGGTATTTACAGTAAAGACTTACCATCAATTACATGTGATGAAAAACGATTAAAACAGGTCTTTTTTAATTTAATCAAAAATGCAATTGAAGCAATGTCAGTTGGCGGAACAATTACGATTAAAGTTACTGTAAAAGATGGAATCATCGTTCAAGTGAAAGATGAGGGATGCGGCATTCCGAAAGATAAAATTCCAAAGTTAAATGAAGCCTTTTATACAACGAAAGAAACAGGAACTGGTCTAGGTTTAGTAGTTACAGAAAAAATTATTAAAGACCACAACGGTAAAATGAGTTTTGAAAGTGAAGTTGGGGTTGGAACGACGGTTGAAGTTATGTTACCACTGCATTAACTACAAAAAACATCACTTATTTGGAAGTGATGTTTTTGTGTTCTTCTTAGGTAGACGTTCTAACAAAGAGGACGATAACGAAAAATAATATATTGATAGTGTAAAAAGAAAATAATGGATGTTTTACTATGAAAAATATATAATGGCTTTGTCTGTTATTTGTTGTAGTTCATTTATATTTCTATTTGTTGACCCGAATCTCGGGTCTTTTTTTTTATGAAATGAATTGCTATATGTCAGTGATTAGAAAAATAGAATATATATTCATGCTGTAATACTGGTAGCACCAGTAAACTCGGTGCTACCAGTAGGTTCGTTTTCCGGCACAACGAAAGCATTTACGTTGGTACAGGTGGTGCTTTCGCATTTCTCTATTTTTCTGTGGTCGATTGTATTGTGTATATAAATTTAAAAAATGATAGCGTTAGAGCCACCATTTCTCCTGCGGAAGCAAAATAACATCCACATCAAAATTCTCTTTAAACCAATCATACATCAATGTCTCTTTCACTAAATATTCAGAGGCAGAGTGTGACACACCAATTAGAGACATATTCGTTTCTTTTACATAATCCATAATGAGCGAGTATTTATGTCTGCCGTAATCATTGTCGATATGGCAATGGATTTCTCCTGTAATATATGCTTCAGCACCTTTTTCTTCTGCTTCCTTCATTAAAGATACAACATCGCCACATCCAGCGATAATTGCGATTTTTTTGATGGAATCATGTCGTTTACCTTCGAAGTCTGTGTAAGGAATCTGGAAGAGTTGTTTTAAATGTTTTTGGAGTGCTTCTGTTGATGTTTCATCTATTTCACAAATAAGGCCAACTGGTTCTTGCTCTGGACCTCCATATGCAAAGTCGTCCACTACAGTAGAGTTTAATGCTTTTGCAATTGAAATACTCGTTCCATGTGTTTGATGAAAATCCATTGGTACGTGACATGTATATATAGAAAGTTGTTTTTCTTTTATTCCTTGCAAATATTTTTCAGGAATTGGTATGAAACCGCGGCCTGATCTTCCAAGCGGATCACCGCACTCCATTACAAGGGGATGGTGCATAAAGAGTAAATCACCGGGTGTGGATTGTGAAATGAATGTTTCAAGAACGTCATCTGTAGGGAATACAGCTAAAAATACTTTGTTTACATTTTCAGATCCGTGCATCATAAGGCCGTTACATAAATCTACAAAATTTGCTTCGAAAAATTGTTGCCAAGGAAATTTGATAGGATCATATACGGCTGGGATAAATCGACTAAAGGCACTATCTTTTCCGTATTTTTCAATTTGGAATAAGTGATCGAGTGATTGCTCTATTTTTTTTAAGGCTGGCATGTTTGATAATCCTCCTTAAGATGATTCTTGCTTTATGAGTTGTTTGTATTCTTCGTAGCAAAATAAGAAGCGGATAGGAAACAAATAAAACCTAGAATCCAGCTAATAGAAGGAGAATAGGGAAGTACATGCTGTAATAGCATTCCGCTAGAAATGAAGAAACTACTAAATACACCTAATAACATGGGATATCGTTGTAGTTTGAAGACAGATAGTAAACATCCTTTCTCCTGCATGAACTACTCATAAAAGCTCGATTGCTGAAACTTTATCACATACATTGTATATTAGTCTTAATTTTCTGTATATAACTTTTAAGAAAAATGGTGATACAATATATGAATGATAAGAGAAGAGAGGATGAAGATTAACATATGTACGTTACTGTAACAGAAGCAGCATATAAAAAGATTATGGATACGATTCCAAGTGAAGCGAAATATATAAAGTTATTTTATGATAATGAAGGTTGCGGTTGTGTTATGAGCGGAATCATCGATTTAGTAGCTGTAGCAGAGAAAGATGAGCGCGATGTGGATATTGAATCAAGCACAATGAATTTTATCGCTGATCGTACAAAGCTTGTATTTATGGACGATAAGTTAACGGTTGATTGGCATGAAGGTGGAGGAACTTTTCAGTTGAAGAGCCCAAGCCAGTTTTATAATCCAAATATGAAATTACACGTTCGAGTATAGTAAAGGTGAGTCCAAAATGTATTTTGGACTCACTTTTTTTATTTTATAAGTCGCTATTATTGTCGATAAGTCGATATATTGAAAAAATCGCTGATATAAATGGAGTTGCGCCGATATATTCAGAAAATCGACGATATAATTTCATTTACCAAAACGTTTCATATAATAAAAAGATTTTTTCACATAATGAAATGTACATGTGATTGAATTTTCTGTATAATCTTCTTTGCGGAGGGGATACGCATGAGAAGATGGGGAATTGAGTTATTAATTTTAAGTGTTGTTATTATTTGGGGGATTAACTATACAATTGCGAAGTATGGACTTTTAGAATTTACAGCAATTGAGTTTACTGCACTTCGTATGATGGCGGCGGCACCGCTTCTGTTACTCCTTACCTTTTGTATTGAAAAGTCGGTTTATATGGAGCGAACGGATATACCTAGATTAATTATCGTTAGCGTTGTAGGTATTGTACTGTATCAAACGTTATTTATGGAAACTGTCAAATATACATCCGCTACAAATGCCTCTTTACTCATTTCTATTTCACCTATTTTTACAACTGCATTTGCGATTTTCTTGAAACAAGAAAAGTTTTCTTCTCGAAAGTTAATCGGTTCTATGACTGCCTTTGTTGGTGCAGCCTTAGTTTTAGTAGCAGGACATTCACTTACTAGTTCTTTTTATGGCAATGGAATTGGACTTATTACATCAATATGCTGGGGGCTTTATCCTGTTTTAGCAGGACCATTAATTAAAAAATATTCAGCATTACGTGTTACTGCATGGTCTGCATTAGTGGGTGCGATTCCGCTATTATTGTTAAGTGGTCCACATGTGTTTGTCATGCCATTTCACATTACTCACGGAATGACACTATTTGCTTTACTATATTCTATTTTCTTTGTAACAGTATTTGGTCTAGTAATGTGGTATGTTGGTGTTCAAAAAATTGGGGCGTCACATACGATGGTATATATGTATATAACGCCGCTTGTAGCGGTTCTATTTGCAGCTGTCTGGGCAAATGAATATGTATCGTTTCAACAAATCATCGGTGGAATTATCATTTTTGTCGGTCTATGGTTTGTGAAATCGGAGAAAGTAAAAGTTCATTCTATTGCAGGGGAACCTATATCAAAATAGGAAAACAGATCACCTATGATCTGCTTTCCTATTTTTTTATTTTTGGTAAGAAGATGAGAAACAAGATAGCAGTAATAAGTGGAATTAAGTTTAAAAATGGAATACGGAAGAGTGTAATAAGAATAATACCTGGAAGAAGAACACCGAGGACAGCGTAAAAAATGCTATGATTTTTCGTGTACCAATACAATGAAAGTCCAATAAGTGCAGGGATAATGAGGTGAATGAGAGCCATTAAAAAATAAATCATTAGACGCCCCCTTTATTTGTGTGCTTATTACATCATATCCGTATGATCATAGATTGATATCATTTTTTTCATAAATGGACGAAAAAAGTTTGAAAAACCGTCACAAAATATGAGAATATGATGTTTGAAATCTTGTATAATATTATTTTCTAAAAACATTTAAACAACATAAACATACTGTTTATGTTGTTTTTAATTTGAATGAAATGAATGTAAGGAATATGAATTTGAAAGAAATTTTTTGTTGGATAGATAAGAACGAATGAAGAGAGGTACAGCATGATTAGTATGTCACTAAGATCATTTAAAATCCAATCGTATTATATACTAGGTATTTTGTTACTAGGTTGGATGTTAACACCGTTTTCAGCACACTTTTTAGGCGCTGGAATTGGGCTTATTGTAAGTATGTATTGCGTTTGGCTTTTAGGCAGAAGAATTGAGAAGCTTGGAGATAGTATTGTAAAGAAGACGAAAGCACCGACACTCGGTATGTTTAACCGTTTTGCAGCTGCCATTTTGGGTGCTATTATTATGTACGAAATTGAGCACCACATGGTTATGTGGGCGTTTGCAGTAGGGATTATGGGTGGGTATTTCTTAATCGTTGTGAATTTAGGTTACTATAGCATGAAAGATGAGAAAGAACTAACAAAGAGCTAAAAAGATAAAAGACTTCTTTTTAGATGGAATAGATGATCCAGTCACGAATAGAAGCGGTCAGGGCCTTTTTTAGCCCCATACGATGTGAAACCCGAGAGATGTAGTGAGTAGGGATATAATGTATATATTCGAAGCTGTAATTTTATAATCTAGGTCACAGATGAAGAGATTAGCGTTTCACTTTATATAAGATATAGAAAGAAGCTTACGTTTTCACGTAAGCTTCTTTTTTATGTAAGTGTGTGTAACCGTTAAGCCGCATTGGGTTTTGTCGGTGAGTACGCGAAACTTTACGGTTACACGACACTTATTCATATGAGTAAAGGGTTATTCCAACAGAAAGTTTTAATTTAAGCGATTGGACCGCCTAAGTTAATAATGTCTTCAGATACGCTGTCGAACTTTTTGAAGTTAGCTTTGAATTCATTTGCAAGTTCGATTGCTTTTGCTTTGTAAGCAGCTTTATCAGCCCAAGTTTGTTCAGGCATTAACACTTCGTCAGGTACACCTGGTACGTGAAGTGGAACTTCAAGACCGAAGATATCATGTTTAGCTGTTTCAGTTTTTGCAAGTTCACCGTTTAATGCAGCTTGAATCATTGCACGAGTGTAACCTAAGTTCATACGTTTACCAACGCCGTATTCGCCACCAGTCCAGCCAGTGTTTACTAAGAATACTTTCGCATCGTGTTTCTCGATTTTTTCACCAAGCATTTCAGCGTAGCGAGATGCATCAAGTGGTAAGAATGGTGAACCGAAGCAAGTTGAGAATGTAGCTTGCGGAGAAGTAACGCCGCGCTCTGTTCCTGCTAGTTTACTAGTGTAACCACTTAAGAAATGATACATAGCTTGCTCTTTTGATAACTTACTGATTGGAGGCAATACGCCAGATGCATCAGCAGTTAAGAAAATAATTGTATTTGGGTGTCCAGCAACACTTGGCAGTACGATATTGTCGATCGCATGCATAGGGTATGCAGCACGAGTATTTTCTGTTAAAGTAGTATCGTTGTAGTCGGCGATACGTGTTTGGTCATTAATGATAACGTTTTCTAAAACAGATCCAAATGTGATTGCATCGAAAATTTGTGGTTCTTTCTCGTGAGAAAGGTTTACACATTTCGCGTAGCAACCGCCTTCAATATTGAATACACCGTTATCAGACCAACCGTGCTCATCATCACCGATTAGTTTACGGTTTGGATCAGCAGATAATGTTGTTTTACCTGTTCCAGATAAACCGAAGAATAGTGCTACGTCGCCTTCTTCACCTACGTTTGCAGAGCAATGCATAGAAAGAATATCTTGTTCAGGTAATAAGAAGTTCATAATAGAGAAGATTGATTTTTTCATTTCTCCAGCGTATTCTGTACCACCAATTAGTACGATACGTTTTTCGAATGAAACCATAATGAATGCTTCAGAGTTTGTACCGTCAACAGCTGGATCAGCTTTGAAATTCGGTGCAGAAACAATTGTGAACTCTGATTCATGAGTTGTTAATTCTTCTTCAGTTGGACGAATGAATAATTGATGTACAAATAAATTGTGCCATGCATATTCGTTAATAACTTGAATTGGTAGGCGGTAATTGCGGTCAGCGCCTGCAAATCCTTTGAAGACGAATAACTCTTCTTTTTCTTTTAAGTATTCTAAAACTTTAGTATATAATTTATTAAAATGTTCTTCAGAAATCGGTTGGTTCACAGCTCCCCAAGCAATTTTGTCAGCAACCGATGCTTCTTTCACAATAAATTTATCTTTAGGAGAACGTCCTGTATATTTTCCAGTTGAAGCAGAAACGGCACCAGTCGAAGTTAATTTCCCTTCATTTCGCATTAATACTTTTTCCACTAATTGCGGAACACTTAGTTGAATCTGTGCATTGCTTCCGTTCAATAATTCGTGTAAACCAATTTGGACATTCACAGTACTCATATTTATATACCATCCTTTTCATTTAATGAAATATTTCTCGTAATCCCCAACAAGAGTATAACACAATTATATAAATAATGTATACTATTTATTTCTTTTTGTTTGTGTGAATGCATTATTTCCCTATTAATATTTCATTTCAGGCGTATTGAGAAAAACTTTCAGGAAAATGTGAATATTAATTGACAAATGAATATCATTTCTTTAGTATAGGTTGGGACGGATACTCTCTTATCCCGAGCTGGCGGAGGGACAGGCCCGATGAAGCCCAGCAACCTCACTTGTAGTGGTAAATACAGGTGAATAGGTGCTAAAACCTGTGCGAGGCTACAGGTCTCGAACGATAAGAGCGAAGGGCAAAAAGCAGTATGCAAGTAGCAAATTAAACCTTTCCTCTATGTAAAGTAGGAAAGGTTTTTCTGTATGCTTGTGTGGGAGAATAAATGTATGTCGCAGTTTGTGGCAA
This sequence comes from Bacillus sp. FSL K6-2944, assembly GCF_038005385.1. Taxonomy (NCBI): domain Bacteria; kingdom Bacillati; phylum Bacillota; class Bacilli; order Caryophanales; family Bacillaceae; genus Bacillus; species Bacillus sp. FSL K6-2944. Next base: position 3,565,854 of record NZ_JBBOTE010000001.1, on the reverse strand, counting down.
ATTAAGGATGAGTTCCGTACAATATATACAATTACTGTAGGGAGGTTTACCACATGACAAAAAAACGTCATCTGTTCACATCTGAGTCTGTAACTGAAGGACATCCAGATAAAATTTGTGACCAAATTTCTGATTCAATTTTAGATGCGATCTTATCAAAAGACGCAAATGCACGTGTAGCTTGTGAAACAACTGTAACAACTGGTTTAGTATTGGTAGCGGGGGAAATTACGACTTCTACTTACGTAGATATTCCAAAAATCGTTCGTGAAACAATTCAAGGCATTGGTTACACACGCGCAAAATACGGATTCGATGCAGAAACTTGTGCAGTTTTAACATCTATCGATGAGCAATCTGCTGACATCGCTATGGGTGTTGACCAAGCGCTAGAAGCACGCGAAGGTCAAATGACTGACGCTGAGATTGAGGCAATTGGTGCAGGAGACCAAGGTTTAATGTTTGGTTTCGCATGTAATGAAACACAAGAGTTAATGCCACTTCCAATCTCGCTTGCTCACAAATTAGCTCGCCGTTTAACTGAAGTACGTAAAGATGATACATTATCATACTTACGTCCGGATGGAAAAACGCAAGTTACAGTTGAGTATGATGAAAATGGTAAACCAGTACGTGTTGATACTATCGTAATTTCTACACAACATCACCCAGATGTTACATGGGAAGAAATCGATCGCGACTTAAAAGAGCACGTAATTAAAGCTGTAGTACCAGCAGAATTAATGGATGGAGAAACGAAATTCTTCATTAACCCAACTGGCCGCTTCGTAATTGGTGGACCACAAGGTGATGCTGGTTTAACAGGACGTAAAATCATCGTTGATACTTACGGTGGATACGCTCGCCACGGTGGCGGTGCATTCTCTGGTAAAGATGCAACGAAAGTTGACCGTTCTGCAGCATATGCAGCTCGTTATGTTGCGAAAAACATCGTAGCAGCTGGTCTTGCTGAAAAAGCAGAAGTACAACTTGCATACGCAATCGGTGTAGCACAACCAGTATCAATTTCAGTTGATACATTCGGCACTGGTAAAGTATCTGAAGACGTACTAGTAGAGCTAGTTCGTAACAACTTCGATCTTCGCCCAGCTGGTATTATTAAAATGCTAGACTTACGTCGCCCAATTTACAAACAAACAGCAGCTTACGGCCACTTCGGACGTACTGATGTAGATCTATCATGGGAACGTACAGACAAAGCAGCAGCTTTAAAAGAGCAAGCTGGTCTATAATATATGAAAAAAAGCTTTGCGCGGTGAGCGCAAAGCTTTTTTTATTTCGTTTTACTTATAATTTGAATACATGATTTGCAATATACTTCTCCATCTAGCTCAATATACTTTTTCATATTAGTCATGCCACTTGCTGGAAATGGCATATGAATCCATGCCTTTTCATATGCTTATATTTCCTTTTCACATGATTTACAAAGGATTGATTTCTTCTGGAACATATGTAATCAACCTTTCATTTGACGTGCTTTACCTGCGCAAAATGCACTACTTAGTAAAAATAGTGTCGCGAATATAATGCTTACTAATGTAGCGTATGGAATTGCGCCTTTTAAGGAAAAGCCGACAGTGATTGAAGCGATGAATAAGAGGATAAATGTTGTTGTTAATTTTTTATAAAGTTCCATACTATGTAGACCTCCAATTTATTTTTTAGTACAAGTTTTAAAATTGAATTCTATTATGTAGAAAATATAAAGAGTAGCTAAAGAAGTGTAGTCTAGGAGTATAAGAAAGGGCACTTTCCTTTTTGTGGGTTAGTATACTTATATTGTATCATGGCGCATGATTGGCTTCATACATAATTGTGTAAAGGTATGTATGATAAAATGAAGAAAAGTCTTTAAGAAAGGAAAGATAAAAAATGAGTGTAACTGAACATAAAAAACAAGCTCCAAAAGAAGTGCGTTGCAAGATCGTGACGATTTCCGATACACGTACGGAAGAAACAGATAAGAGCGGACAACTATTACATGAATTGTTAAAAGAAGCGGGACATAAAGTAACTTCTTATGAAATTGTAAAAGATGATAAAGAAAGTATTCAGCAAGCAGTGTTAGCTGGTTATCATAAGGAAGATGTAGATGTTGTATTAACAAATGGCGGTACTGGTATTACGAAACGCGATGTCACAATTGAAGCAGTATCAGCGTTATTAGATAAAGAAATTGTTGGATTTGGTGAGCTGTTCCGTATGATTAGTTATTTAGAAGATATCGGAAGCAGCGCAATGTTAAGTAGAGCGATTGGTGGTACAATTGGGCGCAAAGTAGTCTTCTCGATGCCAGGGTCTAGCGGAGCGGTTCGCCTTGCGATGAATAAATTAATTTTACCGGAATTAGGTCATATTACATTTGAGCTGCATCGCCAATGAGTAAGTATGCTGGAATTGTATTAGCAGGTGGTATGTCGAGTAGATTCGGTGAGCCGAAAGCGTTAGCAATTTGGAAGGGAACTACTTTTGTTGAGCATATTGTGAAAGTGATGGGAAATACTTTGCAAGACATTGTAGTAATTAGCCATATTGATATAAAAGAGCGAGTAGAGCAATTCGTACAAGTACCTGTTATAGAAGACATTCCGCACTATAAAGGGAATGGACCGCTGGCCGGCATTGTATCAGGAATGGAATACATAGAAGCAGATTGGTACGCTATTATGCCTTGCGATGCACCAAACGTGTCGCATGAATGGTTTACCATTTTACTAGAGCAAACGAACAATGAATATGATGCGGTTGTACCTATTATTAATGGAAGAAAACAACCGCTACTTGCGGCGTATCATAACCGCGTGAAAGAAAAGATTTATGCTTTACTTCAGGAAGAAAAAAGAAGTATGGGGCAGCTTTTATCACAATGTAATGTGAAGTATGTTTCTGGAGAAGATGTACAAGCGAATGCGGATTGGTTTATAAATGTAAATACGAAAGAAGAATATGTGCAGGCTCAAAAAGACCTTTCAAATGAATGAAAGGTTTTTTTGATATACAGAATTGGGGAACAATTGCTGTATAAAGGTATGTGAGTGAGTTGATTTTAAGGGGAATTCTTAAAATCATTATACAGTTAAAACACTGTATAACCATATATTAATTTTTATGGGTTTTTATTACAAGTCTGTTTAGTTATGTTTATTTTTGATATAATTAATATGGAAATAAAACAATGCTTAACCTTATGTATCATTTATTAAACTAAAATTTATGACCATGTAATAAACTCCCTTCGTTTTTTTGAAGGGAGTTTTTCTATTTAAGCAAGCAACTCTGATGCGTTATGCTGAAGGACTTCTTCATATTGGTTAAGCAAGCCACGAAAGATCTCATCCCAGCTCTTTGATTTCGCAAAAGATGAAGCTGCTATTCCCATCTGCTCAAGTTTTTCTTCATTTTGTAATAAAAAATAAATGGATGATAGAAATGCATCTTCATTTTTAGGCGGACAAAGAACTCCCGTTTTTCCATCTGTAATAATATTTTTAACCCCGCCACTATTTGCACCAATAACAGGTGTACCGCATGCGAGTGATTCAAGTACGACATTTCCGAATGTTTCAGTAGCTGATGGAAATACCATTATGTTAGAACAAGCATATGCTTCAGCTAAATCTGCACTTTGTAAATAGCCAGTAAAAGTGATATTTGTTTTCGGAACAGCTTCACGTAAACTTGTTGCTAGAGGACCGTCTCCTGCTATAAGCCAATGAATGTCGCTTCGAGTATGTGCTGATTTAACGATAAGATTTTGCAACGTATCAATATCTTTCTCAGGAGCAATCCGTCCAACATAGGAAAGGACGTACTTCGCTGTAATATTATATTTTTTTCGGAATAGGTCTGTATTGTAAGATGGATGAAAGAGATTGCAATCTACACCACGTCCCCAAATAGAGAGGGCCTGAAAGCCTTTATGTTTTAATTGATGTAATGTTTCAGGAGAGGGTACAAAATTTTTTTGCATATGACTATGAAACCATTTTAAATAGTTCCACAGCATATTGGAGAGGAATTCGATTTTGTAATAACGTAAATAGGCATCGAAATCAGTATGATAAGAACCGACAACTGGGATGTTTAACTTTTTTGCATAATACAATCCACAAAGTCCCATGTTGAAAGGTGTGGCAATGTGAATAATGTCAGGTTTAAAGGAAAGTAGTTCCCGTTTAATGCGCGGAGTAGGAAAAGAAAAACGACATTCTGGATATAATATTGTTAACGGGATACTTCTCATCTTATTCACATTCGCTACAAAATTATCTTCAGCTGTATGCTGAGGGGCGAAAACAGAATAGGCGATCTGTTCTTTCTGAAAATATCGTGTTAATCGCTCTAACGTTTTCGCAACCCCGTTAACTTGTGGCGTAAAAGTATCGGTAAAAATGGCGACTCTCATCATATCACTCCTTTATGTGAAAAGTGGGATGAATTGATAAAAAGAGATGATGCCAGAGCAAGTGCCAAGGCACATACCGACGAATACATCTGACGGATAGTGAAGTCCTAAATAAATACGTGAAATACCAACGCATAATGCTAACGGTAATAGGAAAGCAAGTAAGCTTGGATTATAGCAAATAAATGGAATGAAGACAGAGAAAACGGCTGTTGTATGACCAGACGGGAAAGAGTGGTCTTTTAATGGATGGACTGGATATTTTGCATCCTGAATTGTTAAATAAGGACGTTTTCGTGGATACCATCTTTTTAATATTTGTACAGGAATATGGCTAATTGCTAAAGAAATAGCAGTTGCAATTGCTGCTTGATGTAAAGTACCTTTTGCAAAAATTAAAAAGAAAAGTGTGAGTGCGATGGAGAAAGTCGCGCCACCGATATGAGTAATATTGCTGAAAAAGATATTTAATGTTTTTTGATCAAAGTAGCGATTAATTCCTTTGAAAATGTAACATTCTATTTTATATAATCCACTGACCTTCATGAAAATTCTCCTCCCTCGTTTACATATATATGGAGATATTAGCTTTTATTTTAATAAGATTTTGTTGAGGGAGTAATAATGTTTTGTAAAGAAAAAGTTAGATTTTATATAAAAAAAGCTGCCAATCTTATGGCAGCGGAAATTTACTTCTGTAATGATTTATAATATTGACCTTTTTCAACGTATTGCGTGCGAATACGCTCCATATCTTTACGGTCTTCTGCTGTTAATTCACGAATGACTTTCGCGGGACGACCGAAAGCTAACGTGTTTGGTGGAATTTTCTTTCCTTGTGAAACGAGGCTTCCAGCGCCGATAAAAGCTCCTTCGCCAATTTCAGCACCATCTAATATAATGGATCCCATTCCAATTAAAGCATCTTTTTTAATATGACAACTATGTAAAATAACTTGATGCCCAACTGTAACATCATCTTCTAAGATAAGAGGATACTGAGGGCTTTGGTGGAGTGTACATTGGTCTTGTACATTTACTCGGTCTCCAATGATCGTTGGTGACACATCACCACGGATGACTGTATTAAACCAAATACTTGATTCCTCGCCAACGTAAACATCGCCTGTAATCGTAACATAGTCAGCGATAAAAGCACTACTCGCAATTTTCGGTTTTTTTCTTTGTAAGGATATATCATGTAAAGTCTTCCTTTCCTAGAGACTAGTTTTAGTGTATCAAATTATGAGAAAGAGTGAAATGGAGGAGAGCCGTATGTGGAATTATGAAGCGGAGGAAGCAAAGGCTGTCATTGTTATTGTGCACGGCGCAATGGAATATCACGGACGTTACGAAGCCGTTGCGGAAATGTGGAATCATATCGGCTATCACGTCGTGATGGGGGATCTTCCGTCACATGGAACGACTTCAAGAAATAGAGGACATATTGATTCATTTGATGAATACATAGAGGAAGTTAAATTATGGGTGAAAGAAGCAAGAAAGTATAGGTTACCTATTTTTCTATTCGGTCATAGTATGGGTGGTCTTATTGTCATTCGTATGATGCAAGAAACGAAGAGAGAAGATGTAGAGGGTATTATTTTGAGTTCGCCTTGTTTAGGGGTAGTGACTGGACCCTCTGCTCCGCTTCAATTTGCTTCAAAAATATTAAATGTTGTGGCTCCAAAATTGCAATTTGCAACGAATCTTACGGTGGAAATGTCAACACGTAACCACGAAGTGAGAGATGCAATGGAGAATGATTCTTTGTTCTTGCGCAAAGTATCAGTACGTTGGTATAGTGAATTGATTAAGTCTATCGAAATTGCTCATAAAAAAATAGATGATTTTCCAGATGTTCCGCTCTTGCTAATGCAAGCTTGTGAGGATAAACTTGTAGATAAAACACGTGTCCGCACTTGGTTTGATAATGTTAAAATAAGTGATAAGGCTTTTAAAGAATGGCCGAATTGTTATCACGAGTTATTAAATGAGTATGAGCGTGATGAAATTTTGAGTTATATTCAGTCATTTACTGAAATGCATGTCAATAATATAGTAAAAACAAACAAATAAATCATTATTTGTACATTTAATAGAGGAGATGAAGGAAGAAGTGAACGTACCGAGTAATCCCATAACGCTCATGGCGAAAGTATACCGTGATGTGTTTCCGGTTGTACACCATGAGCTAGCGATGTGGAAAGAGCGTGCCTACCATATTCCGAATGATGAGCTTCATAGTCAGGCAATCGCAAGTATTGAGCATAAAACGTTTCATTGTGAGGGCGGTGGCATTTTAGCTCTGCTAGCAAATGAACACCGAGAAGAATGTATTCGTTTTATCGTAGCGTATCAAACGATCAGCGACTATTTAGATAATTTATGTGATCGCAGTACATCACTTGATCCAAATGATTTTGCCGCACTGCATGAATCGATGTTAATGGCATTATCACCTGAAGTAGAAGGTGGCGGTAATTATTATCGTTATCGTGATGATCAAGATGATGGTGGTTATTTAGATGAACTTGTTGAAACATGCCAAGATGTTTTAAAGAAAACGAAGCACTATGACAAAATTGCTCCTGTTCTTCATGAACTTGCTTGTTATTATTGTGATTTGCAAATTCATAAACACGTGAAATTAGAAGAAAGAGAGCCGCGCCTGAAAAATTGGTTTGAAGCACATAAAGAAAACTTACCTGAGATGAGTTGGTTTGAATTTTCAGCATGTGCCGGTTCTACACTTGGAATTTTCTGTCTTGTAGCATATGCATTTCATGATGAGTTACATGATGAAGATATTGCGAAAATTAGACAAGGGTACTTCCCTTACGTACAAGGACTTCATATCTTACTTGATTATTTCATTGATCAAGAAGAAGACCGTATAGGGGGAGATTTGAATTTCTGTAGTTATTATGAAAACGAGCAAGCGATATTAGATCGGATGAAACACTTTGTAGAAGAAGCGGAGAAGAGCATTGGTGATTTGCCTCATGCGAAGTTTCATCGCCTTATAAGCCGAGGGTTACTTGGTATTTATTTATCAGATCAAAAAGTATCAGCACAAAAGAATATGCACAAAATGGCACGGCGCATTGTAAAGTACGGAGGCCTCACTTCACGATTCTTCTATTGGAACGGGAAGATGTACCGAAAGAAAACAGCGCAGTGATGAAGAAAACCACTCATGTAGAGTGGTTTTCTTTTCATTATGATCGTATTTTTAAAAATACATATATAAGAAGTTCAATTGCAAAAATAACTAAAACAGATAGTCCAAATAAAGGCATGACAGCGCCTAGTATCACCATCATGATAAAGAAAACGAATATACTTTTCTTATCTCTTTGTTTTGGAGGTGCGGCTAATTTTCCTTTCGGCTTTCTTGCTAACCACATTTTTATTCCGTAATAAATGAGAAGTAGTAGAGATAATGTCGTTAGTAAGCATAATATTTTATTTGGCCATCCGAATAAATGTCCTTCATGAAGCGGGATACCGTAAGTGAACCATTGTGCAAGTAATCCATAATCACGATAGTCCGTTTTTGAAATGAGCTCCCCGCTATATTGGTCAAAGTAAGCTGTTATCTCTTCATTTGGTGCAACATGCATACCTGTAATACCAGAACCGCTCGATTTCGAAACAGTGAATACACCTTTCGGATCAGCTGGTAGTGAAATAACATATGGCTTCTTTATTTCAATTCCTTTTTGTAATTCATCGACAGAAATTGCTTTCGGTTCATTTGAATTTGATTCAGGCGGAGCTTCTTTTCTTGTTGCCCACGGCAATTCTTTTACCTTTGATTCAGGCGGAGCCATGTACAATTTTGGATATCCGAGTGATTCATTTGACGATGCGATTTTATAAATTTGGTTCCCCATAAATCCTGACCATGGCAATCCAGATGCGACTAGCAGAAAGAGAGGAATTGTAAATATAATACCGATAATAGAATGACGTCTTTTTGCTTTTTCTCGCTTATTGGATGATGGTGTGTTTTTGAATTGTCGTATACTCATGTACAATCCGGTTACGATTAAAAAGATTGTCCAGCATGCCGCGAGTTCTACAGTATAGTTTACGACAGTGCCACCAACTAAAAGAGAACTATGTAATTCCCTCATTATATTGGCAAACGTTTCACTTGCATTTTGATCCCCAACAATTTGATTATTGCTGTCTAAATACACATATTTTTGTTGCCCAGTATACTCATTTGCAATGGTAAGTCTCGTATTATAATCCCCATTAAACTCACTAATTTTCGCCACGCTATAATGTGGATATTTTTTCTCTGTTAAGGAAATAGAATCAGACATCGAAATAGATTCTGTTTGAGCACTCTTCCCAAAATATAAATCTTTATAGATGAAATCTTCAACTTCCTCCCGAAATAAATACCCAATTCCGCTCAGTGACAACGTAATAAGAAGCGGCGTAATAAAAAGCCCAGCATAAAAATGCCAACGCCAAAAAATGTAATGAAGCGAACGATTTACTTTCATACTTTCAGTTCCCCTAACCTTCCCTATATGAATAACTACTTATTTAATATAGCGAGATTAAGTGTGATTACTTTGAAAGAATTGTGAAGAAAGTTAAAAGTTTTTAGGATGATTTTCATAAAACATAAAACACATTTCAAAAGGGGTGTTTTCTATGTTTATGAAGATTTCTTTGTATTTGATAGATACATCCTAACAACCGCATTAGCAAGACATTGAGAGGAATCAACAAAATCCTCACTCGCCACCACATTCAAATCGGTGCATGCGATAATTACCGTATCAACTTCCTCTCTCAATTGTAAAACGAGCGCATTCCACAATTCGCGAGCTTCTTCAACCTCCCCAGATTTAATATAAGTAATGATTTGATTAATCATTTCCTGCCATTTTTCATGATGAATGTACTCTATATTACGTTTTGCAATCCCATCTTGGTAAATCCCAGCTTGAACAGTTGCTTCTGTTGCGAGAAGAGCGACTCTTTTTGTATTTTCAGGAATTGCTTGTAACGTTTCATTGACTATATTTAAAATCGGGATAGAAAGCGAACGCTGTAATTCTTCAAAATAAAGATGCGCCGTATTGCACGGCATAGCGATAAAGCTTGCGCCAGTACTTTCAAGTTTTTGTGCTCCTTCAATAATTGCTTTTTTCATCGCTTCGTGATCAATAGGGCGATCCATGTAAAACGGTGTTGGGCACGAATAGATCATCATATGAGGAAAGTCCATATCATACTTTGCTCCGTATATTGTTTGGCACTTTGCTACAACTGTATCGACGAATGGCCCAGTTGATTTTGGTCCCATTCCTGCTAGTATTCCGATCATTGTTTCGTCTCCTTTAAGAATGTTTACATCCATTATATAGGAGAATAACAAAAAGACGTGCAATGAATGCACGTCTTTTTTTGTTATGTTTTGTCGAACAATCGATATATCCGAGAAATCGTTGATATATTGTAAGTTATGATAGATATATCGAAAAAATCGTTGATATATCCCGAGTTACGATAGATATAATTGAAAAATCGTTGATATATTACCCCGCATTAACGGGCAGTAAAACTCCCACCTTAAAATTCGCCTGGAGCAAAGAGGTTAGGTGGGAGATAAACTGCCCATAAATGCCCGATTGGTTCAACTAATAATCAGTGGGGATGCCCCCACTGATTAAAGTTTCACTTTATCGCTTCTCAATCGCCACAATAAATGGCGGGTTATTTTGTTGATTAATGAAGCCATATCGCAGTACGTGTGCTTGTTTTTGGTCTAGTTCTTCGGCAAATTTAAGTACAGCGTCGCGTTCTACTTGTCCTTCTGGATGTCCGTGGTAAATGACAAGGACGATGATACCTTCAGGCGCCATTACGTCTAATAATTGCTCAATCGCCGAGATTGTTGAGTTCGGTTTTGTGACGATATGCTTGTCTCCGCCTGGAAGGTAACCTAAGTTGAAAATTGCGCCTGTTACTTTTCCTTTTGCATCTTCTGGTAATATGGATAGAAGTGTATCGTGACTATCGTGAACTAAAACAGTACGTTCGAAAAGTTCTTTTTCTTTTAGACGAGTTGTTGAGCTTTCAATTGCCTCTTTTTGAATATCAAATCCAAATACTTTTCCGTTATCTCCAACGATTTCAGCTAGGAAGCAAGTGTCATGGCCGTTTCCTAAAGTTGCATCTACAGCGTAATCGCCTTCTTTTACTGCCGTTTGCAGAAGCGAGCGAGCAAACGGTAATACACGTTCTAATTTCATTTTTGTTTCTCCTCATTTGCATATTTTCCTTGCCAGCTTCCGCGGCGTACAAATTCTGCATCAATGGAATTTAATACTTCCCATTTATTTAAGCTCCACATTGGACCAATCATTAAATCAGGCGGACCGTCACCTGTGATGCGGTGCACAATTACGTCTTCTGGAACCATTTCAAGTTGGTCAACAACGAGACTTACGTAATCCTCAAGAGAAAGGAACTCGAGTTGTCCTTTTTCATATTGCTTCACCATTGGCGTTCCTTTTAATAAGTGAAGTAAGTGGATTTTAATTCCTTGTACATCAAGCTTCGCTACTTCACGAGCTGTTTCCATCATCATGTCGTAATCTTCAAGTGGAAGGCCGTTAATAATATGAGAACAAACTTTAATGCCGTGCTTACGTAATTTATTTACACCTTCAACGTAAGAAGGATAATCGTGAGCACGATTAATAAGATTTGCAGTACGTTCATGGACGGTTTGTAGTCCGAGTTCAACCCAAAGGTAAGTGCGTTTATTTAAGTCCGCTAAATATTCAACAACATCGTCCGGTAAACAATCTGGACGAGTCGCAATAGAAAGACCGACAACGTCTTTTTCTGCTAGAAGCGGTTCGAATTTTTCTTTTAACACTTCAAGTGGTGCATGTGTATTTGTGTACGCCTGGAAATAAGCGATACATTTTCCGTCTTTCCACTTTGAGCGCATTTTTTCTTTCATTTCATGATATTGCGTTATAACATCATCGCGGCGATCGCCAGCGAAGTCACCAGATCCAGCAGCACTGCAAAATGTACAACCGCCATAAGCAACTGTACCGTCACGGTTCGGGCAATCGAAGCCAGCATCTAATGAAACTTTAAAGATTTTTTCACCAAATTCATTTCGTAAATGATAATTCCATGTATGATAACGTTTATTGTCGTTTGTATATGGAAAAGGGTTTTGAACCTTCATTACTTTCCCTCCTAAGCCGAGTCAAAATGAAACAAAATCCATTATAACATACTCATAAGGTTCAGATGGAAGGGACACACTAAAGGGGAATTGAAGCAAGGAGGGACAATTATGGCAGAGCGTCAATCACTTGAATCGTATATTACACAAGCGGAACAAGCGGTGGAATATGCGAAAGAACAATTAGATCTTGGTATGAGACAAGAGCATTATAATACGATGGAGTATTCAGATGCGCAGTTACAATTAGAACAAGCGTATAACGATTTACAAACGATGCAACAACATGCGAATGATGAGCAACGTGAGCAGTTAAATAGAGCACGTATGGCAATTCGCCAATTGCAACATCAAATGATTATTACACCGCACTAATAAGGAGTGAATGTAATGGCGAAACGTTCAGATCAAAATAACCCAGAACAAAAAACGCAAAATGGACATAACGCTGAGTTTTCGAATGAACTTGATCCGATTGTTCAAGTAAAACAGCGTAATAGTAAAAAAGGACAACCTCAAAAATCGAAACAATCAGAGTAGACCAGGTCGCAATATGACCTGGTTTTATTTTGCCATATGACAATAATGTAAGATTTATGTAAGGTTTGTCGATAGTTGTGAGCAGCTTTCTCCAGTAGAGTAAGAAAGGATTAAGTTTTATACAAGGAGTTGCTTTATGGGGAACAATATTATAAACAAGCGAATTGATGAGTTAGATTACATTCGCGGCTTTGCACTACTAGGGATTATTTTAGTAAATATTCTCGCACTACTTAACATTAAAATTCCAGATCCTAGCACAGTGGATGCTAGCTATCAAAGATTTTTATACTTATTTGTAGAAGGTCGTTTCTTCTCAATCTTCTCATTCTTATTTGGAGTGGGATTCTATATCTTTATTTCAAGAGCGATTGCGAAGGGGAAAAATGGCTATGTTTTATTTTTACGCCGCTTAGTTGCACTATTTATTTTTGGTTTAATTCATCAAATGTTTCAGCCTGGAGAAGCACTATCGTTATACGCAATTTGCGGGTTAATCGTTTTACCGTTTTATAAAGCGAAAAAAGAAGTGAACCTAGTACTAGGACTTATTTTGACAATTGCCTTCAGTGTAATGGGAGTTAAAGAACTATTACCACTTGGTTTAATTTTATTAGGACTTGCTGCAGGACAATATCGTGTATTTGAAAATCTTTCAAAAAACATAAAGCAAGTCGCTATTTTTACAGGTATTATGTTTGTTTTAAGTGTCATAGCTGTATGGTATCAATATGGGCACGTTCCTGCTGATCCATTTGTAAATATGATACTTATGAATGAGGACGGAACAATGGACGCTGCAAGCCAATTTTTAAAAATTGGTGTTACAGTGGGACCAATTATTTCAGCTTTCTATGTTGGAGCATTAATTTTATTACTTCAATTAAAACCAGTTCAAACATTGTTAGCACCACTGAAATATTATGGCCGAATGGCTTTAACGAATTATATTGGACAAACTGCAATGATTTTAATTGCAGGCAGTGTATTTAACTTTGCAGAAAACTTAACTTACATGCAGACTTTATATGTATGTATTGCAATTTATGCAATTCAAATTGTGTTTAGTGTAATTTGGATGAAAATCTTTAAAATGGGTCCATTAGAATGGATTTGGCGAGTTGTTACGTATTGGACGGTAACACCTTTAAAGAAATAAAGAGAGAAGTGGGCTGTTCCTTTTTTGTGGAGCAGCCTATTTTTATTTTCAGCTTTTGTAGTTGCACCGATATATTTGAAAAATCGCCGATATAATTTCATTTACCGATTCAATATGTCACTAATATTCAAAGTAGTAAAAGCCAAACTTACACGCCCACCTTCTTTATATTACAAAAGTGTAAGGTAAATGTAATGTTAACAAATAGCAGTTCACTTCCAAAAGGCGCAAAATAGGTAATGGAAAAACAAGCGTAGGAGGATATATATGACGAAACCAGTTGTAGACGTGAAAAACGTCCAAAAAGTGTACGGTAAAAAAGGTGAGAACCAATCACATGCGTTAAAAGGTGTTTCATTCTCAATTCAAGAGGGTGAGTTTGTAGGGATTATGGGACCATCTGGTTCTGGTAAAACGACATTATTAAACGTAATTTCAACACTTGATAAAGCAACGGGCGGCGTTGTTGAAATTGCGGGTACGGATATTACGAAAATGAAGCAAGGTGAGCTTTCTGATTTCCGTTCACAAAAATTAGGCTTCATCTTCCAAGACTTTAACTTATTAGAAAACTTATCTATTTATGAAAACATCGCACTTCCACTATCTCTTCAAGGTGTCGCGTCACGTAATATTGGACCGAAAGTAGAAAAGGTAGCTGATATGTTAGGAATCTCAGCAATACTTCAAAAGTATCCATCTGAAGTATCTGGTGGACAGAAACAACGTTCAGCAGCAGCGCGTGCTTTAGTGCATGAGCCTGCAATTATTTTAGGGGACGAGCCAACAGGAGCGCTTGATTCTAAAAATGCAACGAGCTTACTTGATGCGATGACAAACTTAAATAAAGATCAAGGCGTATCTATTATGATGGTTACACATGATCCGTACAGTGCAAGTTACTGTCAGCGTATTTTATTCATTCAAGATGGTGAGCTATATAAAGAAATTCACCGCGGCGGTACACGTGAAGAGTTTTATAAAGAAATTTTAGATGTGCTTGCGGACTTAGGCACACAAAAAGCGTAAGAAAGGAGGTTCTAGAGCATGTTATTCAAACTTTCCATGTCAGGGCTAAAGAGTAAGCTAAAAGATTATATCGTCTTACTTGTTGGTCTTGTCATGTCGATCTCAATTTTTTATATGTTTCAAACGTTAGCACTAAATGAATCATTTCTTGAATCTAATTCAGTGATTAAATCAATCGGATTTGTATTCCAAGCAGGTTCATTTTTATTAGCAATCATAACGTTCTTCTATATTTTATATGCGAACTCTTTCTTACTATCTCTTCGTCAAAAAGAGTTTGGTATGTATATGATGTTAGGAGCAAAAAAGCATAAAGTTACATTACTTATGTTTATTGAGACAATTGTATTAGGCGCCGCGTCTCTTGCAATTGGAATTGCAGTTGGTGTAGGACTTGCAGAAGGTATCGGTCAATTATTAATGAAACAATTAGAATTTGCTGGTGAAGGCTATAAAGCATTTTACCTCCCATCTATGACTGTTACTTGCATCTTCTTCTTTGCATTATTTGTACTATCAGCAATTATGAACAGTATTAAATTATCACGTATTTCTGTATTGCAACTTGTACATGCAGATGCACAAACAGAACGTGTTGCAGTAAAAGGGAAAATGACAGGTTTAGTTGCCTTCCTTGCGGTTATTTTATTAGGAATTGGCTATGCATCAATGATTTATATGGAAAAATTAAGAGAGATGGGAATCCTTATTGCATTAATTACAACAACAGCTGGTACTTACATGTTATTTGGATCACTTCTTCCAGTTATTATTAAAAAGTTAAAAAGTAATAAAAAGCGTAGTGAAAAAGGACTTAACGCTTTTACATTTGCACAATTAAATTTCCGTATTAATAGCTTAACAAAGGTACTTGCAACAGTAGCGATGTTAGTTGCTCTTGGAGCTGGTGCAATTTCAGGTGGTATGGCGTTTAAAAATAACGTTATAAAAATGGTTGATGGTTTAGTAATCTATGATTCAGTAGTTCATAATCCGACAGCTGAAGAAAAGAAAATTTTAAACGGTATTACATTTAAAGAGAAAAGCGAATATCGTTACAAAGTAGATGATAAATACGTTTACTATGTAAAAGAAGATTTAGAGAAAAATCGTCCTTTAGTAAAAGATATGGAAAATATGAAGTCGATGAAGGATTTAGTAAATACGAAGAAGGCTTCACAGGAATTACCAGTAGGTGCAGTTTCTAGAGAAATGAATGAAAAAGATGCGAACGCTAAAGAACTTCCAGAAGAATGGGTAGATGCTTTTAGCACAATTCATCCATATTATATATACGAAGATCATGCAATTAAAATTGTAGATCAAAAAATGTACGATGGGATAAGTGGTAAAGAAGGTATAGCATTTATCGGAAAAGCAGATGATTTCTTAACATATACAAAAGAATGGAAAAAACTTGACGAGTTGCAATTAGATAAATATAAAAATGTAACAGCTGAAAGAATGAACAGTAAATATCAATCTTACGACATGTTCTATGGTGTTGCGAGCGGAACAGTGTTTATGGGCTTCTTCCTTGGAATTGCTTTCTTAGCAATGATGGCAAGTTGTTTAATGTTCAAAATTCTTTCTGGTGCATCAAAAGATATTACGCGTTATCAAATGCTTCGTAAAATCGGGGTGCGCCGTGAATTATTAACAAAATCAATTTATAAAGAGTTATTCTTAGTATTCCTATTCCCAGCAATTGTAGGTATTGCTCACGTATTAGTTGGTATGAATATTTTCGGATTTATTTTACTTGATCCGTACTTCCGTATTTGGGTACCAATCGTAATTTTCTTAGTTATTTACACGATTTATTACCTTATTACAGTTCAATTGTATAAAGGAATTGTTCTTCCGAAAGAAGATTAATAATAAAAACACTTTAATGTTACTGAAATATATAATATAATGCAAGTAAGTAACGTAATATAAAAGTAGAAGTAGCTGTATAAGGAAAGGAGGAATCCAATCTGTAGAAAGAAGCTGAACTTTTATCCCCACATTTTTTACCGCAACGTATTTATACAATCGTAAGTTTCCACATTGAAAGTTTTCAGAACCACCTGAGTATATTGTGAAAATAATGGATAACACATGGAAATCTCATAGCATGATAAGGTAAAATGGACAACATAATGAGAAAATTACCGTTCATAAGATGAGGAGAATACATGTATGGAAGTTGTAGAGGCATTAAAAGATATAAGCCAAATTGAGGCTATGAAAAAATATTTAAAAGAGCACTCCCAGCGAGATTATCTTTTATTTGTTATTGGAATTAACACAGGATTAAAAATTACAGAACTACTTAGTATGAAATTTGAAGATGTATTAAATGAAGACGGGACTGTTAAAGAGTTTTATACTCTTCCTGTGAAAGATGAAAAATTTAAACAAGATATTTATTTAAATACAAAAGTAAAAGAAGCGCTTTTAGATTACGTACAATCTATTGGCGTTAAAAGAGAAAATTACGTATTTCAATCTAATAAAACGCCAAATTCAATTACGCGCCAACAAGCGTATCGTGTAATTCATAATGCTGCAGAAGCAGTTGGAGTTGTTGGTAAGATCGGAACAAATTCAATGCGGAAAACGTTTGGATTTCATGCGTACAAAAGAGGGATAGCGATTGCGTTATTGCAAAAACATTTCCATCACGCGACTCCATCAGAGACGCTAAAGTATTTAGGCATCTCAAAGGATGAGACCTTTAAAACGGAGATTGATGTCGATTTATAAAAGCCGTAACTAAAAGAATTAGGAGGCGGAAAATATGAATATTAGAGAGAGTGAACTGCCGGGTATTGGATGTAAGTTTGAAGTGATTACAAAAGGTAATGAAAAGATGGTTATCGTTATTCATGATGATGGCCGAAGAGAAATATACCATTTTGATACTGATCATGAGGAGAGTATTTCAAGCGTCTCTCTTCGTGATTCCGAAGCGAGACAAATTGCAGCTATATTGGGCGGAATGGTATATAGACCACAAGCTTTAGATACGATTGAAATGGCCTTTGAAGGATTATCAATTGAGTGGTTTAAGGTGGAAAATAATGCACCAGTCGTACAAAAAACAATTGGTAGTTTACATGTCCGAAACACATATAATGTAACGATTATTGCCATTTTGAAAAAGAATATGAAGAAGTTCTTTAATCCAGGCCCAGATTCTATCATTGAAGCTGGCGATATGCTTGTATTATCAGGTGAAAGACATGAAGTAAAAAGAATTATTAATGAGTTACTTTCAGTAGGAGGGGATTCATAATCGATGGATACTTTAATCGTAACTACTCAGCTTCTTCAAATAAAAAAACAGGCCAAATACATGTTTCCGATTCGAAAACATGAAAAGAAAATACTCCAATCAGAGAAAGAATCTATGCCAAATAGAGAAATTCTCTTATGAAGTCGTGTTATTCCAAGGAACCGTTCTAGTTTCTATGACTTGGTTTATCGCTTGTAAGACCGATTGTTTTTGTTTTTTCATGGTACTCATAAAGCTTCGTATCTGACAAAAAGATTCTGCGCCTTTCTTACTTCGGAAAGTCCCAGACACTTTCTGTTTTACTTTCGTCATCCGAATATCCCGTTCTGCTTGATTGTTATCAAATGGAATGGCTGGATGTTCTAAAAACGCTAGAATTCTGTCAGAATACTTGACGAAGCGATTCCATAAATTTTGAGAAGGCGTCTGCTTTCCTTTCTTCTTTTGTTTCGTGGAAAGAATCTGTTGTTCTTTCAATATGGATTGATACATAATAAACAGATTCTTTTGCGTCGCTTTTGGCATGGTACCTTCGGATTGCTTTTTCATCGTCAACGCTTGCGTTAGAAATTTCTGCATCTGTTGTGCCCATTGTTCTCCAGTACTATCTATAATTCCTTGTAAATCTCGTAAGAGATGGGCATTACATAAAACGTGACGACAATCTGTATACGCATCATACGATTTCCAACCATCATGCATCGCAATTCCAGAAAAAGATGGCAAGATTTCTCCAGCATCCATTGCTTCTTTTCCACGTTTTTGATGAATATGTTGCAATGTCACCTCCGGTGTACTGGCAGTATGTAACCATTGTGTTTTGTTTTCTACACGCATACCAGTTTCATCAAAATGGACAACAGGAGACTGCAGAATCTTTTCCTTTACTTCTTTTATGAATGGCTGCAATTGAGAAGCGAAAGCCTGTGTATGATTTACCAGGGTTCCTTCGCTTATAGAATGTCCAAAACAATCCTGAAAGAATTCTTTTGTTCGCTTCAAAGAAATGCATTGATAATGCGTTAAATAGGGAATCAGTCTTTTTATATTTGGACCATATTGAACAGGACGAGATACTGTCGAAGGAAATTGGGCTTCTTGGATAGAATGGCAATGTGGGCATTCTTTCTGTTCTACTTTATGTTCTGTCACTTCGATCTGAATAGGTGGTAAGTCATACACTTGGCGAATGCGATACCCTTTTACAGGCTCGTGGTTCAAGGAAGTATGACAACAAGTACAATATGTAGGAGAATGTGTAATCGTATGATCTGGAGTCGCTGTCAAACCAAGAGTATGTCCCTTGTGGCCCAACTGGCCACCCGTTTGACGATGAGACGGTTTGCGCAAACTTTTTGTAACGGGCTTACCCAAACCATCTGTAGAAGGTGGCTTATGACTATTTTTGGAGTTTTTTTTTGAAGCATTTTCTAGTTCTTGTATACGTTTTTCTAACTTAGAAAATGTTTCTTCAAATAAAGAAATAACAGCTTCAGGTCCTTTTTTATATGTATCTAAAATAATTTTTCGATCGACCATAAGATTCACCTCCCCTGTTTGATATACTCAGTATTTACAAATGGGAGGCATATGAAACTAGTAAAATTTAAAAAAGACACCGAAAGGTGGCTGAGTAGTTACCTTTAATCTTTGAAGTTGGGACTGCGTTAGTATTAGTCGCTTTTGCAGCTATTCTCGCTGCAAAGTTAAAGTTCTCGATTATTCCGTTTCTCATTATACTCGGTATGCTAGTGGGGCCACATGCGCCAGATTTAGGGCTTATCGATTTAAGATTTATTGAAAGCGGAGAAGTTATTTCCTTCCTCGGCCGTGTTGGCGTTATATTCCTCTTATTCTATTTAGGCTTAGAATTCTCAATTAAAAAATTAATTAAATCAGGAAAATCAATTGCTTTTGGGGGAACTGTTCATATATCGCTTAATTTTATATTAGGTTTACTTTACGGATATATAATGGGTTTCCCCTTATTAGAAACATTAATTATTGCTGGGATTATAACAATTTCATCGAGTGCAATTGTTGCGAAAGTAATTGTTGATTTAAGAAGATCTGGTAATAAAGAGACGGAGCTAATTTTAGGAATCATTATGTTTGATGATATCTTTTTAGCCGTATATTTATCAGTCGTTTCAGGATTAGTACTCGGAGGGGCAACGTCACTTGTAGGGGCTCTTACATCTATTTTAATCGCAGTAGGGTATATGCTACTATTCTTTGTAGTTGCTAGAAAAGCTACACGATTTTTAAATAAAATGTTAGATATTTCGTCCAATGAAATTTTTATTATCGTAATATTCGCTATTTTGTTCTTTGTAGCAGGATTTTCAGAAACGATTCATGTCGCGGAGGCGATTGGAGCATTATTATTGGGGCTCGTCTTTTCTGAAACAGAGCATAGTGATCGAATTGAACAGCTCGTTGTTCCGTTTCGTGATTTCTTTGGAGCTATATTCTTTTTCAGCTTCGGTTTAAGTATAGACCCATTTTCACTTGGAGGAGCAGTGTGGTTGGCATTAGGAGCAGTTTTCATTACTCTTATCGGTAATTTTACTGCTGGAATGGTTGCGGGGCGTAAAGCTGGGTTATCGCATAAGGCTTCTACGAATATCGGTTTAACACTTGTATCACGCGGAGAATTTTCCATTATCGTCGCGAATATTGGAATTGCGGGCGGCTTAATGGCAACTATTAAACCATTCTCAGCTTTGTATGTTTTAATATTGGCATCGTTAGGACCTTTGTTAACGAAAGAATCTGGGAGAATATATTTCTTATTAGATAAAATATTTAAATGGAGCGCTAAAGAAAGTGCGAAGCGAGAAAAGGAAGTTGGATAGTATAAAGAGGCTGCATGAAGTTCATGCAGCCTCTTTATACATTGTTACTGTTGTCATTTTTTGTCGGTAAGTCGATATATTTTAATAATCGCTGATATAATCCAAGAAGCAATCATTATAATTTCATTAACCGTCGAACCATTATCTGAATTTCATCAACTATTAATCAGTTGCCTTCCTATTTAAAAACGACTACAATTTTACTGTTATATATATGAACGAAAAAAATAGAATAGGAGGGGAAACTATGCCAAGGAAAGTATGGCTATTAGTAGCTGGGATGATTATTAATGTCACGGGTGCTTCTTTTTTATGGCCTTTTAATACAATTTATTTGCATGATCACCTAGGAAAATCTTTATCTGTGGCCGGAATGGTATTAATGATCAATTCGCTTACTGGTGTAATCGGAAACTTGCTCGGCGGTGTTTTATTTGATAAATGGGGCGGTTATAAATCAACTTTAGTAGGGATCGTGATTACACTTGTATCGATTTTAGGTCTTGTGTTCTTCCACGGTTGGCCGTTATATGTTGTGTGGCTAGCGTTAATCGGCTTCGGTTCTGGAATGGTCTTCCCATCGATGTATGCGATGGTTGGTACGGTTTGGCCAGAAGGCGGAAGACGGGCATTTAATGCGATGTACGTTGGACAAAATGTTGGTATTGCAATCGGAACGGCATGTGGTGGATTAGTTGCATCGTATCGTTTTGATTATATTTTCTTAGCGAATTTTATTTTATACTTTGTTTTCTTTTTAATTGCTTTTATTGGATTCCGCGGTATGGAAGACAAGAAAGAGCCAGGAGTGCAAAAAGAAGTCGAAACGAAAAAAGGGTGGTCACTTACACCTGGATTTAAAGCACTTCTTATCGTGTGTGTAGCATATGCTTTATGCTGGGTTACATACGTACAGTGGCAAGGAGCGATTGCAACACATATGCAAGAATTGAATATTAGCCTTCGTCACTATAGTTTACTATGGACGATAAACGGAGCGATGATTGTTTGTGCGCAACCACTTGTTAGTATGCTAATTCGTTGGATGAAGCGTTCTTTAAAACAACAAATTATGATTGGAATCTTCATTTTTGCGGCGTCATTCATTGTGTTAAGTCAAGCGCAGCAATTTACGATGTTCCTCGTTGCGATGGTAACATTAACAATTGGTGAGTTATTTGTATGGCCTGCGGTTCCAACGATTGCAAATATACTTGCACCAAAAGATAAATTAGGATTTTATCAAGGTGTCGTAAATAGTGCGGCGACTGTAGGAAAAATGTTCGGACCGGTCGTTGGCGGAGCAATTGTGGATTTATACAATATGGAAGTATTGTTTATAGCAATCATGGTAATGCTTGTAGTAGCGCTTATAGCAACGAGCATTTATGATAAACGAGTAAAAGTAGAAGAAACAGTTGAAGAAAAAATTGCAGTTTAGTTTGACGGAACATGTAACATGTTTTAGAATATATTTAAATAAAACAACCTTTAGAACAAGGGAGATAGCTCGGCTGTCTTAAGATGAATTCGTTAGTTATTAAGAGTAACGATTAACCGAGAAGTCCTCGCTTTAAGTAAGCTCTTAAGAGATACTAGGTGAAGGATAGTTCACTTAACTTATATGTGTAATAACAGTGAGAAGGAGTAGTAGTAATAGAAGCTGGTTTAGAGAGTTGACGGTCGGTGCAAGTCAATCCACGTTTCGTTATGAACTCGCCTTTGAGTTGCAGTTGTGAAACTAATAGTAGCAATTGCCGTTAATCCACGTTACGGATCTAAGCGAATGTATATTTGTACATTAATTTAGGGTGGTACCGCGGGAATCTATAACCTCTCGTCCCTTTCTAGGGATGAGAGGTTTTTTGTATTTTGGGCGGTGAAAATAAATAGAATTTCAAGGAGGGTATCTCATGAGCTTTAATCATCAAGAAATTGAGAAGAAGTGGCAAGGGTACTGGGAAGAGAATAAAACATTCCGTACGCCAGATGAGACAGAAAAACCAAAATTTTATGCACTAGATATGTTCCCATATCCATCAGGTGCAGGCTTACACGTAGGACATCCAGAAGGTTATACAGCGACAGATATTTTATCTCGTATGAAGCGTATGCAAGGATATAACGTTCTTCATCCAATGGGATGGGATGCATTTGGTCTTCCAGCAGAGCAATATGCACTTGATACTGGAAACAGCCCAGCTGAATTTACAGAGCATAATATTAATACGTTCCGTAACCAAATTAAATCATTAGGTTTCTCTTACGATTGGGACCGTGAAGTAAATACAACAGATCCAAACTACTATAAGTGGACGCAATGGATCTTCCTAAAACTATTTGAAAAAGGCTTAGCTTACGTTGATGAAGTACCTGTAAACTGGTGCCCAGCACTTGGTACAGTACTTGCAAACGAAGAAATCATTGACGGTAAGAGTGAGCGTGGTGGACATCCAGTTGAGCGTCGTCCGATGAGACAGTGGATGTTAAAAATTACAGCTTACGGAGATCGTCTATTAGAAGATCTAGATGAGCTTGATTGGCCTGAAAGCTTAAAAGATATGCAACGTAACTGGATCGGTCGTTCTGAAGGTGCAGAAGTACACTTCAACATCGATGGTACAGACGAGAAATTCACAGTTTTCACAACGCGCCCTGATACATTATTTGGTGCAACATACTGTGTACTAGCTCCAGAACATGCACTTGTTGCAGAAATTACAACAGCAGAACAAAAAGAAGCGGTAGAAGCTTACATTAATGCTGTAAAAATGAAGAGTGACCTAGAGCGTACAGAACTTGCGAAAGAGAAAACTGGTGTATTCACTGGTGCTTACGCAGTTAACCCAGTAAACGGTGAGAAATTACCAATCTGGATCGCTGACTATGTTCTTGCAACTTACGGAACAGGTGCTGTAATGGCAGTTCCAGCTCACGATGAGCGTGACTATGAATTCGCATCAGTATTTAATCTTCCAATGAAGGAAGTTGTAAAAGGCGGAGATATTACGAAAGAAGTGTACACAGGTGATGGGGCACACGTAAACTCAGCATTCCTTGATGGATTAAATAAAGAAGAAGCAATCGCAAAAATGATTGAATGGCTTGAAGCAACGAGCGCAGGAAATCAAAAAGTAACGTACCGTCTACGTGACTGGTTATTCAGCCGTCAACGTTACTGGGGTGAACCAATTCCAGTAATTCACTGGGAAGATGGTACAATGACAGCTGTGAAAGAAGAGGAATTACCATTAGTTCTTCCGAAAACAGAAAACATCCGTCCTTCAGGTACAGGTGAATCACCACTTGCTAACATTGACGAGTGGGTAAATGTTGTTGATCCTGAGACTGGTAAAAAAGGTCGTCGTGAAACGAACACAATGCCGCAATGGGCTGGTAGCTGCTGGTACTACCTACGTTACATCGATCCAAACAATAGCGAAGCACTTGTAGATCCTGAAAAAGTAAAACAATGGCTTCCAGTTGATATTTATATCGGTGGTGCAGAACATGCCGTACTTCACTTACTATATGCTCGTTTCTGGCATAAAGTATTATACGATATCGGTGTAGTTCCAACGAAAGAGCCATTCCAACAATTATTCAACCAAGGTATGATTCTAGGTGAAAACAACGAGAAAATGAGTAAATCAAAAGGTAACGTTGTAAATCCTGATGATATCGTAGCAAGCCACGGTGCAGATACACTTCGTCTATACGAAATGTTCATGGGACCATTAGATGCTTCAATTGCTTGGTCTGAAAATGGTCTTGACGGAGCTCGTCGTTTCCTAGACCGCGTATGGCGTCTATTCGTTCAAGATAACGGTGAATTAAGTGAGAAAATTACTGACGCACCAAATAAAGAGCTTGAAAAAGCTTACCATCAAACAGTGAAGAAAGTAACAGAAGACTATGCAGAGCTTCGCTTCAACACAGCGATTTCTCAAATGATGGTATTCATCAACGATGCATACAAAGCTGAAACACTTCCAAGAGAATATGTAGAAGGTTTCGTAAAAATGATTGCACCAGTTGCACCTCATATCGGGGAAGAGCTATGGAGCAAACTTGGATACAATGAAACAATCACATATGCAAGCTGGCCAACATTTGATGAGTCTAAACTTGTAGAAGATGAAGTTGAAATTGTTGTTCAAGTTATGGGTAAAGTTCGCGCAAAACTAACAATGAGTAAAGACGCATCAAAAGAAGAAATGGAACAACTTGCACTTGAAGCAATTCAAGACCAAATTGAAGGGAAAACAGTTCGTAAAGTAATTGTTGTTCCTGGAAAACTTGTTAATGTTGTTGCAAATTAATTTATTCTAAATAAAAGCTCAGAGTATGTATACTCTGAGCTTTTTTGTGTAGAAAATAATCTCTGGATCACCCTAGTCTAAGTTTTCAATTATTCCAATACGTACAAATAAAAGAGCGGAATTCCAATACAGACAAACACCTATTTTTCTATAGGAAATATGATAAAAAAGGTAGGCTAAATTGAGTAGAAGAGGTGAAAGGAATGAAAGGGATGGACAATAATGCACCACATGGCTTTTTCGGAGGTGGATCGGATAGTTATGAACAAATGATGTTAATGGGAGGCGGACAACAAGGATATGGCGGAATTCCGAGCTGGATGGGTGGAACACCTGGAGGATTTTCCACATCAGTAGCTGGAGCACAAACAGGAATCCCAACATTAACAGGAGGATTTCCATCATCAGTAGCTGGAGTGCAAACAGGAATCCCAACATTTGTAGGCGGAGCAGCCGGAGGAGTACCAGTAGGCGTACCAACTACATTCCCATCTTTCGTTGGAGGAGTACAAACAGGATTTCCGGTACCGGGAGTAGGTGTTGTGGCAGGCGGAGTAGGTGGTTATCCACAAGGTTTTTACGGTCACCATGGCCACCACGACGGTCATCATGGACACCATCATCAAGGTCACCATGGCCATCATGGACATCATCACCACCAAGGTCACCATGGCCATCATGGACACCATCACCACCAAGGTCACCATGGCCATCATGGACATCATCAACAACAAGTACATCACCACGGCCACCATCATATACATCCGCAGGCTGTTCTTTATCAAACTCACCAAGGCCAACATGGTCACCATGGACATCACCACCAAGGCCAACATCATGGACACCAAGGTCACCACCATCACCAAGGTCATCAAGGCCAACACGGTCATCATGGGCACCAAGGCCACCATCATGGACACCAAGGTCAACAGCACCAACAGCACCAACAATATCAGCAATATCAACAACAATCTTCTCCTTGGACAGGTGGAATTGGAGCAGGAGGAGCAGGGGCAGCAGGAGCAGCTAGTATTAGTGGAGCAGCAGGACACGCAGGGCACGTGGGTCATTAATGATTGGCAGAAAAAAAGCCATAATAAAAAACTGCTAGGAAATCCTAGCAGTTTTTTTCAGCTTCTTGACGCTGACGTTCAATTTCAACACGAAGTTGTGGTTCTGGTGCTTGCCAGCCTTCAGGTTTTAGAATTTTACCGTCACCTTCGCGGAATCGAGGTTTCCCGTCAGGGAATAGTTTTGCCATGTTTGCGTTATTTACAATTTCGAATCCTTTATCAGGACGTACGCCCATTTCGGCAAACGTGCCGAATGCAAAGTAAATAAGGTCAATCAGTGCATCATATTGATCTTCAACAGTCGTTGCTTCTAGAAATTCTTCTAGCTCTTCTTGCATAAAACTCGCACGGATTTTTGCACGTTCTTCTGTTAATTTTGTTGGAGTATTTGTCACAGGATGTCCGAATACTTCATGCATTTTCGCAACAAGTTCGTATCCTTTATCTAAACCTTTTTCGTTTGTCATGTTGTTTCATCCTTTCTTACGTTATGCCGAAGTTTATTGTAACATAAGGTGATTATGAAATGAAAAGAACATCTTATCGAAATAAGATGTTCGCTCGTTATTCTTCTTTTTTTATTAAAAGCGATGAAATAAGATCGATGCCAAAAATACCGACGAGTAACATTGGTATAACGACAAGTAAGTAACGTGTGAAGGAAACATTTTTTAAGTATGTATGAGCAAATAAAAAGACGCCGAGAAATAAAATACCATTTAAAATAGGCTTTACTAATTTTTTAGACATAAGCTCCCCCATAAATATCTTCTCTCTCTATTTGATAATAAAAAACTCCTCTCTCCGTTGTATCATGCTGGAGAGAGGAGTTCAATCATTTCTCATTCAATAACACCAGAATTTGTAATATTTACGGTGTATTTTATATGAACCGGAACATCTTTATACATTTGTCTCCATTCTTCTAATTTGAATGGGCGATAATGTTGTTTATACTTTGCACCTAGCCCGAGAGGATCGACGCCTAAAGATTTAAATTGCTTAATTAACTTAGCAGCTTGTTTATCTAATTGTTTTTGGACATCTTTTTCAATGTTTTTTGTGTTCTTGTTATTTTCTAAGTTAATTTGTTTTGATAGTTCTTGAATACGTGCATCAAGACGAACGTGAATGAAAAAAGAAGGCTTTCCGTTTTTAATTTTTATATCGTAAGTTGGAACAGAACGAATATTATTAATCATTACGTACGCAGAATCTGTTTTAAATTCATGTGAATCTAATTTATGTTTCTCTAATAGTCCTTTAAATATGAACATATCTTTTTCCGCAATTTTACCGATATATTTATCTTTTTTAAAAAGGCCAATTCCGGTAATTTTTATTTTATCACCATGCTTCTTTAGAATGGGAATATAGTAGTCTTTTCCTTCTTGATAATAGCGAAATGCTCCTATATGTAGATTATCCGCTGGTAAAGGTCCGGTCTCCATGTTATGTTCTAGCAATTTTTTTATATAAATTGCAACGTTGTATGAAGTCGAATATTTGCCCTTTAAAAGTTCAGTACCATTCCCATCTAATAAAGCAGCATATAAAGCGTTCCCTATATTCACATCTCGAAGTAATGTATCGAATGAAGTAGACATTCCTGTTTTGGCAAGCCTTATTGTATATAGAGCGACACGCATTTGTCCGCTAGCAAATGGTTGAGAAGACTCTAAAGATGTGTCTGCTTTTACTTGTTTTACTGCATTTGCACTGCCTTCAAAAACTTGAACTTTATTTCCTTTTTTCTGAATGGGACAAACGAATGTCACTTTTACTTTATTATCTTTTGCGACATCAAAAACGCTTCCTTGAATAAGTTGTACATCATCGATAATATTTTTTTGTAAACATCCAATTAGACTGAAGAATGTTATACAAGAAATAAGTATTAATTTGCTTGTGCTTTTGATTTTTTCCATTTTCTTTTCACCCACACAATAATAAATAGGATTGGGATGTATACATAAATGAGCCAAAAACTAACTTTTGATACATTACTAATAAAGTTATTAATATCGTGTCTGTTGGTTAAAAGTTGCGAAACAATGAGAGTGATAAAGATAAAAGCAATTAAAATACCCCTTTGTTTTACACGGAATATTTCATGTGTTCCTCTCATTGACGCCCATAAAGGGAGGATGAAACTTGAAATAATAACGAGTGCATAGCCTGAAATTGCAATATATTCGAGTCTTTCTATAAATGGTAATTGAATGACTTGGGTCATAGAAAGTTGGGCCCATATCGTTTTTAACAATTGTTTTTCACTAAAAAATGCAAAGGCTAAAAGGGTGCTAAATAAATATAGAAGATTTGAAAATAGTGCTCCAAACTGAGCGTATTTATGAGATTGCATAGGCTTTTTCACAAATGGATACACCATGAGGTAAATTTCAAAACCGGTCATACTGTAGATTGACAGTTGAGCGGATTTTAAAATGTCTGAAAAAGAATGTGTGAATATAGGTAATAAATTATCCCAATGTGAATATTTCAAAACGAATAAGCTTAGAAATAAGTATCCTAATGTACCACCAACAGAGATGACGCAAATACCGGTAATTACACGAAATCCAGAAGAGATAATGTAATAGCTAACTAAGCATAAAAAGAGTGTTAACATAAAGGTGGAAGCGGTAGGAAACATCCATACTTGAATAATTTCAACATATGTTCGGATGACCGAAATACTAACGATTAAAAAATAAGCCATAAAGATGATGCTAATGCCATTTCCTAGCCATTTTCCAAATGTTTGCCGATGTAAATCAACTAAATTCCCATTTGTTTCTTTTAATAAGACATACATCATCCATATAAGAATATGGATGAAAATTCCTGTGAGTATAACTCCCATCCATCCGTCGTATCCAGCGGCCTTTGCGATGATTCGAGCGAATCCGAGAACTCCAGCACCAAACTGTGCACCGTGAATTAAGAAGAAAACAAAGATAGGAGATATTTGATATTTTTCTTGAACTTTACTCATCAATGCACCTCATTTCTCAATCATCAAAATCTGATCTATGTTTTGTTGAAATTCCTTTCGCTGCTTTTTTTACATGTTGTGGTCTTGCTTGCACATCTCTCGTATCAATCATTGTTAATGGAAAACGAATCCAAGAATCTTTAACTGATTGTTGCCTTGTCGGATAAAACAAAGCGTACGGCTTACGTAAGGAAGTAAGTCTAAAGAGATGAGTAAATAAAAAGATAAATCCAAGAGAAATTCCGAGCAATCCGCCTATTTCTGCAAACATAAGAAAAGGAAAGCGTAGTAATCGAACAGCGTTTCCCATTTTATAAATAGGTGTAATAAAGGAAGCGAGTGCTGATAGTGCAACGATAATTAATAAAATGTTACTCGTTAAACCTGCTTGTACAGATGCTTGTCCGATTACGATACCCCCTACAATACCGAGCGTTTGACCAACTTTCATCGGTAACCTCGCGCCAGCTTCTCTCAGTAAGTCGATTGCAAGTTCTAAAAAGAGCGCTTCAATTAAAGGTGGGAATGGTACTTGTGCCCTTGATAAAATTAAAGTTTCAAGTAAATCACTTGGAATAAGTTCATAATGATAATTTAAAACTGCAACGTATAACGGTGTAGCGCAAATTGAAAATAGAACGGCAATTAATCTTAAAATCCTTGAAAATGTAGCGTACATCCAGGAGACGTTATAGTCTTCTGGTGAAATGAAAAAATCGAAATAGGATACAGGTGTTAGTAAAACACTTGGAGAACCATCAACGAAAATAGCGATTTTTCCATCAATTAGTGCTTTTGTAACTCTATCAGTGCGTTCTGTATTGATATAGAGAGGGAAAATCGATTTTTCACCCATCAATTCTTGTATATAAGCACTATCATTAATTTGATCATATTCAAGAGCGCGTAATGATTCCTCGAGAAAATCTACATTATCTTTTTCAGCGAGGTTGTCTAAATACATCATGACAACTTTTGTTTTGGAAAACTCGCCAATAATCATTTCTTTTGTTTGTAAATCTAAAACAGGAAGACGCTTTCGAACTAAATTAATGTTTGTATCAATATCCTCTACAAAACCTTCTTGCGGACCAATAACAGTTGATTCGTTTAAAGGAGGGGTTGGTGCACGATAATTATCAATTGCAATGTTTGCTAGCATACATTTTTGATCTTGCTGATTCAATTGAATAATCGCATGCCCCTTTAAAACCATATCCTCAATTTTTTGTAAGTCGTTCGTAATTGTAATGCCGCTCATTGGAATATGTTCTTTCAGCTCTTCTAGTGAAGCATTAGGTCGTTCCAAAAGAGTAGGCATTAAATATTTTTGTAATTTCT
This sequence comes from Bacillus sp. FSL K6-2944, assembly GCF_038005385.1. Lineage (NCBI taxonomy): Bacteria > Bacillati > Bacillota > Bacilli > Caryophanales > Bacillaceae > Bacillus > Bacillus sp. FSL K6-2944. The sequence goes on along the minus strand of NZ_JBBOTE010000001.1, from coordinate 3,535,582 downwards.
CTCCATCAAGCGAAGGACGATAGTAAGAAATCCAATAAGGCATCGTTTCATCGTCGGATGTATGATAATTCACAAAATCACTAGACCTTTTCAGCTTCTCTATTAAATTTTGTAAAGAATGGATACGGTCTTTTTCTGGTTTCGTAAAATCATAAATACTATTACCTTTAGAGTTTTGCTGCTGCTGTCCTTGAGAAGATTCGTCTTGTTTAGCATTTTGTTGTTGATCCTGCTCGGAGCTGTTTTGCTTAGAATGTTGCTGTTGCCCTTGCCCTTGCTCCGAGTTGTCTTGCTTAGAATGTTGCTGTTGTTCTTGAGAAGGTTCGTCTGGTGTAGCACTTTGCTGCTTATCCTGAGAAGAATCCTCTGGTGTAGCGTTTTGTTGCTTATCCTGAGAAGAATCCTCTTGTTTAGCACTTTGTTGCTTATCCTGAGAAGAATCCTCTGGTTTATCGCTTTGTTGCGTATCCTGAGAGGAATCCTCTTGTTTATCGCTTTGTTGTTTATTCTGAGAGGGATCCTCTTGTTTATCGTTTTGTTGCTTACCTTGAGAGGAATCCTCTTGTTTATCGCTTTGTTGTTTATCTTGAGACGAGTCCTCCTGTTTAGCACTTTGTTGCGTATCCTGAGAAGAATCTTTTTGTTCGTGATTTTTACCTTTATTATGTTTCATACTTCTAGTCTGTTCTTTGTTATCATCCTCTTCATTGTTAGAATGCTGCTCCTGATTATCTGTTTCGTTTGCTTCTGGTTTATTTGATTTTTTTTTCTTACGTAACCAATTCCAAATCATGTGTATACCCTCTTTAATCTTGTAATATAGTGCTATTTTGTGGCTAATTTTGTATATTATTCATTTATTTATGAAAAGAAGAAGGAGATTAGTTTGCATGGAAAAAAATCTTTAGTAAGCAGTTCATACTATAACGGGAAGAGGGAGAATCTGTGCAAATTGTAAAAAAGGAGAAGTTTGTTTTAAAAGGGTTTACGTTTGAAAATGGCAGGGAAATTCCTGTTCAAATGGGATACGAGACATATGGTACGGTAAATAGAGAAAGGTCAAATGTGATTTTGGTTTGTCATTATTTTAGTGCAACAAGTCATGCGGCAGGAAAATATACAGTGCATGATGAGGAGTCTGGTTGGTGGGATGGGCTCATTGGACCTGGAAAAGCAATTGATACAAATAAGTATTTTGTTATATGTACAGATAATCTTTGTAATGTGCAGGTGAGAAATCCATATGTGATTACAACAGGACCGAAATCGATTAATCCAGAAACTGGAGAAGAATATGCTATGGATTTTCCGGTTTTTACATTTCTTGATATAGCTCGTATGCAATATGAGTTAATAAAAGGTATGGGAATTTCAAGATTACACGCTGTAATTGGACCGTCGGCAGGGGGAATGATTGCACAACAATGGGCGGTTCACTATCCACATATGGTAGAGCGGATGATTGGCGTTATTACGAACCCACAAAATCCAATTATTACGTCAGTAAACGTAGCGCAAAATGCGATTGAAGCAATTCAACTGGATCCAAGTTGGAAAGGTGGAAAATATGGAGAAGAGCAGCCGATAAAGGGGCTTCATTTAGCAAATAGAATGATGTTTATGAACGCGTTTGATGAGCATTTTTATGAAATGGCATTTCCTCGTAATAGTATAGAGATAAAACCTTATGAAAAGTTTTCTACACTAACATCATTTGAAAAAGAGATAAATAAAGCGACATATAGAAGTATAGAGTTAGTAGATGCAAATTCATGGATGTATACTGCAAAGGCAGTTTTATTGCATGATATTACACATGGTTTTTCTTCATTAGAAGAATCTCTTTCTAACATAGAAGCGAATGTACTTATGATTCCATGTAAACAAGATTTGCTTCAGCCGTCTCGTTACAACTATAAAATGGTAGATATTTTGCAAAAACAAGGGAAGTATGCGGAAGTGTATGAGATAGAAAGTATAAATGGGCATATGGCGGGAGCATTTGATATTCATTTATTTGAAAAGAAAGTTTATGAATTTTTAAATCGGAAAGTATCTAGTTTTGTTTAGAAGACAAATGATGGGGAAAAGGTGCAATGTTTGTAGTAGGCACCTTTTTTTACATGATTTGTAGACGGAAAATATATGTGGCAATTGCTATACCGAAGAATGCGATACTAAGCAATAGAAATAAGAATGACATTTCTTGGGGTGATTTTATTTTTTTAGTATTTTTCATACTAAGAGTAATAATTGCAGCGATTAAGAAAATGATGCCCATTATGAAAAGGGAAAGTGTCATTTTCATTGGCTCCTTTCATAAGACAAGTATATTGAGGATACAATGCAAGAGTTATGTTTGTAAAGAATAAGTTTTGCGAGAAAATTGAGAAATAGTTTTTCGATTCTTTGCGTTCTTTCTTTTGCGTGCTAAAATTGGTAGAGAATGTTTGTGAAAAAGAAACTAAAGGTTTTATTGTATATAAGGAGGAACTACATATGACAGAAGTTAAAACAATTACTACAGAAGAGGTACAAGAGCGTTTAGAAAATGGAGAAACGTTATTTTTAGTAGACGTAAGAGAAGATGAAGAAGTAGCGGCAGGAAAGATTCCAGAAGCTGTACATATTAAAATGGGCGATATCCCACATAAAGTAGATTTCTTTAATAAAGAGAATGAATATATCTTTATTTGTCGTTCAGGAATGCGCAGTGAAAATGTATGTCATTATTTAAATGAGCAAGGATTTAAAACAGTGAATATGGTTGGCGGTATGCTTCAATATGAAGGTGAAACGAAATAGTTAATAGTTAAAAACTTGAAACGAGTCTGTTTCAAGTTTTTTTCTTTTGCATACAGTATAAAAAGGAGGAGGGGTAAATGGGGATTAATTTGCGTAAAGTAAAAATTATTAATAATACAGGAGCTGTTAATGTCGGCGACTGTTATGATATCTCGCCTTTAGCTGTAGCAAAAGTATATGCAGGTGCTGGAGGGTCGAGTGCGGCTATTTTTTTAAATGGGAAAAGACAGCCAGAAGCAGTCATTAGAACATCAGTGTTTCTTCCGCCGTTAGCAACAAGTACACGTACATTAGGTTCATAGAGGAAAGGTAGAGTGTAATTATGCCTGCTCATATAAAAGAATTTCTTATTGTGAATAACACTGGGAATATATTTACCGGTGATAATTTGAGTGATACTTCATTTACTGCTTCGAAATCATATAGTGGTTCAATGGGGTGCACTTGGATTGATGTTGTTACAGTAATAGGGACGGAGACGAAGCTTTGTTTACAGCCGGGTGATTCGGTGACGACAACATATACAAGAGGCACTCCTGCTGGTACTGTAACAGGAACAAATATGGGGCAAAGTGTAAATACATCGGGTATAGCACAAGCTGTCCCTAATACAGATAATATGGATTCAATTGCAGGACTCCCTTAAGGAATTAAGGGAGTTTTTATTATTTAAAATAAAAATAGTCTTGGAAATTATTTTTGTAAATAGATTAAGAAGAGGCTTATTTATTATGAAAAAGACGGTTTGTAGGTGGTGAAAGTGTGAAGAATCGTGATAATAATCGGAAGCAAAATTCGTTAAGCTCTAATTTTAGAATTCCACCAGAACTTATTGGGCCTACTTTCCCCCCTGTTCCAACTGGATTTACAGGTATAGGGATTACTGGTCCAACCGGTCCACAAGGCCCAACAGGACCTCAAGGACCAAGAGGATTACAAGGTCCGATGGGGGAGATGGGCCCGACAGGACCTCAAGGTGTGCAAGGGATACAAGGATCAGTTGGTCCAATAGGTGCAACTGGACCAGAAGGACAGCAGGGGCCACAAGGACTGAGAGGACCACAAGGAGAAACTGGAGCGACAGGACCTCAAGGTGTGCAAGGGTTACAAGGTCCGATTGGTCCAATGGGAGCGACTGGGGCACAAGGTATACAAGGGATACAGGGATTACAGGGGCCAATTGGAGCGACGGGACCTGAGGGATCTCAAGGAATTCAAGGCGTCCAAGGGTTACCGGGTGCAACTGGTCCACAAGGAATACAAGGAGCACAAGGGATACAAGGAACACCAGGAACACCAGGACCGAGTGGAAATACAGGTGCAACCGGAGCGACTGGAGCAACTGGTCAGGGGATAACAGGCCCGACTGGAATAACAGGTCCAACTGGAATAACTGGACCATCTGGAGGACCTCCTGGTCCGACGGGGCCGACTGGTGCGACAGGTCCGGGTGGCGGACCGAGTGGAAGTACAGGTGCGACTGGAGCAACGGGGAATACTGGGGCTACAGGAAGTACAGGGGTAACAGGAGCAACGGGAAGTACAGGTCCGACTGGAAGTACGGGAGCACAGGGCTTGCAAGGAATCCAAGGGATTCAAGGACCAATTGGGCCAACAGGTCCAGAAGGTTCGCAGGGTATTCAAGGTATTCCGGGTCCGACGGGAGTAACTGGTGAACAAGGAATACAAGGAGTTCAAGGTATTCAAGGGGCAACGGGAGCCACAGGAGATCAAGGTCCACAAGGTATACAGGGGGTTATAGGGCCACAAGGGGTAACAGGGGCCACAGGAGATCAAGGTCCACAAGGTATACAAGGAGTACCAGGGCCATCAGGAGCAACAGGGCCACAGGGAGTTCAAGGGATACAAGGTCCGATGGGGTGATATAGGACCAACAGGTCCAGAAGGCCCAGAGGGACTGCAGGGCCCGCAAGGAATACAAGGTGTGCCAGGGCCAGTTGGAGCGACGGGTCCAGAGGGTCCCCAGGGGATACAAGGCATTCAAGGACCGGTAGGAGCAACAGGCCCACAAGGCCCACAAGGAATTCAGGGAATACAAGGTGTGCAAGGGATAACGGGAGCAACAGGAGTACAAGGAGCAACTGGAATTCAAGGGATACAAGGGGAAATAGGAGCAACGGGTCCAGAGGGGCCACAAGGAGTGCAAGGTGCTCAAGGGGCGATTGGTCCAACCGGTCCGATGGGGCCACAAGGAGTGCAAGGAGTACAAGGAATTCAAGGAGCGACGGGTGCACAAGGAGTGCAAGGTCCACAAGGAATTCAAGGAATCCAAGGTCCGACGGGGGCAACAGGAGATATGGGAGCAACTGGGGCGACAGGGGAAGGCACTACAGGCCCAACAGGAGTAACTGGTCCAACAGGGGTAACAGGCCCGTCTGGAGGACCAGCAGGACCGACCGGCCCAACGGGGCCATCAGGTCCGGCGGGAGTAACTGGTCCATCTGGTGGACCACCTGGCCCGACAGGAGCAACCGGGGCGACAGGAGTAACAGGAGATACTGGGGCGACAGGCTCAACTGGAGTGACAGGAGCGACAGGAGAAACGGGAGCAACCGGAGTGACGGGTTTACAGGGTCCGCAAGGAATCCAAGGTGTGCAGGGAGAGATAGGTCCAACAGGGCCACAAGGTGTTCAAGGTCCCCAAGGAATTCAAGGAGTAACGGGGGCCACAGGAGATCAAGGTCCGCAAGGGATTCAAGGCCCACAAGGCGACATAGGTCCAACTGGCCCACAAGGAATTCAAGGCCCACAAGGTTCTCAAGGAATCCAAGGAGCGACAGGGGGAACAGGAGCACAAGGCCCACAGGGAATCCAAGGTCCGCAAGGTGACATAGGTCCGACTGGGTCACAAGGTCCAACTGGAATCCAAGGGATACAAGGAGAGATAGGTCCAACCGGCCCAGAAGGCCCAGAGGGACTGCAGGGCCCGCAAGGAATACAAGGTGTTCAAGGGCCAGTTGGAGCAACGGGTCCAGAGGGTCCTCAGGGAATACAAGGAATTCAAGGAGTGCAAGGAGCAACCGGCCCACAAGGTCCACAAGGAATACAGGGAATACAAGGTGTGCAAGGGATAACGGGAGCAACTGGAGCACAAGGAGCAACTGGAATTCAAGGGATACAAGGGGAAATAGGAGCAACCGGTCCAGAGGGGCCCCAAGGAGTGCAAGGAATACAAGGGGCGATTGGTCCAACCGGTCCGATGGGCGCACAAGGAGTGCAAGGAATACAAGGGATTCAAGGAGCAACAGGTGCACAAGGAGTGCAAGGACCACAAGGAATTCAAGGCCCGCAAGGAATCCAAGGAGTAACGGGGGCAACAGGAGCAACCGGTTCACAAGGTCCAACTGGAGATACAGGTCCAACCGGAGCTGGAGCCACTGGAGCGACCGGGGCGACTGGAGTTAGTACAACTGCAACGTATGCATTTGCGAATAATACATCAGGAACCGCTATTTCCGTTTTATTAGGTGGTACGAATGTACCATTACCGAACAATCAAAATATTGGTCCAGGAATAACCGTTAGTGGTGGAAATACTGTATTTACAGTTGCGAATGCAGGAAATTATTATATAGCTTATACAATTAATTTAACGGCAGGATTAGTTGTAAGTTCTCGTATAACTGTAAATGGCAGTCCGCTTGCGGGAACGATAAACGCTCCGACAGTGGCTACTGGTTCATTTAGTGCAACAATAATCGCTAACTTGCCTGCTGGAGCTGCTGTTAGCTTACAGTTATTTGGAGTAGTTGCAGTAGCTACATTATCTACAGCAACGCCAGGGGCTACCCTAACTATTATTAGATTAAGTTAATAAGCAAAAAACCTTGAAACTTTTATGTTTCAAGGTTTTTTTATCTTTGTATTTGTAAGTAAACCTCGTTAACCAGGGGGGAGTGGATCCCCTCTAATTATTTAAAGTTTCACTTTATTCCCTTGAGCAAAAACATCGTAGTTCGAAAATATATTATAATAGAATGAAAAGAAAGAAATTTGGCAGAAAGGGAGGGTGGCGATGCAGGAGATGGTTAAAGATTTTTTTGGACGCCCACTTCAAGATTTACGTATATCTGTCATTGATCGTTGCAATTTTAGATGTACATATTGTATGCCAGCGGAAATATTTGGGCCAGATTATGCTTTTTTGAAAGATGAGTTTTTACTAACTTTTGATGAAATTGAGCGTTTGGCAAAATTATTTGTTAACATCGGTGTACGAAAAATTAGAATTACTGGTGGTGAGCCACTACTTCGTAAAGATTTAACAAAACTTATTGCACGTCTTGTGAAAATTGATGGGCTAATAGATATAGGGTTAACGACAAATGCTATTCATTTAACGAAACAAGCGAAGGCATTAAAAGAAGCTGGATTACATAGAGTGAATGTTAGTTTAGATGCGATAGATGATGACATATTTAAGAATATTAATGGTCGAAATATTAATACGAAACCGGTAATTAAGGGAATTATAGCAGCTAAAGAGGCGGGGCTGGGAGTAAAGGTAAATATGGTTGTGAAAAAAGGGATGAACGATCATCAGGTACTTCCGATGGCTGCGTATTTTAAAGAGCAAGGAATCACGCTTCGGTTTATTGAGTTTATGGATGTTGGTAGTACAAATGGGTGGAATTTTGATCAAGTCGTTACAAAACGAGAATTGATTGAGATGATTCATAAGGTGTATCCGCTTGAGCCAGCTGAAGCGCATTACTTTGGTGAAGTTGCGAAGCGATATCGGTACGTTGGAACAAATGTTGAAGTTGGTTTTATTACATCTGTCTCTGAGTCATTTTGTGCCTCTTGTACGAGGGCGAGAATTTCGGCAGATGGAAAGTTTTATACGTGCTTATTTGCGACAGAGGGTTTGGATGTAAGAGAACTTCTTAGAGGAAATCTTTCGGATGAGGAGTTATTAAGTGTTATACAAGATGTATGGATGAATAGAAAAGATAGGTATTCGGATGAACGAACAGAAGAAAGTGCAAAAAATCGTCCGAAAATCGAAATGTCTTATATAGGAGGATAAGAAAGGGGGCTATCGCATGCAGGAGCGATATTCAAGACAAATATTATTTTCTGGTGTTGGAGAAGAAGGACAGAGAAAAATAAGAGAGAAGCATGTGCTTATTATTGGTGCTGGTGCTCTCGGTGCGGCAAATGCAGAAGCGATTGTTAGAGCAGGGGTTGGAAAAGTAACGATTGCTGATCGTGATTATGTAGAATGGAGTAATTTACAAAGACAACAACTATACACAGAAGAAGATGCAAAGCAGTATAAACCGAAGGCGGTAGCGGCTGCAGAGCATTTAAAAGCGATTAATTCTGAGGTAGAAATAAATCCGGTTGTGACGGATGTCACGGTGCAAGAAATGGAAGAATTAGTGAATGATGTAGATTTAATATTAGATGCGACAGATAATTTTGAAACGCGTCTTCTTATTAATGATATTTCACAAAAGTATAATATTCCGTGGATATATGGTGGGTGTGTCGGAAGCTACGGAGTAACGTATACAATTTTACCAGGGAAAACCCCGTGTTTTCGCTGTTTAATGGAGCATCCAGCGAGCGGTGCAACATGTGACACAGCTGGTATTATACAACCGGCAGTACAATTAGTAGTTGCGCATCAAATTACGGAAGCGCTGAAAATATTAGTAGAAGACTTTGGTGCGCTTCGTGAAACGATGTTATCGTTTGATCTTTGGAATAATCAACAGATGGCATTTAAAGTGAATAGGCAGAAAAAAGATACTTGTTTATCTTGCGGAAGGTTACGTACATATCCGAGTTTAACATTTGAAGGACAAACGAAAACAGAAGTGTTATGTGGGCGGAATACAGTACAAATTCGCCCGGGTGTGCGGAAGAATTTTAATTTAGAAGAAATTAAAAAACGCTTACAAAGAAGCGTAGAGATAAAGGCGACACCTTATTTATTATCATTTCCGGTAGAAGAATATCGTTTTGTTTTATTTACAGATGGCAGGGCGTTCATTCATGGGACGAATGATATGAATGTAGCGAAAAGTTTATATGCAAGATATATAGGTTGAACCTAAAGGAAACCCTTTAGGCTCAACGGAGAGAGGATTATGAATTTCTCGCATAATCTCCACTTTTTCCACCTGTTTTTTCAAGTAAGTACGTTTCGCCGATAATCATACCTTTATCGACAGCTTTACACATATCATACACAGTAAGAGCGGTAGCGGAAGCAGCTGTTAAAGCTTCCATTTCAACACCGGTGCTACCTTCTGTTTTAACTTTTACTTCAATGAGTAAACGATATTGTTCTTCTGATTGTTTCCAATCGAAAGAAACGTCAACACCTTTTAATAATAAAGGGTGGCACATTGGGATAATATCAGAAGTACGTTTCGCGGCCATAATGCCTGCGATTTGCGCAACTGCTAATACGTCACCTTTCCCAATTTCATTGTGAGAGATTTTATCGTAAATTTCTTTCGTAACGACAATGCTAGAGCACGCAATTGCTGTTCGAACGGTTGCTTTTTTGTCGCTTATATCAACCATTTTTGCGCGTCCTTGGTCATTGAAATGTGTAAATGAAGACATGGAATTCCTCCTTGAAGTAATTTCTATTGAATATATAAAGTTTAATCGAGATAAAAAAATTTGCAAATATGAGATAATATGAAGCGACCTCCTAGATTATCAAGTCAGGGATTTTAACCCATAATAATGAATGAAAACATTATGAATGGGGTTATACCCTATGATAATAGGAGGCCACTATGGAAAATATAATCTATATTGGGATGGATGTCCACAAGGAAAGTTTTAGCTTATGTGCACTACACGGAACAACTGGGGAAATTGTAAGAGAAGCACGATGTGCTTCAAATGTATCTCTCGTAAAAAAATTCGTTGAGAAACTGAAAACAAAATATGGTGAAGATATAAAAATTAAAGCTGGATATGAGGCTGGTTGTTTAGGGTATTCACTTCATAATCTTCTTGAACAAAATGGAATTGATTGTGATATTTTAGCTCCCACAACAATGTACAGTTCATCAAAAAATAAAATGGTTAAAAATGATAAATTCGATGCCAAAATGATTGCTCTTAATTTAGCAAATGGCACCTATAAAGAAGTATATGTTCCAGAAGAAGAGGATGTTGCCGTGAAAGAGTATATCCGCATGTTAGGTGATTTTAAAACATCTTTGAAAAAAATAAAACAACAGATAAAAGCATTCCTTTTAAGGCATGGCTATGTGTATGAAGGGAAATCAAGCTGGACAATCGCTTATATGAAATGGTTAAAGAATCTTGATCTACAAGGATTATTCAAAGAAACGTTAGGCGAATACCTATTACAGTATGATGTTCTAGTCGATAAAATTGAGCGGTTCAGTCTGAGATTAGAAGAATTATCTCATCGTGAAAGGTACGAAGAACCAATCGCAAATTTAAGATGCTTAAAAGGTATAGATACAACATCGGCAATGACTGTTCATGTGGAAATTGCAGACTTCACTCGTTTTCCCACGGCTAAAGCATTTATGGCTTATGTAGGATTGACACCAAGCGAAAGCTCAAGTGGAGAAAAAATCAGTCGACGTTCGATTACAAAACAAGGAAATTCGACCGTTAGGTCTACTCTTGTAGAATGTGCAAATGCGTTGGTAAAAGGAACAATCGGATTAAAATCGAAGCGAGTGAAAGCAAGACAAAAAGGGCAACGAAGCGAAGTGATTGCTTATGCGGATCAGGCTGTAGAAAGGTTACAAAGAAAATATTATCGCATGATATATCAAGGGAAACCTAGAAATGTTGCCGTTACAGCTATCGCAAGAGAACTGGGGTGTTTTATATGGGGATTAGAAACAGGTAAAATTCACCGAAAATAAAGAGGGAAGGATATGAAGTTGATTGATTCATTCATAGTTAGAAACCAAAGGTATCAATTGATGGCATAGATGAGCTTCAGAGATAGTGAATTACAGGTCTGGCTATCTATGACTCACCTCTTCTGGCATGGCTGAAATTCTGATAAACAAGCTATTTATTAGAATTTGAAAAGGTGTGATCCACGCAGTGAGATTATAAGAGCCTAACGACGAACCATTAACCTGAGGTAACCAATCCACGAATAACAGAGTGGTTAACTGTCGATAGATCTTATTTCTGAAGCTTTTGTATGCCATCAAGAAAAATATTATGGGTGAAAAACTATTGACAAAGGTCACTTCATAACAGGTGAGAAACGATGGTAGAAAAACGAATTCCAATTCAAGTTGCTGAGGCAGTAGAACGGGTAATGAAATATGCGAAGCATGGTGAAGTAGAAGAAATTTCTATTACGGAAAGTTACGGGAGAATTCTCGGGGAAGATGTTGTCTCAGATCATGACGTTCCTCATTTTGATCGTTCCCCTTACGATGGTTTCGCCATTCGAGCAGAAGATACGAAAGAAGCAACTCAAGAGAATCCAGTTGAATTTGAAGTAATAGGAGAAATCGGGGCGGGTTCCGTTTTTTTAGAGGAAGTAGGAGCTTTTGAAGCAATTCGCATTATGACAGGAGCAGCTATTCCAGAAGATTGCAATGCAGTCGTAATGCTAGAGCTGACAGAAGGGTTTGAGAAGAACGGGAAAACATATATGAAGTTAAAACGCCCTTTTAATAACGGTGACAATGTGTCATTTAAAGGAGAAGATATAAAACAAAATCAAGTTCTCGTTAAGAAAGGTGTTGCAATTAATCCAGGTGTTGCGGCCTTACTAGCAACGTTTGGATATAGCACGGTGAAAGTTGTAAAACAGCCTGTTGTCGGTATTGTAACGACAGGAAGTGAATTATTAGAAGTACATGAGCCGTTAGAACCGGGGAAAATTAGAAATAGTAACTCGTATATGATCGCAGCTCAAATTATGAAAGCTGGCGGGAAAGTTCGTTATTATGGTCAACTCGCGGATGAGTTAGAGGCATGTTTTACAGCTGTTCAATCAGCGATGGATGAGGTCGACATTTTAATTACAACAGGCGGTGTATCAGTAGGAGATTATGACTACTTACCAGCTATTTATGAAAGATTACAGGCAAATGTACTCTTTAATAAGATAGCCATGAGGCCCGGAAGTGTAACGACAGTAGCTGAAGTTGATGGAAAGTTACTCTTTGGTTTATCAGGAAATCCGTCTGCTTGTTATGTAGGCTTTGAATTATTTGTGCATCCAATTATAAAAACGTATTTGTATGCGAAGGAACCTCACGTATATAGAGCGGATGCTATTTTACAAAAAGATTTTCCGAAGCCAAATCCATTTACTCGTTTCGTAAGAGCGAACGTAACAATTGTGGATGGGGCGTTACAAGCGATGCCGGTTGGTTTAGATAAATCGAGTGCGGTATCTTCACTTGCAGATGCGAATGCTTTTATCGTGTTACCCGGAGGAACGAGAGGATTTGAGACCGGAATGAAAGTATCCATATTATTGTTAGAGCACTCTGAGGGATGTGAGTGGCCATGGGCGAAGCCCCTTCAATCTTACAAATAGTAGGGTATCAAAATAGCGGAAAAACGACACTTGTAGAGAAAATTGTGCATGCATTAGCCGAAAGCGAAATGAAAGTTGCTACAATTAAACATCACGGGCACGGAGGTTTTCCAGAAGTAGCGCAAAAAGATAGCGAACGACACCGTAAAGCTGGTGCTGTCGTAAGTAGTGTAGAAGGTGCTGGATTACTTTCACTTTCTTCACTAAGAAAGAAATGGTCCTTGCAAGAAATTATTCGCTTATATGAGTTTTTTAAAGTGGATACAATTTTAATAGAGGGCTATAAAAAAGAGAACTACCCGAAAGTAGTGTTACTTCGTTCTGCGGAAGATGCTGAGCTTTTACATAAAGTAGAAAATATAGTGGCGGTTATTACGTGGTATGATGTCCCAGTAAATATACGAGAAGAATATAAAGTATTTCATATAACAGAAGAAGAGTTGTACATAGACTGGTTTTTACAAACGGTTAGGAGTGCGAAATGACAAATACATATTATGAAGTAATTGATACAGAAATCTCGATTGAAGAGGTAACGAAGAAAGTAATTCGACGTGAATGCGGTGCTGTTACAACATTTATTGGAACGGTTAGAGAGTTTACGAAAGGGCGTCGTACATTATACTTAGAATATGTCGCTTATAAAACGATGGCAGAAAAGATGCTAGAGAAAATCGGATTAGAAGTGAAAGAGAAATGGCCAGGTACACACGTTGCGATTACACATCGCATCGGTACGTTGCAAATTTCTGATATAGCGGTTGTTGTTGCTGTTTCAACACCACACCGTAAAGCGGCTTATGAAGCGAACGAATATATTATGGAACGCATAAAACAAATTGTTCCGATTTGGAAAAAGGAGTTTTGGGAAGATGGTGACTCATGGATTGGTGATCAATTAGAAAAAACACCATATCCGGCGGGAGAGCCTGGGAAGGAGCTATAAGTATGATTCGAGTATTGTTATTTGCGCACTTGCAAGAAGAAGCAGGGACAAGTGAATTACAAATAGAGAAAGAAAATATTACGGTTGCACAGTTAAAAGATGTTGTTGCGAACGAATATAATGTACCAGTTTCAGAGCCAATTATGGTTGCGATTAATGAAGAATATGCAAATGAAGATGACAGGGTCCAATCTGGTGATGTTGTTGCACTAATCCCACCAGTGAGCGGTGGTTAATATTGGATTCATTAAAACGACTTTCCTATATAGGGAAAGTCGTTTTTTTATGGCAGTTTTGAGAACACTAATCTATAGAACAAGGAGGGAATTATGAAAAAAATATGTGTAGTTATGACAATGCTATGTGCGTCTTTTTTCTCTTCTCCAAGTGATTCTTTCGCGAAAGAATCAAGAGAACAGCTTTTAGAGAGTGCATTATCAAATAGGTACTATTCAGTTATTAGACAAGTGACAGAAGATCAATATGAATGTGCTTCAGTTATAAATATAAAGCGTCTCGGCAAGAAAGATGAATTTGTTCCTAGGTATGAAGTGAAGCTACAATTTCTTACATTTCAAGGAGCGCATAATCCCCCGAACGATAGAGTTACGCTTACTTTGGAAGACCATTTAGATCACGTAAAGATAAAGAAAGTGGAGCGAGAAAAGAATGTTTCTGACGCTATTGCAGAAAAAGTTTGTGAACGGGAAAAAGAAAAAATAAAAGCTCACTCTAATGACTTAGAGTGATAACCTATGCATTTAGTAAAGAAAGGTAATGAGTGATGGATATATTTTTAGCGATTTTACCAGCTATATTTTGGGGAAGTATTGTGCTATTTAACGTAAAACTGGGCGGGGGACCGTATAGTCAAACGCTCGGAACAACGTTTGGAGCACTTATTTTCTCAATTGTTGTTTATATTTTTATGAAGCCAGTATTAACACCTACCGTTATCGGAGTTGGAGTTGTGTCAGGTTTATTTTGGGCGCTTGGTCAGGCAAATCAATTGAAAAGTATTGATTTAATGGGTGTTTCGAGGACGATGCCAATTTCAACAGGACTTCAATTAGTCGCGACGACTTTATTTGGCGTTATCGTATTTCATGAATGGTCCACGACAATATCGGTCGTCCTTGGGATTTTAGCGCTCGTTTGTATTATTATCGGTGTTATTTTAACATCGCTTCAAAGTGAAGAAGAAAAGAATGCAGAGCAAGCAGCAAACTTTAAAAGAGGTATCGTAATTTTATTAATTTCAACAGTTGGCTATTTAGTTTACGTAGTAGTGATTAGACTATTTAACGTAGATGGTTGGTCAGCTTTGTTGCCACAAGCAGTTGGTATGGTGTTAGGTGGGATTTTGCTTACCTTTAAACATCATCCATTTAATAAATATGCAATCCGAAATATTATTCCAGGATTAATTTGGGCAGCTGGAAATATGTTTTTATTCATTTCGCAGCCGCGTGTTGGAGTCGCAACAAGTTTCTCGCTATCGCAAATGGGAATTATTATTTCCACGCTTGGTGGGATCCTTATATTAGGTGAAAAGAAAACGAAACGTCAATTAACGGGTATCGTTGTCGGTATTGTTTTTATTATCGCAGCCGGAATTATGTTAGGTATAGCCAAAAGTTAAAGGAGGTATGGAAATGTATAGTGATTTAGCAGGGAAAGTTGTCGTTATTACAGGATCAGCAACTGGTCTTGGAAGAGCGATGGGAGTGAGGTTTGCTAAGGAAAAAGCGAAAGTGGTTATTAATTATCGCTCACGAGAATCAGAAGCGAATGATGTGTTAGAAGAAATTAAAAAGGTAGGCGGCGAAGCGATTGCTGTAAAAGGTGATGTAACCGTCGAATCAGATGTTGTGAATCTCATTCAATCTGCTGTGAAAGAGTTTGGTACGCTTGACGTTATGATTAATAATGCAGGGATAGAAAACGCGGTACCGTCGCATGAAATGCCGCTTGAAGATTGGAATAGGGTAATTAATACAAATTTAACAGGTGCTTTTTTAGGAAGTCGTGAAGCGATTAAATATTTTGTAGAACATGATATTAAAGGTTCTGTCATTAATATGTCTAGTGTTCATGAGAAAATTCCGTGGCCACTATTTGTGCACTATGCAGCAAGTAAGGGTGGCATTAAACTGATGACAGAAACGTTAGCGCTAGAGTATGCACCAAAAGGTATTCGAGTAAATAATATAGGACCAGGTGCAATTAATACGCCAATCAATGCAGAAAAGTTTGCTGATCCTAAAAAACGTGCTGACGTAGAAAGTATGATACCTATGGGCTATATTGGAAAACCTGAAGAAATCGCAGCAGTAGCAACTTGGCTTGCTTCATCAGAGGCGAGTTACGTAACGGGAATTACGCTATTTGCAGATGGTGGAATGACGTTATATCCATCGTTTCAAGCTGGGCGTGGGTAATATAAAAGGACGAAGAGATAAAACTCTTCGTCCTTTTTTTACAAAAAAAAATAGCGGCCAGCTATTTTAAATTTAGTGATTAATTGTATCTTGAAGAAATTCTGTTGCTTGATGTTCAGAAACATTTTGTACGAGTGCAACTTCACTGATCATCATTTTTCGGGCGTTATCTAGCATTTGTTTTTCACTCGCATTTAAAGTTCTCTCTTTATTGCGGCGAAGTAAATCCCGAACAACTTCTGCGCTATCTTGTAAATTGCCGTTTTTCATTTTTTCCATATTCATTGTATATCTTTGTTTCCATGAGAGTGATGTGTCTGACTCCCCGTTTTGAAATTCAAGAAGTATATCATCTAACGTACCTCGATCAACGATATAACGAATACCCGATTTTTTTAATTGATCCATCGGAAGCATTACTTGCATATCTTTACTAATGATGCGTATCACACAATATTGACGTGAAGTACCTAATATTTCTTTCTCTTCAATTGCTTCAATGATTCCTGCACCGTGCATTGGATAAACGATTTTATCACCAATTTGAAACAAATCATCCACCTCCATATGTGGTAACCACTTTTAATGATAGCATAAGTATGTAAAAATGTCAAATTTTATATAATAACATAATATTTATATTCGAGTCAATAAGATAAAGTGCTTTTTTATGTTTTTTTTTGGGACCTTATTTATCGTGATTTTTTTAGAAAAATAGTACAGGTGAAGAAAGAAGGCATATCCACTTATTTTTAAGCATAAAATGTAAAAGCGCTAATACAATATACCTAAATCCGTTCTTTGCAAAGGAGGGAGAGAAGGTGGGGCGCACAATAAAAATTGATATTACAAATAAAGTTGTAGCTAAATTTAGACCAAATTATTTGGAATTATATACGAGTAAATTTATGATAGGTAAGTTTTATGTCTATACTGAAGATAAAGAATATGTGTTAGAAGACGGATATATATATGAGAATGGAAAGTTTTATCGCATCATAGATACGCACCGTGGCAATAATCAAGCGGCGGAGGGCTGCGATCTAGGACGGTGTTAACATGATTCGTGTGAAAGTATTTGATGAAAGTCACGAAAAAGACTTAGAAGATGCTGTAAATGTTTTTTTGAAAAAGATTGATGATAGCAACTTGGTAGATATTAAATATCAAGTTGGTGTTTCCATTAACGACGATGAAAACCAAATTTATTGTTTTTCAGCAATGATCGTTTATAAAGCATAAAAAAGAGCTGGGTGAGCCAGCTCTTTTTTATGCTTTATGTTGGGACAACATGTGTCGGTAATACATTCATAATAGATTGGGGGGCGCCTGATTTCTTTGTCGTTAAAAGAGGCTCCCCTGTTTCATGGTTTTGGGCATCTTTACACATACCAAGGTGATAACGATCACCTAAAAATGGATCAATATAAAAACCGTTTTTGAATACTTTATCATTTGGATGTTTTTCATGATGAATATCAGAGCAGTTAATACAATAGAACATAGCGTTCAACCCCTTTTTATTTTGTTTGAAAAAAGTGAGTCGGTAGTCATTTCGCTCCTGAGGAAATGTTGAGGAGAAGAGAAATAACTACCTACTCAAATGGTGGGCATATTCCTTCTGATTTGTCATATCTCGCGTATTGTCCCTGAGGGAAGGAGGAGAGACGAAGTACGCATGATATAAGTAAGGCGCTTCTTTCAATATGAATGATGGAGTTTCATGTTGAGAGAAGTTTTTATTTTGTATTGCCTTTGTGAGTATATTATGAGGAAATGCTAAGAGGGTGTTTGTCCTGTTGAAAAAATGTTGAGAATTTCTCAACAGTAAAAGAATTAGCGTTGACATGAAACTAAAAGGTGTTATATTATCAAAGTGTAACCAAAAGGTGTTATGTTGTAACGCCGAGTAAAGGAGAATGAAAATGGAACAACAAAATACATTAAATGATATTAAACAAACAATCGTTTTTAACGCGTCTATTCAAAAGGTATGGAGTGTAGTATCAACTGCAGAAGGGATTGCGTCATGGTTTATGCCAAATGATTTTGTATTAGAGGTAGGACATGAATTTCATGTGCAATCACCATTTGGGCCATCACCATGTAAAGTATTAGAAATTGATGAACCAAACCATTTATCTTTCTCATGGGATACAGATGGCTGGGTTGTTTCATTTGATTTGAAAGACTTAGGAGATAACAAAACAGAATTTACGTTAATTCACGGCGGCTGGAAACATCCTGATGAAATTCTTCCGAAAGCAAATGCGAAGAGCTCTATTATTCGCGATAGAATGAGCGGTGGTTGGGTAGCGATTGTAAATGAAAAACTGAAAAAGGTTGTCGAAGGCTAAGTGTCCTCGTCAGCAGCGAAATATGATGTATTTCAAGCAATTGCTGATCCAACCCGCCGAGAAGTAATACGGTTATTAAGTGACAAAGAGTTACCGATTTCCAAAATAACGGATCATTTTCCGATGAGTCGTACTGCGGTTGTAAAGCACCTTCATATTCTTTCAGAAGCGAATTTAGTAAGTGGAAGAAAAAGCGGAAGAGAGAAGATATATCGTTTGCATCCAGAACCATTAGAAGAATTACAACAATGGCTCTCGTATTATGAACGTTTTTGGGATAATAAATTATCCATGCTGAAACATATTGTGGAGAATGAAGAATAAAAAAGGATGACCAAAATGGTCATCCTTTTTATTGTTGCTCACTTGTTTGTGTAGCTGGCTTTAATAAGAGCCAAGCGATAATTAATGTAAATACTGCTAATACGAAAGTGCTCATATAAATGACGTGTACGCTTGATGCTAATGCAGATTGCGATTCGGTTACTACGTTTGCTGTAGTACCGCCATGTCCACCAGATACAAGATCAAGATTTTTAATACCACGTGCGTGAATCATCGTATTGAAGATTGTACCGAATATTGCAGCACCTAACGTTTGACTAAATGTATTAATAAATGTGTTTAAACCAACAGCTGTTCCGCGTGTATGAGCTGGTACGGCTGCTTGAATTGTTACCATGTAAATCGGTGTCACAAGCCCCATTCCTAAGCCGAATAATCCGACTGCTACATAAATAAGGAACGATGGTGAATTTGTTGATAGTGTAAATAATAAGAACGTAGCGACTGATAAAATGCTAGCTCCAAGTAAAATGATTTGTTTCGTTTTTAATTTGCCTACTAAGTTACCAGAGAAAATAGCGCCAAATGTCCACATAACAGGAATTGGCATTAAAATAAGTCCAGCTTCTGTAGCGTTTTTCCCTAATACACCTTGGCTCCAAATTGGAAGGTACATTGTAATACTAATAATCATTGCGCCAGCAATAAGAGTTAATATATTTATCGTAGATAATGTACGGTTAGAGAAAAGTGCTAGCGGAATTAATGGTTCCGGAGATTTCTTCTCGATGAATAAGAAAATAATAAATGAAATAGCGGCAAAGATTAATAGGCCGATAATTGTCATGTCTCCCCAGTTTTGCTTACTGCTACCTGTTAATAATGCATATAGTAGAGCGATTGTACTTAATGAGAAGACTGTTGCACCAAGATAATCGATATGATGCTTAGCAGGTTTAATAGATTCTTTGTAGTAAATTGCAATCATTAAGCAAGCGATAATTCCGAATGGAACGTTTAGGAAGAAAATATAACGCCAAGAAAGGGAATCAACTAAAAATCCACCTACTAACGGTCCGATAACACCGGATACACCCCAAACGGCACTCATCCAACCTTGTGCTTTCGCGCGGTCTTTCGCTTCGCTATATAAGTCTCCAATAATCGTCATTGTGATTGGCATAACAGCACCAGCACCGATACCTTGAAGCGCGCGGAAGAAGATTAATTGTTCCATCGATGTAACGACTCCGCAAAGTGCAGAACCGACTAAAAAGATTGTAGCTCCGATCAGTAAAACTTTTTTACGGCCAAATAAATCAGCGAGCTTTCCGTATATTGGAGTCGAAACAGCTGTTGCAAGCATATAAATTGCATATACCCAACTAACAAGTTCGACGCCTGACAAATCACTCGTTATACGAGGGATTGCTGTACTAACAATCGTTCCTTCTACCGCAGAAAGAAACGTCATTAACATTAAAGACATCATGACTTTTTTTCTCATTTGTTTTCCCCTTACCCTTTTTTAAATATTCAACAATATAAAATATAAAGGTACTAAGGTATATAAAGCAACAAAAAAGCAATGGGAAGTTAAGTGGAGCCTATATTTGTCGTTTCTTGTCGGTAAGTCGATATATTTGGAAAATCGCCGATATAAGTTGCAGAATCGCTGATAAATTTGGAAAATAGCCGATATAAGTTGCGGAATCGCTGATATATTTGTGGAATCGCTCATATAATTTCATGTACATATAAAAAAAGAAACAGGAATCCCTGTTTCTTTTTTAATACTGCATTTTCGCGTTTTCTCCAGCTGTCGTTCCGGCAATTCTACCAGTAACAAGGGCTGATGTAATATTATAGCCACCAGTATAACCATGAATATCAAGAACTTCTCCGCAGAAATATAAGCCGTTCGTAAATTTAGAAGACATTTCTTTCGGATTAATTTCTTTCACGGATACACCGCCGCCAGTAACGAATGCTTTTTCAATTGACTGCGTACCATTTACATTCACAGCAAACTCTTTAAAGTCTTTCACAAGTGCACGAATCTTTTCGTGAGAAACTTGTCCAGCTTGTTCGCTGCCGTCAATTTCATTTTTTTCTAATAAGAATAGGAAGTAACGTTCAGGAACATAACCTTTTAAAACGTTTTTAATTCCTTTTTTCGGATCTTCTTTCATTTGTTTCAGCATGCGCTGAAATAGTTGTTCACTATTTTCCTCTGGCAATGCATCAATACTCATTTGTATTGTATTCGTTTTAAACTTTTTCAGTGCTTTCACGACGAATTGGCTACAGCGAAGAGCAGCAGGTCCAGATAGGCCGAAATGAGTGAAGAGCATGTCCATTTTGTGAGAAATGATAGCTTTTCCTTTCGGGTTTAATACACTTAAGTTTATATCACGTAAAGCAAGACCTTGTAATGAGCGGTCACGTATAAACGGCTCGTTTGAAAGGATAGGTACTTCTGTTGGGAATAATTCTGTGATTGTATGACCCGCTTTTTCAGCCCAAGCATATCCGTCTCCAGTAGATCCAGTTTGAGGAACTGATTTTCCGCCAACAGCGATAACGACGTGATTTGTTTCTAACACTTCGCCTGTTTGCAGTATAACTGCTTTTGTTTGACCATTTTCATATTCAATCGTTTCAACAGGCGTATTTGTACGAATTTTTACACCTAAGTCTTTTAATCGTGTTAAAAGTGCGTCTACAACAGATTGTGCTTTGTTTGACACAGGGAACATGCGACCGTGGTCTTCTTCTTTCAATTTAACACCGAGATTTTCGAAGAATGTAATAATATCTTCATTATTAAAAATAGAAAAAGCGCTGTATAAGAAGCGACCGTTTCCTGGTATATGTTTAACAATTTCATCAAGTGGTAGACGGTTCGTTACGTTACAGCGTCCGCCACCAGAAATTGCAAGTTTACGCCCAAGTTTATTTCCTTTATCAAGAAGTAAGACATTTGCGCCTTCTTCTGCAGCACCAATTGCAGCCATTAGCCCAGAAGGACCGCCGCCGATGACAATAACATCATAATGCATAATATATCGACCTCATTTTCTACATTTCCTGCCTAAAAGAATAGCATGTTTTCCCTTAAAAGAAAAATAGAGTGAAGTACTGCTTAATGAGAGAATTGTGGTACAATACAAAAGTTAGAGTTCAGCACTATCCTGCCATTTGTAGGCGATAAGACTAAAACCTCAAGATTTAGGAGAAGTAAATAGGGAGTCTGTTAGCCTGTAAATGCTCGAATGGTTCAACTAATAAGGAGTAGGAGAGAAGTCTCCAACTAATTATAGTTTCACTTTATGTAGATGTAGGAGGATTTTTGTATGTCCGATTCGAAATTTCTGCGCGGAACGCTTATTGTTACGCTAGGGACATTTTTAGTAAAGTTCTTAGGCATGATTTACGTCTTTCCGTTTCATGCATTAGTAGGAACAGAAGGCGGAACGCTCTATACATATGGATACATTCCATATACGATCTTTTTAAGTATCGCAACGGCAGGTGTGCCACTTGCTGTTTCAAAATTTGTTTCCAAATATAATGCGCTTGGCGATTATAAAACGAGCCGGAGAATGTTCCGCTCGGGAATGGTTATGATGATAGTAACAGGAGTTCTTTCGTTCCTAGTACTGTATATGACGGCGCCATTGTTTGCAGAAGCGATGCTTGGTAAACAAAGTATACACAATAATGTAGGAGAAGTTACGACGATCATTCGTCTTGTAAGCTTCGCGCTTATTGTTGTACCAGCAGCGAGTTTAATTCGTGGTTATTTCCAAGGTCACCAGTCTATGGGACCAACTACCGTTTCACAAATTATTGAACAAATTATTCGTATCGTCTTTTTATTAGCAGGTAGTTTTATCGTTATTAAAGTACTTGGCGGTACAGTTGCAACAGCAGTTGGAGTAGCGACATTTGCTGCGTTCGTTTCAGCGGTTGGAGCACTCGGTGTGTTAATTTGGTACTGGCTAAAACGTAAAAAATATTTGGATCAATATTTAATTGAACAAACTGTACCAGAATCAACAGTAAGCACCGTTCAATTGTTTAAAGAGTTATTTGCATATGCGATTCCTTACGTTGTAATTGGGTTAACAATTCCTTTATATCAACAAATTGATACATTGACATTTAACTCAATTATGCAGGCGATTGGTCAAGGTGA
Source organism: Bacillus sp. FSL K6-2944 (assembly GCF_038005385.1). Lineage (NCBI taxonomy): Bacteria > Bacillati > Bacillota > Bacilli > Caryophanales > Bacillaceae > Bacillus > Bacillus sp. FSL K6-2944. Next base: position 3,512,997 of record NZ_JBBOTE010000001.1, on the reverse strand, counting down.
TATCGCAGAGCGAGCTCTCGGTATTTTCACAATGTGGACGCATAAGTTAATTATGATTCCTGTATCACTTGCAACAGCGTTTAGTTTAACACTTGTACCAGCAATCACAAAATCATTTACTGAAAAACAATACCGCTATTTGAAATTACAAATTACACAAACATTCCAGGCAAATATGTTTTTAACATTGCCAGCAGTTGTCGGTATTTCTTCACTTGCATATCCAATTTATACTGCGTTTTACGATTCAGATCCACTAGGTGGACAAGTATTAATGTGGTATGCACCAGTTGCGTTGTTATTCGCTTTATTTACAGTAACAGCAGCAATCCTGCAAGGTATTAACCAGCAGAAGCATGCGATTATTGCGCTTATAATGGGCGTTATTTTGAAATTTGTATGTAACGTAATCTTTATTCGTTATTTCGGTACAGTAGGAGCAATTCTAGCGACAGCAGTTGGTTTCTTAGCTTCTGTTTGGTACACAAATCAACAAATTAAAAAATACGCACACTATTCATTCGGTGTTGTATATAAAAGAACATTCCAAATTGCAGTACTGACACTTATAATGGTCGTTGCTGTAAAACTATCACAATGGATTCTATCCTTCATGATTTCGCCTGATGGCCGTATTGGTGCTCTTATAACAGTTGCGATTTGTGCAGGTATTGGCGGTCTTGTTTACGGATTGTTAGCAATTCGCACAGGAGTACTTGAAAGAGTATTTGGTGGAGAAGCATTAGATAAAATTCAACGTAAACTTGGTAGTAGATTTAAAATAAAGTTGAAATCAAGAGGGGCGTAATTACGTCCCCTTTTCTATGATAAATAAAGAAGGTGAAAAACGTGAGATTAGATAAATTATTAGCAAATATGGGATATGGAAGTAGAAAAGAAGTAAAGAAATTATTGAAAGATGGCGTTGTGAAAATTGATGGAACGCCAGTAAAAGATGCGAAAGTTCATGTAAATGTAGAAGAGCAAGAAGTTATGATTCACGGTGAAGTTGTGGAATACAAAGAATTTGTTTACTTAATGATGCATAAACCACAAGGTGTTATTTCAGCGACGGAAGATGATAATCATGAAACAGTAATAGATTTATTAGAATTAGAAGATGCAATCTTTGATCCGTTCCCAGTTGGACGACTTGATATCGATACGGAAGGCTTCTTATTGATAACAAATGATGGGAAGTTATCACATCAATTATTATCTCCGAAAAAGCATGTGCCGAAAAAATATTATGCACACGTTGCAGGAGTAGTAACAGAAGAGGATGTAAAAGAATTTGCTAAAGGTGTTATTTTAGACGATGGCTATGAAACAAAGCCAGGTGCACTTACAATATTGAAAAGCGATGATATTTCTGAAATTGAGCTTGTGATTACGGAAGGGAAATTCCATCAAGTGAAGCGTATGTTTGAAGCGGTAGGAAAAAAAGTAGTCTACCTAAAGAGAACAGAGATGGGTCCGTTAGTATTAGATGAAGAACTAGAACTTGGACAATACCGAGAGCTAACAGATGAAGAAGTAGAAATGTTAAAAACATATCAAGTAGATACTGAAAAGTAGTACCTTTATAGGCGCAGAAAAGACCCCTTTCTAATCATTAGAAAGGGGTATGTATTTATTTACCATACAATTATTTTTCGTTATGAGGTCATTCTCACTTTCTTTCCTGTTGTTGTCCACTTACCGCGGCAAGGGCTATACACGAGTTCATTAAACTGCAACACATTTAGATCACGTTGTATCGTTCGCGGTGTGATCCCGAACTCATCTACAAGGTCTTTCGTCGTTACCGTTCCGTTTTCATTGATGTACATATAAATTGATTTAATGCGTGTTAGCATACGAGTAGTTGTAGGTTTCAAGAGAAAACCACTCCTCTACTAGTTTTTTTGACCCCATTCAGGAAAGAAGGTCGTTACTACCATTGTACTCTACATGATAAAATTCATGCTTTAATCTACTTAAATTTTACAGAAATTTAACAAATATTCATATAGAAAAATATTGGTAGTTGACATTGTATATATGGTCAGTCAACTAACACATAAAATTCTACGTAAAACGCCAAATTCCTGCAAATTTTTTTGAAAAAACAAAAGAAAAACTAATAAGAAATATCTGAAATATTACAATTGTTCGGTATTTAGTTTTCGTGTATGGCATAAGAGATTTCTGTTTGTTATGATGAAAGAAACAATATAGTGAAGGATGGATGCGTGATGTCAGCGATTAATTGGACAGAAGAAGTTGCAAAACGAAAAGATGATTTAATTCGTGATACACAACAATTTTTACAAATTAAAAGTGTATGGGAAGAAGAATCTGCGAAAGAGGGCGCACCATTCGGTGAAGGTGTAGAAAAAGCTCTATCTTTCATGTTACATAAAGGAGAAGCTGAAGGTTTTGCTTCTAAAAATTTAGAAGGATATGCAGGTCATCTTGAAATGGGACAAGGAGAAGAATTAGTAGGTATTCTTTGTCACGTTGACGTTGTACCAGAAGGAGATGGCTGGACGACTCCCGCATATAGTGCGGATATTCGCGATGGAAAGATTTTTGCACGTGGTGCAATTGACGATAAAGGCCCAACGATGGCAGCATATTATGCAATGAAAATTGTGAAAGAATTAGGCTTACCTCTTTCAAAACGTGTTCGTATGATTATAGGAACAGATGAGGAAAGCAATTGGAAATGTGTAGATCACTACTTTAAAAATGAAGAAATGCCAACAATTGGTTTTGCACCGGATGCAGACTTTCCAATTATTAATGCAGAAAAAGGAATTTCTGATATACAAGTTGTGCAAAATGGTAGTGAAGAGAAAAAAGGTACATATGAACTTGTTTCATTTGATTCAGGGCGCCGTTTAAATATGGTTCCTGATTTTGCAGAAGCAGTTATCACAGGAGAAGATGTAAATGCACTTACAGTAGCATATGAAGAGTATTTACAAACTGCTAAAAAAATAGGGAAATCGACTATAGAAGGAAATACAGTGACGTTGCAAATAGAAGGAATTTCAGCGCACGGATCTACTCCTGAAAAAGGAGAAAATGCAGGTTTATTATTAGCAAACTTCTTAACTACAGTTTCACTTGATGGAAAAGCAACTGCATTTGCGACATTTTCAACAGAAACATTTACTGGTGATATTTTTGGTGAAAAAGCTACTATTGCTTACAAAGATGAAATTAGCGGTCCGTTAACAGTGAATGTCGGTCGCATTTCTTATACGAAAGAAAACGGTGGTAACTTAGGGCTAAACGTACGTTACCCAGTTACAACTAACTTTGAAGAAATAATTGTGAAGTTGAAAGAATATGTTGGTACGCATGGTTTTGAAGTGGCTGACTATTCTAATTCTCGCCCACATCACGTCGATAAAGATCACGTATTAATCCGTACGTTACAACGTGTGTATGAAGAACAAACAGGTGAAAAAGCAGAACTATTAGCAATCGGCGGCGGTACTTATGCTCGTTCATTAAAAGCTGGTGTGGCATTTGGCCCGCTATTCCCTGGAAAAGAAGAACTTGCGCATCAAAAAGATGAGTATATCGAAATTGAAGACTTATTGAAAGCAACAGCAATTTACGCGCAAGCAATTCATGAATTAGCGAAGTAATGGATATATAAATAATGTCCGCTCTCTATTTTGGAGAGCGGCTTCTTTTTACCTGAATGAGATAAGAAAGAAAAGCAACAATAGAAAAGAAGGAGAAGATGTACATGGAACTGCATTATTTTGTCGCAATTACGTTACCGAATCATATAAAAGAAATGCTGTCTAACTATAAAGAGGATATGCAAGAGGAATTACAATTTCGTTCATGGGTACATAAAGAAGACTATCATATTACCCTTTCATTTTTAGGGAGTGCAACGGGGGAACAATTAGAGGGAATAAAGAATGGATTACAAACAATTGCAGAAACAAAAGAACTATCGTTCACATTACAAGGTTTTTCAACGTTTGGTAGGGAAGATCAGCCTCGTATTTTTTGGGCGAAGGTAAGTGAGAATCACGATTTGTTTCAGTTGCAAAAGCAAATACATGCCATTTGTGAAGAAAATGGATTTTCTCTAGAAACACGCCCATATCACCCGCATATTACCGTTGCTCGTAAATGGATAGGAGAAGAAAAGTTTCGTTTAGAAAGTATAAAAGAAGTGCCTGAAATATCATTTCAAGCAGATACAATTACTTTATACGAATCCCACGTGAAAGAAACCCCGAAGTATAAATCGATTGCTGAAATAAAATTACAAAAATAGAATGTTGAAAACGTTTTTTATGCAGGTGAATATACTATAGAGAAGAATGGAGTTACTGTATAGAGTCTTGTTGATAAGAAAAGCCTTATCATTTGCAGCTCATTTTATCTCGCCTAATTGGTGAAGGCTAATAATAAGTGAGGATGGAAAAATTTTCTCGCTCATTAAAGTTTCACTTTATTTTAACTTTGAGAATGATGGTGATTTTTTTATGTTGAAAGTAAAACGTCCATTTGATGCCTATTTAGATGAAATGAATAAAATTACAATTTTGCTCCCACATGCGTATGGAACAAGTCGGACATTTCGTTTGCAAGAAGGAAGTAATGTGAAAGATTTACCGATTGCTCATACTATTGCGCTTCCAGATGCAACGAAGTATGAGTGCTTTATAGAAGAGCCGCTAGATGTGGGGAAGTATTATACAGTACGAGATGAACGGAATGAAGAAACTGATTTACAAATAGGTGCTGTTATTCGAACAAAAAGTTTCGATGAAAAGTATTATTACGAAGGTACAGATTTAGGTGCTGTTTATCAAAAAGAAGAAACGACATTTAAAGTATGGGCCCCAACTGCAAGGCTTGCGAAAGTAAGAATTTATAAGAGCGATAAAGAATATACCGATCATGAAATGTACAGGGGAGAAAACGGAGTTTGGATTCAAACATTACAAGGTGATTTAGACGGAGCACGCTATACATTTCTCGTTTGTATTAATTTAATATGGAACGAAGCTGTAGATCCTTATGCAAAGTCGGTGACGGTAAATGGAAAACATGGTGTTGTTATCAATTTAGAAAAAACGAATGTAACAAGACGAGAGGGATTACCAACATTACAATCAATGACAGATGCCATATTGTATGAACTGCATATTCGTGATGCGACTATACATCCAAATAGTGGAGTAATTCAAAAGGGAACATATAAAGGATTGATGGAAGAGGGAACAACAGGACGGAATGGGACATTAACAGGGTTGTCCCATATAAAAGATTTAGGTGTTACACATGTTGAACTATTACCTTTATATTGTTTCGGTGGTGTAGATGAGGCGAATCCTTCGTCCGCCTATAATTGGGGATATAATCCATTATATTACAATGCACCAACAGGATATTATGCTACAAACCCCTCTGATCCGTATAACAGGATAGTTGAGTGCAAACAACTAATTGAAACATTTCATGAACAAGGTATTAGGGTGATTATAGATGTTGTCTATAATCATGTTTATGAAAGAGAGCTATCATCATTTGAAAAGCTTGTTCCAGGATACTATTTTCGTCATGGTGAAGATGGTATGCCTTCTAATGGGACGGGAGTCGGAAATGATATAGCGTCTGAACGGAAAATGATGAGGAAATTCATTGTAGAGTCTATTTTATATTGGCTTACTGAATACAATGTCGATGGATTCCGATTCGACTTAATGGGAATTTTAGATGTTGATACAATGAATATGATAGAAAAAGAAGTGCGAAACATAAAACGAGATGCTTTGTTATTAGGAGAAGGATGGGATTTACAAACACCGCTTCCTGCCAAAGAAAAAGCAACGTTAAATAATGCGAAGAAAATGCCACATATCGCGCAGTTTAATGATCAATTTCGTGATGGGATAAAAGGGAGTACATTTCATATAAATAAGCGTGGTTTTGCATTTGGTGGGCATGTAGACTGTAATCATTTGCAGTATATTGCAGCAGGAAGTCTTTTAAGTATGAAAGAAACAGGGCTGTTTCTAGAGCCAGCGCAAAGCATTAACTATGTAGAATGTCATGATAATATGACGATGTGGGATAAACTAGTGCGCAGTAATGAAGAATCAGAAACGATTTTGAAAAAACGTCACCTGTTAGCGAGCGCAATGGTTATTCTTTCACAAGGCATTCCTTTCTTACACGCAGGGCAAGAGTTTTATCGTACGAAGAAAGGAAATGAAAATAGTTATAATGCAAATGATGAGATTAATCAATTAGATTGGGATCAAAAAGAGAAAGAGATAGAGACTGTTAACTATATAAAAGGTTTAATTGCGATTCGTAAAGAGCATGGGGCATTCCGATTACAAAGCGCAGACCTTATAAAAAAACATATGACTTTTTTACAAACATCTACAGAAGTACTTGCATATCACCTAGAGCATGCAGAAACGTTTGGGCCATGGAAAGAGATTATCGTCTTATTTAATAGCGGTTTAGAAGCTAAAACTGTGCAACTTCCGAAAGAAGCAACGTGGCATGTGTTAGTAAACGAAAACGAAGCGAAAATAGAGCCAATTTCTTCATTTAGAGGAAAGGAACTTAAGCTCGCTCCAATTAGCACGTATATATTGACGATAATGTGACAAATCGCTACTTGACGATGAGAATGTAATAAATGTAGAATTGACAAAGGTGACGATTTTGATAAGTTGTCATTCTATGACAGGTTTTGTAAAATAAAATAGAGGATTTTTGGCTTAGGCTAATTTTTCTTTTCATTTACAGTAAAATATATGAATCCACAACATGTGTAGAAATGTTGCGGTTTTTCTTTTCATAACTATAAAAGATAAGGATTTGTTAACGGGTAATGAATATGGAATGGTTGGAACAATTATTAGGAAAAGAGTGGAGTCTTGTACCGGCTGGTGGAGTAACGGGCGATGCATATATTGCGCAAAACGGACAACAGAAGTTATTTTTAAAGCGGAATACATCGCCCTTTTTAGCGGTATTGTCAGCAGAAGGAATTGTTCCAAAATTACTTTGGACAAGAAGGGTAACGAACGGTGATGTAATTTCTGCTCAAAAATGGCTTCCGGGACAGAAGTTAGAGCCAGAGGATATGAAACTAGAACGTGTTGCGAAACTTTTGAAGAAAATTCACTCCTCTAAAGCGCTTGTACAGATGATTCAAAGACTTGGGAAGCAACCGCTTCACGCACAAGAGTTATTACAACAACTGCAACTCGTTTTAAGAGGAGATATAAGGGATGATGAAACAATTCAGCAAGGCCTTCAATATTTAATGGATTCATTAAAAACTATTGAATACAATGAATTCGTTGTATGCCATTGTGATGTAAACCATAACAACTGGATATTGTCGGATGAAGATGAGTTGTTTTTAATTGATTGGGATGGAGCTGTAATTGCTGACCCAGCTCTAGACCTTGGTATGTTATTATATTGGTACATTCCGCGCCAGGAGTGGAGTGAGTGGCTCGGTTTTTATGATATTGAAATGGATGAATCGCTGCTTAGGCGCATGAGATGGTATGTGATAGCACAAACGATTTTGTCTATTCAATGGCATACAACAAAAAAACAGCAAGCAGAAGCTGAATATTGGCATCAATATTTACAGCAACTACTTGCTTCAGAATAATACTTAAGAAAAATTGTCCATTCCAGCAATCCACTGAGTAAGTTGTTCTTGATTATTGGAAATATGGTTGTCCAAATTAGAGGAAGATTTACCCGATTGACTATAAGAATATACATCGTTTAGCATTGTTTTAGCGTCACTACTTATATTATCGTTTGCGAGTAACGATTGAATGAGGCGCTCTAATTGCTCGCATTCTGAAACTGTCCCGCAGCAATCACTTTGGTGGTTGACTAAAATATCTTTCAGCACTTCTAATTGATGTTGTTGATTAATTGGCATGAACGGATCATCCTTTCGATTGTTTTTCTCTTCAAATGTAAGAGAAAAAGCTGTTTCGTCATGGAATGTTTAATGCTGTATGTAGTTTTTATCAAAATGGTACATCTTATACTTGAAAGAAACGGACCGAGTGCTCGTACGTACTTGGTTTTTTGTTTGGTAGATTGATTAAAAAACAGAAAGAAGGAATTATTCCTTTAAAATAGTTTTGTAAAGAGAGGGAGACATCTATGCGTTTAAGACATAAACCATATGCAATGGATCGAATTAATGAGTATTCACATATCGTAATCGGAAACCCAGAGGAGCGCGCTGGTAACTGGAAAGAAGTATTTGGAAATGAACAACCAATTCATATTGAAGTAGGTACAGGTCGTGGCCGCTTTATGTATGATATGGCAAAAGCGAATCCACATATTAATTATATTGGAATTGAAAAATTCACAAGTGTTGTTGTAGATGCACTTGATAAATTAATTGAAGAAGAAGTGCCGAACTTAAAGTTAATTAATAAAGATGCTGAAGATTTAACAGTTTTCTTTGCAAAAGGTGAGATTGATCGCGTTTATTTAAACTTCTCAGATCCATGGCCAAAGAAGCGTCATACGAAGCGTCGTTTAACGTATAAAACGTTTTTACGCAATTATGAAGAAGTGTTAGTAGAAGGCGGAGAAATTCATTTCAAAACAGATAATCAAGGTTTATTTGAATATTCTCTTATGAGTATGGCTGAGTATGGTATGTTACTAACGTACTTAAGCTTAGATCTTCATAACAGCGACTTTGAAGGTAACATCATGACTGAATACGAAGAGAAATTCTCTAGTAAAGGTCATCGTATTTACCGAGTTGAAGCAAAATATCGTACAGAGCCTATGCAGTAATGCATAGGTTTTTTTACATCTAAAATAATCAGAATTTTATGTTAAGATTAATTGAAAGGGGGATGTGTAATGGAACAGTTACAAATTGGAGATATAAAAGTAACGTGGTTAAAAGGCGGAAATACACATTTAGATGGAGGGGCAATGTTTGGTGTTGTGCCGAAAGTACTTTGGTCACGTAAATATAAACATAATGACACAAATCATATTTACTTACGAACAGATCCGTTACTTTTACAAACGAAAGATGGAAATATGCTCATTGATTCAGGAATAGGAAACGGTAAGTTGAATGAGAAGATGAAACGAAATCAAGGTGTAACAGAAGAATCATCGGTTTATGAATCGTTAGAAAAACAGGGATTAAAGCCTGAAGATATTCAATATGTTTTAATGACACATCTTCATTTTGATCATGCATCTGGTCTAACAAAATGGGAAGATGATCACCTTGTGCCGGCATTTCCAAATGCGAAAGTTTACGTAAGTGAAACAGAATGGAATGAAATGAGGAATCCAAACATTAGATCACGTAATACATATTGGAAGGAAAATTGGGAGCCAATTGTAGATCAAGTTGTTACGTTCCAGCAAGAAATAGAAATTACAGATGAAATCAAGATGGCGCATACGGGTGGGCATAGTGATGGACATGCAGTCATCGCTTTGGAGAGTCAAGGGGAAACGATGCTACATTTAGCAGATCTCTTGCCGACGCACGCGCATCAAAATGTATTATGGGTAATGGCATACGATGATTATCCGATGACCTCGATTGAAAATAAACAAAAGTGGATGAAGTATGGTGCTGACAAAGAGGCGTGGTTTACGTTTTATCATGATGCATATTATCGTGCTGTGAAGTGGAATGAGGAAGGGCATATCGTAGAAAAAATAGAACGGAAAACGAGTATAGAAGCATAAAAATAGGCAGTTGTTCCATCATATTTATTGGAGCAGCTTCTTTTTTATTGTGGGGTTTTGTCGGTAAGTCGATATATTTAAAAAATCGCCGATATAATTTGAGTTGCACTGATATATTCGAAAAATCGCTGATATAATTTTAAACAATACTCGCAATTTCAAAAAAATAAGAGGTTCACCTAATGGGAACCCTCCGTTTTATGCTGCTATAACCTCTAAAACAGTACCTGTTTTAGCATCAACTAAAAATTCAAATCGTTCTTGTATATCATTTAACATCGTTGTAAGACCGCCGCGATAAACTTCATATGCGACATCATATTTTTCAAATGTCTCTGGAACCATATGTACCCAGGAGCCAGTAATTTCACCTTTATGACTTAATGCTTGTTTCACCATTTTCAATGCTTTTTCTGAAGAAATATGGGATTGTTCTTGTACTTTGTTTGCAACGAGATAACCAGCTGCGAACCCAACGCCAAGACCTGCTACTAAACCTTTCCAGCTCATATATTCACCTCAATTCTATAAAATAAAAATAGTGTACCGATAATAATTATAAAGCAAATACAGTTAAAAAAGAAGAAACTAGAAACATTTCGAAAATTTCGTTACAATAAAAGAGGTATTCTACTAAGGTTTGAAAGAAGGGGACTTCGTGAATAAAGAGACATTACAATTATTTCGTACGTTAACAGAATTACAAGGTGCATCAGGTTTTGAACATGATGTACGCCGTTTTATGAAACAAGAATTAAGCAAATATGCGGATGAAATTGTACAAGACGGTTTAGGTAGCGTATTTGGTCTGAAAAAAGGGGACGAAACTGGCCCACGTGTTCTTGTAGCAGGTCATATGGATGAAGTAGGTTTCATGGTTACGCAAATTACGAAAAACGGAATGCTTCGTTTTCAAACGTTAGGCGGCTGGTGGAGCCAAGTTTTATTAGCACAGCGTGTACAAGTTATGACGAAGAATGGTCCTGTTATTGGGGTTGTTGGTTCTATTCCTCCTCATTTATTAAGTGACGCGCAACGTGCAAAACCGATGGATATAAAAAATATGTTAATTGATATAGGTGCAGATAGTTATGAAGATGCGATTGAAATTGGTGTAAAACCAGGACAACAAATCGTGCCGATCTGCCCGTTTACACCGATGGCAAATGAGAAGAAAATTATGGCGAAAGCTTGGGACAACCGTTACGGATGTGGTCTTGCAATCGAATTGTTAAAAGAATTAAAAGACGAAACATTACCAAATACATTATATTCTGGTGCTACTGTACAAGAAGAAGTAGGTCTTCGCGGAGCGCAAACCGCTGCAAATATGATTCAACCAGACATTTTCTATGCGCTTGATGCAAGTCCAGCAAACGATGCATCTGGTGACAAAACACAGTTCGGTCAATTAGGAAAAGGTGCTCTTCTTCGTATTTACGATCGCACGATGGTAACACATAGAGGAATACGCGAATTCATTTTAGATACAGCAGAAACAAACAACATTCCGTACCAATACTTTATTTCACAAGGTGGTACAGATGCGGGCCGTGTACATACAAGTAACTCTGGTATCCCATCAGCAGTAATTGGTGTTTGTGCGCGCTACGTTCATACACATGCTTCAATTTTACATGTTGATGATTATGCAGCGGCGAAAGAATTAATTACGAAGCTTGTAAGAACAACAGATAAAACGACGTTAGAGACAATTAAGAATAACGCGTAGAGAGGAAGAAGGGCTGAAGAGCCTTTCTTTTTTTAGATTGAATAGATGACCCAGCGATGAGTGGGAGCGGTCAGTGCCTAATTGGTGCTCGAATGGTGTATTAAGACCCTAGATAGGAAAAGAGAGGAAGGCTGTTTTTGTTTTTGAAGACGGTAATGTTGTTAGAAAAAACCTTCTTTTTTAGATTGAATAGATGACCCAGCGATGAGTGGGAGCGGTCAGTGCTTAATTGGTGTTCGAATGATGTATGAAGACTCCAAGTAGGAAGTGAGAGGAAGGCTGTTTTTGTTTTTGAAGACGGTAATGTTGCTAGAAAAAACCTTCTTTTTTGGCTGAATAGATGACTTGGTGATATGTGGTAGTGGTTGATGCTTAATTCGTATCTGATAGAGGTATTAGAATAGAATGATGAATTTTTATAGAGGTGAACGAAATGAAAGTAGTAGTAGGATCAAAGAATAAAACGAAGGTTGGCGCTGTGGAGAAGGTTTGGAAAGATGCTGAAATTACATCTCTTTCTGTTCCGTCAGGAGTATCAGCTCAGCCTTTCTCAGATGAAGAGACGATGCAAGGAGCGATTAATAGAGCGAAGCGAGCGCTAGAGGAAGGAGAAGCTCCAATTGGTATTGGGCTAGAAGGCGGCGTAATGAAAACGGAGCACGGTTTATTTATGTGTAACTGGGGCGCGCTAGCAACAATGGATGGGAAAGTATTTGTGGCCGGAGGAGCGCGTATTACGTTACCAGACGATTTTTTAGCACCTCTTGAAGATGGTAAGGAATTAAGCGAAGTGATGGAAGAGTTTGTGCAGCGAAAAGATATTCGTAGTCACGAAGGTGCTATCGGTATTTTTACAGATGATTATGTCGACCGCACGGAATTATTTGTACACGTTGTTAAGTTGTTAGTTGGGCAATATAGGTATGACAAAAAGCAAGCATAAACCTTGCACCATGCGCGATGTATGGTAGTATAAAAGAAAGATTATAACATGAAAAATGCACCCGTTAGAGGAGGAAATATAGATGAAGTCATTAGAAAGCATGGAGCAATTCCAACAGTTAAAAAATGAAGAGAATGTAGTCTTTATGTTCTCAGCAGAATGGTGCCCAGACTGCCGCTTTGTAGATCCATTTATGCCAGAAGTAGAAGAGAAATATAGTGATTTCTCATTTTACTATGTAGATCGTGATGAGTTTATTGATCTATGTGTAAAATTAGACGTATTTGGCATTCCGAGCTTTGTAGCGTACAATAAAGGTGAAGAAACTGGTCGCTATGTAAACAAAGATCGTAAAACACAAGAACAAATCGAAGAGTTCATTGAAGGTTTAAAATAAGGCAATTTGCCAATTGAATTGTAAAACAACCTCTACCTTCGCGGGGGAGGTTATTTTTTTGGAAGGGAGGAAAAAAGAGATGAAGATGACAAGTAAAAAGATGAAAGATGAGTTAATAAAGAAATTATCTCGCCCAGAATGGGACTTTCAGTATGATAGTGAGAAAGAAGTTTTACGTATTGAACAAAAAGACTCCAAAAAAGGTATTAACGTATCGCTTCCAGGAGTTGTGGCAAAATGGGAAGTGAACAAGGAAAAGGCAATTGAAGAAGTTGCTTATTACGTACAAGAAGCGCTAATTGCGATGCATAAAGAAGAAAATAGCGGAGCGAAAATTTTACCTGTTATTCGCTCTACTTCTTTCCCGAAACAAGCAGAAGAAGGAAATCCGTTTATTATGACGGATCATACGGCGGAAACACGTATTTACTACGCGCTAGATTCGAATAAAACGTATCGACTAATTGATGAGCGTCTATTACAAAAATTAGAACTTACAGAACAGCAAGTGCGTGAAATGGCATTATTCAACGCACGCTCATTAGGTTATGAATTTAAACAAGACACAGTAGCGGGTAATACATTCTACTTTTTAAACACAAATGATGGGTATGACGCGACTCGTATTTTAAACGAATCGTTACTACAATCGATGCGTGAAAAGATTTCTGGTGACATGGTTGTTGCTGTTCCTCACCAAGATGTATTAATTATTGCTGATATCGTCAACGAAATCGGTTATGATATTATTGCACAAATGACAATGAAATTTTTTGCCGAAGGGCATGTTCCGATTACATCACTTTCATTCGTATATGAAGATGGAGAATTTGAACCAATCTTTATTTTAGCGAAAAATCGGAAGAAGACAGATGGAAAAGAGAAAGGATGAACGAAGTGAACGTTTTTTACAACCTTGAAGGAATTGGTGACACTTTAATTGTTGCCTTACAAGATATTACTTTAGAGAACCGTACTTTTGATCGCAAAGGAGATGTTGCACGCGTATATGATCGTGAAAGCAATGTAACAGCAGGATTCAACATTTTTAATGCATCTTCTTACTTAGAAGTAAAAGAAACAGGCAACCTTACATTAACGAAAGAGCTTGTAGAGAAAATCAACGAAATTTTAGCGAAGAATGGCTTTGAAGAAACAGTAGAAGCAGATCTTTCTCCGAAATTTGTTGTAGGCTATGTAGCTGAAAAAGAAAAGCATCCAAATGCTGACAAGCTAAACATCTGTAAAGTAGAAATCGGTACAGAAACATTACAAATCGTATGTGGTGCACCAAACGTTGATGCAGGACAAAAAGTTGTCGTTGCAAAAATTGGTGCTGTAATGCCAAGTGGTATGTTAATTAAACCAGCAGAACTTCGCGGTATTCCTTCTTCTGGAATGATCTGCTCTGCATGTGAATTAGAGCTTCCAGATGCTCCACAAGAAAAAGGTATTCTTGTATTAGAAGATAGCTTTGAAGTTGGACAAGAGTTTAAATTTTAATTGATATAAGAAAAGAGAGGTTGTCCTTTTGGGCAGCCTCTCTTTTTGTTTTGTCATTTTTTGTTGGTAAGTCGATATTCCGTGTCGAATCGTTGATATATGTAGAGTTACGATAGATATATTTGAAAAATCGTTGATATATGTAGAGTTGTGACAGATATATTCAAAAAATCATTCATATTATAAGGATGTCACCTTTTTTCTTAAAATCTATATTGTATTTTATAAACAAACTAGTTAAAATTTAGAAAAATAGAAGGGGATAGACGTATGAAACAACAAATAAAAATCGCAGAACTTCTAAAACGAATTGAAACTTCAAAACAGCAAGATATTGAGCTAGGTACTTATGAAATATATGTGTTTAGTGAAAGTGAATTAGAAAAAGGACAAATCGGTTACCGATACGATAAACATAAAAATTCATTAATAAGTGAAGAAAACGGAAAGTGGCAAGAAGGATGGATTACAATTGGATATGAAACGGATATGGGCGATCCAGTTTTCGTAAATATAGATGATGACGCTTATCCGGTTTATACTGCAGAACGTGGTACAGAAAAATGGCAGCCAGTTTATATTGGAAATATGGATGAGATTATAGGGCAATTATAAGAAAAACTTTGAATCCGGTGCAAAGTGATGGGAGAGAAGTATGAAGTATATAAAAATAATGAGCATGATTGCATTCATTGGAATATATATGGCCGGTTGTTCACAAGAGCAGCCGAAAAAAGAAACTACATCTTCTATACAAGAGAAAAACAAAGATACCAAAGAAGACGCACCGGTAGAAAAGCAGCAAGAACAAGAAAAGAATGAAGAGTCACAAGCAATTCAAACGAATGAGCAAGTAGAACATAAGCAAGAGGAAGTATCATCTGAGGAAAAGAAAGAAGAAACTACGCCAGTACAGCCAACTGAGCAACCAGTGCAAAATAATGAACAAAAAGTAGAGGGGAATGAAAAACAAGAGAAGTTTCTCGTCGTTATTGATCCAGGACATCAACAAAAAGCGAATTTAAATTTAGAGCCAATTGGACCAGGGGCAACAACGCAAAAATATAAAGTGACAGACGGTACAACAGGTGTTGTGACGAAAAAGAGAGAGGCTGTACTTGTATTAGAAATGGCTTTTTTATTAAAAGAAAAGCTTGAAGCAAAAGGGATACAAGTATTAATGACGAGAACATCACAAGACGTTGATATAAGTAATAAAGAACGGGCGACATTCGCAAATAATCATAAGGCGAATTTATTTTTACGTCTTCATGCAGATGGTTCTGAAAATCCAAACGAAAGTGGGTTTGCTGTATTGACGCCGGCAGAAGGAAGTCCGTATACGAAAGAGATTTATGCGGAAAGTCTTCAAATCTCTCAAATGATTGTAAATAAAATGAGGGAGAACCAGCAAGTAAAAGTAAATGGAATTAAATTTCGGGATGATCTTTCTGGATTTAATTGGGCAAAGGTTCCTGGTGTGTTATTAGAACTTGGGTTTATGTCAAACTATGAAGAAGACAAAAAATTATCTGACCCGCAGTATGTAAATTCTTTATTGCAAAGTGTAACGGATAGTGTAGATGCATATCGGAAGAGTAAAGCTTAAACGCAGTCTTACATGAAAGGCTGCGTTTTTCCATATGAAAACACTCGTAAATTAGAATATTGTGGATAAATATGACATGCTTAATTTTACCTGCACTTTTTGCCGAATGCTGATACAATAAAGGATGTTACTATTTAGTAGAAAGAGTGGTAAGCATGTTAGATTGGATGAAAAAGCTGTTTAACAAAGAGGAAGAACAAACAGCGATGAATAAAGAAGTACCAAAGCAAATTGAAAGTCAGCCGAAAATTCCTCGTGTAAACCACTACACTGAAGCAAGAGAAGCACAAATGGCAAGTAGGAATGCAGGTAAATGCCGTTTTCCTTTAGTACCGGATAATGGGTTCGATGAAGAGGATGAAAGCGAAGTAAATCGCTTTGAAGAACAACCTGTTCAAGGAGTAGCATATGAAGAACCGACTGCCCAAAGAGGAATAAAGGTGGAAAGAAGCAGACGACCGTATGTGGAAAAGGTTGTTTCTACATATGAAGAACCGGAAGTGCAATATGAACCGGTGCGGGAGTCTGTCGTTAAAAAGGCATCTGCACCTTCGCAAGAGAGTAACCGTAGACCATTTCGTCCAACAGAAATGATTTCGCCAATTTATGGATATAATCGTCCTTCAGTAGAGAAAAAGGTTGAAAAGCAGGAGGAAGTAAAAGAAAGAGAAGATCTTGAAATATCTGTAGAGGGTAAATCAGTCGTTGATGCATGGTTAGAGAAAAAAGGATATAAATTATCTGATTTCTCAGAAGGACAAGCACCAACTTCTTCTAGTCATAGAGCTGCTAACCAGCAAGGAGAGCAACAATATGAAGAGAATAAAAAGGAAGAAAAGTCAGTAGTTGATCAATGGCTAGAGAAAAACGGTTATGAAATTGAACGCCAAGTGCCTTTAGTAGAAGAAAAAGAAGTGATTAAAGAAATGAGTACACCGCAGGAAGTTTCAGCGGATGAATTACTTCATAAAACAGTAGCTGAGCAGATGGAAAGTGCTAAGCTAGAAAAAGATGTAGTGGTGTTAAACGAAAACAATCTACAAGAAGAATTAGTAGCTTCTAAAGTAGAGCACGAGGATACAATATTATCAGAAGAAATTAAACGTAATACAGAAATAAAACAACCTACTATTGAAGTAGAAAAGCAAGCTCCAGAAGAATCAGTGATTGTCAAAGCAGAAGAAAAACTTGAAGAAACAATCATTGTGGAAATACCAGAAGAAGTGTCAAAAGTAGAAGTAATTGCAGAAACGGAAGAGCTTGAAGAAGTAGTTATGGAAACAGAGGCACCTGAAGAAGTGGAAGTAATTGCGGAAGCAAAAGAGCTAGAAGAAGTGGAAGTAATTGCAGAAACGGAAGAGTCAGAAGAAGTGGAAGTAATTGCGGAAGCAGAAGAAACAGAAGTGATTGCAGAAACAAAAGCGCCTGTAGTAGAGACATTTGTAGCACTTGAGGAAATTCAGCAAGAAGATGAAGCAATTGAACAAAAGAGTGAATTCATACATGTTGCTGAGGCTGATGAACAAACGAAGAAAGATGTTCAAAGCTTTGCGAATGTTTTAATTGCAGAAACAGAGGAAAATAGACGAGTTGTAGAAGAAGCGCCAGTCGTAGAAGAGCAACGAGTTGTAGAAGAAGCGCCAGTCGTAGAAGAGCAACGAGTTGTAGAAGAAACACAAGTCGTAGAAGAGCAACCAGTTGTACAAAAAGAAGAACCAAAACGTGAGAAAAAGCGCCATGTACCATTTAATGTTGTTATGTTGAAACAAGATAGAACACGATTAATGGAAAGACATGCAGCTAGAGCAAATGCAATGCAGCCTTCTGCTAATGTACGAGTAGAGAATAAGCCAGTACAACAAGAGGTAGCAGAACCACAAGTGGAAGAACGCCCAGTGCAGCAAGTAGTAGCAGAACCACAAGTGGAAGAAAACCCAATGCAGCAGGTGGTAGTAGAACCACAAGTGGAAGAACGCCCAGTGCAGCAAGTAGTAGCAGAACCACAAGTGGAAGAAAAACCAATGCAGCAGGTGGTAGCAGAACCGCAAGTGGAAGAAAACCCAATGCAGCAGGTGGTAGAATCACAAGTGGAAGAACGTCCCGTGCAGCAAGTAGTGGTAGAGCAAGTACAAAAGCCAATTTCAAGTACGGAAGTACAAGAGAAAGCATATGTTGTAAATCAAAGAGAGAACGATATGCGAAATGTATTGTATACACCACCGACATATACTGTTCCACCATTAGCGCTGTTGTCGATTCCACAGCAATCAGCGTTAGATAATACAGAATGGTTAGAGGAGCAGAAAGAATTATTAGATACAACGTTTAATAATTTTCACGTTGGCGCACATGTTATTAATGTATCGCAAGGGCCAGCGGTAACTCGTTTTGAAGTACAGCCAGACCCAGGTGTGAAAGTAAATAAAATTACAAACTTAAGTGATGATATTAAGTTAAGTTTAGCTGCGAAAGATATTCGTATTGAAGCGCCGATTCCAGGGAAGAGTGCAATTGGAATTGAAGTTCCAAATAAAGAAAGCAAGCCAGTATTTCTTCGCGAAATTTTAAGAAGTCCTGTATTCACAAAGAGTGAATCACCGCTTACTGTTGCGCTTGGACTTGATATTTCAGGGGACCCAATTGTAACGGATATTCGAAAAATGCCGCACGGACTTATTGCGGGTGCAACGGGTTCAGGTAAAAGTGTGTGTATTAACGCGATTTTAACGAGTATTTTATATAAAGCGAAACCACATGAAGTGAAGTTAATGTTAATTGATCCGAAGATGGTTGAGCTTGCACCATACAATTCTGTTCCGCATCTTGTAGCACCTGTTATTACGGATGTAAAAGCAGCGACAGCTGCATTAAAATGGGCAGTTGAGGAAATGGAACGCCGTTATGAATTGTTTGCACACGCAGGTGCTCGTGATTTAACTCGCTACAATACGATTGTAAGTGAGCGAGAAATTCCAGGAGAGACATTACCTTATATCGTTATTGTCATTGACGAGTTAGCCGATTTAATGATGGTAGCACCTGGTGATGTTGAGGAAGCGATTTGTCGTATTGCGCAAAAAGCACGTGCTTGTGGTATTCATTTATTAGTAGCGACGCAGCGTCCATCTGTAGATGTTATTACAGGTTTAATTAAGTCAAACATTCCAACGCGTATTGCGTTTACTGTATCATCTCAAGTTGATTCGCGTACGATTATTGATATTGGGGGCGCGGAGAAATTACTTGGCCGTGGTGATATGTTATTCTTAGGGAACGGTACATCTAAACCAGTTCGTGTACAAGGTGTATATGTATCGGATGATGAGATTGAAAAAACAGTTGATCATGTGAAAAAGCAAATGAAGCCGAATTACTTATTTAAGCAAGAGGATTTATTAGCGAAAACAGAACAAGCTGAGTCGGAAGACGAATTGTTCCTTGATGCATGTCAATTTGTTGTAGAACAAGGGGGAGCGTCCACATCTTCTGTACAGCGAAAATTCCGCATCGGTTATAATCGCGCGGCACGTCTCATTGAAGAGATGGAATCGCAAGGAATTATTTCTGAAGGTAGAGGAACGAAACCGAGAGATGTCCTTATTTCTGAGGATGAATTTGCCGCTATGCAGGAAACAAATGTATAGTAAACGGTTTTGCTGTATACTAAGAGAAAATGTTGGATAGTAAAGTAGGGAGTAAAGCGACATGAAAGAAATTGAATTAAAATTAAAAGGTGAAATAAATAGACTAACAAATAAAACATTTAAATTTGACGAACGTGTTGGAGAAGGTTGGTTCTCTGCCGTTTACTTTTTAAAGACTAGAGAAATCATCGAAGAATTTCGCCCGAAAAGTGTTGTAACGATGCAATTTTTCCAAAAGGAAAATGCAGTTCTTTGCGGAACGGATGAAGTAATTGCATTGCTACAAACATTCGCTAAAAATCCTGAGGAACTTGAAATTAACTCTTTAAAAGATGGCGATAAAATTAGTCCATTTGAAACAGTGTTAACAATTCATGGTCCTTATGAAAATTTCGGATTTTTAGAAGGTGTCATTGATGGGATTTTAGCTCGTCGTACATCGGTTGCGACAAACGTATATAACGTTGTCCAAGCTGCGCGTAGCGTAGATAAAGAAAAACCAGTTATTTTCATGGGAGATCGTGATGATCATTATACACAACAAGCTGGTGACGGTTATGCAGCATACATCGGAGGTATGAGCGCACAAGCGACGCATGCGATGAATGAATGGTGGGGCAAAAGTGGTATGGGGACGATGCCTCACGCATTAATTCAAATGTTTAATGGTGATGTTGTGGAAGCGGCAAAAGCATATCATAAGAAATTCCCAGAAGATGAATTAGTTGTATTAATTGATTACAACAATGATGTCATTACAGATGCACTTCGCGTAGCGCGTGAATTTGGATCAACATTAAAAGGTGTACGTGTAGATACGTCCCGCACGATGATTGATCAATACTTTATTCGCCACCCAGAAGTACTTGGAACATTCGATCCACGTGGTGTAAACCCATCGCTTGTATTCGCACTTCGTAAAGCACTTGATGAAGAAGGATTCCAGCATGTAGACATCGTTGTAACTGGTGGATTTGATGAGAAGCGTATTCGTGAATTTGAAGCTCAAAACGTACCTGTTGACATATACGGGGTAGGAAGTAGCTTATTAAAAATGAATATTGGCTTTACTGGTGATAATGTAGAACTAAATGGGAAACCAGAAGCAAAAGCTGGTCGTAAATATCGTCCAAACCCACGTTTAGAGCGTGTTCAATTAGAAAAAAGAGAAGAGATGTAAAAGAGAGAAAAACTGATAGGTGATTGACCCTATCAGTTTTTCTGTTATCATAGTATAGCGGCTTCTTTTTTGCTATAATGGACTTATTATGGACATATAAAGAAGTACGTACGAGTTTATCCTGATAAGTGAAGGGAAAGAATAACTTCACTACATCAAAAATGTATGATGATTACCAAAATAAGAAAAGATTCATATACTGTCTTATAGATAGGCCGTTGTATTAGTTCGAAATGTTGGAGGTTCTTTAAGATGACAGTTTACCATTTTGTAGGAATTAAAGGAACAGGAATGAGTTCATTAGCGCAAATTCTTCATGATATGAAGCATACTGTTCAAGGGTCTGATTATGAAAAACGTTTCTTTACACAAACAGCGTTGGAAAAGCGTAGTATCTCGATCCTTCCTTTTGATAAGAATAATGTAGAAGAAGGACAAGTGATTATTGCAGGAAATGCATTTCCTGATACGCATGAAGAAATCGTAGCAGCAAAAGAATTAAACATCCCAGTCCATCGTTACCATCATTTCTTAGGTGACCTGATGAGCCAATACACAAGTGTTGCTGTAACTGGTGCACACGGAAAAACATCAACAACAGGTTTGTTAGCCCATGTAATGCAAGGTGCACACCCAACATCTTACCTTATTGGAGATGGAACAGGGCATGGGGTAGAAAATAGTAAGTATTTTGTATTTGAAGCTTGTGAGTATCGTCGTCATTTCTTGTCTTATAATCCAGACTATGCAATTATGACGAATATTGATTTTGATCATCCAGATTATTTTGCAGACATCAATGATGTATTCAGTGCATTCCAAGAGATGGCATTGCAAGTGAAAAAAGGCATTATTGCATGTGGAGATGATGAAGAACTTCAAAAAATTCAAGCGAAAGTACCTGTTATTTTCTATGGATTTGGAGAAGATAATGATTTCCAAGCACGCAACATTCAAAAGAGAACAGATGGTACGATATTTGATGTATTCGTTCGTAACACGTACTATGATACGTTCAAAATTACAGGATACGGCAATCACAGCGTATTAAATGCGTTAGCAGTAATCGCGCTTTGCCATTATGAAAATGTTGATGTAGAAGCAGTAAAACATCAATTAACAACTTTTGAAGGCGTAAAACGTCGCTTTAATGAAAAGCCGATGGGAGAGCAAGTAATCATCGATGACTACGCACACCATCCGACAGAGATTAATGCAACGATTGAAGCTGCTCGTCAAAAACATCCAGAGCGTGAAATTGTCGCTGTATTCCAGCCACATACATTCTCACGTACAGAAAAGTTCTTAGATGAGTTCGCAGAAAGCCTAAGCAAAGCTGACCAAGTATACTTATGTGATATTTTCGGATCAGCACGTGAAAACAAAGGTGAATTAACAATCGAAGATCTGCAAAAGCGTATTGACGGTGCAGAATTAATTACAGATACAACAACGGATGTATTAAAGAAACATAAAAACGGCGTTCTAATTTTCATGGGCGCAGGTGACATCCAAAAATTCGAAGCGGCTTACGTAAAAGAAGTTCAAGTTGCAGAGAAATAATAGAAAAGACGCATAGCTTGGCTGTGCGTCTTTTTTATGTTGTCGTGGTTGTGCATTAATGTTGAAACGTCGATATATATGGAGTTGTGTTCGATATATTTCAAAAATCGTTGATATATTGGTACGCGTTTTGAAATATAAATGTTAGAATAATAAGAAAACTAAAAAGGGGACTAAAAAACATGTTCACACTCCGAGTAGATGACGAAATCGAACTACAATTACTAGAAAAACATCATAAAGAGGAATTATATCAATTATTAGATCAAAACCGTAATCATTTACGGAAATGGCTCCCTTGGGTAGATGGGACAAAATCTGCTGATGCTTATGATGAAATTTTTCCGATGTGGTTAAAGAAGTTTGCAGAGGGAGACGGTTTTGAAAGTGGTATACGTTACAAAGGAAAGCTCGTTGGGATGGTAGGCATTCATCCAGTGAGCTGGGGGAAGAAAGCGACGAGTCTTGGGTATTATCTTGCAGAAGATGCTGGCGGGAAAGGTATTATGACGCGTAGCGTAAAGGCTGTACTTCACTATGCATTTGAAAATTTAAAGCTGAATAAAATTGAAATTCGGTGCGGTGTTGGAAATGCGAAAAGCCGCGCAATTCCAGAACGTTTAGGATTTAAGTTAGATGGTATTTTACGAGATGAAGAATGGCTATATGATCATTTTCATGATATCGCTGTATATAGTTTACTAGCTTCAGAATGGAAAGAGATTCGATGAACGAGAAGATTCGTATTGTTCCATATGAAAGTACGTTTCAAGAGGAAGTAGTAGATCTTATCGTTCATATTCAGCAAAAAGAGTATAATGTTTCAATTACGAAAGAAGAGCAACCTGATTTACTTGAAATAGAAACATTCTATCAAAAGGATCACGGAAACTTTTGGGTAGCAATTTATGATGGTAAAGTAGTTGGAACAGTAGCTTTATTAGATATTGAGAATCATCAAGTAGCGCTAAGAAAAATGTTCGTACAAAAAGAGTTTCGCGGAAAAGAATGGGGCGCATCACATATGTTGCTTCAAACAGCAATTTCATGGGCTGAGGATAAAAAATTGAAAGATATTTACTTAGGAACAACAGTAAAATTTTTAGCGGCACATCGTTTTTATGAAAAGAATGGTTTTCAAAGTGTGAGTATAGACGAGTTGCCGAAAAACTTTCCGGTGCTACAGGTAGATAAGAAATTTTATAGGTACATTGTGTAAAAGGTCATTTAGAAATGGCCTTTTTCTATGAACCAAAATGGAAATAGTGGTATAATTTGGATTAGGGGGTGTAGGTATGAACTTTCCAATTCAAAGAAGTAAGTCAGTAGTCATTTTCGTTTGCCTTACGTTAGTTTTTATGTTTATATATCCAATTGTCATGCTTTTCACTAATAAAGCACATTGGATGTCAGCGTTGATTGGGATGGGTTTATGCTTCATTGTAAATGTACCACTCGTTTGGGAAGTATTTATTAAAAAACATAAAGTAGAAAATGGCGTATTAAAGTACGGTATTTTAAATGATGATATTGTATTAAAAGATGTGAGAATTATACGTCAGGTCGGAAAGTCTCTTGAAATTACGACGAATGCATATAAAGTACATATGGTTGCGATGCCGCAAAATATGGATGAATTCTTGGCGCTTATAGAGAAAGAAAATCCATATGTGAAAATAGAAATGGTAGGGAAGAAATGAAATATATAAAACCTTTTTTTTGCTTGGAAATTATGCTGGTGTTTGCTATCTGCACTAGGATAAATATGAAATGGAACCTGCCTTTATATGTACCAATATTAATCGGTACTATCGCAGTGGCACTTTTATATTATTTTCATTTTCAGCAAACAAAAAGTGAGAAAAGTAGCACTATGTAGTTAGGGGGATTAGAAATGAAAAAAGCCCTTATGTTATTTTTACTTCTGTTAACTGCATCCTTTCTTTTAATAGGGTGTAGTGCGAAGAAGGAAAAGGCTGATATGAACTTAGAAAAGGCACAAAAAGTTGAAATTGAATCACTTACTGATTCAAGTGAGAAAAAAGTAATTACCGATAAGAAAAAAATTGAAAAGCTGTTTGAAGTCATGAAAATGGATAAGTGGAAAATGCAATCGGCTCCTTTAGATACTCCGCAAGGGAAAACATTTACAATGTATCAAGAGGATACACCGAAATTATTGGATTCGAGTAAAGATAAAAAAGAGTTACATGAAATTGGTACGATGACAGTATATAAAGATGTCCCTTATGTCGAAGTTGAAATGAAAAATAAGAAAATGAGTTTTAAAGTGCCAGAAGATGTGGCGAAAGAGTTATTAAAGTATTAATAAAAAAAACGCTCGGAAAAATCCCGAGCGTTTTTATTATTATTTTAAGTTCTCTGGATTTAAAGCTTCTAATTCAGCTACAACGAAGCGTCCGTCTTTACGGATGAGTACGTCGTCGAAGTAAATTTCGCCGCCGCCGTATTCAGGGCGTTGGATACATACTAAGTCCCAATGGATGTTCGAGTTGTTACCGTTCCATGCATCGTCGTAAGCTTGTCCAGGAGTGAAGTGGAAGCTGCCATCGATTTTTTCATCGAATAGGATGTCTCCCATTGGATGTAAGATGTATGGGTTTACGCCGATTGCGAACTCACCAACGTAGCGTGCGCCTTCGTCTGTATCGAAGATTTTGTTAATGCGTTCTGAATCGTTTGCAGTTGCTTCAACGATTTGGCCGTTCTCGAACTTAAGTTGTACATTTTCAAATGTATAACCGTTGTAAGGAGATGGTGTGTTGTAAGAAACTGTACCGTTAACAGAATCACGAACTGGTGCAGAGTATACTTCACCGTCTGGAATGTTTAAATGACCTGAGCATTTAATTGCTGGAATGTCTTTAATAGAGAATGTTAAGTCAGTTCCAGGACCAGTTAAACGAACTTTATCTGTTTTATTCATTAATGTAACAAGGCTGTCCATCGCCTTATCCATTTTACCGTAGTCTAAGTTACATACTTCAAAGTAGAAGTCTTCGAAAGCTTCTGTACTCATTTTAGCAAGCTGTGCCATAGAAGCATTTGGGTAGCGAAGAACAACCCAGCGTGTTTTTGGAACGCGAATGTCTCTATGAACTTTTTTACCAACTGTTTGGCCATGAACTTTCATACGCTCACTTGGAACGTCAGCTTGTTCATTAATATTATCGCCAGAGCGAAGGCCGATATAAGCGTCCATGTCTTTCATTACGCTTGCTTCATATGCAGCGATTTGTTCGAAATGTTCTTCAGTAGCCCCCATTAATAAAGAGCGATCTACTTGATGATCTTTTAAAGAGACGAATGGGAAACCACCAGCTGCATATGCTTCTTTTACAAGTGCAGTTACAAGTTCTTTTTGTAAGCCAAAGTTTTCAATTAATACTTTTTCACCTTTTTGTAAGCGGATAGAGTAGTTAATTAAATTGTATGCTAACTTTTCAATACGTGGATCTTTCATATGTAAAGCCTCCCTACTAATTATGTATCCTCTCCTATTGTAACCTACTTAGTGGAATTTGTTGAATGATTTATGTTACAGTTAACGAATAAGTATGAAAATTCTAATGATGAGATAGGGATTAGAATGAAACGGAAAATGATTGTATAATAGGGGAAAGTATGAAAAAGATAAAGGAAGTGATGAAATGCAAGTTCTTTTATATGTAAGTGCGGCTATTATCGCGGTTGCTTTCGCAGTATTAGTAGTGTATGTATGCAGAACGTTGTTATCGGTTCAGAAGACGTTAGAAAACGTTGCAAGCACGTTAGAAGGTTTAGAAAAACAAATGCAAGGAATTAGCGTAGAGACAGAGCAATTATTACATAAAACGAATGCGTTAGCTGATGATATTCAACAGAAGTCACAGTCATTAAATAAAGTGGTAGCGGGTGTAGATGGGATTGGAACGACAATCCAATCTTTAAATACGAAGCTTCGTAATGTATCAGACTCTGTAACGGACGAAATTGAAAATAACGCTGATAAAGTAGCGCAAGTTGTACAGTGGAGCAGTGCGGCGATTGAAGTATACAATCATTACCGTGCGTCGAGACAAGAGAAGAAGGTTGAAAAAGAAGAGCGTAAATTAGAAAGAATTGAGAAAAAAGCTGAAAAGAAAGAGAAACGCTCTAGATTTCGTATGAGAGGTGAATCGTGATGAATATGACAAAACTTGAAACAATTGAAGAGCTTGAAGTCTTAGTAGAAAAGAACGAGCCGTATGTTCTTTTTAAACACAGTACGACATGCCCAATTAGTCACGGTGCATACACAGAATTTCAAGCGTATTGCAGCGAAGAAAGAGAAGTACCAGCGTATTACTTATACGTACAAGATGCGAGAGATGTGTCAAATCGTGTTGCAGAACAATACAGTATTAGACATGAATCACCACAAGTGTTATACATAAAAGATGGGATGGTAGTATGGAATACATCTCATTGGAATATTAAAAAAGATGCTTTAGAAGAGAATATAAAGTAAAAAGAAGCAAGCTAAAGGTGCTTGCTTCTTTTTTTTTTGTTTTTGTTGAAATATATTTAGTGGTACACTATTAATAGTTCAAACTAAATAACTAGATTGTTGAAAGTAGGTTTTAAGTAATGAAGAAAATGGCATTATCCTTCGCAGTCGTAAGTTTATTACTGGGAGCTTGTAGTAACAATAGTAATACGATTAGTAAGAAGGATGAAGTTATACAAAAAGATACAAAAGAAAAAAGTATGATTCCGAGAACTGCTGTTTCTAAAGATTATTATAGAACTGTTATTCCTTTAAAAGAACAAAAGGTTATTAATACAGCTAATATAAAAACAAATTCTAAATTAGATTTAGCAGAGTATGAAAATGGTTTAATAAATATTGCAACGCAGCAATTTGATACAGAGAGTCACGTACTGCAATTAAACCAGTATATTCCAGAGAAACTAATTGATGAACTAGTTGCGAAAGTAGAAGCCCCAGTTTTGACAAATATTATAGAACAAGATTATTTCGGAAAACAGAATTCAAATGAATTAAGTTTATCTGGTGTTATGATTGGCTTAGCTATGTCTTCAAGTGTATCGAATGAAGAGGCTATGTCTAAAGGGACTGAAGTTGCTAAACAACTTATTGAAGCTATTAACAAAAATGATAAATATAACAAATCTCCAATTACGTTTGCTATCTTTAAGCAAGAAAGTACAAGTTCTTTAAAAAATGGTACGTATATTGCTAGTGCTACTGTTCAAAAGAATGATACGAACCTTGGAAATTGGAGTACGATCGATGAAAAGTCGTATTCATATCCTTCTGATGAATTTACACAAGCACATGGAGAAGATAATACAAAAATAAATAACTTTGCTAAGGAAATAAAAGGTTTTTCTAATGGAGATTTTATTCCAGTCAACGCTAAAGTTTCTTATAAGAAAGATCAAATGGATACATTAAATATGAATATTGTTATTAAATATAACGGTAAAACAGAATTAATGGCTCTTACCCAATTGGCTGCTCAAGGCATGTTAGACAAATTGCCTAAAGATGCGAAAGTACAATTACAGATCAAGTCCGAGAGTAAAATTGAGGCCGTTATTATAAAAGAGAAAAACAGTGATAAACCGTTTGTTTCCTTCTTGTAAAAAAAGACAGTATGTAAACTGTCTTTTTTTTATTTTAAATGAAAATATATAATGTTTTTTGATAGTAATTCCTTGCTGTATATCGTGTGACAATCGTATATGTATCAGCTATAATAAATTATCTTAAAAAAGTAACATATAGGAATTTGAAAGAGGTGGCTTTCTTATGGCATCACAACAATTAGGTCGTTTACGTTCTGAAATTGATCAACTTAATTTACAAATATTAGAGTTACTAAACGAAAGAGGTCGTCTCGTACAAGAAGTTGGTAATTTAAAAGAAGTACAAGGTGTGAAACGTTTTGATCCTGTACGTGAAAGAAATATGCTGGATTTAATTGCAGAGAATAATAATGGTCCATTTGAAACTTCGACTTTACAACATATTTTCAAACAAATTTTTCAAGCTGGTTTAGAATTACAAGAAGACGATCATCGTAAAGCATTACTTGTTTCTCGTAAGAAAAAAACAGAAGATACGATTGTTGAAATTAATGGTGAAAAAATTGGTGACGGAAATCAGCATTTTATTATGGGACCGTGTGCAGTGGAAAGTTATGAACAAGTACGTCAAGTTGCTGAAGCAATGAAAGGGCAAGGTCTGAAATTAATGCGTGGTGGTGCGTTTAAACCACGTACTTCACCGTATGATTTTCAAGGTCTTGGATTAGAGGGATTACAAATTTTGCGCCAGGTAGCAGATGAATATGATTTGGCTGTTATTAGTGAAATTTTAAATCCGAATGATATTGAGATGTCATTAGATTACGTTGATGTTATTCAAATTGGCGCTCGCAATATGCAAAACTTTGATTTGCTAAGGGCAGCTGGTGCTGTGAATAAACCAGTATTATTAAAACGTGGTCTATCAGCAACGATTGAAGAATTCATTAATGCGGCAGAATATATTATGGCAAAGGGAAATGGGAACATTATTTTATGTGAACGAGGTATTCGCACGTATGAAAGAGCGACGCGTAATACGCTTGATATTTCCGCTGTGCCGATTTTAAAGAAAGAAACACAATTTACCTGTCGTTGTCGATGTAACGCATTCTACAGGGCGACGTGACCTTCTCTTACCAACTGCAAAAGCAGCGATGGCAATTGGTGCAGACGCAATTATGGCTGAAGTACATCCAGATCCAGCTGTAGCTTTATCTGATGCAGCGCAACAAATGAATATACCGCAGTTCAATGATTTTATGAATGAATTAAAATCATTTGGAAGTAAATTATAAAAACTTTTAATGAGCTGTTCCAAAAAGGCATTTTGGAACAGCTTTCTCCTATTGTATAGCGACTGTCATTGTCGATTTTTGTTGGTAAGTTGATATATTTAAAAAATCGCTGATATAATTAGAGTTGCGGTCGATATATTTGGAAAATCGCTGATATATTTCGAGTTACAGTCGATATATTCGAAAAATCGCCGATATAAATTTCATTTACTATCGTACTGCTTAAAATAAGATTTCTACTAAGGAAACATCTATTTTTTTACAAAAAATGCCCTTTTTTCATAAAAAATACGAAAATACGAGAAAAGAAGCGAATTTTTTCGAAACTTTTGCGGGAAAATATTGTATGAGCCTGCGTTTTTATCGTATCATTAGTAAAAGGAAGAACTCGGGACGATTGGTGGCATCTGCAAATAGAGTTGATGTCTTTTTTTCATTCAAGTAACCGATACATAAAAATAGATAACAAAAATAGAAGGAGTGTGCGATGAGATGAACGTAACAATATATGATGTAGCGCGTGAAGCGAACGTTTCAATGGCTACCGTATCACGCGTTGTGAACGGTAACCCAAATGTAAAGCCTACAACAAGAAAGAAAGTATTAGAAGCAATTGATCGTTTAGGATACCGCCCAAATGCGGTAGCACGTGGACTAGCAAGTAAGAAGACAACTACAGTAGGTGTTATTATTCCTGATATCTCAAATACGTTTTATGCAGAACTAGCTCGTGGAATTGAAGATATCGCAACAATGTACAAATATAACATCATTTTAAGTAACTCTGACCAAAACAAAGAGAAAGAGTTCCATTTATTAAATACGATGCTTGGAAAACAAGTGGACGGAATTGTTTTCATGGGTGAAGATATTACAGACATTCACATTGAAGAATTTAAAAAATCTCCAGTACCAATTGTATTAGCAGCATCATTTGATGAGCAAAATGAAACGCCATCAGTAAATATTGATTATACACAAGCAGCTTATGATGCAATGAAGCACTTTATCGAGCAAGGACATAAACGTATCGGTTTCGTCTCTGGTCCTTTCATTGATAAAGCGGGAAGCGCGAAGAAGTTACAAGGTTATAAAAAAGCTTTAGAAGAAGCAGGTATTTCATATGATGAAAATCTTGTAATCGATGGAGATTACACATATGACTCAGGTATCGAAGCATTCGAAAAGCTTTGGAGCAATGATGAAAAGCCAACAGCAATCTTCGTATCTTCTGATGAAATGGCACTAGGTGTAATCCATGCAGCACAAGACGCTGGATTAAACGTACCAACTGACGTAGAAGTACTTGGTTTCGATAATACACGCCTTGCATTAATGGTTCGTCCGCAGCTTTCAACAGTTGTTCAACCGATGTATGATATCGGTGCAGTAGCAATGCGTCTATTAACAAAGTATATGAACAAAGAAAAAGTGGAAGATCACACTGTTATCTTACCTCACCGTATCCAATTTAGAGATTCAACGAAGTAAGTATAAAAAAGCTCACAGCGATTGCTGTGAGCTTTTATTCGTATTCAGGATAGTATTTTTGTACGACTGCATTTACCATTTCGTCTTTCTTAACGTGTAAAAATCTTGCATACAATTCTTTTCCAGTTTCAAATGGGGTATCGTCTAATTCAAACACATGCAATAGTTTTCGAAACGTCCATGTTATTTGCTGGCCGTACTTATTATCGTACGTATGCTCAGACTGTATAGCGATTTGTTCGCCTAGTGCATGAGCTTCTTCCAAACTGTTTGCTTTAACAAGAATAATACTTTCTTCAAAAAGTGTATCGTGATTCTCTTCATAATACTCATCAATTTTCGTAGAATCAGGCTCACTAGAATGAACAGACTCAAACAATAATTTTACAGCGTACATATTATGCTGCATGGTTCACTTTATAAATAATACTTGCGACAAGCGAAGCAGGTATTGTAAATACGTTACTTTGATAATGGTAATGTACTTGGGATTCTTCATAAGACATGTTGTCATATAGTTCGTTTTGTGAGACACTCATTTTTTTCTGTTTTTCTTTGAGCATTTTAATGTAGTTGTACTGTATTGGGACGAGAATGATGAAATAAGCTAATACGATTAGTGAAATCCAAATCATTATGAACACTCCCTTACAAAGAATATTTATATATGGTAATTATATCAATTTATATGAGAAATATCCATATTTTCCTGGTCGTCAATGTCTTTTCCAAAATGCAAAAAGTTCTTCAGCGCTTCGTAAATTATGTTCAAGGCATGTTTGGGCAGTGCGTTTTAAAACTTTGTATTAACTGTTCTAATCTAGAAGGATCATATTGTTTCACATGGTCAGTAATAATGGTTTCATCTTTGTCTAAGTCAATTGTGATTTAATCGAATCGCTCTACTCGTTTAAAATATCCTACAATATCATCTTCCAATTGAAATCCTCCCTAGTCTATAGCTTATTTGGAAGACTTCTTTATAGATTGTATGATTCCTTGTTATATGTCACATAAGTGCAAATTTAACTATTATAGGGCAATGTCATGTATAATAGAAAGAAAAGGCTTGTGAGGGGGGAAAAGAGATGATCGTTCTTTGGATAATTACGCTTTGTATGACTGCTATTTTTGCATATATGACGTTAAAACAAAATGGTTTAAAGCGATTTGTTCCAGGAAGTATTCTTGCAGGAATTGCCCTTATCACGTATGTAATTTCTATTTTTATTGAAAGTGTATCAGTAGATATGAGCACAAGTTTAATGTTTATTGGTATTACACTATTTGCAGGTAGCATTATGGTACTTATGGTTGCTGGTATTATTTTATTTATTCATATGAATTCGGAAACGTTATAGCATATAGAAAAGGCATGTCCCGAGGGGACATGCCTTTTTATCCGTTCAATTATGCTCTATCTTTAGAAGAGTTTTGCTGTTTTAGTAAGTCGCGAATTTCGCCAAGAAGTTCTTCTTCTTTTGTTGGTTCTGGAATTTCTTCCTCTTTTTCTTCTTCTTTTTTAGATGTTAGTTTGTTGAAAACTTTAACAAACATAAAGATAGAAGCTGCGATAATTAAGAAGTCAAAAATTGTTTGGATGAAGTTACCATACATAACAGCAGATTTACCGTATCCAAAGTGTAAACTTGTAAAGTCAACGCCAC
This sequence comes from Bacillus sp. FSL K6-2944, assembly GCF_038005385.1. Lineage (NCBI taxonomy): Bacteria > Bacillati > Bacillota > Bacilli > Caryophanales > Bacillaceae > Bacillus > Bacillus sp. FSL K6-2944. Next base: position 3,480,613 of record NZ_JBBOTE010000001.1, on the reverse strand, counting down.
CTAATACCATACCAAGTAATGGTGTGATGATATCTTTTACTAAAGAACTAACGATTTTACCGAATGCAGCACCGATTACAACCCCGACAGCTAAATCAACGACATTCCCTTTGAAAGCGAATTTTTTAAACTCGTTCCACATGTGTTAATCCCATCCTTTCCACGATTCATTATGAAATTTATAATTCCTATCAACATATTCTATAGAAATTTACGAGAGAAATAAAGAGGGAATGGGAATGAAAGTAAATTCTGAAAAATGTATCCGTTTTAATTTTTGTTTACATCATCTAGTAAAGATTGTAGCATTTGCTGCGTTTTTAATCCTTCTAATCCATCTACAACAGGCTTTGTATCGCCTTGTACACACTTAATAAAATGATGAACAGCATCTTCAAAACCACGTTGTTTTAACGTCGTATCCCATGATGGGGAACCACTTTGTGAAACTGAGTTTTCCTGTTCAATTTCAAATGTATTCATATTTTTTACGCGAATGATTTTCCCTGGCGTTACAAGTTCAATTTGTTCTAAATTTGTACCGGCATGGCGATGCATTGCAGTAGAAAGTAACAGTCCACTTGGAGTTGTATATGTATGATGTCCGTAAAGAAGTTCATTCTTTTCATTGATTTGCATCATATTGTGAACGGCGTTAAGGTCATCATTAGCTAACCAGCGAGCGGTATCTACAATGTGTAAATAATCATCTAACATAGTGAAGTCGTACGTATATGGCCCGACTTTATTTGTACGATGCTTTTCAATTCGAATCCATGAAATATCATTAGCCTGTTCTTTGGCAGCGACATACATAGGAACGAATCTGCGATTAAATCCGACCATTAATTTTCGGTTATACTTCTCGCTTAACTCGACTAGTTGCTCAGCTTGTTCCACTGTAGCTGCGAGCGGTTTATCAACATAAACGTCGATCCCTTTTTTTAGAAGTTCAGAAACGATTTCATAATGCGATGCAGTTGAACTATGAACGAAGATTGCATCGCATTCCGAAGCTAACATTTCAATAGAATGAAAGTCTTGAATTCGGTATTGCTGGCAAACTTGTTTTCTTTTCTCTGCGTTAGGTGTAAACGCCCCTACAAAATTCCAATCAGTTTCTTTTGTAAGTGTTGGAAGATAGGCCTTTTGCGCAATACTTCCAAGTCCAATCATCCCAATTTTAGGTTTGTTCATGTTTATTCCCACCCTATTAATATTAATGTAACGGCTTAAATGTAGCATAGGGTGGGGGAGGAAGGCAAAAATTAGCTTTTTACTTACGGCCTTCTAACAAAATCTTCTCTATCTCCTCAAAGTGATGAGCGCGAGCATGCTCTAGCGGGGTAACACCATCGTTGTCTGGAATGTTTACATCTCCGCCGTGTTCAATGAGCAGGCGGATGACTTGTTGTTGTGTTTCATCTCCGTTGCTTAGTACGATGGCTTCCATTAAAGCTGTCCATCCCAGGTTATTTACATGATTTACATCAATATTTGTTCGAGTGAGGAGTTCTTTTATGACGTCAATATAGCCATGTTCTGAAGCTGGGATAAGAGCTGTTCCGCCGTAACGATTTGTAATCGTAGGATCTGCACCAGCATCAATTGTTAGTTTTAAAATGTCTAAGTAACCTTCCGCACCGGCGTATAGAAAGGGATTATTTTTCATGTCATCTTGAATATTTACGTCAGCACCGGCTTTGATAAGCGCCTTTGCGGTTTTTACATCATTTTTGTATGTAGCAATCATAAGCGGAGTGCGTCCTTGACTATCCGTCGCATTTATATTTGCGCCTTGTTTTAGTAAAGATATAACAGTATTCGTTTCATTTTTTTCAGTAGCTGCTAATAGTGCAGTCTCCATGTTTATCATCTCCTTTTTTACTTCTTGTTCTTGCGAGCATCCTTGTAAAAAAATTACGCAACATATCATACTGAATGTTTTTTTGAACATGGAATTTCAACCTCCTAATTTCAACTGTAAAATAGGAACATTAAATTTTTATAAACTGACGCTAAAATTACTATAAAATCGCTTGAGTAATTGAACATATATTTTTATGCTTATAAATAATAAGGTTTGATAAAGTGAAACTTTAATCAGTGGGGGGGTTGTTCATCCCCCACTGATTATTAGTTGAACCAATCGGGCTTTTATGGGCAGTTAATCCCCCACTTAACTTCTTTGCTTTCTCTGAATTTTGAGGTGGGGATCTTACTGCCCGTTAATGCGGGGTAAAGTGAGGATTTAAGATATGTCTATTAAAACAAGGTTTTTATTTTCTTATATTGCTGTTATCCTCGTTTCCATTACACTTATATTAGTCGCGGGATTTTTAATCGTTTTTTCGATAACAGGTGACTTGGAAGCAGTGAAAAATTTCTATAAAAGTTCTTATATTCAAAAGCCGCTTACACCAGAAGAAGAGAATGCCTATCTTGAGTTGAAGTCAGCAGCTAAACAGCATCAATCTCAATTGCTAGATGAGTCGTTTGTCTCAGCAATAGAAAAAGAGGGTGTGAAAATAGTAGTAAGAAAAGGAGAAACACTTTCATATGCTTCAAACGTATTTGAAAGTGTATCTTTAAAAGAAGCCCTTCCGAAATTTGAAGCAGCAAATATTAATAGTCGTGGTACAACGGAACTAGGTGATACATTTTATCGATATGTAAAATTTGATTTTTATTTTGCAGAGAAAGAAGAAGGGAGTATATTTGTACTAAAAAAGCAAAGTTCATTTGTAGATCTTACACAAAAATTATTTCCAATCTTATTCGTATCGCTTTTACTATTAGCTATTTTACTTATTGGGTTATTAAGTTATCTCGTTTCAAGAAGTATAATAAAACCAATTTTTGTATTGAAAGGCGCAACAGAGAAAATTAAAGAAGGAAATTTAGATTTTCAAATGCCAGTTACATCGCACGATGAAATAGGTCAATTAAATCAAGGATTTGAGGAAATGAGGAAGAAGTTAAAAGAATCGATTGAAGTACAAACGCAGTATGAAGAAAATCGAAAAGAACTTATTTCAAACATATCGCATGATTTAAAAACACCGATTACATCTATTATCGGATATGTAGAGGGAATAAAGGACGGGGTAGCAAATACGCCAGAAAAAATGGATAAGTATTTAACGACAATTCACACGAAGGCAAAACATATGGACACACTCATTGATGAACTCTTTTTGTTTTCGAAGCTCGATTTGAATCGAGTTCCATTCCAATTTGAGACAGTTGAATTAAATACGTTTATGCAAGAATTAATAGAAGAGATGCAGATGGATTTAAGTGAAGAAGGTATAGAAGTTAACTTACAATTACATGCATCGCCATTATATGTAACGGCTGATTGCGAAAAGATAAATAGAGTTATATCAAATTTAATTCATAATAGTGTGAAGTACATGGATAAAGAAGAGAAGAAAATTACTGTAACAGTATCGAGTGATAACAATAAAGTTATTGTGAAAGTGATGGACAATGGATCAGGTATAGAATCTGATACGCTACCGTATATCTTTGAACGTTTTTATCGTACAGAACAATCGCGAAATTCTAGCACAGGTGGAAGTGGACTTGGTTTAGCAATAGCGAAGCAAATTGTTGAAGAACATGGCGGGAAAATTTGGGCGGAAAGCGAGCTTGGTAAAGGCACAAGCATTTTCTTCTCATTGGAAAAAGTAGAGGAATGTGGTGAGTAAATTGAAAAGAATTTTACTAATAGAAGATGAAGTAAGTATTGCAGAATTACAGCGAGATTATTTAGAAATTAATGATTTCCAAGTTGATGTAGAGCATTCAGGAGAAATAGGTTTACAAACAGCGTTGCAAGAAGACTATGATTTAATTATTTTAGATATTATGCTTCCGAAAATGAACGGATTCGAAATTTGTAAACAAATACGTGCTGTAAAAGATATTCCGATTCTACTTGTTTCAGCAAAAAAAGAAGATATAGATAAAATTCGCGGACTCGGATTAGGAGCGGATGATTATATAACGAAGCCGTTTAGCCCGAGTGAATTAGTCGCAAGAGTAAAAGCACATATTTCTCGTTATGAAAGATTATCAGGAAATGTAAGTAAGCAACGTGATACGCTATACATTCACGGAATTTCTATCGATCAACGGGCGAGGAAAGTTTTTATAAACAATGAAGAAGTGGCATTTACAACGAAGGAATTTGATTTATTAACATTCTTTGTAACACATCCAAACCAAGTATTAAATAAAGAACAGTTATTTGAACGCATTTGGGGATTAGATTCCGCTGGTGATTTAGCCACTGTTGTCGTCCACATTAGAAAGCTACGTGAAAAAATTGAAAGAGATCCTGCTCACCCGCAATATATTGAAACAGTGTGGGGAGCTGGTTATCGTTTTAATGTGTAGGGAACCTGCCGAGTAATTGGCAGGTTTTTTGTATGTTATTCGAATGAAAAGGAAGGAATAGGTAATTTATGTTAAAATGTAAAGAGAAACAAAACAGAGGAGAGCATAGGGAGCGAGCTATATGTTGGGGGATATATTAAAAGATAATAAATCAAATAAGACTTTAAAGATTGGAACTAATATCGTACTTATCTTATTGATTATTGGTGCAATACAAATGTTTTATGATGAAGATTCTACGAATAATCATTTCGGTTGGTTCTTTTTTGCGATCTTTTGGGTAATTAAAAGCATTTCTAGCTCTAAGGTAAGTTTAAAAGATAGAGATAAAAAGTCGGTATTATTTGATGTGGGTTTAGTTGTTATTTCTTTTGTTTTTTTAGTTGTTTTTAGTGTGAAATATTTCTTTTGAAAAAAGCTCATAGTCTTATAGAGGCTGTGAGCTTTTTGTCAGTGTTTAGGTTTTCTTAATAATAATGGTACTAACGATTTATAAAATGTTTGAGTAGTAGAAGTAAACTGAGCAGCTTCTTCTAAAAAAGGATAATGGTTGCTATTTTCGAATGGAATGAAGATAGAATTACGTATTCCATCATGTATCTCGATAGAATATTGAATCGGGCACTGCACATCATATCTTCCGCATATAATAAGTGTCTTTGTTTGGATGGAAGATAAATACTCTCTTAAATCAAATGAAGGATATTCATTGGCGAAAGCATTCATCCGGCTAATGGACATTGTTTTATTGATTGGTTTACAAAAATAAGAGTTGTAGTTTTCTGGTTTATACAATGATAATTTTGTTCTCTTAGTAGATAGTTCTTTTCGTTCTTCATTTGTAAGGTGAGGGCTTTTTAAGTTTTCGATGAGTTTTTGCATATAATGAAACTGTGGATGTGCTGGGTGATAAATGCAAAATGGTGTTTCGGTATAGTTACTTGCTGCAGCTCCTACTACGACTAATGATTGTAAGGAATGTGGATATGTAATTGCATATAAAAGTCCAAGCATACCACCTGTTGAATGGCCAGCGAAATGCCATGTTGGAAGTTGTAATGCTTCTCGTATGGCTTCCAAGTCGTGGATTGTTTCAATCATGCTTAATTCTTTTTCTGAATTGGCTTTTAACGAGTTACCAGCGTCTCGTAAATTAATGAGAAATACACGATGCGTAGCAGTAAAAACATCCGCAAAGTAATCACCAGTTTCATTAAATTGTGAATAGTGATGTGTAATACAAAGCGGTTCGCCACTGCCTTTAGTAAAAAGCTCAAATGTGCCACGTTTCGTGTGGATCATTTGTTGTATCCACATAATATCACGACCTTTCCTCATAAAATCCATTAGTACATAAAAATATATCAGCGATTATTAGAATATATCGGCGCAACTCGGAATATATCAGCGATTATCAAAATATATCGGCGCAACTCGAAATATATTAGCGATTATTAAAATATATCGACTTACCGACAGAAAACGACAATAATAGCAAGCTTTAAATAAAAGGAGGCTATTCAAAAACGAGCCTCCTTTTCGTTTAGTATAAAGATTTTGTCATATTATTCCGAATAATTTCAAGGGATTTCGCTACAGTTAATGCGTTTTTTTCTTCAATTTCTGGTTTACGGGGGATAGGTTTATACATGTTGTCTGGATCTTCCCATGTGAGGGGAAGTTCTGTTTCTGCTTGTCCTTTCCAAGCTTCAATCCATTCTGGAGGGAGATAACCTGAGATGTTTTGGATGTTGTTCATTTCGAGCCAAATGAGTGCCCAAGCTCTTGGAACGACGCGCCAGTGATCATAGCCACCGCCACCGACAGCGATCCAGCGACCGTCGCAATATTCATTAGCAATTTCACGAGCGAGCTTCGGTATTTCGCGGTAAATATTCATTGTCGCACAAAGATGCGTAAGTGGGTCATAATAATGTGCGTCAGCACCATTTTGCGTTAAAATAATATCCGGTTTAAAGTACGCTGCAACTTCTTTTACAACAGTTCGATATGATTCTAAGAACGATTCATCTTCTGTAAAAGCATCGAGTGGAACGTTAAAAGAATAACTATAGCCATTACCTTGTCCGCGTTCGTTTACAGCACCAGTTCCAGGGAATAAATAGCGACCAGTTTCATGTAGTGAAATGGTGCATACGTTAGGGTCATCATAAAACGACCACTGTACGCCATCACCGTGATGAGCATCTGTATCAATATATAAGACGCGTAAACCGTATTTCTTTTGAATATATTTCATTGCGATAGAACTGTCGTTATAAATACAAAAGCCAGATGCTTTGCCGCGAAAGCCGTGATGTAAGCCGCCGCCCAAATTAAGTGCGTGTTTTACTTTTCCGGAAAGAACAGCATCGACAGCTGTTAACGTACCACCAACGAGCAATGCGCTTGCTTCGTGCATATTTGGGAACATCGGTGTATCTTCTGTTCCGAGTCCATATGTCATCGCAATTGATTTTTCTAACTTTCCTTCTCCAGCACGTTTTACCGCATTTATGTACTCCTCTGTATGAACGTAGGCGATCTCTTCATCTGTAGCCATCCGTGGTGAGATGATTTGAGAGGGAGAGATGAAACCGCCCTTTTGTAATAAATCATACGTAAGTGTGACGCGCAGTTGGTTAAAAGGATGATCAGGGCTAAATGAATAGCCCCGAAAGTCATCCGAATAAATAAACGCGCTACTCATGCTTGCATCCCCATGATGTTTGGCCATAATACGCGGTAGCCTTCTGCTTCAAGTGCATCAATCACTTTTAGAGGATTCATCGTTTGAATGCGGAAAACGAGTACTTTATCATTCTCGTCTTTTGCTGGGTAGACGAGAACACTCACGATATTTATTTGTAAATCACTAAAAATAGCAACGACTTTTCCAAGAATACCAGGTTCGTTTTTTACTTGAATTTCAATTTGCGAACTTGGTTGATGTGCTCCTGTTAATTTTACTAACGTGTGTAATACTGTAGATTCAGAAATGATTCCAACTAACTTCCCGGCCTTTGTAACAGGAAGACAGCCAATTTTATTTTCAAAAAATAAAGTAGCAATTTCCTCAACGAAATCGAGAGGATGGCAAGTCATAACAGGATGTTTCATAATAAGTTCGAGAGGTTGCTGTAGCATATCGAGTGAAACTTGTTCATCTAGAATAGACGGACTTGCATCTCTTACATCCCGATCAGAAATAATGCCTACGACGTGATTATTTTGATCGACAATTGGAATGTGCCGAATGCCTTTCGTGCGTATCGTTCGGATTGCTGTTTCGATTGTATCGTTTGGATGTAATGTAACTACATTTTGATTCATAATTTCTTCTACAATCATTCCAGTTGCCCCCTTTATTAATACATAAAACGATTGTGAAAACGTAGACGATCAAAAGCTTGAATAGAATCCGTATCAACGCGTTTACCGATGCGGACCATTAAACAGTTGGCAGGATGTGAACAAATTTCAGGATCGTCTGTAGCCATCCATTGTAACCCGCCAGCATTCATCATCTTCTCCATTACTTTTCGGTATTCCCACACATTCAATCCTGTTTGTTTCAAATCCCAGTGCCAATAATATTCAGTCGTCAATATAATGTAATCTTCCATATAATCGTCCATCATAGAAACCTCTAGTAAGTTCTTTCCGACAGAACTCCCGCGGAAGGCTGGGACTACTTCAATTGCCCCAAGCTCAATTAAGTTTTCCATTTTTCCTTCTGACCATCGTTCAAGTGGATCAGGATACAAGTATGTAACATATCCAACAATTGTTTGGTCATGTCTAGCAATAATGAGACGAGCTTCTGGTAATTTAGAAATTTCGACAATTGCTTTATATTGTTGCTCGGCAGGACGAAACGCAATTAAGTCTGGATGAAACTCATACATTTCTAAGTTATGTGTAGAGACAGGACCTTCAATAATTAAAGTGCCTTTCGCTGTTTTTAAGTTTCTAGCATTATATATTTTTTTATGAATCAATGTATTGCTCACCACCTTGAGGGTTTGTGAATCTATTAATATCGTACTTTATAATATATGCGATGTGAATCGAAATTTGTCATTAAAAATTTGTCTAAAAATCAACAAATATACTGAAAATTTTAAATAATGTCATTATAATAGATAATAGAATACATAGGAGGGGGATGTAAAGTATGAAAGTAGAAACGCTTCCTGTCATTAAAGGAGAAAATAATTTGCCGAATTATGATGAGGCATACGCGAATTTTAACTGGGAAGAGGTTAATAAAAACTTTACTTGGAATGAAACAGGCCGAGTAAATATGGCGTATGAGGCAATTGATAAGCATGCGAAATCCGATCGAAAGAATAAAGTAGCTCTTTATTATCAAGATGGATCGCGAAAAGAGAAATATACATTTAAGGAAATGAAGGATTTTTCTAATAAAGCAGGAAACGTCCTTAAGAATTATGGCGATGTAGAAAAAGGCGATCGCGTTTTTATTTTTATGCCACGTTCTCCAGAGTTATATTTCGCACTTTTAGGTGCAGTGAAATTAGGAGCAATTGTTGGACCGCTATTTGAAGCATTTATGGAAGGCGCAGTTCGCGATCGCTTAGAAGATAGCGAAGCAAAGGTGTTAATTACAACGCCTGAATTATTAGAGCGCGTACCATTAAATGATTTACCGGCTTTAAAAACAGTTTTCCTTGTTGGAGATAATGTAGAAGAAGGCGGTAAAACGGTAGCGTTCAATCCGTTATTTGAACAAGCTTCAAAAGAATTACATATTGAATGGTTAGGCCGTGAAGACGGTTTGATTCTACATTACACGTCTGGTTCTACTGGTAAGCCAAAAGGTGTGCTTCATGCGCAAAACGCAATGGTTCAGCACTATCAAACGGCGAAGTGGGTATTAGATTTAAAAGAAGACGATGTATATTGGTGTACTGCTGACCCGGGCTGGGTAACTGGAACAGCTTACGGTATTTTCGCACCGTGGTTAGTTGGAGCGTCAAACGTTATTTTAGGTGGACGCTTTAGTCCAGAAGCTTGGTATGAAGCACTGCAAGATTACGGTGTGACGGTTTGGTACAGCGCACCAACAGCATTCCGTATGTTAATGGGAGCTGGACAAGACGCAATTAAAAAATATGACTTATCACAAGTTCGTCACGTATTAAGCGTTGGTGAGCCGTTAAATCCAGAAGTAATTCGCTGGGGTATGAATGCATTTGGACTTCGTATTCATGATACGTGGTGGATGACAGAAACAGGTGGACAAGTAATTTGTAACTACCCTTGTATGGAAATCCGTCCAGGTTCAATGGGGAAACCAATTCCAGGTGTGAAAGCAGCGATTGTTGATAATGAAGGAAATGAAGTACCTCCTTACACAATGGGTAACTTAGCAATTGCGAAAGGTTGGCCATCTATGATGCGCGGGATCTGGAATAACCAGCAAAAATATGAATCTTATTTCATGCCGGGAGATTGGTACGTATCAGGTGACTCTGCTTATATGGATGAAGATGGATACTTCTGGTTCCAAGGACGTATTGACGATGTAATTATGACGTCAGGTGAGCGCGTTGGTCCGTTTGAAGTAGAAAGTAAATTAATCGAGCATGCTGCTGTTGCAGAAGCTGGTGTAATTGGTATTCCTGATCCGGTGCGCGGCGAAATTATTAAAGCATTTATCGCACTTCGAGCAGGATACGAACCATCTGATGAATTAAAAGAAGAAATTCGTCAATTTGTAAAGAAAGGCCTAGCAGCTCATGCAGCGCCACGACAAATTGAATTTAGAGATAAATTACCGAAAACGAGAAGTGGTAAAATTATGCGACGCGTATTAAAAGCGTGGGAGCTGAATTTACCAACAGGTGACTTATCAACGATGGAAGATTAAGAGAGAAAGGTCTGAACGAAAAATGTTCAGGCCTTTCTTTTTTATGATATCATGAACTCATATATATAAGTTAAAGGGGATAGTATGATGAAAACAGAAAAGGAAAAGATGATACTAGGAGAAATGTACATACCGGCTGATCCAGTTTTAGTACAAGAAAGAGAGCAAGCACGTATATTAACGAGAAAATTAAATGATACGCCAGAAGAGCAATTGAAAGAGCGTAGCGAAATCGTAAAAGAATTATTCGGAACGACAGGAGATAATATTCATCTTGAATCTTCTTTTAGATGTGATTACGGCTATAACATTCACGTTGGCGAAAATTTTTACGCGAACTTTGACTGTACGATTTTAGATGTATGCCCGGTAACAATCGGAGTGAACTGTATGTTAGCTCCAGGTGTTCACATTTATACAGCAACACATCCGCTTGATCCAGTAGAGCGCATAAGCGGATCAGAATACGGAAAACCAGTTACAATTGGCGATAACGTATGGATTGGCGGAAGATCAATTATTAATCCCGGTGTATCAATTGGAGACAATGCGGTGATCGCATCTGGTGCTGTCGTAACGAAAGATGTGCCTAATAATGTAGTAGTTGGCGGGAATCCTGCAAAGATTATAAAAAAACTAAAATAATATTTGAACGAAGTGCCTTCCTCGTCTGTATACATTTATGAAAGAATAGATGAGGGAGGCTTTTATATGTCTAATAAATTACTTCTTGCTTTTGCTTTACTTGGAATTATAGTCGTATTTTCTTGTGGTCTTTTCTTACCGATACCAATTGGATATAGAGTATCAATGCTTACAGCTGGAGTTATAATGAGTGTTCTGTTTTCAATCATTATTCCATTTGATAGAAAACATATAGTACGGAAAAATGGATATAAAATTGATTTTACAAAAACAAAAGTGTATTTTCGCTGGAATGTATTTGACACTATTTCTGTCTGCCTTGCGTTGTATGCATGCATATGTGTGCAAGCGTTAAATACTTTAGTTGCAATGGGATTTACGATTCAAAACCCATATGTGCAATTTTTTACAAATCAATCACAATTGTGGATTTTTATTGCGATTGCATATTTAATTTCCCGTATTTCATTAACGTTAAAAGGAATAAAGGAGATCAAAAATCATGGCGCAGATTGGGATTGAGGAGGAGCTCATGCTTGCGTATCAAAGTGGAGATAAACAAGCGGGAGAAAGACTATATGTTTTAATCAAACCAGCGCTATACACATTTTTATATCGATTTAACCGAGATGAACAATTAAGTATCGATCTTGTGCAAGATACGTTTTTGACGCTAGAGCGTAAGAAACATATGTATGAACTTGAAAAAGGTAAAATAAAAACGTATTTATTTCAAATTGGTTATCGTCTTATGATTAATAAATTAAATAGGAGAAAAAAGTGGCGTACGCTTTTGCCATTTTTAGTGCCGATTCCGGAAAAAGAATTTTCTCACGAAGATCGGCTCACAGTAAGAGAAGCAATTTTGAAAGTTCCAGAAGAGCAAAGAGCGGTCCTAATCCTTTCTTATTATCATGACATGCAGCAAAAAGAAATTGCAGAGATATTAAACATTCCGATTGGAACGGTGAAATCGAGACTTCATAACGGGATAAAGAAATTGAAACAATTGCTGGAGGTGGACGAAATTGAGCGAAAATCCCTTTAAGAGTGAATATAAGTTAAAGCAACATTTAGATAGTGATCATGTAGAAATACCAGACTTTCCAAAAACGGTAAGTCGATTCGATCGATTAATCGGGTTTCTTGGTTCCCCAACGAAAGATCCTGTGGAGGCGACCATTGGGAATGATTTATCGATTGTGTTTCATGTATCGTTATTAGTTGGGGTTCCAATTCTTTCTCTTATTACGATACTCTTTATGGTGTTGTAAAGGATTGACAAGAAGGGAAACCTGACCTCTATTTGACATGCCTATATAAATGATGGTATAAAGAAAAGTATATGAATAATTGAGCGTGGAAAGGGAGAAGTAGTGATCATTTCCCTGTTTTAGAGAGCTGATGGCCGGTGAAAATCAGCACATAGATGATCGCGAATTACGCCCCTAGAGCATCTTTTTTCGATTGAATTGTATTCAAAAGGGAAAAGACGGTGCTAAGCCGTTATGTAAATAAGGTGGTAGGCTTTTTTTTGCCTGCAACTAGGGTGGTAACGCGATAATCAAAATCGTCCCTTATTTGAAGGGGCGATTTTTTTATGTTTTCAACCTTCACGCCAGTAATGAACTTAAAGGAGAGTATGTAGGATATGGGTATTTTACAAGATCTTGAATTTCGCGGTCTAATTAATCAGCAAACAGATGCTGAGGGACTTGAGCAATTATTAGAAAAAGAAAGCGTTAAATTATACTGTGGTTTCGACCCGACAGCAGATAGCTTACACATCGGTCATATGTTACCAGTATTAATGTTACGTCGTTTCCAATTAGCTGGTCATCAACCAATCGCACTTGTTGGCGGTGGTACTGGTATGATCGGTGACCCAAGTGGTAAAAAAGCAGAGCGTACATTAAATACGAAAGATACAGTTGCTTACTACACAGAAAGCATTAAAAACCAACTTTCAAACTTCTTAGAGTTTGAAAACGTGGACAACCCAGCAACGATGGCTAATAACTATGACTGGCTTGGTAATTTAGATGTCATTTCATTCTTACGCGATATCGGTAAAAACTTCGGTTTAAACTATATGTTAGCAAAAGATACGGTAGCATCTCGTTTAGAAACTGGTATTTCATTCACTGAGTTCAGTTACATGATTTTACAATCATACGACTTCTTAAACTTATACCAACAACATAATTGCCGTCTGCAAATCGGTGGTAGTGACCAATGGGGTAACATTACAGCTGGTCTTGAATTAATCCGTAAATCAGAAGAAGATGCGAAAGCATTCGGTTTAACAATTCCACTAGTTACTAAATCTGACGGTACGAAGTTTGGTAAAACAGAAGGCGGCGCAATTTGGTTAGACCTAGAGAAAACAACTCCTTATGAATTCTACCAATTCTGGATTAACACAGATGACCGTGATGTTGTTAAATACTTAAAATACTTCACATTCTTATCTCATGAAGAAATTCTTGAGCTTGAAAAGCAAGTAGCTGAAGCGCCAGAAAAACGTGCAGCACAAAAAGCATTAGGTGCAGAAATGACAAAACTTGTTCACGGCGAAGAAGCATTAGAACAAGCGATTAAAATTTCAGCTGCATTATTCAGCGGTTCTGTAGCAGAACTAACTGCAAGCGAAATCGAACAAGGATTCAAAGACGTACCATCTGTAGAACGTACTGCAGAAGATACAGTATTAATCGACTTACTTGTAGAAAGCAAAATCTCTCCATCAAAACGTCAAGCACGTGAAGATGTAACGAACGGCGCAATCTACGTAAACGGTGAGCGTACACAAGCATTAGACTACGTTGTAACAGAAAAAGACCGCATCGAAGGTAAATTCACAATCATTCGCCGCGGTAAAAAGAAATATTTCTTAATTCGTTACTAATCCGAAACGAATATAAACAAATAGTACCCCGAATTGTAGGCTGAAAAGTTTATGATTCGGGGTTTTTATGTATGGATTTAAAACGCCACATCTTTTCTTTTGAATAGAATATAAAGAATTAATATGAGCATATAAAGTAAACTCACTAGCATAACGATAAATGCTGTTGGATAAAATTTTGCTGCATATATAAAGAAGTCGATTTGATAAATATCTTCGTAATTTGAAACGGTACCTTTAAAGTAATTCGTAAATTTAGCGCTATATTTCCATTCATCAGGATCATCTATTAAATTACTTCCCTGATACCAATTAATAAGTGCGGAAGTAATAAATAGCATAAATGAACTTCCGAGTTGAACCATTTGATTTATTTTCAAAAAGAATCCACCTCCCATTTTATGGTTAATATAGCGTGCATTCATATGCTTGTAACCATTTTGTTGTAATCTCCTTTTCGAGTTCATACGGAAATCACATGTAAGCGGTATGATAAATGTATAACAACTAGAAAGGAGTGGTAAAACAAAATGTCACTAGAAGCGCTCATTATTTTTTCTTTGCTAAATGCGGGTCAGCTTGCAGAGAATTCGAAGGTGGATGTACATAAAGAGCAGAAAGATGCTTATGTATATGTTCAGAAAGAGGAAAATAAATAATTTTATTTTATATATAAACGAAAAAAGCCAATCCACAGGATTGGCTTTTTGTCATTAACGAGAGTAGAACTCTACGATTAATGCTTCGTTGATTTCAGCTGGTAACTCAGCACGCTCAGCGTGACGAGTGTAAGTAGCTTCTAATTTGTCAGCATCGAAAGTTAAGTATTCTGGTACGAAGTTGTTAACTTCGATCGCTTCTTTAACAACAACAAGGCTGTTAGATTTTTCGCGAACGCTGATAGTTTGACCAGGTTTTACACGGTAAGATGGGATATCTACGCGAGCGCCATCAACCATGATGTGACCGTGGTTTACTAATTGGCGAGCTGCACGACGAGTGCGAGCTAAGCCCATACGGTAAACTAAGTTGTCAAGACGAGCTTCAAGAAGGATCATGAAGTTTTCGCCGTGCTTACCAGGCATTTTACCTGCTTGGTCAAATGTGCGACGGAATTGACGCTCAGTCATGCCGTACATGTGACGAAGTTTTTGTTTCTCTTGTAATTGTAAACCGTATTCTGAAAGTTTCTTACGTTGGTTAGGACCGTGAGGACCTGGTGCGTAAGGGCGTTTTTCTAATTCTTTTCCTGTGCCGCTTAGAGAGATTCCAAGACGACGAGACAGTTTCCAAGCTGGACCTGTATAACGAGCCATAGTTGACTCCTCCTTTAAAAATGTTTTTATTTACGTAAAATAAAAACAGACGTAATCGATATTTACGGGCATTTTGTTTTCATGTACCTTCGCTCCAGCAGCAGGGAGTTACGAGATACACCTCCGTAGAGGAACAAAATACAAACGATAAACTCACATTACAAGGCTGCCTTTTTATTTTACACAAACGCTATTATATCTTTTACCCAGAGTTTCGTCAAGCGAGTACGTTTTTGTTTTATGCATATAAATTTTGGAAATTAATATAAGAAGGAATTTAAAACAATATAGAAGAAGAGATAGAAACACAAATAAAACGCTTACATAAAATGAAGTAAAACGTTCATCAAATTTTTATGGATGAATATGCGGCAATAAAAACATAAGGGGGATGTTTTTATGAAAAAGAAGCATATGGAGACAGCGTTAATTCATCACGGTTATACACCTGAGGAACATAAAGGAAGTTTAACACCACCTTTATTTCAAACTTCTACATTTACATTTGAGACTGCGCAGCAAGGAGAGGCGAGTTTTGCGGGAGTGGATCCATCTTATATTTACTCACGGCTTGGAAATCCAACTGTGAAATTATTTGAAGAACGTATGGCGGTGTTAGAAGAAGGAGAAGAGGCACTTGCCTTCGGATCTGGTATGGCAGCTATTTCAGCGACTTTAATCGGTTTTTTAAAGGCTGGAGATCATATTATTTGTTCAAATGGATTATACGGATGCACGTACGGTTTTTTAGAAGTGTTAGAAGAAAAATTTATGATTACGCATTCGTTTTGTGATATGGAAACAGAGGTTGATATTGAAAATAAAATTCGCCCAAATACAAAGCTTATTTTCGTTGAAACACCAATTAATCCGACAATGAAATTAATTGATTTAAAACAAGTGATTCGGGTTGCAAAGCGAAATGGCTTACTTGTTATTGTTGATAATACATTTTGTTCACCTTATTTACAAAAACCGCTTGAGCTTGGCTGTGACGCTGTTGTGCATAGTGCGACAAAATATATTGGTGGTCACGGTGACGTTGTAGCGGGCGTAACAATTTGTAAAACGAAAGCATTAGCTGAAAAGATTCGCCTGATGCGAAAGGATATTGGCGGTATTATGGCACCGTTTGATGCGTGGTTATTATTACGCGGGTTAAAGACGTTAGCAGTAAGAATGGATCGTCATTGTGATAATGCAGAAAAAATTGTATCGTTCCTAAGAAAACATGATGCGGTAGAAGGTGTTTGGTATCCAGAAGGGGAGTTAGCATCTCGTCAAATGAAACGCGGGGGCGGTGTTATTTCTTTTTCAGTAAAAGGCGGAAAAGAAGAGACGCAAGCGTTTATTAATGATCTTCACTTTATTACAATTGCGGTGAGTTTAGGAGATACAGAAACGTTAATTCAGCATCCAGCAACGATGACGCACGCTGCGATTCCAGCTGAACTAAGAAAAGAAATGGGCATTTTCGATAATTTAATACGCTTATCAGTCGGTTTAGAATCGTGGGAGGATATCGTTTCTGATTTAGAGCAGGCATTAAAGAAAATATCTACTGTAAATCAATGAAAAAAGAGTGAGCTATCGGTTTTGTACAGGGCGTACTAAATCGATAACTCGCTCTTTTCTTTTTACATATGTTTTAGGAGTGTTTCCACAAACTTTTCTAAATAGCGCTGATCTACTTCATCAAAACGATTCTTTTCAGGACTATCAATGTCAAGTACACCAATGACAGCTCCTTCTTTCACAATCGGTACAACGATTTCTGAATTAGAAGCACTATCGCAAGCGATGTGACCTGGGAATTGGTGAACGTCTGCTACAAGCTGTGTTGTTTTCGTTTCAGCTGCTACGCCGCAAACGCCTCGTCCAAATGGAATGCGTACGCAAGCAGGCATTCCTTGGAACGGTCCAAGGACAAGCTGATTTCCTTCTGTTACGTAAAAGCCAACCCAATTAACGCGATCTAAAAATTGGTTTAATAATGCGGACGCATTTGATAAGTTTGCGACTACGTTTGATTCGCCAGTTAATAACGCATCCAGTTGTTTAATTACTGTCTCATATTGCTGCACGCGAGATCCTGCATAACTTTCTTTAGTAAACATGGAAACAGCTCCTTTTTTATCGAGATGTGTAAAATATTAGCAAAATACGATGTATTTCACATGACTTTGTCGATAGAAAATTAAAGGAATTTGTCTTAAAAGTCAAGAAATTTAAACTATAGCTGTTCAGTGAGGGGAAGTGAGCGCATGAAGCAGACGAAACAAAAAGTAATTGATGCGGCAATATCGTTGTTTAATACGAAAGGGTATGATGGAACATCGGTGCGAGACATTGCAAAGCGAGCGGATGTGAATGTAGCGAATATTTCATATTATTTTGCTGGGAAGCAAGGTTTATTAGAACAGCTTATTACTGATTTTTTAGAAGGATATATTCATGTGATTGAAATGTCGTTTGAACAGAGAGAGTATTTGTCGGCTAAAGATGTGATGGTGCAAATGGTGCGCGGGATTTTACGATATCAATTTGAAAATAGAGAACTAACACGTTTCTTCTACCGAGAGCTTTCGCTTGATACGACATTAATTCGTGAAGTGATGACCGTTTATTTTTCTAAAGAAAGATATTATATAGAACAAATGATTAGACAAGGACAAATGAAAAAAGAATTTCAGAAAGTATCATTTACAATGTTTATGACGCAATTAAAAGGTATGATAAATATGCCGTTTTTATATCCACAATATATATCAGAAGTACTGCATTCTTTCCCGTCTGAGACATTTTTCATAGAAATGTACACGAAAGAGATTGAGCAATGGATGGAACAAGCATTATGTAAGGCGAATATGTACCATGAATGGCCAAGAGCTGTTCATATGTGAAGAATCCCCACCTAACGAACTGAGGTGGGGATTTTTATGTTTACTTTTCTTTGCCATAAATTGTTACATAATAGCGCTATAATTGTTAATGCAGCTCCAGCGATTTCAATTTTATCGACTGTATAACCTCGAAAGATAGAACCGATCAGTGCAAGGATAGGAACTAAATTCATAAATAATATGCCGTTAATAGATGAAATATAGCGATTTCCCATATTCCAGCAAAATACAGCGATAACGCCTGCGATAATCGACATATAAAAGAGCTCAAAACGAACGCTCACAACTGTACGCAGTGACGGCATAGTAACTATATTTGTGTACGTTAAGAAAGTAACAATAACGATGAGTGAAATGGAGCCAAATAAACAAGTTAATGTCGTGTACCTAAGTGGTGACCAAGATTGAAAACGAGCACCCCCGTTTGTATAAATGACCCAGCAAGTAACGCCGCATAGCATCAATATGTTTGTTGATAAGTGGCTTACAGCTCCAAATAATAAGTGAATATTTCCTTTTGAAATGACAAGCATAACACCAAGTAATGCAACAAACATACAAAGGAATGTATAGTTTTGTGGGCGGCGATTTTTCGTTATCCATTGCAGTGATAAGGCAATCAGTGGCATAAGGGATTGAATCATAGCTGCATGGATTGCTCCGGAAGGTCCGGCAAGTTGTTGTCCGTAGAAAACGAGAAAACCATACCCCGCGAAACCGACTGTCCCGTAAAAGAATAGAGAAAGTGTTCTTTTTTCTAAGCGGAGTGAAGTCTTTCCTTCAGTAATTAATAGCAAAATAAGAAAAATAATAGCTGCTGATCCATAGCGAATCGTTGTGAAGAAGAATGGATCGATAAATTGCAGAGCATTTGCCATTACAGGAAACATAAATCCCCAGGCAGTGACAGCGAGTAAGCATAGAAAGGATCCGAGTAGCATTTGTTTTTTGTTCAAGAGTATCTTTCCCCTTTACATTTCGTTATAGTAAGTTGATGAAATAAGTATAAAGAGTAATTGTTTATAGGAGGAAATATCGATTTCTTATAACGGTTATAACTTTTTGTTAGAGGTGTGTACGATGGATTTGGAGGCAGTACGATCGTTTATTGAAGTGAAGCATACGCGAAGTTTATCAAAGGCAAGTAAGATTTTACATATATCGCAACCAGCGCTTAGTAAACAAATTCAAAAGTTAGAAGCGGATTTAGAGGTTACGTTACTTAAGCGTTCTGCGCAAGGAGTAGAGTTAACGGAGGCAGGAGAGTTATTTATAAAAAGAATGTTACCGATTTTGGAGCAAATAAATGAAGTGAAAACAGAAATGAGGGGGTATCAAGAGAACCGGAAGTTTTCAATTGGTATACTACCGAGTTTAGCGGAGCATTACATATCAGAATGTAAAAATATATTAGGTGATGAGTTCGAAGTGGAATGGCAAATCGGGCATACGGAAGTATTAAGAGATTTATTTAAAGCGCGGGAGATTGACGCGATGTTCATCGATTCAGTAGTAGAAGGTGCTACGTATATAAAAGAAGTGCAACAAGAGAAAATTGTTTGTGCCGTTTCAAATAATCATCCGTACAAAGAGAAGATAGTCATTCAAATAGAAGAGCTGCACAATGAAAAATTAATTGTATATCCAGAAATATGTGATGTAAGGAAAATGATTATGAACATGTTTCATGAAATAGGTGTAAAACCAACTATAGCTGTGGAAACATCTTACGCAGAACCGATGCTTGCAATGGTAAAAGCTGGCCTTGGTATCACGTTACTTCCAGAAAGGGCAGTAGAGCAGTCTGTAAGGCAAGGAAATGTACATGTAATTTCTGTTGAACCACCACTCATGCGGAAAATTTATTTCGTATCCCATACGAAAGATTGTTTGTTATTACAATCATTTGAGGATAGGGAGTGAGGTAGGCGGAATATTGAGAAAGATTACAATCACATTGAAAGAAACATGAAATTTTTAAAAAAACTAGGTCAAAAACAAACCATTACATGGTATGATTAGTACATTGTTAGTTGTTAAATATAGGGGAATTCCCTTTTTATACATAATGCCTTCCATTTCATAAACGGAACGGACAAAAAAAGAGATATAACTAGGAGGCTTTTTTGCATGGATTCTATCCTGACGATCGTTATCATTGTAGTAAGCTCTATTCTAGTGCTGCTCATGATAGAGCTTGTGATAAGAAATCGTTCATATAAAGATATTGAAGCACTGGAGCAGTGGAAACAAGAGATAAAAGATAAACCTGTGGCAGATGAACTAAAACGGGTAAAAGATTTAAACATGACGGGTCAAACAGAAGAACTGTTTGGTAAATGGCGTGAAGAATGGGATGAAATTGTATCAACAACCCTTCCGAAAGCTGACAAAGATTTAGCGCAAGCGCGAAAATTCGCCTCGCAATTCTCCTTCCGAAAAGCAAAGCATGCGATGAACGAATCCATAAGTGGTTTAGATGACGCTGATAATCGTATTACTGACATTTTAAATGAATTACAGCAATTGTTAGAAAGCCATGAGAAAAATAGCTCGGAAATTGAAGGGTTACGTGATACATATCGTAGTATGAAAAAGAGTGTTCTTGCTCATAGACATATGTATGGAGCAGCAGAGCAGAAAATCGAAGAGATGCTAGACGCTGAATCTGAGAAATTTAAAACCTTTGAAGAAGCAACAAACAATGGCGACTATTTAAAAGCGAGAGAAATTGTTATTAGTTTGGAAGAAGGTTTAGCAGATTTAGAAATCATTATTCACCAAATTCCAGATTTATTGGTAGAGTGTCAAGCGACGTTACCAGTTCAGCTGGAAGATTTATTACACGGACATAATGATATGGTAAGACAAGGTTATGTATTAGATTATTTGGAAGTCCCTAAAGAAGTTCGCGATATGACGAAACAACTACAAACATGTTTAATGGATATACAGGAGCTTCATATAACAGAAGCGGCTGAAAAAGTAGAAAACTTAAAAATACGTTTAGATGGCTTCTACGATCAATTGGAACAAGAAGTACATGCGAGACATTATGTGGAGCAAAAAACACTTTCTGTTTACGATGACTTAGAAGAAATGCGTATCGAAACGATTGAAACGAAAACAGAAACACAACTTGTGAAACAAAGCTATCAGTTACAAGATAAAGACATTGAGTCTCAAAAAGTAATTGAAAAGCAAATGCACATTTTAACGAAACGTTTTGAAATGCTACAATTACGCGTTGCAGAACAAGATATTGCCTTCTCTATTATTCGTGAGGAACTAGAAGAGGTTTATGAGCAATGTGAAACGTTAAAAGTACTTCATGCAGAATATAAAGAAATGCTGCAAGCGATGCGCAAAGAAGAATTTGAAGCACGTGAGAAGTTACAAGAAATGCGAAATACTATTTTCGAAACGAAACGCTTTATGCAAAAGTCGAATTTGCCAGGTCTTCCAGAGAGTATTATGGAAGATTTAAAAAGAGGGCAAATGGCAATGCAAGCTGTATATGAACAATTAGAAGTGAAGCCGTTAAATATGAACGCTGTAAATAGCAGTTTAGAAGAAGCATACACAACTGTGAACGGTGTGGCTGAAATGACAGAAGAGTTAATTGGACAAGCATATTTAGTGGAAAAATTAATTCAGTACGGTAACCGTTACCGTAGTCATGATGAAAACCTAGCAGAAAGTTTAAATTATGCTGAGAAATTATTCCGTGAATACCAATACGATGCAGCTTTAGAACAAGCGGCTTCAGTATTAGAGCAACTTGAACCTGGCGTTGTTCAAAAAATAGCTGAATATGTAGACAATGAACAAACCCTTTCATAAAAGGGTTTGTTTTTTTGTGTAATTTTGCAGACGATGTTGCTATAATGAATAGCGGAATACAGCAAGGTTATTCGTTTCAAAATAAAGTGAAACTGTAATCAGTAGGAGGATTCATCCCCATTGATTACTAGCCTTCACCAATCGGGCATTTACGGACAGCCCGACTCCTACCTAACTTCTTTGCTCTAACTGGATTTTGAGATAATATGAAGCGACCTCCTAGATTATCAAGTCAGGGATTTTAACCCATAATAATGAATGAAAACATTATGAATGGGGTTATACCCTATGATAATAGGAGGCCACTATGGAAAATATAATCTATATTGGGATGGATGTCCACAAGGAAAGTTTTAGCTTATGTGCACTACACGGAACAACTGGGGAAATTGTAAGAGAAGCACGATGTGCTTCAAATGTATCTCTCGTAAAAAAATTCGTTGAGAAACTGAAAACAAAATATGGTGAAGATATAAAAATTAAAGCTGGATATGAGGCTGGTTGTTTAGGGTATTCACTTCATAATCTTCTTGAACAAAATGGAATTGATTGTGATATTTTAGCTCCCACAACAATGTACAGTTCATCAAAAAATAAAATGGTTAAAAATGATAAATTCGATGCCAAAATGATTGCTCTTAATTTAGCAAATGGCACCTATAAAGAAGTATATGTTCCAGAAGAAGAGGATGTTGCCGTGAAAGAGTATATCCGCATGTTAGGTGATTTTAAAACATCTTTGAAAAAAATAAAACAACAGATAAAAGCATTCCTTTTAAGGCATGGCTATGTGTATGAAGGGAAATCAAGCTGGACAATCGCTTATATGAAATGGTTAAAGAATCTTGATCTACAAGGATTATTCAAAGAAACGTTAGGCGAATACCTATTACAGTATGATGTTCTAGTCGATAAAATTGAGCGGTTCAGTCTGAGATTAGAAGAATTATCTCATCGTGAAAGGTACGAAGAACCAATCGCAAATTTAAGATGCTTAAAAGGTATAGATACAACATCGGCAATGACTGTTCATGTGGAAATTGCAGACTTCACTCGTTTTCCCACGGCTAAAGCATTTATGGCTTATGTAGGATTGACACCAAGCGAAAGCTCAAGTGGAGAAAAAATCAGTCGACGTTCGATTACAAAACAAGGAAATTCGACCGTTAGGTCTACTCTTGTAGAATGTGCAAATGCGTTGGTAAAAGGAACAATCGGATTAAAATCGAAGCGAGTGAAAGCAAGACAAAAAGGGCAACGAAGCGAAGTGATTGCTTATGCGGATCAGGCTGTAGAAAGGTTACAAAGAAAATATTATCGCATGATATATCAAGGGAAACCTAGAAATGTTGCCGTTACAGCTATCGCAAGAGAACTGGGGTGTTTTATATGGGGATTAGAAACAGGTAAAATTCACCGAAAATAAAGAGGGAAGGATATGAAGTTGATTGATTCATTCATAGTTAGAAACCAAAGGTATCAATTGATGGCATAGATGAGCTTCAGAGATAGTGAATTACAGGTCTGGCTATCTATGACTCACCTCTTCTGGCATGGCTGAAATTCTGATAAACAAGCTATTTATTAGAATTTGAAAAGGTGTGATCCACGCAGTGAGATTATAAGAGCCTAACGACGAACCATTAACCTGAGGTAACCAATCCACGAATAACAGAGTGGTTAACTGTCGATAGATCTTATTTCTGAAGCTTTTGTATGCCATCAAGAAAAATATTATGGGTGAAAAACTATTGACAAAGGTCACTTCATAACAGGTGAGAGTCTTATTGCCCGTTCATGCGGGATAAAGTGAAACTGTAATAGGAGGGCATCCTCGACAATTATTAGCCTTCACCAATCGAGATAAAATGGAACCTTTGCGTAGTCTTAGCGTAATGACACGTATTTATGATATGATTATACGATGTGATAGCGCTGAAAGGGGAAGAACGATGATCTATTTTGATAATAGTGCGACGACGAAGCCATATCCAGAAGCTCTTCAATCGTACGTGACGGTTGCTGGGAAATATTTTGGTAATCCTTCTTCTATTCATTCGCTTGGAGGAGAGGCAGAGCGTCTATTAACACAATCAAGAACGATTGCAGCGCAGCTTCTTCGTGTTAAACCTTCTGAAATTATTTTTACATCAGGTGGAACGGAAGGGAATAACCTTGCGATTAAAGGGATAGCGATGAGGAATCGTTCGCGTGGCAAACATATCATTACAACAAATATTGAACACGCGTCTGTGTTTGAGGCATATAAGCAATTAGAAGAGCTCGGGTTTGATGTAACATATTTACCGGTTAACGAGCATGGTGTTGTGTCGGTAGAAGATGTGAAACGAGCACTTCGTGAAGATACGATTCTTGTGTCAATTATTCATGTGAACAACGAAACTGGAGCAATTCAGCCCGTTGCTGAAATTGGAACGTTATTATCGAATCATCCGAAAATAAGATTCCATGTAGATCATGTACAAGGGATAGGGAAAGTACCGCTTGATTTATATGCGTCTCATATTGATCTTTGCTCAATATCTGGACATAAATTCCACAGTGTAAAAGGAACGGGTCTTCTTTATGTACGCGATGGCGTAAGATTAGATCCGATTTTATCAGGTGGTCAACAAGAGCTTAAGTATCGCTCTGGTACAGAAAATTTACCTGGCATTGTAGCGATGGTGAAAGCACTTCGTATGACAATGGAACAAGTGAAAGAAAAGGTAGCTCATTTGCAAAGTTTACAAGCAGAGCTTGTTCGTTTCTTTAAAGAGATGGAAGATGTAACGATTAACACGTCGCTTGCATATGCAGCACCGCACATTTTAAATGTATCATTTGTTGGTTTAAAACCAGAAGTAGTCGTTCATGCTTTAGAAGAACACGGTGTATATGTGTCAACGAAATCTGCTTGTTCTTCAAAAGCAAATGAAGTGAGCAGAGTGTTAGTGTCAATGGGAGTGCCGCATGCAGCAGCTGCAAGCGCTATTCGTATTAGTTTGGCACCAGAAAACACAATGGAAGAAGTAAAACAATTTGAAGGTATTGTAAAAGAGACGATGCCAAAATTATATGAAGTGATGAGGTAAAGAAATTATGTTGAAATATGAATATATTTTAGTGCGTTACGGAGAAATGACGACAAAAGGTAAGAACCGTTCTAAGTTTGTAAGCACATTAAAAGATAACGTGAAGTTCAAACTGAAAAAATTCCCAAATATTAAAATCGATGCAACACATGATCGTATGTACATCCAGTTAAATGGTGAAGATCATGAAGCAGTCTCTGAAAGATTGAAGGATGTATTTGGTATTCATAAGTTTAACTTAGCGATGAAAGTACCATCAGAATTAGAAGACATTAAAGAAGGTGCATTAGCAGCTTTCTTACAAGTAAAAGGTGATGTGAAAACATTTAAAATTACTGTACACCGTTCTTATAAGCATTTCCCAATGAGAACGATGGAATTATTACCTGAGATTGGCGGACACATTCTAGAAAATACAGAAGATATTACAGTAGATGTTCATAATCCAGATGTAAATGTACGCGTAGAGATCCGCAGTGGCTATAGCTATATCATGTGCGATGAGCGTATGGGAGCTGGCGGTTTACCAGTTGGCGTTGGCGGAAAAGTAATGGTACTTCTTTCTGGTGGTATTGATAGCCCAGTAGCAGCTTACTTAACGATGAAACGCGGCGTATCTGTGGAAGCAGTTCACTTCCATAGTCCACCTTTCACAAGTGAGCGTGCAAAACAAAAAGTAATCGATTTAGCACAAGAGTTAACGAAGTATTGTAAACGAGTAATGCTTCACCTTGTTCCGTTTACAGAAGTGCAAAAAACGATTAATAAAGAAATCCCATCTAGCTATTCAATGACGGTTATGCGCCGTATGATGATGCGTATTACAGAACGTATTGCTGAGGAGCGTAACGCACTTGCAATTACGACTGGTGAAAGTCTTGGACAAGTAGCAAGCCAAACGTTAGATAGTATGCATACGATTAACGAAGTAACAAACTACCCAGTTATTCGTCCGCTTATTACGATGGATAAATTAGAGATTATTAAAATAGCTGAAGAAATCGGCACGTATGATATTTCAATTCGTCCATATGAAGATTGCTGTACTGTATTCACACCAGCAAGCCCAGCGACGAAGCCAAAACGTGAAAAAGCAAATCGTTTTGAAGCGAAATACGATTTCACACCATTGATCGATGAAGCTGTAGCGAACAAAGAAACAATGGTGTTACAAACGGTAGAAGTAGTGGCGGAAGAAGAAAAATTTGAAGAACTTTTCTATAACCATAAATTACCATATCTAAAACGTGTATGAAGTCATGTTATTTATCACACTCTATACTCACAAGGAGGTGATATAACATGTCACGTAGCACAAATAAATTAGCGGTTCCTGGTGCTGAATCAGCATTAGACCAAATGAAATACGAAATCGCTCAAGAGTTTGGTGTTCAACTTGGAGCTGATGCAACAGCTCGCGCTAACGGTTCTGTTGGTGGTGAAATCACTAAACGTCTAGTTTCACTAGCTGAGCAACAATTAGGCGGTTACCAAAAATAATCCCATATGATGGCTTAGAAAGAGCGGGTTCTCCCGCTCTTTCTTTTTTTGTGTTGTGTCGCTATTTGTCGGTAAGTCGATGTAATTTCGTTTACTAATTCGACAGAACTGAAAAATTTGTCAAAAGAAGAGGGTTCAAAATTAACTGAAAATTCTTTATTATATAAAGGAGGCATAAAGAAAAGGGAGGATATTTTATGAAGCGAGAAGAATTGTTGGCGCCACCGTCTTATAATTTAGTTTCTGAAATAGAGAAATATACAGGTGATAAAGGGAAGTTAGCTTTAATTTGGCAAGATGATAAAGGGAATCGAAGGGAAGTTACATACGCTGAATTAATGCAAGGTGCGAATAAAATTGGAAACGCTTTTATAAAAAGTGGTTTGCAAAAAGGGGACAAGCTTCTCATTATGATGCCGCGTTTAATTGAAGCGTACATGACGTATATTGCTGCTATTAAAGCAGGATTTGTCGTAATTCCAAGCTCGGAAATGTTACGTAAAAAAGATATAGAATATCGAATTGGACATGGAGAAGTAAAAGCGATAGTAAGCTATGAGCCGTATATTAGGCAGTTTGATGATATAGAAGCGATGGAATCTCTTCGAAAATTTGTCCTGAGCGAGCAGTCAGTAGATGGATGGGTTAATTTAAAAACAGCGTTAGAAACAGAGAGTGACATGTTAGAAATGGCGAAGACAGATAAAGAAGATATGGTCTTTTTATCTTACACGTCAGGAACGACAGGAAATCCAAAAGGTGTCGTTCATACACATGCGTGGGCATACGCTCATTTACGTACGAGCGCTCCAAATTGGCTCGGAATTGAAGAGAATGATATTGTATGGGCAACAGCTAGTCCAGGCTGGCAAAAGTGGATTTGGAGCCCGTTTTTAGCAACTTTAGGATCAGGGGCAACAGGGTTTGTATATCACGGTAAGTTTGAACCGAAAACGTACCCAAACTTATTAGACGATAATAAGGTGAATGTACTTTGTTGTACACCGACTGAGTATAGATTAATGGCAAAGGTAGAAGATTTAAGCCAGTACAATTTAGAGGCACTACATAGCGCTGTATCGGCAGGTGAGCCGTTAAATAGAGAAGTCATTGAAACGTTCAAAAAGCACTTTCATATTACAGTGAGAGACGGCTATGGGCAAACGGAAAATACATTACTTGTTGGTGTAATGAAAGGGATGGATATTAGACCAGGATCAATGGGGAAACCAACGCCAGGTAACCACGTCGATATCGTAAATGAGGAAGGTACCCCAGTTAAAGTAGGCGAAGTTGGTGATATTGCAGTTCACATTGAAACGCCGGCCCTCTTTAAACAATATTACAAAGACGATGAGCGTACAGCGATGCAATTTCGCGGTGATTATTATATTACAGGTGATAAAGCGAAGAAAGATGAAGACGGCTACTTCTGGTTTGAAGGGCGCGGCGATGATATCATTATTAGCTCTGGTTATACAATCGGGCCGTTTGAAGTAGAGGATGCACTTGTAAAACATCCTTACGTAAGAGAATGTGCAGTTGTCGCAAGTCCTGATGAAATTCGTGGAAGTGTCGTGAAGGCATTTATCGTATTAAGAGAGAATATAGAAAAGAACGAAGAAACATTAATTCCAACACTCCAACAACACGTCAAAGAACTCACTGCACCATATAAATACCCTCGCAAAATTGAATTTGTAGATGAACTACCAAAAACGATTTCTGGGAAAATTCGCCGTATTGAACTTAGAAAACAAGAGATGGAGATTCCGTCAAAATAATTTTGAAAACAGTGAAGTAAATAGTTGAATGAAATGTAAATCAATGATAAAATAAAAACGAACACAAGTTCGATTTTATAAATTTAAAAAAGAGGTGTCCGTATGATTTTAGGTATTAATCCGTACTTAGTTTTAGATGGTGGTGGGCAAGAAGCTGTACAGTTTTATAAAGAGGCCTTAGATGCAAAAGTAGAAGTCATGCAAACTTTTGGTGACATGCCTGAAAATCCAGAATACCCGATTCCAGCTGAAGCGAAAGAGCGCGTTTTACACGCTACTTTAAAAGTTGGTAATACGGATCTTATGATTTCTGATACATTCCCAGGTCAAGGGCATGCAATCGGATCTCAAGTAACAATCGCAATTCAAATTAGTAATGCAGAAAAAGCAAAAGAAGTATTCGATAAGTTACAAGAAGGTGGAGAAGTTATCATGCCACTTCAAGAAACATTCTGGAGCCCAGCATACGGACAAGTAAAAGATAAATTTAATATTGAATGGCAAGTTACAACGTCTACTACTGAACAAAAGTAATTTTTAGAAAAGCACCATGTTTTGAAATGGTGCTTTTTTTTATACAATAAAAAATAAAGGAGATGGGATATATGGGAGAAATTTGGTATGGCGGCACCATTTACACAATGAGAGAAGAAAATGAAAAAGTGGGCGCTGTTTACGTTGAAAACGGTACGATCGTTGATGTTGGAAGTAAAGAAGAGTTAGAAAACCAATATGCCGCGGTTACATTGTACGATTTAAAAGGCAAAACAATGATCCCAGGTCTCGTTGATAGTCATATGCATCTTATTGGGCATGGAGAGAGATTACTCCGTCTAGATTTATCAAATTGTACATCTTATGGCGAAGTGCTTACTCTTGTTCAGAAGCGAGTGGAAGAAGCTCCAAAGGGCTCTTGGATTATTGGAGAAGGATGGAATGAAAATAACTTTACAGATACGAAAGATGTTCATGCGCGTGATTTAGATGAAATTTCGAAAGAACATCCCATTTTACTAAAGAGAGTTTGTCGTCACGTTACATGGGTGAATGCATACATACTACAAGAAGCGAATATAACAGCAGCGACAGAAGATCCAAAAGGCGGGAAAATTGGTAGGGATTCATCAAATAAGTTAACAGGGCTTTTATATGAACAAGGGCAAGAATTAATTAAACATGTTCAGCCAGAAATTGATGAAGCTTATTTACAAAGAGCTCTGCAAACAGCGATTAAAGATTGCTGGAAATACGGACTTGTTGGCGGGCATACGGAAGATTTAAATTATTATGGTGGTTTTAGAAAAACATATAATGCGTTTTCTCACGTTATAAAAGAAATGCCATTTAAAGCCCATTTGCTCGTTCACCATGAAGTAGCACATGAACGAAAAGAATATGAAAATGAACATTATATTGAATTTGGAGCAATGAAAATTTTCTCTGACGGTTCTTTTGGCGGAAGAACAGCATTATTAAGTGAACCGTATGAAGATGCGAAGGAAACAAATGGAGTTGCGATTTTCTCACGTGAAGAACTTGCGGAATTAGTAAAGAAAGCACGAGATCTACATATGCCAGTTGCGATTCATACTATCGGTGACTTATCGCTTGAATATGTCATTGATGCACTCGAATTATATCCACCAGCAGAAGGGGTGCGTGACCGCATTATTCATTGTCAGCTTGCTCGTGAAGAGTTGATAGAAAGAATGAAAAACTTGCAAGCCATTATCGATATACAGCCAGTCTTTCTTTCATCAGATTTTCCGTCAGTCACTGAAAAACTAGGCGAGCACCGTCTTCGTTATGCGTACGCTTGGAAGACGTTACTGGAGGCAGGATTACACTGCAACGGTGGCTCAGATGCTCCTATTGAACAAGTGAATCCGTTTCTAGGCATATATAGCGCTGTTACACGTAGAAGTTTTATTGACGGTATATGCTATATGCCTGAGGAAAGATTAACGGTTTATGAGGCTGTTTCTTTATTTACAACAGGAAGTGCCTATGCAATCGGAAAAGAAGCGAAGCGAGGGCAAATTGCAAAAGGATATGAAGCAGATTTTACAATATTAGACCGCAATATTTTTGAAATTGAGGCAGAAGAAATAAAAGAAGTACAAGCAGAAATGACCGTAATAGATGGCCAAGTTGTCTATAGAAAAGATGCGTAAAAATATATGAGCGGTTTTCGGAATATATCGAATTACCGACAAAAACTGACAAGAATAACGGCCGGATAGTAAGAGAGTATTGTTCGCGTCAATCGGGGGAAATAAATAACCGCAGAATTATGGAATTTCATAATTCTGCGGTTATTTTAATCTTATAAAAACGTTCTCTGTACTTTTTCCCAGAAAGAATTGTTTTTTAATTTAACTGTTTTAATTTGTTTATCGCTTAAGCGTACAACAGCTTTTTCCACTTGTTTAATGCTAAGCGCTTCGTTATCCATGCCGATAACAGGATAATCGTTACCGTCTGGTCTTAGTTTTAAAGTTAATGTACGTTCGTGATTTAAAATGAAAGGTGAACCGAGCGTACGGTAAGTGTTGTTGTTTAAAGATGCTAGTTCGCTTACTTGGAAACATGGGATAAGCGGGTCAACAACTGCACCATGCAATGATTTATTGTAAGCAGTACTTCCTGTTGGGGTAGAAACCACTAAACCGTCCCCTCTAAATGTTTCGAAATATAAATCATCAACATGAACATCTACAACGAATGTTTTAATAATGCTAGAACGTAATGAGAACTCATTTAAACAATGGAAAGATGTACTGCCATCTACATCTACTTGAATTGTTGGATATTTTCGCACTTCAATTTCATTTTTTGTAATTTCTTGAAGGGCTGTATCAACGTGATCAATATGGAAATCGCAGTAGAAAGAAATTTCATCTTTCGTAGAAATCCCTGCGTATAAGCAATCTTCTCTAAAACCAGTTTTACGAACGGCTTGTAAGAAGGTTGCATCATCTCCAACACTGACGATAGCGTTTGCATTTTTTGGATGATCTAATATGGTAAATCCATTCTCTTCTAAAATACGATAGATTGGTTTCATTTTTTCAACGAGCGTTGCTTTGTCATCACCATAAAAGAAAAATAAATTGCGACGATCTGCCATTATGTATCCCTCCACTGCAGTTAAATTTTCTGTTTTTCGTGCTACATATCATTAGAGTCCGTTCCCTGATGATATGTTCAAATAATATATTTCGATATAAATTGTCAAAATACCTTTTTATTTTTAGAAAAATTTTTATATTCAATCTTATAGAACTCTGTTTAACGATGAATAAACTTGTCGATAATGGGTACGGAGTGAAAGGATGATACGTATGAAGTGGCTCGTAATTGGAATAATAATTCTTCTTCTTTTTATTTTGTTTATACTATTGTCGAAAATAAAGCTTAAGGTGACATTTTTATATTCAGAAATGGAAAAGCAATGTTTGCTTCAAGTGAAAATATGGATGATTCGATATACATTTGATGTGTTGGAAAGAATTGAAAAACAGCAGAAAAAGACAGGACAGAAAATCGAAAAAGCTGAAGAGGACGGCGGACTCGATAATAAAATTATGGCGCAACTTGACAGCATTGGTGAACTGATAAAAAAGCTTCAAGAAGTTCATACTATTGTTAAAGATTTTCTCAAACGAGTGAAAATCAATGGTTGGAAATGGCATACACAAATTGGAGCAGGCGACGCAGCTAGTACTGGCATTGTCACTGGATATGCATGGGGGACAAAAGGTATGGCTGCTGGAGTTGTCGGACAATATATGCATATTGTCGACGTACCAGAATTTGAAATTACCCCAGTTTTTCAAGGGAAAGGATTTGCATCAAGATGCGAGTTAACAGCATCTTTTCGTATATTCCGCGCTATAAAAACTGGCGTCAAATTACTCGTATTTATGAGAAGACAAAGATCTGGTATGACAGAAAAATCTGTTCAAGCATAGGGGGGATATAGAATGGACCATCCAATTCAAGGTTTAATGACAACAGCAATGCAGCTTTTAAAACAAATGACTGATGTAAATACAATTGTTGGTGACCCAATTAAAGCGGCAGATGGAAGCGTAATTCTTACAGTTTCGAAAGTGAGTTTCGGATTTGCTGCTGGTGGAAGTGAATTTGGTAAAGTAGAACATTCAGGCCGTCATCCATTTGGCGGTGGAAGTGGAGGAGGAGTTTCTATTAATCCTGTTGCCTTTCTTGTTATAAATGGAGATGGTGTGAAAGTATTGCACTTAGATAAACAAACACACGTCATCGATAAAATAATTGAATTAGCGCCACAAGCTGTTGATAAAGTGAAAGAAATGATGGATAAACGAAAAGAAGATAATCCTGAATTTCAAATTTAACGAATAAAGAAGCTAATCAATAGGTTAGCTTCTTTAATTTTTTTGTAAATAAAGCGATTTTATTTGCATTATCGATAGGGACAAACTATCATTTACATTGTACATATTTTGTTTAAATAAGGGAGGATTTTCAAGTGGCAAACGTAACTTTTAAAGGTAATCCAATGACTTTAGTTGGAACAGAAGTTAAAGTTGGCGATCAAGCGCCAAACTTCCAAGTATTAGCAAACGACTTATCTCCAGTAAGTTTAGAAACATACAAAGGTGAAGTGAAATTAATTAGTGTTGTACCTTCAATCGACACAGGTGTGTGTGATGCACAAACTCGTCGTTTTAACCAAGATGCAGCAGGTATTGAAAACGCGAAAGTATTAACAATTAGCGCTGATTTACCATTCGCTCAAAAACGCTGGTGTGCAGCAAACGGTTTAGAAAATGTTGTAACACTTTCTGACCACCGCGATCTTTCATTCGGTGAAGCTTACGGCTTAGTAATGAAAGAGCTTCGTTTACTTGCTCGTGCAGTATTCGTAGTAGATAGCAATGACAAAGTAGTTTACGTAGAATACGTAAGCGAAGGTACAAGCCATCCAAACTATGAAGCAGCATTAGAAGCAGCTAAATCTGCGAAGTAATGTGAAGAGAATGACCTCTTATAAAGAGGTCGTTTTTTCTCATATATTGCTCTGTAACAGCATCGATATATGAGAAAAAACGTTATATCATATATAACTAAAGGGGAGCTCTTTACAGGAGGTCGCTTTTTCTTTTTGGAAAAAATCACTTTGTGGTATGATATAAGTTATGTGTAAAAGAGAGAAGGAGGAATGTACGTGAGTCAGACAGTAGAAACATTATTTTCTATTTTTGATTCTTCTGCGGTAGTTTTACGTAAAGAATTAGATGTAACATATTTAGAGGCGCTTGTAGAAACAGGTGATAACTTGTTTGAGGGAGCGATTTTACAAGAGGAATTATCCGAATCAGCAATTGAAAGGCTGAATCGTGAATATAGTACGTTTAATGAAGAAACATATAAAGGTGAAGAAATTCGTAAAGCATTTCAGTTAGCCATCTTAAAAGGAATGAAAGAAGGCGTACAAGCGAATCATGAAATGACGCCTGATGCAGTTGGAATGTTCATGAGTTACTTATTCCATAAATTTATGCAAGGTCAAAACGAGATCACAGTTTTAGATCCTGCAATTGGAACAGGTAATTTAATGACTACAGTGTTTAATAGCGCCAAAGAAGGACTAACAATGAGTGGATTTGGTGTAGAAGTGGATGAAGTGCTAATTAAACTTGCTTTAGTAAATGCAAATTTACAAAAGCATGCAATCGAATTCTTCCATCAAGATGGACTAGCACCACTTTATATCGATCCAGTTGATGCAGTCGTTTCAGACTTACCGGTTGGTTATTATCCAAACGAAATCGGTGCAAGTGAATATAAATTAAAAGCAGATGAAGGAATGTCGTATGCCCATCACTTATTTATTGAACAAAGTGTGAAACATACGAAAGAGGGCGGTTACTTATTCTTCTTAGTACCAAACTTCATTTTTGAAAGTGACCAGGCACCAAAATTACATGCATTTATTAAAGAAACATGCTTTATTCAAGGGTTATTACAGCTTCCTGTTTCCATGTTTAAAAACGAGAAAAATGCAAAAAGTATATTTGTTCTCCAAAAGAAAGGCGCTAATGTAACAATGCCAAAACAGGCGTTATTAGTGGAGTTGCCTAAATTCTCTAACATGAAGGCGATGGAAGACATTATGGATCAATTAAATACTTGGTTTGCAACACATAAATAAAGCTGGGTATATGTAACAGCATTAGTGATTCATGTAGTACAGTTTTATATAATATGTCATATTTTTAAATATATACAAGATTTAACTGAATTTTTTTGAAATCTGTAATATATATTTTTTCTTGGTGTTACAATTTTTTCACTTGAAATATATGTCGGACGATGTTTAAATTAAAATCGTGAGTATAAAATTTGCTAATGATGAAACGTTTTCATATTTGGTGAATTTGATCAGATAAAATCGAGCGGTTTGTGGAAACATCCACACAACTACCAAGAGAAAAAGGGGCGAAAGACTAGATGTCAAAAATCATCGCGATTAACGCAGGAAGCTCTTCCTTAAAATTCCAATTATTTGAAATGCCAAGTGAAACAGTATTAACAAAAGGTTTAGTAGAACGTATCGGTTTAGAAGATAGTATCTTCACTATTACTGTAGATGGCGAAAAACAAAAAGAAATTACAAACATTCCAGATCACGCAGTAGCAGTTAATATGCTTCTTAAAAAGTTAACTGAAAACGGAATCGTTAAATCTCTAGATGAGATTGGCGGTATCGGTCACCGTGTTGTTCACGGCGGCGAAAAATTTGCTGACTCTGTTTTAATTACTGATGAAGTATTAGCTGATATCGAAGAATTAAGCGATTTAGCACCACTTCATAACCCAGCAAACGTTGTTGGTATTAAAGCATTCCAAGAAGTATTACCAAACGTACCAGCAGTAGCAGTATTCGATACAGCATTCCACCAAACAATGCCGGAATCTGCATTCCTATACAGCTTACCATATGAGTACTATGAAAAATTCGGCATCCGTAAATACGGTTTCCACGGAACTTCTCATAAATATGTAACTGAGCGTGCGGCTGAATTATTAGGTCGTCCAATTGAAAGCTTAAGCTTACTTTCTTGTCACTTAGGTAACGGTGCAAGTATCGCAGCAGTAGAAGGCGGTAAATCTATCGATACTTCTATGGGCTTCACACCACTTGCTGGTGTAACAATGGGTACACGTTCTGGTAACCTTGACCCTGCGTTAATTCCATACATCATGGAAAAAACAGGCCAAACAGTAGAAGAAGTAGTTAACGTATTAAACAAGAAGAGTGGTATGTTAGGTCTTACTGGTTACTCTAGTGACCTACGTGACATCATTGCGAAAGAAGAAGAAGGCGACCACCGTGCGAAAGTAGCACTTGATGTATTCGTAAGCCGTATCCACAAATACATCGGTTCTTACACTGCTCGTATGAAAGGTGTAGACGCAATCATCTTCACAGCTGGTGTAGGTGAAAACAGTGCGATTATTCGTGAGCGTGTATTAGAAGGCCTTGAGTACATGGGCGTATACTTCGATGCAAAACGTAATAACGTATTCGGTGAAGAAGCATTCATCAGCTTCCCACACTCTCCAGTAAAAATTATCGTAATTCCAACTGACGAAGAAGTTATGATTGCTCGTGACGTACTACGTCTTGGAGATATTGGTTAATATATGAAAAGAAAGACGAGATCCTATAGGATTTCGTCTTTTTTCTTTTGGATGTATTTTAAAACTCCATCTGGATATAATATTTTTTCTTTCTGAATGAATGCCGTAATAGGAATCCATTTCGCATACGCTACTGTTTCTTCATCTTGTATATTTAATATTTTCATTTCATATAGTGACGTGTCTAATAAACGCAAAGAATATAGTTGAATGATTTCATGACCAATGTCTCTATCGAGATGAAAGACATTTTCTAAACACCCTAAATAATTGGTGATTTCTATCTCCGTATGAAGCTCTTCTTTAAACTCCCGAATAACAGTATGTGCTGATTTTTCACCAAGTTCAATTGAACCGCCAAGAGGACGATAATATATTTCGCCTTCTGTATAATATTCTTGTACGAGAAGGCGATCTTGATGTACAGCAAGACCGAAAGCTTTTGCACGTGGATACATATAGAATCACTCCTTATTTGTTTTGTATAAGGACGATTATAATGTATGGTGTGATAAAAGTATCGTGTATTTAAGTGTGCGGTCTAATTGTAATTCCATCAAATAAGTCTTTCCAAAATGCTTCATTGTATTGGTATACATCCATAATAGGACATTTCATAACGCAAATACGTTGTAATCCCCAATCTTCTTGGGTGATAGTTGGTATATCGGCAGGAATTAGTAACAGGACAGAGAATGTATGTGTAACGATTTGAGATAAAATTTGTTCTAGGGAACATGCTTCTTCATATGTTCCTCCAGTTCGAATAAATAATATGGATTCTGCCGTTTCAATTGTAGCTAGAAAACGATTAATACGATGTTCATAGTTTAACTTAATTTCTGTATAAGAAGGCCAAGAAGTTGGTGTATTTACATCTGTTTTAAAGTCATGACAGGAGTCAATTTCATAAAGGTTGTCCCTTAATCTTAATTTTGCATCATCATCCCAAAATGAGATGAAGGATAAATTTTCGAAATTTAAAAAGCGGTCAAATCGATTTTGTAATAATACATTCACTTTTTCTAATGAGGGACTTAGCATAAAATCAATAACGCCAAAAAATGGTGATAATTCTAATTGATATAATGCCCAAGCGGGCCAGCAGTTTTGTCCTAAGCTGAATACCGCATTATATTCTTTTTTTATATCGGATAGATTCATGTGATTTATCTCATCCTTTTTGTTAATATTTTATGCCATTCAAAAATGGTATGTGAATAAAGATAGACAAGCATATTTGCAAAGAATAAGCAGAAATATGTTACAATAGAAAAAAATCGAACGAGGTGGTTGTTACGATGCGATCGAAGCGAGAACAAGCCATTTTAGACAATATAAAAGAATGGGAAGCGCAATTAGTTGAGCAAGAAGCGACCGATTTTCAAAAAGTGTTTGATAAATGGTTACATGCTACAGTTGCGAAATTACCTGAGAAAAAGCGAAAAGAATTCTTCACGAAAGCAGATGGATGGCTCTTTCATTTGCATGCATTTATTCAAAGTTCACAAGCACAGTTAGATGCACGTAATCGGATTTTAGGAACATCAAGGTTATTTGATGAATCGATTGAACAGCTTGAAGATTTGAAAGCATTATCTATTGATCAATTAACATACATAGCAGAGCAGCAAACAGCACGTCATCGTCTATATTCATTTGTACAAGGTGGGGCAACAGGTGCTGGAGGTTTATTATTATTAACGGCGGATTTTCCGGTTATGATCGCGTTAAATGTGAAGGCAGTCCAACTTATTGCAACATCATTTGGACATGATGTGAACAAGCCGTATGAAATGATGCTTGCGTTAAAGGTGTTTCATGCGTCATTACTACCAGGAAGACTTCAGCAATATGCATGGTACAATTTATTGCAAGAGCTGGAGCAAGAAGATTCGTTCTTTTACGAAGGAGACGAAGCAGTGCTACAAACAGCTTCTACTGAGGTTGTGTTAAAACAAATTTTGAAGACATTTTCGATTTATGCTCTTCGTCGTAAATTATTCCAAGGTATACCGGTAATTGGAATGGCAATTGGATCTACAGTGAATTATCGTTTAACAAGAAACGTTACTGAATTTGCAAATAGATTTTATCAAGTGCGCCATATAGTCGAGAAAGAAAAAAGAGCATAAAAAAAGCGAGAGGCCGAAGCCTTTCGCTTTTTTAATTCGTTGCATGTTTTTTGGACATTGGAACAGATACTGGCTGCTTTTCTGCTGTTTTTTCTGTTTTTGGATAATAAATTAAATCCAATGTTTTTGCCTGTACGGCAATCGAAAGAATAGTAAAAGCAATTTCTGTCCAATTTAAATAATATAATGAAAGCGCAAGAACAATCGCGTCAAAGACGAAGAAAATTTGCCCAATTGTAAAACGAGTTCGTTTACTTAATACAATTGTTAAAATATCGTCTCCACCGGTTGCACCGCCAAATCGTAATATAAAACCGAGTCCAATACCAGCTAACGCACCGCCAACTACTGCAGCTATAAATAAGTTATTTGATAAATCTACCGTAAATGGAGAATAATTTTCCATAAAGGAATAAAATACTCCGAATGAAATTGAACCTAGGAATGAATAACCAACCATTTTTCTACCTAAAAATGAAGCGCACAGTAAAATAATTGGGATATCCATTAATACAGTTGAAATAGATGGTGAAATATCATAAAAGTTTTGAATGAATAGTGCAATTCCTACAAAGCCACCTTCTGTTAAGTGGTTTTGGAAGTGAATGTGATATAGCGCTGCTGCTAAAATAAATGAACCGATTAAAACCATAAAAATTTCTTTAATAATTTGCCGACTTTGGATGTTCCTCATCGTTATTCCTTCTTTCCGTAGTTAGTAGTCCTTTTTGTGTTGTAAACTAACTACGAGCTCACATGTAGCTTTCAGTTAGTTTACGAAAAAACTAACTACGCTATATGTCGCTGAAGAAATAACGAATAATCCTCTCGTCCATCAATTCTCCCTACCTTCGTTTTAGTTTAAGTCTTAAAACGACTAAACAAAACGTGGAGTAGGATTCGTCATTTAGCAATCCTGCTCTTCTTTGTTTTGTTTAGTTAGTAACAATTAAGTCCTAAACAAAACGCTATGTGTAAGAAGAGTCTTTTTTTTGCCAAATTATCCTTCGGGCAATCATAATTTCCCCACTCTCGTATTTTTTTCGCTAGACTAAAGTATCTGAGCTAAAAAATACGCTACGTGTATGATTCGTCAATACGATGCCACATGCTCCTTCGAGCGATCATGATATCAAAATCCCTTCCTTCAAGATTTATACTATTATATCATACTTTTAAAAAATGTATGCGGATGGAAACCGACAATAAACGGAGGGAATCTACAAAAAATGTTATGTTTAAATATTTTTGTAGAAAAGCCTAAGTTATTTCGGAGGATTGGACAGTTTGTAACGGTTTGTCCAATAAGTAAGAAAAAAAGGGTTTTATTCAGTTGTATTCTTTTCATCACTTTTATCTTTAAAAAACGCATCCCAACTAATCACACTTAAAAAAGTTAAAGCAATAATAACGAAAGCACGCATAAGCTTTAGACCCCCCTTTGTACATAGTATATGAATCATTCGATTCGGAATGTGTCATTTTTTTACAAGTCTTAACTGTTATGAGATTATATTAATATAGATAGATGAAGGGGAGAGTGAAGGTATGCTAAAAGACATGTTCAAAAGAAAAGAATTAATATGCATTTCATGTCAGAAAAAAATTCAATATGAAGAAGAGCTTGTTGCTTTTGTAAAGTTGCCGGAAGAAAGAAGTATATTAGTTGGTCCATTCGATGTATGTTTGGCGAAAACAGCACAAGAAATATATTGTAAATCATGTTACGACAAAAAAGCATGACCCAAAGTAATTGAGGGGCATGCTTTTTTCATTGGTGTGCTTTCCCCTCAGATACATTTTGAGTGAGTCGATACCAAAGCCAAAGGTCATTAATGATGGAAGCGAGATCGGCAATTTCTGAATTCAATTTGCAAGAAATTTCGAAGTCTTCTTCGTTATTTAAATGATGCTGTTTTGCATTAATAGAGTGCTCGAGTTCTTTTATTCGATCAGGAATCTTTCCGCGAACTTGTTCCCATCTTAGTAAAATAGCATGCTGCATTTTTTCGGGGATATCTTCCCAATCTTCTTGTAAATGAGGAATTTCAATTCCTAGATGATCATCGTATAAGAAATACTTTTCCATAAGTTCACCCCCGTTGTCCTGCTTATATTGTACAGAAAAACAGAAAGAAGTTCGACGAAATTGTTTGAAAAAATTTGAAAATGACTCTTGATACATTTTGTGAAAGGTGGTAAAGTGTGAATTATTATAAAAGAAAATGAATATTTATTCTTAGGGGGATGCAAAATGGAGAAGAAAAAAGTTGTATTAGCATATTCCGGAGGTCTTGATACTTCCGTTGCAATTAAATGGTTACAAGAGAAGAATTATGATATTATCGCGCTTTGTTTAGACTTAGGGGAAGGTAAAGACTTAGCATTTGTAAAAGAAAAGGCACTTTCAGTAGGTGCAATTAAATCATATATGATTGATGTTCAAGAAGAATTCGCGAATGAATATGCATTGATGGCGATGCAAGCACACACATTATACGAAGGGAAATACCCTCTTGTCTCTGCATTATCTCGTCCGCTTATTGCGAAGAAATTAGTAGAAATCGCAGAACAAGAAGGCGCAACTGCAGTTGCACACGGATGTACAGGGAAAGGAAATGATCAAGTTCGTTTTGAAGTTTCTATTCAAGCATTAAATCCTTACTTAGAAGTGATTGCACCTGTACGTGAATGGAAGTGGTCACGTGAAGAAGAAATTGCCTATGCAAAAGAAAACGATGTACCAATTCCGATTAATTTAGATAGCCCGTTTTCAATCGATCAAAACTTATGGGGACGCAGCAACGAATGTGGAATTTTAGAAGATCCATGGGCAGCGCCGCCAGAAGATGCATATGAGATGACATTGGCATTAGAAGATACACCGAATAAACCAGAGTTTGTAGAAATCGGATTTGAAGCAGGCGTACCGACTACTTTAAATGGCACTGCATATTCACTTGCAGAATTAATTAAAACGTTAAATGCGCTTGCTGGAAAACACGGCGTTGGACGTATTGATCACGTAGAAAATCGTCTTGTCGGTATTAAATCTCGTGAAGTATACGAATGCCCAGCAGCAATGACGTTAATCACTGCGCATAAAGAGTTGGAAGATTTAACACACGTAAAAGAAGTAGCACATTTTAAACCAGTGATTGAACAGAAAATAACAGAACTTATTTATAATGGTTTATGGTTCTCGCCTTTAAAACAAGCGCTTCATGCATTTTTACAAGAAACGCAAAAGAATGTAACAGGTACAGTGCGTGTGAAATTATTTAAAGGTCATGCGATTGTAGAAGGACGTAAATCTGAATACTCTTTATACGATGAAAAATTAGCAACATATACTGCTCAAGATGAATTTAATCATGATGCAGCAGTTGGATTCATTTCATTATTCGGTTTACCGACGAAAGTATACAGCCAAGTGAATCAAAAGAAGGTGGAAGCGTGAGCAAACTTTGGGGCGGACGTTTTACAGAAGAAGCGGAAGCATGGGTTGAAGAGTTCGGAGCATCCATCTCCTTCGATCAACAATTAGTAAATCAAGATATAAAAGGAAGTATTGCGCACGTCACGATGCTAGCAAAGCAAGGCATCGTTACGCAAGAAGAAGCAGAGAAAATAAAGATAGGTCTTCAATATTTATTGAAAGAAGCAAAAGAGAATAAGCTACAATTTTCAGTAGAAGCAGAAGATATTCATTTAAACATCGAAAAAATGTTAATTGAACAAATTGGCGAAGTAGGAGGAAAACTTCACACTGGCCGAAGTCGTAATGATCAAGTAGCGACAGATATGCATTTGTATTTAAAAGAAAAGGTAGAACATATTATAAAAGCTACAAAGCAATTGCAAACTGTTCTTGTTCATCAAGCAGAAAATAATATTGAAACCATTATGCCTGGCTATACGCATTTGCAACGTGCTCAGCCGATTTCATTTGCTCATCATATTCTCGCTTACTTTTGGATGTTAGAGCGTGATGTGAATCGTTATGAAGATTCGTTAAAACGTATTAACATTTCGCCATTAGGAGCAGGAGCGTTAGCTGGAACGACATTCCCCATTGACCGAGAGTATAGTGCGGAGCTTCTTGGATTTAATGGAATCTATGAAAATAGTTTAGATGCAGTAAGCGATCGTGATTTCATACTGGAGTTCCTAAGTAACTCCTCTATGCTTATGATGCACTTATCACGCTTTTGCGAAGAACTTATTTTATGGAGTAGCCAAGAGTTTCAATTTATTGAAATGAGCGATCAATATGCAACGGGAAGCAGCATTATGCCGCAAAAGAAAAACCCGGATATGGCGGAACTAATCCGTGGTAAAACAGGCAGAGTATACGGTAATTTATTCAGTTTACTCACAGTAATGAAAGGATTACCGCTCGCTTACAATAAAGACTTACAAGAAGATAAAGAAGGAATGTTTGATACAGTTAAAACAGTAGAAGGATGCCTTCATATTATGGCGGGCATGCTTGAAACGATGACTGTAAACAAAGAAAAAATGGGGCAAGCTGTGACGCAAGATTTCTCCAACGCAACAGAAATTGCTGACTATTTAGCGAACAAAGGACTACCATTCCGTCAGGCTCATGAAATTGTTGGAAAGTTAGTGCTATATTGCACACAAAAAGGAATTTATTTATTAGATGTCTCTCTTGAAACATATAAAGAAATGAGCTCCTTATTTGAAGAAGATTTGTATGAAGTGCTGTCACCATATGCAGCTGTAAAGCGTCGTAACAGTGCTGGCGGGACTGGGTTTGAACAAATCAAAAACGCTTTGGAGAAGGCGAAGGGGTTAACGAAAGAAGTTATTAAGAGTTGAGTTGGGAAGTACGCCAGTCTATTAAAGTCTGGCGTACTTTATTTTTTACTAGCATTTAAGTTAAAATGTAGTAAAAAATAACAATTTAGGGGAAGTCTATGAAAAAAATAGTGTTGATCATTGTACTGTTAATTAGCTTAATTGCAAATGCTAAAGTGTTTCTTTTGGACAAATATATATATGTTGGTGAAAAAGAAAAGCGAGAAGAAGCGGTTATCGCAACGATGTGGCATTTACAAGATAAAGGATATAAAGAAAGTGATATTTTATATATAAAACCGGCCTTTTATAGCAAAATGGATTCGTATGGTATGAATGTACAGTTTAAAGATGAACCAAATGAATCATATACATATAGAGTTTTAAAAGATGCGAAAACAAATAAACTAACTGTACACCAAGATAGCAATGAGTCTGGTGGTATGGGCGGGAAACATCAAGAGCTTAAATAAAGAAAGAAAACGACTGATGGCATTCGCCTGCAGTCGTTTTCTTTTAATCATACTTATGTCGATCTTCCGTAATTCGAATATACTCAATATCCATCAAATCACGAAGTAATGCACCATTACTTAGTTCAACGCCGTGCTTCTCTTTAAAATGAGTGCGAATCGTATCTAGCATTTCAATTTCTTTGCCGTTCACATCTAAAATAATGCGTTCAGAATCATCCATATAGCATCCTCCTTTTTTACACATATATATTTTGTCCGTCTATTTCTAAAAAATGTATGTTAACGTAATGTTAGGAAATAAGAAAGGGATGGAAAATGAGACGTATTTATTTTATAGGGCTAATTTTGTACACATTCATTGTATTACATGTTGCATTCCCAAATATCTTTTCATTTGAGGATTTAGAAACAGTACACGTTGCGATATTTATTTTTGCTCTATTTGTAGTAGATTGCTTTATTTCTATATGGCTTTCGAAAAGAAAAGATATACAAGGCAAAAAAGAAATGGAACGGAAAAAGAGAAAACGTTCCTTTTGGATGATGACATACTGTTTGTCTTTAGTGCTTACTGCTGCTTTTTTTAGTGAACATATTCCATTAGAAAGAGTAAATATTGGATTTGGAGCATTCGTATTCGCATACTATTTTTTTATGCACTTTCTTCCTTATATGAAAGAAAAGCGAGGAGAAGAGGAAAATCCGCTT
This sequence comes from Bacillus sp. FSL K6-2944, assembly GCF_038005385.1. Lineage (NCBI taxonomy): Bacteria > Bacillati > Bacillota > Bacilli > Caryophanales > Bacillaceae > Bacillus > Bacillus sp. FSL K6-2944. Next base: position 3,436,481 of record NZ_JBBOTE010000001.1, on the reverse strand, counting down.
GTAGAAGAAGCGAAAGAACAAGAGCATAAGAGAATAGAAGGGGATATAAAGAAACTTGGAGAACAAAAGTGGTATTTAAAATCAAAAATCATATACGTTCTTTGCTTTATTACGCCGCCAATTGGTTATTTGTATGTTTTCTTATTTCGTAAAAAAATGACAGAAGGTGCAAGGCGAACGTACTTAACGGTTGCGACGATTATGATGGCATTATGGTCTTTGAAGTTTCTTCCGCCTTATGTGTTGGCAATTACCGTTGTTGTCGTAGCATGTCTTTTGTTTATAGTGAAGTTTATAAAATGAAAAACACCAAGCCTATGTGGACTTGGTGTTTTATCTATAAATTAAAGCTCACCTTGCTCTTCATCACCACGAACAACAAGGACATCGCATTTCGCATAGCGAATAATATGTTCAGAGACGCTACCAATTAGGAAACGCTCAACAGCATTTAAACCAGTCGCACCACACATAATTAAATCTACTTTATGGTTTGGAGCGATTTCTTTTGAAATTTTTGATTTAGGATTACCGAATTCTAATACAGTTTCAATTTTTTCAAGACCAGCTTCAAGCGCAGTTTTTTTGTAGTCTTCTAATAGGTCTTCTGCAAATAGATTTGCACGTTCCGCAATTGCACGGCTATAAGCTTCTACTGCTGAGTATGCTTTTACATCAACGATATGAGCAATTGTTAATGTTGCATTGTTGCGCTTTGCGACTTGAATTGCTTTTTTAAAGGCTTTTTCTGCTTCTTTAGAACCATCCACCGCGATTAAAATATTTGTATATGTATTATTCATAGTAAATTCCTCCCAATCTGTTTTATAACTGTTTACAACTTAATTATAAAACAAATTTTGGTAACGTGCTTGCCAGAAACGTTACAGAATTTTGAAAACTCTGTTTCAATTCATTTTAGTTGTAATTGGAGCGAGAACTTGTTACATATGAAGTATAGCAATTTAAAAGGGGGCAGTTTTGTGAGACATGCGCTCATTACAGCCGGTACGAAAGGTTTAGGAAAGCAAGTAACAGAAAAGTTATTGGCTAAAGGCTATTCAGTAACAGTAACGTACCATAGCGATATCACGGCTATGGAAACGATGAAAGAAACATATAAAGATGTGGAAGAGCGTCTACAATTCGTGCAAGCGGATGTCACGAAAAAGGAAGATTTACATAAAATAGTAGAAGAAGCGATGAGCCGTTTTGGCAAAATTGACTTTTTAATTAATAATGCTGGTCCATATGTATTTGAACGAAAAAAGTTAGTTGATTATGAAGAAGATGAATGGAATGAAATGATTCAGGGAAATTTAACAGCGGTATTTCATTTATTAAAACTTGTCGTTCCGGTCATGAGAAAACAGAACTTTGGCCGTATTATTAATTACGGATTTCAAGGGGCGGATAGTGCACCGGGATGGATTTATCGTTCAGCTTTTGCCGCAGCGAAAGTAGGACTTGTTTCATTAACGAAAACAGTTGCTTATGAAGAAGCGGAGTATGGTATCACTGCGAACATGGTATGTCCTGGTGATATTATTGGCGATATGAAAGAGGCAACTATTCAAGAAGCACGTCAGCTGAAAGAGCATAACACACCGATTGGTAGATCTGGAACAGGTGAAGATATTGCAAGAACCATTTCGTTTTTATGTGAGGACGATTCCGATATGATTACCGGTACAATTATTGAAGTGACTGGTGCAGTGGATGTTATTCATAGACATCGATAGAATAAAATAAGATGAAGTTTCGAATAATTGGACAGTTTATCCATTGTGCTGAGAGGTGCGGATAATACTGTCCTTTAATATAAAATTAAATCTATCGGAAAACTCGTGTTATTTTTTTGTCAAATATTGAGATATTATGTTAAAATATAAGAGCGTAGAAAGCGCTTTAAAAAATGATTCAGGGGTCATTTCATAACTCAAGGGGGAACTAATCATGCGTATCGGTATTCCAACAGAAATTAAAAACAATGAAAACCGTGTGGCAATGACGCCAGCGGGAGCAGTACATTTAGTACAAAATGGTCACGAAGTTTTTGTTCAAAAAGGAGCAGGTTTAGGATCTGGCTTTACAGATGAAGAATACGTACAAGCTGGTGCGAAACTTGTAGAAACTGCTGAAGAAGCATGGAATCAAGATATGGTTATGAAGGTAAAAGAGCCAGTAGCAAGTGAATACGGCTATTTCCGTGAAGGCTTAATCTTATTCACATACTTACACTTAGCTCCAGAACCAGAATTAACGAAAGCATTAATCGATAACAAAGTTGCATCAATCGCATACGAAACAGTACAATTAGACAATCGTTCTTTACCATTACTTGCACCTATGAGTGAAGTGGCTGGTCGTATGTCTGCACAAATCGGTGCACAATTCCTTGAGAAAAACAAAGGCGGTAAAGGTATTTTACTTGCAGGCGTTCCAGGGGTAAAACGCGGCAAAGTAACAATCATTGGCGGTGGTCAAGCTGGTACAAACGCAGCTAAGATTGCAGTAGGTTTAGGTGCAGATGTAACAATCATTGACTTAAGTGCAGAACGTCTTCGTCAATTAGATGATATTTTCGGTAACCAAGTAAAAACATTAATGTCTAATCCATACAATATTGCAGAAGCTGTTAAAGAATCTGACCTTGTTATTGGAGCAGTATTAATTCCGGGTGCAAAAGCGCCAAAACTTGTAACTGAAGAAATGATTCAATCAATGGAACCAGGTTCTGTCGTTGTAGATATCGCGATTGACCAAGGTGGTATTTTCGAAACAACTGATCGTATTACAACTCATGACAACCCAACTTACGAAAAACATGGCGTTGTTCATTATGCAGTTGCTAATATGCCAGGTGCAGTTCCACGTACGTCAACTCTTGCATTAACAAACGTAACAGTACCATATGCAGTACAAATTGCTAACAAGGGCTACAAAGAAGCTTGCTTAGGCAACACTGCATTATTAAAAGGTATTAACACATTAGATGGTTATGTAACATTCGAAGCAGTTGCGGAAGCTCACGGCTTACAATACGCTGATGCAAAAGAGCTTCTTGAAAAAGCTCCTGCTTTATCATAATAGAAATACATTTGAGACCTTCCTTTTCGTGAGGAGGGTCTTTTTTATATGGAGAAATAACATGTGAATAATTGTTATTTATTGGTGTAAATCGATTTTTATTATGATAATTTAGAATTATATAATAAAAAGAGGGGATTCGATGGGGAGCAAAAAGAGGAAGAAAAAACAGGCAAAGAGACAAAGGTATATAAAGAACAAAAAGGAACAGAACATACCTTTTTCACAAAAAGTAGTCATTACGATAGAGAAAACATTTCGGTATATTTGTATGGCTCTGTATGTAATTTTGTGTATGTATTCATTTGGAGTGTTTTACAGTTTTGGGATAACTCCCAATATTATTGAGAGCATTCTAGAATTTATACTTGTTGTAATAGAATTAGCCTTATTCGTTATACTCTTTGCTACAGTATGGCCTAGTCATGAAAGTAAAAAAGATAGAAAAAGAAGCAAAAAATCTTCATACGCTTCAAGCTCATCAAGTGGATTCGGTGACTACAGTAGCAATGACTGTAGTAGCTCAAGTGATGGTGGAGGAGATTGCGGAGGTGGTGGAGATTAAGTTAGTTTTTTAGAAGAACGACTAATGAAAGGATGGGACGAAAGATGGAGACTGTGAACTTAATAGAATTAACAAAGGATATTAAAGATCAACATAAAAACTTCGTCGTTTCAAATATAAACAGTCATTGCTTACGAATCGCTGTATTTACTGGTGAATATGATTGGCACTATCATTCTAATTCGGATGAATTATTTATTGTGTTAGAGGGAGAATTACTTATTGATTTTGAAGATGGAGAAACAGCGGTTTTAAAGCCAAATGATTCAATCTTAATTCCAGCATGTAAGATTCATAGAACGAGAGCATTAAAGAGAACTGTAAATCTTTGTTTTGAACATATAGAGGCGGATACGATTAAAGTGGAGCAATTATGAAAAAATTATCCGTAGCCGAGTATAGAAAAATCCTTCCGATTTTAGAAAGTCATACAAAAACGACGACGTTTGCTTATGCGGTATGTGATCAAGTGATAGATGGTGAGGTTTTTGCAAACGAGAAATTAACAGCAGGACTAATTCGTACAGCTAACGGTATTTATTATTTATTTGGTGATACTGATGATCAAAATTATAACGAAGATTTATTTTCTTTTATAAAAAAGGCTATTGAAAAAACAGAGAAGAGATTTACATTGTTCTCTTCGAGTAACGAGTGGGAAATGATGATAGAAGAACGTTTTAGTCATGTACTTCGAAACATTCCGCGAATGAAATTTCAAAGCGTAACCTTTGAAGAGAGAAAACGAGATTGTAACAAAAATACATATGAAGTGAAGCGTATTGATAGAAGAGATATAGAACGAAGCAGTGAATTTACAGAGGAGTACTACAAAGAATATTGGGGATCAAAAGAAACGTTTTTAAACGGTGGTTTTGGATTTTGTATAGAACTAGAAGGAATGATTGTAGCGGAATGTGTTTCAATATTTAGTGGGAACGGATTTGCTGAAATTGATATTGTGACGCATAAAGCATATCAAGGGAAAGGATTAGCCCAAGCTGTTGCAGCAAGGTTTATTGAACATTGCATACAAAATGATATTATACCGTGCTGGGATTGTTATGTAGACAATATTCCTTCGCAAAAATTAGCTAGTAAATTAAGTTTTTATCATCCAATAGAATATAGATTGTTTGTACGTAAGAAAACGGGGGAATAAAAATGAATGTGGAGTTAACGAGATTTAAAGTGAAACAAGATAAAAGTCATCGTGTAGATGAATGGATGCAGCTTCTGAATGACAATATGAAAGAAGTACTTTTGACATTAAACGACGAAAAGATGTACGTTGAGACAATTTTCCGGGAAATAAGAGATGGAGAAGAGTACTTATATTGGTATTCTGTGCAAGGAGAAGCTGGTATTTTTGTCGAAAATTCGCATCATGAAATTGATAAAAAGCACTTAGCATTTTGGTATGAATGTATCGATGAAGAAGCACCGTCTATTGATATGAAAACAGAAGTTGTTATGATTCAAGATGTTGTGAAGGACGCGATGAAATAATAGATTGGTATTTTATAACCGTAAAATGGTCATCTTTTTGGTTGGAATATATATTATTGGAGATGCTGTAGGATGAGAATTAGTAATAAATATATCACTCTCGATGAAATAGAAGTAATAAGAGAACCTTTAAATAAATTGCATGAATATCATAATAATACATCAAGGCATTTTTCTGGTGACTATCCAAGAATGACATTTGAGGAACGTATTGAAATTTATAAACAAAATTCAAAGTATGGAGAGTATAGAATTGAATTATTAGTTGAGGCGGAAACAGATAATATATTAGGATGTTGTATAGCGTATAGCAAAAGTGTAAACGGAAAGATTGAAGTTTTATTCGTTGATGAAAGATACCGAAGAAACGGATTTGGTTTGAAATTAATGAATAGTGCAGTGGAATGGTTTAAAGCGAAGAAGATAGATGAAATTGAATTAACAGTAGTGTACGGAAATGAAGCTGTATCGTTTTATGAAAAGCTGGGGTTTTATCCTCGTTCAATTATTATGGAAACTAAGTCATAACGATAGTATGGAGAGAGATGAGTGAGAGTTTTTGTTTCAAAAAAGTGATTTATATGTTAATAAAATATATGTGAAGGGCGCATCAAAATAGATGTGCTTTTTATTATGATAAAAATGTAGAACAGCTGTATTTGGATATCTTTAAGTAAAAATAAAAGGGATATTAGAATCTTTTAGGACAAACTATAAAGAAATAAAAAACACCAAACCAAAAGACCTACCAATATACGGTGTAGTCGTAACAGGCAAAACAGAGGATTTACAAAGTTTACAAGGAGCACCATATATTAAGGCTGCTGTAAGAGGTGTAACAGTTGAGAAATATTGATTACAAGCAATTAATGTGAATAATCAGAAAATTTATGTTATAATATGGGAAAAGGAGGTTTATATGAGGCAAATACATGGAGCAATTTATATTTACATAACAATGTTTTTCGTGGCGGTATCCTATGGATTGGGGCACGTGTATTCGCATCCTATACTAACTTTTTTAAGCGGAGCATGTATGGCGTTTGCGCTTCTTGTCCACCTTTTCTCAGTTTGGATCGTGAAATTTCAATTAAATATTAGTGAAATAGAAGAAGGCACTTTTTGAGTGGCCTTCTTTTTTTAATAATATTTTGGAAGTTCTTGTAGCAATTTTTCAATTTCGCATTCTGTTTCTTCACATATAGAAAGCTTGCGCAGTCTGAAAAATAAGCTGCGTAAGAAAGATTTTATATTTCCGTATAGAAACTCGTATGATTCAATATGTAATGTTTGTTTTTGAACGGGTAATTGAGCTACTAAATCACGAAGGGCTAATATGAGTGCTTCTTCCTTTAAGCCATTTTGTAGCATTGCGACAATCGGATAAACGATACGTTCATCTTCTTCATATTTGTAATAGATGGAATGAACACAAACTTTGTTTAATAAAGTTTGTAATATTTCTTCGTAATATAAAGTTTCCAGTTTAGGACTATTCACAAGCGCCTCAAATGTATCAGAAGCATGAGCGATACTATGTGCCCAGCCGTGTTTTTGCACATATCCCCGGAAATCATGTTCGTTGTTCATATATAGAATTAGTTGATCTTTTACATTTGAAATATCAGTCTGTGATAAGAAATTATGATTTGTATCAGCATCAATAATGAGGGCAATTAATAATGTTGTAAATGCTCGGGTAAATACCGCATCTTCATCATCTGAATGAATCTTATACAATAAATATTTTTCACCGATGCTTTCTAATAATAGTTTCTGTAATTGTGTGTGTGAAAGATATTCCTTCTTGATGAGATGAAAAAAAGTAGAGTAGATGAGTTTGTCCCTTAAATAGCTATCAGTATCGCCAATTTGCTCAAGCATATTGGAACTTAAAGAATCAATGTTAAGTGTGTTATCCAGTATGTAATTATTATTACGAATTTCTTCTAACTGTTGTCGTAACATATAAACCCCCTGTTTTAGAAAATTCTGTATTTTAATAGTATAATAGAAGGAAGAAATAGACAATAAATAAGTGCATTTGAATGGAGGGGCATGATGAAGAGAGCGTTATTCTTTTTCATTAGTATTTTCTTTTTAGGAAGCTGCTCGATTTGGTATTTTACTTTTTCTAGCGAGAGCAAAAGTTGGACTGGACAATATAAAGGGCATATTAAGGATGACAGTGAAGATGGAATGTTTACGTTTCAATATAAGGGCGGGGATGGAAAGACAGAATTTAAAAACTTAGAGATTGCTATTAATGGAGCCTTTAGTACAATGACACAAACGTCAGAAGTTCATAGAGGAGCAAAGGTTGAAATGAAGTCTTCTTGTGTAAGTTGCGCGCCTATCTCTAAAGATGAACCTATAGAAGTTGTGATTAAATGGGATGATAAGTATGAGGAGAAGATGGTGTTAAATTTGAAATAGCCTAGAGTAAGGAGTTAAAAATGAATAGGCATATGAAAATTGTTATGTTTTTAAGTGTATTTCTAGTCGTATTATCAGCGTGTGATACAAAACAAGTAGAGCAAGTAACGGTAAAAGAAGTACCTAAAGAAGGGTATATCATATTAAGAAATGACACGATGTTTTTTGCCGATGATAAAACGGTTGAAACAAAAGTAGAGTTGCAACATTATATAGAACAACAAATGAATAAAGAGCATCCAGCACATATAGTCTTGAGCTTTAAGGACAAAGACGCATATAAACAGTTAAAAACAGGGGATAAAATAAAAGTATGGTTTTCTCAAATACTTGAAAGTTATCCAGCAAAAATGATTGTAGAGAAATTTGAAATAGTAGGGAAATAGAAAAAGGCAGCACTCCCGCTGCCTTTTTCTATTATTTTACAAATTGTAACTCTTTCGGGAATTTCGTTAAAATTTCTGATCCGTCTTTTGTGATGTAAATATCATCTTCAATACGAACGCCACCTACGTTTGGTACGTAAATACCAGGTTCGATTGTGAAGACCATACCTTCTTTTAATGGAGACTCGTTACCAGCTTTTACATCTGGATATTCGTGTACGCTAATTCCAAGTCCGTGACCAAGTCGGTGTGGGAAGAAGTCTCCGTAACCTGCATCTGCGATAACAGAACGAGCAGCGTTGTCGATTGCGCCAAGTGTAACACCTGGTTTACATGCTTCAACTGCTTGTAGTTGTCCAGCAAGTACAGTGTTGTAAATACGAGTTTGTTCTTCAGAAATCTCGCCGAATGCCACTGTACGTGTAATATCAGAGCAATAACCGTCAATGATTACGCCTAAATCAAATAGTACGAAATCACCGCGTTTCATTTTGTTTGCGCCAGGAATACCGTGTGGAAGAGCTGAGTTCGCACCTGCTAATACCATCGTATCAAATGACATTTTATGTATGCCTTTTGTTTTTAATTCGTGTTCAATAATTGCTAATACTTCTAGTTCACTACGATCTTCTTTAATTGCATTTATACCAACTTCAACAGCATAGTCCGCCATTTTAGCTGCTTCGCGTAAAATAGAAAGTTCTTTTTCATCTTTAATTAAACGAAGTTCGCGAACTTTCTCTTCAGCTGATTTGAAAGCTGCATTTGGGAATAATTTCGTTAATTCTTCGTAGCGCTCCACGTTTAAATGTTCTTTTTCAATTGCAACTGCATTTGCATTGATGCCGCGGTCTTTAATTGCTTTTGCAATCATATCCCATGGTCTGTCAGTATCAGTAAATCCGATAATTTCATGTGCCCAGCCAGCGTTACGTGCTTGACCTTCTTCCATTTTAGGGCAAATTAAAATAGGTTCTTTTTCTTGGAATACAAACATACCAAGTAATCTTTCGTGTGGTTCACAGTGGAAGTTTGTCATGTAGAAGACGTTTGGTGTAGAAGTTAAGAACGCAGCTTCTACGTTTTTTTCTTTTAGCCATTGCATTAAATTTTCTAATCTAGCATTCATCGATTGGCACCCCCGAGATATTTAATTACAAATATAACTTTAACTCGGAAGAAAGCGTTATGACAAGTAAATAGATGTTAGAAAAGACAGGGAATTGAAAAATCATGTAGAATACAAAGTGAGAATGTGAACAGGGGAGGAATGTAATAATGAAAGTATCTTATCATGGACATTCAGTTGTGAAAATTGAGGCGAATGGAAAAGTTATTTTAATTGACCCGTTTTTAACAGGTAATCCGAAAACAGATTTAAAAACTGAAGATGTAAAAGTGGATGCAATTCTTTTATCGCATGGACACGGTGATCATGTTGGAGATACAGTAGAACTTGCGAAGAAAAATAATGCAGTTGTTGTAGCGCCATTTGAACTAGCAACATTTTTAAGTTGGCAAGGTGTAAATACACACCCGATGCATATTGGTGGTTCACATGAATTTGACTTCGGAAAAGTGAAGTTTACACAAGCATTCCACGGCTCTAGTTATATTGATGAAGAAAATAAGACGATTACATATACAGGTATGCCAGCAGGTATTTTATTTACAGCAGAAGAGAAAACTGTATACCACGCAGGAGATACTGCACTATTCTCTGATATGAAGTTAATTGGGGAATTAAATAAAGTTGATCTAGCATTTTTACCAATTGGTGATAATTTCACAATGGGGCCAGAAGATGCTGTACTAGCGGCAAAATGGATTAATGCGAAAACTGTTGTACCGATGCATTACAATACGTTCCCAGTTATTGAACAAGATCCATATCAATTTGTAGAAAAGCTACAAAATTGTACAGGGAAAGTATTAGAAGCTGGAGAAAGTATTACACTATAGAAAAGAAACCCTTCATTTGAAAAGAAAAGTGAAGGGTTTTTTACGTGTGTAGGACAGCTTTTAATGCTTGTATTTGTTTTGGTGATTCTTCTCTTTTGGTACGTGGTTGTTCAGGTGTTTCATTCAATTCCATTGCAACTTTTTTCCCATCTACGAAAGCTAAAAATACAGCACCTACAACCTCTAAAAGTTTTTTCATCATGTGTTCGCTCCTTTGTTTTATTTCTTGTCTTAATTGTATAGGCAATTAAGTGGGCGAACTATCGAATGAGATGACAATAGCATTACATTGTTGTAATAGAATGACTGGTGGAATGTAAGCGTCATTTTGTTATAAAAAAAATAGTACAGGTATGCAAAGAGAGAGTGTAACAGTTTTGAAAATATAGTATACTAAAAGTACAACACATGAAGAATTTAGGGAAAAGAAAGTATGGTGAAACCATTTGGCTACCAAGCATAACCAAATTTTAGAACATATTAATAGCCTGCCAGTAGGCCATAAAATTTCTGTAAGACAAATTGCGAAAGATTTGAGTGTAAGTGAAGGGACCGCTTACCGTGCAATTAAAGATGCAGAAAATAAAGGATATGTTAGTACAATTGAACGTGTCGGAACAATTCGAATTGAACAAAAGAAGAAAGAGAATATCGAAAAACTGACATATGCAGAAGTCGTTAACATTGTCGACGGTCAAGTACTTGGGGGCAGAGAAGGACTACATAAAACATTAAATAAATTCGTAATCGGAGCTATGAAATTAGAAGCGATGATGCGCTATACAGAAGCTGGGAATTTACTCATTATTGGTAACCGTACCAATGCACATGAATTAGCGCTAGAAACTGGAGCCGCTGTATTAATTACGGGCGGATTTGATACGGAAGATCATGTGAAGAAATTAGCAGACGAATTAAAGCTGCCGATCATTTCAAGTAGCTACGATACATTTACGGTCGCAACGTTAATTAATCGTGCAATTTATGACCAACTTATTAAGAAAGAAATTGTACTCGTTGAAGATATTTTAACGCCAATTGAAGAAACGTTATATTTAAAGCCGAGTGATACAGTACAGCAATGGCATGCATATAACGAAGAGACAATGCACGGAAGATATCCAATTGTCGATGAAAGTAACAAAGTACTAGGAATCGTAACTTCAAAAGATATGATCGGAGTAGCGAAAGAAACACCAATTGATAAAGTAATGACAAAACACCCAATTACAGTGAACGGTAAAATGTCTGTCGCAGCTGCGGCACGTATGATGGTGTGGGAAGGAATTGAATTACTTCCTGTCGTTGAGGAAGGAAACAAACTGCAAGGTATTATTAGCCGTCAAGATGTACTTCAGGCACTGCAAATGATTCAACGTCAGCCACAAGTTGGAGAAACCATTGATGATATTGTAACGAATCAATTTATGACACCAAAAGAAGCGAAGAATGAGCATCTATATCAATTTTCGGTGACGCCGCAAATGACGAACTCAATCGGGACGTTATCGTACGGTGTATTTGCAACAATTGTGACAGAAGCGACAAATCGCGTCATTCGTGCGCAAAAGAAAAGTGATTTAATTGTTGAAAACTTAACGATTTATTTCGTAAAGCCGGTTCAAATTGATAATGTTGTATCTGTTCATCCGAAAGTATTAGAAATTGGACGTAAATTTGGTAAGGTCGATGTAGAGGTGCATCATGAAGGTAATGTTGTTGGAAAAGCATTACTTATGGTTCAGTTAATCGATAAATAAAAAGATGGAACAAATCGTTTTGATTTGTTCCATCTTTTTTTGTTGTTTTAAATTTGAAAGGTATGATTTTAGATGGGAGTTTTGGTGAAATATGTATGGGATGGAGTGGAAAAGTAATGTGAGAAAAGACGGAATAATAATTCAATTCAGTTGTATATTGTGTTATGATTATATTGTAATAAAATGGAATTGCGAGAGGTGGTATACATTATGTCGTCAGCCGTACTCTTTTTTGGTAGTATCGCACTATTTTACTTTCTTGTAATGATACCGATTCAATATTTATATTTACAAGGTTTACATGAAAAAAAGGAAAAGACAGGATTATCTCAGCGAGAGCTATATGAAAAAATGTCTTTTGGAGAAGAACAATTACATTTTCACGTACAAGGGAACCCATTTAATATACCATCTGCGTTTGTTGCGTATATGATTTTGAAAGTTAAGGGACGTAAAAAAGCATCACAATATTGATGCTTTTTTACGTTGCTTCATAGACTTCAGCTTCTTTAACTGCTAATGGCAAGAAATGTTTGTATTGGCGAAACCCGTTAAATACACTTGCACTACCAAATAGAACGAATAAAACACCAACGATAATACGAGCGGTTGAAAGTTCTAAAAAGAATTGGTTTATCCCGAAAAATAAAACGAATGAACCGAGTGCCATTGCGGATTTTCCTGAGAGCCAACCTTTCTCCATTGGGCGGTTTGTACGAAAGTATTTTGTTTTGTAAAAGAGGTACAACATAAATGAGACGATAATACAGAAGACTAATACTGGCATAATGAACACTCCCATCGCTTTGTGAAAAATAATAGAAAAGAAAAAGAAATATCTAAACTTTCTAACTTTTATTATAAAGCAATTGTTCGCATGTATGAAATACTTTCCGTTATAATGGAGGATAAAGTGAAGAAGTTGATTAAAAAGGAGATTATACATATGCATGAGCAAATTTTAGGAGCAATTAAAGAGTTTGATACAATTATTATTCATCGCCACGTGCGTCCGGATCCAGATGCGTTAGGTTCACAGGGTGGTCTTGGTACAATTCTACAAGAATCGTTTCCAGAGAAAAATATTTATACGGTTGGGTACAATGAGCCGTCACTAGCATACTTACGAGTAATGGATGATATTGAAGATAGTGTATACGAAAATGCGCTTGTTATTGTTTGTGATACTGCGAATCAAGAACGTGTTGACGATCAACGCTATACAAAAGGGAAGATGTTAATTAAAATTGATCATCATCCAAATGAAGATCCATATGGAGATATTACGTGGGTAGATACGACAGCGAGTTCTACAAGTGAAATGATTTATGAGTTTTATAACTATGGAAAAGATAAAGGATTAAAAATAACAAAAGAAGCAGCCCGCCTTATTTTAGCAGGAATTGTTGGAGATACAGGTCGTTTCTTATTCCCGAATACGACAGCAAAAACACTTCGTTACGTAAGTGAGCTTGTTGACATGGGTGTGAAATTCACAGATTTATACAATGAGATGTATAAGACAAAAGAAAAAATTGCTCGTTTAAACGGTTATATTTTACAAAACTTTACGATGGTAGAAGAAGGAGTAGCTTACATTAAATTAACGAAAGAAGTATTAGAAGAGTTTGATGTACTTCCTTCTGAAGCATCTGGTGTTGTTGGAGCGCTTGGCAATATTGATGGATTAAAGGCGTGGGTTCTATTTTTAGAGGAAGACGACGTAATTCGTGTTCGTCTTCGTTCAAAAGGACCAGTTATAAACAAATTAGCAATGCAATATAACGGCGGGGGGCATCCGATGGCTTCTGGTGCGAAGGCATCTTCTTGGGAAGAAGCGGATCGTCTTTTTGCTGATTTACGTGAGATTTGTAAATAAGAGACTATATGTTAGAACGAAAAGAAGGAGCGGCGCTAAAGCCCTCCTTCTTTATTTTTCTTTCTCTATAGTAATGCTAATTTCAAGCACTGTATCAAAAGATATTGTATCGACTTTAAAACGGTATAGCCGATCGTAATGTTTGTACGTTTTATTTTCGATTACCTTTTTAAGTAGGTCTTTATTTTTTGCGATACTTTGAATGTTTTTGGTTAAAAGATGTTGGAGGTCATTATGGATAGATGTAGTCATATTTTCGAGTGTGAGATTGTCTAAATCGTATTTTTCTCGATTGATAAGTTTTATTTTAATCTCTTGAATGGTTAAGAGCCGTTTATTTTCAGTGTTCAATTTTTCTTGATCTTCGAGAAGGACGTGGAGCTTTGCTTCTTGTTTTTCTATAATTTCTCTTTGTTCTGCTATTTTACTAGCTTGTTCTTCTTGAAAAACACCGTATATGTACAAAAAAATAAACCAGCTCAACACGCCTCCAACAGCAGCCCCAGCTAATACTAAGTACCATCTTTTTGCTGTATTGGCACTTGGTACTCTCATACATGTTCCTGCGTTAGCCATTTAATAATAATGAGACCTGTTTGCATACCACCAGTTGCGAAAAAAATAAGGAGAATTTGCTTTACGATATCTTTCATATCTCCGCCAAAGAAACTTCTTTCAAAGCTATAAAAGGTATCGAATGTTCCGCCGATTGCTGCAACGAGTGCCCAAATTCTTAAATTTTGGGCGAATTGATTAATGTAAGTTAGAGCTGGTTTTCCGATAAGAAACGCACCAAATCCACCAATTAATGAACCGCCAAGTATAACCCCAAAGGCAATAAAATAACTAATAATAAGCAGAGAGAAAAAAGTATGTTCTCTTACATCCATCGTCATTCCCCTTTCTTCTTCATATATATGGACAAAGTATAAGAAGTATGTTTTGATTTCCGCTTTCCTCATCACCTATAATAAAAGTAGTCAAATAGGTAAAGAGAGGGTACAACAGTGAAGTTTGTGCATTTACAATGTCAAACCGTTTTTAGTTTATTAAAAAGTGCTTGTAAAATTGATGAGCTTGTAGTCAGGGCGAAAGAACTCGGTTTTTCATCGCTGGCTATTACGGATGAAAATGTTATGTATGGCGTTATTCCGTTTTATAAAGCATGTAAGAAACATGGTATACAGCCCGTTATTGGATTAACCGCTTCTATTTTTAGTGAAGAAGAAGAAAGGTCTTATCCGCTTGTATTACTTGCTGAGAATGAAATAGGCTACCAAAATTTATTAAAGATTTCTAGTAGTATTATGACAAAGTCCAAAGAAGGTATTCCTAAGAAGTGGCTTGCGCATTATGCGAAAGGATTAATTGCAATTTCACCAGGTAAAGATGGCGAAATTGAGCAATTATTACTAGAAGACAATGAGAGTCAGGCTGAAGAAGTAGCTCGCACGTATCAAAATATGTTTGGCCATTTTTATATGAGTTTGCAGCATCATGCGATTCAAGATGAGTTGCTTTTACAAGAGAAACTACCTGAATTTATTAGTAGGGTTAATATTCCAGTCGTTGCAACAAACGATGTGCGCTATATCAATCAAAGTGACGCGCTTGTTCACGAATGTTTACTATCTGTTGAAAGTGGAACGAAAATGACTGATCCAGATAGGCCGAGGCTGAAAACAGATCAGTATTATTTAAAGTCATCGGATGAAATGGAAGCACTATTTTCCCATGCGCCGGAAGCAATCCAAAATACAATAAAAATTGCAGAGCGTTGCCAAGTAGAAATACCGTTCCATGTAAATCAACTTCCGAAGTTTCCTGTTCCGTCTAATGAAACGAGTGATATATACTTGCGTCGTGTTTGTGAAGAAGGTTTGCGGAAACGATATGGTGAACCGAAAGAAGTGCATATAAAGCGTTTGGATCATGAATTAAATGTTATTTCTCGTATGGGATTTAGTGATTATTTCCTCATCGTATGGGATTTTATGAAGTATGCACATGAAAATCATATTCTAACAGGACCAGGTCGTGGATCGGCAGCTGGTTCACTCGTTTCATACGTATTAGAAATTACAGATATTGATCCAATTGAATACGATCTATTATTTGAAAGGTTTTTAAATCCTGAACGTGTGACGCTTCCCGATATTGATATTGATTTTCCAGACGTAAGACGTGATGAGATGATTCGCTATGTGAAAGATAAATACGGTCAGCTCCGTGTTGCGCAAATTGTAACGTTTGGTACGCTTGCAGCAAAAGCGGCAATTAGAGACATTGCCCGCGTAATGGGGCTTCCGCCGCGAGATATTGATATATTTTCAAAACTTATTCCATCAAAGCTTGGTATAACGTTAAAAGATGCATATGAAGAATCACAATCACTTCGTGAGTTTATACAAGGGAATCTTCTGCATGAGCGTGTATTTGAAATCGCAAAACGTGTAGAAGGTTTACCACGTCATACGTCTATTCATGCGGCTGGTGTTATTATGAGTCAAGAACCGCTAACAGGAAGTGTAGCAATTCAAGAAGGACATAACGATGTTTATGTTACGCAATATCCAGCCGATGCGCTAGAAGAACTTGGTTTGCTTAAGATGGACTTTTTAGGATTACGTAATTTAACGTTACTTGAAAATATTATAAAATTTATCGCGAACAAAACAGGGAAAGAAATCGATATAAGAAACTTACCTCTTCAAGATGAAAAGACGTTCCAATTATTAGGGAGAGGGGATACAACAGGTGTATTCCAGCTTGAGTCGGGTGGTATGCGAAATGTACTTCGCGGGTTAAAACCGAATGAGTTTGAAGATATCGTAGCTGTTAACTCGTTATACAGACCAGGACCGATGGAACAGATACCGACTTTTATTGAATCGAAACATGGAAAAAGAAAAATTGAATATTTACATCCGGATTTAAAGCCAATTTTAGAAAGAACATACGGCGTCATTGTATACCAAGAACAAATTATGCAAATTGCATCGAAGTTAGCTGGTTTTTCGCTCGGAGAAGCAGATTTACTGCGCCGTGCGGTGAGTAAAAAAAATCGTGATATTTTAGATCAGGAACGTAAGCATTTCGTCCAAGGATGTTTGCGAAATGGTTATGATGAGACATCCGCAGAGAAAATTTATGATTTAATTGTAAGATTTGCGAATTACGGTTTTAACCGAAGTCACGCTGTAGCTTACAGTATGATCGGATATCAGCTTGCCTATTTGAAAGCGAATTATACGCTGGAATTTATGACGGCATTATTATCAAGCGCAATTGGAAATGAAGATAAGATTGTACAGTATATACGAGAAACGAAGCGGAAAGGTTTTCACGTTTTGCCACCGTCTCTTCAGAGGAGTGGCTACAACTTCCAAATAGAAGGGAATGCGATACGTTACAGTTTACTTTCGATCCGAAATATTGGAATGGCTACAGTGACGGCATTATTAGAAGAACGAGAGGAAAAAATGTTCGAAGATTTATTTGAATTTTGTCTTCGTATGCCGTCAAAGTTCGTAACGGAGCGTAATTTAGAAGCTTTCGTCTGGTCGGGATGTTTTGACGATTTTGGTGTTTCGAGAACGAATTTATGGAAAAGTATTAAAGGGGCGTTAGAGTACGCGAATCTCGCACGTGATTTAGGAGATGCTGTTCCAAAATCAAAATATGTACAAGGAGAAGAGTTATCTTTTATTGAACAACTAAATAAAGAGAAGGAAGCGCTTGGCTTTTATTTATCAAGTTATCCGACAGCGCAATATGTGAAGTTAGCAAAAGAATTAGAAATTCCATCTCTCGCTCAGGCGATGCGACACAAGAAAAAAGTACAAAGAGCTATTGTGTATATAACAAGTGTGAGAGTGATTCGTACGAAAAAGTTTCAAAAGATGGCATTTATTACATTCTGTGATCAAAATGATGAAATGGAAGCGGTCCTCTTCCCGGAAACGTATATACATTTCTCGGATAAGTTGCAAGAAGGAGCAATTGTTTTAGTTGACGGTACGATTGAGCTAAGAAATCATAAGCTGCAATGGATTGTAAATGGACTATATCCGCTAGAGGAAATGGATGTTTATGAAGAAAAGAAAGACGCATCTGTTTACGTGAAATTGCCGTCTCAGTATGAGAAAAAGCTTTTAAATCAGGTTACGAAAATATTGTTCGACTATTCAGGTTTTGCGAAAGTACTAATTTATTATGAAAAGGAACATAAAATGGTACAATTATCTCGGAGTTTATCGATTCATCCAAGTGAAGAATGTTTAGGAGCACTTCGTGAAATTGTCGGGGAAGAAAATGTAGTTGTGAAAATATAATGGACAATTTCCCTACACTTCGATTATTATAGTAGTAGTGTTCGTGGTCAGACCACTTGGAGAAATTGATATCAGCAAGAATAATTTGAGGAGAGTGGATAGTTTGTCAACACTTCGTGAAGAAGCACTTCACATGCATAAAGTGCATCAAGGAAAATTAGAAACTGTATCAAAAGTAAAAGTAGAAAATGCAAAAGATTTAAGTCTTGCATATTCTCCAGGGGTTGCAGAACCTTGTAAAGAAATTTATGACGATAAAAGTAAGGTATATGAATATACGATGAAGGGAAATATGGTAGCAGTTGTGACAGATGGAACAGCTGTACTTGGTCTTGGTAACATTGGACCTGAAGCATCTCTTCCAGTAATGGAAGGTAAAGCTGTATTATTCAAGAGCTTTGCTGGTGTAGATGCATTCCCAATTGCCTTAAATACAAACGATGTAGATAAAATTGTTGAAACTGTAAAATTAATGGAGCCAACTTTTGGCGGCGTTAACTTAGAAGATATCGCAGCACCAAACTGCTTCATTATTGAAGAGCGTTTGAAAAAAGAAACAAATATTCCTATCTTCCATGATGATCAACACGGAACAGCTATTGTAACAGTAGCAGGTCTTGTAAATGCACTGAAATTAGTTGGAAAGAAAATGTCTGACATTAAAGTTGTCGCAAATGGCGCAGGTGCAGCAGGTATTGCAATTATTAAACTTTTATATCGCTATGGTGTACGCGACATTATTATGTGTGACCGTAAAGGCGCAATCTATGATGGTCGTCCTACAGGTATGAATCCGGTGAAGGATGAAGTTGCAAAATATACAAATAAGAATCGTATAGAAGGTTCTTTAGCTGATGTTGTACAAGGTGCGGACGTATTCATTGGTGTATCTGCAGAAGGTGCATTAACAGAAGAGATGGTTCGTACAATGAATGACGATGCGATTATTTTTGCAATGGCGAATCCAGTTCCAGAAATTATGCCAGAATTGGCAAAAGCAGCGGGCGCAGCTGTTGTTGGAACAGGTCGTTCTGACTTCCCGAACCAAGTAAATAATGTACTGGCGTTCCCTGGTATTTTCCGCGGTGCACTTGACGTACATGCGACACAAATTAACGAAGAAATGAAGATGGCAGCTGTACAGGCTATTGCTGAGCTTGTAGCAGAAGATGAGTTAAATGCAGACTATATCATTCCGGCACCATTTGACGCGCGTGTAGCGCCTCAAGTAGCGGCTTACGTTGCAAAAGCAGCAATGGAGACAGGAGTAGCTCGCCGTCAAGTAGATCCAAATGAGATCGCTGAAAAAACAAAACAATTAGCGCTGATTGGTAAAGAATAAGCGAGGAATTTCCATTGACATCATCAAATACAAAAGTATATCTCGAAATTGTAAAAAAAATCCGTTCCATTATGGAAGAGGATGGTTTGGTGGCGGGGGATCGTTTGCCGTCTGAGCGTGAGTTAAGTTCACGCTTAAACGTAGGACGTTCCTCTGTAAGAGAAGCATTGCGTGCTTTAGAACTGGTAGGATTGATTGAAACGAGACGTGGTGAAGGGACGTTTATTCGAAACTTTTATGATAACGGTCTTGTACAATTAATTGCTCCGTTCTTATTGCAAGATGAGAAAACAATTCGTGATTTATTACAAACGAAACGATTACTTGAGAAAGATATGATTCGAATTGTATGTAATTTACCGAAAGAAACGTTTTCTAAAGTACTAAGTAGATTACACCAAGTACTTGAAGGAAATGAAAGCTCAGTCCCAACGCTTCATCAAACGTTCTTTAAAACACTTATTGAACAAGTCGATAATTATTTACTATATCGCATTTGGATGATCGTAAATGATTACGTAGCAGCTCTTTCTTGTAAAGTTTCAAGAGATTCTATCGATATGTATAGAAAGCTTTATGCTACTTTGGAAGAAAAACAAGAAAATGATGCACTAAAAATTTACGATGAATTAGTAGAGAATATACAGTTTCACTCGTAATGTATAAAATTTGTCGAAATGACCATGACACGTTATGACAAACATTCTACCGCTTAGCGGTTAAAGTTAAACGTAAAGAGTGAGGTTATTAGACAGATTGAGAAGATAAGGCTAACATCAAACTTTGGTGTTAGCCCCATTTTCTTCTTACGCTAACCTTAGCTCTCAACGAAGGGGGTCAAATTGTGCTAAGAGATTTATTCGTGAAAAAGAAAAAGTACGCTGCAATACCTTCAGAACAAGTACGAAAAGATGTACCAGATGGCGTTATGACAAAATGTCCGGAATGTAAAAAAATCATGTATACGAAAGAACTTCTAAAAAATTTAAAAGTATGTGTGAATTGTGGATATCATCATCCTATGAATGCATGGGAACGTCTTGATAGTATATTGGACGAAGGGTCATTCCGTGAGTGTGACAAAGAAATGGTTTCATTAAATCCACTCGAGTTTCCAGGTTATGAAGAGAAACTAGAGAGCGATCGTAAGAAGACTGAATTGAACGAAGCGGTTGTAACTGGTGAAGGAACAATTGATGACATGCTTGTTGTTGTTGCAGTAATGGATTCTCGTTTTCGAATGGGGAGCATGGGCTCTGTAGTAGGAGAAAAAATCGCCCGTGCGGTTGAAAAGGCGTACGACTTACAAGTTCCATTTATTATCTTTACTGCTTCGGGTGGTGCCCGTATGCAAGAAGGTATATTAAGTTTAATGCAAATGGCAAA
The DNA here is from genome assembly GCF_038005385.1 of Bacillus sp. FSL K6-2944. Classification (NCBI taxonomy): domain Bacteria; kingdom Bacillati; phylum Bacillota; class Bacilli; order Caryophanales; family Bacillaceae; genus Bacillus; species Bacillus sp. FSL K6-2944. Next base: position 3,415,832 of record NZ_JBBOTE010000001.1, on the reverse strand, counting down.
AACAAGCGTAGCTTTGAAAAAGCATAGTAATGCAGGAGGATTATTTATTTCTGTTATGACTCACCCAACGACGGGCGGGGTTTCAGCGAGTTTCGCTTCACTTGGTGATTATAATCTTGCAGAACCAGGTGCACTTATCGGATTTGCTGGTAGACGTGTAATTGAACAAACGGTGCGTGAGAAACTACCAGAAGATTTCCAAACGGCAGAATTCTTACTAGATCATGGTCAATTAGATGCGGTGGTGCATCGTGATGATATGAGAGAATCACTTCGCAAGATTTTAGAAGTTCATCAAGGAGGGGAAATGGCTGTATGGCAGAGCTAGAATTTGAAAAACCAGTTGTTGAGCTAAGAAATAAGATTCGTGAACTGAAAGACTATACGAAAAACAGCCAGATGGACTTCAGTGAGGAGATTCGTATTTTGGAAGAAAAGCTAGAAAATTTAGAGGAAGATATATACGGCAATCTGAAAGTATGGGACCGTGTTCAAATTGCTCGTCATGCAGAACGACCGACAACGCTCGATTATATTGAGCACTTATTTACTGATTTTTTCGAATGTCATGGAGATCGTCTATTTGGCGATGATGCAGCGATTGTCGGCGGCATTGCGAAATATAAAGGGATGCCTGTAACTGTAATTGGGCATCAGCGCGGAAAAGATACGAAAGAAAATATTCGCCGTAACTTTGGAATGCCTCATCCAGAAGGATATCGAAAAGCATTACGTTTAATGAAGCAGGCGGAAAAGTTCAATCGTCCTATTATTTGTTTTATTGATACGAAAGGAGCTTATCCTGGTAAAGCTGCTGAAGAACGTGGTCAAAGTGAAGCTATCGCCCGCAATTTATTTGAAATGGCAGGTTTAACGGTACCTGTTATTTGTATCGTTATCGGCGAAGGTGGTAGTGGTGGTGCGCTAGGCCTTGGAGTTGGAGATTACATTCATATGCTAGAAAATTCCACTTATTCTGTTATTACACCAGAGGGTGCAGCGGCAATTCTTTGGAAAGATGCAGGAAAAGCAAAGGAAGCTGCAGAGGCAATGAAAATTACAGCAGCAGATTTGAAAGAATTAGGTGTGATTGACGAAATTATTCCAGAAGCAAGAGGCGGAGCTCACCGTAATATTTTGAAACAGTCAGAAAATATAGACTTAATGATTCGAAAAACTTTTGAACAATTAAACGGAATTTCGAAAGATGAATTAATCGAAAAACGTTATGAAAAATATATGAAAATTGGGCAAGTTTCGTTTTCAAACGCTTCCATTTGGATAAAATAAGAAAAGCGTGCGTTCCACTTCGCGAATGCACGTTTTTATTATGAAAAGACACATCTTCTCCATTGTATTTTTATATTTTTTCGTGTTATTTTATTATAAGGCAAATAATCTTTATGAGGTGAGTACAAATGAAACGTATTGGTGTATTAACAAGTGGTGGAGATTCACCTGGTATGAATGCTGCCATTCGTGCAGTTGTTCGTAAAGCGATTTTCCATGATATTGAAGTATATGGTATTTACCATGGATACGCTGGATTAATTTCTGGTCACATTGAAAAATTAGAACTTGGTTCTGTTGGCGATATTATCCACCGCGGTGGTACAAAATTATATACAGCAAGATGTCCTGAGTTTAAAGATCCAGAAGTACGACTAAAAGGTATCGAGCAATTAAAGAAACACGGTATCGAAGGACTTGTTGTTATTGGTGGAGATGGTTCTTACCAAGGCGCTAAAAAATTAACTGAACAAGGATTCCCATGTGTTGGTGTACCAGGTACAATCGACAATGATATCCCTGGAACAGACTTCACAATTGGTTTCGATACAGCTTTAAACACTGTTATTGATGCAATTGATAAAATTCGTGACACAGCTACATCTCATGAACGTACATATGTTATCGAAGTAATGGGACGTCACGCTGGTGATATCGCATTATGGGCTGGTTTAGCAGATGGTGCGGAAACGATCTTAATTCCAGAAGAAGAGTATGACATGGATGATGTTATCGCTCGTCTGAAGCGTGGTAGTGAACGTGGTAAAAAACACAGTATTATCGTTGTAGCTGAAGGTGTTGGAAGTGCAATTGACATCGGTAAGCACATTGAAGAAGCAACAAACTTTGATACTCGTGTAACTGTATTAGGTCACGTACAACGTGGTGGATCACCAAGTGCACAAGACCGTGTATTAGCAAGTCGTCTTGGCGCAAGAGCAGTTGAATTATTAATTGCTGGTAAAGGCGGACGTTGTGTAGGTATTCAAGATAACAAACTTGTTGATCATGACATTATCGAAGCGTTAGCTCAAAAGCATACAATCGATAAAGACATGTATCAATTATCTAAAGAATTATCCATCTAATCGGCGTAATGTCAGATATTTGGGAACGGTTTCATAATTTTCGGAGGTGCAATATGCGTAAAACTAAAATTGTATGTACTATAGGTCCTGCTAGTGAAAGTATTGAAAAATTAGAGCAATTAATCGAAGCAGGTATGAACGTTGCTCGTTTAAACTTCTCTCATGGTAGCCATGAAGAGCACGGAGCTCGTATTAAAAACATTCGTGAAGCTTCAAAGAAAACTGGTAAAACAGTTGGTATCTTACTTGATACAAAAGGTCCAGAAATCCGTACTCACGACTTCGTAGACGGACAAGCTGAGCTTGTAACAGGTGCAGAAGTAGTTCTTTCTACTGAGCAAGTATTAGGTACTGCAGAGAAGTTCTCTGTATCTTATGCTGGTCTTTATGACGATGTAGACCCAGGTTCTCGTATTCTAATCGATGACGGTCTTATCGAACTAGAAGTAATCGAAAAAGCTGATGGAAACATCCGTACAAAAGTTCTTAACAGCGGAACTGTAAAAAATAAAAAAGGTGTTAACGTACCAAACGTAAGCATTAAGCTTCCTGGTATCACTGAAAAAGACGTAAAAGATATCATCTTCGGTATCGAGCAAAAAGTTGATTTCATTGCAGCTTCATTCGTACGTAAAGCGTCTGACGTATTAGAAATCCGTGAATTATTAGAAGAGCATAACGCTCAATACATCCAAATCGTACCAAAAATCGAAAACCAAGAAGGTATCGACAACATCGATTCAATCTTAGAAGTTTCTGACGGTTTAATGGTAGCTCGTGGTGACATGGGTGTAGAAATTCCACCAGAAGAAGTACCGTTAGTACAAAAACGTCTAATTAAAAAATGTAACGTGTTAGGTAAACCAGTTATTACTGCAACACAAATGTTAGATTCTATGCAACGTAACCCGCGTCCAACTCGTGCGGAAGCAAGTGACGTAGCTAACGCAATCTTCGATGGTACAGATGCAATCATGCTTTCAGGTGAAACAGCTGCTGGACAATACCCAGTAGAAGCAGTAACAATGATGGCTAACATTGCGGTACGTGTTGAAAAATCATTACAATATGAAGATATGTTCAAAAAACGTATTAAAGAGTTCACTCCAACAATTACAGATGCAATTAGCCAATCTGTTGCACATACAGCACTTGCTCTTGATGTAGCTGCAATCGTAGCTCCAACAGAAAGTGGATATACTGCGAAAATGATCTCTAAATACCGTCCAAAATCTCCAATCGTAGCTGTAACATCTGACGAGCAAGTAGGACGTCGTCTTGCACTTGTTTGGGGTGTACAAGCATTTATGGCTGAGAAGCGCGCAGCTTCAACTGACGAAATGTTAGATACAGCAATTCAAACAGGTATGGATGCAGGCCTAATCGGACTTGGAGATACTGTAGTGATTACTGCTGGTGTTCCAGTTGCTGAAACTGGTACAACAAACTTAATGAAAATCCACGTTGTTGGTGAAGAAATTGCTAAAGGACAAGGAATCGGTCGTAAAGCTGCAAAAGGTAAAGTAGTTGTAGCAAAAACAGCTGCTGAAGCTGTAGCGAACGTAAACGAAGGTGATATCCTTGTTACAACAAGCACTGATAAAGATATGATTCCTGCAATCGAAAAAGCTGCAGCTTTAGTTGTAGAAGAAGGTGGCTTAACAAGCCATGCAGCTGTTGTAGGTGTATCAATCGGTATTCCTGTTATCGTTGGTGTAAACGGCGTAACAGCAACTTTAAAAAATGGCCAAGAAGTAACAGTTGATGCAGCACGCGGAATTGTTTATAATGGACATGCGGAAGTGCTATAAGTAATACGGAGAGAAGGATCGGAGTCCTTCTCTTTTTTTTTTTTTTTTACACAAAAACGAGATAAAATTAGCTTAAAGCGCCTAGAATTGCTTTTAAAAGCTGTTTGTTATGGGTTTTAATATGAAAGGGTATCTATATTTCATATGATGTATATAGGCATTGTGAGGGCGTTAAAAGTGAGATGTGAGAGAGGTGTAGAACTATGAAGTGGTTACTATTCTTGTTTATTTTAATACCGGCGATTGAGATTACGGTCTTAATTGGATCAAGTCATGTAATAGGTTTATGGTCTACGTTCGCTATGATTGTATTTACAGGTGTTGTAGGTGTGTATTTGGCGAAAAGACAAGGGTTTAAAGTGCTTGGAGAGATTCAATCTAAGTTGAATAGAGGGGAAATGCCAGGTGAGGCGGTACTAGATGGTATTTTTGTATTTGTAGGAGGTATTCTCTTAGTGCTTCCTGGGTATGTGACAGATATGCTAGGGTTTATCTGCGTGATCCCTATTACGAGAGCTTTATTGAAGCCGCTTGTTATGAAGTGGATGGAATGGAAATTTAGAAAGAGTTCTACTATTATTATTCAGAAATAGCACTTAGATTGTAGAAATCTAAGTGCTATTTTTTTGTCTTGTAAAAGGAGAGGAACTTGCTGATTGAAGCTTTGTTTTACCGCGCTATTTGTGGGGTGGAATTTCTATCTCAAAGCTGGGCTGCTCGTAAGTGTCTGATGTGGGGCGAATGATGAGTGGGGATGAACAAAACGTTCGCTTATTATATTTGCTATATAATTTTCGTTTGAACTCTTGTGTGTACTTCGATTAAACTTGTGATTTTTTAGTGCTATTAATTTAGATGAATAAGATGGAGGGAAACACTGCTAAATTAAAGTTTTGTTTTCTTATATAGAGGAACGATTGGTGTAAAAAATTCATATAAAAAGGCGGAGATTGTTAGTTGAAGTCTTATTTTATGCTATTTTGTATATTTATTCATTTACATAAAAAGTAATAAATGTAAATGATAATTATAAAATAAATAGAATAAATATGTAAAAACACCACGGAATATGCGTTTTTCATGCAAAAAAACAAGAGAATTATCTTTTTTGAGTGCAATTCTCTTGTTTTATGTAATAAGTATGAAAAATAAGTACAAGGAATAATCAGTGGGAATTTCCCACTGATTACATGTAAGTTTTTTGTTGTGTATGAATTAGAAACTATTATTTTGAAGGTGAACCTTTAATATATTTCCACAAGTCATGGAAGACATTAGCTTTGTGTAATGTATTAAGTAGTACTAAGGTGACTGGGCCGATGATTAATCCTAAAAAGCCAAAAAGTTTAAAGCCGACAAATAGAGCGACGAGTGTTGCTAATGGATCGAGACCGATGTTAGATGAAAGTACTTTCGGCTCCATAATTTGTCTTTGGACAATCACGACGATGTATAAAATGAGAAGACCAATGGCGAATGCGGTATCGCCAGTGAAAAATACGTATATAACCCATGGAACAAAGACTGCGCCTGTTCCTAAATATGGTAGTAAATCTACAACCCCTGTAATAATCGCGATAGTAATGGCGTATGGTACGCGTAATATTAAAAGCCCGATTAGTACAATGACAGTTGTCATAGATACGAGTGTAAGTTGTGCTTTCACAAAACCAAACAAAGCTTTTCTTAAGTCGACAAAAATAGTTTTTCCATAGCCATGTACACGATTCGGTAGCAATTTTCTTGCTTTCTGAGCAAGACGGTGCCAATCGTAACTAATGAAGAAAGTGGCTAATAAAATGAATACAAGGACAGTTAAAGTTGTTGGCAGTGCACTAATGAAATTCGTTAACCCGCTTATAATGGCGGTTAAAAGTTCTTTCATTTGTGTTGTCGCTTCTGTTCCTAAGTTTTGAATGTTTTGTGTAATTGTATAGCGCTGTGGTTCTCCAAGATGATTAAATTTAGAGATTAAATCATCGTAGAGAGGCATAATATGATTAAGTGCAAATTGCTGAGCGAATGTAACGATATCTGGAAACTTTACTGTAACAAGTTGTAGTAAGTATGTTGTGGCAGATATTGCTTCAGTCACAAGATATGTAACAAGTCCAACGATAGCTCCAAATACGAGAATTAAGCTAACGAGTACTGCTAGTGCGCGAGGAAATTGTAGTTTTTGATTAAGGAAATTGACGACAGGATTAATCAAATAAGCAAATGCAAAAGCGATAATAAAAGGATAGATAAGCCCTGACATGTATAGTAATACATAGAACCCAGCTACCGTTGCTACAATGACAAATATGAGTCGCAATATCATATATAGTAAGTTTCGGTTCAAAGATGTATACCTCCCATTCCAATTTGGATTATCCTAATTCGTTCAACTTATAACGAGTGTGCCCCACTGATTAAAGTTTCACTTTATGTTATAGTGGAATGATGGATTTTTCCTGCTTTTTCAGTATGTGAGTGACTGTGAAAGCTTGGTGTTGATGCTTCTACTATATGGTAAAAACTTCATTTTCTCTTCTTTTTATTTTACCTGTTTCTAATTAGAAAAGAAAGAAGAGACGTCTGTTTTTTAAAATGTATACACGCTTAAATTTTTATGGTGAAAGTCTCAATTTATCATTTTAAAATACATAAAAAATGAAGTGATTCATGTTGAATAGGCATCGATATATCATGTATAACGATAGGTTTAAAGGTATTTTTGTTTGGAAATGAGTTCATTATTTTCAGAAAGGAAGTGCAAACATGATTAGTCAGTCAACGTTATTTTTATTCATACTACTTATTATAGGACTTATTGCGAAAAACCAATCGCTTACTGTGGCTATTGGTGTGTTATTTTTATTGAAGTTTACGTTTTTAGGAGATAAGGTCTTTCCTTATTTACAAACGAAAGGAATTAACCTAGGTGTAACGGTCATTACAATAGCGGTGCTCGTACCGATTGCGACGGGGGAAATAGGTTTTAAACAACTTGGAGAAGCGGCAAAATCTTATTATGCGTGGATTGCTTTAGCTTCAGGTGTAGCGGTCGCTTTGTTAGCGAAAGGCGGCGTACAATTGTTGACAACGGATCCCCACATTACAACTGCGCTTGTTTTTGGGACAATTATAGCGGTTGCGCTATTTAATGGGGTTGCTGTTGGTCCGTTAATTGGGGCTGGAATTGCCTATGCGGTTATGAGTATTATACAAATGTTTAAATAAGGAATTTTATAGTAATATAAAATTTTTGAATTCTTTCTGTTCACAAAAGTCAGATAATTGTTTATAATAGGATTAGAAACTTTGAAAAGTTACATAACAGCAGAGACTTTACACCAGATAAAATAAAAACAACATAAAACAATTTTATAATGATATTGTTTTATGTTGTTTTTATCATAAAACTCTTCGGAATGTATTTTCCTCACTAACTTGTTGTTTTGAGCGTGAGGATTCGGGGAGACATTCACGCTCATGCTTTCCATGTAAACAATGGACAATAAGAGGGGAACATCGCAACAAATTTGCATGATCGTGCATTTTGCTTGCCTAAAGAGTGAACGGGCGTTCATAATTCATAAGGGGAGCAAATAGATATAAGGAGCAAGGTTGGGAGAATTTTCAGGAAAAGGAGAGAATGTCATGACTGTTATTCGAGGTTTAGAAGGGGTAGTAGCAACAACATCATCTGTGAGCTCTATTATTGATGATACATTAACTTATGTTGGGTATAATATTGATGATTTAGCTGAGAATGCTACGTTTGAAGAAGTAGTGTACTTATTATGGCACCGCAAGCTTCCTAATGAAAAAGAACTAGCGGAATTTAATGAAATTGTATCAGAATACTATAAAGTTCCAGGTGAGATTTTAACATATTTGAAACAAGTAGATTTAAAAATTGCACATCCGATGTCTGTTTTACGAACTGCAATTTCCATGCTATCATTATACGATGAGAGCGCTGAAATTATGGACGAAAAGTCCAATTATTTGAAAGCGGTTAAATTACAGGCGCAAGTGGGAACTTTAGTTGCTGCTTACGCGAGAATCCGTAAAGGTTTAGATATTGTTGAGCCAAGAAAGGATTTATCATTAGCTGCAAACTTCTTGTACATGTTAAATGATCGCGAGCCAAATGAAGTTGAAATTGAAGCTTTTGATAAGGCGCTTGTACTTCATGCAGATCATGAGTTAAACGCTTCTACATTTACTGCACGTGTTTGCGTAGCTACACTTTCAGATGTATATTCTGGTATTACAGCAGCAATCGGTGCATTAAAAGGTCCTCTTCACGGTGGGGCAAATGAAAATGTAATGAAGATGTTAACTGAGATTGGTGAAGAAGAAAATGTAGAGTCATATATTCATAATGCTCTTCAAAATAAAGTGAAAATCATGGGCTTTGGCCACCGTGTGTATGAGCAGGGTGATCCACGTGCAAAACACTTACGTGAAATGTCTAAGAGATTATGCGTGCTTTTAGGAGAAGAGAAATGGTATAATATGTCTATCAAAATTGAAGACATTGTAACAAAAGAAAAAGGTCTTCCACCAAATGTTGATTTCTATTCAGCTTCTGTATACCATTGTTTAGGAATTGACCATGACTTATTTACACCTATTTTTGCAATTAGCCGTATGTCAGGCTGGTTAGCTCATATTCTAGAACAATATGAAAACAACCGTTTAATTCGTCCGCGTGCTGATTATAATGGACCAACGCATCAAGTGTATGTTCCAATTGCACAACGATAAGCGAATAACACTATTTTGATAGTGAAAATACGCTTTCAAAAGTCTGATTTTTTCGGAAAGATGTAATGATTAGAATATTTTAATTTGACTAACGGTTTGAACTGAGGGGTTATTCCCTCAGTTTCATACATATGAAATTTCAAACATGGGGGTTATCACATTGACGACAGGTGAAAAAATTACTGTAACTAATGGTGTTATGAATGTACCAAACAATCCGATTATTCCATTTATCGAGGGAGATGGAATTGGTCCTGATATTTGGGCAGCTGCATCTCGCGTACTAGAAGCAGCAGTTGAAAAAGCTTATGATGGTGAGAAGAAAATCGTTTGGAAAGAAGTGCTTGCAGGGGAAAAAGCATTCAACCAAACAGGCGAGTGGTTACCAGAAGAAACTTTAAACTTAATTCGTGAATATTTAATCGCGATTAAAGGTCCACTTACAACTCCAGTTGGCGGTGGTATTCGTTCTCTAAACGTAGCACTTCGTCAAGAATTAGATTTATATGTATGTCTACGTCCAGTTCGTTATTTTGAAGGTGTTCCTTCACCTGTAAAACGTCCGGAAGATACTGATATGGTTATTTTCCGTGAAAATACAGAAGACATTTATGCTGGAATTGAATATGCGCAAGGATCTCCAGAAGCAGAAAAAGTTCTTGCTTTCTTAAAAGAAGCAATGGGTGTTAATAAAATCCGCTTCCCAGAAACATCTGGTATTGGTATTAAGCCAATTTCAGAAGAAGGGACAAAGCGTCTTGTTCGTGCTGCAATTCAATATGCAATTAACGAAAAACGCTCTTCTGTTACATTAGTTCATAAAGGAAACATTATGAAATTTACAGAAGGTGCTTTCAAAAACTGGGGTTACGAAGTAGCGGAACAAGAATTCGGCGACAAAGTATTTACTTGGGCTGAATACGATCGTATCGTTGAAAAAGATGGTAAAGATGCAGCGAATAAAGCGATGGCAGACGCTGAAGTGGCTGGAAAAATCATCGTAAAAGATTCTATTGCAGACATCTTCTTACAACAAATTTTAACTCGTCCACGTGAGTTCGATGTTGTTGCAACAATGAACTTAAATGGTGACTATATCTCTGATGCACTTGCTGCACAAGTAGGTGGAATTGGTATTGCACCTGGTGCAAACATTAACTATGTGACTGGACATGCTATCTTTGAAGCTACACACGGTACAGCTCCAAAATATGCAGGTTTAGATAAAGTAAACCCATCTTCTGTTCTTCTTTCAGGTGTATTATTATTAGAACACTTAGGATGGAACGAAGCTGCGAAATTAGTAACTGCTTCTGTTGAGAAAACAATTGCTTCAAAAGTAGTAACTTATGATTTCGCACGCTTAATGGAAGGTGCAACAGAAGTGAAATGTTCTGAGTTCGCTAATGAACTTATTAAAAACATGGATGTAGCGATAATCAAAAACGCATAATTAAAGCGGGGGGTAAATTATGACAATCAAACGCAAGAAGGTTTCAGTCATCGGTGCAGGATTTACAGGAGCAACAACGGCATTCTTATTAGCACAAAAAGAACTTGCAGATGTTGTATTAGTGGACATTCCACAACTGGAAAATCCAACAAAAGGGAAAGCGTTAGATATGTTAGAAGCGAGCCCAGTACAAGGTTTTGATGCTAACATTATTGGAACATCTGATTACGCAGATACTGCTGATTCTGACGTTGTCGTTATTACAGCAGGTATTGCACGTAAGCCTGGTATGAGCCGTGATGACTTAGTAGCAACAAACTCTAAAATTATGAAAAGTATTACGCGCGACATTGCAAAACATTCACCAAATGCAATTATTGTTGTGTTAACAAATCCAGTTGATGCAATGACATATTCTGTATTTAAAGAAGCAGGATTCCCGAAAGAGCGTGTAATCGGCCAATCGGGTGTATTAGATACAGCTCGTTTCCGTACATTCATCGCACAAGAATTAAATCTTTCTGTAAAAGACATTACAGGATTTGTTCTTGGCGGACACGGTGACGACATGGTACCTCTTGTGCGTTATTCTTATGCAGGCGGTATTCCGTTAGAAACGTTAATTCCGAAAGAGCGTTTAGAAGCAATCGTAGAACGTACACGTAAAGGTGGCGGTGAGATTGTAGGCTTATTAGGAAACGGTAGTGCATATTACGCACCAGCAGCTTCTTTAGTTGAAATGACAGAAGCAATCTTAAAAGATCAACGCCGTATATTACCAGCTATTGCGTACCTTGAAGGTGAGTATGGTTATAGTGACCTTTACTTAGGGGTACCAGTAATTCTAGGTGGTAACGGAATTGAAAAAATTATTGAATTAGAACTTCTTGCAGATGAAAAAGAAGCGTTAGATCGCTCTGTAGAATCTGTACGTAATGTAATGAAAGTTCTTGTTTAATAATTGAATAGTAGTGAAAAAGATTCGGGATTCCGAATCTTTTTCTACTATTTACCGAATTGTTTTTTTGAAATAATATGAAAACGCTATCATTTGTAATATCCTATAATGAAACTGTAGATTTATACTATACATTGCCCTCATCATAGTAAATTTCGGATAAGGTATCGCTTTTAGTAGGATAATAAGGTGAAAAAATCGGAGGGGGTTGTAACATGTTAAAGAAAAAAGTTCAAATTGGTCGTAAAATGGATGAAATTACAGTAGGAGAGAAATTATCTATCACTGAAAAAATTGAGGATAAAGATTTGTTATTGTACTTAGGGTTAACGAATGATGCCAATCCATTATATATTCAGCATGATTACGCATCCCAAACTCCGTATGAAAAGCCGATTGTACCAAGCATTATGCTAACGGGAATGATTACAACGGCGGTTACGAAATATTTACCGGGTCCAGGAAGTCATATTACGAGAAAGGACCTTACATTCGTGAAACATGTTCACCATTATGAAACGTTACAAATCCACTTTGAAGTTGTGGCTGTTTCTGAGGAGGAACATACAATTGATATGCTTGTATCTGCTCATGATGAAAAAGGAGAAACTGTTGTGAAAGGTTCATTAACAGTAACGCCACCTTTTAAATCAGTTTCTATTATGGAAAAAGCATTAGATAATTTTTAAAAAGATGAAAATATGAATAGCGCTAGCATACCTTTAATAAGGATGCTAGCGCTATTTTTAGTTGAAGAACCCTTCTTTGAACCCTTCAGCAAATTCTGAGCACCCCGTTTTAATCGTATCCCAGCTCGGAGCGTTAAAAGCAAGGATACATGTGACTGCTAAAGATAGAATGGATAGTATTAGTCGCATAATAGACTCCGTATATTATTAATTTATATATTAAGATTAATAATATAATTATCGGTAATTGAAGTCAATTAAAGGAGTGGTTTTTTAGGTGAGGTGGAAAAGAGAAGACGTGATCTTTGAAACGGTAAGAGAAGCTGAAGTGTGGGCAGACGGGGTTGCGAATGAAATGTACGGGAGAGTATTTGATGGATATGAAACACCAGATTATAAAATAGCGTATGCTCTTTCGTTTTTCCTAGCACAAAATCAAGATTTTATAGTTCATACGGAAGTGAGCTTTAAAGAAGAGAGAGCAATCTATAAAGTTTGGCAAAATCCTGTGTAGTTGCAGGTGAATCGTAATTACTTCTATTTTCTCAATTCTACACAAACGATCTCCATGAATAGACAATTATATTGAGAGGGACCTTGTTTTCTAGTATGATGAGAATAACGGGGAAAATACTAGGATGAAGAAGGTTTCAAGTCTATAACTTGGAGGAAAAGAATGAACAATCGTATTTTAGTAGTTGATGATGAGGAATTTATCTTAACTTTAATCGAATTTAATTTACAACAAGCTGGGTTTGAAGTTATAACAGCGATGGATGGAGAAATGGCGCTTCAAAAAGCGACAACAGAACGCCCAGATTTAATTATATTAGATTTAATGCTTCCGAAAATGGATGGTATGGAAGTGTGTAAAGAATTACGATTGCAGCGCGTTATGACGCCGATTTTAATGTTAACGGCAAAAGATGATGAGTTTGATAAGGTGCTAGGCCTTGAACTTGGGGCGGATGATTATATGACAAAGCCATTTAGTCCAAGAGAAGTTGTTGCTCGTGTGAAGGCGATTTTGCGTCGTACGAAATTACAACAAGAAGAACAAGTTGCAGAAGCGCCAGATGAAGATAGCATCACAATTGCAGAACTTAAAATTTTACCGGAATTTTATGAGGCTTATTTCCAAGGAAGAAAGCTTGAATTAACACCAAAAGAATTTGAACTACTTGTGTATCTTGCGAAAAATAAAAGTCGCGTGTTGACACGTGATCAATTACTAAGTGCTGTATGGAATTACGATTTTGCTGGTGATACACGAATTGTTGATGTTCATATTAGCCATTTGCGCGATAAAATTGAACAAAATACGAAAAAACCGACGTACATTAAAACGATACGTGGTTTAGGATATAAATTAGAGGAGCCAAAAGGGAATGAATAAATTTCGTTCCAGGCTTCTTTTTACATTTGTTTCTCTTATTGTATTTATTTTAGTTGGACTAGGTTTATTACTAGAAACTGTGTTTGAAAACTACTATATAGATCATGCTAAAGAGAGAATGGTAAAAGAGACAGAGTATGTTGCGACGTTAGCAGAAGAGCAAGGTTTTGATAATGTCTTAAAAAACCCATACATATTTGAAAAGTTAGAAGAAAAAATACCAGCTTCTATCGTATTTTTGGATGAAAAAAAGAAAGTTCAATATAGAAAAGGACAAGAATTGGCATTTAGTCCAGAGACGATTAAAGAACTTTCTTCGGAAGTGGCAAAACAACGAAGTAAAGTGATTACGAAAGAAACGGATCGAAAGAATGAATTTTATCATGCGGTGTTCGTTCAAGATGTAGAAGGAAAACAAGGATACATTTTGGTGAAAAGTATAATTGATCCTTTAAGAGACGTACATCAAAAAACGTGGGGATTATTAATTATCGGATTTGTCATTGCTTGTCTCGTAGTTGTATTTTTAGGTATGAAAATTACAGGGCAATATATTAGGCCAATTGAATCGGTTACGAAAGTTGCAATTGAATTGGCAAAGGGTAATTATAAAGCACGTGCATACGAAAGTCATTCGGATGAAACAGGGATGCTGAGTAAAGCGATTAATATTTTAGCTCGAAATTTACAAGAGATGACACTTGAACAAGAAATGCAGCAAGATCGTCTGCATACGTTAATTGAAAATATGGGAAGCGGAATGATTTTAATTGATAGCCGAGGATATATAAACCTTGTAAACCGCTCTTATAAGGAAACTTTCCACGTAACAGATGAAGAATATTTAGATCGCTTATATTATGAATCGTTTCATCATACAGAAATTATTGAGCTTGTAGAAGAAATCTTTATGACAGAAGTGAAAGTGCGTAAACAAATGTTATTGCCACTTGGAATTGAACGGAAGCATTTCGAAGTATATGGAGCGCCGATTATCGGGACAAACCATGAATGGAAAGGGATTGTTCTCGTATTCCATGACATAACAGAGTTAAAGAAATTAGAACAAATGAGAAAAGACTTTTTAGCGAATGTTTCTCATGAATTAAAGACACCGATTACTTCTATTAAAGGTTTTTCAGAAACACTCTTAGACGGAGCGATGGATAATAAAAAATTCTGCGAACATTTCTTGCGCATTATTTTAAAAGAAAGTGAGCGCATGCAAGGATTAATTGAAGATTTATTAGATTTGTCGAAGATCGAACAACAAGGATTTAAATTAAATATGGGAACCGTTGATATGAAGGGGCTGCTTGAAGATATTCATATGGTACTTGATAATAAAGCAGGAGAAAAAGAAATCTCTTTACAAGTTAATGTATTAAAACGTGCCTCTGTTATTGGAGATCCAAGTCGTTTGAAACAAATCTTTATTAATTTAATTAATAACGCAATCGTATATACACCGGCTGGAGGCGTTGTTTCAGTAGAGTTAGCGGAAGATAAATATAATGCTTATATAAAAGTATCGGATACTGGAATTGGTATTAGTAAAGAGGAAATTCCGCGTATTTTTGAACGTTTCTACCGGGTGGATAAAGCAAGAAGTAGAAATACTGGTGGTACCGGCCTTGGATTGTCGATCGTAAAGCATTTAGTTGAGGCGCATCAAGGTACGATTACAGTAGATAGTGAAGTTGGAGAAGGGACAACGTTTACAGTTGTTTTACCGAAATCAGCAACTGAAAAATAGGATGAAGGATGTTTACAATATATTAACAATGGCTTAATTAAATATTAATAAAGCTCTGTTAATATAATACATGAAAACCCCTTCATCCAAGGAGTAATTTTGGACGAGAATAGTTAAGCTGTTCTCGTCACTTCCCTTTATGCCAATATAAGTCTGTTTTATATATGAAAGAAAATAGCCGTTATTTTTCTTCTCTCTATTAGTCATGTTAATATAGAGAGAGGAAAGGAACGGTTTTTTTCTGTGAAAAAAATCATTTCAAATTTGTATGGGGAGGTTTCAATTTTGGAAAAAAAGGTCGTATTAGTAGATGGTAATAATATCGCGTATCGTGCTTTCTTTGCACTACCGCTTTTAAATAACGACAAAGGTATACATACGAACGCAATTTACGGTTTTACAATGATGTTAATGAGAATATTAGAGGAAGAAAAGCCAACTCATATGTTAGTGGCGTTTGATGCAGGCAAAACAACGTTCCGTCATAAAACGTATAGTGAGTATAAAGGAGGACGTCAAAAGACTCCACCTGAATTATCAGAGCAGTTCCCGTTTATTCGTGAGATGCTGGATGCGTTCAATGTACCGCGTTATGAATTAGAAAATTATGAAGCGGATGACATCATGGGAACGTTAGCGAAAGAAGCGAGTGAGCAAGGGGCGAGTGTAAAAGTTATTTCAGGAGATAAAGATTTACTTCAACTTGTTTCTGATAACACGCTTGTATGTATTCCGCGAAAAGGGATTACAGAAGTGGATGAATATACGAAAGAAGCTTTATTTGAAAAATACAGCTTATCACCAAAGCAAATTATCGATATGAAAGGTTTAATGGGAGACCAGTCAGATAATATACCGGGTGTACCAGGAGTTGGTGAAAAAACGGCAATTAAATTGTTAACACAGTTTGGAACGGTTGAAGCGGTGTATGAAAATATAGATCAAGTAAGTGGGAAGAAATTAAAAGAAAAACTGGAAGAAAATAAAGAACAAGCTCTTATGAGTAAGGATCTTGCAACTATTATTACAGATGCGCCGATTACAGTTCATGTGGATGATATGGCGTATAAAGGATATGAAGCAAGTGATGTCATTCCAATGTTCGAGAGTTTAGGATTTACATCTCTTTTAAATAAATTAGGCGTTACGCCAGAAGAAACAGCTCCAGCTGAATTAGATGATATTACATTTGATATTGTGGAAGAAGTTACAGAAGAAATGCTTCAGCAAGATAGTGCGCTTATCGTTGAAGTACAAGAAGATAACTATCATAAAGCAGACATTCAAGGTTTCGGTATTCAAAATGAAAATGGATGTTACTTTATTCAGACAGACATTGCTCTTAAGTCAGATGCTTTTAAAGAGTGGCTTGCAGATGGAGAGATGAGAAAGCATACATTTGATGCGAAGCGTGCAATCGTTGCACTGAAATGGAATGGGATAGATATGCAAGGGATTGACTTTGATCTATTAATCGCTGCTTATTTACTTGACCCGGCTGATACAGATAAAGATTTCCGTACTGTAGCGAAAATGAAAGAAACGCATGCTGTGAAATCAGATGAAGAAGTTTACGGAAAAGGTGCGAAACGTGCTGTTCCAGAGTTAAAGGTAGTCGCGGAGCATGTGGCTCGTAAAGTGCATGTATTATATGATGTAAAGCAAACATTCGTTGAAGAGTTAAAGAAGAATGAGCAATATGAACTGTTTACAGAGTTAGAATTGCCGCTTGCACGTGTATTAGCTGATATGGAAGTAAAGGGTGTAAAAGTTGATACAGAGCGTCTTCGTAATATGGGAGAAGAACTTGCGGGTAGATTAAAGGAAATGGAACAGGAAATCTATAAGCTTGCGGGAACAGAGTTTAATATTAATTCACCGAAGCAGCTTGGTGTTATTCTGTTTGAGAACTTAAACTTACCGGTTATTAAAAAGACGAAAACAGGTTATTCTACGTCAGCTGATGTACTAGATAAGCTTATGAATCACCATGAAATTATTCCAAATATTTTACATTATCGTCAATTAGGGAAACTAAATTCAACTTACATTGAAGGTTTACTGAAAGTTGTACATGAAGATTCATCTAAAATTCATACTCGCTTTAATCAAGTGTTAACGCAAACAGGTCGATTAAGTTCAACGGATCCGAACTTGCAAAATATCCCGATTCGATTAGAAGAAGGAAGAAAGATTCGTCAGGCATTTGTTCCATCAGAAGAAGGATGGATTATGTATGCGGCTGATTATTCACAAATCGAACTGCGTGTATTAGCTCATATTGCAAATGATAAAGGGCTAGTTGAAGCGTTCCAACATGACATGGATATTCATACGAAAACAGCTATGGATGTATTTGGCGTTGAAAAAGATGAAGTAACTTCAAATATGAGACGACAAGCGAAAGCTGTTAACTTCGGAATTGTGTATGGTATTAGTGATTATGGTCTTTCACAAAACTTAGGAATTACAAGAAAAGCAGCAGCGGAATTTATTGAAAAGTATTTAGAAAGTTTCCCTGGTGTACAAGAATACATGGAGGACATCGTAAAAGATGCGAAACAAAAAGGATATGTAGCTACATTATTAAATCGTCGCCGTTATATTCCAGAAATTACGAGTCGTAATTTTAACTTGCGTAGCTTCGCTGAGCGTACAGCGATGAATACACCAATTCAAGGTACTGCAGCAGATATTATTAAAAAAGCGATGATTATTATGGCAGATCGTTTAGAAGAAGAAGGATTACAAGCGCGTCTTCTTCTGCAAGTACACGATGAATTAATATTTGAAGCACCAAAAGAAGAAATCGAAAAATTAGAGCAGCTTGTACCTGAAGTAATGGAACATGCGATTGAACTTGCAGTTCCGCTGAAAGTTGATTATTCTTACGGTCCAACTTGGTACGACGCAAAATAAGGAAGTGATGAAATGCCTGAATTACCAGAGGTTGAAAACGTCAGACGGACACTTGAAAATCTTGTAACAGGAAAAACGATTGAAGATGTTATTGTTACTTATCCAAAAATAGTGAAACGACCGGATGATGCAGAAATCTTTAAAGAAATGCTAAAAGGCGAGAAGATTGAAAATATAAAGCGAAGAGGAAAGTTTTTGCTTTTATATGTAACGAATTATGTCATTGTTTCACATTTGCGTATGGAAGGTAAGTTTTTATTACATCAAGAGGATGAGCCGATTGATAAACATACGCACGTCCGTTTCTTATTTACAGATGGAACGGAATTACATTATAAAGATGTGAGAAAGTTTGGTACGATGCATCTCTTTAAGAAAGGTGAAGAAATGAACCAAATGCCTCTTGCTGACTTAGGTCCGGAGCCATTTGATGCTGAAATGACACCGCAGTATTTACAAGAAAGATTACAAAAGACAAATCGTAAAATAAAAGTTGTGCTACTGGACCAGCGTCTTTTAGTAGGGCTTGGAAATATATATGTAGATGAAGTTTTATTCCGTTCTCAAATCCATCCAGAACGAGAAGCTTCGTCTTTAACAGTAGAAGAAATTGAGCGAATTTATGAGGCTACCGTTACAACGCTAGGCGAAGCAGTAAAGCGTGGCGGAAGTACAATTCGGACGTATATCAACTCACAAGGGCAAATTGGTTCGTTCCAAGAACTCCTAAATGTATATGGGAAAAAAGGAGAGCCGTGCGTAACTTGTGGCACGATATTAGAAAAAACAGTTGTTGGCGGGCGAGGAACGCATTACTGCCCAATTTGTCAGCCTAGAATATAGAAAAGAGATAACATCGGATAGGCATTTGTCATATACATACAGCAGAGCTATGTATAAGGGAGGAGCTTACCGATGTACCTTTATTTATCTCTTATTTTATTAGCTTTTACATTAAGCTTAGATAGCTGTAGTGTAGGGCTAACATATGGTTTAAGAAGCGTAAGAATTCCACTAAGATCAATTATAATTATCGGAATGTGTTCAGCGGCTGTTATGCTTGTTTCAATGGGAATTGGACATATGATCGCGAAAGTATTTTCACCTGTTATCGCAACGCGTATCGGTGGGCTTGTTCTTATTGGAATAGGGATTTGGGTATTATATCAATTTTTTCGAAGTGAGAGAAAAGAAGAACCGAAGCAAGAGGAGAAGGTCTGGAAATTAGAGATTGCCTCGCTAGGCCTAGTGATTCAAATTTTACGGAAACCGACTGTTGCAGATTTTGATAAATCAGGCACCATTTCTGCAGGAGAAGCATTACTTCTTGGTATAGCTCTTTCTGTAGATTCATTTGGTGCCGGAATTGGTGCATCTTTATTAGGGTATGCACCCGCTATGATGGCGATATTAGTTGCAGTTATGAGTTCTTTGTTTTTATTTATTGGAATGAAACTTGGAACGGTTTTATCAAATATGAAGTGGTTACAAAAATTTACATTCCTGCCTGGAGTATTACTCATCATTATTGGAATTTGGAAAATGTAAGTATGGGCGTGGAACATTAGTTTCGCGCCTTTTATTATGAGGAGGATTATTATGACAGTAGTAATTGGATTAACGGGAGGCATTGCAAGCGGAAAAAGTACAGTGTCTCAAATGTTTCGTGAACTGAGCATACCAGTTATTGATGCAGATATTATCGCAAGAGAAGTTGTAGAGCGAGGAAAACCAGCATATAACAAAATAGTAGAAGTATTTGGAACGGAAGTGTTACAAGAGGATGGAGAACTAGATCGTCCAAAACTAGGAAGTGTCGTTTTCTATAATGAAGAAAAACGATTGCAGTTAAATAAAATTGTTCATCCTGCAGTGCGTGAGGAAATGAATAGGCAAAAGGAAATGTACATAAAAGAAGGTATGCAAGCGGTTGTGTTAGATATTCCTCTCTTATTTGAAAGCAAATTAACAAGTCTCGTTGACCGCATTTTAGTTGTAGCGGTTAAGCCGCATACGCAATTAGAACGTTTAATGAAACGAAATAACTTTTTAGAAGAAGAAGCAACAGCTCGTATTCAATCTCAAATGCCGTTAGAAGAAAAAGTGAAAAATGCAGATGAAGTGATAAATAATGATGGCACAATTATGGAAACGAAAACACAATTGCAGGTAATTTTAAAAAAGTGGAACATTATTGACTAAAAAATTGTGAAATTAATGAAAATGCTTAGTGACATATCCCCTTTTTGTGTTATACTATTATTGGGATTGGAGATAAATAGTATAACGCATTCAAGGGGGATAACATATTATGACTCGTGTGGCAATTAATGGATTTGGACGTATTGGGAGAATGGTATTTCGTCAAGCAATAAAAGAAAGCGCATTCGAAATTGTAGCAATCAATGCAAGCTATCCATCTGAAACGTTAGCACACTTAATTAAATATGATACAGTTCATGGCAAGTTTGACGGAACAGTAGAAGCATTTGAAGATCACTTATTAGTTGATGGAAAAATGATTCGCCTTTTAAACAACCGCGATCCAAAGGAATTGCCTTGGACAGATTTAGGTGTTGAAGTTGTAATTGAAGCAACTGGTAAATTTAATTCGAAAGAAAAAGCAATTCTTCACGTTGAAGCTGGAGCGAAAAAAGTTATTTTAACAGCGCCTGGTAAAAATGAAGATGTAACAATTGTAGTTGGTGTGAACGAAGACCAATTAGATATTACAAAACATACTGTTATTTCAAATGCATCTTGTACAACAAATTGTTTAGCGCCTGTTGTGAAGGTGTTAGATGAGCAGTTTGGAATTGAAAACGGTTTAATGACGACAGTTCACGCTTATACAAATGACCAAAAAAATATTGATAACCCACATAAAGATTTAAGAAGAGCACGTGCTTGCGGACAATCAATCATTCCGACAACGACAGGTGCTGCGAAAGCGCTAGCAAAAGTTCTTCCACATTTAAACGGAAAACTTCATGGTATGGCACTTCGTGTACCAACACCAAACGTGTCTCTTGTTGATTTAGTAGTAGATGTAAAACGCGATGTGACAGTTGAAGCTATTAACGATGCATTCAAAACTGTTGCAAACGGTGCGTTAAAAGGTATTGTAGAATTCAGCGAAGAGCCTTTAGTATCTATCGACTTTAATACAAATACACACTCAGCTATTATCGATGGTTTATCTACAATGGTAATGGGTGATCGTAAAGTGAAAGTACTTGCTTGGTATGATAACGAGTGGGGTTACTCTCGTCGTGTTGTAGATCTTGTAACGTTAGTTGTTGAAGAGTTAGCGAAACAAGAAAATGTGCAACACATTTAAGTGAATAAGGGAGGAGAGGGCAAGGCGATATTTGCCCTCTTTTTTTAATTTTTTCTGAAAAGGAAAAAAATTATATAAGTATATTTTAAAAAGTGGACATACCACGAAACGTTGTGATTACTGCATTTGTGAATCGTTTATTTTTTTTAGGGAAAAGTAAAGAGGAAAATATGACAGAAAATCGAAAAAACTGTTGTTGCAAAATGAAAATAAACAAAGTATACTAACACTCGTAAACTTAAGAGCTGAGGTACGTAGTCACTACTTAAAGGGTTAGGACCTCTCTGGACTAACTTTCCCCCGTGGTAGTGGAGCAAGCCAAATTGCAAATTAGTTTTCAATTCGAACAGTTAGAATAAATTTACAAGGGGGAACTGTAGAATGGATACTATGGAGACGATGGGTCGTCACGTGATCGCTGAACTTTGGGATTGCGATTTCGACAAGCTTAATGACATGCCGTATATTGAACAATTATTTGTGGATGCAGCACTAAGAGCTGGTGCTGAAGTGCGTGAGGTTGCTTTCCATAAATTTGCACCACAAGGTGTAAGTGGAGTAGTAATTATCTCAGAATCACATTTAACAATTCATAGCTTTCCGGAGCACGGTTACGCAAGTATTGATGTTTATACTTGTGGGGATCGTATTGATCCAAATGTTGCTGCAGAATATATTGCAGAAGGTTTAAACGCGAAAACGCGTGAGAGCATCGAGCTTCCTCGAGGCACTGGTAGCTTCGAAATTAAGCAGAGAGAAACAAAAGCTCTTTAAAAAAGAACATAATTGATTTAAAATGTAAAGAGGTGTATAATGCACCTCTTTTTTAGTTTATAAAAAAGGGAAAATATAACGTACTCGTTAGTTGAATAAATTGGACTCTTGCAAATGAGGTAGTGCCCTATATACCATCTTATTTTTAAGGATGAGATGATAAAGTGATGCGCTGGAACTTAAAGTGGTAAGAGAGTTAGAATGAGTTATATAATATTGTATATATATTTTAGGTGAAGTGAGTAGAGAAAAATAAAGAGTATAGTGTAAAGGAGTGAATGAATTGCGTTGTCCATCCTGTTCTCATAATGGTACAAGAGTGTTAGATTCGCGTCCGGTAGACGAGGGGCGCTCTATTCGAAGAAGGAGAGAGTGTGAAAGCTGCTTAAGTCGCTTTACGACCTTTGAAAGGGTAGAAGAGTCACCTCTTATCGTTGTAAAAAAAGAAGGCACACGAGAAGAGTTTAATAAAGAAAAGATTTTACGCGGTTTAATTAAAGCGTGTGAAAAAAGACCAGTATCTTTAAGGCAATTAGAAGAAGTAACACAAAGCGTGGAACGTGAACTGCGTAATTTAGGTATATCAGAAGTGAAAAGTGATATGATTGGTGAAATTGTTATGGAAGAACTTCGCGATATTGATGATGTTGCTTACGTACGTTTTGCTTCTGTATATCGTCAATTTAAAGATTTAAATGTATTTATTGAAGAATTAAAAGATATACTGCAAAAAGAAAGAGAGTAGAAGTTGTATTTTATTCTCTTTACATACCGTAAGTAATAGGATAAGAGAGCTAGAAGCGCAAGCTAATAGCTCTTTTTCACTAAGAATTTATATAATGAAGATAGAACGAATGAAGTAGAGGATAGATTGGATGAGAGAAAGGAAAAGCAAGAATGGAAAAACAGTCATGGATGGAGCTATTGCCGATTGATCGTTATAAAGTAAGTGCGAAAGGACTACTGCACAATTACGACCGAAAAGTGTTAACGATGTTGTATCAGCCGTTAATAGGTAGTAGAGCTTTTAGCTTATACATGACACTATGGGGAGAGCTTGAGCAAGATCGTGTATTTGGAAAAGAGAATACGCATCATTCCCTTATGGTGACTATGCAAATGCAACTTCCTGAAGTATATGAGGAACGAGTAAAGTTAGAGGCAATTGGGCTTTTGAAGGTATATATTAAGAAAGAAAAAGATATTCGAATGTTCATATATGAGTTGCAACCACCTTTATCTCCGAAGCAGTTTTTTGATGATATTGTTTTAAGTATCTTTTTATACAATCGATTGAGCAGGACAAAATATAATCAAGTAAAGCAATATTTCTTAGAAGAAGAATTTGATTTTGTTTCTTATGAAAATGTTACGCGTTCTTTCAATGATGTGTTTGGTTCGTTTAATCCAGGACAACTTGAGCATGCGCAAGAAGACCTTCGTATTCCAAAAACGACAACTATGCCAAGTAACGAGAAGGGAGACGCTCCGAAAGTTTGGAATGATTTCTTTGATTTCTCTTTATTTGTAGATGGATTGTCCGCTCTTGTTCCTAAAAAAGCGATTACAGATCAAGTGAGAGACTGCGTTATAACACTTGCTTACGTGTATGGTGTAGATGTGTTATCGATGCAAAATATCGTTCTTGGTGCAGTGACAGAGATGCAAACAATTGATATGGAAAGGCTTAGAAAAGGAGCGCGCGATTGGTATCAATTTGAAAATGGTCAAGCATTACCGGTATTAAGTGAAAGAGTACAGCCTCATGCTGCACGTACGATGAAAGAGAAAGAGCCTTCATCGCAAGAGGAGATGCTAATAAAGCAGCTAGAGGAAATCTCACCAAAACAACTATTGAAAGAGATTTCTGGTGGTGCAGAGGCAACGAAAGCGGACTTGCAGATCGTTGAAGATGTCATGATTAATCAAAAATTGACACCAGGAGTTGTGAATGTACTTATTTATTACGTTATGCTACGCTCAGATATGAAACTTGCGAAAACGTATGTCGAGAAGATTGCTGGGCATTGGGCACGTAAAAAGGTCGGTACAGTAGCGGACGCGATGGCGTTAGCGAAAGAAGAGAACCGTCAATATCAAGAGTGGGCTGAGACGAAGAAAAAAGGCCGTACGGCGAAGAAAACGGTGCGGAAAGAAATGGTGCCAGATTGGCTTAAGGAAGAAGAGCCGAAAGAACAAGAGAAAGAAACAGTGAAGAAAGATGTAAGTGTAGAAAAAGATGCAAGTACGCTAGAAGATGAACGAAAACGACTAGAAGAAGTGTTAAAAAAATATAAGCGTGATTAATAGAAGAGAATGAACGCTCTTTGAGATAATATGAAGCGACCTCCTAGATTATCAAGTCAGGGATTTTAACCCATAATAATGAATGAAAACATTATGAATGGGGTTATACCCTATGATAATAGGAGGCCACTATGGAAAATATAATCTATATTGGGATGGATGTCCACAAGGAAAGTTTTAGCTTATGTGCACTACACGGAACAACTGGGGAAATTGTAAGAGAAGCACGATGTGCTTCAAATGTATCTCTCGTAAAAAAATTCGTTGAGAAACTGAAAACAAAATATGGTGAAGATATAAAAATTAAAGCTGGATATGAGGCTGGTTGTTTAGGGTATTCACTTCATAATCTTCTTGAACAAAATGGAATTGATTGTGATATTTTAGCTCCCACAACAATGTACAGTTCATCAAAAAATAAAATGGTTAAAAATGATAAATTCGATGCCAAAATGATTGCTCTTAATTTAGCAAATGGCACCTATAAAGAAGTATATGTTCCAGAAGAAGAGGATGTTGCCGTGAAAGAGTATATCCGCATGTTAGGTGATTTTAAAACATCTTTGAAAAAAATAAAACAACAGATAAAAGCATTCCTTTTAAGGCATGGCTATGTGTATGAAGGGAAATCAAGCTGGACAATCGCTTATATGAAATGGTTAAAGAATCTTGATCTACAAGGATTATTCAAAGAAACGTTAGGCGAATACCTATTACAGTATGATGTTCTAGTCGATAAAATTGAGCGGTTCAGTCTGAGATTAGAAGAATTATCTCATCGTGAAAGGTACGAAGAACCAATCGCAAATTTAAGATGCTTAAAAGGTATAGATACAACATCGGCAATGACTGTTCATGTGGAAATTGCAGACTTCACTCGTTTTCCCACGGCTAAAGCATTTATGGCTTATGTAGGATTGACACCAAGCGAAAGCTCAAGTGGAGAAAAAATCAGTCGACGTTCGATTACAAAACAAGGAAATTCGACCGTTAGGTCTACTCTTGTAGAATGTGCAAATGCGTTGGTAAAAGGAACAATCGGATTAAAATCGAAGCGAGTGAAAGCAAGACAAAAAGGGCAACGAAGCGAAGTGATTGCTTATGCGGATCAGGCTGTAGAAAGGTTACAAAGAAAATATTATCGCATGATATATCAAGGGAAACCTAGAAATGTTGCCGTTACAGCTATCGCAAGAGAACTGGGGTGTTTTATATGGGGATTAGAAACAGGTAAAATTCACCGAAAATAAAGAGGGAAGGATATGAAGTTGATTGATTCATTCATAGTTAGAAACCAAAGGTATCAATTGATGGCATAGATGAGCTTCAGAGATAGTGAATTACAGGTCTGGCTATCTATGACTCACCTCTTCTGGCATGGCTGAAATTCTGATAAACAAGCTATTTATTAGAATTTGAAAAGGTGTGATCCACGCAGTGAGATTATAAGAGCCTAACGACGAACCATTAACCTGAGGTAACCAATCCACGAATAACAGAGTGGTTAACTGTCGATAGATCTTATTTCTGAAGCTTTTGTATGCCATCAAGAAAAATATTATGGGTGAAAAACTATTGACAAAGGTCACTTCATAACAGGTGAGAAAATGGAGCATATTCAAAATTCATTTGCAAAATTAATGGAAAATGAAAACTTTAAAAATAGATATGAAGTATTAAAGGCAGAAGTAATGGCGCATCCGCGTGTGAAAGAATTTATAGATGAACATAAGGGTGAAGTAACGACTTCTATGATTGAGCGCAGTCTTGTGAAGTTATATGAATATATTGGACAAAGTGTAGGTTGCGTGGATTGTCCGGATTTAGGCTCATGTAAAAATATGCTACAAGGGTACGAGCCAAAGCTTGTTATTCAAGGGAAGATGATTGATATTCAATACGATCGCTGCGTTAGAAAAGTAGCGCATGACGAGAGAAAGAAATATGAAAAACTTGTTCAAAGTGTATATATGCCAACGGATATTTTACAGGCAACTATGGAAAACTTAGATCCTTCTGATTTAAATGCACGTATCGATGCGATTGGTGCAGCGAATGAATTTTTAAGTACATATGAACCAGGTAAAAAAGCACAAGGTTTATATTTGTACGGTAAATTTGGTGTAGGAAAAACGTATTTGTTAGGAGCAATAGCGAACGAGCTTGCTCGAAAGAAAATAAGTTCGATGCTCGTATACTTCCCGGAATTTTTACGTGAAATTAAAAGTTCAATTCAAGATAATTCGATTGGTGAGAAGATTGATGCGGTTAAACGCGTACAAGTTTTAATGTTAGATGATATCGGGGCAGAAGCGATGTCAAGCTTTGTCCGTGACGATGTACTCGGTGCAATCTTACAATTCCGTATGTTAGAAAACTTACCGACGTTCTTTACGTCTAATTTTGATTTTAAACAACTGGAACACCATTTAACGTATACGCAGCGTGGCGAGGCTGAAGAAATGAAGGCAGCACGTATTATGGAACGAATTAAATATTTAGCGAAACCAATTCCGATTGGTGGGAAAAACCGTCGTCATAAGTAAAAGAGCAAGCTGAGAAGCTTGCTCTTTTGTATTATAGTGATATTTTCTTTTCAAATATGAGGTCGAAATATTCAGGTTGTCCAGAACTGCCAATCGTAGGGGCAACAATCTGTACGAACCTCCAGCCATTTCTAGCATGTTCTTGAATAATTTCTTGGTAGTCTTCAGCTGGTTTTGAGCGAGTGAACCCCCAATGTAATTCGACTTTTACGAATTTATATTCAAACATTCTGATACCTCATTTTATTGATAAGTAAAGTATACAATAAAAATTCATAGTAGCTTGTATCATTTTTTTCTCCCTCCCTTAATATATATAAAATTAGCAAGCCATATTGAGTGGATTTTCTAACGATAGGAAATGTAATTCTACTAAGAGTGAACTTCACGCGGAACGGACTCTTATAGGATTTGTAACGTATAGATACAGTCCTTTAGAGCGGGGATAAAAGGGGGGACAAAAGTGATTGAAATTTGCTTCGAAGAAAAAAATGATGCTATGCACGTATATAGACAATTGCTGAAAAGAGCGGAAGTATTATATAAGGAAACGAGTGTGTATTTACAGGAACAAAAAGTGGTGATTCACATACCAGTACGTGAATCGAATTATATTGAAAAGATCTTATTGCCAGTAATGGTGTATTTCATTGTGAATGTGAAACAAAATGAGTGGATTTATACGATTTTAAAAGAAAAGTTTTTTTATGAAGAACAAGAAGAGTGTCATCAAATATTGCACATGGCACATGAGATTTTAAAGGGAAGAAGAAAAGGTGTAGCTCAGGATTTAACGCGTAACGCATTTGAGTCATATATTAAGTCTTCTTTAAATAATTGGCTTTGTGATCCGCTCTCATTCTCGTTTTCATCATATATCCGTTTTCGTCTTCGTACATATAGGGAAATGGTGGCTAAACTTGCGGAAGTGGCAATTGATGAATATAAGATGGAGCAAGAATACCAAATGTTCATTGAGACGCTTCGGCAACAAGTAAGTAGCCGTAAATCACGTTTGTCTTGCGTGCATCTTATTTTTGATGAAAGCTTTATCTTTTATGATGATAAAGGTAGACGTTTAAAACAGGAGAAGTTGGTCCAATATATAGATGAGGAATTATTAAAGCAAAATGATGTATATATTGATACGAAAGTAATTGCGCCGCTTCTTTCTATTTCGCCTAAAAAGATTTATTTATATACGAAAGAACAAGACCATAATATGATTATTACTTTGCGAAATGTGTTCCAAGAACGGGTCCAATTACATGGATTACATGATTTTGAGCGCAATGTGAAAAATTTAAAAAATAAAGGTAACGCCCTTGATTTTCTAAGTTTTTGAGCATATAATTACCTACATAAATGAAATATATTGAAATGTCATGATGAGGACATGAGTAGTTTTCTACGATTTTCAGAGAGGGAAGCCTTAGGGTGTGAGCTTCCTAGTACGGGATTATTACTTACCACCTCTAAACTTTAGCAGTGAACGGTTTTTCTAGTAATTGCTAACGGACAACACCGTTATGTTGAACTTGAGCAATTAACAATTATGTTAATTGGAACAAGGGTGGAACCACGAATTCAACACTCGTCCCTTTTTACGGGATGAGTGTTTTTTATTTTGAGAAAAAGAGGAGTGACCAGTGATGGCAGATGTAGTTAAAATTACTTTCCCTGATGGAGCTGTGAAGGAGTTTCCAAAAGGCGTAACAACTGAAGAAATCGCAGCTTCTATTAGCCCAGGCTTAAAGAAAAAAGCTGTAGCTGGAAAATTAAACGATGAGATGATCGATCTTGTTACACCAATCGAAGAAGATGGTGCAGTTTCTATCATTACATTAGATTCTGAAGATGGCCTATATATTTTACGCCATTCAACAGCCCACCTTTTAGCACAAGCGTTAAAACGTTTATATAAAGATGTTAAGGTTGAGCTCGGCATTGGTCCAGTAATTGAAAATGGCTTCTACTACGATATTGATATGGAAGAAGCAATTACAGTTGAAGACTTCAAGAAAATCGAAAAAGAAATGCAAAAAATCGTGAACGAGAACTTAGAAATCGTTCGTCATGAAGTACCACGTGCAGAAGCAATTCGTCGCTTTGAAGAAATCGGCGATGAGTTAAAATTAGATTTAATTAACGATCTTCCAGAAGATGCAGTTATTTCAATCTATGAGCAAGGCGAATTCTTCGACCTTTGTCGTGGTGTTCACCTTCCATCTACAGGGAAAATTAAAGTGTTTAAATTATTAAGCGTTGCAGGTGCTTACTGGCGCGGCGATAGCAATAATAAAATGCTACAACGTATTTACGGTACTGCATTCGTTAAAAAAGCGGAATTAGATGAGCACTTACGTATGCTTGAAGAAGCGAAAGAGCGCGATCACCGTAAATTAGGTAAAGAATTAAAACTATTTACTAATAGCCAAAAAGTAGGACAAGGTTTACCACTTTGGTTACCAAAGGGTGCAACAATTCGTCGTATTATCGAGCGTTATATCGTTGATAAAGAAGCAAGCTTAGGCTATGATCACGTATATACTCCAGTACTAGGAAGCAGAGAGCTTTATGAAACTTCTGGTCACTGGAACCACTACCGTGATGGCATGTTCCCATCAATGGAAATGGATAACGAAGAATTAGTTCTTCGTCCAATGAACTGTCCTCATCATATGATGGTTTATAAAAATGATATTCACAGCTACCGTGAATTACCAATCCGTATTGCGGAACTTGGAACAATGCACCGTTATGAAATGTCAGGTGCGTTATCTGGATTACAACGTGTACGCGGAATGACTTTAAACGATGCGCATATTTTCGTTCGTCCAGATCAAATTAAAGAAGAGTTAAAACGTGTTGTAAACTTAACTCTAGAAGTGTACAAAGATTTCGGTTTAGAGAACTACTCATTCCGTCTATCTTACCGCGACCCAGCAGATACTAAAAAGTATTATGCGGATGATGAGATGTGGGAAAAAGCACAAGGTATGTTAAAAGAAGCTATGGATGAAATGGGTCTTGATTACTATGAAGCTGAAGGTGAAGCGGCATTCTACGGTCCAAAACTTGACGTTCAAGTTCGTACTGCTCTTGGAAAAGACGAAACACTTTCAACTGTACAATTAGACTTCTTGCTTCCAGAACGCTTTGAATTATCATACGTTGGTGAAGACGGTAAACAACATCGTCCAGTTGTAATTCACCGTGGTGTTGTATCAACTATGGAACGTTTTGTAGCCTTCTTAATTGAAGAATACAAAGGTGCATTCCCAACATGGTTAGCTCCAGTTCAAGTACAAGTAATTCCAGTTTCTCCGCAAGTACATTTAGACTATGCGAAGAAAGTACAAGACGAATTGCGTCGTGCTGGTATCCGTGTTGAATTAGACACTCGTGAAGAGAAGATCGGTTACAAAATCCGTGAAGCACAAATGCAAAAAATTCCGTACATGCTTGTAGTAGGTGACAATGAAGTAACTGAAAACGGCGTAAACGTACGTAAATATGGTGAACAAAAATCAGAAACAATCGCATTAGATGCTTTTGTTGACATGATTAAAGTAGAAGGAAAACGATAAGAAAAAGCCGCGGTATACCGCGGCTTTTTTATGTAATATACTTGAGAAAAATTAGAAAAAATAACCATGTAACACTTATCATAAAAAAGTATTGCAAGTATGTTAGTTGTTTGTTACAATATTTCTTGTTGTTAGTAAAACACATCGCGTCTTCTTGACAGACGTCATGTCCTATGATAAACTCATCAAGGATAATAGAATATTGTTTTGTGGAACAAGTAGAAGCACCCGCTTCTCACCTGATGGACGCATTCGCAGTTAACAGGTAAATGTATTTCTTACTTAAGATTTTACAAGTGTGGGTGTCGTATGCCCGCACTTTTTTTGTTCGGGTTCTATGACTACAAAATATGTTCTGAGAAAACCTTGGAGGTGGCTTACTATTAGCAAGGATATGATGATTAACGAGCAAATTCGTGCACGTGAAGTACGTTTAGTTGGCGCAAATGGCGATCAACTTGGAATCAAGTCTCGTAATGACGCTTTAGACTTAGCTGCAAATCTTAATCTTGATTTAGTATTAGTTGCTCCAAATGCGAAACCGCCAGTATGCCGCATTATGGACTACGGTAAATTCCGCTTTGAGCAACAGAAGAAAGAAAAAGAGCAGCGCAAAAATCAAAAAGTAATTAGCATGAAAGAAGTTCGTTTAAGTCCAACAATTGATGAACACGACTTTAACACAAAACTTCGTAATGCTATCAAGTTTTTAGAGAAAGGCGACAAGGTTAAAGCATCAATTCGCTTTAAAGGACGTGCCATTACTCATAAAGAAATCGGTCAACGTGTTTTAGATCGCTTCTCAGAAGCTTGTGCTGAAGTTAGCACAGTTGAATCTAAGCCTAAAATGGAAGGACGCAGTATGTTCTTAGTTTTAGCACCGAAAAACGATAAGTAATAGATAGAGGAGGAAATACCTATGCCTAAACAAAAAACTCATCGCGGCGCTGCAAAGCGTTTCAAAAAGACTGGATCAGGTAAACTGAAACGTTCTCACGCTTACACAAGCCATTTATTCGCTAACAAATCTACAAAAGCTAAACGTAAACTACGTAAAGCTGGTGTAGTAAGCGCTGGTGACTTCAAACGCATTCGTCAAATGCTTGACAACTTAAAATAAGTTCGGCTGATATATAGAACAATTAGGAGGTAATATTATGCCAAGAGTAAAAGGTGGTACAGTTACTCGTCAACGTCGTAAAAAAGTAATTAAATTAGCAAAAGGTTACTACGGTTCAAAAAATACATTATTCAAGGTTGCTAACCAACAGGTTATGAAATCTCTAATGTATGCATTCCGTGACCGCCGTCAAAAGAAACGTGACTTCCGTAAATTATGGATTACACGTATCAACGCAGCAGCTCGTATGAATGGTCTTTCTTACAGCCGCTTAATGCACGGTCTTAAAAATGCTGGCATCGAAGTTAACCGCAAGATGCTTGCTGACTTAGCTGTTCATGACGAAAAAGCTTTCGCTGAATTAGCAACAGTTGCAAAAAACAACATTAACTAATTAATTAGTTGAAACCTTAGAAGAATTTTCTTCTAAGGTTTTTTTATTTGTATTCAAATAGAAGTTAGAAGTGAAAGAAATTCTAAAGATTAACGGCTATGTTGTTATCAATATGACAAAATCAATATAAAAGTTATAGCAGTATAGAAGAATATACATATGAAGTCAGGAGAATACTCCTGGCTTTTTTCAATTCTGCTCGTTTGGAAAGAAGAGTATCTTTCCTAGCTGAAACGACACTGCTATAATGGAAAGATGATATGGAACTTTCATCAGATGAACAATTTAAGAGCGATGACTGAAACGTATTTGTAAATTAAGGACAAGCTATTTTATAAAGAGTTAGATAGCTGACTTATTCATAAGAACTGAAACATAATAATGAACTTTGAGATGAAACAACATTGTTGCGTAAAATGCGATGTTGGAGGAGGACAATAGAATGGACTTACTACAACTATTTAAATTACAAAAAGAATTAGATGACCGTATTGCAAAAGAACATGACTTACAACCGAAAAAATTGTTAAAAGAAAAAATGCTAGCTCTTCTTGTAGAAATTGGAGAACTTGCAAATGAAACACGTTGTTTTAAATATTGGAGCAACAAACCAGCATCAGAACGTGAAGTAATATTAGAAGAATACGTAGATGGTTTGCATTTTATTTTATCAATCGGAATTGATTTAGGTATTGATAAAAACTTCCTATTCTATAAATGTGCACAGACGAATAAAACACAAGTGGAAATTTTCTTAGACACATATGCGAAAGTAATTCGTTTTACAGATCAACCATCTATTACAAACTATATTGAATTATTTACGAGCTATCTTCGACTTGGACAAGCACTTGAATTTGAACAAGAAGAGATTGAAAAAGCATATTTAGATAAAAATGAAGTAAATCATCAGCGTCAAACACAAGGATACTAATTTAATTTTTGAATATTTCAATTTAATTATTGTATAATGAATTGACTGAAGAAAAAGGAGGGTGTTGGCAATGACAAAATTAGACGCGACATTGACAATGCTAAAAGAATTAACAGATGCACGTGGTATTGCTGGTAATGAGCGTGAACCACGTGAAGTAATGAAGAAATATATTGAGCCGTTTGCGGACGAACTTTCTACTGATAATTTAGGGAGTTTAGTTGCGAAAAAAGTAGGGGAAGAAAACGGCCCGAAAATTATGGTTGCAGGTCATTTAGATGAAGTTGGATTTATGATTACACAAATCGATGACAAAGGTTTCCTTCGCTTCCAAACGGTTGGTGGCTGGTGGTCACAAGTTATGCTTGCGCAACGCGTGACGATTGTAACGCGTAAAGGAGATGTAACAGGTGTAATTGGTTCAAAACCACCGCACATTTTACCTCCAGAAGCTCGTAAAAAGCCAGTTGAAATTAAAGACATGTTCATCGATATCGGTGCTTCTAGCCAAGAAGAAGCGATGGAGTGGGGCGTACGACCAGGAGATCAAGTTGTACCTTACTTTGAATTCCAAGTGATGAAGAATGAAAAAATGTTACTTGCAAAAGCATGGGATAACCGAATCGGTTGTGCAATTGCAATTGACGTATTAAAACAATTAAAAGATGAAAAGCATCCAAATGTTGTATATGGCGTTGGAACTGTACAAGAAGAAGTTGGTCTTCGTGGCGCAAAAACATCTGCGAATTATATTAAACCAGATATCGCGTTCGCAGTAGATGTTGGTATCGCTGGAGATACACCGGGTGTAACGTCAAAAGAAGCACAAAGTAAAATGGGCGATGGACCACAAATCATTTTATATGATGCTTCTGTTATTGGACATACAGGTTTACGTGATTTCGTAGTTGATGTTGCTGATGAATTACAAATCCCGTATCAATATGATTCAGTAGCAGGCGGAGGAACGGATGCGGGTGCGATTCACATTGCTGTAAATGGTATTCCTTCTATGGCAATTACAATTGCAACGCGCTATATCCATTCTCATGCGGCAATGTTACATCGTGATGATTATGAAAATGCAGTGAAGTTAATTGTAGAAGTTATTAAACGTCTTGATAAAGAGGCTGTACATAACATTACATTTAATTAATAGAAAAAGCGAAGGAGCTTCTCCTTCGCTTTTTTATGTTTTAAAAAGGCCTTTCTAATCCTGCAGCAGTATGAGCCCCTAAAATAATTAAACGAGTTAATTGCATCGCCATAAAATGCGGGGTATATATCATCCCTCTTTTTAGCCATGACATAATCATTCCTAGGTGGGCACCAGTAACATAACTAATGAGAATATCGCGTGGAACCATTAGTTTTTCATCGTTAGGTTGTGAAATAGAGAGGCTTAATGTTAAATGCGTTTGAATTGCTTTCATCATCTTATACGTATAGTTTCCAGCAGCTTTATCACCAAGCATGACGTTATAGAAGTTAGTGTTTTCTGCAATATGTTCGAACAAGGCCAAAAAACTTGGATGTGGCGAATCAAATGTTAGTTGGAAATCTTCTTTATTTCTATTTCTCGGTTTAATTACTTCAGTTAGCTTTTCTAACATTTCTTCAATGCTTTTGTCTAGTAAGTCATATTTATCGTGGTAATGGCTATAAAATGTAGCGCGGTTTACAGGAGCGCGTTCTGCGATATGTTGCACAGTAACATTTTCAAAACCTTTTTCGCCTACTAAAGCGACAAAAGCATCCTGTATGAGTTGTCTCGTCCGTTTTACACGTGGATCATTTGTATTTTTAATAGACATTTTTATTTCCCCTCGTTTAATTTTCTATACTTAAACAACATATTGGTATTATATTGTTGTTTAAACGACATTTCATACGTAAATTGTCGGTTGTAGATTCAAAATAATTATTTATAATTATAAACGATAGTCCTTCAGAAATCAGCACCGCTCGCAGGTAGAGAAGTTTCGATTTACGCTGCAGATGGTGTGATTTTTTTGTTAAAAGGTTAATATAATTAACAATTAAACAATCTAAACAATAAGGACATAAATAGTTTAGAAAAAAATTATATGCGATATAAGGAGAGGAATGCAATGAATCAGTTTCGAAGAATGGTAATTATCAACATTATCACATTAATTGTACTAGTTGGCGGCGGTATTGGCGGTTATTACTATTACAATCAAACGGAAAATTACTTAAAAACAGACAATGCAAAGATTGATGGAAAGGTAATTCCGGTTGCTTCACCAGTAGCAGGTAAACTAACTGACTGGAAAGCTGAAGTAGGAAAAAATTATAATGAGAACGATAAATTAGGTACTGTTACTGTAGCGGCAGCTAATGGAGAACAAACAGTAGATGTAACAATTCCACAAAATGCAACAGTTGTACAATCAAACGCGACAACAAATGCTTTCGTTGGAGCGGGTAGCCCGATTGCTTATGCATTTGATATGAACAATTTATGGGTAACAGCAAACATTGAAGAAACAGATGTTGATGATGTTCAAAAAGGTCAAGATGTAGATGTGTATGTAGATGCATACCCAGATACAACGTTAACAGGAAAAGTAGAACAAGTTGGCTTAACAACAGCGAATACATTCTCTATGTTGCCATCAAGCAACGCAACAGCGAACTATACGAAAGTAACACAAGTAGTACCAGTTAAAATTTCTTTAGATCATAGCAAATCAGTAAATATTGTTCCTGGCATGAATGTGACAGTTCGTATTCATAAGTAAGGGGGAGATGAGATGTCCTCAATTGTAATTGCAGGATATGCACTATTTTGTATAATCGTCTTCTTCCTTGTAAATCGTCTTTTACGAAAGAAAAAAACGAAAATGGGAGAAGAACAAGTCCCAGCCGTAAGTAAAATAGAAGTAAGTAAAGTTGAAACAGAAGAGAAAGAAATTGAACGAAAGCAAGAATCGGAAATTTCTAATGTAGTTGAGTTAGAAACAGGAAAGCAAGAAGAAGTAAAACAAGAAAAAGAAGTGCCGAAAAAACAAATGTCTATGCCTGTAGAGAATGTGAACGTAAAAGCAGTTGTAGCTGTATTAATTCTCGGCATGTTCGTTTCTATTTTAAACCAAACAATCATTAACGTTGCATTACCTCCGTTAATGAATGAATTTAATGTATCAACTTCAACAGCACAATGGTTAATTACAGGCTTCATGCTTGTAAATGGTATTTTAGTACCGATTAGTGCCTTTTTAGTTTCACGATTTACGTATCGTAAATTATTTGTAGCAGCAATGTTATTCTTCACGGTAGGATCTATCATTTGTGCTACTTCAGGAAACTTTACAATGATGATGACAGGTCGCGTAATTCAAGCAGTTGGTGCGGGTATTTTAATGCCGGTTGGTATGAATATCTTCATGACGTTATTCCCGCCTCATAAACGCGGAGCGGCGATGGGATTACTAGGTGTAGCGATGATTTTAGCACCAGCTATCGGACCAACTGTAACAGGTTGGGTGATTGAAAACTATAGCTGGAACTTAATGTTCTATGCGATGTTTATTATTGGTTTAATTATTACGTTCCTATCTTTAAAATTCTTTACACTAGCTCAGCCGGTGTCTAAAACGAAATTAGATATATTCGGTGTGGTTAGTTCAAGTATTGGACTAGGAAGCTTATTGTACGGATTTAGTGAAGCTGGAAATAATAGTTGGACTAGTGCAGAAGTCATTATTTCACTTGTTATCGGTGTAATTGGTTTAGCGTTATTTATTTGGAGAGAGTTAACAACGGACAATAAAATGCTTGATTTACAAGTATTTAAATATCCAGTATTTACTTTTACTTTAGTAATTAATGCAATCGTTACGATGGCATTATTCGGAGGTATGTTATTGCTTCCAGTATATCTGCAAAACATTCGTGGCTTTACGCCAATTGAATCTGGTTTACTACTTCTTCCAGGATCATTAATTATGGGGATCATGGGACCAGTAGCGGGTAAATTATTCGATAAATATGGTATTCGTCCATTAGCGATAATTGGATTGGCAATTACGACGTATGCGACATATGAATTTACAAAATTATCGATGGATACGCCGTATAGCGTTATTATGACGGATTACATTATACGTTCAATTGGTATGTCATTCATTATGATGCCAATTATGACAGCTGGTATGAACGCGCTGCCGATGAAATTAATTTCTCACGGTACAGCAACGCAAAATACGTCAAGACAAGTAGCGGGTTCAATCGGAACAGCTATTTTAATTACACTTATGACGCAACAAACGACTGCTCACGTAGCTGATTACGGCAACGTGTTAACAACATCAAACCCAATTTTAGTTGATAAAGTACACGGCATGGGTCAAAGCTTAGCGGCCTTAGCTGGATCAGCTCAAGCAGGAGACGCGATGAGCACACAACTATTATATGGACAAATTTCAAAGCTATCTGCAATTAACGGTATTAACGATGCCTTCTTAATCGCAACGATACTAGCAGGTATCGCTTGGGTGTTATCGTTCTTCTTACAATCAGGCAATAAACCAAATAGAAAAGCAGGGAATTAATTTCCCTGCTTTTTTGTCTTTTTAAAGAGTGAGATATAAAAAATGATAACCAGTTACGGAGCACAGCCCTGCTAGAAACAAAATTATCCCCATAGAACAAATACTCGATATTTGCCTGCTGCTTATAATAGCTAATAGTCCAGCTAAAGAGAAGAAGCACCAATATAAAGTTCCCGAAATTGGAACCATCCCCTCTAAATCTATTCCAGAACCTATACAAACGATAGGAACAACGATAAGTAATATGCTAATTAAACCAGCTATAATAGTGAGTGATTTATGATATTTAATACCATAAATAATTAAAAAAATACCAACGATAAATGCGCATAACATTAAAGTAAGAGCTAAAATCATCCAAGTTAATATTCCAAACACTTCTGTATTACCTCCGATTTGTAGGTTGCTAAAAAATATTATATATAGAATGAATCACCTACAGACATGAGCTCCCAGAAGATAACACCTAATATTCCAATGGTAAAAATAATGAATCCCATATTACGTATACTTTTAATTTTGGCTTGTACTCCACTTACCCCTGCTAATAATCCAGTTAAAGAAAATAGGGTCCAGTAAAGAGCAGTTGGAATCGGGAAAATTGTATCGATATGAATCCCTACACTTAAAAGAACAAAAGGTAGTGTGACAAAGGATAGGCTAAGTAGCCCCATTAAACCAACGAGTAATTTCCGATATTTAATCCCCGTTACTATTAAAAAAATACCACCAGCAATCCCGCATAGTAAGAGAAGTGGCGTGAAAAGCATCCAAATAATACTGAACATATGTAAACTCCTTTATGTGAATTAAGTTATATTTTACTACATGAGGTTTATTTTGGATATTATTAATGAGTATATATAAATTGAAGGAAATGGGTAATAACGATACGGATTATCAAAAACGCTAACCGCAGAAGAGTTTGAAGTTATGATAAAAGAGTAAAGAGAGGTATCGCGATGATACCTCTTTTTAACTCAAGAATGCCAACATGTTATTCATAATATGAAATAACATAGCTGGAATAATGGACTTTGTTTTTTTACATAAAATGGCCATTAATAATCCCATAAAGAAAGTAATTACCATTACCCCAAGTGAGTATGTATGAGCGATACCGAAGAAGAAACTTGTTACGATGGCTGCAATCCAAAATGGAAAGCGTTCTGAGAAGAAGCGAAGTATAAAACCACGGAAAATAAGTTCTTCAAAAATGGGTGTGAGTATTGCAAAGCTGAGAAGTAATAATATTTGATATTGTTTAAAGACGTCTAAGCTTAGTGCGGAAGATTGCTGCTTTGTTGCGTCTTGGAACACATAATTTAACAAGATGTAATTGAGTATGATGTTGATAACGAAGAAAAGAAGTAAGTATACGTATGTGCGCCATTCTTTCAGTGTTTTAAAGTTAAAAGATTTTAGTAGTAATTTTTTTGCGGGTTCGAATTTAAAAATGAAGAATAACAATACAGCTAGTTGTAATACGGTATTTGCAGTATTTGCAATAGATTCATACAGGGCAACTTGTTTTTTATCTGTAAGACCTGCTGTATAAATTGTTAATGGCATTGCGAGGAACATAGTAATAAGTCCAGTTCCAAAAAAGGCGAATAAAACAGAGCTAATAAATTGTCCCCATGACATCGAGTGTTTTTGTTCATTAGAAAGCTGTGTAGCGGGTTGCATTTGTAAAATCACCTCTTTTATATTTGTATATTTAATTATAAAGTAAGATGTTTTTGAATGTAACATTTAAATATTACATATAAAGTGAAACTTTAATCATTGGGGAGGTTCATCCCCCACTGATTATCAGCCCTCACCAATCGGGCTTTTACGGGCAGTTGATTCTCCACCTAACTTCCTCGTCTTTGCTGAATTTCGAGGTGGGGGTCTTACTGCTCGTTAATGCGGGATAAAGGTTTATTTTCCATAAAATAATAAAAGAGGTATCACCCTGTAGTGATGCCTCTTTCTCATTGATAACTATGTTCTGTCTTGTTATTCAATTTTGCTTGCTCTATTTGCAATTCACGCTCTACCAATCGATCTAATTGCTGAATTGCTTTAAGTGCTTTTTCATAAGAAATTGTTCGATAATGATGCGCTCCGCCCGGTTCTTCATCTGCTTCGTCTGCCCATTTAATAATATTTTGAAGAGATGTTCTTTCAATTTCTTGTTCCACTAAGAAAGAATCTGTATGAAGAAGAATTGCAATAGAAATTTCTTTTGCTAGTTTTGGATGTTCTCCTAATCTAATAAGTAATTTATGTGCTCTTTCAGCGCCTTTAATTGCATGGATATCATTCTTTTTATATAAGTCATAATCCCATTTGCCGCCTGTGTACCACGTATGATGTCCGATATCATGAAGGAAGCCAGCTTTTGTGGCAGCATCGACTGAGGCGTGATGCTTTTTGGCTAGGTGAAATGCATGGTAAGCGACAGCGATCGCGTGGACCATTCCAGAACGGTTTACGTATTTTTGTGTAATGTGGTGTTTAAAAATTTGTTCAAGCGTAATACGGTGCATAAAACATTCACTCCTTTTATCTTATGGTGTATATGAAGAAAAATCGATCGGTTTAAATGTATTTTGAACATTGTACTCCATCATAGTTCGTTAGTAAAGTAGAAATGTTTAGGAGAAGAAAAAATTTTTCTGCAAAAAAATCACCTTAGCTTATGCAAAGGTGATTTTCAAATTGCTTATTTTTTTAATCCTTGCTCTAGTGTTTCTAACATTTCGTGTTTTTCATTTTCATCAGCGTTTTTCCAAATGACTTCAAATAAAACGCCAAGACCTGGAAGCATTTTTTCTTCACCGCTTTGAATTGCATCGACGATTGTTTCTTGTAATTGATCTTGTGAATTTCCAGATACATTCGCTAATACGGCACCGCGTAAATTAAAACTCATTGCTTTCACCTCTTCTTCAGAATTGAAACTGACGTTAGTTTTTGTTCTTTTTTATGTAAATATGTATGAAAAATAGGCTATAATGATAAGACAAGAAGAGAGGGAAATACATATTATGAAAAACATTGATTCAGTACAAAATCCGCGTGTAAAGCAGTGGAAAAAGCTGCAAACGAAAAAAGAACGCGATAAAAAAGGTTTATTTTTTGTAGAAGGATTCCACTTAGTCGAGGAAGCTTTGAAGACAGGAATTGTAACAGAACTTATCGTTTCAGATCAGACAGACCTTCCGAAAGATTGGACAGTTAATGATGTGGAAATGTACATCGTACCTGAGGCGATTGTAAAAATACTTCGTGAAACAGAAACGACGCAAGGTGTATTTGCTGTTTGTGAGAAGCATGAGAAAGAAGTAGCTCTTACTGATGGGAAATTCCTTTTATTAGATGGCCTGCAAGACCCAGGTAATTTAGGAACAATTATTCGTACAGCTGATG
Source organism: Bacillus sp. FSL K6-2944 (assembly GCF_038005385.1). Taxonomy (NCBI): domain Bacteria; kingdom Bacillati; phylum Bacillota; class Bacilli; order Caryophanales; family Bacillaceae; genus Bacillus; species Bacillus sp. FSL K6-2944. Next base: position 3,374,709 of record NZ_JBBOTE010000001.1, on the reverse strand, counting down.
CAGCTGGTATTCACGCCGTTGTGCTTGGAGAAGGTTGTGTTGATGTTTACAATAGTAAAGTACTCCGCTCTACACAAGGCTCTATTTTCCACTTACCAATTGTAAAAGGGAACTTAGAAGAATGGGTAGACAAGTTAAAAGAAAATAACGTTCCTGTATATGGAACAGCTCTTGAAAATGGAGTTCCGTATGGTGAAGTAACGCCGGCTGGCAGTTTTGCATTAATTGTAGGAAATGAAGGAAATGGCGTACGCCAAGAAATTCTTGCAAAAACGGATCAAAACTTGTATATTCCGATTTACGGCGGGGCAGAATCATTAAATGTTGCGGTTGCAGCAGGGATTTTAACGTATTATTTGCAAAGCCCGGTTGCGAACAAATAAAAAACTTCTTATAATAAGTTGAAGTACATTATATTAAAAGTTAAATAACGAAAAACGTTGATAGAGAAGAGTAGCTTACAAAATCGCCATATAGGGAGAGAATGTCGTAGACTGAAAGCATTCTTATGGTAGACGAAAGTGAATTCACCTCTGGAGTTGACGCCAGGACCATGTATATGTAAAGGCGTTCCGGTCAGAATTGATCGTTATAACTAATGAGTGGGCAGACATGTTCTGTCAATTTAGGGTGGTACCGCGAATTTACCTCGTCCCTTTTTGGGAGCGAGGTTTTTTTATTTTTAAAATTAGGAGGGTTCCAAAATGGAAGCACGTTTAAAAGAGCTAAAGCAAAAAGCGTTAGAGCTTATTGAAGAAGCGAAAGAGCTGAAAGGCTTAAACGACGTACGCGTAGCGTATTTAGGAAAAAAAGGTCCAATTACAGAAGTATTACGCGGCATGGGAAAATTATCAGCAGAAGAGCGTCCACGTATGGGAGCATTAGTAAATGAAGTACGTGAAGCGATTCAAACGCGTCTAGACGACAAAATTAGTAACTTAGAAAAAGCAGTAATTGAAGCGAAATTAGCTACTGAAACAATTGATGTTACATTGCCAGGTCGTCCTGTTGAAACAGGTTGTCACCATCCGTTAACGGCTGTTGTTGAGCAAATTGAAGATGTATTCATCGGTATGGGTTATGAAGTAGCTGAAGGAACAGAAGTAGAAAAAGACTACTACAACTTCGAAGCACTAAACTTACCGAAAGATCACCCAGCGCGTGATATGCAAGATACATTCTACATCACAGAAGAAACGTTACTACGTACACATACATCTTCTGTGCAAGCACGTACGATGGAAAATAATAAAGAAAAAGGCCCAATTAAAATTATTTGTCCTGGTAAAGTGTATCGCCGTGATGACGACGATGCGACGCATTCACATCAGTTCATGCAAATTGAAGGTCTTGTAATTGATAAAAACATTCGTATGAGTGACTTAAAAGGTACACTGCAAGTATTCGTGAAAAAGATGTTCGGTGAAGATCGTGAAATCCGTCTTCGTCCAAGTTTCTTCCCATTCACAGAGCCATCTGTAGAGATGGATATTTCTTGTATGATGTGTCATGGCAAAGGCTGCGGCACTTGTAAAGGAACTGGCTGGATTGAAATTCTAGGCGCAGGTATGGTTCACCCGAACGTACTTGAAATGGCTGGTTATGATTCAAAAGAATATCAAGGTTTCGCATTCGGTATGGGCGCAGAGCGTATCGCAATGTTGAAATACGGAGTAGATGACATTCGTCATTTCTATACAAATGATGTACGTTTCTTACAACAATTCAAACGAGCGTAAGGGAAGGAGAGGATAAGTATGTTCGTATCATATCGTTGGTTACAAGAGTATGTAGATATTAAAGATGTAACAGCACAAGAACTAGCAGACAAAATCACGAAAAGTGGTATTGAAGTAGAAGGCGTTGAAGTATTAAATAAAGGTGTAAAAGGTGTTGTAGTTGGTCACGTATTAGAATGTGAAAAACACCCAGAAGCTGATAAATTAAGCAAATGCTTAATCGATATCGGTGAAGAAGAGCCAGTTCAAATTATTTGTGGAGCTGCTAACATTGCAAAAGGTTTAAAAGTACCAGTTGCAAAAGTTGGAGCTGTACTTCCTGGTAACTTCAAAATCAAAAAAGCAAAACTACGCGGTGAAGCTTCTCACGGTATGGTTTGTGCTCTTCAAGAGCTTGGTATTGATGGAAAGTTAGTTTCAAAAGAATACGCAGATGGTATCTTCATCTTCCCAAGTGACGCTGAAGTTGGTGCAGATGCACTTGAAATTTTAAACTTACACGATGAAGTACTTGAGCTTGGCTTAACACCAAACCGTGCAGATTGCTTAAACATGTTAGGTGTTGCTTACGAAGTAGCTGCTATTTATGGCCGCGAAGTAAAGCTTCCAGCTATCGACTTACAAGAAACAGCAGAAAAAACTTCTGATTATATTTCTGTAAGTGTAGAAGCGAAAGAAGAAAACCCATTATACATTGCAAAAATGGTTAAAAACGTAAAGATTGGTCCATCACCAATGTGGATGCAAACTCGTCTTATGGCAGCTGGCATTCGTCCAATTAGCAACGTAGTTGATATTACAAACTACATTTTAATGGAATACGGTCAACCGTTACATGCATTCGATTACGATAAATTAGGTTCAAAAGAAATCGTTGTTCGTCTTGCAAAAGAAGGTGAAAAAATTGAAACGTTAGATGATCAAGAGCGTACATTACAAAGCCACCACCTTGTAATTACAAACGGCACGAAAGCTTTAGCTGTTGCTGGTGTAATGGGCGGGGCGGATTCTGAAGTTACAAATGAGACAGTAAACGTTCTAATTGAGTCTGCATATTTTGCAGGTCAAACAGTACGTCGTACATCAAAAGACTTAGGTCTTCGTAGTGAATCAAGTGCACGTTTCGAAAAAGGAATCGACCCAACACGTACATTTGAAGCAATTCAACACGCAGCTGCTTTAATGGCGAAATATGCTGGCGGTGAAGCACTTGAAGGTGTAGTAGAAGCTGACAACTTACAAGTACAAGAGCGTACAGTATCTGTTACTGCTGAAAAAGTAAACCGTGTATTAGGTACAAATATTTCTGCGAGTGAAATGGGTACAATGTTCACAAACTTGAAATTCCCATTCACAGAAGTAGAAGGAACATTCCACGTGAATGTACCAGCACGTCGTCCTGATATTACAATTTCAGAAGACTTAGTAGAAGAAGTGGGCCGTCTATACGGTTATGACCACATTCCAGTTACATTACCTTCTGGAACGATGACTCGTGGTAAATTAACATCAGCACAAACGAAACGTCGTAAAGTACGCCGCTTCTTAGAGGGTGCTGGTTTATATGAAGCAATCACGTATTCATTAACAAGCGCTGACAAAGCGAAACAATATATGGTTGAGCCAAACGAAAAGGCGCCTGTAGGTCTTGCGCTTCCAATGAGTGAAGAACGTAGCCAACTTCGTTTAAGCTTAGTACCGCAATTACTAGAAGCAGTTTCATACAATGTCGCTCGTAAAAACGACAGCGTTGCTTTATACGAAGTAGGTTCTATCTTCTTACCGACAGAAGAAGGAGAACTTCCGAAAGAAGAACAACATCTTGCAGGTGTTATGACAGGTCTTGCTCTTCACCATGCATGGCAAGGTGAGAAGAAAGTAGTAGACTTCTTCGTTGTGAAAGGTGTACTAGAAGGACTATTCGACGTACTTGGCGTTGCAAACCAAATCACATATGCACCAGCAAAACGCGAAGGTATGCACCCAGGCCGTACAGCTGACATCGTATTAGATGGCGAAGTAATTGGTTTCATCGGTCAATTGCACCCAGAAGCAGAAAAACAATTAGATGTGAAAAATACATTCGTATTTGAATTATCTCTTGTAAAAGTATTCGGTGCAGACGCTGAAGAAACTTACTACGCAGCAATTCCACGTTTCCCATCTATGACACGTGACATGGCTGTTGTAGTAACGAAAGAAACAAAAGCTGGTGAAATGAAGCAAGTCATTGCTGAAGCTGGCGGAGAACTTCTGAAAGACGTAACACTATTCGACTTATACGAAGGTGAAAAAATGGAAGAAGGCAAGAAATCACTTGCATTCTCTATGACTTACTTCGATGCAGAACGTACATTAACAGACGAAGAAGTAACAGAAGCACATAACCGTGTATTAACAGCGGTAGAAGAGAAATTTGGTGCGGAGTTACGTAAGTAATTTATAAATAAAAAGGTTGAGTACCCATTGAAGGGGACTCAACCTTTTTATTTTTAATTACATTGTATCTGTTTTTCGTTCTGTAAATACTTCGGTAGCAACCGTTAAAATGGTGTTTAATGCTACAGGAAATCCGGCATATATAATCATTTGCATCATTACTTCAATGATTTCTTCTTCTGTCCATCCGACGTTTAAAGCTCCGTTTATATAAAATTTCAGTTGTTCAGTATTCCCTAAAGCTGTTAATCCAGCAACGGTCGCAAGTAATCGAGATTTCAAGTCAAGACCTGGTCTGGCAAAAATTTGACCGTAGTTAAATTCTACAGCTAATGTTCCTAAATCAGGTGCAACAGAATCTGCAAGGTTATTTACGATGTTTTGGTAATGTTCAGGAGAGATTTTTGCTAAAATTCCCATCCCTTTTTCATAATTCACACTAGTTTCTTTCATTACATACATCTTCCCTTCTAGTATAATTGGGCATTTTTATAAATGAGATTAGTGTAATACTTATCATGGAAATTCCAAGAATACATACTCCGGTCCACTGCCATTTGCTCCAGACGAGCAGTCCGAAGTAAGAGCCTATAGACCCACCGAGAAATGTTGCCACCATGTATATGCCGTTCAAACTACTTCGTTTCTCAGGATGTAATTGGAAAAGGTGTGCTTGACAAGCTACTTGATTTGCTTGAGTGCCAGCTGTAAGTAAAAGAGCCCCTACAATGAGTCCTGGTAACCAGTACCCTGAAAACAAAAATAGTAAAAAAGAAAAAAATGAAATAGACGTACATAAAGCGTTTGCAAATATGGCTCCTTTTTTATCTATAATGCGCCCGATAATAGGTGTTGCAAATGCTCCTACTATTCCTACTAAACCGATTAATCCAACAGTAGAGCTTCCGTAATGATAAGGATGTGTAGTTAATAAGAAAATAAGTGTAGTCCAAAAAACACTGAAAGCTCCAAATACCATCCCTTGACTTAAACAAGCCTTTCGTAACATTTTCTCTTGCAACAAGAGTGGAATGAAAGAAAAGAGAAGCTTTTTATATTGCATGTGATGAGTCTTATCTCCTTTAGGGAAATACATTTTCACTAATAACATAAGAATGAAAGTACTTATGAAAAAAATCCCATAAACAGTTCGCCATCCGAAGTGAATATCAATGAATCCGCTAATTAATCGAGCTCCTAAAATGCCGCAAACTAGACCGATAGATACATTTCCTAAAATTTGACCTCTATTTTGATCAGTGGCGTATTGAGAGACGAAAGGGATTACAATCTGGGGGATGATTGTAACAAATCCAAGAATAAAATTAGCTGCAATTAGCCAAGTCATATCTGTTGAGAAAGCGGCTAAAGCTAAGTTAATACAAATGAGAGACAATAAAATTAAAATTAATTTTTTTCTCTCAAGTATATCCCCTAAAGGAACTATGAAAAGATTTCCTAATGCATATCCGACTTGGGTTACGGTAGCAACAATACCGATTCTAGTTTCTGAAACATGAAAAGTATGGGCTATGCTTACTAAAAGGGTTTGATTTATATACACGTTTGCTACTGTAAAACCACATATTACCGCCATAAATAAAACAAATCGCTGTGTTAGTTCAAAAGAATGTGTTTCTATATTTTTTATTATCATAAAATTCACCTCCTCGTATATTAATATTTAAGCCCTATTACAGGCTTAGATTTTCTTCTTAATAAGAGCCCTATAAATAAAAATACTTGGACGTCTCAAGATATTTCTAGATAATGATTGTAGGATCATTTGGGACAATTCTTTCACCTCCTGTGGATTTACCACATTTGAAGAGTGTTTCTCAGTGAACGTGCGGGACTCCCTACTCGCAGGCTGAGCAGCCTGCCCCTCGAACCTAGATGATAGTAGCTCTAGGGCGGCTTTCGATTCAGGACTAGCTCTCATACACGAGGTTGTTGGTCGGCGTACACACTAGAGATATCTCGAGACGTCCAAGAAATGATTCTAATATAGAAGGGAGGTCTCTTACATGAGATTATTTGTTGGTTTAGATGTAAGTTCGTTTGATATGAAAGTTTGCTTTTTAAATGGTGATGGAGAAAAACTGGATTCTTTTTCGGTCAGTAATGACCTACCAGGAGCTACTACACTCAAAGAAAAATTATTACAGTGTGTTGCAGGGAAAGAGGTCGACATCCTTAAGATTGGCCTAGAATCCACCTCTGTTTACAGCTTTCATCCTTCTATGTTTCTTCACCATGATATAGATTTACAGCGTTTTGGAGCAAAAGTATTTCTCCTAAACCCAAAGCAAGTCGCAAATTTTAAGAAAAGCTATTCTGACATGAATAAAACCGATGAGATTGATGCCTATGTCATTGCTGATTACTTACGATTTGGCCGCAATCAAATGTCTATCGTAAAAGAAAGCCAGTACGTGGCACTGCAGCAATTAACTCGATCACGATACCAACTTGTCAAAATGTTAACGAAAGAAAAACAACACTTTCTTCAACACCTAAGTTTTAAATGTAATACATTTTCACAAGAGGTGGATACTTCCGTATTTGGTAGCGCCATGACAGAACTATTTCTTGAAAAATTCAGCTTAGAGGAACTAGCTAATATGCCTTTAGAAGAACTCGCTGAGTTCCTACAGGAAAAAAGTCGAAACCGTTTTGGTGATCCAAAATGCGTAGCAGCATCCATTCAAAAAGCTGTGAAAGCTTCTTATCGCTTGGATAAGGTTGTAGAAGATTCAATAGATGTCATCTTAGGTACATCCATCGCAGTCATTCGTACGTTTCAACAGCAAATCAAGGAATTAGAAAAGTCTATTAAAAAAATCATGGCTGGTTTGACCCAAACACTTGAATCTATTCCTGGAGTAGGTCCTGTTTTCGCTGCCGGTATCATTGCTGAAATTGGCCAAATCGAAAGATTTGACGATGAAACAAAAATAGCCAAATACGCTGGATTATACTGGCGAAAGCACCAATCTGGTCGTTTTACAGCTGAAGATACTTCATTATCCCGTACAGGTAATCATTACTTGCGTTATTACTTAGTTGAAGCCGCCAATTCAGTAAGAAAGCATGTATCAGATTATCAAGAGTATTACGTGAAAAAATATAATGAAGTACCAAAACATCAACACAAACGTGCACTCGTTCTAACCGCAAGAAAATTTGTGCGATTGGTGGATGCGCTACTACGTAGCCACCAACTTTTTACGCCTGGAAGGTGTGTGAAAGAATGACATAAATTTTTGTCATCGCTACCTTTCATTATTTTCCAGTAAATTACATTCGTTACTGGTTTAGTTTCGTGATGCCTTTTTTAAACAAATTGACCTTTGGCAACTTTAAACTTTGTTATTTCTCAGTTGACATACTACCGCAGGTCTTTACTCATTAAGATAAAGGTAGGTTTATAATGAAAATAGGAGTGTATTTATACTGGTATAAAAACTACCACTAATAAAGGGGAATATTATATGTTAAGCGATGCAGATAGAAGGAAGGAACTAGCAGATTTTTTGAAAAGCCGCCGAGCTAGGTTGACTCCTGAGCAATTTAATTTACCAATTGGTCAGCGAAGAAAAACAAAAGGATTAAGACGGGAAGAAGTTGCACAATTAACTGGAATTGGATTGACATGGTATACATGGTTAGAACAAGGGCGTGATATCCAAGTTTCTCAAGAAGTTATAGAGTCAATTTCTCGTGTGTTTCGGTTGGAGGGAGAAGAAAGAAATCATTTGATTTTATTGGCAAATCTTTCACTACCTTCTCAAATAAGGAAGCCGATTGCTGGACATATAAATGGGGTTTTAGAGGGGTTACTAGATCAATTACAATTTTGTCCTGCTTATGTAATTGATGAAAAACTTAACATTGTTCATTGGAATAAGGCTGCTAGTGTTGTATTTGGTGATTTTGGTGAAATGGATGAGAGAAATCGAAATGCGGTTTGGCGTTGTTTTACATCAAAAGAATACCGTAAACTATTTGAAAACTGGGAAAATCATGCACAACGTTTAATTGCACAGTTCCGTGCTACATATACACAATTTATTGGGGATGAGTGGTTTAAAAATGTGATTGAGGAACTTACGGAAAGAAGTAGCGAATTTCGTATGTGGTGGTCAAATCATGAAGTGCAAGGAACACCTATTGGTCGGAAAGTACTTTTACATCCTGCCATAGGGACGTTGGTCATGGATCATGTTACACTCCAGGTTTATGATGCACCTGAATTAAAGCTTACAATTTATCAGCCACGTATAGAGGAAGATACAAAAATGAAGATGAAAGAATTATTAAAAGGAAATTAGGATAATACAGTAGGGAATTAATCTCTCATGGAAATCGTTTAAATATATGTTGTTGAAAAAAGAAAAATACTGATATATTTTCCGACATCTTGCATCTTTCTCTCGAATGTAGTACATTAATTTTAGTTTAACAAAATGAAAGACGATGATAAGGAAAAGTAGTATATACTATAATCCAAAGCGAGTCAGGGACGGTGAGAGCCTGATGAGGCGGTATATGTGAAGAACACCTTGGAGTTGCTAACCGAAATTGAATCTCGTATTCAAGAGTAGACTTAGACGGGAATCCGGCCTGTTACAAACCGGGAAGTATGTATTACATACGAGTTAAAGTTGGTCTTTATGACAAATTGGGTGGTACCGCGAAGTTTAACCTTTCGTCCCTTTATGGATGAAAGGTTTTTTTGTATTTAAATATATGAGCAAAGGAGAATTTCACTATGGAAAACACATTAGTAAAAAGTCTGTATAGAGATACAGAAAAGTATGCAGATCAAACAGTACAAGTATCAGGGTGGATTCGTAACTTACGTGATTCAAAAGCATTTGGTTTCATCGAATTAAACGACGGTAGCTTCTTCAAAAGCGTTCAAATCGTTTTCGATACAGAATTAGAGAACTTCAAAGAAATTGCAAAACTTCCACTTAGCTCTTCAGTTAAAGTAGAAGGTAAAGTAATTGCAACGCCTGGAGCGAAGCAACCATTTGAAATTAAAGCAGAAAAAATTGATATCGAGGGCTTATCAGATTCTGATTACCCACTTCAAAAGAAACGTCATACATTTGAATACTTACGTACAATCGCTCACTTACGTCCAAGAACAAATGCATTCTCTGCAACGTTCCGCGTACGTTCTATCGCAGCATTTGCGATTCACCAATTCTTCCAAGAGCGTGGATTCGTACATGTTCATACACCTATCATCACTGGTAGTGATACAGAAGGTGCTGGCGAAATGTTCCGCGTAACAACGCAAGATTTAAATAACCTACCAAAAGGTGAAGACGGAAAAGTTGATGAGTCAAAAGACTTCTTCGGTAAAGAAACAAACCTAACAGTAAGTGGACAGCTGAACGCTGAAGCTTATGCATTAGCATTCCGTGATGTATACACATTCGGACCTACATTCCGTGCAGAAAACTCAAACACAACTCGCCACGCTGCTGAGTTCTGGATGGTTGAGCCTGAGATTGCATTCGCGGAACTAGGGGATGTAATGAACCTTACAGAAGATATGCTGAAATATGCAATGAAATACGTATTAGAGCATGCACCAGAAGAAATGGAATTCTTCAACAGCTTCGTTGATAAAACAGTTCTTGAGCGCATGAACAACGTAATTAACTCAGACTTCGGTCGCATCACTTATACAGAAGCAATTAAAGTACTTCAAGAATCAGGTGCTGACTTCAAATACCCAGTAGAATGGGGAATTGACTTACAAACAGAGCACGAAAGATACTTATCAGAACAAATCTTCAAACGCCCTGTATTCGTAACTGACTATCCGAAAGACATTAAAGCATTCTACATGCGTTTGAATGAAGACGGTAAAACAGTAGCTGCTACTGACCTTCTAGTTCCTGGCATCGGCGAATTAATCGGCGGAAGTCAACGTGAAGAAAGAATGGACGTTTTAGTAGACAGAATTAAAGAATTAGGTATGAACGAAGAGGACTACTGGTGGTACTTAGAACTTAGAAAATACGGCGGTACAAAACACGCTGGATTCGGTCTAGGTTTCGAGCGCTTCCTAATGTACATCACTGGCATGGCTAACATCCGTGACGTAATTCCATTCCCAAGAACTCCAGGTTCTTCTGAGTTTTAAGATATAAAAAAAGCGAGAGCAACTGCTCTCGCTTTTTTTATTGAGAAAGGTTGTAATTGCAACCTGAACTTTATAAAGTATTTCACGACTAGAAAAGATGTTGTTCATAGTTCAATTCCCACTTCATATATAAGTAAAACGAATGCGACATTTATATAGGGAAGAGGTTTTTATACAATGGGGGAAATTCCAAGTCATACAAAGTGGACATTGCGTGACAAGTATATAGTAATCACTGGTGCAACAAGTGGTATTGGATTAGCGGCAGCTAAGATGTTTGCAAAAAGCGGTGCTAAGCTAGGAATCATTGCACGTAATGAAGCAAAAGCGAATGATGTTATGACTCAACTTGAAAATATAACGGATGGGAATGCAGTGGTAGATATATTTTTCGCTGATATGTCTTCCCAACAATCTATACGCCAGGTAGCTACCGATATTTTAGAAAGATGTCCGAGAATTGATATATTAGTAAATAATGCGGGTGCTTTATTTCAAACAAGACAAATTACAGAGGACGGTTTGGAGATGACCTGGGCGGTAAACCATTTAGGTCCATTCTTACTTACAAATTTGTTGTTGGAGCGTTTAAAAGAAAGTGCTCCTGCTCGCGTCATTACCACTGCATCTCACGGTCATAAAATGGCTAAAAAGGGAATTGATTTCGATGATCTAGATGCAGAACAACTGTATCGCGGTATTAAGAAGTTCATGGGCGGTCCTACAATGCGTTATGCACAAACAAAACTAGCTAACATTTTATTCACCTCTGAATTGGCACAGCGGTTGGAGGGAACGGGTGTTAGTGCTTATAGCTTTGACCCGGGGCTAGTGAATACAAATTTTAACCAGGATAATGGTCTAGCTGCTCGCTTAACTATGGCAGCAATGAAACCTTTCTCCCGTACGCCGGAGAAAGGTGCTGAAACTTTAGTATGGCTAGCAGAATCAACTGGATTTACTAATCAGAGTGGTTATTACTATGCCGATAAACAAGTAGGGGAAATGTCTGAAGCTGCCTTGGATAAGGATGCAGCAAAGCGGCTATGGGACATAAGCGAAAACCAAACACGAGAGTAAAAGAGTAGCGAGTATATGTTCAGATTATTATGTTGAATAGTTTTTTACCCTTAAGTAAAAAGTAACCTTGGGGGTGAGTGCAATGAGTAAAAAAGTGAAAAAAGACCATTCAAGATCAATCCTAGGTTCTCCAGAAGTGGAAGGACAAGGGACAACAAAACATGAAACGGGTTCTCATAAAGTATCTTCATCAAATAAGAAGCAGAAACGAAGCTAATATAAAAAAGGGAGAGTCTTGGCGGCTCTCCTTTTTTATAGGGGAATTACTAAAAATGAGTTAATTTAGCGATATAGTTAGAAGAGGAAAATAGTAAATGCAATTACATTGAATCGAGAACACATGAAACAAAAAACAGGAGTTTGTAGGCTCCTGTTTTTGTCGATACTATCTTAATAAGCGAAGCGCCTTCTCCGTATTAGCGAAATGCAGTTTCACAAACTCAGGTAATCGTTCTTTACCAAGCTTTTGAATTAATTTAGCAGCAGCGATATCAACTTGTTTACCAGCACCTTTTGGAAGTGGCATACCAGCTTTTTTACTTAGTTCGTCAAACTGTTTTACGAATGAGTAGCGAGCTAAAATGGAAGCGGCGGCAACAGCTAAATGAACACTTTCACCTTTCGTAGCGAAGTAAACATTTTCACGCTGTACCTGTTTTTGTTTTGCTAAATATTTATAGTATGTATCAGGTTGTGTGAATTGATCGATTAAGACGCCTTCAGGTTTTGTAGGTGCCATTTTAGCTAATAAGTTTGTAATAGCTTTATTGTGTAGTAAAGCTTTTAACTTACCTTGGTTGTTTCCTTTATCAAATAGCTCGTTATATTTTTCGTTATGAAGGACAAGAGAGCTATAAGGAACAACGTGTAGAAGTTGTTTCGCAATGGCAGTAATTTGATCGTCATTTAAGTTTTTAGAGTCTTTTACACCAAGTTCTTTTAGTAGTGGAATTTGCTTTGCATCCACATATACAGCAACGACTGTCATCGGTCCGAAGAAATCACCAGTACCAACTTCATCAGACCCTACAATAGACATTGTACCGATGGAAGCAGGCGGTGCATAACGGTGTGAATCAACAGATTTTTTTGCAGCTGTTTTCGGTGTTTGAGAGACAGTTTGCCAACGAGAAGCTTCTGCTTCAGCGCGGCCTCCTTGGAACATTACTTTTCCAGATTTATACGCTGTAATCGTGCAAGATGGTACCTTTGCCATGAAGATCCCGCCTTGCGGAGTTTTCGGGCTAAGCGAATGTTTATATTGTTGTTTCATGTCTTCAATTACTGTAGAATTTGTTTGAATTACGATAGAATTTGACATAATGGTCGCCCCTTTTTTTATATTGTTATTTTTATCATATCGGATTGTTCTTTCTGTTTCCATATTATGAAGGTTCATGGTATGATAAACTTTAGGATTCTGTACGTGATTGGAGGCCGGTGAGTTGTCACAACAAAAGGGAAAGAAAAGTCGAATTAATGTAGAAATCTATGGTCAGCAATATTCAGTTGTTGGCGATGAAAGTACAAGTCATATCCGCATGGTAGCAGCGATTGTGGATGATAAAATGCGCGAACTCAATGCCAAGAATCCTTCGCTTGACACGAGTAGACTAGCGGTATTGACGGCGGTAAACGTCATACACGATTACATAAAATTAAAAGAAGAACATGAGAAATTGAAAGAAAGTATGACAAAAAAAGGAATGGAATAACATGATTGATATTATTATCATTTTACTGCTTGTTATGGGATTTTTCCTCGGCTTACGCAGAGGGTTTATTCTGCAACTTGTAAAGTTAACAAGCTTTATTATCGCATACCTTGTTGCATACTGGTACTGTAAAGATTTAGCGCCAGCACTTGCGAAATTTATTCCGTATCCATTTGATAAAAACGTATCTGTTCCAGAATGGATTGATGCAAATAATATTGAGACAGTATTTTATCAAGCGCTTGCGTTTATCATATTGTTTATTATCACTAAAATTGCACTTTCATTACTTGGTAATTTGTTAAATATGTTTGCAGAAATACCGGTTTTAAAGCAAGTAAATGCGTTTGCGGGGGCAATCCTCGGATTTTTAGAAGTATATATTATTTTGTTTGTCTTAATTATCATTGGAAATATTCTTCCGATTGAACAAGTACAAACACCATTACAAAAATCATCAATTAGCAAAATAATTGTAGACGATACACCGATTCTATCTGAAAAGGTGAAGGAACTATGGCAGACAGGTAGCAGAGTATAACTTCTCTTTTTTCGGAAAGAGAAGTTTTTTTCTATGAAAGAAAGGCGGGGCAATGATGAAAGTAAATAAAAAACAAGTGATCAAATTATTAGAGACAATCGGGCTTTTTATGGAACTAAAGGGTGCGAATCCATTTAAAATATCTGCATTTCGTAAAGCGGCAGCAGCATTAGAAAGTGACGATCGTAGTCTTTCTGAAATTGAAGATTTCACAAAGATTCCAGGAATCGGAAAAGGAACAGCAGCCGTTATACAAGAATATATAGAATCGGGAACATCTGAAGTATTACAAGAACTTGAAAAAGAAGTACCAAGTAGCTTATTGCCGTTATTAAAACTACCAGGTCTTGGTGGTAAAAAGGTGGCTAAGTTATATAAAGAGCTAGGCGTTATTGATATGGAGACGTTAAAAGCTGCTTGTGAGGAAAATAAAGTACAAGCTTTAGCTGGTTTCGGTAAGAAGACAGAAGAGAAAATATTAGAAGCAATCGATCAAGTAGGCTCTCGTCCAGAGCGTTTACCAATTGCGATGGTATTGCCTATTGCCGGGGAAATAGAGGAGAAATTGTCGAATATTGCTGAAGTAATTCGTTTCTCTTGCGCTGGTAGTTTGCGCCGTGTTCGTGAAACAGTGAAAGATTTAGATTTTATCATTGCAACGACAGAACCAGCAGCGGTACGTGAGCATTTACTACAATTTGATAATATGATTGAAGTAATAGCAAGTGGAGATACGAAAGTTTCTGTCCGTCTTCAATATGAATATGATATTTCAATTGATTTCCGTTTAGTAAAACCAGAAGAGTTTATTACAACTCTTCACCATTTCACAGGATCAAAAGATCATAACGTAAAAATGCGTCAAATCGCAAAAGATAAAGGCGAGAAAATTAGTGAGTACGGTGTAGAGAACTTGGAAACAGGTGAAGTGAAAACATTTGAGACTGAAGAAGACTTCTTTGCTCATTTCGGTTTGCCATTTATTCCGCCAGAAGTGCGTGAAGATGGAAAAGAAATTGAATTAATTAAAGAGTATCCGAACTTAATTCAGTTTTCCGATATACAAGGTGATTTACATATGCATACAACTTGGAGTGACGGTGCTTTTTCTATTGAAGAAATGGTACAAGCGTGCCGTGCTCGTGGATATAAGTTTATGGCGATTACTGATCACTCGCAATACTTAAAAGTGGCGAACGGTTTAACGAAAGAGCGTCTTCGTGAGCAAGCGAAAGAAATTGAACGTATGAATGAAAAGTATCCAGACATTACAATTTTACGCGGAATTGAAATGGACATTTTACCAGATGCCTCGCTTGATTTTGATGATGAAGTATTAGCAGAATTAGATTATGTCATTGGAGCGATTCACTCTAGCTTCTCACAAGACCGTGAAACGATTATGAAGCGTCTACGTACTGCACTTGAGAATAAACATGTCACAATGATTGCCCATCCTACAGGACGTCTTCTCGGGCGTCGTGAGGGTTATGATGTAGATACAGATTTATTAATTGAACTAGCAAAAGAGACAAATACAGTTTTAGAATTAAATGCGAATCCGAACCGTCTAGATTTAAGCGCGAAATTATTAAAACAAGCACAAGATGCTGGTGTGAAAGTAGCGATTAATACGGATGCTCATACGCTTGAAATGTTAGAAGATATGGAAACAGGTGTAGCAGCAGCACGTAAAGGTTGGATTCAAAAAGATAACGTGATTAACACGTGGGATATTGAACGTTTATTAGACTATATTAAACGTAATAAGTAATACAAGGGGGACCTGCAACATGTTAGAAAGAACGTTGCGTGTATTAGAATACAATAAAGTAAAAGAACAATTACTTGAACATACAGCATCTTCACTTGGTCGTGACAAAGTGAAGCATTTAGTGCCGAGCACTGATTTTGAAGAAATTGTAGAAATGCAAGATACAACGGATGAAGCAGCGAAAGTTATTCGTTTAAAAGGTAGTGCACCATTAGGTGGTATTACGGATATTCGCTCAAATGTGAAGCGTGCAAAAATTGGGAGTATGTTAAGTCCAAATGAATTACTTGATATTGCAAATACGATGTATGGTAGTCGTAATATGAAACGCTTCATTGAAGATATGGCTGATAACGGTGTCGAGCTTCCGATTTTAGAAACTCACGTCGCTCAAATTGTATCTTTATATGATTTAGAAAAGAAAATTACAAATTGCATCGGTGACGGCGGTGAAGTAGTCGATAGCGCAAGTGATAAACTGCGTGGTATTCGTACTCAAATTCGTACTGCGGAAAGTCGTATTCGTGAAAAGTTAGAAAATATGACGCGCTCTTCAAACGCGCAAAAGATGCTGTCTGATTCGATTGTAACGATTCGTAACGAACGTTACGTAATCCCAGTAAAACAAGAATATCGCGGCGTATATGGTGGTATTGTTCACGATCAATCGGCTTCTGGACAAACGTTATTTATTGAGCCACAAGTCATTGTAGAATTAAATAATGCACTGCAAGAAGCACGTGTGAAAGAAAAACAAGAAATCGAACGCATCTTATTAATGTTAACAGAAGAAGTGGCAGTAGAAGCGGATATCGTTTTATCAAACGTAGAAGTAGTTGCAAATCTTGATTTCATCTTTGCGAAAGCTTTTTATGCGAAGCGAATTAAAGCGACAAAGCCGATTGTAAATAACGAGCGTTACATGGACTTAAGACAAGCACGCCATCCGCTTATCGATCCAGAAATAATCGTGCCAAATAACATTATGTTAGGTAAAGATTTCACGACAATTGTTATTACAGGACCGAATACAGGTGGTAAAACAGTTACGCTGAAAACAGTTGGTATTTGTGTGTTAATGGCGCAATCTGGCCTTCACATTCCAGTAATGGATGAGTCAGAGATTTGTGTATTCAAAAATATCTTTGCTGATATCGGTGATGAGCAATCGATTGAACAGAGTTTAAGTACGTTCTCCTCACATATGGTGAACATCGTTGATATTTTAGAAAAAGCTGATTTTGAAAGCTTAGTTTTATTCGATGAATTAGGTGCTGGAACAGACCCACAGGAAGGGGCTGCACTTGCCATTTCAATTTTAGATGAAGTATGTAATCGCGGTGCTCGCGTTGTTGCAACGACGCATTATCCAGAATTAAAAGCATACGGATATAACCGTGAGCAAGTTATTAATGCGAGTGTTGAGTTTGATGTAAATACATTAAGTCCAACTTATAAATTATTAATCGGTGTACCAGGCCGTAGTAATGCCTTTGAAATTTCGAAACGTCTTGGATTATCTGATCGCGTTATTGAGCAAGCACGCAATCACATTAGTACAGATACGAATAAAATTGAAAATATGATTGCGAAGTTAGAAGAAAGCCAGAAGAACGCAGAGCGTGACTGGAAAGAAGCAGAAGCGCTTCGCAAACAATCTGAAAAACTGCATCGTGAATTACAACGTCAAATCATTGAATTTAACGAAGATCGTGATGAACGATTATTAAAAGCGCAAAAAGAAGGAGAAGAAAAAGTCGAAGCTGCAAAGAAAGAAGCAGAAGGCATTATTCAAGAACTTCGTCAATTGCGTAAAGCACAGCTTGCAAATGTGAAAGACCACGAGCTAATTGAAGCGAAGAGTCGTCTAGAAGGCGCAGCGCCAGAGCTTGTTAAGAAACAAAAAGTAAATGTGAAAAACACTGCACCGAAACAACAGTTACGTGCAGGTGATGAAGTGAAAGTATTAACGTTCGGTCAAAAAGGTCAACTACTTGAAAAAGTAAGCGATACAGAGTGGAGCGTACAAATCGGTATTCTGAAGATGAAAGTGAAAGAATCTAATATGGAATACATTAACACACCGAAGCAAACAGAGAAAAAAGCAGTTGCAACGGTAAAAGGTAGAGACTATCACGTTTCATTAGAACTTGATCTTCGTGGTGAACGATTTGAAAATGCAATGGCGCGCGTTGAGAAATACTTAGACGATGCCCAGCTTGCAAGCTATCCTCGCGTATCAATCATTCACGGTAAAGGGACAGGAGCACTTCGCCAAGGTGTACAAGATTACTTGAAGAAGCATCGCGGTGTAAAAACCTTCCGTTACGGTGACATGGGCGAGGGAGGCCTAGGCGTAACAGTTGTCGAATTAAAATAGAAAACAACGAAACAAAGGGGAAACCATTATATGTTTATGGACAAACTTGCAAAAGTATTGTTAGCTTGTTGTGGAATATTTTTGGTGATTGGGGTTATTTATTTAGTTGTTTTTGCGAAGTGAAAAAGCGTCAATCGTGGCAGAATGATATTGCCATAGATTGACGCTTTTAATATATGTGAAAAGGAATAGAACATGAAAATCAACCAATACATAAGCGAAGCAAAATTATGCTCCAGACGTGAAACAGATCGTCTCATTAAAGCTGGACGCGTGGCTATTAACGGCGAAATATGTACGCACGGTGCACTCGTAAGCGATGGTGATAGGGTAACGATTGATGGGCAAGTTATTGTAAAAGAAGAGAAAGAAAAAGTGTATATCGCATTTCATAAACCAGTCGGAATTACTTGTACAGCAGCCGATCATATTGAAGATAATATTATTGATTATATCAATTACCCAGAGCGAATCTTTCCAGTTGGGCGATTAGATAAAGCATCAGAAGGACTTATTTTATTAACGAATGACGGCGGCATTGCGAATCAAATTTTACATGGTGATCATGAGCACGAGAAAGAATATGTTGTCACAGTCGATAAACCTTTTACGGACTGGTTTATTGATGAGATGTCCCGCGGTGTAAAGATTAAAGATGGAATGACGAAGCCGTGCAAAGTGACAAGAGTCGATCAATCAACATTTCGTATCGTTTTAACGCAAGGAATGAACAGGCAAATTCGTAGAATGAGTCGTGCTTTCGGATTTACTGTAATAAAGCTAAAGCGAGTACGCATTATGAATATAGAGCTAAATGAGCTTGAAGTTGGAAAGTGGCGGAGCGTTACAGCTGAAGAGTTAGAAATTTTAATAGGGCAGTTATAGGGAGGAAAAATTTTCTCCCTATATTTTTTTGTCAGAAAAAATAAAACTATTGATTTTTTAAAAAATAGCCCATATAATAAAAAACAACAAGTTTCGACAAGATATTTTATAAAAGTAATGATGAGGACATGAGTTGTATTTTACGATTCTCAGAGAGGGAAGCCTTAGGCTGTGAGCTTCCTAATACGAAAAGACAAGCTTACCACCTCTAAACTTCAAGAGTGAACTGCATACATGATGCATTGTAATTCTTGGCGGATAAAACCGTTATCAATTTACACGAGCTATAAAATGAGCTTATTTCGTTATAAATTCATTTTATTAGAATAAGGGTGGAACCACGATTTCAACACTCGTCCCTTTATTAGGGACGGGTGTTTTTTGCGTTCTTTTACGGGGAAGTATGCTTGAAAGAGGATATGTGACGGATTTTAATTCAGAATATTTTGTTAATTTATTATTTTAGGAGGTTAGTAGAAATGAAATCATCTTTAAAGTTTTCAGAGATGTTTGCAATAAGTTTAATGTTATTTGCACTGTTTTTTGGTGCGGGTAATATGATTTTTCCACCAGCATTAGGACAAGGCGCTGGAACAGACGTATGGATTGCGTTGTTTGGTTTTATCGTAACAGGCGTTGGACTACCTTTATTAGGAGTAATTGTTATAGCTTTAAAGGGAGATATTAATGAGCTAGCAGGACGTGTACATCCTATATTCGCACTTGTTTTTATCACTGCAATTTATTTATGTTTAGGCGTATTCGTAAGTGTGCCGCGTACAGGAACAGTAGCTTATGAGATGAGTGTTGCACCGTTTTTACCAAGTGAGATAGCTGGTCAGTCATATCCACTTGTTATCTTTACACTTATTTTCTTTGCAGTCACTTTCTATTTAGCTTTAAATCCTTCGAAATTAGTGGGTCGTATTGGTAAAGTGCTAACTCCAATACTATTAGCTGTTATTGCAATTATCGTAGGTAAAGCACTTATTACACCAATTGGAGAATTTGGTGCACCGACAGAAGCGTATAGTGCTCCTCTCTTTAAAGGATTTATTGATGGATATTTAACTTTAGATGGACTTGCGGCACTGGTATTCGGAAATGTTGTAATTCATGCGTTAAAAGAAAAAGGCATTACAAATAAAAACAGTATTGCAAAAGTAACAATCTTTGCAGGATTTATTGCAGCGCTTGGTCTACTACTTGTGTATTTAGCACTTGCTTATCTTGGAGCTTCTAGTGTGTCACTTGGAATGGGCGCAAACGGAGGAATTATTTTAACAAATGTCGTGAATCATTTATTTGGTAGCTACGGAACTTTATTACTAGGGATCGCAATTACAGCAGCATGTTTAACAACTTCTGTAGGTATTGTTGCAGCTTGTGGTGATTACTTCTCTTCTTTATTACCAAAGCTTTCTTATCAAAAAGTCGTTTTCATTTTCTGTGTATTAGCATTTATGGTAGCAAACCTTGGGTTAACTCAGTTAAATGCATTAGCATTACCAATCTTAATTGCAATTTATCCAATTGGAATCGTACTTATCGTATTATCACTTGTTGAAAACTACGTTCGTCTTCCATTAGCGATGTATGTGGGCGGGATTGTAGGAGCATTTGCAATAAGTTTCTTTGATGGGTTACACAATGCAAACCTTCAAATTGCAGCGCTAGCACCTATTTTAGATAAGATTCCATTATATAGTGTAGGAATTGGTTGGTTAGTTCCAGGTATAATCGGTATAGGATTTGGTTATATAGTTTCTAAGTTTCAAAAGCAGGAAATTGCTGTAGAAAAATAGAGAAAAGAGGCTTTCTATAATAGAAAGTCTCTTTTTTTGTAAAAAAAGCCGCATATAGAGAAATTTAGATATTAAAAATTTTATACGTAATATAGTTGACAAAAAATTTATGAGTAGGCTAAGATTGACTTAGTTGTGGAAATATTGGAAGGGAAGTGAGGGAAACGGGGTTTCTATAACTATAGTGTTGTTATGGGAAGAGGTGAAAGAAGAGGAGAAGAGAAAGTTTATTTTTTTTGACTTACATTGAGAATGATAATCAATAAATACGTTTTATAATTTTTTCTCAGTTTCTATGCCTTCGTATAAGGAATAGGGTGAGATATTATTTTTAATATTAAATGAGAATGATAATCAATAATGCTTATGTTACATAAAAGAATGCTAATTAAATAATAGGTAGAAGAGATTATTTTTTTCTTATTAATTGAGAATAATTATCATTTTCGGAAAAAGTGAAATGAAAGATAACCAAGGAGGAAACAAAAAAAATGAAAAAGGTTTCTGTATTACCCGCTTTTATTATAACGTTCGTATGTATGCTAGCTTTTCTTGTAATGCCATACGGGAATGCTTCAGCAAAACTAGCTGATGGTACTTACGATATTAATTACGTAATTCAAAAAGCGGAAAATGATTCAGCTTCAATGGCAAATGACTATTTTGAAAAGCCGGCAAAATTAATAGTGAAAAACGGTGAGATGAGAGTACAAGTTCCGATGAATCATAGTGCTTGGATTACAGAATTTAAAGCACCAGAGAACGGAAATTTTGTTGATGCGAAAGTTGTTAATAAAGATGAATCGGCAGATAAAAGAACAGTAGAGTTTAAAGTAGATGATTTATCCAAACCGGCAGCTGTAAAAATTCATGTTGTTGTACCAAGTGCAAACTATGACCACCACTACACAATTCGTTTTGCTTTTGATGCAAATGTAAAAGCTGTAGGTGGCGATAATGGCGTAGCTGCTACAACAAAAAATAATGATCAAGCGAAAACAGATACACAAGTAAAAGAAGAGAAAACAAAAGTAGAGAGTAAGGAAACAGCTAAAGAAGTGAATAAAGAAACAAAAAATGAAAATGGAAAAGCTGAAAAAACAGATAACCCAAAAACAGGCGATGAAGCACGTATTGGATTGTTTGCAGTGTTAATTCTTATTTCAGGTGCTTTCTTAATTCGTAAAGTGAAATTGAGTAAATAAATCTTTTGAAGGGTGATGAATATATGTTTAAACAATTTAAAATGATTATTGCCGTATTTGCTGTTTTATTTACATTTATCGCAACACTAGGTTTACAAGATGCAAAGGCTGCTACAAAACTAGCTGATGGAAAATATAATATTGCTTTTACTGTATGGAAAGGCGATAAAGATGAATCGTCTAGAATGAATAGTTATTTTGAAAGCCCAGCAACATTAACAGTTAAAAATGGAAAACAATATGTTTCATTTAAAGTGAAAGATAGTGCTTCTATTAAAAGTTTCCAAGTAGAAAAAGATGGTCAATTTGTAGAAACAACCGTGTTAAGTGAAAACAAAAAAGATAATACTAGAGTTGTAGAATTTGAAGTTGCTGACTTGTCAAAAAAACTAAATGGCAAGGTGAAAATTAATATTCCAATTATTAATTATAATGCTTCGTATGATATTCGCTTTGTATTTGATGGGAACAGTATTAAATAATTTTCAAAAGGGAGAGTCGTTCCATTGAACAGGTATACAAAAATTATTGTTGCTATGTTTTTAATGATATTTACATTCGTATCAACATTACAACCACTTGCAGTTCAAGCAGCTACCAAGTTGGCTGACGGTGAATATTCAATTGGCTTCAAAGTTTTAAAAGATACATCAGATGAAGAATCGATGATGAATCAATATTCAGTAAGTCCGGGAACTTTAAAAGTGAAGGATGGGAAAAAGAAAGTATCCTTTACATTAACAAATAGTTCATGGATTACGAAATTTGAAACAGAAAAAGCAGGTAAGCTAGTTGCGACAAATGTAATTAGTGAAGATAAAGAAAAAGATACAAGAGTAGTAGAATTTGATGTAGAAGATGTAGAGAAGGTATTAAATGCAAAAGTAAAAGTAGATATTGATTTTTTAAATTATCATCATGAGTACGACGTTCGTATTGCATTTGATCAAAATAGCATTACACCAATTCATGTAGAAAAACCAAATGAAAAAGAGGACCCAGCTAATAAGCCAGATCCAAATGAAACTACCGATCCAGGTCAGAAGCCCGACCAAAAGCCTGACCCAGATCAACAACCAAATTCTAACACAATTACAGATGGTGCGTACAGCATTCCATTTAAAGTGTTAAAAGATCAAACAGATGAAGAATCTAAGATGAATAGTTACATGGTAAATCCAGGAGTATTAAAAGTAGAAAACGGTAAGAAAAAAGCAATTGTAACACTAAAAAGTAGCTCATTAATTAAAAATTTCCAAACGGAAAAAGATGGCGCATTTGTTGATGCAAAAGTAGTGAGTGAGGATAAGGAAAAAGATACAAGAGTAGTAGAGTTTGAAGTAAACGATTTATCTAAAAAACTAAATACAAAAGTATTTATCGA
The DNA here is from genome assembly GCF_038005385.1 of Bacillus sp. FSL K6-2944. NCBI lineage: Bacteria > Bacillati > Bacillota > Bacilli > Caryophanales > Bacillaceae > Bacillus > Bacillus sp. FSL K6-2944. Next base: position 3,351,596 of record NZ_JBBOTE010000001.1, on the reverse strand, counting down.
AATGGCATCAAGAAATTATAAGCAAATGCATGATGTACAACTTTTATTTGAACAAGATAAACTTGAACAAATTAAAAATGAAGAGAAACAACCAGAAGTAGAAAAACCGGAAGCAGAAAAACCGGAAGCAGAAAAACCAGAAGTAGAAAAACCAGAAGTAGAAAAACCAGATGAAAATAAAAAACCAGATGCTGAAACAATTAAAGATGGTGAATACAGCATCAATTTTAAGGCATTAAAAGATCAAACAGACGAAATTTCAATGATGAACACATATACAAAAAGTCCAGGTGTGCTAAAAGTAAAAGATGGTAAGAAGTATGTATCATTTACGTTAACGAACAGTTCTTGGATTACAAAATTTGAATTTGAGAAAAATAGTTCGTTTGTTGATGCAAATGTAATAAGTGAAGATAAAAAAACTGATACACGCGTAGTGGAAGTAGAAGTACCAGATTTATCGAAAAAGTTAAATGCAAAAGTAAAAGTAGATATCGATTCAATGAATTATCACCATTTTTACGATATTCAATTTGCATTTGATAAAGGTAGCATTAAGTCGTTAGATAACCAAGGTGAAAACAACAACCAAGGTGGAAATGATAACCAAGATAATAACACAACAATTGATCCAAAAGCTCTTAAAGATGGTGAATACAGAATTGGCTTTAAAGTGTTAAAAGATCAAACAGATGAAATCTCAATGATGAACACATACACAAAAAGCCCAGGTGTATTAAAAGTAAAAGATGGTAAGAAATACGTATCGTTTACATTAACAAATAGTACATGGATTACGAAATTTGAATTTGAGAAAAATGGTTCTTTCGTTAATGCAAAAGTGTTAAGTGAAAATAAAGAACAAAATACAAGAGTAGTAGAAGTAGAAGTAAACGATTTGTCTAAAAAATTAAATGCAAAAGTAAAAGTAGATATTGATTCAATGAATTATCACCATTTTTATGATGTTCAATTTGTATTTGATCAAGACAGTATTAAAGCCTTAGGGAACCAAGGCGGAAACGACAACCAAGGCGGAAACGACAACCAAGGCGGAAACGACAACCAAGGCGGAAACGACAACCAAGACGGAAACAACAACCAAGGCGGAAACAACAACCAAGGTGGAAATAATAACCCGAAAGTAATAGTTGATCCGAAAAATTTAGTAGATGGCCAATATGATATTACATTTAAAGTATTAAAAGATAAAACAGATGAGATTTCAAAGATGAATGACTATGTTGTAAATCCAGCGAAATTAATCGTAAAAGATGGTAAAAAATATATTGAGATGACGCTGAAAAATAGTGCGTGGATTACGAAATTCCAAACGGAAAACAATGAACTATTCGCTGATGCGAAAGTAGTAAGCGAAGATAAAAATGTAAATACGCGAGTAGTACAGTTTGAAGTAGAAGATCTATTTAAAAAATTAAACGCAAAAGTAAAGGTAGACATCGATGAGATGAACTACCATCATTTCTACGATGTGCAAATTCAATTTGATACAAATAATATCGGCGCGTTAGGAACTCTTAAAGAGGAACCGAAAAATGAACCGAAAAATCCAGTGACTACACCGAAAGTAGATAATGTAAAAACAGTAGGTACTCCTGATTTTAACCGAAATGCAGATGGTCAGAAGAAAAAAGAAGATACAAAAAATGATTCGAAAAAAGAGAAAAACTCAAAAACTGCAGATACAGCACAACTTGGTTTATATATGGTGTTACTGCTAGGTTCACTTGCTTTACTAGTTCGTAAATATAGAGCAGGTAGATTGTAATTTTTGGAGTCTTGATGCATATTCGCGTGCATCAAGACTTGTTTCATATTGTATGGAAAGGAGTGGTGATTGAGAGTGAAGAAAATTGCAAGTGTACTAATGGCTATCATTTTGTTAATGAGTATAGCTGGGTGCTCATCACCAAAAAAAGAAACAGCAAAGCAGGTAAAGAGTGAGAGTAAAGAGCGCGTTGTTGCAACAACAGTGGCTGTTACTGAAATTATGGATGCGTTAGAAGTAGATTTAGTTGGCGTTCCAACAAGCTCTAAAACTTTACCGAAGCGATATAAAGGTTTACCTGAAGTTGGGAATCCAATGAGTCCAGATATGGAAAAGGTAAAGTCATTAAAGCCTTCAGAAGTGTTATCTGTGACAACACTTGAATATGAATTAAAGCCAGTTTTTGATGGTGTGGGTATGAAAGCAAACTTTTTAGATTTAACGAGTTTGAAAAATATGCAAAGTTCTATTAGCGATTTAGGTAAGAAATATGGGCGTGAAAAACAGGCCGAAGCAGTAGTAACTAAATTAGATAAAAAGGTTGCTAGCATTCAAAAAGAAGTAAAAGGAAAGAAAGAACCGACAGTGCTTATTTTATTAGGTGTGCCGGGAAGTTATTTAGTAGCAACAGAGCATTCTTATATTGGAGATTTAGTGAAACAACTAGGTGGTAAAAATATTGTGCAAGGTGAACAAGTAGAATATTTAGCTTCTAATACAGAGTATTTAAAGAAAGCTGATCCAGATATTATTTTACGAGCAGCTCATGGTATGCCTGATGAAGTTGTAAAAATGTTTGATAAAGAATTTAAAACAAATGATATTTGGAAACACTTTGCTGCGGTTAAAAATAACCGTGTTTACGATTTAGAAGAGCGTTTATTTGGAACGACAGGCAATTTAGCAGCAATTGAAGCGTTAGATGAATTGAAAAAAATGATGTATCCGTGATGCATTTTAATATAAAGGAAGAGTAGAATGAATAAAAAAACTTGGAGTTTCCTCATTGTTACTGCATTGCTTATTGTTATGACATCATTGTCAGCGATGAAAGGGAGTTTAGAAGTAGGTATTGTTGAACTTGTACAAGGGATATTTACAGGTGGAAATGAAGATGTTGAAGTCATTAAAGATTTACGTTTCCCGCGTATTATTATTGCGTTGTTCACTGGAGCGGCTCTCGCTGTTTCAGGTGTGCTTTTTCAAGCTGTTATGAAAAATCCACTCGCCGATGCTGGGGTAATCGGTATATCTTCAGGAGCAAGTTTTATGACACTCGTTATTATTACGTTGTTTCCGCAATTCTTTTTCTGGACACCCGTATTCGCCTTTTTAGGTGGTGCGCTTGCATGTTATCTCGTGTATTCGTTTTCATGGAAATCAGGATTAAGCCCGCTTCGCATTATTTTAATTGGTATTGCCATTAATGCAATGTTTACTGGATTAAATGAATCATTCGTTACGATTTGTGGGTATTTTATTAAGAGTATTAAGCAAACGACGACTTCTAATATAACAATGAAGACGTGGGGCGATGTAGAAATAATGGTGACTTATGGAACGATTGGTCTTATTCTTGCTCTGTTCGTAGGAGCTTGGTGTAACTTATTATCGCTACAAGATAAGACTGCGAAAAACTTAGGCTTGCACGTGACGAGAGTTCGTCTTATTATTTCTGCCATTGCAGTACTCTTAGCGGCAGTATCAACAGCGATTGCAGGTGTTATTGCTTTTGTAGGATTACTAGTTCCGCATATTTCAAGACAATTAGTCGGTTCAGACCATAAAGTATTAATTCCATTTTCTGCGCTTGCAGGGGCGTTATTAATTTTGACGGCAGATACAATTGGAAGGTTAATTGTGCCACCTAACGAAATTCCAGCAGCAACAATTATGGCGGTTATTGGTGGTCCATTCTTAATATTTTTGCTTAGAAAGAGTGATAAAGTTCATGGAAATTAAAAATGTAACCTTTTCATACGATAACGTAACAAATCGTTTAAAGTCTGTTAGTAGTGAAATAGAAATTGGGAAAATTACAACAATCATTGGACCGAATGGATGTGGGAAATCAACATTACTTAGTGTCATGTCTAGAAACCACGCTCCTAGCAGTGGAGAAGTAATACTTGATGGGAAAGCGATTGGTGAATATAAACCGAAAGAGTTTGCTAGAAAGCTAGCAGTTGTCCATCAACAAAATGAGGCTCCAGCAGATATTACAGTGGAAAAGCTAATAAGCTTCGGGCGTATGCCATATAAAAATATATTCTCTCCGCAAACAGATGAAGATAGAGAAGCGATTGAGCGTGCACTAGTATGTACGAATTTACAAAGTAAGCGTGATAAGCCAATTTATGCTTTATCTGGTGGAGAGAGGCAGCGAGTTTGGATCGCGATGACATTAGCTCAAAATACACCAATGCTCTTCTTAGATGAGCCGACCACATATTTAGATATTTACTATCAGTTAGAAATATTAGAGTTAGTGAAAGAGTTAAATGAAGTGCATGGACTAACGATTGTAATGGTATTACATGATATTAATCAAGCCATTCGTTATAGCGACCATATTATCGTTATGAAAGATGGAGAAATCATTACGAAAGGTATTCCTAATGATGTAATAACAGAAGAAATGGTTAAAGCAATATATGGTGTAGATGTCATTGTAAAGCAGGATGAAGATACCGGATTGTACATGGTACCTATGGGAATCTAAAGGCTGAGCATAATCCGTTTTGAGGTGATAATTTGAATAGTAAGAAAGGACGGAAAAAGAATTCTTTTTTTCAACGCATACTTACAATTGTGTTTTTAGGAATCTTTTTCTATTCAATGTATGAGTTGGGCGGGATTTTCATGGATTATTATGAAAATCGTAAAGTAATGGCTGAGGCACAACATATTTATAAAAGAAGTCCAATGGAAGAAAAATCAGAAAATGGAGAGGTACGTAAACAGTTTCAGGATCTCCAGAAAATTAATCCAGAGATAGTCGGATGGATTACGATGGATGATACACAAATTAATTATCCAATCGTTCAAGCAAAAGATAATGATTACTATTTATTTCGTAATTATAAAGGTGAAGATATGAGAGCGGGAAGCATTTTTATGGACCATCGTAATGATGTGAAATCTCAAAATCGAAATACGATTTTATATGGCCATCGTATGAAAGATGGTTCTATGTTTGGTAGTTTAAAAAAAATGTTGGATGAAGACTTTTTTATGTCTCATCGTAAATTATATTACGATACATTATTTGAAGGATACGACGTTGAAGTTTTTTCAGTATACACGACAACAACGGACTTTTATTACATTGAAACGGATTTTGGAAATGATGTGGCATATGCATCGTTCTTAAAGGAAATTCAAGAAAAATCACTGTACAAAACGGATACGGAATTGACGGCTAATGATGAAATCGTAACACTTTCTACTTGTGATTATGCTCTTGATCCAGAGGCTGGAAGGCTAGTTGTACACGCAAAATTAGTAAAAAGAAATTAAAGAAAAAAGTATAGAATATGAGAAGTGATAGATAACGCTTCTCATATTCTATACTTTAAAAAAGGACTGTTCTTACTGTGCTGCAGCCATTGGCATACGTACAACTTTTACATCATAGTAAGCAATTTTATTATCAAGAATATATTCTGGCATTCCGCCTTGATGTGAGTGAGCATCTTTAAATGCAGCGCTCTTTGTCCAACCTTGGAAATCTTCTTTTGCATTCCAGCGAGTGCTAATTGTTACTTCATCATAATCAACTGTATTTTGTGTTAAAAGAACTTCTAGACCTAAAAAGCCTGGCATCGTTTCAACTTTACCTACTTTATTAAAACGCTCAATTAATTTATGCCCATTTCCCTTTGTAATTTTAGCTGTATTTGTAACAATAATCATGTTTATTCCTCCTATAAATGTAGCTATATTTTCAAGAACTCATATACATCAAATGATAATGAAAATCATTATCATTGTCAATGGTAAATGTGAAATATATAAGTTTTTTTCTATTATTTTGGACAGTGAGATTTTCATTTCAAAACATAGTAAATATGTGGCGGTTAAGTGCGAGAATGAGCTAGTTGTACTAGCAAAGCAATAATATGGTATAGTGAAACGAGGCTGTTTTTTCAGTCTCGTTTTTCAAATGCTTCCTGTAGAGAAAGCATGCAAATGGAAAGGAAGTTATTATATGCGATTAGAAGTAACTGTAAAAATAAAACCGAAATTTATAAAAGAAATTAAAAGTGGATATCCGCTTATTTTAAAAGATGCGATTCAAAATTTAAATGATGTTCGTGAAGAAGGAACAATCATCAAAGTAGTAGATGAGAAGAACAACTTTGTCGGAAAAGGTTATTATGGAAAGCAAAATAAAGGATACGGCTGGATTTTAACGAGAAAAGAGAGTGAACAAATTAATCAATCTTTCTTTGAAAGTAAAATCAAATCTGCCCTACATAAACGAAAGCAATTTTATAAATCAAGTGATACGACAGCATTCCGTGTGGTGAATGGTGAAGGTGATGGTCTTGGAGGACTAATTATCGATTATTATGATGGCTACTACGTAGTAAGTTGGTATAGTGAAGGGATTTACACTTTCAGAGATGAGATTATAGCCGCTCTTCAAAAAGTAGCAAACTTTAAAGGTATTTATGAGAAAAAGCGTTTTGATACGAAAGGGAAATATATTGAGGGTGATGATTTCGTAGCAGGAGAGCGCGGCGAGTTCCCACTTATCGTAAAAGAGAACGGTGTGAACTTTGCGGTTTATTTAAATGATGGGGCAATGGTTGGTGTATTTTTAGATCAACGTAACGTTCGAAAACAAATTCGTGATAAATATGCAAAGGGAAGAACAGTGTTAAATATGTTCTCTTATACAGGTGCTTTCTCTGTATTTGCAGCGCTTGGCGGAGCAAGTAAAACGACGAGTGTTGACCTTGCAAATCGTAGTTTAAGTAAAACGATTGAGCAGTTTAGTGTAAATGAAGTTGATTATGAAGCACAAGATATTATTGTAGAAGATGTATTTCTTTACTTCAAATATGCAGCTAAGAAAAAGATGAAATTTGATATGGTCGTACTTGATCCTCCAAGCTTCGCCCGCTCAAAAAAATATACATTTAGTGCAGCAAAAGATTATAAAAATTTATTAAAAGAAACAATTGCTATTACAGAAAATAACGGTATTATCGTTGCTTCTACAAATTGTAGCGCATTCGATATGAAAAAGTTTAAAGGCTTTATCGATACAGCCTTTAAAGAAATGAATGGCAAATATAAAATATTAGAAGAACATTCTTTACCAGAAGATTTCCGTACCATTGATCAATTTAAAGAAGGAGACTACTTAAAAGTAGTTTTCATCGAGAAAATTAAAGGTTAATAAAGAAAAGGAGCTCGAGTTTACTTGAGCTCCTTTTCTTATTGAACGATATTTTGTACTCTACCGACTTGTCCGTCCTGCAATCGCACTTTAATGCCATGCGGATGGGAAGGGGAGTTTGTTAAAATATCTTTTACAATTCCACGTGTTAATTTGCCTGTTCGTTGATCTTGTTTTAATACAATATCAACTTCAAGACCGGGCGCGATATTAGAACGTTTTTGTCCGTTCATTTACACACCTGTACGTCTACGTTGGTTGTTTGTTTTCTTTGTTTGTTGGTTTTGTAATTTTTTCGTTTCTTGGCTTTGATTTTTTGCATTTTGACCATTTCCATTTCCTTGCTTTTTCTTAGCAAGTTGTTCGCGCATTAAATCAGCTAAGCTTACTTTTTTGTTTTCTGACATGATAAGTCTCCTTTATATAAAGTTAATTATGAACAATCGTAGTGAATTTCATCATATCATTGTTAAGGAAGGAAGGGAAGTTGGTTTGAAAATTCATATAATTGTTTCCAGTCTGTAGTAGTTACGATACAATTGGATTGTTAACGTTTGTAAAAAGGGGATAGACATATGTCACATCATATTTTATTAGTTGAAGATGATATCTCAATTCAAGAGATGGTGGAAAAGTATTTAATAAAAGAGGGTTTTCAAGTAACAATTGCGTCTGATGGAGAGGAAGGCGTGAACACATATTTAAAAGGTTCATTTGATTTGATTATCCTTGACATTATGATGCCAAAGCTAGATGGCTTAGAAGTTGTACGAATCATTCGAGAAAAAAGTGCTGTTCCGATTTTAATGATGTCGGCAAAAGATACAGATGTTGATAAAGCTGTTGGATTAGGACTTGGAGCAGATGATTACATTTGTAAGCCGTTTTCTATGATTGAATTAGCTGCACGTGTAAAAGCGGGTATTCGGAGGTCTACGAAATATTCGGTTACAGAAACAACAGAAAAGATGATTCAAATTGGTGATTTAACAATTGATCCAATTAATTTTACAGTTGAAAAAAACGGGAAGTCTCTCAAACTTACTTTAAAAGAATTTGAGATTTTAAAGCTATTCGTAAAGAACCAAAATCGTGTATTTACGAAAGCGCAAATATATACGTTAGTTTGGAATGAAGAGTATTACGGTGACGATAACGTTATTAATGTTCATATGAGAAGATTGCGTGAGAAAATCGAAAGTGATCCATCTAATCCAGAATATATTAAAACGTTATGGGGCATCGGCTATAAGTTGGAAGTGATGTAATATGGTCAATTTGTTAATAGGTATTATTTTTATATTGTTATGTGTTATTTATATGCAATATAGAATGAGAAAAAATAGTAGTAAAAATTTACGATACACATATGAAAAGTTAGAAAGTATTGTAAATGACAAAACAGGCGAGACGTTACTCGTTATGACAGATGATCTAGAATTGCAAAAATTATTAGTGGCAATTAATCAATTATTAGATGCAAAACAGAAAACGAATGCAGATCATGCAAAAGTAGAAATTTCGATGAGAAAAATGCTTTCAAATATTTCGCATGACTTGAAAACACCACTAACAGTTATTCTTGGATATATAGAAATGTTAAATAAGGATAAAACGATAAATAAAGAAGAACAACAAATATTACTTGAAAAAGTGCATACGAAAACACTAGAAGTGATGGAGTTAATTCATAAGTTTTTTGACTTGGCAAAATTAGAATCTGGTGACAAAGCAATTGAAATGACAAAAGTAAATATGAATGAAGTTTGCCGCGAGAAGATTTTATCTTTTTATGATTTAGTGACGACGAAAGGTTTTCAGGTTCATATTGATATACCAGAAAGAAATATATACGCACTTGGAAATGTAGAAGTATTAGGTAGGGTATTGAATAATTTAATATCAAATGCAATTACATATGGAGACGATGGAAAGGCACTCGGTATGACGTTAAGAGATGATGACACGGGCGTGTATATAGATGTATGGGATAAAGGAAAAGGGATTGATGAATCTCATATTGATAAAGTGTTTGAGCGTATGTACACACTTGAAGATTCAAGAAATAGATTGTACCAAGGAAGTGGTCTCGGATTAACGATTACGAAACGGCTTGTGGAAGCGATGGACGGGAAAATCCATCTTTCTAGTAAACCGTATGAAAAAACAATTTTTACAATTGTATTAACAAAGATACAGTTTTAGCTTGTAGAGCAGTAGATTCTACAAGCTTTTTTTCAGCGTAAGGAATTTGTAAGAAACGGGTAAGAAAAAAGAGATTTCCGTTGTCTATTATAGAAATATAGAGTATTGCGAAAGGGGAAAGTAACATGACATATATTAAAAACAAATCAGTTAACGAAAGTGTTTAAAGGGAAAGAAGTTATTTCCGGTGTTAACATGCATGTGAAAAAAGGAGAAATTTACGGTTTTTTAGGACCAAACGGTGCTGGTAAAACAACGATTATGAAAATGATTACAAATTTAATAAAACCGACGAGTGGTGATATTGAAATCTTCGGTGAGAAATTAACAGATACATCTTATGAAGTATTAAAAAGAATGGGGACAATTATTGAATACCCAATCTTTTATGATAAATTAACGGCGAAAGAAAACTTAGACCTACATTGTGAATATATGGGCTACTACGATAAAAATGCAATTGACCATGCTTTACATTTAGTGAAACTACAAGGGATAGATAATAAAAAAGTAAAAGATTTTTCATTAGGAATGAAACAACGACTCGGTATTGCAAGAGCAATCGTGACAAAGCCAGAATTGCTCATTTTAGATGAACCCATTAACGGTTTAGATCCAATTGGTATTAAAGAGTTACGAGACTTATTTAAAATGCTCTGCAAAGAATATGGCATTACATTATTAGTTTCTAGCCATATTTTAGGTGAGATGGAATTAATGGCGGATACAATTGGTGTCATTCAAAATGGAAAACTAATAAAAGAAGTTTCAATGAAGAGTATTAACGGAAAACAAACAGAGTACATTGAAATTACTGTTCCTGATGTGAAGCGTGCAGCTTATATTTTAGAAGATAAACTTGGTATAAAAAACTACAAAATAATGAGTGGAAACATGATTCGGGTTTATGAAGTGGCGGTGACACAGCAAGCCATTTCCAAAGCACTTATTATGAACGATGTGGAAATTGAAAGTATTAATAAGAAACATAGTTCCTTAGAAGAATATTTCTTAAATGTAATGGATGGAGAGGGCATTCATGCTTAATGGACTGTGGCTGAACCTGGTAAGTGGATTTATCGTAATGCTAGTAAGTGGAATTTTATATTATAGAAAACCAGAGCGGAAATGGTTGTTAATCCTACTAGTGATAGGAATGTTAAGCTTCGTTACTGCTGGAATTAGAATGTTAGCAGCGTAGAGACAGGTATATAAAGAATGGAGGCGTGGTTTATATGTTTAAATTAATGAAGCTCGAATGGAAGAAACATCAATTATCTAGTTACTTTAAAAGTGTAGCAATTTGTATTATAGCAATTTTCGCTGCAGTAAGCCTTATGGCATGGGGAATGAAAGCCGAGGGAGACGTGCTCTTCTTTGACTTCACACAGAACATGGCTTTAGTAAATATTTTTATTAGGATAACATTCATTATTTTTAGTTCAGTCATTTTATCACGTTTAGTAATTGATGAGTATAAGAACAAAACGATACAACTATCATTTATGTATCCGCTACAAAGGAAAATGCTAATGAGTGCGAAATTAACAATTGTTTTCTGTTTTTGTTTTGTGAGCACGATTATCGCGACTTTCATTATTAGCTTGCTCGTATATTTTGTGAGTCCAATGATGGGACTGATTGAAACACCTGCTACGATAGGTGAAATAATAGCTATGGTTCCAGGTACTATTATAAGTGCATTTATGATATCTGGTATAAGTTTAATTCCTTTATTTTTTGGAATGAGAAAGAAATCGACACCGACAACGATTACTTCAGCAGTAATAATTGGCTTGCTGATTAGTGGTAACTATGGTCCTGGAAACGGTCAAGTAAGTATGTTTGATTTTATAGCTATCCCAATCGTGCTCTGTTTATTAGGAATTTTCATTAGTTATCTATCGTTTCGTAAAATCGACAAGATCGATGTGGCGTGAAGCAAGCTTAAAACGAAAACGAACTGGGGTATGAATAGTGAAAAAAATAATAGTAATTGCAATATTATTCATTACAATTGCTAGTGCGGTTTTTGGTTTTAAGATATTTCAGGGGAAAGATTTTAAGAAAGAAAAGTCTTTTGAGATAAATAATATAAAAGAAATAGAAGTAGACAATGAAAACTGGAATCTTGAATTTAAAAGTACAGACGCTAATAAAATAATAATTTCCGCTCAAGGTGAACAAGCAGATAAAGAGATAGATCCCGTCAAAATAGAAAATGATGAAAATAAAATTATGGTTAAGCAAAAACAAGAGGCGAACAAATTTTTTAATGGTTTTACGTTTAGGAAGAAGAATAGTATATGTATAGCTATTCCGAAGAAAGAAATAGATAAAATTGTATTAAATAATAAATCAGGTGATGTGAAAATAAGAGATATAGTAGTAAAAAGTATCGTGACGAAAGGCAAATCTGGGGATGGAATGATTGTAGGACTATCAGCCGAGAAAGGTGAATTCATATCGCAAAGTGGAGAGTTAGTTGTAAAAGATAGTTCAGTACAAGAATTAAATATAAAGTCTACGACTGGTGATAACTATATAACAAATGTAAGTAACTCAAATATGAACATCACTTCAACATTTGGGGAAGTATTGCTGAAAGATATGACAGAAGGAAAATCATTATTTATAGAAACAAAATCAGGGGATATTGGCGTACGGTATAAAGGTGTCCCGGCATCATTGAAGCTTATGGCTAAAAGTAATTCGGCTGACGTAATAGTGGATTTAAAAGGACTTAAGAAAGATAAAAATACAGAAAAAATAAAAGTAGGAACGATTGGTGATGCAAAAAATGAAGCGAAGATTTTAAGTGAAACAGGAGTCATTTATATTGATTAAATCTTAGGAGGAAGGAGGACACTATCATGCTACATTTAATGAAGCTAGAATTGAAAAAGTTTAAGCTTGGTTGGTACGTGAAGAGAGCAATTATTGCAAATATTGTTATACTGGCATTAATGATCTTTGTGAGCATCATTGCTCAAGTAGAAGGTGATGCAGAAATAAGGAATCCAGAGACGATATTGTTAATGGCTAGCACAATAGTAAGAGCAACGTTTATTGTTTTTGGTAGTGTATTAATCGCAAGGCTAATAATTGGTGAATATAAAAATAAAACAATACTACTTATGTTTTCTTACCCTATTAATCGGAAGAAAATGATGGCTAGTAAGTTGGCTATTACAGCGATAGTAACATTTATAACAGTTATTGTATCTAACATTTTAGTAGTAGGAGTTTTCTTTGGTATAGATAGCTATTTTTCAATTCTTCCTAATTCATTTACAGTAGATCAATTGATGCAAGAAGGAATAAAACTAGTTCCTTTAGCCATTGCAACTGCGGGGATGAGTTTAATCCCATTATATTTCGGAATGCGTAAACGCTCCGTGCCAACTACAATTGTTTCATCTCTTATCGTTGTCACAATTGCAATGAATGGCAACCCAGAGTTTTCTACAGCAACTTTTCTTCCCCTTCAACTAGCACTCGCAGCAATTGGAGTTGTGATTGCGTATTACGGCATTAAAAATATAGAGAAGGAAGATATAGCAGTATGATAAGAATACGTAAAAGGAGTTGGTGTTATACTAACTCCTTTTTTGTATATGTATGCTTCGTTACTACTCTGTAAATTTGGAGTGTTTGCTTAAATACGCTTGTACTTCTGGAGAAATATTAAAGTTATTAGGACTTTTATATTCGATAGTAAACTCTCCGTCTTTATTTGTTTCAAAGGCGATTGCATAGCTATTCATTTTAGCATCGTAAGAAGTGTTTTTGACTTCTGCATCTAGATTAAAATATTTTGTAATATACTCTTTTGATTCCGTAATTGCTGTTTGTTTTCCCCAAGGGGTACCATAATAGGTGAAATAAAGAGATACACTAATAACTCCAATAATAGAAGTTAGTAAAATAGTTCCCATAGCTATTTTTTTATTTTTTGTATTCAATTTGGTTACCCCTCTTCGTAATATGTATTCATTTTAACCTATATATTCCATAAAACAACCATTTAGAAAAAATAGTTTCACATGAAACAAGTTACAGAAAAAGACAAGATGTGTAAACACCTTGTCTTTTTTGTCGTTACATTTTAGGAGCTTCCATTCCAGCCGCAGCCCATTCTTCTTTTGCGGGGCCATATACGCCAGGAACTGTTAAGCCGGCTTGTCGCATTAAAACCGTCATTTGCCCGCGGTGATGATTTTGATGATTAATAAGTGTCATTAAAAATATAGAATTCGGCATAGGGCGACCAAAGAAGTCATTAATAGTTGCTAAATCTTTATTAGTCCATTTACTTTGAAGTGCTTCAACAAAAGCCGCATTCACTTTACGGTACTCATCTGCAATTGTTTTTGCAGAAGTTGGGACAGGATAATCTTTCGTTTCTCCTTCAAACTTTAGCCCTGTGCCAGATAGTATAACAGGAATTGCCGTCACGATATGCCAAGCGACTCTTCCTAACGTCCAATGTCCAGGTGCAATTTCTTGTGATAAAGATGCATCGGTTAATGAATCAAGCATTTTCTGAGTAGACTCTGCTTCGTATGTCCATGATTGCAAGAAGCCTTCAATTGTTTGGTACATTATTGTTATCCCCCTCTACTTATGTTCATAGATTAAGTTCGAGAAGAAATGACAAGTTCCCTTTATGTTTTAATAATGGTATTTAAAATTTTATATATAAATTTTATGATACTATTGAGTGTATATAGAATTATATTAATTCAGGGGGATATTATGAAAAGATTGATTTTAGGAATCATAATTTTATTTTTAATGGTAGGATGTAGCAATGAAACCTATAAAAAAGCAATGGATCAAGGGAAATTGGCGTTAGCGAGTAAAGAATATGACACGGCAGTAGCATCATTTGAGCTAGCATTAGAAGAGAAAAAGGATGATAAAGAAGCAAAGGTATTAAAAGACCAAACTACTAAGATGATAAGTTCGATAAAAGAGAAATCGAGTGGAAATATAGAACAAGCAATAGGTTTGTTTCAAGAAGTAGAAAAGATGAAAGATGGTTCCGCAATCCTTCAAAGTCAAGCGAAAGAACAAAAAGATTCGCTCATAGAGCATAAAGAGTTAAAAGGTCAATATATAGGTCAATTGGAAAAGGCAGAGAAGTTAAAGAATGATAAAAAGTATGAAGAGGCTAAAGGGATAGTAAATAAAATTGTTAACGATACTGGCCAAAATCAACAATTTATTTCGGAAAATCAACGGGCCGAAGAGCTGAATAAGCAAATAGATGGCTTACTAACTCAACAAGCAGAAGTTAAGAAAAAAGAGGAAGAGTTAAAAAATGAAAAGAAAAAAGAGGCTGATATTGGAAAGTTAAAGGGGTCTTGGATGTCATCAGAAAGTACAGACAGGCCAGTTGGGTTGGAAATAGAATCTATTAATAGTGAGAAAACAGGCGGAGAATTTATGGAACATAATATTTTTGGGAAAGGGACTACTATAGGAGACTTTCGAATATTAAGTGTGGACCAAGGGATTATTTCCATAGAGCTTGTATTTTTAATGGGAGAAAGAAAACAGAAGGTTGATTTGAAACTTGAGGAGAGCACATTAACTGTACATCATGAGTTTATGGGAGGGACTAAATCTGTAAAATTAGTGAGATCAGAGTAATTTATCCCGCTATTCACCTGCAGTAAAATTCCCACCTCAAGATTCGGCTGGAGCAAAGAAGTTAGGTGGGAGATCCACTGCTCATAAAAGCCCAATTGGTTTGGGTTAATAATCAGTGGGGATGAAGAACCCCCCACTAATTAAAGTTTCACTTTATTTAGTATATAAAAAGGAGGCTTCTAACAAGAAGCCTCCTTTTTAATTAACTTTCTTCCCACTCTTCCTCATCAACCATAAGAAATAAGGTGCTCCAAGTACAGCGACGACAAGACCAGAAGGAATTTCTTTCGGATATGCGATTGTTCGGCCGAGTAAGTCAGCAATGGAAAGAAGAATTGCTCCAAACAGTGCTGAGCAAACGAATAGTCTTTGATGGTTCATACCAACAACAATTCTTGCTAAGTGAGATAATATGAAGCGACCTCCTAGATTATCAAGTCAGGGATTTTAACCCATAATAATGAATGAAAACATTATGAATGGGGTTATACCCTATGATAATAGGAGGCCACTATGGAAAATATAATCTATATTGGGATGGATGTCCACAAGGAAAGTTTTAGCTTATGTGCACTACACGGAACAACTGGGGAAATTGTAAGAGAAGCACGATGTGCTTCAAATGTATCTCTCGTAAAAAAATTCGTTGAGAAACTGAAAACAAAATATGGTGAAGATATAAAAATTAAAGCTGGATATGAGGCTGGTTGTTTAGGGTATTCACTTCATAATCTTCTTGAACAAAATGGAATTGATTGTGATATTTTAGCTCCCACAACAATGTACAGTTCATCAAAAAATAAAATGGTTAAAAATGATAAATTCGATGCCAAAATGATTGCTCTTAATTTAGCAAATGGCACCTATAAAGAAGTATATGTTCCAGAAGAAGAGGATGTTGCCGTGAAAGAGTATATCCGCATGTTAGGTGATTTTAAAACATCTTTGAAAAAAATAAAACAACAGATAAAAGCATTCCTTTTAAGGCATGGCTATGTGTATGAAGGGAAATCAAGCTGGACAATCGCTTATATGAAATGGTTAAAGAATCTTGATCTACAAGGATTATTCAAAGAAACGTTAGGCGAATACCTATTACAGTATGATGTTCTAGTCGATAAAATTGAGCGGTTCAGTCTGAGATTAGAAGAATTATCTCATCGTGAAAGGTACGAAGAACCAATCGCAAATTTAAGATGCTTAAAAGGTATAGATACAACATCGGCAATGACTGTTCATGTGGAAATTGCAGACTTCACTCGTTTTCCCACGGCTAAAGCATTTATGGCTTATGTAGGATTGACACCAAGCGAAAGCTCAAGTGGAGAAAAAATCAGTCGACGTTCGATTACAAAACAAGGAAATTCGACCGTTAGGTCTACTCTTGTAGAATGTGCAAATGCGTTGGTAAAAGGAACAATCGGATTAAAATCGAAGCGAGTGAAAGCAAGACAAAAAGGGCAACGAAGCGAAGTGATTGCTTATGCGGATCAGGCTGTAGAAAGGTTACAAAGAAAATATTATCGCATGATATATCAAGGGAAACCTAGAAATGTTGCCGTTACAGCTATCGCAAGAGAACTGGGGTGTTTTATATGGGGATTAGAAACAGGTAAAATTCACCGAAAATAAAGAGGGAAGGATATGAAGTTGATTGATTCATTCATAGTTAGAAACCAAAGGTATCAATTGATGGCATAGATGAGCTTCAGAGATAGTGAATTACAGGTCTGGCTATCTATGACTCACCTCTTCTGGCATGGCTGAAATTCTGATAAACAAGCTATTTATTAGAATTTGAAAAGGTGTGATCCACGCAGTGAGATTATAAGAGCCTAACGACGAACCATTAACCTGAGGTAACCAATCCACGAATAACAGAGTGGTTAACTGTCGATAGATCTTATTTCTGAAGCTTTTGTATGCCATCAAGAAAAATATTATGGGTGAAAAACTATTGACAAAGGTCACTTCATAACAGGTGCGACAAGGCCTAAAAAGGCAATTGTACCGACAGCAGCGATATTTACTGACGCAAGTAGTGTCGCTAGCACAATTAGAGCAAGACGTGTTTTATTTACTGGTTGCCCAAGTCCAGTTGCTAAATCGTCTCCCAGTACGAGAACGTCAAGTTGTTTTATTAAGAAAAAGATAATGAATACAAGAATTAGAGATGGATATAGAATGATATTTTCTAAGTGATTCCACCCTCTTGCATACGTACTGCCAGATAACCATGTTAAAGCAGCGGCAACATTCAAATTGGCTCTAACGATAAAGATTTGAATAATTGCTGAGCCAAGCGCAGAAATACCAATCCCTATTAAAGCGAGAGCTGTTGGACTAAATCCTGATTTCCAAGAGAAGAAGAGGACAATTCCAACTGCAAGTAGTCCGCCAATAAATGCACCAATTGGTAGGAAGAAACCAGGAAGTGCAGGAAAGACATACATAATCGTTAAAGCGCCGACACCAGCTCCCGATGAAATACCAATAATAGAAGGATCGGCAAGTGGGTTTCGTAATATACTTTGGAAAACAAGCCCACTTATTGCAAGGCATGCGCCAGCAATAGCAGCAACGAGCATTCTTGGTAAACGAAGATTCATCATCATATTTTTGTCAAATTGTGTTAATTGACCTGATATAACATTAGTAATGCTTTCGATATAAGCGTTACTACCGATTGTAACACCAAGAGCAATCGTCACAATACAAAGTGTGATAGATATAATGATTACCTTTTTATAAGAGTAATAGCGGGAACTAGCTCCAGCTGCATTCGCACCGTTATCATTCATATATTGTTTCGATTTCATCATTCGATACACTAAGTAAATAAGCCAAGGAGATCCAATCATTGCTGTGACTGCCCCAACAGGAAGTTCTGCACCGGTTGGATCTATTAATCTACCGACAACATCTGCTCCAAGCAATAATACTGCCCCCCATAAGAAAGAAGAGAGAAGAAGAGTAAAGTGTTGACGGTATCCGATAAGGCGCATTAAATGAGGTGCAACTAAGCCGACAAAGCCAATTGGTCCAACAACAGTAACAATTACTGCTGTTAAAAAGATTGCAGCAATGAAGGCGATAAGACGTGTTACTGCTGTTTTTTCACCAAGAGAAATAGCAACATCATCACCAAGTAAGAGAATGTTGAGTTTACGAGACATAAATAGTAAAACTAGGAAAGAAATAATGATAAATGGAAAAGCAAATTGAACGCCATCCCAGTTATTTTGAATAAGAGAGCCAGCTCCCCATAAAAATAAACCAGCTGTTTCATTTTCATAGAAAAGCTGCATCGTTCCGGTAAAGGCAGAGAGCATTAATGTAACGACCATACCAGCTAATGCCATTCTAAGTGGGGTTCCCTTTTTTCCACCAGAAATACGGTATACAAATAAAGCAGTAATAGCACCACCGATAAATGTGAACAGAAGAGAATTAATTTGTAAATCTTTCGGTAAGAAAATTGTAGCCGCTACTAGAAAGAAATATGCGCCAGAGTGAATACCCATTGTACTGGATTCAGCAAGTGGATTTTTCGTTAACGTTTGTAAAATAACCCCTGATGCAGCAAGAGCGCCTCCAGCTAAAATGGCAATTACAGCTCTAGGTAATCGAAGCATAATTAAAGTTTGATGTTCTAGTGATTGGTTCGGTGAGATAAGAGCATCAATAATCATACTATAGGAAATGTTTGCTTGACCTTGTCCGATATGAATAAAGAAAAGGAGGAGCAAGAGAGCTGCTCCTCCTCCGAATACAAGACTTGCTCGAAGTGTATGTTGTAAGCTATTCATTGTGTAATCACTTCTTCGCTGTCATTACATCTGCTACTTGTGTTGCTAAAGATGTTGCAGACTCAGGACCACCGAAAATCCAAGTGTCGCCTTTTAATTTATACATTTTGTTTTCTTTTTTGAACTTTAATTCTTCCCAAGCAGGGTTGCCTTTTAGTTGCGTGTCAAAAATGTTATCTTCATCCGCTACAATGTAAATGAAGTTTGAATCTTGTACACTTTGTAATGATTCTACAGTTGTTTGTTTAAAACCATCTGGCTCAGATTTTCCTGCTTCAAAAGTATTTGTTAGACCTAATTTTTTTGTAACTTGTAAAGCTAAAGAATTGTCAGTTAAGATACGGAATGTTGGTACGTTTTTAGCAGTAAATGCTTGTGCCATTGCGATGTTTTTATCTTTTAAGTCTGCTTTCTCAATTTTTGCTTTTGCATCAGCGAATGCTTTATCCATATCAGCTAATACTTTTTTACCTTCTTCTTCTTTTCCAACTGCTTTTGCAATTTGTTTAAATGTTTCTGTCATTTCAGCAAAGTGATCGTTATTGCTTGTTGATGGATCAAACATAACTGTTGGTGCAATTTGCTCTAATTCATTTTTAATTGCTTTACCACGGAATGAAGCTGTAATAATTAAGTCTGGTTTTAAACGGCTAATTTCTTCTAAGTTTGGTTGTTGACGTGTCCCTACATCTACAACATCTTTACTCGGTTTTGTTTTTGTATTTACCCATTTATTATAATTCTTAATGTCTGCCATCCCTACTGGCTGAACACCAAGTGCTAATAAGTCTTCAGAATATACCCACTCAAGTACAACTACTTTTTTTGCTGGTTTATCTAACTTCGTTTCCCCTTCAGCGTGTTTAATTGTTATAGCTTGATTTTTATTGTCCGCTTTTGTTTCTTTTTTCTCCTCTTTTTGCTGTCCGCATCCAACAGCGAATAGAAGAACTACTATGAAAATACTGAGAATTTTCTTCATCTTTTGCCCCCAAATTAAGTGTTTTTTGTAACTAGTACCATAAGTGAAAATGGTTATCAATTACAACACCCAAATCATACTATGAGGATATTTTAAGTGTCAATATATTTTTAAAATTTTGACGAAAAATAACGAACTATACGGATTTTTATATATTATAGTCGCTATTTATGAAGAATAAGCCTCTTTACTAAAAATATTGGCGAATGTGGAAAGTTTAAATGGGAAAGTGGCTGTGTACGATAGTGTAATGTGTATTGTTAATAGTCTGTGGAGATAAGGCGAAAGTACAAGCAAAAGGAGAGTGAATCGCATGTAATAATTACTAGAATGTATGGAGGAAATCTGTGTTTTATCCCCAACTAGGCAAAGTATTTCTTTGTTATTTAGATAGGTGTTTTTTAAGTCGGTGATTGCGCTAAAAAGATCGAATGTAAAGGAAGTGATCAACATGTCTTCATGGAGCAATAACGTAAATGGATATTGTGGGTGTAATAATCAAAATGGTGTACATGTTGATTCATGCTGTTTTAGTTGCGATGGGACAGTTCCTAAGGTTGGTCCAACCGGTCCGACGGGAGCAACAGGTGGCACAGGCCCAACGGGAGCAACAGGAGCAACAGGTGGCACAGGCCCAATGGGGGCGACAGGAGTAACAGGCGACACAGGTCCAACGGGAGCGACAGGAATAACAGGAGCAACAGGCCCAACGGGAGCGACAGGAATAACAGGGGCAACGGGTCCAACAGGAGCGACAGGAATAACAGGGGCAACAGGCCCAACGGGGGCGACAGGAATAACAGGGGCAACGGGTCCAACAGGAGCGACAGGTTCAACAGGGGCAACGGGAGCGACGGGTTCAACAGGGGCAACGGGAGCGACGGGTTCAACAGGGGCAACGGGAGCGACGGGTTCAACAGGGGCAACGGGAGCGACAGGAATAACAGGAGCAACGGGTCCAACGGGAGCGACAGGAGTAACGGGAGCAACGGGTCCAACGGGAGCGACAGGCCCAACAGGAGCGACAGGTTCAACAGGGGCAACGGGAGCGACGGGTTCAACAGGAGTGACAGGCCCAACGGGAGCAACAGGCTCAACAGGTCCAACGGGAACGACGGGTTCAACCGGTCCGACAGGAGCAACAGGAGCGACGGGCTCAACGGGTTCAACCGGGGCTACAGGTACAAGTATCACGGCGACATATGCATTTGCAAATAATACGTCGGGAACAGCGATATCGGTAGTTCTTGGTGGAACGAATGTCCCGCTTCCAAATAATCAAAACATCGGTCCAGGAATTACTGTTTCTGGTGGAAACACAGTATTTACGGTTGCAAATGCTGGTAATTATTATATTTCATATACAATTAATATAACGGCTTCATTATTAGTCAGTTCACGGATTACAATTAATGGAGGGGCACTTGCTGGGACAATAAATTCTCCTGCGGTAGCAACCACATCATTTAGTGCAACAATTATTACAACTCTTGCAGCAGGAGATGCTATTAGCTTGCAATTATTTGGTTTGTTAGCTGTTGCGACATTATCAACAACTACCCCAGGAGCGGTATTAACAATTATAAGATTAAGTTAATGACAAACTCTCTTACTCTTTTAAGATTAAGAGAGTTTCTACATATAATAAGAAGTTAATGAAGTAAAGCATAGTTATATAAAAGTCAGAATATTATGATTGTAACGCTATGGTGACTATAATATAATGAAAATAACCATCATGAATGAACATTCATTTATTTTTTATGTATTTGAAGGGGGAATGAAGGTGGAAAAACCATGGTTGAAAAGTTATCCAGAGGAAATTCCGAGTACGGTTTCTTATGATATTCAGCCGCTTCATAGATATGTAGAACAGATGGCTTCTCGCTACCCAGAAAAGAAAGCGCTTCACTTTTTAGGGAAGGATATTACGTTTTCGGACTTCCATGATAAGGTGAAGCGGTTTGCAAATTATCTTCAAAAGCTCGGTGTGGAAAAGGGTGATCGAGTTGCTATTATGTTGCCGAATTGTCCGCAAGCTGTAATTGGTTATTACGGTACATTACTTGCGGGAGGTATCGTAGTACAAACCAATCCACTGTATACAGAAAGGGAATTAGAATATCAGCTTCATGACTCGGGAGCAAAAGTAATTCTTTGTCTCGATTTAGTGTTTCCAAGAGTAACGAATGTTCAATCTGCTACAAAAATTGAGCATATTATCGTAACTCGTATTGCAGACTTTTTACCATTCCCTAAAAATCTATTGTATCCATTTGTGCAGAAAAAACAGTCGAATTTAGTTGTGAAAGTATCAGAGAGTGAAACGATTCATCTTTGGAATTCAGTAGAAAAAGAAGTGAATACGAATGTTGAGGTGCCTTGTGATCCTGAAAATGATCTAGCTCTTTTACAGTACACAGGAGGAACAACCGGATTTCCGAAAGGAGTTATGTTAACGCATAAAAACCTCGTCTCTAACACGTTAATGGGAGTTCAATGGTTATATAATTGCAAAGAAGGAGAAGAAGTCGTTCTTGGGGTTCTTCCATTTTTCCATGTTTATGGTATGACAGCTGTTATGAATTTAAGTATTATGCAAGGATACAAAATGGTCCTTATTCCAAAGTTTGATATGAAAATGGTTTTTGAAGCGATTAAGAAGCATAAAGTGACATTGTTTCCAGGGGCACCAACTATTTATATCGCTCTTTTAAATAGTCCGCTTTTAAAAGAATACGATATTTCTTCTATTCGTGCTTGTATTAGTGGATCAGCACCACTGCCAGTAGAAGTACAGGAAAAGTTCGAAAAAGTTACAGGTGGTAAACTAGTAGAGGGATATGGTTTAACAGAATCCTCTCCGGTTACACATAGTAATTTTTTATGGGAAAAGCGAGTGCCAGGTAGCATCGGAGTTCCGTGGCCAGATACAGAAGCAATCATTATGTCGCTTGAAACTGGTGAGGCATTACCGCCAGGAGAAATAGGTGAAATTGTAGTGAAAGGCCCTCAAATTATGAAAGGATATTGGAATAAGCCAGAGGAAACAGCGGCTGTATTGCAAGATGGCTGGCTCCATACAGGTGATGTTGGCTACATGGATGAAGATGGATTCTTCTATGTAAAAGATCGCAAGAAAGATATGATTGTCGCGAGTGGATTTAATGTGTATCCTCGTGAAGTTGAAGAAGTATTATATGAGCATGAAAAAGTGCAAGAAGTAGTGACAATTGGAGTTCCAGATCCGTACCGAGGAGAGACGGTTAAAGCATTTGTTGTGTTAAAAGAAGGTACGGAGTGCTCTGAGGAAGAATTAAATCAGTTTGCACGTAAATATTTAGCGGCTTATAAAGTGCCGAAAGTATATGAGTTTAGAGATGAATTGCCAAAAACGACAGTAGGGAAAATTTTACGCCGTGTTCTAATAGATGAAGAGAAGAGAAAGAATGAGGATGAGCAAACGGGCTAAGGCCCTTTCTTTTTGAAAAAATAGGATTGACACTTTTCTAAATAGTCAGTATTATAAGAATATGAATGACTATTCATTCAGTCATCTTCTTGAAGGGGACAGTAAAGTGAAGAAAAATAGACCGAAATACAATCAAATTATTGATGCGGCAGTCATTGTGATTGCGGAGAATGGGTACCACCAAGCGCAAGTTTCTAAAATCGCAAAGCAAGCTGGGGTAGCTGATGGCACGATTTATTTATATTTTAAAAATAAAGAAGATATATTAATATCCTTATTCCAAGAGAAGATGGGAGAATTTGTCGAAACAATTCGTCAAAAAACAGCAGGAATTGAAAGCGCTGTATCGAAGTTATTCATGTTGGTAGAAACGCACTTCTTGCTGTTGTCGCAAAATGATCCGCTTGCTATCGTTACGCAATTAGAGCTAAGGCAGTCCAATCAAGACTTGCGCCTTAAAATAAATGAAGTATTAAAAGGCTACTTACAAGTTATGGATGAGATTTTAGAGACTGGTATAAAACAAGGTGAATTTCAAGCAGATTTAAATGTTCGCGTGGCAAGACAAATGATCTTTGGAACAGTAGATGAAGTTGTGACCAATTGGGTAATGAGCGATCATAAGTATGATCTGGTCGCACTTTCAAAAACGGTACACGGGCTACTTATTGCAGCTTGTGGTTATCGTCAATAATGGGAGGGATCATGTTGAAATTCCTATCTGTAAGAGTTGAAGATCATATCGCGGTGGCGACGTTAAATCACGCACCAGCGAATGCGATGTCTTCACAAGTTATGCATGACGTTACTGAATTAATTGATCAAGTGGAAAAGGATGATAACATTCGTGTTGTTGTTATTCACGGTGAAGGACGTTTCTTCTCAGCAGGAGCAGATATTAAAGAATTTACATCTGTTACTGAAGCGAAGCAAGCAACAGAATTAGCACAGCTTGGACAAGTTACGTTTGAGCGTGTTGAAAAATGTTCAAAACCAGTTATTGCGGCAATTCATGGAGCGGCACTGGGCGGCGGCCTTGAGTTTGCTATGTCTTGCCACATGCGCTTTGCAACTGAAAGTGCAAAACTTGGTTTACCTGAATTAACACTTGGATTAATTCCTGGCTTTGCAGGTACACAGCGCTTACCACGTTATGTTGGGAAAGCGAAAGCTTGTGAAATGATGTTAACAAGTACACCAATTACTGGTGCAGAAGCATTAAAGTGGGGACTTGTTAACGGATTGTTCTCTGAAGAATCTCTTTTAGATGATACGCTTAAAGTTGCAAAACAAATTGCTGGAAAAAGTCCAGCAACAACTCGTGCTGTACTAGAGTTATTGCAAACGACAAAATCGTCTCATTACTATGAAGGTGTACAACGTGAATCACAAATTTTTGGTGAAGTATTTACGAGTGAAGATGGAAGAGAAGGTGTAGCCGCATTTTTAGAAAAGCGTAAACCTTCATTTAGTGGCAGGTAGTTCAATTATTTTTTTAATATAAATTAACAGAAAATTAAAATTGATAGAATCTTTCTGAAAAACAAGGGGGTAAATGGAATGAACATCTACGTACTCATGAAACGAACATTTGATACAGAAGAAAAAATCGTAATTAAAAACGGTGCAATTTACGATGGCGAAGCGGAATTCATCATCAACCCTTACGATGAATATGCAATTGAAGAAGCAATTCAAGTAAGAGACGCACAAGGTGGAGAAGTTACAGTTGTAACAGTCGGTGGCGAAGATAGTGAGAAAGAACTTCGTACTGCATTAGCAATGGGCTGTGATAAAGCGGTATTAATTAATATTGAAGATGATGTAGAAAATGGTGACCAGTTCACGACAGCAAAAGTACTTGCTGAGTATTTAAAAGATAAAGATGCAGATTTAATTTTAGGCGGAAACGTTGCAATTGATGGTGCATCTGGACAAGTAGGGCCACGCGTAGCTGAAGCGTTAAATATTCCATATGTAACGACAATTACAAAACTTGAAATTGACGGTACAAATGTGAAGATTGAGCGTGATGTTGAAGGTGATACAGAAGTGATTGCAACTTCATTACCAGTTTTAGTAACAGCACAGCAAGGTTTAAATGAACCGCGTTATCCATCGCTTCCAGGTATTATGAAAGCGAAGAAAAAGCCGCTAGAAGAATTAGAATTAGATGATTTAGATTTAGAAGAAGATGATGTGGAAGCAAAGACAAAAACAATTGAAATCTATTTGCCTCCTAAGAAAGATGCAGGAAAAGTGTTACAAGGCGAGCTGCAAGATCAAGTAAAAGAACTTGTATCGTTGCTCCATACAGAAGCGAAAGTAATCTAATAAAATACGAAATTATATATGCAGGAGGGAAAATCTATGGCTCGTAAAGTATTAGTAATGGGTGAAGTTCGTGATGGATCGCTACGTAACGTTTCTTTTGAAGCGGTAGCAGCAGCAAAAACAATTGCAGAAGGCGGTGAAGTAGTAGGTCTTCTAATTGGAGACAGCGTTGCCTCTTTTGCAAATGAATTGATTCATTACGGTGCAGATCGCGTTGTGACAGTTGAAAATGATAAATTAAAATCATATACATCTGATGGTTATGCACAAGCGTTTTTAGCTGTACATGCTGAAGAAAATCCAGAAGGTATCGTTTTTGGACATACAGCACTTGGTAAAGATTTATCACCAAAATTAGCAGCGAAGCTTGAAGCTGGTTTAGTTTCTGACGTAACTGCTTTAGAGGTTGAAGGTGGAAATGTTATCTTCACTCGTCCAATTTACTCTGGTAAAGCATTCGAGAAGAAGATTGTAACAGACGGCATCTTATTTGCGACAGTGCGTCCAAATAACATTGCAACTCTGGAAAAAGATGAGTCTCGCAGCGGTGACGTATCTTCTATTACAGTTGATGTGAAAGATTTACGTACAATCATTCAAGATGTTGTCCGTAAAACAGCAGAAGGTGTGGATCTTTCTGAAGCAAAAGTTATTATCGCTGGCGGACGTGGTGTGAAGAGTGAAGAAGGCTTTAAGCCATTAAAAGAGTTAGCAGACGTACTAGGCGGCGCTGTTGGGGCATCTCGTGGTGCTTGTGACGCTGAATACTGTGATTACTCATTACAAATTGGTCAAACTGGTAAAGTTGTTACGCCAGACTTATACATTGCATGTGGTATTTCTGGTGCGATTCAGCATTTAGCAGGTATGTCTAACTCAAAAATAATCGTTGCGATTAATAAAGATCCAGAAGCAAGTATCTTTAAAGTAGCTGACTATGGTATTGTCGGTGACTTATTCGAAGTTGTACCTCTTTTAACAGAAGAGTTTAAAAAGTTAAAAGTACATTCATGATTTAAGTACCCTTGAGTTCCAAGTGAAGTACCCCTATATATAGAAAAAGGTGAGAGATCCCCTGTCTCTCATCTTTTTAGTATTTAATCCGTATTTTTATATAGTATAAAGGAACATTTTTTTGTTACAATACATAACGATACATATTATTCGCCACGTATATAAGTTAATGATATACTCTTGGTAGAATATACTTGAAGGAGGAAATAAAATGGCAATTGTAAACGCAAATGACCAAAGCTTCGCAGCAGAAACTAGCGAAGGTGTTGTATTATTAGATTTCTGGGCACCTTGGTGTGGACCTTGTAAAATGATCGCTCCTGTATTAGAGGAAATTGATGCAGAACTAGGCGAAAAAGTAAAAGTAGTAAAAGTAGACGTTGATGAAAACCAAGAAACTGCTCGTCAATTCGAAGTAATGAGCATTCCAGCTCTTTTCGTATTAAAAGACGGTAAAGTAGTTGATCAAGCGTTAGGTTACAAACCGAAAGAAGCGTTAGTAGAATTAGTTTCTAAACACTTCTAAAATAAAAAAAGCTACCATTTGGTAGCTTTTTTTATTTTCTTTTTTACAGTCTTTCCGTTACAATAAAAGAACGTATGTTGGGTGTTTGGGCATAGTATGTTTTCAAGGGAAAATAAAAATGCTAAGTATGTAGAAATGGAGGGAGACGAGTGCACGAACATTTGAAAGAGAAGTTGGCTATTTTACCAGATCAACCTGGTTGTTATTTGATGAAAGATAAGCAAGGAACGGTTATATATGTCGGAAAGGCAAAAGTGCTTAAAAATCGTGTGCGCTCGTACTTTACTGGTTCACATGATGGGAAAACACTGCGGCTTGTAGGAGAAATTGTTGATTTTGAATATATTGTAACCTCTTCGAATTTAGAAGCACTTATTTTAGAGTTAAATCTAATTAAAAAATATGATCCGAAATATAATATTCAATTAAAAGATGATAAAACATATCCTTTTATTAAAATTACGGCGGAGAAGCAACCGCGCTTACTCATTACTCGAAACGTAAAAAAGGATAAAGGGAAATATTTTGGTCCTTATCCAAATGCACAATCTGCTCATGAAACGAAAAAACTGCTAGATCGTATGTATCCACTTCGGAAATGCACGAATATGCCAGATAAAGTTTGTTTGTATTATCATATGGGTCAATGTTTAGCGCCTTGTGTGAAAGAAGTGACGGAAGAACAAAATAAAGAAATTGTAGATGAAATTATTAAGTTTTTAAATGGTGGACATAAAGAAGTTCGTTCAGAACTAGAAATAAAAATGTATGAGGCCTCAGAGAAACTAGAGTTTGAACGTGCAAAAGAGTTGCGTGATCAAATTGCTCATATTGATGCGATTATGGAAAAACAAAAGATGATTATGAGTGACTTAGTAGATCGTGATGTGTTTGGATATGCAGTGGATAAAGGATGGATGTGTGTTCAAGTTTTCTTCGTTCGAAAAGGAAAGCTAATTGAACGTGATGTTTCTATGTTTCCAATTTACGATGAACCAGAAGAGGGTTTTTTAACGTTTATCGGCCAATTTTATGAAAACAGTAGTCATTTTAAGCCGAAGGAAATTGTCGTTCCAGGAAGTATAGACTCGGAATTAGTAGAGCGCTTTTTAGAAGTGGAAGCGACGCAGCCGAAACGTGGTAAGAAAAAAGACCTTGTAGAATTGGCAAATAAAAATGCGAAGATTGCTCTTGAAGAGAAGTTTTACTTAATTGAACGTGATGAAGAACGAACGATTAAAGCGGTAGATCATTTAGGGAAGCAGCTTGGGATTGAAACGCCGTATCGTATTGAAGCGTTTGATAACTCAAATATTCAAGGAACAAATCCCGTTTCTGCAATGATTGCTTTTATCGATGGGAAACCGGCGAAGAAAGAGTATCGAAAATATAAAATTAAAACGGTTCAAGGGCCAGATGATTATGAGTCTATGAGAGAAGTTGTGAGGCGCCGTTATACAAGGGCACTTAAAGAAAATTCACCTTTACCTGATTTGATTATTATTGATGGAGGAAAAGGCCATCTAGCGGCTGCAAGTGATATTTTAGAGAATGAGCTCGGATTATATATTCCGATGGCAGGTCTTGTAAAAGATGATAAACATAAAACCTCCCATTTAATTATTGGGGATCCACCGGAACCTGTGATGCTTGAGAGAAATAGCCAAGAATTTTATTTATTGCAGCGTATTCAAGATGAGGTGCATCGATTTGCGATTACATTCCATCGTCAATTACATGGGAAATCTGTCATTCAATCAGCATTGGATGATATTCCAGGAATCGGTGATAAACGGAAAAAGGTATTGTTAAAACATTTTGGTTCATTAAAGAAGATGAAAGAAGCTTCTATAGAGGAATTTGTCGAAGCGGGTATGCCGAAAAATGTCGCGGAGACGATTTATACGTATTTAACAGATAAGAAGACGTTGTAGTTTACAACGTCTTCTGTTTTTTGGTATAATTTCTGAAGATTTAAAATAAACTCATCTGAATGAAAATACAAAAAAGTCAACTAAACTGATATGTCTAGTTGACTGTAGGTAATGCTTACACTTCAATGAGATCTTTTATATCCCATTTTACAAGAAATGTAATAGAGTCAGAACGTTTTTTCTTTTCTTCGTATGACTCTGCAACGACGTTCCGTTGCTTTTGGATTTGTTCAGCGATGAATCCGGCTTCTAGTTGATAAGAAGAATGTCGTTTTTGTTTTTGACGTTCTGCGATGAGTGTGCCTTTAAGTTGGAACTGCATTTCACGACGCTTATGTTCAACAATGCTTAAAGTGCCCCAGCTAGCCTTTTCAAAGAACTGAATGACTTCTTCAATTGTTTCTAGCGGATATTTTCTTGCAAGGTTTCTACCAGACCAGTATAAAATACCATCTAAATCGTTGCCGATTAAATCAGGTAGTAATTCTTCACGTAGCAATTCATAAGCGAAGGCGTTCAATGAAACATCTTCTAAAGATGTTGTATCGATTGTATTTTTACTCACAATATTCCCCTCTTTCTATAGGGATTATTATATAACATTTCACATTTATAAAAACAGATTTTTCTTTAGGAAAATCTGAATATATAAGAAGAAAAAAAGAATTGGCAAATTATATGCAAATTATGTATACGTTTTCTTGACGCTTCGACAAAAATAGGAGTAAAATGAACTTGGTATCAAATTATGCTGAAATATTTCGAATAATTTTTTCAGTTTTTCTTATGCCAATAGTGAAAAAACATTATTGTCATAAACTAATCTGAAAACAGCAGTCAAACATTCAAGGGGGGTAATGGGGACATGAAAGGCCGCGAGTATACGTTTCGTAAGTGGCACTCATTAATGGGGGTCATCCCGGTTGGTGTCTTTTTGACGCAACATTTAATTGTAAACAACTTTGCAACACGAGGAGCAGAGGCTTTTAACAAAGCTGCAGGCTTTATGGAGCTCCTTCCATTCCGGTATGCGCTAGAAATTTTCATCATCTTTTTACCGATACTGTACCATGCTATATATGGCTTATATATTGCATTTACAGCTAAGAACAATGCGGTTTCTTACGGTTATTTCCGTAACTGGATGTTCGTCTTCCAAAGAATTTCAGGTATCGTTACGCTGATCTTCATTTCTTGGCACGTCTGGGAAACTCGTATTCAAGCAATGTTAGGTAAAGAGGTAAACTATGATATGATGGCAGATATTTTAAACAATCCAGCTATGTTTGCATTCTACTTAGTTGGTGTTGTTTCAACAATTTTCCACTTTGCAAATGGACTATGGACATTCTGCATCAGCTGGGGAATTACAGTATCTCCACGTTCACAAAGAATCTCTACTTATGTAACATTAGCTATTTTCTTAGGTTTATCTTATGTAGGTGTGAGTGCATTATTAGCGTTCATCGATCCACAGCTAGCAAACCAGTAAGGAGTGGGAGAGCATGAAAGGGAAACTTATAGTAGTCGGCGGTGGCTTGGCTGGCTTAATGGCAACGATTAAAGCGGCAGAAGCAGGAGTAAATGTTGAACTGTTTTCTTTAGTACCAGTAAAACGTTCACATTCTGTATGTGCTCAGGGCGGAATTAACGGTGCCGTAAATACGAAAGGTGAAGGGGATTCTCCATGGATCCACTTTGACGATACAATTTATGGTGGGGACTTCTTAGCGAACCAACCACCAGTTAAAGCAATGTGTGAAGCAGCACCTGGTATCATTCATTTAATGGACCGTATGGGTGTTATGTTCAACCGTACGGAAGAAGGACTTCTTGATTTCCGTCGATTTGGTGGAACGCAACATCACCGTACAGCATTTGCTGGTGCAACAACTGGACAGCAATTACTTTACGCATTAGATGAGCAAGTACGTCGTCACGAAGTAGCAGGACTTGTAACGAAATATGAAGGTTGGGATTTCTTACGAGCTGTTGTTGATGATGAAGGTGTGTGCCGAGGAATCGTTGCACAAGACTTACAAACTATGGAGATTAGAAGTTTCGGAGCAGATGCCGTTATTATGGCAACAGGGGGCCCTGGTATCATTTTCGGAAAATCAACAAACTCCATTATCAATACAGGTACAGCAGCTTCTGCTGTATATCAACAAGGCGCATATTATGCAAACGGTGAGTTCATTCAAATTCACCCAACGGCAATTCCTGGAGACGATAAATTACGTCTTATGAGTGAATCTGCACGTGGTGAAGGTGGACGTGTTTGGACATATAAAGATGGTAAACCATGGTACTTCTTAGAAGAAAAATATCCGGCTTACGGAAACCTTGTACCTCGTGACATCGCAACGCGTGAAATCTTTGATGTTTGCGTAGAGCAAAAACTAGGTATTAACGGTGAAAACATGGTGTACTTAGATCTTTCTCATAAAGATCCAAAAGAACTAGATATTAAACTAGGTGGAATTATTGAAATCTATGAGAAATTTACAGGGGATGATCCTCGTAAACTACCGATGAAAATCTTCCCAGCTGTTCACTATTCAATGGGCGGACTATGGGTTGATTATAAACAGATGACAAATATTCCAGGTTTATTTGCAGCAGGTGAGTGTGATTATTCTATGCACGGTGGTAACCGTCTTGGTGCGAACTCACTATTATCAGCAATTTATGGTGGTATGGTAGCAGGACCAAACGCAATTGAGTATATGAAAGGTCTTTCTAAATCATCTGATGCTGTTTCATCTACTGTATATGAGCAAAATGAATTAATCGAAACAGAGAAATTTAACAATATTTTAACGATGGATGGTAACGAAAATGCGTATGTTCTTCATAAAGAGCTTGGAGAATGGATGACAGATAACGTTACAGTAGTTCGTGAAAATAAAAAATTATTAGAAACAGATGCGAAAATTGAAGAATTAATGGCTCGTTACAAACGTATTAACATTAACGATACAGCAAGATGGAGTAACCAAGGTGCTTCATTTACACGCCAACTTGCAAATATGTTTGAGTTAGCACGTGTTATTACAATTGGCGCATATAACCGTAATGAGAGCCGTGGGGCGCATTACAAACCTGAATTCCCAAATCGTGATGATGCAAACTTCTTAAAAACTACGATGGCAAAATTTGAGGGAGAAGGAAATGCACCAGCATTCCATTACGAGGACGTTGATATTTCGTTAATTAAACCGCGTAAACGTGATTATTCTTCAAAACACGATGTAGCTGCTAAGGGTGAAGAGAAGGGGGATAAACAACATGTCTGAGAAAACAATCCGCCTCATCATTACGAGACAAGACGGGCCAGATGCGCAAGCGTTTGACCAAGAGTTTGAAATTCCATATCGTCCGAATATGAATATTATCTCAGCACTTATGGAAATCCGTCGTAATCCTGTTGATTCAAAAGGGAACCAAACAACTCCGATTGCATGGGATATGAACTGCTTAGAGGAAGTATGTGGTGCATGTTCGATGGTGATTAACGGAAAACCACGTCAATCATGTACGGCACTTATTGATCAATTAGAGCAACCAATTCGCTTAAAACCGATGAAGACATTCCCGGTTGTACGTGACTTACAAGTTGATCGTAGTCGCATGTTTAATGCTCTAAAACGCGTTAAAGCGTGGATTCCAATTGATGGTACGTATGACCTAGGTCCAGGACCAAGAATGCCTGAGAAAAAGCGTCAATGGGCTTATGAGCTTTCAAAATGTATGACATGTGGTGTTTGCTTAGAATCATGTCCAAACGTAAACAGTAAGTCTGACTTTATTGGACCAGCACCGTTATCACAAGCTCGCTTATTCAACTCACATCCAACGGGTGAAATGCATAAAGCAGATCGCTTACGTGCAATTATGGGAGATGGAGGACTAGCAAACTGTGGTAACTCTCAAAACTGTGTGCAATCATGTCCGAAGGGTATTCCTTTAACAACTTCAATTGCGGCATTAAACCGTGATACAACAATTCAATCGTTCAAAGATTTCTTTGGTAGCGATAATAACTATTAATAAATATTGCCTCTTCATATCGAAGAGGCAATATTTATAACTTTATTTTTCTGTTTATTCTGTTTATTTCGAGGTGAAAAGGAGAGATAACAATGAAGAGGATTTCTTATATTGAAGACTTTGAGCAATGGGAAAGTGGTTTTTCGTTTTACAACCCTGTAAAGGTTCGTTTTGGTGAAGTAGATATGTTTGGACATGTAAATAATGTCGTTGCTTTTACTTATTTTGAAGAAGCTCGTATTGCGTTGTTTAAAGAACTTGGATTTATGCAAGAGTGGACACATGCATCATCAGAAACGATGATCGTTGTTGCGGATTTACAATGTAATTTTATTAAGCAAATATATTTTGATGAACAGCTGAAGGTGTATGTAAAGGCAGGATCGGTCGGGAATTCTTCTTTAGATTTACATTATATGGTGAAGAATGCAGCAGGAGAGGTTTGTTTAGTAGGTCGCGGAATGATGGTTCAAGCTTCGAAAAAAACAGGAAGAGGCGAACCATGGCCTGAAGAATGGAAGAAGAAATTACTACAATAATAGAGTGAAAGAAAAATAAGAGAGCAATTTGCTCTCTTATTTTTTGTCTTCCATCGCTTCTTCTAATGTTAAGTGATGTTTATATAGGTATGTAGCGTATGGATTACCAACGTAGCGTAAGTGCCATGGTTCATAGGCATATTCTGTTGTATCTGTTTTATCTTCTAAGTAACGAATGACAAAGCCGAATTCATGAGCATGTTCCGCGACCCATTTTCCTTCTGCTGTCTCTCCGAAGATAGGCTCTAATTGAAATTTAGCTGATTTTGAACTAATATCCATTGCTAAACCCGTTTGGTGTTCACTTGTACCAGGAATTGCGCTTACCGAATTAGCTTCGGCTTTTCCTTGACGTCTAACGTATGTATCATGCAACGATTTTTGGCGTTTGTATGAACGATAACCAGATACAGCTGTAAGATCAAGCCCTTCTTTTTTCGCAGCTTTGAACATGTTTTCAAGTGCCTCGGCAGCATCTTTGCGCAGCAATGTTTTTTCTTTATCTTTTGGACTAATAAATGGTACATTTGGTCTCGTTAAGTCTTCAGGAATGTATCCATCTGGTAGTTTTCGATGTTTATTAATTAAGACAAGATTAGATTTTGGATTTGTTACAACTGAAAAGTCATTATCTATTTTCTTTGCATTATGATCAGCTTTTGGAAAAGCAGGAATCTCTTCTTTTTTATGGTTATTATGCTTTTGACTTTCGACAGCTTTTGCTTCATTATGTAGTGGTGTTTTAGAACCAAAGTAAGCGAAAGATGTGATCCCGATTACAATAGTAGTGGCAGAAATAATTATTATCTTTTTCATGATGCCTTGTAATCACAGTCCCTTCTTCATAAAATGTGTATTGTTTTTTTTATTATAAATCTAGTTTGTTGGAAAAGGAATATAAGAGTCATAACGTAATAGAAATGCAAAGAAAATGTCAGAAAATGTGTGAATTTGTAGTATTTTTTTATATAATTCATTTCTTATCTTTCATGATTTGCATTTTTTATGTAATATATATACATAAGAAGATGTAGCGATTATCGAGAATAAAGAACTTCTTGTATAGACTAGGAGTGAATGGGAATGGATTTTGCAACAATTATTGGACTTATTTTAGGATTTGTAGCAGTGGTAGTAGGGATGGTCGTCAAGGGCGCTGACGTAACAGCCTTATTAAATCCTGCCGCAGCATTAATTATTTTTATCGGTACATTTGCTGCAGTATGTATTGCATTTCCGATGAATCAACTAAAAAGGGTTCCAAAACTATTTAAAGTTCTTTTTGGTTCAAATAAAAAGGATTTAAGTTATGAACAGTTGCTAGAATTATTTGTTCATTGGACATCTGAAAGTAGAAAATACGGTATTTTGTCTTTAGAGCAACAATTAGACAAAATTCAAGATGAATTTCTTTTGCGCGGTATGAAATTTGTGATTGATGGCGTATCCGCAGAAGATTTAGAGCAGATTTTGGAATCTGAATTAGAAGCAATTGAAGAAAGACATGCAAAGGGAGCTGCTATTTTTTCACAAGCTGGTACGTATGCACCGACATTAGGAGTTTTAGGTGCTGTTATCGGTCTTGTAGCTGCGCTTGGTAACTTAACTGATATTGAAAAGTTAGGTCATGCTATTTCGGGTGCGTTTATTGCAACGATTTTTGGTATTTTTTCAGGTTATGTATTATGGCATCCATTTGCAAATAAGTTAAAGCAAAAATCTTCAGCTGAAATTGAGAAAAAACGTTTAATCATTGATTGTTTATTAATGTTACAAGAAGGTACATATCCGTTTATTATGAAGAACCGCATTTTAGGTGCACTTTCTGCAACTGAGCGTAAAAAGCTAGAAAAAGGAGCAGAAAAAAATGCGGAGTAAGAAAAATAGAAGAGGCAAAAAGAAAAAACATGATGAGCATATCGATGAAACGTGGTTAATCCCATATTCTGATATGTTAACGTTGTTATTTGCATTGTTTATCGTTTTATTCGCAATGAGTAGTATAGATGCTGCGAAGTTTAAACAGATGGCAGTTGCTTTTCGAAGTGAATTAGCTGGGGGAACAGGTAACAAAGAATTTTTAAGTGATCAAAAGCCAAATGATGAAAAAGAATTATCAGCAAGTAGCCTTGAGGCAGAACAAGCAAAAAAACAAGAAGAAGCTAGAGCTAAAGAAAAAAAAGAGATGGATGAATTGAAAGCATTACAAAAAAAGATTGATCAATATATTAATGAAAAACAATTATCTTCTTCTTTTCAAACTAAATTAACTGAAAAGGGATTAATGGTGACAATATTAGAAAATATACTGTTTGATTCGGGGAAAGCAGATGTGAAATTAGAATCTTTAGGGATTGCAAAAGAGATGTCTAGCTTACTTGTTTCAGCGTCACCTCGTGAAATTACAGTATCGGGTCATACGGATAATGTCCCTATTGCCAATGCGCAGTTTGCGTCGAATTGGGAATTAAGTACGCAGCGGGCAGTTAATTTTATGCAAGTATTACTGCAAAATAAAGAATTACAACCAGAAAAATTTAGTGCGATTGGATACGGAGAATACCGTTCAATTGCTCCAAACGATACACAAGAAGGAAAGGCAAAGAATAGACGTGTGGAAGTATTTATCTTGCCTTTTACATCAAATGATTTTAAGTTGTCGCGACGGATTTTATCTTTTTCTGCATCTGATTTTTTGAAATCATAATCATATAAAGCGCCTTCCCAATCGCCATACATTGGATTCGGGAAAATAATGAATTTCTCACCAAATTGTGCTTTTGAATCTGCTACTGTTTGGTTACGATCTTTTACAGATTTTCCATCAAAACCTGTGAAATCAGATAAGTTATCACCGAAGAATAAGACAATATCATGGGTTTGAGAAACGAGTTCACGGCGTTTTTCTTTTCCTTTTTCTTTCGGATCTTGTAGTAATATATGTTCTTTCGTTGCTTGAGGAGCACCTACACGCTCAAGATTTTTAATTGTTGCATCTAGTTGATTCGTTTTACGATTTGAGATGTAGTAAATATCTACACCTTTAGACTCTGTATATTTTAAGAAATCAATTGCGCCTGGAAGGGCTTCAGCCTCAGCTTTTTTAATCCAATCATCCCATTTGTAAGGATAGCCTTTGCCTGTTTTTACGCTCATTGCCTGATGAGGACTGTTATCTAAAACAGTTTCGTCTAAATCAAGCACGATAGCAGGTTTTTTCTCTGTCCCTTTTGCAAGAATTGCATCAAGCTTTAATTGACCAATGTTGTACCCTTGGTAGTAAAGTGCTTTCGTTTCACCGGCTGTTTGATACCATAAATCAGCCATTAATTGTTGTTCTGTTAATTTTACTTTCTCTTCTTTCGCCACTGTTTTCTCTGGTGTTCCTGAACATGCTA
Organism: Bacillus sp. FSL K6-2944; assembly: GCF_038005385.1. NCBI lineage: Bacteria > Bacillati > Bacillota > Bacilli > Caryophanales > Bacillaceae > Bacillus > Bacillus sp. FSL K6-2944. The sequence continues at coordinate 3,314,473 of NZ_JBBOTE010000001.1, read as the reverse complement.
CAAGTGATGTAGATAGAACCGCTACAGATAATAAAGTGGTAATGCCCCTCTTCATCTTCATATGTATCCTCCTTGATGTTAGAAAATCATTTTATATTATATATTAAAATATAATATTTTTATATGAACATTTGCATATTGTCTTTTGTATATATAGTAGTATGTCCTATATTAGAAAGATGAGCAAAATAATAATAGCTGTTTTGACAAGTTTTATTGTCGTAATGACAATTATAATTGACAAAAAGAACTTTGTTATTTACAATTTTAACTAAATAGAACAAATGATGGATTCATGACGATGTTTACATATAAGAGGATGAAGCGTGGTGCTATATTTTGTCTTGAATAAACATAGTCTTTGAAAGAGAGTACGAATGATACTAAAGGGGAGGCTTTATACTTGAGTTTACAAATTCAAAACTTAACGAAACAATTTGGGGAATCAAAAGCAGTTAACGGTTTGCAAATTTCGTTACCAAAAGGTGAAGTACTAGGGTTACTTGGACGAAATGGTGCAGGGAAAACAACAACAATCAAAATGCTTCTCGGATTATTAACGCCTAATGAAGGTTCGATTACATGGGATGGAAAAGCATTTGGAAATAGTGGTGTAACAATTGGGTATTTACCAGAAGAAAGAGGTTTATATACAAAAAGTAGAGTAATAGATCAGCTGCGATATTTTGGTAGATTAGAAGGAATGTCGAAGAAAGAAGTGGATCACGCTATTGATCACTGGTTAGAGCGTTTAGCGATACCAGAATATAAATTTAAAACGGCTGGAGAGCTTTCAAAAGGGAATCAGCAAAAAATCCAATTAATTGCTGCTCTTCTTCATAATCCGGAACTTCTCATTTTAGATGAACCATTCAGCGGCCTTGATCCAGTTAATGCTGGGATGTTAGCTAGTATTATTGAAGAACAAGTACAGAGCGGAAAGACGATTATTTTATCAAGTCATCGTATGGAACAAGTAGAGGCTTTTTGCCAACATGTATGTATTTTGAAAAAAGGTGAAGCAGTCGTAAAAGGACAGCTAAGTGATATTAAGAAAGAATACGGTTTCCGTAATTTAACGATTGAAGATACAGTAGAGAATGAAAAGGGATTAGAAGCTATACATGTATCGTATGAAAAACAACAAGGCCTTCTTTATGTGAAAGTACAAGACGATGCGGAAGCTCTCAAGATTTTGCAACAGTTACAAGAGCAAGGTGTTAGCTTACGACAATTCAAAATGTTAGAGCCGACGTTAAACGAAATCTTTGTAGAGAGGGCGAAATAACGATGCGTAAATTTTCTCACGTATTTTCATTTTATTTTAGGGAAGCGTTTTTATCTAAGAAATCATTAATTACGAGTGCGATTTTATTTTTAGTTGTGTTTGGGATTTTTGCATTTAATCATTTTACTTCAGGCGATGATAAAAATAATGATAAAGATAAAATTGCAGTTGTAGTAGAGAGTTCCACATATAAAGTACAAAAAGATGAGCTAAATAAGCTATTGCCATCAGCAAAAATAACAATTGGTTCAAAGGATGATTTTGATAAACTGCATAAGCAAGTAGAAGAAGGCGATTTAGATGGTCTATTCCATGTGACGGAAAAGGGTGGGGCTCCATCGATTACATATATGTATAATGGATTTCCAAGCCAAGCAACTTCTGCAATTATGGCAGGATATTTAAAGCAACAATATACGATGGTGACGATTGCCAAAAATAATGTTTCACCAGAAATTGCACAGCAATTACAAACAGAAATTCAAGTAAAGCAAGAAGCGATAAAAGATCGTACATCTTCTTTCGGAATTGCCTATTTCTTTACATTTGCTTTATATATGTTTATTGTAGCGTTCGGAAATACAATCGCAATGAATATTGCATCTGAAAAGGCATCACGTGTAATGGAAGTAATGCTTCCGAAAGTGAAGCCTCTTACGATGATGTATGCGAAAATTTTAGCGGTTGTTTCAACGGCGTTATTGCAACTTGTCGTATTGGCGTGTGGTTATCTTATTCCATATTTGTTAGGTTGGGTCGATTTAGAAAGTGCCTCACTATTTGGTATTCCAATTGACTTTACGAAATTAGATGCAAAAGTTATCAGCATGTTTCTTGTTTATTTCATTACGGGATATTTACTTTATGCGATGATGTATGCTGCTGCTGGAGCTGTCGTGTCTAAGACGGAGGATTTACAAGCTGTATCTTTCCCGGTAATGATTTTAATTATGGCTGCATTCTTTATTAGTATTAAATCATTAAGTGATCCGAATAGTACTATCGTTGTTGTAAGTTCTTACGTTCCATTTTTTACACCGATGGTTACCTTCTCACGTATTGTAGCTGGTGAAGCAGGTATGCTAGAAATTACGATAACATTAGCAGTCTTATTGGCGACAATTGCGGTATTAAATGCTGTTACAAGCCGCATTTACGTAAACGGCGTAATGAATTACTCAGATAAAGTGAAATTTAAAGATTTAGCGAAATTTATAAAGCGTCAATAATGAGAGAAAAGCATGATTTCCTATTGAAATCATGCTTTTTCTTTATGTATAAATTAAAAATAGTATATAATAATAAGAGTCGTCTTTTAATAGAATGAATAAAAAGGAGGGTGTGCAGATGGGGATTAGTAGTCGTTTTACAGTAGGTGTTCATATGCTGACATTACTTGCGATAGATCGAAACTCTCGCTGTACCTCTGAATGGATTGCCGGTAGTGTGAATACAAATCCAGTTGTGATTCGTCGCATTACAGGAATGTTGAAGAGAGCAGGACTTGTTGATGTACAAGCTGGTAAAGGTGGTACGACACTTGCTCGAGATTTAGAAGAAATTACATTACTTGATGTATATAAAGCAGTGGAAGTTGTAGAAGAAGGACAACTATTTTCCTTCCATGAAAATCCCAACATTGAATGTCCAGTAGGAGCTAATATTCAATCAGTATTAGAAATTATTTTAATGCAAGCGCAAGAAGCGATGGAAAACGTACTTGCAAATGTAACGGTAGATCAATTAGTTACAAATTTAAAGTCTAAAATGAAAGAATAAAAAAAGCGAGCTTCCTCATAATGAGGGCTCGCATTTTTTTATTTAGAAATATTGAAAATTCTATTTTTCAGTATTTAAAATGAATTTACCTACGATAGCTGCGAAGATACCACCAAGAATTGGTGCTATGATGAATACCCATAGTTGAGAAAGTGCTTCTCCACCAACAAATAAAGCTGGTGCGATACTACGAGCTGGGTTAACAGATGTTCCAGTTAACGGAATTCCTAATAAGTGAACTAAAACTAATGTGAAACCAATTACTAGTCCAGCTAAAGAAGAACTTCCTTTTTTACCTGTTACAGCAACGATAACTAAAATAAATACGAAAGTTAAAATGAACTCAACTAAAAATGCTCCAGATAAACCAAGAGTTCCGAAACCATTTTGTCCTAAATTATCTAAAGGTGTTTTAGCAGATTTTAAAATTGTTACTAACGTTGCAGTTCCTAATAAACCACCTAAAATTTGAGCTAATACATAATAACAAAGTTCCATAGCGTTCATTCGTTTGTTGATGAACATAGCTACTGATACTGCTGGGTTAATGTGACATCCAGAAATTGTTCCGATGCTATATGCCATAGCTACAATAGATAAGCCGAAAGCCATAGCGATTCCTAATGTTCCAATTCCTTCAATTCCGCCGCCAGTGACAGCTACTCCAGTTCCGAATAATACAAGTACAAATGTACCAATAAATTCAGCGATTGCTTTTTTTAACATAATTTACCTCCTATTAATGCGCATGAAACGTATTATAACATAAGTTTTAGTATAAACAGCCAATGAAATACTATTCTGATAAGGCGAAATAGGGGGACAATAAAAAAGAGTATGGTTCATCTCTATAGAACCATACCCTTTTTTTATGCCGATTTTTTCTGTTTAACGACTGGAACAGAACGGTTTAAAATACTATTTGCAACCATTCCTAACATGATAATAATCATTCCGATGAGAGAAAGTCCTCCAGGGAGTGAACCATTTAAGAAAATGATTTCTCCAAGTATGGTAAAGACCATCGTTCCAGCTTGTGTTGCTTCAACAGCTCCAAGTAGAGCGAGGTTATCTTTTGCTAAGTCAGTAGCAAAGAAAAATGTCATCGTTGCAATAACGCCGGAACATAATGCTAACAAAAATCCTTGAAGCATTTGGTTGGATGTTGGAATGCCAGTAGTAGAAAATCCGTATATACCAAGCAAGATTGTTATAGGAAGACTTCCAATTGCCATTCCTAATACACGTTGGAACGTATCAAGGCGTCCACCAACAAGCTCCATCATTTTTCGGTTACCGAACGGATATAAGAAAGCGGCTAATACGACAGGTAAAAAACCTGAAATGAACTGAGTCATTGTAATATGGCCTGCGGCAGTTGCTTGCATACAAATTACACCAAGTAAAATAAATAATGCAACATATAAGCTACGAAGTGGAATTTTTCCGCGTACAAGTTTCGTACCTGATTTTGTTTCTATTTTCACGAAAAATAGTGGTGATAGTAGTAAACCAGCTAAAATCGTAACTTGCCAAGTTCCAGCAACGAGCCAAGCTGGAGAAAAGACAGCTGCGAAACTTAATAAAGAATAAAAACCAATACCGGCAACAGAACCCCATCCGATCCATGCCAATGGATGTTTTTTTAACTCTTCCCATAATCCCCTAAAGTTTTTGCGAAATAAAACGATAAGGAATAAAATAGGAAGAGCAAATAAAAAACGGAAGGAAGCTGTCCAAGCCCAGCTCGTTCCAGATACATTCATTGCTCTATTAATAATAAAGGTTGCAGAAAAAAAGGCCGATGATAAAAGACCTAATAAAATTGCGCGCATGAAGTATAGCACTCCTTTCGAAAATAAATAATTATGTATAGTATGATATACTTTTAATTGTTAAAAGTAAACTATTTTATACTTTGAGGTGGTTTTATATATGAAAGAAAATGAAGATATGCAAACGAAAGAAGTCATTCAACAAGTTGGACAGTTATTGAGACAAATTCGAAATGAACAGAAATTAAGTTTAGAAGAATTAGCCCATAAAACAGGAGTTAGTAAATTAACATTAGGAAAGATCGAAAGAGGGGAAACAAATCCGACACTAGCTGTCATTTGGAAAATAACGAAAGGGTTATCAATTCCTTTATCCAGATTAATGGTTGTTGGAGAACCTGTAGCTGTTGCGCGCTGTGGAGAAGGATTTGCAGTAGATGAAGGACAAGCGTGGCATTTAGAAACGATGTTCCGTTATACGAAAGAAACAGGGATGGAAATGCACCGTGCTTGTTTACGATCAAATAGTATATATGAGCCAGAAGCTCATCATGAAGGTGCGATTGAGCTTGTAACGGTAATGAAAGGGAAAGTGTCTATTCAAGTGGAGAATGATGTATACGAATTAAATGAGTTTGATTCCATTCAATTTGAAGCGAATAAGAAGCATATTTATAAAAATGAAGAAGAAGAAGTGGCGGTATTACATTTAACGATGAAATATTCTTCATGAAAAAATCACCTATAGGATTCTATAGGTGATTTGCTCTTCTTAAGTATGTGAAATGATGCCATTAGTACGAACGTGGCATAAGTAATAAACAAATGAAATAAACTAAAAATCCTGTCCCAAAACATAAAACAGCAATAACCCAAATGATACGAATAAGAGTAGAGCTAATATCAAAATATTCTCCTAAACCACCACATATACCAAATAGCATTTTATCAGTTTCGGATTTACATAACCTTTTTGACATATTCCAATCAACTCCTTTTTATATCAAATTGCATACTTTTATTCTATATGGAAATTTATGAGAAGACTATGGGGTTGTATTACATTTTTTTTGTGAGAAGCGATCGTATTAATTGTCTTAATTTTCAGTGGATATTAAACTTGTAGTTATGAGGTGATTTTTAATAAAGGGTGGGGAAATAGAGATGACAGTATATTGGTTGACTAACGTAATGCTTGAATCAGGATATACATATGAAGAAGAGAGAATTTCACAAACAGAAACAGAATTATGCAGTTTACTTATTGAAGATGGTCGAATTAAAAAAATTATAAAAGGGATTGTTCAAGAGGAAGATATAGTAACTTTTGATGCTAAGAACTTATTAATGTTGCCAGCTTTCAAAGAGATGCACATTCACATTGATAAAACATATTATAGTGGCCCATGGAAAGCTTGTATGCCAGCAGAAAGTATTTTTACACGTTTTAATGAAGAAGAAAAAATTTTACCAAAGCAATTAGCGACTGCTCAAAATAGAGCGGAAAATATGCTAGAGTTACTACTGCAAAATGGTGCAACGAATATTAGAACGCATTGTAATGTTGATCCAATTATTGGGCTTGGTAATTTGGAGGCGACGTTAGCGGCATTAGAAACATATAAAAATCGAGTATCTAGTAGAATTGTTGCGTTTCCGCAACATGGATTATTGCGCAGTAATTCTGTGCAACTCGTGAAAGATGCGATGCGTATGGGTGCCAATCTAGTCGGAGGAGTAGATCCAGCTACAGTGGATAATGACATTGAAAAGTCATTACATACAATTATGGATATCGCAGTCGAATTTAATGCGGATGTTGATATTCATTTGCACGATGCGAATAATCTTGGAACGTTTACGATGAAGAGATTGGCAAGTTTAACAGAAGAAGCAGGATGGCAAGGCCGTGTAACGATTAGTCATGCACTTGGACTTGGTGGTGTTACTGATAAAGAGGCTGAAGAAGTGGCAGAAAGACTCGCAAATGTAAATATTGATATTACTTCAACAGTGCCAATTGGTAAACAAGTAATCCCAATTCCGTTATTAGATAAAAAAGGTGTTACGGTTTCATTAGGCAATGATAGCATTACAGATCATTGGTCACCGTTTGGAACAGGTGATATGCTTCAAAAGGCGAATCGATTAGCAGAGCGTTTTGGGTGGAGTGACGAAAGGTCTTTAGGAAAAGCACTCCGCTTTATTACAGGAGGAAAAGAAACGTTAAATAAGGAAGGGAAGCGAGTATGGCCGAATGTAGGGGATGAAGCGAGCTTTGTTTTGACGAATGCGACATGCGCTGCTGAAGCAGTGGCGCGTCAAACAGAAAAACGTTTAGTCGTGTATAAAGGAAATATTGTTGTTGGAAGTTTAAATGAGGTGGAATTAAATAATCTTGTGTAGAAGAATCGTTTAAATATTTTGAGGAGGGTTCTAATGGTGAGTATAGAACTCTTCTTTTTTATTCTTACAATATATTTTTATAGGAAAGCTAGAAGGGATGAAAAAATTGGACAATCAACATAACCAAAATCATATTATGGGAACTTTGCAATGGTTTATATTTTTATTAGCAAATTCAATCGCACTACCAATTGTCGTTGGCGGATTATTTCATCTTACGACGGAAGAAATATTTTATTTAATGCAGCGTACGTTTTTTGTAGTTGGTATATCTTCTTTTTTACAAGGATGGCTTGGGCATAGACTACCAATTGCGGATGGGCCGGCTGGATCTTGGGTTGGTGTATTTACCGTACTTGCTTATGCAACGGCCGGACAAGATCAATTACATAGTACACTGCAAATTTTAGAATTAGGAATGATAATCTCCGGTATTATTTTAATAGGATTAGGAGTAACTGGTTTTATAGGACGTATTTTATTTTTATTTACGCCGCTTGTGACAGGGACGTTTTTACTTTTATTATGTTTACAATTAAGTGGTGTATTTTTAAAAGGAATGTTAGGAATTACAGCTACTATTTCTCAAATCGACGGATTTACAGCAATGATCGCGTTTAGTATATTTCTGTTCGTTATTATACTATCTAATTTTGGAAAAGGCTTTGTCAAAAGTTATGCAGTTTTAATAGGATTAATTAGTGGGTGGATTATTTTTCTCATTGCAGGAAAAGTGACAATCCCATCTCAAGTAACTCATTTTGTGCAACTTCCACATATATTTGCTTGGGGACTTCCAAAATGGAATACAGGTATGGCTGTATCAAGTTTTGTTATGGTATGTATTTTAGTTTCGAATACGGTGGCAGCTATTATAGCAATTAATCAAGCAACTATTCATAAAGCGACTATTGAACAAAAACAGTTGAAAGATGGAACATGGGTTGGGGGGATTTCGCATATCATCTCTTCTGTATTTTCAACTGTAGGTGTCGTTCCGTTACCAGCAACGGCAGGATTTATACGTTTAACAAAACAAAAATATATCCGATCGTTCTTAATGGCATGTGCGTTACTAGTCGTAATGTCTCTTTTTCCAAGTATTATTCGTTACTTAGCATCTTTACCATCAGCTGTCGCATCGGCTGTTTTAATGGCTTCGTTCGTACAGTTAATTGGAATTGGATTTAATAATATAAAACAAGTGCCGATGAGTGAAAGGAATGTAACGATTTTAGGCGTTGCAGTATTATTTGGCAGCGGCGTTATGTTTTTACCGTCTGGAGCACTCCAATCCTTGCCGTCTGTTATGCAATATATATTCGGTAATGGCTTATTTGTAGGTACGGTTGTAAGTATATTGCTAGAACAAATATGGCGCGTTGGAAAGTAAGTGGATAAAAAGAGTGTACGCACTGTATAAAAGTCTAAAATAACATAGGAAATAAAGCCCATTTTCATTCACCACCTGCACATTTCGTTCATACAATATCTTGACTAAATAAACACCCAACTTACACATACACAGCTCTGGCTTAAGCAAGGAGGGTTATACCAGTTGAAGGAAAAAGCGTATCAATCTAAACCTTTACTCACAAAGAGAGAGAGAGAAGTATTTGAATTGCTGGTTCAAGATAAAACAACGAAGGAAATTGCAGGTGAACTTTTTATAAGTGAAAAGACAGTTCGCAACCACATCTCAAACGCAATGCAAAAGCTAGGGGTTAAAGGACGTTCACAAGCAGTTGTGGAGCTTCTTCGTATGGGAGAGCTCGAATTATAAGAAAGCAGCCGACTTTTATATAAAAGTCGGCTATTTTTTTGTTTGCTTCACTTGCTATATGAATGATAAAAACGTTTCATACATAAATAGGTAATAAGGAGGGGATATGTTGAAAAGGATACTGTTAGTTTCAACAAGTGCTCATGATATGAATGGACACCCGACTGGTTTGTGGCTTGAAGAGCTCGCAGCTCCTTATCATGTATTAAAAAAGGCTAAGTTTGATGTTGATATTGTGTCAATAAAAGGCGGGAGAGTACCTATAGATAGAGTGTCTATTCCGAATGGTATACCTCGCGAATTCAAGCATGTAGCTTCTTTATTGCAAAATACGAGGCCGATTTCAAATGTTCATTTTTCGGATTATGATGCGGTTTTATTTGGTGGTGGGCACGGGGCGATTGTAGATTTTCCAGGTAATCCATATGTAGCAAATTTGATTGAGAATATGTATAACAATAACCGGATTGTAGCGGCTGTTTGTCACGGAGTAAGCTCTTTAGTCGGTGTGAAAAATAAGGATGGCTCGTTTTTTGTTGTGGGTAAGCGTATAACAGGTTATACAAACGATGAAGAAAGAGCTATACATTTAGAAAAGCGCGTTCCGTTTTTGCTAGAAAGTAAGTTGAAAGAAGAAGGAGCTTTGTTTTATGTAGCCCCCAATTTTACGCCGCATGTAGTAGTAGATGGTCATTTAATTACAGGACAAAATCCACAGTCTAGCGTGGAAATAGGTAAGGCTATAAAAAGGGCTGTAAATAAATTATAGAAAAAGTACCCGCTACTAACAAAGGTAGTGGGTATTTTTATCCCTCTATTTGCCGGGCAGTAGGACCCCCGATTGGTGAGAGCTAATAATCAGTGGGGATGAACGCCCCCCACTGATTAAAGTTTCACTGTATTCTAAAATTCCCGCCTCGAAATTGGTTTGTAACCGTCCAGTTGGTAATAATTGATTATAGTTTTTTATGTATAGTATATGAAAATGTAATAAACTAAAAAGGCATAGTGAGTATAATAACTTCATTTATAATCATTCGTGAATTTGCTATACTATTTTGTATGGACAAAAGGGGAGGCTCTTTTAAATGAGAAAAGTCGCATGTGCAAATACTTATATTAATAAAATAAAGCCCATTATTAGAAAGACAAGTTTTAGCCAATTGAAAATAGATGAAATTGCGAAATATATGGATATTAGTAAAGCTACTTTATATAAACGTTTTTCTTCGAAAGATGAAATTATTGAGGCGGTAGTAGAGGATTTCATGAACTATCTACTCGAAGGTGATGCGGATAATCAAGATGAAAGTATGTCATTTACAGAACGTTTCCAAAAGACGTTTATTCATTCTTTAAAATGTGTGACATATATTTCGGATGTTTTTTTGCAAGATTTGAAAGAAGCATATCCGCATTTGTCGGATCAATTAGTCGCTGCCCAACAAAATCGTAACCATAATTTGCAAATGTTTTTTGAAGCGGGTATGGAACAAGGTTATTTTAATAAAATGAATGCACAATTATTTATGGTACAAGATGATGTGATGTTAAGACGTATTATAGATCATTCTTTTTGTATTCAGTACGATATTACGTTAAAGAAAGCGATACTTGATTTTTATCAATTAAAGAAGTATCAACTTTTTAAACCAGAGTATATAGAAGCAATTGATGATTCTGAAATTGAAAAAGAAGTTATTGCTATTTTGCAAATGATTTCGTAAAAAAGCAGATCTCCCTTAATAGAGGAGAATCTGCTTTTTTAGTACATATTATTTTTGCAACTGTTTTAATACTAATTCGGCTACTAGACCACCTGAAGCTGGGTTTTGACCAGTGATAACACGATTATCTTCTAGAGCATAAGCTTCCCACGGTTGCGCGGCTTTTTCGTAAAGTCCTCCATTTTTAATGAGTTCATCTTCTGTTAAAAATGGAACGAATTGATCTAATTCAGCTAATTTTTCTTCTTCATTTGAAAAGCCTGTTACCTTCTTACCGCTAATTAAACGATCCCCATTGCTTAATGTAATATGAAATAAACCAGCAGCTCCATGACAAACCGAAGAAACAATTCCGCCGTTTTCATAAATATTGCGGCTAATATTTTGAAGTTCTTTATTTTCTGGGAAGTCCCAAATAACCCCGTGGCCACCTGCGTAATAAATAACAGCGTAGTCTTCTGGATTCACTTCACTTGGTTTCATTGTAGAACCGAGGCGATTCATAAACTCTTTCTTTTGATACCATTCCCAATCGATACTCTCCGCCATTGCTAAACTATGTGGATCAATTGGTGTATAACCGCCTTGTGGACTGACGTAATCAACTTCGTAACCCGCTTCTTCTACTTTTTTTACGAAATGTACAGCTTCACCAAGCCAAAGTCCGGTAGCCCTATTTAAATTTGGGTATTTTTCTACGCTTGTTAATACAACTAACATTTTTCTCTTCATCATAATCCTCCTATAATGTCTCTTCTATATAAAAGTTCTGTATGCGTTTCATTTTATTAAGTTAAAAAATGTAAATTTGAATAATCATGCCAGTCCTCCTTATATCGGCTTCGAAATTAGTGTATAATAACTTTTGAACAAAGTAAACTAAAAAGACTGAATTAGTTTACTTTGTATATTTTTTCGTTGACAAACTGTAATGCTGAAACTATGATAGTTCCATGAATATCGAACAACATACGTGTTTCGTTTCGAATTCAATTTAGCCCGCATTAACGGGCAGTAAGACCCCCATCTCAAAATTCAGCGGAAGCAAAGAAGTTAGGTGGGAGATCAACTGCCCGTAAAAGCCCGATTGGTGAGGGCTAATAATCAGTGGGGGATGAACACAAACCTCACTGATTAAAGTTTCACTTTATCGCGCGATAAATTAGCACCTTTTATACATTTAATGAAGTTGTTTAGTGGTGATACAACATTTAAATAAGTTCATTTTTTTATCTATAGTTTGACAGTTTTAAAATTGCAATCAGGAGAGTGTTACACATGGGGAAAGATATAAGAAACCATTCGAAATGGTTTGTTTTTACATTATGTTTTATTGTTTTGTTAGGACCGATGAACGCTGTGTTATTTAATGTAGCGCTAGAGGATATTGCCAATGATTTATCAATTAGTCAATCGAAAGTAAGTTGGGTTGTAGTAGGGTATTCTTTAGTTGTCGGTATTGGTTCGATAATATATGGAAAGCTGGCTGATCGTTACAGTGTAAAAAGACTATTAATTATTTCTATTATCATATTTGTAGCTGGTTCTATTGTTGGATTTATGAATCAATCTTATGAAATTATCATTTTCGCAAGGTTAGTGCAGGCGAGCGGGGGAGCAGCGTTTATTGCGCTTAGTATGATTGCGGTGGCGAAATTAGTTGCTCCAGCTAAAAAACCAGGTGCGTTAGCAATGATTAGTTCTTCTATTGCATTAGCGGTTGGTATTGGACCTTTAGTAGGTGGGGCAATTACAAATACGTTAGGGTGGCCGTATTTATTTTTATTTATGGTTATTTCAATGATTGGTATTTTCTTACTCGTAAAATTTATGCCAGAAGAGGCGCGACATACAGATGAAGTGTTTCGCTTTGATTTCATTGGAGCAGTTTTATTATTTGTATTGATTACGACCATTTTATTAGGAGTTAATATTAATAGTTGGCTTTTTGTGTTATCTGTTGTTTTTCTATTTTTATTTAAGGCTCATATGAAGAGAACAGAGTCGCCGTTTATTGATATTGAGTTATTTACAAATAAACCATTACTTCGTTTAATAGCGGTCGGATTTATCATTAATGTGGCGTTATGTGCTAGTTTATTATTATTACCATTACTGTTAGGAAGAGGACATGGATTGTCTCCATTCGTTATTGGAATTGTATTGTTTATTGCATCTCTCTTTGGTATTGTATCTAGTTTTATTACCGGAAAGATTATTCCTTCGTTTGGGAATGTGAAGATGATGTATGTAGCTTCTGTAGTTATGATCATTGGCTTTTTAATTTTAGGGATTATTCCGGACGGGAACTTACTCTTTATTTTATTTGCGGTTATTTTAACATTTATGAGTTATTCGGCAATTCAAGTATCATTAAACACATTTATCCCGAAAACATTAAATCCAGCTAAAGTTGGAGTCGGTCTTGGTTTATATAATTTAATTAACTTTTTCGGTATGGCATTTGGACCAGCTGTAGCGAGCAAAATTATGGAATCTACAAATAGTTATCGATTGAATTTTATTTTGATCGTCATTTTAATTGCTGCTCATTTTTTCTTATTGATGGGAATGTCTTCTTTTCAAAAAAAGATGGAGCAATGAATATGCACTTTATATAGAAGAAACCGACTTTCTTATAGAAGGTCGGTTATTTTTCTATCTTGCAAATTACGAAAAAAAGGAGCAAAATAAAAAAGGTCCTAGTCTATACATGGGAAAATGAAAATTTTCATACAGAAGTATTTGAAGTGAGCGAACTTAAAGTGTGTAAAATATAATGATAAACATAAAAGATGATGAATGAGAAAACGGGTGATGAAGTTGAATAGAGCAATCGGTGTTATCGATTCAGGAGTTGGCGGTTTAACAGTAGCGAAGGAATTAATTCGTCAGTTGCCGAAAGAGCGTATCATATATTTAGGAGATACAGCACGTTGTCCTTATGGTCCACGTTCTCGAGAAGAAGTACGTCAATTTACGTGGGAAATGACAGAGCATTTACTAGACTTAAATATTAAAATGTTAGTTATTGCGTGTAATACAGCAACTGCAGTTGTATTAGAAGAGATGCAAAAACAATTACCAATTCCAGTAGTAGGAGTTATTCACCCAGGATCACGTACAGCTTTAAAAGTGACAAACACGTATCACGTTGGGATTATTGGAACGATTGGAACGGTGAAAAGTGGTGCATACGAAGAGGCGTTAAAGTCTATTAATAACCGTGTTATGGTAGAAAGTTTAGCTTGTCCACCTTTCGTTGAACTTGTAGAGAGTGGGAATTTCGAAAGTGAAATGGCGTATGAAGTTGTAAGAGAAACGTTGCAACCACTGAAAAGTACCGATATTGATACACTTATATTAGGGTGTACACATTATCCGATTTTAGGACCTGTTATTAAAAAAGTAATGGGAGATAAAGTGCAACTAATTAGTTCTGGTGATGAAACAGCACGTGAAGTAAGTACAATCTTATATCATAGTAAAATGTTGAATGAAGGAGAAGAACAAAGCGATCATCTCTTCTTAACAACAGGAAAAATAGGCTTGTTTAAAGAAATTGCATCAAAATGGTTCGGTCAACCGATTGAAAATGTGAAGCATATTCATTTAGAAAAAGAATAATAGTAGAATTTATATAAGTGAGCTCCTGAGAAATCAGGAGTTTTTGTTTTATCTTGCTATTTGCTGGGGAGTAAGACCCCTACTGATTAAAGTTTCAATTTATAAGAGGCGCAGCTTGTTCTAAAACGTGAAACAGCTCGTATACATAATAGTACAAACTTAGATTTTAGGGGGGAATGGCATGCCTAAATCCACTTTTAAATGGGTTGTTGGTGCTACTGTGAGCGCTGTTTTACTAACAGGGTGTGGCTTTATAAATCAAGAGAAAGCAACTGAACAAATTGATCCGCCAAAACAAGTTACGTATACAGAGGGTGGGAAGAAAGAAGTAGCTAAAAAAGATAAGCAAGGGCAAATGGTAAACAGAGAACTATACCTTGTTGATAAAAATGGTTATGTTGTACCACAAACGTTAGCTATACCTACTCCGAAAGCAAATGAGACTGTGAAGCAAACGTTAGAATACCTTGTGAAAGATGGACCGGTAACGAATTTATTACCGAATGGGTTTCGTGCAGTCATTCCGGCGAATACAACGATGACTTTAGATTTGAAAAAGGACGGAACGGCAGTTATTGATTTCTCTAAAGAAATGAAAAACTATGCGAAAGAAGAAGAGCGTCAAATCGTTGAATCTATAGCTTGGACGTTGACGCAATTTACAGAGATAAAACAAGTGCAGTTCCAAATAAATGGTGAGAAATTGGCAAAGATGCCGGTTGGTGGTACACCGCTTGGTGAAGGAGTGAGCCGTGCAAATGGTATTAACTTCGATGATGAACAAGTAGCAGATGTAACAAATACAAAACCAGTCACACTGTATTTTATGGCGCAAAATAATAATAAACAGCAATACTACGTACCAGTCACACGCCGCGTTGCGGAAGGTAAAGAAAATGACTATGCAGCAATTATAGATGAACTTGTAAAAGGTCCGATCCATCAATCGCTCCTGAATGATTTTAATCCAGGCGTTAAGCTTATTACGAATCCGAAATTACAAGACGGAAATCTTACATTAAACTTTAATGAAAATATATTTGTAAACCCAGATAAAAATATGATCTCAAATTACGTATTGAAGTCGTTAGTTTTATCTTTAACAGAAAAGAAAGGTGTGAAAAATATTTCTATTGAAGTGAATGGAAAAGCAAATCTTATAGATGAAAAGGGCGGAAAGTTAATAAAACCTGTAGATCGTCCAGAAAACGTGAATACAGGTAGTTTTTAATCTTGAATAATTTGATATACTTAAGCAAGAAAGGAGAATTGCTTTTTGGGTTCTCCTTCTTTTATTGTATACATATCATACATTTAAATTTGGCTATACTAACGAGTAGTAATTAAGAGGAGGTTATTTTTATGCGAGTAGATGGTAGAGAGAAAACAGAATTACGCCATATACATATTCATACGAATTATTTAAAACATCCAGAGGGATCTGTATTAATTGAAGTTGGGGATACAAAGGTAATTTGCTCAGCGACAATTGAAGAGCGTGTCCCGCCATTTATGCGTGGAGAAGGAAAGGGCTGGGTAACAGCTGAATATGCGATGATTCCACGTGCGACAGAACAACGTACAATTAGGGAGTCAAGCAAAGGGAAAGTAACAGGACGTACAATGGAAATCCAGCGCTTAATAGGACGAGCATTACGTGCGGTAGTTGATTTAGAAGCGCTTGGCGAGAGAACAGTTTGGATTGACTGTGATGTCATCCAAGCAGATGGTGGAACGAGAACAGCTTCTATTACAGGTGCATATGTAGCGATGGTATTAGCTTTCGAGAAATTATTACAAGCAGAAAAAGTATCTAAAATTCCAGTAAAAGATTATTTAGCAGCAACATCAGTAGGAATTGTTGAAGAGCAAGGTGTTGTTTTAGATTTAAACTATGCAGAAGATTCTAAAGCAGACGTTGATATGAATGTAATTATGACTGGAAAAGGTCAGTTCGTTGAAGTGCAAGGAACTGGAGAAGAAGCGACGTTTAGTAGAGCGCAGTTAAATGAATTACTTGATGCAGCAGAACAAGGCATTTTCCAACTGATTGATATGCAAAAAGAAGCGTTAGGTGACATCGTATCTCATATAGAGTAGAGGTGGAAAAAATGAAACAAGTTGTTGTAGCGACAAAAAATATGGGGAAAGTACGTGAATTTGCTGAGTTATTTGAGCGATTTGATTTAGAAGTGAAATCATTACACGATTTTCCTCATATTGAAGAAGTCGAAGAAACTGGTGAAACATTTGAAGAAAATGCGATCTTAAAAGCGGATAGTTTGAGTAGACAGTTGAATGCAATTGTAATTGCGGATGATTCAGGTCTTATTGTAGATGCGTTAAACGGGAAACCAGGCGTGTATTCAGCTCGTTTTGCTGGAGAGCCAAAAGATGATCAAGCGAATATTGATAAAGTTTTACAAGAATTAAATGAAATACCGTTTGATAAGCGTAAAGCTCGCTTCTACTGTGCATTAGCAGTAGCTTTCCCTGAAGGTGATAAAAAGCCTGTCATTGTAAACGGGACATGTGAAGGATTTATTTTAGAACAACGCCGCGGAGAAAATGGCTTTGGATACGATCCGATCTTTTATGTGGAAGAATACAAAAAAGCAATGGCGGAATTAAGTTCAGATGAAAAAAATGCTATTAGTCACCGCGGACGTGCTCTTCGTAAGCTAGAAGAAAAAATCCCTGAATGGTTTTTAGGAGAATAAGGGAGAGAGATTGATGAAAGCTTTAATCGTAAGCGATAGTCATAGCTCTGTGAAGGAATTACAGCAGTTAAAAGAGAAGTATGAAGGGAAAGTAGATACCATGATTCATTGCGGTGATTCAGAGCTAACGCCTGCTCATGAAGAGCTGCAAGGTTTCCATGTTGTAAAAGGAAATTGTGATTATGCTAACTTTCAAGATGAAATTGTAACTGATGTAGATGGAATTCGCTTCTTAGTTGTACATGGGCATCGACATAATGTAAAAATGACATTACAAACGCTAGCGTACCATGCTGAAGAAGTGGGAGCGCAAGTTGCATGCTTCGGACATTCTCACGTATTAGGTGCGGAATTAATCGAGGGCGTTTTATTTATTAATCCAGGCAGTATTTTATTACCACGTCAGCGTGTAGAAAAGACATTTGCTTTATTAGAAATGGATGAAAATCAAATGGAAGTTCGTTTTGAAACGTTAGACGGACAACTAGTTGAACAGGCAGTTTTTAAAAGAGGATAAGAAAATTTATCCTCTTTTAAAAAAGGTGTTGACTTTATGTGTGGTTATACATATAATAAATATTGTCGATAGGGCAACGGCGCTAACGAAGAAAAGAAAATAACATATGCGGGTGTAGTTTAGTGGTAAAACAAGAGCCTTCCAAGCTCTGGTCGAGAGTTCGATTCTCTTCACCCGCTCCATGTCCCAGTAGCTCAGCCGGATAGAGCATACGCCTTCTAAGCGTACGGTCGGGAGTTCGAATCTCTCCTGGGACGCTAAAAAAACCTTGTTATCAAAAGATAACAAGGTTTTTTGTTTGTCTAAAATTTGATGTTTGGGTTATAAGTGTAGTTCATGCTTAATATTTGCGACCTTTCCTTTGATATTAAGCAGTTGCATATGTACTTTTTTTCTTAAATAAAAAGAGCGCCATTTATGCGCCCTATTCATCTTATTTAATTTAAAGAATTAATAGGTTTATGATGGAACTCAAATCCATATCCAGATTCTCTTAATTGTTTACTTGCAATATTATAAAATTCTTTACCATTCTAGTACGGTTGAGCAGCAGTTATCGGAACTTATCCCCGGCAGTGTGTTACAATTAATAGAAGCGGAAAATGAGAATCTCCAATTGACTGGACCTGTGATTGGTTAGATGGTTTAAGAAGGTCGTATAAAAAAGGGAGATGGCGCAAAGATGGCGAGATCAAATGAGAATGATTTAACGGAGAAATTGGCAGAAGGCCACCGAAAATATGGTGATGGCAATTTTACAGTACAGAACATCGGTGATGAAACTAACCCGAATTGGACTGTCGTAAAAAATGTGAGGAAGGGATCGGCAGGCATTCGCGAAGGAGAAGATATATTAAGACTGCGATCAAAATATATAAAATAGTACGGAAATGGGCGGAGCGGGAGTTCGAATTTCTCCTGGTACGCTACAAAAACCTTGTTATCTTTTGATAACAAGGTTTTCTGTTTAGTTATTAATAAACTTCTCAAATACAAAACCATAATCTTTCACATTATATTGTTTCTTCGTATCAACAAGCCAGTTAAAGGCAATCTCGTTCATTTCTTTAAATTGCTCTGCTAAATTTACTTGTGCGTTTGAAATGCGGCTAAAGGCATTAGATGCCATATCTAAACTTTTATGTGCATATTGTAATGTAATATCGTTGTCGTATGAAATTTCTTCGATTTTAAGTAAAGCCTTATATAAATCTTTTAATTCTTCAATATGTTTTTTATGAACATCAATTGAGTAATGTTCATCGCCCATTTGAAACTTAATTTCTACATCTAAATCAATCGTTCCTGCAGTTTCGAGTGCTACGTTTTTAATTTGATATTTACTATAACGAAAGCGGCGTAGTGTACGTTTTTTACTTGTTGCGCTTGTACCGTCCAAGTGAATTAACCCTTTGTTTGTGAAGCAATATTCATCTGATTTCGATTTAATTAGAAAGTAAATTTTCTCTCCGTCTTCATGCATTACATAATCATCGGCATCGACCTTATCATAGTCTTTAGGTGTAATAACAGAACCTACATCGCTTAGTCCTAATACATCTGCGGCCATTTTTTTAAACATATATAATCCCCCTTGTAAATTAAATTCTTAATTGTATAAAAATATATTAACATGATTTTCATCCTTTGTTTTCTTGTAATACGAAAATATCTGAAGGTAAGTTAAGAAAAGTAATGAATAATTATTTTGATCCTAAATTATTTAGTAAATCTATTAGTTTAAGATTGGATTCTCCGAAAAATAACCAAGAGAAAAAAGTTAATTTTGCAAGTGATTATAGAGAAATTCCGTGAAAGCACCTCAAGCTATGTGAGGTGTTTTTCTATCCTCTTTTGAAATCTTACAATTCTGTAAGGTAACTGTAAGGTAGTTCGATGGTAACAAATTGCTAATCTTTTATAATGAAGATAACAACGATAAAACGAGGAGGCAGAAATGATGAAAGGATTAGTTGTAACGGGCTTAACGGTTGCTTTTGGATTTGTAGCGTATGAGAAATTAACGTATGTAGTTGATGTTGTGAAACATTTGATTGCTTAGAGAAAACAGCCATGAGAGGGAAAGGGAATGAGTGAATGAATGGAATGGTTATTTGGAATTATAGGTACTTGTAGTGTAGTGTTATTGTTCTTTGTCCCAAGTGGTATACTTAGTTCGACAACAAGTTTGTTCTTCTTAAGTTTGTTTGCTTGTACGATGCTTATTATTATGTTTTTAATGAAGCGAAGTAAACCAATCTTCTATTTTAGCATGATTGTTATGGCAATTATTGTTCTCCAAATTATTACCCTTGTAATATACCCCACAATTATAAAAGCTTTCCATTAATGATGAATCCTCTGCGCTTGTTGCTGGGGATTTTTATTTGTACAATTTTAATTTTTAGTAGAGATTTATTCGTATTGGAATGTAAAAATTAAATATTTTTATATTTCAAACAAATAGTTTTGGGATGTTGTGTTCTCATTACGCATTTGATATATTTACTTTGAACATAATTAAAATCAAGAAAAAGAGGCGGACGTATGGATAAAAAAGAAAATACGGTCGTATTGTTTCCACAACTATCAGAGCGCTATATTGATGAAGGTTTTTTAGCGCTGAAAGAGCGGAAGTTCGAAGATGCATTGCGCTGCTTTGAAATATTACGTCAGTATAATGCGGAAACGGAACAAACGGAATTAGCTTCAGTTATTTGTTTACTCGAATTAAAACGTATGGAAGAAGCGAAAGACAAATGTGAACAGTTGCTTAAAACAGGAGTTGTCTTATTTGGTGATATTCTTGAAACGTACGTGACTATTTTAGTTCAAACAAATGATTATGAAGGTGTTATTGAAACTGTTGAAAAGGTTTTACAAACGAAAGATATAATGCCTGATCAAAAGGAAAAATTAGCGCAACTTGCTTTATTTGCAGAAGGTATGCTCAATGAGGGAGACGCATCGCTAGTCGATTCAAATTTTGAGTTGGATGAGTTTACTAATGAAATTTTTGGAGAAAACTTTGGACAGAAGCTAAGAGCGATTCAGCGACTTTCGTTAAAAGACTTAGATCTTGCATTACCTGTTTTAAAGAAATTTTTAATAGAAGAAGAGCAACACCCCTATTTGAAAACTTCTATTTTGTATAAAATGATAGAAAGTCAGGTAGAAGAGGAAATAGAGGTAGAAAAGTTTGGGAATACGATTAAGGTAATTCCAGCATTTACAGGTCATAATGAGGAGCAATCCAATAACATTATACATAAATTATCAAGTCGATTAGAGCAAAATTATCCCGATATATTTGAAGCAACGGTTACATATTGGAAAGAATTGCAAATTAGTATTTTCCCATTTGCTCTATTAATGGATAAAGAAGAGATTTGGTCAGCTGTTTTAGAGAGAATTGGAAGAAAGCGTTTCGGATTGGCTATTGATGAAGAAGAGCTTATGGCAGCATACAATATCGAATTGGAAGAGTTTCATATTGCCTATCAATGGTTATTACGTGTTGAAAGAGAAGGATATTTGCCCGTATAATTATGAAAAAGAATCGTTCAGTTCTTGAAACGAGCATATTCTATGTTATAATGTAAGGGTTGCAAAAGGCAGAAAACTGCCTGTTTGTAAGAGAAGAGAAGTGTAATTCTCTTACTTAATATGTTTCATATTATTCTCGAACAAAATATACCGTAGTTGTCTTCTGGGCAATTAGTAGATTGGAACATTATATCTGAAAGCTTTTGCTAGAGGATTATTTGTGTATTTGTTATTTCAAAAAAGAGATAATGAAGATCTTAATCTATAGAGGTATGTGCATACATTATTATAGTTGGAGGGAAAGAATAAATGTCTACAAAATGGGAAAAATTAGAAGGTAACGTTGGCGTTTTAACAATCGAAGTTGATGCTAAAGAAGTAAACAACTCTATCGACGCTGCGTTCAAAAAAGTAGTAAAAACAATTAACGTACCAGGTTTCCGTAAAGGAAAAATGCCTCGTCCATTATTCGAACAACGCTTTGGTATTGAATCTTTATACCAAGATGCTTTAGATATCATTTTACCAAAAGCATACGGTGAAGCGATTGAAGAAGCTGGTATCTTCCCAGTTGATCATCCTGAAATCGACATCGAGAAGTTCGAAAAAAATGCTAACCTTATCTTCACTGCAAAAGTTACAGTGAAACCTGAAGTTAAATTAGGTGAGTACAAAGGTTTAGCAGTAGAAAAAGTTGAAACAACTGTAACTGACGAAGATGTAGAGAACGAATTAAAATCTTTACAAGAACGTCAAGCTGAACTAGTTGTTAAAGAAGAAGGAACTGTTGAAAACGGTGATACAGCTGTAATCGACTTCGAAGGTTTCGTTGATGGCGAAGCATTTGAAGGCGGAAAAGGCGAAAACTACTCTCTAGCAATCGGTTCTGGTACATTCATCCCAGGTTTCGAAGAGCAAGTAATCGGTCTTAAATCTGGTGAGTCTAAAGACGTTGAAGTATCATTCCCAGAAGAGTACCATGCTGCTGAATTAGCTGGCAAACCAGCAACATTCAAAGTAACAATTCACGAAATCAAAACAAAAGAACTTCCTGAGTTAAACGACGAGTTCGCTAAAGAAGCAGACGAAGCGGTTGCAACTCTTGATGAATTAAAAGCAAAACTTCGCACAAACTTAGAAGAAGGCAAAAAGCACGAAGCTGAGCACAAAGTACGTGACGAAGTAGTAGAATTAGCTGCTGCTAACGCTGAAATCGAAATTCCAGAAGCTATGATCAACACTGAGTTAGATCGTATGGTTCGTGAATTCGAGCAACGTTTAAGCCAACAAGGTATGAACCTTGAGCTTTACTACCAATTCACAGGTACTGATGCTGACAAATTAAAAGAGCAAATGAAAGAAGATGCACAAAAACGTGTAAGAATCAATCTTGTTCTTGAAGCTATCATTGAAGCTGAAAACATCGAAGTTACTGAAGAAGAAGTAACTGCAGAAGTTGAAAAAATGGCTGAAATGTACGGTATGCCAGTAGACGCTATCAAGCAAGCTCTTGGAAGCGTAGACGCTTTAGCTGAAGATCTTAAAGTGCGTAAAGCTGTAGACTTCTTAGTAGAAAACGCTGCATAATAAAATAACAAGGCACGATTAAAATCGTGCCTTGTTTTATAAATATAGAAATATATTTATAAAACTTTTCGATGGAGAAGGAAAAGTTCCTTTACAAGTCGAATATACATATTTCAAAAGTTTTAAAAATTTTTTATTTGTACATAACTAGTCATATTATTTGTATTTCTCGCCACGTAGTGACATAATATGTATTTACATACGATACATTTATCGTGTACATACGAAGGCAAGAGGTTAGCACTTTGTAAGGGGTGTGAAAATATGTTTAAATTTAATGATGAAAAAGGGCAATTAAAATGTTCTTTCTGTGGTAAAACACAAACGCAAGTTCGAAAGTTAGTGGCAGGTCCAGGTGTTTACATTTGTGATGAGTGTATCGAACTTTGTACTGAAATTGTACAAGAGGAGCTTGCGAAGGACGAAGAAGTAGAATTCAAAGATGTACCGAAACCGGTAGAAATTCGTGAAATCTTAGATGAGTATGTCATCGGGCAAGATAGCGCGAAAAAAGCACTAGCGGTAGCGGTATATAACCATTACAAACGCATTAATTCTAACAGCAAAATTGATGATGTAGAATTAGCGAAGAGTAATATCGCACTTATCGGGCCAACAGGTAGTGGTAAAACATTACTTGCACAAACGTTAGCGCGTATTCTAAATGTTCCATTTGCAATCGCGGACGCAACATCTTTAACAGAAGCTGGATATGTTGGGGAAGATGTAGAAAATATCTTACTAAAATTAATTCAAGCAGCTGATTATGATGTTGAGAAAGCGGAAAAAGGAATTATTTATATTGATGAGATTGATAAAGTGGCACGTAAGTCCGAAAATCCATCAATTACACGTGATGTATCTGGTGAAGGTGTGCAGCAGGCACTTCTGAAAATTTTAGAAGGTACTGTAGCAAGCGTTCCACCTCAAGGTGGTCGTAAGCATCCGCACCAAGAGTTTATTCAAATTGATACAACGAACATCTTATTCATTTGTGGTGGAGCGTTTGATGGCATTGAGCCGATTATTAAACGTCGCCTTGGTGAAAAAGTAATTGGATTTGGTTCTGAGAAGAAAAATGCTGATGTGAATGAGAAGCATGTTTTATCTCACGTATTACCAGAGGATCTTTTAAGATTTGGTTTAATTCCAGAGTTTATCGGTCGTCTTCCAGTTATTGCGAACCTAGAGCCACTTGATGAAGATGCTCTTGTTGATATTTTAACGAAACCGAAAAATGCACTTGTTAAGCAATTCCAAAAATTATTGGAGCTTGACGATGTTGAGTTAGAGTTTGAAGAAGGTGCACTAATCGAAATTGCGAAAAAAGCAATTGAACGTAAAACGGGTGCTCGTGGACTTCGTTCTATTATTGAAGGCTTAATGCTTGATGTAATGTTCGAACTTCCATCTCGTAAAGATATCGAGAAGTGTATTCTTACAAAAGAAACAGTAGCTGATAATGAGCCGCCAAAATTGGTGTTACAAGACGGTACTGTACTTGATACAAAAACATCTGCATAATGCGAAAGGGAAACAGCAATTTTTATAATTGCTGTTTTTCTTTATGTTTAGCTACGTTCCTCCGCGGAAATACTAAGAGATAAAATATTGCGGGAGGAAATAAATAATGAGCTGGACAAATATATTTTTAGTTGTTCAACTTGTTTTTGGTGTAATTGTCGGATTGTATTTCTGGCATTTACTTCGAAATCAACGAACACAAAAAGTTTCAATTGATCGAGAATCGAAAAAAGAATTAGAACAGCTTCGTAAAATGCGTGAGATTTCTTTAACAGAGCCGCTAGCAGAAAAGGTGCGTCCTACAACCTTTTTAGATATTGTAGGGCAAGAGGACGGAATTAAGTCGTTAAAAGCGGCTCTTTGTGGTCCGAATCCGCAACATGTAATCATATATGGCCCGCCAGGTGTTGGGAAAACAGCGGCAGCACGTCTTGTATTAGAAGAAGCGAAACGAAATCCTAAATCTCCATTTCGTACGAATGCAACATTTATTGAACTTGATGCGACAACAGCTCGGTTTGATGAACGTGGTATTGCAGACCCTTTAATAGGTTCGGTGCATGATCCGATTTATCAAGGTGCTGGGGCGATGGGGCAAGCAGGTATTCCGCAACCGAAAAAAGGTGCTGTAACAGATGCACATGGTGGTATTTTGTTTATTGATGAGATTGGCGAGCTCCATCCGATTCAAATGAACAAAATGTTAAAGGTGTTAGAAGATCGAAAAGTATTTTTAGAAAGTGCGTACTATAGTGAAGAAAATACGATGATCCCAACATATATACATGATATTTTCCAAAAAGGCTTACCGGCAGATTTTCGCTTAGTTGGAGCAACGACACGTTCGCCAGAGGAAATTCCTCCTGCTATTCGGTCACGTTGCTTAGAAGTATTTTTCCGTGAATTAGATACGGAAGAAATTCAAAAAGTAGCGAAAAATGCCGCGGAAAAAGTGGAAATGCAAATAGGTGAAAATGGTATTGAAATGATCGGGATGTATGCAAGGAATGGACGAGAAGCGATTAATCTCGTGCAAATCTCTGCTGGTATGGCGATAAATGAAGAACGTTCTTTCATTAAGGATGAAGATATAGAGTGGGTTGTTCACTCAAGTCAGCTTACACCGAAATATGAAAAGCGCATTTATCCGATTCCAAGGATTGGTCTTGTAAATGGTCTTGCTGTATACGGACCAAATACAGGTGCGTTATTAGAAATTGAAGTAACAGCAATCAAGGCGAAAGATAAAGGATCGGTAAATGTTACCGGAATTGTGGAAGAAGAAAGTATTGGTAGTCAAACGAAATCGATTCGTCGTAAAAGTATGGCGAAAGGCTCTGTTGATAATGTATTAACAGTACTTCGTTCTTTAGATGTGTTGCCAGAAGGATATGATATACATATTAATTTTCCAGGTGGTATCCCGATTGATGGCCCTTCTGCAGGAATCGCTATGGCAACAGGTGTATATTCTGCGGTGCACCGCACGTATGTAAATAATGAAGTAGCGATGACAGGGGAAATAAGTATACACGGAGAAGTAAAACCTATTGGTGGCGTGTACGCAAAAATAAAAGCTGCGAAAAAAGCGGGAGCTAAGAAAGTCATTATTCCTGCTGAAAATATGCAACCATTTTTGTATACGATCAAGGGAATTGAAATTATTCCTGTCCGTAAGTTAAAAGAAGTATTTGAGTTAACGTTTATGCAAGAAAATATGCATAGAGAGCTAGATGTACATACTAAGGTAGACGAAACTGATGCACAATCTATGTGAAAATAAACAATAATAAAATTTGCCAGACTTCGTTTAAGTTTGTATGCTTAATCGGAGTCTTTTTTCTTTTCGTGAGGTAGAAAAACAAGCTATTTACAATTGCGCGGAATCTCAGCAATTGCATCTAGGTGTATTGTAATATAAAATAGTTGAACAGGAGTTTAATTTATTATGGAGGTGCTATGTCTAGTATGAATACGAACGAAAGAATCGTGCCCCTCCTACCATTAAGAGGCGTTCTCGTATATCCAACGATGGTTTTGCATCTTGATGTAGGACGTGATAAATCGATACAAGCACTAGAGCAGGCGGCAATGGATGAAAATATCATCTTTTTAGCAATGCAAAAAGAAATGAATATCGATGATCCGAAAGAAGATGACATATATAGTGTAGGTACGGTGGCGAAAGTGAAGCAAATGTTAAAATTGCCGAACGGTACGCTTCGTGTCCTTGTGGAAGGTTTACATAGAGCAGAAGTAATAGAGTTTATCGAAGAAGAAAATGTAGTACAAGTGTCGATTAAAACGGTAACTGAAGAAGTAGAAGATGATTTAGAAGAGAAAGCTCTTATGCGTACGTTACTGGAGCATTTCGAACAATATATTAAAGTTTCGAAAAAAGTTTCAAATGAAACATTTGCAACGGTAGCTGATGTGGAAGAACCAGGGAGATTAGCTGATCTAATTGCTTCTCACTTGCCGATTAAAACGAAGCAGAAACAAGAGATTCTAGAGATTGTATCTGTAAAAGAACGATTACAAACACTTATTTCAATTATTCAAGATGAACAAGAGTTACTTAGCCTAGAAAAGAAAATTGGGCAAAAAGTGAAACGTTCCATGGAGCGCACGCAAAAAGAATATTTCTTACGTGAGCAAATGAAGGCGATTCAAACTGAACTTGGCGACAAAGAAGGCAAGGGCGGAGAAGTAGAAGAACTTCGTGAGAAAATTGAACAGTCAGGAATGCCGGAAGAAACAATGAAGGCTGCGCTGAAAGAATTAGATCGTTATGAAAAGTTACCAGCAAGTTCTGCGGAGAGTGGTGTTATTCGCAATTATATTGATTGGTTATTAGCGCTTCCGTGGACAGAGGCAACAGAAGATATAATTGATCTTGCTCATTCGGAAGAGATTTTAAATAACGATCATTACGGTCTTGAAAAAGTGAAAGAGCGTGTACTTGAATATTTAGCTGTACAGAAGTTAACGAATTCATTAAAAGGACCTATCCTTTGTTTAGTAGGCCCTCCTGGGGTCGGCAAAACTTCGTTAGCGCGTTCAATTGCAACATCATTGAATCGTAACTTCGTCCGTGTATCTCTTGGTGGTGTGCGTGATGAATCTGAAATTCGTGGTCACCGCCGTACATATGTTGGAGCAATGCCAGGACGCATTATTCAAGGTATGAAAAAGGCGAAAACAGTTAATCCAGTCTTCTTATTAGATGAGATTGATAAAATGTCTAACGATTTCCGTGGAGATCCATCAGCGGCATTACTTGAAGTATTAGATCCAGAACAAAACCATAACTTCAGTGATCATTACATTGAAGAACCATATGATCTATCAAAAGTTATGTTTGTAGCAACTGCTAATACACTTTCAAGTATTCCAGGTCCATTACTTGACCGTATGGAAATCATTTCGATTGCTGGCTATACAGAACTTGAAAAAGTACACATTGCTCGTGAGCATTTATTGCCGAAACAATTAAAAGAACATGGCTTACGAAAAGGTAATTTACAAGTGCGTGATGAAGCGCTGCTTGAGATTATTCGTTATTATACACGTGAGGCTGGTGTTCGTACGCTAGAGCGTCAAATTGCAAAAGTTTGCCGTAAAGTAGCGAAGATTATCGTTACAGCAGAACGTAAACGTATCGTTGTGACAGAGAAAAAGATTGTTGATTTACTTGGTAAACACATATTCCGTTATGGGCAAGCTGAAAAAACAGACCAAGTTGGTATGGCAACAGGTCTAGCTTACACAGCAGCAGGCGGCGATACACTTGCCATTGAAGTTTCTGTAGCGCCAGGAAAAGGGAAACTAATTTTAACAGGGAAACTTGGGGATGTTATGAAAGAATCAGCACAAGCTGCGTTTAGTTATATACGTTCTCGTGCAGAAGAGCTTCAGATCGATCCGAATTTCCATGAGAAAAATGATATTCATATTCACGTTCCAGAAGGAGCAGTTCCAAAAGACGGACCGTCAGCAGGTATTACGATGGCAACGGCACTTATTTCTGCGCTAACAGGTATTCCTGTAAGTAAAGAAGTCGGTATGACAGGTGAAATTACACTTCGTGGTCGTGTATTACCAATTGGTGGTTTAAAAGAAAAAACATTAAGTGCTCACCGCGCAGGCTTAACAAAAATTATTTTGCCAGCAGAAAACGAGAAAGATTTAGATGATATTCCAGAGAGCGTAAAAGAAAACCTTACGTTTGTGCTTGCATCTCATTTAGATGAAGTATTGGAGCACGCATTAGTAGGAGTGAAACAATGAAAGTAACAAAAGCAGATATTGTAATTAGTGCTGTTAAACCAGAACAATATCCAGACAGTGATTTACCAGAAATTGCATTAGCAGGTCGTTCAAATGTGGGGAAGTCTTCCTTTATTAATAAAATTTTAAATCGTAAAAAGTTAGTACGTATTTCTTCTAAACCAGGAAAAACGCAAACGCTGAACTTTTTCTTAATCAATGAGATGATGCACTTTGTTGACGTTCCAGGTTATGGATATGCGAAAGTATCTAAATCGGAGCGCGCTGCATGGGGGAAAATGATTGAAACGTACTTTACAACGCGTGAACAATTAGACGCAGCTGTATTAGTAGTTGATTTACGTCACCAACCAACAAGTGATGACGTGATGATGTATGATTTCTTAAAGCATTATGAAATCCCAACAATTATTATTGCGACGAAAGCCGATAAAATTCCGAAAGGAAAATGGCAAAAGCATTTAAAAGTTGTAAAAGAAACGCTTGCTGTTGAAATTGGCGATGAAATTGTTCTATTCTCTTCTGAAACAGGACTTGGAAAAGAAGAAGCGTGGAAAGCAATTCATAAATTTACAAAAACAAAAAACGCGTGACGAATGTCGCGCGTTTTTGTTTTGCTAAATTTTTTAGCGTACGTTTAATGTAACTTCAATATTTCCTCTTGTTGCTTTCGAGTAAGGACATACACCGTGAGCCGCTTCTACAAGTTCTTGTGCTTCGCTATGTGAAACGCCAGCCACATGTACATCAAGTACAGCAGATAGGCCGAAACCACCATCTGTATCTTTTCCGATAGAAACGTGAGCAGTTACTTCTGTACTTTCTACTTTCACACGTTTTGTACGAATGACAAGTTGTAATGCACTATCGAAACAAGCTGCATAACCAGCTGCAAATAGTTGTTCTGGATTTGTTGCTTCTCCGCCTGCACCACCTAGTGCTTTCGGCATTTTTACATCAAGATTTAATATGCCATCATCTGAAACTACTTTCCCATTTCTTCCACCTGTTGCTGTTACTGAAGCAGTATATAATTTATCCATATTTATTCCCCTTTTCCATCATTAATTGTTTTCATTGTGTCAATCAGTTTATTTAGTTGAATTAATAAAGAGCGATATTCTTGCTCTGTAATTCCTAAGTTTGTAGCCATCGTTGTCGGTAATGAACAAGCCTTTTCCTTTAAATCTTTGCCCTGTTCTGTTAATTCAATACAAACTTTTCGCTCGTCTTCTTTGGAACGAACACGTTTTACAAGTTTTAATGATTCCATACGTTTTAACATAGGTGTTAACGTACCAGAATCTAAAAATAGACGTTCTCCAATTTCTTTTACTGTTAGTCCATCTTGCTCCCATAGTACGAGTAAAGTAATGTACTGGGGATACGTAATACCCATTTCTTCTAAATAAGGTCGATAAAAACGAGTAACCTCTCTAGAGCAGGCGTAAATAGAAAAACAAAGTTGGTTATCTAGATGCAAAGAGTCTTCTGTCATAAATAACTCCCTTCTAATTAAATTGTGCACAATTTAATTTTGTAAAACTAATATAACGAAAAAGAAATGCAATGTCAAATACATTGTATTGAGAAAGTCTTTGTTACATTTTGGAACAATCATACATATTTTCCTTCATGATGAAAGAAGATAGGGAAGATGATGTTATAATTTATATGGAATAGTTTCCATCACTTGATTATGAGGGCTTTTTTTGGTAACGTACAAATAGAGTTATTAATTTATAATCATTATAAAGTAGAATTTTTTTATTAGTGTTATTGAATCTCCTTTATTACATACGGAGAATAATTAAAAAATAATCGGTTGTTCACACGATTGTCAGATTCATAAGAGGAAAGTTGTATTATGATAGTAGATAAAGTGATAAAACGGGTGAAGGGGGACATGCTGCGTGCATATTCTTGTTGTTAGTGTAAATTATCGAACAGCCCCTGTAGAATTTCGTGAGAAACTCACATTTCAGGCAGCAGAACTAGAGCGAGCGATGACTACATTACAAAATCAAAAGAGCGTGTTAGAGAATGTCATTGTGTCAACTTGTAATCGCACTGAGATTTATGCTGTTGTCGATCAATTACACACGGGACGGTATTATATTAAGAAGTTTTTAGCTGATTGGTTTCAGCTTGAAATAGAAGAAGTCGCGCCATATTTAACTATTTTTGAACAAGATGGCGCAATAGATCATTTATTCCGCGTAACGTGCGGTTTAGATTCAATGGTAGTCGGAGAAACGCAGATTTTAGGTCAAATAAAAGATAGCTTTTTAGAAGCGCAACAAGTTAAAGCAACAGGCACAATTTTTAATGAATTGTTTAAGCAAGTCATTACATTAGCAAAACGTGCCCACTCAGAAACAACAATCGGGGAAAGTGCAATGTCTGTTAGTTATGCTGCTGTTGAGCTTGGAAAGAAAATATTTGGCGAGTTAACAGAATGTCATGTGCTTATTCTTGGTGCTGGTAAAATGGGCGAACTTGCACTACAAAACTTATATGGAAGTGGTGCTCGTAAAGTAACAGTTATGAATAGGACGCTTTCGAAAGCAGAAGTAATGGCTGAGAAATATATGGGACATGCAAAATCGTTAAGCGAATTACAATGTGCATTATTAGAAGCAGATATTTTAATTAGTTCAACTGGTGCATCTGAGTATGTCATTACGAAAGAGATGATGACAAAGGTGGAGAAAATGCGCTCTGGTCGTCCATTATTTATGGTTGACATTGCAGTGCCGCGTGATATTGATCCAGCGATTGATGAGCTAGAAGGTTCTTTCTTGTATGATATTGATGATTTACAAGGAGTAGTGGAGGCAAACCGTGCTGAGCGTTTGAAAGAGGCAGAGAAAATTCAATTTATGATTGAAGAGGAAATTGTTCTATTTAAAACGTGGTTAAGTACACTTGGTGTTGTTCCATTAATATCAGCTCTTCGTGATAAGGCACTTGCAATCCAAAGTGAAACGATGGTAAGCCTAGAGCGAAAAATACCAAACCTTAGTGATCGTGAGAAAAAAGTTATTAGTAAGCATACGAAAAGTATTATTAATCAATTATTAAAAGACCCAATTTTAGTAGCGAAAGAAATAGCTGCTGAAGAGGGAGCGAGCGAAAAATTAGCGTTATTTGCAAAGATTTTTGATTTAGAAACGGAAGAAGTAGAGAGTCGTGCGGAAGAAGTAGAACATAAAAGAGTGTGGACACCATCCGTTCCATCTTTATAATTTGGAAGGATGATCGGATGAGTTTTTTAAATAACAGTATTATTTATCATATTGCAATTATTTTATATGCTTGTAGCATTAGTTTATATTTTATAGATTATTTCCAAAGTAACCGAAAGGCGAACCGATTTGCTTTTTGGTTACTTGCGATTGTATGGGTCCTGCAGTCTATTTTTATGTTGCTTAGAGCTACAGATTCAGAAACGAATCCTATTTTAACTTTATTATCAGGGATTTATTTTTATGTTTGGTTATTGATTACGATGTCGTTAGTTATTAATCGATTTATGAGAATTGACTTTTTAGTCTTTTTTACAAATGTTGTAGCATTTGGCGTAAGCGCTTTTTCTATTTTTACACCGCTCGGAAAGATGTCGCCAGTACTTGCGGAACAATTAGTTTCAGAACTTGTATACGTGCATGTCGGTATGGCAATTATTTCTTACGCAACGTTTACTGTATCGTTCATTTTTTCTATTATGTATTTATTGCAATATCGCCTATTAAAAAAGAAAAAATGGAATGCGAGATTAAGAAGGTTAGGGAATTTACCGAAGCTAGAATCTATGTCTTACGGATTAAATTTATTTTCTGTTCCATTTTTCTTACTAGCAATTTTATTAGGATGTATATGGGGATATACAAAATTGGATAATTTCCATTGGTATGATACGAAAGTAATCGGATCTTTTGTCGTTCTATTTGTGTATTGCACAGGTTTATATTTACGAGCGGCAGATGTGTTGCAAGGTAAGAAAATTGTACAGTGGAATATCGGATCGTTTCTCGTAATGCTAGTAAACATTTTTCTATTAAGCAGGTTGTCCAATTTCCACTTTTGGTATTTATAATGAGGAGAGAGAATTATGCGCAAAATTATTGTAGGGTCACGAAAGAGTAAACTAGCATTAACGCAAACAAACTGGTTTATTGATCAGTTAAAAGCCCTAGGTCTACCATATGAATTTGAAGTGAAAGAAATTGTCACAAAAGGTGATGTTATTTTAGATGTTACTCTTTCAAAAG
This sequence comes from Bacillus sp. FSL K6-2944, assembly GCF_038005385.1. Lineage (NCBI taxonomy): Bacteria > Bacillati > Bacillota > Bacilli > Caryophanales > Bacillaceae > Bacillus > Bacillus sp. FSL K6-2944. Next base: position 3,281,630 of record NZ_JBBOTE010000001.1, on the reverse strand, counting down.
TAGGCGGAAAAGGCTTGTTCGTTAAAGAAATTGAGCATGCGTTACTTACGAAAGAAATCGATATGGCTGTACATAGTATGAAAGATATGCCAGCCGTACTTCCAGAAGGTTTAATGATTGGCTGTACACCAAAGCGTGTTGACCCTCGTGATGCTTTTATCTCAAAAAATGGAGCATCGTTTAAAGAGTTAGCGGAAGGTGCTATTTTAGGTACGAGTAGTTTAAGACGTAGTGCACAGCTACTCGCTGCGAGACCAGATTTACAAGTGAAGTGGATTCGCGGGAATATCGATACACGTTTACGTAAATTAAAAGAAGAAGATTACGATGCGATTATTTTAGCGACAGCTGGATTACAAAGAATGGGCTGGGATAATGATGTTATTACAGAACATTTAGATGATACGTTATGTGTACCTGCTGTAGGACAAGGTGCATTAGCGATTGAGTGTCGTGAGGATGATAAGGATTTATTGCAGTTGTTAGCGCATATTAATGATACGATAACAGAAAGAACAGTGGCAGCGGAGCGAGTATTTCTTCATAAACTTGAAGGTGGATGCCAAGTTCCAATTGCTGGATATGCAACCCTTACAGAAAACGATGCAATCGAATTAACAGCTCTTGTCGGCTCTATGGATGGCTCTGTTTTATTAAAAGAGACAGTAGTGGGTACTAATCCTGAGGAAGTAGGGTTAGAGGCCGCGGACCGTTTAATTAAACAAGGCGCCAAAGAACTCATTCTTGCTGCAAATAAGGAGCAACAATAAATATGAACGCTCTCGCTGGAAAAACGGTATTGATTACACGTGCCCAGCATCAAGCGAAACAAATGAGTGTAGCAGTGAAAGAAAAGAGCGGAATTCCATTGGAAATTCCGCTTTTGCGTATGGAAGGTATGTCTCATAGGCAAATTCAACATATTGAAGAGCAGCTACATTCATACGACTGGGTTATTTTTACGAGCAGAAATGGTGTAGCTTTTTTTCTAGATAGTTTAAAAAAGAAACTACCGCTAACCATTAGAATCGCTGCGGTAGGTGTGAAAACAAAATTAGAGTTAGAAAAAAGGGGCTATCAAGTTCATTTTGTTCCGACTTCATTTGTTGCAGAAGCATTTGCAGAAGAGTTTCTAAAAGAATTAAGTGGAAACGAACGTATTTTATTTCCGAAAGGGAATTTAGCAAGAGAGGTAATTCCGGTTGCACTTCGGGAAATTGGTGTTTCTCTAGATGAGCTAATCGTATACGGTACGAAAGTGAATATAGAAAAAAAGCAAGAACTTATAGCAGCATTGAAGTTAGGGAAAGTAGACATTATTACATTTACGAGCCCTTCAACTGTTACTAGTTTTGTTCGTTTACTTGAGGGTACAAACTGGAGAGAATGGACAAAAAAATGTACAATTGCTTGTATAGGACCTATTACGGAAAAAGAGGCAAGTCTTTATTTTCCGTCTGTTATTGTGCCGAAAGAGTACACTGTAGAAGCATTACTACAATATGTTTGTGAATCTATAAAATGAAAGAATGGGGATAGAAATCTATGAACTCTTTACAATTTAATCGTCATCGTCGTTTAAGACAAAGCGGGGGCATGCGTGCACTTGTGCGTGAAACGTTTTTACATACGGAAGATTTTATTTACCCTATTTTTGTATTAGAAGGTGAAAATGTTCGTAATGAAGTTCCTTCTATGCCGGGCGTATATCAAATGTCTTTAGATTTATTGCAAGCTGAAATGCAAGAAGTTGTTGATTTAGGTATTCGTTCTGTTATTGTATTTGGTTTACCTGCTGAAAAGGATGAAGTTGGATCATCAGCATATTGTGATCATGGAATTGTACAACGTGCTATTCAGCAAATTAAAGGTGATTTCCCTGAGCTAGTAGTAGTTGCAGATACATGTTTATGTCAATTTACAAGCCATGGTCATTGCGGTGTAATTGAAGATGGGATTATTTTAAATGACGAGTCTCTTGCAGTTCTTGCGAAAACAGCTGTAAGTCAAGCGAAAGCAGGAGCGGATATTATTGCGCCATCAAACATGATGGACGGCTTCGTAACAGCAATTCGTCATGCATTAGACGAAAATGGTTTTGGACACGTGCCAGTTATGTCGTACGCTGTGAAATATTCATCAGCATTTTATGGACCATTCCGTGATGCTGCGCACGGTGCACCGCAATTTGGTGACCGTAAAACATATCAAATGGATCCGGCAAACCGTATGGAAGCATTCCGTGAAGCAGAATCAGATGTAATGGAAGGTGCAGATTTCTTAATCGTAAAACCAGCTCTTTCTTACTTAGATATCGTTCGTGATGTGAAAAATAACTTTAATTTACCAGTTGTCGCTTATAATGTAAGTGGTGAATATTCGATGATTAAAGCGGCAGCGCAAAATGGTTGGATTAATGAAAAAGAAGTTGTTCTTGAAAAATTAATTAGTATGAAACGTGCAGGGGCAGATTTAATTATTACGTATCATGCAAAAGATGCAGCAAGATGGTTACAAGAAGGAGGCGCTAAATAATGAAAAAGTTTGATAAGTCAATTGCAGCGTTTGAAGAGGCGCAAGACTTAATGCCTGGTGGCGTAAATAGCCCGGTTCGTGCCTTTAAGTCTGTTGGGATGAATCCGTTGTTTATGGAGCGTGGAAAAGGCTCTAAAGTATATGATATCGATGGGAATGAATACATCGACTACGTATTATCATGGGGTCCTTTAATTCATGGTCATGCAAATGATCGTGTTGTAGAAGCGTTAAAATCTGTTGCTGAAAGAGGTACAAGCTTCGGTGCACCAACAGAAATTGAAAATAAATTAGCAAAACTTGTTATTGAGCGCGTGCCATCAATTGAGATTGTGCGTATGGTTAACTCTGGAACGGAAGCAACAATGAGTGCACTACGTTTAGCTCGTGGTTATACAGGTCGTAATAAAATCTTGAAATTTATTGGTTGTTACCACGGTCATGGTGATTCGTTATTAATTAAAGCTGGTTCTGGTGTGGCGACTTTAGGGTTACCAGATAGTCCTGGTGTACCAGAAGGTGTAGCGAAAAATACGATTACAGTAGCTTATAACGATTTAGAAAGCGTAAAATACGCGTTTGAACAATTCGGTGATGATATTGCTTGTGTAATTGTAGAACCAGTAGCAGGAAATATGGGGGTTGTTCCTCCGCAGCCTGGATTTTTAGAAGGTCTTCGTGAAGTAACAGAACAAAACGGTGCATTGCTTATTTTTGATGAAGTAATGACAGGGTTCCGAGTAGCTTATAATTGTGGCCAAGGTTATTATGGCGTAACGCCTGATTTAACATGCCTAGGTAAAGTAATCGGTGGTGGTTTACCGGTAGGAGCATACGGTGGTAAAGCAGAAATTATGCGCCAAGTTGCGCCAAGCGGACCGATTTACCAAGCTGGTACTTTATCAGGTAATCCACTTGCAATGGCGGCAGGTTATGAAACGTTAGTACAGTTAACGCCAGAATCATATGTAGAATTTGAGCGTAAAGCTGAAATGTTAGAAGCTGGATTACGTAAAGCAGCTGAAAAACATGGCATTCCGCATCATATTAACCGTGCAGGCTCTATGATTGGTATTTTCTTTACAGATGAACCCGTTATTAATTACGATGCAGCAAAATCTTCAAACTTAGAATTCTTTGCGGCTTACTATCGTGAAATGGTAGAACAAGGTGTATTCTTACCACCATCTCAATTCGAAGGTTTATTCTTATCGACAGCACATAGTGATGCAGATATTGAAGCGACGATTGCAGCAGCTGAAATTGCAATGTCAAAATTAAAAGCGTAGTGTATTAGAGAAAATCGCTCTCCATAAGGGGAGCGATTTTTTTTATTCATAAAGTAAGCTTCCCACACATAAATCTGTAATGACATATAGTTTGGGAGGGGGAAAAGAAGTGGCTACAGATCATTCATTACGATTTTCATTAAAAGAATCTGTGTGGTTCCAAAAAGGACAGGAAGTCGAAGAACTTTTGTCAATTTCGTTAGATCCAGACGTTGAGATAGAAGAGCTTGATCATGAAGTAATCGTGAGAGGACAATTAGATTTAACGGGAGAGTATGTTGCACGAAAAGATGATTCCGCGTATTCATTAAGAGAACTATCGCCAGCAAAGTCAATTGATTATGTAGAAACAAGAGAAGATGGGGTTAATGAACTTGTTCATTCCTTTCCACTTGAAATATCAATTCCGAGAAATCGAGTGAAAGTAATTGAAGAGCTATATGTATCAATCGAGGAATTTGATTATGAATTAAAGGAAAATGGTTGCTTACAATTATTAGCGGATATATCTATTACCGGTTTGTGTGATGAAGAGAGAAGCGAGGATGAAGTTGAAGAGGAAGAAACGGTGTATGCTGAGTTAGAAGAAGATTCAGCGCAAGAGGATGAAAATAGACCGGCGCCGCATGTAGAAGAACCAGCATATAAGGAATCAGATGAGTGGGAAGATTACGCATTTGAACCGTTCCAATTAGAGGAAAGAAAAGAGCAGGAATTAGAAGAAGAGAAAATAGAAGAACATGAATTTGTGGAACGTGAAGAGGAGCAAGAAACAACGCCGCAATTTGAACTGTTCGGACGAAAAGATTTCAAGAAAGAAAAAGCGAAAAAGCAGGAAGAACAAGAAGAAGAGTACTCACAGCGAGATGAAAATGCGCTTTATTTAACAAAACTATTTACGAAAGAACCGGAAGAAGAATTTACAAAGTTAAGAATGTATTTCGTGCAAGAAGGGGATACAATTGAATCTATTGCAGACCGTTATGAAACGTCTGTACAAAATTTATACCGTGTCAATCAAACAGAAGATATATTTTTAAATACGGGGCAAATTATTTATATTCCCGTTTCAAGGGTAAAGGCGAAATAAGGAAGTGAGTGTTTTCACTCACTTCCTTTCTTAGAGGCTATGTTTTGAATAGAAAGGGTTATTCGTATGGATATTGAGTTGCGAAATCACTATGAACCTATCGTGAGGCAATATAGATTGGATACGCAGCATATGGAAGAGCACGGAAATGTAATGAAAATTTATACGAATCAAGGTCCATATGCACTCAAGAAAATAGAAGGCAGAAAGTTAGAGCGGAATAACTTTCTGCATCATATTCAATATTTGAAGGAGAAAGGTTTTTCAAATTATGTACCTATATATCATGCGACGGATGGAAGTTATATTTTAAGTGACGGGACGTATAATTATTATTTAATGCCTTGGTTAGAACGTGCAGAAGGAAACGGTGAGGACAATGATCAATACCATAAAATGTTTCAGACACTTGGAACGTTGCATCAAAAAACTGTGAAGGAAGAAACGTATACGGAAGAAGATTTAGAAAAACATTATACAAGTATATCCGATCGTTGGGAAAATGATGGTGAGATGTTAGAAGAGTTTCTCGTAGAATCTGAATCAAAATGGTATATGTCCCCGTTTGAATTGCAATATTGTACGTACTATCATCATGTAATGAGAGCGCGTGAATTTGCAACGAAGCAATTAAATGAGTGGAACGATGCGATGAAAGAAAAGGAGAAAACGCGTATTACTTTTGTGCATGGTAATGTGTCACTGAATCATTTTTTATTTGACTATGAACGGAATGGCTATTTTATTAGTTTAGAAAAATCGAAGTTTGCAACGCCTGTGCAAGATATAGTAGGTTTTTATTCACGGTCTTTAAACACATATCCAATCGCAAGAAGTGATCGGTTTGAATGGTTTCAAATGTATCAAAAAAATTTCCCTTTTACGAAAGAAGAGCAACTACTTATGTTTGCGTATATGACGTATCCATCGCAATTTATTCGGCAAATCCAGTCTTATAAGAAAAGAAGAGATAATCGTAACGAGGAAAATGAACTGCGCGGAGTAAAGAGTTTGCAACAATCGCATTGGCTCGTTAGCAATATAGAATATTTCCTGTCACAATTACAAGCTGCCCAGCAAGGGAACGGATAAAGTAAACATTCCCCGCTGATGATTAGCCTTCACTAATTGGGCGTTTACGGGCACCAGGGCTCCCATCTAACTTCTTTGCTTCAGCTGAGTTTTGAGGTGGAGGTCTTACTGCCCACAAATAGCGGGGTAAAGAAGATAAGTAGAGGATTCTACTTATCTTCTTTTTGGCACCAAAAGCTGTAGTTTTAAATTTATCTTGACGAATAAGGTTTCGTTTTTTACACTATTGTATATAATAATTAACAATCATATAAATGCCTTGAAGGGGAAGAGTATAACATGAAACGTCTTCAGAGAGGAGAATCATTAGCTGGGAGATTCTCTAGATAGTTATGTTAGAAGGTAGCCCTGGAGCATCTTTTCTGAACGGAATAGTTCTTATTAGGAAAAGACGGATTTGTCCGTTATCAAATTAAGAGTATAAGCAAATTATGAATTTGTTTGTAAATAAAGGTGGTACCGCGATGTCCCTCGTCCTTTTTGGATGAGGGACATTTTTTATTTTAAGGAGGGAAAATAATGTCAAACACGGAAAAGAATTTACCAACTAAATATGATCATATGTCCGTTGAAGAAGGCCTTTATCAATGGTGGCTTGAAGGCAAATATTTTGAAGCAACAGGAGACGAGAAGAAACAACCGTATACAATTGTAATTCCACCTCCGAACGTAACTGGTAAGTTACACTTAGGTCATGCTTGGGATACAACTCTTCAAGATATTTTAACTCGTACGAAGCGTATGCAAGGATACGATGTACTATGGCTTCCAGGAATGGACCATGCTGGTATCGCAACACAAGCGAAAGTAGAAGGAAAACTTCGTGAAGAAGGTATTTCACGTTACGATCTTGGCCGTGAAAAATTCCTTGAAAAAGCTTGGGAGTGGAAAGAAGAGTACGCTTCTCACATTCGTCAACAATGGGGGAAAGTTGGTTTAGGACTAGACTATTCTCGTGAACGCTTCACATTAGACAAAGGTTTATCAGATGCGGTTAATAAAGTATTCGTTCAATTATACGAAAAAGGCTTAATTTACCGTGGTGAATATATCATCAACTGGGATCCAGCAACACGTACAGCTCTTTCTGATATTGAAGTAATTCATAAAGAAGTTCAAGGTGCATTCTACCATATGAACTATCCGTTAACAGATGGTTCTGGTCACATTCGTCTTGCTACTACTCGTCCAGAAACGATGCTTGGTGATACAGCAGTAGCAGTTCATCCAGAAGACGATCGTTACAAACATTTAATCGGAAAAACAGTTACACTTCCAATCGTAGGCCGTGAGATTCCGATTATTGCTGATGAGTACGTAGAAAAAGATTTCGGAACGGGCGTTGTAAAAATTACACCAGCTCATGACCCGAATGACTTTGAAGTAGGTAACCGTCATGACTTACCACGCATCTTAGTAATGAACGAAGATGGATCGATGAACGAAAAAGCTGGTAAGTATAACGGTATGGATCGTTTCGAATGCCGTAAAGAATTAGTAAAAGACTTACAAGAAGCTGGCGTATTAGTAGAAATCGAGCCACATATGCATTCAGTAGGTCATAGTGAGCGTAGCGGTGCGGTTGTTGAGCCTTATTTATCAACACAGTGGTTCGTAAAAATGGCTCCACTTGCTGAAAAAGCAGTAGCGCTTCAACAAAAAGAAGAAGAAAAAGTAACGTTCGTACCAGAGCGTTTTGAAAACACATATTTACGTTGGATGGAAAATATTCATGACTGGTGTATTTCTCGTCAATTATGGTGGGGACACCGTATTCCAGCTTGGTACCATAAAGAAACTGGTGAAGTATACGTAGGTACAGAAGCACCAGCAGATATTGAAAACTGGAATCAAGATAACGATGTACTTGATACATGGTTCAGTTCAGCATTATGGCCATTCTCCACACTTGGTTGGCCAAATGAAGATTCAGCAGACTTCAAACGTTACTATTCAACAGATGCACTAGTAACGGGTTATGATATTATCTTCTTCTGGGTATCTCGTATGATTTTCCAAGGTTTAGAGTTTACAGGCGAGCGTCCATTTAAAGATGTATTAATTCACGGTTTAGTTCGTGACGAGCAAGGTCGTAAAATGAGTAAATCTCTTGGTAACGGTATTGATCCAATGGATGTTATCGAGAAGTACGGTGCAGATGCAATGCGTTTCTTCTTATCAACAGGAAGTGCACCAGGTCAAGATTTACGTTTCAGCATGGAAAAAGTAGAATCTACTTGGAACTTCATTAATAAAATTTGGAACGCATCACGTTTCGTATTAATGAACATGGATGATATGAAGTATGAAGAAATCGATTTAACTGGCGAAAAATCAGTTGCGGATAAGTGGATCTTAACTCGCTTAAACGAAACAATCGAAAGCGTAACACGTAACATGGATAAATATGAGTTCGGTGAAGCTGGTCGTTCATTATACAACTTCATTTGGGACGATTTCTGTGATTGGTATATTGAAATGGCGAAACTTCCACTATACGGTGAAGATGAAGCAGCTAAGAAAACAACTCGTTCTATTTTAGCTTACGTATTAGATCAAACAATGCGTCTATTACACCCATTCATGCCATTCGTAACAGAGAAAATTTGGCAACATTTACCGCATGAAGGCGAGTCTATTACAGTAGCTGCGTGGCCAACAGTTCGCGAAGATTTACAAGATACGGAGGCTGCGGCAGAAATGCACCTTCTAGTTGATATCATTCGCTCTGTTCGTAACATCCGTGCAGAAGTAAATACGCCAATGAGCAAAAAAGTTCAAATGCAAATTAAAGCAAAAGATGAGGCTGTACTTGCTCAACTTACGAAAAACAGCTCTTACATTGAGCGTTTCTGTAACCCAAGCGAATTAACAATTCAAACAGACTTACAAGCGCCAGAAAAGGCAATGACTGCAATCGTATCAGGTGCAGAGTTATTCTTACCGTTAGCTGATCTTATCAATCTTGATGAAGAGAGAGCTCGTCTTGAGAAAGAACTTGAGAAGTTCGATAAAGAAGTAGAACGTGTACAGAAGAAACTTTCTAACCAAGGTTTCGTAGCGAAAGCTCCTGCAGCGGTTATTGAAGGAGAGCGTGCGAAAGAGCAAGATTACCTAGAAAAACGCGAAGCAGTTCGTCAACGTCTAGCAGATCTTGAAAAGTAAAAATGTTTTTAGAGACTCACTATATTGGTGAGTCTCTTTTCTTTGCGTATAATAGAACTATGAAAGTTGTCTTTTGAAAGGGGAAAAATATACGTGATACATACATACGAAGAAGCGATAGGGTGGATCCATAGCCGATTGAAATTTGGAATTAAGCCAGGATTAGAAAGAATGAGATGGATGTTAGAAGAACTTGGAAATCCAGAGCGTCATATCAAATGTGTTCATCTTGCTGGTACAAATGGAAAAGGTTCAACGTTAACATATATGCGTTACATGTTAGAAGGCGCGAAATATAAGGTAGGAACGTTTACCTCTCCTTACATCGAATCATTTAATGAACGCATTAGTGTGAATGGAACACCAATTGCAGACGAAGAGATTACTGAACTTGTAAAGCTGGTAAAACCAGTCGTGGAAAAACTAGATGAAACGGATTTAGGGGAAGCGACAGAGTTTGAAATTATTACTGTTATGGCGATTTGCTATTTCGGCAAATTCAATTTCTGTGATGTTGTTTTATTTGAAACAGGGCTTGGTGGACGTTTTGATTCTACCAATGTTATACACCCTGTTCTCACGATTATTACGAATATCGGTCACGATCATATGCATATTTTAGGAAATACACTAGGAGAAATTGCATATGAAAAGGCGGGGATTATTAAGTCTGGCGTGCCGGTAATTACTGGTGTACAAGATGAAGAAGCTTTGCAAGTCATTCAAAATGTTGCAAAGGAAAATCATGCAAACTTATACGAGATGGGCAACCATTTTACAGCATTACATAAACAGTCTAGTGAAGATGGAGAACAGTTCGATTTCACTTGTCCTTTCGCCTCTTTTGAAGATGTGCGAATCACAATGAAAGGCAGCCACCAAGTAGGAAACGCAGCACTTGCGCTTATGGCAGTCATGTATGTAAAAACATACTTATCATTTTTAATTGAGGAAGAAGAAATAAGAACTGGATTACAGGAAGCGTATTGGGTGGGGCGCTTTGAAAAACTGCAAAGTAATCCAGATATTATTATAGATGGTGCTCATAATCCAGAAGGTATCGAAAGCCTTGTGAAAACAGTAGAAGCGCATTACAAAGATAAAAATGTAATAGTGTTATTTACTGCCCTTGGTGATAAACAATTACATAACATGGTAGGCCAATTAGAAACCATTGCAGATGAAATTATTTTTACAACATTCGCCTTTGATCGTGCTATTTCTGCTGATAAGCTTGCATCATATTCACAGAAAGAATCAAAATTAGTTTTTGAAAATTGGAAAGAGGCAATTGATACAAAAGTTGAAATGATAGCAGAAAATGATGTTTTTATCATAACAGGTTCTCTTTATTTCATTTCTGAAGTACGAAAATATATTTGCGAGAAAAACTAGATAGTCTTTGCTATCTAGTTTTTTTGTTCTACAAATGAAGTCAAATGCATACATATAAGATAAATATATAGGGTTATTTGGCGAATTCCTCTGACAAATATCTCGTTTTTTTATGAAATGAATATGATATGATGCGGACAACGATAAGAGGTGAGGTGTGAGTGTATGGACAAGCAATCACGAACGATCTCAGTGAAAGTGAATGGAACAGAAGCGAAGTATGAGGAAAAAAAGAAAGATGAATTTGAATGGATGGTAGTAGAAAGTGAACGACCGAAAAATGTTGTTCCGTTTCAAAAAGCGAAATCAATGTCTGTGGAAAAATACCGAAAGAAGTGGAGTAATACATTAATTGTAATCGTTGCAACTGCAATCATTATCGGTACGGCGTTTGGAATGGGGATGCTTCATTTACTTACTGGACAAGGAACGACAGGAGGAAGTGAAGTGACAGCTTCAAGGCCGACTGGAAATGGAGAATCAAAGGTGGGTGGAACGGCAGAACAAACACCAGCACCGAAAGAAGAAAAACAAAAAGCACAAGCAGGAACGTCATTGGATCCAATGAAATTATTTTTTGTTCAAGGAGGGCTTTATTCTTCTGAAGAAAAGGGACAGGCAGCTCTTGAAGAATGGAAAGGCAATGGGGGCATTGGTGCTTTGAGACCGAGCGGTGATAAGTATGCAATAGTTGTTGGTATTGCTAGCGATGAACAGTCTATAGATCAATTAATGACTAAGTATAAAAATGATGGTGTCTCCGTTTTAAAAAAGAACTGGGATATAACAGATAAAGCATTGCTGAAAGATGATAAAGAAGTAGGAACATTTTTAACAAAAGTGCAGCCATTATACACTCATTTAGCAAAATATGCTTCTAGCGTACAAGTTGGTGGAAAAAGTAGCGCAAAAGATATAGAAGTAATTGAAAAAGAATGGAAAAAGGTTGAAAAAGAAGGGAAAAGTATGAAACAAGAAGAAGCAAAGAAACTGTATATGTATACGTCGGTAGCTGTACAAACAGTAAAAGATGGGAAGATGGATAAGGAATCTTTGGCGAAATTAAATCAAGTTATTATTGATGGTTTACTCTCGTATGAAAAAATTGTTTCGTAGAAAGTGAAATGATAGGATAATAAAATGAGTAAGAAAGAAGTACATGTACTTCTTTCTTTTCTTTTGAATTTAGAGCAAAGTGCTTTCTCTATGACAGGAATATAATCGTATGCAATAAAGAAGTGTTATTTTAGTTAGAGAAATTAATATTTCTTTCATTTGTGGACAAACTATTCCTTTGATACGATTAATATAAATTGTTCTGCTTCATGTGAGAAAGGAAGGAGAAAATATGAGAAAAATAATTTTAGCTTCAGGGTCACCTCGGAGGAAGGAATTGCTTGAGTTAGCTAGTGTGCCATTTGAAATCGTTGTAAGTGAAGTAGAGGAAACAATTGGTGCATATTCATCGCCTTCTGATATTGTAATGTCGCTTGCCTTGCAAAAAGCATCAGCGGTGGCAGAAAATAATAGTGATCACATTGTGTTAGGTGCAGATACAATTGTTACATATGAGTCGCGTATTCTTGGTAAGCCTTCTAATGAGGATGAGGCGAAAGAGATGTTGCAATTACTATCAGGGAAAACACATGAAGTGTATACAGGTGTTGCAATTATAGCAAAAGAAAAAACGGTTACTTTTTATGAGCGTACAGAAGTTACATTTTGGGAGTTAACAGAAGAGGAAATTGATACATACGTCGCGTCGAAAGAACCTTTTGATAAAGCCGGTAGTTATGGGATTCAAGGTAAAGGATCTATTTTCGTTCAAAATATTCAAGGGGACTACTATAGTGTAGTTGGCTTACCAATTGCACGTCTCGTTCGGGAATTAAAACAATTTGATATTGATGTAACCCATGCGTAAAATTGCATGGGGTTTTCTTTGAGAGAACAAATAAAGGGGTGGAGAGATGAACGGTATTCGTGATGTTGTAAGAGAAGAACAGCCACGGGAGCGTTTATTGTTAGAAGGTGCTGGAAGTTTATCAAATCGAGAGCTTCTCGCAGTGTTACTCAGAACAGGTTCTAAAGAAGAAACAGTTTTAAAGTTGTCAGATAAAATTTTACATCAATTTGATGGCTTACGTATGTTGAAAGATGCAACATTAGAAGAGCTAATTAGTATACATGGTATTGGGATTTCAAAGGCATCGCAACTTATGGCAGCCTTTGAACTAGGCAGAAGAATGGTACGTTTAGAATATCAAAATAGATATAGTATTCGAAGTCCAGAAGATTGTGCGAAATACATGATGGAAGAAATGCGTTTTTTACAACAAGAGCATTTTGTTTGTGTAAATGTAACATAAACACTAATAAAATTCTATATCTAATAATTCTGTAACTCCGTCTTTTTTATCAATTTTGATATTCTCTATAAACATACTCATAAATTGTTTCTTTTCATCAGGAGATAGATGAAACCAATTCTTTTTGATATTATTCACTTTTTCTTTTATCACATCTACATCTATCTCTTGATGGTTATTCACCTCTAAAGTTTGTAACCTTTTTTTAGCAGAATTTAATATTATTTTTGTTTCATTCATCCGTTCTGTAAATTCATCGTCTGTCATTAAGTCGTTTGACCAAGCCTTTTGGTATTTTTCTCTTTGTTTTTCCACTTTTTTAACTTGTTTTTTTAGTATTTCTAATTCGTTATTTTCATTATTTATTTTAGGTACTTGTTCAAATTGTAAATTTGAAATGTAATTCATTAATGCAGATTCTACCTTTCTTTCACTAGTAGCAAAAGGTTTAGTTGTATGTTTATTCAGTGCGCACGACTGGCATCGATATTGATTACACTCCACATGTTGCTCATCTTTTTTTCTGTAATATCTGGATCGTTCACTACTTAAACGATTCCCACAATTAGGGCATATTAATTTCATTTGATATATAAAAATTGAATGTGTTTGTCTCTTTTTAATGTTTTGTCTGCTAGATAATATTTTTTGTAATTGTATAAACCGCTCCTTAGTAAGGATTCCTTCATGTGCACCTTCAATTCTTTCGTTAGACCACTTTATAGCCCCGTACATGGCGTTATTAGAAAGAATATCTAATATGGTACGTATATGCCATTTGTAGCCCCTTATAGGCTTAACATAGCTGTCTAGATGGATGGCGAGCTGTCTGATAGAGTAACCTTCTTCTATTTTTCTTACCATATCTAAAACCACTTTACTCTCAATCTCATTTATTACAAGTTTGTTATGTTTATTTTTATCGAATCCAAAAGGAGCTTTTGCTGAATATTCTCCTTGTCTAGCTTTTTCTAATTGCCCCATTCGTACACGTTCACCTAAATTTTCTCGTTCCCATTGAGCAAGTGCAGCAACAATTGTAATGAACATTCGTCCCATTGCTGTAGAAGTATCATACACCTCTGTTGCAGATTTAAAAGCACAGTTATATTTATCAAATGTATCAAGTAACTTGTACAAATCCATAACAGAACGAGTTAAACGATCTAAACGATAAACAAGAACAGTAGTGATTAAGCCTTGCTGAATATGATTTAATAAAATACTTAATTGTGGTCGATTGGTATCCTTGGCTGATACACCTTCATCCACATAAAACTTAAAATTATTCCAGTCTTGTGCTACACAATATGCTTTTAATTTCTCGCGTTGAGCTGAGATAGAAAAACCGTCTCGTGCTTGTTCCTCTGTACTTACTCTTATATAAATCCCAACAGTCACTATTATCTCTCCTTTTTAAAAAAATAGGACAGCTGTACGGGCTGTCCATTAAATTCCTAGCGCTAAGGATTTAATTACCTTTTGTATTAGTCTAATGAAACGAAGTACATTACTACTTTACCGTGTATTTTTATATTCGTGGCATCTTCGTAAGATACTGTGTAATCAAAGAAACAATTATCATAAGAATCTGGTCGGAATATTAAACGTTTATTATCCTTGTCATTAAAGAAACGCTTTACACAATAATCACAACCGTTACTAAAAACAACCATGTCATTATCATAAAGTTCTTCTAATGTCACTTCTTTTACGGCAATTAAAGAAGAATGAGGTATGACTTTATTCATTGAATCACCATTAACACGAGTCATAAAAATATCTTCTCTACCTGCCCATTTCCCCATTAATGAATCAGGAATACGTATAGTTTCCAAATCTATTTCTGTCATTCCGTCAACTTGTATAGGTAAACCAGCTGAAATTGAAGTTGGGAAATAAGTGTAATCAGATTCATTTACTAAAGAAATAATTTGATTATTAGTCTTATACACCTCATTTGTAGACGGAAACAGATCATTAATTGATATATCTAATGCTTGTGCAATTGCGAATAGCACATCTTGTTCAGGTTCATTTGTGCCATTTTCATAAGATGAAATTGTATTATGTTTTTTTCCTATTTGTAAACCTAATTCTTTTTGTGTCATTTTCTTTAGTTTCCTAAAGTTTTTAATTTGTTGACCAACATATTTAGAAACGTCTTGTTTCATGAAGTTTCACCTCTTTTCTTATTTCATTATATCATATTTCATGAAGTTTTAAACTGGAAATTTCATATAACAAGAAAATAAATAATAAATTTCATAAAATATGAAAATAATTGTTGAATCATGTTATAACTTCATGTAATATGAAGTTGTCGAAAGTGAGGTGGATTATTTTGCAAGACAAACTAGTATCATTACGTATGTATAATAGGTTAACACAACAAGATATGGCTAATTTAATAGGAACTGATAAAAGAACATATGTTAATAAAGAGCATGGAGTTACTCAATTTAAAGCCAATGAAATGTTCTTGATCGCTCAAAAGCTAGGCAAAGGTATTGAAGAAATTTTTTTACCGACAAACTTCATGAAATATGAAGTTTCGGAGACGGATGGTGCTATTAATGGAACGAACTGTATTGGATAATCCACCAAGTGAAGAAACAAAGTTAAGAATGGTGGAATTTTTCATGAAAACATCTATCCCTCGTATTTTAGAAGAAGAACGTAAAGAAAAACTAGATAAGGAAGGTGACTAATCATGAAAAACGGTAAAAATCCAACAAAAAAGGAAAAAATGCATATCGAATCATACAATTTAAATCCTGAACATTGGTTAATCTTTAAAAAAGTAAGTAACGAATTACATTTATTACATCGTTATACAAATACAACTAAAGTAATTCCAAAAGTATATTAATTAGGAGGAACGTAGCATGGCTAAATTAACAGCAGTAAACGAACAAGCATTAGTATTTGAAAACAACGGAAAAGTAGTAACAGATAGTTTAATGATTGCTGAAATGTTTGAAAAGACACATGACAATGTATTGAAAGATATTAGAAAACAAATTGAATATGCGGGACCTGAATTTTGACTCGTAAATTTTCACGAGTCAAATTATGAAAATGAGCGTGGGCGAAAATATCTTAAGTACAACTTAACAGAAGAAGCTTTCACGCTAGTTGCAATGAGTTACAACACAAAAGAAGCTGTTCAAATGAAAATCAAGTTTATCGAAGAGTTTAAACGAATGAAACAACACATACAAAATCAGCAACAACTTCCTAAAGATCCAATGAGTATTCTGAAACTCACATTTAATGTTTTAGAAGGTCAAAAATAAGAAATTCAAGATATTAAATCAGATGTGAAGGATTTAAGAGAAAACGCTCCTTTATATGCTATCGAATGTGATGAAGTATCAAAGGTTGTAAGAAAGTTAGGTGTTCTTCTATTAGGTGGTAAAGAATCTAATGCTTATCGGGATGTTAGCCTTAGAAAAAAAAGTGTATAGCGATATTTATAGTCAATTACATAGAGAGTTTGGGATTAGTAGTTATAAAGCTATTAAACGTCATCATTTAGATAGAGCGATTCAAATCATTAATGAAGAATATTCACTTCCAATCATTTTAGAAGAAGAAATTACAGCTACAAATGCACAAATAAATATGGCGGAAGTTCAGTAGGAGGAGCAAGCATGCAACAAAAGATTTTAGTGATTACTAGTAATTTCGCAGGTTTTCCAGGTATCAGTGAATTTCACACAAAAGAAGCTGCAAAAGAAGAAGTTAAAAAGTTAATTCAAAAAGGTGTAAGTCCAAAATCAATTCGTGTAACGCAAGAAATACCTATGAACATCGATATTCAAGTGGATGTTGAATTTTAATAAGAAAGGTTTAGGTGAGAAAAGTAATGGAAGTCATGATTGATTTAAATACATTTGCTGATGGAGCACTTGCTGAAAGATTTCATCAAGAGTTTGAGCGTGTAATGGAAAATATGGCGGATTTAAATACTGATCCTAAAAAAGCAAGAAAGATTGTTTTAACACTTTCGTTTGCTGGTGATAAAAAGCGTGATGTATGGAATTGTCAGGTTCAAGCCACTTCGAAACTAGCACCAACAGAAGCGGTAGAGTCTAAGATTCTATTAGATATGGACCAAAACGGAAATTTAGTTGGTCAAGAGTTAGCTTCGGGGATCCAGGGACAGTTTTATATGGATCTACAGGGTGATGTGAAAACAGATGTTGGACAACCTGTAGAAGAAGTAGAAGAAAAAGAACAAAATCAGGCTGTTGAGAAGCAAACAGTAGTAATCGATTATATGAAAGGTAAATCTAATTAAGAAAAGGGGAAATAAAAATGACTATGACAAGAGAAGCAATTGAAAAAGTATTAGAGATTGGAACGATTGAAACACATAAAATCGGGGAACAAACTTATTCAACACAACGATTACATCTTGTGCAAGAACCAACACCAGCAGAGATTACTGTTCGTAGTTTATCTGGTTTAGTAGGTTACGTGAAATCAGAATTTGACACAACAGAAGCTGTAATGATTCATATTGTAAACCCAACAACGGTAAGATGCTTTACTGCGGTTAATGGAGATAAGGCTAGAAGTACTTATATCGAAGCACAAGCATCCATTCCACGTTTTAATTTTGGAAGCTTTTATGACAGAGAAGAATTTAATATTGCATTGCAATCAGGTTTTGTACAAAACAATCATCGCGACATTGTTTTACAGGTAGTTGGTACCGTTGTAGAAGAAGATGTAAAGGAAATTGGAGATGATGGTGTATCACAAGTTGTAACGGTGAAAACAGGCGTTGCTAGTAGAGGGAATGCGAAAGTACCAAATCCAGTGCAATTAAGCCCATATAGAACATTTGTTGAAGTGGAACAACCCGAAAGTAAGTTTGTGTTCAGAATGCGTGAAGGTGCACGTTGTGGTTTGTTTGAAGCCGATGGTGGGGCTTGGAAGCTAGAAGCGATGAATAACATTAAAGAGTATTTAAACGTAGCATTGGCGCAAGAAATTGAGTCTAAAAAGGTGTTTGTTTTAGCTTAATGGATATTACAACAGTAGAAAGTACAACGAATGTCTGTATCTTCGGATTAGGGATAGTGATACTTGCGTATGGAGTTTATAAAGGTGGTACTTTCATTGAACGAAAGTTTGATGAAAGTGATCGCTTAGAAAGGGAGGCTTTAAATGATGGGAATAGAAAGCCGAGTTCTTCCGGAACATCTAGAAAAGGCTGTGGAATTAGAAGAGGAGCGTAGAGAGTGTATACAAAATCTACATCTGTTATATAAACAAATGAACCAGGCAAATAAGGAAAGTAATAAAACTTTGTATCTTGAATTGCATAACGCTTATCAGAAGCAAAGTATAAAAGATTTAGAGATATCAAAACAGTTATCAGCTATGTATTTTAAGAAACAGAAAAGTGATCGTGAAGCAGAAAGAACAGAGGTTTTTCGTGTAGCAGATCATCTAGAAAAGGTGGGTGGCAGAAAAGAAGTAGTTGAAAGAATTCGCAAGAATGCATAAGAGAAGAACCCGCTGCAACGGGTCCTGAAATAAAAGAATTAATACGTATTATATCAATTAATCAATATTTTGGAAATAGGAGAGGTAGGGAATATGGGAATTGTAAGAGTAGAAAAGAACAAAAATTATTCTGTCGTAAATAATACCGGTTTAAGAGATGAAAGGCTTTCATGGAAAGCAAAAGGTATTTTAGCGTATATCCTTACACTTCCGGATGATTGGGTATTTTATAGAGAAGAGCTAGCTACGCATGCGAAAGATGGTCTTGATAGTTTAAGAAGTGGAATGAAAGAGTTGAAAGAATACGGATATTTACAACGTATTCCAATTAGAAACGATAAAAATAAAATTGTCAGTTGGGAAACGGTAATTCATGAAGTTCCACAAGTCGAGCCATTGGTGGGTTTTCCACCAGTGGAAGAGCCACCGATGGAAAACCCACTGGTGGAAAATCCCGAGCTACTAAATACTAATATACCAAGTACTAATAAATTAAATACTAATATACAAAATACTAATTATTATCATGATGATAATAAAGAATCTAAATCACATGTATTAGTCGATGAAGAATTTAAGGTCAGTTATAACTTTTTAAAAAATGAAGGCATTCCATTAAGTGAAATGGCCATTACGGAATTAGGAGAGTTTTGTGATTCATTTGGTAGCGAATTAATTAAACATGCTGCTCACAAAGCCATTGATGAAAATAAACCAAAATGGAATTATATTAAGGCCATTTTGAAAAGCTGGGAAAAACAAAAAGTAAAAACACTAGATGATGTTGCTACATTAGATAGGCGCTTTGAAATGAGTAAGAACAAACGATTGAATGGTTCGGGACCAGGTCGTTCAAATAGAAAAGAAATTGTTCCAGATTGGTTATGTGAAGATGTTGGGCCAACTAAAAAAGAAATTGAAAAGCAAAACTCGCAATCTATTGATGAAGAGCGTGAGAGATTGCAAGAAGTGCTAAACAAATATAAATCATAGGAGGAATTTACATGTTAAATCCATTTGAAGATGTAATTGGAGAAGAGTGTTATAAATGCGAAAATCCTTTTCCTGAGTCTGATATGAGTAAAATATATATTTCTGGTTTGGAAAGGACTTTATGCAAGCAGTGTAGAGAGCAGCTTGAACAGAAAGTAAAAGTGTTAGATTTTCGTTTCATTTATGACGTGCTAAAGGAATTAATAAAAGGATTCGGCCGCGAGAAAGTCCGTCAATTTGATTTAGTAACTGCAAAAAGATACGTGATTGATAATGAAGTAGCTCTAACGATTGAAAAACGAGGTGGCAAGTTCAATCAAGAGTCATTAGGTAAATTTGTTTACTTATCTACCGAAGAGTTAATTACAATCATCGAATTTTTAATGAGAAAAATGAATCCTAATCTATGGATGAATGCTGTGATAGGGAATGTGTTAGATCAACAAATGATTATTACGCTTTCACCAATAGAAGGTGAATCAAATGACTGAACAAATCACAATAGATCATGATTTTATTTATGAGCCACTAATAGATACATACATGGTGGATATTGTTACAGAATCAGGATTCAAATTAGAATTTTGTGAAGCTGAAACGAAAGAAGATGCAGGATTAAAAATCCGTGAAAAATATCGTAAGAATTATAGTTTTAAGATTCGTAGTATTGAAGTTTCGAATAGATCGTTAAAAGAAATTCAAGAACTTAACTAACAATGGTAATTCCATCAAGAGAAGAAAGAATGAAGCGCAGGAAGTTAACTTATATAGCGAATTAGTTTGAATTCATAAATCTTGTACGAGGAGAGATAGGGAATGAATTTACAAATTGATGAAAAGAATGTAGCTACTGGTCAATGGGTTGTATGCGAATGGAAGGATAACAAAGTTATTACACAAGTGAAACGAGTGATTAAGGATACTTTTAACGACAAAGTAGAGTTATGGGGATGCGAAGGAGCAATACATGGTGATTGGGGCTATAATCATGCGAATACATGTAGATATGCCACAGTTGAGGAAATCAACGCAGAAAGTGTAAGACGTGTATTTGCTCAAAAAGGACGTAAGCCGAACGAGTATCGTTCTGGTGATGTTGTAACGGATGATGTGTATGCATCTCGTGTTTTACACGTAATAGATGATAGAGCAACTGTACAAATTATGAACTCGCATCAAATATATGAGGTTGCAATAGATAATTTAGAAATGCTATTTTTCGCTGAAGATATGGTTGGATAAAGCAAGTGAATAAATAGTTTGCTCAATCTCAAATAAAGGATAAGGGGATACACATTTAAAATGCGATATGCAAGAGGCACTCAATATGGTTTATATGCATGTAAGGGTAACGATAAAGATTACAAATGGTTTAAAAAAGCTAGGAAAGGTATGGGAAATATAACTATTAAAGAGAACAAAACGTTATGATCATACAACGAAAAACTTGATCCAACATTTAATTGGGACAGAATGATGGGAAGAGTTTGTTGGTCATTTGTGAATGGGGATACGGAAACTACCATGTTTGCACTCTTAAAATATACAAAAATACCACGCTGGATTGCTGTGAAGCTAAAGAGAAAGGCGTGATGCAATGTTCTCGTTATTTGTAGGAATTGTAGTGTTTATCATGGTGTTGTCATTTTTATGGATTGTAGCAGGTAAATTAGGAGTTTTTGAGTGTATTGGAAACGTAGTATTAAAAATTAAAAACATGTTCAAGGAGGAAAAATAAAATGAATACAAAGAAAATTGTAGGTGCAGCAGTAGTAGGATGTAGTCTTTTAACAGGTGGAATTTTAACTGCAATGAGCGTAAGGGTGATTGACCAGGGGACATGCAGGTGTTGTTTATAACAAGTTCAAAGGACAAGCTCCAGATGTGATTGAGAACGGGTGGTTGCAGACTCGACTTAAGAAAGCGACATGAAACGTTTTCTCTAACGATTCAGTTCTTGAGGTATTCCAACATCAAGGGGAAATGAATGGAGCGATAGAAAAAGAATTTAGAAAAATGGGATGGTAAGTTACCACAAGTGAGTGGAGAAGCTAATCCGTTGGTTCAAGTTAAGTAAATAATTCAATCTGGACTTCTTGAAATATAGGAGTCTAGATATTTATACAAAATAATTATTGTAGTGGAAAGAGAGGGAGTATCATGGGTTACGCTAATAGAGGAATGTCATTTGAACTTTTATTAAACAATACATGCCGTATGTATAAAGCAGCGAATGTAGGAGTATTTAATAAGCGCCCTACACCAATAAAAGTGATACAGACTGATAAGAAAGGGAATATAACTAAAAGTGCGTGGGAAAGTAAATCTACAGTAGATTATGACGGTGTGTATAAAGGAAGGGCTGTTTATTTTGAAGCGAAATCTACTGGAAAACCACGAGCTTCCCGTTAGATAATATAAGTAGGCACCAGATTGACTATTTAAAGGATACACAAGAACAGGGAGCACTTTGTTTCTTTTTAATAGAATTCAGAACGGATCAGGTTATTTATTTTGTTCCTGTTTCTGTAGTAGCAGAATACTATGAAGCTATGCTGTATGACGGAGGAAGAAAGTCTATTCCAAGAGAGGAATTTGAGAAAAGAGCGTATATAGTACCACAAACGAATAGAGCACCTGTTGATTATTTATATCATGTAGATAAGTTAGGAATGGTTACTATATGAGTCCAAAAGAAGCGAGGATGGAAATACTAGGGTTAACAGATAACCATTGCCGTCAGTGTGACAATACATGTTCTCGTGATTTTGTGTATTGCTGGACAAAGTGTGAAGTAGGGAAGAGATTGAATGAAATAGGGGTTGTTTTGGGAGGTAAAGTTTTTGTTAAAACATCCATACAAAGAACAGAAGACGAATGGAATAAAATTTGTGAAGAGACCATTAAACTTAAAGAACATGGAATGAAATATATTGAAATTGCTAAAAAGTTTAATGTGAGTTATGGACATTTAAGAAAACAGTTAAATAAACGTAACATGAAGAAATAAGTTTACGTGGTGAAAGAGGAAGCAGGTGAGCCAACCCTTGTTTGAATGGTTTAAAGATTATAAAAAGTTGGAAGATGAAATCATTTATTTAGAAAATAAATTGCATAGAAGTAAAAAAGAATTAATGCGTTGGAGTGTTGGTGATTTATCAAAGTATAAGTTAACTGCGGATTCAGATGGTGCGAAAATAGAAGAACACATAGCGGTTATAGAATATGAGTTAGCGAATAAGATGAACGATCAGTATGACCTCAAACTATTAATTAGCAAGTTTGAAGGGTTAGAAAATAAAATTTTATTTGGTAAGTATGTGCAACGAAAAACATTAGAATCTATAGCTAGAGAATTAGGCTATAGTAGTAGTTATGTATATCAAAAGCATGCTGAAATTTCTAGAAGGATAAAGCTGGCTGAGGAACTTACACTTTTCTTACAGTAAGTTTTACACATGGTATCTATTGAAAAAATGAATTATAGTAATAGCATAGAATTTTACGTAAGAGCGACTATCTTGCATAAAGGTTCTATAAAAAAGAGCCACATGACTTATGTAAAAGTCATGTGGCTGTAATGGGTTGGAAGGCAAGGAAGTTATGCCTTCGCAGAAATTTAATTAGGATACATGCATTTTAACATGTTAGGCATCTTAGTGGATGCAGAAAATGACATTTGTCAAAGGACAAAAAATGTAGGTTAATGAGGGGACTATATGATATCTTAAAGAAGGTAAGAAATAGCGGAAACTGTTTCCTACTATAATATGTCTACAGGCTTTCGCGGGCAACCATTGTAACAGGAAGAGCCGCAACCAGCAACCATAGTCGTCAATTGAATGATTATGGTAGTAACGGGAGAGCGGTTGCTCTTCTTTCAGGCGCCAAGATGGAGATAGGTATGTGTAATGTGGGCAAGTTACATATATACTTGGCGTTTGAAAGAGGCGCTATATCCATAATGGAGGCGTATGTTTTTAGGGTGAAGGAATGAAGAATGCCAGAATATACAAATGTGGGTAAGCTATAGTAGATGTAAGGGATTCTGGGCATTCTTCAACCTTCTGAAAGAAATGTTGGAGGAAAACAGTTTAGATATAAGTGTAATTGTTTACCAAGTTGAGGGCCTGAAATAAACCGTTTGGAGGGTTTGTTTTCCAACCATTTGTAGTATGCGTAGAAAAATGGTTTTTACAACCAAAAAATGCAGTGTCTAGAACTTTTTTCTAAGGATAAGCATACAATGAAGTATAGGACAACACCTATTAATAGCGCTTTTTCCAAAGACCTTTCTCTCTAAATAAATTATGTAAGAGCAGTCATGTCATTGATTGCTCTCTTTTTTTATCAATACGATTAAAAATGGTGTTATGTACCAAAATTAAGCATATAAATGTGGTATAAACATTTATTAGGATGTTCTTGTAGTGGAAAACAGTGAGGAAGGCGTGAAAAAATGGATACTACAAATACAGATTTACAAAAGAAAATTGATAGGTTACAGCTATGTTCTGTGGATGATTGTGTTTATCAGGAACATCTAAAAGTATATGAGGAATTAGGGATTTATACAGAGCGTTTTGAGTATTATAAAATGTTTGGGAAATGTTTTGTGCCCTATTCAAAAGAATATGTCATGCGTTCAACCATGGAAGAGTTGTTGAAAAGAGATAAAGAAAAATACATACAATGTAGGCCTTCTTTTTTTTATCGTTTAAAAAGAAAGATGGGTGTATGGATATGGAGGGGAAAGGTGAAGTCGTTAGGTGGATTAGCAGAGTGGAGCCAGAAACATTCAAAGGATAAAAAGAGATAGAATTTTTTTCTTATTCGCATGAAAAAACTCAGCCAAACTTTTGTATGATACATAATCTGGCTGTGTGGGGGTGAACGGGTACTGAAAAACATAATGGTCTCTTTAGGGGCGTTTATGTAGGGTGAGGAGAGAGTGGAATGGATAAAATAGTTACGACCCATGTTGGACTTGTGAATGGAAAAGTACATATTTTTCAAATGAGTTTGGAAAAATTTTTAGATAAAGTAGTTGCTCCAGATGGAAGTTTTAGGGAAGGTTTGATACGTTTTAATGATATTTTAATTAATCCAGAACAGATTGTTTCTGTGCAACAAGTGTCTTCTGTTCGGACTCGAAGACCAAGTCGGATAATAGAGTAATTTAAAAAAACATCCATTTGGGTGTTTTTTTTTGTGGAGGAATGAATAGATGAAACAAACAAAACAAGAACAAGCCGTGATCATCGGCACATTCATTTCAATGTTAGGACAGGACCTTGTGAATGAGCGTATCGATAAACAGAAATTAGAACATGCAATTCCAATCTTTAATGAGTTGGAAGATAATACAACACCAAAGCAAAGAAGAGAAGCGATGGTTAGTTTGTTAGATAAAACCGTGGATGAATTTGTAAAGGAATAGAAACAAATGAAAAGCACAGCTGCATCATCATTTGTGGACGATAAGCAACTGTGCTAAGGGTAGAGATACATAAAGGATCCAACTATGATTGAGCCTAGACAGCAAGAGAGGTTTAACTCATGTTTACTATAACAGGAAATAAAGATACAGAGAATGTTAAAAATGACCTTTTCCAAGAGTAAAAAATGATAAGTCAGTATAGACGAAAAAATACACAGCTACATCATCTGTGGAGACAAGTAGCTGTGCAAAGAAAGGGTAAGAAAAAATCCGTTATAACCATAATAGGTGTTCGGAATGTTAGGGTACTTTTACTATAACAAGAAGTATACAAACATAAAATTATAAAGATGACCTTTTGCAAATGTAAAGGGAAAGGTAAATAAGGGATGAAAGAATATAAAACCAAACAACAGAAGCGTAAATTTTATGACAGTGGTGAGTGGAAGAGGTTACGTGAACAAGTAAAGAAGCGTGACAACTATGAATGCCAAGAGTGTAAGCGCAATGGTAGTGTTTGTGTGGACACCAATGAATACAGCGAGAGAGCAAAGCGTAAGAAGATACAGCTTGTTGTCCATCATAGAAAAGAACTGGAACATCATCCAGAACTTGCATTAGAAATAGATAATTTAGAAACAGTCTGTGTGGATTGCCATAATAAAGAACACGGTAGAGTGTTTGTTAAAAAGGTAAACAAATGGGAAAACGATGAAAAGTGGTAAAAATGATAAAAATGATTCGGTAATAACACCCCCCGGTTCAAGAAATGGGCTTTTTTTCGTCTAAGGGGCACCGGAGGAGGGGGTTAACTGTCAGGTTTTTTTCGAAAATACGCGCGTAAGGGGGGTGGGTAGATGGCTGTTAGTATTGTAAGGTTAAAGGAACAGTTAATGAATAGTATTGATACGACAGATTTAGTTGAAGTTGAAAAGGTGGAACGTTATATTGATCTAGTTAAAGCATTTCGAAAAATTAATAAAACGATAACTAAAGAAGGGGAATCTGTAACAATCAAAAATGGAACCCAAGTTTTCGTTAAGGCCCACCCTCTTATAAGTGAGAGGAATAAAATTAACAGTTCTTTAATTGCGTTAGGGAGAGATATAAAGTTTGTTGTTAAGAATACTATCCCTGATACAGGATATAACAAAAGTGATCTTACATGATTAAGCAAAAATATGTAGAAGAATATATTGAACTTTATCGAAGTGGGAAAGTGAAGTTCAATAAAGAAAGAGAACTGTTAATTGGATATCTAGAAAAATACGTTCTAAATAGAGACGATTTGTATTTTGATGATGAAATGATTGAGGATTGTATTAACTTCGGTGAGAAGTGGTATTTTCCGATGCAACCATTTCAAAAATTCTTAATAGCATTCGTCTTTTTGTTTTATAAGAAAAATGGACGTGTATTTTATCGTAAATTCCTATGGATGTTAGGGCGTGGCGGCGGTAAAAATGGTCTGATTTCTGTTATTATTCATTTTTTAATTAGTGAATTACATGGCATTCCAGAGTATAACATTTCAGTTGTTGCGAATAGTGAAGAACAGGCGAAAACAAGCCCTGATGAAGTTCATAAATGTGTGAAGAAGAATGAGGTCTTGAAGAGGGCCTTTAAAACAACGTTAACTCAAACGGTTTCAAAGGCTACTGAAAGTGTACTGAAGTTTAGGACTTCAAACGGTGATACAAAAGATGGTTTGCGTGATGGTGCTGTAGTATTTGATGAAATACATCAATACGAAAGTAATAAAGATGTCCGTGTTCATATCAGTGGTTTAGGGAAAAAGAAAAACCCACGTGAATTTTACATTGGTACAGATGGATATGTTCGTGACGGTTTCTTAGATAAGCAAAAAGAAAAGGCAATGAAGGTATTGAACGGTGAAGCACGTCCGAATGCTGTCTTTCCTTTTATCTGTAAATTGAATGATGAAAACGAAGTGGATGATATTGATAATTGGGAACTTGCTAATCCTATGTTATCTAAACCATTGAGCGAATATGCTGAGGGGTTACTTGAAACTATAAAAGAAGAATACGAAGATTTAGAAGATGACCCAAGTAATAGAGAAGAATTCATGACAAAACGAATGAATTTACCTGTTACAGATTTAGAAAGGTCAGTTGCAAAATGGGAAGAGATTGCGGCAACTAATCGCGAATTGCCAGATTTACAAGGTCATGAATGTATCGGCGCACTTGATTATGCAAGTATTCGTGATTTCGCAGCATGTGGATTACTTTTTAGAAGTAAGGGTGATTATTTATGGAAATCTCATTCGTATGCTAGAAAGGAATTCGTTGATAAATATTATAGTTATTCCAAAAAGCATGATGCTGAAATTGCAGGTAAGAAAAAGTTTGCACCAATTAGAGAATGGGAAGAGCAAGGCCTTCTGACAGTTGTGGAAGGAGAAACAATTGATCCGCATACCATCGTTGCTTGGTTCGTTGAAATGCGAAATTATTATGATATCAAAAAAATCATAATGGATAATTATCGTGCGGACTTACTAAGAACACTTTTTGAGGATGCTGGATTTGAAGTTGAAGTAATTAGAAATCCGAGAGCTATTCATGGTTTGCTTGCTCCTAGAATTGAAGTTGCATTTGCACATCGCCAAATTGTATTTGGTGATAATCCAATAATGCGTTGGTATACCAATAATGTACTCGTTGTTATTAAAAAAGATGGAAATAAAATGTATGAGAAGAAAGAACCAGTTCGCAGAAAAACAGATGGATTCCAGGCATTTGTACATGCTATGTATCGAGCGGATGAGGTAAGAGAAACAGATGTTGGTGCAGCGCTAGACTTGCTGAATGCATTGAACTTCTAAGAAGGGGGTGAAGGGGAAATATGAGTTGGTTGTCGGATGTACTTGGTAAAAATAAAGAGATTAATATGATGCTAAATGATTTTGATTTCTTTGGTATTGAAACGAATCAAAGAGCGTATTTAAAAAAGGTAGCATTAGAAACTTGTATTAATTTTATTGCTCGAACCGTTTCGTTGTCTGAATTTCGGATGATGAAAAAGGATACACGTCAATATAATGATTGGCATTATTTATTGAATATTAGGCCCAATACAGATCAAAGCGCAGCTGATTTTTGGCAAGATTTTGTGTATAAATTGATTCTTGATAATGAAGTGTTGGCAATTCTTACAGATCAAAATGATTTACTCATTGCTGATCATTTTGATCGTGTTGAATATGCAGTATATCCTGATGTGTTTAAAAATGTAACCGTAAAGGATTATACATTCCAAAGGTCATTTCAAATGGACGAGGTTATTTACATTACTTATAACAATGAAGAATTGACAAAATTTATGAGTGGAATATTCAAGGATTACACTCAACTTTTTAGTCGTATGATTGAGACAAATATGTTTTCTAATCAAATACGTGCAACTGCCGAGATGGAATCCGCACAGAATTTGGAGGGGGAAAACCTTACTAAATTACAAAGCTTTATGGATAAATTGTTTGGGGCGTTTCGGAAAAACGCTTTTGCAATCGTTCCAAAAATAAAAGGTTTTAACTATACGGAAATTGCCGATGGTTCAAATAATGGAAGGTCTGTAGAGGAACTATCAAAATTAAAAAAAGATTTAATAGATCATGTGGCTAATATTTTAGGTATTCCTACGGCATTAGTTCGTGGTGATATGGGAGACTACGAAACATCAATTAAAGCCTATATAAAGTTCTGTATTAGTCCTCTAATTAAAAAGATTGAAGATGAATTAAATGCGAAATTAATTGAAAAAAAGAATTTCCTATTAGGAGAAAAAATTGAAGTAACTGGTGTGAAAGAGAAAGATATTATAGATCATGCTGAAGCTGTTGATAAATTAGTAGCAAGTGGTGCATTCACTAGAAATGAGATAATATGAAGCGACCTCCTAGATTATCAAGTCAGGGATTTTAACCCATAATAATGAATGAAAACATTATGAATGGGGTTATACCCTATGATAATAGGAGGCCACTATGGAAAATATAATCTATATTGGGATGGATGTCCACAAGGAAAGTTTTAGCTTATGTGCACTACACGGAACAACTGGGGAAATTGTAAGAGAAGCACGATGTGCTTCAAATGTATCTCTCGTAAAAAAATTCGTTGAGAAACTGAAAACAAAATATGGTGAAGATATAAAAATTAAAGCTGGATATGAGGCTGGTTGTTTAGGGTATTCACTTCATAATCTTCTTGAACAAAATGGAATTGATTGTGATATTTTAGCTCCCACAACAATGTACAGTTCATCAAAAAATAAAATGGTTAAAAATGATAAATTCGATGCCAAAATGATTGCTCTTAATTTAGCAAATGGCACCTATAAAGAAGTATATGTTCCAGAAGAAGAGGATGTTGCCGTGAAAGAGTATATCCGCATGTTAGGTGATTTTAAAACATCTTTGAAAAAAATAAAACAACAGATAAAAGCATTCCTTTTAAGGCATGGCTATGTGTATGAAGGGAAATCAAGCTGGACAATCGCTTATATGAAATGGTTAAAGAATCTTGATCTACAAGGATTATTCAAAGAAACGTTAGGCGAATACCTATTACAGTATGATGTTCTAGTCGATAAAATTGAGCGGTTCAGTCTGAGATTAGAAGAATTATCTCATCGTGAAAGGTACGAAGAACCAATCGCAAATTTAAGATGCTTAAAAGGTATAGATACAACATCGGCAATGACTGTTCATGTGGAAATTGCAGACTTCACTCGTTTTCCCACGGCTAAAGCATTTATGGCTTATGTAGGATTGACACCAAGCGAAAGCTCAAGTGGAGAAAAAATCAGTCGACGTTCGATTACAAAACAAGGAAATTCGACCGTTAGGTCTACTCTTGTAGAATGTGCAAATGCGTTGGTAAAAGGAACAATCGGATTAAAATCGAAGCGAGTGAAAGCAAGACAAAAAGGGCAACGAAGCGAAGTGATTGCTTATGCGGATCAGGCTGTAGAAAGGTTACAAAGAAAATATTATCGCATGATATATCAAGGGAAACCTAGAAATGTTGCCGTTACAGCTATCGCAAGAGAACTGGGGTGTTTTATATGGGGATTAGAAACAGGTAAAATTCACCGAAAATAAAGAGGGAAGGATATGAAGTTGATTGATTCATTCATAGTTAGAAACCAAAGGTATCAATTGATGGCATAGATGAGCTTCAGAGATAGTGAATTACAGGTCTGGCTATCTATGACTCACCTCTTCTGGCATGGCTGAAATTCTGATAAACAAGCTATTTATTAGAATTTGAAAAGGTGTGATCCACGCAGTGAGATTATAAGAGCCTAACGACGAACCATTAACCTGAGGTAACCAATCCACGAATAACAGAGTGGTTAACTGTCGATAGATCTTATTTCTGAAGCTTTTGTATGCCATCAAGAAAAATATTATGGGTGAAAAACTATTGACAAAGGTCACTTCATAACAGGTGAGGAAGTTGTTTGGTGCTGAACGCTCTAATAATCCAGAACTAGACGAATTTGTAATTACGAAGAATTATCAATCTGCAAATTCAATTGAAGACCTGCGGTAGTATGTCAACTGAGAAATAACAAAGTTTAAAGTTGCCAAAGGTCAATTTGTTTAAAAAAGGCATCACGAAACTAAACCAGTAACGAATGTAATTTACTGGAAAATAATGAAAGGTAGCGATGACAAAAATTTATGTCATTCTTTCACACACCTTCCAGGCGTAAAAAGTTGGTGGCTACGTAGTAGCGCATCCACCAATCGCACAAATTTTCTTGCGGTTAGAACGAGTGCACGTTTGTGTTGATGTTTTGGTACTTCATTATATTTTTTCACGTAATACTCTTGATAATCTGATACATGCTTTCTTACTGAATTGGCGGCTTCAACTAAGTAATAACGCAAGTAATGATTACCTGTACGGGATAATGAAGTATCTTCAGCTGTAAAACGACCAGATTGGTGCTTTCGCCAGTATAATCCAGCGTATTTGGCTATTTTTGTTTCATCGTCAAATCTTTCGATTTGGCCAATTTCAGCAATGATACCGGCAGCGAAAACAGGACCTACTCCAGGAATAGATTCAAGTGTTTGGGTCAAACCAGCCATGATTTTTTTAATAGACTTTTCTAATTCCTTGATTTGCTGTTGAAACGTACGAATGACTGCGATGGATGTACCTAAGATGACATCTATTGAATCTTCTACAACCTTATCCAAGCGATAAGAAGCTTTCACAGCTTTTTGAATGGATGCTGCTACGCATTTTGGATCACCAAAACGGTTTCGACTTTTTTCCTGTAGGAACTCAGCGAGTTCTTCTAAAGGCATATTAGCTAGTTCCTCTAAGCTGAATTTTTCAAGAAATAGTTCTGTCATGGCGCTACCAAATACGGAAGTATCCACCTCTTGTGAAAATGTATTACATTTAAAACTTAGGTGTTGAAGAAAGTGTTGTTTTTCTTTCGTTAACATTTTGACAAGTTGGTATCGTGATCGAGTTAATTGCTGCAGTGCCACGTACTGGCTTTCTTTTACGATAGACATTTGATTGCGGCCAAATCGTAAGTAATCAGCAATGACATAGGCATCAATCTCATCGGTTTTATTCATGTCAGAATAGCTTTTCTTAAAATTTGCGACTTGCTTTGGGTTTAGGAGAAATACTTTTGCTCCAAAACGCTGTAAATCTATATCATGGTGAAGAAACATAGAAGGATGAAAGCTGTAAACAGAGGTGGATTCTAGGCCAATCTTAAGGATGTCGACCTCTTTCCCTGCAACACACTGTAATAATTTTTCTTTGAGTGTAGTAGCTCCTGGTAGGTCATTACTGACCGAAAAAGAATCCAGTTTTTCTCCATCACCATTTAAAAAGCAAACTTTCATATCAAACGAACTTACATCTAAACCAACAAATAATCTCATGTAAGAGACCTCCCTTCTATATTAGAATCATTTCTTGGACGTCTCGAGATATCTCTAGTGTGTACGCCGACCAACAACCTCGTGTATGAGAGCTAGTCCTGAATCGAAAGCCGCCCTAGAGCTACTATCATCTAGGTTCGAGGGGCAGGCTGCTCAGCCTGCGAGTAGGGAGTCCCGCACGTTCACTGAGAAACACTCTTCAAATGTGGTAAATCCACAGGAGGTGAAAGAATTGTCCCAAATGATCCTACAATCATTATCTAGAAATATCTTGAGACGTCCAAGTATTTTTATTTATAGGGCTCTTATTAAGAAGAAAATCTAAGCCTGTAATAGGGCTTAAATATTAATATACGAGGAGGTGATAAGAATGAAAAATAAAATACAACATATTCCTTATCAGTTTTCTAATGCAGTTAATCCAGAAAATGATGAGCACGAAATGGTGTTATCAGGTTATATCGGTAGTAGCAGTTGGTGGTACGATGCTATTAGTGCTGAAAGTGTAAGAAGCGCTTTGAAAGAAGTTAGAGCATCTACAGTTAAAATTAAATTAAACAGTGGTGGTGGCGATGCCGATCAAGGTGTTGAGATTTATAATTACTTAAAGGACTTAGATAAAAAAGTCATTGTGGAAGTTACATCACTAGCAGCTTCTGCTGCATCGATTATTGCAATGGCTGCTGACGAGATTGTCATGCGCACAGGCTCACGAATGATGATTCATGAAGCGTCAACAATAGCTTATGGAAACAAGCAGGATATTCAAAAAACATTGAATGCACTCGAAGCGTATGATGAGTCGATAGTTTCAATTTATCAGCAAAAAACAGGTAAAAGTCGTGAAGAGATTACAGATTTATTAGAAGCTGAAACGTGGTTTACTGCTGAACAAGCAGTACAAGAAGGTTTTGCTGACAAAGTAGAATTTGATAATCGAGAAAGTGATAGTGGTATTACTGATGAACAGTTGGAACAGATTATTAATAGGGTAACGAATAACTTACAACAAAATATGAATTTATCAAATAAACCTAATCCAGAACCACCACATTTACAAGTGGAGGGCAATCAAAAACGGAAAAGGTTTTTTTAATTCTCAAAAATTAGGAGGAAACAATTATGGTTATGAAAATTAAAGGTACAATGGAAAACTTTGAAGCGAAAAAACAAGCATATATGAATCTGGTGAAAGCGGAAGATACAAAAATGGAGGATTTATCTGCAGCATTTGATGATATGTTTGATACTCTTGTAACGGATTTATCAGAAAAAATTTCAGCGCAAGCACGTATCGAAGCGCAAGACGCTCAAATTTTGACGTCACGTGGACAAAACGTTTTAACGTCTGAAGAACGTAAATTCTTTAATGCAGTTGTACAAGATGGGGGATTTAAGGATGATTCAATTCTTCCATATACTACACAAGAACGTGTATTTGAAGATTTAGTAACTGAACATCCATTACTTGAAGCAATTGGAATGCAAGATTTAGGAGCAGTAACGAAGTTTATTTATTCTGACGCAACAAAAGCGTATGCATGGGGAGAATTATTCGGTGATATTAGAGGACAAATAAATGCAGCCTTTAGAGAAGAACAAATTGGACAACTTAAATTAACTGCATTTAGCGCTGTTCCAAATGACATGCTTGAATTAGGTCCAGTATGGGTTGAGCGTTACGTTCGAACATTATTAGTAGAAAGTTATTCTGTTGGTTTAGAGTTTGGCTTTGTAAATGGTGGCGGATTAGTAGCGCATCAACCAGTAGGTTTAATGAAAGATGTAAATGCAACTACAGGCGCAGTTACTGATAAAAAATCATCCGGCACATTAACATTTGCTCCTTCTGAAAATGGTGAAGTAATTGCTGGTGAGCTTTATGAAGTAGTAAAAGCTTTATCTGTTGATGGAAAAGGAAAATCTCGTAAAGTGTTAAATAAAATTGTGATGGTTGTCAATCCTGTAGATGCAATTGGTGTACAAGCACGTAACACAATTCAAACTGCTAATGGCCAATGGGTAATGGCATTACCTTATAACATTCAAACTGTTGAATCTGAAGAAGTTCCAGTTGGAAAAGCGTTATTCTTTGTGAAAGGACAATATATCGCAGCAATAGCAGGTGGATACAAACTTAAAAAGTTTGACCAAACATTAGCGATTGAAGATGCTACGCTTTATACAATCAAACAGTTTGCTAATGGTAAACCAAAAGATAATAAAGCGGCTCTTGTTTATGATTTAAAAATTTCTTTTACACCACCAACTCCACCAGCAGCTAAATAAGGAATGATGTGAATGGATAAGGTAATTTCAAATGAAATATTACAGCAATTCAAAGATAGGATGCGATTAGGTGATGATGAAGATGACAACCTGAGACGCATCCTATTTGCATCCAATGAAGATTTAACTAGGGTTTGTGGTAATTACAATTTTAATATTGACGAGGTGTTCAAGGAATTAGTCTTTGAACGTTCTCGTTATGTTTATAACGATGCCTTAGAGTATTTCGATAAGAACTTTTTAAGCCAGATTAATAGTTTAAGCATTGGAAAAGCTTTAGAAGAAATTAAGTTGGACGGTGATTAATATGCGTCCTTTTCAGTATAAAAAACCATTAAATACAGGTGATTTCAGGAATCGAATTAGCATTGAACAACCTGTAGTAATAAAAGATGAATTAAACCAAGTAATCGAAACATCTTGGCAAGAATTAAAGAAAGCCTGGTCAATGATAAAAACGGTGAAAGGTTCCGAGTACATTGAAGCTTCGGCTTCACAAGCTACACGAGTTTATCGTTTTGTGATTCCTTATACTTCTGATATTACAGAAGAAATGCGAATCAATATGAAAGGTCGTATCTTTGATATTATCGAACCGCCAATGAATGATGATGAAATGTATCAAACATTGACTATTATCGCAAAGGAGCATACTTGATATGAATGATTTTGCGAGTGATCTTGCTAGAGAATTACAAAGATATGCAAATGTTGTGGAAGAAGAATTGTTGACAGCACAAGAAGAGGTTGCTGATGTTGCTGTAGAAAAATTAAAGCAAGGTAGTCCTAAAAAAACAGGGGCATATCGTAAAGGATGGCGTAAGAAAAAAGAAGGTAATGGTGTTGTCGTCCACAATTCACAAGGACAATTAACGCATCTTTTAGAAAATGGACATGCGAAAGTCGGTGGTGGCCGTGTACCTGCACAAGTTCATATCCTTCCAGTTGAACAATATGTAATTGATGAGTTACCAAGGCGTATTGAAAGGGCGCTTGAATAATGACATTAGGTGAGTTAATAAAAATCCTTGAAGCTACAGGTTATCCTGTGGCTTATTCGCATTTCATAGCAACGCCAGGAAAGCCAGTACCAGTGCCACCTTATATTTGTATCCTTGTTGATGGATCAGCAAATTTAATGGCTGATAATAAGGTGTATTACAAGATAGACGATGCAAATATTGAACTTTACACAAATAAAAAAGATTTAGTTGCAGAAGCAAAACTTGAAAAAGTCCTAGACGATCATGAGATTCCTTATGATTCGTACGGGACTTTTATTGAATCTGAAAAAATGTATCAAAAAATATACGAAACGAGGTTGATGTGAATGCCAGAAAATAAAGTAGCTTTCGGTCTGAAAAATGTCCACTATGCACTCTATGAAATTAAAGATGGTGTAGTTACATTCAGTACACCAATCCGATTACCAGGTGCGGTTGAATTAACCTGTGATCCACGAGGAGATCTAATTGAATTCTACGCGGATGACATGCTGTACTATGCAGCAAGCAATAACCAAGGTTATGACGGTACGCTATCCATCGCGACAATTCCAGAGCAATTTGCAGTTGATGCATTGGGAGAAGAATTAGACACAGAAGATGGTGTATTAAATGAATTAGCTGACGCAAAAGGAAAACCATTTGCTTTATTGTTTGAATTCGATGGCGATGTACGAGCGACTCGACATGTTATGTTTAACTGCGCAGCAAGTCGTCCAACAATTGCATCTAAAACGAAAACAAATTCAGCAGAACCTAACACAAATGAACTTAAATTTGTATCAAGCCCTATTGATATTAACGGAAAACGTATGGTTAAAACGAAAACTACAACTAAATCAAAACAAGAAATCTATGATAATTGGTACAAAAAAGTGTATACAAAGTTACCTGCAGTACCAAAAGGGGCGTAAGTGAATGGAAAAGACAATTACAATAGACGGAAAAAAAGTCAGATTAAAAGCTACAGCAGCAACAGTTAAGCGATATAAAGCACAATTCAGACGGAATTTATTTGCTGATTTGATGGGATTAGGGGCAATTAGTGCAGTAACTTCACCAGGTGGCTCACAACAGCCAATTGATATGTCTAATGTTGATTTAAGCAATGTGGATTTTGAACTTATTTATGACTTAACTTGGTTATACGCTAAAACGGCTGATCCGAATATTCCTGATCCTATGACATGGCTGGATGAATTTGAAGAATTCCCAATTGAAGAAATTATGCCAGAGGTAATGGAATTAGTTCAGCTCACTATGGGAGCAAAAAAAAAATAAAGAAAAACAATGGAGAGCAAGGGACATTCAGTGATGAAGAATTTACCACTGAATTGTTTCTTGCTCTTTGTTATAAAGCAAATTTAACACAAGGTGATTTAGAAGAAATGACCGTTGGTGATTGCTTTGATTACATTGCTGAATTCGCTGAGTTAGAGAATCCAGATAAAGAAAAAGTTAGAAAAGCAGGTCAAAAAGACTTCGATTCATTCTAAGAAAGACCTGTGGTGTAATGTCAAGTAACGCTTTTGAAGAGTCAAGAGTTCAGTGAATCATTTTTACTTAAAAAAGGCATTACGAAACTAGACCATTAATTATATGTAAATTAATGGAATTCAATGAGAAGGAAGAATGTCGCTAGACATCATCTATCAGCGCTCCTTCCGAACGCGTAAATTTGGTTGTTGCGTAGTAGCGCATCCACCAAACGTACTAATTTTCTTGCGGTTAATACGAGAGCTCTTTTGTGTTTATGCTTAGGCACTTCTGCTGCTTTTTTTGCGTAGTAATCACGATATTCAGGGACATTACGTCTTACAGAGTTGGCGGCTTCAACTAAGTAATAACGTAAATATTGATTTCCTGCTCGAGATAGGGATGTGTTTTCAGCAGTAAAGCGACCGGATTGATATTTTTTCCAAAATAGTCCTGCGTATTTGGCTATCTTGGTTTCATCTGTAAATCGTTCAATCTGGCCAATCTCAGCGACAATACCCGCTGCGAATACAGGACCGATACCTGGAATGCTTTCAAGTGTCTGAGGCAAGGTAGACATTAAACTTTCTATGCCTTTTTCAATCTCTTTAATTTGAGTTTGATAGGTACGCATAATCCGGATGGAAGTACTAAGCAGAAGATCAATAGAATCTTCTACGACTTTACTTAGACGATAGGATCCCTTGACAGCCTTTTGAATGGATTTGGCTACTTCCTCAGGATTCCCAAAACGGTTTCTTCCTTTTCCCTGAAGGAAAAGAGCTAGTTCTTGTAAAGGCATTTGTATGAGATCCTCTAAACTGAATTGTTCTAAAAATAATTCCATCATGGCATTTCCAAATACCGAAGAGTTAACATCTTGACTAAATTGACTACATTTCATACTTAAGTGTTGAAGAAAGTGTTGTTTTTCTTTTGTTAGAGCGTGTACGAGTTGATATCGAGAACGAGTTAGTTGTTGTAAGGCAATATATTGCTCTTCCTTTACAATGGACATCGTATGACGCCCAAAACGAACATAATCTGCAATGACAAATGCATCTATGGCATCTGTTTTATCCATCTCTGAATAGCTTTTTTTAAAGTTTGCAATTTGTTTTGGGTTAATCATGAACACTTGAGAACCGTAGGTTCTTAACTCTTTGTCATTGTGAAGAAACATAGCTGGGTGATAGCTATAAATGGATGTAGATTCTAGTCCAATTTTAATCGTTTTACAGGTAGACCTGGAGGCTGTGTCTAGTATCTTTTCTTTTAAGGTTATTGCTCCAGGTAAATCATTTGTAATGGTAAAAGCTTGTAAACGATCTCCGTCACCATTTAAAAAACAAACTTTTGCATCTTGAGAACTCACATCTAAACCGACAAATAATTTCATAGGGAAACTCCTCCTTTCGTTTAGAATCATTAGAAATGTTCTCCTTGGACGCCCGGGGATATCCCTAGTGTGACCCGCTGACCAACATCCTCGTGTATTAGAACTTTGTCCTTGTTTCAAAAGCCGCCCTAGCGCTACTAACAGCTAGGTTTGATACAAGGGGAACAGCCTGTGAGTAGGAAGCATAAAGCGGACACTGGGAAACAGTCTTTCTTTGTAGTTATACCTACAAGGGGTGAAGGAATTGTCCCAAATGATCCTTAGTTTCATTATCTAGGAATATCCTCAGGCGTCCAAGAAAATATGACGCTAAATCTTCGCTTGAAAGGGCGATTAAAAAATAGTATACGAGGGGTGAGAAAATGGCAGGAAGAATTAAAGGGATTACGATTGAAATTGCCGGAGAAACCACAGGACTTCAAAACGCTTTAAAAGATGTAAATAAAAGAAGTAATGATTTAACTAAAGAACTTAAAGATGTTGAAAGGTTGTTAAAGTTTGATCCTGGTAATGTGGAAGCATTAGCGCAAAAACAACAGTTACTTACGCAACAGATTGAAAATACAACGCAAAAGCTAGATAAATTGAAAGCAGCGGAGCAACAAGTACAAGCTCAATTCCAAAACGGTAAAATTTCTGAAGAACAGTATCGTGCATTCAGGCGTGAGATTGAATTTACAGAAGGGTCACTTAATGGTCTTAAAAATAAACTAGGAAACATGAAAGCTGAACAAGAGAATGTAGCGAGTTCTAC
This sequence comes from Bacillus sp. FSL K6-2944, assembly GCF_038005385.1. Classification (NCBI taxonomy): domain Bacteria; kingdom Bacillati; phylum Bacillota; class Bacilli; order Caryophanales; family Bacillaceae; genus Bacillus; species Bacillus sp. FSL K6-2944. The sequence continues at coordinate 3,242,868 of NZ_JBBOTE010000001.1, read as the reverse complement.
AAGGCAATTGGAAACATTGTTTAGAGCTACAGGAAAAAGCGTTGATGATTTTGCAGGAGCATTAGGGAATCGTCTTGTGAATGCAATTCGAAATGGAACAGCTACAAGTCGTCAGTTAGAGCAAGCGATTGGAATTATTGGCCGCGAAGCATTAGGAGCAGAAACAGATATAGAGAAATTACAGCGAGCGCTACGATCTGTAGATGCTGGTAATTCAATTCAGCAAGTACGAAATGAACTGAGAGATTTACAACAAGAAGCTGGAAGAACTGAGAAGAAGTTTGAAGGTCTAAAAGTTGGATTAGAAAATGTTATCGGTGGATTAGCAGCTGGTGGCGGAATTGCAACGGCTATTGAAAAAGCAATGGACATGTCAAAGCTACAAACGAAGATTGATATCTCTTTCGATGTTCCTGAGTCCTCAAAGAAATCAGTAGAGGAAGCAGTAAGAGGCATTTCAGCATATGGATTAGATGCTGAAGAATCGCTTGAAGGTGTAAGAAGACAATGGGCTTTAAATAAAAATGTTAGTGATGAAGCAAATGCTTCATTTGTAAAAAGCGCAGCTGTTATTTCTAAAGCATATGCAGGTATAGATTTCACTGAATTAATTCAAGAAACAAATGAAATAGGAAATGAATTAGGGATTTCCCAAGAGGGCGCTCTTGGGATGGCTGATGCATTACTAAAAATGGGCTTCCCACCAGAACAATTAGATATTATCGCTGAATATGGTGGTCAGCTGACGCGAGCAGGCTACAACGCTGAAGAGGTCCAAGCAATCATGGCAGCTGGGGTTGAAACAGGAACATGGAATTAGATTATAGTTCCCTTGTATGGTGACATACAATGAAAAACTCCTTTAATTCAGTGAAACTCTCGAATGAGACAATACTGAGCGAAGCCTTTTAATTAAGGAACGTGCAACGACTAGTCGAAAGACGTAGGGTGTAAGCAAATGACACTCGAAACGGGGAGCAACTCAAGTAGTTGAAGATATAGTCTAATCTATGCGGTGACGTATAGCAGTTCATAAGAGAACGGGCGTGACGTTGCGAATCACGTTGAATATAAATGATTGATAATCTCTTAGATGGTTTGAAAGAGGGACGGATTAAAGCAGCTGAATTCGGTCAAGGTGTCGATAAAGCTATGAAGGAAACGTTGGAAGGTACTAATATCTCAGCAGAACAATTACAAAAATGGGGACAAGCTGTAGCTAATGGTGGTAAAGAAGGTTCGGCCGCTATGACTGATATTGCTTTAGCATTGTCACAAGTAGAAGATGAAACGAAACGTAATGAATTAGGGGTAAAACTATTCGGTAGATGATAAATTGTGCCGAATTAAAATCGCGGTATAAAGCAAAAAGGGTGCGAATCCTAATTTGAACCGAAGGCTATACGAAGTGTAGTCAGGGGCAGAGCATAGAGGGTGAAAAGATATAATCCCTCCACGAGACCGCGACACTTATTAGTGAAAACGTATGCCGAACTTACAGGAAATGAACTGTAAGAAGTAGAGGATAAAAAGCCTTTACGATAACAAAATGACAATGTATGAAGATCAAGGGCAAAACATCATTAATACTTTGCTAGGTGCGAAAGATAAAACGGTTGATTTTGGAAAACAACAAGATAAATTGAATGATTCCATTAAGAAAATGGATGCAAACCCAGCGGTTAAATTCCAAAAGGCGATGCAAGATTTACAAATGGCTCTCAAACCTGTTCTTGGAGTTATCGCTGATGTTGTTACTAAAATAGCGGATTGGATTTCTAATAATCCTAAATTAGCGGCTACGTTGGCAGCTATAGCAGTAGCTATTGGTGTAATTTCAGGAGCATTTATGGCTTTAGCACCAATCGTTGTCGTTATATCGAGTATAGGGGCTGCAATGATGGGATGGGTAGCATTAATTGCTATTGTTGTAGCCGCGGTTGTTGCTTTAGGTATTACTATATATCAAAATTGGGATTCTATAAGTCAATGGACGATAGACACCTTTAATTCTATAGGTGAATATTTATCTGAATTGTGGAGTGGAATAGTCGAAACAGCATCATCTTGGTTATCTTCGCTTGTAGAATCAGTGTCTGGTTGGTGGGCTTCTCTAGTAGAAACAGCCTCAGGATGGTTTTCTTCTTTAATTGATACAGCTGTAGGTTGGCTCTCCTCTTTGGTTGAGACGGCATCTACTTGGTGGTCATCATTGGTAGAAACAGCAACTCAATTTTTCATGCAACTATACCAAAAATGGCAAGAAATTTGGAATTCTATACTTACATTCTTAGATCCAATTATTTCATTAATTTCAACGGTACTACAAGCTGGATGGTTATTAATCCAAGCTGGAGCGCAAATTGCTTGGGCGGCAATATCTCAATATATTATTCAACCAATTCAACAAGCTTATGAATGGGTAAGTACAAAAATTGGAGAATTAGTTACATGGCTTGGTACACAATGGGAAATTGCAAAAGCGGTAGCGCAAGTTGCGTGGGGATTATTTAAACAGTATATCATTCAACCGGTTCAGGAAACTTGGACTTTAGTGAAGCAAAAATTTACTGATTTAGTTTCTTGGCTTGGTTCACAGTGGGAATTAGCGAAGTCTTACACACTAGCAGGGTGGAATTTAATAAAACAGTATGTTATTCAACCGGTTCAAGAATTGTGGAATACAACGAAACAAAAGCTTTCAGATTTAGCTAACTGGATATTAGGAAATTGGGAATCTATAAAATTGTATACACTCGCAGCCTGGAATTTAGTGAAGCAATATGTTATTCAGCCAGTAACAGACGCTTATAATCAGGCAAAGCAAAAATTTACTGATTTATATAATTCAGCTAGAGAAAAATTCGATTCTGTAAAAAATGCAGCGCAAGAAAAATTTGAAGCAGCGAAACGATTTATTATTGATCCAATTAAAGATGCGGTTGATAAAGTAGAGCGATTTGTAGATAAAATCAAGTCATTCTTTAGTAATTTAAGATTAAAAATACCATCTCCTGAAATGCCTAAATTACCACACTTTAGCTTGCAGACTAGTACATGGACAGTGATGGGGAAAAATATTACTATCCCATCAGGCGTTAATGTGGACTGGCGTGCAAAAGGTGGTATCTTCACTAAGCCGACAATATTCGGAATGAATGGTGGCAATCTACAAGGGGCTGGCGAAGCTGGTGATGAAGCTGTTTTACCTTTAAATAAAAAGACACTTGGAGGTATTGGTGCGGGAATCGTAGCAGCCATGCCTCGAGGTCAATTTGCTATGTCAGGTGAAATAAATCAATTAATGAGTGACATGGGACGTATGATGACTAGTTCCGCAAGCCAATTGGCAGGACTAAAAAATGTCATGAGTGGTGTGTATGGAAATATGTCGAATAGCAGACAGGCGATGACAAATAGTGTATCAAATCAAGTTGTTAATAATTCTTTTGGTTCATCAAGTAATGGAGTAACCCCAATGCTTGGCGGTGATTTAGTTGTGGAAGTTCCTGTTGTTTTAGATGGACGAGATGTGGCACGTGGTACTTATCGATATACAACCGAGTATCAAGAAAGGGAAGAAAAAAGAAACTCAGACTTTTAGGTTTGGGTTTCTTTTATTTTATAAAGAAATGAGGTGTCAAAATGAGCTCTTTCAAATTTAACAATGAACGTAAAAAGTATATCCAAATTGCAAAAGGTTGGAAAAGACCAACTTGGGCACCATTGAAACGGAACTTTCTACGTACCCCAGGATATCCAGGAGCAAGATTATTAAATACACAAACAGAAATGCGTGTTTTATCAATTCCTGTAGGGATTATAGTTCCTGATGATGCTGATTTAGAAATGTTAAAAGAAGAAATTGCAACTTGGTTAATAACAGATCAACCAGTAGAGCTTATTTTTGATGTAGAACCCAATAGAACATATTTAGCAGTTGTGGATGACAGTTTTGATCCAGATGAGTTTGTAACACTTGGAATAGGAACACTTAAGTTCATTTGTCCAATGCCATATAAGTTAGGGCCTATACAAAATAAAACCCTTGCTATTGAGAACAGTGATTTAAAGTCTAACTTTATTAACAAAGGATCTGTAGAGTCTAATCCAATTATTGATATAACTGTAGGGGCAAAGAGTCCTTTTCTGGATGTATGGAACGGGTTAGAGTACTTCAGACTTGGTTATCCAGTCCCAGTACAGACGGTTGTAGTATCTAAAGAGGAACGTATTTTATGGGACGAAATGACCGACTTAACTAAATGGACACCGTATACTCAAAAAATCGGTTATATTCAGCCTGCAGGTAGTTTTAAAGTATGGCAAGGTTACGCATTCTATGCTGAAGATTATGGTAATGGTACCGCATGGCATGGACCTGTAATGACTAGAGCAATCCCTCAAGATGCTACTGATTTTATTTTAGATTGTCAATTCACACTACAATCTACTAGGGTTGGTCAAATGGGTTCTGTAACTGTATTTCTTCTAGGAGATAATGATGAAGTTATGACTATGCTGGATTTAACAGATTACTACAATACTATGCAGAACATCAATGGTAGAGTAGGCGTAGGTTGGATGGAATCTGAGGTCAATAAAGATAACTATAGAATCATAGAATCCACAGGTGGTATTCGTGAAGGGTCATTCAATGATTTTAGAGGTCACTTGTCAATGAAGCGTGAAGGTAACAAGTGGTCTGCTAAGGTATCTAAATACAGAGCGAATACAGAGATTGATAATGATACTGTATTAGATTATTGGATAGACATAAGTAATACGTCCAAGTATACGACCATGAAGCCTAAAAAAATTGCTGTAGCAGTTACTAAATACGGAAATAATGATGCAATGGAAGTCGCGTTTGTTGAAGATGTTAAGTTTTACAAGATTAATCATTTCGATAAAGATGTAACACCTTATATTTTTGATATAGGAGATAAAATTCAAATAGACACAGAAAGATCATTAGTAACAATCAATGGAACAAATGCAATTGCACTAAAAGATATATTTAGTTCATTCCCTGTTATAAAGAGAGGGAAAAATGAAGTCATAATACGTCCAGCAAATGTAGGAATAGCAAAATTAACGTATAGGGAGCGATTTAGATGAGTACACCAAGTGGAGACTTACATGTTGTTGATTTTAAAACAAATCAAATCGTTTCAGCTATACAACCTAAGGACTATTGGGATGACAAACGGCATTGGGAAATTAAAAATAATATTGATACTCTAGAGTTTAGGGTATTTGAGAATACAGATCATGCAGCAACACTTGTACAGCAAAATTTAGTATTAAAAGAAGTACGTGGCGGTAGAATCGTTCCTTATGTCATTACAGAAACGGAAAAGGATTCTAAGGATAGATCATTAATGGTTTATGCATCTGGTGAATGGATTCAGCTTGCTAAAGCAGCAATTATAGAGCCACAAAAGTTGGAAAGCAAAACATTAAAACAGTGTATGGAAATAGCTCTTAAAGGAACGAAGTGGAAAATAGGTAAAACCGAACATGATGGAGCGCACTCAATGGAAATTGAAGAATTTACAAATCCATTGGATTTTCTTAAACAAATTGCCGCTTCATTTGAAATAGAAATTCAATATCGAGCTGAAGTTGTTGGTTCTAAAATTGTTGGTCGTTATGTGGATATGGTTAAGAGACGAGGACGAGATACAAGAAAAGAAGTAACCTTTGGTAAAGATTTAATAGGAATTAAACGTATTGAGAACTCTCAAAACATTTGTACAGCCTTATTAGGCTTTGTGAAAAAAGAAAATGGAGAATTTATTACAATCTCCTCCATAAATAAGGGTGTTCCTTATCTTGTGGATGATGCAGCTTATCAACGCTGGAATGAAAACGGAAAACATAAATTCGCTTTCTACACTCCACAAACAGACGACCAAAATATGTCTCCAGAGAGACTTTTAACTCTAATGAAAACGGAAATGAGTAAGATTGTGAACGCTTCTGTTTCTTATGGAGTCGATGTACAAAATATAGCAAGAATACCTGGTTTATCACATGAAGAAATCAATGAAGGAGATACAATTCGAATTATAGATGAAGGGTTTACACCTAAGTTGTATCTTGAAGCGCGAGCTATTGCTGGTGATGAATCTTTTAAAGATCCTACACAAGATAACTATGTATTTGGTGATTATCGTGAAATCGTTGATCAAAATGATGAGTTGCGAAGATTATACCAAAAGATACTAAGTTCATTGTATGACAAGGTTCCGCAGGAGTTATTTGACCAATTAAATAATAAAGTAAAGGAACAAAACAAAGACATCATTGATGCTAAAGATAAAGCTGATCAGGCTCAAAAAGAAAGCCAAACAGCAAAAGATTTGGCAGAAGCAACACAAAAATACATGGATCAAAATCTTGTAGATATTATTGAAGGAGTTAATCCACCCACCGCTAATCTTAAATCAAATAAAACGCTATGGCGTGATATTAGTAATGGAAAGCCTGGTATTTTAAAAATATGGACAGGTGTAGTGTGGGAACCTGTTGTTCCTGATACAGCACCATTGCAGCAAAGTATTAAAGATGTTACGAAAGATATTGAAACAGCTAAAACGGAGTTAAATCAAAAGGTTCAAAGTGTGGAAGGTAAAGCGCAAGAAATAGCTGGACAAATAGTGGATGTTCAAAAGCAAGTTAATGGCAAAGTGGATCAAACATGGATTAATGCACAGTTAAAAGATAAAGCCGATAAATCTGGAGTGTTTACAAAAGAGGAAATTAACAATGGTTTTATAGGGAAACAAATCTATGAAACTGATAAACAAGGGAATGTACAGAAATTCAAGGATATTAATACATCGATTGGTCAAACAAATGAAGCTCTTACACAGAAAGCGGAGAAGTCCGAATTAAAGAAAACGAATGAAGGGTTGTCACAGTTGGAGCAGAAAACAAACGAGATTAAGACAACAGCTGAGGGGACGAAACAGACTCTTACAGAACTTAAAACGCAAGTAGATAATACAAAACTAGATGGACGAAATTCGCTTAAAAACTCTAATTTTTCTAGTTATATTGTTAATGATTCTATAAGTTGGGACAAATCGTTAAATGGTAATCTTCAGGCATCTGGTTGGGGAAGTGGGTATAACGGTGGTGTAGCAGATCCAACAAAAGGTTATCATGCCCATCTAGATATAACTACTTTCGGTTATCCAGTTGTAGCGTTTATTAATAAAAACAGTATTATCGGTCAAAAAAATAGATGGCTGGGTATCGCTGAAGATGTGGTTGCAGAATTTGCGAGAAATAATGTCGCGGGTAAAGAAATTACTATTAGTATGGATATTTGGTCAGATACAAAAGGTTTCCGTATAAACGGTGGGTTACATCATTTTATTGAAGGTAACACAGCACAAAGCTTTCACAGTGGTCAGTATGTGTTTAACGTAAGTGAAGTTAATAGATGGGAACGCTATACGTTTACCATGAAACTTCATGAAAAATTTGACGGTACTAAAGTTTCTAGATTGTATATATATGGTGGCGAAGGTATTGAAGGTACAGCGTATGTAAAAAACGTCAAACTTGAATTAGCTAACGTTGCTACAGCATGGACACCAGCACCAGAAGATCAAGTAACAACAACTGATTTTACTAAAAAGACGGTAGAAATTGAGACGACTATTAAAGGGATTAACACTACGGTTTCTAATGTTCAAAATGAACAAGGAAAGCTTACGGAACGTATGACGAAATCAGAGCAAACCGCAGATGGATTTAAAACTTCTATTGAATCGTTAACAAAAAAAGATACTGAAATCAGTAATAAATTAAATACGGTTGAATCCACTGTGGAAGGTACGAAGAAGACGATTTCTGATGTGCAGCAAACAACAAGTGAGCTTAAGAAAACAACAACTGAAATTAAAGAAGAAGCAGGAAAAGTCACTGAGAAGTTGAGTAGTGTGGAGAAGAAGTTTGATGATATGAAGATTGGCGGACGTAACATTCTGTTAAATACAGGTGGCACACTTAAATCTGACACAGGAACAACAGTGTCTAATGTAGTAAATAAGTCATTTAAAATTGTGCCGGATGGTTTATCGATGCTACAAGGGCAGCAGTTTACTGTTAGCTTTAAAGCTAGAACTATTGGATATGAAAAGGGAACACCGAATCCATGGGCTGGAGTAGAAGTGTGGATAAAGTATAAAGATGGTGAACAATTATGGCCTGGTGTTCGTTGCGAAAGTGATGTTAACGCAAACCAAGAATGGAAAACATATTCCTTTACTTATAATCTTAAAGATAAGGCAATTGAGGTTTTCAATCCGCAAACGCTATTACGTAATGTTAAAGGCATGATCGAATTAAAAGAATGGCAAATTGAAATTGGAAATAAAGCAACAGACTATAAACCAGCAGTAGAAGATCAAGTAACAACTGATGAATTCACCAAGAAAACAACCGAAATTGCAAAAAGTGTAGATGGTGTAAAAACTACTGTATCAACTGTTCAAAAAGATCAAGGTACAATGCAAACTACCTTGAATCAAGTTAAACAAACAACAGATTCTAATGCACAAACCATTACAACTCTATCGCAAACACAGGGCAAACAAGGAGAAATGATTCAACAAAATACGAGTGATATCACACAGTTGAATAATCAGATTCAATCTAAAGTTTCTGAGACTCAAATGCAAAATTATGTAGGTGGATTAGGTTCTACTAATATGTTACTTAATACTGCATTTGAAAAGAGAGACATAGATAAGAACTCCGGTGCAATTATCAGTCGTACTCCTAGCTTCGATAAATGGATAGTTCCTGCTGGAGTAACTGTAGATGTTGCGAGACACCATGACGGCTACAACTCTGCAAAGATTGAGAAGACAGGACAAACCGATCCTGTATATGCGGGAATGAATCAAATTATACCTGTGACAAGTAGGAGTGGTGTATATGTTTACTCAGCGTGGTTTTACACAGACAATAAATCATTGTTTGAAGGACAAGGCGGAGTCATTAAAATGCAATTGTGGAATGGTAACACAGCACTAGACCACGTACAAACAGAGCTTGAGCCACTATTAGTAAACAGCTCTTGGGTATTTGCAAGCGTTACATTAGGAATGCCAAACAAAGACGTAACTCATATTAGAGCAGAGATATGGGTACGTAAAAACGGTAGAATGTGGGTTTCTCAACCCATGCTACAACAAGGATCAACTCCTTCTACATTCATGGAAAACCCTAAAGATATAGGAAACTATGATGCTCTAGTTGGTGAGATTGCTAAGAAAGTAGCAACTTTTGATTTTCACTCTAAGGTATCAACTTTTGAAACAAGCATAAATCAACAGTCTAAAAGTATTGAACTAAGGGCAGAGAAAAAGGATGTTTATACGAAAACAGAAGCAAACGGTCAATTTGGAAGTAAGGCTTTAGTGGATTCGCATACTTCTCAGTTATCTGTAATGAGTAATGAAATGAATTCTACAGTCAAAAAGGGCAATATTATCTCATCTATCAATCAAACTGCAGAACAAATTCAAGTCCAGGCTAATAAAATCAACCTTGTAGGATACGTTACAGCCGAACATCTTAAAGGGGATGTTTTGGAAGGGATGAATATTAGGACTTCCCGGCAATCGAATGACCCTAGATGGGTAGAGATAATGAAATCTAATGTTCGATTAAAAGAGGATGGGCTTGTAAGAAGTTATTGGGGATTTTATACGCGTAATGATGGTGGGGTTCAGCCTTCTTTATTTTTGGGGAAAGATTCAACAGATACTGTAGGTTCTATAGCAATTACACAAGTGACGCCGAATAAAACAGATTTTGCAAATGCTTGGGGAACAATTGGTATGGTTAATGAAATTAGTAATAATATGTTTAAAACAAATGCTACTGTAGGGTTCTTTAGAGATAGTGGTGGTAGGTTAGAGTTGAGTGCGGGTGGACATGTTCTCATAGATTCTAAGGGATTAATGAACGTAAGAAGCGATGATTTTCTGTTAGTAAGAGCTAAGAGAACAATGAGGTTGGAAACTACATGGGATAATGGCGGTACGAATATTAACATGGAAGCAACAAAAAGTTTTCATGTTATGGCTCATTCTCAAATTTGGCTAGCTTCTAATGAGGAACATTTTTACGATAATAATGCAGGTAAGTTTTATTTTAGAAATAGAAATAAACCATCTGATCAGAATAGTGTCTTAATTGATGATGATAATGCGAATGCTGATATAAGACTAGCATATATACGAGTGAGAGCATCTCATGTTTCGGGATATCAAAATTCTCTTCAAGTTAAGAATTATAACGGTACTGAATTTAGGGATTTGGAATGCCGAAGTCTAACTGTTAATGGGAACTTTTACAATAAATCAACTAAGAATATGAAAGCTAATATTAGGGATTTGCCGTTTGATCCTGTAGAAAAAATTATGGCTTTGCAACCAAGGAGTTACAACTTAAAAACGGAAGTAGAAAAGTTGTATAAGATGAGAGAAGGAAAAGAAGAAGGAGAAGTGCCGTTCACAACAAAAGATATTGTAGCAAATTATGGTTTTATAGCAGAAGAGACCGATGAAATATTCAAATCAGAAGATGGTAAGGCTGTTAATATATATGGAACTTTGGCAATTCATATCGCAGCCACTCAAAAGATGCATATTGAATGGAAAGAAATAAAGGAAGAAAATAAACAATTAAAAGAGCAAGTTTCAATGCTTATAAATGAAGTATCCATATTAAAAGATTTCGTTCGAAAATGAATAGACGAGAAACCAGAGCAGCCATAAGCTGTTTTTATGATTGAAAAAAGGAGAGAAAAAGATGGATCGTATCGATGTAGTATTAAAAACCTTTATTGCCACTTTTGGTGGCTTCTGTGGGTATTTTCTGGGAGGATGGGATGCAACATTGAAAGTCTTAGTAACAATGGCAGTGATTGATTATGTAACTGGCATCATTGCAGCAGGATATAACGGAGAATTAAAAAGTAAAGTTGGTTTCAAAGGCATCGCCAAAAAGGTGGTGCTTTTTCTTTTGGTCGGAGTGGCGACCCAGCTAGATGTGGCACTTGGAAGCAATAGCGCAATTCGGGAAGCAACAATCTTTTTCTTTATCGGAAATGAGTTGCTTTCGCTTTTAGAAAATGCTGGTCGAATGGGGATTCCGCTTCCACAAGCTTTAACAAACGCAGTTGAGATGTTAGGTGGGAAACAAAAACAAGAAAAGAACAAGGGAGAGGTTCAATAATGGAAATCAGAAAACAATTCGTTGACCCAAGTAAATATGGTACAAAATGTCCGTATACCATGCATCCAGAATGGATCACAATTCATAATACGTATAATGATGCATCGGCAGAAAATGAAGTGGCGTATATGATTCGAAATGATAACCAAGTATCGTTTCATATCGCGGTAGATGATAAAGAAGCTGTGCAAGGAATTCCGTTAGAGCGTAACGCATGGGCCTGTGGTGACGGAAACGGTGCCGGTAATCGCAAGTCTATTAGTGTAGAAATCTGTTATTCTTTAAGCGGTGGAGAGAGATACTATCAAGCAGAAGATCATGCCGCTATCGTTGTAGCACAGCTCATGAAACAGTACAATATTCCCATTCATAAAGTCCGTACACATCAATCATGGAGTGGAAAGTATTGCCCACATCGTATGTTGGCAGAAGGACGATGGGATAGCTTTATTGAAAGAGTGCAACATGCATACAATGGAGGTGGTAACTCCGTCACGTCGACAGCAATTCCGTCTTCAACGAGTGAAATAGGAATTGCTTATATTGAGGGGAATTGTATCAACCTCCGCAAAGGTCCAGGTACTGGATACGGAGTGATCCGTCAATTAGGGAAAGGGGAGTCCTACCAAGTATGGGGACAATCAAATGGTTGGCTAAACTTAGGTGGCGAGCAGTGGGTATATCATGATTCATCATACATTCGTTATACAGGGGGAAATGCATCAGCAACGTCCACATCTTCAAATGATGGCATTGGTGTCGTAACGATTACAGCTGATGTATTGCGTGTTCGTACTGGTCCAGGAACGAACTATGGTGTCGTAAAAAATGTGTACCAAGGAGAACAGTATCAGTCGTGGGGATATCAAGATGGATGGTATAACGTTGGTGCCGATCAGTGGGTTTCAGGTGGATATGTAAAATTTGAAAGGTAAAACATAGTATGTAACAGCAAATGTGAAGCCCATGTATATGCTACATAAATGGAAAGAAGGTCTACTCATGGATAGGGAGGACCTTCTTTTCGAACTATGTTTACTTTTTTTCCTTGTAATTAAACAAATAAGCTGCTTTATATTCTATTAAAGTGGTATCTACAATTATCAGCTTCTTGAAATACTTTATATAAATCTGGAACTGCCCATGCTGCAAGTCCTATAGTAGCTGCTGCTCCAGAAACTACTGTCCAAGGAGTTGGAGTCGATAATAAAGCTATACAAGCTATAGCTACATCTCCTGAAACTTTAGAAAGAAAAGCAATTTCATGAGTCATCAAATTATTTACTGAATTTCTAAAACCATTTAAATCAGCTTTATTATCACTATTTTCAACAGGATTTTTAGCATTTTCTCCAGGAACTTGAAGTAACCACACGTTTTTATTGTAATAAGTATATTCAAACTTACCATCTAAAGAAGAAGCGTGATCTAAAACTTCAATGTCCCAACTTTCACGTTTTTTTCTAATATGTAAAAGGGAATTAGCATGTTGTAAATTAACAGTTTTAGTAGATATAGTATGATCAGCTAAATTTTTAGTTACGATATGTAATGTTTTATTTTTTTTATCATATGTAGAAGTAGAAACTATACGATTATCACTTGCTTCTACTATTTTTTCATTCGTGTCATCCTTTAAAACTTTTAAGTTAGGTTGCTGAGTTTGAATGAGTTGGGTAGGCTTGTTAGAAGATATAGAATTCTTTTCTTCTGCCAATGATAATGTTGGAAGTGAAGTTGTTAATAAGCCTAAAGCCATAGCTGAACTAGCTATTTTTCTGTTTGTTGTATTCATTTAAAATTCCCCTCTTATTTAATTGTTATTTTTTTGTATTGCCATATATAGGTAACTGACAATTGAGATTTTATCATAGAAATCTTAGAAGAAAACCTCATAAAAAGTCCTTTGGCAAAAGACTTTTTATGGTATATTTTATTTGCAAGAATGTGGTAAATTGTATATTCGAATACATGTTGGGATATCAATCAACCCATATCAATGGTTCTTAAAGCTAAGCTATTTTTATAGTAATTCATTTTTCAGGGGTGAGTATATGAATAAAATATTGGGTATAATGGCATTAATTTGTTTGCTTATAGCAATATGTTCTTTTCAATTGTATGTATCAGGAGTTGACCTCAAATTTAATTCACATATTTTATTAGGAATTATGGGTGTAACATTATGTTGTACTGCGATATTCGCAATATTTAACAGAGAAAAATTCTTAAAAAAAACACTTCTTACAAGTTCAATATTCCTTATACTTCTTATTTGTTATTATGTTGGATTACATGCAAAATAAGAAGTAACAAGTGAAGCCTATGTGTATGTGAGGTAAACAAAAAAGGGCATTCCTCTGGCGAGTGAGGAACGCTCTTTTTTGACATGATAAAGATATATTATCTCTCATTGTTAGTTTACCAATAGTATTATATGAAACAGTAGAAATGAATAGGAACGATAAAAATAAAAAAACAGCGTATTCTTGACTAGAGTACGCTGTTTTGTGGTAGAACCATCTATGTGAAGCGATGCGGAATTACTGTTCTTATATGTGACCAAATTTCAGATATGACACTTCCTTACAAATAAGAATAAGTGTACATGCTTACTTATATCTGGGCTCTCATCACCATAAAGATAAAACGGGAAGAAACAAGCCAGGATAGTGGTCTGGCTTGCTTTTTTTGTAAGGTATATCATAAACTGGGAGTACTCTAAGATATGTAAGGTAGAAGCAACATATGCTATCACATAAAAAATCTTCCACAGTAGCCGTTATCACTGTTAGGAAATCTTGCAAGATAGGAAACTAGGGGCGATAGATGGGTCGGAAAAGAAGAATTTCTCTTTGTTAGGAAATGATGGGAAAATCATGGCGCAGTGGAGGGAACTGGTGGTCATTCTTATTGCATGACAAGAAATAGGCCGGGCGGAAAATGTAGGCGGGGCAAGCGTTGGACGAGGTAGAAGAATGGGTGAGAGGGGAAGTGGCTATGTACGGGTGTAAGGGGCAGGTTGTGTCTGTTTTGGTGGGTGGGTGGGATATGGGAATGAGGGATTAGAAGAGTGTGAGTTTGTGTGGATTTGAAAGCTAGGAAAATAGGAATCTATCATGCGTTATTGGGTAAAACTTCCCAATAGGGTGTACCCTAATAGGAAGGATGAAAAATGGTACGTATGGGTCATGTCGTATGCCTCTTGTTACCTGAAAAAGAGGGGAAAAAGGTTCTTTTTGTAAAATTATATCTTTATAATCAAATGTAAAAGTTGTTTTTTTTACAGGAATAGTGGATTCCATATATTGGTGAGTTTCACCATTTCTTTTGGGTGTTACTCTTTCTTTTCCTTTTGTTACCTCCTTTTTTTTGGTGTAAATAACAAAAAAGTATGCACGAAGTGCTACGTTGTTGTATAGAATACAATAAGCAACAAAAGAGAAAGAGAGATGTATGTTTGGATAGTTGTGGAGAATATTCGGCTTTTCTTTCTTTTCTCTGTTGCGGGAGCAACGAACAAAAGAGATTCCTATATCTGTTAGATATTTCTGATAACTGGGGATTAGGAGCATTTTGAATTCTTCTCCTTTGGGTACACCCTATTGGGAAGTTTTTTGTGGTGTGATCCTTCTAGATAGGGGGTTTCTTTTCTTGTTACGTTGTCTCTATTTTGTACAAAAGGAGGGTGTAGGATGACAAAAAAGGGAATGGCCGAATCCATCGTGACCGATTTAGAAATGCTGGCGATCATTCAGCAGCTAGAGTGGACCACGACGGGGCAATTAGCTGCCTATATGGGCGCGTATAGTCGGCGGAGTATCCTGCGTAAACTCGAGCATTTGCGTCCGTATTTGCACAACATTCAAGAGCCATCTCGTCATATTTTTGGACTCAATCGCAAGGGCGGTGCGTTACTGGGGACATCTCATGTCACGATGCTTAGTGGGTTGCAAGACATCTACGATGTCTTATACCGAAATGAAATCTGGGCTTGGTGTGGGTATCCGGCGTGGCAGTGGCAAGAAGAGTTGTTATCTTCTTCGAAACGGGACCCGCTGGTGCCGGCAGCGTATTGGTATGACCGGAAGAAACTGTATATTGTGGAGATCGATACTGGAGAAAATTTGCATTACACACTTTGCAATATGCGCCGGTATGAGGGGCTTGTGAAACATGCAGAAAAAAGGGGGAAGCCTGTACCGCAGGTGTACTATTTTACAAGTGATCGGCAACGTTTGCTTTGGATGGAAGAAGCAATGGGCGGGCATAAGCCGTGGATACAGTGTGTGCAAACGCTCAAAAAAGGAGGAATGTTGGCATGAAACAAGAGAATGGGAATGTGGGACCCCTATTGGTACCGATTATTCCGATTACACCGGCGGAAGAGGCGCAGCTAATCGCGCTGTTTCAACAGTTACAAACAGCGGTTGTCAATTATTTTAATAATCCGACGATATTGCCGAATCAAGCCCTGCAGCAAGCCTGTGATCAGTTATACACGTTTTTACTAAACACGTTTCCCACGGCCGATGGGCGCAATGCGACGCGGTATAGTATGTTTCTGCTGCTTGGCACGAAGGGTGCGTTAGCCAGTTTGACCGCACCGGTTGGACAAATTGCGGAGCTGTTACAGGCACTCTATAACGCATTGTCTGTATTTGTGGCGTCTTTAGTGACATCTTCGCCTGCCATTACGAATCAATTGTTTACGATTTTGACGAATGTAATGGCGGTGACATCGACAGAACTGAACAGCGTACAAGGGGAAACGGGACCACCGGGACCACCAGGCGCACCAGGGGCATTAGGGCCAGCTGGACCAGCAGGGGTACCAGGAGCGCCAGGATTACAGGGACCACCAGGCGTCACTGGACTACAGGGGCAAGAAGGGGACCAAGGACCAGAGGGACCGTCAGGACCACCAGGACCAACTGGGCCGCAAGGGATACAAGGGGCAGAGGGCGACAATGGCGTGACCGGGCCGACAGGGCCTACGGGACCAACTGGGCCTCCAGGACCTACCGGACCGACGGGACCACTTGGCGCAGCAGATACATTGTTCGGGAAGGAACATGGAGGCACTTCCTTTTTGGTGCAACCTAGGAATCCGCACAACAAGCAAGGAGGAAACAGCGATGACAAATGAGCAGAATCATGAAAAAAATGAAAAGCTGGATGCATCCAACATCGTGCCCATGATTACCCCGACTGTTCCGATTACCCCTGCGCAAGAAGCCGCGCTGCTGAACTTATTTGCGAATTTACAAGCGGCGGTTACGAATTATGTGAACAATCCTACGCCAGCTACGCAAGCGCAACTGAAAACAGAACTGGACCTCCTCTACAACTTCTTACTGGATGAATTCCCCACAGCAGATGGCCGAAATGCCACGCGATTTAGTTTGTTTCTCTTACTGGGTACGAGTAATCAATTAAATGGTGTCGCGCAAATCGGGAAAATTTCCAATATGATGCAATCTTTATATAACGCACTTTCCATTTTTGTAGCGGAACTGTTGACATCGAGTGTAGCGGTGAAAAATCAATTGTTTAACACGCTCACGTTTACGGTTACCATTACCTCTCATGTGCCGTCTGGCTCTACTGGACCAACAGGTCCTGCGGGGGCGCAAGGACCACCAGGATCACAGGGGCCAGTGGGTGCCCAAGGAGCAGCCGGACACACAGGACCGCAAGGCGTGCAAGGAGCAGCGGGATCACCGGGGATCAAAGGTGACCCAGGAACGCAGGGGCCACAAGGGGCACAAGGGCCAGCTGGACCAACAGGTATTCCTGGGCCAGAAGGAGACAATGGGGATACTGGACCACAGGGGCCAACTGGGCCGACAGGGGCAACGGGACATACTGGGCCTACGCCTCCTTTGCCGGTGGGGAATGTGTTTGTGACGAACAGCGGAAGTAGCGATGTATCGGTGATAGATGGGACTTCGTTTGAGAAGGTAACGACGATTGCCGTGGGCGCGAGTCCTCGCTATGCGGCGGTGGACGCGGCGAATAACCAAGTGTGGGTGGCGAACAACAGTAGTAACAATGTATCGGTGATAGAGGGATCGTCGTACGCGAAGGTAACGACCATCGCGGTGGGTTCGAATCCTGAAGGTGTGGCGGTGGACGCGGCGAATAACCAGGTGTGGGTGACGAATCAGGTTAGTAACAGCGTATCGGTGATAGACGCATCGTCGTACGCGAAGGTAACGACAATTGTCGTGGGATCGAGTCCTCGCTATGTGGCGGTGGACGCGGCGAATAACCAGGTGTGGGTGACGAACCGCAGCAGTAATAATGTATCAGTGATAGACGCATCGTCGTACGCGAAGGTAACGACCATCGCGGTAGGTTCGAGTCCTCGCTATGCGGCGGTGGACGCGGCGAATAACCAAGTGTGGGTGACGAACTACAGTAGTAACAATGTATCGGTGATAGAGGGATCCACGTACGCGAAGGTAACGACCATCGCGGTGGGTTCGAATCCTGAAGATGTGGCGGTGGACGCGGCGAATAACCAGGTGTGGGTGACGAATCAGGTTAGTAACAGCGTATCGGTGATAGACGCATCGTCGTACGCGAAGGTAACGACCATCGCGGTAGGTTCGAGTCCTTGGGATGTGGCAGTGGACGCAGCGAATAACCAGGTGTGGGTGACGAACTATAATAGTAACAGCGTATCGGTGATAGACGCATCGTCGTACGCGAAGGTAACGACCATCGCGGTGGGCACGAATCCTTACGGTGTGGCAATTAACCCGCCAAGCCTATAAAATCTTTTTATTTCCTGTCGATTTTTGACAGGGGATGGTACATACGCCAATCAGCAATCGAATACGTAACAAGCCATTCTTACAATCATACGTAATATGTTTTGAAAATGTGATAACAGGATTTGGATATAATAATGGGGAAGAGCAAGAGAAAAAACAACAGCAAGCCTCCCCCTCCATATCTTTCGCACACATAATAAGCACCATTTTTATTCCCAATCTATCCATCGTATAACAAGCAACAACATACAGAATGAAAGACCAGTTGTAAGAGCTATATGCACAATAACAATCGCACTTCCAGCGCTAGGGTGAGGAGGAGGGACATTCCCTTGTAGAAAAGAGAAGCACGTGGATGGTACTTTTAGCATTCCAAAACACAAAGGAGCGAGTATGAGGTGTAAATGATATCTCCTGTAAACTGACTGTGATGTAGAATATTGAAAATGCTAACTGATATAGTACAAACAGAGAAACAGCGTCAACCGCACTTTCAGTGCTGGAGGAAAGGGAATCACTTTTCTTGTAGAAAATAGGAGAATGGAAATGTAGGTACGTACCCCGAAAAACACAAGAAACAGATTGTTGTACAGATAACGTATCCTGTAGAATAAGAATGGCATACACAAAGATGCTCATAGAACAACAGGGAGAGCTTGTGTGGAACGAATTTTATTTACTAAAGAGTAGGGGGAGGAACAAGTGAGAAAAATTGGATATGTCAGGGTCAGCTCGGAAGATCAGAACCTAGCAAGACAAATCAAGCAATTACAACAACTAGGAATCGATAAATTGTATCAAGAAAAGGCATCTGGTGCGGACCGTAATCGGCCCAAACTACAGAAGCTCCTGCAAGATTTACAGGAAGGCGATACAGTATGGGTAACTGATTTAACTCGCATTACAAGAAGTACAGCGGAATTGTTTGAGTTAGTGGCGTACATTCAGAAAAAAGGGGCGAATTTACAGTCTGTGAAAGATACCTGGCTGGATTTAACATCCAAAAATCCATATAGTCAATTTCTCCTCACTATCATGTGCGGTGTCAATCAATTAGAAAGAGATTTAATTCGTATGCGCCAGCGGGAAGGAATTGAGCTGGCGAAACGAGAGAGGAAGTACAAGGGTCGAGTAGAAAGATACCATAAAAAGAATCCAAATTTGGAGCAAGCCATCGCTCTCTATGCACAGAAAAAGCTGACGATTCCTCAAATTTGTGAACAGACACAGGTATCAAAATCCACATTGTATCGGAAGTTGCAAATGTTGTCTGTCAAAAGAAGAAACAACGGTTGGCAAATGGATGATTCCATGTAGCGTTCATACGCACAGTGTGAGTTGTTTGGCAAGCAATAACAATGCATGGATAGTTTCAAAATCGAAATGCCTAGTTCATGTAGCTAGGTGTTTTTTATATGGCCATAAATTCTTTATTGAAGTAGAACTTGTCCATTACGTTATGTACAATCCCGTTGAAATAAGCGAATGTCCCCTTCTTCATGTTTACTCCGGATTTCATTTTCATCACAAGCTCTTTGATAGCTTGTAAGCCAATCGTAAGCTCCTGCTCTTTTGTAAATGCGTGTTTCCCTGTTGTATAATTCACAACTCGATTACACTGTCTTACGACCTTCCACAGTTCTTGAATGGTTTTTGAATCACTGTAAAAAGAGCGAACGAAAGAAACGAAACGCTCTGGTACCCAGTGCGCAACGAAATCAGCTTGTTCCATATTTTCTTCAAGTGTATTGGGATTCTCATTCCGATTACGTTTGTTTATATCTTTTATATTTTGTTTTAAGGAAACAGGTTTTGTTTTAATGGTAGGACACTTTGCAGGACATTTTGTATACTCCTTGTCGGACACTTCTTCCACAATCGGTTGAATGATAATCGCATTCGAAGTTTGTAGCATATCTTTTTTTCGCTTCATAGAAACTTGTTTCACTATACCTAGATTCACAAGTTTTTTCATTAAACGTTGTACAGTTTTATAGGAAACTTCCATCATACTAGCAATTGAATTTTTGCATAGGAAACTAACACCTACATATTTGCAGCTGTGGCGTTTTAACATTTCAAGTAGTGTAATGAGTTTAGATTGTACGTCCGTACGCTTAATAGACATGCGGATAGTATCTCTGTATACGCGTATAGTTTTGTTTAATTCTTCTAATTCTATAAATGGTGATAAGTTACGGAATGATTCTTCACTTGCTATAACATCTATGCATTTCTTTTCCATATTATAAGTCTCCTTCTAGGAAACAAAAAAGCAACGTCACCAATAATTTGGTAAACGTTGCTTAATAGACCCTGCATGATGTACAATAACTCATGAGAGTATAGCAAGTGTTTACCTGGTCAGCTCAGGTGAACGGCATAAGAGTGTTGGTAGCACTACTTATACACGCTGTGCTCTTTTGTTTTGTAATTTTTCGTATTTACGTGAACTTTATATGTTTATATTTAAATACAAAAAATCAAGTTATACATAGGCAAACGATCTTTATTGGAAGTTTAAACACGTCAATTGTACACCCGAGGGAAGTTTTTAAAGAAGCCTTCCGTCGTGCAGCAGCCTCTATCATATGTCTTCATAACCATCCCTCAGGAGATCCCACGCCGAGCCGTGAAGATATTGCAGTAACAAAACGCTTAGTAGAATGCGGCCAGATTATCGGAATTGAAGTGCTTGATCATATTATAATAGGTGACCATAAATTCGTGAGTTTAAAGGAAAAAGGTCATATTTAAGACTATGCTTTTTACTTATTTTGTTTTATAATGTGATTTATGAGTTTTTTGTAGAAATTTATCTACAAAAAGGATAAAGATATAAAAAACGTACTGTTTTTATAATATAAAGTAAGAAAAAATGAGTCCGTGAAAACAAGAAAGGAAGATAAATAATATGTTTGGATTTGGTGGATTTACTCGCGATCTTGGAATAGACTTAGGAACTGCGAACACGCTTGTATATGTAAAAGGAAAAGGTGTAGTTTTACGTGAACCTTCAGTAGTTGCGTTACAAACTGATACGAAACAAATCGTTGCTGTAGGTAGCGATGCAAAACAAATGATTGGTCGTACACCAGGGAACGTTGTGGCACTTCGCCCGATGAAAGACGGTGTAATTGCTGATTATGAAACAACTGCAACAATGATGAAATATTACATTCAACAAGCTCAAAAATCAAACGGTTTCTTCTCACGTAAGCCGTATGTAATGGTATGTGTACCATCTGGTATTACAGCTGTAGAAAGACGTGCAGTAATCGATGCGACTCGTCAAGCGGGTGCTCGTGATGCTTATCCTATCGAAGAGCCATTTGCAGCAGCAATTGGTGCAAACTTACCTGTTTGGGAACCAACTGGTAGTATGGTTGTTGATATCGGTGGCGGTACAACAGAAGTTGCAATTATTTCTCTAGGTGGTATTGTAACAAGCCAGTCAGTCCGTGTTGCTGGTGATGATATGGACGATTCAATCATTCAGTACATTAAGAAAAGCTATAACTTAATGATCGGTGAAAGAACAGCTGAAGCATTAAAATTAGAAATTGGTTCTGCAGGCGAGCCAGAAGGTATCGAGCCTATGGAAATTCGCGGTCGTGATTTAGTAAGTGGTTTACCAAAAACAGTACTAATTCAGCCAGAAGAAATTGCAGATGCATTAAAAGATACAGTAGATGCGATTGTAGAATCAGTTAAAAATACGTTAGAAAAAACTCCACCTGAATTAGCGGCTGATATTATGGACCGCGGTATCGTATTAACAGGTGGCGGGGCATTACTACGTAATTTAGATAAAGTAATTAGTGAAGAAACGAAAATGCCAGTTCTTGTTGCAGAAGATCCATTAGATTGCGTAGCAATTGGAACAGGTAAAGCATTAGACAATATCGATCTTTTCAAAACTGCTGCTCGATAATATTGCAAAATAAAAATCAGTGAAATTAAGAGGGTGTGAACGTGCCACAGTTTTTCTTAAACAAAAGATTAATTGTTTTGTTGGTTAGTATTATTCTTCTCGTGGCATTGATTGGAATCTCATTGAAAGAACGGAACAGTTTAACATGGCCAGAGCAGTTTGTTAAAGATACTGTCGGTGTTGTAGAACGTGTATTCCAAAAGCCAGCGAAATACGTAGCTGGATTCTTCGAAAATGTAGAGGATGTAAAGCGCACGTATGAAGAGAATAAAGAATTAAAAGCAAAATTAGATAATTATGCAGGTCTATCAGGGAAAGTAAAACAATTAGAAGATGATAACAAGAAGTTACAAGAGCTAACTGGTAAAAAAGAGTTAAATAGCGGGTATACTGAAATTCCAGCTACTGTTGTTTCTCGTAATCCAGATAAATGGTACGATTTAATTGGAATTGATAAAGGGGCACAGCAAGGAATTAAAAAAGATATGGCTGTAGTAACTTCACAAGGGTTAGTTGGAAGAGTGAAAAGTGTATCTCAGTTTACATCATCAGTAGAATTACTAAGTTCTATGAGCCGAACAAATCGCGTTTCTGCTATTGTACAAGGGCAAGAGAAAATCTTTGGATTGATTGAAGGTTATGACAAAGAAAAGCAATTACTTCTTTTCACAAAGATTGGCTCTGATGCACCGGTAGAGAAAGATCAACTAGTTGTAACATCTGGACTGGGTGATATTTTCCCGAAAGGTCTTGTAATTGGAAAAATCGTTGAAGTTCAGCCGGATGCATATGGCTTAACAAAAACAGCTTATGTAAAACCTGCCGCTGATTTAAATGACGTAGAGCATATTACGGTTGCTAAACGTGCAACACCTTCAGCGCCATTAGAATAGGAGGAGAAGAAGAGATGATGAAGATATTAAAAAGAGCAGCTCTTCCTCTTTTGCTCCTTTTTGTGTTTCTATTTGAAAATATGTTTGCTACTGTTGTTCCAACGGATGTGTTTTGGAAAGACAGCATAGCAGCACCGCATTTCTTTATAATCGTCTTATGTTTTATTACAGTGTATTATAGTCCGGTCCAAGGGATTTATTACGGACTATTATTTGGCTTCTTATTTGATACCGTATACACAGAACTTGTCGGGATATATATTTTTGCTTATCCGATTTTAGCTTATTTAGTATATAGTGTGATGAAAGTACTACAATTGAATTTATTTATTGTTGTTTCTATCATATTAGCTAGCGTTGTAGCACTAGAGTATTATGTGTATGGATTCTTAACTTTATTAGGGCGTACTCATATGCCAGCGTATGTCTTTTTCACAGATCGTCTCCTTCCTACTTTATTGTTAAATGCTATTTTCTTATTGATAGTTTGTTTCCCACTGAGACGATATATAGTGCGTCTTTCAAAAGCGATGGAAGAAAAAGAAAAAAGGATTTTCTAATTTTATGTCGAATTGAATCGGTGGGGTGAACTTTAGTGGAAGAAAAAAAGCAACAAAATGTAACGATAAAAGGGACAAAAGATGGGATAACGCTTCATTTAGATGATTGTTGTTCATTCTCAGAATTATTGATGGAATTAGACGAAAAACTTTCTACACATTACTACGATGGTGATGGGCGCTCTTTAATTGAAGTGCATGTGAAAGTAGGAAATCGTTATTTAACAGAAGTCCAACAAGAAGAGATTCGTACGTTAATTCGTAATAAAAAGAATCTTGTTGTGGATTCAATTGAAAGTGATGTTATCACTAAAGCAGAAGCAATAGCTTGGAAAGAAGAAACAGAAATTGTCCCTATTTCCAAAATTGTTCGCTCTGGACAAGTTTTACATGTAAAAGGAAATTTGTTGTTAATTGGAGATGTTAATCCAGGCGGAACGGTTATCGCTGGGGGGAATATTTTTGTCGTAGGATCATTAAGAGGAATTGCACATGCTGGGTATTATGGGGATTCGGATGCTGTAATCGCTGCATCTGTTATGAACCCGATGCAACTTCGAATTAGTGATGTGGCAATGCGGGCTCCGGAAGAGAAAGAAGACGGAGCGGAGGCGGCAGAATGTGCGTATATTAATGAGAACAATCACATTGTTGTCGATCGCCTGCAACTTCTCACTCATCTTAGACCTAATTTAACAAAGTTAGAAAGGGGAATTGTATAGCTGTGGGAGAGGCAATAGTAATTACATCTGGAAAAGGCGGAGTAGGTAAAACTACTACATCTGCGAACATTGGTACGGCCCTAGCGTTATCTGGAAAGAAAGTGTGCTTAATTGACACAGATATCGGTCTTCGAAATTTAGACGTAGTAATGGGGCTGGAAAATCGTATTGTATTTGATCTTGTTGATGTCGTTGAAGGGCGTTGCCGTTTACCTCAGGCTCTTATTAAAGACAAACGTTTTGATGATCTTTATTTATTACCTGCAGCACAAACGAGTGATAAATCAGCGGTAACACCTGAACAAATGGATGAATTAATACAAGTATTACGTCAAGATTATGATTACATATTAATCGATTGTCCTGCGGGGATTGAGCAGGGATTTAAAAATGCGGTAGCTGGTGCGGATAAAGCAATCGTTGTTACGACTCCAGAAGTATCCTCAATGCGCGATGCGGATCGTATTATTGGGCTTTTAGAAAAAGAGGATATTGAACCACCCAAACTTGTTATTAACCGTGTACGTAGTCATATGCTTCATGAACAGGATATGTTAGATGTTGATGAAATTGTACGTACATTGTCAATCGAGCTTCTTGGTGTTGTCGAAGATGACGATGAAGTTATTCGAGCTACAAATACAGGTGAACCTGTGGCGTTGCAACCAAGCGGAAAAGCAGCGTTGGCTTATCGTAATATTGCAAGACGCTTGTTAGGTGAGAATGTACCATTACAAGCATTTGAACAAGAAAAGGTATCGGTATTTGCAAAGGTGAAAAACTTCTTTGGAATCCGTTAAGAGCACTTCGCACATATGCGAGGTGCTTTCTTTTTTCTTCACACGAATATCTTTCTTTCTTAGCTCATACATATGTACAAACTGTATACAACTGTTTCTAATGAAATTAGCTTAACGAAAGAAAGGAGACAGTATGAAGAATAGACGCGTAGAAGAAATTAAAAAGCGGATTGCAAAAAGGAAGGCCGAGCAAGAAAGGATGGAGGAAGAGCAGTATTTTAACGGAGGGAATTTTGATAGTGAAGCAGTATTTATTGAAGATGGAGAAAAGGAAATGCATCCTTTATTTCGAAAGGAAGTCTTTTTCTTCAAAGTTTTATTATCAGCAATATTAGTTCTTTCGGTTGCTATTTTATATAAGAATGCTCCTTCTTCATTCAATGGAGCTAAAGCTGTTACAGAAAAAGTGATGAAAGAGGAATTTCAGTTTGCTACTGTAGCGAAATGGTACGAAAAGCAATTTGGAAAACCGCTTGTATTCTATTCGCCGAACGAGAAAAAAGAAGGAAGTATTCAGCAAAAAGATTATGCAATTCCTGCTTCTGGAAAGGTAATGCAAGGGTTTCAAAAAAATGGCCAAGGTGTATTTGTCCAAACAGCTACAAATGCAAAAGTGGAGTCAGTAAATGAAGGGTTAGTTGTTTTTGCAGGCAAGAAAGAGGAACTTGGAAATACAGTTCAAATTCAACATGCAGATGGTACGGAGTCATGGTATGCAAACTTAAACGATATGTCAGTGAAATTATATGATTACGTTTCAAAGAAACAAAAAATTGGAACGGTGAGTAATGATACAAATGATAAAAATGGAAAGTTTTATTTCGCGATAAAAAAGAATGAGAAATTTATTGATCCGATCCAGGTGATATCATTTGATTAAATATAGGGACGTTTTAACGAAAATTTCCGTGCATCCATTATTTTGGGTTATTATTGTCATTGGTATTTTTACTGCGCGTTTTAAAGAGTTACTACTGTTATTTTGTATTGTTCTTATTCATGAACTTGGGCATGCTTTTGCAGCAGCACACTATAATTGGCGTATAAAAAGAATTCAGCTTTTGCCGTTTGGTGGCGTTGCCGAGCTTGAGGAACATGGTAATAAGTCATTGAAAGAGGAACTTGTTGTCGTAATTGCAGGACCGATTCAACATGTTTGGATGATGCTGGTAGGTTATATGTTGTTCAAAGCTGGTTGGCTGAATGCAGATTTATATTATTTCTTCATGTGGAATAATATAATTATTTTAGCATTCAATTTACTTCCTATTTGGCCGTTAGATGGCGGGAAAGTATTGTTTAATGTATTATCATATCGTTTCCCTTATTTACAAGCACATGAAAAGATGATGCAATTGTCATGTGTTTTTTTTAGTGTAATATTAGGATGGCAGTTACTTTGGAATAGTAACAATATTATGATGTGGGTACTACTCATATTTTTAGCAGTGTCATTATATCAAGAGTGGAAACAAAGACGGTATGCATTTATGCGTTTTTTATTAGAACGTTATTATGGAAACAAAAGAGGAATCGAAAAGATTGCACCTATTGAAGTGCAAACGGAAGATCGTTTATATACGATTTTCACAAAATTTCGTAGAGGATATAAGCATTCTATTATCGTCCGTGGAAAATATAAAGAGCATTACACATTGGATGAAAATGAATTGCTCTATGCATATTTTACTGAAAAACGAACAACTTCATCAGTTGAAGAATTAATCGGTTAGTGTTGACGATAGCACTAACCTTTTATTATTGTAAAAGCAAAGAAGATTATAAAGTGAGGAAATAATTTTGAAAACGTTATATGTGAATTACGCTGGTTCGGAAAAGCGCGTTGCAATTGAAGAGAAGAAAAAGATTGTTGAGTTTTTATGGAAACGTAATGAAGAGCAAGAGATTGTTGGGCATATTTATGTTGGACGTGTCGTAAGAACAATTGCTGGAATGAATGCAGCTTTTGTAAACATCGGTTTAGAAAAACATGCTTACCTTTCATACGATGATGTACCATCTTCTTATCGTATACATGAAGGGCAAGCGATACTCGTACAAGTTGTGAAAGAGGCAATTGATATGAAAGGGCCTAAATTGACAGCGAATATAGAATTTACCGGGAAATATGTCGTTTATATGCCGTTTGATGAGATGCGCGCTGTTTCTCGAAAAATAAAAAATAATAAAAGAAGACAACAGTTACTCCAAATTGAAATAGAGGGAACGGGGGGATACATTTTCCGTTCTGCTTCTGAAAAAGGAGCAATTGAAGAAATACAAGCTGAAATGCAAGGGTTACAACAGTTGTATGAAGAGTTAAAAAGAAAAGAGGGTCAAGGAAAGGTGCCGTTATTACTTCATCGACCGGCGACCTTTTTAGATCGTGTATTTCAAGAGAACCCAATTGAAACAATTGAAAAAGTAGTTGTAGATACAAGAAGTATAGTAAAGGAATTAGAAGACAAAGTTGGAAAAGAAAAAGTATCTTTTTATAATGAAAAGTCTTCGATGTTTAACTATTTTGGAATAGAGCGTGAGATTGAGAAAGCACTCCAAAAAATTGTTTGGCTTCCAAATGGTGCTTATTTAATTGTAGAACAAATGGAGACGATGACTGTAATTGATGTGAATACGGGCAAGTTTACGGGAAAACAAAATTTACAAGATACAGTACTTCGCACAAATGAGCTAGCCGCTGAAGAAATTGCACGCCAATTAAGACTTCGTGATATTGGTGGTATGATATTAATTGATTTTATTAATATGAAAAAAAGAGAAGATAAAGAAAAGGTAAGAGAATGTCTCATAGCTGCTATGCAAGATGACCGAACATATACAAGGGTGCTCGGCTTTACGGAGCTAGGGATTTTGGAAATGACACGTAAACGTAAAAAGCATTCTTTACGGGACGTATTATTAAAAGAGTGTGTACCTTGCAAAGCGACGGGTTATGTGATGTCGCATGAAACAATTGCGTATGAGTTAGAGAGAGAACTAATCACATATGGCAATATAGAAGATGAAGCAGTATTAATCGCTGCGCCTAAAGAACTGCAAAAACAGTTTTTGCAAAAAGAATTACAAAAAAATATTCCATTTGAAATTTATTTCAAAGATGATATTATCGAAAAGTATGCTATCGTTCGTTTTGGAAGTAAAAAAGAAATTGTAGAACGGAAAAAATAGTTAGCAGAACATTTATTGACAACCGTCTATGATTCATGATAACATCTTTATGTTATAGTTTATAGCACCTAAACGGCTATATGCTACAACCGCACAAGACAGGTTCCCTAAAGGCATTTATGTCTACCTCGTTTTTGGCGAGTCTTAGTAATTAAGAGGAGGTGCAAGTATGTACGCAATTATCGAAACAGGTGGAAAACAAATTAAAGTTGAAGCTGGTCAAGCAATCTACATTGAAAAATTAGATGTTGAAGCTGGTGAAACTGTTACTTTTGACAAAGTTCTTTTCGTTGGTGGCGAAAACGTTAAAGTTGGTAGCCCAGTTGTAGAAGGTGCAACAGTTACTGCGAAAGTTGAAAAACAAGGTCGCGCTAAGAAAATCATCGTTTTCAAATACAAAGCGAAAAAGAACAATCGTAAGAAACAAGGTCATCGTCAACCTTACACTAAGCTAGTTGTTGAAGCTATCAACGCTTAATTCTGGTTAACATGATTAAAATTACGATAAGTCGCACGAAATTAGGAAGTATCCAATCATTTAAAATGACTGGACATGCCGATTATGCGCCACATGGACAAGACCTTGTCTGTGCTGGAACTACAGCGGTTGTGTTTGGTTCTATAAATGCAGTGGAAGAACTTTGTAATGTGCAAGCAACTATTGAACTCGGAAGTGATGGCGGATTCTTAACGTATGAATTGCCTAATGATTTAGACGTTCATGCAGCAGAAAAAGCACAAACGCTTTTAGAAGGATTAGTTGTTTCGCTTAAGACGATCGAACTTGATTACGGAAAGTATATCCGTTTAATAGAAAAAGTGCAGGAGGTGTAACGTATGTTAAGATTAGATCTTCAGTTTTTCGCATCTAAGAAAGGTGTAGGTAGTACAAAGAACGGTCGTGACTCTCAGTCAAAACGTCTTGGTGCTAAACGCGCAGATGGTCAAACGGTTACAGGTGGTTCAATTCTTTACCGTCAACGCGGTACAAAAATTTATCCAGGTGTTAACGTTGGTCGTGGTGGCGATGACACTTTATACGCGAAAGTTGACGGCGTAGTACGCTTTGAGCGTCTTGGTCGTGACCGCAAACAAGTGAGCGTATATCCTGTTGCTCAAGAAGCATAAGAACTCACGGAAAACTCTAACCTGAGTGCAGGTTAGAGTTTTTCTATATTAAGGGGTATCTAAATGAATGAAAAATGGACAATTATAGATGCATTGCGCCATTCAAGACATGATTGGCTCAATCGTATGCAGATGGTGAAAGGAAACCTTTCCCTTGGAAAAGTGGAAGAAATTCATAGTCTCATCGATCGTTTTGTCCAAGAAGCGAGACAAGAATCCAATCTGATGGGGCTATCAATGCCTTTATTTTCAGAGTGGATTTTAACATATAATTGGAAACAGCAGCCGTGCTTATTGGAGTACGAAGTATTAGGGAAATTACATAACTTATCTCACTTAGATGAGACTGTATGTACATGGACGAATCAATTTTTCTCGATGCTTCAGCATAGTTTAGACGTATATGTTGAAAATTATGTTTGTATCACAATTGAATGTGACGCGGATAATGCTCGTTTCTTTTTTGATTTTCGTGGTAAGCTAACGAGTGTAGAAGAACTACAGAATTGGCTTGCGACCCAAAACAATAAATGGTATTCCATTTCTTATACAGTGCGAGACGAAGAAGTCTCAGTTATATTACAACCAATTGAAAAAAGTGTGGTGAAATAATGTTTGTAGATCAGGTCAAGATATATGTAAAAGGCGGCGACGGTGGTAATGGTATGGTTGCGTATCGTCGTGAAAAGTATGTACCAAAAGGTGGCCCAGCAGGTGGCGACGGAGGTAAAGGTGCAGATGTTGTTTTCGTAGTTGAGGAAGGCTTACGTACATTAATGGACTTCCGCTACCAACGTCATTTCAAAGCTGATCGCGGTCAGCACGGAATGAGTAAAGGTCAGCACGGACGTAAATCTGAAGATTTACTTGTAAAGGTTCCGCCAGGAACAGTAGTAAAAGATGAAAAAACTGGTCAAATTCTTGCCGATTTAGTAACGCATGGACAAACTGCTGTAATTGCAAAAGGTGGCCGTGGTGGCCGTGGTAACTCACGTTTCGCAACAGCTACGAACCCAGCGCCAGAAATCGCTGAGAACGGGGAACCAGGTCAAGAGCGTGATGTTATTCTAGAACTTAAAGTACTAGCAGACGTTGGACTTGTTGGATTCCCAAGTGTAGGTAAATCTACATTATTATCTGTTGTATCATCAGCGCGTCCGAAAATTGCAGAGTATCACTTCACAACAATCGTTCCGAATCTTGGTGTTGTTGAAACTGGTGATAACCGCAGCTTCGTTATGGCTGACCTTCCAGGACTAATTGAAGGCGCACATGCTGGCGTCGGACTTGGACACCAATTCTTACGTCATATTGAGCGTACACGTGTAATCGTGCATGTTATTGATATGTCTGGTTTAGAAGGCCGTGATCCATATGAAGATTACGTAACGATTAATAATGAATTGAAAGAATACAATCTTCGCTTAACTGAGCGTCCGCAAGTTGTTGTTGCAAACAAAATGGATATGCCAGATGCAGAAGAAAACTTACAAGCATTTAAAGAGAAAGTGGGAGACGAAGTAAAAATCTTCCCAATCTCAGCTGTAACAAGACAAGGTGTTCGTGACTTACTGTTTGAAGTAGCGAACTTAATAGAAACAACACCAGAATTCCCAATACATGAAGTTGCGGATGAGTCTGATACAAGTGTAATGTACAAATTTGATACTGAAGGTGTTAAATTTGAAATTACACGTGAAAGTGATGGCACGTTTGTTATCTCTGGTTACGATATCGAGAAAACATTCAAGATGACAGACTTCTCACGTGATGAATCTGTACGTCGTTTCGCTCGTCAAATGCGCGGAATGGGTATTGATGAAGCGCTTCGTGCACGTGGTGCAAAAGACGGAGATATTGTAAAAATTCTTGAATATGAATTTGAATTTATCGATTAAGACTGCCGAAATACGGCAGTCTTTTTTATATCGTAAAAATCGGATTTGTATAGGAAAAAATCCCCACTAATTAAATTTTCAATTTATAATAAAAAGGGGAGTGGTTTTTAGAAGAATTTTTTATGGGGAGAAAACGAACATGTATAAAATATTAATTGTAGAAGATGATGAGAAAATCGCGGGAATATTAGAAGAGCATTTAGAAAGATATGGCTATCAATCATTCAGAGCAAGTGATTTACGTCAAATAAAAGATGAGTTTGTAAAAGTGAATCCTCATCTCGTGTTACTTGATATTAATTTACCGTACTTTGACGGTTTTTATTGGTGTCGTCAAATTCGTACTGTATCGAATGCACCAATTATTTTTGTTTCTGCAAGAACAGGAGAAATGGACCAAGTAATGGCGATTGAAAATGGCGGCGATGATTATATTACGAAGCCATTCCATTTAGATATCGTAATGGCAAAGGTGAAGAGTGCACTTCGCCGTGGTTACGGAGAGTATGCTTCTGCTGCTGAGAGTGATTGTTTAGGTGTAAATGGACTGTTGTTATTCCCGTCTCAGCATATTGTTGAGTGGCAAGGACAACAAACTGAACTGACAAAAAATGAGTTTTACTTATTAGAGTGTTTAATGAAACAGGTGAATCAATATGTAACGCGCGAAGAACTGTTAGAAGCTCTATGGGATGAAGTAGCATTTGTGGATGATAATACATTAACCGTAAATGTAAAACGTGTAAGGAAGAAACTAGAGGAGTTAGGCATTAAAAATGCAATTGTAACGAAACGTGGATATGGTTATGCGCTTCTTACGGAGTGGGGCGAAGGGCATGAAGGTTAAAATTTACCTCATGGACCGCTTTTCTTTAATTCTTTCTTATATTGTTAGCCTTTGTTTATTTGGGCTCGTTTTACAGTTGCAAAGTCTTTTAGAAAAGCGATCCATTGATTGGAGTACATGGTTATATGGACTTTTATTAGGAACAGTTGTGTTTACTGTATACCTTATTTACGATTACCGAAAACGGAGTGTGTTTTTAAAGAGGATCGAAAAGTATGTTACTGGTGGAAATACATTACATGACTCTTTACTTATTGATGAATCTTATACATCAGAGCAAGAAATGGTCGTTGAATCTTTTACGTTATTAAGACAGCAATATATGAATGAAGTTCATAAACAGCATGCGAAAGAGCAACAGCAAATGATATTTATGAACCAATGGATTCACCAAATGAAAACACCAGTATCTGTTATTGAATTATTGCTGCAAAAGTTTGGCAAAGAGCATCGTGAGGCAAGAGCAACAGTTGAAAGTATTCGTGAAGAAAATAACCGTATACTAAATGGTTTAGATTTAGCGTTACATATGGCAAGACTAGAGCAGTTTGCGAAAGATTATAAGGTAGAAGTAGTAAATGTTATAGATGTCGTGCGAGGTATTATTAATGAAAATCGGAAATCCTTCATTCAATCGTCTGTATTTCCGAAAGTGATGTTTGAAGAAGATACTTGTATGGTTGCCTCTGATAGAAAATGGCTAAGTATTGCTATAGGTCAAATTGTTGTAAACGCAATTAAGTATACAAAAATTTCAGCGGCAGAGAAAAAAGAAATTCAATTTCAAATTGAAGAGAAAGACCAAAAGGTGTTATTACATATTAAGGACAATGGAATCGGTATTCCAGAGCAAGATGTAAAGCGTATATTTGATCCATTCTTTACGGGGATAAATGGCCGTAAAACGAGAGAAGCGACTGGAATGGGTTTATATATTACGAAGGAAATTTGCGATAATTTACATCACGGTATTTATGTGCAATCGGCTAAAGGAGAAGGGACAACATTCACGTTCCAATTTGCAAAAGATGAAGAATATCATACATTAATGAGAAAAATGACAAAACTGTAAGATAACAAAACGTTTTGTAAGGGAAATCACTCGTTTCTTTTTCTTATTTTTCTTATAGTAAATGTAAGAAGAAAACACATAGGGGGATTAGAAATGAGTGTTCTTGAAGTAAAAGGATTAACGAAGGTGTACCAATCAAAAGGTTCAGTAGCGACGACTGCTTTAAACGATATAAATTTTAAAATAGAAGAAGGCGAATTTGTAGGGATTATGGGTCCTTCAGGAAGCGGGAAAACAACGCTTTTAAATTTATTAGCAACAATTGATAAGCAAACTTCAGGTCATGTGCTTGTAAATGGAGAAGAAATTAATCAAATGCGTGCTGCAAAATTAGCGGAGTTTCGCCGTACACATTTAGGATTCATCTTCCAAGATTTTAATTTACTTGATACGTTATCCATTAAAGAAAATATTATTTTACCACTTGTAATGGCGAAGAAATCTGTAAATGAAATCGATGCGAAAGTACTGGAAATTGCGAAGTTTTTAAACATCGAAGAAATTTTAAATAAAAAAGTATACGAAGTATCTGGGGGACAACAACAACGTGCAGCAGCAGCGAGAGCAATCATTCATGAACCGACGTTAATTTTAGCAGATGAGCCAACTGGAAACTTAGACTCGAAGTCAGCGAAATCGCTAATGGGCGCTCTGCAAGATTTACACGAGCAAAAGAAAGTAACGATTGCAATGGTTACGCACGATCCAGTAGCGGCTAGTTATTGTGAACGTATCCTTTTCATACGCGATGGGGAATTTTTCTCGGAAATACATAAAGGAAGAACGAAACAAGCCTTTTTCCAAGAAATTCTGGACGTACTTGCGATGCTAGGAGGAGAATATCATGAACTTTCGCCAGCTCGCGCTTAATAACGTAAAAGGAAATTGGCGTAACTATAAAGCGTTTCTTATAAGTAGTTGTTTATCGATTGTCGTATTTTTCATGTATGCTTCTTTTATTTATCATCCAGATGTCGTAAGCGGTAATATTAGTATGAGAAAGATGATCACAAAAGGATTAGAATCGATGAATTATATTGTGGTCATCTTCTCGGCACTCTTTATTTTATATGCAAATTCAACGTTTTTACGAGCAAGAAAAAAAGAGTTTGGTCTACTAACATTAATAGGCGGAACGAAATCGCAGCTCGGCCGAATGATTATATTAGAGCAACTGATGTTAGGTAGTATTGCAATTGTAATTGGTATTGGGGTTGGAATGCTTTGTTCAAAATTATTTTTCCAAGCGTTAAGCGTATTATTGAAAATAGATAAGACACTTCCACTTGTTTGGAATAGTAAAGCAGTTCTTATTACAGCTGGCGTATACTTTATCCTATTTTTAATCCTATCATTGTTTAGCGTTTGGACGGTAGGACGCTTGCAAATTATTGATTTATTAAGAGAAGCTAGAAAGCAAAAAGTAGAGCCGTTTGCATTTACATGGTTATGTGTAGTTGGTATAGGATGTATTATTGTTGCATATGTACTTAGCTTCCAAGTAACGTTTCTGAATTTCCTCATCCTCTTTTTACCGGTGGTAGGACTGACAATTGGCGGAACGTATTTATTATTTACACAAGGTAGTACAGTTGTATTAAAAGCATTACAAAAAAGAAAGCAATCTTTCTATACGTATCCAAATATGTTTGTTCTTAGCAATCTTATTTATAAAATGAAAGATAATGCTCGTTTTCTATTTGTAATTTCTATTATTACGGCGGTAGTATCTTCAGCAGTAGGTACACTGTACGTATATTTTGAAAATATGAGTGCGAAAACGGTAGAACTTACACCACATGCTATTTCATATGAGGAAAAGGGGTTAAATACGCATAATCTTATTAATGAAGAAAAGGTACAGGAGCTTGTGAAGAGACACGGGTTTGAAGATGCGCGAAAAGTAACCTACGTTAAACTACCGGCAACACAGAAAATAACGTTGTTTAATAGTGAACATGAAGTACCGATGACGATTATTTCAGAAAAAGAATATAATGCAGAAGTGCGCAAACAAAAGAGAGAGCAACCTACAGAAGTTCATAATGCACCAGGTAGTGCAACGATGGTTATGGTTGATATGTCAAATGAACTGATGAAGATAGATCGTACGAAACCGTATGAATTTACAATTAACGGGCAAAAGCAGTCTGTTCAATTAAATAATCCAACGCAGTATTCTGTTTTTAATGATAGTGAATATCTTATTGTAAATGATCAAGATTTTGAGAAATATGCAAAACTCGTACCAGATGAAGAAAAGACGAAATATTACGGTTATTATATCGAGGATTGGAAAAATACAGAAAATCTTGTATTAGATTTGAAAAATGAAATTGCACCAGAAAAGCAAGGAGAATTGAGAAATTCAGTGTTTGCGTATAAGGATATAAGAGAAGGTGGAGCAATTACAATGTTCATCGGTTTCTTCGTAGCGGTACTGTTCTTCTTCTTCGCTTGTAGTATGACATACTTTAAATGGTTTAACGATAAAGAACAAGATCGTATTCAATTTAAATCGTTAAAGAGAATCGGTATGACAGATAAAGAAATTCGCAAAATTGCGATTCGACAAATGGGAGTTATCTTCTTTATCCCAATTTTAATCGGTTCCATTCATAGTGGAGTTGCTCTTCATACGTTAGGGAAAATGCTTTATATTGATTTATGGAAATCAGGTGCGCTTGTAATTGGAGCATACATTTTAGCTTCTGCCATTTACTTTATGATCGCGCAAAGAGGATATTTAAAACACGTAAAAAGCTAGGGGAACCTCTAGCTTTTTGCCTATGTAGTAAGTTACAGGAGGACGATAGATGAACATTTGGCAACTAGCGCTGCAAAATATAAAAGGAAATTGGCGTAATTATAAAGTGTTTTTCTTAAGTAGTTGTTTTGCAATATTTGCTTCTTACGCATATATGTCTGTCATTGTGCATCCGTATATGCAAGAGACGATGTGGTATCAAAACGTACGTTGGGGACTTATCATATGTAATGTTATAAT
This sequence comes from Bacillus sp. FSL K6-2944, assembly GCF_038005385.1. Classification (NCBI taxonomy): domain Bacteria; kingdom Bacillati; phylum Bacillota; class Bacilli; order Caryophanales; family Bacillaceae; genus Bacillus; species Bacillus sp. FSL K6-2944. Next base: position 3,206,768 of record NZ_JBBOTE010000001.1, on the reverse strand, counting down.
CATTTCTTTTTTCGTCATATTTATTTTGTACTCTACTTCTATTTTCATAGAAGCACGTAAGAAAGAATTAGGGTTATATATGTTAATGGGAGCAACGAAATCTAACGTAATAGGAATGATTATGACCGAACAAATTTTAATCGGGGTCTTCGCGAATATTTTCGGTATTGTGCTCGGTATGATATTTTTAAAACTCTTTTTTATGGTATTTAGTATGTTACTGGGGCTTCCGAAAGAACTCCCTGTGATATTTGACGTAAGGGCGATTGGTGTAACATTTATTACATATATGGTCGTTTTTATTTTGTTATCTTTTATAAGTGCTTTACGTATATGGAATATAAAAATCATTCGGTTATTGAAAGAATTTCGAACAGATAAAAAAGAGAAGAAAACATCAAAGTGGCTTTGTTTATTCGGTTTTGCTTGTTTAGTGGGCGGGTATGCGTTGGCGCTACAAGTGACGATGACTACGATAGCAATATACTTTTTCCCTGTGTCTATACTTGTCTTTTTTGGAACGTACTTTTCTTTTACACATGGAGCTACCCAAGTGTTAGAAATGATAAAGCGAAATAAAAAGATTATGTATACATATCCGTATTTATTTATAGTGAATCAATTGTCACATCGAATGAAGGAAAATGGTCGCTTTTTCTTTCTGATGTCTATGGCAACGACGTTTGTAGTTACAGCAACAGGTACGGTGTTCTTATATTTTTCTAGCATGCAAGATATGTGGCGAACTGGAGGGGTACACTCGTTTTCGTACATAGAAAAAGGTATTTCTACTCATGAAGTCTTTGAGGAAGGTGCGGTTGAAAAATTACTGCATCAATATGAGTATGATGATTTTCAATATATGAGTTTTGTTGGAGTTTATGCATCCTTTCAGTCTAATAAGGGAGAAACAACAATAGTACCGCTTATAAAAGAAAGTGAATATAACCAAGAAGCAAGGAAACAAAGACAGAAAACGTATCGTCCTAAAAAAGGTACAGTGACACTCGTTTATTATAATAAATACAATAATTCGAATGTATATAATCAAAAAGAGATTCAATTGCAAGTAATGAATCAACCATATCAATTCGTATTTAACGGTCAGAAAGAAGGGGTTCAATTTAACCATCACCCTTCGTACATTAATGGTCTGTTCTTCGTTATGAATGATGAAGATTTTGACAGTATAGCAAATCAGGTTCCTGATTCTGAAAAAATGATATATAGAGGCTACACATTATCAAATATCGAAAAGACGAAGAAATTAAATGAAGATTTACGGAGACATATAAAACAAGATAATAATAATGCATTTCGAAGCAATATGGAGTTGTATGTAAATATGAAAGAAGGCGGCGATATTACTCTATTTGTAGGCTCATTTATTAGTATATTATTCTTTCTCACTTCATGTAGTATCGTGTATTTTAAATGGTTCCATAATATTGCATCGGACCGAAAGCAGTATGGTGCACTCTCTAAACTTGGAATGACGAAGGAAGAAGTATGGAAAATTTCTCGTTGGCAATTATGTATGCTATTTTTTGCGCCAATTATAGTAGGGAGTATGCATAGTGCAGTTGCATTATATACGTTTCATAATACGCTTTTTATGGATGGATCATTAAGAAAAGTAGGTTTGTTCATTCTGTTTTATATCGCAGCATGTATCATTTATTTCTTCTTCGCTCAAAGAGAGTATAAGAAACATTTAGACTAGCGAATGCTAGTCTTTTTTAAATATTCGAAATTTACATAGAAGAATATAAAAAAGTATGGTATAACAGTAAGAAAACGAAAAAGAGGGGAAAAGACGATGATTCGAGTAGGATATTTAGGACCAGAAGCAACATTTACAAATATGGCGGTGAGTCGTTTTTTTCCGGAAGCAGAGCATGTACCGTATCGAACGATTCCAGATTGTATAGATGCAGCTGCAAATGAAAATGTAGACTTCGCAGTTGTACCGTTAGAAAATGCAATAGAAGGTTCAGTGAATATAACGGTTGATTACCTTGTACATGAGCAGCCGCTTTCCATTGTAGGAGAAATTACAGTACCAATTCAGCAGCATTTACTTGTACATCCGCAGTATGCAGAAGTGTGGGATGAAGTATATGCAGTGCATTCTCATCCGCATGCCATTGCACAGTGCCATAAATTTTTAAATGAAGAATTAAAAGGAGTAACTGTTCGAGATATGACATCTACAAGTGCTGCTGCACAATATGTGAAAGAACATCCTGAAGAGAAAATTGCCGCTATTGCAAATGAAGCGGCTGCAGAAAAATACGGATTAACAATTGTGAGACGTAGTATTCATACGCATAAAAATAATCACACGCGTTTCTTAGTACTCCATAAGAAAAAGAAAGCAGTACTCCCGAATAACGGAGAGAACCGCGGAGAGAAAACGACGCTTATGATAACGTTACCTGCAGATTATGCAGGTGCCCTATATCAAGTGTTATCAGCTTTCGCATGGAGAAAATTAAACTTATCAAAAATCGAATCGCGTCCGATGAAAACAGGTCTTGGAAATTACTTTTTCTTAATCGATGTCGATAAAGCATACGATGACGTATTATTGCCAGGCGTAACGATGGAACTTGAAGCACTCGGTTTTTCTGTTACTGTGCTGGGGAGTTATTCTTCTTATTGGTTGTAAGATGTAGATGGAATGTTGGTGTTTGTCTAATCGTCAATATCATTTCATTGCCTAATATATTTTTTAATAGATTAATAAAATCCCACCTGCAGAAGGTGGGATTCTTTATTTTAACTTCGCAAGACGATCTTCTAATTGACCACGCCAAATATCAGCTAGTTCTGGAACAGCAAGAATCTTCTCGATGCCATCTTTATCTTTTCTATTATGAAAATAAATTTCGTTAGAGAATAAAACAGAAACATTGCTTGATGGACGTTCTAGTAATGTAATTTTTGAATCTTTACGTACAGTACCTTCTTGAAGAACGCGGCATAGGTAGCCAGTAAATCCAGTTGCTACAATACGCGGCAGTATGCCAGGGATGCCAAGGCGTTTTGAAATTGTGCTACAAGGTACGCGCGCTTGTGTCACTTGAATAATCGCTTCACCTAATTTGTATGTATCTCCGATGCAAACATCATGCTCTAACATATTTGTTACGGTAATGTTTTCACCAAATGTGGAAGCGGGAAGCGTAGTTTGAAATTCCTCTTCCCATAGTGCGTAATGCTCGTGTGGGTACACACAAACAGCGCGATCAGGTCCGCCGTGATGTTTTAAATCCGCTACGTCATCACCACGAAATCCGTCTTTTGAGAGAAAGGCCTCTTCTGTAGGATCTTTACATATACCTGTTATCATTTCTTTATCTTCGCCATATTTCATTTGTTTCGGTTTGCCAATGCTAAAGTGAACGAGTTCAATTCCCATATTTGATCTCCTTTACGATTGATTACAATATTATAGCATTAAAAAAGCACAGAGAATGATAAAAACTCTGTGCTTTACATTAATAAACGAGAAATCCTGCTTTATCTAACGCCTCACAAGCAGCATCTAATTTTTCTTTAGAATCTGCCTCGATTGTATGTAAGTGAATACCATCTGTTAGTTGTGAAAGATAGGAAGCATTTGTGTTTTCGATTTTTTGTAAATATTGCTCTACATCAAAGCGATTGCTTACCATAATGGAGGCTGTTAAGTCACCGTATACAGGATGCTCAACTTTTACGTCTTTAATCGTAACGCCATGGTCAACAAGCATTGTAAGTTCCTGACGTACTTCTGCTGGTTTATGTTGGCATACGATTACGCGTTCAAAAGTTTGTTGCTTCTCTTGTGGCTTTAAATATAAATAACCTTGAGCAGTCGCAATAATTGGTTCGTTTCGTGCTTTAAGCAAGGAAATATCTTGCACGATAACTTGTCTACTTACGTTCGTCTTTTTCGATAGTTCATTCCCCGATAACGGTTCATTTGCAGCAAGAAGCCACTGGAGGATAAGTTGTCGTCTTTCTTCACCTAAAATCTTTTTTTGTTCATTTTGTTTCATTATGATTTAACACCTCTATAAAATTGATTTCCAATTGTGTGTAGTGCATGAATAGTAGTATCAATTTGATCTTTCGTTGTTTGTTGTCCGAAAGAGAAGCGGACATATTGTTTTGCCTCTTCATACGTTTTTCCAATTGCAAGCATAGTTTTCGAAGGTTCTTGTTTACCGACTTGGCAAGCACTTCCGGTGGAAATGGCGATACCATGGCGATTACATTCTAGCATAGTATATTGACCTTCTATTCCTTTTATTGTAACCCCAACAATATGTGGTAAACAAGAAGTAGAATGACCTTCTACTTCAATTTCTAGCGGAAGTGTTTGTATTTGTTCTAAAAAGTAGGATCGTAACTCTTTAAAACGTAAACTTTCTTCCCATTGAGTTTTTAATATATTTTCAGCAGCTGTTAAAAAAGATGCGATGCCGGGAACGTTCACTGTACCTGGGCGAAATCCTTTTTCGTGAGAAGTTCCTGGAAATACTTGTTCCCAGCGAGTTTGCGGATTTATGTAGCAAGCGCCGACACCTTTTGGTCCGTATATTTTATGTGCTGAAACAGAAAGACTATCAATCCCCATCTCAAAAACATGGATAGGCAGTTTACCAAACGTTTGCACACAATCCGTATGAAATAAAACATTATATTTTTTTAAAAGTGCCCCGATTTCTGTAATGTTTTGAACGGTTCCGATTTCAGAGTTTCCATGCTGTATACTTGCTAGCACAGTATCTTCCGTAATAGCTGCCTCTAAATCTACTAAACAAATGAGTCCATTTTTATCAACAGGAATTTCAGTGATCGTATAGCCTTTTGATTTTAGAGATTGAAAATAACTTCGAATGGATGCATGTTCCATAGGTGTCGTAATAATATGCTTCTTATTTCGGGCATTTAGAAGTGATTGAATCGCAAGATAGTTCGATTCCGATCCACCGCTTGTGAAAAATACTCCTTGTTCTTTGCCTCCAATCATTTCCGCAAATGTTTTTCGGCAAACTTGTAATAAAGAAGAAGCCGTTCCTCCAATATCATGTAAACTTTGTTCATTTCCGAAGTATTGTGAAGCTGCTTTCATATATGTTTGTAACGCTTCCTCGCTCATAGGTGTAGTAGCTGCATAGTCAAGATATATCATCATGTAAGTTCCTCTCTCTAGTAAGAGTTACATTTCTTTTACTTTTAAAATGGTAGTGAAAATAAGAATTATAAAAAAACTCTTGTCATTATTTTAAAACTATGTAAATATAGGTGTCAAGACAGTTGAAAAAGTGTAAAGTAGGAGGCAACAATTATGCCAAGCGCAGATGTCTTAATTATTGGAAGTGGCGTTGCGGCACTTCGTGTTGCAAAAGAGATTTGTCACGAAAAGAATGTGATTATTATCACAAAGGAGACGAAACATAATAATAATACACATTTAGCTCAAGGTGGAATTGCCGCAGCGGTAGCTACATACGACAATCCTAATGATCATTTTGAAGATACGCTAGTAGCAGGGTGTCATTATAACAATGAAGAAGTGGTCCGTTATTTAGTCGAGGAAGGACCGAAAGAAATTAATAACCTTATTGAAAATGGAATGAAATTTGATGGAGATGAAACAGGTCCTCATCTTGGAAAAGAAGGAGCGCATCGAAAACGTCGTATTTTACATGCAGGTGGCGATGCAACAGGAAAGAATTTATTAGAGCATCTTATTCAAGAAGTAGCTCCATACGTTACGGTAGTGGAACAGGAAATGGTGCTCGATTTTATTATAGAAAAAGATAAATGTGTTGGGGCTTTAACTCGCAACAATAAAGGAGAATTGAAACGTTACAATGCAGATTATACGGTGTTAGCTTCAGGCGGTATTGGCGGTTTATACGCCTTTACTTCTAATGATGAGACGATTACAGGCGATGGACTTGCAATGGTGTACCGTGCAGGCGGAGAGCTTGTAGATTTAGAGTTTATACAATTTCATCCGACGATGTTATACGCGGGTGGGCGTTGTTCTGGTCTTGTGTCCGAAGCTGTTCGCGGAGAAGGAGCTGTCCTTATAAATGGAAAAGGGCAGCGTTTTATGATGGATATACATTCCGAACAGGATTTAGCGCCTCGTGATGTAGTCGCAAGGGCTATTCATGAACAGCTACTTGCGGGTGAAAAAGTGTACTTAAACATCGAAATGATTCAAAACTTTGAACAACGCTTTCCGACCGTGTCATCGATATGTAAAACAAATGGAGTCGATATAAATAAAAAACTTATTCCAGTCGTGCCTGGTACTCATTTTCACATGGGCGGCGTGAAAACGAACTGTGATGGAGAGACGTCTATTCCGAACTTATACGCAGTCGGTGAAGTAGCTTGTAACGGGGTTCATGGTGCAAATAGATTAGCGAGTAATTCATTATTAGAAGGTCTTGTGTTTGGAAAAAGAATCGGACGACACATTTTATCTAGAGAGACAAAAGAAAAGGTGAACATGCTAGCCGAAAAGGAAGCAAAGTTTATCGTTCTGAATCATTTACCGACGAAAGAAGAAATACAAAAATGCATGATGAAATATGTTGGGATTGTGCGAACAGAGCAAAGTTTATCTTATGCGAAGAGATGGCTTAGTAAGTATGGTGTTCGAAATATGATATTACAACATGATGTTCTTACGAATGAAGAGATAACGCTTATTAATATGTTAACGGTTTGTGAGCTTATAGTTGTGTCAGCCTTGCAAAGAGAAGAAAGTATTGGCGGGCATTACCGGAGTGATTATCCAGATAGAAATATAGGAAAGAAAGAGATTGTTCGAGTAAAGAGAAAACGACAACTTGTGTGATGAGGGGAAGAGGGGCTTTATGAACACGATAAAAGTTAAAGAAGCATTAAATCGATTTTTTTTAGAAGATATAGGGGAAAGAGATGTAACATCTCAGCTTATTTTTCCAGATAACTTGCTTTCGAAAGGAACGTTTCTTGCGAAGGATACAGGGGTCTTTGCAGGACGTTTAGTAATTGAATCAGGATTTAAATTAATTGATGAGAGAATTGAAGTAGAGCTTCATAAAAAAGATGGGGACCTTGTAGAAAAAGGCGAAATCATTGCAACTGTGCAAGGCCCAATTGCATCGTTATTAACAGCAGAGCGCGTTATATTAAATATTATTCAGCGTATGAGCGGAATAGCGACGATGACGCGTAAAGCGGTTCTTGCTTTAGATAGCAGTCATACTCGCATTTGTGATACGCGAAAAACGATGCCAGGACTACGTATGTTTGATAAGCATGCAGTCGTGTGCGGCGGTGGATTTAATCATCGCTTCGGTTTATATGATGGTGTCATGATTAAAGACAATCATATTGCGTTTGCTGGTTCTATTACAAAAGCTGTTACATCAGTGAAAGAGAAGTTAGGACATATGGTGAAAGTAGAAGTAGAAACAGAAACTGAGGAACAGGTGAGAGAGGCTGTTGCTGCTGGTGCTGATATTATTATGTTCGATAATCGTACGCCAGATGAAATCCGGGAGTTTTCAAAAATTGTACCAAGTGCTATCGTTACAGAAGCTTCAGGGGGCATCACAATTGAAGATTTACCGAAATACGGAAAAACAGGGGTAGATTATATTTCACTTGGAGCGTTAACACATTCAGTGAAAGCACTTGATATTAGTTTCAATATTGAAGGATAAGGAAAGTGGCTTAGAGGGGAGAAACGTATATGAGTATTTTAGAACAAGTACAGCCAATTGAAACGATGTTACCAGAGCGTTATTACACGATGTCAACGGAAGATATGGAAAAGCGTGTTCGTGAAATTAAAGAGAAAATGGGGAAAATGTTATTCATTCCAGGGCATCATTATCAAAAAGATGAAGTGGTACAATTTTCAGATGCAGCAGGGGATTCACTTCAGCTTGCACAAGTTGCAGCGAGCAATAAAGACGCAAAATATATTGTGTTTTGCGGGGTGCACTTTATGGCGGAAACAGCAGATATGTTAACGACAGATGATCAAGTTGTCATCTTACCAGATATGCGTGCAGGTTGTTCGATGGCGGATATGGCAGATATTGAACAAACAGAAAGAGCATGGAAAGAGCTCACGAAATTATTTGGAGATACGATGATTCCGTTAACATATGTGAACTCTACAGCTGCAATTAAAGCGTTTTGTGGTCGTAACGGAGGAGCAACAGTAACATCTTCTAATGCAAAGCAAATGGTATCTTGGGCGTTTACTCAAAAAGAACGTCTCGTCTTTTTACCAGACCAACATTTAGGGAGAAATACAGCGTACGATTTAGGTATCCCGTTAGATAAAATGGCAGTATGGGACCCACACACAGATTCATTAGAGTACGATGGGGATATAGAAGAAATTCAAGTAATTTTATGGAAAGGGCATTGTTCTGTTCATCAAAATTTTACAGTGAAGAACATTGAGAGCGTACGAAAAAATCATTCTGATATGAATATTATTGTACATCCAGAATGTTGTTATGAAGTTGTAGCTGCTTCAGATTATGCAGGCTCAACGAAATATATTATTGATATGATTGAATCAGCGCCATCTGGTAGCAAATGGGCGATTGGTACAGAAATGAATTTAGTGAACCGAATTATTCAGCAACATCCAGATAAAGAAATTGTTTCACTTAATCCATTTATGTGTCCGTGCTTAACGATGAACCGAATTGATCTGCCTCACTTATTATGGACACTTGAAACGATAGAAAGAGGAGAAGAAATTAACGTTATTAGCGTAGACAAACAAGTAACGGCAGAAGCGGTTCTTGCATTAAATCGTATGTTAGAGCGTGTGTAAAGCAACGGTATTCCTGTTGCTTTTTTTCATACATATAATCATAACGAGAACGAAATGGGCATACATTGTTTTGAAGAAATCATTGTGGTTCTTTATGCTTATTCCGCTTCGAATGATATTGAAAATCGAAGAAGTGATAAAAGTGAAAAGAAGTTAATGTTATTTAGAAAGAGTTACTTCATGAGATTTGTTACTTATAGATAAGTTATACAGGAGGGGGAAAATTTGAAAATTCATATCGTGCAAAAAGGGGATACCCTTTGGAAAATTGCGAAAAAGTACGGAGTGGATTTTGACACGTTGAAAAAAACAAATACACAACTTAGTAATCCAGATTTAATTATGCCAGGTATGAAAATTAAAGTGCCATCCAAGAGTGTTCACATGAAACAACAGGCTGGAGCAGGTTCAGCGCCTCCAAAGCAATACGTAAAAGAAGTGCAGCAAAAAGAATTTGCAGCAACACCAACTCCGCTTGGAATAGAAGATGAAGAAGAAGTTACGTATCAATCAGCACCAATTACACAGCAGCCAGCTATGCAACAAACACAAAAAGAAGTGCAAGTAAAACCGCAAAAGGAGATGCAGGTAAAGCCGCAAAAAGAAGTACAGGTGAAACCACAGAAGGAGATGCAGGTAAAGCCACAAAAAGAAGTACAGGTGAAACCGCAAAAAGAGGTGCAAAAAGAACAGCCAATTCAAAAAGAAAAACCAGTTGAAAAACCTTCTGTTATTCAAAAACCACCTGTGATAGAAAAACAAAAACCGGCGGAAAAAGAAAACACGAAGTTTTCGGTAAATGTATTACCGCAGCCGCCACAACCACCAATAAAACCGAAAAAAGAATATAAAATTTCAGATGTAATAAAAAAAGGAAGCGAGTTAATTGCTCCTCAAATTAGTAAAATGAAACCTAACAATATCATTTCTCCGCAAACGAAAAAAAACAATATAGTATCGCCGCAAGTGAAGAAAGAAAATGTAGGAAATATAGTATCGCCGCAAGTGAAGAAAGAAAATGTAGGAAATATAGTATCGCCACAAGTGAAGAAAGAAAATGTAGGAAATATAGTATCGCCGCAAGTGAAGAAAGAAAATGTAGGAAATATAGTATCGCCACAAGTGAAGAAAGAAAATGTAGGAAATATAGTGTCACCGCAAGTGAAAAAAGAAAATGTAGGGAATATAGTGTCACCGCAAGTGAAAAAAGAAAACGTAGGGAATATAGTATCGCCAAATGTATCGAAAGAAAATGTAGTTATTCCACAAGTCATACCGCCAAATATTCAAATGCCAATCATGGATAACAACCAACCACCGAATATAATGCCAATCATGGATAACAGCCAGCCACCGAATATAATGCCAATTATGGATAACAACCAGCCGCCGAATATAATGCCGAATATGATGCCGATTATGGATAACAATCAAATGCCGAATATGATGCCGATCATGGATAACAATCAAATGCCGAATATGATGCCGATTATGGATAACAATCAAATGCCGAATATGATGCCGATTATGGATAACAATCAAATGCCGAATATGATGCCGATTATGGATAACAATCAACCACCCAATATGATGCCCTATCAAATGCCGTATCAACAGCCCATGATGCCGCCGAATCCGTATTATCAACAACCAAATCCATATCAAATGCCATATCAGCAAGGAGCGCCGTTTGGACCGCAATATACGTCTATGCCAAACCAGAATATGATGCCAATGGATAATAATATGCCGCCGCTTGTGCAGGGTGAGGAAGATTGTGGATGCGGAGGAGAAAGTAGACTATATAGTCCACAACCAGGCGGTCCGCAATATGCGAATCCTTTATATTACCAACCAACTCAGTCTGCATATGCACCACAGCCAGGAACGATGTATTATCAACCAGATCCACCGAATGTATTTGGAGAGCCCGTTTCAGAAGAAGAGGACGAAGAAGAAGTTTAAAAAGGCGGGAGTATTCCCGCCTTTTTTACATTCCTGTTAATTAAGAAAATGAAGTTTTTTTATGAAGTGCTAGAAAATTCCCAGTGAAATATTAACAGTGTAAAAACCTTCTCGGTTACTCATCATAAGAGGGAGCTTTTCAGTAGAGAAGCTCATTCTAACAGAGGGGGTTTTTGTATTGAATACGAAAGTAAAAGTGATTGCTGCTTCTTTGTTAGTTACCAGTGCATTAGCTGCATGTGGTACACCGAAAGATAACAATGCAATGGATGGACGTAACTACAATTACGAGCGTACATCTTATAATGATACACACCAGTATCGTGATAATGTGACACGTAATGATCGTTATACAGATTATGTAACATATAGAAATGGTCGTAACGATACAGGATACAATTATTATCGAGATGTAAATTACAATGGACAAATTGCTAATCCGCATCCAACTCGTAATATTACAATGAACAATTCATACATTAACAATGATGGTAAAACAGCTGAAAGAATAACAAATCGTGTGAAACGTATGAATAACGTAGACCGTGTGTCTACAGTTGTATATGGAAACGATGTAGCGATTGCGGTAAAACCACGTAACACAGTGACAAATGAAACGGCGATGGCTAACGAAATTCGTCAAGCTGTTGCAAATGAAGTTGGAAACAGAAACGTATATGTTTCTGTAAGAAATGATATGTTTACTCGTGTCGATGCAATGAGTACGCGTCTACGTAACGGTACAGTTACAAACGATTTTAATCGTGACATAGTGAATATGTTCCGAGACATTCGTTACGGTTTAACTGGTACAGTGCGATAACAAAACAAAAGAGGAAGGGATAGCCCTTCCTCTTTATTCATCGTTGTCTTGTAAGCGACGTTTTTTAATAAAATAACTAACGGAATAAGAAACTAAAAAGCATATGAAAAGAATACTACCTGTTGAAATAGCTTCAAATAGAGGTCTTTCTGGACTGAAAATAATATAAATAATAGCCGTAACGATTCCTACAATAAGGGAGTGGAAGACAAGTTTGTAATAAGGAGTTAACTGTATTTCCTTTTCGCCTTCTTCTACATCGATTGAAACACTTAACTGTAAATAAGCAAGTAAAATACTTGTAAACATAAATAATAGCCACAATGGAGATTTCGTAATTTGATCAATGCCTTCAGTGAATCCGATATAGCCTAAAATTCCAACTACGCCAATGTATTGAAAAAGAAAGACAATACGTATGTTTTTTAACATTTGAAGAATGAGGCGTTCATCCTTTATTTTTTTCATAATATTCATCCCCTGCTTATTATGATTTCGCTGTCACATTAATTGTAACATATATATTGCAATTATCAATTTATAATTTACATAAAATAATTTGGATGAAAGAGGAAATAAAATATTTTTATAAACATGTTGCACTTATACTTTATTAATGTTATATTAGCAAAGCGATGAGCTAATTTACGTAAGACGAGAGATATGCTTAAGTGCTAAACACGCGAATGTGGTCGCCTGGTCTCTCGCCGTAAACGCATCAAGACGCCTGCTTTGCAGGCGTCTTTCATTTTATATAAAAGTAAATGATACATGCAGATGAGGTAAACCCTTATCTGCATTTTTTATTTTTCGAAAGAAATGTAATATGGATAAAACCCCCATTTCCGGAAAAACTACTAATGAAAGTATGATCTTGCCTAAAAGAGGTGAACGGAAATGAAATGGATACTGATTGCGATGCAAGCTTTCGTTATGATGTTTTGTTTCGTTTATGAAACGAATGTGAAGGCGGAAGGGCCAGTACCAGAAGTAACGAAAAAAGAACCTGAGGTTACAATTTTATTAGAGCGTATGTATGTTGATGGCGAAGTAAGCGAAGAAATACTTACAGAAAAAGTGACGGATTTAGAAAAGTTTTTACAGCAGTATAAAGAATGGCAGCTCGTTGATCGTGATGATGTACAAATTGTATTGCAAAAGAAAGTTGATGATATTTCTCCGTTATTGAAAACGAGCGGGTATTTTGGTGTTTCAGAGGAAGGGATATTACAAATTTTCAAAGGTGTACCGAAAAGTGATAATGCGATCCATTCTTTCTTTCAAATTGATATGAAAAAGCTTGAGAGCTATGAACGTGCGAAATTGAAACGTGGCATTCGTATTAAATCAAAAGAAGGTTTTGTGAAGACGATTGAAAAAATGAAGCAATACGCAGTTCAAAGTAAGAAAAAAAGCAGCTCATGGTGAGCTGCTTTTTTCTTATTTATTTTTAGCTAAAATTTCTTTTGCGATTTCATCAATTAGCATATCTTTTCCGATTGGATTGAATGCTTTCGTATTGAAGACTTCATTTGATACTTCATATACGTGATTGTTTTTAACTGCTTTATTGTCTTTCCAAACAGCACTGTTTTTGTAGTCTTCGTAAACTTTATCAGCTTCGCCGCCGAAGTTTACAACGAACATTTGATCAGGTTGGAATGCAACAAGACCTTCTAGCGATACTTGCGCCATCGTTTGTTTTAAATCTGTGCCTTTTGTTGCTGGAAGTTTTAAGTCGTTAAAGATGATGTCACCGTATCCGAAGCTACCGTATACACGGAAGTTTTGTGGTGTAACTGCGACGAACATAAAGTTCTCATCTTTTGTTTTCTCTTTAATTTTTTTAGATAAAGAGTCTGCTTTCTTATCGTAGTCTGCAATCCATTTGTCCGCTTTCTTCTCTTCGTCAAATAGCTTACCTACTTCTTTAAACTTACCACGCCAGTCTTCTAAGTTTGTTTCTAGAACAACTGTAGGTGCAACCTTTTCTAGTTGATCATAAATTTTCAATTGACGGTTGTTTAAAATAATTAAGTCTGGTTTTAAAGCAGTAACAGCTTCTAAATCAACTTTAGGTGCCCAGTACCAACCTACTGCTTTTACTCCATCTAACTTGTCTGTTAAGTGATCTTGGATTTTATCTTTATATGTATTTGCTGTACCAACAGGTTTGTGTCCAAGAAGTAATAGTTCTTCTGTTGATCCAGATAAGTCAACAATTCTCTTTGGATTTACTGGAATTGTAGCTTCACCTTTAGCATGTTTTACAACTTTTGTTTTCGGTTGTTCTTTTGCCTTCGATTCTTCTTTTTGAGAAGAACAGCCAACGATAGAAAGAACAACGAGCATAATAGTAAATAAAATAAATAGCTTACGTTTCATCCTGATGTAACCCCTTTAATTAGTATTGATAATCATTATCGACTTCTGTATATTAAGGTGCTTTAACCTTTCTGTCAATGGAAAATAACAGAAGTTTCAAGTGGAGAACATTTGTTGGGGCAGTCTCGCTTTTCTATCATTAAATATGTTAAAATGGAATACATGATTTAAGAGGGAGAGATCGTATTTTGTTTGAATATGTTACAGGTTACGTGGAGTATGTAGGGCCGGAATATGTCGTAATTGATCATAATGGAATTGGTTATCAAATTTTCACACCAAATCCGTATGTATTTCAAAGAAGTAAGCAAGAAATCCGTGTCTATACATATCATTATGTGAGAGAAGATATTATGGCACTTTACGGGTTTAAAACACGTGAAGAGCGTTTATTATTTACAAAGTTGTTAGGCGTGTCTGGCATTGGGCCAAAAGGAGCTCTTGCAATTTTAGCTTCTGGTCAAACAGGACAGGTCGTTCAAGCGATTGAGCATGAAGATGAGAAGTTTTTAGTGAAATTCCCAGGCGTCGGAAAGAAAACAGCACGCCAAATGATTTTAGATTTAAAAGGAAAACTAGCAGATGTCGTACCAGATGCATTTGTTGATTTATTCTCAGACACAGAACGTTTTGATGAGAAGAAAGGTTCATCAGCTGAGCTTGATGAGGCACTGGAAGCTCTCCGCGCACTTGGATACGCAGAACGCGAAGTTTCTCGTGTTGTACCAGAGTTATTAAAAGAATCATTAACGACGGATCAGTATATTAAAAAGGCACTTAGTCTTTTACTAAATGGTAAGAGGTGAGTATAATGGACGAACGTCTCCTTTCAGGGGAATCTGCATATGAAGATGCGGATTTAGAATATTCATTACGGCCACAGACGCTCCGTCAGTATATTGGCCAAGATAAAGCAAAACATAATTTAGAAGTATTTATTGAAGCGGCGAAAATGCGTGAAGAAACGTTAGATCACGTGCTTTTATATGGACCACCAGGTCTTGGTAAAACGACGCTTGCGAATATTATTGCCAATGAGATGGGCGTTAATGTTAGAACAACTTCAGGTCCCGCAATTGAAAGACCAGGAGATTTAGCTGCTGTATTAACAGCGCTTCAGCCAGGGGATGTATTATTTATTGATGAAATTCATCGTTTGCATAGATCAATTGAAGAAGTATTGTATCCTGCGATGGAAGACTTTTGCCTTGATATTGTAATTGGAAAAGGGCCTTCAGCACGTTCTGTACGCCTAGATTTACCGCCATTTACATTAGTTGGAGCAACAACACGTGCTGGAGCATTATCGGCACCGCTTCGTGACCGCTTCGGTGTACTTTCAAGGTTAGAGTACTACACAGTAGATCAGCTTTCTGCGATTGTTGAACGTACAGCAGAAGTATTTGAAGTTGAAATCGATTCGTTAGCTGCATTAGAAATTGCAAGACGTGCTCGTGGTACACCTCGTATTGCGAATCGTCTTTTAAGACGTGTACGTGATTTCGCGCAAGTTCGTGGTAACGGAACGGTTACGATGGAAATTACACAAATGGCATTAGAGCTACTGCAAGTAGATAAATTAGGTCTAGATCATATTGATCATAAATTACTGCTTGGTATTATTGAGAAATTCCGTGGCGGTCCAGTTGGATTAGAAACGGTTTCAGCAACAATTGGAGAAGAATCTCATACGATTGAAGATGTGTATGAGCCGTATTTATTACAAATTGGCTTTTTACAACGAACGCCAAGGGGCCGAATTGTAACGCCGCTTGCGTATGAACATTTCGGAATGGAGATACCAAACGTATGACGGAGATGCCAAAGCTGCTTATTACAGCCGGGATCTTACTCATCGTTGTTGGATTAGCTTGGAAGTTCATTGGAAGGCTTCCAGGCGATATTTTTGTGAAAAAAGGAAACGTTACCTTTTATTTTCCTATCATTACATGTATTGTGTTAAGTATTGTATTATCTTTTATTATGTATATAATAAATCGATTTAAATAAGAAATAGGTGGATATAGCTATGGATATAAATCTGTTTGATTTTCATTTACCAGAAGAACTTATTGCACAAGTCCCGTTAGAAGATCGTGAAACATCAAGATTAATGGTGTTAGACCGTGAAACAGGTGATATTGAGCATAAACATTTTACGGATATTCTTTCTTACTTACATGAGGGGGATTGCTTAGTTTTAAATGAAACGAAAGTTATGCCTGCTCGTTTGCACGGTGTGAAAGAAGATACAGGCGCGCACATTGAAGTACTTCTTTTAAAACAAGAAGAAGGTGATAAGTGGGAAACGCTTGTAAAGCCAGCGAAACGTGTAAAAGAAGGAACTGTTATCTCTTTTGGCGAAGGGAAATTAAAAGCAACTTGCACAGGAACTGCAGATCAAGGTGGACGCCAGCTTGAATTTTCATATGATGGCATCTTCTATGAAATTTTAGATGAACTTGGGGAAATGCCGCTTCCTCCATATATTAAAGAGACGCTGGAAGATCGCGATCGCTATCAAACAGTATATGCGAAAGAAATCGGTTCAGCAGCAGCGCCGACTGCGGGACTTCACTTTACAGAAGAGTTACTTGAGAAGTTAAAGCAAAAAGGCGTTCAGTTAGCATTCATTACACTTCACGTAGGACTTGGAACATTTAGACCAGTTTCTGCAGACACGATTGAAGAACACCATATGCACGCAGAATATTATCATATGTCTGAAGAGACAGCGGCATTATTAAATCGTGTGAAAGAGAATGGTGGACGTATTATTACTGTAGGTACGACATCAACTCGTACGTTAGAAACAATTGCAACAGATCATGACGGTAAGCTCTGCGCCGCTTCTGGGTGGACAGATATTTTCATGTATCCGGGATATGAATTTAAAGCAATTGATGGTTTAATTACAAACTTCCATTTACCGAAATCAACATTAATTATGCTTGTAAGTGCATTTGCAAATAGAGATAATGTACTTCATGCTTATAATGAAGCAGTAAAAGAAAAATATCGTTTCTTTAGCTTCGGTGATGCAATGTTCGTTGCATCTCACGCTAAAATGAGAAACAAATAAAAGGAGTAAGTTATGACAGCAATTCGTTATGAATTTATTAAGACATGTAAACAAACGGGTGCCCGTTTAGGTCGTGTGCATACGCCGCACGGTTCATTTGATACACCAACATTTATGCCAGTTGGTACACTTGCAACAGTTAAGACAATGTCACCAGAAGAATTAAAAGCAATGGATTCTGGCATTATTTTAAGTAATACGTATCATTTATGGCTACGTCCAGGTCATGAAATTATTCGTGAAGCAGGCGGCTTGCATAAATTTATGAACTGGGATCGTGCAATCTTAACAGACTCTGGTGGTTTCCAAGTATTCAGTTTAAGTGACTTCCGTCGTATTGAAGAGGAAGGCGTTCACTTCCGTAATCACTTAAATGGAGATAAATTATTCTTATCACCAGAAAAAGCGATGGAAATCCAAAATGCATTAGGTTCAGATATTATGATGGCATTTGATGAGTGTCCACCATTCCCAGCTACTTTTGAATATATGAAGAAATCTGTAGAGCGTACGAGCCGCTGGGCAGAACGTTGCTTAAAAGCGCATGAACGTCCGCAAGATCAAGGTTTATTCGGTATTGTACAGGGGGGAGAGTACGAAGAGCTTCGTCGTCAAAGTGCGAAAGATCTTGTTTCAATGGACTTCCCTGGTTACGCTGTAGGTGGTTTATCTGTAGGCGAACCGAAAGATATTATGAACCGTGTACTTGAGTTTACAACACCACTTCTTCCAGATAATAAGCCTCGTTACTTAATGGGAGTAGGTTCTCCTGACTCGTTAATCGATGGCGCAATTCGTGGTATTGATATGTTTGACTGCGTACTTCCAACTCGTATCGCTCGAAATGGTACATGTATGACAAGTGAAGGTCGCCTCGTTGTAAAAAATGCGAAATTCGCAAGAGACTTCGGTCCGCTTGATCCAAACTGTGATTGCTACACATGTAAAAACTACTCTCGTGCGTACATTCGTCACTTAATGAAATGTGATGAAACGTTCGGAATTCGTTTAACGTCTTATCACAACCTTCATTTTCTGTTAAACTTAATGGAGCAGGTGAGACAAGCTATTCGTGAAGACCGTCTTGGCGATTTCCGCGAAGAGTTCTTTGAACAGTATGGCTTTAATAAACCGAATGCTAAAAACTTCTAATACATAATTTAAAAGGAGGAACAAAAGATGAATGCAGGTATGATGAATATCGTTATGATCGTTGCGATGTTTGCGATTTTCTATTTCTTATTAATTCGCCCGCAACAAAAACGTCAAAAAGCAGTTGCTCAAATGCAAAGTGAGTTAGCAAAAGGTGATGCTATCGTAACAATCGGTGGTTTACACGGTACAATCGAATCAGTAGATGAGACGAAAATTGTTATTAAATCTGGTGGTTCACACTTAACGTTCGATCGCAATGCGATTCGTGAAGTTGTGAAAAACTAATTTGGAAGGCCCTGCATGAAATATGCAGGGCCTTTTTTAGTTACTTTGCTTTGACATATTTACACCGAAAATACCACCGAGTGTACTCGCCCCCATTAATGCTAATTGATAAAGTAATTGTGAGTTCGATAAAGTTTGAGAAAAGCCTAAATAGTTAACTAGAAAAACGAGTATAGTGAACGTGAGACCTGTTGTGAGACCTACTAGCCAACCTTTTCCTTGAGCCTTTTTGCCGGCAGTAAATCCAGACATAAGCATAGATAAAAGAGCGAGTATAAAAATAGTAACGGTTAATGTCCCTTCGTTTATATTCGTAAACTTTAATAAAAGAGCCATAATCATACTAGTAATAGATGCGAGAATTAGTAGTGTAACAATACCGAAGCCAATTGCAGTTGATAATTTTTTCGTTCCATCCATTTATGCATTCCCCCTTTTTAATACAAGCATATTTTCCTTTTGTCTAAGTTAGACTAGTTTCTTTTTTATAGGGGAGTCTATACGTAAAAAAGACCTGCGGTAGTATGTCAACTGAGAAATAACAAAGTTTAAAGTTGCCAAAGGTCAATTTGTTTAAAAAAGGCATCACGAAACTAAACCAGTAACGAATGTAATTTACTGGAAAATAATGAAAGGTAGCGATGACAAAAATTTATGTCATTCTTTCACACACCTTCCAGGCGTAAAAAGTTGGTGGCTACGTAGTAGCGCATCCACCAATCGCACAAATTTTCTTGCGGTTAGAACGAGTGCACGTTTGTGTTGATGTTTTGGTACTTCATTATATTTTTTCACGTAATACTCTTGATAATCTGATACATGCTTTCTTACTGAATTGGCGGCTTCAACTAAGTAATAACGCAAGTAATGATTACCTGTACGGGATAATGAAGTATCTTCAGCTGTAAAACGACCAGATTGGTGCTTTCGCCAGTATAATCCAGCGTATTTGGCTATTTTTGTTTCATCGTCAAATCTTTCGATTTGGCCAATTTCAGCAATGATACCGGCAGCGAAAACAGGACCTACTCCAGGAATAGATTCAAGTGTTTGGGTCAAACCAGCCATGATTTTTTTAATAGACTTTTCTAATTCCTTGATTTGCTGTTGAAACGTACGAATGACTGCGATGGATGTACCTAAGATGACATCTATTGAATCTTCTACAACCTTATCCAAGCGATAAGAAGCTTTCACAGCTTTTTGAATGGATGCTGCTACGCATTTTGGATCACCAAAACGGTTTCGACTTTTTTCCTGTAGGAACTCAGCGAGTTCTTCTAAAGGCATATTAGCTAGTTCCTCTAAGCTGAATTTTTCAAGAAATAGTTCTGTCATGGCGCTACCAAATACGGAAGTATCCACCTCTTGTGAAAATGTATTACATTTAAAACTTAGGTGTTGAAGAAAGTGTTGTTTTTCTTTCGTTAACATTTTGACAAGTTGGTATCGTGATCGAGTTAATTGCTGCAGTGCCACGTACTGGCTTTCTTTTACGATAGACATTTGATTGCGGCCAAATCGTAAGTAATCAGCAATGACATAGGCATCAATCTCATCGGTTTTATTCATGTCAGAATAGCTTTTCTTAAAATTTGCGACTTGCTTTGGGTTTAGGAGAAATACTTTTGCTCCAAAACGCTGTAAATCTATATCATGGTGAAGAAACATAGAAGGATGAAAGCTGTAAACAGAGGTGGATTCTAGGCCAATCTTAAGGATGTCGACCTCTTTCCCTGCAACACACTGTAATAATTTTTCTTTGAGTGTAGTAGCTCCTGGTAGGTCATTACTGACCGAAAAAGAATCCAGTTTTTCTCCATCACCATTTAAAAAGCAAACTTTCATATCAAACGAACTTACATCTAAACCAACAAATAATCTCATGTAAGAGACCTCCCTTCTATATTAGAATCATTTCTTGGACGTCTCGAGATATCTCTAGTGTGTACGCCGACCAACAACCTCGTGTATGAGAGCTAGTCCTGAATCGAAAGCCGCCCTAGAGCTACTATCATCTAGGTTCGAGGGGCAGGCTGCTCAGCCTGCGAGTAGGGAGTCCCGCACGTTCACTGAGAAACACTCTTCAAATGTGGTAAATCCACAGGAGGTGAAAGAATTGTCCCAAATGATCCTACAATCATTATCTAGAAATATCTTGAGACGTCCAAGTATTTTTATTTATAGGGCTCTTATTAAGAAGAAAATCTAAGCCTGTAATAGGGCTTAAATATTAATATACGAGGAGATGTAGAAATGGAATGGATATCAATAATTGGACGGACAATGCTTTTGTATATCATCATCTTAATTATTTTTCGTCTTATGGGTAAACGTGAGATAGGAGAGCTAAGTGTATTAGATTTAGTCGTATTTATTATGCTTGGAGAAATGGCTGTAGTGGCAATTGAAAATACCGATAAATCACTTTGGCATCAATTAGTTCCGATGACTTTTCTTATGTGCATCCAAATTATTTTGTCAGTCATTTCCCTAAAGTATCAACGCTTTCGGCATTTAATAGAAGGTGAGCCGGCTATTCTTGTAAACGCGGGAAAGATTGATGAAAAGAAGATGAGAAAGCAACGTTATAATATAGATGATTTAATGATGCAATTAAGGGAACAAGGAGTTGGAGATATTCGGGATGTAGAATATGCTATTTTGGAACCGTCTGGGAAGTTATCTGTCTTTCAAAAACAAAAAAATAAACAAGATACATTGCAGTTTACGCTTCCTCTTATTATTGATGGAGAAATTCAATCTAGTCATTTACAAATGATTGAACATACAGATGCATGGCTTATTGAGAAATTAAAAAACTTAGGTTATAATGATGTAACACAAATTTTATACTGTAGTTTTCAAAACGGAAAATTTTTTGTTGATGTAAAAGAAAATTAGAGACTTATTCTTTGAAAGAGTAAGAATGATTAGTGTAACTAATAATCAGTGGAGATTACCCCACTGATTAAAGTTTCACCTTATTTCAAAAATGAAAGTTTACGAATGATAGGGAGACGACTTAACTCTTCTTTTCGAATGAGTTTGAAAGTGAAGAGAAGTACGATATAAACAATTGTTGTTAAAGTGATTTCCCATAATGTTTGTATGCCAAGGGCATGAGAGAAAATAATATATTTATGAAGATAAAAACCGAAGGCGCCTGCGATACCGATGGCAAGTCCGCCGAAAATATAGTCTTTTGCGTAAATGGTAAATGTAATCTTTTTTAAAACAGTAGCGTAGTGAAGAAATGTTACTGTTACAATATTTGCTGCAATAGCGAGAGCAACCCCCATCATTTGAAATTCTGGCCTTGATGCTAGTACAAAAATAACGATTAATTTCACGATGGCTCCAATAAATGTATTCATCATTGCAGCTCTTGCTAAGTTTAAAGCTTGCAAAACAGAGGTAAGTGGACTTTGGAAATAATGAAATAAAAAGCAAGGCGCAAGAAGTTGAATGAATGCTGTTGCGCTGTCTGATCCATACATAAGAGTTAAAACAGGAGAAGCGAATACGTATAATATAACGACAGACCATCCGCCGGTAATTAATGAAATTCGAAGTGCTTGTTGTAAACGGTGCTCCACTAATTTATGTTGTCTTTTTGCCATTGCTTCACTAATAGAAGGGACGAGCGCTGTAGAGAGAGCGTATGTAATAAAGGCGGGTAGTGATAGAAGCGGGAATGCATAACCGTTTAATATACCGTATTGCTGGGTTGCAACAGAAGCAGCGACACCAGCGATTGCTAAGCTTTGCATAACGACAATAGGTTCAAAAAAATATGAAACGGAGCCGATTAAACGACTTCCTGTAGTTGGAAGGGCAATATCCATCAGAGAATAAAATGTCCCTTTGCTTTCCTTTACAGTAGTGAAAAATCCAGAGCGTATTGATAAATGTTTTTCTCGCTGAAATAACGTGAGTAAAAATAATAACGATGCAACTTCACCGAGAACAGCTGATAACATAGCGCCGGCTGCAGCGTATTCTATGCCGTAAGGTAAAAATAATTGAATGCATATAGCGATAATGGTAATGCGGACGACTTGTTCTAGAACTTGCGCATAAGCGCTAGGTTTCATGTTTTGTTTCCCTTGAAAATAACCACGCAAAACAGAAGAAACAGCAATAACAGGAACAACGGGCAAAATGGCCATTAATGGATAGTACGTTCTTTCGTCGGTTAATAATGTTTTTGCTAAAATAGGTGTGAGGAACATAATTCCGATTGTTAAAATAATACTAATAACGGATGTAACAGCTAGTGATACGGTTAATATTTTTTTAACTCTTTGTTTATCGTTCACAGCTTCCGCTTCTGCTACAAATTTTGCGATTGCGACAGGAAGACCAATTTGTGTCAATGTAATTGCTAAAATGAATGTAGGAACGGCCATCATATAAAGACCAACGCCTTCTTCTCCCAAAATACGTGCCATTACTATGCGGTTGATAAAGCCGAGTATTTTTGTAATAAAGCCGGCTATCATTAAAATAAATGCGCCTTTTAAAAAGCTTTGTCTCGTCATGTTCTTCTCCTACCTTCTCAAAATCAATGGAATGATTTACAATAATTTATATGCACGTACGAGACAAGAATGACAAGCATTTAAGAGAGTGAAATATGATAGTGCTCTTGAAAGTAGTTATTGCTGTCCATTAGAGCGGGAATAAAAGCGACTTTTCGTGCGAAATAAGAAGGAGATGTTATAGATGTTAGATAGAGAGGCTTTGGTAGAATCATACCGCGGACAGTTACAAGTCGTTTTAGAAAGTAAAGTAGAAGAGTTTCAAATGTTCGGCTACGACAGAGTGACAGATGATGACATTTGGAAGTTTCTTAAAGTGAAAAAGTGGAAGAAGATAGACAGCGATGTTAGATTGTATGAATTAGTTAATGACGTATTAACAGTAAGTGCTAATGAATATATGACATATTTAACTGTTGAAGCATATCAAGCGCCACTTTGGTCATTTGATGAATATGAAAATAAATAACCGACTGCAATTGGTTTGTTCTTCCTTTTGCAGTATAATGATAGGTATTGATAATCAGGAAATAATTATGTCTAAGATCATATATAAAGGAGGTAGTGAAGAGAGAAAACAAATAATGAAAGTGCAGGTATCGTGAAAACGTACCGGCACAGCTAGTGATGAGCTAGCAAAATTATAGAAAGGAAGTCTACTAACTAGACGTATGCACACGTGTAAAAGTGAATCGTAAGAGATTTATTTAAAGTGTTAGTAGCGGAAAGAGGGTACATATGGCAAAGCGTGGTACGAGAATTGCCGCCTTTTTCCTCATCGTTTTATTAATCGGTGGAGTAATTGGTGCGGCAGGAAAAGACATAGCAAAAGGAATTAGTCTAGGACTAGACCTTCGCGGTGGTTTTGAAATTCTGTATGAAGTAAAACCAGCCAAAAAAGGTGACAAAATCGATCGAGACGTACTTGTAAGTACAGTAGGTGCTCTTGAGAATCGTGTCAATGTTCTCGGTGTAAGTGAGCCGAACATTCAAATCGAAGGGCAAGATCGAATTCGTGTACAGCTTGCTGGTGTACAAGATCAGCAAAAAGCACGTGAAATGTTATCAACACAAGCGAAATTAACATTCCGTGATGTAGATGATAATCTTCTTATGGACGGAACGGATTTAAAAGGCGGCGGAGCGAAGCAAACATTTGATGAGCAAGGCCGTGCGAGCGTAGGTCTTACACTAAAGAGCGCTGAAAAATTCCGTGAAGTAACTGAAAAAATTTCAAAAATGCCACCACCAACGAATTTAATGGTAATTTGGCTTGATTTTGAAGAAGGAAAAGATTCGTACAAAGCAGAATCTGCAAAACCGAATCCGAAATTCTTATCAGCAGCAACAGTAAACCAAGTATTTAACCAAGCTGAAGTATCTATCGTAGGTGGAAACTTCACAGTTGAAAGTGCGAAACAACTTTCATCTTTATTAAATGCAGGTGCACTTCCTGTTGATTTAAAAGAAATGTATTCAACATCTGTTGGAGCGAAATTTGGTCAACAAGCGTTAGAGCAAACGATTTTCGCTAGTGCGATTGGTATCGCTCTTATTTTCTTATTTATGCTTGTATTCTACCGTTTACCAGGACTTGTAGCGGTTATTATGTTAGGTTTATACATTTTCGTTACATTACTTGTCTTTAACTGGATGCATGCAGTTCTTACGTTGCCAGGTATTGCGGCGTTAGTGCTCGGAGTAGGTATCGCAGTTGATGCGAATATTATTACGTACGAGAGACTGAAAGAAGAGTTGAAAATTGGTAAGTCCATGATGTCGGCATTCCGCGCTGGTAACCATCGTTCATTAGCAACAATTCTAGATGCAAACGTTACAACTCTTGCAGCAGCTGGTGTGTTATTCGTTTATGGTAATAGCTCTGTAAAAGGATTCGCAACAAGTTTAATCGTAAGTATTTTAGTTGGTTTTATTACGAACGTATTCGGTACTCGTTTCTTACTAGGTTTACTTGTAAAGAGCCGTTACTTTGATAAAAAACCAGGATATTTTGGTGTGAAACAAAAGGATATTATTCCATTAACAAAAGGGGTAGTACATCCGCCAACGAGATTTGATCGTATTAATTTCGTAAATATCGGTCATAAATTCCTTATCTTCTCGATTGTAGTTGTAATTGCGGGTGCAATTATCTTACCAATTTTCAAATTGAATCTTGGTATTGACTTTGCGAGTGGTACACGTATCGACTTGCAATCAAAACAAGCCGTTACTGTGTCTGATGTTCATAAAGATTTTAAAGAATTGAACATTGATGTGAAGGAAGAAAATATTGTACCGACTGGAGATGACAATAAAGGTTTCGCAGTTCGTACATTAGGTGTTTTATCAAAAGATGAAATTGCGAAAACAAAAACATTCTTCCACGATAAATATGGTACAGATCCAAACGTAAGTACAGTTTCACCGACAATTGGTAAAGAAATTGCACGAAATGCATTTATCGCAGTATTAATTGCTTCTGCGGTTATCATTTTATACGTAAGTATTCGTTTCCGATTTACGTATGCGTTATCTGCAGTGCTTGCATTATTACATGACGCATTCGTTATGATTGTTATGTTTAGTATTTTCCAACTAGAGGTAGACTTAACGTTTATTGCTGCAGTACTAACAATCATCGGTTATTCTATTAATGACTCGATTGTTACATTTGATAGAAACCGTGAATTATACAAACAGAAAAAACGAGTGCGCGATATAAAAGATCTAGAAGAAATCGTAAATGCAAGTATTCGCCAAACGCTTGGTCGCTCGATTAACACCGTATTAACAGTGTTATTCCCAGTAATTGCACTGCTTATCTTCGGTAGTGAGTCACTACGTAACTTCTCGTTTGCGTTACTTGTTGGATTAATTGTAGGTACGTACTCTTCTGTTTTCGTTGCCTCTCAAATTTGGTTAATGCTTGAAAACCGTCGTTTGAAAAAGGGAAAAAACAAGAAGAAGGTTGAGAAAGTAGAATCTGAACCGCAAGTATAGAAAAGATGATGTCTCTTTATGAGGCATCTCTTTTTTCGTTTGTGGATACAATAAGATAGCAACTTTTTAACAGAAAGAAGATGGAAGAAAGTGGTGGTGCTATCGCTGTTTTTGTTAAAATAAAAAGATAGGTTAAGAAAAGAAGGGATTTTAATTATGGAAAAAGATGAACGTTTTAAACAGGCCGAGTTTGGTGCTATTGTCGGGATCGTTGGTAATATTATATTAGCGATTGTAAAGGCGGTAATTGGTTATATTGGGAACAGTAAAGCGCTATTAGCGGATGCCGTGCATTCTGCATCAGATGTAATAGGTTCGCTAGCTGTACTTTTTGGATTGCGAGCGGCAAAGCAGCCACCTGATGAGGATCATCCGTATGGTCATGGTAAAGCGGAATCGATTTCAGCGATTATTGTTGCGGTATTATTATTTATTGTGGGACTTGAAATCGCGATTTCGTCTATAAAAGCTTTTTCGCAAGAACTAGAACCGCCGAAAGGAATTACGATATTTGCTGTTGTTCTTTCAATCGTCGTGAAAGAAGGAATGTTTCAATATAAATTCCGATTAGGGAAAAGAGTAAACAGTGATGCAATTATTGCAAATGCATATGAGCACCGTTCGGATGTATTTTCTTCAATTGCAGCTTTAATCGGTATTTGTGCAGCTATAATAGGTGGTGAGCTTGGTATAGACTGGCTTGTATACGCTGATCCAATTGCGGGATTAGTTGTTTCACTTCTTGTTGTAAAAATGGCATGGAGCATTGGAGCGGAAGCAATTCATGCAACGCTTGACCATGTTCTTCATGAGGAGGATGTTATTCCGCTTAGAGAAGCAGTTCTTCAAGTAGATGGTGTGAAAAAAATTGGTTCTTTATATGCACGGGAGCATGGTCATTATGTTATTGTCGATATTAAAGTGTCCGTAGATCCATACATTACTGTAGAAGAAGGACACCGTATTGGAAAACATGTGAAAGAAATACTTATGAAACAAGATAATGTACAAAATGTATTCGTACATATAAATCCGTATTCTCCAAATTAAACATCATTAACATTTTAGTATATAGATATTGCATCGTAGTTTGCATTATATTGTCACCCCTTAATCTGTCTTGTATAATGAACAGGTTAAGGGGTGATTTCGTGTTACAACCGAAGACGCGTTGGAAAGAAAAAGAATATAATGACGAGCGAGTGAGTGAATTAGCAAGTAAATTACAGTTATCGCCACTTGTCGTTTCGTTATTCCTCGGTAGAGGACTCGATACAGAAGATAAGATTTTAGATTTTTTAAATACAGAAAATCAAGAATTTCATGATCCATTTTTATTAGAAGGAATGGATAGAACGGTAGAACGTGTAAATAAGGCGATTCAAAATGGAGAGCAAATATTAATATTTGGTGATTACGATGCGGACGGAGTAAGTAGTACGACAGTTTTATATCTTGCTCTTCAAGAATTAGGTGCAGAAGTAGAATTTTACATTCCAAATCGTTTTACAGAAGGGTATGGACCGAACGAAGAAGCATTTCGTTGGGCGCATAGCGCAGGGTTCTCGCTAATTATTACTGTCGATACTGGTATTGCAGCGGTACATGAAGCGAATGTAGCGAAAGAGCTTGGAATAGATCTAATTATTACAGATCACCATGAGCCACCGCCAGAATTGCCAGAAGCACTTGCGATTATACATCCGAAATTAGATGGCGGTGTATATCCGTTTCACTATTTAGCTGGTGTAGGTGTTGCGTTTAAAGTTGCGCATGCACTATTAGGCCGTGTACCAGAACATTTATTAGAGATCGCAGTAATTGGTACAGTAGCCGATTTAGTATCACTTCATGGTGAAAATAGGTTGCTAGTGAAACGCGGTTTAAAACATATGCGTATGACGAGAAATATTGGTTTGAAGGCATTGTTTAAAGTTGCTAACGTTTCGCAAAGTGAAATTACCGAAGAGAGTATTGGTTTCTCAATTGCACCTCGTATTAATGCGGTTGGGCGTTTAGAAGATGCTGCGCCGGCTGTACACCTTTTATTATCAGATGATCCAGAGGAAGCGAAAGAGCTAGCTGAAGAAATTGATGAGCTGAACAAACTGCGAAAAGATATTGTAAAGCAAATTACAGAAGAGGCTATCGCTGAAGTGGAAAATAACTTCCCACCAGAAGAAAATAAAGTATTAGTACTTGCGAAAGAAGGCTGGAACCCAGGGGTAATTGGAATTGTTGCTTCGAAATTAGTTGAACGTTTTTATCGTCCGACGATTGTATTAAGCATTGATCCTATAAAAGAAACAGCAAAAGGCTCAGCACGTAGTATTGCAGGATTTGATTTGTTTGCAAATTTATCAGATTGTAGAGAGTTATTACCACACTTCGGAGGGCATCCGATGGCAGCGGGAATGACGCTACATATGAATGATGTAGATGAATTACGTCGCTGCTTAAATGAACAAGCAGATGCAATTTTAACAGAAGAAGATTTTATTCCAATTACAGCAGTTGATGTTTTTTGTAAAGTAGAGGATGTAACGCTAGCGGCAATTGAAGATATGCAAAAACTAGCCCCGTTTGGTGTTGGAAATCCGAAACCACGTATTGCAGTAAAAGATGCAGAGTTAGAAAGCATTCGCGCAATCGGATCAGATGGCTCTCATTTAAAAATGGCTCTTCGTGATGGACAAGCAACACTGGATACAATTGGATTTGGCTTTGGTGCATATGCGAAAGAAATCTCTCCAGTTGCAAAAGTATCTGTAATAGGAGAAGCGTCTATTAATGAATGGAATAACTTTAAGAAGCCACAACTAATGGTACAAGATATTGCTGTAGAGGCGTGGCAATTATTTGATTGGCGTAGTATGCGTAATGCAGAAGCAAATTTAGCAGAACTTCCGAAAGAAAAAATAACAATGGTGTATTTTTCTGAAGAGGTATTGAATAAATTTTCTTTAGAGAGCTATAAAGAAAAGCTCATGCATGCTTCAGAAGTAACGCATTTAGATGATCAATATATCGTGTTACTTGATTTACCAAAAGGAACAGATGAATTACGTGAGCTATTTAAGGTAGGATTCCCAGCGCGAATTTATACGCTATTTTATCAAGAGAATAACCACTTATTTAGTACAGTTCCGACGAGAGAACACTTTAAATGGTACTATTCTTTCTTAAGCCAAAAAACACCATTTTCTTTAAGACAATATGGAGAACAACTATGTCGTCATAAAGGTTGGTCAAAAGATACAGTAAATTTCATGACACAGGTGTTTTTTGAGTTAGAATTTGTTACAATAAAAGATGGCGTCATTTTTATGGCAGACAAAAAACAAAAGCGTGATTTAATTGAATCGAACACATATCGTGAGAAAATGAACCACTTACAATTAGAAAAAGAATTGGTTTATAGCACATATCAGCAACTATATACATGGTTTGAAACGATTCGTAATCATAAAGAAGTAGAACAGTTAGGGTAAAGGATTTGTATTTACAAACCTTTTAGATCTGAGGAGGATTCAGAAATATGGATTTCAAGCAACATATCGCAATTGTACCGGATTATCCGAAAGAAGGTATTGTGTTTAAAGACATTACACCTTTAATGAATGACGGTAAAGCATACAAAGCAGCAACAGACGCAATCGTTGAGTACGCAAAAGAAAGAGATATCGATGTTGTAGTAGGACCAGAAGCTCGTGGTTTCATTATCGGTTGCCCAGTTTCTTATGCGTTAGAAGTAGGATTTGCGCCAGTTCGTAAATTAGGAAAATTACCACGTGAAGTAATTACAGTTGACTACGGTAAAGAATATGGTAAAGATGTTTTAACAATCCATAAAGATGCAATTAAGCCAGGTCAACGCGTATTAATTACAGATGATCTATTAGCTACAGGTGGAACAATCGAAGCGACAATTAAGTTAGTTGAAGAGCTAGGCGGAGTTGTAGCAGGAATTGCATTCTTAGTAGAACTTACTTACTTAGATGGTCGTAAAATGTTAGATGGTTACGATGTATTAGTATTAGAAAAATACTAATCACTATATAGGTAAAACTACGGTGATAAAAAGTACCCGTGAATCTCTTGGAGAGGAGCGGGTACTTTTGTATAATTGAACAAAAAATTATGGTGAAATGTCAGTAAAATCTTTTCCTTTTCACAATTCACAATCATTGGGTTATAATGATAGAATATAATTTATTCTATTAAATAAAGATAAAGTCAATTTTCAATAAAAGGTGATTCGATGGCAAATGAGCAGGTACTAACAGCTGAACAGGTACTCGAGAAAGCAAGTCAATATTTAGCGGATGAAGATATTGAGCTAGTGGCACGTGCCTATGAATATGCACGTGATGCGCATAGCGAACAATATAGAAAATCGGGTGAACCGTATATTATTCATCCGATTCAAGTTGCAGGTATTTTAGTTGATTTACACATGGATCCAGCTACGGTATCAGCAGGTTTCTTACATGATGTAGTGGAAGATACAGAGATTACGTTAGAAGATATTGAACGGGAATTTAACAAAGAAATTGCTATGCTTGTTGATGGCGTTACAAAGCTTGGGAAGATCAAATATAAATCTCACGAACAACAACAAGCAGAAAACCATCGCAAAATGTTTATTGCAATGGCTCAAGATATTCGAGTTATTTTAATTAAACTAGCTGATCGTCTTCATAACATGCGTACATTGAAACATTTGCCTCAAGAGAAGCAGCGTCGCATAGCGAATGAAACGTTAGAAATCTTTGCACCTTTAGCACATAGACTCGGAATTAGTACTATTAAATGGGAGCTAGAGGATACGTCACTTCGCTATTTAAATCCCCAACAATATTATCGTATTGTAAATTTAATGAAGCGTAAACGTGCAGAACGTGAAGAATACTTAGACGAAGTAATGACTGGTATTCGTGAGAAATTAAAAGAAGTTGCAATTCAACCTGAGATTTCTGGAAGACCGAAACATATTTACAGTATTTATCGTAAAATGGCACTGCAAAATAAGCAGTTCAATGAAATTTACGATTTATTAGCTGTACGTGTCGTTGTAAATAGTATTAAAGATTGTTATGCGGTGCTTGGAATTATTCATACGTGCTGGAAGCCGATGCCAGGTCGTTTTAAAGATTATATTGCAATGCCAAAAGCAAATCTATATCAATCTCTTCATACGACTGTAATTGGACCAAAAGGTGATCCACTTGAAGTGCAAATTCGTACGAAAGAAATGCACGAAATTGCAGAATTCGGGATCGCGGCACACTGGGCGTACAAAGAAGGAAAAACAGCAGAAACAACAGGTACATTAGAGAAGAAACTCACATGGTTCCGTCAAATATTAGAATGGCAAAATGAAGCTTCTAATGCAGAAGAATTTATGGAGTCATTAAAAATTGATTTATTCTCTGACATGGTATTCGTCTTTACACCGAAAGGCGATGTAATGGAATTACCACTTGGATCGGTTCCGATTGATTTCGCGTATCGTGTCCATTCGGAAATTGGGAATAAAACAATTGGTGCAAAAGTAAACGGTAAAATGGTGACGTTGGATTATAAATTAAAAACAGGCGACATCATTGAAATTTTAACGTCGAAACATTCATATGGCCCAAGTCAAGATTGGGTAAAACTTGCTCAAACATCTCATGCGAAAAATAAAATTCGTCAATTCTTTAAGAAACAACGTAGAGACGAAAATATTGAAAAAGGCCGTGAACTTGTTGAAAAGGAAGTACGTGGTCTAGAGTATGAGATGAAAGAAGTATTGGCGCCGGATAACTTAAAACGCGTCGCTGAGAAATTTAACTTTGCAAATGAAGAAGATATGTTTGCAGCAGTTGGATATAGCGGAATTACAGCTTCGCAAATTGTTACGCGACTAACGGACAAGTTCCGCAAACAACGCGAAGAAGAAGAAATTGTTGAAGTTAAAGAAGTCCGTAAACCGATGAAAATTCGAAAATGGGATTCTGGTGTAAAGGTAAGCGGTGCTGATAATTTATTAATCCGTTTATCGAAATGCTGTAACCCAGTTCCGGGCGATGATATCGTTGGGTATATTACGAAAGGCCGAGGTGTATCAATTCACCGCCGTGATTGTGTAAATGTTCATACAGAAGAAGCTGTAGAACGATTATTAGAGGTAGAGTGGGAAGGTAGCCCTGAAAAAGAAATTGAGTATAACGTTGATATTGAAATTTCAGGTTACGATCGCCGCGGTTTATTAAATGAAGTACTGCAAGCTGTTACAGAGACGAAAACATACATTTCAGCTGTTTCTGGTAGAAGTGACCGTAATAAGATGGCAACAATTAATATGTCAATCTCGATTCGTAACTTACAACACTTGAAAAAAGTAGTAGAACGCATTAAACGCGTTCCAGAAATTTATGCAGTACGACGCATGATGCATTAATAGGGAGTGTAGAAAGATGAGAGTTGTTTTACAACGATCAAAGAAAGCGTCTGTCACAGTAGACGGTGAGATCGTAGGACAAATTCCGTTCGGTTTAACATTACTAGTTGGCATTACGCACGAAGATACAGAAAAAGATGCAACTTACATTGCGGAAAAAATTGCAAACTTACGTATTTTTGAAGATGAGAGCGGAAAGATGAATCATTCTGTACTTGATGTAGAAGGACAAGTTCTATCTATTTCGCAATTCACATTATACGGAGATTGCCGCAAGGGCAGACGTCCAAACTTTATGGATGCTGCGAAACCTGATTATGCAGAGCGTTTATACGATTTCTTTAATGAAGAAGTTCGTAAACAAGGATTACATGTGGAAACAGGGAAGTTTGGAGCAATGATGGACGTTTCTTTAATCAATGATGGTCCGGTGACCTTAATTGTAGAAAGTAAATAGTGTTCATAAAAAAGAGAGGGTTATATAATCCTCTCTTTTTTATACATTGTTGTATGTTTTGTTCATTTATTTGGAATCAATAGCAGTTTCGGTTATGTATAACTCTCTCATCAATATGGAACAATAAAAAGTAAAACATCCATATTGAATGTGAGGGATATACGTATGCGTATGAATGAAAAAGGGCATTCTGTTACAAATGGTGCAAATCAACTGTTTAACGTGAATTTTCATGATTTTATTTCAAAAGAGCAAAACAATACTTCAATGGAGCTTGCTTCGGAGTTTGGGATTTCTCTTCAAGATGTAAAGCGTTTAAAGAAGCAGATTGAACGTTCTTAGAGCACTTGACAATCCTACTTAACAAACGTATAGTAATTTTATATTTACATATGAATATAACCGTTGATAGAGAAGAGTAAATGAGACACACATGGAAAGAGAAGGAATGTCTTAGGCTGAAAACATTTCTGCATGATGACTGATTGAATGACACTCTAGAGGTTTCAACTTGAACGGCATATATGCTTAGTAGGGATGAACGCATATTTAAGCGTTATTAAAAAAGTGGAAGCATACGTGCTTCAATTAGGGTGGCACCACGGGTATAATACTCTCGTCCCTACTGTTTAAACAGTAGAGGCGGGAGTTTTTTTATTTTTATTAAGATTAAAACAATTTGAGGAGGAACTGAATATGTCTATTCAAATCCCACGCGGAACGCAAGATATTCTTCCAGGCACTGTTGAGTTATGGCAGTATATCGAAGGGCAAGCACGCGAAATTTGCCGTCGTTACAATTATAAAGAAATTCGTACACCAATTTTTGAACACACTGAGCTATTTTTACGCGGTGTTGGTGATACGACAGATATCGTACAAAAAGAAATGTACTCATTCCAAGATCGTGGAGAGCGTAGCTTAACATTACGTCCAGAAGGTACTGCACCTGTTGTACGTTCTTACGTTGAAAATAAAATGTTTGGTGATGCGACACAACCAACGAAATTATACTATATCGGTCAAATGTTCCGTTATGAAAGACCACAAGCAGGTCGCTATCGTCAATTCGTACAATTCGGTATCGAAGCAATCGGCAGTAATGACCCTGCAAT
The DNA here is from genome assembly GCF_038005385.1 of Bacillus sp. FSL K6-2944. NCBI lineage: Bacteria > Bacillati > Bacillota > Bacilli > Caryophanales > Bacillaceae > Bacillus > Bacillus sp. FSL K6-2944. The sequence goes on along the minus strand of NZ_JBBOTE010000001.1, from coordinate 3,172,649 downwards.
TGATGCAGAAGTAATTGCACTTGCTGTTGAATTTTACCGCGGCATGGGCTTAAAAAATATTAAAGTTGTATTAAACAGTTTAGGTGACGCAGCGAGCCGTCAAGCACACCGTGATGCATTAATCGCACACTTTGAGCCACGTATCGGCGAATTCTGTTCTGACTGTCAATCTCGCTTAGAAAAGAACCCACTTCGAATTTTAGACTGTAAGAAAGACCGTAACCATGAATTAATGGGAACAGCACCATCTATTACAGAATACTTAAACGAAGATTCAGCAGTATACTATGACAAAGTTCAAGAACTATTAACGATGATGGATGTTCCATTTGAAAAAGATCCGAACTTAGTGCGTGGTTTAGACTACTATCAACACACTGTTTTTGAAATTATGAGTGAGGCAGAAGGTTTCGGTGCGATCACTACATTAAGCGGTGGTGGCCGTTATAACGGACTTGTACAAGAAATCGGTGGACCAGAAATGCCAGGTATCGGTTTTGCAATGAGTATTGAACGTTTAATTATGGCGCTAAAAGCTGAAAACATTGAATTACCACTTGAACATAGCATTGATTGTTACGTTGTAGCGCTTGGCGAAAAAGCGAAAGACCATGCTGCAAAAGTTGCGTTCGATCTTCGTAAAGCTGGATTGTCAGTTGAAAAAGATTATTTAGATCGCAAAATGAAAGCACAATTTAAATCAGCAGATCGTCTAAAGGCGAAATTTGTAGCTGTATTAGGAGAAGATGAGCTAGATAAAGGCATCATTAACTTAAAAGATATGGCAACAGGTGAACAAGAAGAAGTAGCGTTAGATGTATTTGCTTCATACGTAGCAGAGAAATTAATATAGGGGGAACTTACAGTGGCTGAAAGAACACATGCATGTGGAAAAGTAACAGTAGAAGCTGTTGGACAAACAGTTCAATTAAAAGGTTGGGTACAAAAACGCCGTGACTTAGGTGGATTAATCTTTATCGATTTACGTGACCGTACAGGTATCGTACAAGTTGTATTTAACCCAGAAACATCAAAAGAAGCGTTAGAAGTAGCAGAAACAATTCGTAGCGAATACGTATTACACGTAGAAGGTACAGTTGTTGAACGTGGTGAAGGCGCAATTAATGACAATATGGCAACTGGTCGTATTGAAGTACAAGCAACAAAAGTAAATGTACTAAATGCAGCGAAAACAACGCCAATTATCATTGCTGATGATACAGATGCATCAGAAGATGTGCGTTTAAAATATCGTTATTTAGACTTACGTCGTCCTGTAATGTTCAACACATTCAAAATGCGTCACGATGTAACAAAAACAATTCGTAACTTCTTAGATACAGAAGAGTTCTTAGAAGTAGAAACACCAATTTTAACGAAAAGCACGCCAGAAGGAGCTCGTGACTATTTAGTGCCAAGTCGTGTACATGATGGTGAATTCTATGCATTACCACAGTCACCACAGTTATTTAAACAGCTTCTTATGGTCGGCGGATTTGAGCGTTACTATCAAGTAGCACGTTGTTTCCGTGATGAAGATTTACGTGCGGATCGTCAACCAGAATTCACGCAAATCGATATCGAAGCTTCATTCTTAACACAAGATGAAATTTTAGATATGATGGAGCGTATGATGACGAAAGTTATGAAGGATGCAAAAGGTGTAGAAGTGAGTGCACCATTCCCTCGTATGAAATATGCTGATGCAATGGCTCGCTACGGTTCTGATAAGCCAGATACACGCTTTGAAATGGAACTAACAGACTTATCTGAGTTTGCAGCAGATTGTGGCTTTAAAGTGTTTACAAGTGCTGTAGAAAGCGGCGGACAAGTAAAAGCAATTAATGCAAAAGGTGCTGCAAGTAAATATTCTCGTAAAGACATCGATGCATTAACTGAATTCGTGAAAGTATACGGTGCAAAAGGTCTAGCTTGGCTTAAAGTTGAAGAAGACGGCCTAAAAGGACCGATTGCGAAATTCTTCGGTGAAGAAGATGCAAATGTGTTAATGAGCACATTAGAAGCTACTGCTGGCGACTTATTACTATTCGTAGCAGATAAGAAGAGCGTTGTTGCAGATAGCTTAGGCGCACTTCGTTTACGTCTAGGTAAAGAGCTTGAGTTAATTGATGAAAGTAAATTTAACTTCCTATGGGTAACTGATTGGCCACTACTTGAGTACGATGAAGATGCAGATCGTTACTTCGCAGCTCACCACCCATTCACAATGCCATTCCGTGAAGACGTTGAGTTACTAGAAACAGCACCAGAAAAAGCACGTGCACAAGCATATGACCTTGTATTAAACGGTTATGAGCTTGGTGGTGGATCACTTCGTATTTACGAGCGTGACGTACAAGAAAAAATGTTCAAAGCACTTGGATTCTCACAAGAAGAAGCGCAAGAGCAATTCGGATTCTTATTAGAAGCATTCGAATACGGTACACCACCACACGGCGGAATCGCATTAGGTTTAGATCGTCTTGTTATGTTACTTGCAGGCCGTACGAACCTTCGTGATACAATTGCATTCCCGAAAACAGCAAGCGCAAGCTGCTTATTAACAGAAGCTCCAAGCCCAGTTGCAGAAGCGCAGCTTGAAGAACTGAACTTAAAATTAAGCTTGAAAGAAGAGAAGTAAGAATAGGGTCTAGATGGTTATACTATAACCGTCTAGACTTTTTTTGAGAGGTTGTTTAAAAAGTCCGGTTTAGATAACTGTCGCATCTCATCGTTGCTTCGCCAGTCCGGTGCTCGAGTAGTGTTTCTACACTGCGCTCCTCCTGGCTTCAGCGCCTCGATCTGCTCGGTTCTCTAAATCCTCCTTTTTAAACGTGTATTGAAAGGAAGTTTAAAAAGTCTGGTTCAGATAACTGTCGCATCTCATCGTTGCTTCGCCAGTCCGGTGCTCGAGTAGTGTTTCTACACTGCGCTCCTCCTGGCTTCAGCGCCTCGATCTGCTCGGTTCTCTAAATCCTCTTTTTTAAACGTGTATTTAGGAAGAAATAAAATTCTGGTCTATGTTTTCATTCTCGAAATATGTATTTTTAAGAATTCTATAACTTTTTCTATACAAATAGTCGGAAAAACGCTAGAATACATGGTAGACCATTTTTGTAATAGGAGTGTAGAGCTGAATGTTACATCAATTTTCACGTAATGAATTAGCCTTCGGTAAAGAAGGACTTGAAATATTAAAAAATAGTACAGTCGGTATTTTAGGAATTGGCGGTGTAGGTTCTTTTGCAGCTGAAGCGTTAGCACGTTCTGGCGTAGGACGTCTCGTATTAGTTGATAAAGACGTTGTAGATATTACAAACGTAAACCGTCAAATTCACGCTTTAGTATCTACTGTAGGACGTTCAAAAGTAGAATTAATGAAAGAGCGTATCGCGGACATTAACCCAGAGTGTGAAGTAATTGGACTAGAAATGTTTTATACAGATGAAACATATGAAGAGTTCTTTAAGTACGGTTTAGACTTTGTAGTGGATGCATCTGATACGATTACGTTCAAAATTCATTTAATTAAACAATGTTTACGTCGTAAAATTAAAATTATCTCAAGTATGGGTGCAGCGAATAAAATGGACCCAACTCGTTTCCGTATTGCGGACATCTCTAAAACACATACAGATCCAATTGCGAAAGTCATTCGTACGAAGCTTCGTAAAGAGGGTATTAAAAAAGGTGTAAAAGTTGTCTTCTCTGACGAAAACCCAATCGTAATTCGTGAAGAAGTACGTAAAGAAATTGTACCAGACGAGAATGCAAAAATTCGTAAGGCGAAATTACCGCCTTCATCAAATGCATTCGTACCATCTGTGGCAGGCTTAATTATGGCAAGTCACGTTGTACGTGAACGCATTAAAAACGTAGAAGTGAAACGTGTAGGGCAAGAATAAAAGAAAAGCATATATCCATTTTGGATATATGCTTTTTTATATGTATTAAAGAAATATGAATATTTGCATCACTACTAGTTCAAATGTAAGTAAGGTTAGTAAGCAATAATCATATTTATCTGATTTATAGGCGGATGTCTTTTTTAGACTGTTAATGGTGAAAAGAGCTAAAGTTAGGACGAGAAGGCCAAGAGTTATTTTGAAGATTATTAATGAAATAGCAACCATCTCCCTTTAAAGGTATATGTTTATAATGACATTTTAGTAAAAAATATCCAATCAGTTTTAGGAGTTTCCTTGTATGACAAGGAGGAATGTTATTGTCAATCTTTGTCGTTAAATCGATATCCTTTATTGAATCGTTGATATATTGTAAGTTGTGATAGATATATTTGAAAAATCGTTGATATATTGCAAGTTGTGATAGATATATTTGAAAAATCGTTGATATATTGCAAGTTGTGATAGATATATTCGAAAAACCGTTAATATAATTTCATTTACCGATATCTATATATGGCTCACCGAAAACAAACAGGGATGTCACTCAGTTAAAAAAGTGACATCCCTGTTTTTAATTCTCTGCAGAATAAATAATATCTAAATTCCCATTTTGATCAGTTTTGAAAATTGGGGCAATTTGCTCTTCTTGCTCTTCGACTGAAACAAGTTTTCGAGCACGATCCATAATTCGAACAAGCATCGCGTAATCTTCTTCGATTGCTTGTTGTTTTTTTGTGAGTACCGCTAATTTCGTTTCAAGTTCATGATTCGTTTTTTGCAGAGAAGTGAGCTGAGCTTGTAATACATCATTTTCCGTTTGCAACTTTGCGAGTGAAGGGTTATTATGCTCCAAGTTTTGCAAAAATGAGATGACATTTTGCATCGTAAGATCTTGTTTACTTGGCGTAATATCTTCTGAAAAATCGGCGTCAATTACGAGTTGTTTCGTTTTCGTGAACCGATCTTTTTCTATATTAGCTTCAGAACGTTTTAATTCTTTACGTTGTTTTTTTGCAAGCTGCACCGCATCCTCGTAATTCGGTCTTACTTCAGCATTCCATCTAAAGCCGCAAGCTGCTGAAGTCCGGTTCAACGCATCGCCAACTTCATCAAATGCTTTTATTTGTGTACTTCCGCTGCGAATATGTCGTAAAACAGTTTCTGCTAAAAGGAGATCATCTTCTTTTGTCCATGCATCTTGACGTGTTTTCATAAGCGAAGCCTCCATAATGGTGACGTTTTCGTTTATGTTACCCTTTATTTTTCGTTTTATTCGAAGTTTGTAATCTTTCATAAACAGTAGAAAGTGCTTGCTCAAATTTTCCTGTCGTTTTCGGTTTATAATATTGCTTGCTTTTTATTTTATCAGGTAAGTATTGTTGCCTTACCCAGCCGTTTGGATGGTCGTGCGGATATAAATATCCAATGCCTCTTCCAAGTGATTCTGCGCCTTTGTAATGACTATCTTTTAAATGGCTTGGAATGTCACCTGTTTGACCGTTGCGTAAATCGTGTAATGCAGCATCAAGTGCTTTATAAGCTGAATTTGATTTTGGTGATAAGCATAGCTCGATAACGGCATTTGCAAGTGGGATGCGTGCTTCTGGGAATCCAACTCGTTCAGCTGATTCAATTGCAGCTAGTGTACGTGGTCCAGCTTGTGGGCTAGCAAGTCCAATATCTTCATAAGCCATAATAAGAAGGCGTCTGCCAATGCTTTGTAAATCACCTGCTTCAATAAGGCGTGCTAAATAATGGAGTGCTGCATTTACATCACTTCCGCGCACTGATTTTTGAAATGCTGATAATACATCATAATGAGCATCGCCGCCTTTGTCGTGGACGAAGCTCTTCTTTTGTAAGCATTCTTCTGCAATCTCGAGTGTGATTTCAGCCGCTTGATCGTCTGTAGTAAAGCTAGATAATACAGCAAGCTCAAGTGCGTTATAAGCGGAACGCATATCACCACCAGAGGCGTTTGCAAAGTGATGTAGTGCTTCATCTGTTACCGTTACTGCATATTCTCCAAGCCCTTTTTCTTTATCTTCTAAAGCTCTTTTTAACCCAATTAAAATATCTTCTTCTGTTAGTGCGTGTAATTCGAAAATTTGACACCTGCTTCGAATAGCGGAGTTTATTGCATGGAATGGATTACTTGTCGTAGCACCAATTAAAGTAAGAAGTCCGCTTTCTAAGTGAGGTAATAGAAAGTCTTGCTTTGCTTTATCTAGACGGTGAACTTCATCTAAAATTAAAACGAGATGTCGATGCATCTTCGCTTCTTGTACGACAACTTCCATATCTTTTTTATTGTGAGTAACAGCGTTCAATAGACGAAACGGGGTACCGGTACTTCCTGCAATTGCACTGGCAATGGATGTTTTTCCTGTACCTGGAGGACCGTATAAAATCATAGATTGAAAATGATTGGCTTGGACCATTCGCCATAAAATCTTTCCTTCACCAACTAAATGTTGTTGCCCAATAATTTCTTGAATATTTGTAGGGCGCATTCGATGTGCGAGTGGTTGTTTCATTTGGACCGTCTCCCTTAATATATAATCTCGTTCTATCGTATCATTTTTTTCTACGGAATTTGAAATAGGATGCTGTTTTATGGGAAAAATGAAGATTAATATTTTCATTTTTCTTTCAATTGTAATAATTTCCGAGTTTTTCAATGTGATTTTATGTTATCATTTTGATACACAAGTTGAAATTTCTTATAATACTATATTATGCTATAATTTCATAGGATTTTAAATTGTGTTCTTTTTATAAATAAGATATAACCAATAGAAGTGAAAATTTGAAAAGAGGTGCAAAATAGATGAAGATTTCAACAAAAGGCCGCTATGGCTTAACAATTATGATTGATCTTGCAAAAAAGTTTGGTGAAGGTCCGATTTCATTAAAATCAATTGCGCAGGCGCATGACTTATCCGAGCATTACTTAGAGCAATTAATTTCACCACTTCGTAACGCTCGTCTTGTAAAGAGTACGCGCGGGGCATACGGCGGATATGTATTATCTGATCAACCGGCTAACATTACAGCTGGGGATGTAATCCGTGTATTAGAGGGACCGATTAGTGTTGTAGAAATGATAGAAGAAGAAGAGCCAGCACAGCGCCAGTTATGGATGCGTGTTCGTGATGCGGTGCAAGAAGTGTTAGATAGTACAACGTTAGAAGATTTAGTACGTTATGAGGAAGAAAATCACGGGGGCTATATGTTTTACATTTAATTCCTTGTGAAACGATTTGGAAAGAAGGAGATTTAATGGAACGCATTTACTTAGATCATGCTGCGACATCTCCGACTCACCCAGAAGTGGTCGAAAAGATGATTCCATATATGACAGAAATATTCGGGAACCCGTCTAGTATTCACTTTTATGGACGTCAAACTCGCCATGCAGTAGATGAGGCGAGACGAGTGTGTGCACGCAGCATTCATGCGAATCCGAATGAAATTATATTTACGAGCGGTGGTACAGAAGCTGATAATTTAGCGCTTATCGGTGTAGCACGTGCGAACTGTCATAAAGGTAACCACATAATAACGACGCAAATTGAACATCATGCGATTTTGCATACGTGCGAATTGTTAGAGCGTGAAGGGTTTGAAGTGACATATTTACCTGTCGATGAAACAGGGCTTATTCAAGTTTCTGACATACAAAAGGCATTAACAGAAGAGACGATTCTTGTATCTGTTATGTTTGGGAATAATGAAGTAGGGACAATGCAACCAATTGTGGAAATAGGAAAGTTGCTAAAAGATCATCAAGCTTATTTCCATACAGATGCGGTACAAGCTTACGGTTTAGTAGAAATTAATGTGAAAGAGTTTGGAATTGATTTATTATCAATTTCAGCTCATAAAATTAATGGGCCAAAAGGTGTAGGGTTCTTATACGCTGGTGCAAATGTGAAATTTGAACCGTTATTAATAGGCGGAGAGCAAGAAAGAAAACGCCGTGCTGGTACGGAAAATGTGCCTAGTATTGCTGGGCTTCAGCATGCAATTCTTATAGCTGAAAAAACTCGTGAGCAAAAAAATGCCCAATATGAAGAGTTTAAAGATATAATGGTATCTGTCTTCAAAAATGAAGGCATTACTTTCGAGGTAAACGGAAACTTAGAACATCGCTTACCGCATGTACTTAATGTAAGTTTTACAGGAATGAACATTGAACCATTTCTTGTGAACTTAGACCTTGCTGGCATTGCAGTATCAAGCGGTTCTGCTTGTACAGCTGGTTCGATTGATCCATCACATGTATTAGTAGCGATGTTTGGAAAAGACTCCGATCAAATACGTTCATCCGTACGCTTTAGTTTTGGACTTGGAAATACGAAAGAGCAAATTGAAAAAGCGGCGTACGAAACAGTGAAAATCGTGAAGCGATTAACACAAAATTAGCATGGGAGGTGACATGATGAACAAACTACCTCACGAAACACGCGTTGTCATCGGAATGTCCGGTGGCGTCGATTCATCTGTAGCAGCACTTTTATTAAAAGAGCAAGGTTATGATGTAATCGGAATTTTTATGAAAAACTGGGATGATACAGATGAGAATGGTGTCTGCACAGCAACAGAAGATTACAATGATGTAATTGAAGTGTGTAACCAAATTGGTATTCCGTATTATGCAGTAAACTTTGAAAAACAATACTGGGATAAAGTATTTACGTACTTCTTAGATGAGTATCGAGCTGGTCGTACACCAAACCCAGATGTAATGTGTAATAAAGAAATTAAATTTAAAGCATTTTTAGAGCATGCAATTGCGCTTGGTGCGGATTATGTGGCAACAGGCCATTATGCACGCGTTGCTTATATGGACGGCGAATATAAAATGCTTCGCGGCGTTGATGACAATAAAGATCAAACATATTTCTTAAATCAATTAAGCCAAGAGCAATTATCAAAAACAATGTTCCCGTTAGGTGAATTAAAGAAACCGCAAATTCGTGAAATGGCGAAAGAAGCTGGCTTAGCGACAGCGGCGAAAAAAGATAGTACAGGTATTTGCTTCATTGGTGAGCGTAACTTTAAAGATTTCTTAAGTAACTACTTACCGGCACAACCAGGTGTAATGCAAACATTATCTGGTGAAGTAAAAGGGAAGCATGACGGTTTAATGTATTATACAATTGGACAACGTCATGGCCTTGGAATTGGTGGTAATGGTGATCCATGGTTTGCTGTTGGGAAAAATCTAAAAGAAAACATTTTATATGTTGATCAAGGATTCCATAACGAACTTCTATATGGTGATGAAGTTATTGCTACGAATGTAGGATGGGTAAGTAACAAAGAAAAAGAAACAGAATTTAAGTGCACGGCGAAATTCCGTTATCGTCAAGAAGACAATAAAGTAACGGTTCAAATCGTTGATGAAAATACAGTTCGTATTCTTTGTGATGAGCCAATTCGTGCAATTACACCAGGACAAGCAGTCGTTTTCTATGATGGAGATGAGTGCTTAGGCGGTGCTACAATTGATGAAGTATACCGTAGTGGTAAGAAATTGGATTATTTAGGATAAACGAGAAGCCTCTGCCGATTAGCGGTTAGAGGTTTCTTTTACATAAAGCGAATTTTCGTTCGCTTGGAAAATACATTCTTTGTTATAATTTGTTGTAGAGGTGAAGGACATGTCAAACAAACTTGAAACAGGTATTCAATATATGCAAGAAGGAAACTGGGAAGAAGCAGCTAAAAATTTTACAGAAGCAATCGAAGAAAATCCGAAAGATGCGCTTGGATACATTAATTTTGCAAATTTATTAGACGTATTAGGTGATAGCGAGCGAGCGATTTTATTTTATAAACGCGCACTAGAGTTAGATGATAAATCTGCAGCTGCCTATTATGGTTTAGGAAATGTATATTATGGCCAAGAGCAATTTACTGAGGCGAAAGCTGTATTTGAACAAGCAATGCAAGCTGGATTACAATCAGCTGATGTAACATTTATGTTAGGTATCACACATGTACAGCTTGGAAATGATCGTCTTGCACTACCATTCTTACAAAGAGCAACAGAATTAGATGAAAACGATGTAGAAGCTGTATTCCAGTGCGGACTTTGCTTCGCGCGATTAGAACATGTTCAAGAGGCGAAACCTTATTTTGAAAAGGTATTAGAAATGGATGAAGAGCATGCAGATGCGTATTACAATTTAGGTGTTGCGTACGTATTTGAGGAAAATAATGAGAAGGCTCTCGCTTTATTTAAGAAAGCAACTGAAATTCAGCCAGATCACTTTTTAGCGGGTAATGGCGTTCGTTTATTAGAGCAAGAAGCTGAATAAGATAAAAATATAGTTTAATGGGTAGTTATCCCTCATCTAAAAAGGTGGGGGATGTACTGCTCATTAAAGTGAAAATATCGGAAAGGAGAGGAAAGATGGGAAATCAACATGCAATGGATTTGTTTGAGGAAGAGAAAAAGTTTATAAAAGCGCAAGTTCTTCATACCATTTTCCACAACGAAGAAAACCTCTATTCCGTTGTCAGTATGAAAGTCATTGAAACGAATGAAACGTATGACGAAAAGAAAGTAATGATAAACGGTCATTTTCCCCGCATGCATGAAGATGAAGTGTTTACATTGACAGGTCATTTTAAGGACCATCCAAAGTATGGAAAACAATATATGGTTGAAACATTTAAAAAAGAATTGCCGCAAACAAAAGCAGGTATGGTGCAATATTTAGCGAGTGATTTATTTAAAGGGATAGGAAAACGTACAGCTGAAAAAATTGTGGACCATCTCGGAGAACATGCTATTTCTAAAATTATGGATGACCCTGAGGCGTTAAATGGTGTTGTTAATAAACAAAAGGCTCAGGAAATATATGAGACAATTGTTGAACATCAAGGATTAGAGAAAGTAATGAGCTTTTTAAATGGCTACGGTTTTGGAACGAAACTTTCTATTAAGATTTACCAGCAATATAAAGAGATGACATTAGAAGTGATTCGTAATAATCCGTATCAACTTATTGAAGAAGTGGACGGGATTGGTTTTGGAAGAGCGGATGATATAGGGCGTGCGTTAGGGATATCGGGTAATCATGACGACCGTGTACGAGCGGGATGTTTTTACACATTAGAGAATGTCTCATTACAACTTGGTCATGTTTATATGAGGAAAGATCAACTTGTAAGAGAAACGATGTCACTTTTAAACAATCAAGAAGGAAGAGTGACTGAGGAAGATATTATAGGTTGTATTGAAACGATGCAAAGTGAAGGGAAAGTCATCATAGAAGAAGAACGAGTGTATTTAGCGACGTTATTCTACTCTGAAAAAGGTGTTGTAAAGTCTATTCGCAGGCTTATGAATCAAGAAGAAACACCTTCATTTCCAGAAGCGGAAGTGTTAAAAACGTTAGGTGAAATTGAAGAACAACTGAACGTACAATATGCACCGTTTCAGCAAGAAGCAATTCAAACGGCACTTCATAAACCGATGATGTTATTGACAGGTGGACCAGGAACAGGGAAAACAACAGTTATTAAAGGGATTGTTGAAATGTATGCGTCACTTCACGGATTATCGTTAAATCCGAATGAATACAGTGATGATAATCCATTTCCAATACTATTAACAGCTCCAACAGGAAGAGCAGCGAAGCGGATGAGTGAATCGACAGGACTTCCAGCTTGCACAATTCACCGTTTACTTGGTTGGACGCCAGAAGGATCTTTCCAGCGTAATGAAACGGATCCTGTCCAAGGTAAGCTCCTTATTATCGATGAATTTTCAATGGTTGATATTTGGCTTGCAAATCAGCTATTTAAGTCGTTGCCGACGAATATTCAAGTTATCGTTGTAGGTGATGAAGATCAGTTGCCATCTGTAGGACCTGGACAAGTATTAAAAGATTTATTAAATGCAGGCGCAGTTCCGACAGTGAAGCTTACTGAAATTTATCGTCAAGCGGAAGGCTCATCAGTGATTCAACTTGCCCATGCGATAAAAAATGGAACTCTACCACCAGATTTAGCGCAAAACAAAAAAGATCGTTCGTTTATCAGCTGTACAGGGGCTCAAATTGTTGAGGTTGTGAAAAAAGTTTGCGAAAATGCTAAAACAAAAGGCTTTAGTGCAAGGGATGTTCAAGTATTAGCACCGATGTACCGCGGGCCTGCTGGTATTAATGTATTAAACGAAGCGCTGCAACAAGTATTTAATCCGAAGAGGGAAAAGAGTAAAGAAATTGCTTACGGTGATGTTGTGTACCGAAGAGGTGATAAAGTACTGCAACTCGTGAATCAGCCGGAGAGCCAAGTGTTTAATGGTGATATTGGGGAAATTGTTTCGGTGTTTTATGCAAAAGAAAACGTTGAGCAACAAGATATGATTATCGTTTCATTTGATGGAATTGAGGTAACGTATACGAAGCCCGATTTAAATCAAATTACGCATGCATATTGTTGTTCCATTCATAAATCACAAGGTAGTGAATTTCCGATTGTTATTATGCCAATCGTGAAAAGTTACAACCGTATGTTACGTCGTAATTTAATTTACACGGGTATTACAAGAAGTAAGAAGTTCCTTATTATTTGCGGGGAGGAAGCAGCTTTCCAATCTGGTGTAAATCGCCTTGATGATGCAATGCGTCAAACAACTTTAGCTAGTCGCTTGCAAGAATCACAAGGAGAAGTACAGATGGTCACAGTTAATGGCGAGGAAATGGACGTGGAAAACATTTCACCGTATGATTTCATGTAACAAGGTGAAATTATATAGTGAAACTTTCAAACGCATAGCGTTGAAAGGCTCCAGTAATGTATAAATGAATGCAGTTTGGACATAATGGCGAATAGAATCTGGGAGACTGTAAGGAGATGAAAGCCATATGTTCATTTGTCCAAATTGCAAAGGGAAAGACATTGGAAAAATAGGTGTCAACCAATTTTATTGCTGGAATTGTTATATCGAATTATCGGTTTCAAAGGGGAAAATCCATACACATCAAGTTGAGGAAGACGGTTCATTAAGCTCTCTTGATGATTTATTTGATGAGAATGAAAGAACGATCGGATAACGAAAAGGGGGATTTACTTTGAATCTACGCAATTCATTAATCGCATTAGGTGTTGGAGCTGCAGCATATCAATATGCTCGTAAACAAGATGTATTTTCAAAACGCAATATGAAAAAAGCACGTAAGATGATTAAGTCTTACTTATAATCATTTCGATAAATTGAAAAACTCCCTTGTAGACAAGGGAGTTTTTTTATGCACCCATATGCAAATAAAAAAGTCCGATCTCTGAGAAAAGATAAGATAGACCGTAGCAGCCAACGCCAAGTATTCCATACTGCCATAATTGCTTCGCTTTTTCTTTACGTGAGGAATGAATAAAGAACCCCTTCCAAATACCGAACCCGATACAAATCCATTCAAGAATCATAAAAAGTGCTGATAATCCAAGCATAAACAAAACCATAATTAGCCCTCCTGATTATATTAATTCATGCTGTATTCTCAGGGGTGGTTGTCCTTGTTATGTTATTTATATGTACGTCTTTAAAAAACAGTATGGTCCGTATGAAAAGATTTTAAAAGTTTCGCACATAACCTACCCCATTTATTTTCAAAATAAAGGTGGAGGAGGTTTTTCATGTGAAGAATCTTAAAATCATTTGGATATATCGTTTAGGATTATTGTTACTTGTTTTTCTTTGTCTGCTCGTCTTTTTAAAAATTAAGCCGCTATGGGCACCGATTATTTTTGTATTTAAAGTAGCAATCACGCCGTTTCTTATCGCGTGTTTTATTGCGTATTTATTGCACCCTTTAATTGAAAAAATTCATAAGGAAGGGATGCCCCGTACACTTGCCATTTTGCTCATTTATATCCTTTTCTTTGGCGGAATTGGTTATGGGATTTATAAAGGAACACCAGTTGTTATTAAACAGTTACAAGAGATTAATGAACAATTTCCCCAGTTTACAAAGATGTACGATTCGTGGATGGATGGCGTTACAGAACAAACAGCGAATTTCCCTTCGTTCATTCATGAAAAGGTGAAGCAACTTTTTGTGGGTGTGGAAACGAAGATTCAAGCGCTTTTAAATAAAGTGATGAGTACAGCTCGTGGTGTACTCGATTCATTGCTCATTATTTTCTTAATACCGTTTATTGTATTTTACATATTAAAAGATTATGGTGAGTTTTATCATATCTTTTGGAAACTAGTCCCAAGTAAATGGCGAGGTACGGGGCAAATGCTTGCGAAAGAAATTGATAAGTCACTTGGAAGCTATATTCGAGGACAGTTATTTGTTTGTTTAGTATTAGGGGGAGTATCAGCTCTTTCTTTTTGGTTTATCGGTATGAAATATCCATTATTGCTTGGCATTATTATTGGGGTAACGGATATAATCCCATACTTCGGTCCTATTTTAGGAGCGATCCCGACGTTAATGATTGCAGCAACAGTATCAACGAGTTTACTTATTAAGGCGGGGATCACGATTGCGATTTTGCAATTTGTGGAGAGTAACATTTTATCGCCTTACATCGTTGGTAAGTCACTTCGTATGCATCCCGTTATTATTATGCTTGCCTTACTAGTTGGGGGAGAGGTAGCTGGGATTGTAGGATTGCTAATATCGGTTCCGATTTTAGCAGTTATTCGCACTGTCATTGTTCATGTGAGACCGCTCTTGAAAAAAGAAGATGTGTAAGTATAGAAGCCCTCTATGTAAGAAATAGAGGGCTAATCATATATTTATTTAGAAAGTTGCTCGTGTATTTTTTGAACGAGGGAGCTCACATCATTTGTTTGAATATGTTTTATTTTTTTCCATTCGTTATCATACATAAATATAATTTGATTGTTGAAAAGACGCTTTTGTTCTTTTAGATTAGAAATTTTTGCGAAAGAGTACTCTTCAAATATTGGATTCTTACTTACATCTGGCCCATAAAAGAATAGTCTTTTGTTCGTTAAAATTAGCAATCCTGGCCTTGCGACGGAACGATAAATAAATATGTCTAATGAACATGCTGCGTAAAATAATATCGTTTCGTCAGTCGCTAATATGTTTTTAGCTTTGCTAAGTAAGGTTGTCATTGTGATCGCTCCTTTATTTTATTAACAATAATTTAATTGTAGCAAAAAAAGTAATATTTAGAAATTTTTATAAATCATTCTTATAAGGAGATTCCGATTTGTTAATAAACGCATAATATATGAAAAGGCTGTTAAGAATGAATAGTAGAATACCTATGATTAATAAGCAATTAATACAATATAAATGATTATCTACATTGACAAACTTAAGAGAATTCTATTATATTTAGTCATATAATACATTAAATCAATGACGGAACAAGTACGTTACAGTCCATTTATAGAGAGAAGCTTCCATATGGCTGAAAGAAGCTTTAAATGAAGGGTAACAGAAAGCTAATCCTGAGAGCAGCTAATCACTGCCGTCTTGCCACGTTACGGCACCATGAGGTGATGAATTGATTGTTATTGTAATCAATTCATAATTAGGGTGGTATCGCGAGTTAACTCTCGTCCCTTTTATAGGGACGGGAGTTTTTTATATTTAAGGAGGAAAATACAATGAAACAACTAACAGGCGCACAAATTCGTCAAATGTTTTTAGACTTTTTCCAAGAAAAAGGACATGCAGTAGAACCTAGTGCATCACTAGTTCCACATGAAGATCCATCTCTTCTATGGATTAATAGTGGTGTAGCTACATTAAAAAAATATTTTGATGGACGTGTAATCCCACAAAATCCACGTATTACAAATGCTCAAAAATCAATTCGTACAAACGATATTGAAAACGTAGGGAAAACAGCTCGTCACCATACATTCTTTGAAATGTTAGGAAACTTCTCAATTGGTGATTACTTCAAAGAAGAAGCAATTACATGGGCTTGGGAATTCTTAACGAGCGACAAATGGATCGGATTCGATAAAGAATTACTATCAGTTACAATCCATCCAGAAGATGAAGAAGCATTCACAATTTGGAATGAGAAAATGGGCGTTCCAAAAGAGCGTATTATCCGCTTAGAAGAAAACTTCTGGGATATCGGTGAAGGGCCAAGTGGACCGAATACAGAGATTTTCTATGACCGCGGAGAAGCTTACGGTAATGACTTTAGTGACCCAGAATTATATCCAGGCGGAGAAAACGAGCGTTACTTAGAAGTATGGAACCTTGTATTCTCTCAATTTAACCATAATCCAGACGGTTCATATACACCACTTCCTAAGAAAAACATTGATACAGGGATGGGTCTAGAGCGTATGACATCTATCGTTCAAGATGTACCTACGAACTTTGATACAGACCTATTCATGCCGATGATTGGTGCAACAGAAACAATTTCTGGTGAAAAATATCGTAATGGCGATTTAGAAAAAGATATGGCATTCAAAGTAATTGCTGACCATATCCGTACAGTAACATTCGCTGTTGGTGACGGTGCTCTTCCATCTAACGAAGGCCGTGGTTATGTATTACGTCGTTTATTACGCCGCGCTGTTCGTTATTCGAAGAAATTAAACATCAACCGTCCATTTATGTTTGAATTAGTACCGGTTGTTGGAGAAGTAATGAAAGACTTCTATCCAGAAGTACTTGAAAAGAAAGATTTCATTGCGAAAGTTGTGAAGAACGAAGAAGAGCGTTTCCATGAAACACTTCATGATGGTGAAGCAATTTTAGCTGAAGTAATTGCAAAAGCAAAAGAAGAAAAAACAACTGTTATTTCTGGAGTAGATGCGTTCCGTCTATATGACACATACGGTTTCCCAATTGAATTAACAGAAGAATATGCAGAAGAAGCTGGCATGACAGTTGATCATGAAGGTTTTGAAAATGAAATGGAAAAACAACGTGAGCGTGCACGTGCTGCTCGTCAAGACGTTGATTCTATGCAAGTTCAAGGTGGTGTCCTTGGAGAAATTAAAGTAGCGAGCGAATTCGTTGGTTACGGTACAGTTGTAACAGAAAGTAACGTTGTTGCACTTGTGAAAAACGGCGAATACACAGACAGCTTACAAGCTGGTGAAGAAGGACAGTTAATTCTTGATGTAACACCATTCTATGCTGAGAGTGGTGGACAAATTGCAGACCGTGGTTACCTTCTTGCAGATGGTGTGAAAGTTCTTGTAAAAGACGTACAAAAAGCACCAAACGGCCAAAACTTGCATAAAGTTGTTGTTGAAGAAGGTACATTAACGAAAGATGCGGCTGTAAAAGCTATTATCGATACGAAAAACCGTAGTAGCGTTGTAAAAAATCATACAGCAACTCACTTACTACACCAAGCATTAAAAGACGTACTTGGAACACACGTTAACCAAGCAGGTTCTCTTGTAACTTCTGAACGTCTACGTTTTGACTTCTCTCACTTCGGTCAAGTACAAGCTGACGAATTAGAAAAAATTGAGCGTATGGTAAACGAAAAAATTTGGGAAAGTATTGATGTTGAGATTTCTCAAAAAGCAATCGAAGAAGCGAAAGAAATGGGCGCAATGGCATTATTCGGTGAAAAATACGGAGATGTTGTACGCGTTGTACAAGTTGGCGATTACAGCTTAGAGCTTTGTGGTGGTTGTCACGTTGATAATACAGCTTCTATCGGTATTTTCAAAATCGTTGCTGAGTCTGGTATTGGTGCAGGAACTCGTCGTATTGAAGCAGTAACTGGTAAGTCTGCATACGAATTAATGAACGATCAAGTAGGTTTATTAAAAGAAGCAGCAGGAAAAATGAAAACAAATCCGAAAGATATTTTAACAAGAGTTGATGGTCTATTTGCTGAAGTGAAACAACTGCAAAAAGAAAATGAATCTCTTGCTGCGAAATTAAGCAATATCGAAGCTGGAAACTTAACTGATTCTGTAATGACAGTTGATGGTGTAAATGTATTAGCAGCGAAAGTAAATGTTGCAGATATGAACAACTTACGTACGATGATGGATGATCTGAAAAATAAATTAGAGTCAGCAGTTGTTGTATTAGCGTCTGTTAATGACGATAAAGTAAACATCCTAGCAGGTGTAACGAAAGACTTAATTAGCCAAGGTTACCATGCTGGTAAACTTGTGAAAGAAGTAGCTTCTCGTTGCGGCGGTGGCGGTGGTGGCCGTCCTGATATGGCACAAGCAGGCGGTAAAAACCCAGCTCAAGTCGAAGAAGCTTTAGCATTTGTACAAGAGTACGTTAAATCTGTTTCAAAATAAAGAGATAGTAGTGTACAATGGTAGGGAGAGGAGAAGTTCTTCTCCCTATACTTACTATATAAGTGAGGTGCTTGAAATGGACGGTTTTGATAAAACAATGAAGTTTAGCATTCAAGATGAAAAACAGAGTGTCCATGTAAATGATGTACTTTTAACTGTGTATGATGCACTTCAAGAAAAAGGCTATAATCCGATTAACCAAATCGTCGGTTATTTATTAAGTGGAGACCCAGCATACATACCTCGCCATAAAGATGCACGTAGCATCATTCGCAAGCTTGAACGTGATGAGTTAATTGAAGAGCTTGTGAAGTCTTACTTGAAACATCATCGTGAGGAGTAGTTTATGCGGATATTAGGTTTAGATGTAGGTACAAAAACAGTCGGAGTTGCAATTAGCGACGAGATGGGCTGGACAGCACAAGGATTAGAAACAATTAAGATTAACGAAGAACGAGGTCACTTTGGTTTTGATCGTATTTCTGAGTTAGTAAAGCAGTACAATGTGGACAAAATAGTAGTAGGTTTACCTAAAAATATGAATGGTACAATTGGCCCACGTGGTGAAGCGTGCCAACAATTTGCAGAAAACCTACGAGAGCTGTTACAATTAGACGTTGTAATGTGGGACGAGCGTTTGTCAACAATGGCAGCGGAACGTCTACTCATTTCAGCTGATGTAAGTCGTAAGAAGCGAAAACAAGTAATCGATAAGATGGCTGCAGTCGTAATCTTACAAGGATTTTTAGATAGAAAATAAGAGGTGACCAAAATGGAAGAACGTCAAATTACAATTGTAGACGAAAAAGGTAACGAACATTTATGTGAAATTATTTTCACTTTTGATGCTGACAAATTTGGTAAAAAATCATACGTAATCTTCTCTCCAATCGGTGAAGTAGATGAAGATGGAGACCCAATTTATGATGCAATGGCTTATGAGCAAAATGAAGAAGAGGGCGGAGTTTTACTTCCAATCGAATCAGAAGAAGAGTGGGAAATGGTACAAGAAACGTTTAACACTATTGCTGATGAGCAAGAAGCTGAATAATAAGTACTGAAAAGATGGACGACATACAGTCCATCTTTTTTTTGTATTTATATGTAAAATGAAAGATTTTTTGTCGAAACTGTGTAAGTCTTTGTAGTATAATGAGACGGATTGTAGAAAAATAAAGTATCAATTAAAAAAGATAAGTGAATTTGTTGCGTTTTTACATCGTGCTGTATAGAAAGGTGTACATACGGTCTACAATTAAGTAAGGAGGAAATGTTTTGATAGAGAATCAAGTGAAAAAGAAGCGTAGACGCATCTTTTTATTTTCGATTATTGCACTGCTTTTAGTTTGTGGTTCAGTCTATGCGTATATTTCATCCGCATTAGGACCAGTTGATAGCGGGAATAAAAAAGAGATTGAAGTAGAAATTCCGAAAGGATCATCTACAAGTAAAATTGGAGAAATTTTAGAAGAAAAAGGCGCTGTAAAAAACGGTACAGTTTTTAGTTTTTATACAAAGGCTAAATCGAAAAGTTTACAAGCAGGTACATATTTATTAAATCCTTCAATGAATGCTGAAGATGTGATCGAACAAATGTCATCTGGCAACGTGCATCGTCCAGCTCTTTATAAAGTGACGATTAAAGAAGGGGCGCAAGTAACTGAAATTGCAGAAACGATTGCGACAGAACTAAAGTGGAATAAAGATGATGTTACGCGTCAATTAAACGATAAAGCATTTATTCAAAAAATGCAGCAAAAGTATCCGAAGTTATTAACAGATAAAATCTTTGATAGTAATATTAAATACCCATTAGAAGGTTATTTATATCCTGCAACGTATTCGTTTTATAAGAAAGATACGACGTTAGAAGCAATTGTAATTCCAATGCTTGAGAAAACAAATGCAATCATTGTTCAAAATGAGGCGAAAATGAAAGCGAAGAATTGGGATGTTCATCAGCTTTTAACATTATCTTCACTTATTGAAGAAGAGGCAACTGGTTTTACAGATCGTCAAAAGATCTCTAGTGTCTTTTATAATCGTTTAACAAAAGGCATGCCACTTCAAACGGATCCAACGGTATTATATGCACTTGGAAAGCATAAACAACGTGTATTATACGAAGATTTAAAGGTCAACTCACCGTATAATACGTATGTTGTAAAAGGATTGCCGGTAGGGCCGATCGCAAACTCTGGTAAACATTCAGTGGAAGCTGCGTTAGAACCTGCGCAAACAGATTATTATTATTTCTTAGCTGCACCAAGTGGTGAAGTGTATTATGCGAAAACATTAGAAGAGCATAATGCATTAAAGCAAAAATACATTACGAAAAAACAGTGAAATGGGGAGGGATAGCGAAAAAAGTCGCACATCCCTCTTTTTTGTGGTAAAATATATCGGGTTAAAAACTGGCAGAAGAATCGTTTTTAATATCAAAACGGGACGTACAAGCTAAGGGTAAAGCTGGCTTGTATTTTTATTGCATTCTATGTGTGAAAAGACGTCATAGAGGCACTTCTCCATGTAAATAAGGAGGACCATTTATGGAGGATGCAGTTAACGAGTACCTATTATCATTTATTGATCCGAAAGATAAATTAATTCTTGAAATGGAAGAATATGCAACAGAAAATCATGTGCCGATTATGGATCGACTTGGAATGGAATTTATGCTGCAATTTTTACGTTTAATTGGACCGAAAAGCATTTTAGAACTTGGAACAGCAATCGGTTATTCTAGTATTCGTATGATGCAAGCTATTCCAAATTCACGTATTGTGACAGTTGAGCGCAATCGTGAGAGATATGAAAAAGCACTTGAATATATAGAACGTTCCCCAGTAACAGATCGTATTTCAGTTATTTACGGTGATGCGTTAGAGACAGGTGAACAAGTAAAAGAACACGGGACATTTGACGTTATTTTTATTGATGCAGCAAAAGGACAGTATCGTCGCTTTTTTGACTTATATGAACCGTTATTAAATCCTGGTGGAGTAATTATTTCAGATAATGTTATGTACCACGGTCTTGTAACGACAAAAGAGAAAATTGAAAACAGACGTACACGTGGTTTAATCCGTCGTATTAAGACGTACAATGAGTGGCTTATGAATCATGAAGGATATGATACAACGATTTTCCCAATTGGTGATGGAGTAGCTGTTAGTAAAAAGAGAGGGTGACCAAGGTATGAAGAAACCTGAATTGTTAGTAACGCCAAGAGCGGTGGCGGATATCGAACCTCTTGCGAAAGCAGGAGCAGATGCGGTAATGATCGGTGAGCAAAAGTTTGGTTTACGTTTAGCAGGGGAGTTTTCACGTGAAGATGTAAAACAAACTGTGAAGATTGCACATGAAAATGGTGTGAAAGTATACGTAGCCATGAACGCTATGTTCCACAACGATAAAGTAGAAGAATTAACAGATTACGTTTCATTTTTAAACGAAGTAAATGTAGATGCAATTGTTTTCGGAGATCCAGCGGTATTAATGGCTGTTCGCGAAGTAGCACCAAATATGCAGTTGCACTGGAATACAGAAACGACAGCAACAAACTGGTTCACTTGTAACTACTGGGGACAAAGAGGAGCGAAGCGCGCTGTATTAGCTCGTGAGCTGAGCTTAGATGAAATTGTTGATTTAAAAGAAAATGCTGAAGTGGAACTAGAAGTACAAATTCACGGTATGACTTGTATGTTCCAATCGAAGCGTTCATTAGTAGGAAACTACTTTGAGTATCAAGGACGTAATCTTGACATTGAAAAGAAAAAATATGAAGAGAATATGTTCTTATATGACCCAGAGCGTAACAATAAATATCCAATTTATGAAGATGAAAATGGTACTCACATTATGAGTCCGAACGATATTTGTTTCATCGATGAATTAGAGGAACTAATCGAAGCTGAAGTTGATAGCTTAAAAATCGACGGTGTACTAAAAAGCTCTGAATACATTATTGAAGTAACGAAGAAATATCGTCAAGCGATTGATTTATGCGTAGAAGATCGTGATGCATATTATGACGTGAAAGATGATCTATATAAAGAAATAGAAGAAATGCAACCAGTAAATCGTCCGTTAGATACAGGATTCTTCTTTAAAGAAACGGTTTACTAAACGAGGAGGGTGTAGGAAATGACTGTACAAGAAATTTCACGAGTGATCGATGGCAAACGTGTTATTGTGAAGAAACCTGAACTGTTAATCCCTGCGGGTAACTTAGAAAAATTAAAAGTAGCTATCCATTACGGGGCAGATGCTGTATATTTAGGTGGACAAGAATTTGGTCTTCGTTCGAATGCAGGTAACTTTACGCTAGAAGAAATGGCAGAAGGCGTTGAGTTTGCAAAGAAGTATGGAGCAAAAATATACGTAACAACAAATATCTTTGCACATAATGAAAATATGGACGGGCTAGAGGAATATTTAAAAGGGATTGAAAAAGCTGGCGTAACGGGAATTATCGTTGCTGATCCGCTTATCATTGAGACTTGTAAACGCGTAGCGCCTTCTGTTGAGGTGCATTTAAGCACACAGCAATCACTATCCAACTGGAAAGCAGCACAGTATTGGAAAGAAGAAGGTTTACATCGTCTTGTATTAGCTCGTGAAGCAAGCTATGAAGAAATGAAAGAAATTAAAGAAAAAGTGGATATTGAAATTGAAGCATTCGTACATGGTGCAATGTGTATCGCATATTCAGGAAGATGCACATTAAGTAACCATATGACAGCGCGTGATTCTAATCGTGGTGGTTGTTGCCAATCTTGCCGCTGGGATTATGATTTAGTTCAAACAGTATCACAACATAAAGATGCAAAAGAGCTTCCTCTATTCCAAGAAGGAGATGCTCACTTTGCGATGAGTCCAAAAGATTTAAATTTAATTTTATCAATTCCGAAAATGATTGAAATCGGAATCGATAGCTTAAAGGTAGAAGGACGTATGAAATCAATCCATTACGTAGCGACTGTAGCAACTGTATATCGTAAAGTAATTGATGCTTATTGTGCGGATCCAGATAACTTTGAGTTTAAACAAGAATGGTTAGATGAGCTTGATAAATGTGCAAATCGTGATACAGCTCCTGCATTCTTTGAAGGGGTTCCAGGACATCAAGAGCAAATGTTTGGAAATCATAGTAAGAAAACAACGTATGATTTTGCTGGTTTAGTGTTAGATTATAATGAAGAAACGGGCATCGTAACGATTGAGCAACGTAATCATTTCAAACCAGGACATGAAGTGGAGTTCTTTGGACCAGAAATAGAAAACTTTACGCAAACGGTGGAGAAAATTTGGGATGAGGATGGAAACGAATTAGATGCAGCGAGACATCCGTTGCAAATCGTGAAATTCAAAGTGGATCAACGAGTGTATGTGAATAATATGATGCGCAAAAGCATACTTCAATAAGAAAGAGTGATAGTCGAATGGGGACGAATAAGCCTGTTGTAATTGGAATTGCTGGTGGTTCGGGATCAGGTAAAACGAGTGTAACGAAAGCGATTTTTGACCATTTTAAAGGTCATTCTATTTTAATCTTAGAGCAAGATTATTATTACAAAGATCAAAGCCATTTACCAATGGAAGAGCGTTTAAAAACAAATTATGATCATCCGCTTGCGTTTGATAATGATCTGTTAATTGAACATTTGCAGCAGTTGCTTGCATATGAGCAAATTGATAAGCCTGTATATGACTATACATTGCATACGCGTTCAGAAGAAATTATTCCAGTTGAGCCGAAAGATGTAATTATTTTAGAAGGAATTCTTATTTTAGAAGACCCACGTCTTTGCGAGTTAATGGACATTAAATTATTCGTTGATACGGATGCTGACCTTCGTATTCTGCGTCGCATGCAGCGTGATATTAAAGAGCGCGGTCGTACGATGGATTCAGTTATTGATCAGTACGTAAATGTTGTACGTCCAATGCACAATCAATTTATTGAGCCTTCTAAGAAATTTGCGGATATTATTATCCCTGAAGGTGGACAAAACCACGTTGCAATTGATATTATGGTGACAAAAATTGCAACAATTCTTGAACAAAAAGTAAATTTGTAATAGCATAGTAAAAGATATACGGTAGGAAGGGATTTTTTCCCTTCCTATCGAATACAATGAAACATGCAACCTCATCTATATATAGGTGAGGGCATATTTATATCAACTTTCCATACATATCTTCTTTATATAAAGAAGAATTGGAAATACGGGGTTGTATGTGACAACTCCGCTAGTGCAAGGGTACTAGAAACCTCCGCTAACAATGGAAGCGGAGGAGTTTTCATATGGAACTCCTCTTTTTTTCGGGGGATTGGTATATAAAAGGAGTGGAAAATATGTCAACAGAAAAAACATACCCTATGACGCAAGAGGGTAAGCAAAAACTAGAGAACGAACTTGAGCAATTAAAAACAGTAAGACGTAAAGAAGTAGTAGAACGTATTAAAATCGCACGTAGCTTCGGGGACCTTTCTGAGAACTCTGAGTACGATGCAGCGAAAGATGAGCAAGCGTTCGTAGAAGGACGTATTACACAATTAGAAAATATGATTCGTAACGCAGTTATCATTAAAGATAATGGCGAAGTATCTACTGTTGTTACATTAGGTAAAACAGTAACATTTAAAGAATTACCAAATGGAGATGAAGAAGCGTACACAATCGTAGGTAGCGCGGAAGCTGACCCATTTGAAGGAAGAATTTCTAACGATTCTCCAATCGCAAAAAGCTTATTAGGTAAGCAAATTGGTGAGAAAGTAACAATCCAAACACCAGGCGGAGAAATGCAAGTAGAGATTGTCTCTGTAAAATAAAAAAAAGATTCTCCTATCGGGAGAATCTTTTTTTTTATCCCGCTATTTGCCAGGCAGTAAGACCACTATCTCAAACTTCAGCGGAAGTAAAGAAGTTAGGTGGGCGTCGGACTGCTCGTAAACGCCCGCTTGGTGAGGGCTAATTAAAGTTTCACTTTATCTGTAGAATAGAAAAATTTGTGTAAACCTTAGAGTGATTCGACAAAAAATGTCAAAAAAACATTTTAAACTTTGATATCATAATTGGAGAATATAGGTTTCAAAAGGGAAAAGGGGCTAATTATGAAACATAAAATCGTAACTACTCAGCCACCTTTCGGTGTCTTTTTTAAATTTTACTAGTTTCATATGCCTCCCATTTGTAAATACTGAGTATATCAAACAGGGGAGGTGAATCTTATGGTCGATCGAAAAATTATTTTAGATACATATAAAAAAGGACCTGAAGCTGTTATTTCTTTATTTGAAGAAACATTTTCTAAGTTAGAAAAACGTATACAAGAACTAGAAAATGCTTCAAAAAAAAACTCCAAAAATAGTCATAAGCCACCTTCTACAGATGGTTTGGGTAAGCCCGTTACAAAAAGTTTGCGCAAACCGTCTCATCGTCAAACGGGTGGCCAGTTGGGCCACAAGGGACATACTCTTGGTTTGACAGCGACTCCAGATCATACGATTACACATTCTCCTACATATTGTACTTGTTGTCATACTTCCTTGAACCACGAGCCTGTAAAAGGGTATCGCATTCGCCAAGTGTATGACTTACCACCTATTCAGATCGAAGTGACAGAACATAAAGTAGAACAGAAAGAATGCCCACATTGCCATTCTATCCAAGAAGCCCAATTTCCTTCGACAGTATCTCGTCCTGTTCAATATGGTCCAAATATAAAAAGACTGATTCCCTATTTAACGCATTATCAATGCATTTCTTTGAAGCGAACAAAAGAATTCTTTCAGGATTGTTTTGGACATTCTATAAGCGAAGGAACCCTGGTAAATCATACACAGGCTTTCGCTTCTCAATTGCAGCCATTCATAAAAGAAGTAAAGGAAAAGATTCTGCAGTCTCCTGTTGTCCATTTTGATGAAACTGGTATGCGTGTAGAAAACAAAACACAATGGTTACATACTGCCAGTACACCGGAGGTGACATTGCAACATATTCATCAAAAACGTGGAAAAGAAGCAATGGATGCTGGAGAAATCTTGCCATCTTTTTCTGGAATTGCGATGCATGATGGTTGGAAATCGTATGATGCGTATACAGATTGTCGTCACGTTTTATGTAATGCCCATCTCTTACGAGATTTACAAGGAATTATAGATAGTACTGGAGAACAATGGGCACAACAGATGCAGAAATTTCTAACGCAAGCGTTGACGATGAAAAAGCAATCCGAAGGTACCATGCCAAAAGCGACGCAAAAGAATCTGTTTATTATGTATCAATCCATATTGAAAGAACAACAGATTCTTTCCACGAAACAAAAGAAGAAAGGAAAGCAGACGCCTTCTCAAAATTTATGGAATCGCTTCGTCAAGTATTCTGACAGAATTCTAGCGTTTTTAGAACATCCAGCCATTCCATTTGATAACAATCAAGCAGAACGGGATATTCGGATGACGAAAGTAAAACAGAAAGTGTCTGGGACTTTCCGAAGTAAGAAAGGCGCAGAATCTTTTTGTCAGATACGAAGCTTTATGAGTACCATGAAAAAACAAAAACAATCGGTCTTACAAGCGATAAACCAAGTCATAGAAACTAGAACGGTTCCTTGGAATAACACGACTTCATAAGAGAATTTCTCTATTTGGCATAGATTCTTTCTCTGATTGGAGTATTTTCTTTTCATGTTTTCGAATCGGAAACATGTATTTGGCCTGTTTTTTTATTTGAAGAAGCTGAGTAGTTACATAAAATCTTTACAGGATTGGTTTGTAGTATCTCTATATTAGGACTTGCTGCCTGCGGAACGAAAGAGGAAACTACATCATCAAAGGGAGAAAAAGTGAAGCAAGAAGAAAAACAGGATATTAAAGCAACTGAGAGTTCAAAAGCAACTGAGAGTTCAAAAGCCTTAGCAAATCCACAAGATAAAAAGGAATTCAATGATTTTGATGTAGCGTATCAATTAGCTATTGTGATGAAAATATTTCAAGATGTAACGATTAAGTACGATTATGCGATTGGGAATCCAGATTATTTATTGCGAGATTCGATGGATCAAAAAACAATAGATGATATGAAGAATATGTTACAAGAACAGGCGAAAAATAATGATAAAATTTTAAAAGATGAAGTGAATCAAGCATATACATATTTAAAACAATCGAAAGTAAGTAATAAAGATGACGTTCAAAAAATAATAGATGCACAAAATAATTATTTACATATTGTAGATAAGATGATTACTTGTATTGATTCTGTAACAGTTGAGAATGCAAAAGAAAAAAGAAATGAAATGGATAATTTCAGTAAGGACTATTTAAAAGTAGCGGCTAATGTAACAACTACTGTAATTGAAGTTGCTAAAAACACTGGAGTGAATGAAACTGAATTTAAATCGCTTCTTACGAAATTTTTAGAGAAGCCAAAAAAACAATAATAGCTTTATATAATATCTATTTTTGTCTTGGAGCTTGTATAAATAAAATAGTACCTCGTCTAAACTACAATAGACGAGGTGTTTTTTATGAAAATAAAACGGAGAATTACAATTGTTTTAATTTGTTTTATGAGCGTTATGTTTTTATTGCTTTGTCGTTTAATCCAAATTCAAATTATAGATACAGAATCATTTACTGATCGCAAAATAAATTTAATTGAAAAAAGTGTTACGCAACGCACACAATCCATTACAGTAGACGATGGACGTGGGCAGTTTATAGATCGTAATGGTAAAGAAATAGGTGAGGAAAAATATCCTGTTTTAATTATTTTTCCATTTTTACAAATAAAAAATGACATGTTAGAGAAAATCGCGCATATCATTGGTGTGTCGAGACAAGAGATTAGAAGACAAATGAAAAATAACAAAAATGCATTTACCCTACAAGGAGAAACTGCTCCATTTCGAGTGACACGAGAGCAGATGGAGAAGGTAAATGAATTACATGTATTAGGTATTGTAGCAGCTGAAGTGCGATTAAAACAAACTGGAGAGATAAGTCATTTAATTGGTGATGTAGGGGAGAACGAAAGGGAATTTCAAAAGCGATATGGAGAATTGAAAAAAAATTCGTAACTACTCAGCCACCTTTCGGTGTCTTTTTTAAATTTTACTAGTTTCATATGCCTCCCATTTGTAAATACTGAGTATATCAAACAGGGGAGGTGAATCTTATGGTCGATCGAAAAATTATTTTAGATACATATAAAAAAGGACCTGAAGCTGTTATTTCTTTATTTGAAGAAACATTTTCTAAGTTAGAAAAACGTATACAAGAACTAGAAAATGCTTCAAAAAAAAACTCCAAAAATAGTCATAAGCCACCTTCTACAGATGGTTTGGGTAAGCCCGTTACAAAAAGTTTGCGCAAACCGTCTCATCGTCAAACGGGTGGCCAGTTGGGCCACAAGGGACATACTCTTGGTTTGACAGCGACTCCAGATCATACGATTACACATTCTCCTACATATTGTACTTGTTGTCATACTTCCTTGAACCACGAGCCTGTAAAAGGGTATCGCATTCGCCAAGTGTATGACTTACCACCTATTCAGATCGAAGTGACAGAACATAAAGTAGAACAGAAAGAATGCCCACATTGCCATTCTATCCAAGAAGCCCAATTTCCTTCGACAGTATCTCGTCCTGTTCAATATGGTCCAAATATAAAAAGACTGATTCCCTATTTAACGCATTATCAATGCATTTCTTTGAAGCGAACAAAAGAATTCTTTCAGGATTGTTTTGGACATTCTATAAGCGAAGGAACCCTGGTAAATCATACACAGGCTTTCGCTTCTCAATTGCAGCCATTCATAAAAGAAGTAAAGGAAAAGATTCTGCAGTCTCCTGTTGTCCATTTTGATGAAACTGGTATGCGTGTAGAAAACAAAACACAATGGTTACATACTGCCAGTACACCGGAGGTGACATTGCAACATATTCATCAAAAACGTGGAAAAGAAGCAATGGATGCTGGAGAAATCTTGCCATCTTTTTCTGGAATTGCGATGCATGATGGTTGGAAATCGTATGATGCGTATACAGATTGTCGTCACGTTTTATGTAATGCCCATCTCTTACGAGATTTACAAGGAATTATAGATAGTACTGGAGAACAATGGGCACAACAGATGCAGAAATTTCTAACGCAAGCGTTGACGATGAAAAAGCAATCCGAAGGTACCATGCCAAAAGCGACGCAAAAGAATCTGTTTATTATGTATCAATCCATATTGAAAGAACAACAGATTCTTTCCACGAAACAAAAGAAGAAAGGAAAGCAGACGCCTTCTCAAAATTTATGGAATCGCTTCGTCAAGTATTCTGACAGAATTCTAGCGTTTTTAGAACATCCAGCCATTCCATTTGATAACAATCAAGCAGAACGGGATATTCGGATGACGAAAGTAAAACAGAAAGTGTCTGGGACTTTCCGAAGTAAGAAAGGCGCAGAATCTTTTTGTCAGATACGAAGCTTTATGAGTACCATGAAAAAACAAAAACAATCGGTCTTACAAGCGATAAACCAAGTCATAGAAACTAGAACGGTTCCTTGGAATAACACGACTTCATAAGAGAATTTCTCTATTTGGCATAGATTCTTTCTCTGATTGGAGTATTTTCTTTTCATGTTTTCGAATCGGAAACATGTATTTGGCCTGTTTTTTTATTTGAAGAAGCTGAGTAGTTACAAAAATTCAAAACAAACGCCGATAGGTATTTCAGGATTACAGCAATCATTTGATGAATTTCTATTGACTGATGGAGAGGCAAAAGTATTATATCAAGTAGATCGGCAAGGAGAACCAATTTTCGGAAAGCAAGCGAAATACACTTCACCAGGAAATCCATTTTATCCAGTTAGGATTCAAACTACTTTACATAAAGAGTTGCAGCAAAAAGCAGAAGAAGTGATTGAAGCAAACGAAATAAAGAAGGGGGGATTAGTATTACTTGATGTAAAGACAAATGAAATATTAGCGATGGTTAGTAAGCCGTCTTTACAAGTAAGGGATGAGAATTTATATAAAACTACACTTGAAAATCAAATGTTAACGCCACATTTTCCAGGCTCTGTTTTTAAAACAGTAGTTGCAGCTGCAGTCATTGATCAAAAAGTAAATTTGTTTAATCGGACATTTAACTGTAATAAAGATTTATATGGTGAAAACGACCCGCAAGTTAGGATGGGTACGCTTAACTTTAAAGAGAGCTTTGCTAGGAGCTGTAACAGGACATTTTCCGAGTTAGGTAACGAGCTATTACAAAAGGATAGGACGGTGTTAGAAACATACGTAGCAGCTCTAGGAGCAAATGAAAAGGTTGGATGGAAAGGTTCTGTATTTCATACACCTCATTTTGAGCAAATGCCAGAAGAGAAAGGCACTACTATTTGGGGGAATGAAGAAAATAAAAGTAATAAAAAAGCGGTAGAACAAACAGCGATTGGACAGAAAGATGTACGTATATCACCTCTAGCAATTGCAAATATGATGGCGACGATTGCGAGGAATGGAGAAAAGATGGAAGTGAAAGCTGTTGAAAAAATAGTATATAAAAATGGAGCGGATTTTTTTACATTTGAGAGCCATACGTTAAATGGAAAACAGCTTTCGTATGAAACAGTGAAAACATTACAAGAGTTATTAAGAGGCGTTGTAACAAGGGAGAAAGGAACAGGAACGGCATTCCGTTCGTTGCCACTAAGTGTCGCTGGAAAATCCGGGACAGCGCAAACGGGGAAAGGGACGAGGGTGAATCGCTGGTTTGCAGGTTATTTTCCGTATGAGAATCCAAGATATGCTTTAGTTGTTGTTGATCTAGAGACTGATAGCAAAGTGAATAAAGTTACACCTACTTTTAAAGATATGGTGGGAGCAATCTATCAATTAGAGAATGAAAAGTAATCTTGCAATTTATAGTGAAATGTCTTCATTTCATGAAAATATCATTGTAAATGTTCAACCTTTCTAGGTTTAATGTTACAATAGCAATTAGGAAAAACTGCATGGAGGTTTGGAGAATGGCAGGAGGATCAAGATTCCAACAGAAACAACAAAAACGTCGTCAAAACGGTGTTTTAAATATTGCAATCGCTATTGTATTACTATTAGTAGCTATTGTAGCATATCAATTGTTCGTTCCTAGTACGAAAGAGCAAGCATCTTCTACTGATAAGAAAGTCTCTCAACAAACAACAAAGAATGAGAAAGCTGGAAAATCAGAAGATAAAGAATCTGCTAAGAAAAAAGAAAAAGAACAAGAGCAAGCAGAAGCTAAGAAAAAAGCTGAAGAAGAGAAGCTAAAGGCTGAAGAAGAACAGAAAAAAGCTGAAGAAGAAGCGAAAGCTAACGAGAAAGTATCAGCTGAAAAAACTGTATCTAAGGCAAAAGAGGCTTACACAAAACCTTCTTGGAAAGCTGTAGGAACAGAACAAGGTTCATCACCGGCGATGACGTTTAAACAAGGGTCATCAGATTGGAATGAGATGCAAAGTGCAATTGCTGCAGGTGTTGAGATACCGAAAGAGCAATTAGTATTCCATTTTGTTGGAAGAGACAAAACTGGAAAGAGCAAAGCTTATGGTGATGTTCAAGATAAGCAAAGTGGGAAAAGATATTACGTAAATATTGATTGGGTAGACAATGAGGGCTGGAAACCAGTACTTGTTCAAACTCTAAACTAAAAAAGAGAAGCTCCTTAGGAGCTTCTCTTTTTTGTTAACGCAATTTCTTTAATTTAAAATGAACAACCGCGCTATAATACGGTCTTTTGCTTTCAGGATCCATAACCATTTGATGAGAGATGTGATGAACTTCAAGCATAAGTGCTTTATTATTATCAATTTGTTCACTAATTTTTCGTTCTAAAGAAGCTAAGTCTCCCGCTTCAAAAAACTCTACTTTATCTTCTAACATTTCAAAGGTAAATGACATGAAGACGGCCCCTCTCCTATGTAATCAACTATAGTGTAACAAAGAAAAGAAGGAAATACCATGTACATTTCAATTGACATTTTTAGAAAGAGGGAATATCATACTGATAAAACCGATAAGAAAAAGGGGAATTTTTATGGGTACAGAATTTAATGGTTTATTTGATGAGTGGGCTCATACGTACGACTCATTTGTACAAGGCGAAGATATACAATATAAAGAAGTTTTCGCTCATTATGAGGACATTCTAGAGGATGTAGTTAACAAGTCATTTGGTAATGTATTAGAATTTGGTGTCGGTACAGGTAATTTAACAAATAAATTATTACTTGCTGGC
Organism: Bacillus sp. FSL K6-2944; assembly: GCF_038005385.1. Classification (NCBI taxonomy): domain Bacteria; kingdom Bacillati; phylum Bacillota; class Bacilli; order Caryophanales; family Bacillaceae; genus Bacillus; species Bacillus sp. FSL K6-2944. The sequence goes on along the minus strand of NZ_JBBOTE010000001.1, from coordinate 3,140,192 downwards.
CGCACAGTTTACGGTATAGAACCGTCGCGTGAAATGCGCATGATTGCAAAAGAGAAATTGCCAAAAGAATTTTCAATTACAGAGGGTGATTTTCTTTCGTTTGAAGTTCCAAATTCAATTGATACCATTGTAAGCACCTATGCATTTCATCATTTAACAGATGATGAAAAAAATGTAGCGATTGCGAAATATAGTCAATTGCTAAACAAAGGTGGTAAAATAGTGTTTGCTGATACGATATTTGCAGATCAAGATGCATATGATAAAACTGTTGAAACAGCAAAAGAAAGAGGTTTCCACCAGTTAGCAAACGATTTGCAAACGGAATACTATACACGTATTCCAGTTATGCAGACTATTTTTGAAAACAATGGCTTCCATGTAACTTTCACGAGATTAAATCATTTCGTTTGGGTAATGGAGGCAACTAAGCAATAGAAAGAGGGATTAGATTGAGAATTGCTGTAATTGGAGCAATGGAAGAAGAAGTACGTATTTTACGTGACAAATTAGAACAAGCAGAAACAGAAACGGTTGCTGGTTGTGAATTTACGAAAGGGCTATTAGCAGGGCATGAAGTAATCTTGTTAAAGTCTGGTATTGGTAAAGTAAACGCAGCGATGTCAACGACAATTTTATTAGAAAAATATAAGCCTGAAAAAGTAATTAATACTGGTTCAGCTGGTGGATTCCATCATTCTCTAAACGTTGGTGATGTAGTTATTTCCACTGAAGTTCGTCACCATGACGTAGATGTAACAGCATTTAACTATGAATATGGTCAAGTACCAGGAATGCCGCCTGGATTTAAAGCTGATGAGGCGTTAGTTGCATTAGCTGAGAAATGTATGCAGGCTGAAGAAAATATTCAAGTTGTAAAAGGTATGATTGCAACAGGTGATTCATTTATGAGTGATCCGAACCGCGTTGCAGCCATCCGTGATAAATTTGAAAATCTTTATGCGGTAGAAATGGAAGCAGCAGCTGTTGCACAAGTATGCCACCAATATGAAATTCCGTTTGTTATCATTCGCGCACTTTCTGATATTGCTGGTAAAGAATCAAATGTTTCATTTGATCAGTTTTTAGATCAAGCAGCTCTTCATTCTACAAACTTTATCGTAAAAGTGTTAGAAGAGTTAAAGTAATGTAACAAAAAGGCAACTGTCTCATATAAAGAAAATACATACAGTTGCCTTTTCTTTATTGGCAAACAAGGGGGAGAACACGATGAATGTATATCGTGGAGTTCATGAGTTAATTGGTCATACACCAATTGTAGAAATTACTCGTTTTTCACTTCCAACAGGGGTCCGTTTATTTGCAAAGCTTGAATTTTATAATCCAGGCGGAAGCGTTAAGGATCGTTTAGGAAGAGAATTAATCGAAGATGCGCTAGAAAAAGGGCTTGTTACCCAGGGTGGAACAATTATTGAACCGACTGCTGGGAATACTGGTATTGGACTGGCACTTGCAGCATTAGAACATGATTTACGTGTTATTGTTTGTGTACCAGAGAAATTTAGTATTGAAAAACAAGAATTAATGAAAGCACTAGGTGCAACTGTCGTGCATACACCGACTGAGCAAGGAATGACCGGTGCAATTGCTAAAGCAAAAGAGTTAGTAAATGAAATACCGAATTCATACTCTCCAAGTCAGTTCGCAAATGAGGCAAATCCTCGTGCATATTTTAAAACATTAGGACCTGAACTGTGGGACGCATTGAATGGAGAGATTAACATATTTGTTGCTGGAGCAGGAACTGGCGGTACGTTTATGGGGACTGCATCTTACTTGAAAGAAAAAAATATAGATATTAAAACAGTTATCGTAGAGCCAGAAGGATCTATTTTAAATGGTGGTAAGGCTGGTTCACATGAGACCGAAGGAATTGGACTGGAATTTATCCCCCCATTTTTGAAGACATCTTATTTTGATGAAATTCATACGATTTCTGATCGAAATGCATTTTTACGAGTGAAAGAATTAGCGCAAAAAGAAGGACTTCTCGTTGGAAGCTCTTCAGGAGCAGCATTTCATGCGAGCTTACTTGAGGCAGAGAAGGCAGCACCAGGTACAAATATTGTAACCATTTTTCCAGATAGCAGTGAGCGCTATTTAAGTAAAGACATATACAAAGGATGGGAATAAAAAATGAGAGCAAAGACAAAGTTAATTCATGGTATTCGCATAGGAGAACCTTCAACTGGATCTGTAAACGTACCGATTTATCAAACAAGTACGTACAAACAAGAAGCAGTTGGTAAGCATCAAGGATATGAATATTCACGTACAGGTAACCCAACACGTGCAGCTTTAGAAGAAATGATTGCTGTATTAGAAAATGGGCATGCTGGATTTGCATTTGGTTCAGGAATGGCTGCTATTACAGCGACAATTATGTTGTTCTCAAAAGGTGACCACGTTATTTTAACAGATGATGTGTATGGCGGAACATACCGCGTTATTACGAAAGTATTAAACCGTTTCGGTATTGAGCATACATTTGTAGATACAACAAACTTAGAGGAAGTTGAAGAAGCGATTCGTCCAAATACGAAAGCAATTTATGTAGAAACACCAACGAACCCACTACTAAAAATTACTGATATTAAGAAAATATCTACTCTTGCTAAAGAGAAAGACTTATTAACAATTATTGATAACACATTCATGACGCCATATTGGCAGTCGCCGATTTCTTTAGGAGCAGATATTGTGCTTCATAGTGCAACGAAATATTTAGGAGGTCATAGTGACGTAGTTGCAGGTCTAGTAGTTGTAAATAGCCCACAACTAGCAGAAGATCTTCACTTTGTACAAAACTCAACAGGCGGTATTCTTGGGCCACAAGATAGCTTTTTACTACTTCGTGGTTTAAAAACGTTAGGAATTCGTATGGAAGAACATGAAACGAATTCACGCGCTATTGCTGAGTTCTTAAATAATCATCCAAAAGTAAATAAAGTATATTACCCAGGTCTTGAATCACATCAAAACCACGAATTAGCAACAGAACAAGCAAATGGATTTGGTGCTATTATCTCATTTGATGTAGATAGTGAAGAGACATTAAATAAAGTACTTGAGAAATTGCAGTACTTTACACTTGCTGAAAGTTTAGGAGCAGTAGAAAGTTTAATTTCTATTCCATCTCAAATGACACATGCATCAATCCCAGCTGATCGCCGCAAAGAATTAGGAATTACAGATACATTAATTCGTATTTCTGTCGGTATTGAAGATGGTGAAGATTTAATTGAAGATTTAGCACAAGCGTTAGCATAATAAAAAAATGCACTGCTCTATATTAGCAGTGTGTTTTTTTATTACATTATTTTGTGAAACATTTCACAAAATAGACATACACAAACGAAATGATTTCATGTATATTGAATTCAGGAAATGTTACTCACGAACAAACTTGTGAAAAATTTCACAAACAATGAAATTCATGTAGGAAAGCATCTCTATTTTTTTATGTTAATTGGGACTTATTTTGACCCATAGGGACATATAAGGACCGTGATAGTAGAATAGGAGGAAATTTACATGGTAGTCAAAGAGAAAATTGTAAATGAAATGCAGGAAGTAAAAAAGATGATTGATACACTAGTAAATAATGGTCAACAAGCTTTACAAGCATTAGAAAGTTTTACACAAGAGGAAATTGACAACATTGTTCATGAAATGGCATTAGCAGGTGTTGATCAACATATGCCGCTAGCAAAATTAGCAGTTGAAGAAACTGGCCGTGGTGTATATGAAGACAAATGCATTAAAAATATTTTTGCCACTGAATATATTTGGCATAGTATAAAGCAAGATAAAACGGTAGGAATTATTCACGAAGATTCTCATGAAGAAATAATAGAAATCGCGGAACCTGTCGGTGTAGTAGCTGGGGTAACGCCAGTAACGAATCCAACGTCGACAACAATGTTTAAAGCGTTAATTGCGATAAAAACAAGAAATCCAATTATTTTCGCGTTTCATCCTTCCGCACAAAAATGTTCTGTGGCAGCGGCGAAAACAGTATATGATGCAGCGATGAAAGCTGGTGCACCAAAACACTGTATTCAATGGATTGAAAGACCGTCTGTTGAAGCGACGAAACAATTAATGAACCATGATGGTGTAGCACTCGTTCTAGCAACTGGAGGCGCTGGTATGGTGAAATCAGCTTACTCTACTGGAAAACCAGCGTTAGGCGTTGGGCCTGGTAATGTACCGTGTTATATAGAAAAATCAGCACATGTAAAACGAGCTGTTAATGATTTAATTTTATCGAAAACATTTGATAACGGTATGATTTGTGCATCGGAACAAGCAATAATTGTCGATAAAGAAATCTATGATGATGTTAAAACAGAAATGATTGAAAACAATTGTTACTTTGTAACAGAAGAAGAAAGAAAAAAATTAGAAAAGCTTGTTATAAATGAAAATACATGTGCAGTAAATAGTGATATTGTAGGGAAATCAGCACAGTATATTGCCGATTTAGTTGGGATTACTGTTCCTGAACATACAAAAATGCTTGTAGCTGAAATTCAAGGTATCGGAGCAGCATATCCGTTATCTCGTGAGAAACTGAGTCCAGTATTAGCTTGTGTGAAGGCGAATTCATTAGAAGAAGGATTTACATATTGCGAAGAAATGTTGAACCTAGGTGGTTTAGGACATTCAGCAGTTATCCATTCTACAAATAAAGATGTGCAAAAGCAATTTGGGTTACGTATGAAAGCTTGCCGTCTCATTGTAAATGCACCTTCATCACAAGGTGGAATAGGGGATATATATAATGGATTTATTCCATCACTTACACTTGGTTGTGGTTCATACGGAAAGAATTCAGTTTCCCAAAATGTAACAGCCACTCATTTATTAAATATAAAAAGGCTGGCAAATAGAAAAAAGAATATGCAGTGGTTCAAATTACCACCAAAAATTTATTTTGAAAAACATGCTACAGCTTATTTAGCAAATATGCCTAACATTTCACGTGCATTTATTGTAACGGACCCTGGAATGGTTGAACATGGCTATGTCGATACAGTCGCGCACTATTTAAACAAGCATGCAAATGATGTGAAAGTTGAAGTTTTCTTTGAGGTCGAACCAGATCCATCAGATGAAACTGTTTTTAAAGGTGCGGAAATGATGAGAAGCTTTAAGCCAGATGTAATTATCGCACTTGGTGGTGGTTCAGCTATGGATGCAGCAAAAGGAATGTGGTTATTCTATGAGCATCCAGAAACGACATTCTATGGCATTAAACAGAAGTTTTTAGATATAAGAAAACGTACATGTAAATATCCGGAATTAGGAAATAAGGCGCAGTTTGTTGCGATTCCAACGACATCAGGAACGGGATCAGAAGTGACACCATTTGCGGTTATTACAGATAAGAAAAATAATATAAAGTATCCGCTTGCAGATTATGAATTAACACCAGATGTAGCAATTGTTGATCCGCAATTTGTAATGACAGTACCACCACATGTAACAGCAGATACTGGTATGGATGTTTTAACACATGCAATTGAGGCGTATGTGTCTGTTATGGCAAATGACTATACAGATGGATTAGCATTAAAAGCTATTGATCTCGTATTCAAATATTTACCGAGAGCATATAAAGATGGAAATGATGAAGAAGCAAGAGAAAAAATGCATAACGCTTCTGCAATTGCAGGTATGGCATTTGCAAATGCTTTCCTCGGTATTAATCACAGCTTAGCACATAAAATTGGACCAGAATTCCATATTCCGCACGGACGCGCAAATGCCATTCTAATGCCGCATGTAGTCCGCTATAATGCTATTAAGCCAAGAAAACACGCATTGTTCCCAAAATATGAGCACTTTGTGGCAGATGAAAGATATGCACATATAGCGAGAATGCTCGGGCTTCCAGCAAGCTCGGCAGCAGAAGGGGTGGAATCACTCGTCAAAGCAATTATTGAGCTTGGAAAAAGCGTAAATATTAATATGAGTATTGCAGGACAAGGAGTAGATAAAGAGCAATTTGAAGAGGTTGTTGGAGTATTAGCAGAAAGAGCTTTTGAAGATCAATGTACAACTGCTAATCCAAAGTTGCCGCTTATTTCAGAACTGAAAGAAATTTATATGGAAGCATATAAAGGTGAATAATGATTAAAAAAGAGCCGCAGTAAAGCGGCTCTTTTTTTATTGGAAAACATCTCCCAGAATGGCTGTATTTACTGGTCTTTCAGTTTCATAGAATATGATACAGTGAAATGGAGGAGTGAGAATATAATGAAAGAATTAAAAGGAAAAATAGAAGACTATACTCGGTTCGGACAAATTCTTCTCGCTGTAAGTACATTGTTAATGGTTGGCTTGTTGATTCCGAATGGAGCAAAAGAGACAATCCAATTTTTTGTTATGATGGGGAGCATCGTTATATTTTTAAGTTTATCGTTCTTTTTCTTTCAGCGTGTGAAAGTGATGCGTGACCAGCTAGAGGAAAATGAATGTGAATAATATTGTTAACTAGAGCGCGGCGAAAAGAAAAAATCTTTTTGTCACGCTTTTTGTTTTTTGTAGAAAAATGTATGCGTTTCGTGTTGGCAATGATAATCCTTATCAATTAAAGTAGAATAGTAGTTAATGATTATCATTATCAATTAGAGGTGAAGGAATGAAAAAATCTATTACGCTATTTACAGCGATTTTATCTATTTTTTTCTTGTTAATAGGTTGCAGTGCCAAAGGGGACGAAAAAGCGTCTGCAACCAAAACAGAAAAAGGAAAAGAGAAAATCGAAATTACCGACCTATCAGGAAGAAAGGTAACATTCGATAAAGTGCCAGAAAGTTTTGCAACATTAAGTATGGGGGACATGGATATTATTCATGCTTTAGGTGGAAAAATAGTAGGTCGCCCGGATACGAAATTAACTCTTCCAGAGGAGTTAAAGAAAGCACAAGTAATTGGGAATGCACATCAACCGAATTTTGAGCAAATTGCTAGTTTAAAGCCCGATGTACTTGTTGCTAACAATGGATTCCAAAAGAATGTGCCAACGGTTGAAGGACAAGGAACGCAAGTTATCATTTCTTCTGCGAATTCTGTAAAAGATATTCAAAAGAATATTGAATTATATGGAACGGTAATGAAGAAAGAAGATAAAGCAAAAGAAATTAATCAAAAAATGAATGATCAAATGAAGAAATATGAGAAAAAGAGCGATGTGAAAGCATTGCTAGTGTATGGCGCACCAGGTACTTATTTAGCGGCATTACCAACATCTTTATCAGGTGATATTTTAGAAAAAACAGGCGGAAAAAATATTGCTTCTGATTTTCCAGAAACGAAAGAATATCCGCAATATGCACAGCTAAGTGTAGAACGTATTATTGAGGCGAATCCAGATGTGATTTATTTAATTACACACGGAGATCCAAAAAGTGTGAAAAAAGCATTCGAAGGCGAAATGATGAAAAATGAAGCGTGGAAAAATTTAGAGGCAGTAAAACAAAACCGCGTAGTTATTTTGCCACCTGATTTATTTGGATCTAATCCTGGTACAAAAGTTACAGAAGCAATGGACTTTATGTATAAAAGTATACAAGATGTAAGGAAATGATACGTATGGAAAGTAGTGAAGTAGTAAGAGAAAAGGAACATCCTTTTGCGAAAAAAAGATGGATAATAGCAGTTACTTTAGTTATATTAACAATCCTAGGTCTCTTGTACGGTCTTTTCGCAGGAAGTTTATCCTTTTCTATACGAGATATTTTAACAGGTATACAAGAGGAAGGTTCGACAGTTCATCGAATTGTATGGGATCTTCGCATACCGAGAGTGCTTATTGGGTTTATAGTAGGAACATGTTTAGCTGCATCTGGTACACTGCTACAAGGGGTTATGAGAAACCCTCTTGCAGATCCTGGTATTATCGGAGTTTCATCTGGAGCAGGCCTTGTAGCAATTGTCATCATGATTTTATTCCCACAGCATCTAGCTTTTTTACCACTAGGGGCGTTTTTAGGAGCTTTCATAACAGCGATGGTTATTTATGCTTTATCATGGCAAAAAGGGGCACCACCTTCAAGAATCGTCTTAGTAGGGGTGTCGATCAATGCATTAATTGGTGCAGCAACGTCAGCATTAATGTTATTACATAGTGACAAAGTACAATCGGTGTTACCGTGGTTAGCGGGCGGTATTGGTGGTGTAAGTTGGGCACATTTAAACATGATTATTTATTATGCAATATTCGCCATTATATTAGCTTTCTTTGGTATTAAGCATATTCGAGTGTTAATGCTTGGAGATGAAATGGCAAAGTTATTAGGACATAATGTGGAAAAAAGTCGGTTTTATTTAATCGTAGTAAGTACATTATTAGCTGGAATTGCAGTAAGTGTGTCTGGTCTTATTGGATTTGTCGGTCTTGTCGTACCACATATGCTACGTTTATTAGTTGGAAATGATTATAGATATTTGCTACCTTTATCATGCCTTGGCGGCGGGGTATTACTTGTTTTTGCGGATGCAATAGCTCGAAGTTGGTTTGACCCAATCGAATTGCCTGTTGGTATTTTACTGTCCTTCTTAGGTGGTCCGTTCTTCTTATATTTAATTCATAGAGGAGGAAAACAAAGTGATTTCCGTTAACAAAGTGTTTTACGCACACTCTGAAAGATTTCAAATGCAAAATATGAATGTACATATTAAGGCTGGAGAAATCGTTAGTTTAATTGGTCCGAATGGATCGGGAAAATCTACTTTGCTTCGTTTAATAGCAAGGCTACTGAAACAAAGCGAAGGGGACATCATTTTAGATGGGAAAAATATTCATATGATGAAGAGTGCTGATGTAGCGAAGCAATTAGCAATGTTACCACAAATGCATGATCATCAATTAGATTTAACAGTGAAAGAACTAATTGAGTTCGGAAGAGGTCCACATAAATCATGGAGTAGCCGCTTAAATAAAGAAGATGAAAAAATTGTTGATTGGGCATTGTCTGTTACAAATCTTGAAGGGTATGAATATCGTCTTTTACATTCTTTATCAGGAGGGGAACGGCAACGTGCTTGGATTGCGATGACGCTAGCGCAACGTACAAATGTCTTATTATTGGATGAACCAACAACCTTTTTAGATATCGTTCACCAGTTGGAAGTAATGGAACTTGTGAAACGATTAAATGAGGAGTTTGGAATGATAATTATAATGGTTTTACATGACATTAACCAAGCTGCTCAATATAGTGATCGTTTACTTGTATTAAAGCGAGGAAAGATTCAGTATGATGGTATACCAGAAGAAGTACTATGCCATGAAATGTTTCAACATGTATTTGGCATAGATGTAGATATTTTTCAGGGAAGTGACAAGCCTTTTTTTACACCGAAACGAATTTCTAAAAGGGGAGAAGAGCGATGCAAACAGAAGAGCGTATTACCACTGAATTAGTAAGAGAATTTGTTATGGCAGCTCACGGGGATTTAGAGAAAGTACAAGAGCTATTGGTTGAATCACCAAGCTTACTTCACGCTTCTTATAATTGGGGTGGATCAGATTGGGAAAGTGCGTTAGGGGCATCGGCACATGTAGGTCGTAAAGATATTGCTCTTTATTTACTAGAAAAGGGTGCTCGGATGGATATTTTTGCAGCAGCTATGCTTGGTGAATTAGAAGTTGTACAAGCTATTTTAGTAGCTCAACCAGAAGCATTGCGTGCATCTGGCCCTCATGGTATTTCTCTTCTTCAACATGCACGAATGGGTGGAGAGAAATCTAAGCGTGTATATGATTATCTAGCAATACTATCTTAATGAACGAAGGAAGTTCTTATGAGCGGTAAACTTTTCACTTGAAACAATTGGAAAGTTTACCGCCCGTTAGAACGGGATAAGTATCTAGTATATTTGAAAATCCTACACCCCCCTCAATTGTAGTTTTCTTTATGCTAGTTATGATATGGATGCAGTGGACAATATTTGTCTACTGCTTTTTTTAGTTATTTAGAATGAATATTGTTTATTTTATCGTTGGTTCATTTATCCCGCTATTTTCCAGGCAGTAAGACTCTTGCCTAAAAATTCAGTTAAAGCAAAGAAGTTAGACGGGAGATCCACTGCCCGTAAACGTCCGATTGGTAAAGGCTAATAATCAGTGGGGTGAACAAAATTCCCCACTGATTAAAGTTTCATTTTATAATAAATAGTAACATACCGTATACATACAAAACATGATCGTGAAATGAAGAATAAATTAGTGGAAAGGAGTGCCAGCATGTTTCATACAGAACGTTTACAAATTCGCAAATATACAATGGATGATTTACAGTTCTACGCTTCACTATGGGGGAACGAGAAGGTAATGCGTTATATTGGAAATGGGACATTAAAAACATATATGCAGTGTAAAAAAAGTCTGGAGGAATGGGTGATTCCTAGCTATAAAAACGGTCTCGGTTTATTTGTATTGATTGAAAAGGAAACGGGAACAAGAATTGGTCATGCAGGGCTGGTAAAGCAGAAAATAGATGGAAAAGAGGAAATTGAAATTGGTTATTGGTTACTTCCTCAGTATTGGGGAAAAGGGTATGCAAAAGAAGCGGCGGCAGCATTTCGTGACTATGGTTTCCAAGCATTACGAATGAATAAATTAATTTCTCTTATTAATCCGAATCATCCTGCCTCAATATTTGTTGCTAGAAAAACTGGGCTCAGCTACGAGAAAACAACGTCATTTCATGGAATCGATGCTCTAGTTTATTCTATTAAGCGTGTTGGATGAAAAAATTACTTTTTTAAAGGTAAATTGCATTTTTTGAAGAATGGTATATGAAAATAAAGGGAGGGGTTACATGTACATTTATCATAATGGACTTATTATTCGTGAGGGAACGAGTAGTGTACCAGCATATGCAATTAAAGCTTTATTTGAAGATGCCGGTTGGAGTAATGATAATATCCCTTCTTGGCAAATTGAAAAATTTACGATAGCATTCGAAAATTCAACATGGGCTTTCACAATTTGGGATGAGGAAGAGATGATTGCGATGGTTAGAGTCATTTCTGATGGAATTATGATTGCGAACATAGTAAATTTAGTTGTGAAGTGTGAATATAGAGGGAAGGGATTAGGTAAGAAGCTTGTAGCTCTTTGCCTGCAAAAACTTCCCCACGGTGATTGGTTTGCGCATACATCAGCGAACAATTTTGATTTTTATAGAAGCTGTGGATTTGAAGTTAGAGAGCTATCGAGAAATGGAACATGTGCGTATTATGGATATCAAGTCGCAAAAAGAGATGGTCACCGATAAATGAATGGAAAGTAAAAAAGTATAGCGAGGTAATTTTGAGACTTTTGATAATAGAGAATGGATTGAGGCTCGTTTTATGATAAAATAAAAGAAAATTCTGTTTATTATTAGGGGGATAAAAATGAGTGTAAAAGCTGGGGATGTATTTAAATATGAAAGAAGATTTACTGAGGAAGAAGTTTTTGAATTTGCAAATATTACCGGTGATAAAGGTAGACACCATGTGGAATACGATGAAAATGGAAGATTAATGGTTCATGGTTTATTGACTGCTAGCATTGGAACGAAAGTGGGAGAAGAGTTACATTACATAGCAAGAGAATTAGTAAGTGAGTTTATTAGACCAGTTTTCACAGGAGATACGATCACTTGTGAACTAACTTTAACAAATGTTGAGCAAATGGAAGGCTATAAAAAAGTTTCAATCGAGTCAGTTTATCGCAATCAGCATGAAAAGACTGTACTAGTTGGGACAAGTTATGGAATTATAAGGGGATAAAAAAGAAGCCTGTTTAACAGGCTTCTTTTTTTTATTATTTAATAAACACGTTTTCGATTTTCCGCATAACTAGAGATGAGTAATAATGCAGTTTCTTCTCCTATATTACGAACAATATGAGGAACGCATGCATTCCATGAGAAAGAATCACCTTCTTCTACAATTGCAATATCTTCACCGTGCTGAACTTCTAGTTTTCCGCGTAATACAAGGTGACATTCTTCCCCTTCATGGGCATTTGGTGAGTTTTCTTTCGGGAATCCAGTAGGGATTTCTACTAAAGATAGGCGAAGGCCCCCTTGCTCCGCAACATGTTCAATTCTTTGCTCATCTTTGCCGTATACACTGTATTTCCGTTCTTCTTTTTTGACAATTTTTAATCGATCTTTTTGCTCTAACAATAAATAGGGAAGGGGAACGTTTAAAAAATTGGAGATCGTTTCTAAAGTTGAGATAGATGGTGATGTTTTATTATTTTCAACCTGACTCATAAATCCTTTAGAAAGACCTGTTCCCTCACAAATTTGTGCGATTGTTATGCCCCTACGTTGACGAATTTCACGTATTGCAGAACCAATATTCATAAAATCAAGCTCCTTTTTGTAAACAACTATTTGTATCATAGCAAAAAAAATATATTTTTTCCCAGTGAAAATGAATTGACGAATAAAAAAAATTAGTGTATGTTTTGTAATGTAAATAAAAGTTTTGTATAAGAAAACTATAAAGGAGAGAAAGAAATGAATCAACATATTGGTAACTTAATTATTCGTATCGTGTTAGGGGTAACATTCTTCATGCACGGTTTAACAAAATTCCAATCAGGAATTGACAATATTGCAGGGTGGTTTACAAGCATTGGTTTACCAGGAGGACTTGCATACGGTGTAGCAACATTTGAATTAGTTGGAGGCCTATTATTAATTCTAGGTTTAGGTGTAAGATATATTGGATTATTATTTGCGCTTGTTATGGTTGGAGCAATCGTAAAAGTGAAATGGTCAGCTGGTTTATTGGGAGATGGAAAAAATCCTGGTTTCGAATTAGAACTTGCATTATTAGCAATGGGTGCATATTTATTTGTTGCAAAAGCTGATGGTTTTGTAGATAATTTCTTAAAAGAAAAAATGTCAAAGAAGAACTAATTTAAATGGGGGGGCTAACAAGATGAGTTTTCAACTTCATCCCGATACAACACTTGATGTTGTTCATTTATACGTATCTAATGTAAAGAAATCACTAGAGTTTTATACGGAAGTACTAAGTATGAAGGTGCTAAAAGAAGAAGAAGCAGTCGTTACATTTGGGAATGAAAATGATGAACCACTTCTTATCATTGAAGAAAAGAAAGAAGCTTTTCCGAAACAAAGAGGAAGAACAGGGTTATATCATTACGCAATTTTATTACCAAGTAGGCAGGATTTAGCGAATGTTCTTCGTCATCTTGTAGAGATGGTATATCCACTACATGGCGGAGCCGATCATTACTTTAGTGAAGCTCTTTATTTAGCTGATCCAGATGGAAACGGGATTGAAATTTATCATGATCGACAAAAAGAAGTTTGGCGTGATGAGAATGGAGAACTCCCATTTGTTAGTAACCCGTTAGCTGGTGAAGAATTATTACAGCAAGGAAGTACATGGAATGGATTTCCAGCTGGTACTGTGATGGGGCATATTCATTTCCATGTAGCTGATTTAGAGGAAGCGAAACGTTTCTATGTTGATGGTCTTGGTTTTGAAGTAACGATCCCAGCTCGTAATGGAGCGTTGTTCGTATCAGCAGGTGGTTATCATCACCATATCGGTTTAAATACGTGGCAAGGTGAAGGGGTACCACCGCAAATGCCAGGTTCTGTTGGTTTAAAATATTTCACAATTGTACTAGCGGATGAAAAACAAAAAGAGCAAGTATGTGAAAGCTTAAAAAATATTGGCAAGATTGCTACGTACAAAGATGGAATATTACAAGTCGAGGATCCATTTGGACATTGTATCCATTTCAAAATAAAAGGAGAAGCCTAAAAAGGCTTCTCTTTTTTATTTTCTTATAATTGCGTTTTCGTTTTGTAAAAATAGTTCATCAAATTGTTTTGCAAGCTCAAAATCTAGTTTCGTTAAACCTTTTGCATTCCAAGATGACAAAGTAATAATAACTGCTTTATACTGGATAAGGATAAATGGATGGTGATTATGTTCTTCTGATAGTTTGGCGGCTTCAGAGACAAATTCGACTCCTTTTAAGTAGTCGGAAAACATATATTTTCGTTCAATCCATTTCTCATCTTTTACCATCCATTTATCTACCTTCAATAATTCCTCGTGAACTTCTTCTTCAGTTAATCTTAGCATCATTTTTCACATCCTTTACTGGAAGTAACGCAAGACCATTGTTAATAAGGCGTGTTACAGCTTCGTCAGTTGTGAAAGTAGAAAGTTGATGTAGTAATGCTGCAGATGTTTCATGCCCTTTGTTATGCTCTAAAAGTAACTCTAATACTTCAAGGCGCAGCAACCATTCTTTCGCATAAAATTTATTTAATACTTCTTGAATTGCTACTAATTGATCGATATGCGCTTCGTGTAAAATCCCCTCACTTCGAATATCTCGAACTGTTTGATACATACGTTCAAGTTCATTCAGTACAAGTGGAGCAGGAATTTCTTGAACTTCTTCATCCATTGGGAAAAATGCTGCTGCATCTGCGGCACCTGGGAATACTGAAGTGATTTGTGAGCCAACAGCCATATCAAATGCGCCCCATGAAGCATCAAATAAAACGCGGGCGTTATAAGTAACTGTGCAATCGATAAAGGAAATAAGAGCAATTTTCTTATCGTTTTTTACAATATCTGTTACTGTTCCTTTTACATGAATACCACTTGCAAAAGTAAACTCAGCGATAGTTCCAATTGTAATTCCTAATGATTGTAGTTGTTCGTCTGTACAATTTTCTAATGCAATATTTTCAGTGAGTAATCCAATTGGTGTTCCAAATCCGTCACTGTGTACAGAAGTAGAATGATTCGCTAACTGTTTATTATGAAGTGCTAATGCCGTTGGCGAATTTGTTCGCATGTAAATTAATTCACCTGCATCGTTTTCAATTGTCTCGCTAAATGTACCTGTAATTTGTAATCCGCTATTTAGCTCAGCTGTTGCATAGTTCTCAGAGCGAATTGCTTTTTCTAAACCTTCTTTTCCACCTGTTTTAAAGGCCATTGTTTTAGAAAATGTTTCAAGCGCATCTGTTAATTCTTCAAAGGACTTGCAAACGAATAGTTGTGGTTGCATTTTTGTTACGTCATAAGTTGTCCCTGTACATGCTTCGATAGAAAATGGAACTTTTTCTACAGCGTCTGTTAAGCAATGTTTGCTTTCGCCAACAGAAGAAAGGAGACCAGCACCATATATTTTTGGATCATCTATATTTCCAATCAATCCATATTCTACTGTCCACCAGAAAAGACGTGAAATTTGTTCAGCTTCTGATAAACCAGAAACTAAGTTTTGTTTTTCAATTACAGCATTTTCAGCAGCCTTAACTTCATCAGGAGTAGAAGTAGGGCTTTCTTTTACTATCGTTAATGTACGAACAGCTTCAAATGCATCATGTTCTTCTTTTGTAGAGAAAGCTTTTGCACCAATTTGCCCAAAACGTTTCACATATTTTGCATATGTAGGATCAAGTAAAATCGGTGCGTGTCCTGCGGCTTCGTGTACGATATCTGGCGCTGGTGTGTACTCGATATTTTCTACTTTCCGAATATCTGTTGCGATCGGTAGTAATCCGTGTCCTTGGAAATCGAAGAATGCTACGCCGGGAATAAGTCCGTCAATCGTTACAGCACCCCAGCCACTTGGTGCCAAACACTCATTCATTTCTTCTACTTTTGGAATTGAATCTATATTAATACCAGATGATTGTAGTCCGTTCACATAGGCTGGATGAGCAACGTCTTTTAAGAAGCTATGATTTTGTCTCATAATATAACGCCACACAGCGTGATTCACCGGTGTGTATTGATCATAATGTTGTGTGGATACGAATGGTTTTAAATGTGATGGAATTTCTGTTTTCTTTGTCATTTAGACATCCTCCTTTTTTTCAATAAAATTGAATATCGATTTCGTATAGCTTGTATCACCTCCTTTCATTTTTGTAAGCGCTTATAAAATTTTATCATAAGATTCGGAATTATTTAACATCTGTTTCTGTGAGAAATAGAAAAAGCCCCTATCGGAAAGTCCGATAGGGGCGAAAGAATCGCGGTACCACCCTATTTGTAAGTGAAAATATACTTACATCTCAATTAATGATAACGGAAAAATTCCGTCTTTTCCTTCATGCATAAAAGCACTACGAAAAAGAAGCTCCAGAATTGTAATTCATACTTATATATGTGCTAATTTCCACCGATCATTAGCTCTCTGTAACAGGGATATAAGATACTACTGCGATTCTTTCAACGCGTATATATGAAATTGTGTAAGAGGATGGACGCAAAAAAGTCCCTATCGGAAAATCCGATAGGGACGATAAAAATCGCGGTACCACCCTATTTGTAAACAACTAATTGTTTACCACTCACTTTACGATAACGGAAAGATCCGTCTTTCTCTTCATGCATAAAAAGCATTACGGGAAAGAAGCTCCAGAATTGTAATTCACGCTTGTATATGTACTGATTCGCACCAACCATCAGTTCTCTGAGACAGTGATATAAGTCGCTACTAGTATTCCTTCAAAGCCGATATATAATTCGTTCAACTAAACTATGTTTTGTATTATAAAACTATATTAAAAAAATTGTCAACAAAAATTTTTTATCCCGTGTTAATGAGCAGTAAAATTCCTACCTCAAAATTCGGTTGGAGTAAAGAAGTGAGAGGGGAGATCAACTGCCCGTAACTCCCGATTGGTGAAGGCTAATAATCAGTGGGGATGAACGAAATCTCCACTGATTAAAGTTTCACTTTATTTCACTTCTAAATTAACAGTTAAATTAGAGGTATTGCCAGCTGCATCAGTTGCTACAATGTGAATAGTATTTTTTCCTTCTTGTAATTGAGTACGATCGAAATAAATGTCATAGCTTTTCTCCCAAGGGTTCAGGAATGCCTGGTCCCATACACCATTTCCATTAATTTCATATTGCATTCTCACTGGAATACCAGGTGCTATCCAACCAGATTCTGACATCCAATCTAGTAGAATATCATCAACTTTTCCTTTAATTACGAGATTTTCTTGGTCAACTTCGTATGTTAACTTAGGTGCAGTTCGATCAAGAAATACAGCAGCTGTTTGTTTTGTTTCTCCGCCAGAATTAGAAGCAACTGCTTCGATTTGATATAGCCCGTCAGCTAAAGGAGTGCCATCGGCTTTTGTACCATTCCATTTGAAAGGTTTGTATCCAGGAGTTGCATTTTTAGCTTGATGGATAATCCCTTGATACGTTACACGTTCTTTCATAACTAAATTTGCATGCAATGTGACATCATCCACAGGCGCAACTAAATAGTAGTTGATGAGATTATCATCTAGTACGTGGTCGCCATTTGGGCTAAAAGTAGAATTAATAATTTCAAGTCCATCGATACGTTTATAATCTTTAGGATCGATACTAAATGTGAATGGAATTCGAATTTCTTCTTTTGCCCCTTGTTCTTTTACATATACATTTCCAGTATACACACCTTGTGGTAGTGAGCTATCTACAGTGATAGTAAATGGTTTTTCGGTACTACTATTCGGTTGAATGCTAATAGATGAAGGGACAGAAGCTTTTACTTTTGTGTTTGCATCTAGTAACTCCACACGAGTTGAAAAACTTTTCTTTTTACTAGAAAGGTTTTGTAATGTAACATTTTGCGTCAGTTTTACTTTTCCGCTATTTGGCTTAATAAGACCAAAGCTGACATTGTTAGGTTTTACTAATACATTTGTTTGAGCTGCTTTCGGAATGTTAATTAAACCTGATCCTTGTGCCATAACAGGGTATGTATTTTCATTGACATCATGTAATGTTTTTGCATTGTTAGCAAGAGCCGCTTTCAATTGTTCTGTCGTCCAATCAGGATGCATTTGACGCAAGAGGGCAACCGCTCCAGCTACTTGCGGAGCAGCCATACTTGTTCCGTTATGCGATTCATAGCCGCCTCGCGGTACTGTACTAGTAATTTGTACTCCAGGTGCAACAACATCAGGCTTTATTAGCCAACTTCCTTGTGATGGTCCTCTTGAACTAAAGTTACCGATAAGTTCTGTTTGCTTTGGTTGTCCAATTTTTATATTTTTCTTTCGTTTTGTAATTAAAGTTTTTAATTCTTCCCCATTTGTATTTGATAATTGCATTACTGGGACAGCTAGATGTTCACGTGAAAAATATTCCGGCATCATATTAATTTCTTTTTCGCTAGAGATTAATAACACACCAAGTGCCCCAGCTTGCTTCGCTTGTTCTGCTTTTACTAATGTACTAGAAGTACCTTGTAAAATAAGTGCGAATTTCCCTTTCACATCTTGTTTTGCATAATCACTTGGATTGCCATAACCAACGTATACAAGAGGGGAAGCATTTCCTATTGGAAAATCGGATTTTGATAACGGTAACCCTTGATATGTTTTGCTGGAACCAGCTACTTGGAATGTTGGAAACGGGATAGAAACCGTAGATGCTCCAACAGAAATGACACTACTTGCGTTACCGGGAGCATCAACAGACCAAGGTTTTGGTCCGTCATTTCCATTTGAAACGACAGTAGTAACACCAAGTTTCGCTGCTCGTTCTAACGTTAATGTTACAGGCTGATCAGGTACATTTAAATCCTGCCCAAGGGAGAGGTTTAACACATCCGCACCATCTTGAATCGCTCGCTCAATCCCTTGGATAATATCATCTGTTGTACCAGTTCCACCGCCATTCATTACACGATAGGCTAGAATAGAAGCGTTTGGAGCAACGCCTTTAATTTTTCCGTTACCAGCAATAATTCCAGCTACATGAGTACCATGTACGTTACCATCCATTGGATCGCTATCTTCATCAACCGTGTCATATCCACCGATATAATTTGCCTTTAAGTCAGGGTGTGTATAGTCTACGCCAGAGTCGATAATGGCTACTTTCATGCCTTTTCCATCAAGCGGTTTGCCAGATGGATCTTTTAAATTCCACGCTTCAGGTGCACCAATTGTCGGTCCACCGATATTTGGTGCTTCTTCGTTAGTAGTACTTTTTGATGTTTCATGCAATTTATATGTTAAGTTCGGATAGACTGCTTTTACTTCAGGTAAAGAGGCAAGAGAGGTAATTTGATCTCCAGGAACTGAAATAGAGAATCCGGAAAATAACGTATTATACACTTCTTTAATTTTTGCACCAGGTGCTTTTTCTTTTATTTTCTTAGTTGTATCTTCTTGTGCTTTTTTGAGCTCAGCATGATAAGACTGCGCATTACTATTTTGTAAATCTGGAGCATGCTGAATATTACTTTGAGCAGCGAGAGGTGCATGTTGCAATTCTACAATTACTGATATTTCTTTTGTTGTTTTCGTTTCAACATTTTGAGCAATTTTATGTTCTCCCCACTGTTCAATCGTTGTTTTTAATTGTGGACTAAATTGCTTCTCCTTTTGTAGTGATTCAGCATGAGCGCTTAAAGCTCCAAAACTAGAAAAGACAAGCGCCATGCTTAATAGTGTAGATGTAGTTTTTTTCATTGATACTCCCCCTAATAAAAAGTGCCAATATTCAGAAATGTAATCTTACATTTTAGTTAGAACTTATACATATAAATGTTGGCTAAACTATACTTTCGACATAATTCATACCAATCCTCTATGAATTGGAAATTTCTTGGGGGATTTTTTCTGATTATGTCGAATCGATATTTTTCACATATTGTAGGAAGAAAGTGAGGAATGCTATGAGGGAAATGGAGTGATGGTATGAAAAGGCTAATAGTAAGTGTTAGTGTAGTGTTGTTTATGTTTTTATGTTCTATCGCTATTACTAGCGCAGAAAATAATAGTGTGAAAGTTGCTTTTATTCGTCATCATAACCTTTGGATTAAAGTTGATGGGAAAGAAAAACAACTTACAAAAGGAGAGAACATAACAGGGCCAAAGTGGTCACATGATGGAGAATGGCTGGCATATGTAAAAGGGGAGAAACAAAATATTCTTGAGTTATATCGGCTGAAAGATGGAAAGAAAGTTACGCCGTTTCACTCAGAAGCATCGAATTATCAATGGTCACCAACAGAAAATATAATTGCATTTATATTTACAGGTACATTAAATACATTTGATGTAGAAAAAAAGAATGCAGATTTTGAAAATGTATCGGCTGGTGTAGGGGATTATGCATGGTACCCCGATGGAAAGAACTTTCTTGTATCCTCTGAAGCGCACTTACTTCCAACAGGATGGACAGGGGCTCAGCTATATGAAGTGCAAAAAGATGCACATATGAATCCTCACAAAATGAAGCATTTGTATGCATTGCCAAATGAACACGATGATTTCCTAGCGCTAGTAGCAAGTGGCTTTAAGTGGTCACCAGATCAAAAGTGGATTTCATTTTTAGCAGTACCGACAGCTTCATGGTCAGCTGATAGTAATACGCTTTGCTTAGTTCGTGCAGACGGCAGTCGGTTTGAAAAAGTAGATCAAATGTTATTAAACGCACAATGGTTTCAATGGGCACCATCAAAAAATATATTAGCTTATATTGAAGGGAGCGGAAGAGTTGCATTAGAAAATAAACATTTAAAAGTAAAGGAATTGCCAGCACTTCAGCAGAACATATTTACGCCGAAAGGATATGTTGATTGGGATTTTGTATGGAAGAACGATAGAGTAATTATCGTTTCACGAGCAAAAGAGGCAGGGATAGAAACTCCACCAGAAAAAAGGCCACTACCATCTTTATATGAGGTCGATAGTACAAGTAATGCACAGCATCAAATCACAAAGAAAACGAACAAGCAAGGGGATTACCACCCGATCTTCATGAAGAAGAGTAATCAATTAATTTGGATACGTTCAGACCGTAAGAAAGCGGATGTATGGCTTGCTCATAAGGATGGAAAGCATGAAATGAAGTGGATTGAAAATATAGATGTACCAGAATGGTATTATGAGAGATGGAATTGGGGAAATGTTATCTCGGTAAAAGAAGAATAAAAAACTGCCTAAAAGATTGTTTTAGGCAGTTTTTTACTGTTATTTATGTGTTTTATTTGGCTTTTTTTTCGCTGGGTTTCCGTTCCCTTGGCGCTTTCTATTTTGTTCATCTTTTGCTTGTTTTTCATGTAGTGTATCTAAAAATTCATTCGAGTTACTCATGTTTATATCTCTCCTTTCATTTTGTCATGATTACTATAACCATTTAGGAGGATAATCATGAGTTAGAAGTTAGGCACTTAATTTTCTTCGATAATGTAAGTAAAATATTCCATACATAACAAATAGCATGAGTAAAACTTGTAACTCTACATTTGCCTTTAAAATAGCTGCGATAGGGTCTGGTAAGTACGGTGAGTTATCATTTGTGCTTAAACCTAACCATTTATTTAAGAGGCTAATGGTACAAAACATAAAAACACCGGACCAGCTTGCCGTAATTGCTTTTTGTTTAATTTTTGTTTCACGTTCATCATCTGTAATCCAAGGATTAGCAGTTTTATCCCGCATTAACGGGCAGTAAGACCCCCACCTCAAAATTCAGCGGAGGCAAAGAAGTTAGGTGGGGATCAACTGTCCGTAAAAGCCCGATTGGTTCAACTAATAATCCGTGGGGGGATGAACAAAACCCCCACGGATTAAAGTTTCACTTTATCACTACTAAAAAATCCATTTATGTATCCCCATATAATCATTCCAATTAAGATGGTTATCCATTTTATATTTTTTGATTCACTTCTCCCTTGTAAAAAGTGTTTTACATATCAGTTTTTCATATAGCAGGAATAAAGTATGAGATAGGGAAGAAATATGTAAGAGGATTTCATAATGAGAGGAGGAAGGGGATGAAAATCGTCTTTGTTCGGCACGGGGAAGGAGAACATACAAGGGATTTGCCATCAAGTTTAAAAGTGCTTCATCCGCCATTGACGGATGAAGGAAGGAATCAGGCTAAATTACTTCAATGCAATGTGCCATTACAAGAGGCGGATATATTAATTGCTAGTCCTACACTTAGAACTTTGCAAACGGCGACAATATGGAGTGCGAAAGTTGCTTGTCAAAAAATCGTTCATCCATATGTATCTCCGCGTATTTTTCCTTATCGAGAAGTAGCGAGAACATTACCGTGCGATTATATAGTAGATCAGGGAATGATAACAAAGTTATTTCCGCATTTTTCGATAGAGAAAAGCTCAAATAATCAGTTATGGAAGGAAGGTATAAACACTATTTCAGAGAATAGTTTTCAGCAAATAGTAGATAAATTTCTTCTTTGGTGTTATGAACTGGGTGCTGAAAGAATTTGCATTGTATCTCACGATGGAACAATTACAGCATATAGGCAATATTTACAGAAAGTCGTTTTAACTAGATCAGATTTTTTGAAAGAAACGGGCATATATGAAATGGATTTATCCCATAAAATTCTGATTGATAAGGGCTGATTATAGGATGGGGGTTGTATGTTGAATATTGCATTAGTAGTTGGTTTTAATTCGGATTTAGAGGCGCAATCAATCCGAGCATCTCTTGAATATTTTGGTGCAAGGGTTGTGACATATTGGATTGGTAGACCGAAAGATTTTGTGGAAGTTCTTTCTGGAAAGAACTTATTTAACGATATTAATTATATTATTTTTTGCTTTCATGGTGAAGAAGGGAAGTTTGTCATGGAAGAGTTAGGCGAAGAAGTATATGAACAAGATGAACCGAGAGGGTATTTTGGTACAGAAGAAATTTATAAATATGCAAAATTGCATAATACACATATTGTAAATAGCGGGTGCACGTTAGGGGAGCAAAATCTAGCAAAATCTTTTTTACATAGTGGTGCGAAATCATATATTGGATCGATTGATTATGTAGATGGAAATGCAGCACTTATGTTTACTATACGTTTATTTTATGGGGTTATTAACCATGGGAAAACGTTAGAAGAAGCCTTTCAAGAAGCGAGTTTAATTGATGAGGAGACACATACATTTCGATTCTATAATTAGTGTGAAACACGTTTATTCTATATTCGAATAAACGTGTTTCACATTTAACTCACATTTTTTTTACATTTTTTCAATGAAAATGGTTATCACTTGTGGTATGATATGTTCAAGTTTTTACAGGTAATAAAAGTTACTATATAAACGTTAGTTTTTAATGTTTCATACGCATGTCACAGATTATTCATAATTAACGTTTGAAAAATAAGTAACTAATGTTATTATATTATCTGTAACTAACTTAATTACAACTTTAGGAGGAAGATATGGTTATTCAATTTTTAAGAGAAAACAAAGCAGTTTCTTTTGCATTAGCAGTAATTCGAGTATATCTTGGTTACACATGGTTAATGGCTGGAATCGGTAAACTACAAGGAAAAGGATTCGATGCAACAGGTTATTTGCAAGGGGCAATTGAAAAATCTAAAGGTGCACAACCGGCTGTTCAATCTTGGTGGGCATCATTCTTACAAGAATTTGCAATTCCAAATGTAGATTTGTTTAATACACTTGTAACATGGGGAGAAATTTTAGTCGGAATTGGTTTAATTGTAGGCTGTTTAACAAAAACAGCGGTCTTTTTTGGTCTTGTAATGAACTTTTCCTATATGTTTAGTGGGTCAATTGGTGTGAACCCTGAGATGGTTATCTTATCTATGTTTGTTCTTGTTTCCGGTATGAACGCTGGGAAATTTGGAATGGATGGCTTCGTTATCCCGAAAGTATTAGGATCAAAAACGCCAAAACGCCAAAAGCAAGCTGCTTAATATATGAAAACGGGTATCTCATTTTGAGATACCCGTTTATGTTATTTTTCAACTTTAATCGGATTGTTCTTAAAGAAATCTTTTACATACCCGACAAATTCTTGTGGTTCTTGGCGAAATGGTGCATGATAACCTTTTTCAATAATATGTAAAGTGCTATTTTTTAAGAATTGATGATACGTTTCTCCTTCTTTCCAGGAAACGCTACTATCATTTCTGCCCCATATAATTAAAGTTGGCTGTTTTATTTCATTTGCATTAATTTTAAGACGTCTAGGCCATAATTTCATTTTATTATAATGCTCTTCATCATTACGTTTGAATTTCACTTTGCTTTCATCATAATCTGTAATAGAAGAAACGGCATTTAAATCAGTCGACAATTGTGGTTTTGGTGAGCCTTGTTTATTAACGAATGTATGAGGGCCACCTGTAGCATCAGTTAAAATAAGATAATATGAAGCGACCTCCTAGATTATCAAGTCAGGGATTTTAACCCATAATAATGAATGAAAACATTATGAATGGGGTTATACCCTATGATAATAGGAGGCCACTATGGAAAATATAATCTATATTGGGATGGATGTCCACAAGGAAAGTTTTAGCTTATGTGCACTACACGGAACAACTGGGGAAATTGTAAGAGAAGCACGATGTGCTTCAAATGTATCTCTCGTAAAAAAATTCGTTGAGAAACTGAAAACAAAATATGGTGAAGATATAAAAATTAAAGCTGGATATGAGGCTGGTTGTTTAGGGTATTCACTTCATAATCTTCTTGAACAAAATGGAATTGATTGTGATATTTTAGCTCCCACAACAATGTACAGTTCATCAAAAAATAAAATGGTTAAAAATGATAAATTCGATGCCAAAATGATTGCTCTTAATTTAGCAAATGGCACCTATAAAGAAGTATATGTTCCAGAAGAAGAGGATGTTGCCGTGAAAGAGTATATCCGCATGTTAGGTGATTTTAAAACATCTTTGAAAAAAATAAAACAACAGATAAAAGCATTCCTTTTAAGGCATGGCTATGTGTATGAAGGGAAATCAAGCTGGACAATCGCTTATATGAAATGGTTAAAGAATCTTGATCTACAAGGATTATTCAAAGAAACGTTAGGCGAATACCTATTACAGTATGATGTTCTAGTCGATAAAATTGAGCGGTTCAGTCTGAGATTAGAAGAATTATCTCATCGTGAAAGGTACGAAGAACCAATCGCAAATTTAAGATGCTTAAAAGGTATAGATACAACATCGGCAATGACTGTTCATGTGGAAATTGCAGACTTCACTCGTTTTCCCACGGCTAAAGCATTTATGGCTTATGTAGGATTGACACCAAGCGAAAGCTCAAGTGGAGAAAAAATCAGTCGACGTTCGATTACAAAACAAGGAAATTCGACCGTTAGGTCTACTCTTGTAGAATGTGCAAATGCGTTGGTAAAAGGAACAATCGGATTAAAATCGAAGCGAGTGAAAGCAAGACAAAAAGGGCAACGAAGCGAAGTGATTGCTTATGCGGATCAGGCTGTAGAAAGGTTACAAAGAAAATATTATCGCATGATATATCAAGGGAAACCTAGAAATGTTGCCGTTACAGCTATCGCAAGAGAACTGGGGTGTTTTATATGGGGATTAGAAACAGGTAAAATTCACCGAAAATAAAGAGGGAAGGATATGAAGTTGATTGATTCATTCATAGTTAGAAACCAAAGGTATCAATTGATGGCATAGATGAGCTTCAGAGATAGTGAATTACAGGTCTGGCTATCTATGACTCACCTCTTCTGGCATGGCTGAAATTCTGATAAACAAGCTATTTATTAGAATTTGAAAAGGTGTGATCCACGCAGTGAGATTATAAGAGCCTAACGACGAACCATTAACCTGAGGTAACCAATCCACGAATAACAGAGTGGTTAACTGTCGATAGATCTTATTTCTGAAGCTTTTGTATGCCATCAAGAAAAATATTATGGGTGAAAAACTATTGACAAAGGTCACTTCATAACAGGTGAGTAACTGCTTCAGGATATAAATATGTTAAATTTAGAGAAATTTCTCCCCCCATGGAATGCCCCAGTATTGCGAATGAATCATACCCTAGTTTTTTCATTAATTTATAATACAAATTTGCATGAGTTGGAAAAGAATAATAAAAATCCATTGGCTTAGATGAGCGCCCGAATCCTAAAGCATCTACAGAAATAATTGTATGATCTTTTGCTAAATCGGAGTAAATCTTTTGAAAACCATCTGATGACCCTCCAAAGCCATGAATCATAAGTAAAGGTGGTTTTTCATTACCAATCTTTTTAAAGTAAATGGTTTGACCATCTATTTCTACCATTTTTTCCTCGGTAGCTAGTTTCGCTGTAATTGTATTTTTAACTTGTTTTACTTGTTCTACTGGCTTTTCTGCTGCACTACATCCTACTAATAGTGTAAGAGTAAGACAACCTACCATAAAATAGCTAAATCGCTTCAATTAGGTGTCTCCTTTCTAACATAACGCTGTATCTATCATAGCAAATAGCATATTACGATTTCCAGGAAGTTGGCTACCATTTTTTATCATAAGAGGTGAAAGGAGCGTTTCTTGGAAATTTTCTGTTTGAAGAAATTGACGAAATGTAAATTGTGAGTGTGGAACATCAATTCGTACTATACCATTCCAACATTCACATATCTTTTTTAATAATTGGATAGCATCTTCTTCTTGCTTGGCGATAAGTGGATTGATACATAATATATTGCCCTTTTGTATGCATAATGAAAAAGCTTCTATACAGTTATTTCTTTCAATTTTAAAAGAGTATACGACCCTTGGTAATAGCAAAGAGTAAAGTAGAGAACGATTCATACCAGTTGCAATTTGATCCAGAGAAGTAAGAGATATAAGGTCTTCTTCTTGTACTTGTTGTAAGTGAGAAGGATACGTCTTAATAGTCTGCTTTTCAAAACGATGAATCGTTGTTGCTGTTTGAAATCCACATGATGTGTATAGAGGTTCGCCAGCTTTTGTCGCAATAAGTGCAATGGGTTGTTTTGGATGAATTTGTTCCAAGCAATGATTTAGCAACATGCGCCCTAATCCGCGTCCTTGAAAATTAGGGTGAACGATTAACATACCAATGGAAGCGAAGTTACTTGGAAAGGGAAATACTCCTCCAGTCGCAATGAGTTTGTTTTCATGAATGTAACCTACAAGTGTGCCGATAGAAAGATACATTTCGAATTGTTTTTTCATAAAAATTTCATCGTGTAACCATCCAACAGATTTGCAAAGATTAAGTAATTCAAAAATAAAAGACTCATTTAGCTTTACTATTTTCATAAAGGCTCACCGCATTTCTATTTGTTTTCATAAAAATAGAGTCAAAATGTAAAAAAAGGGATTTACGTTAAATGAAATTCAACTTGTTTATATTTAAATTGTAAAGGGCGGGATGATTGATACAAAAAGACAAAGTTATACAAATTATAACTGATATTTACATAAGTTAACAGAAAATTTACATACAGCTAATTTTCTCTTAATAGTCTTCCATTAAATTTGATAGTGGGAAATGAATAACCTAATTAGGGGGACAAGACAGTGAAAAAGTTTGTGAAAAAAGCATGGCCATTTGCAGTTGTGGCATCATTAGCAGTTACTTCGGTAGCAACATGGAATTTTACTCGTTCTAGTGAGGTTAATGCAGATGAGAACGGAAGCAATGCAAAGATTAAAAATGTTATCGTATTAATTGGGGATGGTATGGGCCCTTCATATATGACGGCTCACCGTTATATGAAAGATAATCCAAAAACCTTTGAAATGGAATCTACAGAATTTGATAAGCATCTTGTAGGAACACAAAAAACATACCCAGAAGATGAACATGAAAATATTACAGACTCTGCATCGGCAGCAACAGCTATGTCAGCAGGGATTAAAACATATAATGCTGCAATTGCAGTTGATAATGATAAAGCGGAAGTGAAAACAGTTCTTGAGCAAGCGAAAGAAAAAGGGAAATCAACGGGACTCGTTGCAACTTCTGAAATTACACATGCAACACCAGCTGCTTTCGGTGCGCATGACATTAGCCGTAAAAATATGGACGCAATTGCAAATGATTATTTTGATGAGAAAATTAAAGGGAAGCATAAAGTAGATGTTATGCTTGGCGGCGGCGTAAAGAACTTTGTTAGAAAAGATCGTAATCTTACAGAAGAGTTCAAGAAATCTGGTTATAGCTATGTAACGGATCGAGATCAATTGTTAAATGATAAAAATGATCAAATTCTTGGTTTATTTGCACCAGGTGGATTAGATAAAATGATTGACCGTAATGAGAAAACACCTTCATTAGAAGAAATGACTAATGCAGCAATTGAGCGTTTGAACAAAAATAAAAATGGTTTCTTCTTAATGGTGGAAGGAAGTCAAATCGACTGGGCTGGACATGATAATGATATTGTTGGTGCAATGAGTGAAATGGAAGACTTCGAAAAAGCTTTCAAAGCAGCGATTGAGTTTGCGAAAAAAGATAAAAATACGTTAGTTGTTGCAACGGCAGATCACGCTACTGGTGGATTATCTTTAGGTGCCAATGGCGAGTATAACTTTAAAGTAGATCCAATTAAAGCTGCAAAGCGTACACCAGACTTTATGGCAAATGAGATTGCAAAAGGTGCAAATGTAGAAGAAACATTGAAAAAGTATATTGATTTACAATTAACTCCAGAAGAAATTCAAGCTGTAAATGATATAGCTCCTTCAAAAGATGTAACAAAGATTGATAATGCAATTGAAGATATTTTCAATAAGCGCTCGGTTACAGGCTGGACAACGGGTGGACATACAGGGGAAGATGTAAACGTATATGCATTTGGTCCAGGTAAATACTTGTTCTCTGGCGTTCAAGAGAATACAAATATAGCGAAACGTGTCTTTGATATTGTTGGCGGTGGCGATCCGAATAAAGGAAGACGCTAATTAAGAGCGAAAGTGAGGCGAAATGCCTCACTTTTCTTTTTAGGAGTTGGGAATATGAAAAAGTTATTTAGGAAATTAAGATTCCTTTTAGTATTTGTAGTATTACTAGTTGGATGTCAACAAGAAGAGAATAATGTAGAACAAAAATCTACTACTAAAAAAACTGAGGAAAAGGTACAAATAACAAAAGAAGAAGAGAGATCTATTCAAGATGTTATTCATACATTTGTGCGAACGACGAATGAAAAAAATCTTGCAGAACATATGGAGTTATTTTCAAAGAAGATGCCTAGTGCTGAAGACTTAAAAACACAAAAAGAAGCCGCATTTCAAAAGGGAAATAAGAAAATTGAATTGGAACATATAGATATGAAAGTTAGTAAAGTAGGGTATGTTATTGTTGAAACGAAAGAAAAGGAAGTAGACGACAGTATCACTCTTCAAAAGAAAGTACAGTATGCCCTTGGAAAAGAAGAGGATAAATGGAAGATTGAAGAGGTTCGAACAATAGAGAAAAAATAACGTGAAACTTTAATAAGTGTAGGAGTCGTACTTCCCAAAATGGTAGAAAAAAGGTTCTCATTGGCGAGAACCTTTTTTTATAGTGGTAGCATAATTTGATTTGAGCATGCCTCAATATCATCAATATCTTGACGGATTGTGGCCATTTTATTATCAAGATCTTCAGCTTTCATTGCTGCATCATGTAGTTCATCTTTTAAATACTCCGGTATTTTCCCTTCATATTTATAATAAAGTTTGTGTTCTAAACTTGCCCAAAAGTCCATTGCTAGTGTACGTAACTGAATTTCTGCAAATACATCTTTTGTACCAGAATTTAGTGATAAAGGGTATTTAATAATCATGTGTAAACTTTTATATCCGTTTCGTTTTGGGTTAGCGATATAATCTTTTACTTCTATGACTTCCATATCTTCGCGTTTTTGAATGACTTCTTTCAAATGATAGATATCTTCTACGAAGCAACATGTAATACGAATACCAATAATATCTTGTAAATGTGTTTGAGCGTTTTCAACTGTTGGTAATAAGCTTTTGCGCTCTAGTTTTTTAATAATACTTTCAGGTTGTTTTAGTCTTGTTTTTATATGTTCAAACGGGTTGTAATCCTCTAGAAATTGAGCTTCCCGGTTCATAATTTCAAATTTAGTTTTTAACTCTTCTAAAGCAAATGTATATGGTAATACAAAAGCTTTCCAGTAGTTAACTGTTGATTGATTATATTCCATTTATATACACACCTTTTCCTATTTGCAAGTGAGGTCGTTATTATACTAAATACCAAATCATATAAGCGCAAGCAGCAAATGATGAGATCATAAAGCGATATTTAGTTTTCATACTTTCAACTCCTTTCGAGTAAGATTTTATATAAATAAACGTGATTGTTAATAAGTTCACTATGTACAGTTTCTATAGTAATAGATTCGTGTGAATTTCGTATGAACTAATTGTTTCAGCTTTTTGTCTTTTTTGCTGTTAATCATAATTATTATTCGGATTTAAAGTGTTTTTATTTGATTTATCTATTTGTATAAATTAATGTATATTTGAATTTATAGTTATTGAGGAGGATATATGGTGAACTTTGAAGAATTAGCAATCGCTAGACGTTCTGCAATGAAATTTATACAAGGTATAGAAATCCCTAATGAGGATTTTAAAAAAATATTTGAGTTAACTAAGCTTTCTCCATCTTGCTATAATTTGCAGCACACACATTATGTTGTAATTCGTGATCAAGAGCGAAAAGAAAGATTAAAAGAATTAGCTTTCGGTCAATATAAAGTATCGAGTGCATCAGCGGTAGTGCTCGTTTGTGGTGATAAAAAAGCATACCAAAATGTTGAAAATATTTACTTCGGTATGAAAGTTTTAAAAATGATTGATGAATGTGAATATGAAGATACAATTAGGCAAACGAAAGGTTTATATGAAGGAAAAGGAGAGCGTTTCATGGAGGATGAAGCGATTAGAAATGCTTCGTTAAGCGCGATGACTTTTATGTACGCAGCTAAATATTATGGCTATGATACATGTCCAATGATTGGTTTCGATGAAAAAGCAGTACAAAGTGAATTAAATATGCCGGAGCATATAGTACCTGTTTTAATGATTACGATAGGAAAAAGTGATATGACTAAAACTCGCCCACGAGGATATCGAAAGCCGATTAGTGAATTTGTTACATACGAATCGTTTTAATAAAGTGAAACTTTTAATTAGTGGGGGTCTTACTGCCCGTTAATGCGGGACAAAATTTATTTAACTATAAAAACAAGGGGATTCTAAATGGAATCTTCTTGTTTTTGCAATTGACAAATAGAATGAAGTTTTATAATATATAAATCGTAATCATTACGTTTTAGTTGCGATCTTTGAAAGAAAGGAGAATTAAATATGCGTGTAAATATTACATTAGCTTGTACGGAGTGCGGCGATCGTAATTACATTTCTAAGAAAAATAAACGAAACAATCCAGAACGCATCGAACTAAAAAAATATTGTCCACGATTAAAGCGAGTAACGTTACATCGTGAGACGAAGTAAAAGACTAGAGATATCTCTAGTCTTTTTTTTATAGTTCCTTGGTTTTGTTTGTTATAATTACCTTAAAATGTAATAAAGGGAGCGGTATGATGAATCAAAAAGATAAGGAAAGAAAAGAGCGAGTGGCTCATATTATTAACATTCCAGATGAATATAGTCTTGTTGTAGATGATCAAGAAGGGGTTGATGACCCGTATCATCTATTATGGTGGGAGCATAAAGAGGATCAGGAGAGAACGATACAAATTACATTGAATAGACATACTGGTAATTTAATTGAATTTAGGATAGATGATGGAAATTATTTTTCGAGTGATAAGGAAGTTATAGAGGAGAATAGGGTAAGAGAGATTGCAAATGTATTTATAAAAAAACATGTGGAAGAAGAATTAGAGTTTTATACATATGTAACTATCCAGGATGATTGGCGTGGCTGGAAAGAAATAAATTATATGCAAGAAGTAAATGGATATCCATTACCGGATACAGGATGTGTGGTGCAAGTGCATCCTTCAGGGAATGTTGTGAATTTTCATTATAACGGACGAGAAAGCATAAAAGAAAAGCCGTTATGGCCAAGTGAGATTGTTGAGGAGAATATCGTTTTAGACAACTTAAAGGCCAAACAAGATATGAGGCTTGTATTTGTAGATTTAACACATTCTTTATGTAAATATGAAAATGGAGAAGAAGTAAAAGGGTACCACCTTGTGTATGTACCAGAACCTAGTCATGTATTTATTGATGCAAGTACAGGTAAAGATTTATTTGGACCAGATCATTATAAATTACCGCCAACAGTGGCTGTTAGAAAACAAAAAAAGGGTAGCCAACAAGATGATGTATTCGATTTATTTGACTGGGATAAAGAAAGTTTTACAAAAGTAGTTGAGACGGAAAATGATGATGAAATAAGGATGAAATTTGTTCCGAAAGAGGAATTACAAAAACAGAAAGAAGAAAAGAATCCATATTTAATGAATGAATTCTTTAACAAGCATTTACCGATGTTGAAATATAATAATTTAGTTAGCGTTACAATTGATAAATTAACCAATGAATTAACTGGTTTTATAAAACTGACAGATGATAAAGAAGTAAAGCAAATACTGTCTAGAGAGGAATGTTTACAAAAAGCACTTCAATTTTTAGAACGAGTTATTCCAGATATCAAACAATATCTGCGTCTTTGGGAGGAACGTGAAGCAGAAGAAGATGGGATTGAAAGATTTATCTTTTCTGTATATATAAATGATATTCCGGCAGAGTATAACCAATTTATGATCAACATCAATGCAGAAAATGGTGCTGTTATGCACTACTCGGGGGAGTCTAGCAACTTTATAAAAAAATTACTTACATATGAAACAACACCAAAAGTAACAAAAGAAAAAGCGTTAGAAATATACAGAGCGGCTATCCGAGTTAAATTAGAATGGTTTGTAGATCATGATGCAGAGGAAACGAAATACAAACTACTGTACAAACAAACGACAGATGAAAAACATAAAGAACCTTTTGATTGTAGTCGGGAAATTCGTTATATTGATGCCCAAACTGGGAGAAAGATTTGGAGTAAGTAAAATAAAAAGAGTTATTTTTCAAAGAAAATAACTCTTTTTATTTTTATAATTTGCCTGTTCGCTTTTCAAAAGTAAATGTGATAGGAAGATTGGAATGAGAACTATCACTTTTAAATATTACTTTCCATTCTTTAGTATGGGCTTTAATTTCAAAATTAAGAAGATTTATCGCTCTACGTTTATCTATTTCTAAAAACATATTATGAATTTCTGGTTCTTGCTGTAAATTAAGAGCCTTTAGTGTGACTGTAAATGTGAAAAAATTCTGCCCTTCATATACTATTTTTGATATTTTTGTTTTTTGTGTATTTAACAGCACATAAAAACGGTCTGATGGAGTTAATTGTACAGAGTCATCAGTAATTTCATTCTCGCTATTATGAAGTTCAACTAAGAAAGATGTACTATGGGAAGAATCTTTTTTGCTTGTAATCTGTAATTCAGTAGGAATCATCGGTATTTCATAAAAGTCATTCCTTATTATGTTATTGTAATCCTCTGAAAATTTACGGACTTCTTTTGGAAAAGAGTCTTCTTGTGTACTTAAAAAAGTTTTATGTTGCTTTGGAGTTTTTTTACTAAAATTTAATGTTTCTTTAAAGTAATAATTGGATCCAGTTAAAAATAAAAAACTACAAATTAATAAAAAAATTCGATACAGATTTTGAAAATGAAAGAACAATAGTATACATGTAATAATTCCAATTACATAGAAAATAAAGATAAGTAGTTCTAGTTTTGAGTGAAACGAGAAACCATAGTTATGAAAAAATTTTATTCCAGTTATAATTTGAGCTCCAAAAAATAAAGAAATTCCAAATTGAAAAAATAATAAATCAGGCCCTCTTTTAATAACAAAAGTAATGAACGAAATGAAAAGTAAAAATACCCCTAAATAAATTGTTACATTTAATAATCGTTCTAATGTAATCATGAATAATGTCCCCTTTAATAGCATATTCATATATAAATAACAATTTTATATAATTATAATATAACAATAAATTATTTTAAATGTTGGAAGTGTTGAGTTTTATAAATAAACTGTACAGACACAAACAACCTCACGCCCACATACACATAATAAAGACCACTATTTTGGCGGAGGTGAAAGGTTTGAGTCTATTCGCCGCAATTGGATATATGGTTCGAGAAGTGTTTGTCTTTGTTTCTTATGTGAAGAATAATGCGTTCCCGCAGCCGTTATCATCAGATGATGAGAGAAAGTACTTAGAGTTAATGGAGCAAGGTGATGCTCAAGCGAGAAATCTTTTAATTGAACATAATTTACGGCTTGTAGCTCATATCGTTAAAAAATTTGAGAACACAGGAGAAGATGCAGAAGATTTAATTTCAATTGGTACGATCGGGCTCATTAAAGCGATCGAGAGCTATTCTGCTGGAAAGGGAACGAAGCTTGCGACGTATGCAGCACGCTGTATTGAAAATGAAATTTTGATGCATTTACGTGTACTAAAGAAAACGAAAAAAGATGTTTCACTTCATGATCCGATCGGGCAAGATAAAGAGGGCAATGAAATATCGCTTATTGATATATTAAAATCAGAGTCTGAAGATGTAATTGATATGATTCAGCTTAGTATGGAGTTAGAAAAAATTAAAGAGTATATCGATATTTTAGACGAAAGAGAAAAAGAAGTGATTGTGAAACGTTTTGGACTTGGGCTAGATAAGGAGAAAACACAGCGGGAAATCGCTAAGGCGCTTGGTATTTCTAGAAGCTATGTATCACGGATTGAAAAGCGTGCTTTAATGAAAATGTTCCACGAGTTTGTAAGGGCAGAGAAAGAGAAAAAAGCGAAAGAGTAAAGTGTATTAGAAGCAGCCATATTTAAAATGGGCTGCTTTTCTTATTGTAAATAAGAAAAGAAAACGCGTTATGCTAAGAAGAAATACATGTTCACTGTTGAAAATGACGGATTCTATCTGTAATATTAGAAGGTGCTAAATAATTTAAGAATAATACCATACTTAGTTTTCTGTATGTATAATAAGGCTGCTTTATATGATATGTGGGAATAAGAACCAATTTTACATATGATATAGAAAGAAAAGAAGGGAAAACTAAAGTTATAGACTGATTAGGGGGTTTCGCAATTTGCGACGTACATTATATCGACTTATGATAGAACTTACAAATGGTCGCTTTACTTCTTATATATTACGTAAATTTGCACAATCTCGTTTGAGCTCTATCATTATTCCATCGTATGCGAAAGTTTTTCAAATTAATCAAGATGAGATGGAAAAGGGTTTGAAGGAATATAGAACATTGCATGAATTATTTACGCGTAAGCTAAAAGAAGGAAAGCGTAGTATTGATACAGATGCATCGAGTATCGTTAGTCCTGTTGATGGTGTTTTTGCAGATCAAGGTCCTATTGAGGATACAAAAACATTTGATATTAAAGGAAAGCGTTATTCGATTGTGGATATGCTAGGTAATGAAGAACGTGCAACGCGATATGCAGGCGGTACATATATGGTAATTTATTTGAGTCCAAGTCATTATCATCGCATTCATAGTCCGCTTTCTGGTTCTGTGACTGAAAGATTTGTACTCGGTAGAAAATCATATCCGGTAAATGCAGCTGGTATGGAATACGGGAAAGAACCACTGTCAAAAAATTATCGTTCTGTTACAGAAGTAAGCAGTGATGGCGAGCATATGGCTCTTGTAAAAGTAGGTGCCATGTTTGTTAATAGTATTGAGCTTTTGCATGAGAGAGACACTGTTCAAAAAGGTGAAGAAATGGCATACTTTACATTTGGTTCAACAGTTGTGTTATTGTTTGAAAAAGATATGATAGAAGTAGTGCAGGAATTAAAGAGTGGACAAGAGCTTCGTCTTGGTCAAAAAATAGCTACTCGCTTAGCTCATAAATAAAGAAAAGCTTTTATAACCGTAAGTAAGAGTTATGGGCAAAGATACTTAATGATGAAATCCCCTAGATGGGAGTACTTGTTTATTCGAGAGCCATCGTAGGATGGCTCTTTTTACAGGGCATCCAATAAATTATCCTTTAACTGTTTAATTGATAAGGGCTGATTAAACTTTCACTTTATATGTAATCAAGATGATTTGACAAGCTTGTCCTCTAATGAGCGTCTAATGATTTCTTGTTTTATAAGTAAAATGAAGTCGGGATTTAATTTTAGTTCTTTTGCTTTATAATAAGACTCAGTGAGTAACTCAGTGGATAACTGTTCCATATGTTTTGTTTTCAAGGTGAGTCACCTCCTAATAATATAAGGATTGATTCGTTGATGCATTTAATGTACCAAAAAAATATGACAGTCACAAACGAGTGGTTATCCACATACCTAGGTGGATAAAGTGTGTATAGTTTGTTAGTAAATTCCAAATTAACTGAAAAATTAATGTGGAAAATGTGTACAATTTTATCCACAGGTTATATATCGAAAAATGTTGTCGAAAAATTTTATGAAAAATCCTCAAAGAGGTGAAAGAAATTGAAACTATTTTTACCAAATGAATATGTGAAAAATGTATATCATGTTCAACCAGAAGATTTAAAAAAACGTGGGATTAAAGGCGTTATTACTGACTTAGATAACACTTTAATTGAATGGGATCGTCCCAATGCAACACCGCAACTTGAAAAATGGTTCTTGGAAATGAAAGAGCAAGGCATTCAAGTAACGGTCGTTTCAAATAATAATGAGCAACGTGTAAAAGATTTTGCTGATCCATTAGGTATTCCATTTATTCATAGTGCACGTAAACCATTTGTTCGCGCATTTAAGCGTGCGATACAAGAGATGCGTTTGCAGCCAGATGAAGTTGTAGTAATTGGAGATCAGTTACTGACGGACGTGCTTGGTGGCAACCGAGTAGGCCTTCATACAATTTTAGTTGTACCGGTAGCACAAACGGACGGATTAGTAACGCGTTTTAATCGAAAAATTGAACGAAGAATTATGAAAAATATGAAGAAAAAAGGTTTAATTAACTGGGAGGAATAAAGTTTGACTGAAACAATTAAATGTATTGGTTGCGGTGTAGAAATTCAAACAGAAAATAAAAACGAAGTGGGGTATGCTCCTGCCTCATCTTTAGAGAAAGAACAAGTTATTTGTCAACGTTGTTTTCGCTTGAAGCATTACAATGAAATTCAAGATGTATCGTTAACAGATGATGACTTCCTACGCATTTTAAATGGAATTGGAAAATCAGATGCATTAGTAGTCAAAATTGTAGATATTTTTGATTTTAATGGTAGCTGGTTACCTGGCTTACATCGTTTCGTAGGGAATAATAAAGTATTACTTGTTGGAAATAAAGCTGATTTAATTCCAAAGTCAGTAAAACATGATAAAGTAAAACATTGGATGCGCTATAGTGCAAAGCAGCTAGGATTAAAACCAGAAGATGTCTTTTTAATTAGTGCAGCGAAGGGACAAGGAATCGCTGAACTAGCAGATGCTATTGAGTATTATCGCGGCGGCAAAGATGTTTATGTTGTTGGATGTACGAATGTAGGGAAATCGACATTTATTAATCGTATGATTAAAGAATTTAGTGATGAGACTGAAAATGTAATTACAACATCTCATTTCCCAGGAACAACACTTGATTTAATTGATATTCCATTGGACGAAGAGTCTTCTTTATATGATACGCCAGGTATTATTAACCACCACCAAATGGCTCATTATGTTGGAAAGCAAAGCTTAAAGCTTATTACACCAACAAAAGAAATTAAGCCGATGGTATTCCAATTAAATGAAGAACAAACGTTATTCTTTAGTGGATTGGCACGTTTTGATTATGTAAGTGGTGGTCGTCGTGCATTTACTTGTCACTTCTCGAATCGCTTAACAATCCATCGTACAAAGCTTGAGAAAGCAGATGAATTATATAAAAATCATGCCGGGGATTTACTAAGCCCACCAACGCCAGAAGAATTAGCAAATATGCCTGAGCTAGTGAAATACGAATTTAATATTCGTGAACCTAAAACGGATGTTGTATTCTCTGGATTAGGATGGGTTACTGTGAACGAACCAGGAGCAAAAATTGTTGCACACGTACCAAAAGGAGTAAGTGTTTCACTACGTAAATCTTTAATTTAATATGGAGAGGGATTTATGAAACAATTATATGGTGTAATCGGAAATCCAATTGGACATTCATTATCACCCGTTATGCATAACGATGCATTTGAACACTTGAATATGGATGCCCATTATCATGCGTTCCTTGTTGAAGAGGAATTGCTAGGGGAAGCAGTAAGAGGTTTAAAAGCATTAGGTATTTCAGGATTTAATGTAACAACTCCGCACAAGGTTGCTATTATGGAGTATTTGGATGAGATTGACCCATTAGCAAGGAAAATCGGTGCAGTAAATACAGTGGTTCATAAGGATGGAAGATTAATTGGCTATAACACAGACGGGATTGGTTTTGTTCGAGCGCTGCAGTCAATTAGTAATGAACCACTTCAAGGGAAACGTATTTTGTTACTTGGTTCAGGTGGTGCTAGCCGAGCTATTTATTTTTCTCTTGCTGATGTAGGTGTAAAAGAGATTGATGTAGCCAATCGTACAGTAGATAAGGCAAAGGAACTTATTGCTGCACGTACGGCCGATGTTAATTCTGTTGCTTTGTCGTTAGAAAAAGCGACAGAAGAACAAGGAAATTATGATATTATCATTCAGACGACAACGATAGGTATGCATCCACACGTAGAACATACGCCATTACAAATTTGTTCGTTAAAAAAAGGAACGATTGTATCAGATATAATTTATAATCCATTTGAAACGAAAATTTTATGTGAGGCAAAAGAGCAAGGTGCAATCATTCAAAATGGTATTGATATGTTTGTTTATCAAGGAGCACTTGCATTTGAAATGTGGACAGGACGCACGCCAAATATCGAGAGAATGAAACAATTAGTTATAGAAAAGCTTGGAGGCTAACATACATGTTAACAGGAAAACAAAAAAGATTTTTACGTGCACAAGCACATCATTTAACACCAATTTTTCAAGTAGGAAAAGGCGGAGTAAATGAAAATATGATTAAACAAATCGCAGATACTTTAGAAGCTCGTGAGTTATTTAAAGTAAGTGTATTACAAAACTGTGAATTTGATCGCCGTGAGGTTGCGGAAGAACTTGCAAAAGGTGCACGTGCTGAAATCGTTCAAGTAATTGGAAGCACAATCGTTTTATACAAAGAATCAAGAGAAAATAAACAAATTAAGCTTCCTCGATAAAAAGACTAGCATGCGCTATTTTTATCGTTTATGCGTAATGATGTAGAGAGCGAAACCGATTGAACTTTTATTAATAGCAACTCTCTTCATTCCTAACCGAGGAGAGTTGCTGTATGTAAAAGGAAGGGGCGTTTCTTTTGAGAAAAATTGGCATCATTGGCGGTACATTTGATCCGCCTCACTATGGACATTTGCTAATTGCAAATGAAGTATATCACGCTTTGAACTTGGAAGAAGTATGGTTCTTGCCAAACCAGATTCCGCCACATAAACAAGGGCGGAATATTACAAGTGTAGAAAGTCGTTTACATATGTTAGAGCTCGCGACTGAGGCAGAAGAGCACTTTTCTATTTGTTTAGAAGAGCTAAGTAGGAAGGGCCCATCTTATACGTATGACACTATGTTACAATTGACGAAGAAGTATCCGGATGTGCAGTTTCACTTTATTATTGGTGGGGATATGGTTGAGTATTTACCGAAGTGGTATAACATTGAAGCTTTACTTAATCTTGTAACGTTTGTTGGAGTTGCAAGACCTGGGTATACATTGCATACACCATATAAGATTACTACAGTGGAAATTCCGGAATTTGCAGTTTCTTCATCCTTATTACGTGAGAGATATAAGGAGAAGAAAACGTGTAAATATTTACTTCCCGAAAAAGTACAGGTATATATCGAGAGGAATGGGTTGTATGAATCGTGAAAATGCACTGCATATTGTCAAACAACAAATGCATGAAAAACGTTATATACACACAATTGGTGTAATGGAGACAGCGATTGAGCTTGCTAAGTTATACGGTGTGGACGAAAAAAAAGCAGAGATGGCAGCTATATTCCATGATTATGCGAAATGTAGAACAATTTCAGAGATGGAAGAGATTATTAAACGTGAAGATTTGCCGAAAGATTTACTTTGCTATAACAAAGAGTTATGGCATGCACCTGTTGGGGCATACTTAGTAGAAAAAGAAGTAGGCATTACGGATTCTGAAATTTTGCAAGCTATTACATATCATACAAGTGGTCATGAGAATATGACGATGTTAGATAAAGTGATTTATGTAGCGGATTACATTGAACCTGGGCGAAAGTTTCCAGGAGTGGAAGAGGCTCGTAAACTCGCATATACGGATATAAATCAAGCTTTATTATTTGCGTTAAAGAGAACAATTCAATTTTTAATGGAAAAAGATCAGACGATTTATCCATTAACATTCCAAACATACAATGCAGTTATCAAGGAGGAAATGAGTAAATGAACGATAAAGATTTA
Source organism: Bacillus sp. FSL K6-2944 (assembly GCF_038005385.1). Taxonomy (NCBI): domain Bacteria; kingdom Bacillati; phylum Bacillota; class Bacilli; order Caryophanales; family Bacillaceae; genus Bacillus; species Bacillus sp. FSL K6-2944. The sequence continues at coordinate 3,099,721 of NZ_JBBOTE010000001.1, read as the reverse complement.
TTAGTATTAGCGGCAAAAGCAGCTGATGATAAGAGAGCAGAAGATATGGTTGTCCTAAATATGCAAGGTATTTCACCAATTGCAGATTATTTCATTATTTGTCACGGAAATTCAGATAAACAAGTGCAAGCAATTGCACGTGAAATTAAATCAAAAGCACATGAGTTCCAAATCGACGTACAACGTATGGAAGGGTTTGACGAAGCACGTTGGGTATTAGTTGATCTTGGAGATGTAGTTGCTCATGTATTCCATAAAGATGAGCGTAATCACTATAATTTAGAGCGTCTATGGGGCGATGTGCCACGTGAAGATATTACAGAAGAGTTAGGCCAATGAAATACGAACAATTTGCATTGTTGTACGACGAACTAATGAATGATGTCCCTTATGATAAATGGGTGGAATTTACAGAGGAAAGTTTACAGCAGGCAGATATGAAAGAGGCAAAAATTCTTGATGTAGCATGCGGTACAGGTAATGTAACCCTGCCGCTTGTGCAAAAGGGTTACGATTTAATAGGTGTCGATCTTTCAGAAGAAATGTTAACAGTCGCTCAGCAAAAACTAGGAGGAGAGGGATACTTTATTCCTTTTTATCAACAAGACATGCGAGAGCTTGATGTTCCAGGTGAGTTTGATTGTGTAACCATCTTTTGTGATTCATTAAATTATGTATTGCAAGAAGATGGAGTACAAGAAACATTTAGAAGAGTATTTCATCATTTACGTCAAGATGGTTTGTTTTTATTTGATGTACATTCTTTATATAAAATACATCATGTATTTCAAAATGAAACGTATACAGTGAATGGAGAAGAAATATCTCTTATTTGGAATTGCTTCCCTGGTGAAGAATCAAATAGTGTAGAGCATGATTTAACATTCTTTGTTCAAGATCCGGAAGAAGATGTGTACCATCGGTTTGACGAATGTCACGTGCAACGTGCATATCAAGTGGAAGAGTTAACGAAATGGCTTGAAGAAGCAGGTTTTACAGTGCTTCGTGTAACAGGTGATTTTGAGCGACTTGAAGTTACAGAACAAACAGAGCGTATTTTCTTCATGGCGAAGAAAAATGGATAAAACAAAAGCAACCGAGAAGGTTGCTTTTGTTTTATAAAGAAGATGTATTTTTAGTTCTAGCATAATCTGAAGATTGTATGCGTAAAGTGTGGGAATAGTAGTTGAAGTGAAAATGTATTGTAAAAAAGTAAGTATTTATAAAAAGGATTTGGAATGAAAATGACGTATTTATTATGTGTGTTTATTGAATTGCTGATCAACGCATTCTAAATCTTCATCAAATTTTTCATGTGTTCGCTCGATTAACTTATGGAACATATCTCCAACGTGCTCTTCTAAAACCCGAATGCCTTCCCCAGTAACGCCGCCTTTCACGCAAACCTTTTCTTGTAAGGTAGGTAATGTGAAGATTTCTTTTTCAAGTAATTTCCCCATCCCCACGACCATTTCACTTACTAAAGTAGTAGCCTCTTCGTGTGTAATATTTGTTTTATCTACAGCAGCGTTAATGAAGCATTGTAGTAAATAACTAAAGAAAGCAGGACCGCAACTTGCTATATCAGATGAAACGCGCGTTATATCTTCTTCTATTACAAGAGGTGTAGAAATGTTTTTGAATAGACGAAGTAGTTTTTGTTGCCATTCTTCAGAGCAATTATCTCCAAATGTAAATAGTGAGGCGCCAGAGAGCGCGCGATTTGTGATACTTGGAATGATACGCGCGACGTGGCAAGGTACGAGAGTCTCTAATTGTGATGGAGATATTGGACTTGTAATAGAAACTAAGCACGTTTCATCAGAAAAATGTTCAGCGTATTTTTTTAGGATAGGGTATATATCTATCGGCTTGACACAAATAAAAATAAGTTGTGATTGTTCGATTACTTCCGGGATTGTTTTTGCTATATGAACAGAAGGGTATTTTTCTTTTATATGATATGCTTTTGCAGGCGTCCGATTAATGATTGTAAGGCACGAAGGTTTGACAGCACGGGTTTCTAAAAATGCATCGATTAGTATATTCCCCATGTTTCCTGTCCCTATAATTCCTATGTTCAAAGTTTCATCCCTCCTTCGTAACAGCTTTCTCCTAAACAATATGAATGATGTTATAAATTTATGATTAGAGGTGTAAAATGATGTGGGATTTTCCGAAAAAGTGGTTAGGTTTAGTAGCTATTATTGGAACTTTACTTTTTCTTGTTTTTTGGAAAACGAATCAGAGTGTAGAACGAATGCCTATTACAATGAATGTACAAGAGAAGGAGATCGAAAAAAAGGGTAAACCGAAAATATCGGATACAAAGGAACAGAAAAGAACAATTATAATTGATGTGAAAGGAGCGGTTAGTAAAGAAGGGGTATATGAAATGAAGGAAGGAGATCGCGTAAAGGATGCGGTTCAAAAGGCTGGTGGTTTTTTATCAGAAGTAGATATGAAAAAAGTGAATTTAGCACAAATTGTACAAGATCAAATGCTTCTTTATATACCGAGTAAAAATGAATCAGAACAAGGGGTGCTTACTTCTTCTAAGGAAGATGGCAAGATTCGAATAAATACAGCGGTGAAAGAACAACTAGAAAAAATTACAGGGATTGGCTCTCGAAAGGCAGAAAGTATTTTGAAATATCGAGAAGAACATGGTCCGTTTCAGAAAATAGAAGATTTATTAGAGATTGATGGGATTGGTGCGAAGTCTCTTGAAAAGATAAAAGATCAAATTATTATTCCGTAAAAGATTGACGAAGTTTTTCTTCTTTCGCTACACTACAAGTAGACAAAAAAGTAGGTGAAAAATATGGAACGAATTTCATGGGATCAATATTTTATGACGCAAAGCCATCTACTATCTTTGCGTAGTACATGTACAAGGCTTGCGGTAGGAGCGACAATCGTTCGCGATAAACGAATTATTGCTGGTGGATATAATGGTTCAATTAAAGGTGGCGTACATTGTATAGATGATGGTTGTTACGTAATCGATAATCATTGTGTTCGGACAATTCATGCCGAAATGAATGCTTTATTACAATGTGCCAAGTTTGGTGCGAAAACAGAGGAAGCAGAAATTTACGTTACGCATTTCCCTTGTTTACAATGTTGTAAGGCAATTATTCAAAGTGGTATTACAGCGGTTTATTATGCGCAGGATTATAAAAATCATCCATACGCCATAGAGTTATTTGAACAAGCGAATGTAACAGTGAAACACGTTCCGCTAGAATATGATATTGCTGCATTAGAGGATCAAAAACGTTATACAGAGTTGAAAGAATTATTTGTGTCTTTAGAAAAAGATAATTTATCAATGGAAGAATTACAGCATGTATTCACGAAAGCAAAAATGATGCTATAAGGAGTGAGTATAAGTTGCAAGAACAATGGGGGTATGTTGCAATCTCGTTTATAATAGGGATTGCAATTGCCTTTTCCTCGTCACTTTTATTGATAGTTTTTTGCCTCTTTTTAAATGTTTTCTTCTGTTTATATCGCACTTCGCGTAAAACCTTCATTTTTTGTATTGTAGCGTGCTTTAGTAGCGTTATATACACTTCCTATGTTCAAGTATGGAATAAGCCTCTAGGGAAGCCCTATGCAGTTACAAGAGGGGTTATACAAAACACACCGCTTGTTAATGGGGATCGCCTATCTTTTCAATTTGAAGATCAGAATAAAAATATAGTGCAGTTAAGTTATAGAATAAAATCAGCTTTGGAAAAGAAAAAAATGCAACAATTATACGCAGGGATATCATGTGTATTCGAGGGTGAGAGGAAAGAACCGGAAACAGCTCGGAATTTTCATGGTTTTAATTACCGTGATTATTTATACAAGCAACATATTCATTTCACATTTGAGGCTACATATATTTCTGAATGCTATAAAACATCACTGTCGCTCACGCAATGGATTCTTCTTTTAAGGCAACAAGCAATCTCGAAAGTTACAGAAATGTTTCCAGAGCAATCAGGTGCTTTTATGAATGCATTACTCTTTGGTGATAGACAACAAATGACGTTTGAAGTGGAAGAGCAATATCAACAATTTGGTCTTGTACATTTGTTAGCAATTTCAGGTTCACACATTGTATTGTTGATGGTGATAGTATATTTTATTTTGCTAAGAAGCGGTGCGACGAGGGAGGTAGCAACAATTTGCCTTATCATTTGTATTCCTTTGTATATGGTTTTAGCAGGGGCTTCACCCTCTGTTATAAGAGCTTCTATAACAGGGGTTTTGATGTTGATTGCTTTTATGTGCTCGATTCGTTTATCTAGTTTAGATGCTTTAAGTGTAACAGCTATATGTATGCTTATATATGACCCTTATCTTGTTTTTAATATTGGATTTCAGTTTTCTTTTGTAGGTAGCTTCGCTTTACTTTTGTCTGCTCCGTTATTGTTAGGGAGTAGCAACGGAGTAATCCGAAATTCTATTTATATTTCTATCATTTCACAGCTCGTTAGTACTCCGATTTTGTTATATCACTTTGGTTATTTTTCTCCATATAGCATTCTCCTCAATCTCTTATACGTTCCGTTTTTATCTATCATTGTATTACCATGTAGCATTATTATTTTACTGTGTATGCCAATTGTCCCGTTTCTTGCAAAAGGATTTGCGGATGTATTATCAATAGGCTTGAGTATGTCTAATGATTTTCTAAGTTATTGTGAAAGTTTACCATTTACCCAGCTTATCTTCGGGGAAACGCCCTTCAATCTTGTAGCTGTATATTGCGCGAGTATTGTCAGTATATTGATGGTTTGGGAAAGAAGAGCGCCGAAAAAAATGGTTTGTATAGTTGCGAGTGTATTTATTTTTATTAGCACATGTCATTATGTATATCCATATTTTAGAGGAAGCGGAAGTGTAACATTTATTGATGTTGGACAAGGTGATGCAATATTAATTCGCCTTCCGTATGATAAAGGGATTTATCTTATTGATACAGGTGGAACGCTTCGTGTGAATAAGGAAGAATGGCAACAAAAAAAGCATGAATTTTCTGTTGGGAATGATGTTTTAATACCCTTTTTACAAAAAGAAGGTATTAAAACAATTGATAAATTAATCGTAACGCATGGAGATGCAGATCATATAGGTGCTGCGCAAGAATTATTATCATATATACCTGTAAAAGAAGTGGTATTTGGCCGAAAGGGAAAAGATGCAGTATTAGAAAAAGTAGTCAAGAAACAGGCATTAGAAAAGGAAATGAAAATAACTGAAGTGGGGGAAGGGGCGAGTTGGAGTGTAAATGAAGCGGAATTTTTCGTTTTAGCTCCAAAAGGAAAAGAAAAAAGCGAAAATAACGCTTCAATTGTAATATGGGCAAAATTTGGAGGGTTGAAGTGGCTATTTACAGGCGATTTGGAAGAAGAAGGGGAAAAGATTTTAGTAGAGGCATATCCAGATTTACAAGTGGATGTTTTAAAAGTTGCTCATCATGGGAGTAATACGTCATCTATAGAGCCTTTTTTGAACGTCATACAGCCTCGTGTAGCGATTATATCTGTTGGTAAGCAGAATAGGTATGGACACCCGCATAAAGAAGTGATAGAGCGTTTTGAGAAGATGGGGAGTGCGATATGGCGCACGGACAAGCAAGGTGCTATTTCCTATGTTTTTAAAGGGGAAAATGGAACCTTTAAAAGTAAAATCACATATGATAAAACACATAATAGATGAAAAAGAGAAGACTGCCATGAAGTGGCAGTCTTTAAGAACCGATAAATTTAATAACAGTTGCAATGATGAAAAGTGTTGCGAAAAAACCAAATGAGACGATAAATCCTACCCCTGAATCAATAGCGTCATTGCGTTTACTTTGAACGTTTTGTTCAAAATCATTCATTTAGAATCCCTCCCCAACATTCCACTTTAGTATAAAATATTGTCAGAAAAAAATCTACAATTTCCATATGAAGAGAAAACGAGCTTTTTTGCTACTTTTAAATCATGAAGTAATGTGAGTTTTTCGTTTCCAAGCATGTTAACAGTTGGCACTTATACTCAAATTTTTATTGCGAATAATAAAGGGAAGGTGATTACCGCACACCAATAAGAAACCCGGGGCTTATTGCGTGGCGTTTAATATAAATAAAGGGACGGGTTATAAAGCCTGTTCCTTTGTACTTGTAAAACAAAAGCTAGGGCATTAGTATAAATATATATTGCCAAGTTAGGGAGTAGGAAAAAGTATGAGTGATATACATAAAAAAATTAAAAAGAAACAGTTTGCTCCGTTATATTTACTATATGGAACGGAAGCTTTTTTTATAAATGAAACGATAAAGCTTATTACGACAGAAGCACTTGAAGAAGAAGATCGAGAGTTTAATGTTGTGACATACGATTTAGAAGAAGCGTATTTAGAAGATGTGGTTGAGGATGCGCGTACGCTTCCTTTCTTCGGAGAACGGAAAGTACTGTTAATAAAATCACCGCTATTTTTGACTTCGCAAAAAGAAAAGTTAGAGCAAAATATAAAAATTTTAGAAGAATACATTGGTGAACCTTCTCCATTTTCTATTCTTGTTTTTGTTGCGCCTTACGAAAAACTTGATGAGCGAAAAAAAATTACAAAACTATTAAAGAAAACAGCAGATGTAGTAGAAGCAAATGCGATGCAAATACAGGATGTTCAGAAGTGGATTGTTGCTCGTGCAGATGAAGTGCATGTGCATATTGATAACGCGGCTGTTAGTTTGTTGCTAGAGCTTGTGGGAAGTAATGTAACAATGTTGGCGAAGGAAATGGACAAGTTAACGTTATACGTCGGTATGGGCGGAGAGATTACGACGAAACTTGTTGCAGAGCTTGTACCAAAATCCGTTGAGCAAAATGTATTCGCTTTGACAGAAAAAGTGGTGAAAAAAGATATTGCAGGTGCAATGCAAATTTTGGATGGATTATTTACGCAGCAGGAAGAGCCGATTAAATTGCTTGCGTTATTAGTGAGTCAATTCCGCTTGTTGTATCAAGTGAAAGAGCTACAGCAACGTGGTTATGGACAAAATCAAATTGCGTCTCATATTGGTGTACATCCGTATCGCGTGAAGTTGGCAATGAATCAAACGAAGTTTTTCTCTTTTGAAGAATTAAAAAAAGTGATTATAGAATTAGCGGAAGCTGATTATAGTATGAAGACGGGAAAGATGGATAAGAAACTTGTGCTCGAGTTTTTCTTAATGCGATTAAATCATATGTGATGACACAAAAAAGTTCATGTACTAAGTACATGAACTTTTTTGTATATAAAAAACGATCCAAATGGATCGTTTTTTAAACGCCTTACGCGTTTACTTGTTTCGCTAAGCGAGATTTTTGACGAGCTGCAGCGTTTTGGTGGATAAGACCTTTACGAGCTGCTTTGTCAAGTTTTTTAGAAGCAGTTTTGAAAGCTTCTTTAGCATTTTCAAGATCGTTATTAGTAACTAAAGCTTCTACAGTTTTAACAGCAGAACGCATGTCAGACTTGATAGAAGCGTTATGTGCACGACGCTCTTCGCTAAGTTTAGCGCGTTTGATAGCAGATTTGATGTTTGCCATACTTTTCACCTCCCTGGTGCAATCGAATGACTCGATTCTTACATAGAACAAGTGATATTCTATCAAACGGTGAAGAGAATTGCAATAGTATATCCATGAAATTTCACGTAAAGGAAAGAATGACCTTATATAACTTTGGGAAATCTAACGATATTTACTATGAATTACGGAGGAGATACGATGAAAGAACCATTAGATTTAAGTAAATATAGCATTAGAACTGACCTTGCTGTAGAAGCCCATCAAATGTTGCAAGAAAGCCAAGAGGAACAAAAAGGGATACAGGGAGTTATTGTAAAAGAGAGAGAAGAAGAGGGGACTATAATTACAAAAGTAACAATTGATGAAGCTGCCTCTGAAGCGATGGGTAAAAAGCCTGGAAATTATTTAACGCTTGAAGTTCAAGGTATACGTCAGCAAGATACAGAACTTCAACAAAAAGTGGAGCGTATTTTTGCAAAAGAATTTTCTAATTTCTTAGAAGAGGTTGGCGTTACAAAAGAAGCAAGCTGTTTAATTGTAGGTCTTGGGAATTGGAATGTAACACCAGATGCTCTTGGACCGATAGTTGTAGAAAATGTATTAGTAACGAGACATTTGTTTCAATTACAGCCTGAAAGTGTAGAAGAAGGGTTTAGGCCTGTTAGTGCAATTCGGCCGGGGGTAATGGGAATTACAGGAATCGAAACGAGCGATGTTATTTATGGGATTATTGAGAAGACGAACCCGGACTTTGTAATTGCGATTGACGCATTAGCTGCCCGTTCTATTGAACGAGTAAATAGCACGATACAAATTTCTGATACTGGAATTCATCCCGGATCGGGGGTTGGGAATAAACGTAAAGAACTAAGTAAAGACACATTAGGTATCCCTGTAATCGCGATTGGTGTTCCGACTGTGGTCGATGCTGTTTCGATTACAAGTGATACGATTGATTTTATTTTGAAACATTTCGGCCGAGAGATGAAAGAAGGAAATAAACCTTCACGCTCTTTGTTACCAGCGGGATTTTCATTTGGAGAAAAGAAAAAATTAACGGAAGAAGATATGCCGGATGAAAAGAGCAGAAATATGTTTTTAGGTGCTGTTGGTACGTTGGAAGAAGAAGAAAAAAGAAGGCTGATTTATGAAGTGCTATCTCCTCTTGGTCATAATTTAATGGTAACCCCAAAAGAAGTAGATACTTTTATTGAGGATATGGCGAATGTAATAGCGAGTGGTTTAAATGCGGCGCTGCATCATCAAATTGATCAAGATAATACGGGAGCATATACACATTGAGGGGAACAGATGATTATCGTTTGAGTCGCTTTACGCTTTTGTGTATATGTAGTGTGGCTTTATGTTTACTTATGATGATAGCAGGAGTGGCACTTGCTAATCATGGTTTGAAAAGTATGAAAGGCTATCAGCAACTGTCATATGAACAAATAGCTCATATGACAGGGACAGAAAGTACAGGTGCTGAATCAGAAATTTTGGGTAGCTCGTTTTCGGCCTCAGAAAAACAACAACAGTTAGAACGTTTAAGAAGTTTTAATGTTGTAGAAGGAATTGGGATGGCAGTAGCTAGTGTAGCTTATGAAATGACGAAGTTCGGAACGGATATCGTTGTTGGGAAAATAAAAGGAATTTTTAGCTAAGAGTAACATGGGAGGCGGTTGTTTTACTGGTTTGTAAGACAGCCGTTTTAAAATTTGAAAAGGGTTTGTCTCTTATGGTTTATTCGCATAAGATATAGATAGAATGATTTGTATCGTAAGCAGCACGAGTTTTCATTGAATCTTTGTTGCTCTATTGATATAATCAGTGCTAGTGTATATTGGCGAGACTATTAGGAGTTGAGAACATAGATGAATAAAGAAGAAAGAGCAAAAAGACAGTCCAAAATTCGTAATTTCTCTATTATTGCTCATATTGACCACGGAAAATCAACGTTAGCAGACCGTATTTTAGAGAAAACAAACGCGTTAACACAACGTGAAATGAAAGCTCAGTTGCTTGACTCTATGGATTTAGAGCGTGAGCGTGGTATTACAATCAAATTAAACGCAGTACAATTAAACTATAAAGCAAAAGATGGTGAAGAGTATATTCTTCATTTAATTGATACACCAGGACACGTCGACTTTACGTACGAAGTATCTCGTAGTTTAGCGGCTTGTGAAGGCGCGATTCTTGTAGTAGATGCAGCGCAAGGTATTGAAGCGCAAACGTTAGCAAACGTATACTTAGCGCTTGATAATAATTTGGAAATTTTACCAGTTATTAATAAAATCGACTTACCGAGTGCGGATCCAGAACGTGTACGTCAAGAGGTAGAAGATGTAATTGGTTTAGATGCATCAGAAGCGGTACTTGCTTCTGCGAAAGCTGGAATTGGTATTGAAGAAATTTTAGAACAAATTGTTGAAAAAGTACCAGCTCCGTCGGGTGATTCAGAAGAGCCATTACAATGTATGATTTTCGACTCTTTATATGATCCGTACCGCGGTGTAATTGCTTATATCCGTGTTGTAAATGGAACAGTAAAAGTTGGCGATAAAGTACGTATGATGGCAACGGGTAAAGAATTTGAAGTAACAGAAGTAGGTGTATTTACACCGAAAACTACGCAACGTGACGAGTTAACAGTAGGTGATGTAGGTTTCTTAGCAGCATCGATTAAAAATGTTGGTGACACACGTGTTGGTGATACGATTACACATGCGAAACGTCCAGCTGCAGAGCCGTTAGCAGGTTACCGTAAGTTAAACCCGATGGTATTCTGTGGTCTGTATCCAATTGACTCTGCTCGTTATAACGATTTACGTGATGCATTAGAAAAATTAGAGTTAAACGATTCTGCTCTTGAGTTTGAACCAGAAACATCTCAAGCGCTAGGATTTGGTTTCCGTTGTGGTTTCTTAGGGCTTCTTCACATGGAAATCATTCAAGAACGTATTGAACGTGAATTTAAGATTGACTTAATTACAACAGCGCCAAGCGTTATTTATAAAGTTTATTTAACTAACGGTGAAGATGTTATTGTTGATAACCCATCTAATATGCCAGATCCACAGTCTATCGATCGTGTAGAAGAGCCGTTTGTGAAGGCTTCAATTATGGTTCCGAATGACTATGTTGGAGCTGTAATGGAGATTTGCCAAGGTAAACGTGGAACGTTTATTGATATGCAATATTTAGATGAAACGCGTGTTACATTAACATATGAAATCCCGTTATCAGAAATCGTATATGACTTCTTCGATCAATTGAAATCAAATACGAAAGGGTATGCATCATTTGACTACGAGTTAATTGGCTATAAGCCATCTAAACTTGTGAAAATGGATATTCTTTTAAATAATGAACAAGTGGATGCTTTATCATTTATCGTACACCGTGATTCAGCGTATGACCGTGGTAAAGTAATCGTAGAGAAATTAAAAGAATTAATTCCGAGACAACAGTTCGAAGTGCCAATTCAGGCGACTATCGGAAATAAAGTTGTAGCACGTTCTACAATTAAAGCGATGCGTAAAAACGTACTTGCAAAATGTTACGGCGGTGACATTTCTCGTAAGCGTAAACTTCTTGATAAGCAAAAAGAAGGTAAAAAACGTATGAAGTCTGTTGGCTCTGTAGAAGTACCGCAAGAGGCATTCATGGCTGTACTGAAAATGGATGACAACTAATATTTGAAATAAAAAAGAAGTCGTTTGTGCGGCTTCTTTTTTCTGTATAATTACTTTTTAGACATCTGAGCAGCTCTCATTTACAATAATGAGAGAGCTTTTTAGTTCATATAGAGTTAGGAGATTGTTAATGTCCGAAAATATTCGAAAAGATATTCAAGATAAAATACAAAATGGTAATTTTAATTGTGAAAAGGAATTGACGCTTTCTATTATTAGTGGAAAGTGGAAAGTTGTGATACTGTGGCATCTTGGTGTGGAAGGGCCGCATCGTTTCAGTGAATTACAACGGTTATTCCCAAGCATTTCTCATAAAGTTTTGTCGAACCAATTAAAAGAGTTAATGGAAGATGGGATTGTTGATCGGACAGTATATCCTGAAATTCCTCCTCGCGTTGAGTATTATATGACGGAACTAGGCATGTCACTTTTACCGATCGTTGAAATGATGTATGATTGGGGAAAAATGCGAATGGAACAAATTCGTAATACGTTAGAGAAGTAGAGAACCCTCCGGAGTGCGGAGGTTTTCTTTTTAGAAAGGTAGGAGTTATATTTGGTACAAGCTGCATACATTCATATTCCGTTTTGTCAGCACATTTGTCACTATTGTGATTTTAATAAAGTGTTTATTGAACGCCAACCGGTTGATCAATATTTAGATTATTTAGAGAAGGAAATAATAAATACGGTTCAAAAAGTTCCATTTGATAGTATGAAAACGATTTTTGTGGGTGGGGGAACTCCGACAGCGTTAAATATGGAACAGACAAAAAATTTACTCGAGATTATTAATCGTCATTTGCGTCCGTTCGCCCCGAATTGTGAATTAACATTTGAAGCGAATCCAGGAGATTTACCGAAAGAGAAGCTAAATGTACTGCTAGAAGGTGGAGTAAATCGAATTAGTTTTGGTGTGCAAACGTTCCGTGATGAACTTCTTGAGAAGATCGGGCGCAAGCATACGAGGGAAGATGCATTCCTCGCGATTCGAGAGGCACAGGAAGTAGGCTTTAAAAATATTAATGTAGATATTATTTATGCTTTGCCAGGACAGACGATAGAAGATGTAAAAGAAACATTAGATATTGCTTTTACGCTTGGTGTACAACATTTCTCGGCATATTCATTAATTGTGGAGCCAAAAACAGTGTTTTATAACTTAATGAACAAAGGAAAATTACGTCTTCCGGGTGAAGACCATGAAGCGAAAATGTATGAAATAGTAATGGATGAAATGGAGAAACACGGTTATAACCAGTATGAAATTAGTAATTTCTCAAAAGGTGACAATAAAAGTAGACATAATCTCACATACTGGAATAATGAAGAGTATTATGGATTTGGAGCTGGAGCTCATAGTTATGTGAACGGAGAACGTATTCAAAATGTTGGTCCTCTGAAGCAATATTTTAATAAAATTGATGAAACAGGATTTCCGTATTTAGATGTTCACAAAGTGACGGAGAAAGAAAGAATGGAAGAAGAGCTGTTCTTAGGGCTTCGAAAAACAAAAGGTGTTTCTAAAACGGCGTTCCACAATAAATTTAATATAGAGATGGATCAAGTTTTCGCAAAGCAGTTACAAAGCAACCAAGAGCAGGGATTGCTTGAAGAGGAAGATGGACATGTGCGTTTAACGCGAAAAGGAAAATTATTAGGGAATGAAGTATTCCAATCATTTTTGATTGACTAATTAAATGTTCCATAGGCGTGAAAAAGTTTCATTATTTCGTGACGTTTCCGTTGACAATTGAATGTCAATTTTGGTAAGTTATTAATAGATTTAGCACTCAAAGACAAAGAGTGCTAACAGAGGTGATGATGAGATGCTTACGGAACGTCAGCTCTTAATTTTACAAACAATTATTGATGACTTTATTGGATCAGCGCAGCCCGTTGGGTCTAGAACGTTGGCTAAAAAAGATGAAATCACATTTAGTTCAGCTACTATTCGAAATGAAATGGCGGACTTAGAAGAATTAGGTTTTATTGAAAAAACGCACAGTTCTTCTGGACGTGTTCCTTCTGAGAAAGGCTACCGATTTTATGTAGACCATCTTTTAGCGCCGCAAAACTTACCGAACGCTGAAATTGTACAAATTAAAGATTTATTTGCTGAAAGAATTTTTGAAGCGGAAAAAATTGCACAGCAATCTGCTCAAATTTTATCAGAACTTACGAATTATACGGCAATTGTTCTTGGACCGAAGTTAAGTACAAATAAACTTAAAAATGTACAAATTGTGCCGCTTGATCGTCAAACTGCAGTCGCTATTATTGTAACCGATACAGGGCATGTACAAAGTAAAACGATTACCGTTCCGGAATCTGTTGATTTATCAGATTTAGAAAAAATGGTTAATATTTTAAATGAAAAGCTATCTGGCGTACCGATGGAAGAACTTCATAATAAAATCTTTAAGGAAATTGTTACAGTTTTACGTGGGTATGTTCATAATTACGATAGTGCAATAAAAATGTTGGATGGTACATTTCAAGTTCCGTTATCGGAAAAGATATACTTTGGAGGAAAAGCAAATATGCTTTCGCAGCCAGAGTTCCATGACATTCAAAAGGTTAGATCTTTACTTACCATGATTGATAATGAAGCCGAATTTTATGACATTTTGCGTCATAAACAAGTCGGGATTCAAGTGAAAATTGGTAGGGAAAACTCTTCGACGGCTATGGAGGATTGTAGTTTAATTTCTGCAACATATTCGATCGGCGAAGAGCAACTTGGAACAATTGCTATTTTAGGTCCTACGAGAATGCAATATTCTCGTGTAATTAGTTTGTTACAGTTATTTACGAGACAATTTACTGATGGGCTTAAAAAGTAAATGAGAGTAATACATTCGCTCAAGTGATGAAATTTTCATTGCTGTGTGTAATATATAATGATTAGGTAATCATGCTATGCATGATACCTAATACCTTTTAAGGAGGTGAATATTGTGGAAGAGCGTAACGAACAAGTGGTAGAAGAAGTAAAAGAAGCGCAAGTTGAAGAAGCTGTCACGCCAGAAAACAGTGAAGAAACTGTAGAAGAAAAAAGTGAGGCTGCTCTTTTACAAGAAAAAGTAGATGAGTTACAAGCGAAACTAACGGAAACGGAAGGTCGCACATTACGTCTACAAGCTGATTTTGAAAATTATAAGCGCCGTGTCCAAATGGATAAACAGGCTGCTGAAAAATATAGAGCACAAAGTCTAGTTTCAGACATCTTGCCAGCTCTTGATAATTTTGAAAGAGCAATGCAAGTGGAAGCGACTGATGAGCAAACGAAATCATTGTTACAAGGTATGGAGATGGTGCATCGTCAATTGTTAGAAGCGCTGACTAAAGAAGGTGTGGAAGTGATTGAAGCTGTTGGTAAACAGTTTGATCCTAATGAACACCAAGCTATTATGCAAGTGGAAGATAGTGAATTTGAATCAAACGCGGTTGTGGAAGAATTCCAAAAAGGTTATAAATTAAAAGACCGTGTGATTCGCCCATCAATGGTAAAAGTAAATCAATAATTTACATAAAACTAGGAGGATTCGCCATGAGTAAAATTATCGGTATTGACTTAGGTACAACAAACTCTTGTGTAGCTGTTATGGAAGGTGGAGAACCAAAGGTTATCCCAAATCCAGAAGGGAACCGTACAACACCTTCTGTTGTAGCTTTCAAAAATGAAGAACGTCAAGTTGGGGAAGTTGCAAAGCGCCAAGCAATTACAAACCCAAATACAATCATGTCTGTTAAACGTCATATGGGTACAGACTACAAAGTAGAAGTTGAAGGTAAAGATTATACACCTCAAGAAATTTCTGCAATCATTTTACAAAATTTAAAAGCTTCTGCTGAAGCATACTTAGGTGAAACAGTAACGAAAGCTGTTATTACAGTACCTGCATACTTCAACGATGCAGAGCGTCAAGCAACGAAAGATGCTGGTCGTATCGCTGGTTTAGAAGTTGAGCGTATCATTAACGAGCCAACAGCAGCAGCACTTGCTTACGGTTTAGAAAAACAAGACGAAGAACAAAAAATCTTAGTATATGACTTAGGTGGCGGTACATTTGACGTATCTATCCTTGAGTTAGCAGACGGCACATTCGAAGTTATTTCAACTGCTGGTGACAACCGTCTTGGTGGCGATGACTTTGACCAAGTTATCATCGATCACTTAGTAGCTGAGTTCAAAAAAGAAAATAACATTGATTTAAGCCAAGATAAAATGGCGCTTCAACGCTTGAAAGATGCAGCTGAAAAAGCGAAAAAAGATCTTTCTGGTGTAACACAAACTCAAATTTCATTACCATTCATTAGTGCTGGAGCTGCTGGTCCATTACACTTAGAATTAACGTTAACAAGAGCGAAATTCGAAGAGCTTTCAGCAGGTCTTGTTGAAAGAACATTAGAGCCAACTCGTCGTGCATTAAAAGACGCTGGTTTTGCTCCAAGCGAATTAGATAAAGTTATTCTTGTTGGTGGATCTACTCGTATCCCAGCTGTACAAGAAGCTATTAAACGTGAAACTGGTAAAGAGCCATATAAAGGTGTAAACCCTGATGAAGTTGTAGCATTAGGTGCTGCAGTTCAAGGTGGCGTACTTACTGGTGATGTAGAAGGTGTTCTATTATTAGACGTAACTCCACTTTCTTTAGGTATTGAAACTATGGGTGGCGTGTTCACGAAATTAATCGAGCGTAACACTACAATTCCAACAAGTAAGTCACAAGTATTCTCGACAGCTGCTGATAATCAACCAGCAGTAGACATTCACGTATTACAAGGTGAGCGTCCGATGTCAGCTGACAACAAAACGTTAGGTCGTTTCCAATTAACTGACCTTCCACCAGCACCACGTGGTATTCCACAAATCGAAGTAACATTCGATATTGATGCGAACGGTATCGTTAACGTACGTGCGAAAGACTTAGGAACAAGCAAAGAGCAAGCTATTACAATCCAATCTTCTTCAGGTCTTTCTGATGAAGAAGTAGAACGTATGGTACAAGAAGCGGAAGCAAATGCTGACGCTGACCAAAAACGTAAGGAAGAAGTTGAACTTCGTAATGAAGCTGACCAACTTGTATTCCAAACAGACAAAGTTGTAAAAGATTTAGAAGGTAAAGTAGATGCAGCTGAAGTTGCAAAAGCAACAGAAGCGAAAGAAGCATTACAAGCTGCAATCGAGAAAAACGAGCTTGAAGAAATTCGTGCGAAAAAAGATGCTTTACAAGAAATCGTACAACAATTAACTGTTAAATTATACGAGCAAGCTCAAGCAGCTGCTGGTCAAGCAGAAGGTGCGCAAGGTGCACAAGACGCTGGCGCGAAGAAAGACAATGTAGTTGACGCTGAGTTTGAAGAAGTAAAAGAAGACAAGTAATTCAACTGTAAACATAATAAGTAAGATGACAAAAAGTCAAAGTCAAGCGTGCCTTGACTTTGGCTTTTTTCACGAATGAGAAGCGATGTGTGAGGATCTTAAGTTTTTCGCTTTGCATACTGTAAGTGAGGAAACTTTGTTGCAAAGCACTTTCTTTCGGTGTTAAAATTACGTTTATGTGAAAGATTCGGGGGTTGTAAATTTATGAGTAAACGAGACTATTATGAGGTCCTTGGACTTAGCAAGGGCGCTTCAACAGATGAAATAAAAAAAGCGTATCGTCGTTTGGCTAAAAAATACCATCCAGACGTAAGCAAAGAAGAAAATGCAATTGAAAAGTTTAAAGAAGTACAAGAAGCATACGAAGTGTTAAGTGATGATCAAAAGCGTGCGCAGTACGATCAATTTGGTCATGCTGGTGCAAATCAAGGATTCGGTGGATTTGGCGGCGGAGGAGACTTCGGCGGTGGCTTCGGTTTTGAAGATATATTTAGTTCTTTCTTTGGCGGTGGTGGCGGCAGACGTCGTGATCCAAATGCTCCGCGCCAAGGCGCTGACTTACAATATCAAGTCACTTTAGATTTTGAAGAAGCTATTTTTGGTAAGGAATTAAATGTGGAAATTCCAGTAGAAGATCCATGTGATACTTGTAAAGGTAGTGGAGCAAAACCAGGAACTTCAAAAGAAACATGTAAACATTGTTCAGGTTCTGGTCAAGTGAGTGTTGAACAAAACACACCGTTTGGTCGTATCGTAAACCGTCAAGCTTGTGGTCATTGTTCAGGAACTGGACAAATTATTAAAGAAAAATGTACGACATGTCACGGTTCAGGTAAAGTTCGTAAACGTAAAAAAATTAATGTTAAAATTCCAGCAGGTATTGATAATGGTCAACAAATTCGTGTGTCTGGAAAAGGTGAAGCCGGCGTAAATGGCGGACCAGCAGGAGACTTATATGTTGTTGTTCATGTAAGAAATCATGAATTCTTCGAGCGTGAAGGAGACCACATTATTTGCGAAATGCCATTAACATTTGCACAAATGGCACTTGGTGCTGAAGTGGAAGTCCCTACTGTTCATGGTAAAGTGAAGCTGAAAATCCCAGCAGGAACACAAACTGGAACAGAGTTCCGCTTAAAAGGAAAAGGTGCTCCGAACGTACGTGGATACGGTCAAGGAGATCAATATGTAGTCGTTCGTGTTGTTGTACCGACGAAATTAACTTCACAGCAAAAAGATTTATTACGTGAATTTGCAGGACAAGAAGAGCAGGATGATAGTTTATTCGGAAAGCTTAAACGTGCTTTCAAAGGGGAATAATGGAAATAAAAAATGGAGTTGGTAAATTGTGAAATGGTCAGAAATTAGTATTCATACAACAGAAGAAGCAGTAGAAGCTGTCTCTCATATTTTACATGAAGCTGGTGCTAGCGGAGTTGCGATTGAGGATCCAGCGGAGTTAACGAAAGAGCGCGAGCAACAATATGGTGAAATTTATGCATTGAATCCAGATGAATATCCGGCGGAAGGTGTATTAATAAAAGCATATTTCCCGCAAACCGATTCTTTACATGAAACGATTGCAGGTGTAAAATCATCTATTGATGTGCTTCCATCTTACGACATCGAAATTGGTACTGGAAATATTACCGTTAACGAAGTCAATGAAGAAGATTGGGCTACTGCTTGGAAAAAATATTACCATCCAGTACAAATTTCTGATACATTCACAATCGTACCGACTTGGGAAGAATATACACCATCTTCTCCTGATGAAAAAATCATTGAATTAGACCCGGGTATGGCGTTTGGTACAGGAACTCATCCAACAACAACGATGTGTATCCGTGCTTTAGAAAAAACAGTACAGCCAGGTGACGCTATTATTGATGTAGGAACAGGTTCTGGTGTACTTAGTATTGCAGCAGCAAAATTAGGTGCGTCTTCTGTTCAAGCGTATGATTTAGATCCGGTTGCGGTTGAAAGTGCAGAAATGAATGTACGTTTAAATACAACAGATGATATCGTGTCTGTTGGACAAAATAGTCTTTTAGAAGGTATTGAAGGTCCTGTTGATTTAATCGTAGCTAACTTATTAGCAGAAATTATTCTATTATTCCCTGAAGATGCAGCAAGAGTTGTGAAGTCAGGTGGATTATTTATTACATCGGGCATTATTGCTGCGAAGGAAAAAGTAATTTCTGAGGCGCTAGAAAAAGCTGGATTTACAATTGAAGAAGTGTTACGAATGGAAGATTGGGTAGCAATTATTGCACGAAATGCGTAATATAGATTTTAGTCTATAATGAAAAGGGGAGTCTCTCACTATAAGGTGAGGGACTTGCCGTTTGTTATATGAAAAATGATAACGTTTCGTTCTTTTCGTAAGTGTTGACTTACGAAAGGAACGAAACTCTACTAAGGTGATTATATGCAACGTTATTTTGTAGAAGAGAAATATGTAAATGAGACAAGTATTCGCATTGTAGGTGATGACGTACATCATATCGCAAGAGTGATGCGTATGTCAGCTGGTGATCATATTTATTGCTGTGTAAATGGAAAAACAGCAGTATGTTCAATTGATGAAATTACCAGTGAATTTATTAATACGGCTATTGTAGAATGGGTAGAGGCGTCAAGTGAACTTCCTGTTTTCGTGACGATTGCAAGTGGACTGCCAAAAGGAGACAAGCTAGAGTTAATTTTTCAAAAAGGAACTGAGCTTGGGGCAGCTGCATTCTTACCATTTCAAGCATCTCGCTCTATCGTAAAATGGGATGCGAAAAAAGCTGATAAAAAAGTTGAGCGTTTAAGAAAAATTGTGAAAGAAGCTGCGGAACAATCACATAGAAGTGAAATTCCAGAAGTACATGCTCCAGCATCATTTAAGCAATTGCTTTCAATGAGTGGTGAGTATGATGCTTGTCTTGTTGCTTACGAAGAGGAAGCAAAACAAGGCGAGAAATCTAATTTTGCGAAAGCTTTAACGACAATGAAACCAGGTCAAAAGCTATTGATTGTATTTGGCCCAGAAGGCGGTTTAGCTGAGGAAGAGATTACAGCGCTTCGTGAACATAAATTTGTACCATGTAGTTTAGGACCAAGAATTTTAAGAACAGAAACGGCGCCGTTATACGCGTTAAGTGCTGCTTCGTATCATTTTGAATTGATGGGGTGATGATCAATGTCAACTGTTGCGTTCCATACGTTAGGTTGTAAAGTAAACCACTATGAAACAGAAGCCATTTGGCAATTGTTTAAACAAGGTGGTTATGAAAGAACAGAATATGAAAAGAAAGCTGATGTATATGTTATTAACACATGTACAGTAACGAATACTGGGGACAAAAAAAGCCGTCAAGTAATCAGACGTGCTGTGCGTCAAAATCCAGATGCAGTTATTTGTGTAACGGGATGTTATGCACAAACATCTCCAGCTGAAATTATGGCGATCCCGGGTGTGGATATTGTAGTTGGTACACAGGATCGTGAAAAGATGTTAGGTTACATCGAAGAATTCCGTAAAGAGCGTCAACCAATTAATGCTGTCCGCAATATTATGAAAACACGTGTGTACGAAGAACTTGATGTACCTTATTTCACGGATCGTACACGTGCGTCTTTAAAAATACAAGAGGGTTGCAATAACTTCTGTACATTCTGTATCATTCCTTGGGCGCGCGGTTTAATGCGTTCTCGTGATGGAAAAGAAGTTATTAAACAAGCGCAACAATTAGTGGATGCAGGCTATAAAGAAATCGTATTAACGGGTATTCATACAGGTGGATACGGCGAAGACATAAAAGATTATAACTTAGCTGGATTACTTCGTGATATGGAAGCGGAAGTAGGCGGATTAAAACGTCTTCGTATTTCTTCTATTGAAGCGAGTCAAATTTCAGATGAAGTAATTGAAGTGTTAGATAAATCTGAAGTAGTTGTACGCCACTTGCATATTCCGTTGCAATCTGGCTCTAATACTGTATTAAAACGTATGCGTCGTAAATATACGATGGAATTCTTCCAAGAGCGTTTAGATCGTTTGAAAGAAGTGTTACCAGGCCTTGCGATTACATCTGACGTAATCGTTGGTTTCCCAGGTGAAACAGAAGAAGAATTCATGGAAACATACAATTTCATTAAAGAGAACCGCTTCTCTGAGTTACATGTGTTCCCTTACTCAAAACGTACAGGAACACCTGCAGCGCGCATGGAAGATCAAGTTCCTGAAGATGTGAAGAACGATCGTGTTCATCGTTTAATTGAGCTATCTAATCAATTAGCGAAAGAGTACGCATCAGCGTTTGAAGGTGAAGTGCTTGAAATCATTCCGGAAGAGCAATTTAAAGAGGGCGACCGTGAAGGGTTATATGTAGGTTATACAGATAACTACTTGAAAATTGTATTTGAAGGATCAGAAGAATTAATTGGTAAGCTAGTGAAAGTGAAAATTACGAAAGCTGGTTATCCATATAACGAAGCGCAATTTGTTCGTGTTCTTGAAGATGATGTGAAAAAAGAATCAGCTAGCGCATAAAAAGAGCGTGCAACCGGAAACGGTTTGCATGCTTTCTTTATTTGAAGCGGTTAAGTAATAGAAGGTGGGGAGGCGTTTCATGCATCCCTGTATGAAAAAAGATGAAATGATAAAAATATAGTTGTCTTCATCAGTGAAGGATACTAGTTATTTGCATAACTTTTGAAAAGGAAATGCTTCTATTCTTCTTTTATTCTGCCAAATAGTTGACCTGAAGTGATAAAATGTATTATAATCGTAAAAGACATGCTGAAGAAGTGTTTCTTTTTGCATGCTGAAGTTAGTATGTAAGTGTGATGTTTCGGAGGGAGGGAAAGAGAATGTCAAAAACAGTCGTTCGTAAAAACGAGTCTTTGGAGGATGCACTTCGCCGTTTTAAAAGATCGGTTTCTAAAACTGGTACACTTGCTGAAGCAAGAAAGCGCGAGTTTTATGAAAAACCAAGTGTAAAACGTAAGAAGAAATCTGAAGCGGCAAGAAAGCGTAAATTCTAAGAGAGGGTGTAAGTTATGAGTCTTCTCGGTCGTTTAAACGATGATATGAAACAAGCGATGAAGAATAAACAAAAAGAAAAATTAACCGTTATTCGTATGGTTAAGGCTGCTTTACAAAATGAAGGTATTAAACTGCAACATACTCTTACTGAAGAAGAGGAAATAACAGTTTTAGCTCGTGAAGTAAAACAGTATAAGGACTCCCTCCTTGAATTTAAAAAAGCTGGTCGTGAAGACCTTGTTAATAAACTGCAAAGTGAAATTCAGATTTTAAGCGCATATTTGCCAGAGCAATTAACTGAAGAAGAACTAGTTGATGTAATCAAGCAAGTTATTTCTGAAGTTGGTGCGACTTCTAAAGCAGATATGGGTAAGGTGATGACTGCTGTTATGCCGAAAGTAAAAGGTAAAACAGACGGATCACTTGTGAATAAGCTGGTTATCCAGCTATTAGCATAAAAAAACGTCTCATTTCGTATGAGACGTTTTTTTATTGTTCTGATTAAGGAGAAACGCTATATTGCTTAAAAAGCGTTTCTGTAAGTGATAAAAACCCCTCTAGTTAAAGTTTCAATTTATTATTTCCTTGTATAATTCCGATTCTACACCTATTCTTACTTCCTTGACTAAAACTTCTTTCGCGAATAAAAGCTAAGTACCGAGCCTTCTGAAACTCAGATTGAAGTTTTATAGCTTGCTCTTCAGCATAATCCTCAAAGGTAACGAAAGAGATTCTAACTATTTTAGATTTTGCATCAGTTGCATAAAATGGCTGGATATTACTGTCGGTAACTTGTTTTATAACATTCAAAACTTCTTGACCAAAGCCGATTTCCTTTCGTATTTCCTCATTTATTAATTCATTTTTTAATGAACCCTAATATTTTTTGAAATTCATATAACAACCATCTATAAAATATTCTTACTTACAACGTAACATTCAGAGTGAAGAAATTTTCTTTTTTTTTGATTTTATCCCGCATTAACGGGTAGCCCGATTGGTGAGGATTGATTATAGTTTTACTTTATCTCAGTTGTCCAATAAATGACAACTACTTATTCTATGGTCAGTATGTCACGTCCAGAACGAATTGTAACAGGTTTTTTCAAGTTTCCCACTTCTCGCTAGGCTCAATTTCTTAATGTAACTTGTACTGATATCCTGTAGGGGCGCATATTCTTGTATTAATACTTCTATTATTAAAGGTAACATCCTCTGATCCATCATTGTCCTGACAAATATGATTTCATATAGCGACTGTTTTAATTAACATGATATGAACTCTTGCAGAATATAGTTATGTTAGTGAAGTCGTTATAACACGATAGGCACTTGTGAAGAAATACATATATATGGGATGAGAGGGGGTCTTTCGAGATGAAGAAATTAGAACAAATGAAAAATTGGTTGACAAAACAAGTAGACCTACCAGTGGATGTATTAATGGATCTACCTCGGATTACTCTTGTTGGGCAAATACATATTTATATAGAAAATCATCGGGGGTTATTAGTGTTTTCAGATAAAGAAGTGCGATTGCTTTTAAAACACGGTCAATTATTAATTAAAGGACAATCCTTTGTTATTAAAACGATTCTTCCAGAAGAGCTTTTACTCGAGGGGATAATTGAGCAAGTAACATTTTTAGAAAATGAAAAAAAAGGTGATTGAAGTGAAACTTCCATTTGTGAAGTTTTTCTTCTTTATCCTGTAAAAGTTCCGTTGATAGAGACTGATTACAGTTTTACTCTGTTTTATTTTAGTACGAGCTATTTTAATGCTTCAAATAAAAAGTAGTATATCTACTTTTAGAAAGGTAGTGAAGGTGGTAAATGAAAAATAAATGGTTTATAAAGTGGCTTGGATATGTAAAAGTGCGAATTGAAGGTAGAGGAGCGGAACGGTTTGTTAATGAATGTGTACGGAGGAATTTATTAGTTTGGGATGTTAAAAAGATAGCTGATGAAACGTTAGTTTTTTGTATGTTGTTACGCGATGTGAAAAAAATAAAACCAATTTATAGAAAAAATGAATGTAAATTATATTTTATTGGACGTTATGGTTTTCCTTTTTGGAATAAACGTTTAATTAAAAACAGTGGATTTTTAATTGGTTTTTTAATTTTCTTTTTTGGTGTGATTGCAATGTCAAATATGGTTTGGAAAATTGAAATTACAGGAGCTAAACCTGAAACAGAATATATATTGATGAAAGAATTGGATAAAATGGGTATTAAAAAAGGGAAACTACAATTTCAAATGCCGAATGTAGAAGATGTACAACGCCATTTGACAGATAATATTAATGCCATTACTTGGGCGGGACTAGAAGTAAGGGGAACGACTTATCATTTTAAAATTGTTGAAAAAAACGAACCGAAGAAAGAAAAGGAACAAAGGCCGCAAAATTTAGTAGCAAAAAAAGAAGCGATTATTACAAAAACGTTTGTAGAAGTTGGAAAGCCGGTTGTACTGAAAAATGATCATGTAGAAAAAGGACAGATTCTCGTATCGGGAATATATGGTAATGAGGAAAGTCCGACGATTGTTTCAGCGAAAGGTATTGTATATGGCGAAACGTGGTATACATCTAAGGTGGATGTCCCGTTAAAGACGCAATTCCAAGTGTATACTGGTAATGTATACAATGAACATTTTCTTAAATTTGGGGATACGAAAATAAAAATATGGGGATTTCAGCATGATAAGTATAAACGCTCTCGTACTGAAAGTGTAAAGCATGATGTGAAATTATTTGGTTTTACACTGCCGATTGCATATGAAAAAGATGTTGTGAGAGAAGAGGAAGAAGCGAATCGAGAATATACAGAAAAGCAAGCGCTGAAAGTAGCGAAGGAGATGGCCGAAAAAGAACTAAAGAAAAAATTGGATGAACATGCTATGATTGTAAGTGATAAGATTTTGAGTAAAGAGGTTGAGGCGGATCAACTAAAAGTCACATTGCATTATACTGTGGTTGAAAATATTGCAGAGCCACAACCAATATCCGAATCCGATATTCAAGGAGACTGAGTAATGGCAGAACAATTAGTAGAAATGAACCAACAATTGGAAAATGCTAACGAAGCAATCGCTCTTTTTGGAGTTAATGATGCGCATTTAAAAGTAATTGAACGAGAACTGAATGTATCGATCGTAACTAGAGGAGAAACTGTTCATGTATCTGGGGCAGTTGAAACGGTGGCACTCGTAGAAAAAATCTTACAGCAATTACTTGTTGTAATTCGTAAAAGTATATCAATTTCAGAGAGAGATGTTGCGTATGCGATTCAGCTTGCACAACAAGGGAAAATTGCTCAATTTGAAGAGTTATATGAGGAAGAAATTTTCAAGACTGCAAAAGGTAAATCCATTCGTGTAAAAACAATGGGGCAAAGAAGATATATTCATGCGATGAAGAAGAATGATATTGTCTTTGGGATAGGGCCTGCAGGAACTGGAAAAACATATTTAGCTGTAGTAATGGCTGTGAGGGCTTTAAAACAAGGATATGTAAAGAAAATTATTTTAACAAGACCTGCTGTAGAAGCTGGAGAAAATTTAGGTTTTTTACCAGGGGATTTGAAAGAGAAGGTAGATCCATACTTACGCCCGTTATATGATGCTTTACATGATATTCTTGGACAAGAATATACGCAGCGTATGATGGAGCGAGGAGTAATTGAAATAGCTCCGCTTGCTTATATGAGGGGGCGTACGCTTGATGATTCATTTGTTATTTTAGATGAGGCTCAAAATACAACGGGTGCTCAAATAAAAATGTTTTTAACAAGATTAGGTTTTAGTTCTAAAATGGTTATTACAGGGGACCCTTCACAAGTAGACTTGCCAAAAGGGGTAAAATCAGGGCTATCTATAGCTGCTAATATTTTATCTGGTGTATCAGGTCTGTCATTTATTACATTAGAACAAACGGACGTTGTGAGACATCCATTGGTGCAACGTATTATTGAGGCATATGATAAAATGGAATGATCCTATTTGTCAGGATCATTTCTTTTTGTATGATAAGGTTGGCGAACGTCATATTTTTTACTATCATGAAAGATAAGGAAAATAAACTATTGGTACTAGTGTATAAAATATTGCCTCAAAGTATCGTTTGGTAGAAGAAATGAAAGCTATAAATAGTTTCACTTTATTTCTGGAGAGGAGAAGGTATTGAAATCATGTCAAGATCTCAAGAAATTTCTAAGTGGTTTCGTAATTTACAACATTCGAAAAAACTAAGTTGGATTTCTTACGTTGTGTTAGGAGCAGTGCTGTTTTTTGCGCTTATGAATAATGTAAAACCAGAACAATTAGATGTTAATATGTATTCTATTGCGAAAAAGACAATCCATTCTCCTATAAAAATTGAAGATAAAGTTACAACGGATAAAAAGAAAAAAGAAGCCGCTACAAAAGTTGAAGATCAATATACATATAAAAGTGAGTATAAACAAAACAAAGTTGATATTGTGAATGACGTCTTTGCTAAAGTGGATGAAGTGGTGCAAGAGATTAAAGCTGTTGGACCGGATGATCAAAAAAAGATGACTGATGCTGAGAAAGTGGACAAGTTAAAAAAGAAACTACCCGCTGACTTAACGAAAGAGTTATCTGATTCAAACTTACTGAATTTGATTAATGCAGATCCGAGCCAATTAGTATTAGCGAAAGATGCTGCGGTCACAGCGATTAATAGTATCATGACTGAGCATATTAAAATGGACGAATTGAAAGATGCGAAAGAACGATATGTAAGTGAGATGAATAGTGTTAATGTTGATAATGGTTTAAAAGAATCAATTAAGGCGCTAGGAAGATATGCAATTTCAGCTAACTATTTTTATGACCCAATCTTAACGAAAGAGAAGAGAAAAGCAGAGGAAGATTTAGTTCCACCTGTTTATATTCTTCAAGGACAAGTTCTTGTTAGAGAAGGTGAAACAATTTCAAGTGATGTGTATAATCAGTTGAAATTAGTTGGTTTGTTAGAAAAAGGGAACGGTTTTCAACCTTATGTTGGATTAGCGGTACTCATTGGTGTGTTACTATACTTTATGCATAAACAATTTGAATTATTTTTAAAGAGAAAAAGAGAAGATAGACCGTATGTTTTAGCGTATATTACAATTTTGTCTATCACAATCGTCTTAATGAAAATCATTAGTTTGTTTCAAAAACTTGAATACGCAGGGATTGCATATGTTGTCCCAGTTGCGATGGGAACAATACTTGTAAAACTAATGATTGGTGATCGATTTGTCTTTTTAACGAGTATGATTTTTTCTGTATGCGGAAGTATTATGTTTAATGAAGGAGTAACGAGTACATTAAATTATAGTGTAGGGATTTACGTATTGTTAAGTTCGTTATCGGTTAGTATTTTCTTGCGAGAAAAAAATCGTCGTACAATGATTTTACAAGCTGGTATACTCGTTTCTGTATTAAATGTAGTCGTATTGGCGGCGCTTTTATTATTACGTAATGGGAATTTTTCGCCTCTTGAAATTGGTACGCAATTATTAATGGCTTCACTTTCAGGGATTATATCATCCGTTTTGGCTATGGGGATTTTACCATATTTAGAAAGTGGACTTGGAATCGTATCAAGTATGAAGCTTATGGAACTATCAAGTCCAAATCATCCGCTTTTACGCAGAATTTTGTTAGAAGCGCCAGGGACATATCATCATAGTGTAATGGTAGCGAATCTTTCTGAGGCTGCTTGTGAAGCAGTTGGGGCAAATGGTGTATTAGCGCGTGTAGGGGCATATTATCATGATGTAGGAAAAACAGTACAACCGCAATTCTTTATTGAAAACCAAATGGGAATTAAAAACCCGCATGATAAATTAGATCCTGTAACGAGTAAAGATATTATAATTGCTCACGTAACGGATGGAGTAAGAATGCTCGAAGAATATCATATTCCACAAGAAATTATTGATATCGCTGGGCAACATCACGGTACAACGTTACTGAAATATTTTTATTATAAAGCTATTAAAGAAGATAAAGAAAAATATACAGAAGAGATGTTCCGTTATCCAGGTTCAAAAGCAACTTCGAAAGAATCGGCAATTGTTGGTATTGCTGATAGTGTAGAAGCTGCGGTACGTTCTATGAATCACCCAACGCCAGAACAAATTAATAATTTGGTGCAAAGTATTATTAAAGATCGACTGCAAGACGGTCAATTTAGTGAATGTGATTTGACGTTTAAGGAACTACAAATCGTTGGAAAAACGTTGTGTGAAACGTTAAATGGTATTTTCCATTCGCGTATTACATATCCGGAACCTCCGGAAGAAAAGGAGAAAGAATGAGTTTGTTAATTGATTTTATTGATGAAACAGAAGAAGTAAAAGAAGAGTATATGAGTTTAATTCGTGAAGTGTTAGAAAAAGCAGCTCAAATGGAAAATATCGAGGATGGTGCGGAGGTATCGGTGACATTTGTAGATAATGAGCGCATTAGAGAAATTAATCGTGATTACCGAGATAAAGATCAACCTACAGATGTAATATCCTTTGCCATGGAAGAGATGGGAGAAGGAGAAATGGAGATTGTTGGTGCAGAGATGCCGCGCATGTTAGGGGATCTTATTATCTCTATTCCAAGGGCGAAAGAGCAAGCTGAAGAGTACGGACATTCTTTCGATCGTGAACTTGGATTTTTGGCGTTACATGGCTTTTTACATTTACTTGGTTATGATCACATGACAGAAGAAGATGAAAAAGAAATGTTCGGAAGACAAAAAGAAATTTTAGAAGCTTTTGGATTAGGACGATGAAAAAAGGAAAACTTATAGATAGTTTTGGATATGCTATAGCTGGTATATTCTTTTGTTTTCGTCATGAACGAAATATGAAAATCCATTATTTAGCCGCAGTCATTGTTATATGCTGCGGCTTTTATTTCCATATTACGAAAATAGAGTGGATGATATTACTTATTGTAATAGGGAGTGTAATGAGTTTAGAGATGGTAAATACGGCTGTGGAAAAAACGGTAGATTTAGCGACTGCCGATATTCATCCGTTTGCAAAAATTGCAAAGGATGTTGCGGCAGGAGCGGTTTTATTGTTTGCAATTATAGCTGTTATAATTGGTGCTATTATCTTTTTACCGTATATGGTATAGTTGCATTCCGAAGCTTTTATTAAGCTTTGGAAGTGCCGTAAGGGCCTTTAATGAGAGAGTGTATCTCTTCATAGCTGTGAACAGGAAGGATGCGGGAATATGAATAGTAAACAATTAATTCTAGAAGCAATCGAAGCGCGTAAACAAGCGTACGTACCATATTCTAAATTTCAAGTAGGTGCAGCATTATTAACGCGCGATGGAAAAGTGTATCGTGGATGTAATGTTGAGAATGCATCATATGGCTTATGTAATTGTGCTGAAAGAACAGCTTTATTTAAGGCGGTTTCTGAAGGGGATAACGAATTTGTAGCCATTGCGGTTGTAGCAGATACAAAGCGTCCAGTACCTCCTTGTGGAGCATGTCGACAAGTTATGGTAGAATTATGTAAACAGGATACGAAAGTATACTTATCAAACTTACATGGTGACGTTCAAGAGACGACAGTCGGAGAATTGTTACCAGGAGCATTTTTAGCGGAGGATTTACATGAATAGAAAAGGTTATAAATCAGGTTTTGTCTCTATTATTGGCAGACCGAATGTTGGAAAATCTACATTTTTAAACCGTATTATCGGCCAGAAAATTGCTATTATGAGTGATAAGCCACAAACGACTCGTAATAAAATTCAAGGTGTATATACAGAAAATGATGCACAAGTTATTTTCATTGATACACCAGGAATACATAAACCTAAACATAAATTAGGCGACTTCATGGTAAAGATGGCGCAAACGACATTAAAAGAAGTTGATATTGTTCTGTTTATGGTTAATGCAGTTGAAGGATTTGGTCGTGGTGAGGAATTCATCATTGAGAAATTAAAAGAAACAAAACAACCAGTATTTTTAGTCATTAATAAAATTGACCAACTTCATCCAGAGCAATTACTAGAGTTAATTGATCAATATCGTAAACTACATGAGTTTGCAGAGATTGTACCAATTTCTGCGTTAGACGGTAATAATGTGGACGCTTTAATTGGGACAATTAAAAAGTATTTACCAGAAGGACCACAATACTATCCAGAGAATCAAGTAACGGATCATCCGGAGAGATTTATTATTGCAGAGCTTATTCGTGAGAAAGTACTACATTTAACACGTGAAGAAGTGCCGCATTCTGTGGCTGTTGTTATCGATGCGATTCAAAAGCGTGAGGGCGGGGCAGTTTATATAAATGCAACGATTGTTGTTGAACGTGCATCACAAAAAGGAATCATCATCGGAAAACAAGGAAAAATGTTAAAAGAAGTTGGTAAGCGAGCTCGTTTTGATATTGAAGCGCTACTTGGTTCTAAAGTATTTTTAGAAGTATGGGTAAAAGTGCAAAAAGATTGGCGTAATAAAATGTCTCAGCTTCGTGACCTAGGTTTCCGCGAGGATGAGTACTAAAATAGAGTAAAGTTGTAATCAGTGGATGGTTGGTTCATCCACTGATTATTGGTTTTTATGAACTTTGATAAATTAGGAAAAATTTTTCTCACATGAAAATGGACAAAATGGGTCAATTTAATAACAACAAAGGAAATTGGTTTATAGGCTACGCTTATTGAGAAAGGTGGATTCTTATGCTAGATTTTACCTGGAAGTTTTTCTCCAAAACAGGAAGCATTGAAACGTACTTGCTTTTGAAAGAAATGGAAAAAGACGTAAACGATGAGATGGATCAACATGAAGAGGAGCTAGCGCATCTAGACTCTCCAATTTCTTGACCCGTTTTGTTCAAACCTTGGATGGTGACGAACATGTTTCAAAAAGTTGAGGGCATCGTTATCCGTACGACAGATTACGGAGAAACGAACAAAATTGTTACAATATTCTCAAGAGAACTTGGTAAGGTAAGTGCAATGGCAAGAGGGGCAAAAAAACCGAAAAGCCGATTAGCATCTGTGTCGCAATTAATGACACATGGCCATTTTCTAATTCAAATGGGATCTGGGCTTGGAACATTGCAACAAGGCGAGATTATTTCAACTATGAAAGAAATTCGCGAGGATATATTTTTAACTGCTTATGCATCATTTATTGTTGAGTTAACTGATAAAGCAACAGAAGATAAAAAACATAATCCGTATTTATTTGAAATGTTATATCAAACGTTGCATTATATGTGTGAGGGTGTTGATCCAGAAGTATTATCATTAATTTATCAAACGAAAATGCTTCCGGTATTAGGGATGCGCCCGTACTTTGATACATGTGCGATTTGTCATCAAGAAACAGACTTTGTCGCCTTCTCCGTCAGGGAAGGCGGTTTTCTGTGCTCACGTCATGCAGAGCAAGACCCATATCGTATACCGGTAGGAGAAGCTGTTCATAAATTATTACGTCTTTTCTTCCATTTCGATTTACATAGGCTCGGAAATGTATCGGTAAAGGATAGCACAAAAAAACAAATGCGTTTAGTATTGAATACATATTATGATGAATATTGCGGAATTTATTTGAAATCAAGACGTTTTTTAGAACAACTTGATAAGTTTCAAATATAATTTTGGGCCGTATACGGTCCTTTTTACATACTTTCTTTTTCGAATAGCATATTTAGTATATAATATTTAAGAGATAGTATAACTTTTTTCGTTGTGCATTAAAGGTGGTGATTATCATAGAGCTGAATAAACGGCAAGAACATATCATTCAGATTGTAAAAGATCACGGTCCTATTACAGGGGAATCAATTGCAGCGCAATTGGGTCTAACACGTGCGACGCTAAGACCAGACTTAGCAATTTTAACGATGGCTGGTTATTTAGAAGCACGTCCACGCGTAGGTTATTTTTATACGGGTAAAACTGGGGGGCAGCTATTATCTGAAGCTGTTAAGAAAATTAAAGTACAAGATTATCAATCTAGACCGGTTGTAATTGATAAAAATGTTTCCGTATACGATGCAATTTGTACGATGTTTTTAGAGGACGTTGGTACATTGTTCGTTGTAGATCAGATGACTCTATTAGTTGGTGTTGTGTCTCGTAAAGATTTATTAAGAGCGAGCTTAGGAAAGCAGGATTTAACCTCTCTTCCGGTTAATATTATCATGACAAGGATGCCAAACATTGCGATGTGTCGTAGAGAGGATTCTTTATATGATATTGCGATGGAATTAATAGAAAGACAGATTGATGCAATGCCAGTTGTAAAAGATACGAAACAAGGTTTAGAAGTGATTGGGCGAATTACAAAAACAAATATTACACGTGCGTTTGTAAATTTAGTAAATAACGAATAAGTGTAATTTGTTTAAAGTGAGGTAATGTAATGGATAATAAAATCGTATATGTCGTATCTGACTCTGTAGGGGAAACGGCTGATTTGGTTGTTCGAGCAGCAATGGGGCAATTCCCGTTTGCTCCTGATATTAGACGTGTACCGTATGTAGAAGATACAGGGACATTAAAAGAAGTGATTTCGATTGCTAAGAGTAATCAAGCACTTATATGTTTTACGTTAGTTAAGCCTGATATGCGCCAGTATTTAGTAACAGAGGCTGCAAAAGAAGGGGTAGAGGCATACGATATTATCGGCCCTCTTATTGATCAAATTGAAGAAATTACGGGGCAAGTGCCGAGATATGAGCCAGGTGTTGTCCGTAGGTTAGATGAAGAATACTTTAAAAAGATTGAAGCGATTGAGTTTGCTGTGAAGTATGATGACGGCAGAGATGCACGAGGTATTTTAAAAGCAGATATCGTGTTGATTGGTGTTTCGCGTACATCAAAAACACCACTTTCCCAATATTTAGCTCATAACAAACGCTTGAAAGTTGCGAATGTACCACTCGTGCCAGAAGTTGACCCACCTGAAGAACTATATCAAGTGGCAAAAGAAAAATGTTTCGGTTTGAAAATTACGCCAGATAAGTTAAATCATATTCGAAAAGAACGATTAAAATCACTTGGATTAAGTGATGGAGCAACATATGCAAATATTAATCGTATTCAAGAAGAAATTGATCACTTTGAGGAAGTAATTAGTAAAATAAATTGCCAAGTAATCGATGTATCGAATAAAGCGATTGAAGAAACAGCAAATATTATTGTGAATGCAGTGCAAAACCAAAAAATGTTTTAGCACATTTACCAAAGGTGAATGTGCTTTTTTCGCTCGTGTGAAATATGATACCTATGGATTTTGTAATAGATTGTAGTGTAATGGTTATACTTATACTCCTTTGTCTTTTAGTATATTCAAGGTGTGAGTTTGTCATCCTGAAATGTAAGATGAAAAAATAAAGGGATATGTAGCGTAGTTGAAGAAAATATATTATAATAAAAAATTGTGATAAAAACCTATATTTTACGTTTAGACTTTAATTTTTCAGAATAAACTAGGGATAGGATTTACGAAAAAGACATGTAATTACGTTAAATCGACAAAATCTATACAAGAAAACGCACATTATGGAAGGATTCACAGAAGGGATGTAGAATACAGAAATATGCAAAACATCAACAACATATTAGTTGGTGTAGATGTATATCCCGTGAAGGCTGAAATTGTGCAAGTTGGAGCGGAATTTCATGTCTGAATTTTGTTTGTCGCATCATATGCTCATCCTTTAAGGAAATAGCAAGGCAATTGGATCATTGTAGATACTGAACAAAATGGAGTTGATTGTTATATGGATCAACATGAAAAAGTTACAGATCTCAAGATCAAACAGTATATGTGGCTTGCTACTCTTCTTGGAAAAAGGTGTATATGTATTGTTTCTAAGAGATACATTTGTAACAGATGAGCAAATGTATACAATTTTATATAGCAAGTATGTATATGCGATTTATGCAGATAAAGGACCTATAGGAAAGGTTCAAAATCGTTTATACAATGTAATCGGCAACACTTTCTAACAAGTTTAGAAAAATATTGTCGAATTATAAAGGAATTTTTTAATTTATATCGAATACAAAATACGACACGGAGATGGAGTTATGGGGAACAGAATTCCCGAAGAAGTTGTTGAACAGATTCGGACATCATCCGATATTGTAGAAGTCATTGGTGAATACGTTCAACTTAGAAAACAGGGGCGTAACTATTTCGGCCTTTGTCCATTTCATGGTGAGAATTCTCCTTCATTCTCTGTTTCATCTGATAAGCAAATTTTTCATTGCTTCGGATGTGGAGAAGGTGGAAATGTATTTTCCTTTCTAATGAAAATGGAAGGACTGGCTTTTACCGAGGCTGTTCAAAAGCTAGGCGAAAGAAATGGAATTGCGGTTGCAGAGTACACATCAGGACAAGGACAACAAGAAGACATATCTGATGACACTGTCATCATGCAACAAGCTCATGAATTATTGAAAAAGTATTATCATCATTTATTAGTAAATACGGAAGAGGGAAATGAAGCACTTTCATATTTATTAAACCGTGGTATTACGAAAGAGATGATTGAGAAGTTTGAAATTGGTTATGCATCACCTGCTTGGGATGCGGCGACGAAAATTTTACAAAAAAGAGGTTTATCGCTGTCTAGTATGGAACAAGCTGGCCTTCTAATAAGAAGTGAGAAGGATGGTAGTCATTACGATCGCTTCCGTGGAAGAGTTATGTTCCCGATCTATACGTTACAAGGTAAGGTGATAGCGTTTAGTGGAAGGGCGTTAGGGGATGACACTCCGAAATATTTAAATAGCCCTGAAACACCGATTTTTCACAAAAGTAAATTGTTGTATAACTTCCACCA
Source organism: Bacillus sp. FSL K6-2944 (assembly GCF_038005385.1). Lineage (NCBI taxonomy): Bacteria > Bacillati > Bacillota > Bacilli > Caryophanales > Bacillaceae > Bacillus > Bacillus sp. FSL K6-2944. Next base: position 3,065,189 of record NZ_JBBOTE010000001.1, on the reverse strand, counting down.
AGCAAGACCGTTTATTAGAAAGCGTGGGCAAGTGGTTCTTTTTGAAGGATATGCCGATGTACTAGCTGCGGTAAAAAGTGGTGTGGAAGAAGCTGTTGCGACAATGGGAACAGCTTTAACTGAAGAACAAGCAAAACTTCTGCGACGTAACGTTGAAACTGTTGTTCTTTGCTATGATGGTGATAAAGCAGGGCGAGAAGCGACGATGAAAGCAGGGCAATTATTGCTAAAAGTTGGTTGCCAAGTGAAAGTCACATCCTTGCCAGATAAGCTTGATCCTGATGAATATGTGCAACAATATGGGACTACCGCTTTTGAAAATCTTGTGAAATCAAGTGTGAGTTTTGTTGGTTTTAAAATAAATTATTTGCGTTTAGGGAAAAATTTGCAAGATGAGTCTGGCAAAGAAGAATATGTGAAAAGTGTTTTAAAAGAGTTATCGTTGTTACAAGATGCGATGCAGGCAGAGTCATATTTGAAGTCATTATCGCAAGAATTTTCGTATTCAATGGAAACACTTTTGAATCAATTGCACCAATATCGCAAAGAACAAAAGGTACAGCAAAAACAAATAAAGCAGGTTGCTAAACCGTCTCAAGTCGTTCAAACAAAACCGAAGTTAACAGGTTTTGAAAGAGCGGAAAGAGAAATTATTTACCATATGTTGCAAAGTGCAGAAGTAGCTGTTCGTATGGAATCCCATATAGAAGATTTTCATACAGAAGAACATAAAGGGATTTTATATGAACTATACGCATATTATGAAAAGGGAAATGAACCTTCAGTCGGAACATTTTTAAGTTGGCTCTCTGATGAAAAGTTGAAAAATATTATCACTGATATTTCGACGGATGAATTTATTAATCCAGAATACACAGAAGAAGTGTTGCAAGGCCATTTGGAGACGCTTAGGCGGCATCAGGAAAAACTTGAAAAGATGGAGATCATCTTTAAAGTGAAACAAATGGAAAAAACAGATCCTGTAGAGGCTGCTAAATATTATGTAGCATATTTACAAAATCAAAAAGCGAGAAAATAGCTTTTTTGATAAAGTTTTAGTATAATGAATGTTTGTATCTCGCGTAAGGAGGGGAACAGATGGCTGACAAACCAGCTCGTTCTAAACAAATTGAAACTGAAATGACCCTTGAGCAAGTGAAAGAACAACTCACTGAGCTCGGAAAAAAACGTGGCGTTCTTACATATGAAGAGATTGCAGAACGCATGAATGGATTTGAAATTGAATCCGATCAAATGGATGAATACTATGAATATTTAGGTGAACAAGGCATTGACTTAGTTGGTGATAATGACAACGAAGAAGGCCCTAATAATCGCCAAATTTCAAAAACAGAAGAAGAGTTTGACCTCAATGATTTAAGTGTACCACCAGGGGTTAAAATCAACGATCCTGTTCGTATGTATTTAAAAGAAATTGGTCGTGTAGACTTACTATCTGCAGAAGAAGAAATTCGACTTGCAACGCGTATTGAAGAAGGCGATGAAGAAGCGAAACGTCGTCTTGCAGAAGCAAACTTACGTCTTGTAGTAAGTATTGCAAAGCGCTATGTAGGCCGTGGTATGCTTTTCTTAGACTTAATTCAAGAAGGTAATATGGGTCTAATTAAAGCTGTTGAAAAGTTCGATTATCGTAAAGGTTTCAAATTTAGTACGTATGCAACTTGGTGGATTCGCCAAGCTATTACACGTGCCATTGCAGACCAAGCGCGAACAATTCGTATTCCAGTCCATATGGTTGAAACGATTAACAAGTTAATTCGTGTACAACGCCAATTATTACAAGATTTAGGTCGTGAACCGTCTCCTGAAGAGATTGGTGAAGAAATGGATCTTGCTCCAGAAAAAGTACGTGAAATCTTAAAAATTGCACAGGAGCCAGTTTCTCTTGAAACACCAATTGGTGAAGAAGATGACTCCCATTTAGGTGACTTTATTGAAGACCAAGAAGCAACATCGCCTGCGGACCATGCAGCCTATGAATTGCTAAAAGAACAATTAGAAGATGTGTTAGATACGCTAACAGATCGTGAAGAAAATGTTCTACGTCTTCGTTTCGGTTTGGATGATGGACGAACTCGTACGCTTGAAGAAGTTGGGAAAGTATTTGGCGTAACGAGAGAGCGTATCCGTCAAATTGAAGCAAAAGCACTTCGCAAATTAAGACATCCAAGCCGTAGTAAGCGTCTTAAGGATTTCTTAGAATAGGTTATTTTTTAAGTTTACTTCACCATTGTGAAGTAAACTTTTTTATTTTGTTAATTTTTGTTAAAATTTAGCTATCGGCAACGATTACAATTTCTTGTAATTTATTTTACAGAATTGTCTTTTGATTTGCAAATGCTCATTTTTCGATTTTTCGATTAATTTTGTTTATTCTATACAAAAATATATGTAGAAAAGCGAAAAATATGATGAGAAACGTTAATAATTATCGAAATAATAAGCGATATGACAATAAAAAACAATAAACTGAATTTATGGAATATTTTTAACAAGTGGTAGTTTACTCTTTTCTGATAGAGCGTTTTCAAGTACAATGGAAATGACTGAATCATCTAACTATTTAGGGGTATAGAGGGGGGAGAAGAGATATGAAACGTAATCCGCTGATTCCGTTCGCTCTTATTGCAGCATTGGGTATTATCGTTATGTTTGTATTTTCATTTCAGGGGCTAAATAAATCTAAAGAGTTAGCTGATGCAAAAAATGGCGGGAAGCCAGCACAAACGGCATCAAAACCAGAAGATATTGTGAAGCAAAGCTGTACGAGCTGCCATGGTGATCAGTTACAAGGGGCAGTTGGACCTAACTTGCAAAAAATTGGTGGGAAACTTTCAAAGGATGAAATTAAAGAAATTCTTTCGAAAGGAAAAGGCAATATGCCTGCCAATATAGTTCCAGCTGATCAAGCCGCTAAAGTAGCTGATTGGTTATCGAAGAAAAAATAAAGTTCCGTATGACAAGCCTTTTGCTTATGCAAAGGGCTTGTTTTTCTATATTTTCTAAAATACGATGAATGATAAGAGCAGTGAATTGTTGTTATGGGCTTGCAACAACTACTATAAATTCATTATCATGGAGACAGACTGACAAGAGAAGGAGTAATGGAAATACATGAATGAAGTAAAGCTTTCAAAACGATTAGAAGAAGTTGTACGTGAAATACCAGTAGGATCTACAGTCGCTGATATTGGATCGGATCATGCGTATTTACCGTGTTATACAATTATAAATAATATTGCTACAAAAGCAGTTGCAGGAGAGGTCGTAGATGGACCATTTCGCTCTGCGCAAGCAACTGTAGCTGAAAGTGGTTTACAAGATAAAGTAGATGTGCGTAAAGGGAATGGATTAGCTGTTATCACACCAGGAGAAGTAGATGTAATTACAGTTGCCGGAATGGGCGGAGCGTTAATTCGTGACATTTTAGAAAGTGGTAAAGAAAAATTAGAAGGTGTAACACGTTTAATTTTACAGCCTAATATTGCAGCGCATCATATTCGTGAATGGTTTATTGAGAATGGTTGGGAGCTTATCCATGAAAAAATCGTAAAAGAAGATGGGAAAATTTACGAAATTTTAGTAGGGGAGCGAGGAAATGTTGCAGCGCCTTACTCTGAAAATAAACAAGCTGAATTGTTTATGGGACCATTTTTAATAACAGAAAAAAGTGAAGCCTTCGTTGAAAAATGGGAAGGAGAATTAAAAAACTTCCAAAATATTTTAAAACAGTTAGAACGTGCAGCTGATTCTGAAGAAACAAAAGCGAAGCGTGGGGAAGTAGAAGCGAAAATGAAAATGATAGGGGAGGTTTTATCATGAGTAAAATTCCAAATGGCCATGAAATTATTTCTTTATTTGAAAGTATGTATCCGAAGCATTTGGCGATGGAAGGAGATAAGATTGGCCTGCAGATTGGAGCGCTTAATAAACCGGTGCGGCACGTATTGATTGCGTTAGATGTAACGGAAGAAGTTGTGGATGAAGCAATTCAATTAGGGGCAAATGTCATTATTGCTCATCATCCTTTAATTTTTAACCCGTTAAAAGCGATTCATACAGATAAGGCGTATGGGAAAATTATTGAAAAGTGTATTAAAAATGATATTGCAATCTATGCAGCGCATACAAATGTGGATGTTGCTAAGGGCGGGGTAAATGATTTACTTGCTGAGGCGTTAGGATTGCAAAATACAGAAGTTTTGGCACCGACATATGCAGAAGAAATGAAAAAAGTTGTTGTGTTTGTGCCAGTCACTCATGCAGAAGAAGTAAGGAATGCATTAGGAGACGCAGGTGCTGGTCATATCGGCAATTATAGCCACTGTACGTTTAGTAGCGAGGGTACAGGCACATTTGTACCTCAAGAGGGGACAAATCCTTATATCGGGGAAACTGGACAGTTAGAACGTGTAGAAGAAGTGCGAATCGAAACGATTATTCCAGCTTCATTACAGCGGAAAGTGATTAAAGCAATGGTAACGGCGCACCCTTATGAAGAAGTAGCATACGATGTGTATCCGCTTGATAATAAAGGTGAAACGTTAGGCCTAGGAAAAATAGGATACTTACAAGAAGAAATGACGCTTGGTCAATTTGCAGAACATGTGAAACAATCATTAGACGTGAAGGGCGCAAGAGTTGTCGGTAAGTTAGACGATAAAGTGCGTAAAGTAGCTGTACTTGGTGGAGATGGTAATAAATATATAAACCAAGCGAAATTTAAAGGAGCAGATGTATATGTAACTGGTGACATGTACTATCATGTTGCTCATGATGCGATGATGCTCGGTTTAAATATAGTTGACCCAGGACATAATGTTGAAAAAGTAATGAAACAAGGTGTACAAAAGCAATTACAAGAAAAAGTAGATGCAAAGAAACTCAATGTACACATTCATGCTTCGCAGTTACATACAGATCCATTTATATTTGTATAAGAAAAATAAAAACCGTTGCTCATGCAAGCAACGGTTTTTATTATTGTTCTTTTTTCACTTTCACGCGAGGTAATATTTTTTGTAACGGTACTTTTCGAACTCTTTCCCATGTAGCGGGATTCATTGGGTTATATTGCTCTAAGAAAGCGATAACTTCTTTCGTAATTGGCGTTGGAGTAGAAGCACCTGCTGTAACAGCTACGTTTTCTACACCTTGTAGCCACTCTAATTGAATTTCGCTTACATCAGCAACTCGATATGCTTTTGTACCCGCGATTTCTTGTGATACTTGTGCTAAGCGATTTGAATTGTTACTTTTCGGATCACCAACAACAATTGTTAAGTCTGCAACATCAGCTTGTTTAGCGACAGCTTCTTGGCGAACTTGAGTTGCTAAACAAATTTCTTTATGGAATTCTGCTGTTGGGAATTTTTTTTGAATGTCCTCCATTAAATGTTGAACATCCCATTGACTCATCGTTGTTTGATTTGTTACTAAAATTTTATCTGTTGGGATTTCTAATGTTTTTAAATCATCGGCTCTTTCGATAAGGTGAACGATGTCAGGTGCAATACCAACTGCGCCTTCTGGCTCTGGATGATTTTTTTTACCGATATAAATGACATGATACCCTTCCGCTTTCTTAGCTTCGATAAGGTCATGCGTCTTGGTAACATCTGGGCAAGTAGCATCGATTGTTGTTAAACCTTTTTCTTTTGCGCGTTGTTTAACTTCTGGAGAAACACCGTGTGCAGTGAAAATAACAGTACCAGAATCAATTTTATCTAAAATTTCTAAGCGACTTGGACCGTCTAATGTGATGATTCCATCTTCTTCAAAAGCGTCTGTAACATGTTTATTGTGAACAATCATACCTAAAATATAAATGGGTCTCGGCAATGATTTATCTAATGCGGCGTTACGTGCAATTACCATTGCATCGACAACACCGTAGCAATAACCACGAGGGGAAATTTTTACAATTTTCATATGAGTAATCCTCTCCTTCTAAACAAGGGATACTTTTGTGCATAGTCTTTTACATTATAAAGGAGGAGTGGATAGAAAACAAAGGATTGTTACACATATAGTTTTGGTTTTGTTGCTGTTTGTTGAACTGGTTCTTTCGGTAACTCTTTTTCTATTACAGGTTCAATCACTATTTTCTTTCGTTTTCGTTTCTTTTTTTGAGGTGCAGGAGGCGGACTTTCTACTTCAACTGGCTCTGTTACATTTTCCGTTTGATTTTCTTCCGTGCTTTTTCCAGAGGTGAGGATTTTAACAATGCTTGGTAGACTACGCATAATAGGACCGTACTGTTCGACGACAGGACCTACAGATTGAACGACTTGGGATACTTTTTCGATGTTATTTATCATATTAGTTGGATTTGAAATTAAGTTCGAAAAAAAACTGCCGATGCCACTGCTTGCTGTTGCCGCAGCTGTAGTTGTGCCCCCGCGCGTTTCAGTTGATTCATACATTTGAGGCGGTATCATTTGCTCAGGATATTGCTGCATGTATGGTTGATATTGTGGATGTTGCTGCGGATATTGTTGTTGGTATTGCTGCGGATATTGCTGTTGATATTGGGGCGGTGGTGGTTGCTGATGCATCATCGGTTGCCCTTCCATTTGTCGGTAAGGTGGAACCATTTGCATAAAAGGCTCGGTTGGATCGTGTTTTTTAAAAAGCTTAGCAAGAAAACCTTTCTTTTTTTGTGCCATTGGTGGTAGTTGTGGAATTGGATATGGTGTATAAGGTTGCTGCCCTGGATTCGGATACATTTGCCTTGTAGGGGATTTCGGAAACATGTGAGAAATCCTCCTTTCTTCAGTTAGGTATATACACATACAATATGCAATAAAAGGGAAGAAGGTTAGTTTTTGAAGTGAAAACCTAAACTAAAGATGGATTTTACTTGTAGATTTCGATATAATGTAGACTTGACTGATTTGTGCGCGCAGTAGAAATTTTAGAAAGAAGGTGTAACTTATGACACAACAAACTTTTACACAGTATGATTTTAAACCATTTTTAATAGATGCAGTTCGTGAACTACGCTTTACAGAGCCGACAGGAATTCAGCAGAAAATTTTCCCAGTCGTGAAAAAAGGTGTAAGTGTAATTGGACAATCCCAAACAGGTTCTGGGAAAACACATGCATACTTACTTCCTACATTAAACAGAATTAATGCAAGTCGTGAAGAAGTACAACTTGTTATTACAGCGCCTACTCGTGAGTTAGCACAACAAATTTACGAAGAAATCGTGAAATTAACAAAGTTTTGTGCGGAAGACCAAATGATTACAGCACGTTGTTTAATTGGTGGAACTGATAAACAACGTTCAATTGAGAAATTGAAAAAACAACCTCATATCGTAGTTGGGACACCAGGACGTATTAAAGACTTAGTTGAAGAACAAGCATTATTTGTTCATAAAGCAAATACGATTATTGTCGATGAAGCAGACTTAATGCTTGATATGGGATTCATTCATGATGTAGACAAAATTGCAGCACGCATGCCTAAAAACTTGCAAATGTTAGTTTTCTCTGCAACAATTCCTCAAAAACTAAAACCGTTTCTGAAGAAATATATGGAGAATCCAGAGCATATTCATATCAATCCAAAACAAGTTGCAGCTGGAAACATTGAACACTATTTAGTGCCTTCTAAACATCGTAATAAAATTGATTTAGTGCATAAAATGCTACTTCAATTTAAACCGTATTTAGCAGTTGTTTTCACGAATACGAAAAAGATGGCAGACCAAGTTGCTGATGGATTAATGGAACGTGGCTTAAAAGTTGGACGAATTCACGGGGATTTATCACCACGTGATCGTAAAAAAATGATGAAACAAATTCGTGACCTTGAATTCCAATATATTGTTGCGACTGATTTAGCAGCACGTGGTATTGATATTGAAGGGATTAGCCATGTTATTAACTATGAGCTACCATCAGATTTAGATTTCTTCGTTCACCGCGTTGGAAGAACAGCACGTGCGGGGCATTCTGGTATTGCAGTGACGATTTATGATCCAGCAAACGAAGAAGCGTTAGATAGCTTAGAAAAACAACGTCATATCGAGTTTAAACATGTAGATTTACGTGGAGATGAGTGGGCAGATTTAGGTGAGCGTCGTCGTCGTAAGAGCCGTAAAAAACCAAATGACGAACTTGATGTTATGGCAACGAAAGTTATTAAAAAACCGAAAAAAGTAAAACCAAACTATAAACGTAAACTTGCAACAGAACGTGACAAAGTGAAGAGAAAATATAGCAATAAAAAAAGATAAGGGGTTTCCCTTATCTTTTTTTAATCCCGCTAATTTAAATGAAGAGTATAGTCTGTCTAAATAGTCATATGAATTTGTGTAGTGCGTCTTTTGTGAACAAACAATTCACTACATATTTCTACAAATTATGCTATCATTATATCTATTGTATATTGAAGAGGTGATTGTATGTTAAAGATTGGATCTCATGTTTCTATGAGTGGTAAGAAAATGTTATTAGCAGCAAGTGAAGAGGCTGTTTCATACGGTGCAACAACGTTTATGATTTATACAGGTGCACCGCAAAATACACGAAGAAAACCAATTGAAGAATTGAACATAGAAGCAGGAAGAAAACATATGGAGCTGAACGGAATTGAGGAAATTATCGTCCATGCGCCGTATATTATTAATGTTGGGAATACGACGAAGCCAGAAACATTCCAATTAGGCGTAGACTTTCTTCGCATGGAAATTGAAAGAACATCGGCATTAGGTGTAGCGAAACAAATTGTTCTTCACCCAGGAGCGCACGTTGGTGCTGGAGCAGATGCTGGTATTCAACAAATTATTAAAGGGCTTAATGAAGTATTAACGCCAGAACAGACGGTTAACATTGCGTTAGAGACGATGGCAGGAAAAGGAACAGAATGCGGTCGTAGCTTTGAAGAAATTGCGAAGATTATTGATGGTGTAAAATATAATGAAAAGCTATCTGTATGCTTTGATACGTGTCATACGCACGATGCAGGATATGATATTGTAAATGACTTTGACGGCGTATTAAACGAATTTGATAAGATTGTTGGTATAGATCGTTTACAAGTACTTCATATTAATGATAGTAAAAATGTACGCGGAGCAGGAAAAGACCGTCATGAAAACATTGGATTTGGTCACATTGGGTATAAAGCATTGCATCACATTGTACATCATCCACAGTTAATGCATGTACCAAAAATTCTTGAAACACCGTATGTAGGGGAAGATAAAAAAGATAAGAAGCCACCATATAAATTGGAAATCGAAATGCTGAAAAACGGCACTTTTGATGAAGGGCTTCTTGAAAAAATTAAAGCGCAATAAGGAGGGGAAATCCCCTCCTTATTTTAGTAGTTGCTGAAATAATGTATTTACTTGTTGGGCAGTGGCAGGGGAAGTTACTTTTGCGATCTGTTTTAAGAGCTCTAGTCGCTCGTTGTTATCGTAAATATTAATATTTTTACCCTTCATAAGTAAAACGATTTGGTCAGCTTGTGCGGCTGTAATAGGAACTTCGTATTCTTTGCTATATTTTAATAACTCTTTTGTAGAAATATGATTTAATTTTTTATTAACAATTTGTTTAATGAGGTTCATCTTATTATCCTCCTTCACGCGTTCTTCTATCGAAATATATGAGCATGTAGCTTGTACATATTCGTATGGAGTTTCTTTTTTCATGAGGAAAAGAAGCGTATGTTATAATATAAGGACAAAACTACAGAAAAAGAGTAAAGGGAGGACTTATGGAGCAAAAGCAACATCGAAAAGAAAGTGTTATTCATCTCATTTATCGTTTAGTTATGATTATTTTTGGAGCAGCATGCGCGGCGGTAGCAATTGAACTATTTTTAATGCCAAATAAAATTATTGATGGTGGAATTATTGGTATTTCTCTTATATTAGATTATCTTACTCCTAACATTTGGTGGTTAAGTTTTTCTACTTTAGTCGTTGTTCTCAATATCCCATTTATGTATTCCGGTTATAAGCAAATTGGAAAAACATTTATGTTATCTTCGACATTTGGTATTGTAGCGTTAGCTTTCATTGAGTCAACGTTACATGCGGTACCACCATTTACAACAGAACCTATTTTAGCGACAGTGTTTGGTGGTCTTATTTTAGGTCTTGGTGTAGGACTTGTAATTCGTCATGGTGGATCGCTAGATGGAACTGAAATTATGGGGATTTTATTAACGAAGAAATTACCATTCTCTGTTGGTGAATTCGTAATGTTTGTGAACTTATTTATTTTTGCATGGGCAGCATTTGTGTTTGGTGTGGAACAAGCGATGTATTCTGTTATGACGTACTATATCGCATTTAAAACAATCGATACAGTAATTCAAGGGCTAGATGAAACGAAGGCGGTTTTAATTGTATCTGATCAATATGAGGAAGTATCAAACGCGATTTTGCATCGTCTTGGCCGTGGAACGACAAAGCTTGTAGCAAAAGGTGGTTACACGGATAAAGAAAAAGAAGTTATTTATGCAGTTGTAACGCGTCTAGAAGTGACGAAATTAAAGTCAATTGTGCATGAAATTGATGAAAATGCGTTTGTTACGATTATGAGCACGCAAGAGACAAATGGTGGTAAGTTTAAATCGGCTATTCACTAAAAGTTTATAGGAATATTTTTTGAAAGCAGAGAATTTTTCTCTGCTTTTTGTTATAATAGTAAGGTTTCTTGAAAAAATAGATATATTTTAGGCAGATTGGTTTACAACTATAATAAGCTGTACTATAATTCAAATAGATATAAATCGGAATCATTCTGAATTAAAATAGGTGAGATGCTATGAATAATATATTAGAAATTGAAGGTTTAACATTCCGATATGAAGATCGGAATGTGTTAGAAAATATTAATTTGCAAGTTCCGAAGGGAGCTTTTTTAGGTTTAGTGGGACCGAATGGTTCAGGTAAATCAACTTTACTTAAGTGTTTATTAGGCGTTTTAAAGCCAAAAGAAGGAAGCATACGCGTGTTTGGCGTTGATAGTAAGAAGTTTAAGGAATGGAACAAAGTTGGTTATGTATCCCAAAAGGCAAATAGTTTCAATTCTGGTTTTCCAGCAACTGTTTCTGAAGTTGTCTCAATGGGACTTGTTTCGAAAAAAGGGCTTTTTCGCTTTTTTACAAAAGAGGATAAAAAAAAGGTAGAAAAAGCAATTGCTGATGTAGGGATGAGTGAGTTTCAAGGTCGTAACATTGGAGAGCTTTCTGGTGGACAGCAACAGCGTGTATTTATTGCTCGTGCGCTCGTTAGTGATCCTGAATTGCTTATTTTGGACGAGCCTACTGTTGGAATCGATGTGAAAAATGTGGAAAGTTTTTACGAAATATTAGAGGATTTAAACAAAAGGCTCGGGATCACATTAATTCTTGTTACTCATGATATGGGAGCTGTTACTGAAAAAGTAACACATGTTGCATGCCTAAACCAACATCTACATTTCCATGGAAATGTAGAGAAGTTCCGAGAGTTAGAAGATGCAGAAATGTCCGTCTTATATGGACATCATGTTCATCGTTTAGAACACGAACATGAGCATCACGGGAGGATATAATGATACAAGATTTTTTACAATATGACTTTTTACGTAATTCTTTATACGCAGGTATTTTAATTGGACTTGTTGCACCGCTAATTGGTGTGTTTGTTGTTATTCGTCGTTTATCTCTTATTGCGGATGCATTAAGTCACGTGACGTTATCGGGTATTGCAGCAAGTTTATTACTTGAAAAAACCATTTTTACAGGTGGATTTTTAAACCCCTTATATATGGGGATGATTTTCTCGATTGGTGGAGCGCTACTAATCGAAAAGTTACGAACTGTATATAAGCACTATCAAGAATTAGCAATTCCAATTATCCTTTCGGCAGGGATGGGGGTTGGAGTTATTTTCATTTCACTTGCAAATGGATTTAACACAGACTTATTTAGTTATTTATTTGGTAGTGTCAGTGCTGTAACAAGTACAGATTTAATTATTATTGGGATTGTAGCAATTGTTGTTGTTGCGACAATTATTTTATTATATAAAGAGCTGTTTCTATTATCATTTGATGAGGAATACGCAGTATCAACTGGTTTAAGAGCGAAATGGATTCACTTTATTTTCATTATATTAGTTGCTCTTGTCATTGCAGTATCAATGCGTGTAGTGGGGGTTCTTCTCGTATCATCATTAATGACATTACCAGTTGCAGCAAGTATTCGTATTGATAAAGGATTTAAACAAACAATTTTCTTTTCCATTTTATTTGGTGAAATTGCAGTAATTGGTGGAATGTTTGCTTCGTATCAACTTGATCTAGCGCCAGGTGGTACAATTGTTATGATAGCAGTTCTTATTTTAATCGGTGCGATTTTATGGAAGAAGAAAAAAACTGCATAAAGTAGGGATAGGTATGAATCTAACAGAAGCTTTACGCCTAATGAAAGAAAAAGGATATAAACATACTGGAAAAAGAGAAGAGATGCTCAGATTATTTGCAGCACATAATCGTTATTTAACTGCGAAAGACGTTTTAGAACATATGAAAGACGATTATCCAGGGCTTAGTTTTGATACGATTTATCGTAACTTAACAGTTTTTGCTGAGATTGGTGTTTTAGAACAAACGGAATTAAATGGCGAAAAACATTTTCGTTTTACTTGTTCTATTATGGAACATCATCATCATTTTATTTGTTTGGATTGTGGGGGGACGAAAGAGATTACTTCCTGCCCAATGGATTTTATGAATAAAGATTTTACTGGTTATGAAGTAACGGGTCATAAGTTTGAAATATATGGTCGTTGTCCAAAATGTGCAAAGTAAAAGCTCGTCGGTTATGTAACTGACGAGCTTTTTTACGTAGAAAAGAAGGTTGCTCACAAATATTGTGGCAACCTTCTTTTTATTGTTCTTGTGTCTCTTTTTCTTTTTCTCGTTCAGCAGCCATTTCAGCAGCAATTACGTCGATTTCTTTTTTCAGTTCTTCTACCATTGTTTCTTCTGGTACTTTACGAACGACTTGCCCTTTACGGAATAATAATCCCTCTCCACGTGCACCGGCAATACCGATATCAGCTTCACGAGCTTCACCAGGGCCATTTACAGCGCAACCAAGTACTGCAACTTTAATTGGTACTTGAAGTGTAGAGATGTATTCTTCCACTTCGTTAGCAATGCTAATTAAATCGATTTCAATACGACCACAAGTTGGACAAGAGATAAGTGTTGCTGCATTAGACGCAAGACCGAATGATTTTAATAATTCGCGAGCAACTTTTACTTCTTCAACTGGATCAGCACTTAATGAAATACGTAGTGTATTTCCGATGCCTTTATTTAAGATTGCTCCAAGACCAGCAGCACTTTTTACAGTTCCGGCAAACAATGTTCCAGATTCTGTAATACCTAAATGTAATGGATAATCAAAAGCACGAGCAGCTTTCTCGTATGCTTCGATTGCTAAGTTAACATCAGAGGCTTTCATAGATACGATAATATCGTGGAAATCTAAGTCCTCTAAAATTTTAATATGATGTAGCGCGCTCTCAACCATACCATCTGCAGTTGGGTACCCGTACTTTTCTAAAATGTGTCGCTCTAATGAACCAGCGTTTACACCGATACGGATTGGAATACCGCGCTCTTTTGCTGCATTTACAACAGCTTCTACTTTATGGCGACGACCAATATTACCTGGATTGATACGTACTTTATCGATACCACCTTCAATTGCTTTTAAAGCAAGGCGATAATCAAAATGAATATCAGCAACAAGTGGAATGTTGATTTGTTTTTTTATATCAGCAATAGCATCTGCTGCGCGTTCATCTGGAACGGCAACGCGGACGACTTGACAGCCGGCTTCTTCTAAACGCTTGATTTCAGCAACTGTTGCTTCAACATCATGTGTTTTTGTTGTTGTCATACTTTGTATAATTAATTCATTATTACCGCCGATTGTTAAATTACCGACTTTAACTGGACGTGTTTTTGTACGATGAGTCATTTCATTCACGAATAGATCGCTCTCCTTATAAAAGAAGTTTCTTATTTAGTCCCTCATATCAATGATAGTATACGTGATATAGGGCTATAGAAACCGAAGTACTCGGTTTCACTTTTACTATTGTATCAGCGCCTTTATGTAATTGACAAGGATTAAGTGATAGCTTATTGATATAACGGGAATTTATAAGACTTTCCAATTTGTATTTTTGTAGCAGATGTACTTTTGTTTAATTGTTTAAAGTCGTCAATGACTTTTTCTATGGAAGGAATTTTTTTCTTGTTAATTTGTTCTGTAATAGAAAGAACTGTCTCACCAGTTTTTACTTCAATTGTTTTATAAGATACATCCGTTTCTTTTTCTGTTTTGTTCGCTTTATTTTGTTGACTGTCTGTGTTTTCTTTTTTAATTGTTTGAGCAGCAGTTGTTTTTTTATATGAACTTAACATCGGTAAAGTACCGATTTTTATATCGTAATAAAATATATAACCGAGAACAAGCACGAATAGGAATATACCTAATCTCTTCATATTCTTCACTCCTTTGCTAGGAATATATGCTTGTCCAAAAAAAAAATGCCTATTTAGGCATTTTTTATTTTTCTTTCGGTTTGGGTACCTCTTTAATCGTTAAGTATAGAACGATTAAAACAACAGCGATATAAATGAACGTTGCTCCAGGTACGACGATTTTGAATAAATCCATAATCATGAAGAAAATGGTTGGGATTGTGTAGCTGTATGCAGTTAGTGTCCAAACTTGTTTATAGGATAGTTTACGTTGACCGCTCATAGCAGAACCGATGAACGCAAGTAAAGTCACGCCTACAAAAGTGATGAATAATTGGAATAGGTACACTAAGAATCCAATAACAAATAATAAAATTGGATAAATATTATCGAATAAAGAAATAAATTCTTGTAAATCTTTTTTCTCCAGGGATGCACCTAACAAATCGTTATAAGAATACGTTTGTGTTTGACCATTTCCCATAGAGACTACTTTATCTTTTAAAACAAATAAACCTGTTTTATTTTGATATTTTTCTAGGTCTGTTGAATTTGGATCAAATACGAAAAGTGTATTTCCTTCTTCTTTTTCAATAGGTTGATCAATATCGGCTTTTAGTTCGCCATTTTCGATTTTAAAATCAGGTAAATCTTTATCGATGACTTGATTTACCATGCCAACACCATCCTGGATAAAACTACCGTACAAAAAAGTTCTTGGAATAGTAGTAATTAAGCAAAGTAGCATAATATACAAAATGGTTTTACCGATTTTTTGAAAACGGAATAGCGCCATATCTTTAGGCGAGTATATGCTTTTTACGAATTGGGTAAATATGGACATAGATTCACTTCCTTTATGTATGTATAAAATCATTGTAACGTAGGAATCTAGAGAATCTCAAGATATATTATATTTACATATAGTGGAGATAACTAAATTTCTTTTATTAACTTTCTTCTTTTAAATAAGAAAAATACAATTGACACTTTTCTTTTCTATATGGTAAATTTATCTTACATTTCTTAAAGAGCATATCCGATAGGAATTCCTCTATTTGATATGTTGTTACATACATAATTGTGGACCCTTAGCTCAGCTGGTTAGAGCAGACGGCTCATAACCGTCCGGTCGTAGGTTCGAGTCCTACAGGGTCCATATCCATTTCGCATGTTTATTATGTTAGCAGGAAGCTTCCTTGTAGAAGGAAGCTTTTTTTACGGAATATATGAGCATTTTAATTGAAAAGAAGTGGGAATTTTGCTACTTTAATGATAGCAAGACAATGTGATTTATTTGTTTGCACCCTATGGCAATTAGGGTAGAATGAAGTTGTATGTCACTTAAGTGGCAATACATAAACTGGGAGGAATATAACAATGGCAAAACACGAATTACCAAATTTACCTTATGCGTATGATGCTTTAGAGCCTCACTTTGACAAAGAAACAATGAACATCCATCATACAAAACATCACAACACGTACATTACAAACTTAAACGCTGCTTTAGAAGGTCATGCAGAATTAGCTGACAAAAGCGTAGAAGAATTAGTTGCAAACTTAAACGAAGTACCAGAAGCAATCCGTACAGCAGTACGTAACAATGGTGGCGGACATGCTAACCATACATTCTTCTGGACAATCCTATCTCCAAACGGCGGAGGACAACCTGTAGGTGAACTTGCAACTGCAATTGAAGCAAAATTCGGTAGCTTCGATGCATTCAAAGAAGAATTCGCAAAAGCTGGCGCAACTCGCTTCGGTTCTGGTTGGGCTTGGTTAGTAGTAAACAATGGTGAGTTAGAAGTAACAAGCACTCCAAACCAAGATTCTCCTTTAACTGAAGGTAAAACTCCAGTTATCGGTTTAGATGTTTGGGAGCATGCTTACTACTTAAACTACCAAAACCGTCGTCCAGACTACATCGGCGCATTCTGGAACGTTGTAGATTGGAACGCTGCTGAAAAACGTTACCAAGAAGCAAAATAATCGTAATAAATATAGAAAAAGCTAGGGGAGAGCTCCTAGCTTTTTTCTATGTTTTCCTTTTACATAATTGGGCTTGTCTTTGGAAGACTAGAACATGAAGTAAAGGAGAGTTGTGTATGAAATGGAAACATATAATTGGTGACGTTGAAGTGAATCGGGATTTAGTGTTATTGCTCCTTATAGGAGGTTTATACACGCTCGCAATTTCTTTATCGAATACGTTTGTAAATATTTATTTATGGAAACAAACACAAAATTATGTGAATCTTGGCTTGTATAATTTAGCCAGCGTGGTATTACAGCCTCTCACATTTCTTGTAGGGGGAAAATTAGCGAAACGTATCGATCGCTCGATTTTATTACGAATAGGAGTAGGGACGCTCGCAATTTTTTTTATTGTTGTCTTAGTAGCAGGGAAAAGTGCTTCTCAGTATATTTTATTAATGGGGGCTCTTTTAGGAGTAGGATACGGTTTTTACTGGTTGGCTTTTAACTTATTGACATTTGAAATTACAGAACCAGAAACAAGAGATTTCTTTAATGGGTTTCTTGGACTTCTTACATCCTTCTCTGGAATGATTGGACCAATAGCAGCAGGATACACAATTTCACGTATGGAGAAATGGAGTGGCTATACTGTTATATTCTTTCTTTCATTAGTTCTATTTGCAATTGCTGTCGTCTTAAGCTTCTTTTTATCTAAAAGAGAATGTGAAGGGCGTTATGAAATCGTGCAAGTATTGAAAGAACGACGGATTGATAAAAATTGGGGAAAGATTACACGAGCTCATTTTTTCCAAGGATTGAGAGAAGGAACGTTTATTTTTGTCATTTCAGTATATGTTTATTTAGCAACTAATAGTGAGTTTGCATTAGGGAAATACAGTTTAGTGAACTCTGCTGTATCCTTTGTATGTTATTACTTAGTTGCTCGTATGTTAAAGAAGGAGTGGCGAAAAAAAGCAATTTTACTTGGAGGCATTATTTTATATGCTGTCGTCTTTTTAGTTATTTTCAATGTTACATACACGAAATTACTTATTTATGCGGCATGTATTGCAATTGCATATCCTATTTTACTTGTTCCGTACGGATCAATGACATATGACGTAATTGGTAGAGCGAAAAATGCGAGAGAATGGCGTGTGGAATATGTCGTTGTTCGGGAGTTGTGGTTAAACGCCGGAAGAATCTGTTCCATTTTAAGTTTTTTATGTGCTGTACTATTCTTTCCACCTGAAAAAAGTTTACCTTACTTATTATGTATTTTAGGTGCTGGACATTTTCTTATTTATTTTGCAGTTAAAAATGTCAAATATGATGAGGGAAATGCGAGTAAAGCAAGTGTTGTAACGCAAGGGAACGCGCAAAATCAAACTGAACCAGAAGGTTAACTTCTCGTTTGTTTTATGCTAGAATAGAAAAAGATGTAAGACAGCAGTGAGGACACCTGTATGAAGGTGTCCCTTTCACATTACATAGCTGTTGGTAGAGGGGGTTTGTATGAGCAAGAAGCAGAAGCAAAATAAGAAAAAGACCCACGTTCCTTTTCGGTTAAACGTGCTGTTTTTCTGCGTGTTTTTAATGTTCTCCGCGGTTATTGTAAGGCTCGGATATGTACAAATTGTTCGCGGTGAAGAATATAAGAATGAAGTGGAGAAGAAAGAAAACTCAACGATAAGTAATCCTGTACCGCGTGGGAAAATATTTGACCGTTATGGGCGACCTGTAGTAGATAATGCAGCCGTTCGTACTATTACATTTACAAAAATGAAAGGATCAACTGCAGAAGATCGCTTAGAAACAGCGAAAAAGCTAGCAGATTTGATTGAAGTACCGACAGATAAATTAACAGATCGCGATAAAAAAGATTATTGGCTTGCTATGCATAAAGAGGAAGCTAAAGAAAAAATTACGAATAAAGATCGTCAAGAGTTTAAAGATAAAAAAATTGATGATAAAGAATTAGACGAGCGTCAGCGAAGTCGTGTAACAGAAGAAGAGATTAATCAATTATCCGCAAAAGATCTAGAAATACTAGCGATTAAAAGTAAGATGGACGGCGGATATGCAATGACACCTCAAGTTATTAAAAAGGATGCTACAGAAAAGGAATATTCGATTATTAGTGAAAACCTAGCAGCATTACCAGGTGTAGATACGAATGTTGATTGGGAGCGAAAATATACGTACGATGATTTATTCCGAAGTGTACTAGGTGGGGTGTCGACATCTGATGAAGGCTTACCGAGAGAAAGACTAGATTACTATCTTGTTCGTGATTATAATCGAAATGACCGAGTAGGAAAAAGTTATCTTGAACAACAGTATGAAGATAGTCTGCACGGTACGAAAGCAGAAGTTAGAAATGTTACAGATAAAAACGGTAATATTTTAGAAACGATTAATGTATCAAAAGGACAAAGTGGTAATGATCTGAATTTAACAATTGATATGGAATTACAAAAGCGTGTGGAAGATATTCTTGCGAAGAATTTAATGAGATTTAAAGGAAGCGAACCTCTTTTAGATCGCGCATTCGTTGTAATGATGAACCCAAAAAATGGTGAAGTTTTATCTATGGCGGGGAAACAATTAGTTAACGAAGATGGTCAAACGAAAGTAAATGACTTTGCATTAGGTACCATGACAAGTTCTTATCCGATGGGATCAACTGTAAAAGGTGCAACAGTACTTACTGGATATCAAACTGGTGCGATTCAACCAGGATCGGTGCAATTGGATGAACCAATTAAATTAAAAGGTACACCTACGAAGTCGTCTTGGAAAACGATGGGATACATTAATGACCTTACAGCTTTAAAAATGTCTTCTAACGTTTATATGTTTAAAACAGCGATGAATATCGCCGGTGTTAAATATGTGAGAGGTGGTACGTTAGATATACCTCAAAAAGCATTTGATACGATGCGTTATTATTTTGGACAGTTTGGACTTGGTGTAAAAACAGGAATTGATTTACCGAATGAATCTGCTGGTCAGATGGGTAGAAGTAGTCAACCAGGTTTCTTACTAGATTTATCAATTGGACAGTATGATACGTATACACCGCTTCAATTAGCGCAATATATTTCGACGATTGCCAATGGCGGATATCGCATGCAACCACAAGTTGTAAAAGAAATTCGTCAACCGGCAGTGAAACCAGATGAAGTTGGGAAAGTTGTTCAATCTATGGAACCGAAAGTATTAAATCGTATTGATATGCCGGAATCGCAAATTAAACATGTTCAAGAAGGATTTAGACAAGTGTATAATGATTCAGGTGGTACAGCTACAAAATACTTTACAGGTGCAAAATATAAAGCGGCAGGGAAGACGGGTACGGCGCAAACTGTGTATGGTGGAGATAAAGAGATTGGTAGAAATGCAAAAGGTGAACGTGTGGAAACATATAACTTAACATTAGTAGGTTATGCGCCACTTGAAGATCCAGAAGTAGCATTCTCTGTTGTCGTTCCATGGGTACATGATGATAAGACTGGTATTAATGGATATATTGGTCGTGAAATTATGGACGCTTACTTTGATTTGAAAAACAAGGAAGTAAATGGTGAAGCTCCAAAAGATGATAAAGACAATAAAAATAAAGAGCAAGATGATGAATAAAAAAGTTGTAAAAAAGCACACTATCTGAAAAGATAGTGTGCTTTTTTTTATGGTTTATGCATATCGTGTAATAAATGTGGACAAGTATACAACATTGAAAAAACGCGGCCGTATAAATGATACTTGTATATGATGGGATAGGGGATAACTGTTTTATAGGGAAATCATCAGAGGAAATGAATAGCTACTACTGAATTAAAATTGTACCGTATGTTGATTTTTGTGGAACTTTACAAAACTTTTACAAACAATTAAAACCGAATTAATAGTTTAGCAGTATTCTTATATCTGTAATCCTGTTATTTCCGGTTACTTCTAGGAGGAAGAACACGTGAAATGGATGCGTACACCGATTAAAGTTTTCGTATTATCAATATGGTTCCTCTGTTTTGAAATGTCTACTGCATTTGCTTTAAATGATACGGGAGAAGTGAGAGTTGATGGATCCTCAACGGTTTTTCCTATTATAGAAGCAGTAGCGGAGGAATATACAAAGGTGCATCCAGACGTGAAAATTTCCATCAGTATTTCTGGAACTGGGGGAGGATTTAATCGTTTCAGTAAAGGAGAAGTAGATATAAATAATGCTTCGAGAGTAATGAAACAAGTCGAGAAAAATGAAATGAAGAAAAACTCTATTCAGTTCACACCTTTTGAGGTTGCTAACGACGGTCTTACGATTGTTGTGAATCGCCATAATACATGGGTAGACGATATGTCAGTAGACGAGTTACGACTACTTTGGAGTGAAGATGGAAGAGAGAAGCGATGGTCACAAATTCATTCAACATGGCCACGTGAACAAGTGAAGTTTTATGCACCAGGCGTAGACTCTGGTACGTATGATTATTTTCAAAATGTCATCTTACAAAATCATCGCATTGTAAAAAAAGTCTCTTTGTCTGAAGATGATCAAGTTATTATGCAAGGGGTAATGAATGATAAACATGCCATTGCTTTTGTAGGATATGCTTATTATATGGCTAATCGAGATAAGGTGAAAGCAATAAAAGTAAATGGTGTATTTCCGACGAAAGAGACCATTCAATCAGGTAAGTATAAGCCGTTATCTAGGCCGCTACTTACTTATGTGAATAATGCATCTATCCGAAATAAAATGAATGTAGCAAACTATGTTGAGTTTATGATTCAGCATGTCGGTAACCTCGCTGAAGAGGTCGGATATGTAAAATTAAGAAAAGAAAAATACAATGAACAGCTGCGTATGTTAACAGAAATAAAAAGGTAATGTCAGGGTGGAAAGGGGTTTTCATCTTTGGCTCATAATGACAAAAGTCAAATTACATTTTCTGTACAACATTTGATTGAAAGAAATACAAAACAAAGAAAAAAAACGCAGCGAATCAATCGAATAGTGCCTTTATTACTAAAAATAATTGCTAGTGTTTCTATTGTGACGACACTTGGAATTGTTTTTACGCTCTCTAATGAAACAATCATGTTTTTTCAAAAAATATCATTATACTCCTTTTTAACGGAGAAAGAATGGTTACCATTTTTTGAAGATCCTAAATTCGGTATATTACCACTTATATGTGGAACGTTCCTTGTAACAGCAATTGCTATGTTTGTAGCAATTCCTATCGGTTTAGCGTGTGCCGTATTTTTAAGCGAATATGCTTCAAATAGTGCACGGAAAATATTAAAGCCGATGTTAGAGCTATTAGCAGGTATCCCGACAATTGTATATGGTTTTTTTGCATTAACAGTTGTTACACCGCTTTTACAAAGGATTATACCAGATTTACAGTTTTTTAATGCGATTAGTCCAGGAATCGTTATCGGATTTATGATGATGCCTACAATTGCATCTCTATCTGAAGACGCGATGAGAGCTGTGGCGAAAGGGACGAAAGAAGCTTCATTAGCACTCGGAGCGACGCGGTTTGAAATGGTAAAACAAGTGGTGTTTCCGTCCGCTTTTACAGGGATTATGGCAGCAATTATATTAGCAGCTTCTCGTGCAATTGGTGAAACGATGATCGTTGTAATTGCAGCAGGATCCACACCAAATGTATCGCTTGATCCGACACATTCTATTCAAACGTTAACAGCCTATATTGTGCAAGTAAGTTTAGGTGATGCTCCGCATGGAACGATTACGTATTACAGCATGTATGCTGTAGGCGCAACGTTATTTTTGTTTACCTTTATTATGAACATCATTTCGCAGTCAATTATGCGCCGTTTTAGGAGGATGACATAATATGCGAATGTTGAATCATAAAAAAATACAAAAAAATATGGCATCACGCTTTTTAAAAGATCGAATTTACAAATTGTTATTTTATATAGCAATTTTATTTTCAATCGTAATTTTGTTTTTGTTACTGTTTCAAATTGTTGAAAAAGGTATAAGTTATCTTTCAATAGATTTCTTTACAAATTTCGCTTCACGTAATCCGAAAGAAGCTGGTATTGCTGCAGCTTTGTCAGGGACAATATTATTTATGAGTATTGTTATACCTGTTTCTTTTATATTTGGAGTTGGAACAGCACTTTATTTAGAGCAATATGCGAAGGAATCTCTATTTAAAAAAATAATAGAGATTAATAATCAAACGTTGGCAGGAGTACCATCCGTTGTATTTGGATTGCTTGGTTTAACTATTTTTGTATATGCTCTTCATTTAGGAGAGAGTATAGTTGCAGCAGCATTGACGATGAGTCTACTCGTTTTACCAACAGTTGTTGTGGCGAGTCAAGAAGCAATTCGATCAGTACCAAGTGTTTTATTAGAGGGTTCTTACGGATTAGGTGCTACGAAGTGGCAAACGATGTATCAAATTGTATTGCCATATGCTTTCCCAGGGATTATAACGGGCTGTACGTTAGCGATATCAAGAGCAATTGGAGAGGCTGCACCACTATTAGTTATTGGGGCACTTGCGTTTGCAAATTATGTTCCATTTAGTATGTTTGATAGATTTACAGTTCTACCAATTCAAATTTTTAATTGGATGAGTAGGCCACAAGAAGAATTTCAGTATGTAGCAGCAGCTGGGATGATTGTTTTGTTAGGTTTGTTGCTATTTATCAATATATTTGTTTTATGGTTACGAAATCGAAAATAAGTTGGAAGTGGATGAAAGGGGAATTCAAATGGTAGCAACAGTAGTAAATGTACAGGTGAAAAACGAAGAGAAAATCGAGACTGCGCCAAAGAAGGTAGTATTTGATACGAAAAATTTAAATTTATGGTACGGGGAAGACCATGCTTTAAAAGATATTAATTTAAGTATTCATGAGAATGAAGTTACAGCCATTATCGGTCCAAGTGGCTGTGGTAAATCAACTTACTTAAAAACATTAAATCGCATGGTAGAGTTAGTACCGATCGTTCGAACTACAGGTGTAATTGAGTATAGAGAACGCAATATATTTGATAAATCATATCCAGTTGAAGAATTAAGAACGCATGTAGGAATGGTGTTCCAAAAGCCAAATCCATTTCCAAAATCTATTTATGAGAATGTAACATACGGTCCAAAAATCCATGGTATTCGTGACAAAAAGACATTAGATGAAATTGTTGAAAAAAGTTTACGTGGAGCAGCGATTTGGGATGAGTTAAAAGATCGTTTGCACGATAATGCATACGGTTTATCTGGTGGACAGCAACAGCGTCTATGCATCGCACGCTGCTTAGCTATTGAGCCAGACGTTATTTTAATGGATGAGCCAACATCGGCATTAGACCCAATTTCAACATTAAAAGTAGAAGAATTAATTCAAGAGCTAAAGAAAGATTTTAGTATTGTTATCGTAACGCATAATATGCAACAAGCAGCGCGTATTTCAGACAAAACAGCTTTCTTCTTAAGCGGGGAAGTTGTGGAGTATACAGATACAAACAAATTATTTACGACTCCTTCAGATAAGCGTACAGAAGATTATATTACAGGTCGCTTTGGTTGATATCGTTTCAAAGCTAAGAGCAAATGCCCTCTTAACAGAGGGCATTTCTTATTTTATCTTACTGTTAATAAAGAAGTAATACTTCTCCTTATCTTAAGTTTTATTACAAGCGTAAGAGGCTATGTAGGAGATTTACCCCGCTATTTGCGGGCAGTAAGACCCCCACCTTAAAATTTAGCGAAAGCAAAGAAGTTAGGGAGGGGATCTTGCTGCCTATCAAATCCCGATTGATGAGGGTTGATTAAAGTTTCACTTTTATATAATGGCACATAATATTGAGGGGGAAGAAAAATGGTAAGAGAACAGTTTCAAGGTGATTTAAAAGCGTTACAGCAAAAGGTGATTGAGCTTGGAGAATTAGCAAATGCGGCTTTATTGATTGCTATGGAAGGTCTGCATACAAGAGATGTAGAGAAAGCGTTAGAGGTCATTGATGGTGATTACCGCATGGATAATTTAGAAGAGGAAATAAACGATCTTGCGCTTATGCTCATTACGAAGCAGCAACCTGTAGCAAGTGACTTAAGAAGGATTTTTATTTCAATTAAAACAGCGACAGATTTAGAGCGCATTGCAGATCATGCTGTTAATATTGCAAAGGCTACAATTCGTCTTGGGGAAAAAGAAGTGGCTGTTAGTTTGCACAACCTAGATGAAATGTTTGCGGTTGCAAATGAGATGTTGCATTTAGCGTTAGAAGCATATGAACAAGAAAATTTAACTTTTGCGAAACAAATTGCTGAAATGGATGATTCCGTTGATGAAATATATGGAAAAGCAATTCGTGAGTTTATATCTTCAGTTCCGGAACGACCAGAAGCAATTACGCAAATTACACAATTATCATTTGTCGCGAGATATATTGAGCGTGTAGCAGATCATATTACAAATATTGCTGAAAATGTCTTTTATTTAGTAAAAGGAAAGCATTATTTATTGAATGAGTAGGAATGAAAGTAGGTGATGAGAAATCACCTGCTTTTTTTAGTCAAAACATGACAAAAAAAGCTCGTTGTTTCCTTTAGTTTATGATGATAAGATGTATCATAATGTAATGGAAAAATTAGTATATATGTTTGTCGTTAATAAGTATTATTTACCAATTTATAGTAAGCGCTTTCTTGTTGTTTGAAATGTACTTTTTTATAGGTTAGAAATTTAATTATATAGTCTTCTAAATGAGGATGTGTTTAACTAATCAAGTTTATGCTGCTAGTTCATGTGGGATAGGGAATATACATATGGTATATGGAGTTACTGAACATTATATAAGTGGAGGCTGAAGTATATGAAGGGGGTTATTTTAGCTGGAGGAAAAGGAAGGCGCCTTAGACCATTAACATGTAATACTCCAAAGCCGATGTTACCATTATTAGAAAAACCAGTTTTAGAATATAATATTGAGTTATTACGCCAGCATGGTATTCGTGAAATTGCAATTACTGTTCAATATATGAGTACGACCATTAAGCAATATTTTGGTGACGGTAGTAAATGGGGAGTTAACTTGTATTATTTTGAAGACTCTCCTCCGCTTGGCACAGCAGGGAGTATTAAACAAGCAGAACAATTTTTAGATGAAACATTTGTTGTGATAAGCGGGGATGCATTAACTGACTTTCAATTATCAGAAGGAATTAGGTTTCATGAACAAAAGAAAAGAATGGTAACAATGTTTGTGAAAGAAGTAGAAAATCCACTCTCATTTGGATTGGTTGTAATGAATAAAGACCAGGAGGTTACACGATATATAGAAAAGCCGGGCTGGAATGAGGTAGTATCTAATGTTGTGAATACAGGCATATATATTATGGAGCCAGAAATCTTTTCTTACATACCGCCTAGGCAATTTTTTGATTTCAGTCATGATGTGTTTCCGTTATTGGCAAACAAAAATGTGTTATTCGCATATTTGTCAGAAGGTTATTGGTTAGATATCGGCACATTTAATCAATATCGACAAGCACAATTTGATTTGTTAACGAAAAAGTTACAAGTACCTATTCCTTATACAGAAGTATTACCGATGGTATGGATGGGAGAAGGGGTGACGATTGGTAAAGGGACGAAAATTCATGGCCCCTCTTTTATTGGAGAAGGAGCAAAGATTGGTACAGGAGCTGTAATTGAGCCATATTCTATTATTGGGAAAAATAGTATCGTTTCAAATTATTCTCATCTTCAAAAAAGTATTGTTTTTGCAAATGCCCACATTGGGAAGTATTGTGAACTATTAGAAACGACAATAGGAGAGCGTACAATAGTTGAAGATGATGTTACACTGTTTCAAAAAAGTGTTGTAGCGGATCACTGTCACATCGGAAGAAGTACGGTAATTAAGCAAAAAGGAAAACTATGGCCTTATAAGGCGATTGATAGTCATTCGATAGTAGGAGCGGCTGGTATTCAAGAAAGTGAAATGAGTGCAGGGTGGTTACAAAAAAGCCGCATTGTAGGAAGAGGGAATGTTGAAATTACTCCCCAGTTTATCGTGAAGATTGCGATGGCGTATGGTTCTCTTTTTAAAAAAGGAGAAAGTATATTAATTGGAAGTCAAGAAAATATAGAAACAACCTCTTATAAAAATTTATTTTTACATGCTATTCATGGTATAGGGATTCATACGATGGAATGTAAAGAAATGAACGAGTCACTTTTTCAATATAGTGTTCATCATTTGCAATGTGCAGGTGGGGTTTTCATTCAAGTGGAGAATGAGAATGAGATTGTTATAAAGTTGTATGGTCAAGCTGGCATGCCGTTAACGTATAAGCAGCAAAAAGAGATAGAACAAGTATATATGTCCGAATTGTTTTATTACGTGCATGAGAAAGAGATGGGGCGAAATAAGCTGGTTCATGTTTCTATGAATGAGTATATAGAAGTTATATTGGGGCATATTGATATCGAGAAAATACAGATGCAGAAGTTTCATCTTCTTATTAATAAGAGAAATGATACGTTGCAACATTTACTTATGCTCTTTCTACAAAGACTTGGTTGTACAGTTACATGGATTTATGCAAGCGAACAAAAAGATCATGTGAAAGCTTTGATGAAATCAAGTAAAGCGAATATGGCTCTTATGTTTTCTGAGCAAGGAAATCATTTCGAGTTATACGATAAACATAGTAATATTTACCAAGGTACAGATTTGGAAGAGGTCGATATTCCAGATTTCTTACTCGAATCGACAGGAAATATTTACCCAATGTCTTTGAAGTTAGGAGAATGTTATCTTCTATTTTATACGCAGGATGAAAGAAAGTCGTTTCAAGTAAGGTGGAAGCGAGATATTTTATATCGGATTGGAAAATTATTCGAGCTAATAGCATTGCAAGGAAAAACGTTTCTCAGCATAGTAGAGCAATCACCTCCGCTCTATTTACTTTATGATGAAGTGGTATGTTCATGGAATGAAAAAGGGGAAATTATGAGGAAATTATTGGATGATATAGAAAGGAAGGGAGAAGGTATATTTGAAGGAGTACAGTTCAAATATACTGAAAAAGAGTGGTCTTATATCGTTTCTGACACAAAACAACCAAAATTTTTGGTGTATTCACATGCTAGAAACCCAGTAATAGCAAGGGAAAATATGAAAAATCTTATAGAAAAAATTAGACAATATCAAAAGGTGTAGAATTTTTATTTTAAAAGTGGTATTATAGTATAGTCTGATTTAAGTTATTAGTACTGGAGGGAAATAAGAATGCGTGTGAATATTACTCTAGCATGTACAGAATGCGGAGATCGTAACTATATCTCAAAGAAAAATAAACGTAACAACGCTGAGCGTATCGAGCTTAAAAAGTATTGCAAGCGTGACAAGAAGTCTACGTTACACCGTGAAACAAAGTAAGCAGTAGGAATATTTTCCTACTGTTTCTTTTTTTATTCGATTCCTATGTTAAAAGTGATACACTATCAGCATAGAGTAAAGTGTCACTGTAAGGGGGAGAATGTGTGAAAGCAGAGAAAGTACGTTTACGTAAACAAATAATAGAACACATGAATTCTTTATCAGAAGAACAGTATACAACTTTATCAGAACAGATTGCATTTTCGTTGTATGCGCAAAAAGAGTGGGTTGAAGCTAAAACAATTGGAATTACTCTTTCAATGGAAAATGAAGTGAATACATATCCTATTATCGAAAAAGCTTGGGAAGAAGGAAAGAAAGTTGTAGTTCCTAAGTGTAATAAAGGAACTAGAACGATGTCCTTCCGGCAAATTAATGATTTTGATCAATTAGAAACGGTGTATATGAATTTACGTGAACCGATTCCCGGGCTTACGGAAGAAGTGAATATGGATGAAATTGATCTTCAAATTGTCCCAGGCGTAGCTTATACAGAACGAGGAGAGCGAATTGGGTACGGCGGTGGCTATTATGATCGTTATCTCGTGCATTATAAAGGGAAAACGCTGTCATTAGCGTATGATTTTCAAATGGTAAAACACATTCCAGTAGAGCCATTTGATAAAAACATAGAAAAAATTATTACAGAAAAAGGAACACTGCTTATAAATAAGCTTGTATAGACAAATAAAAATTGACGAGACTTTTTCTTCTTGATTATAATAAAATATGTGAACGTTTTCTTATTATAATTTTTTATAGTAAGTGAGCATAGAGGGTGATGAAATGGTATCTATTTATGATATTCAGCAATTGCTAAAGAAATTTGGTACGATTATTTATACGGGAGATCGAATTGCAGATTTACAATTAATGCAAGATGAATTGCGTGAATTAAATCAATCACAGCTAATCGATCCACAAGACTATCAAACAGCTTTATTTTTATTGAAGCAAGAAATTCAAAAAGAGCTAAATAAGAATTAGATAAAGGTAGGTAAGCAACATGGAAGAGAAATGGTTAGTTGGTGTTGACCTTGGTGGTACAACGATTAAATTAGCATTTATTAATGTATACGGTGAAATTTTACATAAGTGGGAAATCCCTACGAATACAGGTGAGCAAGGAAAACATATTACACTTGATGTTGCGAAAGCAATTGATAAAAAGCTAGAAGAATTAGGCGAATTGAAGAGCAAATTAATTGGTATTGGTATGGGAGCTCCTGGTCCTGTACATGTGGCGTCTGGAATGATTTATGAAGCGGTTAATTTAGGATGGAAAAACTATCCGCTAAAAGATTTATTAGAAGTAGAAACAGGATTACCTGTTGTTATTGATAATGATGCGAACTTAGCAGCGCTTGGTGAAATGTGGAAAGGTGCTGGTGAAGGTGCAAAAGATTTAATCTGTATGACACTTGGTACGGGCGTTGGTGGTGGTGTAATCGCCAATGGTGAGATTGTACACGGCGTGAGTGGTGCTGCTGGTGAGATTGGACATATTACAGTCGTTACAGAAAATGCTTTCCCATGTAATTGCGGGAAGTCTGGTTGCTTAGAAACAGTAGCATCTGCGACAGGTATTGTACGTGTTGCTATGCAAAAAATACAAGAGACTAATAAAGAGAGCGTGTTGCGTTCTATGTTAGCTGAAGAAGGACGTATTACATCAAAAGATGTCTTTGAAGCACTTGGACAAGGTGATGAATTAGCAGGTGAAGTAGTAGAAAAAGTAGCTTCTTATTTAGGATTAGCTGTAGCGAACCTTTCTAGTACATTGAACCCAGAGAAAATTGTTATTGGTGGAGGCGTGTCTAAAGCTGGAGATGCGCTATTAGAACCAATTCAACGCTATTTCGAGCAATACGCTTTCTCACGTGCTGTAAAGAGCACGAAGTTAGCTATTGCAACACTTGGTAATGATGCAGGTGTTATCGGAGGAGCTTGGCTTGTAAAAAAGCACAAATACGAAGCGAAGATGATATAAGTTGTGAAATATGAAAAGAGGAAGGGGGAACCCTTCCTCTTTTTGTGTAAAATCTCGATGAAGAATAAAGTGTAAACGAATTAAGCTGCTGGTGGATACCCGTTATATAGAACAGTCATGATCGTAAACCATCCGAAAACGAGTACAGTTGCAATTGCAAAGCCGCTCGCGAAAAAGTTTTTTTCACGAAGTGTTCTAAGCGTAGCAAATACAGCTAACAGAGTGACAAGTGTAAAAATAATAACAAGGCCCATACAATATCCTCCTCTGTCTACCCATTTCTTATTATGAGTTTTTGGAATATTTACTCTTTTATATTGTACATGTTTTAAAAATGATTGTCGAGATAGCATCCTTTCTTTTCCTCAGAGAAAGAAATGTTGTATCATTAAAAGTAAGTTTTTAATAACTGGAGGAGATTTTTATATGAAATGGATACAAATGCCGTTAGGCCCATTACAAACAAATGCTTATATTTTAATGAACGATCAAAAAGAGTGCATTATCTTTGACCCTGGTCATGAAGGTGAAAAGCTCGTTACATATTTACAAGAAGAACAATTAAAACCATTGGCTGTTTTATTAACACATGCTCACTTTGATCATATCGGTGCTGTTGATGCCGTAAGAGACGCTTTTTATATTCCTGTGTACGTACATAAAGAAGAAGCAGATTGGTTAGGAGATGCAACTGTAAACGGCTCTCAAATTTTTATGATGAACCGCAGTATTACAGCAAAACCAGCGGATCATATTATTGATGCAGAAGGTACATTAACAATTGGATCATTTAATTTTGAAGTTTTTGAGACACCAGGACATTCTCCAGGAAGTATTTCTTATTATAGTAAAGAAGCGAATGCTGTATTCTCAGGAGATGTATTGTTCCAAATGAGCATTGGAAGAACAGATTTGCCTGGTGGAAGTTTTGCTGAATTAATTGGAAGTATTGAAGAGAAATTATTTGTATTACCAGATGAAACAGCGGTGTTATGTGGACATGGTCCAGAAACAAGCATTGGCTTTGAAAAAGAAAATAATCCGTTTTTACAATAAGGAGTTATTATGGGAATGGAGCTCATTTTAAGAGAATGGATGGGGAAAGAAAAGGATTATTCAATTTCATATAGTACGTATATGAACCTTGTATTGTATACGGAGGGTCATGGATATTATATGAAAGAACGTGAAAAGATTGGAAGACAAGGGGATTTTTTTACAAGTAGCAATGTATCCTCTGTTTTTGCAAAAACTTTTGCTAAACTTTTTATTCGTCTTGTTGAAAATGGTGAAGTTGCTTCGAATATTTGTGAGGTTGGTGGGGGAACAGGGAAGTTTGCCTATGATGTTTTACAAGAATGGAAGCAATTATCTCCAAACACCTTTATTAATTTAAACTATTCAATGATTGAAGTGAGCCCTTTTCATAGGAAATTACAGCAGGAGCAACTTGGCTCATTTTCTAATGTATCGTACTATACCTCCTATAGTGAAATGGGAGATTCTTTCGAGGGAATTCTTTTTTCGAATGAGTTGTTTGATGCATTTCCTGTTGAAGTAATTGAGAAAAGAAATGGTATATTGTATGAAGTACGTATTACATATACAGAGGAAGGAAACCTTTCAGAAGTATGTAGGCCGTTAAATAAAAGAATTGGTCGCTATTTATTGAAATATAATATTTATATTGCTGAAGGGCAACGTTTTGAAGTACCAATTGTTATGGAGGAGTATATAAAAGAAATTTCGAAATGGTTTCAAAAAGGTATATGTATTACAGTTGATTACGGATACACAAAAGAAGAATGGATGCATCCAGCACACCGCGAAGGAAGTTTGCGAGGATATTATCAGCATAAGCTAATGCGTAACCCACTAGCGCATCCAGGTGAAATGGATCTTACTACTCATGTTCATTGGGACGAGCTAAAGGAGATCTTTAGTATGCAAGGAATGAGTGCAGTATGGCATAAGAAACAATCTGAGTTCTTGTTAGCTGCAGGGATATTAGAACAGCTTACGAGCCATCAAGATACGAATCCTTTTTCTGAAACGCAAAAACAAAATCGAGCAGTTCGTTCTATGATTTTAAATGGAGGAGTAGGGAGTTCGTTTGATGTTGTTATACATACAAAAGATATGCAACATTTACATTTGGATCAGTATGTAACAATATAAAAAACAAGACACAGTATATACTGTGTCTTGTTTTTTAATACGACTTATGTAGTATTATATATTTCCTCTCATGATATATATTTATATTAAAGATATGAGATAAAAAATATAGAATACGTTCTTTTTCTGCGATTATTAGTCCCTAACCTAATAATACACGAACGAGTTGAATGATTGTTTCATTCTCTACTTTGTAATAAATTTCCAATCCTTTTCTTTCACTAGAAACGATTTTAGCGCTTTTTAATTTTGCTAAATGCTGTGAAATTGTAGATTGTGGCATGTTTAAGCCAGTATACATTGTAGAAACGTTGCTTGGACCGCGCTCGATTAATCCTTTTACGATACATAAACGAACAGGATGAGCTAGCACTTTTAATAATTCTGCATTACTTTCATATAGTTCTAATTCTTTTTGAAAGGTTTCTAACATGTTCTTTTCCACCTCCGTGTGAGCTATTATACCATACTATACATACCAAAAATTTAAAGAAAAGAAAATAGTTGTTGCAGAAAAAAAGTCCTAAAGTAAAGAAATTGTAAGAAAAGAGACCCGGATGTAAATAAAATAGGTAAATTAGCATGTTTTTGTAAAATGACATTTTTGGGTGAAAATTTCGATGCGTTTTAAAAATTGAAAGATATAGATATATTTGTAACACAATTTTATCATGATTTTCTTATTCTTTCAAATGAATATACGAAATTTTTAAAATAATATGACAAAGGAATTATAATGATATATATAGAATATAAAACAGGTTAAAAGAAAAGAAGCTGAATGTCATTCGCTTCTTTATGGTGATAATGAAATATTTGATTACGGCTGATAAATCTTAGGATGATCAAGTCATTAGTCATTTATTCTAAAATTCATCTTTTAGCAACGTTAAAAATCTGTGATTCCATATGTTCTCATAAAAATCAATTGTCTCTTTTGCGGACATAAAAGGATTATTCAACGTAGAGGTTGTTTTCTGTCCCATAAAGTTTTCGTATCCTAGTCCGTGGGCAAACTTAATCGTTGCATCCATACAGTACTCTGTTTGGGCGCCACAAAATTCAATGCGATTTACAGATAATTGATCTAAAATTTCTTTTAAGTTTGTTTTATAAAATGAATTTGCATGTGTTTTTCTTACAAAAAAATCTTGTTCTTGAACATCTAGATCGGTATGAATAGCCCAAAGTTCTTTCTCGGGTACTAAATCATCATCACAATGTTGAACAAAAAGGATTGGTTTATTTAATTTTCTATATGAATAAATTCTTTTATTTACTTTTTTTAGTAAGTTCTGTAAATCAAATAAATGCTCCTCGCTATAACATACGCCATTTTGTAAATCGATAACGATTAAAATATCTGCACAAGTATCCATTATTTTCACCCCTTTTTATTTCTTAATATATCAATTAATCCATTATTTAGAAATAGATGATATACTTTTATTTTTTATGGACTATAAGAAAAGAAGAAATTCAAATGAATATAGCTAAACCGCATAAAAAGAAGATATGAAAACCTAATCTCATATCTTCTTTTTCTCTATGCATTTACAGGTTCTTCTACATAAGAAAGGGCATTTTCAAAATCGGATATTAAATCGTTAACATTTTCAAGACCGACTGATAACCGAAGTAATGAATTAGAGATTCCTCTTTTATCACGAGCTTCTTGCGACAGTGCTGCATGTGACATTTTTGCTGGATAAGAAAGAATTGACTCTACAGCTCCTAAACTAACTGCAAAAACAGGCAATTTTACTTTTGATAAAAATTTGCGGAGTGCATCTTCTGACTGCAAAGTAAACGATAAGACCGCTCCAGCTGATGTTGCTTGAGATTGTTGAATATCAAATCCGAGATGAGTTTGTAATCCCGGATAATAGACATTTTTTACTTTAGAGTGCTCTTGTAAATAATGTGCGATTTTATTGGCATTTTTAGCTGAATGTTCGAGGCGTACATGCAATGTTTTTAGACCGCGAAGTACGAGAGAACAATCTTGAGGTCCTAAAATAGCACCGAATGCATTTTGTAAAAATCCAAGCTTTTGAGCGAGTTCTGAATCTTTTACTACTGCTAATCCGGCAGTAACATCACTATGACCAGCAATAAATTTTGTAGCACTATGAAGAACGACATCAGCTCCAAGTTCAAGTGGTTTTTGGAATAGTGGTGTCAAAAATGTATTATCAACAAAAGTAAGAGCCCCAATAGATTTTGCGAGTTTAGAAACCTCGCGAATATCTGTCACTTTTAAAAGTGGGTTAGAAGGTGTTTCTACATAAAAGAGCTTTGTATTTGGTTTAATGTTTTGTTTTATTTCTTCTAAATTGGTCATATCAACAAATGTATGTGAAACACCGTAACGGGAGAGTACCTCAGTTATCACTCGGTAAGTGCCTCCGTACACATCTTCTGAAATGAGTACGTGATCACCTTGTGAAAGAAGGAGGAATGCAGTGGAAATCGCTGCAATGCCTGATGCAAAGGCGAATCCTTTTGTTCCGCCTTCTAATAAAGCAATGATATCTTCAAGAGCTTCACGAGTTGGGTTTCCTGACCTGCTATAGTCATATTTTCCGAACGTATCTACATCAAACTGGTGAAAAGTTGATGTGTTATAAATAGGAACGTTCACAGCGCCTGTTTGCGAGTCGTGTTTATATTGGTTGTGTAGTAAGAGTGTATCTATAGAATAGCTCATATTCTTACACCTTCTTTTACGAGTTTAATTGCTTGCTTTAAGTCTTGAATTAAATTGTTACTATTTTCAATGCCAACTGAGAATCGAAGAAGACGATTGCATACGCCGTTTGCTGTTCTAATTTCTTCAGGAATATCAGCATGTGTTTGCGTTGCTGGATAAGTCATTAAACTTTCTACACCACCAAGACTTTCGGCAAATGTAATTAAGGATAAAGATTGTAAGAATGGATTAATCCAAGCTTCATCTTTAAGGCGGAATGAGATCATGCCACCTCTTCCTGGATAAAATACATCTGTCACCCCGTCTTCATCATTTAAATACGCAACAACTGCTTTCGCATTTTCTTCATGTTGCCTCATGCGAAGCGCTAACGTTTTCATACCGCGAATTAATAACCATGAGTCAAATGGGCTTAAAACTGCACCTGATGCATTATGATAATGAGCGATTTCCTCGCAAAGTTCCTTTCCTTTTGCAATAACAAGCCCGCTTAGTACATCGTTATGTCCCCCTAAATATTTCGTTGCGCTATGAAGTACAATGTCAGCACCTTCTGTTAATGGTTGCTGTATATAAGGTGTGTAGAAAGTGTTGTCTACAATAAGGAGTAGTCCGTTCCTTTTCGCTACAGTTGCGACAGCAGCAATATCAGTAACTTGCATTAATGGATTAGTTGGAGTTTCTATGAAAATAGCCTTCGTTTCAGTTGTGATAGCTTGCTCAATTTGTTTAATAGACTGTGTATTTACGTATCTACATCGAACATTCCACTTTTTTTCATGCTCAGAAAATAATCGATACGTTCCCCCGTATAAATCTTCAGATACAATAAGTTCGTCTCCAGAGCGGAATAGAGAAAGGACGAGGAGAACAGCCGCCATCCCTGAACTACAGGCATAACCTTGTTCGCCATATTCTAAGTCTGCGATCGCCTGTTCTAAAAGACCTCGAGTTGGATTGCCAGTTCGTGAATAGTCAAAGCCAGTAGATTTACCAATTCCTTCGTGACGATAAGCGGTTGAGAAATAAACTGGTGGATTAACCGTTCCGGTTGTAGTTTCACTGCGATTTCCGATTTGTGCTAGTTTTGTTTCGATTGTTGACATATGAAAATTCCTCCTTTTTAAATTGAAACATTAAGTGAATATAAAATAAAAAAAGCCTTCTAAGAAGAAGGCTTTCGGTTTGAATAGAGTCTTCTTCTCATCTGTCAAATCTTTCACAATTTGCTGGAATTAGCACCTTATTAACAAAATGTTAATGGTTGCTGAGGCGTCACAGGGCCAGTCCCTCTACCTCTCTAGATAAGAATGTTCGTATGAAATTTTTATTATGTTTTTAACTTTACAATAAAATATAACTGAATTGCAACTTTATTTTAAATAATTTTTATTTTTCCGCAAGTGTCATTGACTTTTACTTTTGTGCATGCTAAATTTATTAAAAAATTGTAACTACTCAGCTTCTTCAAATAAAAAAACAGGCCAAATACATGTTTCCGATTCGAAAACATGAAAAGAAAATACTCCAATCAGAGAAAGAATCTATGCCAAATAGAGAAATTCTCTTATGAAGTCGTGTTATTCCAAGGAACCGTTCTAGTTTCTATGACTTGGTTTATCGCTTGTAAGACCGATTGTTTTTGTTTTTTCATGGTACTCATAAAGCTTCGTATCTGACAAAAAGATTCTGCGCCTTTCTTACTTCGGAAAGTCCCAGACACTTTCTGTTTTACTTTCGTCATCCGAATATCCCGTTCTGCTTGATTGTTATCAAATGGAATGGCTGGATGTTCTAAAAACGCTAGAATTCTGTCAGAATACTTGACGAAGCGATTCCATAAATTTTGAGAAGGCGTCTGCTTTCCTTTCTTCTTTTGTTTCGTGGAAAGAATCTGTTGTTCTTTCAATATGGATTGATACATAATAAACAGATTCTTTTGCGTCGCTTTTGGCATGGTACCTTCGGATTGCTTTTTCATCGTCAACGCTTGCGTTAGAAATTTCTGCATCTGTTGTGCCCATTGTTCTCCAGTACTATCTATAATTCCTTGTAAATCTCGTAAGAGATGGGCATTACATAAAACGTGACGACAATCTGTATACGCATCATACGATTTCCAACCATCATGCATCGCAATTCCAGAAAAAGATGGCAAGATTTCTCCAGCATCCATTGCTTCTTTTCCACGTTTTTGATGAATATGTTGCAATGTCACCTCCGGTGTACTGGCAGTATGTAACCATTGTGTTTTGTTTTCTACACGCATACCAGTTTCATCAAAATGGACAACAGGAGACTGCAGAATCTTTTCCTTTACTTCTTTTATGAATGGCTGCAATTGAGAAGCGAAAGCCTGTGTATGATTTACCAGGGTTCCTTCGCTTATAGAATGTCCAAAACAATCCTGAAAGAATTCTTTTGTTCGCTTCAAAGAAATGCATTGATAATGCGTTAAATAGGGAATCAGTCTTTTTATATTTGGACCATATTGAACAGGACGAGATACTGTCGAAGGAAATTGGGCTTCTTGGATAGAATGGCAATGTGGGCATTCTTTCTGTTCTACTTTATGTTCTGTCACTTCGATCTGAATAGGTGGTAAGTCATACACTTGGCGAATGCGATACCCTTTTACAGGCTCGTGGTTCAAGGAAGTATGACAACAAGTACAATATGTAGGAGAATGTGTAATCGTATGATCTGGAGTCGCTGTCAAACCAAGAGTATGTCCCTTGTGGCCCAACTGGCCACCCGTTTGACGATGAGACGGTTTGCGCAAACTTTTTGTAACGGGCTTACCCAAACCATCTGTAGAAGGTGGCTTATGACTATTTTTGGAGTTTTTTTTTGAAGCATTTTCTAGTTCTTGTATACGTTTTTCTAACTTAGAAAATGTTTCTTCAAATAAAGAAATAACAGCTTCAGGTCCTTTTTTATATGTATCTAAAATAATTTTTCGATCGACCATAAGATTCACCTCCCCTGTTTGATATACTCAGTATTTACAAATGGGAGGCATATGAAACTAGTAAAATTTAAAAAAGACACCGAAAGGTGGCTGAGTAGTTACAAAAAATTAACAAACATTGTTAAAAGGGGAACGCATTTCCTTTTAGCTACATAAATAAAATAATAAAGACAACTCTTATTGAGAGCGGTGGAGGGAAAGGCCCTGTGAAACCCGGCAACCTTCAAACGAAATGTTTGAAACGGTGCTAATACCTGCAAAACGAATGTTTTGCATAATAAGAGGAGGAACGATTATGTCCCCCTCTTCAAAGTGAAGAGGGGGTTTTTATATTGATAGAAATGAGGGAGAGTCGTGAAATTACTAGATTTATTATCAAAAGGAATTGTAATAGGTGATGGTGCGGTTGGGACGTTATTGCATTCACATGGTTTGCAAAGTAGCTTTGAAGAATTGAATGTATCTGATCCAGACTTAATTATATCGATTCATAAACAATATGTAGCTGCTGGAGCAGATGTAATTCAAACGAATACGTATGGAGCAAATGAGGCGAAATTACGTATGTATGGTTTAGAAAATCAAGTTACAGAAATTAATAGAGCGGCAGTAAAACTAGCGAAAGCATCTGTGACAGATAAAAATGCAATTTTAGGAACAATTGGTGGTATGAAACATATCGGAGCTGTTACAACGACTGATATGGAAAGAGAGTTTATGTTACTTGAACAGGCAGGGGCTTTACTAGAAGAACAGGTTGATGGATTACTATTAGAAACTTTTTACGATGAATTTGAATTACTTCATGCCGTTAAAGTATTGCGTAAGCAAACGAATATTCCAATTGTTGCGCAATTAGCGTTACATGAAGCAGGTACGACTCAAAATGGAAATGATGTCAATGAAATATTAAAGCAACTTATAGATTACGGTGCAAATGTTGTTGGATTGAATTGTCAACTAGGGCCGCTTCATATGACGGAAGCTTTCAAAATGATATCGATTCCTCAAAATGGCTATTTATCAGCATACCCAAATGCAGGCCTCCCGAATTATGTGGATGGACGTTACGTATATGAGGGAAGTCCAGCTTATTTTGAAGCGATGACACCGAGATTTATTGAGCAAGGTATTCGGTTATTGGGTGGTTGTTGTGGTACGACTCCAGAACATATTCAAAGTATGAAGCGCGCTGTTGCGAATATTACCCCTGTAATAGAAAAAGACACGATTCAAAGGCCGAAAGTCGTTCATACGCATGAGAAACGTTCGAAGGCTCACGTCACTCTAGCAGAGAAAGCGAAAAAACAAACAACAGTTGTAGTGGAATTAGATCCACCGAAAACGTTAGATACACAGCGTTTTTTTGAAGGAGCAAGAGCGTTAAAAAGAGCGGGAGCAGATGCTATTACTCTAGCAGATAATTCATTAGCATCGCCTCGTGTTTCTAATATGGCGATGGGTGCGTTATTAACGAAGCATGATATCCCAGTATTGACGCATTTAACGTGTAGAGATCATAACGTCATTGGACTACAATCTCATTTGTTAGGTTTATCGGCGTTAGGGATGGAAGAAGTGTTAGCTTTAACTGGTGATCCAGCGCGCGTTGGTGATTTTCCCGGTGCCACTTCTGTATATGATTTATCCTCTATTGAGCTTATTAAAATGATTAAAGAAATGAACGATGGACGTTCAATTTTAGGGAAATCAATTGGACCGGCGACAAGGTTTTCTGTAGGCGGCGCATTTAATCCTCACGTGAGGCACTTAAAAGCAGCGGTTAAGCGAATGGAACGAAAAATAGATGCTGGAGCGGAGTATTTTTTAACTCAGCCAATTTACGATATCAAGTTAATTGAAGAAGTGTATGAAGCGACAAAGCATTTGGAACAACCTATTTTTATTGGAATTATGCCGTTAGTAAGTAAGCGGAATGCAGATTTTCTTCATTTTGAGGTGCCGGGTATTACTCTTCCTGAAGAAATAAGAGAGAGAATGGATGGACATGAAACGAAAGAGGCAGCAATTGAGGAAGGGATCCGCATTTCACAAGAATTGGTCGACGCAGCGATGAAATATTTTAATGGTATTTATCTTATTACACCATTTTTAAAGTATGAAATTACAGAACATCTTGTTAAATATGTAAGAGAAAAGCAAGAAGTGAAAGAAGGTATTAATTGATGAAGTGTATAGAAGAAAAATTAAAAAATAGCATTTTAATATTAGATGGTGCGATGGGGACAATGATTCAGCAAGAGGATTTAACTGCTGAAGATTTCGGAGGAGAAGAGTACGAGGGCTGTAATGAATATTTAGTGGAAACAAGACCAGACGTTATTTTAAAGATTCATAAAGCTTATATTGAAGCTGGAGCGGATATTATTGAAACAAATACATTTGGGGCAACGAATATTGTACTAAGTGATTATGATCTGTCTCATTTAGATGAAGAACTAAATGAAAAGGCAGCACTTTTGGCGAAGCAAGCTGTTAAAGAAAGCGGGAAGGAAGTATATGTTGCGGGAGCGATGGGACCAACAACGAAAGCAATTAGTGTT
Source organism: Bacillus sp. FSL K6-2944 (assembly GCF_038005385.1). NCBI lineage: Bacteria > Bacillati > Bacillota > Bacilli > Caryophanales > Bacillaceae > Bacillus > Bacillus sp. FSL K6-2944. The sequence continues at coordinate 3,024,814 of NZ_JBBOTE010000001.1, read as the reverse complement.
ACAGGTGGTGTGACTTTTGAAGAATTGATTGAGGCTTATACAAGGCAGGCACGAGGATTATTAAAAGGAGCAGTTGATGTATTACTCGTTGAGACGAGTCAAGATATGCGTAACGTGAAAGCAGCTTATATTGGAATTCAAGCCGCTTTTGAAGAACTGAAAAAAACGGTTCCTATTATGATTTCAGGAACGATTGAGCCAATGGGAACGACTCTGGCTGGGCAAACAATTGAAGCTTTTTATTTATCAGTAGAACATATGAAACCATTATCTGTTGGGTTAAACTGTGCGACTGGTCCGGAGTTTATGAGGGACCATATTCGTTCACTATCTGATTTATCGGAGTGTTACATTTCTTGTTATCCAAATGCAGGTCTTCCTGATGAAGATGGACATTACCATGAATCTCCATCTTCTCTTGCTGAAAAGGTGAAGCGATTTGCTGAAGAAGGATGGGTTAATATTATTGGTGGTTGTTGTGGCACGACACCAGAACATATAAAAGCAATGAAATCCGCGCTAGCATCTCTTAGGCCTCGTGACCATCATGAGAGAGAAGGACATGGAATTAGTGGATTAGAAGCACTGCAATATGATGAGTCTATGAGACCGTTATTTGTAGGTGAAAGAACGAATGTTATTGGGTCACGTAAATTTAAACGCTTAGTAGCAGAAGGGAAATTTGAAGAGGCTGCTGAAGTGGCAAGAGCGCAAGTGAAGAAAAATGCTCATATTATTGACATTTGTATGGCAGATCCTGATCGCGATGAAATAGAAGATATGGAAAACTTCTTAGCAGAAGTTACGAAAGTTTTAAAAGTACCGATTATGATTGATTCAACAGATGAAAATGTGATGGAGCGAGCTCTTACTTATATTCAAGGAAAAGCTGTTATTAATTCAATTAATTTAGAAGATGGAGAAGAACGATTTAAAAAAGTGACACCGCTTCTTCAAAAGTATGGTGCCGCTATAGTTGTAGGAACAATTGATGAAGACGGTATGGCGGTTAGTGCGGAACGAAAGATAGAAATTGCGAAAAGAAGCTATGAATTACTTACAAAGAAGTATGGGATACGCCCGTCAGATATTATTTTTGATGCACTTGTGTTTCCAGTAGGGACAGGTGATGAAGAATATATTGGCTCAGCGGCAGCGACTATAGAAGGAATTCGCCTTATTAAAGAAGCGTTACCAGAGTGTTTAACGATTTTAGGTGTAAGTAACATATCATTTGGTTTACCACCGGCTGGACGTGAAGTATTAAATTCAGTTTTTTTATATCATGCTACGAAAGCAGGATTAGATTACGCGATTGTGAATACGGAAAAATTAGAACGCTATGCGTCGATTCCAGAGGAAGAAAAACGCCTTGCAGATGCATTACTGTTTGAAACGACGAAAGAGACGTTAGAAGAATTTACAAACTTTTACCGAGTTGCTAAAAAGAAAGATGTCGTTGTGCAAGAAACGTTAACGCTTGATGAAAGACTAGCAAATTATATTGTAGAAGGTACAAAACAAGGATTACACGAGGATTTAAGTCTTGCACTTGAAGAAGGAAGAAAACCTCTTGATATTATTAACGGTCCGCTTATGACAGGGATGGACGAGGTAGGACGACTATTTAATAATAATGAACTTATTGTTGCTGAAGTATTGCAAAGTGCCGAAAGTATGAAAGCCGCTGTAAGCTATTTAGAGCCACATATGGAATCTAGTGATAGTGCGAAAAAAGGGAAAGTATTGTTAGCAACTGTAAAAGGTGACGTGCATGATATTGGGAAAAATCTCGTTGAAATTATTTTAGCGAATAACGGATATGAGATTATTAATTTAGGAATTAATGTACGTTCGGATCGAATTGTTCAAGAAGTACAAGAAAAGAAGCCGGACATTATAGGCCTTTCAGGTTTATTAGTAAAATCAGCTCAACAAATGGTAACGACTGCTGAAGATTTAAAAGCGGCAAATATTGATGTGCCCATTGTTGTAGGTGGTGCAGCGTTAACGAGAAAGTTTACAGATAATCGGATTTCACCATCATATAAAGGACTCGTTTGTTATGCGAGTGATGCGATGACGGGGCTCGATATTATTAATAAGCTTCAAAAAGAAGAAGAGCGTGAGAAGATGAAGCAGGATAAAAAAGAACGTCATCTTCATATCGTAAAAAAAGAGGAGAAGAAAGTAGAAATTCCAGCAGTAATTGAGCCATTACCAAAATCAGAGGTTATGGTGCCTGATTCAACAAAACGAATTGTATTACGAGATGTTCCCGCCCTTCATCTCGCACCATTTCTGAATAGACAAATGCTACTTGGGCATCACCTTGGATTAAAAGGAAATGTGAAGAAGCTTTTGAAAGAGGGAGATAAGAGAGCACATGAATTAAATGATTTAATAGATGAATTATTGCAGGAAGGACAATCTTGGTTAAAGCCGAAAGCAGTGTATCAATTTTTCCCAGCGCAAAGCGACGGACAAAACATTGTAATATATGATCCAGAAGATCATACGCGTGTTATAGAGCGTTTCACATTCCCTAGACAAGGAAAGGCTCCCTATCGTACTTTAGGTGATTATTTGCGCCCAATAGGAGATGAGATGGACTATGTTGCTTTCTTATCTGTTACGGTTGGGGAAGGAGTTCGGGATATTGCTGAAGAGTGGAAGGCGAAAGGTGATTACCTACGTAGTCATGCCATTCAATCGTTAGCGCTTGAATTAGCGGAAGGACTTGCTGAAAAAACACATATGCTCATTCGTGACCGCTGGGGCATTCCGGACTCACCTGAACTGACGATGGAAGAACGTTTCCGTACGAAATATAGAGGAATACGAGTGTCATTTGGTTATCCGGCGTGTCCAGAACTTGCAGATCAAGAAAAGCTATTTCGCTTAATTCATCCAGAGGAAATAGGTATTTCATTAACAGAAGGATTCATGATGGAGCCAGAAGCGTCCGTAACGGCTATGGTATTTTCTCACCCTGAGGCAAGATATTTTAGTGTATTATAGTCTAGAAGGGGGAGACGTATGAAGAAAATAGTCTTTACAGGTGGCGGTTCGGCAGGACATGTAACACCTAATTTAGCCATTATCCCATATTTACAGGAAAACAACTGGGATATCTCTTATATTGGTTCTCACCAAGGTATTGAGAAAACGATTATAGAAAAGGAAGGCATTCCCTACTATAGTATTTCGAGTGGAAAGCTACGTCGTTATTTTGATTTAAAAAATATAAAAGATCCTTTTCTTGTAATGAAGGGTGTTATGGATGCGTATGTAAGAATTCGAAAACTAAAACCAGATGTGATTTTTTCAAAAGGCGGTTTCGTATCTGTACCAGTCGTAATTGGCGGATGGCTAAATAGAGTACCAGTTTTATTACATGAATCTGATATGACGCCAGGACTAGCAAATAAAATTGCGCTTCGTTTTGCTTCGAAAATATTTGTTACATTTGAAGAAGCAGCGAAACATTTACCGAAAGAAAAAGTAATATATACGGGGTCTCCTGTACGTGAAGAAGTGCTGAAGGGAAATCGTGAAAAAGGTTTAGCGTTTTTAGGTTTTTCACGTAAAAAGCCAGTTATTACGATTATGGGAGGCAGCTTGGGCGCGAAAAAAATTAATGATACGGCTCGAGAAGCATTACCAGAACTTCTTAAAAAGTATCAAATTGTTCACCTTTGCGGAAAAGGTAACCTTGATGAAAGTTTACAAAATAAAGAAGGATATAGACAATTTGAATATGTACATGGAGAACTGCCAGATATATTAGCGGTAACAGATTTTGTTATTTCACGCGCGGGCTCCAACGCAATTTTTGAATTTTTAACATTACAAAAGCCGATGGTTTTAATTCCATTATCGAAATTTGCAAGCCGTGGAGATCAAATATTAAATGCAGAGTCCTTTGAAAGACAAGGATATGCCTCCGTATTATATGAAGAAGATGTAAATGTAAAATCTCTTATAAAGTATGTCGAAGAATTAAATCAAAATAATGAGAAGTATAAAACAGCACTAAAAAAATATAATGGAAAAGAAGCAATTAAAACAATCATTCAAAATATTTCAGAGGCATGATGAAATAATCATGCCTCTTTTAGTAGGGTGAAAGATTCCAAGAATTGATATTTTTATGTTACAATAAAGTGAAACTTTAATCAGTTGGGTGCATCCCACATCTAACTTCTTTACTGTTACTGAATTTTGAGGAGGGAGTCTTACTGCCCTCAAATAGCGGGATAACAAATGGGTTAATAGGGAAATTCCAATTAATGAGGCGTGAAAATACGAATGGATTAGGAGTGACTGTGTTGGAGCTAAGTCTCTATGAAAATACTGCACTTATTATATGCTTTGTGTTGTACGTTGGTAGTGTTATTGTTTATATTTCAAGGAAATTTTCGCAAGAAAGAGAGCTTGAAAAGTCGGAGATAACAGCTGAACTAGAAATGTTAGCTGATGAAAGTTATAAAAAACAAAAAATAAAAGAAGACCATGAAGCATCCCATCATTTAAACGCAAATAAGTTTTAAAGATGGGGATTTTTTTTGAAGTTGTTCTTTATTGTAGCTATAACAAATAACGCTAAAAAGGAGTTTCCCTATACATAATGAAGGAGTGTATATAAATGAATTTTTATATCGCCTCAGGTTTCCAAAATAAACATCTTGTACGTTCCGTAGCAAATGAACTGAAACATGCAGGATGGCACCATACATATGATTGGACCAAAAACGAAAAAGCAGCAAATGAAGAACAATTAAGAGAAATTGGTCAGGCAGAACAAAATGCTGTAAAAGAAGCGGATGTATTTTTACTTATATTAGATGGCGGAAATGGGAGCCATACAGAGTTTGGAATGGCGATTGCACTAGAGAAAACGATATATGTATATCATGCAGGAAGCCCGCTCCAAACAACGTTCTATCACTTGCCAGAAATAAATATTTTTGAAGGAGATGTAGCTGAGTTTGCATCTTATGTTATGAATCATATGAAATAATAGTAACTACCTAAAAGGTTATAAAAGTGATCTTTTGGGTACAGTGATGATAAGAAACGTATATAAAGGAGTACATAATATGAAATTAGAAAATGGATGGGAAACGAGCTTTTTAGAAGTCGTACAAAATAGTGAATTTAAGAAAGAGGCACTTCTTAGTCAATTGCTTTGTCAGGATAGTGAAGAAGTAGAAGAGCTTGTGGATGATTACGGCTACGAAGAACTTGTTGAACGTGAACATGATGATGAGTTAGCTGAAATCTTAGGAGAAGAACTTTTTAGTGAGATGGAACGCCAAGTATTCTTATCTTCAAACCCAGAAGAAAAATTGATTTCATTCGTCAATGGATTAGGTTTTCATGTGTTAGATTGGATCGTTCTTCTTGAAACAGAATTTGGCATTGATAGTGCAAACTTTACATCAGATGCTGTGAAGGTGTTAGAAAAGCGTTTCAGACAGTTTTCATACATAGAGGACAAGACAATTTTTGATATGACATTTGGAGAATCGATGGATGTATTAGAATCTGTTACAGGATTACAACTAAAGGAAAAGATGAACGTATAATGAAAAAAGAACGTGATTGGATCACGTTCTTTTTTTACATAATAATAATTTTATCATCTAGTTTTGTCTGCCCGGTAAGAAGTGCGTTTAAATATTCCACTTTTCTTATACAAGCTTGTATATGTCTTTCAATCTCTTGTAACTCTGCTTGGTGATGTGTTTCAATTGGATGAATTTGTACGTTGAATTTTTCAAATTGACTACTATATGTTATTTCTGCATAGCCGCTCATAATATCGGTTTCGTTATGAAATAAAAATTGCCTCGTTTTGTCACAGAATGATACATCCTGAAAGCCATATACTTTTAATGCTTCAATTACTTTTTTAATCATTTTTGTATTCATTTTTTAACCCTCTTTACGAAGTTCTACTTATATATTATAACATAAAAAATTACATAGAAAGCGCTTCCAAGTGTATTTTATTATAAACTTTACGTTTCAATCACAAAAATGAAACAAAGAAAAAATAATTGTAAAGAAGGAAGGACTCTTTTATTGTTTCGTCATATATATATAGAAATAGTGCAATGAAAGGAAATTTTCCGAGGTGGAGATCGTATTTCCAATTTGAGCGCAGTAAAAGAGATAATATGAAGCGACCTCCTAGATTATCAAGTCAGGGATTTTAACCCATAATAATGAATGAAAACATTATGAATGGGGTTATACCCTATGATAATAGGAGGCCACTATGGAAAATATAATCTATATTGGGATGGATGTCCACAAGGAAAGTTTTAGCTTATGTGCACTACACGGAACAACTGGGGAAATTGTAAGAGAAGCACGATGTGCTTCAAATGTATCTCTCGTAAAAAAATTCGTTGAGAAACTGAAAACAAAATATGGTGAAGATATAAAAATTAAAGCTGGATATGAGGCTGGTTGTTTAGGGTATTCACTTCATAATCTTCTTGAACAAAATGGAATTGATTGTGATATTTTAGCTCCCACAACAATGTACAGTTCATCAAAAAATAAAATGGTTAAAAATGATAAATTCGATGCCAAAATGATTGCTCTTAATTTAGCAAATGGCACCTATAAAGAAGTATATGTTCCAGAAGAAGAGGATGTTGCCGTGAAAGAGTATATCCGCATGTTAGGTGATTTTAAAACATCTTTGAAAAAAATAAAACAACAGATAAAAGCATTCCTTTTAAGGCATGGCTATGTGTATGAAGGGAAATCAAGCTGGACAATCGCTTATATGAAATGGTTAAAGAATCTTGATCTACAAGGATTATTCAAAGAAACGTTAGGCGAATACCTATTACAGTATGATGTTCTAGTCGATAAAATTGAGCGGTTCAGTCTGAGATTAGAAGAATTATCTCATCGTGAAAGGTACGAAGAACCAATCGCAAATTTAAGATGCTTAAAAGGTATAGATACAACATCGGCAATGACTGTTCATGTGGAAATTGCAGACTTCACTCGTTTTCCCACGGCTAAAGCATTTATGGCTTATGTAGGATTGACACCAAGCGAAAGCTCAAGTGGAGAAAAAATCAGTCGACGTTCGATTACAAAACAAGGAAATTCGACCGTTAGGTCTACTCTTGTAGAATGTGCAAATGCGTTGGTAAAAGGAACAATCGGATTAAAATCGAAGCGAGTGAAAGCAAGACAAAAAGGGCAACGAAGCGAAGTGATTGCTTATGCGGATCAGGCTGTAGAAAGGTTACAAAGAAAATATTATCGCATGATATATCAAGGGAAACCTAGAAATGTTGCCGTTACAGCTATCGCAAGAGAACTGGGGTGTTTTATATGGGGATTAGAAACAGGTAAAATTCACCGAAAATAAAGAGGGAAGGATATGAAGTTGATTGATTCATTCATAGTTAGAAACCAAAGGTATCAATTGATGGCATAGATGAGCTTCAGAGATAGTGAATTACAGGTCTGGCTATCTATGACTCACCTCTTCTGGCATGGCTGAAATTCTGATAAACAAGCTATTTATTAGAATTTGAAAAGGTGTGATCCACGCAGTGAGATTATAAGAGCCTAACGACGAACCATTAACCTGAGGTAACCAATCCACGAATAACAGAGTGGTTAACTGTCGATAGATCTTATTTCTGAAGCTTTTGTATGCCATCAAGAAAAATATTATGGGTGAAAAACTATTGACAAAGGTCACTTCATAACAGGTGAGAATTTTGAACTTTGATATTGTAGGACAAAAAGCATATATAAAAGATGGACCGCATCGGAACCGAATTGGAATTGTAAAGAAAAATGAGACAAAATTAGCATCGCAGTTTGCTATTGTAATTGGAGAACAAGTCATTGATGTAGAGCTAAAGGATATCGTGTTAGTTGGAGTAGACGTAGGACAATTTCATAAATGGTGCGAACAAAATGGTTATTTGTGAAAAGGACGGGCTGTGAGATAATGAAATATATTTGAGGAAAGAGGATATGTTATTGTATTCTCTTTTTCTATGTTTAAGGAGGCGAAAATGAAATATAAAGAACAGGAGTTTACGTTGGAGTTAAAAGAGAACATTCAATGTATGGAGAAGGAAATAGAGCGAATATCACTTAAACTGCATAAAGAGTATTCACATTTATACATAGAAAAACACATGGAATTAGATATGGGATTTGCAAGAGAAAAAGAGAATCCCTTTGAGGTGGGTTATTATTCATCAGTTGCTATAGCTATATTAGATGAAGAAAAAGAGCTGATTGGATTTCATAATATTCCAATTTGGAAATGTGAAAGAATCTTTTTAGGAATGCCAATTCAATCAAACATTTTGGGGAGTAAGAAAGTAGGGGAACTCGCTGATGAATCTTGTTATGAGATTGAGGAAGAGTTAAAAGAGCAACTAGAAGAATACTTAGAGTGATAATTCTCAAGATAAAATCTATAAAGAGGGGACGGAATAAAAAAGACGCTAACAATTGTATGTTAGCGTCTTTTTTCATTATGAAGCAATTTCACCAGTTTTTGTATCATCTTGATTGTACGTATCTTGATCTAATTCACCAAGCCATTTACTTGAAATAAGACCTGCTGTCATAGAGCCACTTACGTTAAGAGCTGTACGCCCCATATCGATTAATGGCTCAACCGAGATAACTAGAGCAACAATACCGATTGGTAAGTTCATTGTAGATAGTACGATTAAAGCTGCGAATGTTGCGCCGCCACCAACTCCGGCAACACCGAATGAGCTAATAGCAACAACAGCGATTAAAGTTAAAATAAATTGTGGTTGTAATGGATCAATTCCTACAGTTGGAGCGACCATCATTGCAAGCATTGCTGGATAAATACCTGCGCAACCGTTTTGTCCGATAGATACCCCAAATGAAGCTGCGAAGTTTGCAATTCCTTCGGAAATACCAAGCTTTTCTTTTTGCGCTTCAATATTTAATGGCATCGCACCAGCACTAGAGCGAGATGTGAATGCAAATGTTAATACAGGGAACACCTTTTTTAAATATTGAATTGGATTTAAACCAGATAGCGCAATTAATAATAAGTGGATAACGAACATTACGATAAGTGCTACGTAAGACGCTAACACGAAGTTGCCAAGTTTTAAAATAGCATTTATGTCGCTACCAGCAACTGTTTTTGCCATAAGAGCTAATACGCCGTATGGAGTAAGGCGTAAAATTAATGTTACCATACGCATTACGATTGCATATACAGCATCAAGCATCTTCTTAAATAGCTCTGCTTGTTCTGGATATTTTCGTTTTACACCTATAAAGGCAATGCCGATAAAGGCTGCAAATATTACGACAGAAATTGTTGATGTTGGACGAGCGCCTGTTAAATCAAGAAACGGATTTGTAGGTAATAGCTCTAATAATTTATCTGGAATTGTTGTCTTTTCAATAGAAGTAAATCTTTCTTCAACTAGTTTCAGACGAGCAGATTCTGCATCACCTTGTTGTAGGCCGGTTGCAGATACATCAAATCCTGCACTTGCAGCGATACCGACAGCTGCAGCGATTCCTGTAGTAAGAATTAAAATACCGATAATAAGGCCACTAATTTTACCAAGGTTTTTCGTTAACTGTAATTTTGTAAATGCTGAAATAATAGATACTAAAATAAGTGGCATAACGATCATTTGAAGTAATTTTACATAACCGTTACCGATTAAGCCAAACCAAGTATTTGATTCAATAATTACTTTAGAAGTTGGCTCATAAATAAATTGTAATATAAGACCGAATAAAATTCCGACTCCTAAAGCGGTAAATACACGTTTATTAAAAGATACATGCTTACGTTGCATATAATATAATACGCCAACTAAGATGAGCATGACTGCAACGTTAATTCCGACAAGCAGTGTATTCATGTTGATTCCCCCTAATTCCAATCTGTTATATAGAATATAAGGTAATAAAACCTATAAGTCAACTAGGAAATTCCGGAATTAAAAAAAAAGATGGCAAAATGCCATCTTTTAATGTCCAGCCCCAGGCACAAGTAAGAATGTCGTGTAGTATGTAAATCCTATGAAGAAAACAGTTAAATATGCCCCAAATACGTATATATACATACGCTCTGTTAATTTTAAATAGCTTAAAAGTACGAAGAAACCTGTTTGTCCTAAAAATAGTAGTGCGGCCGGTTGCATATCCCCTACGTAAAACATAACCGAGAAAATTCCAGTCCAAAAGCCGAGAACGCGAAACATGCGCTCCATGCCATCTCCCTCCTTTTCTAAAAAAAGTAAACCTCACCTCATTATAGTTTATTTTTCTTACTATTGTAAATATTCGTTCATATAAAAAGAAGCCAATTATTATTGGCTTCTTTTTATATGAAAAATTAAATTGTTAGTTTATAATTACAAGATTTACATCCATCTAATAGACTATCATTTCGAGTTAATTCCATGTTAGGGAATAGGATTTCAAAAATCCCTTTCATCATATCTCCGTGCATGTTACAAATTTCAGTTGGATGATGAACAGCAACTTCTTTAAATGGACAATTGTGTACATCATAGAAAATTTTTGTTCCATCTGCACTTAATTCAAATGCAGGTGATAAGCCAGCTGTTGAGAAAGCTTCTTTTGCAATTTGAACTTTTTGTTCCACTGTTAAAGCATCTTCACTCACATTTAAACGTTGCATATGTTGTTGCATTAATTCAGCTCCGAATTGTTTTCCTGTTTCGTATAGCGCTTTCTCACCAGCAGCACCAAGACTAAGTAAAGAATTAAATGCGATTCTTGCTAACAATTGATAATCACGGAATGGAAATTGTAATTGGATAACATCTTCAGATAAGACATACAATCTGCTCGGTCGTCCGCCTTTTCCAGTTTTCTTCGTTTCCGATTTTAGCATATGAACATCTTCTAATTTAGATAAATGTAAACGCGCTACGTTTGGATGAATGTCAAACTCATCTGCAATTTCTTGTACCGTTACGTAACTATGTTTTTGCGAAATATATTTATAAATGTAATAACGAGTTGGGTCAGATAATACACCTGTAATTTTTAAAGCTTGTTCCATGAGGATCTCCACCTTTATCACTTTATCCAAGATAATAACATTATAATACAGATAAACATGAGTATAGGTAATTTCAGACAATAATTCGGAAATTGTTCATAATTTCACAAACATATTTTTCCTTTTTCCTCTATTGAAAATACAAAAGTCCAAATTTTTATTGCGCATGTTTTCATGCTATATACATAGTGAGGAGGGAAAAGTGATGAATGGGATTGAAATTTTTGCGAATGCAATTTTAAAAGAAGCGTGTAGGGTACAAGCGTCAGATTTACATATTGTGCCCCGGCAGAAGGATGTAGCGGTTCAACTACGTATAGGAAAAGATTTAATGACGAGACAGTGTATTGAAAAGGAATTTGGAGAAAAACTTGTCTCACATTTCAAATTTTTAGCATCTATGGACATAGGCGAGAAACGGAAGCCACAGAATGGTTCGTTGTATTTGCAAATTGATGGACAAGAAGTGTATTTACGCCTTTCAACACTTCCAACAGTATATCAAGAAAGTCTCGTTATTCGCCTTCATTTACAAGCATCTGTTCAGCCCTTATCACATCTTTCGTTATTTCCAAGTACGGCAGCAAAACTACTCTCGTTTTTACGCTATTCACAGGGGCTACTTGTGTTTACTGGACCGACTGGATCTGGGAAGACGACGACAATGTATGCATTATTAGAGGTAATTAGAAAAAAGAAAACACGTCGCATCATTACACTTGAAGATCCGGTTGAAAAAAGAAGTGACGATGTATTACAAATTCAAATAAATGAAAAAGCGGGTCTCACATATGAAACAGGATTAAAGGCTATTTTACGTCATGATCCAGATATTATTTTAGTCGGTGAAATCCGTGATGAAGAAACAGCAAAAATAGCTATAAGAGCAAGTTTGACAGGACATTTAGTAATGACAACACTGCATACGAATGATGCGAAAGGAGCAATCATTCGCTTCATGGATTATGGTATAACGAGGCAAGAGATTGAACAGTCTTTATTGGCTGTAGCTGCACAGCGACTTGTCGAATTGAAGTGTCCGTTTTGCAGAGGAAAGTGCTCAACTTTATGTAAATCAATGAGGCAAGTAAGGCAGGCTAGCATATATGAGCTACTATATGGATATGAGTTAAAACAAGCGCTTAAAGAAGCTGGTGGAGAATGTGTTACTTACAAACATGAGACTTTAGAATCGTCAATACGAAAAGGATATGCTTTAGGTTTTTTAGAAGAAGATGTTTATGTTTAAGAAAACATGGAGTTTAAGTGATCAAGTAGTATTATTGAAACGTTTAGGAGAATTATTAGAAAAAGGCTACTCTCTTTTACAAGCATTAGAATTTTTACAGTTTCAATTACCTGTAGAAAAGAAAGTACAATTGCAGCGCATGATTGAGGGGTTAAAAGATGGGAAAAGTCTACACGATTCTTTTCATCAGTTAAAGTTTCATCAGGACATGTTAAGTTATTTATTTTATGCCGAGCAACATGGTGATATTTCTTTTGCTTTGCAACAAGGAAGTGCACTTCTTTATAAGAAAGATAAGTATAGGAGAGACATGATGAAAATAATGCAGTATCCTATGTTTTTGATGTTTTTTCTACTAATCATGCTCTTTATTTTTAAACTCATTTTATTACCTCAGGTTGAAATGGTTTATAGTTCGTTCGGTTCTAATACACCACTACTTACAGAACAAATTTTAAGTGCAATAAAACTGCTACCTTACATTATTTTAACCGCTATTTTAACTGTTATTATTGGAGGTATTTTATACATGTTGTATTTTAGGAAACTTCCACATATTAGACAGGTAAAAATTATGCTTCGTATTCCCCTCATCAAAACATTTCTTATTTTAAAGCATTCACATTATTTTGCTACTCAGTTGAGTGGTTTATTAAATGGTGGACTATCAGTATGTGAAGCTTTAACAATAATGATGGAGCAAAGATATCATCCGTTCTTTAAATATGAAGCGAGCCGGATTGAAAGACAATTAATTGGAGGAGAACAGTTACAATCTATCATTGCTAAAAGTGGGTATTACGAGAAAGAACTTTCTTATGTTATTACGCATGGACAAGCAAACGGCAATTTAGGGATTGAATTAGGTGACTATAGCGATCTTATTATGGAAAAGATGGAACGGAAAATTAAACATATGTTAGTTATCATTCAGCTTATTTTATTTACATGTATTGGAGGAATCGTTGTCCTTATGTACTTAGCGATGATTATGCCGATGTTTCAAATGATGAATTCTATTTAGGGGGCATTTGTATGCAGAATGAGGAAGGGTTTACTCTGTTAGAGATGCTATTAGTAATGGTTGTCATAACTATATTATTACTATTAATTATTCCGAATGTAGTTACACAGCGCTCATCGGTCCAAGGAAAAGGTTGTGCAGCTTACGTGAAATCTATAGAAGCGCAAATACAAGTATATCAATTACAACATAATAAAATTCCATCGTTAAAAGAACTGACAGATGAAAAGTATATTACAACTGATAAGTGCCCGAATGGCGAATCTATTCATATTTCAGATGATGGCGCAGTATCAATTAGGGCATTGTGAAACAACAGGGGTTTACTTTTTTAGAAATGTTACTCGTTTTATTTGCTATTTCTGTATTAAGTATAGTTACGTATTTTAGTGTTCATTCCTTATACGAGCGACAAAAAGTTGAACAATTTTTGAGACAGTTTTCAAATGATATTTTGTATATGCAGCAATTAGCGATAAACCGTCAAAAGCACTATACATTACGTTGGCATAAAGATAGAAATATGTATGCTATAAAAGAGTCAGGTACAAAGTATTATATCGTCAAGCGAGAGTATGAAGAAGATATACAAATTGATTTGCATACGTTTCCAAATCCGATGACATATAATCCAAGTGGAAATATTAATAGAGGTGGTACGATTATAATTTCGTATCGAAATTATAAATATGAAATTGTATTTCAGCTTGGAAGAGGGAGATTTACGTATCGTGAAATGTCAAAAAGGATCCATAATGGCTGAAATGATTGTATCGTTAAGTGTTTTAATGATGGCTGTATCGTTACTACTACCGCAAACAGTATTAGTTATGCAAGAAAGAAAAAATATACAAATTCGTTATAAGGCAACTGGATTATTAAAAAAAGAAGCAGCTATATATATGTATGGAAATGAAGACAAGCGAATAATAGAAAAGAATATAAATGGAATTGTGTATTACACATATTGGGGAGGCAATGAAGTTTGTACTATGTGGAGAGATGTGAAAGACAGAATGATGGAACAATGCTTTTATGTAGGAGAAAAAATAAATTAGAATTTGGTTTTTCATTAATAGAAATGATTGTATGTCTGTTTCTATTATCAATATTTTTTTTGCTCTTTCCCCGCCTACATTTCATTGAAATGGAAAATAAACAGTCGAAAGGGTTAAATGATTGGGAGTGGGATGTGTATTTAGGGCAAATGCAATTGGAGTTTCGTGAAGTATCATCTGGAGAACAGCTAGCATTTGAAAATGGAGAAAGTATTTTACGATTCCGATCGCGTAATGGGAGTGAAGTATCGTATGAAAAAGAGAATAGTCGTCTTATAAGAAAGGTAAATAGGCGCGGGAGGGAAGTTGTTTTACAAAATATTGGAACGGTTTCTTACAAACTAACACCTCATGTACTCATTATAAATGTGAAAGATACTAGTGGGAAAATATATGAAGGTGTAGTTATGCGATATAGCGAAATAGGAATAAACGTATGAGAAAGCAAAATGGATTTACAATGCCTGGAACGATTATCTTTCTTATTTTATTAACTTCTTTTTTTATATACGAAACAAATATGTTGTTTACAGATAAAAAATTTTATATAGAAATAGAACAAAAGTTTTTATTGGATGAATTACTTAACCGATCTATTACAGATATAAAAAAAGATTTACAGCAAAAAGAAAAAGAAGGTACATTTTTCTTTCAGTATGAAAAGGGAGAAGCGAGTGGAAATTATGTCTTTGAAAATGATTTAATTCTCGTTACGTTGCAGTGCACACTCAAACAGGAAGCTTTCTATACGGTAGGTTTTCGGTATAGAAAAAAGGATGGGAAAATAGTCGATTGGATAGAAGGATAATATGTAAAATATATGTAAATAAATCAAGGTTTCCTATTGTAAATTAAATTGATTTTTTAGAAGAAATGGATAAATATAATGATTAAAAGTTTAAATTTTCTCAAAAAAGAGAAAGGTAGAAAGAATATGATATATTCATGCTATCCAATCATTATTTTTAGGGAGAATAGGGAAATGACAAACAACAATCAAATAGGTGAAAATAAGGAACAAACTATTTTTGATCATAAAGGAAATACGATTATGACAGAAGATAGAGAAATACACATTATTTCAAAATTTGAAGAACCTCTTATTGTCGTATTAGCAAATGTACTAAGTGATGAAGAGTGTGATGAATTGATTGAAATGTCTAAAAATAAAATGAAGCGTTCTAAAGTTGGTTCATCACGTGATGTAAATGATATTCGAACAAGTAGCGGTGCATTTTTGGAAGACAATGAACTTACTTCAAAGATTGAAAAACGAATTTCATCTATCATGAATGTTCCTGCGTCGCATGGTGAAGGATTGCACATTTTAAATTATGAAGTGGATCAACAATATAAAGCACACTATGATTATTTTGCGGAACATAGTAGATCAGCTGCTAACAATCGTATTAGTACGCTTGTAATGTACTTAAATGATGTAGAAGAAGGCGGGGAAACGTACTTCCCGAAATTAAATCTTTCTGTACATCCTAGAAAAGGAATGGCAGTATACTTTGAGTATTTTTATCAAGATCAATCACTAAATGAGCTTACGTTACATGGAGGGGCACCTGTAACGAAAGGCGAGAAATGGATTGCAACGCAGTGGGTGAGAAGAGGTACTTATAAGTAAAAGCGAATGTTACGTTTTGTTCTTCATAGTATGAAGAACAAAACGTTTTTTTATTAAACAAAGTAGCATCTTTCGTTATAATAACAATTAATAAATGACGATTGAGAGGACAGAAAATGAAATCTATATACATAACCGGCTACATGGGAGCAGGGAAAACAACAATTGGAAAAGCGTTAAGTAAAGAACTTCAAATGGATGTTGTAGATACTGATCAAAAAATCGAAGAGAAGCAAGAGAAGGCAATTCGAAATATTTTTGCCGAAGAAGGCGAAATGGCTTTTCGGGAATATGAAAGCGAAATGTTACGTTCGCTACCAGTCCATAATGTCATTATTACAACTGGTGGGGGAATTATTGAACGAGCAGAAAATCGCAAGTGGATGAAAGAGAACGGAACTGTCGTGTATTTATATTGTGATCCGCATGTAATTGCAGAAAGGCTTCGTGAAGATACGACACGTCCACTATTTCAAAAGAAAGATATAGATGCATTTGTAACGAAATTTGAATTACGCCGAGCTTATTATGAAGAGGCTCATATTCATATCGATACGACAAATAAGTCTGTAAAGCAAATTATGAATGAATTAAGGGAAAAGATTAATGTATAAAAAAGTGGACATACTAATCAAGTAGAGGTGATGATAATATGTCTACTAATGATTATGTTCGCTTTGTGACGCAGCAGTTTGTGTCGTATATGGATGCTCCAAAAGAAGATCGAAAACAAAAGAAAGAACAACGCCGTGCTGAAAAAGAGCCATTTATGAATAAGTGGTTTGGTGTTATGCCGCTGAGTGCTGCTTTGTTTTATCGAAATGTAAAAAGTAAAAGAAAAAAATCAAGTTAAATTTTAGTCATATGTCTAGCAAAATAAAGATGCCCTAGTGTCGTAATACACTAGGGCATCTTTGTTTACTGCACGGATTCTTGTTCTTCCGTAACGGCATGTATTTTATTGTTCACCCATACGAACCCTATTCCGATACAAATAGAAATACCCCATCCGACAGCGGTCATAATCGCTCTCATTTCACCGTAGCCATCTACACCAAAAACAGAGATGAAATAAATTTTTAAAAAGCTTTTTAATATAAATTGTAGCCCGAAAAATAACGTTAAATATTGCAGTGCTGGATATATACGACTATCACGATACAGCTCACGACTTTTATCACGGTCATGACCTTGCAGTGCTGCAATATCCGCAGCGAAATATAACATGAGTGGTTTTTTTATGAAAATTGTACAGATGACGATAATACCGAGTACGATGTGATAATATGCATCATTCCACAACATTCGTTCAGCTGACCCAGATAATAAATCTACCGTTGTATTAGAAATGAGTGTAATTAAAATAAAGAACCCTGTCACGTTAAACTGTTTTTCTTTTTTAAAGGTATACAGTGTATAAATAATCCCCGGAACAGAGGAAAGTAACATCGCGTAATAAGGATCGATATAAGGTTTTGCAAATTTCCAAATGAGGAATGGGATTACGAGATAAAAGACAAGATCTAATATAGCTTTTTTATTTTGATTCATACAAAGCCTCCTTAAGTCATACATATATTTTATAATATAATTTCTGAAAATTGTATAAGGTTTAATGGGAAAAGAAAAAATATATCAATTTTTGAGGGATTAGTAGATTGAAAAAAATTGCCCCTAGCGTAGTAAGTTTTTTTAGTATATAATAAAGGAAACGCTTTCATTTTTAGTTTGTTCACAAAATGGACGGAAAATCACATATTTACTATCGATATGTTGCTTTATAATGAAACTAATTAAATATACATGCATACAATATTGTGAAATAAATAACATAAATAATCTATATAAATGTAAACGTTATCAAAAGAGAGAGGTGGAGACAATGAGTAAATTTTTCTTCAATCATAATCCAGCAACAGTAGAGGATGGAAGGCTTGTTAAATATGCTGAAATTATTTATGGAGAAGGTGGCCGTTCTGTATTAGAAAATTTAATGGTGAAGGCATCTATCAGATTGCGTGATCGTTATCCGAATAAATCTGACGAGCAGATCTCGAACCTAGTAAATAAAGGCATCCATGATATGTTTCAAAAATATGTGAGCGAGTAAGAGTAGCCAATGGCTGCTCTTATTTTTTTGTATAAGGATTGTAACTCTAGCTGAAAATAAACATGTATTCTGAAAAACGTAAAAAGGAGTGGGAAAGATGAGCAATGGAATTGGACGTTCGAAAGAAAATCTTCCAACTGATGCAAATCATGTGAGCGCGAAGGATCGTGCGTATCAAAAACGCATGGCAAAGCAAAAACAACAAGAGCGTAATGAGGATAGAGAGTAACTCGAAATAAAGCTCCTTCTAAAGCAGAAGGAGCTTTATTTTGATAGAAAATGATTCGCGGTAACATAAAAGAGTCCACCGTTAATAATTTGCACTGTAATACGTGGTTCATACTGTTCTTGCAGAGCTTGTTTTTCAATTTCATAGCTCTCAGGAAGTTCGTCACTTTCTTCATAAAAACGGTTTAAAAGGTCTAAATCATGATTCCAACGCACTCTTGCTTCTTTTGCCCACGTATGGTCATCTTCTGCAATTATATTTTTTAAAGCGTCTTCTATACGTTGTAAACCACTTTGAGGTTTAATGATGGGCGAGAGCGTAAAACAAAAATCAGGTATTTTTGGTGTAAGTTTAATGTTTGTTAATGTTTCATGAAAGTTTGCCATCATTGTTCCAGAAATGAGATGAATGCCAATCGAGTGAAGGATGTCTTTTTTTCGATCACATTGATAGGAAACTTTTATATTAATACCGAGCCAAGGGTGGAGCGGTGTATGTGTTGCCCCATTATGTCTTACATCCTCATATAAACGTATGTAAGAGCCTAATTCTTTTGTCGTTTGGAAAATTTGATGTAGACGTGGTGAACCGTAGTGAATAAGCTCACCATCATTTTCTTCATTTTCTGGATTTGTAATAAGAGTAAGGCGCATCGGATTCGGTACGCCTCCTGTTTTCTCAAGATAGTGCCAATAAAAAGGGCGATTCATTAATAATTTATCCATCTCAATTGTTAACTGTACATCTAATAAATGAGGAGAACGTTCTAAAATTTCACAGTTATTCGCCTCAAAGAAATTGTATAAGTAATTATGAATTTCATGTTGCTGCATAGCCTTGCACCTCAGCTTCATTTCGTTTCGCAAAGTCGATAATAGATGTTAAGTTTTCCATCTTAATTCTAATTTCACCTTCGCTTTTTGATTGCGCGAAAATTTCTTGAATGTGCGCGTCGATGTTTTTCATATTAATTCTCGTTAAAATTTCATCGAGTTCACCGATAACACGCTCGAATAAGTTGATTTTTTCATATAACAGTTTCAGAATATGTTCTTCAACAGTATGCTTTGTAGCTAAGTTATAAATATGAACATCATTCTTTTGACCGAGACGGTGAATACGTCCGATTCTTTGCTCAAGACGCATTGGATTCCATGGCAAATCATAATTGATCATATGGCTACAAAACTGTAAGTTAATGCCTTCTCCGCCAGCTTCCGTTGCAATTAACACTTGGGCACGATTTTGAAAAAGTTCCTTCATCCAATCTTTCTTCCCGCGTTTAAATCCGCCGCGGAATGGAACAGAAGAAATACCGTGTTGTTGTAAAAACCATTGTAAGTACATCTGTGATGCTCGGTATTCCGTGAAAATGACGACTTTATCGTCAATTTCTTTTATAAGCTCTAGAGCTTTAGTTGCTTTCGAGTTGAAAGGAATATGATTAATTTTGTCCATTAGCACATCGATATGTGGATCTTTTATATAATGTTCGTTTTCTTTCTGTCTTTTTTCTACATGCTTTTTCAATGAATAGTAAACAGCCTCACGACTACTACATGCTTCCCGTTTTAAAGTTAACGATGAGAAAGCAGATGTGAAGGCGTCTTGTCCTCGCCAATTTTCGATATCATTATATAGAGCTTGTTCTTGTTCATTAAACTCAACAAAAATTGTGCGTACATGTCTCTTCGGCCAATCGATACCGGTATTATGTCGTCTATTTCGCACCATTACTTTATTAATGAGAGCTTTTAAGTCTTCATCTGATTCGGCTGAGCGATTTTTGGAAGCGTAATATTCTTCAAAGTTGGATTGATTGCCTAAATGTCCTGGTTTTAATAAAGAAACAAGGTTAAAAATTTCATCAATCTTATTTTGAACAGGAGTAGCGGTTAGTAATAAACAAAACTTCTTTTTTAATCGTTGTGCAAATTCATAGTTTTTTGTTTTATTATTTTTCAGTTTATGTGCTTCATCGATAATAATAAGGTCATATTCCAAGTTCAACACGATATCGCGATGTGGTGAACGTTTCGCAGTATCAATTGATGATACGATTACGTCAGCTTGTTCCCACGAGTAGCTTTTCTTTTGTGCTACAGCGGGAATGAAAAACTTTGTATTCAGCTCGTATGCCCATTGTGATACGAGAGAAGCTGGGACAAGTATAAGTACCTTTTTCACGAGCCCGCGGACCATGTATTCTTTCAAAATAAGTCCAGCTTCGATTGTTTTTCCAAGGCCTACTTCATCTGCTAGAATCGCTTTACCATTCATTTGTTCAATCACATTTTGAGCGACTTCTAATTGATGCGGAAGCGGTGTGAAATGGGATAAATGTTTCGGTGCTTGTAGTCCATCAAAAGTAGGAACAAGTAACGATTTTTCTGTTTCATAAGCTAAGTGATATAAATCCCAGTTTGTCCAAGGACCATCTTCGTCAATTCTATTTAAAAAATTGTTTTGCCACGTCCGATCTACGGAAATATCGACATTCATTACAACTCTCCCACCTTTTATAAACTAAAGTAATTATTTTTTAATGTATGATGATTTACCTTAAAAGAAGGCATAATTATCGTTATTAAAGGCTATATGATAGACAATAATAAAGTATTAAATCTCAAAAGCTGTATTTATTGTGTTTTAACATAAAAAATTCTAAATTATTTTTTATGCTAGAATATTGATGAAATATAGCGAATGATGTTAGGATAATGGTGTGAAATGTGTGGAATCTTTCGTATTTTATCCAAGAAAGTGATTTTTTATTTACGCTTTCATAAAAAAATATAATGAGATTCCGTATATCCTATCTTTTCAGAATGAAAATGTTTAGAAAAGGGAAGCAACTTTTATTGATTTGTCAAAGCATAAGGGGGAGAGAGCATGATTACATTACAACGTACACCGTTATTTGATGTATACGCGAAGTATGGTGGGAAAACAATCGACTTCGGTGGTTGGGAATTACCAGTTCAATTTTCAAGCATTAAAGAAGAACACGAAGCTGTACGTACAGCTGCAGGTTTGTTCGATGTGTCTCATATGGGAGAAGTTGAAGTAAAAGGTGTAGATAGTTTAGCATTTTTACAACGTGTTGTTACAAATGACGTATCTACCTTAAAGGTAGGGGGCGCACAATATACAGCTATGTGCTACGAAAATGGTGGTACAGTAGATGATTTATTAATCTACAAACGTGGTGAAGAAGACTATTTATTAGTAATCAATGCATCAAATATCGAGAAAGATTACGAATGGTTAGCAAGTCATGTAATTGGCGATGCGACAGTAGTCAATGTTTCTAGTGAAGTTGCACAGCTTGCAATTCAAGGACCAAAAGCAGAAGGCATTTTACAAAAAGTTGTGTCAGAAGATTTGAAAGAAATTAAGTTCTTTAAATTTAAAAACGATATTTTTGTAGATGGAATTCCAGCACTTGTATCTCGTACAGGTTACACAGGTGAAGATGGATTCGAAATTTACTGTAAGAGTGAAGATGCTGCAAAACTTTGGGAGAAACTTCTTGAAGTTGGAGCAGAAGAGGGCTTAAAAGCATGTGGTTTAGGTGCTCGTGATACACTTCGATTCGAAGCAACATTACCACTTTATGGACAAGAATTATCAAAAGATATTACACCGATTGAGGCTGGAATTGGCTTTGCGGTAAAAACAAATAAAGAAGCAGACTTCTTTGGAAAAGCAACGTTAAAAGAGCAAAAAGAAAACGGTGCGCCTCGTAAATTAGTCGGCATCGAAGTAATCGAACGTGGAATTCCTCGTACGCATTACCCTGTATTTATTGGTGAAGAGAAAATTGGGGAAGTAACAAGTGGTACACAATCTCCAACGTTAAAGAAAAGCATTGGTTTAGCACTAATTGATGTAAAATACGCAGCAGTTGATACAGAAGTAGAAATTGAAATTCGTAATAAACGCGTCAAAGCAGTAGTTGTTCCAACACCATTTTACAAACGTTCAAAGTAACGGGGAGAGGGGTAGATTTCATGTTGCATCGTTATCTTCCAATGACAGAAGAAGACAAAAAAGAAATGTTACAAACGATCGGCGTTCAAACGATCGATGAATTATTCTCTGATATTCCAGAGAGTGTTCGTTTTAAAGGGGATTTAAAAATTAAAGAAGCAAAATCAGAGCCAGAGCTTTTAAAAGAGCTATCTCAAATGGCTAATAAAAATGCTAACTTAAAAGAATACGCTTCTTTCTTAGGAGCAGGCGTATACGATCATTATGCTCCAGTAATTGTAGATCATGTTATTTCTCGCTCAGAATTTTATACAGCTTATACACCATACCAACCGGAAATTTCACAAGGGGAATTACAAGCAATCTTTGAATTCCAAACAATGATTTGTGAATTAACAGGAATGGATGTAGCAAACTCTTCTATGTATGACGGGGGTACAGCTTTAGCTGAAGCGGCAATGTTAGCAGCTGGCCATACTCGCAAAAAGAAAATTCTTGTATCTAGCGCGGTTCATCCAGAATCAAGAGCAGTACTTGAAACGTATGCAAAAGGTCAAAATCTTGAAGTTGTTGAAATTAATCATAAAGATGGTGTAACAGATTTAGACGTATTACAAAGTGAAGTAGATGATACAGTTGCTTGTGTAATCGTTCAATATCCAAACTTCTTCGGACAAGTTGAAAAATTAGCTGATATTGAAAAAATCGTTCATCAACAAAAATCATTATTTATCGTTTCTTCAAATCCATTATCATTAGGCGCATTAACACCACCAGGGAAATTTGGTGCTGATATTGTAATCGGTGATGCACAACCATTCGGTATTCCAACGCAGTTTGGTGGACCGCACTGTGGTTACTTTGCAACAACGAAAGCATTTATGCGTAAAATTCCAGGACGTCTTGTTGGACAAACTGTAGATTCAGATGGTAAACGTGGATTTGTATTAACGTTACAAGCACGTGAACAGCATATTCGTCGTGATAAAGCGACATCTAACATTTGTTCAAACCAAGCGTTAAATGCATTAGCAGCTTCTGTTGCAATGACGGCACTTGGCAAACAAGGTGTGAAAGAAATGGCACGTCAAAACATTTCTAAAGCACAGTATGCAAAACGTCAATTTGAAGCAAAAGGCTTCACAGTAACATTTGCTGGACCATTCTTCAATGAGTTTGTTGTAGATTGCAAACGTCCAGTGAAAGAAGTAAACGATGCATTATTACAAAAGAATATTATCGGTGGTTACGATCTAGGCCGTGATTATAAAGAGCATGAAAACCATATGCTTGTAGCAGTAACTGAGCTTCGTACAAAAGAGGAAATTGACACACTTGTAAACGAAATGGGGGCTATCCAATGAAGAACCAAGACCAAGCACTTATCTTTGAAGTGAGTAAAGAAGGACGCATAGGATATAGCTTACCCAAATTAGATGTAGAAGAAGTGAAACTAGAAGATGTGTTTGAGAGCGATTATATTCGAGTAGAAGATGCAGAGCTACCAGAAGTATCTGAACTTGATATTATGCGCCACTATACAGCACTTTCAAACCGTAACCACGGTGTTGATTCTGGATTCTATCCACTTGGATCTTGTACGATGAAATATAATCCGAAAATTAATGAGAGTGTAGCTCGTTTCGCAGGATTTGCAAATATTCATCCACTGCAAGATGAAAAGACAGTACAAGGTGCAATGGAATTAATGTACGACTTACAAGAGCATTTAATTGAAATTACAGGTATGGATACTGTTACTTTACAACCAGCAGCTGGTGCACACGGAGAATGGACAGGTTTAATGTTAATTCGTGCATACCATGAAGCGAATGGTGACTTTAACCGTACGAAAGTAATTGTACCTGACTCTGCTCACGGAACGAACCCAGCATCTGCAACTGTAGCTGGTTTTGAAACAATTACAGTAAAATCAAATGAAAATGGCCTTGTTGACTTAGAAGACTTAAAACGTGTTGTAAACGAAGAAACAGCAGCACTTATGTTAACAAATCCTAATACATTAGGTCTATTCGAAGAAAATATTTTAGAAATGGCAGAAATCGTCCATAATGCAGGCGGTAAATTATACTATGATGGTGCAAACTTAAATGCGGTATTAAGCCAAGCACGCCCAGGAGATATGGGATTTGACGTTGTGCATTTAAACCTTCATAAAACATTTACAGGTCCTCACGGCGGTGGTGGCCCAGGTTCTGGTCCAGTAGGTGTGAAAGCTGATTTAATTCCGTACTTACCAAAACCGATTTTAGAGAAAACGGAAAGTGGTTATCACTTCAACTACGACCGCCCAGAAGCAATTGGTCGTGTGAAACCATTCTATGGTAACTTCGGAATTAACGTTCGTGCATACACGTATATTCGCTCTATGGGTCCAGATGGTTTGCGTGCAGTAACGGAGTATGCTGTATTAAATGCGAACTATATGATGAGAAGATTAGCGCCATTCTATGATCTTCCATTCGATAGACATTGTAAGCATGAATTTGTATTATCAGGTCGTCGTCAAAAGAAACTTGGTGTACGTACATTAGATATTGCAAAACGTCTGCTTGATTTTGGTTACCATCCACCAACAATTTACTTCCCATTAAATGTGGAAGAATGTATTATGATTGAGCCCACAGAAACAGAATCAAAAGAAACATTAGATGGTTTCATTGATAAGATGATTCAAATCGCTAAAGAAGTAGAAGAAAATCCAGAAGTTGTACAAGAAGCACCGCATACGACAGTCATTAAACGTTTAGACGAAACGATGGCTGCACGTAAACCAGTTTTACGTTATGCAAAGCCAGCTCCTGTACAAGTTTAATTAGAATAACAAAAGAAGAACTCGCTGAGGCGGGTTCTTTTTTTGTATGGATAATTTGTCCCGCATTAACGGACAGTAAACTTCCAACTCAAAACTTAGCTGGTGCAAAGAAGTCAGGTGGGAGATAAACTGTCCGTAAATGCCCGATTGGTTCAACTAATAATCAGTGGGGATGAACAAAAATCCCCACTGATTAAAGTTTCACTTTATGCAGAAATAGTGAAGAAAATGTTAAAAAATATATTTTTTGTTTCCTAATGGTGTAAAGGTGTAGTTTTATAGGTAGTTTTGTTGAAAAAGTCGGTTTGATAAAAGTATTTATTTTTGTTAGAATTTTATTGAAATTAAGAAGATGTGATGAGGCAAAGATTACTCATTTTTATGTATATGTGAAAAAACGAACAAGACGGGGGTGAAAGTGTGGGATATCGATGTTATAGAATGGTATACCATTTAGAAAATGGAGAAACAATTAAAGATGTAAAAGAATTTTGCTATCGAGACCAAGGAAAAGTGTTAGAAAGAGTAGCAAATCGTGTAATGGATAATAGAGAAGTGACGGCGATTGATAAACAAGGAACAATCATTTCAATAGCATGTGAGGACATTGTAAAGGTAGAACTTGATTACATAACAGAAAGTTAACCTTGAGTCATATCGAATTATTCGATAAAATAAACTGTTGAATGGTGAAGTGAGAAGAGAGGAGTTTATCATGGGTAGTACAAGACACTTTTATATGTTTATCTTAGCGTTTGTTCTTGTTGTGGCATTAACGATTTACTTAATTGTTGACAGCAGCTGGTACAACACAGTTCATCCGGCATTCCTTCTGTTTATGTATATAGGAATTGCAGTAGTAAGTTTCGGAATGAGAGACGAGATGTTAGATCGCTTTGAAAAGTGATACATATACGAAAGACCAACAGGAAAATGTTGGTCTTTTTTCTTGCCAAAAATAGGATGGTGTGTATATACTGTATATATAAGGTATACACAGTATATACACACACTGGAGGAAAACATGAATATTATTATTTCGAATTCTTCCCAAGACCCTATTTATGTGCAAATAAGAAAACAATTAAGCCAGCTTATTTTAAATGGCGGTTTAAAGGGTGGAGATCAATTACCGTCTATTCGTAGCTTAGCGAAGGAATTACAAATTAGTGTCATTACAACGAAGCGTGCATACGAGGAGCTTGAAAAAGAAGGATATATAGAAACTGTTGCTGGGAAGGGGACTTATGTTTCACGTAAAAATAATGAACTATTAAAAGAACAAAGGCTTCGCCTATTGGAAAGTAAAGCTGAAGAAATCGTAAAAGAAAGTAAAGTGTTGCAGCTTTCACTTGAAGAATTGCAGCAGATGATTGCGTGTTTATATAAGGGGGAATAAGAGATGTTAGAGCTAAAAAATGTTTGTAAAAGTTATCAAGATTTTGCAGTGAAAAATATAAGTTTTGCATTACCACGAGGATATATTATGGGGTTTGTCGGACCAAATGGTGCTGGGAAAAGTACAACGATCAAAATGATTATGAATTTAATTAGAAAAGATAGCGGCGATATAAAAATTTTTGGCAAAGACAATAAGAAAGCCGAAAAGGACATAAAACAAAATATTGGTTTTGTATATGATGAAAATCATTATTACGAAGATTTAACGTGTGAACAAATGAAGCGTATTATTGCACCGTTATATAAAAAGTGGGACGAAGAGCAGTATCAATCGTATATGCATAGATTGCAAGTTCCAAAGTATAAAAAAATTAAAGAGCTATCTAAAGGGATGAAAATGAAGTTTGCGATTGCCATCGCACTTTCGCACCACGCAGAGTTTATTATTATGGACGAACCGACAGCAGGGTTAGATCCAGTTGTTCGAAGTGAATTACTTGATATGTTGCAAGAAATTGTAATGGAAGATGAAGTATCCGTATTATTCTCAACGCACATTACAACAGATTTAGAGCGCATTGCAGATTATGTTACGTTCATCAATGATGGAGAAATTATATTTACTGGTGAAAAAGAAGACTTAATGGAGAACTACGTAATCGTAAAAGGAAGTAATGATTTATTAGACCGAGAAGGAAAAGAACTATTTGTTGGATTACGAAAAAATAAATTTGGTTTTGAAGGTTTAGCGAAGGATAAACAAACAATTATCGATTGGTTTGGAAATGAGGTTGTACTAGAAAAGCCTACATTAGATGACATTATCGTTTACACTGCGAAAGGGAGAGGTGCCTATGCGTCAGCTCGTATATAAAGATTTGTTCTTTTTTCGGGTAATTTGGTTAGTGAATCTTGTTATGCCCCTTTTGTTCTTTATGTTAGATGCAAGTGGTGAATTGTTATTTCCAATGAGTTGTCTATTTATAACCTTTTCATCGGTTATGACGTTAACCGTTATGGATGAAAGAAATAAAAGTGACATTGTTATAAATAGTTTACCGGTAAGTCGAAAGGATATCATAATTGCTAGATATATTTCCTGTGCAATATTCATTGTTGGTGCCATTCTCTCTACGATGTTAGTTGTTTTTCTTATAAGGGGTATTGTGGTTATTAGTGATATCGGTGTATATCATCCTAATCTATACATTGAAATTCCATGGTATGAAGTCATAAATGGAGCTGTTTATGCCACATTTTTTGTTGTCACGTTTTTCCCTAGTTATTATGGTACAAAATCGAAGGTAGTAAGAAGTATAGGATCAGCAGCATCAATAGGAGTGGGTGTAATTCTTTGGATATTTATTAGTGATGGGCTGAATGAAACAACATCTTCATTCAGTGAGTGGATTATGAATCCAGTACATATTGGTGTATTTATAGTTGGAGGAATGATATTAGCTAGTGTCTATATCGTTTCTATGTTTCTTACAATTAAAATTTATGAAACGCGTGATTTATAGAGAGGAGAATTTATATGCAACAATTGATTTTGAAGGAGTTTTTTTACAGAAGAAGATGTTTCCTTTCTATTTTTTAATCCCTATTTTATCTATTTTTAAGAATTCCGTCGAACCAATGGGGATTGCAATAGGAGTATTTATAACATGTAGTACGATTATATATATTTCTTTTTATTATGACGAGAAAAGTAAAGCAGAAAAAGTGTTAGTGAGTTTGCCTATAACGAGAAAAGAGATAATTATAGCTAAATATATTTCAAGCACATTATTTATTATGGCTGGTTTGAGTGTAACTTTTATAGTCGTAATATTAGGAAATATTTTATTGAACAGAGATATAGTTATGCCTGGGTATGCAATATTTTCAGCAATAGTAGCAACTTTGATTTATTGTGCAGTAACGATACCGACTAATTACATTGGGGGATATAAAGTTATTACTGTCTTAAATTTGATTATGCTTTTTCCTTTAATGGGTATGATTGGTCTTATGTGCAATATTTTTGGTGATAAAACAATTATGTTAAAAGTACTCCACTCTCAAGAGGCTACACTAGCAATGGGTGTTCTTAGTATTGGAGTGTTAGTAAGTATATTCATATCAATGTTCCTCTCAATGAAAATGTTTCAGGAGGCAGAGTTATAGAAGGGGCATTTTCATATTAGGAGGGGTAATACATGATCAAGCAACTAATTTTAAAAGATTTCATCATTCAATGGAAATTTTTAATTTGGTACATACTGTATCCTGTTTTCTTTTATATGGCCTTAACAGATACGGAAAATCTGTTCATAATTATGTCAGTAATTATTACAATTGGGGCAACAGTAAAAACATTTGAAGCAGATAGTAAAAATGAGAGTGAAGTTATAGTAAATAGTTTACCAATATTGAGAAAACAAATTGTGTATGCGAAATATATAGTAGCAATAATTATTCTTTTTATAAGTGTAACGGTCGGTTGTTTCACGATAGGAATGAAGAGCGGGGTTAACTTATTTGAATTTATTGAAACGACAATGGTTGCTAGTATTAGCTTTATTTAAGGGTTCTGGTGCAACAATAGTGGAATGTGAAAAAAGAATAGAAGATTCCTAACGGAATGGAACTTTATGCTGTTAAACCAAAGAGTTCATTGATAAGATATATCTGCTTTTGGACAGACTTCTCCCCTTGGAGAGTTTGTCCTTTTTTGATCATATGCATAGCTTCTATTCCAGTAATCATTTTTATAGCTGTAGGGAATGATTTCAATCCTAGCATATTCCGAATCCGTTTTTTGATAAACCGATGATCTTGCTCAATGATATTGTTTAAGTATTTTTTTACACGAAGT
This sequence comes from Bacillus sp. FSL K6-2944, assembly GCF_038005385.1. NCBI lineage: Bacteria > Bacillati > Bacillota > Bacilli > Caryophanales > Bacillaceae > Bacillus > Bacillus sp. FSL K6-2944. The sequence continues at coordinate 2,995,317 of NZ_JBBOTE010000001.1, read as the reverse complement.
GGTATACCGTGTGGTATACACTTTTCTTCCTTTAGTTCACGTACTGCAACAGGATAGGCTTTATCGCCATCAGCAGTTATCGAACGAGGTTTTGTGGCATGAACAGAAGCCAAGGCTTTCTTTAGAAAACGTTTGGCAGCCTTCGCATCTCTTTTACGACTTAAATAAAAATCAATCGTGTTTCCTTCAGAATCAATCGCGCGATATAAGTACATTTTCTCTCCTTTGATTTTGATGTATGTTTCATCCACACGCCAAGAATCATTGGTTGGTTTCAAATGTTTTCGAATACGCTCATTTAATTCTGGTCCATATTGATGCACCCATCGCATAATTGTTGTATGTACTAAGAATAATCCTCTTTCCTCCATCATTTCCACTAAATCACGAAGACTTAAGTTGTACCGCAGGTACCAACGTACGGTTAATACAATGATATCAGGCTGATACTGTTTCCATTTGAATATATTTTCTTTTTCCATACTGATCACACACCTTTTTTTAGTAATAGCACCAGTATTGCCAAGTTTGAAAGAGCATTTTCAAATCATTTCGCTTTTTTGCACCAGAACCTTTTATTGTATTTAAGCTTTGTTTTACCAATAGCCTTTTGGCTAGGGTATAAGAAATCCATTTTCATTACGATAGTAATATTCATGGCACCGATAGTTGTTTTAGAAGCTTTGTTTCAAATCAACTTAGAACAAATTCAACTATATAACAGCTTGTTATTCATTAGTTCAATATGCATGTTCATAATATCTATCTTCGTTTCAGTAAAAATATATGAAAAAAGAGAATTTTAAAAGGTGCCTTAAAAAAGGCACCTTCTTCAATAACGACAATACGAGAGCAGTAGTTTATAAAAAGAAACGCTATTTGGTACATCTTTTGGAGTATGTAATATAAAGCTGAAAACGATAACGAGAATAAGAAATAGGAAAAATAAAAATAGGATTTGCTTATGTATAGAATTTTGCATATTATTCACTCCTTTTTTTAGGTAGTATGTCCAAAAGAAAGGAGTGTATGAAAAATGTTAGGAGAGGAGAATGATGAACAAAAGAAAATGGTTATATAGAATAGGAATATTTTTATTTTCAATCGGTCTCATATTAGCAAATGTTTACTCGGATATACCACCGTTATTTCCAAGTTTACATAAAAGGGTTGGTATAAGTATTGCCATAGTTGGTCTGTTTTGTCTTATCACATCTAACTTCTACAGAAAGTCTGAATGAATATAAAAAAGGACAGTTACTCTTTTTCAGAAGTACTGTCCTTTTTTAATAACTTATTCCATATTTTGGCGATACTCCATATAATGACGATTGCAATGGAGGCGATAATGGACCAAACAATTGATATAATTTCAAGTGTCATGTTAGGAAGGAATGTGAGAATGGATAATACTTTATGAAACAATGATTCTATTATATGAAAACTTATTTGTAATAGAATGACGATACCAAGTGTGATCCATGCTAATATTTTCTTTCCTTTTTCTTTCCACATGACATTCACCTGTTATGAAGTGACCTTTGTCAATAGTTTTTCACCCATAATATTTTTCTTGATGGCATACAAAAGCTTCAGAAATAAGATCTATCGACAGTTAACCACTCTGTTATTCGTGGATTGGTTACCTCAGGTTAATGGTTCGTCGTTAGGCTCTTATAATCTCACTGCGTGGATCACACCTTTTCAAATTCTAATAAATAGCTTGTTTATCAGAATTTCAGCCATGCCAGAAGAGGTGAGTCATAGATAGCCAGACCTGTAATTCACTATCTCTGAAGCTCATCTATGCCATCAATTGATACCTTTGGTTTCTAACTATGAATGAATCAATCAACTTCATATCCTTCCCTCTTTATTTTCGGTGAATTTTACCTGTTTCTAATCCCCATATAAAACACCCCAGTTCTCTTGCGATAGCTGTAACGGCAACATTTCTAGGTTTCCCTTGATATATCATGCGATAATATTTTCTTTGTAACCTTTCTACAGCCTGATCCGCATAAGCAATCACTTCGCTTCGTTGCCCTTTTTGTCTTGCTTTCACTCGCTTCGATTTTAATCCGATTGTTCCTTTTACCAACGCATTTGCACATTCTACAAGAGTAGACCTAACGGTCGAATTTCCTTGTTTTGTAATCGAACGTCGACTGATTTTTTCTCCACTTGAGCTTTCGCTTGGTGTCAATCCTACATAAGCCATAAATGCTTTAGCCGTGGGAAAACGAGTGAAGTCTGCAATTTCCACATGAACAGTCATTGCCGATGTTGTATCTATACCTTTTAAGCATCTTAAATTTGCGATTGGTTCTTCGTACCTTTCACGATGAGATAATTCTTCTAATCTCAGACTGAACCGCTCAATTTTATCGACTAGAACATCATACTGTAATAGGTATTCGCCTAACGTTTCTTTGAATAATCCTTGTAGATCAAGATTCTTTAACCATTTCATATAAGCGATTGTCCAGCTTGATTTCCCTTCATACACATAGCCATGCCTTAAAAGGAATGCTTTTATCTGTTGTTTTATTTTTTTCAAAGATGTTTTAAAATCACCTAACATGCGGATATACTCTTTCACGGCAACATCCTCTTCTTCTGGAACATATACTTCTTTATAGGTGCCATTTGCTAAATTAAGAGCAATCATTTTGGCATCGAATTTATCATTTTTAACCATTTTATTTTTTGATGAACTGTACATTGTTGTGGGAGCTAAAATATCACAATCAATTCCATTTTGTTCAAGAAGATTATGAAGTGAATACCCTAAACAACCAGCCTCATATCCAGCTTTAATTTTTATATCTTCACCATATTTTGTTTTCAGTTTCTCAACGAATTTTTTTACGAGAGATACATTTGAAGCACATCGTGCTTCTCTTACAATTTCCCCAGTTGTTCCGTGTAGTGCACATAAGCTAAAACTTTCCTTGTGGACATCCATCCCAATATAGATTATATTTTCCATAGTGGCCTCCTATTATCATAGGGTATAACCCCATTCATAATGTTTTCATTCATTATTATGGGTTAAAATCCCTGACTTGATAATCTAGGAGGTCACTTCATATTATCTCACGTTAGCTTAATAGTTTTAAGCCAACAGCGCCGCATAGAATACAGCTTAAGAAAGCAAGACGACGCCAATCCGCTGATTCTCGGAAAATGAGAATGCCTAGAAGTGCACTTCCAGCAGTTCCGATTCCAGTCCAAATTGCGTAAGCAGTTCCCATCGGTAATGTGTTCATCGCAAGAGATAAGAAGAAGAAGCTTACGCCGAAGTTAGCGATTAAAATAACTTTTGGTGCCCAGCCTTTCTTTTCAGTGGCTACTTTCATAAAGAGTACACCAATAATTTCACAAATACCAGCTAGAATTAAAAATACCCAAGCCATTTTATGCGGCCTCCTTCGCTTCTTTTTCTTCTGTTACTCGTTTTAAACCAATTACTCCGAAGAAGATTAAACCGATTAATAAAACTTTTACGATAGAGAAAGGTTCTCCGAAGATGAAAATCTCTGTAAGAACGATTCCGCCAGCTCCGATTCCTGTAAAGACTGCGTATACAGTGCCGACAGGTAAATCTTTATAAGCTCTAAATAATAAGACGAAACTAATTGTAATTAATAGAGCAACACCAGCCCATTCAAGTGGTGCCTCTGCTTTTTTTAGTCCAATCACCCAAAATATTTCAATAATACCAGCGATGATTACATAAATCCATGCCATATGTCATTTCTCCTTCCTACCAGTCGTTAGGTAAAGGGCTTAAAAACGACGCATTGCAAAGGAGCAATCCGTCAGTTTGAAAGTCCGCGCCAAAATACTTTCCAAGAAGCGTCTAAACGTGTCTCAAAACGATTTAAACCTGCATATAATAGTTCAACCATAAGACCGTCGAGTAAGCATAGAAAAGCCTCTAAGGCGTCTTTTACTTCAATGTTATGCAGCTCATCTTGTTCGCTTGCTCTTTTAAATACAGGGAATAAAAGTTTTCCGACGTTTTCAATGTGTACATTTGCTTTATTAATAATTTGTTCGCGAAATGCATCAGGCGGAAAATAAGAAGTTCGTAACCAAAACATTGATTCTTCACTTTCACCAAATCGTTTTGCATACCCTTTTAATAATTTTAAAAGCAATTCTTCAGTGGACGAATTGGAAAAGCTTTCGATATCGCCTGTGAAGCTCTGCAAATCTTTTTGAAGAGCAGATTCTAAGCATATGAAATATAGCTCTTCTTTTCCTTTAAAGTGTGCGTAAATCGATGGTTTTTTAATCCCAACTTCTTGAGCAATATTTGCCAATGAAGTTCCTTCATAGCCGTAGCGTGCGAAATGAGAAAGTGCTACAGCTTTAATGCGGTTTGCTGTCATTTTCATCCCCTACCTACCGTTCGTTAGGTTCATTATATGAGATGGGAAATATAATGTCAATAGGTGAAGAGCTGAGAAAGAGCGTTATAAGTAACGCTCTTTTTAGACAGTCTCTCGCTCAATTAAATGGAATGAAAGTTCTTTTGCACTGCCGACAATTTGCTCGCTTTGGATCTGCTTATGGAATAAAGAAAAAGCATGTGAGCCCATTGCGAGACCGGGATGTTCAATTGTGGAAATTTCTAATGCCTTTGAAATTTCATGATTATCAAATCCAAGGATAGCAAGGTCTTCAGGTACTCGAATACCATGTTTTCGAGCCTCTGTTAATAAACCAGCTGCAACTTGATCGTTCGCTGTGAAAATAGCAGTTGGACGATTTTTCATATTTAAAATACGATGGAGTATTTGTGCTCCGTCCTGCATTGTATAGCATTGGTGGAAAATCCATTCAGGATGCAACGTTTTCCCTTCGTTACGAAGTGTATCGGCGAACGCTTTTTCGCGCTCCATGGAATTTACACTTGTTTTTCTTGCTAAACAAATTCCGATTTTTTCATGGCCTCTACTTAGTAAATAGGCAGTACCAAGACGGAAACCTTCATAATGATCTACGTAGATGGATGAAATGAGGGGATGCTTCATTTTTTCACATGAAATAATAGGGGAAAATTTTGCAAAAGGTTCGATTTGTTCCCAAGAGCTCGTTCGGGAGCAAATAATCATCCCATCAAATTGTTTCATTTTCATCATTTCAAGAACACGAATTTCTTCAATGCTATCGTAATTCGTTTGACATAAATTAATATGATACCCAGCTAATAACGCTTCGTTTCCGATTCCTTCAATAATCGTACTGAAGTAGGGGAGGTTAATGAAAGGAAGCATAACGCCAATTGTATATGTTTTCCCTCTTATTAAATGGACAGCATTTATATTTTTTGCGTAGTTTAATTCTTCAACAGCATCTAGAACACGCTTACGCTTTTCTTCTTTTACGTAAGGGTGATTATTCAGGACACGAGAAACAGTTGATATCGATACACCAGCAGTTTTAGCAATTTGTTTTATATTGGCCATATGTATCACCTCTTTCCCTTATTATAAAGGGAAAATAATAAGAAAGAAAAAATCTTGACCTGAAAAGCTTTTCACAAACTATGGTATTAATAAGACTTCTTTTTATTCGCGTAACCTTTTCACTTGGGCGTAAGAATGATAGGGGTCTTTTTTGTTTGCAAAAAGTGTTGTCAAAATGTGTGAGAATAACGTGGAAAGTTTTCAAAGGTGGAGTTTGGTGACAAAGCGAATATGAAGAGAATATCAACGCTTCGTTCGTTAAGAGAGCGATATGAAAGGGCGGAAACAAATTGAAAAAAAGAATCATTTGTTTCGTGTTTTCTAGTTTCGTGCTTAGTTCGTGTTCGTTTCAGCAAACGATGCAAGAAGAAAAACACTTTGTGGGAACAACGGGAGGAGCTATGGATCGTGTTACGGATCCTATTCCGCTAAAGGAACTTCCAAAATATTTTCCGGTGAAGTTTAAAGTTCCAACGTTTTTACCGTACGATATTACAAGTGATGTGAAGGGGGAAGTAAGAACGCTTGGGAAAAAGAACACTGTCTTAACGATTAAATATAAACAGAAAGAACCAGGTAGAAATGAGTATATTGAGTTAAATGTCGCGAACTTTCCTTATAGTTTTCCGGATCTTGTGGAAGAGAAGCGATTTCAAGAACAAATGAAACTGAATAATGGAACGTCTGCTTATTTTAAAAATAAAGATGATTATGAACGTGGTGACGAATTTGCTACGCTTATATGGAAAGAGAAAGGAATTGAATATCAACTGCTGTATCGGAATGTAGAAGAGAACGATGAAAAGGTAATCAAGCAGAATTTATTATACATTGCGAATAAGATGAAATGAAAAAACTAGCTGATTTATTCAGCTAGTTTTTTGTATGTTATTATTTCTTTTTAATTTTGCCTGTCCAAGATTTAAATCCGCCTTGTAATTGGTAGAAATCTTTGTAGCCTTGTTTTTTTAAGTATTGCGCTGCACGACCTGTACGGAATCCGCTTTGGCAATATAAGTAAACAGGTTGATCTTGACGAAGTTCTTTATGGCGAAGGCGAATTTGTGATAACGGAATGTTACGTGCACCTAAAATATGCCCTGCGTTATATTCGTCTGCTTCACGAATATCGATAAGCTGTGCTTTACGGTAGCCAGCGCGAAATTCTTCTTCTGTAAGAGTTTTAATTAATTTTTTCTGATAGAAGTACATCCATACAGTGTAGCCGATAAATGCTACGATTACGGCTAATAAAATAATCCAAGTTGTTGACACGATTCTATCGCTCCCTTTTTTCTTATCCTACTTTCAATATTATAATGCCCTTATGTATTTATGCAACAGATTCATTTGCATATAAGAAGAAATTTCGTATTCTTTCACAAATTTTGTCGAATTTGGTAGACTAGAGAATGTGAAAAATAATTGGTTATATGAGGTGCAGGATGGGAAAAGAAAAATGGTGTTATATTAACTCTGGTCAATGTTCACCGGCATTTAATATGGCGTTAGATGAATGTTTATTAAATTGGCAAAGTGAAAAGAAAATGCCACCAACAATTCGTTTTTATGAATGGGAGGTACCAACATTAACAGTTGGGTATTTTCAACGTGTTGAAAAAGATATTAATATGGATGTAGTTAACGAAAAGAAATATGGATTCGTTCGTCGTCAAACAGGCGGCAGGGGTGTACTACATGACAAAGAGTTAACGTATAGTGTTATTGTGTCTGAAGATCATCCGAATATGCCGAAAACAGTTACAGAAGCGTATCGTGTTATTTCGCAAGGTTTATTAGATGGTTTTAAGGCATTAGGGTTAGAAGCATATTATGCAGTTCCAAAAACAGAAGCAGATCGTGAAAATTTAAAAAATCCACGTTCCGGCGTATGTTTTGATGCACCATCTTGGTATGAAATTGTAGTGGAAGGACGAAAAATTGCTGGTAGTGCTCAAACACGTCAAAAAGGTGTTATTTTACAGCATGGATCGATTCCATTAGAAATTGATTTAGATGAACTATATGATCTATTTTTATTCCCAAATGAACGTGTGAAGGAACGTATGAAGAGTATGTTCTCTTCTAAAGCAGTAGCAATTAATGAATTAACAGACCGTACATTTACGATAGAACAGTTAATTAAAGCGTTTGAAGTTGGCTTTGAAAAAGGATTGGATGTAGAACTTGTTCCATATGAATTAACAGAAGAACAGTTACATGAAGTTCAAACGTTAGCGAAAGAAAAGTATGAAAGTAATGAGTGGAATTATAAAAAATAAGAGATGGCAATTGCCACCTCTTATTTTTTATAGTAAATTAAGTACTTTTTCTACTTTGATTCCTTTATCTTGTAAAGAACGAAGGCGATTTACAACGTCCATAATTTCTTTGTCAAATGTAACGCTAATACCTTGGCTTTGTAGTTCTTCTTTTAAGCTTTCAATAGAATCATCTATGTCGATGCCAAGCTCGTAATCTTGACAAACTTCAATTGTCTTTTTCACGAGTTTAACATAATTTTCTTGTAGTTTTGAATTTGTTTCAGTCAAAGCAGGCTGCTTCGGTTTTGCAGGAGCAACCGGTGCTGTCTCTTGCTTTGTAACTGGAGTAGGGACCGCTTTTTTCACAGGCGCTGGAGTAACTAGTTCTACAGCTGCTTCTACGCTTACTGGCTTCGGTGTCGGTACCGGAGTAGGCTTAGGTGCCATAGCAGGTGTTTCCACACGCGTAACAGGCTTAGGAGCAGGCGTAATTGCTTTTGGAGCTTCTACAACTACTTCCTTTTTCGGTGCTGCTTCTACCTGTGTTTCTTCTTGCTCGGCAGCTTCTTTATTTTCTTTACTCCACATAACGCGTTCAATTTCTAGAGAAACATTGTTTTTGTTCATCGCTGTTAATGTAACTTTACCAACTTCAGCGTTTCCAGTGAAATCAACAATTTTATAAATAACACTCTTGTTCCAATCCACGTTTCCGCTCAAAAATAATTCTTCGTTACATTTCGGCGTTAAGCCCTCGATTTTAATTTCTGCGTTTACACCGTTTTCACTATATACCATAATTAGCGAAGCATTTACATCTTCGTCTGCTAACATTAGTTCACGTACCATTTTGCCGGTGCGTACTTGCGTTTTCTTCTTAACTGACATCTAATTTCTCCTCTCAAAAATTCAGTAATAATAAAAAAATCGTATAACGAAAAATAATTGCTCACGAAGATTTATGATACCGATAATAAAAGCATCACGTCAACAATTAACTTTAATTATTTTGCATTTTTCTTATTTTCTTTATGAAATTTTTCAATTTGTAAAATTAGACAGAAGAAAAAACAGCCTTTTGAAGGGCTGTTAAAAATTTGATTTTTTATATAGTAATTTATATAAAATAAAAAATAAGATAGCAATTAAAGCATTTTGCCAAAAGTTTAGATGATAAATGAGATAAGGTTGCTTTTGGAAATAAATATTTAAGAATACAGCGGAACAAAATGGAGTAGCAAATGCGAATCCAAATAGAATTCTTCTTTTCCAATTTATTTCCTGATTAAAGGAGTAACGCTTTAATAAATATAAAATAAATAGTATACCTAGTATAATTATTGAAACAGACAAAGTAGTTCCAAGGATGCTAAAAGGCGGACTTGATAATGTATTGTTTTTTTCAAAGAAAAACATAAAAAATGAAATAATTGCATTTATGCCAAACTGTATAGCAAGAAGTAAGCTAATAGAAAATCCAATTAAAGAGGCTTTTTCTAACTTTGTTTGAGTTGGTAAAGCTGATATAAGTTCATCGCAATAAGATTGTAAATTATCTCCAAAGATGCCATAAGCGTTTTTATTTTCTGCTTGTGCTTCGATGAGGTGATCTAATATTTCTAGTAACAGTTCTTCCATTTGTTGCTCTGGCACGTTAGATAAACGAAGATAAACTAACATATCGCTATAAGCAACTTCATTTTCAGGTGTTAGAAGCTCACGTTTTTTATTATTCAATTCAATCATGTCTTGTGCATTCATCCCTATCACTCCCCCTGTAATAAGTTATTTACCGTAGTTGAAACCATTCCCCAGCTTTGTTTAAATTCTTCAAGCTGCTCTAATCCTTTATTGGTTACGTGATAATATTTTCGTTTTGGACCGAGTGAGGAGGCTTTTAATGTTCCTTCAATCAATTTTTCTTTTTGCATACGTAACAATAACGGATATATGCTTCCTTCGCTTACGAATGTAAATCCGTGTTTATTTAATTTTGTGCTCAGTTCATATCCGTACACTTCTTCTTGTGAAATGATGTATAGGATGCAACCTTCTAGTACACCTTTTAACATTTGGCTGTGCATGATTTCACCACCTTTTACTCAGGTAACTTGCGTTGCAAGGTAGCTGTTATCCAAATTATAACATTCAGTAACTTGCAACGCAAGTTACTGAAGTGGAAAACTTTAATGCGTGTTAATTTTTCAACGTTTCCCATACTAACGAGAGGGAGGGAAGCACATGAAACCATTTATGCCAAAACTCGTTTACTTTGAACCAAAGGCACTTGAATATCCGCTTGGAAAAGAGCTTTATGAGAAGTTTACGAAGATGGGATTAGAAATTCGTGAAACGACATCACATAATCAAATTAGAAATTTGCCAGGAGAAAATGATTTGCAAAAGTATCGTAATGCAAAGGCTACACTTGTCGTTGGAGTAAGGAAGACGCTAAAGTTTGATACGTCAAAACCGTCAGCTGAATATGCAATTCCGCTCGCAACAGGGTGTATGGGACATTGTCATTATTGCTATTTGCAAACAACACTTGGGAGTAAGCCTTACGTTCGTGTGTATGTCAATCTTGATGAAATATTTGAGAAGGCAAAGCAATATATGGATGAAAGGGCACCTGAAATAACAAGATTTGAAGCAGCGTGTACATCAGACATTGTTGGGATTGATCATTTAACACATGCATTAAAGCGGGCGATTGAATTCATTGGAGAAAGTGAATATGGGCGCTTACGTTTCGTCACGAAATATTCGCACGTTGATCATTTATTAGATGCAAAGCATAATGGGAAAACTCGTTTCAGGTTTAGTATAAATTCACGATATGTAATTAAAAATTTTGAACCAGGGACATCGCCATTTGAGGAGCGAATTGAGGCGGCACGTAAAGTAGCAGGTGCAGGTTATCCACTTGGTTTTATAGTCGCGCCACTTTATATGCATGAAGGATGGGAAGAAGGATATCGTGAACTATTTGAGCGACTGTACAATGCGCTGAAAGATATGACGATACCAAATTTAACGTTTGAATTAATTCAGCATCGTTTTACGAAACCAGCGAAAAAGGTTATTCAAGAGCGTTATCCAAATACGAAGCTTGAAATGGATGAAGAGAAGCGGAAGTATAAATGGGGACGATATGGCATCGGAAAATATGTATATAAAAAGGATGATGCAGCAGTATTGGAAGAAACGATAAGAGGTTATATAAATGAATTTTTTCCTAATGCAGAAATACAATATTTTACTTAAGGGGGGTCTGTATGCAAATACAGATTCTTTTTTGTTTTATATATTTAGGCTCGTTTTCAACTTGTCACGTTATTCTTTCTGGTGTATCATTTTATTGATTGCTTCGTACGGAATAAGCAAAATGAACTTGGATGGAGGAAACCGATGCCTACCCCTAGTATGGAAGATTATATTGAACAAATTTATTTGTTGATTGATGAAAAGGGTTACGCCCGCGTATCTGATATTGCTGAAGCGCTTAGTGTACATCCATCCTCTGTAACAAAAATGGTGCAAAAATTAGACAAAGATGAATATCTAATTTATGAAAAATATAGAGGGCTTGTATTAACAACAAAAGGTAAAAAAATCGGAGAACGTCTCGTATATCGTCATGACTTGCTAGAGCAATTTATGCGTATTATCGGTGTGGATGAAAGTAAAATTTACAATGATGTAGAAGGAATTGAACATCATTTAAGTTGGGAAGCGATTGATCGCATTGGTGATTTAGTGCAATACTTTGAACAAGATGCAGTCCGAGTGGAAACACTTCGCGGTGTTCAAAGAGCAAATGAAGAGAAAAGTAATTAAGGGGAACGTATGGCGTTTCCTTTTTTATTTCAATTCGAAAAGGATGGGAGAATTATGAAAGCAATTATTTTTGATTTTGATGGATTAATTGTGGACACAGAAACGATATGGTTTCACTCTTTCAGAGATGCTGTTCGTGAATACGGCGGGGAACTACCTTTAGAGGAATTTGCGAAATGCATTGGAACAACAGATGAGGTACTTTATACATATTTAAATGATCAATTAAAAGAGAAGTTTAACAAAAGTGTATTAAAAGAAAAAGTGGCAACTTTACATAAAGAGAAAATGAGAATACCAGAAGCTCGTGACGGGGTAAAAGAATATTTAGAAGAAGCGAAAGGAATGGGATTAAAAATTGCACTAGCTTCTAGTTCTTCTAGAGAATGGGTTATTCATTTTTTAGAAGAGCTACAAATTCGAGAATATTTTGAAGTAATTAAAACGAGAGAAGATGTTGAGAAGGTAAAACCAGATCCAGCTCTTTATCGAGTTGCAATAGAAGAATTAGGAATTAAGCCATCTGAAGCTGTTGTATTTGAAGACTCATTAAATGGATTGAGAGCAGCAGTTGCAGCGGGATTAACGTGCGTTGTGGTACCTAATGATGTGACACGGAATTTACCGTTTGAAAATCATCATCTTCGAATTGAAAGTATGAGAGAGAAAAGTTTAAAAGAAGTGCTTCAAAGTATAAAAAAAGACCGTATTTCCTAAAAGGAAGCACGGTCTTTCTTTTTGCTTTTTTTGCCTTCAATGACAGTTAAATGAGACTGTTTTCTTTTTCGTTTCAAAGTGGAAGAATTCCCTTTTTTACTTTTGTCATTAGAAGTATTTGACTTAAAGAAAGAATTGCCTAGGGGTGCTACATTTTGTTTCCCATGTTTGCGGTTCGATTGTTTTGCCGCACGCTTATATGAGCTTTGCGAATTTGCGGAACCACTGGAATTTGTAAACATCTTGTATAGCAAGTAAAAGATACCGACAACAAGTAACATGTACCCGATATTTCTTAATACACCCATGGGATTTGTAATAACAGATGAAACAAGGCCGAATATTGCCAATCCGATAATAAGCACAAATATAGCGAAAGTAAACGAACGACCGTTCATAAGGGACACCTCCTAAAAACATATATTGAAATTAGTATATTAACGATGAGGAAAGGAGTTGAACACCATTTTTAAATAATTATTGTTTGTTCTCTAAACGTAATAATTCTTCAAACGATGCAATTGCTACTTCCACTTGATCATCTGTTGGTTCTTTCGTTGTTAATAGTTGTAGCCATAATCCAGGATATCCAAGTACGCGTAATACGGGAATATCTCGTAATCGATTTGTAAATTGCAATACTTCAAAAGAAATACCAAGTACAACTGGAATTAATAAAATTCTGTTTATAACTCGTGCCCAAAGAGGATCTGTAGGGACTAGGAAATAAACGAACATTCCAATAATGACTGTAAATATAATAAAGCTACTGCCGCATCTATAATGGAGACGAGTTTGCTTTTGAACGTTTTCTACAGTCAGAGGAAGGTTATTCTCGTAAGCATTGATTACCTTATGCTCTGCACCGTGATACTGAAATACCCGCTTAATAAGTGGGGTTAAAGAAATAAAGTATATATAGCTCAATAATAGCATGAGCTTAATGACACTTTCGACAATGATTTGCCCAGTATGAGATGGGAAAATCGGTCTCGTTAATTCAGCTAATAGTGCAGGAACTGCTGTGAAAATGACTTTACCGAATATAAAAGATAAAACGCCAACAGCTGCAACTCCTAATACCATCGTTAATTTTGATTGTTCTTCTTTTTTATTTGCAATTTGTTCATCATCTTCTGGGTGGACGTCAAATCGTTCTGAAGCGAAGTTTAAATGCTTTGCTCCATTCGCACTTGCATCCACAATAGCGGCAATCCCTCGTAAAAATGGAATTTTTTTTAGGGTAGATAGTACTTTATTACGAACGCGTGGTAATCGATAAAATTCAATCGATTTATCTTTACGACGAACCGCTGTAACAGTATATTCTCTACCGCCAAACATAACTCCTTCTATGACCGCTTGCCCGCCATATATTTGTTTTGACTCTTCTGCCATGTTAACACCAACCTGTATTTGTTTCTCTCTTATGTAGAAAAAGAGGCAATTGTCATACTGGGTTCTGTCGTTTTGAAATAAGACAATCACCGAGTTTCCTTTATTTTATCGGCAAATACAAGTAGATGACAAGGGAAAATGTTATGAGAGTCGGACATTTCTTATTCTTTTTATAGACAAATTTCGCAGGATTTAAACATGCTTCAAAATAGTTTCGGGCATACTATTGAGCGGAGGTGTCGATGTGAGTCAAGAACAATTAGGAACAAGGAATTTTGTGCAGATTGGTTTGTTTGGTGGAATCTTTTGGGGCGGGATCTGGTATTTCCTTCATATATTTTCATTCACGGAGGCGGGACCGAATTATTTCCTTTTACCATTTGCGTTTGGAAGTTGGAAAGAGGGGGTATGGGGCAATGTGTTCGGAATAGTGTGTATGGGACTTCTTTCAATTTTGATCGCCTTTTTGTATAAAGCATTTTTTGCGAAGTTTGAAGGGATTATAGCGGGAATTATTTATGGGCTATTTTGGTGGGCACTACTGTTTTTGGGGATGGGTTTAGTGGCTCCTGTTATTAAAAGTGCGCTCCATTTACCAAAAGAGACAATTGTGACGACAATATGTATTTTTATATTGTATGGTGTGTTTATAGCATATTCTGTTTCTTACGCAGTAAATAGCAATAAAGCAGAACAAGAAGGGCAAGAGAAGACGAACTATTCAAATAAGTAACTCCTATGTTAAAATATTGTATAGATATTTAATATTAAGGAGTTTTAAGAATATGAAAAAGTTACTCCTCGTAAACGGTCCTAACCTAAATCGCCTCGGTGTTCGTGAGGTAAATGTATATGGAAAGGGCACGCTAGCGACACTTGAAGCAGATATGAAGCAAGAAGCAGAAACAATGGGAGTGGAGTTAGAATGTTTCCAATCGAATCATGAAGGTGCCATTATCGACATTATTCATGAAGCGGAAGATATATATGAAGGGATCATTTTAAATCCGGGAGCATTTACGCATTATAGCTATGCGATTCGTGATGCCATTGCGAGCATTTCGATTCCTGTTATTGAAGTACATATTTCTAACATTCATCAGCGTGAATCGTTCCGTCATGAATCTGTGACGGCAGCTGTTTGTGCAGGTCAAATTGTAGGATTTGGTTTTTATGGCTATAAGTTAGCATTATTTGCATTAATGGAGAAATTGAGGGAGGCATAAAGTAATGGAGAAAATTGAAAGATTACGAAGTGCATTTGATGAGGCTGGCATTGACGGTATTTTGTTAACAAATGAACATAGTCGTAGATATATGGCTAACTTCACAGGAACAGCAGGCGTTGTTCTTATTTCAAAAGATCGTGCTCAATTTATTACAGATTTCCGTTACGTCGAGCAGGCAAGTAAACAAGCGGTTGGATATGAGGTTGTACAGCACGCAGGATTGATCATTGATGAAGTGGCAAAGCAAGTGAAAGAGCTTGGAATTCAAAAACTTGGTTTTGAGCAAGATACTCTTACATATAGTTCTTATTCAGTGCATAAGGAAGCGATTGATGCTGAATTTATCCCGACTTCTGGACTTGTAGAAAAGTTACGCTTGATAAAGACTGATTCAGAGATTAAGATATTAAAGGAAGCTGCACAGATTGCAGATGCTGCCTTTGAGCATATTCTATCATTCATTCGCCCGGGAGTATCTGAAATTGAAGTGTCAAATGAACTTGAATTTTTCATGAGAAAACAAGGAGCAACATCTTCTTCGTTTGATATTATCGTTGCTTCAGGTCTTCGTTCGGCATTACCGCACGGCGTGGCATCTGAAAAAGTGATAGAAACAGGAGATTTCGTTACATTAGACTTCGGCGCTTATTACAAAGGATATTGTTCTGATATTACTCGTACGATTGCAGTCGGTGAACCATCTGATAAATTAAAAGAAATTTATAATATCGTTTTAGAAGCACAACTACGTGGTGTGAACGGTATTAAAGCTGGTTTAACAGGTCGCGAGGCTGATGCGCTAACGCGTGACTACATAACGGAAAAAGGATATGGTGAATACTTTGGACACTCTACTGGTCATGGAATAGGTCTTGAAATCCATGAAGCACCAGGTTTAGCGTTCCGTTCTGATACAGTACTTGAACCAGGTATGGCTGTAACAGTAGAGCCAGGTATTTATATTCCAGGTATTGGCGGCGTACGTATTGAAGATGATATCATTGTGACAAGTGAAGGTAATGAAGTAATTACGAAATCACCAAAAGAACTTATTATTTTGTAATACACAGGAGGATTTTTTTACATGATTTCAGTAAACGATTTTCGTACAGGTTTAACAATTTCAGTGGACAATGCCCTTTGGCAAGTACTTGATTTCCAACACGTAAAGCCAGGTAAAGGTGCTGCATTCGTTCGTTCTAAACTACGTAATCTTCGCACAGGTTCTGTTCAAGAGAAAACATTCCGTGCAGGTGAGAAAGTAGAAAAAGCACACATCGAAAACCGTCGTATGCAATACTTATACGCAAGCGGTGAGGCTCACGTATTTATGGATAACGGAACTTATGAGCAAATCGAACTTGGTGAAAAACAAATTGAGCGCGAGCTTAAATTCCTAAAAGAAAACATGGAAGTAGCAATTATGACTTACCAAGGCGAAGTACTTGGTGTTGAACTTCCAAACACAGTTGAATTACAAGTTACAGAAACAGAGCCTGGTATTAAAGGTGATACTGCTTCTAACGTAACAAAACCAGCTACATTAGAAACTGGTCTTGTTGTACAAGTACCAATCTTCATTAACGAAGGCGAAATGCTTATCATCAACATTGGTGAAGGTAAATACGTTTCTCGTGCATAGTAAAAAAACACTCGTGATAATTCACGAGTGTTTTTTTTATAGGAAATAGGGTAGATAGTAAATAGCTGTTAC
This sequence comes from Bacillus sp. FSL K6-2944, assembly GCF_038005385.1. NCBI lineage: Bacteria > Bacillati > Bacillota > Bacilli > Caryophanales > Bacillaceae > Bacillus > Bacillus sp. FSL K6-2944. Next base: position 2,978,675 of record NZ_JBBOTE010000001.1, on the reverse strand, counting down.
TATAAAACTGACTAAAACAAGTGAAAGAGTACCCATAATAGATGGAGTCAAAACAATTTGAAATGGTTTTATTTCGCCAGTCTCAACGCCAGTTAATGTTTTGCTTATTGCGTGATCTGTAATGTTATTTCTATGGTTACTCATAATAATTAACCACATAATTGCAAATATTGCTAAACTACCAAGGAAAAAGGTCTCTATAAATGACCAACCGACTAATAATGAAAAAAGATAAATAAGAGCTAATTCTACTACAACGGTTAAACTAATTTTCAATGCCTTCATATTTTTCCTCCTCATTCTGTAATTTCAACCAGTTTAAAAAATTTTCACGTGACACGACATGCAGAGAGCAAGGTGACCTTACTTCTTTCTCTAGTGCAGCGTGTTCGTCTGGAAACTTGTTTTCCACATGCAATGAAATATAGGGTAGTTTTTCTTGTGCTTTTAGTGAGCGGATATTATTCGTTTTAGCACCAGCAAATACGTAGGAAAGTTGTAAGTCTAAAAAGGCGATTTTAAAGATTTCTTTTTTAGCAGCCTCGTTATAGCCTTTTCCCCAGTATGGATAGCCAATCCAACTACCAATGTGAGATTGCTTTTTTCATTATTAATATGTTTAAGTGTGGTGAGGCCAATTATTTCATTTTCTTCATTCACAATCATTCTCGATAAGGATTTCTTTTGACGCTCTTCTTCTATTGCGAAAAGAAGAAATGTTTTCGTGTCTTCGATGTTTTCTACCGTTATCCCCAATGCATTTTTTATATGTGGATCACTTGATAGCTCGAAAATCACATTTGTATAGCATAAATCTAGTGGTAATAAAGTGACGTGCTGCATGGTTTAAACCCCTTTCAAATTAAATATACCATAATATACCATAAAATAATATGAATATTCAGATTCTAATTCGGACTTTAGAGAAAAATTATGTTTTTACTTCTGAAATAGACAACCTCTGCATATGGTTGTACAAATATATTCTTTTTTAGAATACGAAGTTAGTAACTGTTACGGGAGAAGGTGGAAGAATGAAACAGTGGCTAGCGGCAATGGAAACATCCGTGCTTGTTATGGGGGCACTTCGATTATTTTCAGGTAGTGCGGAGATATTTGCTGCTTTGCTTATGCTTTATGTGAATGATGCGAAGAAAGCGTTGTTTATAAATGGTATGTTGGCGTTTGTTGGACCTACCGTATTAATTTTAACAATGACAATTGGGATAGCGAGTGTAGCAAGTGAAATTTCTTTCTTGAAGCTCTTTTTTCTAGCGCTTGGAATTTGCTGTATTTTTATCGCATTACTGAAATAGTAAGTCGAGTATAGTGGGGAGAAGCCGATGAAAGAGGTATTAGAAGTTTTACCAAAAACGATGAAGTACTTAATTGAAGAATGTAAGCAATACGATGCTTTAGAGGAAATTCGTGTTCGAATTGGAAGGCCGCTAGAGTGTATTGCACACGGAAAGGTGTTTTTTTATGACTATATCACTACTGCAGAGGATGCTATTTACTTATTGAATAAATTAAGTCAATTCTCAATTTATACGATGGAAGAGGAATTAAAACGTGGGTATGTGACGCTTCGCGGGGGGCATAGAATCGGGTTAGCAGGAAAAGTCATTACAGAAAAAAGCGCAGTGAAAATGATTCGTGATGTCTCTTCCTTTAATATTCGTATTGCTCGTCAAAAAATAGGGATTGCTGAACCGCTTTTGCCATATTTGTATGAAAAAAGGTGGTTAAACACGATGGTAATTGGCCCTCCCCAAACGGGAAAAACGACACTTTTAAGAGATGTAGCACGTTGCATGAGTCAAGGGGTAAGTGCTTCGGAAATTCCTTCCTGTAAAGTGGGGATCGTTGATGAACGTTCAGAAATTGCTGGCTGTGTGAAAGGAATCCCGCAATATGATTTTGGTACCCGAGTCGATGTGTTAGACGCATGTCCAAAGGCAGAAGGAATGATGATGATGATTCGTTCTATGAGTCCTGATATTTTGATCGTAGATGAAATTGGCCGTAAAGAAGATAGTGAAGCAATTATGGAGGCAGTGCATGCAGGTGTTCAGCTTTTTATAAGCGCACACGGATTTTCCTATGAGGATGTTGTGAGACGTCCATCGCTCAAGGCAGTGCTAGAGCTTGGTATATTTGATAGGTTTGTGGAGTTGTCAAAAGCGAGGGGTCCAGGAACGGTTATGCAGGTGAAAGATAAATATGGAAAACCAGTGTTATCAAATAGAAAGGCTGAGGGCGTATGGTGAAAATATTTGGTGCAGTGTTAATCGTTGCGGTCAGCACCTTTTTCGGGTTTTCGTACGCTAAAAGATACAGTGAGAGGCCGAGGCAACTTAGGTTATTAAAATCAGCACTTCAATCATTAGAGGCAGAAATTATGTATGGACACACACCTTTATCTGAGGCTGCCGAGCGATTAGTTAAACAAATGCCAAAGCCATTAAATTGGATATTTCAAAGTTTCGCTAAAAAACTAGAAAGTGGAGAACAAACGGTAAGGGAAGCTTGGATAGATAGTTTGAAAGAGAATTGGAAGTTGACGGCTTTTCAACAAACCGAGTATGAAATACTGCAGCAATTTGGTGAAACGCTCGGGCAACATGATCGTGAATCACAACAAAAACATATTCGCTTATGTATTACACATTTGGAGAGAGAAGAAGAGGAAGCGAAAGCTTTACAACTGCAATACGAAAAAATGATTAAGAGCTTAGGGGTACTAGCAGGGCTACTAATTGTAATTTTACTGCTATAGGGGGGAGAAAGGCGATGTCCATTGATGTTGGATTAATATTTCAAATCGCCGGAATCGGCATTGTTTTAGCTTTCATTCATACTGTACTAAAAGAATTGAAGCGTGAGGATATTGCAAATTGGGTTATCCTTGTCGGTTTTGTCGTCATTTTATTTCATGTTGCATTTTTAATTAATACGCTATTCGACAAGATTAAAAGTGTCTTTCTCTTCCAGTAAAGGAGGCGGTTCGAATCGAAATTATACAAATTGTCGGATTAGGCCTCGTTGCTACGTTTTTAGCTGCTGTTTTGAACCAGCATAAATCTAGTATTACATCTTTATTTATTGTGTTCGTAGGTAGCGTGATGTTTCTTATTTTAATCGATCAAATTCATTCTATTTTACAAATGATTGAGAGAGTAGCGAGTGAAGCGAAAGTTAGTAACGTCTACGTGGAAACGTTACTAAAGATTATTGGAATTGCTTATATTGCCGAGTTTGGAGCTCAAATTACAAAAGATGCTGGTCAAGGTGCCATCGCTTCGAAAATTGAACTTGCTGGGAAAATCTTAATTCTCGTTATGGCAATTCCTATTTTGACGGTTGTAATTGAAACTATTCTCGGATTTTTACCGACGGGATAAGGGGGAGTGAATGTTGAGGAGGTTTGGAGCTAAGCTGCTATTTGCTTGCTTCCTTTTCTTTTCTTTACCGGTTGTTGTACAAGCTTCTCCTGTAGAAACAAACGTCGTTGATCAACAATTGGATAAGCTCGGAATTGAAGATGTGAAGCAATTTTGGGACGGGCTTGTTACAAAATATGGAGGCTATTTGCCAGAGAGTCAAAAAGGGAGTTTTATGGAGTTTGTAAAGGGAGAAAAAGAATTCTCTCTAAAAGAGTGGATGATAGGGTTATTAAAATATTTATTTCATGAGCTTGCAGCTAATGGAAAACTGCTTGGCACACTCATTATGCTCACAATCTTTAGTGCATTGTTGCAATCACTGCAATCCGCTTTTTCAAAAAGTAGTGTAAGTAAAATTGCTGATGCTGTTGTATATATGGTACTTATTATTTTTGCTTTAAATAGTTTTTATGTCGTTATGACATATGCAAGAGAAACGATACAAACAATGGTAGATTTCATATTAGCGCTATTGCCAATTTTATTGGCGCTTATAGCGACTGGTGGCGGGGTTGTATCTGTATCTTTCTTTCATCCGATTATCATTTTCTTAATGAATACAAGCGGGCTTCTTATGAATTATATCGTTCTACCGCTTTTATTACTGGCAACGATATTAAGTATTGTAAGTACAATGAGTGATCAATATAAAGTGACGAAATTGTCCAAGCTTCTGCAAAACGTTAGCGTTGGGATTATCGGTATTTTCTTAACGATTTTTTTAGGAGTATTATCTGTACAAGGAACAGCAACAGCCGTTGCTGATGGAATAGCTGTGAAAACTGCTAAATTTGTAACAGGGAACTTCATTCCAGTAGTCGGAAGGATGTTTACAGAAGCGGCAGATACTGTTATTAGCGCATCAGGATTATTGAAAAACACAGTCGGAATTATTGGGCTCGTCATTTTATGTTTAATTGTTGCTTTTCCAGCGATTCAAATTTTCTGTATCGCATTTATTTATAAATTCGCAGCAGCAGTATTGCAACCGGTTGGCGGCGGAGCAATTATTCAATGCTTAGACATTATTGGACGAAGCATCATTTACGTATTTGCTTGCTTAGCTATCGTATCATTTATGTTCTTTTTAAGTATTACAATTATTATTGCTGCGGGGAATATTACACTTATGATGCGGTAGGAGGTGAAGAGTATGCAATTTGTTACAGAGTGGATCAGAAATATTATCGTTTTTTTGCTCTTAGCGACAATGCTTCATCTTATTCTTCCAAATTCGAATTTGCAAAAATACGTTAAATTCGTTGTAAGTCTTTTGTTAGTCGTATTAATTTTAACACCCCTTTTTAAACTATTGCAGACAGATGTAAATGAAGTAATTGCAAATTTTAATGAAGAAAAGTACGTAGCAGAAGGATCTGTAAAAAATTCAATAGATTCGAAGAAAAAAGAAATACAAGCTCTAACACGTGCATATAGTTTAGAAGAGATGGCTACCAAAATGAAAAAAGAAGTAGGAAAAGAGTTTGAGAAACAGTATGGTATGTCAGTCTCTGAAATACAAATAGTCGCAGCGGAAAGCACAGCGGAAGTAAAGTCAGCGAAAGATATTCAATCTGTTGTTGTGACGTTAAAAGAAAAAGAACGTAGTAAAAATGATGCAATCGAAACAGTAAAACCAGTTGAAATTAACACGAAAGAACCACCGAAAAAAGTAGAGGAAACGAATGTAGAAATGAAAGACTTCTTTTCAAGCAGGTGGCAACTAGAGAATAAACAAATCCAAGTTCAAATGGAAGGGAGGACAGGTAGAGTAAATGGACAATAAAGATAAAAATTCGAAGTTCTCATTTTTTCGAAACTTATTGAATGGAGATGAAAAAGAAAGTAATGAGAAGGGAAGAAAGGTAACACCTAAGTTCTTACTTGTCCTACTCATACTTGGAATTTTGCTTATGTTTTCTAGTAGTTTTTTTTCAAGTAAAAAAGAAGAAGTACCTGTATTTAAAGAACAAAAAACTCAAAACCAGGAAAAAGATGTACCAACTTTTGGACAAAAAAATAATGATAATATGTCAAATGTAGAAAAATATGAAAAAGCGTATGAACAAGAATTAAAAACTGCTTTAGAAGAAATAGCAGGAGTAAAAGACGTAACGATTAAAGTGAATTTAGATTCATCTGAAGAAAAAATTTTAGAAAAAAATACAGTGAAACGCTCACAAACAACAGGTGAAACAGATAAAACAGGCGGTAAGAGAGAAGTAGAGGACGAGTCTCTTGATGAAAAGACTGTCATTATACGTGAAGGGGATAAAGAAACTCCTGTTGTTTTACGAACAGAGAAGCCGAAAGTACGTGGTGTTCTTGTCGTAGCAAAGGGAGTGGATAATATACAAGTTAAAGCAATGGTAAAAGAAGCTGTGATAAGGCTGCTAGATGTACCGGCCCATCGCGTTTCAGTTTCACCGAAAAATTGATAGGGAGGAAATAAAGTGTTAAAAAAACAAACAGTTTGGTTATTAACGATGTTAAGTTTAGTTGTTGTACTATCTGTGTATTACGTGACAACTCCTGACAAAATGAATACAGCATCGCCGGCAACAGGTGAAAAGATTGGACAAGAAAAACAAGGTACTGATAAAGCAGTAACAAACGAAGCGCCTAAAGAAACTCCGAAAAAAGAAAATACAAGCAAGGAAACAACAAATAAAGAAACAGACAAAAAAGAAAATGCAAAAAAAGAAACAAGTAAAAAAGAGGGCAATGTATCAGTTCAATCAAGTGATGAGAATTTCACAGCTTTACGTATGCAAATGGAAGATCAGCGTAGTGAACAAAAAGCAAAATTACAAGAAGTGATGAGTTCAACAAAAGCTTCAGCAACAGAAAAGAATAAAGCGAAAGAAAATTTTGATGCCATTACGACAATGGAAACGAAGCAAGAATTACTTGAGACAGTAATTAAATCTCAAGGAGGATATCCAGATGCTCTTGTAAGAGCTGATGGCACTGATATTAGAGTAACGGTTAAAGCGGCAAAACATTCACAGAAAGAAGCAAATAAAATTATTCAACTTGTAAGAAGTGAAGGCGGATCAAAAGATGTAGGTGTGAAATTTGATCCACCAGCGAAATAAGTGAAACTTTAATCCGTAGGGATTTCCCTGCGGATTATTATCTTTTACTAAGCAAAGGGTATGCAAATAGTAAAATAGAGTATGTAAGTAAATGTGTGAATAGAAAAAAGCTATCATTTTCGATAGCTTTTTTCTATGTCGTCTTTGTAATTATTTTTACTATGTTCAACTCGGAATGGAGAAACACGTTGTGAGTAAAAGATTAATGGTTCATGGTACTGATGATTACTTTTTCCGGATTTGACGTGGATGAAAAGAACGCATGCCCAAACGATTACGGCAGGTAAAAAGAGAATGAGCCATATCATATTTCCACACCTCAACACAATATATTTTCTACACTTTGAACATACTATTCTTATATGAAGGAATGATGAACGGCGTGTAAACAAAAAAATAATATTTGGTAAAAATATGTTATTGACTATAGGTGTGGTGAAGAGTGAGGAGGGAATGGCATGTTTGCTTTGTAACGTTTTGCAAAAGTAGTGAATGTTTTTTAAGAAGTGGTCTTGCCAATTTCATGTGAAACTTGGTATTATTACTAGGTATTAAATTTTTATTGGAATAATATTTTTACAGGAATTTCGATTTATTATAAAGAAATATAAATTGGAATGTTTAAAAAATTTATCGTAAGATGGAAATAGTAAATATTTCTATTAGTTAATGAAATATATTTTCTAATAGAGTACATCGTATTTTTACAGTCAATCTAGTTTTCGTGACGAGAATCTGTAAAAACGGGACAAACAAGAGTATGGGAGTGGATTTTACATGTTTAAAATTCAAGAAGTTCGTGAATTAATTAAATTAATTGATAGCTCTAATATTGATGAATTTGAATACAAAAAAGACGGTACAACAATCAAAATGAAAAAGCGTGGTAATGAAGTTGTTGCTGTGCAAGCACCTGCAGCAAAACAAGCTATGCAACCAGTAGCGCCTGTTGAAGTTGAAACGACAGTAGCAGCAGCGCAAGCAGAAGTGCCAAAACAAGAAGAGAAGAAGGTTGTTCAAAATGAAAACCTACATAAAATCACATCACCGATGGTAGGTACATTCTATTCTTCTTCTTCGCCTGATACACCTCCATATGTAAGTGTTGGGGATAGAGTATCGAAAGATTCTATCGTATGTATTGTCGAGGCTATGAAGTTATTTAACGAAATTGATGCTGATGTAGAGGGCGAAATTGTTGAAATTCTTGTTAATAACGGACAGCTTGTTGAATATGGACAACCGCTATTTCTTGTAAAAGCGTAATAAGGGAGTCTTTGTGATGATAAAAAAAGTATTAATAGCCAATCGTGGGGAAATTGCTGTACGAATTATTCGTGCTTGTAAAGAAATGGATATTGAAACAGTTGCAATTTATTCAGAAGCAGATAAAGAGTCACTTCACGTACAGATTGCAGACGAGGCGTATTGTGTAGGACCAACGATTTCGAAAGAAAGCTATTTAAATTTGACAAACATTATTAGCGTTGCGAAGTTAACAGGCTGCGATGCTATTCATCCGGGATACGGATTTTTAGCAGAGAATGCAGATTTCGCAGAGTTATGCCGTGAATGTAACTTGATTTTTATCGGTCCAAGTCCAGAAGCTATTTCAAAGATGGGCACAAAAGACGTTGCTCGTGATACAATGAAAGAAGCAGGGGTTCCGATTGTACCAGGTTCACAAGGGATTATTAAAAATACCGAAGAAGCGATTGAGCTTGCTAATCAAATTGGATATCCAGTTATTATTAAAGCGACTGCAGGTGGCGGTGGAAAAGGTATTCGTGTTGCACGCCATGAAGAAGAGCTTATAAAAGGAATTCAAATTACACAGCAAGAAGCTAGTACCGCTTTTGGGAACCCTGGTGTATACTTAGAAAAGTACGTTGAAGATTTCCGCCATGTTGAGATTCAAATAATGGCAGATACACACGGAAATGCCATTCATTTAGGAGAGCGTGATTGTACAATTCAGCGCCGTTTGCAAAAACTATTAGAAGAAAGTCCATCACCTGCACTTGATGAAGAGATTCGCAAGCAGATGGGTGAAGCGGCAGTTAAAGCGGCGGTAGCGGTTGATTATACAGGTGCTGGTACGGTTGAGTTTATTTATGAATATAAAACGAAAACCTTTTACTTCATGGAGATGAATACGAGAATTCAGGTTGAGCATCCGGTTACTGAAATGGTAACAGGAATGGACTTAATTAAAGAACAAATTCTTGTTGCTTCAGGAGAAAAGTTATCGTTACAGCAAGAAGAAGTACAATTTAATGGTTGGGCAATTGAATGTCGAATTAATGCGGAAAACCCTGCCAAAAAATTTATGCCATCTCCAGGTAAAGTAGAAATGTACTTACCACCAGGAGGATTTGGTATTCGCGTCGATTCAGCTGTATATCCGGGATATTCAATCCCACCTTTCTATGATTCGATGGTTGCTAAATTAATTGTTCACGGAAAAACACGTGAAGAGGCAATTGCAAAAATGAAGCGCGCACTTAGTGAATTTGTCATTGAAGGCGTACATACAACAATCCCGTTCCATTTGCAATTGCTAGATCATCCTGATTTTGTAAAAGGTGAGTTTAATACGAAATTTTTGGAAGAGCATGAACTTGTGACGCAGTGATACATTAAAGGAGGTTTTTTTCATGGCTGAACATATGTTAGATATGGGTCAAGATACAACTCTTGGTAAAGTAGAAATTGCACCAGAAGTAATTGAAGTAATTGCAGGTATTGCAGCTGCTGAAGTAGAAGGTGTAGCGGCAATGCGCGGTAATTTTGCTACAGATGTTGTTGAGAAGTTAGGTAAGAAAAATCATGGTAAAGGTGTAAAGGTTGAATTAGCAAACGAAGATATTATCGTTGACCTTTATGTTGTAATGTATTTTGGTGTAGCAATTCCAGTTGTTGCACAAAAGATTCAAGACAATATTCGCCAAGCACTCTTTACAATGACAGGACTTGAGCCAAAAGAAGTGAATGTTCACATCGTTGGCGTAACATTCGAAACACAAAAAACAGAAATCGAACCAGTGTAAGAATGAAAAGGTGCCTAGTAACATAGGCATCTTTTTTATCGTTTCATTTCTTCACAAATTACAACCCTCTAATTATTATACTATTTCAAAAAATAAGAAATAAACAAGAAAATGTGTCGTTTTTCCAAAAAACGTACATTGTGATAAGATATGGAACTTGAAGTTAATCTTTTTATTATTTTTCAGCCTTGTAACCCGTGTGTGAAACGATAAATTGTGTTATTATCATTGTATTATAAGGTTGGAAAATCAATGAAAACTGTAAGAGTAAGTGAATTGACGGCTTATAAATTATAATAATATAACAAAGTATAAGGAAAGACTTGAAGCATAAAGGAGAGTTACAATGAAACGTAGGACGGCTAGAGAAAGAGCAATGCAAGCATTATACCAAATGGATATTACAGGTGAATTAGAACCGAAAGTAGCAGTGGAAAACACGCTAGATGAAGGCGAAGAAACAAATGAGTTTCTAGAGTCACTTGTAGTAGGTTTTGTAGAAAATAAAGAAGCAATCGATGAAGCGATTCGTCAAAATTTAAAAAAGTGGAAGCTTGAGCGTATTAGTATTGTTGATCGCAGTATTTTACGTGTAGCTGTGTATGAAATGAAATACATGGAAGAAATTCCACACAACGTAACAATTAACGAAGCAATTGAAATTGCTAAAACATTTGGGGATGAGGAATCTCGTCGTTTTATTAACGGCGTTTTATCTAATATAAAAGATACACTGTAAATTCTTTAAGGGGGAATCTTAAAATGGTAGCAGTAATCATCAAAGGAAATGAAGTTGCGGAGAAAAAACGAGCACAATTAACAGAAGAAGTTGTGAAGTTGAAAGAGCAAGGTATTGTACCAGGATTAGCAGTTATTTTAGTTGGAGAAGATCCAGCATCTCGTTCTTATGTGAAAGGAAAAGAAAAAGGCTGTGAACAAGTAGGGATTTACTCAGAGCTAATTGAACTTCCTGAAACAATTACTGAGGAACGTTTGCTTGCTGAAATCGATCGCTTAAATGGCGATGACCGTATTAATGGCATATTAGTGCAATTACCTTTACCAAAACATATTGAAGAAAAAGCTATCATTGAAAGAATTTCACCAGAAAAGGATGTAGACGGATTTCACCCAATCAGCGTGGGACGTATGATGACGGGACAAGATACATTCCTTCCATGTACACCGCATGGTATTGTAGAATTAGTAAAAGAAACAAATCTTGATATTTCTGGAAAACATGTAGTAGTAATTGGAAGAAGTAATATTGTCGGTAAACCAGTGGGGCAATTGTTTTTAAATGAAAATGCTACTGTCACATATTGTCATTCTAAGACGCAAAATATGAAAGAGTTATCGAAGTTAGCTGATATTTTAATCGTAGCTGTTGGACGACCTAAAATGATAACAGCGGATTATATTAAAGAAGGGGCGGTTGTAATTGACGTTGGTGTTAACCGTTTAGAAACAGGAAAACTTTGTGGTGATGTTGACTTTGACAACGTGTTAGATGTTGCGGGTTACATTACACCTGTGCCAAAGGGTGTTGGTCCAATGACAATCACAATGCTTCTTCATAATACTGTTGAATCTGCCAAACGTGCAGGTGTCGTTTGTAAATAATTTGAGTCGGCTATGAGGAGAGAGAAATGGAGAAGCAATATTTAACCGTTACAGCGTTAACACGCTATATAAAAACAAAAATAGAATATGATCCGCATTTGCAGTCTGTTTGGTTAAAAGGTGAAATTTCCAACTTTAAAAATCATAGCCGTGGCCACATGTATTTTACATTGAAAGATGAAAATGCAAGAATCGCAGCGGTTATGTTTGCGGGCCATAATCGTAATATTAAATTCAAACCTGAAAATGGGATGAAGGTACTCGTGAAAGGAAAAATCTCTGTTTACGAGGCGAGTGGTTCTTATCAAATTTATATTCAAGACATGCAGCCTGACGGAGTCGGAAATTTACATTTAGCGTACGAACAGTTAAAAGTTCGTTTAGAAGAGGAAGGACTTTTTTCTCAAGTTTATAAAAAAGCGATTCCTCCTTACGCTAAAACAATAGGTGTGATTACGTCGCCAACAGGAGCAGCGATTCGTGATATTATAACAACGATTAAACGTCGTTATCCAATTGGGAATGTTATTGTATTTCCGGTACTTGTACAAGGGGAGTCAGCGGCTCCCTCGATTGTACAAGCGATTCGTACAGCGAATGAAATGGGAGAGATAGATGTACTAATCGTTGGTCGTGGTGGAGGTTCTATTGAGGAATTATGGGCTTTCAATGAGGAAATGGTTGCAAGAGCAATCTTTAAGAGTGAAATTCCTATTATTTCGGCAGTAGGCCATGAAACAGATTTTACAATTGCAGATTTTGTTGCAGATTTACGCGCGCCAACACCGACCGCAGCAGCTGAGCTGGCAGCACCTAATATTATAGAGTTACAAGAAAAGGTATTACAAAGAACTCTGAGATTGCAAAGAGCGATGAGAGAGTTAGTACATAAAAAAGAAGAAAAACTACAAGTGTTGCAAAAATCGTATGCGTTCCGTTATCCAAGACAAGTATATGAGCAAAAGGAAGAGCAATTAGATAGAGCGCTAGAACAGCTTGTTTTAGCGAAAGAGCGCTATATTGATAAAAAGGTGAATCAGTTAAAGCAACTTTCATTTTATTTAGAGAAGCACCACCCATCTCAAAAAATTATGCAAACGAAGGTAGCTGTGGAAACGTTGCAAAAGCAATTACAACGTGAAATGCAAACGTTACTTCAAACGAAAGAATTTGCCTTTGTAAGAGCTGCTCAAAAACTTGAAGCATTAAGTCCGCTTAAAGTAATGATGAGAGGGTACGGGCTTGTATATGATGAAGAGAAGCAAGTGTTAAAAAGTGTGAAAGATGTAAGCCTTGGAGATGCTGTTTCAGTTCAATTACAAGATGGAATACTAGATTGTAGCGTATCAGGCATAGAGGAGCGTGAATTGAATAATGGAAAATAAATTAAGCTTTGAAGAGGCAATTTCGCAACTTGAGCATCTTGTTTCTAAGCTAGAACAAGGTGACGTACCTTTAGAAGAAGCGATTTCTTATTTTAAAGAAGGTATGGAATTATCTAAGCTTTGTGATGAGAAGCTGAAGAATGTACAAGAACAAATGGCAGTTATTCTTGGGGAAGATGGAGAGCTTGAACCGTTTACTGCTTTAGGAGATGAAGCATAGTGACGATTGCTTTTGATACTTTTTTGAAAGAAAGTAAAACTTTCGTAGAAGAAAAACTTGTAAGCTATGCAAATGGATTACAATGTCCAAATGTACTTCGTGAAGCGATGGCATATTCTTTGGAAGCGGGTGGAAAACGTCTCCGCCCGTTACTTTTGTTTGCAACATTACAAGCGTTTGGGAAAGAAAGAAATCTTGGAGTAGGTGCAGCTTGTGCTCTTGAAATGATTCATACATATTCGTTAGTTCATGATGATTTACCTTGTATGGATGATGATGATTTAAGAAGAGGAAAGCCCACAAATCACAAAGTATTTGGTGAAGCGATGGCAGTTTTAGCAGGAGATGGCTTATTGACATATGCTTTTCAAGTTATTATGGCATATGAGCAAAAAGAAATTTCTGCTGAAAAAAAAGTAAGACTTGTACTTGAACTCGCAAAAGCAGCAGGACCAGAAGGAATGGTTGGCGGACAAGTGGCAGATATGGAAGCGGAAGGGAAACGCCTTACGATTGATGAATTGGAGTACATCCATAAACATAAGACCGGAAAACTACTTGAATTTGCTGTACTTGCGGGTGCGATACTTTCTGATGCGACAGAAGAGCAAGAAGAAAAGTTGCTTACGTTTGCCAAATATATCGGTCTAGCTTTCCAAATTCGAGATGATATTTTAGATGTGGAAGGAACTGAAGAAGAGATTGGAAAACCGATTGGTAGCGATCTTTCTAATGAAAAGAGCACATATACGACGTTGTTTACTGTAGATAGAGCAAAGGAGATTTTAGAAGAAACAATTGCAGAAGCAAAAGGTGCGATTAGCTCCTTGCAATTACAAGATGAATATTTACTATCTATTTGCGATTTGATTGCAAAACGTAATAACTAATATAACAGCGTTTTCATTTGTTGAGTCATTCATCATTTTATGATATAAATGTAGGAAAAGGTTTTTCTTTTCTTGTTATTGGCAAAAATATATGTAGATTACATTGCCGTTATCACTTCGTGTTAGCGGCTATTTTTTTCATCGCCTAAAGAAATATGGTTTATAATAGGATTAAGGCGCAATAGACTGGTTAATAGCGGGACAAGACGAAAAATAGAAAAGAGAATTTCTTGTTTTGTGTAAATGTTTTTTATAATATTTGACATGTTGACAGATTATGAAATGAAAGTGAGTGATCCGTGTGGATCTAACGCAAATTCAAAACCCTAGTTTTTTGAAAGATATGTCTATCAGTGAACTAGAGGGATTGAGTGAGGATATTCGTAAGTTTTTAATTGAAGAGCTCTCTCAAACAGGTGGACATATTGCACCTAATTTAGGTGTAGTAGAACTCACAATTGCTCTGCATAAATTATTTGATAGCCCGCAAGATAAATTTTTATGGGATGTAGGACATCAATCCTATGTACATAAAATTTTAACTGGACGCGCGAAAGAGTTTGGTACATTAAGGCAATATCAAGGTCTATGTGGTTTCCCGAAACGTTGTGAGAGTGAGCACGATGTATGGGAAACTGGTCATAGTTCGACTTCGTTATCGGCTGCAATGGGAATGGCTCTGGCACGTGATTTAAAGAAAACGAAAGAATATGTTATACCAATTATTGGAGATGGTGCTTTAACAGGCGGAATGGCTTTAGAGGCATTGAACCATATTGGACATGAAAAAACAGACATGATTGTTATTTTGAATGATAATGAAATGTCAATTGCACCAAACGTTGGTGCGCTTCATAATGTGCTCGGTCGTTTACGTACCGCAGGAAAATATCACTGGGTAAAAGATGAATTAGAGTATATATTAAAGAAAATCCCAGCAGTTGGCGGGAAAGTGGCTGCGACAGCAGAGAAAATAAAAGATAGTCTTAAATATTTACTAGTATCTGGTGTCTTTTTCGAAGAGTTAGGCTTTACATATTTAGGTCCAGTCGATGGGCATGATTATGAAAAGTTATTCGAAACGTTGCAATATGCAAAGAAAACAAAAGGCCCAGTACTCGTTCATGTTATTACGAAAAAAGGAAAAGGTTATAAACCGGCTGAGAGTGACGTTATTGGAACTTGGCATGGAACAGGACCTTATAAAATTGAATCAGGTGACTTCGTTAAGCCGAAAGAAGTTGCACCAGCATGGAGTGCTGTCGTTAGTGAAACAGTACTTAAGCTAGCGAGAGCAGATGAGCGTATCGTAGCAATTACACCTGCAATGCCTGTTGGATCAAAACTTGAGAAATTCCAAAAAGAATTCCCAGATCGTATGATTGATGTAGGTATTGCAGAACAGCATGCTACAACAATGGCAGCAGGTATGGCAACGCAAGGAATGAAGCCATTCTTAGCGATTTATTCAACATTTTTACAAAGAGCATATGACCAAGTTGTTCATGATATATGCCGCCAAAATTTAAATGTTTTCATCGGAATAGATCGTTCGGGATTAGTAGGAGCAGATGGTGAAACGCATCAAGGCGTATTTGATATCTCATTCTTACGTCACTTGCCGAATATGGTGCTTATGATGCCGAAAGATGAAAATGAAGGGCAACATTTAGTTTATACGGCGATGCAATATGAAGATGGACCAATCGCATTGCGTTATGCGCGCGGTAATGGACTTGGCGTTCATATGGATGAAGAATTAAAGGCGATTCCAATCGGTACGTGGGAGACGTTAAAAGAGGGTACACAAGCAGCTATTTTAACGTTTGGTACGACAATACCAATGGCAATGGAAGCAGCTGAGCGTCTTGAAAAAGCTGGGGTTTCAGTGAAAGTAGTGAATGCTCGCTTTATTAAACCAATGGATGAAGCATATTTGCATGATCTTCTAGGAAAGAATATACCGATTTTAACGATTGAAGAAGCTTGTTTAATCGGTGGTTTTGGAACAGGAGTAGTTGAATTTGCATCTGAAAATGGTTACCATAGTGCATTAGTTGAACGAATGGGTATTCCAGATCGCTTCATAGAGCACGGAAGTGTAACAAAATTATTAGAAGAAATTGGTTTAACGACAGATGCTGTTGTAGACCGTATTCATACAATGATTCCATCAAAACAAAAAAGGGCGTAACAAATGAGCGTAAAAAAAGAAAGAGTAGATGTACTATTAGTAGAGCGAGGACTTATAGAAACGCGTGAGAAAGCAAAGCGCGCCATTATGGCCGGACTCGTATATGCAAATGAGATGAGACTTGATAAGCCAGGAGAGAAAATCTCGCAAGATACTGAGATTACGGTGAAGGGACAAGTTATGCCGTATGTAAGTCGTGGTGGTTATAAACTTGAAAAGGCATTAGAGACATTTCATCTTGATTTACAAGATAAAGTTATGATAGATATTGGTTCATCAACTGGTGGCTTTACAGATTGCGCGCTTCAAAATGGAGCGAAATTATCTTATGCATTAGATGTAGGATACAATCAACTAGCGTGGAAATTACGTCAAGATGAGCGTGTTGTTGTAATGGAACGAACAAACTTCCGTTACGTGACACCAGCAGACTTAGAACGTGGTTTACCTCAATTTGCAAGTATTGATGTTTCATTTATATCATTGAAGCTTATACTGCCAGTTTTAAAAACAATGCTTATGCCTAACGGAGATGTAGCAGCGTTAATTAAACCGCAGTTTGAAGCTGGAAGAGAGCAAGTTGGGAAAAAAGGTATCGTTCGTGATAGAAAAGTACATGAAGCTGTTGTAGAAATGATTGTCGAGTTTGCTTTAAAAGAAGGCTATGATGTGGAAGGTTTAACATTCTCACCAATTACGGGTGGGGATGGTAATATTGAATTTTTAATTCATCTGAAATGGCATGGTGAACGTGAGAATGGCGAAAATCATTCTCCGATTTCTATAGAGCAAGTTGTTACAGAAGCGCATGAAGTTCTAAAACAAAAAGGGAAAGGGGAATAACATATGTTGTTCCTCTTTTTGCTGTAATTGTATAATGATTGTAAAAACAATTGTGTACAAGAAACGAATTATAAGTTAACATAAATAAGTGAAGTATACCAATGTTTAAACTATGGTAAGAGATAGTGTGAGGTGCAAATGTATGAATAAAGGTCAGCGCCATATTAAAATCAGGGAAATTATTGCAAACAAAGAAATTGAAACACAAGATGAATTAGTTGATATTTTACGTAATGAGGGATTTAATGTAACGCAAGCAACAGTATCGCGCGATATTAAAGAACTGCACTTAGTGAAGGTGCCATTACATGATGGGCGCTATAAATATAGCTTGCCAGCAGATCAACGATTTAACCCGTTACAAAAATTAAAACGAAATCTAGTGGATTCATTTGTAAAATTAGACACGGCAGGACATATGCTTGTGCTAAAAACATTGCCTGGTAACGCTCATTCACTTGGAGCACTTATTGATCATTTAGAGTGGGATGAGATCATCGGAACCATCTGTGGTGATGATACTTGCTTAATTATTTGCCGTACACCTGACGATACAGGTGTTGTCTCTGATCGTTTCTTAAATATGTTGTAACAAAAAATCTTGTTTGCTTTCCATCGTAAAGTGGAAAGTGAACAAGATATTTTTATTGGTTAAAAATATGAATTTTCAATTGTAATATAATATTTTGTTTGCATAAAGTTAGAAAATAGATGGATTGACCCGTAAAACAAATGTTTGGTACAATGAAGCGGGTTAGAAGAGTATATACATACAAATATATAGCATGATTATTTGAATGAAGAACTGAGAAAATCCTTTAGTAAGGGATTATTTTATAACGAGGTGAATGGGGCATTGTTATCGGAATTATCGATTAGAAACTTTGCTATTATTGAAGCATTAAATATTTCTTTTCAAAAAGGTTTAACGGTTTTAAGCGGTGAAACAGGGGCCGGAAAATCGATTATTATTGATGCAATTAGTTTACTTGTAGGTGGCCGTGGGTCAGCAGAATTTGTTCGATATGGAACAGAGAAGGCTGAGATTGAAGGGCTATTTTATGTTGAAGATGAGAAGCATCCATGTATTGAAAAGGCAGAAGAGTTAGATATAGAAATAGAAGATGGCATGATTATTTTAAAGCGTGATATTGCTGCGAACGGGAAGAGTGTATGTCGTGTAAATGGGAAGCTTGTTACACTTAGCATATTAAAAGAAATTGGGAAAACACTTGTTGATATTCATGGACAGCACGAAACGCAAGATTTAATGAATGAAGAACGACATCTGTTTATGCTTGATCACTTTGATGGGGATCGAATCGTTAAACAATTAGACATATATCAAAACGTATACGCTGACTATGAAAAATTAAAAAAACAATTGAAATCGTTAAGTGAAAATGAGCAACAAATGGCACATCGCTTAGATTTAATTCAATTTCAGCATGAAGAAATTCGCAAGGCGGATTTAAAGATGGATGAAGAAAATGAATTAACTGAGGAACGATTGCAAATTTCTAATTTTGAAAAGATTTATAAAGCGTTAGGTGATGCATATCGTTCGTTAAGTGCCGACGGACAAGGGTTAGATAATGTAAGAAGTGCAATGGGGCAAATGGAAAGTATTACACATTTAGATGAAGTGTATCAGGAGAATCATGATTCAATTGCAAATAGCTATTACTTATTAGAAGAGGTTGCCTATCAACTGAGAGAAAAGCTCGATATGATGGAATATGATCCAAATCGTTTAGATGAAATCGAAACACGTTTGAATGAAATTCGTATGCTAAAGAGAAAATATGGAAATACTGTAGAAGAGATTTTAGCGTATGCTGATAAAATTGAACAGGAAATTTTTACGATTGAAAATAAAGACGTTCATATTGAAACGACGAAGAAACAGTTGAAGGAATTAGAAAGTGTTATTCTGAAAGAAGCAACGTTGTTAAGTAATATGCGTCATGAGCTTGCAGAACACCTTACAAATGCAATTCATCAGGAATTAAAAGAATTATATATGGAAAAAACGAAATTTGAAGTGAGAATTATGAAGAGAGAAGGAAATGTAGAAGAGCCCCTTGTGGAAGGTGCGCCGGTAAGACTTACGGCGGATGGTTACGATCATGTGGAATTTTATATTTCAACGAACCCAGGAGAGCCGCTAAAACCACTTTCAAAGGTTGCATCTGGCGGAGAGTTATCTCGTATCATTTTAGCTTTAAAAAGCATTTTTTCTAAGCATCAAGGGGTTGCATCTGTTATTTTTGATGAAGTGGATACGGGTGTAAGTGGCCGGGTCGCACAGGCTATTGCGGAAAAAATTTATCGAGTATCAGTAAACTCGCAAGTACTTTGTATTACGCACTTACCTCAAGTAGCTTCAATGGCAGATTCACATTTATTTATTCGAAAACAAGTAGCGAATGATCGGACAATTACATCGGTTACTGTTTTAACTATGGAGGATAAAGTAACAGAAATAGCTCGAATGATTTCTGGTGTGGAAATCACAGATTTAACGACAGAGCATGCGAAAGAATTACTTACGCAAGCGCATCATTTTAAACAGACAGCAGAGGCTATCCAGTAATGGATAGCTTTTTTTCTCAAATGACGATTTCTTAATTCTTCCGGTTATAAATAAAGCACTGCAAGGAGAGATTAAAAAGTGAAGCCAAGAGGCTGAATGTGGGGTAGGAGCGAGGAGAGTGAACAAGTTGAAATTAGAAAAATTTCGAAAAATAATAGGTCTTTGTCTCCTTGTTTCTTTAGTTTTTATTGGATGTTTTAAACCGCTTCGAACGTTTATTTCATCACCGAAACAACTTGTTGTTTTTGAAGGACAACAATCAGAAATATCATCATTACCAGTTTTCAAAGCTTCATCCACAAATCGTCATGTATTTACAGTGAGTTCGAATGAACAAAAACAAGGACTTATGGTAAATTCTCATCAAAATGGTGAAGCTGATATGGTATTTCAGCTTGCTGGTTTTCCAGTAAAAAAAGTAAATGTGAAAGTGTTAAAAGATTTTAAAGTGATTCCAGGTGGACAATCAATTGGTGTGAAATTAAATACAAAAGGTGTACTTGTTGTAGGCCATCATTTAATTCAAACTGAAAAAGGTAAAATATCTCCTGGTGAAACAGCAGGTGTACAAATTGGAGATATGATTACTGAAATTAATGGTAAAACAATTGAAAGAATGAGTGATGTAGCACCGTTTATTC
Source organism: Bacillus sp. FSL K6-2944 (assembly GCF_038005385.1). Lineage (NCBI taxonomy): Bacteria > Bacillati > Bacillota > Bacilli > Caryophanales > Bacillaceae > Bacillus > Bacillus sp. FSL K6-2944. The sequence goes on along the minus strand of NZ_JBBOTE010000001.1, from coordinate 2,958,689 downwards.
ATAATAGTGGAGAAACAGGTGAACCGCTTAATCTTGTATTGTTAAGAGATGGAAAATATATTCGTACGAAGCTAACTCCACAAAAAGACAACGGTGAATCGTCTTATCGAATTGGCTTGTATATCCGTGATTCGGCAGCTGGAATTGGAACGATGACATTTGTTCATCCAGATTCTATGAAATATGGGGCACTTGGTCATGTTATTTCTGATAATGATACGAAAAAGCCGATTCAAGTCGAAGATGGACAAATTATGCGCTCGACAGTTACATCAATTGAAAGAGGTAGTCATGGGAATCCAGGGGAGAAATTAGCAAGATTCTCACCAGACCGTGAAGTGATTGGCAATATTACAATTAATAGTCCATATGGTATTTTTGGAAAATTAAATACGAATATGAAAAACGGGATAATGGATAAAGCAATGCCTATCGCATTATCTCATCAAGTAAAAGAAGGACCGGCAAAAATATTAACAGTTATTGATCAAGATAAAGTAGAAGCGTTTGATATTGAAGTCGTTAGTACAGTGCAGCAAAAATTCCCAGCCACAAAGGGTATGGTAATAAAAGTAACAGATAAACGTCTATTAGCGAAAACGGGCGGTATCGTACAAGGAATGAGCGGAAGTCCAATTGTACAAAATGGAAAAGTAATTGGTGCTGTTACACATGTATTTGTAAATGATCCAACATCAGGATATGGTGTTCATATTGAATGGATGTTACATCAAGCTGGAATTAATATTTATGATCAAGAGAAAAAAGCGAGCTAATATATATTATTAGCTCGCTTTTTCTGTTGAAAAATTCGTTGAAATTTTGTAAAAGCTCCGCAAGAGGTGTTTTTTGTTGTAAAATAAAAGGAAAGGGTTGAACGTTTCGTTGTATTTCTATGATGGAATGTGTTGCGAAAGGGAATAAATGAACGATAAACATATTTTTTTGTGATTTTATCGGAAAGTAAGAAACTTTAAAAGGGAATTTTCACACAATTGTCGAACAATTCATGTAGCCTAGAAGGATACACATGTCGGAGAATCGATTCGGTAAGGGAGGAAAAGCTGTGGAGAAAATTAAAGTATGTCTTGTGGATGATAATAAAGAACTAGTATCAATGTTAGAGAGCTATGTAGCCGCTCAAGATGATATGGAAGTAATTGGTACTGCTTATAATGGTCAAGAGTGTTTAAACTTATTAACAGATAAGCAACCTGATGTACTCGTTTTAGACATTATTATGCCACACTTAGATGGTTTAGCTGTATTGGAGAAAATGCGACATATTGAAAGGTTAAAACAGCCTAGCGTAATTATGTTGACAGCATTTGGCCAAGAAGATGTGACGAAAAAAGCAGTTGACTTAGGTGCCTCATATTTCATATTAAAACCATTTGATATGGAGAATTTAACGAGTCATATTCGTCAAGTGAGTGGTAAAGCAAACGCTATGATTAAACGTCCACTACCATCATTCCGATCAGCAACAACAGTAGATGGAAAACCGAAAAACTTAGATGCGAGTATTACGAGTATCATTCATGAAATTGGTGTACCCGCTCATATTAAAGGATATATGTATTTACGAGAAGCAATCTCCATGGTATACAACGATATCGAATTATTAGGATCGATTACGAAAGTATTGTATCCAGATATCGCAAAGAAATATAATACAACAGCAAGCCGTGTGGAGCGCGCAATTCGTCACGCGATTGAAGTAGCTTGGAGCCGTGGGAATATTGATTCTATTTCGTCCTTATTCGGTTATACAGTATCCATGTCAAAAGCAAAACCTACGAACTCTGAGTTTATCGCAATGGTTGCGGATAAGCTGAGACTTGAACATAAAGCTAGCTGAGAGTAGAAGTAGCAATGGGTTTTCGTTTTAGTAAAACCGATGTATGCTGGAACGCTATGCTCGATGTTAATTTTAAAGCCAATAAACTTTTTAATGAAAGACCAATGAATGTTATAATTCGTTGGTCTTTTTATTTTGTTGAGAAAAAGAGATTATTTGATAGTGTGGAAAATAAAACCTATTTTCAGTAATATTACATGTAAGTGAGTTTTTTATAAGGCAATAAAATAGATATAGATAGGGAGAAGGGGAATGGAAAATAAAATTTCAACTTGGCTAGGGATAGTAGCAGCTATGGGAGTTCTTGCTATTGCAGTTACATTTGGAATGTTAGAACTTGCAGATAATCCAGTAGATAAAGAAGTGAGCGCTCAAATAGATAAAAAAGAAGACCAAACAATAGTAGGTAGAGAGGTGGATGGGGTCTTTGTTGATGTGTATGTTACTGAAAATTCTACTGAAAGCGAAGTCATTACAGCGATGCATCGCATGACTCATCAAAAAGTGGTGGCAGAACGAAAATCGGGCTCTATCCCAATGATTCAAAGTAATGCTAAAAAATTAAAAGAAATTATAAATAAGAGTAGCTTTACGAAGAAAAATGAACTTTTAGCAATTGCTGATAGATGGGCGAAAAAAGATTTTAGTAAAATTGTAGAAGATCACAATTATTTCTCGGATGCTCAAGAAGATAGCGTTTGTAAAGTAACTAGAGCAATGGATGCATTAGAAGAGCAACATTATATTTTAACTACATTCGGGGAGGAAAAAGCGAAAGAACTATACGAATCAGGGGATGCTCCGCACGTTCAATAAAAAATAATATAAAGGACTTCTCTAGTTTTTTTATTATCGTGTTTTAAGGACGTAATGGGACTTATAAATAAATGGTCTGCTTTCTTTATGACGTGTAACAAAAAAAGAAAAGATGTGATTCATTATTAAATGATGAAGGAACGGCTAAATCACATCGTAGTACATCTGTTAAAGGATTTTAGTAGGAAAGGCATCCGTGATATAATAGAAAATAATAAAAAGTCCTGCAAAACAGGACTGTATTATTCTTCGTCTTTATTTTGTTTTTCTAATTCAACTAGCTTTTGAATTAAAATGTGCTGCGGCATATGCATGAGTTGTTCAAGTGGAACACCTAGTGCTTTTGATAAGCGGACTGCAGTATCTGGAGAGATTTGTAATGGTCTCATAGAAGTACCTCCTTTTTCGTATAGTATAGCATAAGATTGGGGGAGTGAGGATGACTCTTATATTTGCACATCGTGGTGCGGCTGGAACGTACCCAGAAAATACAATGATTTCATTTGAAGCGGCTGAGTCTTTTAGAGCGGATGGAATTGAACTTGATGTTCAATTAACGAAAGACGGAAAAGTTGTCGTCATTCATGATGAAACGGTGGACCGGACAACAAATGGAAAAGGTGCGGTTCGGAATTATGTATATGAGGACTTATGCAAGTTAGATGCAAGTTATAAATTTGGTGATAAAGTAGGTTTTTGTAAAATACCACTTTTAGAAGAGGTATTAGAATGGCTTGCACAAACGAGTTTGCTACTTAATATTGAACTTAAAAATAATAAAATTCCATACAGAGGTTTAGAGGAAGAAGTTATAACGCTTGTACGGAAATTTAGTCTAGAGGATCGTGTTATATTTTCTTCGTTTAATCACTACAGTATGAAACGGTGCCATATGATGGCTCCTGATATTCAAACAGCAATTTTATATCGCGAAGGTTTGCATAGTCCGTGGGCATACGCGAAAAAAATGGGCGCTACAGCAGTACATCCGAATTATCGTTACCTTCAAGATGCTATTGCCGAACTAACGATGGAAAGTGGTGTAGAGGTTCGCCCTTATACAATTAATGAAGAAACGCTTATGCGTAAATATTTTGATATGAATATATCGGCGATTATTACTGATTACCCTGAAACGGCCAGAACGTTAATGCCAATAAAAAAATGAGACCGCGTGTAACGGTCTCATTTTTTTATTTATAAATAGTGGGGCATTCCTATCTTCTAAAGCGAGCTTGTACTTTATTTCGTTTACGGTCTCGGTGCAAGACGAAGCCACCGAAGATATAAAACCCGAGCCCGAAGCAGAGAGCGCCGATTAAAAATTGTAACCACAGTATAGAGATTGGTGGAAATAGAATCCCGAATACAGTATCTCTCATTAACTTTATACCAAACACAGCTAATGAAATAGGGATGAGTGCTAATAGTAGAGCAACGTAACGCTGCATACATAACGCTCCTTTTCAGATTATTTCGTATATTTTAATGATGTTATAAGAAAAGGGGGTTTGTCAAGAGGGTGCTGAACGAGTAAGATAAAGGTGTGAAAAAATTTGCAGAGTTACTTCGAGAGGAAGTGGGATATATGAAACAAAAAGTATTAATTGTTGGTGCAGGTGAAGGCGGGAGCGCACTGCTGAATCTGTTACAAAGTTCGAATATATTTCAAATTATAGGGATTATTGATATAAATCCGTTGGCAAAAGGACTACAAATTGCTAAGGAATACGGGATTGCAATTGGAGAAAGTGTAACTCCATTTCTTTCTATGCATATCGATGTAATATTTGATATGACAGGTGAAGATGATGTGCATAAGGTTTTATTGGAAAAAAAGAAAAAAGACACTCTTCTTATACCAGGTGATATCGCAAAAATTGTTACAGGATTAGCGCATGAGAAGGAAGGGCTGATTGGGCGATTAGAGGAACAAACGCAACAAGGAGAATTAATTTTAAATTCTACACATGACGGCATGATCGTAATTGATCGAGAGGGACAAGTTCGTCTTTTTAATAAAAGTGCAGAGCGTATTATCGGATATAAAAAAGAAGAGGCGATAGGAAAATATATTTTAGAAGTCATTCCAACTAGTAAATTACTTCGCATTATACGTACGAAACAAATAGAAGTAAATTATGAACTAACATTAGAGAATGGAAAGAAAATTATTACAACGCGTATACCGATATTAAAAGAGGGCGGAGAGGTACAAGGGGCATTTGCAATTTTTAAAGATATAACAGAAGTTGTAGATTTAGCGGAAGAAGTTACAGATTTAAAGGAGATTCAAACACTATTAGAGGCAATTATTAACTCATCTGAAGAAGCAATTTCGGTTGTGGATGAAAAAGGAAGAGGTTTAGTCATTAACCCGGCATATACGAAATTAACGGGTTTAACAGAAGAAGATATTATTGGGAAGCCTGCTACAACTGATATTGTAGAAGGCGAAAGTATGCATATGAAAGTACTTCGAACGCGTCGTGCGGTGCGCGGAATACATATGAAGATTGGGCAAAAAAAGCGCGATGTAATTGTAAACGTGGCACCAGTCATTGTGGATGGAATATTGAAAGGAAGCGTCGGCGTTATCCGTGACGTGTCGGAAATTCAAAAGTTAACAAATGAATTGAATAGAGCAAGGCAAATTATTCGCACATTAGAAGCGAAATATTCATTTGATGATATTGTCGGGAATTCAGATGAAACAACGGCAGCTATCGAACAGGCGAAGCTAGGAGCAAATACACCAGCAACAGTGCTGTTACGCGGTGAATCTGGGACTGGTAAAGAATTGTTTGCACATGCAATCCATAATGGAAGTAATCGAAAATACAATAAGTTCGTCCGTGTAAACTGTGCGGCCATTTCGGAGACGTTGTTAGAAAGTGAATTATTTGGTTATGAGGAAGGGGCGTTTTCTGGAGCGAAAAGAGGCGGGAAACGTGGGTTCTTTGAGGAAGCAAATAACGGTAGTATTTTTTTAGATGAAATAGGGGAGTTATCTGCAAATACACAAGCGAAACTCCTTCGTGTACTGCAGGAAAAAGAAATTGTAAAAGTTGGTGGAACGAAAGCGATACCTATTAATGTTCGAGTAATTGCAGCGACGCATGTGAATTTAGAAAAGGCTATTCTAGAAGGGAAGTTTAGGGAGGATTTATATTATCGATTAAATAAAATCCCAATTCAAATTCCATCTCTTCGTCAACGTAAAGGAGATATACCGACAATTGCGGACAGATTGATTCAAAAAATTAATCAAGATTACGGTCGTAATGTAGAAGGGCTCACTGATTCAGCCATTTTATATTTACAATCATACGAATGGCCAGGGAATGTGAGGGAACTTGAAAATATTCTGGGAAGAGCTATTATCTTTATGAATTATAACGAGACCTATATTGATGTACACCATTTACCGCCATTACATAACGAAGAGCAGGTGGAGTCAAAGCAATCTCATTTATTACCTGAATTAGAAGAAAAGCCACTTGAACATTTAGTGACAGAGTTTGAAGGGAATATTATTCATGAATATTTGGAGAGATTTGATGGGAATAAAACGCAAACTGCAAAAGCGTTAGGAATTTCCGTTCGAAATTTATATTACAAGCTAGAAAAGTATGACCATGCAAAAAATAGCATGCAATAAATTGCGTACCGTGCAATTTATTGCATGGTATACAAAAAGCGACAAAATAAGACAGAATCTTTTGTTATTTTCCAAAGTATTGATTTTACTGCATTTTGAATGCGTTTTCATTATTGGTAAGACCACTTTTAAAAGTTGGCACGGTATTTGCTTTATAAATAGACGAGGGACGACGGAAAGGGTTGATTACAAAATATGAAGTTAGAATACTTAATTGATCAAGCAGCAGGGCAGCCTAAAAAAACTGTAGCTGTAGCAGTAGCTGAAGATCATGAAGTAATTGAAGCTGTAGCGAAAGCAATTAAATTACAGTTAGCTCAATTTCGTCTATATGGAAATCAAGAAAAAATAATGGGGATGCTACAAGAACATGGTTTACAAACTTCAGAACATGTTCAAGTGATTGCAGCAATGTCTAGTGCAGAGGCTGCAGAACTTTCTGTTAAAGCTGTGAGAAATGGTGAAGCAGACGTGCTTATGAAGGGGAACATCCCAACAGCGAATATTTTGAAGGCTGTGTTAAACAAAGAGTGGGGCCTACGTAAAGGTAGCGTACTTTCACATGTAGCAGCATTTGAAGTTCCAAATTACGATCGTCTTATTTTCGTTACAGATGCAGCGATGAACATCGCACCTGATGTAACACAAAAAGCTGCTATTATACAAAATACTGTAGAAGTTGCCCGGGCAATAGGAATCGACTTGCCAAAAGTGGCACCAATTGCAGCAGTAGAAGTTGTGAATCCAGCGATGCAGGCGACAATTGATGCAGCGATGTTAACACAAATGAATCGCCGCGGACAAATTAAAGATTGTATCGTTGATGGACCACTTGCTTTAGATAATGCAGTATCACAAATTGCAGCAGAGCATAAAGGCATAGTAAGTGATGTAGCAGGTAAGGCAGATATTTTACTCGTCCCAACGATTGAAGCTGGAAATGTGCTATATAAATCACTCGTATACTTTGCGGATGCAAAAGTAGGAGCAATGATTGCTGGCGCAAAAGCACCGATCGTTTTAACATCTCGTGCTGATTCAGCAGAAACAAAAGTATATTCATTAGCATTGGCAGTTGCGACTGCTTCAAAATAAACCAAAAAGGGTAAAACATTAGGGGGAAACGACAATGACATTAGAAATCTTCGAATACTTAGAAAAATATGATTATGAGCAAGTAGTATTTTGTCAAGATAAAGAGTCTGGTTTAAAAGCAATTATTGCAATTCATGATACAACACTTGGACCGGCTCTTGGTGGAACAAGAATGTGGACATATGATTCTGAAGAAGCGGCGATTGAAGATGCATTGCGTCTTGCAAAAGGGATGACATACAAAAACGCAGCAGCTGGTTTAAACTTAGGTGGTGCGAAAACAGTAATTATCGGTGATCCTCGTAAAGATAAGAGCGAAGCAATGTTCCGTGCACTAGGACGTTATATCCAAGGACTAAACGGACGTTACATTACAGCTGAAGATGTTGGTACAACAGTAGATGATATGGATATTATCCATGAAGAAACTGACTTTGTAACAGGTATCTCACCATCATTCGGTTCTTCTGGTAACCCATCTCCGGTAACTGCATACGGTGTTTACCGTGGTATGAAAGCAGCTGCAAAAGAAGCTTTCGGTACTGACAATTTAGAAGGAAAAGTAATTGCTGTTCAAGGCGTTGGTAACGTAGCATATCACCTATGCAAACATTTACACGCTGAAGGAGCAAAATTAATCGTTACAGATATTAATAAAGAAGCTGTACAACGTGCTGTAGAAGAATTCGGTGCATCAGCAGTTGAACCAAATGAAATTTACGGTGTTGAATGCGATATTTACGCACCATGTGCACTAGGCGCAACAGTTAATGATGAAACTATTCCACAACTTAAAGCAAAAGTAATCGCAGGTTCTGCAAATAACCAATTAAAAGAAGATCGTCATGGTGACATCATTCATGAAATGGGTATTGTATACGCACCAGATTATGTAATTAATGCAGGTGGCGTAATTAACGTAGCAGACGAATTATATGGATACAATAGAGAACGTGCACTAAAACGTGTTGAGTCTATTTATGACACGATTGCAAAAGTAATCGAAATTTCAAAACGCGATGGCATAGCAACTTATGTAGCGGCAGATCGTCTAGCTGAAGAGCGCATTGCAAGCTTGAAGAATTCTCGTAGCACTTACTTACGCAACGGTCACGATATTATTAGCCGTCGCTAATCATTCATATATAACTTTTACAAAAGGTGTGGTTACCTCTTATGAGGTTTCCACTTCCTTTTGAATTTATTAGTGGAGGTAGCAACATTGTCTGTAAATCGAATTCTTGTTATTAACCCAGGTAGTACATCCACAAAAATTGGTGTTTTTGATAATGAAAGACCCGTTCTAGAAGAAACGATTCGTCATGACGTAGAACAGATTGGAAAATATAAGAGAATTATCGACCAATATGAGTTTCGAAAAGAAACGATTTTAGAAGTTCTACATTCTCATGGTATTAACATTTCAAAATTAAACGCTGTTTGTGGGCGTGGTGGATTACTTCGTCCAATCGAAGGCGGTACGTATACAGTAAACGATGCGATGTTAGAAGATTTGAAAAATGGCTTTAGCGGTCATCACGCTTCAAACCTTGGAGGCATTTTAGCATATGAAATTGCTTCTGGATTAAACATTCCTGCATTCATTGTAGATCCTGTCGTTGTAGATGAGATGGAGCCGGTTGCTCGTATAAGTGGCATTGCTGGTATGGAACGCAAAAGTATCTTCCATGCATTAAATCAAAAAGCAGTTGCTCGTAAAGTAGCTGAACAGTTAAATCACAAATACGAGGATTTAAATTTATTAGTTACACATATGGGTGGCGGTATTACAGTTGGTGCTCATAAAAAAGGAAGAGTAATCGATGTGAATAACGGTTTAAACGGAGAAGGACCATTTAGTCCAGAGCGCGCTGGTACAGTACCAGTAGGGCAACTAGTAGAAATGTGTTTCTCTGGTGAGTATTACCGTGATGAAATGATTAAAAAACTTGTCGGACAAGGTGGACTTGTAAGTTTAATCGGTACAAATGATGCGATTAAAGTAGAGCAAATGGTTGAAAAAGGTGATCCTGAAGCAACTCTTATTTATAAAGCAATGGCATATCAAGTTGCAAAAGAGATTGGCGGAGCTAGCGCTGTACTTCACGGGAAAATCGATGCAATCGTATTAACTGGTGGACTGGCATACAGTAAAATTCTTGTCGATGAAATAAAAGAGCGAGTGGACTGGATTGCAGATGTTATCGTACATCCAGGCGAAGATGAGTTAGAAGCGTTAGCAGAAGGAGCACTTCGTGTATTACGTGAAGAAGAAGCTCCAAAAGAATACGTTGTACGTGAAAAAGAAACGGTAGCTAGGGGTTGAGATAATGGCAAAAGAATATGATTTAGTCATCGTTGGCGGCGGTACTGGTGGATATGTTGCTGCAATTCGTGCATCACAACTAGGGTTAAAAACTGCACTAGTCGAAAAAGAAAATCTTGGTGGTACTTGTTTACACAAAGGATGTATTCCTAGTAAAGCTCTTTTACGTAGTGCGGAAGTATATGCAACTGCTAAAAAAAGCGAAGAGTTCGGAGTTATTGCAAGCAATGTAGAACTAAACTTTGCGAAAGTACAAGAGCGTAAAGAGAAGATAGTAACGCAGCTTCATAAAGGCGTTCAACATTTAATGAAACAAGGTAAAATTGATGTGTTTGAAGGTATTGGCCGTATTCTTGGCCCATCTATTTTCTCTCCGATGCCAGGGACAATTTCAGTTGAACTTGCAAGTGGAGAAGAGAATGAAATGTTAATTCCAAAAAATGTACTTATTGCAACAGGTTCTCGTCCAAATTCATTACCAGGTTTAGAATTAGACGGAGAGTACGTAATGTCTTCAGATCATGCTCTAAAAATGGAAACGCTTCCTAGTTCGATTATTATCGTTGGTGGCGGTGTAATCGGTATTGAGTGGGCATCTATGCTTGCTGACTTCGGTGTAGAAGTTACAGTATTAGAGTATGCGAAAACGATATTACCACTAGAAGATCAAGACGTTTCAAAAGAAATGCAACGTCTATTCAAGAAAAAAGGTATTAAAGTGGTAACTGGTGCAAAAGTATTACCAGAAACATTGGTAAAAGATAATGGAGTAACAATCCAAGCTGAACACAACGGTGAAAATAAAGAATTTAAAGCAGAAAAAATGCTTGTATCTGTAGGAAGACAAGCGAATACGCAAAATATTGGCTTAGAGAATACAGATATCGTTGTGGAAAAAGGATACATTCAAACAAATGAGTTTTATCAAACGAAAGAATCGCATATTTACGCAATTGGAGATGTAATCGGTGGCCTGCAACTCGCTCACGTTGCTTCTCACGAAGGAATTGCTGCAGTAGAACATATTGCAGGGAAAGAAGTTACACCAATCGATTACTCTATGGTATCAAAATGCGTATATAGCAGTCCGGAAGTTGCTTCTGTCGGTTTAACAGAACAAGAAGCGAAAGAAAAAGGCTATAAGTTAAAAGTAGGTAAGTTCTCATTCCGCGCAATCGGAAAAGCACTTGTATACGGAGAATCAGATGGTTTCGTAAAACTTGTAGTTGATGAAGAGACAAATGACATTCTTGGTGTTCATATGATTGGACCGCATGTAACAGATATGATTTCTGAAGCGGGTCTTGCAAGAGTACTTGATGCAACACCTTGGGAAGTAGCACATACAATTCATCCGCATCCATCATTATCTGAGGCGATTGGTGAAGCAGCACTTGCTGTAGATGGAAGAGCGTTACACGCATAAAAATGTGGATTTAGGAGGTTATGAAAAATGGCAGAAGTAAAAGAAAAGCGCCATGAAGAGCTTGGCTTAAGTGATGAGCAAGTATTAGAAATGTTCCGTACGATGTTACTTGCACGTAAAATCGACGAACGTATGTGGTTATTAAACCGTGCTGGTAAAATTCCATTCGTAATTTCTTGTCAAGGACAAGAGGCTGCACAAGTTGGAGCGGCGTTCGCTCTTGATAGAGAGAAAGATTATGCATTACCATACTACCGTGATATGGGTGTTGTACTAGCATTTGGTATGACAGCTAAAGAGCTTATGTTGTCTGCTTTCGCGAAAGCTGGAGATCCAAACTCTGGTGGTCGTCAAATGCCTGGTCACTTCGGTCAAAAGAAAAATCGTATTGTTACAGGTTCATCTCCAGTAACAACGCAAGTACCACATGCAGTTGGTATTGCATTAGCTGGAAAAATGGAGAAGAAAGATTTAGTAACGTTCGTTACATTTGGAGAAGGTTCTTCAAACCAAGGTGACTTCCATGAAGGGGCAAACTTTGCTGGTGTACACAAACTACCTGTTATTTTTATGTGTGAAAATAACAAATATGCAATCTCTATTCCAGTTGAAAAACAATTAGCATGTAAAAACGTATCAGATCGTGCGATTGGTTACGGTATGCCTGGATATACAATAGACGGAAACGATCCGCTTGCAGTATATAAAGCTGTAAAAGAAGCAGCAGATCGCGGTCGCCGTGGTGAAGGCCCAACTTTAATTGAAACAGTATCATATCGTTTAACAGCACATTCTAGTGACGATGATGATCGTGTTTATCGTGATAAAGAAGAAGTAGAAGAAGCAAAGAAAAAAGATTCAATTATAACATTCGCGGCTTATTTAAAAGAAGCTGGTGTATTAACTGAGGAATCGGAAAAACAAATGTTAGACGAAATTATGCATATCGTAAATGAAGCAACAGAATATGCAGAAAATGCTCCGTATGCAGCACCTGAAGATGCATTGAAGCACGTATACGCAGAATAGGGGGGAACGTTTCATGGCTGTAATGTCTTATATTGATGCTATTACATTAGCAATGCGCGAAGAAATGGAACGCGATGAGAAAGTATTCGTTTTAGGAGAAGATGTTGGTAAAAAAGGTGGCGTGTTTAAAGCGACACACGGTTTGTATGATCAATTTGGTGAAGATCGTGCGCTTGATGCACCGCTTGCAGAATCTGCAATTGCTGGGGTAGCAATTGGTGCGGCAATGTATGGTATGCGTCCAATCGCTGAAATGCAGTTTGCTGATTTCATCATGCCAGCAGTAAACCAAATTGTTTCTGAGGCAGCAAAAATTCGTTATCGTTCTAATAATGATTGGACTTGTCCAGTTACAATTCGTGCACCATTTGGCGGGGGTGTTCACGGTGCATTGTATCATTCACAATCTGTAGAAGCGATGTTTGCAAACCAACCAGGTTTAAAAATTGTTATCCCTTCTACACCATATGATGCAAAAGGCTTATTAAAAGCAGCCATTCGTGATGAAGATCCAGTATTATTCTTCGAACATAAACGTGCATATCGTTTAATTAAAGGTGAAGTGCCGGAGGATGACTACGTATTACCAATCGGAAAAGCAGATGTAAAACGTGAAGGTGATGATATTACAGTTATCACGTACGGATTATGTGTTCATTTTGCTCTTCAAGCGGCTGAAAAGTTAGCACAAGATGGCATCTCTGCACACATTCTTGATTTACGTACTGTATATCCATTAGATAAAGAAGCAATCATTGAAGCAGCTTCTAAAACAGGTAAAGTTCTTCTTGTAACAGAAGACAATAAAGAAGGAAGCATTATGAGTGAAGTGGCAGCAATTATTGCTGAAAACTGTCTATTTGATTTAGATGCGCCAATCGCACGTCTTGCAGGTCCAGACGTTCCAGCAATGCCATATGCACCAACAATGGAAAAATTCTTTATGGTAAATCCAGATAAAGTTGAAAAAGCAATGCGTGAACTTGCGGAATTTTAATCGGGGGGACTATACATGGCTGTAGAAAATATTACAATGCCTCAGCTCGGGGAGAGCGTTACAGAGGGCACAATTAGTAAATGGCTCGTTAATGTTGGCGATCACGTAAACAAGTATGATCCGCTTGCAGAAGTAATGACTGATAAAGTAAATGCTGAAGTACCATCTTCTTTCACGGGGATTGTAAAAGAGTTAATCGCTGGTGAAGGTGATACGTTAGCTGTAGGTGAAGTAGTTTGTGTGATTCAAGTAGAAGGCGCAGATGAAGTAGCAGCAACAGCTGTTGAAGAAAAAACGAAAGAAGAACCAAAGGCAGAAGTAGCTACGTCTGAAAAAGCACCGAAAGTAAAACAACCAACTGATGGAAAACCACGTTTTTCACCAGCTGTGTTAAAACTTGCGGGTGAGCATAACGTTGATTTAGATCTAGTAGAAGGTACGGGAGCAAACGGCCGTATCACTCGTAAAGATATTTTAAAGCTAGTGGAATCTGGAAATATTCCGCAAGCAGGTGCAGCGAAGAAAGAGGAAGCTGTAGCGGCAGTAGTAGAAGCTCGCCCAGAAGCACCAGAAGCACCAAAAGCAGCACCAGTAGCGCAAAAAGTAGAAGCTGCGAAACCAGTTTCTGTACCTACAATGCCTGGAGATATCGAAATTCCAGTAACAGGTGTGCGTAAAGCGATCGCAGCAAACATGTTACGTAGTAAACATGAAGCACCACATGCTTGGATGATGATTGAAGTAGATGTGACAAACCTTGTGTCATACCGTAACTCAATTAAAGGTGACTTTAAGAAGCGTGAAGGCTTTAACTTAACGTTCTTTGCTTTCTTCGTAAAAGCAGTAGCACAAGCGTTAAAAGAGTATCCTCAAATTAATTCAATGTGGGCTGGCGATAAAATTGTTCAGAAGAAAGATATTAACCTTTCTATCGCTGTTGCAACAGAGGAAGAACTATTTGTACCAGTAATTAAGCAAGCGGACGAGAAAACAATTAAAGGTATCGCTCGTGAAATTACAGAACTTGCAGGAAAAGTACGTACGAAATCGTTAAAAGCAGACGAAATGCAAGGTGGAACATTTACAATTAATAACACAGGATCATTCGGTTCTGTTCAATCTATGGGTATTATTAATTACCCACAAGCGGCTATTTTACAAGTTGAATCAATTGTAAAGCGCCCAGTAATTATGGATAATGGTATGTTCGGTGCTCGTGACATGGTTAACTTATGTTTATCACTTGATCACCGAGTACTTGATGGTTTAATTTGTGGTAAGTTCTTAGGGCGTGTTAAAGAAATTTTAGAAAACATGTCAGAAAATAATACATCTGTATATTAATAAAAAGCTCGCTTATGCGAGCTTTTTATTATCTTATTTCTTCATCTACATCCTACTATATGTATAAATATCTTTCCCAGTAATCTTACAATAAACGATTATGTATTAGGAATTTACGAAAATACATTGCTGATATATGGTATATGGATATAAAATAAGAAAAGAATAATTTTTTTGGCAAATCTTACTGATGAAACTGTAGTATAATATATTGTATTGTATGAAAAAGAGAGTTATTCTATATAAGTGTTTTATAGATAATGTGTAATCAGTCGTCAAAACATGAAGAATGTTGACTCCTGGTTTTTTATTTTTGCCGTAACAATGTTTCAGGAGGATGTCATGAAAAGAAGTACCGAGTTTCTAAAAAGTTTAGATGTAAAATTAATTTTAATTTTGTGTGCACTATGTGTGACGAGTATAGCTGCTATATATAGCAGTCAGCAAACGGGACAGTATGGAGCTGCAAACTTTGCTATGAAACAAGGTGTTAACTACATAATTGGGGTTGTATTGTTACTTCTTGTTGCAAGCATTGATTTAGATCAGTTACAAAAATTATCTTGGCCGCTTTATATTGCTGGGTTTGCTTCACTTATTCTTTTGAAAGTATTACCACCATCAGGTTTTACACCTGAAAAATTAGGTGCAAAAAGATGGTTTGTTTTCCCAGTATTTGGACAAATTCAGCCGTCTGAGTTTTTCAAAATTGCATTGCTACTTGTAGTAGCGAGTATAGCAGTAAAACATAATGCACAGTATATGGCAAGGACATTCCAAACAGATTTAAAGCTAGTAGGTAAAATTATGCTAGTGTCACTTCCACCTATGGCGGTTGTATATAGTCAACCTGATACAGGTATGGTGTTCTTATATGCTGCTGCTATTGCATGTATTCTATTTATGTCAGGTATTCAAAAGAAATTGATAGCATTATGTACAGTTATTCCGTTGACCATATTATCTGCTTTAATATTTATTTTCTTTAAGTATCAAGATTTTTTCTATAATAATTTAGTTACTTTACTAAAACCTCACCAACAGTCGCGTATTGTAGGTTGGTTAAATCCATTTGAAAATGCAGATCAAGGTTATCAAACGCAACAATCGATTTTAGCTGTAGGTAGTGGAGGAATGGAAGGTAAAGGGTTTGGGGGAGGAAGCGTCTATATCCCAGAGAAGCATACTGACTTTATTTTCGCTACAATTGCCGAAGAAGGTGGATTTATCGTAGCAGCCTTAGTTGTCTTCTTGTTCCTATTACTACTATATCGAACAATTATTATTGGTTATTCCGCTGATAATTTATTTGGTACATTATTATGCGCTGGATCGATCGGTATATTAACAGTTCAAATATTCCAAAACATCGGTATGATCGTTGGATTAATGCCTGTAAAAGGTATTGCATTACCTTTCTTATCGTATGGGGGAAGTTCCTTATTCTCGAATATGATTATGATGGGGCTCATACTATCGGTACGGAAAACGTATAAAAAATATATGTTTTCAGTTAAGTAAAAAAAGCTGGTTCGTTTTTAAACGAACCAGCTTTTTTTACATATATGCTCATAAACGTTGCAAACTAAAACAGGTTAGCAGTTTGAGACGGGTAAGGAGTGCAAAGTGATGCATATGCATATTTTTGAAGGAGCACGGCATCTTTCTAGTAGTGAATGGGTTATTCGGGCTATTATAGCATACATATTTTTAATATTAGTTGCGAAAGCGATGGGACAAAGGTCTATCGCACAACTTCGTTTTTTAGATGTTGTATTAGTGTTATTGCTTGGTGGGAATATTTCTAACGCATTGTCTGATGAAAAAGTAGGGTTACTGGGCTCGATGATTACAACGTTCATACTCGTTGTACTTCATATTATAAGCTCAGTTTTAATGCTGAAATGGGATAGATGGAGACGTTTTTTAGAGCCAGCACCTATCATTCTTATACATAATGGTTCCATTGATTTTAGCAATTTGAAAAAGGCGAGAATTACCGTGGAATATTTGTTTTCGGAACTTCGTATGCGAAATGTGAGCGATATTCAAACGATTAAATTAGCATTATGGGAAGCAAACGGTGTCGTTTCTATATTTCGGTATCCAGAATATGAAGCAGTTTCGCGGCTTGATCTTAAAGTGGCGGGAAAAAAATCTCCAGTTTCTTTTGTATTAGTAAAGGATGGGAGGATACAGAAAGATGTTCTTGCATTATTAGGAAAAACAGAAGCTTGGGCGAGAGAATTTCTAGAGGAGAGTACAGAAGTGGAATCTATTATGTTAGCTACAGTAGATGAATCACATAAAATAAATATTTTGTTAAAAAAATGAAAAATATACGCATTTTGTCGTTTCGAACATATGATACAATAGTGTGGACAACGAAAAAGGAGGCGATACGGTGGGATATGTAGAAGAATTACGAAAAATAGTTGGTCATCGCCCTTTAATTTTAGTTGGTGCTGTTGTACTCATTATAAATGAAAATGGATATGTTTTATTGCAGCAGCGGACAGAGCCGTACGGAAAATGGGGGCTACCTGGCGGGCTAATGGAGCTTAGTGAATCACCAGAAGAAACAGCTTATCGTGAAGTATATGAAGAGACAGGAATAAAAGTGAAGAACTTGCGACTAATCAATGTATTTTCTGGAGCGAACTACTTTACAAAATTAGCAAACGGTGATGAATTTCAATCTGTAACAACCGCCTATTATACAGATGAATACGAAGGGCATTTTGTTATGAATAAAGAAGAAGCAGTTCAGCTTAAATTCTTTTCAGTAACAGAACTACCTGACTATATTGTAGGATCGCATAAAAAAATGATTGCTGAATATATGAAGATTATGGAAAAAAAGATATAATCATAGTGAAAGAAATACAAAAACACAGTTCTGGTTGGTAGTCCAGACGCATGATTTCATGTCAGTAACCTTCCCCTCCGGGATGTCCTGTATTTCTAATCTTTTAAAGGAGGGGCTGTCAATGGATTTGACAGTATATCACGATGGCCAATTTTTTGTTGGAATCATTACATGTAAAGAACAAGGGAAATTGTATGGGGCGAGGTATATTTTTGGGGCGGAACCGTCAGATGAAGAAGTGCTTATGTTTGTGAATGGTTCACTTTTAGAGCATTTTCAGCACTTTGCAAAATGTGGTGTAGAAGTTAAAGAAAAACAGCGTCCTAAAAACATAAAGCGTATCATACGACAAGCAGCAAAAGAAATAAATATTAAACGTTTTACTAAGGCGCAAGAGGCGATTAGTTTATCTTATGAATTGCATAAACAAGAAAAGAAAGTGCAGTCTAAAGAGAAGCGAGAAGCTGAAAAAGAAAGAAGACGTTTAATGAAAGTACAAAAAGCAAAGCAAAAACATCGTGGTCATTAAAGAAAAGGTGTTAGAGCAAGAGCTCTAACACCTTTTCTATACTTAAATACAAGTAAACTTACTTGTATTTCATAAACATTAACTGGTAAGATACAAATAGGTAGTTTTAGAGGAGGGAAAAGAGTGATTAATTTTAACTTTTTTATGAATGATGTTGTCCGCCAAGCGCGTGAAGAGATTGTCTCTGCTGGATATACAGAATTGACGACGCCAGAAGCGGTAGAAGAAGCGTTTAAAAGAAATGGAACAACACTTGTAATGGTAAACTCTGTATGTGGTTGTGCAGGTGGTATTGCTCGTCCTGCTGCTGCGCATTCCGTACATTATGATAAACGTCCTAACCACCTTGTAACGGTGTTTGCAGGTCAAGATAAAGAAGCGACAGCAAGAGCGCGTGAATATTTCGAAGGGTACCCACCTTCTTCTCCATCATTTGCTTTATTAAAAGATGGAAAAATTGTAACGATGGTAGAGCGTCATGAAATTGAAGGTCATGAACCGATGCAAGTTATTGCGAAACTACAATCATATTTTGAAGAGAATTGTGAAGAACTATAAAAAATAAGAGAAAAGGCGGCACGTCCACAATCAAGTGGATGTGCCGCCTTTTTTATTTATTTTTATTTTATATATTGCATAAAAATAAAAGTGCTGATACAATACAAACATCGAATAAATATTCTATTAAACTTTTAAATATACATCATTAGGGGGAAGAAAGATGAAGAAGTTAGTATCAATATCGTTTGCACTTATTTTAATTGTAAGTATATTCAGCGCTTGTAGTAATGGGGAATCGAAAGAAACAAAAGGAAATAAAAAAGTACTCGTAATGGGAACTTCAGCAGATTATAAACCTTATGAATATGTAGATGCGTCAAAGAGCGATGAAATTATCGGCTTTGATGTTGATGTTGCTAAATATATCGGAAAAGAACTTGGGTATGAAGTGAAAGTGAAAGATATGGATTTTGGTGGTTTATTAGCATCTCTTAGTTCAGGAAAAGTTGATTTCGTAATGGCAGGCATGACGCCAACTGCAGAGCGTAAAAATAATGTTGATTTTACAGATATTTATTTTGTTGCGAAAAATATGGTCGTTTCTAAAAAGGATTCTAACATTAAATCTGTAGAGGATTTAAAAGGGAAAAAAGTAGGAGTACAAACAGGGTCTATTCAAGAAGAGAAAGCAGCAGAATTTAAAAAACAAGTAGATTTCCAGGTTGAGGGACGTGACCGTATACCAGAAATCGTACAAGAAATTAAAGCTGGTCGTTTTGACGCTGCAATTATAGAAGACACAGTTGCTAAAAATTATTTAGAGAAAATGAAAGATTTACAAGGAGTTGAAATTAAAGAAGCGCCAGAAGAAGTTGGAGCAGCAATTGCCCTTCCGAAAAACAGTGATAAAACAGCTGAATTTAATAAAGTAATTAAAAAAATGCAAGAAAATGGAGAAATGGATAAATTAGTGAAGAAATGGTTTGGCAGCGGAAAATAAGCTGCCTTTCACTTTTCTGTGAGGGGAATGAAAAGAATGAACTTAGATTTTTCGGCGATTACGCCTTCGATACCATATATACTAAAAGGTTTAGAAGTTACTTTGAAAATTGTAGCAGTATCAGCTTTAGCAGGATTTATTTTAGGAACGCTATTAGCACTTTGTAAAATTGCTAGAATACGAGCATTAAATATAGCAGCAGATTTTTATACATCAATTTTTCGTGGTACACCCCTTGTATTGCAATTAATGATTATTTATTTCGGTGTCCCGCAAATAATTGGTTATGAAATACCAGCATTCTTAGCTGCTGTACTTGCATTTAGCTTGAATTCAGGTGCATACATGTCAGAAGTAATTCGTGCTGGTATTCAAGCGGTTGATAAAGGACAAACAGAAGCAGCAATGGCTTTAGGGGTACCATACGGAAAAATGATGAGAAATATTATTTTCCCTCAAGCATTAAAAAATATATTACCAGCGCTTGTGAACGAATTTGCGACACTTACGAAAGAATCGGCTGTAGTAACAGTAATAGGCGCGACTGATTTAATGCGTCGTGCTTACATCGTAGGCGGTGAGACATTTAAATATCTTGAACCATTACTTTTTGTTGGACTGATTTATTATATGTTAGTCATTATTCTTACATTAGTCGGGAAGGCAATTGAAGGGAGAATGAAGAAAAGTGATTAAAATTGAAAACCTTCATAAATCATTTGGTAAAAACGAAGTATTAAAAGGAATTACAACAACGATTGAAAAAGGGGAAGTAGTTGCAATTATAGGACCTTCTGGATCAGGAAAATCAACATTTTTACGTTGTATGAATATGTTAGAAGCACCAACGGATGGTCACATTTGGATTGGAACGGAAGAAGTAACGAATCCGAAAACGAATGTTATGCATGTTCGTGAAAATGTCGGTATGGTATTTCAACATTTTCACTTATTTCCTCATATGACTGTATTAGAAAATATTACGTATGCTCCTACCAATGTAAAAGGAGTAACGAAGCAAGAAGCTGAAAAGAAAGCTGAGAAACTTTTAGAAAAGGTTGGACTAGTAGATAAAAAAGATACGTATCCAAATCGTCTTTCGGGAGGACAAAAGCAACGTGTAGCAATTGCAAGAGCGTTAGCAATGGAACCCGAAGTTATGTTATTTGATGAACCGACATCGGCGCTAGATCCAGAGATGGTGAAAGAAGTGTTAGAAGTTATGAAATCGTTAGTTACGACAGGAATGACGATGGCTATCGTTACACATGAAATGGGCTTTGCAAAAGAAGTGGCAGATCGTGTTCTTTTCTTGGACGGAGGAAAGCTTGTAGAAGATAGTGCGCCAGAAGAATTTTTTGCAGCGCCGAAAAGTGAACGTGCGCAACAATTTTTACAAAAAATATTGTAATATGAAAAGGTTATGTGAATAATAAGTAGAAAAGGATGACATTGTGTCATCCTTTTTTTATACTAGCTGTAAATACGTTTATACATATAGGAGTAATGATATGTTTAAAATTGGATACCGTACAGTAAAAACAGCAATAGGGACAGGCGCGGCAGTTTTTATTGCTCAGTTATTAGGGTTGGAATTTTATAGTTCAGCAGGTATTTTAGTTATTTTATGTGTACAAAATACGAAGCGCAAATCGCTTCAAGTGTCGTTACATCGTTTTCTAGCTTGTGTATTATCAATGGTATTCGCGTTTTGTATTTTTGAAACGATCGGCTATACACCACTTGCAATTAGCATATTGTTACTTACATTTATTCCGACTGCAGTAATGCTTAAAATTCAAGAAGGCATTGTCACGAGTTCAGTTATTGTTATGCATCTATATTCATTGAAGCAAATTACATGGCTTATAGTTGGAAATGAAATTGCTATATTAACGATAGGGATTAGCGTGGCGTTATTAGTAAATATGTATATGCCGAGTAGTGAAACTAAGCTAAAAGAGTATCAGGATAAAATAGAGAGCAATTTTAAAACGATTTTGTTTGAAATGGTTGTGTATTTACGAAATCGAGAAAGTAGTTGGAGTGGGGCAGAACTCATTGAAACCGAGAATATGTTAAATGAAGCAAGAGATTTATCGTTTAAAAAACTTGAGAATGCATTTATGCGAGAAGATGATTATTACTATCGTTATTTTAATATGCGTATGCAACAATTCGAAATTTTAGAGCGAATGATACCACTAGCAGCTTCTTTATCATGGACATATGAACAAGCTGATATGATTGCAGATGTTGTTGAAAACATTGGTAATGCTATTAGCCCTGAGAGTACTGGCGTTATTTCCTTAAGGCAGCTTCAAGAAATGAGGGAATTATTTAGAGACATGCCATTACCAGCTACACGCGAAGAATTTGAGATACGTGCGAAACTTGTTCAACTTGTGTATGAAATGGAACAATATTTACTCATTAAAAGTCGCTTTAAGGGAAAGGATAATATAAAAGAACTTATATAGAAGGTAGGAATTATCTATGCCGTATCTTCTCTCTATCATATTATGTCTTTCTTTATCGCCGATTTGGCCTCTTGGGGATAATCCACGTGCCGGAGATCCTTTTATTATTGTAAATAAAGCAACGAATAAATTAGCTTACATTGACGATGGGAAGATTCAAAAGGTTTTTCCAGTAGCGACAGGGAAAACGAATGAATTAACTCCAGAAGGAACTTTTGATGTTGTAATGAAAGCGAAGGATCCGTATTATATTGCGAAGGATATTCCAGGTGGGTCGCCAAAAAATCCACTTGGGTCAAGGTGGATTGGATTTAATGCAAGAGGAACTGATGGAAGTAAATATGGAATACATGGAACAAACCAACCGAGTTCAATTGGAAAGTATATTTCACAAGGGTGTATAAGAATGAAGAAAAACGATGTGGAATATTTGTTTGATCGCATTCCAATTGGAACGAAAGTATGGATTGTGAAATCGAAAAAATCATTTCAGCAATTGGCAAAAGAAAAAGGAGCCGTTGCATATGAAAAAGCCAACGAAAATGAACTGCACCCCAATTGTTAGACACAGTCTAACAATTGGAGGTGCAGTTTTTTGTATGACAAAATTTACGAAGGATTTAAAGTTAACGCTCGTTCAAGGATTTAATCCGAAAATAATTTCTCAAGCAGAATATGCAAAACAGATGCATATTACAAAGGCACAATTTCAATACTGGTTACGCTTATACGAACTCCATGGAGAAGAAGGTTTACACGAGGTCTATACAAATTACACCGCAGAGTTTAAACTAGACGTACTAAATTTTATGGCTCAATCGGGTATATCGTTAATGGATACAGCGGCTATCTTCATGATTCCTTCTTTTACAACGGTTTATCAATGGAAGAAGCAATTTGAAGTAGGTGGCTTAGATGCCCTTGAACCAAAGAAAAAGGGGCGTCCATCCATGAAAAATAAAAACACAAAACATGATACTAAAAAGATTCCGGCAGAAGGTTCAGTTGAAGCGTTACAAGCTGAATTAGAACGCTTACGTATGGAAAATGCGTATTTAAAAAAGTTGAATGCCTTAGTTCAAAACAAGGAAAAATCACCAAACAAGACAAGGCACAAGTAGTCTATGAATTAAGGCATGAGTTTCAAGTGAAAGAATTAGTAAAGTTAGCGGATATCCCTCGAAGCACCTATTATTTTTATGTAAAACAAATGGATAGAATCGATCCAGATGCCGATTTAAAAGTAGAAATTAAAGCGATTTATGATGAACACGAAGGTCGTTATGGATATCGTCGTATTCGTGATGAGTTAGCCAATCGTAATCAAATAGTGAATCATAAAAAAGTGCAACGAATTATGAAAGAGTTAGGTTTAAAATGTCTTGTACGTATGAAAAAATATAAATCTTATAAAGGAACAGTCGGTAAAATTGCATCTCATATTTTAGAGCGTAAATTTACGGCAGATACGCCAAATGAAAAATGGGTAACCGATATTACAGAATTTAAATTATTCGGTGAGAAACTTTATGTATCACCTGTATTAGACTTGTATAATGGTGAAATCATTACCTATACAATTGGCTCTAGACCGACGTATTCACTTGTTTCAGAAATGTTAGAGACAGCATTAGAAGGTTTACCTGAAAATCACCAACTAATGATGCATTCAGATCAAGGGTGGCATTATCAAATGAAACAGTACCGTCACGCATTACAAAAAAGAGGTATCGTACAAAGTATGTCTCGTAAAGGCAACTGTTATGACAACGCAGTAATGGAGAATTTCTTTGGAATCATGAAGTCTGAGTTTCTCTACATAAAAGAGTTTGAAAGTGTAGAGCACTTCAAAATAGAATTAGAAAAATATATAGATTATTACAATACAAAACGGATAAAAGCAAAATTAAAAATGAGCCCGGTGCAATACCGGACTCATTTTTATCGAGCTGCCTAATGAAATAACCGTGTCTAACTTTTAGGGGTCACTTCAAAAGGTTGGCTTTTTCTATTATAATAAGTTGTCTTGACATGTGTACATAACCGTGCGTTAATGAGAATATAGAAAGATAAAATTAGATAAAGGGGTTGCTCATATGTACTTGAATCCAAAACTTTCGTATATGCAGTTTTTTATGGGATTTCTATTTGTTATTACATTCATATTGGCAACTTTTAATATATGTTCTTATCTTGTAGCGATTGTATGTATGGCATTACTTAATCTAACTTTTGTTATTGGAGCATTTCAGCAGAAACAATATACAAGTTTTGTAATAGCACTTGTAATGTCATTTTCCTTTAGTATTGTAGCGATTGTGTTTTATATAAAATAAACCATCTCGATGTCGAGATGGTTTATTTTGTCATGTGTAAAAAGTAAAAAAAGGACGAACACATCGCCCTTTTTACCAAAACATACTCGCGCCAGCAAGTAATGTTGTTACAAGCATAGAAATCAGCATCACATAAACCATAACTTTTTGAGCTTTTTTATGCATCGTTATACCTCCTTGCAAATCAGTACAATTTCATTGTAACGAGAAATGAAATTATGGACAAGGGGAGAGTGAGGACAAAATTCGGGAGGGGATTGCAAAATATAACAGGAAATTTGAGTGTGTATAGAGAATATAGTAAAAGGGTATATTGTTAATTTTTAGTTGGGCAAGCTGAAGAATGGAGATACGATGATGAAAATATACGAAACAGATCGTTTATACTTAAGGGAAATTGATGAGTCGTATGCTGAAACAGTTCTTCAATATTACGACAGAAATCGTGAATTTTTAAAAGCTTGGGAAGAGTATAGACCGGATGATTTTTTTACGCTAGATTATCAAAAGAAAAAGTTGCAAAAGGATAGAAAAGAGTTCGAAGAAGGGAAAATCATCAGACTATGGATTTTTAAAAAGGGTGATGATACGAAAATAATTGGGTGTATTTCATTTAATTTAATCGTTCGTGGCATTTATCAATCTTGTGTACTCAGTTATAAATTAGATAAAGCAGAGTTAAACAAAGGGTATACGACAGAAGCGCTTAGAAAAGCAATTCAAGTTGCTTTTGGGGAATTTCAGTTACATCGTATAGAAGCTCCGATTATGCCGCGTAATTTAGCATCTATACAAGTAGTAACGAAGATAGGTTTTCAATATGAAGGCGTGTCTAGGAAGATGTTAATGGTAAATGGCGTGTGGGAAGATCATATGCGCTGGGTATTGTTAAATGAGTAATAGAAAGCAGATGGTTATCTAGACATGTAAACCATCTGTTTTTTGTCTTGTATTTCGAAACTTTTGCGAAATTCTGTTATAATTAATAGTGTTACATACATAATGGTAGTGCAGGAGGCGCAGTCTTATGATTAATCAAGAACGTTTAGTAAATGAATTTATGGAATTAGTACAAGTAGATTCTGAAACGAAATTTGAAGCAGAAATCTGCAAAGTATTAACGAAGAAATTTACAGATTTAGGTGTAGAAGTATTTGAAGATGACACAATGGCTGTAACTGGTCATGGTGCAGGTAACTTAATTTGTACTTTACCAGCAACAAAAGATGGTGTTGATACAATTTACTTTACTTCTCATATGGATACAGTAGTTCCTGGTAATGGAATTAAGCCTTCTATTAAAGATGGATATATCGTATCAGATGGTACAACAATTTTAGGTGCGGATGATAAAGCTGGATTAGCATCAATGTTCGAAGCAATCCGTGTTTTAAAAGAGAAAAATATCCCTCATGGTAAAATAGAATTTATTATTACAGTCGGAGAAGAATCAGGTCTTGTTGGTGCAAAAGCATTAGACCGTGAGCGTATTACAGCGAAATATGGCTACGCATTAGATAGCGATGGAAAAGTTGGTGAAATCGTTGTTGCAGCTCCAACACAAGCGAAAGTGAACGCAATTATTCGCGGGAAAACAGCTCACGCTGGTGTAGCGCCGGAGAAAGGTGTATCTGCAATTACTATCGCAGCGAAAGCAATTGCGAAGATGCCACTTGGTCGCATTGACTCTGAAACGACTGCAAATATTGGACGTTTTGAAGGTGGTACACAAACGAATATCGTTTGCGATCATGTACAAATCTTTGCAGAAGCTCGTTCTTTAATTAATGAGAAAATGGAAGCACAAGTTGCGAAAATGAAAGAAGCATTTGAAACAACTGCAAAAGAAATGGGCGGTCATGCAGACGTTGAAGTAAACGTTATGTACCCAGGATTTAAATTTGCTGATGGCGATCACGTTGTAGAAGTTGCAAAACGTGCAGCTGAAAAAATTGGTCGTACACCTTCTCTTCACCAAAGTGGTGGCGGAAGTGATGCAAACGTAATTGCAGGACATGGTATCCCAACAGTTAACTTAGCGGTTGGTTATGAAGAAATTCATACAACAAACGAGAAGATTCCTGTTGAAGAATTAGCAAAAACAGCAGAATTAGTTGTTGCAATTATTGAAGAAGTAGCGAAGTAATGGAATAGAAAAAGCGTGTAAATCAATTATGATTTACACGCTTTTTATTTTGATTCGATTGCTTTGACAAGACGTATAAGCGAATATAAGAAAAACTATGGAAGTATATACGTTGTTGCTACATGTACTAGACGAGGGAATAACCTTAACGTATTCATATTGAAAATCGGAAGTAGTAAATAATTAATTGCAATGATTAATATAACTACAAGGAATGTATAGTTGAGTTTATCCCGCTATTTGCCGGACAGTAAGACCCCTACCTCAAAATTCAGCGAAAGTAAAGAAGTTAGGTGGGGGCCCTGCTGCCCATAAAAGTCCGATTAGTGAGAGTTGATTAAAGTTTCGATTTATATCGATTATAAAAAAGAACAAGTAATTATTATAACTATTGTGCAAAATTTGATATAATAAAAGAACGAACGTTCTGATTAGGGAGTGAGTACTATGCGAGAAATGTATCCGAAAAATGGTCGTGTTATTTTACATGTAGATATGAATTGCTTTTTCGCATCTGTTGAAATTGCTCATGATCCATCATTACAAGGAAAGCCATTAGCGGTTGCTGGAAATGAAAAAGAGAGAAAAGGAATTATTATAACATGTAGTTATGAGGCGAGAGAATACGGAATACGTACGACGATGCCCCTTTGGGAAGCGAAAAGGTTATGCCCGCAATTAGTTGTAAGGCGTCCTAATTTCACATTATATCGCGAAGCTTCATTTCAAATGTTTCAAGTCCTTTCTCGTTTTACAGAAAAGATACAACCAGTCTCAATAGATGAAGGATATTTAGATATTACAGATTGCTACGCACTTGGTTCGCCTCTTGAAATAGCAAAGATGATTCAACAAGCACTATTAACAGAGTTGCAGCTTCCGTGTAGTATCGGAATCGCTCCAAATCTTTTCCTAGCAAAAACAGCTTCTGATATGAAAAAACCTCTCGGTATTACCGTACTTCGAAAACGTGATATTCCAGAAATGATTTGGCCACTTTCAGTTGAAGCAATGCATGGGATTGGAGAAAAAACAGCTGAAAAATTAAATGAAATTCATATACATACAATTGAACAGTTAGCGAAGGGAGACGAGCATATCATTCGCGCTAAAATTGGCAAGCACGGTATTGATTTACAAAAGCGTGCAAAAGGTACGGATGATAGGGAAGTGGATCCGAGTCAAATGGGCCAACATAAAAGTGTCGGTAACTCGATGACTTTTTCAAAGGATATGGATGAAGAGAAAGAATTACTTGATATGTTAGAACGGTTATCAAAATCAGTGAGTAAAAGATTACAAAAGCGAACCCTTGTCAGCTATAATATTCAAATTATGATTAAATACCATGATAGGCGAACAGTAACACGGAGTAAGCAATTGAAAAATGCAATTTGGGAAGAACGCGATATTTTTCAAGCAGCATCCCGTTTATGGAAGCAACATTGGGATGGTGATTCCGTTCGTTTACTAGGTGTTACAGCTACTGAAATAGAGTGGAAGACAGAATCGGTGAAACAATTAGATTTATTTTCATTTGAAGAGGATGCGAAAAAAGAACCACTACTTGCTGTCATTGATCAAATTAACGATAAGTATGGAACACCGATTTTACAACGAGGTAGTCAACTACTACGTAAGCAAGAGAAGTCGTTTCAACAAAAGTTAGAAAATAAGTTTATGTAGAAGGTGTCATGAAGTAGTAAAATCATGACACCTTTCCTAGTTAACTCGCTTCTAAATTTAAAGAAGTCTTCCATCCAGCTCCAGTAACGCCAGATTCTAATAGCATTCTACTTACTATTTTTTCAATTAAGATAGCCGCATTTGTCTTGCAATGTAATGTAGCCTGTATACACACCTTTTGATTAGAATCTACGTCTTCACTATACAACTCTTTTAAACCGATTCCTTCTGTACTTACCATATGCATAAGTAAAAAACGAATATGTGCTTCATTTTCTTCTGAACAAGTAAGGGAAAGTAAGTAGTTCGTTTGTTCTGGTGATTCTTCTTTTGATTTTTTATTCATAAAAAGAGCAATTGGGCGAAGAAGTATATTTGCTAGTAACACGCCGGCTGCACCTAATATAGCTGCAACGAGGAAACCGGCGCCTGTAAGAGTACCGACAGCAGCTGCACACCATAAAGTAGCTGCTGTATTTAGCCCTCTAATACTAAAACCATCGCGGATAATAACGCCACCCCCTAAAAATCCAATACCACTAACGACTTGAGCAGCAATGCGGGATGGGCTAGCATCATGATCAAGCATGACGGATAATAAAACAAATATACAGGCACCAAGTGATACGAGAGCATTTGTCCGTAACCCAGCCATTCGGTGTCTCCATTGTCTTTCCATTCCAATGCAAGCTCCTACAATAATTGCTATAACTAACCTGAATACAATGTCGTACCATACCATCATGGTCACCTCCATATATAATATGTGTTATGTTTTTTAGAATGAGCGGGGGATACCCACTCATTCTTATTTTTACAACCAGCTATGAAACTTTTTAATATAAAGCTTTTTCAGGAATTGTGTTAAAAAAGCGTAGCCTAATAGTATTCCTACTAACCAAGGGAAATAGTTAAGTGGCAATGCTTGTAAACCAACGGCTGCACCAAGTGGTGAGAATGGAATATAAATCCCGATTGCCATAATAAGAGCGGTTAATAAAACGACTGGTGTTGATGCAGTGCTTTGAATAAATGGAATCTTTTGTGTTCTTATCATGTGAACAATTAAAGTTTGTGTTAACAACCCAACGACAAACCAACCGGACTGGAATAATGATTGCTCGCTCGGTGTATTTGCACCAAATACATTCCACATGACTACGTATGTGATAATATCAAATATAGAACTAATTGGGCCGATACAAATAATGAAGTTTCGTAAGTTTGCAGTATCCCATTTTCGTGGTTTTTCTAGAAACTCTTTATCCATTTTGTCCCATGGAATAGAAAGTTGTGAAATATCATAAAGTAAGTTTTGAATTAAAAGATGAATGGCAAGCATCGGTAAAAAAGGAATGAAAGCACTTGCTACTAACACGCTAAACACATTACCGAAGTTAGAGCTAGCTGTCATCTTAATATATTTTAAAATATTTCCGAATGTAGTACGTCCTTCTAAAATCCCTGCTTCTAATATAGTTAAACTTTTTTCGAGTAGAATAATATCGGAAGCTTCTTTCGCAATATCAGTAGCAGTATCAACAGATATTCCGACATCAGCTTCACGTAATGCTACAGCATCGTTAATGCCGTCTCCCATGTAACCTACAGTGTGTCCATTTCCTTGTAATGCGTGTATAATACGAGATTTTTGCATGGGATTAAGCTTCGCAAATACAGTCGTTTCTTCGGCAAGTCTTGCTAATGCTTTATCTGGTAAAGAATCAATCTCGTAACCGAGGATTGGTTCGCAGATATCTAATCCAACTTCTTTACAAACCTTTCTTGTAACAATTTCGTTATCGCCAGTTAAAATTTTCACTTGTACACCATGTTTTTGTAATGCTTGAATTGCAGCTGCTGCAGATGGTTTCGGTGGATCTAAAAAGCCGATATATCCAGCGAGAATCATATCAGTTTCGTCTTTTACTGCGTACTCTGTATCATTTATTCTTCTATCTTTTTTATAAGCCACAGCAATAACCCGCATACCTTCACTATTTAGTGTCTCACTTATTTTTTTGACATTTGAACGTATTTCCTGGGTGAGTGGAACGATTTTTTCATCCACTTCAGTGTAGTTACAAATTGATAAAATTTCTTCTACGGCACCTTTACAAACCATTGTATGTTCACCTGAAATATCCTTTACGATGACTGACATACGCCGGCGGGCGAAATCGAATGGAATTTCATCTAGCTTTTGAAAAGCTGATGGATTAAATGTATTGTTTTCCTCTGTATGCTTAATAACAGCTTTATCTATTAAATTTTTCAATCCAGTTTGATAGAAACTATTTAAATAGGCAAATTGCAAGACGCGATTGCATTCATTTCCCTTGGGATCTAAGTGACGAACAAGGACAACGTTATCTTCTGTTAAAGTTCCGGTTTTATCTGTACAAAGAATGTTCATAGCACCTAAGTTTTGAATAGAATTTAGCTGTTTTACAATTACTTTTTGTTTAGACATTTTAACGGCACCTTTAGCTAAATTAGCAGTTACAATCATTGGTAACATTTCAGGTGTAAGGCCAACAGCGACGGCAATAGCGAAGAAGAAAGCTTCTTGCCAATCACCTTTTGTGAATCCATTAATGAGAAGGACAATAGGTGCCATAATAAGCATGAATGTAATTAAGAGCCAGCTTACTTTGTTTACACCTTTATCAAAGCTTGTTTCTACACGCTTTCCAATTACCTTATTGGCTAAAGAGCCGAAATACGTATCGGTACTTGTTGAGATGACAACAGCTTTTGCGCTACCACTTACAATATTTGTTCCCATGAAACAAAGGTTTTCCATATCGAGTGGATTGTAATTTTTTTTCATGTTTGTCGGTAAGATATGCTTATTTTCTGTATGGTAGCAGTGTTCGTATTTTTCTACAGGAAGTGCTTCCCCTGTTAAAGAAGATTGATTAACAAATAAATCTTTAGCGGATACAATACGCACATCAGCTGGAATGATATCACCGGCTGAAAGGGAAATGATATCGCCAGGTACAAGTTCCTCAATTGGAATTTCTGTTGTGTAATTTCGATTTAAATTCGTTACATTTTTTGTTTCATGTACAAATCCATTTATTCTAAATACGCTTGCAGTTGTTCGAACCATAGCTTTTAAATTATCGGCAGCTTTTTGAGAACGAAATTCTTGGGAAAACCGAATTGTTGCACTAAGTAGTACCATTGCAGATACGACAATTGTTCCTTGCATATCATCCGTGAAAAAGGAGAGTGCTCCAAGAGCTAATAAAACGAAAATAAATGGATTTTTAAATGCCGACAGAAATTGAATGTACCACGGTGCCATTTTATTATGAGCTATTTCGTTCGGACCATATAAAGAAAGTCTACGAGACGCTTCTTGTTTAGATAATCCATCTTGTGTTGTTTCTAAAAGTTTTAACGCAGAGCTTACATCTTGTGTTGCAACCTCCACTAATAATTCGTTATTTGTTTTCATGCTATCTTGCTCATAAGCATGCTTTGTTTCTTGTCTTTGTAAATTAAACATCGGTAGTTCCTCCTCTGTCATGAAGGAGGAAACAATCTGTTACCTAACTATTTGAAATGGTGAGGAACAGTTTCTTTCCTACCTACATGATGAAATATGAATGTAAAACGTATGGGTATCTGGGCCGAATCATCAATTGCCAACTGTTCCTCACCTCCGTACAATTTAGTAGTTTCTGAATATGCTATGTTTGTTTCATAGTAAGGTGCATATAGACGTAAAAAGACCTTTACTCAAAACGAGTAAAGGTCTGAATTCGCAGCTAAAAGAGTCCACAACAAAGACTGTTAGTAGACATAAATAAAAACAGTTTTTGTGTATGACAAAATACATGCACCTCTCCCTCGTTGAGTTTTAGCACTGTATAGCATAGGTACTGAAACCAGCTACATTAAAAAAGGCCTTCATTCCGACCTTTCCTGTTGACCCATTGGCGTCTCTCGACATTTTTGGGCAGCAGCGTTTCTCTATACAGGAGCCTCACCTAACAGAGACCATATTCAATTACATGTTGAATGTTAGCACTGTAAAATCGTAGTGTCAATATCTTTTTATCTGTGTTTTTAAAATATTAAATGGATTTATAATAGATATATGGGATGAAATGTATGATATTGATTATGAATAATATGGAAAATAAATATTTTTATAAAAGGGGAATTTGTAATGGTACCACAAAATTTTATTATAAATATTGAGAATCAAAAGTGGTTGTTTAATGAGCAGGAAGATTTATGTTCTCACGGGGAAATTTATTTAAATGTGGATGGAACGATTATTACACAAACAGGTATGGATGAGGAATGGGGAATAAGTGAATCAGCTTTAGCTCTGTTACGAACTTTAGATAAAGAATATATTTGTGATATTGAAAATGAAGAGGGACTTATTTTGCACGGATGTGGCACTATGCTCATGTTAGGATGCCCAATTTCAATTCATTGGACTATAAACCATATAGGTGAAAATGTGGTTTTAAAGGATTTTGTCAAAGTTATTTCTACTGATCAAAAGGCTATATACTATGAAGGGCTTCATATAGAAGTAAATGAAAATGAATATAGAAAACAAATTGTTTCTTTTGCGCTACAGGCAAAAGAATTATTCAATAAATCAAGTGAAAAGATAATTTTAGATGAGTTTGATCAAAGTATGTATACAGACTTTTGGACGGAATATAATCATTTACTAAATAAGTATAAATAAAAAAGCACTGTAACCAGTGCTTTTTTATTATAGATTACGAGATTGTAGGGTTTTCAAATATAACAATCTCTGAACTGTTTGTAGTTGAAACACGTTGGGCGTAATATGTTAAAGCTGAAGAAATATATGCTGGTAACGTATCATTTGTATGTGATGTTGTATATTCATGGATTAATTCCTTTAAAGTTGTCCATTCTAATTGTGCTGGGTGATCAGACACGAAAGAACTTACCCAGCGATCAAATGAAGATGAAAAATCAGTTTGTAAACGAAATACTTCTTTCATAATAAAACGCTCCCTTAAAATGTAGTATAATTATTTTAACACAAAACACGAACGATAGCTAAATTTTTTGAGTATAACGTTCGTGTTATATAGTTGTCTAGATGTTTGGTTATGTAAATTCAATTTGCCATTTGAAATAACATTCCGTAAGATGAGAGATAGAGTATATTTAGAGCTGGAGGAAAGAAAGTGGAATTTGTATTTTTAGGAACTGGTGCAGGTGTTCCTTCAAAAGGAAGGAACGTTTCAGCAATTGCTTTACAATTGTTAGAAGAACGAGGACAAACTTGGTTATTTGATTGTGGCGAGGCCACGCAACATCAAATATTACATACATCTGTACGTCCGCGCCGCATTGAAAAAATATTTATTACGCATTTACATGGCGATCATATTTTTGGATTGCCTGGTTTATTAGGTAGCCGTTCATTTCAAGGAGGAACTACGCCTTTAACGGTGTATGGACCGAAAGGAATTAAACAATTTATTGAAGTGGCATTATCGGTAAGTACGACACATGTGAAATATCCACTTGAAGTTGTGGAGATAACAGAAGAAGGTACCGTATTTGAAGATAATGAATTTTATGTAGAAACGAAAAGATTGTCACACGGTATAGAATGCTTTGGATATCGTATTGTAGAGAAAGATATACAAGGTGCTCTTTTAGTTGATAAGTTGCTTGAGATGGGTGTGAAACCAGGTCCAATCTTTAAACGTTTAAAAGATGGTGAAGTAGTTGAATTAGAGGATGGCACGATATTAAATGGAAATGAGTTTATCGGCCCACCTCAAAAAGGAAGAATTATTACTATCTTAGGTGATACGCGATATTGCGAAGCGAGTAGGGAGCTTGCGCAAGATGCAGATGTACTTGTCCATGAAGCGACTTTCGCAGCAGAAGATGAGCAACAAGCGTATGATTATTTTCATTCTACATCTAAGCAAGCTGCGAGCATTGCACTTCAGGCAAATGCGAAGCGACTAATATTAACTCACATTAGTTCTCGCTATCAAGGAGATACATATAAGGAATTATTGAAAGAGGCTAGAGAGTTGTTTTCTAATACAGAAATAGCGACAGATTTGAAATCATTCCCAGTAGAAAAATAATAATTTTGTAAAAAATGGTAACGGCGGGTTACCATTTTTTTATGTCTAAAAAAATTTAAAAATAAAACTGTTATTATTTTATACTTATACTTGGATGATACAGAAAATTAGGATGCTTTGAATATATAGGATAAAAATACGAAATAATGATTATTTAGAAAAACTGTTATATAAGTCAGATGACATACAAGTGATACAAATAGCAGAAATGGAATTTTATTCAGAACTTTTAAAATTCAACAAAAGTAAGCGTTTTATAAAAAACAAGCTATAATGAGGGCAGATTATAATTTATGATAAGTCGCATGTATTTTAGTCATTATCGTAACAAGTGAAGTTGACTAAATCATGAGAGAGTAACACGAGAATTATAATAGGAAAGATATTACTATTATTTGTCATAAGTCTTTTTCACTTTTTAGCTAAACGATATGATTAGCAAGTGTAGCTATTGCGAGTTCCTTAGTAGAAGCTTTTTATTAATAAGGTGGTGGAGATTTAATTGGTACACCACTCTTTAAAAGAGTTCAGAACATCAGCAGGTAGTCTAGGCGGAATAGCGGGTGCAAATTTAGTTGCATTAGCAATGGTTATATCACTTGTTTATGCTATGCTTGCAATGGCTTCTGTGTTAAACTTTGGATTGCTACCAGACTTTATTCTGGATTATCTTGTATCATTTTTAAATGAAAATAATGCTAAGATTCTTATGTATTATGATAACTGGTATTATTTCAGGTTATATTGGATTACTTTTATTCAAAAACTATCCAATTCGTACAGCAGAACAAATTCGTGGTACAACTGGAAAAGCGACAGATGTAGCAGCTTAATAGAATAGTAGAATAAATTTTTTCATAGAGGTTTAGGGGGAGTTATGATGAAGTATCGCTCAGTATTTGATATTATCGGTCCAGTTATGATTGGACCATCAAGTTCACATACAGCAGGCGCAGCAAGAATGGGGCAAGTTGCTCGCCAGCTGTTTCGTCATGAACCAGAAAGAGTAAGCATTTCGTTATATGGATCATTTGCAAAGACGTATCGAGGGCATGGTACGGATGTAGCACTAATCGGTGGAATATTAGGATTTGAAACAGATGACTTACGTATTCCAGAGGCGCTAGAAATAGCAAAAGAGCGCGAAATTGAAGTGGAATTCATTGAAGAAGATGCCAATGCACCTCACCCAAATACAGCGAGAATTCGTTTGTATAAAGGTGAAGATGAAATTGAAGTTGTTGCTTGCTCAATTGGTGGCGGTAAAATTGAAGTTGTAGAATTAAACGGATTCGATCTTCAATTATCAGGCACGAGCCCAGCACTACTTATTGTAAATAACGATCGCTTCGGTGCTATTGCAGCGGTAGCTTCAATCCTTGCGAAACATGAGATTAACATTAGTACAATGAGTGTTTCTCGTAAAGAAAAAGGAAGAAGAGCGCTTATGGTCATTGAAACAGATGAATTATTAGCAGATGAAGTGATTGAAGAAATAAAAGCGCAACAAAATATTTGTCAAGTAACTATTATGGAATAATTGCAGGGGGGACACACCATGTTTCGGAACGCAGCGGAACTAGTGGCGCAAGCTAAAGAACAAAATGTAAAAATCGCAGAAATTATGATTCAATGTGAAATGGAAACAAGAAGTATTTCACGTGAAGAAGTAATTGCTGGTATGGAAAAGAACTTAGTAGTGATGGAGCAAGCAGTAGAACGTGGTATTCGCGGCGTGAAATCACCAACTGGTTTAACTGGTGGAGATGCTGTAAAAGTTCAAGCGTATATGAAGAGTGGAAAAGGCTTATCAGGAGATACGATTTTGGACGCAGTAAGCAAAGCTGTTGCAACAAATGAAGTAAACGCGGCGATGGGAATTATTTGTGCAACACCAACAGCAGGGTCTGCTGGAACAGTGCCAGGTGTACTATTTGCACTAAGAGAAAAATTGCAGCCTACACGTGAAGAAATGATTGAATTCTTATTTACAGCAGGAGCTTTCGGTATGGTTGTTGCGAATAACGCTTGTATTTCTGGTGCAGCGGGAGGATGCCAAGCTGAAGTTGGTTCAGCAAGTGGAATGGCGGCTGCAGCCGCAGTTGAGATGGCTGGTGGAACACAAGATCAAGCAGCTACAGCGATGGCAATTTCATTAAAGAACATGCTTGGTTTAGTGTGTGATCCTGTTGCAGGACTTGTAGAAGTACCTTGTGTAAAACGTAATGCAGCAGGAGCTGCGAATGCGATGATTTCAGCAGATTTAGCATTAGCTGGTGTAACGAGTACAATTCCATGTGATGAAGTAATTGAGGCAATGTTTAGAATCGGACAAACGATGCCAGTAGCACTTCGTGAAACAGCAGAAGGTGGACTTGCAGCAACGCCGACTGGTCGTCGCCTGCAAGAAGAGATTTTTGGGAAGAACAATAACTAAGTGTAATTATAGAAAAAGGAGCTCAAATAAACTTGAGCTCCTTTTTCTATTTTTCTTTTGTTAGTTGTTCTAATGTTTTTCCAAGATTATGTGATCGTTTCGTTGCCTGTGTAATACAAGAAATAAGTGCTTGTTGAAATTTATGTTCTTGTAATACTTCAATACCTGCTTCGGTAGTTCCACCAGGAGAAGTAATTTCCTTTCTCAAAATAGAAGGGTGTTTGTCACTTGCTTTTAGCATTTCAGCAGCACCAATCATCGTTTGAAGAATAAGTGATTTTGCAACATCTTCTTTTAAACCGATTTTTTTTGCAGCTTTTTCCATAGATTCCACTACGTAATAAATATAAGCAGGTCCACTTCCGGATAATGCAGTGACAGCATGCATATCTTCTTCCTCTACAACAGAGACGAGACCAATCGTTTCAAATAAAGATGTTGCAGTGCGAATATGCTCCGCTGTTGCATGTTTTGAAGGGGAGATAGCGGTAGCTGATTTTAAAATGGCTGCGGATGTATTTGGCATTGCACGAATAATTGGAACGTCTTTTTGAAGTAGTTTTCTAATTGAGTCAGTAGAAACACCTGCTAGTAATGAAATAATAAGCACGTTATTATTTATGTATTCTTTAAAAGGGGTAAGCGCCTCTGCAACATCCTTTGGTTTCATTGCTAGAAAAAGAATATTTGCATCAGTAAGTAATTCTTTTTTATTATGAGTACCTTTGACACCGTATTTTTTATGTAGCTCTTGTAATCTTGTCTCGTTAGAACGATTA
Organism: Bacillus sp. FSL K6-2944; assembly: GCF_038005385.1. NCBI lineage: Bacteria > Bacillati > Bacillota > Bacilli > Caryophanales > Bacillaceae > Bacillus > Bacillus sp. FSL K6-2944. The sequence continues at coordinate 2,921,246 of NZ_JBBOTE010000001.1, read as the reverse complement.
CTTACAGTAATTTGTTCACCTTTAACGACATTTGCATGTAACAAGCCACCAATAATAGCTTCGGCAATAGAGCCTGCACCGAGAAAGGAAATGTTTTGAATAGACATGATGTTCCTCCTTTAATTTTGGTTAGAAATTCTTATAAATGTACATACATTCGTTTTTTTATAGGAAACACCTCTTTTTATCTGAAAATAATGACAAATATATATAGAAGTTGTAAACTGAAGAAGTATTCATTTTTGAACCGGAAAGAGACAGGGGGGCTAAGCATGACGGCGATTCACCGAATGGAGATTCCTGTACCATTTGCAGTGGAAACTGTGAATGTGTTTTTAGTTGAGGGGGAGACATTAACATTAATTGATACAGGGACGAATACAGAAGAGGCAAGGAATGCGTTAGAAAGTCAATTAGGTGCATTAGGACATACGATAGAAGATATTGAAACAGTAGTCATTACGCATCATCATGCAGATCATTGTGGACTTTTAAACATATTTTCTGAGAAGACGAATATTATTGGACATCCTTGGAATGAGCCTTGGATTACACAAAATCCAGAATTTTTAAAGCGGTATCATGAATTTTTTAGAGAGACGGCCTTACAGTTTGGTGTGCCAGCAGCATTTTTGAAAGACGAGTCGTTATTGACGACGAGGACACTTAAATATTCTTGTAATAGATCGTTAACGCATACTGTGAGAGAAGGAGATCGTATTGATTCTTTGCCTGGATTTACAGTACTTGAAACACCAGGTCATGCTTCTACTCATATTTCTTTATATAGAGAATCTGATGGAATATTAATTGGTGGAGATGCTCTCATTAGTCATATTTCTTCGAATCCAATACTAGAACCGCCATATGAAGGGCAAACAGAGCGGGCACGCCCATTACTACAATATAATCAAACATTACAGCGTTTAAGCGAAATGAATATTTCACGCATTTTATCAGGGCATGGGGAAGATGTTCTAAATGTGAAACAACTTATTGAAACGAGATTACAAAAGCAAGAAACACGTGCTTTTAAAGTGCTTGAGTTATTAAAGGAAAAACCAATGACAGCATTTGAAGTATGTGTAAAACTATTTCCGGTATTATATAAAGAACAATTACCACTTACTATTTCAGAAACGGTTGGACAATTGGACTATTTAGCATATAATCAACAAGTGATGATTGATGAGTCATCGCAACAAGTGATTTATTATGCAAAGTAGGTGACAGCAATGACAGGACGTTTACAAAATAAAGTAATCGTCATTACAGGTGCTTCTAGTGGGATTGGTGAGCAAGTTGCAATGCAAGTTGCAGCACAGGGAGCGACTCCAGTATTAATGGCTCGAACAGAAGAGAAACTACAAGCGTTAGTAGACAAAATTAAAGAAACTTATAATACGCCTTGCTATTATTATGTATTAGATGTAAGTGAAGAGATGGAAGTACAGTCTGTTTTTTCAAAGGTATTACAAGAAGTGGGACGTATTGATATATTAGTAAACAATGCGGGATTTGGTATTTTTAAAACGTTTGAAGATGCGTCAATGGGTGAAGTAAAAGATATGTTCCAAGTAAATGTATTTGGATTAGTAGCATGTACGAAAGCGGTACTACCTTATATGGTAAACAAGAACGAAGGACATATTATTAATATTGCTTCACTTGCCGGAAAAATTGCAACTCCGAAATCAAGTGCGTATGCAGCAACGAAACATGCTGTATTAGGATTTACGAATAGTTTACGCATGGAATTAGCGAATACAGATATTTATGTTACAGCAATTAATCCAGGTCCGATAGATACAAACTTTTTTGAAATAGCGGATCAATCTGGTACATATGTAAAGAATATGGGACGTTACATGTTAAAACCAACATACGTAGCAGAACAAATCGTAAAGTCGATGCACACGAAAAAACGTGAAGTAAACTTACCGAAGTGGATGGGAATTGGTCCAAAACTTTATGCTTTATTCCCAGGTTTATTTGAACGTGTAGCAGGTAAATCATTAAGTAAAAAATAGGAGATTTCCACATGGAAATCTCCTATTTTTTATTGTTTTCCAGTCACATAATCATAAACAATATCCTCAATCTCCTCGTATAAATCAATTTCAATATTTGAATGAGTCACCGTTTGAATATGTTTCACTAGCATTTCCTGATCTTCTTTTGATATTGGACTGCATTGATATTGCTGAAAACTTTTTATAATCATTTTCTCAATTAATTTTTCGTTCATATTTTTTCCCGCCTGTATGTACGTATGTATTGTTTTATTGTACTTGAAGTGAAATAAAAAAACTACTATGCACTATTTTTGTATAAAAATTCGGTTGAGTATATTATTTTTCTAATAAAATTAAGTTTTTTTAGATTTGAAAATTTATAAATATTTAATTGACTCTATAAATATACAATATTATAATCATACTTAATTTAAAGAATCGATTTGAGGAGGAACTTATGAAAGTCGCAATTATTGGAGCCACTGGATATGGGGGCATTGAATTAATTCGTTTATTAGAACAACATCCATATTTTTCGATAGCATCTCTTCATTCTTTTTCGCAAGTTGGTGAGTGTATAACAAATGTATATCCGCATCTTCGAAATGTTCTCGTTCATACGTTACAAGAAATTGATGTGAAGACAATAGGGAAAGAAGCAGAAATCGTATTTCTAGCAACACCAGCAGGAGTATCGGCGGAGTTAACTCCCAAGTTAGTAGCAGAAGGTTTAAAAGTAATTGACCTATCTGGAGACTTTCGTATGATAGATCCTTCGTCATATGAACTGTGGTATAAAAGGCCAGCAGCGAAAGAAGAAATTCTTAGAAAAGCAGTGTATGGGTTAAGTGAATGGAAAAGGACTGGGATTCAAAAGGCAAATTTAATTGCAAACCCAGGATGTTTTGCTACAGCCACATTGCTAGCGATAGCGCCGTTAGTACGTAGCGGCATGATTGAAGAAGATTCGATTATTATTGATGCGAAATCAGGGGTATCAGGAGCAGGTAAAACACCAACAACAATGGCTCACTTTCCTGAGCTATATGATAACTTGCACATTTATAAAGTGAATGAGCATCAGCACGTTCCAGAGATTGAGCAAATGCTTACAGAATGGAATAATGGATCACAGCCAATTACATTTAGCACACATTTAATACCGATATCACGAGGAATTATGATTACACTTTATGCAAAAGTAAAACAAAAGATGGAAATAAAGCAACTTCAAAAATTGTATGAAGAAACGTATGAACAATCGCCTTTCATCCGAATTTGTACGCAAGGGAAATTTCCAAGTCCAAAAGAAGTGAGAGGCTCAAATTATTGTGATATTGGCATAGCTTACGATGAAAGAACTGAAAGAGTTACGGTCGTTTCTGTTATAGACAATATGATGAAAGGCGCGGCTGGGCAAGCGATTCAAAATGCAAACATAATAGCGGGACTAGAAGAGACAACAGGTTTACAACATATGCCGCTTTATCTATAAGGGGGACATGATGATTAAAGTAGCGTCTATTACAAAATTAGAAAATGGTTCAATTGTAACGCCTAAAGGCTTTTCGGCAATTGGTACTGTAAATGGTCTGAAAAAGGAGAAAAAGGATTTAGGGGCAATCGTTTGTGACGTACCAGCATCATGTGCCGCTGTGTATACAACGAATCAAATACAAGCAGCCCCTTTGCAAGTAACGAAGGATAGTATAACGGCAGAAGGGAAGTTACAAGCAATTATCGTTAATAGTGGAAATGCAAATGCTTGTACTGGAATGCAAGGATTACAAGACGCATACGAGATGCGCGCGTTAGGGGCGGAACATTTTGGAGTGAAAGAAAATTACGTTGCAGTAGCTTCAACAGGTGTAATTGGTGTTCCACTGCCGATGGATATAATCCGAAAGGGGATTGCAACTCTTATACCGACGAAGGAAGAAAGTGGAGCGTATTCTTTTTCTGAAGCAATTTTAACGACAGATCTTATCACGAAAGAAACTTGCTATGAAATGATTATTGATGGGAAGAAAGTGGCGATTGCGGGTGTTGCAAAGGGTTCAGGGATGATTCATCCGAATATGGCAACGATGCTTAGTTTTATTACGACAGATGCTCATATAGAGCATGACGTATTGCAAACAGCATTATCCCAAATTACGAATCATACATTTAATCAAATTACGGTAGATGGAGATACTTCTACGAATGATATGGTCATCGTTATGGCAAGTGGATTATCAGAAACAAGCCCGATAAATATGGAACATACAGATTGGGAAACTTTCGTATGTACTTTACAGAAGGTATGTGAAGATTTAGCAAAAAAAATTGCGCAAGATGGTGAAGGCGCTACGAAGTTAATAGAAGTCAATGTGCTAGGAGCTCAAACGAATGAAGAGGCAAAAAAAATTGCAAAGCAAATAGTCGGTTCGAGTCTTGTGAAAACAGCAATACATGGTGAAGACCCAAACTGGGGGCGAATTATTAGCAGTATTGGACAAAGTGAAGTAGTTATTAATCCAAACACAATTGACATTACTCTTCAATCTATATCGGTATTAAAAAATAGTGAGCCTCAAATATTTTCTGAAGAAGAAATGAAAGAGAGATTACAAGAAGATGAAATAGTCATTAATGTGTACTTACACTTAGGTGAAGAGACAGGATCAGCTTGGGGCTGTGACTTAAGCTATGAATATGTGAAAATAAATGCTTGTTATCGTACATAAGGAGAGAGAAGATGAGCGATTATATTGTAGTGAAATGCGGCGGTAGTATGTTGAATCAATTAAATGATGTGTTTTTTGAATGTATAAAGAAATTGCAACAGAAGTATAAAGTAGTGATTGTTCATGGTGGTGGACCAGAAATTGATGCCAAATTAAAAGATTGTAACATCAACGTAGAAAAAAGAGATGGATTACGGATAACACCAAAAGAAGTTATGGATGTTGTTCAAATGGTGCTATGCGGAAGTACGAATAAAAAATTCGTAATGAATTTACAAAAGCATAATTTACTTGCTGTAGGTTGTTCAGGGTGTGACGGCAATTTACTTCAAGTTCAACCTGTCAGCGAGGAGATAGGATATGTGGGAGAAGTAAATTATGTAGAAACAGCCTTATTAAAAGGATTAATAAATATGGGGTATATTCCTGTTATTGCTCCAATCGGGGTAAATGGTAATGAAATTTATAACATAAATGCGGACAATGCTGCAGCTGGGATTGCGGCCGCGTTAGGGGCAAAAGAGCTGATTTTTATTACGGATGTAGATGGAATATTACATGAAGGGAATTTGGTAAAGGAAACGGATGAATCTGAAATTGCAACTTTTATAGAAACAGGTGTTATTACAGGTGGGATGATTCCGAAAGTACAGGCGGCACTAGCATCATTAAAAATGGGAGTGCAAAAGATAAGTATTGTGAATGGTACAAAAGATTTTACTGAGGTTACGGGAGAGTGTATTGGAACGACGGTAACGAAAGGCGTGAGTATTGCATGACGAGTCATCTTTTTCAAACGTATGGCAGAAGAACTATTAAGTTTGTAAAGGGAACTGGAACGAAAGTTATTGATAATAACGGTAAGGAATATTTAGATTTCACATCAGGAATTGGCGTATGTAATTTAGGACATTGTCACCCTACTGTTCTCAAAGGTGTACAAGATCAACTTGATGATATATGGCATATATCTAACCTGTTTACAAACAGCTTACAAGAAGAAGTTGCGTCATTATTAACAGAAAATAGAGCATTAGATTATGTGTTTTTCTGTAATAGTGGGGCAGAGGCAAATGAAGCGGCTTTAAAGTTAGCACGTAAGCATACTGGAAAATCTCTCGTCGTAACATGCCAGCAGTCTTTTCACGGTAGAACATTTGGAACGATGAGTGCAACAGGCCAAGATAAGGTAAAAGAAGGATTTGGTCCATTACTTCCATCTTTTTTACATATCCCTTTTAATGATATTAAAGCATTAGAGGAAGTAATGAATGAAGAAGTTGCGGCGGTAATGGTAGAAGTTGTTCAAGGAGAGGGAGGAGTAATACCTGCCGATCTATCTTTTTTGAAAGAGATTGAAACATTATGTAATAAGTTCGGTTCCTTATTTATTATAGACGAAGTACAAACGGGGATAGGAAGAACTGGAACACTATTCGCTTATGAACAAGTGCGAATAGAGCCTAATATCGTTACCGTTGCAAAGGCACTTGGGAATGGGGTTCCTGTCGGAGCGATGATTGGCCGGAAAGAGCTCGGAACGTCGTTTACTGCAGGATCACACGGTTCAACTTTTGGCGGGAATTACATCGCGATGGCTGCAGCGAAAGAAGTATTGCAAGTGAGTAAAAAACCATCGTTTTTAAAAGAAGTACAAGAAAAGGGCGAGTACGTATTAGAGAAGTTGCAAGAGGAATTACAGCATGTCGAATGTATTCAAAATATACGTGGTAAGGGGCTTATGATTGGGATTGAGTGTAAGCATGAAGTTGCAAGTTTTATAGAACAACTAGAAAACGAAGGGCTTCTCGTATTACAAGCAGGCCCTAATGTTATAAGACTATTACCGCCACTCATTGTCACGAATGAAGAGTTAGAACAGGCAGTATATATAATAAAAAAAGTAGTTTGTACAAAAAACGTATCAATCATATAAGGGGGAAGTTTCATGTCAACTGTACAAGTACCGAAATTAAATACGAAAGATCTTTTAACACTAGAAGAATTAACGAAAGAAGAAATTATTTCTTTAATTGAGTTCGCTATATATTTAAAAAAGAATAAGCAAGAGCCTTTATTACAAGGCAAAATATTAGGGCTTATTTTTGATAAGCATTCAACTCGTACTCGTGTATCTTTTGAAGCGGGAATGGTACAACTCGGGGGACATGGTATGTTTTTAAGTGGAAAAGAGATGCAAATGGGAAGAGGAGAAACTGTTTCAGATACTGCGAAAGTATTATCGCAGTATATTGACGGGATTATGATACGTACATTCTCGCACGCGGATGTAGAAGAGCTTGCAAAAGAATCAAGTATTCCTGTTATTAACGGTTTAACGGATGATCATCATCCTTGTCAAGCATTGGCAGACCTCATGACGATATATGAAGAAACAAATACATTTAAAGGAATAAAATTGGCTTACGTAGGTGACGGAAATAATGTATGTCATTCATTGTTGTTAGCGAGTGCAAAAGTCGGAATGCATATGACTGTTGCAACGCCTGTAGGATATGAACCGAATGAAGAGATTGTAAAAAAAGCGTTAGCGATTGCCAAGGAAACAGGAGCTGAGATTGAAGTTTTGCATAATCCTGAATTAGCGGTGAATGAAGCAGATTTCATTTATACTGACGTTTGGATGAGCATGGGGCAAGAGGGCGAAGAAGAGAAATATTCTTTATTTCAACCTTACCAAATCAATAACGAACTTGTTAAGCATGCGAAGCAAACATATCGTTTCTTACACTGTTTACCTGCCCATCGTGAAGAAGAAGTAACAGGAAAAATTATAGATGGACCGCAGTCTATCGTCTTTGAGCAAGCTGGTAATCGATTGCATGCTCAAAAAGCGTTATTAGTGAGTTTATTTAAAAATGTAGAAGAGCCTTCCTAAAAGGGAGGTTTTTTTATATTAAAATGTCATATGTATATTTAGTTAACCATTTCGATATCATTTATAATAAAAGAGAAAACTAAATTTGTTTTTCAGAGTGTGTAAGGACATACTACATATAAAAATATAGTTAAAGAGATGATGAGGGTGAAAACAACTAAGAAAACATATTCGTTTTTTCAGCGGATGTGGAGAATATTAAAGTTTCAATATTATAAGTTGCTTCGATCGCCAGAAGGCGCAAAGAAAGTATCGTTAGGGTTTGCTATAGGATTCGGCTTAGAAATGTTAGTCATTTATACGGCATCGCTCGTATATGTAATATTTTATCCAATCGTCAGGTTAGCAAAGGGATCTTTTCCTGCGGCAGTTATTGGCAATATTATTGGGAAAATATCGTTTCTCCCAGTATTTTTATTTCCGCTTGCGTATGCGCTAGGAAAAATGATTTATCCATTTCATGTACAGAAAATTCATCATGAACCATTTACGATATCGGACTTGTTTTCAAGTCACATTTTTACGATATTAAAGAGCTTATTACAAAGTGAAGTGTATGTATTAATTGGAATGACGATTTTAGGAGTTGTGTTTGGTCTCATTTCGTATTTCGTTGTGCATTATTTATACGAAAAGAACCGTAAGTTACGCTTGAAGAAAAGGAAGAAACGAGTGAGAGAACCACTTGTACAATTATAAACAATGTCACATCCATTTTCTCCTTTGAATATGTTTAAGAAAAAGGAGGAGAGGATAATGTATTATTATTACGTACCTCAAGTATATCCATATGTAAATTATTATCCGGTTTATGATACGAGTAGACAATACGAATTATATCGGCAACAACAATTACAGCAATTATCACAAATACCACAAATACCACAAATACCACAAATACCACAAATACCACAAATACCACAACAACAGCCTACACAGGAAAAAAAACCATATTTAACAACATGGCCATATTCCAATGTGTACTATGGTAATTATTACGAATCATAAAGCTGCTTCTATTTAGAAGCAGCTTTATACGTTTGTTTTCAAAATTAAATTTTGAATGGTTTGAAGAGAATGAATGAGCTTTTCGCGCTCTTCCTCAGATAATGTTTGGAAATTTTCTTTTAGTTTGTCTAAAATGAATTGCTGATACTGATTTACTAATAATTTCCCTTCAGCTGTTAGGGAAATTAAAATGACCCGTCGATCTTTTTCGCTATAATGACGCTCTATTAGTTCTTCTTGAATAAGTTTGTTTAATAGAGGTGTCATGTTAGGCCGTGAAATCGCTAGCCGCTTGCCGATTTCGGAAACTGCTAATGTGCCGTTTTCATGCAAAAGCAGTAATACTTGTGTATGTGATGGCGGCATATGTCTTTGAGAAGAAAATTCTCCAGGAAGCATAAATTTGCGATAAAAAAGAGGCACTAGCGAAAGAAGATGATCAACAATACGTTCCCACTCGCGTGATTCCATATAAAGGCCCCCTTCCACTCTCATTGTAACAAAAAAGACATGTTATAAAAATAGAATTGGTAACTACTCAGCTTCTTCAAATAAAAAAACAGGCCAAATACATGTTTCCGATTCGAAAACATGAAAAGAAAATACTCCAATCAGAGAAAGAATCTATGCCAAATAGAGAAATTCTCTTATGAAGTCGTGTTATTCCAAGGAACCGTTCTAGTTTCTATGACTTGGTTTATCGCTTGTAAGACCGATTGTTTTTGTTTTTTCATGGTACTCATAAAGCTTCGTATCTGACAAAAAGATTCTGCGCCTTTCTTACTTCGGAAAGTCCCAGACACTTTCTGTTTTACTTTCGTCATCCGAATATCCCGTTCTGCTTGATTGTTATCAAATGGAATGGCTGGATGTTCTAAAAACGCTAGAATTCTGTCAGAATACTTGACGAAGCGATTCCATAAATTTTGAGAAGGCGTCTGCTTTCCTTTCTTCTTTTGTTTCGTGGAAAGAATCTGTTGTTCTTTCAATATGGATTGATACATAATAAACAGATTCTTTTGCGTCGCTTTTGGCATGGTACCTTCGGATTGCTTTTTCATCGTCAACGCTTGCGTTAGAAATTTCTGCATCTGTTGTGCCCATTGTTCTCCAGTACTATCTATAATTCCTTGTAAATCTCGTAAGAGATGGGCATTACATAAAACGTGACGACAATCTGTATACGCATCATACGATTTCCAACCATCATGCATCGCAATTCCAGAAAAAGATGGCAAGATTTCTCCAGCATCCATTGCTTCTTTTCCACGTTTTTGATGAATATGTTGCAATGTCACCTCCGGTGTACTGGCAGTATGTAACCATTGTGTTTTGTTTTCTACACGCATACCAGTTTCATCAAAATGGACAACAGGAGACTGCAGAATCTTTTCCTTTACTTCTTTTATGAATGGCTGCAATTGAGAAGCGAAAGCCTGTGTATGATTTACCAGGGTTCCTTCGCTTATAGAATGTCCAAAACAATCCTGAAAGAATTCTTTTGTTCGCTTCAAAGAAATGCATTGATAATGCGTTAAATAGGGAATCAGTCTTTTTATATTTGGACCATATTGAACAGGACGAGATACTGTCGAAGGAAATTGGGCTTCTTGGATAGAATGGCAATGTGGGCATTCTTTCTGTTCTACTTTATGTTCTGTCACTTCGATCTGAATAGGTGGTAAGTCATACACTTGGCGAATGCGATACCCTTTTACAGGCTCGTGGTTCAAGGAAGTATGACAACAAGTACAATATGTAGGAGAATGTGTAATCGTATGATCTGGAGTCGCTGTCAAACCAAGAGTATGTCCCTTGTGGCCCAACTGGCCACCCGTTTGACGATGAGACGGTTTGCGCAAACTTTTTGTAACGGGCTTACCCAAACCATCTGTAGAAGGTGGCTTATGACTATTTTTGGAGTTTTTTTTTGAAGCATTTTCTAGTTCTTGTATACGTTTTTCTAACTTAGAAAATGTTTCTTCAAATAAAGAAATAACAGCTTCAGGTCCTTTTTTATATGTATCTAAAATAATTTTTCGATCGACCATAAGATTCACCTCCCCTGTTTGATATACTCAGTATTTACAAATGGGAGGCATATGAAACTAGTAAAATTTAAAAAAGACACCGAAAGGTGGCTGAGTAGTTACTAGAATTGTTTCATGGGAATTTTAATATTTGTAGGCCAACACTTTTTTTGTAAATGAATCGGCAATAATCGTATAGCCTTTATCATTTGGGTGTACTTGGTCAAAGAGCAATTCTTTTTTATCATTCGATATTAATTTACGAATTGGCAAAACGATAGATGGTTGATTCACTTTTGCAATGGAATAAACGGATTCATTCCAGCCGTCTAAAAACATATCTGCATAACTTGCGATGGAGTCATCGAGTTGTAATGGGTTATAGAGTTCAGAAAGAATGAGTAAAGCATCCGGATTTTGATCTCGGACTGTCTTTACAATATTTTTTACATCCGCTTCAAAATGAGCTTTTTCTTTATTTAACATTTTAATACCGTCTATAACACCGACATCACGATTTAAGCGAAATAAATTATTTCCTCCAATATTAATGGTAATGATATTTGCTGCTCTAATTTTTTGCTTTACATCTTCTGATTGAACTTTTTTAGCGAGACGATCTGTTGTAAGACCGTTTATCCCAAGGTTTTCTACAGTAATTGGTTTATGAATTTGTGCTTCTATTTGTTTAGAGGCTAATTCAGCAAATCCACCTTGTGTTGATCCATATCCTTTGGCGAGCGAATCACCTAGTACGAGATGATAAAAGGAATCGTTTGTTTGCTTATCAATCCAACTTGGAGTAGATGTTTTTTCTGTTTTTTCTTCGGGTTCATTTTGTTTTGTCTCGTCGTTCTTTTCAAAATAAGAATAAGAAATGATCAGAAGGAGGAGACAAACAATTGTTAAGATGACTTTTTTCATAAATTCATCCTCCTTGTAATTGGTAATTGTATCATATTCAGCAGTATTAGCAATGTAAGGGCATATTATATGTTTATGAAAAGTTTATAATAACTTTACAGAAAATTTGTTGAAGTTTGTCAAAAAATATTGACGATAGGAAAGAACTTTATATATGATAATGTCAGATAAGGTGAAATTTTAATTAGTGGGAGCTTTATTTCCTATTAATTGTTAGTCTTCATCAATCGAGCGTTTAAGGGGACTACTCGTTAGCGCAGGGTGAAATGAAAATTGTGTCTCTAATAGAAGAAAAAAGGTATGTGGTTAGAGACAGATAGGGATTCATTTCATTATTTCTGGTAATTGTATAAGGGGGATTTTTTGTGAAAAAGTCAAAAAAAATGCTAGCTGGAGCAACTCTTGCGATTGGTGTTATAGCACCGCAAGTAATGCCAACAACAGCTCATGCAGATGAGAACGCTGGGGAGAGTACAGTTAACTTACGAATTCTAGAAACATCAGATATTCACGTTAACTTAATGAATTACGATTATTATCAAACGAAAACAGATAATAAAGTAGGTCTCGTACAAACGGCAACACTCGTTAATAAAGCACGTGAAGAAGCGAAAAACTCTGTCCTATTTGATGATGGAGATGCATTACAAGGGACACCGCTTGGAGATTATGTAGCAAATAAAATAAAAGATCCGAAGAATCCTGTGGATCCTAGTTATACACATATTATATCGTGTAATGAATTTAATGAAGTATGACGTCATCTCTCTTGGGAATCATGAATTTAACTACGGTTTAGATTATTTAAATAAAGTGATTGAAAAAACGGATTTCCCGGTTATTAACTCGAATGTCTATATAGATGACCATGATGGTAATGATGAGAATGACGAGCATTACTTTGATAAACCATATCATATTTTAGAGAAAGAAGTAGTGGATGAAGCAGGCCAAAAACAAATAGTGAAGATTGGTGTAATGGGATTTGTTCCACCACAAATTATGAATTGGGATAAAGCGAATTTAGAAGGAAAAGTAAAGGCAAAAGATATTGTGCAAACAGCGAAAAAATTAGTTCCGGAAATGAAGGCGCAAGGTGCGGATATTATAGTTGCACTAGCGCATTCAGGTGTTGATAAGAGTGGATACAACGAAGGAATGGAAAATTCATCGTTTTATTTAGCGACAGAAGTTCCTGGCGTAGATGCAGTATTAATGGGACATTCACATACTGAAGTGAAGGATGTATTTAATGGTGTTCCAGTTGTAATGCCTGGTGTCTTTGGAAGTAACTTAGGTATTATTGATATGCAATTGAAAAAGGTAAACGGAAAATGGGAAGTACAAAAAGATCAATCTAAGCCACAACTTCGCCCGATTGCTAATAGTAAAGGTACCCCATTAGTAGAATCTGATCAAAAATTAGTTAATGAAATTAAAGATGAGCATCAAGCGACAATCGACTATGTAAATACACCTGTAGGTAAAACGAAAGCACCAATTAATAGTTATTTTTCATTAGTACAAGATGATCCTTCCGTACAAATTGTGACAAATGCGCAAAAATGGTATGTAGAACAAGAACTTAAAAAACCAGAGTACGAAAAGATTAAAAATATTCCGGTTTTATCTGCAGGCGCACCATTTAAAGCAGGTGGCCGAAACGGTGCTACATATTATACGGATATTCCAGCTGGAACGTTAGCGATTAAAAACGTTGCAGATTTATATGTATATCCAAATACGTTATATGCTGTAAAAGTAAATGGGGCACAAGTGAAAGAATGGCTTGAAATGTCTGCAGGTCAGTTTAATCAAATTGATCCAAAGAAAACAGAAGAACAGCCGTTAGTAAATATAGGGTATCCTACATATAACTTTGATATTTTAGATGGCTTAAAATACGAAATTGATGTAACACAACCGGCGAAATACGATAAAGATGGAAAAGTTGTAAATGCAAATACGAATCGTATTGTAAATATGACATATGAAGGTAAGCCAGTAGCTGACAAGCAAGAGTTCATCGTCGCTACAAATAACTATCGTGGAAGTAGCCAAACGTTCCCAGGTGTAAGTAAAGGGGAAGTTGTATACCAATCACAAGATGAAACACGTCAAATCATTGTGAAGTATATGCAAAAAATAAAAGATATTGATCCAGCAGCTGATCAAAATTGGACATTTAAACCGATTGTTGCAGATAAATTAAATACAACATTTGATTCTTCACCAAATGCACAAAAGTATATAAAGAAAGATGGAAAGATTTCATATGTTGGACCATCTGAAAATGAATTTGCGAAATATGCAATTGATATAACGAAGAAAAATGATGATAAAGAAACTGGTGAAGGAAACCCAACAACACCGCCAACAGGTGGTGGAGAAAATCCGACGACACCACCAAAAGGTGATGGAGAAAACCCAACAACACCGCCAACAGAAGAAGGTAATAATGGTAATGAACCAAAGCAAGATGGAAACAATACTGGATCTGGACAAACTACAACAGATGATCAAAATACAAAAGAAACAACAACTGTAAGTGAAAATAAAGAAGCTGAAAAAGATGAACGTGATTTACCGAAAACAGGTGCAAGTATTGCTTCTACAATTGGAGCTGGTCTTGCGTTTGTTGGAGCGGGATTACTTCTGTTATTTAGAAGAAAGAAAGCGAATAGATAGTCAAGAAATATAAAAAGGATTACCGATTTGGTAATCCTTTTTGTTATATTATGAAACTGGTACTGCTTTTTCTTTTTTCCATGAAAGACCGAATCCAGTAAAACCGACAATAATGGTTACGACTGGACATGCTAAACAGAAGATTGCGTATGGCAGGTAATCGAATGTTGGAACGCTAAGAACGTTTGTTAAGAATACGCCACTTACACCCCATGGTACGAGTGGATTAATTACTGTACCAGCATCTTCTAATACTCGTGATAAATTACGACGTTCTAAACCGACTTCATCGTATTTATTAGCAAATGCTTGTCCTGTTAAAACGATGGATAAGTACTGCTCACCAAGTAAGAAGTTTACACCAATTGCAGTTGAAGCAGTAGAAATAATTAAGCGTGTACTAGTTTTTACGAAGCTAGAGATAATATTCATCAGCTGCGCTATAATACCCATTCCTTGTAATAATCCTCCCATACAAAGAGCTAGGAAAATAAGAGCAATTGACATCATCATACTTTGCAGGCCACCGCGAGATAATAAGCTATCAATATCTTTGATACCAGTTTTAGAAACGTAACCGTCTTGCATAATTTTAATTAAATCAGCTAAAGAAGTGCTAGGTTTAAAAATAAAGAGAATAATAATTCCTACCACAATTCCTGCAAGTAATGTTGGAACTGCGGGTACCTTTTTAAATGCGAATAGGAACAGTAATAAAATAGGAATCAGTGTAACGATAGAAATCGTTGCATTTTTTTCTAGTGTGTTAATAAATGCTGAGAAATCAACGTTTCCACCAGATCCGCTTCCTAAAATGAAAAATGCGATAAAAGCAATAATGAAAGCTGGAACTGTTGTCCAAAGCATGTTACGAATATGTTCAAATAAATCTACACCCGTTACAGCAGGCGCTAAGTTTGTTGTATCAGATAAAGGAGACATTTTATCTCCGAAGAATGCACCAGAAATAATTGCACCAGCAATAAGAGCTGGATCGTATCCAAGGGCAGTACCCATTCCCATAAAAGCAAGTCCTACAGTTGCAGCAGTTGTAAAAGCACTACCGATACTCGTTCCAACAATTGCACAAACAACAAAAACAGTTGGAACGAAAATTTTTGGAGATACAAGCTGGAAGCCGTATACCATTAAAGTCGGAATAGTTCCAGCTGCGATCCAAACGCTAATTAATACGCCTACAAGTAAGAAAATAAATATAGATGGAATACCAGCTGAAATACTACTAATCATCCCTTTCTCCATAGTAGACCAAGAGATTCTCTTTAGGAATCCAAATGCTAATAAAAGAACGATACCAAATAAAATTGGAATGTGTGGTGAAACTTCTAATTGAATAACACTAAAACCAATACAGAAAAAGATAAAAATTGTTAAAAGAACAGACTCAATTTTTGAAACCATTGTTTTCCCCTCCTAAGTAATGTAAAATAGCTCTTTTTTATATAAAATTCGCCAATATTGTATATTTCCTTCTAAAATTTAGAATTTTGTGACAAATTATCGGTAATTGTTAGTCCTTCTATATGATACGGAAATGATTGGATAAAAAAACGTCCCTGCATATAATTATGCAGGGACGAAGAAATCGCGGTACCACCCTAGCTTGTGAAATGAATGCGTCACAAAATAAAGGGTCATATGATATGCGCTTATAAAATAAAAAACGCCCCTGCAATATATGCAGGGACGAAAAATTCGCGGTACCACCCTAAATTGTGAAACAGTGTCGTTTCACCACTCTTTAGACATAACGGTCTATAACCGTCTTTCACTACTCCTCACGTTTCGTAAAAGAAGCTCCAGGGGGTAATTCATAATTCGCTCTGTACTGGTTCGCACCGACCACCAGCTCTCTGAAATCAGAAATCGAAATACTACTAAATCCTATCAACGCCGATTCATATGATGTTAGTTAAATTTTTATCATATATTCATCATACATGTCAATAAAAATATGTGATATTTTTTTAGGGAAATAAAGGAGATAGGTTTTAACACTAAAAAATGTGCGTTATAATGAATTTGAAAGGGGAGGAAAGAGGGAAGAAAAAAATAATTCTTTTTACCACCTTACTAGTCATTGGCGGAAGTGCTGGCATTTACACAGCTTTTGCAGCTGAATCAGAGCAAGCGAAGCAAAAGCAAGTACAGCAGTCAGAAGTGAAGAAAGCGAAAGAAGCGGAAGAGAAGAAGTCGATGGAGAAAGCAGCTACGAAACTAGGGGTTTCTAGTGATGGAAAAACAAAAGAAGAAATTACGAAAGAAGTAAATAAGGCTAGATTTGAGCAGCGTCATGATTTATTAATTGAGCATGCGAAGCAGCTTGGAATTAATACAGAGGGAAAAAAAGATGAAGAAATTATTTTAGAAATTGGAAAGATACAGCATGGAAAGTAGAACAACTTATCGTATGATAAGTTGTTCTTTTTTAAGAACTATTTGATTTTAAAATAATTGACAGTCATTCGGATTTAATGTTAACTATATTTATAAACAAGTTAACATTAGGGGTGACAATTGTGACAATAAATAGTAGAACGATTGAAAAATCATCTTATACATATGAAGAATTAGCAGAGAAAAATAAAGCTTACGTATGGCACCCATTTACACAAATGAAAGATTATTTAGAAGAAGATCCTGTCATTATTGAACGTGGAGAGGGAAGAAAACTATACGATGTAAATGGTAATGAATATTGGGATGGTGTTTCATCTATATGGTTAAATGTTCACGGACATCAAGTACCGGAATTAGATGAAGCAATTCGTGAGCAATTAAATAAAATTGCTCATTCTACTATGCTAGGACTTGCTAACGTTCCATCTATTTTATTAGCAGAAAAAATTATTGAGGTTGTACCAGATGGATTGAAGAAGGTATTCTATTCTGATTCAGGTTCTACCGCTGTTGAAATTGCAATTAAGATGGCTTTCCAATATTGGCAGCATAAAGGGAAACCAAAGAAACAAAGATTCGTTACATTAAAAGAAGCATATCACGGTGATACAATTGGAGCTGTTTCAGTAGGAGCAATAGACTTGTTTCACCAAGTGTATAGTTCGCTCTTATTTGATGCGATTAAAATGCCGTATCCATGTACATATCGTTCTCCTTACGGAAATAATAAGGAGGAAATTGTAAAAATCCATTTAGAAGAAATGGAAGAATTGTTGAAAGAAAAGCATGAAGAAGTAGCTGCCATCATTGTAGAGCCATTAATGCAAGGTGCTGGCGGAATGATTACAATGCCAAAAGGATATTTAAAAGGACTGCGCGATTTATGTACAAAGTACAATGTATTATTTATTACAGATGAGGTAGCGACTGGATTTGGGCGTACAGGGAAAATGTTTGCGTGTGAACATGAAAATGTGACGCCAGACATTTTAACTGCTGGGAAAGGTTTAACAGGTGGATATTTACCAATTGCAGTTACGGTAACGACAGATGAAATATATAATGCCTTCTTAGGAGAATATGAAGAACAAAAAACATTTTTCCATGGACATAGCTACACAGGTAATCCGTTAGGGTGTGCCGTAGCAATCGCGAATCTAGAACTATATGAAAAAACAAATTTAATAGAAGAAGTGGCACGTAAAACGGATTATGTGACAGCGCAATTAGAAAAGCTCTTTGCGTATAAACATGTAGGTGATATTCGTCAGTGCGGATTAATGGTTGGTATTGAGCTTGTGAAGAATAAGAAAACGAAAGAAGCGTTTGACTGGACAGAAAGAGTCGGTGTTCAAGTATGTAAACGCTCAAGAGAGCTGGGTATGATTTTACGACCGCTAGGTAACACGATTGTATTTATGCCACCACTTGCTTCTACTTTTGAAGAGATTGATGATATGTTACGCATTTTATATAAGGCAATCTCAGATGTTACGGAGGGAGAATAATGAGTGGTTTTTTCATAACAGCAACTGATACTGAAGTTGGAAAAACAGTAGTTGCAGGTGCTATAGCAGGTGTATTTAGAGAATTAGGATATAACGTAGGGGTATATAAACCGTTACAAAGTGGGCATGTTGCATCAAACCCTGAGGGAGATGCGGCAAGGTTAAAATCATTATCAGGTGTACCGACACCAGAAAATGAAATTTGCCCTTATTCTATTGAAGAACCACTTGCTCCGAGACTTGCCATGAAAAGAGCTGGAAGAGTAGTAAAGTTAAAAGAAATTACTGATTACTATAATGAACTATTAAAAGAGTTTAATAGCTTATTTGTAGAAGGAGCAGGTGGGCTTGCTGTCCCATATACAGAAGATGCTTTAGTAATTGATTTTGCAAAAGAATTACAGTTGCCTCTTATTGTAGTAGCTCGTCCTACATTAGGAACAGTAAATCATACAGTGTTAACGATTGCTTACGCAAAGGCGCATGGTTTAACCGTAGCGGGTGTCATTTTATCAGGTTGCAAAGAATGTGAAATGGAAAGAGTGCAAGAAAATAAAGAGATGATTGAAGAGCTGAGCGGGGTACCAGTTTTAGGATTATTGCCATTCTTTGCAGGTGAGTTTACGAAAGAAGAAGTATTAGAATCTGCAAAAGAACATATTATGATTTCAAAATTAGAGGAGTTTATCCAAAATGAATCAAACGTGGCGGGCGCACCTTCAATCTAAATTACAACAATTACATGAGCAAGGGCAGTATCGTGATTTGCATGTAACAGAGAAGGCAGAAGAGACTTGGCTTATTCGAGATAAAAAAAGGATGTTAAATTTAGCGTCAAATAATTATTTAGGGTTAGCTGGAGATGAAAGGTTAAAAGAAGCTGCTATTGCCTGTACAAAAAGATATGGAACTGGAGCGACTGCCTCTCGTCTCGTTGTAGGAAATCATCTATTATATGAAGAGGTTGAGAGAAGCATATGTGACTGGAAAGGTACTGAAAGAGCTTTAATTGTAAATAGTGGGTATACGGCAAATATAGGTGCCATATCTTCTTTAGCCTCTCGGCACGATATTGTTTTTAGTGATAAGTTAAATCACGCAAGTATTGTTGATGGAATCATATTAAGCGGGGCAGAGCATAAAAGGTATCGTCATAATGATTTGGATCATTTAGAGAAGTTGTTGAAAATGGCTTCGCCTGAAAAAAGGAAATTAATCGTAACAGATACCGTTTTTAGTATGGACGGTGATACTGCGTATTTGAGAGATTTAGTACAGCTGAAAGAGAAATACGGGGCAATCATTATAGTCGATGAAGCACATGCGAGTGGAATATATGGAATCGGCGGAGCTGGGTTATCTCATATAGAAAAAAATCTTTCTCAAAAAATTGATATACATATGGGGACGTTTAGCAAGGCTTTAGGGTGTTATGGTGCGTATTTGACAGGTGATGAAATTTATATAGAGTATTTACAAAATATGATGAGAAGCTTTATTTTTACTACAGCCTTACCACCAAGTACGTTAGGAGCAGTGCAAAAAGCAATTGAAATTGTAAAAGAAGATAACGAAAGAAGAGAGAACCTTATAGCAAACGGAGAATACTTCAGAACTAAATTAAGGGATGCTGGTTTTGATATTGGAAATAGTTCAACTCATATTGTACCGATTGTAGTCGGTTCAAATGAACATGCTTTACGGTTTAGTAAAAGGTTGCAAGAGGCAGGGATTGCGGCTATTGCAATTCGTCCGCCAACTGTGCCGGTTCATAGTTCTCGAATTCGCTTTGCAGTTACATCGCAACATACAATAGCTGATTTAAAATGGGCTATTGACCGAATTATCCACATTGCGAAAGAAGAGGAGCTTTTCGTATGAATGAGCTAAAGATTATTTTTATCCCCGGATGGGGAATGGAAGAGAATATTTGGGATTTAGTACTTCCGTATTTTAAAGGATATTCTGTTCAATGCATAGATTGGCGTAATGTGAAAGAACGAAGTGAATTTGCGGAACGAATTATAGATGTAGCGCATAATGACAACGTAATATTGGTTGGATGGTCACTAGGAGCGTTAGCAGCAGTTGAAGCTTATAAAAAGATTCAGGCAAAAGGCATCGTATTAATTGGTGGTACTGCTAAATTTACAAATACGAGCGATTACAGTAACGGATGGAATGCTTTGCATGTAGAACGGCTGAAAAGGAATTTGGCGAGAAGGAAAGAAGATACGCTCAAGCGGTTTTATGAAAATATGTTTACGAAAGATGAGCTAAAAGAGAATAAAAACTTTGAAGACATTGTAGACCGTTTTAAAGGTGATTCTATTCAGTCTTTACAACTAGGTTTAGATTATTTAATAGAAACAGATATGAGAGAAGAACTAAAAGAAATTAAAGTACCTATACTACTTATTCACGGAGAACAGGATGTAATATGCCCATTGTCTGCGGCACGTAGTATGACGGAGAATAGCAGCAGCGAGCTGAAAGTAGTAAGTGAAGCAGGGCATGCATTATGTGTGACGAATTTTGAATATTGCGCAAATGAGATAATTCAATTTGTAGAGGGGATACGACATGATCAACAAAACGTTACTACAAAAACGGTTTAATGGGGCAGCCGTATCTTACGATCGATATGCAAATGTACAAAAAAAGATGGCACATTCATTACTTTCAATCTTAAAGGAACGATATAGTGAAACGGCATCAATACGTATTTTAGAACTAGGATGCGGGACGGGGTATGTAACAGAGCAATTATCAAAGTTATTTCCGAAATCACATATTACAGCAGTTGATTTTGCTGAAAGTATGATTGCGATTGCGCAAACTAGACAAAATGTAAAAAATGTAACGTTTCACTGTGAAGATATTGAGCGATTACGATTAGAAGAATCATATGATGTCATTATTTCAAATGCTACATTTCAATGGTTAAATAATTTACAACAAGTGTTAAGAAATTTATTTCAACATTTGTCTATAGATGGGATATTACTCTTTTCAACGTTTGGACATGAAACATTTAAAGAATTGCATGCTTCGTTCCAACGTGCGAAAGAAGAAAGAAATATAAAAAATGAAACATCGATTGGTCAACGTTTTTATTCAAAAGATCAGTTGCTTCATATATGTAAGATAGAAACAGGGGATGTGCATGTTTCTGAAACATGTTACATAGAGAGTTTTACAGAAGTTAAGGAGTTTCTGCATTCTATTCGAAAAGTAGGAGCAACTAATAGCAATGAAGGATCATATTGTCAAAGTCCCTCACTCTTTCGTGCGATGCTACGCATATACGAAAGAGACTTCACGGGAAATGAAGGGATAATGGCAACGTATCATGCTTTATTTATACATATAACAAAAGAGGGGAAGAGATGAAATGAAACAAGTACAAACAAAAAGGGATTGGAAAAAACTTGCATACGACGTAGTGGAAGAGAAGATGATTACAAAAGAAGATGCAATAGCGATATTAGAAGCTGATGATACAGAAGTTTTAGAAATTATGAATGCGGCTTACATTATTCGCCATCATCACTTTGGTAAGAAAGTAAAATTGAATATGATTATTAATACGAAATCTGGATTATGTCCTGAAGATTGTGGATATTGCTCACAGTCTATTATTTCAGAAGCACCGATTGATAAATATGCATGGTTAACGCAGGAGAAGATTGTAGAAGGGGCACATGAAGCAATACGCCGTAAAGCAGGTACATATTGTATTGTAGCGTCTGGTCGTCGTCCGACGGATAAAGAGGTAAATCACGTAATTGGAGCAGTTAAGGAAATTCGTGAAACGACAGACTTGAAGATTTGTTGTTGTTTAGGTTTCTTAAATGAAGATCAAGCAGGACGTTTAGCGGAAGCAGGCGTGCACCGTTATAACCACAACTTAAATACACATGCAAATAATTACGATAGTATTTGTTCAACTCATACGTATGATGATCGTGTTGATACAGTTCAAAAAGCAAAACAAGCGGGCATTTCCCCATGCTCTGGAGCGATTTTTGGCATGGGAGAAACAATTGAAGAGCGTGCTGAAATTGCATTTGAATTACAACGTATAGATGCAGATTCTATCCCTTGTAATTTCCTTGTTGCTGTAAAGGGGACACCTCTTGAAGGGCAAAAAGAGTTAACGCCAGTAGAATGTTTAAAAGTACTGGCAATGATGCGTTTTGTAAACCCGACAAAAGAAATTCGTATTTCAGGAGGACGTGAAATCAATTTACGTTCTGTACAGCCAATCGGTTTATTTGCAGCAAATTCTATTTTTGTCGGGGACTACTTAACGACAGCTGGACAAGAGCCGACTGCAGACTGGGGTATGATTGCAGATTTAGGATTTGAGATTGAAGAGTGTGCATTATAAGATAGATGAAAAAGCAAACTTGTAAAAGGGTTTGCTTTTTTTGTAAATAAAATGTAATAAATAGTTGTGAACGCCTGTTACTATTGGTTTTTGAACGAAAAAAAGAATTTTTGTGAACGAATTTTCCAAGCCCTAGTTGTACATAGTAAATATGTAATTTATATTGGGTTGGAGGATTTTACATGTACAAATACATATTAGCGATTATGACTTGTTTAATTTTAATAAAAGCAATAAGTTCTGATCCAGTTAAGGCTGCTGAAAATCCTGAACAAAAAGAGATGCAACAAAGAATCGAACAACACTTTCGAACGAAAGCTGAACATTTTGGATTGAAAACGGAAGGAAAAGATTTAAAGGAAGTTAGAAAAGAAATTACTATTATAGAAGAAGCGAAAAAAAGAGAGAATGTATGGAGAACAGCACAAGCTCTTCATATAAAAACAGAAGGAAAAACGATGAATGAATTAATAAAAGATGTACAAAAAAAGGTGAAAAAATAAAAAGAGGCCGTAGCCTCTTTTTTTATGCCCATTGTTTTGATAAGTGAGCCATTTCAATTGCAGCAACAGCTGATTCATATCCTTTATTACCAGCTTTCGTACCTGCGCGTTCAATCGCTTGTTCAATTGTTTCTGTCGTTAATACGCCGAAAATAACTGGGATGTCCATTTGTAGTGATAAAGACGCAACACCTTTTGCTACTTCATTACAAACGTAATCGTAGTGAGTTGTAGCACCTCGGATTACAGTACCTAATGTAATAACAGCATCATACTTTCCGCTACTAGCCATCTTTTTAGCGATTAAAGGAATTTCAAATGCACCAGGAACCCAAGCAACATCAATATCATTTTCTTCTACACCGTGACGCTTTAATCCGTCTAAAGCGCCGCCAAGTAACTTACTTGTAATAAATTCGTTAAAACGTCCAACAACAACTCCAACTTTTAATCCTGTACCAACTAAATGACCTTCGAATACCATAATAAATCTCTCCTTTAATTATAAGTTTAGTAAGTGTCCTAATTT
This sequence comes from Bacillus sp. FSL K6-2944, assembly GCF_038005385.1. Lineage (NCBI taxonomy): Bacteria > Bacillati > Bacillota > Bacilli > Caryophanales > Bacillaceae > Bacillus > Bacillus sp. FSL K6-2944. The sequence goes on along the minus strand of NZ_JBBOTE010000001.1, from coordinate 2,897,599 downwards.
GTTTACTTTCGTTTGTAAATACGATTTATTCTCTTCTTTTGCTGGCATTTGCAACGGTACACGCTCGACTACTTCTAAATCGTAACCTTGTAAGCCAGCAATTTTTCTTGGGTTATTCGTTAATAATCGTAAACTCTGTAAACCTAAATCTTTTAATATTTGAGCACCGATACCGTAATCACGAAGATCAGCAGGGAAGCCGAGTTTTTCATTTGCTTCTACAGTATCGAATCCTTCTTCTTGTAATTTATAAGCACGAAGCTTATTAAGAAGCCCAATGCCTCTTCCTTCTTGCCTCATATAAAGAAGAACACCTTTTCCTTCACGCTCAATTTGAGCAAGTGCTGCATGGAGTTGTGGTCCGCAATCGCAGCGATGTGAACCGAATACATCTCCTGTTAAGCATTCAGAATGAACACGTACAAGTACCGGTTCACCTGTTGAAATATCACCTTTTACAAGTGCGATATGTTCTTTCGTATCTAATGAGTTAGAATAGCCAATTGCGTGGAAAGTACCGAAATCTGTAGGTAATGTAATTTCCACTTCTCTCGTCACAAGTGTTTCATGATGGCGGCGGTAAGCAATTAAATCTTCTATTGTAATCATTTTTATATCAAATTGTTTTGCGCATTCTATTAAATCAGGTACACGTGCCATCGTGCCGTCCTCATTTATAATCTCGCAAATAACTCCAGCTGGTTCGGCACCGCATAGCTTTGCTAAATCAACAGCAGCTTCTGTATGACCTGCACGACGCAGGACACCGCCTTCTTTCGCAATTAATGGAAAGATATGTCCAGGTCGATTGAAATCAGCACCTTTTGATGCGGGGTTTAACAATTCTTGTATCGTAGTTGCACGTTCGTGAGCGCTAATCCCTGTTGTTGTAGAGACATGGTCAATGCTCACTGTAAACGCAGTATGATGTGAATCTGTATTATGAGATACCATTGGTTCTAATTGTAGACGTTCTGCGTATCCTTCCGTAATCGGTACACAAACGAGACCACGGCCATGTGTAATCATAAAATTTATTGTTTCTGGTGTAATGTACTCTGCTAAAGCAATAAAATCGCCTTCATTTTCTCGGTTTTCATCATCACATACGATAACGACTTTACCTTTTTTTAAATCTTCTAGAGCTTCTTCAATACGATGAAACATTGTGCTTCCCCCTTATAGAAATCCGTTTTCTTGTAAAAAGCTTTCGGTCATTGAACCTACTCGTTTTGTAGGTTTAGTAATAAAGCGTTCAATATATTTACCAATCATGTCACACTCAATGTTTACGATATCTCCGGCATTTTTTGCTCCAATGACAGATTCGCTTACTGTGTGCGGGATGAGTGAAATCGTTATGGAAGATTCGTCTATATCAAATATCGTTAAACTCGTTCCATCAACAGCAATGGACCCTTTCTGCAAACAATAGCGCAGTAGTTCATCAGAAATTGCTATTTTGTAATAGACGGCATTGTAATGTTGTTTTTTATTTAAAATCGTTCCGATTCCATCAATATGTCCTGAAACGAAATGTCCACCGAATCGTCCGTTTGCAGCCATTGCTCGCTCTAAATTTACTTTAGAGTGCGGTTTAAGCATGCGAAGTGATGTCGACTGCATCGTTTCAGGCATTGCATCAACTGTAAATGAAGTAGTTGTAAAGCTTGTTACAGTTAAGCAAATACCGTTAACCGCGATACTATCACCTAAGTGAACATCTGATAAAATTTTCTTTGCATGAATCGTTAATTTCATCGCTTCTCCGCTTTGTTGCATGTTTGCTATCGTTCCTAATTCTTCTACAATTCCTGTAAACATTTCGTCACCTCGTTTCGGGCATTCGCAACGATTTTTATATCATCACCAATTTGTTTCATCTCTTGAATTTTCAAGGAAAGCGCATTTTGTAATTTTGAAAAACCATTTCCTCCAAATAAAGTAGGAGCATCTTTCCCACCAATTAATTTCGGGCTTATATAGGTTACAATTTCATTAAAATTGTTTGTTTTTAAGAAACTTGCATGAATCGATTGGCCACCTTCAACGAATAGAGAAAGAATTTGTTTCTCTCCAAGAAAGGAAAGAAGGTCCTCGATTTCTATATGTTTCGTTTCCATTTGGAATATAGCTATATTTTTAGATTCATAAGAAGATATCTTCTCTTCCTTTACATCCTTACCGACAATAATCCATGTCGGTGCTAAACCATCTGTTATAACATGAGAAGATGGTGGCGTTCGTAAATGGGTATCTAAAACAACGCGAATAGGATGTTTCCCACCATTTGGAATTCTTGTTGTTAAATGAGGATTATCAGCTATAACTGTATTCACTCCAACAAGAATTGCATCATGTGTATGGCGATATTGGTGAACATCAGCACGTGCTTCTTCACCTGTAATCCACTTACTTTCACCAGTTACAGTTGCTGTTTTTCCATCTAAGCTCATCGCTGTTTTGATTGTTACAAAAGGGCGCTTCGTTTTCATGTAGTGAAAAAAGTAGCGATTTAATAAAACTGCTTCTGCTTCAAGAACACCGGTCGTTACTTCAATTCTAGCTTCCTCTAATCTTCTTTTTCCGTTACCAGAAACGAGCGGATTACAATCGAGAGTAGCAATTACAACACGCTTAACTCCTTTTTCGATGAGCAATTCACAACAAGGTGGTGTTTTTCCAAAGTGGCTACACGGTTCCAGTGTTACATAAACGGTAGCGTCTTTGGCGTTCTGACCAGCCATTTGAAGGGCATGAACTTCTGCGTGTTCTTCACCAGCTCGTAAATGAGCCCCCATACCAACGATGTTTCCATCTTTTACAACAACAGCACCAACCATAGGATTTGGACTTGTTTGTCCTGATGTCCCTTCTGCTAACTGCAGGGCAATCCTCATATATTCTTGATCTGTCATTTTCTTCACCTCTCCTAAAAAAATCAAAAAACCCCAAGGATTTAATATCCTTGGGGTTTGGGAGACGTGATTTCTAGAAATATAGTTTGAATACGAAAGCATAGGAAAGAAACCTAACGATAATTGATATTTCTGCATAAGGAAAAAACCTAGCAAAATATCGAATTTTTAAACGCTAGTTGTCTCTTTTTATTTCAGTATAAAAAATAAGTATAGAAAATTAAACATATATAAAGAATCAAAATGAATCTTTAAAAATATGCATACTGAAATAAAAGTGTATTCACTATATAAAAAACTAGAAACATATCCTTCTCCCATCCAGACTATACTGTCGGCCCTAGAGTTTCACTAGATCCACCGTTTTCGAGTTGAAAACGGGTCACGGACTTAGAAGTTTTCACTTCATCACCGCCGGTTGGGAATTTCACCCGACCCCGAAGGATGCTGTTTGCTCAAATTATAGCACAAAAAAAATAAAAGGCTAGTAAAAAATATTCGAATGTGAAGAATTGTGTGAAAATATATGCAGGCTGGAATGGAAATAAAAGTATTAGAAATGTTGTAAGGAGAAGGGATATAACGGAGTTGCTAAAAAGAAAAAACATGCACAAAAAAATGTGCATGTCACATGTAAAATTATTCTGCCTCTGGTGCTCTAACAACAGATTCGAATTTACCTTTATGCGAAGCGTCGCAATAAGGCATATTTTTTGATAAACCACAACGGCATAAAGAAAATGCCGGTTTTGCTGGGAATACATTCCCTTGTGAGTCGACTAATTCCACGTCCCCTGTAACGCGAAAAGAGCCATTATCATTTACTTTAATTTGTACTTTTGCCAACGTTATCCCTCCTTCCCAAACGCTTAATTTCATCATATAATCAAGGGAAGTGCTTGACAATATAAAAAGAGCACTTTGTTTGAGAAAGAAGAGAGTGTTATAATAGTTTTCATAACTGACTAGAGTAAGGTGACGAGAGATGGATAAACAATTACATACATTACGAAACATTGCAAATGAGCGCACGTGGGCATCATTTTTGAATGATAATCATCCATATAGTTTGTTACATTGGTCCATTGCAGGTGTAGGGCAAGAGGCAAAGGATGTTTGGTTACTTCAAGATGAAGTAACATTTCAAACGACAGAATTCCCAACGTTAGATGATGCAATGCAATGGATTTCTGAAAATATGGAACAAGTTACAGACGTTTTAGCGCAATAAAAAACAGGCTTATGCAAGCCTGTTTTTTGTTTCTTTCACATATGTGTTTAAAAATTGATCGACGGCTGCTTCGTACTCTTCTTTATTTTCGTTATAAGAGCAAGCGTGTGCACCGTGTTCTGCAATATAAAGCTGCTTATTATTTTCTTTCGCTTCATATAACGCTTTTGTCATATCAGCTAAAATATAGTCGTCATCTTTACTATGAATAAAGAGAACGGGATTGTTAATGTTTTTTATACAGTCGATTGGTGAAACTTCACGAATTGTATAACCGTCACGAACTTTCAAAAATGCGTTTGCTAAAGGTAATAAAGGCCATTTTGGTAAATGGAATTCAACCTTTAAACGGTGCTGTAATTGTCCGTGAAAATCAGAGAAAGGACAATCTGCAATATAGAAATCAGCACCATCTTCTACAAGTCCTGCGTATTGAAGAAGTGTTGCAGCTCCCATAGATTCACCATGAATACCAAGTGTAATATTGGTGCCAAAACGGTTTTTTAGCCAGTCAACTACGGATTTTAAATCATGTTTTTCATAGTATCCATAGCTTGTTGTTTTTCCACCAGTTTTACCATGACGACGATGATCGTAAATGAGGACGTTATATCCCCTTTTTAAGAATAAGTTTGCATATTTTACAGAGTTTATTTTATTTACAGTTACACCGTGGCAAAAAACCATAAACTTATTGGTGGAATGACCAGCAGGAATGTAATATCCGTGAAGGTCGTATCCGAATTGTGAAGGGATATGAATTTCTTCTTTATGAAGAGCATCAAAATCCTCTATACGAAAATGTTTTTTCGTTTCTCTTTCGAGTACTTCTTCCTCTGTTTTTTTCTTTAAGTACATCACTTTATTTGTAAAGAAAATCCCAAGGGCAGTTATTGCACCTAGTATAGTAAACAATGCTGCAAAAAAACGTTTCATACTTTACCTCATCCTCCAAATACCGTTACATGTGATACACTTATATTGTATCACAATGATATAAAAGGGGAGAAATAGGAAATGCTGCATATACAAAAAATTACGCCAGCGATGAAAGAAACAATCCGAATGTTCATGTGTGAGAACTGGGGAAGTTCATTGATGGTTTCACGTGGTAAGGGACATCAGTTAGAAGAGTTGCCAGGATTTGTTGCGCTCTCAGATGACAGAATAATCGGAATTATAACGTATGAAGTGACCGGAAATATATGCGAAATTGTATCGCTAGATAGCTTTGAAGAAAGAAAAGGAATAGGGACGAAACTTGTGGATTGTGTATTACAAGTTGCAGAAGAAGAACGGTGCAGACAGGTTTGGCTTATTACAACAAATGATAATATGAATGCGTTACGATTTTACCAAAAACGTAATTTTGTAATGACTAATTTATATGTGAATGCGGTAGAGGAGGCACGAAAAATAAAGAAAGAAATTCCACGTATGGGATATGATAATATCCCAATTTTACATGAAATTCAGTTGGAGTATCGTTTAGTGAAATGATGTAACAATTTTCAGAAATGTTAGTTATTAATCTTGACGGATAGTGTAATTTAGGTTACCGTAAAATTGTAATCTATTACCATATTAAGGGGTGACGATGTGGCAACTATACGTGATGTTGCAAAATTGGCAGGTGTTTCAGTCGCAACCGTTTCACGAGTTATTAATGAAAAAGGATACGTTCATGAGGACACAGTAAAACAAGTAAAGGAAGCAATTGAAGAATTACGTTATAGGCCAAACAGTGCAGCGAAGCCACTATTTAAAGAGAGTTCAACGATAATTGCATTACTTGTAGATAATTTATGTAACCAATCAAACATCACTTTGCTACATTGTATTGAGGAAATAGCATATAAAGAAGGCTATCAAATCATTATTTGTAATATAGAGAATAAAGATAGATACATACATATGCTGAAGCAAAATAACATTGCAGGTGTTATTTTGACGAGAGCAGTTTTTAAAAGTGTAGGAGAAATTCCATTTCCGTTTGTTGTGATCGATGAGCAACAATCACATGGAAATTATTATGAAAGTGGACAGAGAGCTGTTTCTTTATTAAAAGAGAAAGGGTGTCACTTTCTTGCATATTTCGGTGAGGGAGAAGAAAGTGAAGAAATGGAAGATCATATAGCAGGGTTTTTAGACGCTGTTTGGGATGAAGGAATCTCTTATCGAGAAGAATGTGTACAAGGGTATACAAATAAACAATTTATTACATTATTGCAAAACAATCCGTATATAGATGGAATTGTAGCCTCAAGTGATCAGATTGCTATTGAGTTAATTCGGTCAGCGAGATTTCTAAATATACATATACCAGATAAATTAAAAATTGTTGGACCGAATGGGAGTATAGAGTGTGAATGGATAGGTCCATCACTACCGACAATTGAAAGCTATGTCAAAGATAACGGAAAAGTAGCTTTTCAACAATTAAAAGGAAAAATAAAAAAGTAAAAGGTGCGTTTTATACGCACCTTTTTATAATGTAATTGCGGCAATAAAGCCAAATATAAGTAACGGTATATTGTAATGTAGAAAAGTGGGTACACATGTATCCCATATATGATGGTGCTGACCATCAGCATTTAAACCGGATGTTGGTCCAAGGGTACTATCCGATGCTGGAGATCCTGCGTCACCTAGTGCTCCGGCTGTACCGATAATTGCAATTGTGGCCATTGGACTAAATCCAAGCTGAATGCAAAGAGGTACAAAAATGGTTGTTAAGATAGGGATGGTTGAAAAGGATGAACCAATTCCCATCGTAACGAGAAGTCCAATAACGAGCATAAGAAATGCAGCGAGTGGTTTGTTATTTCCAATTATATGTGCACTCGTTTGCACCAGAGATTCAACATGTCCTGTTTTTCGAAGAACAGCGCCGAATCCAGCGGCAGCAATCATAACAAAGCCAATAAAGGACATCATACGCATTCCGCTTGTTAATATCGCATCTGCTTCTTTAAGTGGTAGACTGCCACTAACTGATAAGACGATAATACCTGCTAAAGCACCGAAAATCATTGATTCTGTTGTTAATTGAACAGTTAATGTAGCAATGATAGATAATAACCCGAAAGTAATGCTACGTTTTGTATAGGGAACGATTTCATTTTCGGTAGTATGAATTTGTTCTGTTTCATACGTACGAGGTTTTCGGTACGTAATGAATACCGCTACACATAATCCAATAATCATACCAATTGCTGGAATAGTCATTGCTTTTGGAATAAGTGTGACATCAAATGTAAGGCCGCTTTGCGCAGCGTTGGTTTGCAATACGTCATGATAAATTTTTCCGAACCCTGCAGGGATCCACATATAAGGAGTAATCAATCCAAATGTAATAATACATGTGACAAGTCTGCGATCCACTCTCAGCTCATTTAATACTTTTAAAAGTGCTGGAATTAAGATGGGGATGAAAGCAATGTGAACAGGAATCACATTTTGTGAGAAACAAGCCATCGTTAAAATAATGAATAAAATAAGTATTTTAGAATAAACTTGTTTTTTCGTGTCTTGTTCATTGCCAATCCATTTTAATGCAGTTTGAATCATAGCATCTGGAAGTCCTGTTTTGGAAAGGGAAATAGCGAAACCACCAAGCATTGCATAACTTAAAGCGATTGGAGCACTGTTTCCAAGACCAGTTGTAAAAGTGTTAATCGTTTCTGAAATACCGAGTCCGCCGATAAGTCCGCCTGTTAAAGCTCCAACAATGATGGCGACAATGACCTGGACACGTAACAAACTAAGCAATAGCATAATTGCTACTGCGACGAGTACAGCGTTCATAATAAATGTAATCTCCCTAAATTTTTATTCTGTTAAGACAAGTAAATATGAAACATTTTGCTATGTTTATACATACTTGCGACATATTATTATAAAATGTTTTCTATGAAATGTAAAAGAGCCTTTTGTTACTAATGCTGAAAAGCTAGCTCTTGTTTAATTGATTGTAAAGAATTAGCGAATAATTCTGGTTCTTCTAAATCAGGAGAATGTGCTGAATTTGGGAACCAAATCATCTTTTTTATAGGCGCTTCAATAATATCGCAATATTCCTGAACGAGTGCATAAGGAGTTTGATAATCATAGCGACCAGAACAAAAATAAACTGGAATAGATAAACTTGAGATAGAAGAAAAGAAATCGATTGTCAGCATTTCTTCCCATAAAATGCCAGATTTTAAATTTCCTGCGAGAAACTTGAACCAATCTAATAGCGTATATTCGGGAGAAAAGAAACCTTTTCGTATGAAAGAAAAGGAAGATCCGTTTTGGATTGCGCCTCCAAATGTGCCAAGCCACTTTCTTTGAATAATGAGACGTCTCGTATCTAAAAATGGTGGTTTGCCTAATTTTAAAAGGGAAGCTAATGCTTTTTTATGATCATGTTTTTTTGCAGAATGAATTAAATGTTGATATAGCAATTCTTCATTTTGTTTCATATGTACAATTTGCCCAATACCGATGTAAGCCTCGATATACTTTGGATATTGATGTGCTATGTTAAGCCCAATAATACTTCCCCAAGAATGACCAGCGAGAAATAGTTTTTGTTTGTTGAACTTTTTAAGTACATATTGAATCACTTCTTTTGCATCGGAAACGAATTGTTCGATTGTGAAATTTGCTCCGAAATCTTTCATTGAAAAGGATTTACCAGCTCCGCGCTGATCCCAATTAATAACAATAAATTGCTTCTCTAATTCTTTTTGAAAATGGCGAATAAATCCGATTTGTGCCATCCCAGGTCCGCCGTGACAGCATAATAAAATAGGTTGCTCTACGTTTTGTCCACGCATAAGGAGAGTTTGTTTTCGATTATTAATCATAACGCTTTCTATCGTAGCGATACTATTAGGAATGAGTTGTTTGTTTTCGTTATAGAACTGAGGGGTGTAGCTACGAAAAAGCATATTGAAAACCTCCTTTTGTGAAATCGTATGAATCGCACAGGCTATTCATTTTGCATATACTGTTAGAAAATCATTGTAACATACCATACTAGTGTCATTTCAACACGGGAGGAGGGAAATTGTGACGATTGGAGAAATTATAGATGGTTTAAATAGACGTGAATCCATCGCTATTATAGCAAAACGTCTTGAAATAAGCCCGTATACATTATCGAAGAAATTAAGATTGATTGGATACGAATATGATGGAGAGCAGAAGAAACGTATTTTTGTAGGAGATGGAGAAGAACCACGTCACTTACAACTCCAAGAAGCGACCGCCCTTCAATATGAGAAAACAGATTATCAATTATTAATTTATGAGCAATTACAAAGCATTTATGAGTTATTAAGAAAAAGAGAAGAAGTAATTGCACCAATTGTGAGTAAAAGTACAGAGAAAAAGAGACGGACCTTTTCTATTAATACAGAAATATTAGCAAGATTGGACCTTATATCAGAATCGAAAGGAATTCAAAAATCTAAACTTGTAGAAGAGGCGTTGCAACAATTTTTACAGCAATATGAAGTTGACAAAACATCACATTTTGATAATTAAAGAAAAGGATACTGTGTTCATTAGAAGAACGAGTATCCTTTTTATGATGTATATTACGTATAAAATAGAGGATCAGTACAAATCCTTTATACGTGAAAAATGAAATTTATTATTAGAGAAACACTTAATTTACTTTTTGAATTCTTCCATCAATAACTGGCTGAATTGGTTCTTTTAATTGTTTTACGTAATTGACTAACGCTTCAAAGTCGTTTGGCCCAGTTTCTGCATTTTTACCATTTTTAAATGATACGAATCCATCACCGCCAGAAGCTAAGAAGGCATTTGCAACTACGCTATACGTTGTAGATGGAGATAATTCTTCTCCGTTTGTTAAACGTATATTTGTAACTTTTTCACCGTTTGGTTTATTTGCATCCCACGTATATTGAATACCTGAAATTTGAAGCATTCTTGTTGTTCCTTTTTGCCATTGCTGATTTAAAATATCGCGAATGTCTTGACCTGTTAAATCTACTTTAATCAATTGATTTCCAAAAGGTTGAATGCCGTATAACTCACCCCACGTAATATCACCAGCATCTAAGTCATTACGAATGCCACCAGGATTCATGAGGGAGATTTGAGTTTGCATCGTTTGACGCTGAGCATCGGCAACTAAATTTCCAAGAGTGGACTCACCAGCATCATTTTGTTTACGGTCGATAGGTGCTGTAGATTTTCCGACCACTTCATTTACAAGTGGTGCGATTTTTTCTTTATATTGATCTAGTTTTTTCTTTACTTGTTTATCAGGTTCTACACCTTCATGATACGTTGTAATAACTTCAGCTTTTTTCTTTACAATATCCTTTGTTTTACGATCAATTGTTACATCGACGTCTGAGAAAGCCATTCCGTATGAATTTGCTTGGACAATTAGTTTATTATTTACTGTACCATTTACATACGTATGACTATGTCCACCGAAAATAACATCAACTTCTGGGTCTGTTTCATTTGCAATTCGAGTAAGATCGCCATTTGTTACCCCAGACTCATCGGTTGTTCCACCGACATGAGCAAGAACGACGATAGATTTAACGCCGAGGCGTTTTAATTGTTGTGTTGATTTATTAATTGCTTCTACTTCATCAGTAATTTGTACATTGTTAAGCATCGTAGGCATAACGACATTTGGTGTATCAGTTGTAACAACCCCAATGAATCCTACAGGAACACCATCTACCATTTTTACGGTAAATGGTGGTAAAAATAAGCGGCCAGTTGATTTGTTATAGAAATTAGCAGCTACATAGGGGAAGTTAGCCCCTTTGAAATTTCCTGTTTTTTCATGATATCCACCGTAAATGAGGCGTTTCATTTCATCAATGCCTTCATCAAATTCATGGTTCCCGATTGTACCGACATCAAATTTTAAGTCATTTAAAAATTCAATCGTCGGTTCATCTTGTAATAATGCTGAAACTGGTGGACTAGCTCCGACGATATCACCAGCATGTACGAGAAGTGTATTAGGGTTTTGTTTTTTATGTTCTTTTAAATAAGTAGCTAAGTAATCAGCGCCACCAGCTTCTTTATTATTGATTTTTTTAACAGTATCTAGTTGTCCATGGAGATCATTAATACCAAGCATTTGTACGTCTATGTAGCGGTTTTGTTCAGCTGGATTCTGAGATGGGGGAGCGGCAAATACGCTTGAAAAAGTAATGGTGCTTAAAACAGCAACGGCAGGAATAATTTTTTTCCACATAATATAATTCTCCTTTTTTATAATCTGACATCATACGACATAATTTTAATAGATTCATAGGATTATAGCTACATAAAAATTTAGTCTTTTCGAAAAATTAACATATTTACAAAAAGTGAATAATAGAGTAAAGACCCTTTTTTATTGTCGATTTCATTGTGTATCTACTATAATGGAGAAAAAAGTAAAAGGTGAGTAGCATGAAGAAAAAGAAACAAAGACAAATGCAAAGACAATCACAAGTGAATCAACCAAAGAAAGAAACACTTACATTAGGCGATCAATTAAATGATTCACTCATGCAACAATTAAAGAGTAAGAAGAAAGAGTTGCAAGTGAGGGAAGAGGAAAAAGAGGCAGCTGAACTGGAAAGAAAGCGCCAAGAACAAAAAGAACGTGAAAAGAATAAATCATTTGAAGAACTGCTAAGTGAAAGTAACCTTACTTGGAAAGACTTTAAATAATAAAAAAATGATTAGTGAAATACCACTGATCATTTTTTGACGAGCTTGTAAGAAAAGGGGAGTTAGAATGAGAAAAATTGTCGTTGTTCCACATGAAAACCATTGGAGTGAAAAATTTCAAATGGAGGCTAAAAGATTAAAATCAGCGATGCCAGAAACGGTAAAAATTTATCATATTGGAAGTACGTCAGTTCCCGGACTGGCAGCTAAACCTATTATTGATATGATCATGGAAGTAGAAAATATCGAAAGAGTAGATGGGTGGAATGAACGATTTATAGAGCTTGGTTACATCGTAAAAGGGGAAAATGGTATTTCAAGACGCCGATATTTTATTCATGGAACTGAAGAAAAACGCTCGTATCATTTACACGTGTTTGAAAAAGGAAATCCAGAGATAGTAAGGCATTTAGCATTTCGTGATTATATGATGGCTCATTGTGAAGAAGCAGAGGCATATGCAACCTTAAAGAAAGAATTAGCCGAAAAGTATACATATGATGGCGCGTTATATACGGAAGGAAAAAATGAGTTTGTGCGCAATGTGGATGAAAAAGCGAAAGAATGGAGAAAAAATAACGTGAATGAATGAGTTCACGCTATTTTTTAGCTATATAAAAGTGTTATGTAAACTGTACGTATGTTTTGACTTTTGGGATGAATCTTGTTGAAATAAAATTGTGGCTTATAAAAAATGTAACAATGAAAGGGAGACGACTGTGCATATTCCAACAACTACACTTCATAATGGCGTGAAAATGCCGATGATTGGTCTAGGCGTATATAAAGCGAAAGAAGGAGACGAAGTAAAGCAAGCAGTAAAAACAGCGTTAGAAGTTGGATACCGTTCGATTGATACAGCAACTGTATATGAAAATGAAAGCGGTGTCGGAGAGGCGATACGTGAATCAGGAATTCCAAGAGAAGATATATTTATTACAACAAAAGTATGGAACGACGATCAAGGATATGAGGAGACACTCGAGGCGTTTGAAAAGAGTTTGAAAAAATTACAAATGGACTATGTAGATTTATATTTAATACATTGGCCGGTAAGAGGGAAGTATGTTGATACGTACCGAGCTTTAGAGAAATTGTATGAAGAAGGTAAAGTGCGTGCGATTGGTGTTTCTAATTTTCATAAACATCATTTAGAACTATTATTACCAAATTGCAAAGTGAAGCCGATGGTAAACCAAGTGGAACTTCATCCGATGTTGACGCAATTTGAGTTGCGAAATTATTGTCAAGATGAGCAAATTCAAATGGAAGCATGGAGTCCGTTAATGAGGGGCGGAGAAGTATTCCAGCATCCAATCATTCAGGCTATTGCTAACAAATATGAAAAAACACCTGCACAAGTTATATTAAGGTGGGATATTCAAAGCGGGATTGTTACAATTCCTAAATCTGTTACACCATCTCGTATTAAAGAAAACTTTACTATTTCTGATTTTGCACTAACTGAAGAAGAGATACGTCAAATTAACACGTTGAATCGTGATTTACATGTAGGAACGAATCCTGATAAATATGATACGTTATAAAAAAGACTGTCTCCTAATACTGGAGACAGTCTTCTGTTTTATCGGTAATTCGATATTTTTAACGATGCAAAGCATATGTGTCATATTTAACAATCTTTTGAAGTTGTATATATTCTTCTTTCGTTAAAGGTAACTGTTGACTAGCTCGTATATTTTCCTGTAATTGTTGAAGAGAGCTTGCACCAGGTATAACAGCTGCAACAGTCTTATTATGTAAGCAATATTGAATAGCTGTTCCTGTTAAAGAGCGTGCTCCAATCATTTCTTTTACACTTGCTAGAGTTGCATGTAATTCATCGTAAGAATAAGAGAGATAATCCTTTTCCTTTACTCTTTCTATCTTTCTTGCATTATTGTCAGTTAAAATTCCTTTTGCAAGTGGCCCGCGGGCAATGACGCTAATTTGGTGTTCATTTAGAAGGGGGAACCATTCTTCTGGACGACGATTTAAAAGGTTATATTCCATTAGTACACTAACGATGTTTGAGCGTTTTGCATATTCACGAACGACATTTGGGCGTATAGAAGAAATACCGTAATGGCGAATAATACCTTCCTTTTTCAATTCTTCAAAAGCTTCAATTGTTTCATCTATTGGATCTTCAATTGTTCCGCCATGAAGTTGGTAAAGGTCAATATAATCAGTTTGAAGTCTACGTAAACTTTCCTTTACTTCAGTCTTTATGTAAGCTTTAGAAGGATCCCAAGACCAGCCATTTTTTTCTTCTGTCCAACGATTTCCAACCTTCGTTGTAAGTACAATTTGGTCTCTTCTTCCCTTCAAGGCTTTTCCAACAAATTCTTCATTTAATCCGTAATCATATAAATCTGCTGTATCAAAAAAATTAATTCCTAAATCGATTGCTTCATCGATAATATGCATAGCTTCTGTTTCAGATGTACCGAGAGACATACAGCCAAGGCCCATTTCTGTAACAAACAAATCTGAGTTTCCTAATTGACGTTTTTTCATAGGTCAACCTCCTTACCTTTATTGTACGAGAGGGAAAAGAGGTTGACAAACGTTTACTTTCCGCTTCGCATTAACTGCCCGTAAAAGCATGATTAATGTTTCACTTTATTTGCTGTAATCCACTCTTGTACAGTTGTATACTCTTTGCTATATTGCTTTAGCTTATGGCGAATTTGCCATGCTTTTCCGACTAAAGTGACGCGATTTGGTAAAATATAAACTTTCATTTCTATCACGCTCCTTTCAATGTGGTAAAATGTATGAGGAAAGAATAGGAAATAGAACAGGGAGATGAAGTAGTATGAGTAATCTTGCAGAGAGAACAGTAAAAACTGAGCCAATTTTTGATGGTAGAGTTATAAAAGTTCGTGTTGATGATGTAGTATTACCAAATGGAGCAATGAGTAAACGTGAAATTGTAAATCACCCTGGTGCAGTTGCTATTATTGCTATTACTGATGAGGGGAAAATTGTGCTTGTTGAGCAGTATCGTAAAGCACTTGAAAAGGCGATTATAGAAATTCCGGCTGGCAAGTTAGAACCTGGTGAAAAACCTGAGGTAACAGCAGTTCGTGAATTAGAAGAGGAAACAGGATATGTATGTGAAAATATGGAGCTCATTACTTCTTTCTATACATCTCCAGGATTCGCAGATGAAATTTTATATGTATATAAAGCGACAGGTTTGACAAGAAAAGAAAATAAAGCTGAGTTAGATGAAGATGAGTTTGTGGAATTAATGGAAGTATCGTTAGAAGAAGCGATTACTCTTATGAAAGATCTTCGTATTCATGATGCGAAGACGATGTTTGCAGTACAATATTTACAACTACAAAAATAAACACTCGCCAAAGGCGAGTGTTTTTTAATTGATTTTTGCATATACACGTGCATCACGTAAGCTACCATCTGGTGCTAGGAAGTCATTTTCCATTGTCCCTTCTAGAATGAATTCTAGACGTTCTGCTAAGCTACATGCATTTATATTTGTTGCATCAGTACGAATTTCAATTCTTCTAGCGCCTAGTTTATCAAAGGCGAACTGAATTGCACCTTTAACAGCTTCGGTCATATAGCCTTGTTTTGTATAGGCACTATGTAGCCAGAAGTGAAGTGAAAACTTTGGAATATCCCAGTTTTCAGGCTTTAGTGTAATTGCTCCGATGAATGTACCAGATACTTTATCGTATAAGTGAAAATCAAGTGTTTCACGAAGTAAAAACTGTCCGTGAGCTTCGCGAACAATTTCTTCAGCACTCTCTTCTGTTTCAGTGTTAATTGGTATCCACGGTACTAAGTCTTCTAGAGAAGCTTGGATTGCTTCATATACTTCTGCACCATCACCTGGAAATGGTTTACGAACTTGCAAGCGTTCAGTTTGAAATAATGTTGGAAAATCTAATAATAATGGTTTCAAGAGAAATCCCTCCTATTCTCTACTTTTTAGTTTAGCAAAGTAGAGCGGAATTTCAATGTTAATTCGTCATACTTTTTTCTTTCTTTCATACATTTTTAATAAGAGTGTGAACGGAGGGAAGAAAAATGTGGCGAAAAAATTGGCAAGACCGTGTAATGTCTCACATACAGGAAAACTCTTCATTATATATATTTAACGCTGTTTTATTATTGATGGGAGTAATATTCGGAGCCATTCTCGTGAATAGTTTACAAATCAATCAAAAACAAGATTTATCATTTTATTTACAACGTTTTTTTGGACAAGTCTCTAAAGGAGAATTTGCCATTGCGGGCGAAATGTTTCGAGAAAGTTACTTTTCGCAATTAAAATACATCGGATTTATTTGGATTTTAGGAATTTCAATTATTGGATTACCACTTATTTTTATTTTATTATTTGTAAAAGGAGTTGTCGTTGGATTTACAGTTGGTTTTTTAGTAAGTCAGCATGGATGGAATGGACTATTATTAGCATTTGTATCTGTTTTGCCACAAAATTTAATTATCATTCCAGTCTTTCTCGTTATGACAACCATTGCTGCAAGTTTTTCTTTACGGATGATTAGGCATCAATTTATTAGAAAAATAACCGAGCCACTATTACCATTATTAATCCGTTATACATGCTTCTTTCTCGTAATTGGAGTGGTGTTAGCACTTGCTTCTAGTGTGGAGGCTTACGCATCACCAGTTTTAATGAAAGAAGTCGTTGAGGCTATTAATAAAAAATAAATACTTTTTGAGAATAATTATCAATTTGTTTTTATTGTTTTTTCTTTTGACAGAAGCCCTTCTTCTGATATAATGGTGTAAGAGTGGCGAGGAGGGAGTAGTACCGAATGGAAGAAAGAATTGAACGAATTAAGAAGCAATTACATGCAGCGAGCTACAAATTAACACCGCAACGTGAAGCAACAGTTCGTGTGCTGCTAGAAAATGAAGAAGATCATTTAAGCGCAGAAGATGTTTACCTCCTTGTAAAAGAAAAGTCGCCAGAGATCGGATTAGCAACCGTCTATCGAACTTTAGAACTATTATCTGAGTTAAAAGTTGTCGATAAGATTAACTTCGGAGACGGTGTTTCACGCTATGACTTACGCCAAGAAGGTGCGCAGCGTTTCCACCATCATTTGATTTGTACACAATGTGGTGCTGTACAAGAAATACAAGAAGATTTACTTGGTGAAGTGGAAAGGAAAGTAGAACGAGACTGGAGCTTTAAGGTGAAAGATCATCGTTTAACATTCCATGGGATTTGTAAAAATTGTCAAGAAAATGAAACGGATGAAAAATAACCTTTTCCTATTTATCTAGGAAGAGGTTTTTTATTTGAATAAGGTATAAATTGGTGAAAGCTTGGCATATGTTGTAATAACTTATATTTTGGAGGAATTTACAATGCGCCGAGCTTTAAAATTAACTTTTGATGGAATAAAAGTATTTTTATTATTTACAAGTTGTACGATTTTGTTTTATTTCGCTATACTATGGATAAATGAAGAATATGAAAGCTATCATCGTTATGAAAAACCTAAAGAAGAGACTGTAGAAAAAGTATCAGGGAATGAAGAACCGGCAAAGGATGCTTTCGTAAATAGAATGATGTTTTTCTATGAAAATGGGGAGTAGTGTAGAGTGGAAGATCAATTAAAAGATTTTATTCATTATATGGTTGTCGAAAAAGGATTAGCAAAGAATACAGTAGTATCGTATGAACGGGATTTAAAAAGCTACGTAAAGTATTTGCAAAATGTGGAACAGACGAAAACTTTTCATGAAGTGACCCGTTTACACATTGTTAACTTTTTGCAGTATTTAAAAGAGAACGGAAAATCTTCGAAAACATTGGCGCGTCATATCGCATCAATTCGTTCGTTCCACCAATTTTTACTTCGTGAACGAGCGGTAGAACACGACCCATCCGTACATATTGAAACGCCACAAGGGGAACGGAAATTACCAAAAGTATTATCAGTTGATGAAGTAGAGGCGTTACTTCAAACACCAAAAATGACAAGTGCTTTTGGTATTCGTGATAAGGCGATGCTAGAGTTACTGTATGCGACAGGACTTCGTGTTTCAGAATTGATTGCACTCAATTTGGAAGATGTACATTTAACGATGGGATTTGTTCGTTGCATAGGGAAAGGGAATAAAGAAAGAATTATTCCACTAGGAAGTTTAGCAACGGAAGCGATTCAAAAGTATATTGAAAAAGGAAGAAGAGAATTAATGGGGAAAAAAGTAGTAGATGCACTCTTTTTAAACCATCATGGTAATCGATTATCAAGACAAGGATTTTGGAAAATATTAAAACGATTAGCGAAAGAAGCAAACATTGAAAAAGAGCTTACACCTCATACGTTGCGTCATTCGTTTGCTACGCACTTATTAGAAAATGGAGCAGATTTACGTGCTGTACAAGAAATGCTTGGACATGCAGATATTTCAACGACGCAAATCTATACGCACGTTTCAAAAACTAGATTAAAAGATGTATATAAACAGTTTCATCCGAGAGCATAGTTACTATGCTCTTTTTTTCATAGATTAAGAGGGAAAGACAGTTTCACAGAAACTTCACAAACATTTCGTATATTGTTTTCAGCAGAAGACTGGAATATTACAATGTATTTCCTCTATACTAAATAAAGTATAAAGACCTGCGGTAGTATGTCAACTGAGAAATAACAAAGTTTAAAGTTGCCAAAGGTCAATTTGTTTAAAAAAGGCATCACGAAACTAAACCAGTAACGAATGTAATTTACTGGAAAATAATGAAAGGTAGCGATGACAAAAATTTATGTCATTCTTTCACACACCTTCCAGGCGTAAAAAGTTGGTGGCTACGTAGTAGCGCATCCACCAATCGCACAAATTTTCTTGCGGTTAGAACGAGTGCACGTTTGTGTTGATGTTTTGGTACTTCATTATATTTTTTCACGTAATACTCTTGATAATCTGATACATGCTTTCTTACTGAATTGGCGGCTTCAACTAAGTAATAACGCAAGTAATGATTACCTGTACGGGATAATGAAGTATCTTCAGCTGTAAAACGACCAGATTGGTGCTTTCGCCAGTATAATCCAGCGTATTTGGCTATTTTTGTTTCATCGTCAAATCTTTCGATTTGGCCAATTTCAGCAATGATACCGGCAGCGAAAACAGGACCTACTCCAGGAATAGATTCAAGTGTTTGGGTCAAACCAGCCATGATTTTTTTAATAGACTTTTCTAATTCCTTGATTTGCTGTTGAAACGTACGAATGACTGCGATGGATGTACCTAAGATGACATCTATTGAATCTTCTACAACCTTATCCAAGCGATAAGAAGCTTTCACAGCTTTTTGAATGGATGCTGCTACGCATTTTGGATCACCAAAACGGTTTCGACTTTTTTCCTGTAGGAACTCAGCGAGTTCTTCTAAAGGCATATTAGCTAGTTCCTCTAAGCTGAATTTTTCAAGAAATAGTTCTGTCATGGCGCTACCAAATACGGAAGTATCCACCTCTTGTGAAAATGTATTACATTTAAAACTTAGGTGTTGAAGAAAGTGTTGTTTTTCTTTCGTTAACATTTTGACAAGTTGGTATCGTGATCGAGTTAATTGCTGCAGTGCCACGTACTGGCTTTCTTTTACGATAGACATTTGATTGCGGCCAAATCGTAAGTAATCAGCAATGACATAGGCATCAATCTCATCGGTTTTATTCATGTCAGAATAGCTTTTCTTAAAATTTGCGACTTGCTTTGGGTTTAGGAGAAATACTTTTGCTCCAAAACGCTGTAAATCTATATCATGGTGAAGAAACATAGAAGGATGAAAGCTGTAAACAGAGGTGGATTCTAGGCCAATCTTAAGGATGTCGACCTCTTTCCCTGCAACACACTGTAATAATTTTTCTTTGAGTGTAGTAGCTCCTGGTAGGTCATTACTGACCGAAAAAGAATCCAGTTTTTCTCCATCACCATTTAAAAAGCAAACTTTCATATCAAACGAACTTACATCTAAACCAACAAATAATCTCATGTAAGAGACCTCCCTTCTATATTAGAATCATTTCTTGGACGTCTCGAGATATCTCTAGTGTGTACGCCGACCAACAACCTCGTGTATGAGAGCTAGTCCTGAATCGAAAGCCGCCCTAGAGCTACTATCATCTAGGTTCGAGGGGCAGGCTGCTCAGCCTGCGAGTAGGGAGTCCCGCACGTTCACTGAGAAACACTCTTCAAATGTGGTAAATCCACAGGAGGTGAAAGAATTGT
Organism: Bacillus sp. FSL K6-2944; assembly: GCF_038005385.1. NCBI lineage: Bacteria > Bacillati > Bacillota > Bacilli > Caryophanales > Bacillaceae > Bacillus > Bacillus sp. FSL K6-2944. The sequence continues at coordinate 2,877,487 of NZ_JBBOTE010000001.1, read as the reverse complement.
CCCAAATGATCCTACAATCATTATCTAGAAATATCTTGAGACGTCCAAGTATTTTTATTTATAGGGCTCTTATTAAGAAGAAAATCTAAGCCTGTAATAGGGCTTAAATATTAATATACGAGGAGGAAATGATGATGAAAAAACTGATTATAACTTTATTTATCGCGATGCTAGCGTTGGCTGGCTGTAATACAAACAAAGAAGAACCGAAAAAAGAACAGAAACTTGAAGCTGTAAAAGTAGCAGTCCAAACAAATCCGAAAGAAATTAAACCAGGTGAAAAAACAGAAGTACAAGCACTTGTTACACAAGGGAAAGAAAAAGTAACGGATGCCGATGATGTAAAGTTTGAAATTTGGAAAGATGGCGACGAAAAGCACGAGATGTTAGATGGTAAGCATAAAGGAAAAGGTGTTTATGCAGTAGAGAAAACATTCGAAACGGATGGAGTATACCATATTATTGCTCACACAAATGCACGTGAAATGCACGTTATGCCAGAAGTGAAAGTTGCTGTAGGAAATGCGAAAGTAGAAGATGCGAAAAAAGAAAATAGTGATCACAGTGCAGGACATGGAGATCATAAAAGTGACACAATGATCCATCTTATGGCTGGAGACATAAAGGCAAATGCTGAATCTACAATGAAAGTTCATTTAAAGCAAAGAGAAGAAGCATTAACTGGTGCTGAAGTACAACTAGAGATTTGGAAAGATGGTGTTGAAAAACACGAATTTATTCCAGCGAAAGAAGGGAATAAAGGAGAGTATGAAACGAAACATACTTTCAAAGAGAACGGTGCTTACAAAGTGAAAGTACATGTAAGAAAAGGCGAATTGCATGAACATAAAGAAGAAACAATAGAAGTAAAATAAAAAGTAGCTCTTTAGAGCTACTTTTTATTTTTAATATGAAGAAATAAATCATAAAAAAATTAGCACTTCGTTGCAGAATGGATTACAATAGAAGTGTGAAGAAAATGAGAAATTCTACGAAAATGTATTAAAAAGAAAGCGTAAACATGTTATGATATCAGTATCAGATGTCTGACATCTGACTTAGAAAAAACTAGAAATGTTTTTGAATCGTTTCAAGTAAACGAAATAGGTTAGAAAATGATTTAAAGAAGTACTGTTTGACAATGAGAATTCTTTTGGATAACAGTTTCACTTTATAGCGTTTTGAACATACTACAAGAAGTAGAACTGAACTTATAGGAGGTCGCAGTTATGAATAAATATAAACGTATATTCCTAGTCGTAATGGACTCTGTGGGAATCGGTGAAGCACCAGATGCTGAGCAATTTGGTGATCTAGGATCTGACACAATTGGTCACATTGCTGAACATATGAATGGGTTACAAATGCCTAACATGGTGAAATTAGGTCTTGGTAACATTCGAGAAATGAAAGGTATCTCTAAAGTAGAGAAACCACTTGGATATTACACAAAAATGCAAGAGAAATCTACTGGTAAAGATACAATGACAGGTCACTGGGAAATCATGGGCCTTTACATTGATACACCATTCCAAGTGTTCCCAGAAGGATTTCCGAAAGAATTACTTGATGAATTAGAAGAAAAAACAGGCCGTAAAATTATCGGTAATAAGCCAGCTTCTGGAACTGAGATTCTTGATGAACTTGGTCAAGAGCAAATGGAAACAGGCTCTTTAATCGTTTATACTTCTGCTGATAGCGTATTGCAAATTGCAGCACACGAAGAAGTAGTGCCACTTGATGAGTTATATAAAATCTGTAAAATTGCACGTGAATTAACATTAGATGAGAAATACATGGTAGGTCGTGTTATTGCTCGTCCATTCGTTGGTGAACCTGGAAACTTTACACGTACACCAAATCGTCATGACTATGCATTAAAACCATTCGGCCGTACAGTAATGAACGAATTAAAAGATAGTGACTACGATGTAATTGCTATTGGTAAAATCTCTGATATTTATGATGGTGAAGGGGTAACTGAATCACTTCGTACGAAGTCTAACATGGATGGAATGGATAAGCTTGTAGATACATTAAATATGGACTTTACAGGTCTTAGCTTCTTAAACTTAGTTGACTTTGATGCATTATTCGGCCACCGCCGTGATCCACAAGGATACGGAGAAGCTCTGCAAGAATATGATGCACGTCTTCCAGAAGTATTCGCAAAACTAAAAGAAGATGATCTATTATTAATTACAGCAGACCACGGTAATGATCCAATTCACCCTGGTACTGACCATACACGTGAATATGTACCATTATTAGCATATAGCCCAAGCATGAAAGAAGGCGGACAAGAGTTACCACTTCGTCAAACATTTGCTGATATTGGTGCAACAGTAGCAGAAAACTTCGGTGTGAAAATGCCAGAATACGGAACAAGCTTCTTAAACGAGCTAAAGAAATAGGGGGATAAACAAATGAATCGTGAACTTATTACAAAATCAGCTTCATACTTAAAAGAGAAATTTCAAGAGACACCACAAGTAGGACTAATCCTTGGATCAGGACTAGGTGTATTAGCAGACGAAATTGAGAATGCAGTAACAGTACCTTACAGTGAAATCCCTGAATTCCCAGTATCAACTGTAGAAGGCCATGCAGGTCAACTAGTATTTGGTACACTTCAAGGTGTAACAGTAGTAGCAATGCAAGGACGTTTCCACTTCTATGAAGGATACGACATGCAAAAAGTAACATTCCCAGTTCGTGTTATGAAAGAACTAGGTGTAGAAACAGTAGTTGTAACAAACGCAGCTGGTGGTGTAAATACATCATTTGAGCCAGGCGATCTTATGTTAATTTCAGACCACATTAACTTCATGGGTACGAATCCATTAATCGGACCGAATGATTCTGAAATGGGCGTACGTTTCCCTGATATGTCTACATCATATACAGTAGAACTTCGCGAAATGGCGAAACAAGTTGCAGCAGACTTAAATATTAAAGTACAAGAAGGTGTATACGTAGGAATGACAGGTCCTGTATATGAAACACCTGCTGAAATTCGTATGCTTCGTACACTTGGCGGAGATGCAGTTGGTATGTCAACAGTACCTGAAGTAATTGTAGCGCGTCACGCTGGTATGAAAGTATTAGGTATTTCTTGTATTTCAAATATGGCAGCTGGTATTTTAGATCAACCACTTCACCATGATGAAGTAATTGAAACGACAGAACGTGTTAAAGCTAACTTCTTAGCATTAGTAAAAGCAATCGTAAAACAAATGAAGGGGTGACTTCACAATGAGAATGGTGGACCTAATTGCAAAAAAACGTGACGGACATGCATTAACGACAGAAGAAATTAACTTTATTGTTGAAGGATATACGAATGGTGATATTCCTGATTATCAAGTAAGTTCACTTGCAATGGCAATTTTCTTCCAAGATATGAACGATCAAGAGCGTGCTGATTTAACGATGGCAATGGTAAATAGCGGTGATACAATCGACTTATCGGCTATTGAAGGTGTAAAAGTAGATAAGCATTCAACAGGTGGTGTTGGTGATACAACGACACTTGTATTAGGTCCATTAGTAGCTGCTTTAGATGTACCAGTAGCGAAAATGTCTGGACGCGGTTTAGGACATACTGGTGGTACAATTGATAAATTAGAAGCAGTTCCAGGATTCCATGTGGAAATTGAAAACGATGAATTCATGCGTCTTGTAAATGAAAACAAAATCGCTGTTATCGGCCAAAGTGGTAACTTAACACCTGCTGATAAAAAGCTATATGCACTTCGTGATGTAACAGCAACAGTAAACTCAATTCCGCTTATTGCAAGTTCGATTATGAGTAAAAAAATTGCTGCTGGTGCAGATGCAATTGTTCTTGATGTAAAAACTGGAGCAGGTGCATTTATGAAAACGGATGAAGATGCAAAACGTTTAGCAGAAGCAATGGTACGTATCGGTAATAACGTTGGTCGTAATACGATGGCAGTTATTTCTGATATGAGTCAACCACTCGGTGAAGCTATCGGTAACGCATTAGAAGTTCAAGAAGCAATTGATACATTACAAGGTAAAGGGCCGAAAGATTTAGAAGAGCTATGTTTAACACTTGGAAGTCAAATGGTGTACCTTGCTGGACAAGCTTCATCTTTAGAAGATGCACGTGAAAAGCTAATTGAAGTAATGAACAACGGAAAAGCGCTAGAATCATTTAAAACGTTCTTATCAGCGCAAGGCGGTGACGCATCTGTTGTTGATGACCCTTCTAAATTGCCACAAGCACAATTTAAAATTGAAGTGGAAGCGAAAGAAGACGGATATGTATCAGAAATCGTTGCAGACGAAATCGGAACAGCAGCAATGCTTTTAGGAGCAGGACGTGCAACGAAAGAGTCTGAAATTGATTTAGCAGTTGGTCTAATGCTGCGCAAAAAAGTAGGCGATAGCGTGAAGCAAGGTGAATCTCTCGTTACAATTTACGCAAACCGCGAAAATGTTGAAGATGTAAAAGCGAAAATTTATGAGAACATGAAGATCTCTAAAGAACACGTAGATGCACCAACTTTAGTACACGGTATCGTAACGAAGTAATAAAAAAAGCTGAGGAGATTTCTCCTTGGCTTTTTTTACTATTTTTTGTTTATAATAATAATGGGTGAAATTATGATTAGAATTTGTGCAGTAACAAAAACAGATGAAGTATTATATGATGTTTCTCTAGAAGAAACAAAGAAAGACCATATTGTATGGTATTGGCTAGATTTATATAAGCCAACGAAAGAAGAGTATACATATATTCTGCAAGACCATTTTAAGTTCCATCCCCTTGCAATTGAAGACTGTCTAGAATACGTACAGAGGCCAAAAGTTGATTTTTATGATGGATATAACTTTTTAGTTCTTCACGCGTTTGGAGAAGATGGGCTAGAACCACATGAAATTGATTTGTTTGTTAGTGATCGCTATATTGTTTCTTTCCATTTTTCTCATAATAATGCAATTGAAAGAGTGTGGAAAACACTTGGTGAGAAGAGGCGGATTAAGAAAGGACCTTTACATGTAGCACATACGATCACTGATCAAATTGTAGATGATTATTTCGCACCTGTATATTACATTGAAGATCATTTAAATGCGATTGATGATAATTTAACAGGTGAGACAGCAGGAGCCGTACTAGAAGAAGTATTTGATATTAGGGCAGATTTATCTAAGTTAAGACGTACAATTATTCCAATGCGTGATTTATTGTATCGTATTTTGAATTCCACTCGTTTTTACGGTATAAGTGATCATGAGATTTATTTTAAAGATATACATGATCATTTACTTAAACTTACGGAAATGATTGAGGCAAGTCGAGAGTTAACGGCGGATATTCGGGATAGTTATTTTTCATTAAACTCACATCATATGAATAACATTATGAAAACATTAACTGTATTCTCGACTATTTTCATGCCATTAACATTTATTGCGGGAGTATATGGAATGAACTTTACGCATATGCCAGAGCTTGGTGGACAATATAGTTATTTTATTTGTCTTCTTCTAATGGCATTAATTGGCGGCGGAATGATGGCCTGGTTTTATAAAAAAGGATGGTTTAAGTAAAAAAACACCGAGGATTTCCTCGGTGTTTTTTTTCAACCAATAGCATGTAATACAAACATAGCTAAGAATAAGCATGTAATGATATACATAGATGGTGCGACTTCTTTACGCTTTCCAAGAGCAACTTTTAAGATAGGGTAAGCAATAAATCCGAACGCAATGCCATCAGCGATACTATATGTGAGCGGGATCATGACGATAATTAAGAACGCTGGAAATCCTTCTGAAAAATCGTTCAGAGGAATTTGCTGAATGCTTGTAATCATCAGGCCGCCAATAATAATTAAGATTGGTGCAATGGCACTATCAGGAATTAGTTTGACAAACGGAAGTGCAAACAATGATGCAAAGAATAACAACCCCGTAACGATAGACGTCAGACCTGTCTTTCCGCCTGCAGTAATACCTGCGGCACTCTCTACTGTTGATACGGTAGGGCTTGTGCCAAATAGACCACATGTCATTGCTGAAATTGCATTGGCTTGGTAAGCACGTGGGAATTTACGGTCATCTTCTAATAAACCGTGCAGAAGTCCCATGTTCTCAAAAATAAGCACCATGCTTAAGGAGAATGTTGCAATCCAAAACGGTAAGGAAGAAAGTTTGCCAAATGACATAGCTCCAAACACATCGCCGTAATTAGCGAATGAGAATGAACTATTTCCGATTTGACTTGTATCAACAAGGCCAAATAGCCATGCAATACCAGTTCCTATTGCAATCGTCCATAAAAAGTTTCCACGTACGTTACGAATAAATAGTACAAGTGCAACGATAAGAGTAAGCACGGTCGCAAGAACGACAGGGTTACTTAATTTACCCATTGCAACAGCAGTATTTGGGTTCGAAACGACTAAGCCACCTTTTTGCAATCCGATAAACGCTAAAAATAATCCGATGCCGACAGTAATTGCTTCCTTTAATGACTTTGGAATTGATACTGATAGCACGCGAGCGATTGGTGTAAAAGCGGCAATTGCAAAAATAATACCAGAGATAAAGACAGCAGCCAATGCTTCTTGCCAAGTTAGTCCAAGCGTATGCACAGCTGTGTACGTGAAGAATGCATTTACACCCATACCAGGGACAAGAATAGCAGGTGCATTTGCCCAAAATGCCATGAGTAGACATCCGACAAATGAACTGAAAACAGTTGCTAAAATTCCAGCTTCAAGAGGAATGCCAGCATCGGATAAAATTGATGCATTTACAATCATAATATATACGATCGTGAAAAATGACGTAACTCCAGCTAAAACTTCTTGTTTTGGTGATGTTTCGTGTAAACCTAATTTAAATGTTCTTTCAAGTATTCCTTTCATGTTAAACCTTCTTTTTCATATCCCTCTCCCACCCGTGATATCTCTTTCGTAAGAGCTCACCGTCCTTTATTATATCAGAACATCATGTTTTTACAACAAGGAAAATGATAACGTTTACTTATAAATGAAATTATTTATAAATACGTAAAAATTGCCCGTATTGTTGAAATAATTTCTAACTCTCCCGATTGAATGGGTGGAGCTGCTTGCGCATGTAAAGTAGCATAAGACGTAACCTCCCTTGGTAATTGGGCAGATTCTTCAACGAATGAGAGGGGAACAGGATTAATATTTAAATTATATGTACTCGCAATAGCACGAGCTTTTTCTACTGCTTGGTGCAGAGCTTGAATGAGAGCTTGCTCATAATATTTATTTGGATGAGATACTCGGAAACGTAAACCTTTTGCTACATTTGCACCATTTGAAACGGCTATATCATATACTTCCCCAGCTTTTTGTACATTTAAAACGGTAATTTCATACAAATGCTCCACGCGGTATCCTTGCAGCAATGCTTTATCATTTACATATTCGTATTGAGGAGTAATTGTATAAGAAATCGTCTCTATATCTTTATCGGCAATACCAAGCTGTTTAAGTGCATCCAGCAATTGTTTGGATTGCACTGCATTTTCTTCTTGAGCCTGTTTTACATTTTTATCATCTGTTCGAATGCCGAGTGTTAATATAACAACATTCGGTTTTGCTTTTACAACACCTTCTCCTTGTACAGTAATAGTAGCTTCTTTACCAGTATTAGCAGTGCGTACGTTGTGTAAATAAGGATTCATTCCACCCTGCATTTTCCATCACCATCCTTTTTATATGTATATGTGTGAACAAAAAAGAAATTTATATGAAAAAAGTTACATAAATGAGAATGTTGAGGAAAGAAAGCATATACAACATAGGTATTTATAGATTATAATATGTGTAAATATGATAAAAAAGGGACGAGGCTATTGAACGAAAAAAGAGAAACGCTGATTTTAGATTTATCTGCATCATTTCGAAAAATGATACGTTTATTACAAAATGATATTAATACACGTTTTGCAGAACATATGCCATATAATGAATTTTCTGTATTACGTGCGTTATTTTTAAACAGTCCACAGATGGCTTCGCAAATTGCGAGTGAAGTAAACGTAACCTCCAGTCATATTACAGCTGTTACAGATCGTCTCGTACGAAAAGGATTAGTAGAAAGAAAACGTTCTAATTCAGATCGTCGAATCGTGTACTTAGAAATTACAGAGCACGGAAGAGAAGTAACTGAAAAACTTGAAGCTGTGCGTAAAGAATATTATAAAGAGAGATTTAAAGGTTGGAGCGACCAAGAAATAGAAATGGTCTTAGAACTATTTGGCCGCGTATTATAATAAATGAGGATAGGAAGCGAAAGCATTCCTATCCTTTTTCTTTTGAATAAAAATATTTTGAAACTCCGATACTTTAATTAAAAGATCGGAGGAAAGATTATGAAATATATTGCTGCACTTACCATTTTATTTGGTGGTTTTTTCTGTTTTCAAACATTCACGTACGCAGATACGCCTATCCAAGTAGTGCGAAAAGAAGTGAAGTACATTGAAAATGATAATACAGTCTTATATTCGAAATTATGGGTTCGTTCTATGCAAAACGCAGTATTATTCCACCATAGCGATAATATTCGTAATCGGGACACATTACGTAATGTAACAAGTTCATCGCTTGTTAAAGCGAAGCAACTATCTTTTCAGAAAGCAGCACTTTATATACCGAGACTATCGCAATACGTCTCAAAAATAGGGAAAGAAAACATTCAAGTGTACTACATTGCGATTCACTATAATGTGAAAAAAGAAAATGCATATCAATTAGATGGCATGAACTATTTTCTACAAGTATTCGTAAAAGAGCGTGGGGAATGGAAAATTGCCGAAAGTGTAGTTGCCCCGACAGAGCAAATTGTGCAAAATGGTGATGGATTTGGAATGAAAGAAGAGATGGTGTATGGGGATAGGAGAGAGAATTTAAAATAACCTCCTCTTAAAGAGGAGGTTATTTCACACGCCAAGAAAATTTAAATTTTAATAAGCGAGATAATAGTAGGTAGACTATCGTACTGGTCCCTATAAAACCAATATAATAATTTAAGATAGAACGACTTCCGCCCGCTGCCATTCCTCCAAACATTCCAATAAAGATTACACAACATATCATACATAGTGTTTTAAGCTTCGGATATAATAGAAAGTTTCCGTTTTGTTCATTAGGTGATCTTGTATATAAGTACATTCCTAAAGGGAATAGAATAAGCATATTTGCGATTGGACCGGTAAGTTTTGTTGCTGAAGGAATATATGTAAAATTAGGTTCATCATGACGTACGCCTTGTTGATCAGTATAAGCACGTTGAGGATCGTAATTAAAATTAATATTGAATCCGCGAACTGGCGCTAAAATACTCATTTTTTCTATTCCTGAACCGTAACGATCTACATTTTCCTCCGTATAGACGGTATGATTGGAAGTAAGTCCAACCGTATGAATAGAAATAGCTCCGGCAATTAGAGTCGGCAAAATAAAAGGGAATCCAAGTATAGCAACACTGAAGAATCCTTGTGAAATTATATTACCAGCAATTGTTCCTATGCATAATGCAAGTGTATAGATAGCAATTAAGATGATAACCATGTACAAGAAGTAAGTATGAAATGGTGAAAATATTTGATACTTATTATGAAAGGTTGTCTTTTTCATAATAGCAAAAAGTCCCCAATTTAGTATAACGATAGCTACAATATTACACACACCAAAAAGCCATTTCGTTATGAAGAGATGTGTTCGTTTAAATGGCATAGACCATAAAATGTCACTTGATTGATTTTGACGTTCCCATCCAATAAGAATGCAGGCTAATATAATAAGGAGTCCTCCTTGAACCATAATAGCATCGGGAAGTGAAAGTTGATAATTATATCGGTATATATATTTCCATTCATTATGTTCATGAAAATATTTTAATTGCTCGGCAGCTGCTAAATAGTATTTATATGATAGTACATAAAAACTTACTAACCAAAATAGCCAAATAATATATTTACTTTGTTTGTAGGTATGCACCCATAATGCTTTTTGAAACATAGGATCTCTCCTTTAAAAAACTTTATAGTTTGTAAGACGTGATAATATAAAATAAGTGACGATTCCAAATAAAAAGAACCCAACATAGTAACTAAATAATAAATCAAAACGTTTTAACATTTGCCCACCTATTAATGCAAAATAAAAGGTAGTACCCCACATCCAGAGTGAGTTGTATTTTGGGAAAAGGAAAATTTTCTTATTATGTTCATTAGGTGATCGTGCATAAAGAAACATACCAATTAGTAAGCTGGAAATAGTATAGAAGATAGGAACAAGTATTACTTTTGCAGAGTAGTAACTATGAAAAGTGGGTCCCCTTTGTATTACTTTTCCATGATCTTCATCTGATTGGACAGTAGGGTGGTAATTATAACTAATTGAAAAGTCTAATATAGCGCTTGAAATGTTGGTCTTTTTATTGAATTTATAAATGTTTTCGAAATTCGTATAACTTTTATTCCCCTGTATTGCCTCAGCATGAGCTGTAAAGAAAAGGAGTAAGAGTGAAAAGATTCCCATTCCCATTATGCAAAAAGTAATGCTGAAGATGCTTTGTGAAATAATACTGCCAGTAAATGTACCTATACATAAAGAGACAGTATAGATAGCGATATATGTGAAAATTGCATACAAGAAATATCGATGAAACGGTTCGAAAGATTGATATTCAAAGTGAATCGTAGATTTATAAATAAAATACATAAGACCCCAATTGATTAGAAATGATAGTACAATGAAAAATCCACCGAAAACCCACTTCGATAAGAACATATCACGTCTTTTAAATGGAAATGTCATAAGTGAATCTCCATTTTGATTACTTCGCTCCCATCCAATTAATATACAGGATAGGATAATTGTAATAATACTTAACCAAAAGCTATTAGAAGAATAAAAAGAATAATAATAGTAGAACTTTTCTTCACCTATTTTTTCTGGATGGAGAAAGAGAGACTGTTGAGTTTCTGCTGCTTGATAGTATTCGAAAGATAAAAAATAAAGTGAACTGAAGAGAAAAAGTAACGCAGCATATTTCCCACGCTTCCAATTCCGCATCCACAACGCCTTATGAAACATACCCATCCTCCTCCAGTGTCGTAACGAAGACATCTTCAAGTGACATTGTTAATTCTTCAATGAGCAGTGGTTGTTCTTTATAAAACTTCTCGAGTGTTGTAGCCACATTTCCTTCAATTAAGATTGTATATACTTTTCCTGTTTGATTTAATATTTTAATATTGCTTAAGTTTTCTAGTTTTTGAGGTAATGAACGCTCGTAAGCTACTTGTATTTTTGCAAATTGTGATTTTGCATCGTCTAGTGACGTAATAGATGCTACAGTATGTCCTTTTAACATAATGATTGTATCTGCAATTTGTTCCACTTCATCTAAATGATGGGTAGAGATGAAAATGGTAATTTCTTTTGCTGCAACTTCTCCAACGAGAAACTGTAAAATCTGTCTTTTAACGATAGGATCAAGTCCGTTTGTTGGTTCATCTAAAATAATATATTCTGCCTGTGCAGCAACAGCTAAAATGATAGCAAGCAGTGCCTTCATTCCTTTTGAATAACTACGAATTCGTTTGTTTGGTAAGTTGAAACGTTCTAGTAGTTCGTAGAAATATGGTTCATCAAATGCGGTATAAACTGCTTTATAAAACTTCACTATTTCTTTTACTGTATAACCGTTCAGTATGTTAGTAGAATCCGGGACATATACGATTTTTTGTTTCGTTTCAGGATTCTTATGAATGTCGATATCCTCATATGTAACAGTTCCCTCATCTGGGTCTAAAATGCCGACTATCGTTCGTAATAAAGTTGTTTTCCCCGCACCATTTCTTCCAAGTAATCCGACGATACTACCTTTTTGTAATGTGAAAGAAACATCGTCTAAAATTGTTTGATTATCAATTGTTTTCTTCAAGCTTGTCACTTTCAACATCCGTATTCCCTCCAATCTCTTTATAGTATGAATCTATCCAATCATGAATTTTATCTTTCGTAATACCAAGATAAGAGGCTTCTAATAGTAATTGATGAAATTGCTTTTCAACCATAGCGATTTTCCTTTCGTCTAATGTTGGGGTAATCGATTGGGATACAAATGTTCCTTTTCCTCGTAACGTTTCAATAATTCCTTGTCGCTCTAACTCTTGATACGCTTTACTCACTGTATTTGGATTTATAACGAGTAAAGAAGCGAGTTCGCGTACAGAAGGAAGTTTATCACTTGGAGCCAACATGCTTTTCAATACGAGTTCTTTTATATTTTGAACAATTTGTTCCCATATCGGAGTGTTGCTTCTTGGGTCAAGTTGAATATGCAAGAGCAATGTCTCCTTCCTCATATGTATTAAGTGTACTACTATGTGTAATACACTTAATACAATATAGGGGACGAATGTATTTGTCAACTGAAAATAATAGAAAAAATTGGTATTAAAAAAAGGAGAATTGGAAAAAATAGGTCTGATATAGAATGGAGGGTTAGTCATGAAGCGAGTTTTTGGAATACTTGTTTGTTTCATGTTATTGCTTTCTGGAACTTCAGTGAGTTTTGCGCAATCTGAAAAAACGAAGCAGGAGAAAACAGAAGAAACAACGCCGAAGTTAGCGGAACAAGCGTCGTCAGCAATCGTAATTGAGCAAGATACAGGTAAAGTTTTATTTGATAAAAACCCAAATGAAAAATTACCACCTGCTAGTATGACAAAGATTATGACAATGCTTTTAATTATGGAACAAGTTGAAAAAGGAAAACTAAAACTGACCGATAAAGTTAGAGCGAGTGAACATGCAGCTTCAATGGGTGGATCGCAAATCTTTTTAGAACCTGGGGAAGAGATGACTGTAAATGAGATGTTAAAGGGTATTGCAATTGCATCTGGAAATGACGCATCTGTTGCAGTAGCCGAGCACATCGCAGGTTCAGAAGAAGGATTTGTAAATATGATGAACAAAAAGGCGAAAGATTTAGGGCTGAAAAATACACATTTTCAAAACCCAACAGGTCTTCCGGCCAAAGACCATTATTCGACAGCAAATGATATGGCTATAATGGCGAGAGAATTGATGAAGTATCCACTTATTCGTAAATACACAGGTAAGTACGAAGATTATTTACGTGAAGATACGGATAAAAAGTTTTGGCTCGTTAATACGAATAAACTAGTACGTTTTTATCCTGGCGTAGATGGAGTAAAAACAGGTTTTACGACAGAAGCGAAATATTGTTTAACAGCATCGGCTGAAAAAAATGGTATGCGTGTCATTTCAGTTGTCATGGGAGCACCAACATCAAAAGAACGGAACAACCAAGTGACAAAGCTTCTTGACTATGCATTTGGACAATATATGACAAAGAAATTGTATACGCGCGGCGAAAAAATTAAGACAGTTCAAGTAGGAAAAGGGAAAAAAGAAAAAGTAGATTTAGTTGCATCAGATAATGTTTCTCTTCTTATGAAGAAGGGCGAGAATATGGACAAGGTAAAACAAGAAGTAATTGCTGAAAAGAAAGTAAAAGCACCGATTAAAAAAGGTGACGCGCTTGGTACACTTGTTATTAAAAAAGATAAAGATGTTTTATTAAAACAAACAATTGTAGCAAAAGAAGATGTCGCTGCAGCGAGCTGGTGGGAGTTATTTAAAAGAAGTTTTGGGATGTTTTCAACATCAAAATAGCGGCAAATATTTTGCCGCTTTTCTATTCGTATGTAAGTGAATAATGCTGAAAGGTTTCACTTTATGACGAAATAGTTCTTCTTTTGTCAGCAGGAAGGATTCTTATTTTGTATCACGAAAATCTTTATGTATGTGAATAAGTAAAGTTTGAGCATAAGGAGGAAATCGTGTGAGTCTTTCCATGCAATTAGAAGTAAAACGTGACGTCCTATGTGTGAGACTAGAGGGTGAATTAGATCATCATACGGCTGAAGAGTTGCGAACGAAAGTAACAGATATGATTGAGACACATGGTGTTCATCATATTGTTTTGAGCCTAGAGAACTTATCGTTTATGGATAGTTCTGGTCTAGGTGTTATATTAGGCCGATATAAACACGTAAAGGGATTAGGTGGAGAAATGGTTGTTTGTGCAATTTCACCGCCTGTTAAGCGTTTATTTGAAATGTCGGGCTTATTCAAAATCGTTCGCTTAGAAGAAAGTGAAGCGCACGCGCTCGCGACGTTGGGGGTGGCATAGATGAGAAATGAAATGAACCTTCAATTTTCAGCATTAAGTCAAAATGAATCATTCGCTCGCGTTACAGTGGCGGCTTTCATTGCACAACTAGATCCAACGATGGAAGAATTAACGGAGATTAAAACAGTTGTGTCAGAAGCGGTTACAAATGCAATTATTCATGGATACGAAGGAAATGCAGAAGGTATTGTTTATATTTCTGTAATTTTGGAAGAAGCAATGGTGAAACTCACGATTCGAGATGAAGGGATTGGAATCTTTAACTTAGATGAAGCGAGACAACCCCTTTTTACAACTAAACCTGAATTAGAGCGTTCCGGAATGGGATTTACTATCATGGAAAATTTTATGGATGAAGTAGAAGTTATTTCAAACGAATCTTTCGGGACAACAATCCATTTGACAAAATACTTATCAAATAGTAACGCTCTATGCAATTAAGGAGAATAGCCTATGGACATAGAGGTCAAAAATGAGAAGAAGAAACCTCAGTTAAAGGACCACGAGCTAAAAGCGTTAATTCAAAAAAGTCAAGATGGAGATCAACAAGCGAGAGATACAATCGTTCAAAGTAATATGCGCCTCGTTTGGTCGGTTGTACAGCGGTTTCTTAATCGAGGATACGAACCAGACGACCTATTTCAAATTGGATGTATTGGGCTCTTGAAATCGGTAGATAAATTTGATTTATCTTTCGACGTGAAATTTTCAACATATGCAGTTCCAATGATTATTGGTGAAATACAACGTTTCTTACGCGATGATGGATCAGTGAAAGTTAGTAGGTCTTTAAAAGAAACAGGAAACAAAATTAGAAAGATGAGAGATGAGCTTTCGAAAGAATTCGGAAGGGCTCCAACGATTAATGAAGTGGCAGAGGCACTAGAACTAACGCCAGAGGAAGTTGTTCTAGCACAAGAAGCGAGCCGGGCCCCTTCATCTATACATGAAACTGTATATGAAAACGATGGAGATCCAATCACTATTTTAGATCAAATTGCAGATCAATCTGAAACGAAATGGTTCGATAAAATTGCTTTAAAAGAAGCGATTAGAGAACTAGATGAACGAGAGCGCTTAATTGTATACTTGCGTTACTATAAAGATCAAACACAGTCAGAAGTAGCCGAGCGCATAGGCATTTCGCAAGTACAAGTTTCAAGACTTGAAAAGAAAATATTAAAACAGATGAAAGATCGAATAGACGAATAATTGTCTATTCGATTTTTTTATGCCGTTAATAGGAGAGAGATGTTAATTTTCACAAAAATTAACAGAATTTATTGATAATTTAGTCAATTTAAAATATAATCCAAGTATGAACTTGTCATAAAGGGGGAAGGAAACATGGAAACGAGGCAACAATGGGGAACGAGAGCTGGATTTATTTTCGCAGCGGTCGGATCTGCCGTTGGATTAGGAAACATATGGCGTTTTCCTTATACAGCGTATGAAAATGGAGGAGGAGCGTTCTTTTTACCGTATTTATTTGCATTATTAACGACTGGTATTTCATTGTTAGCGTTTGAGTTTGCCCTTGGTCATCGTCATCGTGGCTCAGCACCACTTACATTTTTCCGTATTAGCCCGCGTGCAGAATTTATTGGATGGTGGCAAATGTGCGTAACATTTATTGTTTCAACATATTATGCAGTGATTATTGCTTGGTCTATATCGTATACATACTTTGCAATTACTGGAGCATGGGGAAAAGACACGCAATCATTTTTATTTAAAGAGTACTTACATGTTGCAGATAAGCCAGGACAATTTGGAGGACTTGTACCAGAAGTATTAATTCCGTTAGCTCTCGTTTGGATTATTGTGCTTGGCGTTGCATTTAAAGGAGTTAAAAAAGGAATCGAAGTTGTTAACCGTATATTTATTCCTTTATTAGTTGTTATGTTCCTTATTATCGTTGTTCGTGCAGTGACGATGGAAGGTGCTATGCAAGGACTAGATGCATTCTTTAAACCAGATTGGAGTCGTATTTTTGATGGGAAAGTATGGCTTGCTGCTTACGGTCAAATATTCTTTAGTTTATCTTTAGCATTTGGAATTATGATTACGTATTCTAGTTATTTACCGAAAAACTCGGATACAACAAATAATGCCTTTATTACTGGATTTGCAAACTCAGGATTTGAATTATTAGCAGGTATTGGGGTCTTTGCAGCTCTTGGATTTATGGCAAATAATATGGGAGTACCGGTTGATAAAGTAGCAAGTGCTGGCGTTGGGCTTGCGTTCGTAGTATTTCCCCAAATTATTAATGAATTGCCGATGTCACCGTTGTTTGGTGTTTTATTTTTCTTATCGTTAACGGTTGCTGGAATTACATCACTTATTTCACTCGCGGAAGTATGCTTTGCCGCTGTATCTGAAAAATTCAGTTTAAGTCGGGAAAAAACTATTGGAATTATGGGAACCCTTCTCGTGTTAGTTTCTCTTGTTTTTGCAACACGTGGTGGACTTATGTTTTTAGATGTTGTCGACTATTTCGCTAATAATTTCGGATTAATTACAATTGCACTTGCGGAAGTAGTTACGATAGGGCTCATTTTACGCCGTTTACCAGTTTATCAAAATCATGCAAACTTTGTATCTGATATTAAATTAGGAACGTTTTGGAGAGTGAGTTTACTCGTTATTACTCCGCTTATGTTAGGGTATATGCTAATTGATGGTACAATCCAAAATATTAAAAAGAACTACGGAGATTATCCGACTGAGTTTGTTGTAACGTATGGTTGGTCGATAGCAGCAGCATTCCTCATAGTTGCAATAATCATTGGCCTGAAAAAATGGGATGCACAAATTCATTCGGATTCTGCCAAGCTTGAAAAAGAATGGAAAGATCGAGGTGTTTCATAATGAGTGGATCAGCGATTATGATGATGGTTATTGGAATAGTAGTCATTTGGGGAGGGCTTGCATTAAGTATTGTAAACTTATTTAAGAAAAAGGCATAAGTAAAAAACATCTGTACCGAAATGGTGCAGATGTTTTTTTATGAAAAAATTGTATTAGAAAAAAATTCAATAACCATACTACAACTACGAGGAAGAGTGAAGGGGTGAATGAAAGTTGGAACAAACGATTTATATTAAAATGCGCAATCGTTTAAAAGTTTCTCCTACTTATGAAGTAAAGCTGGGCGATGTTGCTCAACTTGCCGGAGATTCTTCCGTAGTTGAGTTGTTACAAAATGAGATAGTTTACAAAATAACAGCGCATGATAAGACGCATGTTGTAATTGATGTTATGAAAGTAATTGAGATTATTCAACAGAAAGCATCTCATGTACAAATTAATTTACTCGGTTCTGGACAAACTCTTGTTGAAATTATATACGAAAAAAAGAAGACACACCCAATTTTTTTCGGGCTTGTATGGCTGTTACTGTTCATTGGAGCGGCCCTTGCGATCATTTATTTCCATGAAGATGTAAGTATGCAACAAGTACATCAACGGTTATATTACATGATTACTGGAGAATTTAATGCGCAACCACTTTTATTTCAAATCCCTTATTCTTTAGGTCTTGGCTTAGGGATGGTTTTATTTTTTAATCATGTATTTCAAAAGCGAATTAATGAAGAGCCGAGTCCGTTAGAAGTTGAGATGTTTCAATACCAACAGTCACTTGATCAGTATGTAATCGTTAATGAAAACAAGGATAATATGAAACAACTTGCCGATGATTGAGTCTGGATTTGTTATTTTAATTGGTTTAGCTGGAGGGATTGCGGTAGGTAGCGGATATGTCGCATTTTTAGCTGTACTTGGTATAATCCCCCGTTTAGCCCAATTAACGAGAAGTGGAAAGCATATTCAATATTTTGAGTGGGCAGTCATTGCAGGTACTTTAACAGGGGCTTGGTGCAGTTTGAAAAACATTACATTTCAAACGTCGCAGTATTGGCTCGTTATATTAGGGATATTTTGTGGCACATTCATCGGAATGCTTGCTGCGGCATTAACAGAGGTGTTAAATGTTCTGCCTATTTTAGCGAAACGAGTAGGGGTAGAGGGGAAGATTATTGTTTTACTCGTTGCTCTTGTACTTGGAAAAGTAATAGGATCGTTGTTTCACTGGATTTATTTCGTAAAGTAGGAGGCAGTATATAAATGACAAGTCAGAAATTGAAGGATGATTACATAAATAAAGTGAAGGAGTATCATCCAAAGCCAAACTATTTACTAAATTGTCTCAAAGCATTTCTTGTAGGTGGACTCATTTGCACAGTTGGAGAAGTATTGATGAAATTTTATATACATTATTTTCACTTCAGTGAACAAGAGGCAGGAAACCCAACTGTTGCAACCCTTGTTTTATTATCCGCGATTTTAACAGGGTGTGGTGTATATGATAAAATCGGTCAATTTGCTGGAGCAGGATCAGCGGTACCGGTAACAGGATTTGCAAATTCTATGGCGAGCGCTGCCTTAGAACATAAGAGCGAAGGGGTTGTTCTAGGGATTGCTACAAATATGTTTAAACTGGCAGGAAGTGTGATTGTATTTGGGGTTGTTGGTGCATATATCATTGGGTTAATAAGGTATACCTTTAAAATTTTTATGTCTTAAAGGAGGGCTAGTATGAGGTTGACCGGAAAACAAACGTGGGTATTTCAAAATGATATATATGTGAATGCAACGGGTACTGCTGTCGGTCCGAAAGAAGCTGAGGGCCCTCTTGGGAAAAAATTTGATATTTCATATGGTGACTTGCATTGTGGAGAAGAAAATTGGGAGCTTGCCGAACGAAGATTAATGTCAGACTCAATTCAACAAGCAGTGCAAAAAGGGAATATAAAAACATCGCAAATTGATTTCTTTTTAGCGGGAGATTTATTAAATCAAACAGTGACAGCAAATTATGTTGCGCGTAAGTGGGGCATTCCTTTTTTAGGAATGTTTAGCGCTTGTGCGACGTCTATGGAGACTTTAGCAGTTGGCTCAGCTTTTATAGACGGTGGATTTGCAAATCGTGTCTTAGCTACAGTAAGTAGTCATAATGCAACGGCTGAAAGACAATTTCGCTATCCAACAGAGTACGGTGGACAAAAGCCAGGGACAGCAAATTCAACTGTGACTGGTGCAGGATCTATATTAATTAGCAATGAAAAAAGTACAATTAAAATTACGTCGGCTACAATTGGAAAAGTGCAAGATTTAGGAATTACAAATCCTTTGGATATGGGGGCAGCGATGGCTCCAGCAGCAGCTCATACAATTCAACAACATTTTGAAGATTTAAGAAGAAGTGCCGATGATTATGATTTGATTGTTACGGGTGATTTATCAGCTGTTGGGACGCCGATTGCGAAACAACTTTTACTTGAGGAAGGTTATGATCTTGGGCATATATACAATGATTGTGGATTGATGATTTATGAATCAAGTCAAGAAGAAGTGTTTGCAGGTGGTAGTGGTTGCGCTTGTTCAGCAGTTGTCACATATGGTCATTTATTACACGAGATGCAAAAAGGGAATTTACAACGAATTTTTGTCGTTGCGACTGGTGCATTATTAAGCCCGATGATGATGCAACAGAAGGAAACGATTCCAACAATTGCACATGGTGTCGTATTTGAGAGAGTTAAAGGAGAGTGAATTGTGGATTTTATATATGCATTTCTTGTAGGTGGAGTTATTTGTTTAATTGGGCAACTATTGTTAGATTTCGTAAAGTTAACACCAGCTCATTTAATGGCAACTTTTGTAGTCATCGGAGCAATTTTAGATGGATTTGGATTGTACGATAAACTAATAAAGTTTGCAGGTGCTGGAGCAACAGTCCCTATTACAAGTTTTGGACATTCACTATTGCACGGAGCAATGCATGCAGCAGAAAAACATGGATATTTAGGAATTGGTATTGGCATGTTTAGTTTAACGTCTGCGGGCATTTCCGCAGCGATATTGTTTTCGTTTTTTATAGCACTTATATGTAAACCGAAAGGATAAATCAAATGAGACGAAGGGTTGTTTTGGTCACAGATGGAGATGAATATGCAAAGCGGACAATTGAGCTTTTAACGAAGGAATTTGGGGGAAGGTGTATTTCAGCATCACAAAGTAATCCAACCAAATTGACAGGGAAAAAAGTTGTTGAGCTTATTATGCAAACGCCATATGACCCTGTATTTGTCATGTTTGATGACAGTGGATTTATTGGAGAAGGATCTGGTGAAAAGGCTTTAAAATATGTGGCTACCCATAAACAAATTGATGTGCTCGGTATTTTAGCGGTAGCGTCTAATACGCATCATTGGGAATGGGCACGTGTAGATGTAAGTGTAGATCGGAATGGGAATTTAACCGAATACGGTGTTGATAAATTTGGACTTCCAGATGGCGAAATTGGCAGAATTAGCGGAGATACAATTTATTGTTTAGATGACTTGAATGTTCCTGTCATCGTTGGAGTCGGTGACATTGGTAAGATGTGTGGAAATGATGAATGGGAGAGGGGATCACCTATTACGAAGAAAGCAATTCAATTAATTTTGGAAAGGAGTGGTTTTTATGACGAAGCCTAAAAAAGTGGATATCCCTATATCAACTTTCATAAGTGACAATGAAAATTATTTAAAGCAGACAGTTGGGCTAGGCGTTACATACGATGTTGGCATTCGTAAATTTCAAATTTTGAATAAAGAAATTGGTGTGTTATTTGTAAACGGACTTTGTGATACAAATTATATTATCCCTATTTTAGAAGAAGCGGTGGATACAAATGAGATAAGGGATGTAGAAGAAGATACAGTGAAGCTTTTAGAGAATCGCTTAATCCATCAACAAGTAAGTAAAGTGAAAACGATGGATGAGGTAATGCTCCAAGTATTATCAGGACTCATCGTGATATTTGTGGAAGGTGAAACGGAAGCGTTTGCAATCGATGTTCGTAGTTATCCAGGGCGAACGCCGACAGAACCAGATACTGAAAAGGTAGTACGCGGTGCAAGGGATGGATTTGTTGAAAATATCGTTGTAAATACAGCATTAATCCGTAGAAGAATTCGAGATCCACGTCTTCGAAATGAAATGGTTCGAGTAGGAGATAGATCACAAACGGATATTTGCATTACATACGTTCAAGATGTTGCAAATCCAGATTTAGTAAAGATTATAAAACAAGAATTAAATAACATCGATGTAGATGGAATTACGATGGCGGATAAAACAGTAGAAGAATTTGTTGTAAAGCAAAGCTATAACCCATTTCCACTTATTCGATATACAGAAAGGCCAGATGTAGCAGCAAATCATCTACTAGAAGGACATGTGTTAGTACTTGTTGACACATCGCCAAGTGCTATGATTACACCGACAACATATTTTCATCATTTACAGCACGCGGAAGAGTTTAGACAAAATCCAGCTGTCGGTACATTTTTACGCTGGGTGCGCTTTTTAGGTGTTATATTCTCGTTATTTTTATTACCATTTTGGTTAGTGTTTGTATTTGATCCAACTCTTTTGCCAGCAAATCTTGCTTTTATTGGACCGACTAAGATGACGCATTTACCAATTTTATTACAGGTGTTAATGGCAGAGGTCGGACTTGAGTTTTTAAGGATGGCAGCCATTCATACTCCAACGCCGTTATCGTCTGCAGCAGGGTTGATTTCAGCTATATTAATTGGTCAAATTGCAATTGATGTAGGTTTGTTTGTGCCAGAAGTAATTTTGTATGTAGCAGTTTCGATGATTGGTGCATATGCAACACCGAGTTATGAATTAGGATTAGGGAATAAGGTTGGGAAATTGTTTGTTATTATTTTAACAGGTCTCTTCCATGAGATGGGATTTGTAATTGGTATGACGATATTAATTTTATTTTTAACGTCTATAAAAAGTTTACAAACACCTTATTTATGGCCGTTTTTACCATTTGATTGGGGCGCATTAACAAAAATTTTACTCCGTCCAACGATGTCTAGTTTAAAAGTACGACCAAGTATTGTAAGACCTCAAAATGTAAAAAGACAAAAATAAACGGGATTATACACCCGTTTATTTTTTTTAGCAAAAATTTATTATTTTTTAACAAAAATCAAACATTTTTTGTGTACACTTAGAGTAGATATTGTGTATGGAAGGGGAAGAGGACATGATTAAATTATTTGTAAGTGATTTAGATGACACGCTCGTTTACGATGTGAATCATATGCAAAAAGAAGATGAACGTGCGCTGTGTTGGTTAGCTGAGAAAGGGACAAATATTTGTTTTGCCTCTGGCCGCTTTACACACAGAATTGATGAAGTTGTAAAAAGGTTTTCATTCCCATATTATACAACTGGCTTAAATGGAGCGACAATGTTGCTTCCGGATGGAAATTTATTTCATGAATCGAGTTTTGAAAATGTGGTTGCCCAGGAAATATATCGATATATACATAAAAAAGGACTAGCGGATATTGTTTGTGCAAATGAGCAGCGATATACAAAAAGGAAGAATGAACATCACCATAATTTTGAAGCGTATATGGGCGTGCATATCGCTGAAATTGAAGCGTTAGAAGAAGAGTTTGGTAAGACTGTACACCCTGCAAAATTGTTTGTTTTTGGAGAAGAAGAGAAAATTGTGACGTTAGATCAAGAGCTACGAGATACGTTTCAAGGCGAAGCGGAAGTTTTTATATCAGGTAAACGCTATGTTGATATTATGCCAAGAGGCGTGAGTAAGGGGAGTGCTCTAAAGCGACTAATGGACCATTTGCAAATTGAAGCAAATGAAGTTGCTTGTATTGGAGATTCTTTCAATGATATTTCTATGTTTGAAGTAACCCCGCATTCATTTACTCTTCATCATGCCCATCCATATGTAAAGGAGAAAGCAAATCATATAGTGCGTTCGGTTGAAGAGGCTGTTATGAAATTACCATTACTTGTATAAAAAAGAAGCCCGTCACTGGCGGGCTTCTTTTTTACTTGAATAAAGATTTAACAAAATCAATGATACTTGAGAAGAAATCTTTCACTTTATCTAGAAAACTTTGTCCTTCTTCAGAACCTAAGAAGGCAGAAACGTGTTCTTTTGCTTTGTTTAATTGACTACCAACTTGATTCCAATCGATATTAAGATTTTTCATTTTATCAAATAACGATACTAAGTTATCTAACTGTTCATCTGTCAATGTAATGCCGAGTTGATCAGCAATTTTTTTAATTAATGAACGTAAATCTTCTGTTGTTTTTGGCTGTTCTTTTGCAATTTCTTCTTTAATTTTTGCAACAAGTTGAACTGCTTTTTCTTCACCAATTTTATCACCAAGCTGGGCTGTTTGTACCATTTCTTCATTCGCTACTTTTTTAACTTCTTCAGGAATTTGTTTATTGGACGCAGTTTCGTATGCTTTCATTAATCCAGTTAAAGCTGCAGTTCCTGAAACTTTAAAAGGTGCAGTAATTTGAATTTCTGCATCTTTTACACCTGCTGTAATCAAAGCGTTAGTGTACATTGCATCTGTTACCCAGTTAATGTTCTTTGATCGTACAATAAGACCAGATCCTGGTTTTGTGTATGTAATCATAGAAGAAGAAATTGCTCTCGTACCAATTTGTGCTTTTGGAACAATGCCTTCTAGAAATTTATGTTCTTCCGCATTAGATACAGTAATAATTGTAGCATCTTTCGGTGCTTTCATTTCTTTTAACAGATCTTGTTTTTGTTGTTCAGATAAGTTCTCTCCTAATGTAACAATTGATTCTCCCTCGATGATGTCTGCAAACGAAGCTGTTGGCATCATAAATACCGTTACAGCTAATAGCAGAGCTAGTAATTTCGTTTTCACGAAAAATCGCTCCCTTTCTCTTTCTAAAATTTTCGGGCAACAAAGTTATTATAGTATATATTTCTTATTTGTCACCTAGCTTTTTCCACATTTCAAAAAAGAAGTATCTAGATTGTCGGATTCTTTTTGTTTCTAGTCATGAATGTGGTAATATAGTGCTGAGATAGTTGAAAGGAGACATATACGTATGAAAACTTTAGGATACATATTAATGGAAAACGGTGAAAAAATCGACTTGGAATTTTTCCCAGAAGAAGCACCGAAAACAGTAGAAAACTTTAAAAAATTAGCAGAGCAAGGATTTTATGACGGTGTTACATTCCACCGTGTTATTCCTGGCTTCGTAAGCCAAGGTGGAGACCCAACAGGTACAGGTGCAGGTGGCCCAGGTTACTCTATTCCATGTGAAACTGATGGAAACCCTCATAGACACCTTGTAGGATCACTTTCTATGGCTCACGCTGGCCGTAACACAGGCGGTAGCCAATTCTTTATCGTTCATGAGCCACAGCCGCATTTAGATGGTGTTCATACTGTATTCGGTAAAGCAACAAGCGGTATTGAAACAGTATTAAAAATGCGTCAAGGCGATGTAATGAAAGAAGTTAAAGTTTGGGAAGAATAAGGTAAGGAAAAAGAGAGCTTTTGCTCTCTTTTTTATTTTTAATGAGATTGAGTACTACTTCTACAGCTCATCATACAAGTAGTATTGTTGCTAAAATATATTGTTTGTGAGAACAAACCTTTAACCAATTACATAGAATACATTACATTATATGTTTCAATAAATATTTTTTGTTATATTAATTTTGCTAGAATTGTGCTGCTTTAGAGTAACTATAAATGAAGTGCTGTTGAATGATATGTTTCTTTCCATTCCATATAAAATTTTCTTTTTTTAACTCTATTTATTAAAGGAATAGTGCTGAAACATAGATTTGACTTTCTTCTTTTCGCTTTGTATGATTATCAAGTTGTTTTAGACTCTTCTCACTCTGTTGAAAATATTGTAAAATGAATGTGATATGAAAAGAGTGATTGAGGGGATTACTAGTTTGTAACTTTTGTAAGAAGGGATAAGGGTTATGTTAATTCGTTTTAAAAAAAGTTATGAAAAAATTGCAATGGGGCTTCTTTCGTTTATGCCAACTGAAAAAGATGTGAAAACATTACAATTGACAATGAAAGAATATGAAGCAAAAGATGATTGGCAATTGTATTTGTGGAAAGAAAATGAAGATTTTGTTGGAATAATGGGGATTGTAAAAAAAGAGAATCAAGTATTAGAAATTCAGCATTTGAGTGTGAACCCGTCTCACCGTCATGTGGGGATTGGGACGAAGATGGTTCAAGAGTTAAAGAGTAAATTTCTTGAGTTTACAATTTGCGGAAATGAGCAAACAGCAAGTTTTTGCGAAAAATGTAAAGGGCTAGAACAAAATATACATTCGTGAAAGCAGAGATAAGTAGTTTATTATCTCTGCTTTCTTTTTTGTAATTGTTCGTTTCGTTCAGTAATGACCTCTGTGCGATCACGCAAAGTGTGCTTGTTTATAATATATTCACCTGGGATAGCATTCAAGTCTTTCCAAGAGAGGTTTTGTTTTTGACATAACTCTATGCACTGCTTCTCTAACGATGAATCTGATAAGGGTAAAAATAAAGGTACAAAACGTTCTTTTTTATGGATAGATTGCAATCTTTCATTGAGCAAGGAAAGAAGTTGTACTTGATTAATTCCTAAACGTTGTAAAGGCACACCGCTTTTTTCTAAAATTGTAATTGCGCTTTTCATCATTTTTGTAGAACCATTCCAATTAGCACGTCTTTGGTGGTATAAAGAAACTGCAATTTGAATGAGACCAACTAAGTAATGATCACGATTACCTCTTGGTTTTGTCTTCCAATACTCTTCTAGTATTTCGTGGCATTCAAAATAGTCATAATCTCCATGGAAATGAATTAAAAATTGTATGTATTCGGTAGGATACATGTTTTCTCGCTCCTATCTAACGGTTATACATATAAGTGTATCATAGAAATATGAACAATAACGGCTAGGAGGTTTCCTCCTAGCCGTTATTGTTCATATTAGCAGAAGCAAGCTGCTCCTACAATAATTAGTAAAATAAACAGTACAACAAGTAATGCGAACCCACCGCTAAAACCACAATCAACGTGACCCATAGTTTTTTGACCTCCTACATTGTTCTTACTACACTGTTATCATATGAAGTGGTGGGCATGATGACATAGGCATCGGTCTATTTTTAATTAAATTTCTTAAAAAGGTTGGATAGAACATGAGTATGCTCTATACTTATGTTGTTATAGAAAAAATGTGGTGGGATGCTTTGTGCAATATAATTTTAAAGTAGAGGCTTTTGAAGGGCCGTTAGATCTATTGTTACATTTAATACATCGTTATGAAATTGATATATATAATATTCCTGTAGCAGATATTACAGAGCAATATTTATCTTATGTGCATACGATGAAAGAACTTCAATTAGATGTTGCAAGTGAGTATTTAGTAATGGCTGCAACGTTATTACAAATTAAAAGTAAGATGTTGTTGCCGAAACATGAAGAAGATGTACTTGATAACGGTGATGATTTTATAGATGATCCTCGTCAAGAATTGATGGAGAGGTTAATTGAATATAAGAAATATAAGCAAGTTGCTACTGAGTTAAAAGAAAGAGAACAAGAAAGAGCACAGCTATATACACGTCCACCAATTGACTTTACATCGTTGCAACAAGAAGAGGAGACAAGCTTACCTCTTGATGTTACGTTATATGATATGCTAGCAGCATTTCAAAAATTAATGCGCCGTAAAAAGGCAAAAAAACCTGTAACAACACGTATTACTCGTCAAGAAATACCAATTGAACAGCGAATGACTGATATTTTAAAACAGTTAAAAATAAAGGGTGGTCGCCAAAGTTTTTATGATTTGTTTGTTGATGATGAACGTGAAATAATGGTTGTAACATTTTTAGCAGTTCTGGAACTTATGAAAAACCAACAAATCATAATTGAGCAAGAACATAATTTTGATGAAATTTTCGTATCAAGCTCTAATAAATCTGCATAGAGCAAGTATGTGAAAATGGGATAGCAACATTTTATCTCATGCTATGTTTTAATGTATCGTTTGGAACAAGAGAAAAAATATTGAACCGAACGCATTAATTGTGATTCGGTTTTTTGATGTGTATTTTTATGAGAAAATAGAAGGAAGGAGCTCGTGAAATGGATAGGAAAGAACAAAAGTCAATTATTGAAGGCCTTTTATTTGTTTCTGGTGATGAAGGGATTTATCCAGAACAAATAGCGAAAGTTCTTGAAATTGAAATGAATGAAGCAATTAATATTTTAGAAGAAATGCAACAAGAATGTGAAGGTGCAAACCGTGGTTTACAAATTGTACAGTATGCAAAAGTATATCGTTTTGCTACAAAGAAAGAACATGCTTCATATTATCAAAAATTAATAGATACACCAACAGCTGCTTCACTCTCACAAGCTGCCCTCGAAACGTTAGCGATTGTTGCATATCGCCAACCAATCACAAGGACTGAAATGGAAGAGATTAGAGGAGTTAAAACTGATAAGGCGTTACAAACGTTGGTTTCACATTTACTTATAAAAGAAATGGGAAGAGCAGAAGGACCAGGGCGTCCTATTTTATACGGAACAACAAAAGAATTTTTAGACACATTTGGATTGAAAACATTAGATGATTTACCACCGCTTTCTGAAGAGAATGAACAAATGAATGAAGCAGATTTATTCTTCGGTTCCTTACAAGAGATATCGAAATAAAAGCTTAGCATTTTGCTAAGCTTTTTTTGTATATCAATTATTTACAGTGCCATACTAAATGAAAAAAGGAGACGAGTTATGAGAGGTATGCGGATTATTTTATTATTAGTTTCTGTTTTATTATGTTTTTCTTTAAATAGCGCATCAGCTAAAAGGTATATGATGTCCATTCATACTACGTCTCCTTTACATATGCATCGGCAACATCTTAGTAAAATGAAAGTGAGCTTTTTAAAAGTGGGGCAAGGTGACGCAACACTTATTATAATGCCAAATGGACAAACAATGTTAATTGATGGAGGACCTTATGAAGCAGGAGAGGTTATTATTCAGAAATTAATTGAGAAAGGGATTAATCATTTAGATGTAATTGTCAGTACGCATCCCGATATGGATCATATAGGGGGGTTAATTCCAATTGTAGAGCAAATGCCGGTATCGCTTATATTAGATAGCGGAAAAACATATAGTTCTCTTACTTATCATACGTATCGGAATAATATAAAAAAAAGAGGGATACCTTTCGTTTCAGTAAAGGAAGGACAATATATACCGCTGGATCCACATGTTTCTATACAAGTATTAAACAACGGGAAATCAAAAGATGAAAATAATGAATCCTCAATTGTTTTAAAGGTGCGATATGGAAAAGCGGATTTTTTATTAATGGGTGACGCGGATGTACGGACAGAACATGAAATATTAAAACAATTTGATGTCCATGCAGATGTGTTAAAAGTGGGGCATCATGGCTCATATACTTCAACAAGTGAAACGTTTATAAAAAAAGTGGAACCGCAGTTTGCTATTCTATCGTACGGGAGTAATAATCCGTATGGACATCCTCACCAAAGTGTAGTGAAACGCTTAAAAAGGCACGGTATAATGGTATATAGAACGAATAAACGTACAGTAGAAATGGAAACAGATGGTGAACATATTATGTTAGAATCTAGCGGATTAATGCCATTGTTGAAGTGATTTCTATATTAGGGGGCGATACTGTCCCTTTTTGGAAAAATGAATAATATATATTATAATTATAAGAGACGTAAGAAATTTCCTTTTCTGTTGAATAAAAAGGAAATTTCATTAGAATGTATAGACAACTACTCGTGCGTATATTAAGATGGAACTAGGCGAATAAGGTAATAATAACAAGTAGGTAATTCATGGGAAAGGATCGATGAAAATGAAAACGCAAATTGTCATCAATGCCAAAATTTACACAGGTCAAGAAATAGTGGAAAACGGATTTATTCGTTACGCAGAAACCATTAAAGAAATTGGTTTGATGGCTCAATATGTACCACAAGAAAATGAAACTGTTTTTGATGCTACAGGGAAGATTATAATTCCAGGTATGATCGATGTTCATATTCATGGTGGATACGATATTGATGCGATGGATGCAAATAGCGATGGGTTAGTAACTCTAGGTAAAGAAATGTTAAAAGAAGGGGTTACAACTTACTTCCCAACAACAATGACACAAGCTCCAGAGGCAATTGAAGCAGCGTTAACTGCTGCGAAAGAAGCAAAAGAAAAAGGAGCGCATTTCGAATATATTCATTTAGAAGGACCTTATGTTTCAAAGAAACGTGCAGGTGCACAGCCACTTGAACATATCGTTCCTGCAAATATTGAGCAATTTAAACAATGGCAAGAAGCAAGTGGGAACTTAATTAAATTAGTAACATATGCACCAGAAGAAGAGGGAGCATTAGAGTTTGAACAATATCTTGCTGAAACTGGTGTAGTTGGCACAATGGGGCATACAGATGCAATTGATGCGCAACTAAAAAATAGAAAGATTACACATGCGACACATTTATACAATCAAATGCGTGGATTACATCACCGTGAACCAGGAGTTGTGGGTCATGTGTTATTAAATCCAGATGTAATGGTTGAAGTAATTACAGATGGTATTCATATTCACCCTGATATGGTGAAATTAGCATATAAGTTAAAAGGACCGAAAAAAGTAAGTGTTATTACTGACGCAATGCGTGCAAAAGGTCTTGAAGATGGATTATATGAGCTTGGCGGACAGCCAGTACATGTAAAAGATGGTAGTGCTCGATTAGAAGATGGAACGTTAGCTGGTAGTATTCTAAAAATGGATCAAGCTTTCCGAAATGTAATTGAATTTACAGGTTGTTCAATCGAAGATGCAGTACTTATGACATCAGTTAACCAAGCAGAAGAGTTTGGATTAAATAATAAAGGTGCATTAGCGGTAGGAAAAGATGCAGACTTTGTTGTGATGAATGAAGATTTACATGTATATGATACGGTTCGTTTAGGAATTCATATGAAGGAAGGGAAGTAATTAAATGAATATTCTTGTTGTAAAAACTCCAGAAGAATTAGCAGAAGCAGGTTATAAATTAATTGAAGAAGTTGTAAAAACAAAAGAAAATCCAACATTAGGAATGGCTACAGGAAGCTCTCCATTAGGTATTTATGCAGAAATGCGAAAAAATAAACTTGATACAAGCCGTGTAACCACTGTAAACTTAGATGAGTACGTAAATTTACCACATGAAGATAAAAACAGCTATCACTATTTCATGCAAGAACAGTTGTTTGATCATCTTCCATTTAAACAAACTTATGTACCAAACGGGATGGCAAGTGATTTAGAGGAAGAGTGCAAACGTTACGAGAGCATTCTAGCTGCTAACCCAGTTGACCTACAGATTCTTGGAATCGGTGAAAACGGTCACATCGGATTTAATGAGCCAGGAACACCGTTTAATTCTCCAACAAACATTGTTGAATTAACAGAATCTACACGCCAAGCAAACCTTCGATTCTTCGAAAAAGAAGAAGATGTGCCAACTCATGCGATTACAATGGGAATTGGAAGCATTATGAAAGCGAAACAAGTTCTACTTGTTGCTATGGGTTCTAAAAAGGCAGAAGCTGTTAAAGAATTATTGCAAGGTGAATATAGTGAAGAGTGTCCGGCTACAGTTTTACAACGTCATCCGAATGTAACCGTAATCGCTGATCAAGAAGCTCTATCTTTATGCAGTGAGGCGATTGCTGATGAACATCGACAAGTATTCACCATTTCCGATCTATTATCAGATTCAAGAGTGGGTGAAACAGCTAATTGAGGACGGCGAATGGAAGCCGGGAGATAAAATCCCATCTGAGAATGAACTTTGTGATAAGTTCGAAGTGAGTCGAATGACAATCAGACAGGCGATTAATAATTTAGTGGAACAAGGCTATTTATATCGGAAGCGTGGAATTGGAACATTTGTCCAACTTCCGAAAGTGGAACAAAAATTGCAAGGAATGACGGGATTCACAGAAGACATGATTTCTCGTGGGATGAACCCAAGTAGTCAATTACTTAGTTTCCGCCTAGTTCCAGCTACTGCTAAAATAGCAGACCGGTTGAGAATACAGGAGGGGGAATCGGTTTATGAAGTGAGGCGTATTCGCTTAGCTGATGATGAACCGATTGCTTTTGAGACGACATATTTGTCGCCAGCTCTTGTAAAAGATATTAACGAAGAGATATTGCAACAATCTTTATATGAACATTTAGAGAAAAAACTGGGCTTTAAACTTGTTAGCGCTACTCAGTCAATTGAAGCTTCCGTTGCGACGGAAAATGAAGCTGAACATCTGCATATTCCTAAAAAGGCGCCTGTACTTGTAATGCGTCAATGGTCATATTCAGAAGGTGAGATACCGCTAGAGTACGTGAAATGTATTTATCGTGGAGATCGTTATAAATTTATTACGAATATCGCACGTAACAAATAGTATATTTCAGTTTGTGAAGTACAGTGGAATTGAAAATGATTAACATGTAAAGAAATAAAAATACGACTCATCCTTATAAGGAATGAGTCGTATTTTTATTATGAGCAATTACGTGGTTAACAGCATCTTTGACGTGATTTACTACATAGTGAGCGTGTTTTTTTACTGCATCATCTGCTTGCGACATAGCAAAACTGTGAGGAGTTAAAGAAAACATAGGAATGTCATTATAAGAATCCCCTATACAAGCAATTTCCTCAGGTTTTATTTGAAACTCATTTAATAAAACAGAAATGGCAGAGCCTTTACTAACATTCGGTGGCATTACATCTAAACATTGTTCTGCTGAGATGAAAGTACTAACTTTCCCGTGGAATTTTTCATCAATTTTTTTCTGAAGGAGTTGTAAGCTCTCCTTTGTTCCACCGACAGAAATTTTATTTGGGAAAATTGTATCATCAATCTTCTGTAGTAAGTTTGGTTCTTCAACAGAAGTCATAGTTACTTGTTGTTCAAGTTCTTGAATGAAAGGTGTTTTCTCTTCAATGTAATAATTATGCTCATCACTTACATAACGGAAATAAGGATCTTCATTCGTCATAGCTAACAAATCGGGAAGTATGCTGGAATCAAAAGTTGCAGATAATAGTTGTTTATTTTCATGTGTATATACAAAAACACCATTTACACTAATGCGATGAAAATTTGTATTTACAGCTTTCATTAAGTCTGCAATTTCATTATCAAGTCTTCCGGAAGCGAAGCAAAGAATAACATTTTGCTCGGCAAGGCTGCGCAGTGCCGCAACATCTTGTTCGTCAATAAGACCTCCGTGTTGCATCATTGTACCATCGATATCACTTACAAACATTTTAATCATGCTGTTATCTCCTTTCTATGTACAGTTGCTCTTACATTATACGCATCATATATAAACATGTCTAAAAAATGAATTTTTATTAAATGGCAGATGTTTTACATTGACGACAAAGAAGAATATTCTGTAACATAAAAGTAGGCTATTTAAGTACGAGGGTGGTGTTATATGAGTAATTATCTAGAAATTAAAAAAGTTTTAAATAATAATGTCATCATTGCTAGCCATCCGGAACACGAGGAAGTAGTAGTGATTGGTAAAGGAATTGGATTTGGGAAAAAAGCGAAAGATGTATTGGAGCAAGAACAAATCGAAAAGATGTTTGTCTTAAAAAATGAACGGGATCGTGAACAATACAAATTATTAGTGCCGCATATTAGTGAAAAATTAATTGAATTGATGAACGATATTATGCTGTACATTCAAGGGAAAGCGAAATCGCCACTAAATGAACATATTCATATTGCGTTAACAGATCATATTTCATTTGCGATTAAAAGGTTAAAACAAGGACTTACAATTGATAACCCTTTTTTAGTTGAAACAAAAATGCTCTATCCAAAGGAATATGAAATTGCGGAAGGTGTTGTAGAACTTTTAAATTCTCGTTTGCAAATTACATTGCCAGAAGGAGAAATTGGTTTTATTGCACTTCACATTTACAGTTCGCTTACAAATTCTGATTTATCTTCAGTTAATCAAAACTCCCGTCTCATTGCACAACTTGTATCTTTAATTGAGACAAACTTACAAATTACATTAGATCAAGAGAGCATTCATTATTTACGTCTTATTCGTCATCTTCAATATGCTATTGAGAGGGTGAAAAAAGGAGAAAAAGTAGAGGAATCGCAAAGTTTTGCTGATTTATTAAAGGCGGAGTATCCAGCTTGCTATAACTTGGCTTGGAAGCTAGTTAAGGTCATGCAAAAAGAGTTGCAACTACCTGTATATGAAGCTGAAAGTATTTATTTAACGATGCACTTGCAACGCTTAGTAAAGGCAGAGCATGTGTAAAAAGCCATATATTTTTGTCTAAAATGAAAACGTTAAAAAAAATGATTGAATCGCTTACAATAGTTATGTATAATAACTATTGCAAAGTTATACAAATTTCGACAAACACATTAAGGTGAGTAACGAAAACGTTTGCCTTAATTATAGTGAACTTATACGTAAACCTATTTTTGACACGTGTTACTGATTCGATCAGGCATGAGTGGAGAAAAGTAAGGAATGTAAGCTAGAGAAAGGGATATACTACCCTTTGTATAGCTATCGTTCTATCTTTTTTTCCTCATGTCTTTTTGGCGTTTGTCGGAAGGTATCAATATAGATAAGAGAGGAAGGGTTTCCATGTTTAAGAAGATCTTTGGTGTTCTTCAAAAAGTCGGAAAAGCGTTAATGCTTCCAGTAGCGATTTTACCGGCGGCAGGTATTTTACTTGGATTTGGTAATGCATTTCAAAATCCACAGTTAACAAATGTTATTCCTGCTTTAAAAGCAGATTGGTTCGTAATGGTTGCAAAAATTATGGAACAATCTGGTGATATTATTTTCGCTAACCTTGCATTATTATTCGCAGTTGGGGTAGCAATTGGTTTAGCTGGTGGAGACGGAGTAGCTGGTTTAGCAGCATTCGTCGGCTACTTAATTATGAACAAAACGATGAGTGTGTTCTTAGAAGTAGATAAGCTAGTGAAAGTAACAAGTTCTGGAGCAGACCCAGTAAAAATTGGATTTGCAGATCCAGCGTATGCAAACGTATTAGGTATTCCAACGCTACAAACAGGGGTATTTGGTGGTATTATCGTCGGTATAGTAGCGGCATATTGCTATAATAAATACTTCAATATTGAATTACCATCATACTTAGGTTTCTTTGCAGGTAAGCGTTTCGTACCGATTGCAACTGCAACATTCTCTTTAATAGTAGGTATTATCATGTGCTTCGTTTGGCCATACATTCAAGGTGGCTTAAACACGTTCTCACATCAAATGATTGATGCAAATAGAACAATTGCAGCATTTATATTCGGTTTAATTGAACGTTCATTAATTCCATTTGGATTACATCACATTTTCTATTCACCGTTCTGGTTCGAATTCGGTCAGTATACAAATGCAGCTGGCGAATTAATCCGTGGTGACCAAAAAATCTTTATGGCACAGTTAAAAGACGGTGTAGAATTAACAGCAGGTACATTTACAACTGGTAAGTATCCGTTCATGATGTTCGGTCTTCCAGCAGCAGCTTTAGCAATGTACCATGAAGCACGTCCAGAAAATAAAAAATTAGCAGCAGGTATTTTAGGTTCTGCAGCATTAACATCTTTCTTAACAGGTATTACAGAGCCACTTGAATTTTCATTCTTATTCGTAGCACCAGTATTATTCGGAATTCACGCTGTATTTGCTGGTCTATCATTTATGACAATGCAAATTTTAGGTGTTAAAATTGGTATGACATTCTCTGGTGGTTTAATTGACTTCCTATTATTCGGTGTACTACCAGGCCGTACAGCATGGTGGTGGGTAATTATTGTTGGTCTTGTACTAGCAGTTATTTACTACTTCGGATTCCGCTTTGCAATTCGTAAATGGAATCTAAAAACACCTGGTCGTGAAGTGGCAAATGCAAATGAGGGCGCAGGAAAAGCAGAAGCAGGCGAACTCCCTCGTGAAGTATTAGTAGCACTTGGTGGTAAAGAAAACATTGCTTCTTTAGATGCTTGTATTACTCGTTTACGTGTTCAAGTTAACGAACAAAAGAATGTAAACAAAGACCGCTTAAAAGAACTTGGAGCAGCTGGTGTACTTGAAGTTGGAAATAACATTCAAGCTATTTTCGGACCGAAATCTGACACATTAAAATCACAAATTCATGATATTATGTCAGGTCGTACACCTCATGTTGAAAAAGAAGAACCTGTAAAAGTGGAAGAAACTCCTCAAAAAGTTGATGAAAATGAAACAATTGTATCACCAATCGAAGGAAAAATCTTACCAATTACAGAAGTACCTGACCAAGTATTCTCAGGAAAAATGATGGGAGACGGATTTGCAATTGAGCCAACTGAAGGAACAGTAGTTTCTCCAGTGAACGGTGAGATTGTCAATGTATTCCCTACAAAACATGCGATTGGTATTCAATCTGAAGGCGGAAAAGAAATTTTAATTCACTTCGGTATTGATACTGTAAAATTAAATGGTGAAGGTTTTGAAGCGCTTGTAGCACAAGGCGACAAGGTGAAACAAGGCCAACCATTATTAAAAGTAGATCTTGCATTTGTAAAAGAAAATGCACCATCTATCATTACACCAATTGTCTTTACAAACTTACAACAAGGGCAACAAGTCGAATTGAAAAAAGATGGAAATGTTAAGAAGGGCGAAACCGCTATTATTGACATTCAGTAGGAATTTGACGCAAAATGTTTATAATTATAATAGGCGATGTGGTTGACCGAACATCGCCTATTATATACAATAGATGATGTAGTACTCACGTCTATACAACTAAAAAATACTGTAATTTAAAGGAGATAAATTATCATGGAAAAAATCTTTAAAGTAACTAGCGACTCAGGAATTCATGCTCGTCCAGCAACTCTACTTGTAAACACTGCAAGCAAATTCGGTTCTGATATTAACTTAGAGTATAACGGAAAGAACGTTAACTTAAAATCAATCATGGGCGTTATGTCTTTAGGCATTCAACAAAACGCAGAAATTAAAATCACTGCAAATGGTGATGATGCAGCTCAAGCACTAGCAGCTATCGAAGAAACTATGAAAAACGAAGGATTAGGAGAATAATGACTCTTAACATTCAAGGGATCGCTGCATCAAGTGGGATTGCTATTGCAAAGGCTTTCAGACTTGAAAATCCTGAATTTAACATCGAAAAGAAATCAATTACAAACGAAGCTGCAGAAATTGCACGCTTAGACGCTGCGCTTGAGAAAGCAAAAACTGAATTAGAAGCTATTAAGGACCACGCATTTGCTGAGCTAGGTGCTGACAAAGCTGCAATCTTTGAAGCACATTTATTAGTGTTAAATGATCCAGAACTAGTAAACCCAGTAAAAGATAAAGTAAATAGCGAAAAAGTAAATGCTGAATTTGCAATGGATGAAGTTGCATCAATGTTTATTTCTATGTTTGAAAACATGGATAACGAATATATGAAAGAACGTGCTGCGGACATTCGTGACGTAACAAAACGCGTTCTTGCACATTTACTAGGAATTAACTTCTCAAATCCTGGTACAATTTCTGAAGAGGTAATCATCATTGCTGAAGATTTAACACCATCTGATACAGCTCAGTTAAACCGTAAGTATGCAAAAGGTTTCACTACTGATATCGGTGGACGTACATCTCACTCAGCAATTATGGCTCGTTCTATGGAAATTCCAGCTGTTGTTGGTACAAAAGTTGTTATGGAGAAAATCCAAAATGGCGATATCGTTATCATTGACGGTTTAGATGGAGAAGTAATTGTAAACCCATCAGAAGAAACTCTTCGTTCGTTTGAAGAAAAGAAAGCGAAATTTGAAGAGCAAAAAGCTGAATGGGCTAAATTAAAAGACCAAGCTACTGTAACAAGTGACGGACATCACGTTGAGCTTGTTGCAAATATCGGAACACCAAATGATGTACAAGGTAT
Organism: Bacillus sp. FSL K6-2944; assembly: GCF_038005385.1. Taxonomy (NCBI): domain Bacteria; kingdom Bacillati; phylum Bacillota; class Bacilli; order Caryophanales; family Bacillaceae; genus Bacillus; species Bacillus sp. FSL K6-2944. The sequence continues at coordinate 2,840,259 of NZ_JBBOTE010000001.1, read as the reverse complement.
TATCGATAATGGCGGAGAAGGCGTTGGCTTATACCGTACAGAATTCTTATACATGGGCCGTGACAATCTTCCAACAGAAGAAGAGCAGTTCGAAGCGTATAAAGCAGTTCTTGAAGGTGTAAAAGAAGGTCAACCAGTCGTTGTTCGTACACTTGACATCGGTGGAGATAAAGAGCTTCCATACTTACATTTACCAAAAGAAATGAACCCATTCTTAGGATACCGTGCAATTCGCTTATGTCTTGATGAGCAAGATGTGTTCCGTACACAACTTCGTGCATTACTTCGTGCTAGCGTATACGGTAACTTAAAAATTATGTTCCCAATGATTGCAACTCTTGATGAGTTCCGTCAAGCGAAAGCGATTTTATTAGAAGAGAAAGCGAAACTTGTAGAAGCGGGTACAACTGTTTCTGATTCTATTGAAGTTGGTATGATGGTTGAAATCCCAGCTTCAGCAGTATTAGCAGATCAATTCGCGAAAGAAGTTGACTTCTTCTCTATCGGAACAAATGATTTAATCCAATACACAATGGCTGCAGACCGTATGAACGAACAAGTATCATACTTATACCAACCATATAACCCATCTATTTTACGTCTTGTAAAAATGGTTATCGATGCTGCTCATAAAGAAGGCAAATGGGCTGGTATGTGTGGTGAGATGGCGGGCGATTCACTTGCTATCCCATTATTATTAGGATTAGGTTTAGATGAGTTCAGTATGAGTGCAACATCTATTCTTCCTGCAAGAACACAGCTAAGCAAGTTGTCAAAAGCAGAAATGGAAACATTAGCAGAAAAAGCATTAATGATGTCAACTGCTGAAGAAGTTGTTGAACTAGTTAAAAGCATATAATTAATAAAAAAACCTGAGTCGATTTGAAATCGGTCTCAGGTTTTTTCTATGAGAAAAGTAAATCTTATTTGCTTACTATCGAGGATAAGAGACAGAATTAGATAGCGATTGCAACGATATCAGTTGGGCATACACGTAAAATACCAGTAAAAGTATTTCGATTTTGATTGTTCTTATCGTCTTTATTGTTATCTTTGTTGTCTTTGTCATTACGAGCTAAAGCAGAGAAAAGAGCAACACCGTTAGCGAAACCTTCAAAAATTACATTGTTGAAAGTACCATTACCTCTAATGCTTAAAAGAGAAAGTTCTGTTCCAACTGAAATGCTAGCAAGTACGTTACATACAGCTGGTTGTTGTGGTCTAACCTCTCTCTCTCTCTCTTTCTCGCGATGGTCGCGCTCTCTTTCATGATGATGACATTCTCTAAAGTTATCACAGCATCCAAATGATCCAAACATAATCCTCATCACCCCCTTCACACTTATAATCTATGTAAGTTCGGTAGTTAGTGACTGGACAGAGAGTGGAATTTTTTCTAGGGGATTTTCTCATTTTAAATGACTAGCTGGGTGTTTAGTATGGAATGATGTTTAAAATAGGTGGAATATAACAAAAAAATGTAAAAACCACCGAAATAAATGAAATGGGTAGCCTTTACACTTTTTTACTTTTATATAAAACGATGATATATACAGGAAGAGCTAGGAGTAGTGGTACAATGGATCGTGCAGTATGTTTTTCTGATTCTAATTGGAATGCTTCTTCTTTTGGAAATTGTAAAATGGAGATGTTTGCGGCATCGCCAATAAAATATAGAAGCAGTACAGTTACTATGTAACATAAAAGTGCGATAAAGCTTCCGTATGAACTCAATGAAAATCCCTCTCTTGTTATCTATTTGTTATCATTGTATCACAATTGTAACAAAAATACACGGGTATATTTCAACGCCTTAACAAAATTCGACACGAAACGTCACGTTTATTTATGAGAAGGGAATAGAATATACTTTTCCATAAGTATAAATGTCGAATGATTTGTAGTAATATTACAAAATTATGACAGGGAATAAAAAAACGAAGGCAATGTAGTTGCCTTCGTTTTTTTATTATTTTGCCCACTCGCTTACTTGCTCTACGCTCATGCGAGGTGCAGGGTGGCCTTTTAAAGTTGATTCACCAATTGTAATAAGCATAATAGGAACGTAACGAGATGAAACGTTAAATTCGTCTGTCAGTGCTTGTGGATTGAAGCCACCAATAGCACAAGTATCCCAACCAGTTGCTTTAGCTGCAAGCATAAGTTGCATTGCTGCTAAAGATGCATTTGAAAAGGCAGCATCTCTTGGGAATTGTTCACGAGCATATGCAGATTCAATATTTTTAGCTAAGCGTTCTTTTGCTTCTTCTTTCATAAATCCTTGTTCTACAATTGGACCATATACTGGCTCAACATTTTTATAAGCTTCTAAATCACCTAAAATAGCGACTACTGCAGAAGCATCAAGAATTTGTTGTTGGTTATAAGCTATTGGGTGTAATCGTTTTTGTACATCTTTACCTTGAAAAACAAGGAATTTCCAGTGTTGTAAGTTCCAAGCGGAAGGTGCTTGTGCTGCTGCTTTTAAAATCTCATGTAATTCTGTAGATGAGATTTCTTTATTTGGGTTGAATGCACGTGTAGATGTGCGTTCATATAGAACGTTAAAAAAGTTGTCGTTTGTCATAATATATCCTCCAAATTGTATATAAAATTATCGGGAAAACGCAATGTATATTACTTACATTTTGTAAGTTGTCGAATTTAAGAATATAATATCTTTATTTTAATTGTCAAGTTTTAAGAAATAAGCTAGGGCATTCATACAAACGATATAATTCCTATAATCATACACTAAAAAAGGAATTTATAGAGTGAAAAGGGAAGATAACATTCTCAATTAGCTTGTTAATATGTATTTCTCACAAATTAAAGTTTATTGGAGAACAGTCTTTTAGAAATGTTTGTGAGGAATTCAGTAGAACAAGATATATGAAGTGAGTGAAGACTAGTGATGAACATACTACATTTTTTATTAGAGAATACGGTTTTCCAAAATGTGTTACAAGATCTGCAGTTAAATGTCCTTTATATAGAAAATGGATGTAAACATCAACAAACGATAGAAAATATCCATCCAAAATGTATGTTTATAGCAAATAGTTTTGAAGAGGGCGAACTATTATTTCAAAGAACGAAACCGCACATTATAATTATGTATGTAACAGATTATTCTCAAATAAAATATATAAAGAATATGTATACCTCGCAAAGTACATTCATTGTCATTTGGGATCAACAAATAACAAAGGAATTTACAGATGTACTTGCATTAGGAATACGTAATATTGTAATGGCCCCTGTAACTCCGCAAGCAGTGTTAGAAGAAGTGAATAAGAGTTTGTATCAACTTTCTTTAGTAAGGCAAGTTAGTTTACAACAGGAACTGCTTCAAACGATGTTTGATTTTCAAAATGATTTATTATTTATAGTAGAAGATGATGAAATTGTTGATTGTAATACAAATTTTTTAACGTTTTTCGGATATGAAAATTTGTTTGCCTATCGCGAGCAACATTTAGTATTTGCTGAACATTTTATTAGAGAAAATGGATACTACTCGACGACGCATGATATAACATGGCTAGACGATACTTTATCAAGCGGTAGAAGAATTAAGATGTCAAATTATGAAGGGGCAGTATCTACTTTTCTATTACGTGCGACACCATTGCCAGAAGATTTATCAAGATTTATTGTAAAGTGCACGGAAATTACAGAATTAGATGAAATCTATCAAGAACAAGAAAGACTTGCTATGATAGATTCATTGACAGAGATTTATAATCGTTTAAAGTTTCAACAAATACTAGAGGTAGAATGGGAAAAGGTAATACGTAATGATGAGAAAATAGCAATTATTTTATTTGATATAGATAATTTTAAAACAGTTAATGACACATATGGTCATGATTTTGGCGATTTGGCATTAATACAACTTGCAGAGCTTATGAAATCTAAAGTGGAGCAGCAACATGTATTTGCAAGATGGGGAGGGGAAGAATTCATTATATTAGTGACAAATACAGTAGAAAAGGAAGCATTTCAAGTTGCGGAATCATTACGATTCTTCATTGAAACAAAGCAATTCACTGGAATTTCGAAGTTAACAGCTAGCTTTGGAGTTGCGTTATATGAACAAGGAACTACAAGAGAAGAATTAATGCAACGAGCGGATATTGCATTATATGAAGCGAAAAAAAATGGAAAGAATCAAGTATGTGTGTATAGAAAAGAAAAAATGTGATTTTTCGCAACAAATTGTTGCGATTTTTTTTTATTGTTTGATAATAGAATAGGGGGACAATTTTTAGCGAAGGAATTATGGAGGATCAATATGATAAAAAAAGTAATGGTGGTGGCTTCACTGTCTGCTATAGTTGGCGGCGGAGTATACTATTTTCTTGTTAGCCCCAATATAAAGGAAAACACTGTATTAACAACTAAAGTGAATCCTACTATTGAATCGGAAGTACAAGGGAATATAGAAGAAAAAGAAGAGCAACAAATTGATTATGCTAGCATATCTCAAAAATTAGATCAATATTTAGTCGGAAAGCAATTCAATGGAACAGTTTTGGTAACAGATAAAGAGCATGTTATATTGAATAAAGGATATGGGTATGCTGATGTTCAAAATAAAATAGAAAATACGCCTCAAACAAAATATCGTATCGGTTCTATTACGAAAACAGTCGTTGCCACATCTATTTTACAGCTGCAAGAACAAGGGAAATTGAATATTCAAGATAATGTAAATAAATATATTCCTTCATTTCCGGAGAATAAAAATATTACGCTATATCATTTATTAACGCATACCTCTGGTTTACCTGAACACGCAAAAGGCAATATTAATGCGGCTTCCCGCTTACAATTAATTAATTGGATTGGACGTCAAAATTTAGAATTTCCTGCAGGAACAGGTTGGAGATATACAGATTATAATTATATGGTGCTTGCTTATATAATAGAACGTATATCGAAAAAACCTTTAGGAGATTACATAAAAGAAAACATATTTGTAAAAGCAGATATGCATGAATCCGGTATGGGAAATATGGTACCTGGAGATAAAAATTTTACAAAGGGTTATGTGAAAAAAGATCAAGAGCTTGTACCAGCGCAGAAGTTAGGCATGGATTGGCTATATGGTTGTGGTGAGATGTATACGACAGTTGGAGATATGAAGAAATTAGACGAAGCAATTATAAATGGAAAACTTCTTTCTGAACAAAGTATACAAGCAATGTTTTCACCTTCAGCAGAACGGAAATATGCATTTAGTTTTTATATATATCCAGATTATTTTCATAATCATGGTGTATTATCTGGTTGGAACACTTTCAATAATTTTAATAAAGAAAAAGGAACTTTTGTTATTTTATTTTCAAATGTGAAAAATAGTATGGATGATGACTTTAATAAAGAGTTCCGAAAGATGGTAAATGATTTATTAGAACAAAGGGGATGAGAAAATGGAACATAAAACTTTATCAATAGGTTTCATTGGTATTGGCGTAATGGGAAAAAGTATGGTTTATCACTTAATGCAAGATGGTCATAAAGTATATGTATATAATAGAACGAAAGCAAAAACAGATTCTTTAGTGCAAGATGGTGCAAATTGGTGTAATACGCCAAAAGAGTTAGTGAAGCAAGTTGATATTGTAATGACAATGGTTGGATATCCACATGATGTAGAAGAAGTGTATTTTGGTATAGAAGGAATTATAGAACATGCAAAAGAAGGTACGATAGCAATTGACTTTACGACATCTACACCTACTTTAGCAAAACGGATTAATGAAGTTGCAAAAAGAAAAAATATATATACGTTAGATGCACCTGTCTCAGGAGGAGATGTTGGCGCAAAAGAAGCAAAACTCGCAATTATGGTAGGTGGGGAGAAAGAAATATATGATAGATGCTTACCTTTACTTGAAAAGTTAGGAACAAACATTCAATTACAAGGACCAGCTGGGAGTGGACAACATACAAAAATGTGCAATCAAATTGCGATTGCTTCCAATATGATTGGAGTATGTGAGGCTGTTGCTTACGCGAAGAAGGCTGGACTGAATCCAGATAAAGTGTTAGAGAGTATTTCAACAGGGGCAGCAGGTAGCTGGTCATTAAGTAATTTAGCTCCTCGAATGTTAAAAGGAGACTTTGAGCCAGGATTTTATGTAAAGCATTTTATGAAAGATATGAAAATTGCTTTAGAGGAAGCAGAAAAATTACAATTACCAGTCCCAGGCTTAAGTTTGGCGAAAGAATTGTATGAAGAGTTAATTAAGGATGGCGAAGAAAATAGTGGAACACAAGTACTATATAAAAAATATATAAGGGGGTAAACGAGGTGGACCTTCAAAAGTTTGATGAGATGATTGATACTGTACAGCGAGCTACTTGTATGCAAATTAATGAAAGACAAAAAGAAGCTTTTAAACAAAAATATGATTTTGAACCAGAATTTGAATATGGAAGAGATGAGAAGGGACATTATGTAATTCGAACCTCAAAAAAGATGTTAGAAGAAATGGAGTTTTATTTGGCATTGAAATATGATCGTGATGGAGTGGATCTTTATATGCAAGCTGAGATTGATGGTATATTTCATGTATCTGTTAGCTATGGTGAAGATGCCCTACATCTACAAGAATTGTTTCAATTTCTAGAAGAAAATAAATAAAAGTCCTCATTTGAGGACTTTTATTTATTTAGTCATCTTTAATTTTTATAATTATAAGTTAGAAGCGCGTCGGCATCGTTCAACCGGGAACGGGATAATTTGTGCGATGTGATTAGGACCAAATTGTTTTGTACGAGCATGGCGTATTATATAAAAAGCACACAGAATTGAAACAGGAATAGCGCCGAATAAACCAAATAATAAAGCGCTTACACAAGATGCGACAAATCCTAAAACACCAATTTCTAACTCTTCCATAATAGCTCCTAAAATAACAGGAAATGCTCCACATGTAACTCCAAGTATAAGTGCGATAAGTAAGCTCATGATTATCCCCCTCTGTTTGCGATATTATTTTCCTTCTAAGTTAATTGTAGTATATCACATATAAAACAGAATTTTCAGAAAAAATTCAATAAATGTTCAAAAAATGTTCGAAAAATGCACTTGAAAAATTAAGGTGTAAATTTGTGATGAAATGGTACTTTCAAGTAAATAAAAAATCAGACTTATTTCAAAATGAAATAAGTCTGTTCCATAGGAGGATGTATATATGTAGAGTGAATAAAAGTTTGGAAAAGGGGGTCCAAGTCCTTTTATTCAACTAACTACCTTAATAGATTGGAACCCAGCCTTCAGTTGTCACAAAAATACGAATAGCTACAACTTGGCGATCATCTTGCAAGGTAAAATAATGTCTTGCATTTTCAGGAACAGATATTAAATCGCCTGGCTCAAGTTCAACATCAAAGAATTTCCCATCTTTACCTTCAATAGCGAAAATGCCGTGACCACTGACGATAAAGCGAACTTCGTCATCTGTATGATGGTGTTCCTTTTGGAAATTAATTAATAATTCGTCAAGGTTAGGTGTGCTACTTGAAAGTGAGATTACATCATGTGCTTTATAACCTCGACGTGCTGAAACATCAGCGATTTCTTTTGAAAAAATAGCTAATATTTCAGCTTTGTTTTCATCTGTTAACGAATAATTTTCATTTAAATGAGTAGGAAGTTTAGAAATATTCCATTTCTCATATAAAACGCCTTCCTCTTGTAGAAATTTAGATACTTCCACTTCATTTTCAATACGAGTATTTACTTCATGAATACGAATTTGCGCCATTAGAAACGCCTCCTTGAATTGATAATAGTTTTATATGAAATTGGAATAAAAACTCATAAGCTTCTAATCTCTTCTTTGCATCAAAGCTATCTCGGCCCCATACGGTAATACCGTGGTTACGGATTAATACTGCACCCGAATCTCCTTGTATATGCTTTCGGAAGTTTTCTCCAAGTGTTGGGATATGGGCATGGTTTTCGATAATAGGAATGTGAATGGTTGCACCTTCTTCCCAAATATCGAGAGCTTTAATAATTTCTTGATTTTGAAGGGTGACTGCATCACTATATAAATTTGTGATGACATTATTATCGGTTGTATGAACATGAAGTACGCAACCGGCATTCGTATTGTTATAAATGTGTGTATGCAATATTGTTTCTGCTGAAGGGCGTAATTCAGTCTCTAAAACGGGAACTCCTACATGATCTACTAATAGAAAATCATCTGGAGTGGTTTTTGTTTTATCTTTACCGCTTGCCGTAATAAGAAAAGTAAGTGGTTCATGACTAACCTTTATAGAAATATTACCACTTGTTGCTGGGAACCAATTTCGTGTTGTTAACTCTTTTTTTATCTCGCTTAAGTCATACCATTGACGAAAAAGTTGTTTCATGCCTTCACCTCCAACAAAAGTTTTAATTCAGCTTGCACATCTTGAAATGTTTCAAACGGTGTATAAGCAATATGATTTTCTTCACACTTTGTAATAAGAAAATCGCGAGCGAATACTTTATCAGCTTGTTTCGCGGCTTGTAAATCAGTAATAGAATCTCCAATTACAATATGAAAGTCATCTGTATCACTTAATTTACGGATTAATGATGATTTACATAATCCGCAATGATTTTGACAATGATCATCACAAGAATGAGGCCATTTAACTGTAATAAACTCTGCTGAAAAGTCTGTTTCATTACAATAAATTTGCTCTTTTGGAATGATTCCTTGTAAGAGTGGATAGACGAAGAAATCCATTCCACCTGATATCACGTAAAAAGAAATGTTATTTTCCTTTACGAATTGTATAAACTCATGAAAACCACTACGGATTTCAGCAGTTTCTATTAAAAATTGAATAATATCATCGTGCAGATTAGTAGGTATTAATTGAAATAATTGAGAAACACCTTCTTGAATGGATAGTTCTTGTGATAAAATTTTATTCTTTACTTCTTCGGCTTCTGGTGGTGCGAATTTTTCCATAATGGACATAATGTTATCATTATTTGTAATCGTGCCATCGAAATCACAAAATACTTGAATACTCATAATTTCACCTCATAAGAGGGATTTCCCCATATTTGTAGTGCACTATGCAAATTTATGTCGTCTACTTCATGGAGTGGTTTATTTTGCAAAGTAGCATCAATTGCAGTACGGAAAGCTTTACCGCCGCCTTGCGCTCCATTTGGATGTCCGTGTATCCCGCCGCCAGCATTAATAACAACATCTTTACCGAAATCTCGTACAATAAAGGGAACGAAACCAGGATGAATACCAGCAGACGGAACAGAAAAGCTCTTCTTGAAAGATGCATCGTCTTCAGTTAAATATTTTGAGATAGCAAGAGCCTCCTCTTTTTCTAGCGCAACACTTCCGTATGGAGATGGGAATAATGAAAAGTCAGCCCCAGCATAACGTAGTAGCTTTCCAAGTAATAATGGAGATGAAACTCCATATAACTTGGATGCTGAATAAGCACCACTTACAGCAGGATGTGCCATAATAGGAACTGGGATTTCATCATCTTCTGCAAGTGATTGTAGTACATCTAGTCCGTAAGCAAATACGTTAAATAATAGAATATCAGCTCCAGCTTGCACTGCACGTTTAGCATTTTCTTTTAAATCAAAAGTTCGTCCTGTTAAATTTACGGCATATAACGTTTTATGTCCGTATGTTTCATATACGGATTGTAAAACTTCTTTTCCAGATACAATGCGTTTCGTAAGTGGTGTTAATGCATTTTCAAATAATATTTCATCATCTTTTACTATATCTACACCACCAATTGCTTGATCGCGTAATTGCGTTTTTAAATACCCAATATTTCGTCCAATCATTCCTTTAAAAATACTCATTAAAAGGGGACGATCATGCACTTGTAAAAGGTTTCGAATACCATCTATCCCGAATTTTGGACCAGGAAAATGTTTTTTTAACTCGTCTGAAAAAGTTAAGTCAATTAATTTTACTTCGCCATCAAGGGATAGCTTTCCAAATGTAGTCGTTAAAATTGCTGGTAAATCTGGACTGAAGTTTAATAACGGATATTCGATTTTAATAATTCCGCGTTTTACTTTTTTACGTAAATACGAATTGGTATGTTCATGTTCAGCTAATTCCTCAACATGAATGACATTGCCTTTATGCTGTTTTAATTGTTCTTGTAATAAGTGTGGCAAATGAGTCCAAGAGCCAATTGTTAAACCAAGTGCAATTTGCTCAGCTTTTTTTTCTAAGTTATGTGAACCGTCATGGATCAAATACGTCGCTATTATTCCGCTCATTGTTATAACCTCCTAGTTAAATAAAAAAACCTCTCAGCTAAGGAGAGGTTTTTTTACAACCAGCTCCTTATCTGTCAGCATAATGCTGCGAGAATTAGCACCGTGTCTACAATTGTAGATCGGTTGCCGGGTTTCGTCGGGCTCGTCCCTCCACCTGCTCTTGATAAGAAGTATTTAGAAATGTTTAAATTTTTAAGATAACTGAATTTTGTCAGATATTTTTCGTGTTGTCAATTACTTTTTGAAAAAATTTAATTTATCAATTCGATTAATGGCTTCTCGTAATCTATCTTCTGTATGTAAGAGACCAACACGGACATACCCTTCGCCATGCTCACCAAATCCAACACCAGGAGCAACTGCGACATGTGCTTTTTCTAGTAAAATATTAGAAAATTGCTCAGAGGTATATCCTTTTGGAACGGGAAGCCATGCAAAGAATGATCCTGTTGGAATGTCTACATTCCAACCAATTGAGTGACAGGCTGAAATAAGAGCGTTTCTTCGAGATTCGTAACTATTTACAAGGTCTATTACACAAGACTGTGAACTTAATAGCGCTTCTCGAGCAGCATCTTGAACTGCACCGAATATACTAACATACATATGATCTTGTAATAGGTTAATTGTTTCAATCACACTTTCATTCCCTACAGCAAAAGCGATGCGCCAGCCAGCCATATTGAAAGTTTTTGATAATGTGTAAATTTCAATTCCTATATCTTTCGCACCATCTGCTTGCAAGAAACTAACAGGTTTTTGACCATCAAATCCGATAGCGCCATAAGCAAAATCGTGAACAACTAATATATTATGTTTATTAGCAAAGTGAATGGTTTCATCAAAAAAATCTTTTGATGCAGTAGCACCGGTAGGATTATTTGGATAGTTTAAAAACATTAATTTTGCACGCTCTGCAATAGAGTCATCAATGTTCGTATAATCTGGTAAAAAGTTATTTTCTGCAATAAGTGGCATTCTTTCAAAGTGTGCTTTTGCTAAAGCAACCCCGGATAAATAATCTGGATAACCTGGATCCGGAACGAGAATCGTATCACCAGGATTTGTAAAACAAATCGGTAATTCTACTAGTCCAGCCTTCCCACCAAACAAAATAGCAACTTCAGTTTTTGGGTTTAATTCGACGCCATATTCACGTTTATAGAATGTAGCCACGGCTTCCTTTAAGCTTTCATGTCCGCGAAATGGCGGATATTTATGATGAATGGTCTTTTCGGCAGCATCTTGTAAAGCTTTTACGATATGCTGCGGTGTTGGTTGATCTGGATTACCTTGACCTAGATTAATAACATCGTGACCAGCTGCAACGACTTTGTTAACTTTTGCAACAAGTGAAGCGAAAAATTGTGTTGAATGATGTTACTATCTCAGAAGGTTGAAATAATTTCATACTTTCCACCTCTTTTGAAAGTTGTTACAATTCTAGTGACAAATGATATAATCTTTCCAGTATTTTGTAAAGAGAAAAATAAGAATGGGGCTGAAAAAATGAAAGTCGCATGTATTCAAATGGATATTGTTTTTGGAGATGTAGAAAAAAATATTGAGAATGCTAAAAATAAAATAAGTGAAGCTATGAAGGAAAGGCCAGATGTTATCGTCTTACCAGAACTATGGACAACAGGATATGATTTAACGAGACTTTCTGAAATTGCAGATAGGGATGGAGTGGAAACGAAAGAAAAGTTAATAGAATGGGCGAAGCGATATGATGTACATATTGTTGGTGGGTCCATAGCAAAGCAAACAGAGCAAGGCGTTACAAATACGATGTATGTTGTAAATAATGAAGGACAGTTAGTCAACGAATATAGTAAAGTACATTTATTTCAGCTTATGGATGAACATAAATATTTAATAGCTGGTAATGGTACGGGCGAATTTAAGCTAGATGATGTTGAATGCGCTGGAACAATTTGTTATGATATTCGTTTTCCAGAGTGGATGCGTGTTCATACTGCTAAAGGGGCAAAAGTATTATTTGTTGTAGCTGAATGGCCATTAGTTCGTTTAGCACATTGGCGTTTGCTATTGCAAGCAAGAGCAGTTGAAAATCAGTGTTATGTTGTTGCGTGTAATAGAGCAGGGAAGGATCCGAATAATGTGTTTGCAGGTCATTCTTTAATTGTGGATCCTTGGGGTGGTGCGACACGTTCCTAAGTGAAAAGCTTAGGCACTGTCGAACAAACAGTTCAACAGTGAACTGTCATTCTGAGAAGTTAAATGATAGGGTAACGCCTTGAAGAGCTTCCTCTAAACCTTCGACATGCAATAAAGTTAGCAAGAATTTTATTGTGTGAAGCTCGAAGAAGTCGGCTGAGAGCTACCGTAAATCAAACAGATACGAAAGCTGTCCAGAGGTGGATGGTGTAGCCTATAGGCCGGGAGTCTACAAAACACTTATGGTTAGAATGCACAATAATGCAATTCGAACTTTGAATGTGCAGACGAATCTCCGATGGTACGGGTCTATAACGGAAGCATATCGAAAGGTATGCTGGCACAATTAGTGTCGTTATTGTGGATTAGTAAAAGTCTCCTTTATGAACGTCCATATATTGTTACAGGCAATATCAAGATAACAGGCTTATAGGAGAAACCTAAAAGTGTATATGTACAGATAAGAGTGATGGAACGTGGTAAGCTACCAACGCAGAGGGCTTGCTTCCAGTGAAGCGTTTCTAGGGAAAATAAGAATGATATTAGTTCGATATATAACCTAGATTTATGGTAGTGAAAGTGGTGGCGCAGTACCAGTGAAACGTCTAATGAACGTGGAGGGATAGCCACTAGTCGATTGAAGACTGAACAGTTACTTAACGGTGAACATGGATTCGGGTAAGACTAAGAGATGTAGTTCCCTCTTGAAAAGGAGGCTACAGCCCATGTTGAAGAAACCGAAGCTGAGACATAACGAGTATTATGACATGCAATCTAAGTATGACGAATTATATTCAAGCAGTCTCAATGGTAACAATTTCTATAAGTTAATGGACATTATTGGTTCAGAAGAAAATATTAGACTAGCATACAGAAACATTAAAACCAATAAAGGTAGTAAAACTGCTGGTGTCGATGGGTTAACTATTAGAGACATCTGGCATTTTAATGATTTACAGATTATTAAAGAAATCAGATGTAGATTGAAGCGATATAAACCAGATGCAGTCAGAAGGGTATATATTCCCAAAGAGGGAAGTGATAAAACGCGTCCCTTAGGGATTCCAACTATCTGGGATAGGTTAGTCCAACAATCCATATTACAAGTTCTTGAACCCATATGTGAAGCGAAGTTCTATAACCATAGCTATGGTTTCAGACCAAATAGAAGCACACATCATGCTTTAAGTCGTATGGTTAGCCTTATGAATATGTATCGCAACCATTACTGTGTGGATATTGATATCAAAGGATTCTTTGACAATGTCAATCACGGTAAACTTTTAAAACAGATGTGGACATTGGGAGTTAGAGATAAATCACTTCTGAGTGTAATTTCTAAAATTCTCAAATCTGAAATTCATGGAGAAGGAGTTCCTACTAAGGGCACACCGCAAGGTGGGATTATCTCGCCCTTACTCTCTAACATAGTACTTAATGAACTTGACTGGTGGGTTTGCAATCAATGGGAGAATTTCACACCTAAACATGCAAAACTGTCACCTGGTTGGCTTGTATGGGCACGTAAGAATCGAAATCTTAAAGGTGGACATATCGTTCGTTACGCAGATGATTTCAAAATAATGTGTAAAACATATACAGATGCCAAGAAATTTTACTATGCTACCGTGGATTTTCTGAAGAAGCGACTTGGACTAGATATCAATAAAGACAAATCTAAAGTTGTAAATCTCAAAAAGAATTCATCTATCTTCTTAGGATTTAAGGTCAAATTAGTTCAACAAGGAAAATCCAGACATGGATATGTAGCTAAAACGAGTATGACAGACAAAGCTATACAAAAGACTAAACAAATTCTAAAAGACAAGATTAAAGGGATACAGGAAAATCCAACGGCTGAAGCAGTTATAAGATATAACACTACCCTTATTGGAATACAGAATTATTACAAATATGCGACTAAAATCTATATTGATTTGACAGAGGTTAGCTACACTCTTCTCAAATCCATTAAAAACAGGCTTAGGGAAAACAGTAAGAAAATTTGTTTCAGTGAAACTCCTAAGAAGTTTCAGAAGCGAGCCAAAGGCATTCTGCCTAATACCAAAATATATTCGGTTTGTAACACACCGCTACTACCTATTACTGGTATGCATCATAAAAACCCATGGAATTTTTCTCAGAACATTTGTAATTACACAGTTGAGGGAAGAAATAAAATCCATGAAAATCTCAAAGCCATACCTCGGGACGTTCTTAAACAAGTTATGGCTACCTTTTCTAAAAATAGGAGCATCGAATATAACGACAATAGGATATCTAAATATGTCGCTCAATATGGAAAATGTTATGTGATTGGGAATATCATTGGAATCGACAGAGTACATTGTCATCATATAGTTCCTCTTAACAAAGGAGGGACTGATGCTTACAGCAATTTAGTCATTGTCGACTCATTCGTCCATAGGTTGATTCACATGACCGACATAGAGAAAATCAAAGGCATACTTCGCTCGCTTAATCTTAATGAGAAATCACTAAGCAAATTAAATGAACTTCGTACTAAGTCTGAAAATGAACCGATTGCAATATAAAACAACTTATAGTGTCAGTTGGAAACGATGGAACGCCGTATGATGGGAAACCATCACGTACGGTGTGATGTGGGGGAAAAGGTGGAGATAACATCAAATCCTTACCTATCACAATAAGTTGTAGTAGAGGCGAATGAAGAGGAATCAATTTTATTTGGAGAGCTTGAATTCGAGAAAATTAAAGAAGTACGTAAAGGAATTCCAGTTTTTGCGGATCGCCGTCCAGAATTATACAAATAAAATGTTGACAAGTGATTTTTATTCTTGGTATAGTCTTCAACATAAAGTTAAAAATTCAAAAAATTATACAACTCTTATCAAGAGCAGGTGGAGGGATTTGGCCCGATGAAGCCCAGCAACCGACCGTAATACCATTGTGAAATGGGGCGTTTATTACGCCAAAAGGCACGGTGCTAATTCCAGCAGAAAGTAAAACTTTCTGGCAGATAAGAGGGGAGAAGATAAACTTCAAACCTCTTTCTTAGTGGAAAGAGGTTTTTCTATGTTAGAAAAACCTCTGAATTTAAAAAGGGGGAGAAGAAGATGGGATATTATTCATTAACAGAAATAACAACTGTACAATATGCGAAAGATCATGGCTATTTTGAAGAGAAGGCAAATGTCATTTGTCATGAAATTGGAGATGGAAACTTAAATTATGTGTTCAAATTAGATGATGGAGAGAAATCCATTATAATAAAACAAGCACTGCCTTATGCGAAAGTAGTTGGTGAAAGCTGGCCATTGTCTATAAAAAGAGCAACGATTGAAAGCAAGGCATTACAAATTTTTGCGCAGTATGTACCGGATTATGTTCCAGTAGTGTACAGTCATGACGAAGAGTTAGCGATAACGGTAATAGAAGACTTATCAAGACTAACAATTACAAGAAAAGGATTAATAGACGGAGAAGAATATCCGCTTTTATCCCAGCATATTGGTCGTTTTCTAGCACATGTTTTATTTTACACTTCAGATTTTGGTTTACAGTCAGAAGAGAAGAGGATACTAGAAGGTACCTTTGTAAATCCGGACCTATGTAAAATTACAGAGGATTTAGTGTTTACAGATCCGTTTGGGCATTATGATACAAATGATTATGAGCCAGATTTACAGCTCGTGGTTGATGAACTTTGGAGTGATAAAACTTTAAAACTAAAAGTAGCACAATATAAATATAAGTTCTTAACAAGAAAAGAAACTCTTATTCATGGTGATTTACATACTGGTAGTATTTTTTCGTCACCTTCTGAAACGAAAGTGATTGATCCAGAATTTGCGACATATGGCCCATTTGGGTTTGACATAGGTCAATTTATTGCAAATCTATTATTAAATGCGTTATCTAGAGAAGAAGAAAAGAGAAGTGTACTATTTTTCCATATAGAAAAGACGTGGAGTTATTTTGTAGAGACTTTTACAAAGTTATGGATTGGAGAAGGTGTAGAAGCATATACGAAAGAAAAACAATGGTTACCAATTATTTTGCAAAATATCTTTACTGATGCTGTTGGATTTGCCGGATGTGAACTAATTCGTAGAACAATTGGTTTAGCTCATGTAGCAGATTTAGATGAAATAGAAAATAAAGAAACAAGAATTCAAGCTAAGAAACAAGCGCTATCCTTAGGAAAAGAACTAATAAAATATGAATCTAAAAGTGCTGATATTCAACTGTTTCGAACATTATTTCAACAGACAGTTTCAAGGGGTGTAAAAGCATGAGTACAATCGTTACTGTTCCGAGATCTGTAAGTTGGAAAGGGGATGCAATTGCGGTATTAAATCAAACGAAATTGCCACATAGCACAGAATACAAAACATTAACGACTATTGAAGAGGTTTGGAAAAGTATCATAATGTTAGAAGTACGCGGAGCGCCTGCAATTGGAATTGTAGCTGCATTTGGCTTGGCGCTTGCAGCGAAAAAATATAATACTTTACATATCGAAGAATTTCAAAAGAAGTTTAATAGAGACTGTAACTATTTAGGGACATCACGCCCAACGGCAGTAAATTTATTTTGGGCAATTGATCGTATGAGAGAATCTATTCGAGAGATTACTACAATAAAAGAAGCGCAAAAAATATTAG
Source organism: Bacillus sp. FSL K6-2944 (assembly GCF_038005385.1). NCBI lineage: Bacteria > Bacillati > Bacillota > Bacilli > Caryophanales > Bacillaceae > Bacillus > Bacillus sp. FSL K6-2944. The sequence continues at coordinate 2,823,135 of NZ_JBBOTE010000001.1, read as the reverse complement.
AAGAAGAAGCGCTTCGCATTCAACAGGAAGATGAAGAGGTGTGTCGAAATATTGGGGAATATGCGTTAACATGTTTTAAAGATGGCGATAATATTTTAACAATCTGTAACGCTGGAAGTATCGCAACTGCCAGATATGGAACTGCATTAGCTCCCTTTTATATTGGAAAAGAGAAAGGTGTGCGTTTACATGCATATGCGTGTGAAACGAGACCAGTTTTACAAGGTGGTCGCTTAACGACGTGGGAATTGAAGCAAGCAAATATTGATGTGACCCTTATAACAGATAATACTGCAGCTCATGCTATTCAAACGAAAGAAATAAACGCAATTATTGTGGGGGCGGATCGAATTGTCGCAAATGGAGATACAGCCAATAAAATAGGGACAATGAATTTAGCTATTTTAGCAAAGTACTTTAATATCCCATTTTACGTTGCTGCGCCACTGTCAACATTTGATGTTACGAAAGAAACTGGAGCCGAAATTATTATTGAAGAAAGAGATGAAACAGAAGTTACGAAAATCTTTGGAAAACAAGTAGCACCAATTGGAACGGATGTTTATAATCCAGCATTTGACATAACGCCGAATGAATTAATTACAGGAATTATTACTGAGAAAGGTATTATACGCGGGGACTATAAACGAGAAATTGCATCATTATTTGAAAAACAAGCTAATACATAATAGCTTGTTTTTTTATGCCTAAATGCAGTGTTTTCTCTTACTTATATAATGAAAGGAGGGGAAGAGGGTGGAAGAGTGGATCAAGATGATAGGTAATGTAGGGTTTCCGATTGTGGTAACATTATATTTACTCCACCGTATTGAAAGTAAATTAGAGGGGGTAATTGTTGCAATTGAGAAGCTCCCGCGGCAATTACTAAAGTACGAAGATCCTCGGGATAAAAAATAAAGTTTGCTCTTCTTGAGCAAACTTTATTTTTATTGAGCGGTATAACCACCATCGATAACGACAGCTTGACCAGTTATACCTTTAGCTTTTTCACTCGCTAAAAACATCGCATAATCTGCAATTTCTTGTACTTGTAATAAGCGCTTTTGTGGAACGAGTGGATAAATAACATCTTCTAAAACATTTTCAAGTGGTACATTTCGTGTAGTAGCTAAGTCTTGTAGTTGATTACGTACAAGGGGGGTATCAACATAACCAGGGCAAAGGGCATTAACAGTAATACCATGCGTAGCACCTTCTAAAGCGGCAACTTTTGTTAATCCAATTACGCCATGTTTTGCACTATTGTAGGCAGCTTTTCCAGCAAACCCGACAAGGCCGTTAATAGAAGCGACATTAATAATACGACCATATTTTTGTTGTTTCATAATCGGAAAGGCATGCTTAATTGCAATAAACGGAGCAATTTGCATAATTTGAATTAGTAGCTCGAACTTTTCAGTTGGAAAGTCTTCAATGGGTGAAACGTGTTGCATTCCTGCGTTGTTAATTAATATATGTAATGAACCGAAATGATCAACTGTTTGAGAAATTGCTGCTGTAATTTCCTCTTCAGATGTAACGTCACATTTTAAACCGATAGCTTGAAAACCTTCATTTTGTAATTGTTCAGCAGCTTCTTTTGCACGTTCTTCAAGCCGATCGGTAATCACAACTTTTGCACCTTCTTTTGCAAAAGCCTTTCCCATTTCATAACCAATACCACTTGCAGCACCTGTTAAAAAGACAACTCGATTTGTAACCATGATGAAAAACATCCCTTCATAATAAAGTTTTCATAGTGCTCTATTTAGAGAAGCTATAATGAAATTCCTGCAAACATTTGGAAAAAATATCGTTAGCTATCTTGTTTTGCAAAATAGTCTTTGCTATACTATTTTGTAAAGCAAGATAGTAGGAGGATTTGAATTATGTCGACAAGTCAAATGCTGAAAGGGATTTTAGAAGGATGCTTACTTGCTATTATTTCTGAAGGCGAAATATACGGTTATGAAATGAGTGAAAAGCTAGCGAAGTATGGTTTTACAATGGCGAGTGAGGGAAGTATTTATCCGTTATTAATACGAATGCAAAAAGAAGGACTAATAACAAGCGTAATGAAGGAATCTCCATCTGGTCCAAAGAGAAAATATTATACATTAACAGAAAAAGGCGAGGAAGCACTTGATGAATTTATGGATCGCTGGGAAACGATGCAAAGTAGTGTAGAACGTCTACTTGAAGGGAAGGGAAGGAGAAAATAATGCTATCAAGTGAAGCGCGAAAGTTTTTGTTAGATATGAGATTATTTTTGACGGCAAAGAGTGTGAAAGAAAGCGATATTGAAAATTTTATAGAAGATGCGGAACTCCATTTAATTGAGGGTGAGAGTGATGGGAAAAGTGTAGAAGATATTTTCGGAAGCTCACCGAAAGAATATGCAAATGAACTTGTCAAAGTAATGGAAAGAGATAGACAGGAAACGTGGAAGCAAATTGGTTTTACAGTAATGAATATCGTATCGTTTTGGATTATTGCTTCTATCTTAATAGTGAATCATGGAATGTTACAGATTTCACTTATTCAGTGTATCGGTTATAGTTTTTCATTGATTTTAGTTGTTATAGGTCCTAATTTTCTACTTCGCAAAATGGCCTTCGTAACAAGTTTTACAAAAACATGGTTTTCTATGTGGTCTTTAGTTATGATCGCTCCAATGTTTTTATTAGGAGCTGTTACGATATTAGACGTGATATATCCGACAAAAATGCTCACATTCACCGAAGTGCAAAGTTATATAGTAGCTGGTGGGATTTTTATCATCACAGTAGCTATAAATATATACTTTGAAGGATGGTTTAAAAACTTATATTTAATCATTCCACTTTCAATTATGTTAGTGTTTAAAACATTTACAACGGAAGATCTTGTTCCAATGTTATTTCAAATTATATGTTTATACGGAAGTTTATTTATTTTAATTTTTGTTGAAATTATGGTGAAGGCGAATAGAAGAGAAATGGTTAAATAAGGGAGGGGCTATAATGCAGATTTCTAAAGAAGGAGAAAAGTTCTTAATCGATACGAAAGTATATTTAATAACACAAGGAATTAAAGAAGAAGATGTTGACGCTTTTTTAGAAGATGCAGAACCTCATTTAATTGAAGGTGAGAAAGAAGGAAAAACGGTAAGTAATATATTTGGTGATTCGCCAAAAGAGTATGCGGAAGAATTAGCGAAAGAGATGGAGAAGGATAAAGGCGGAAGTATAAAGAGTGTTTTAGGAATGATTATTGGGATAGGTGGGTATTGGTTACTAACCAATATTTTATTTGGAAATCCGAATCAACAATTTACGTTAACAAATGTACAGGTAATTGGTTATCCTATCGTTTTAATTATTACAATTATTGGAACGGTTTTTGCGTTTAGAATGTCTTCTTTTAAAAGTAAATCAGTAGAGTTTGGAATTATTTATGTAATAGTAATGATACCTATTTTATTATTAGTGTTATTAATGTTTATGAATAAATGGTATGGGACGCCAATTTTACAATTGTCGACAATGCAGACATATATATTAGCAGTAAGTATATTTTTATTACTTCTAATTGGTGAAGTATATGTTCTTGGTTGGATGGGTGTTTTGGTACTAATTGTTCCTCTTGCGATTATGTTCTTATTTAAAGACTTAGAAGAAAGAAATGTATTTTGGGGAATTGCAAAGATATTACTTATGTATGGAAGTATATATGGATTAATGAGATGGTCTTTAAAAATTGAAGAAAGAAAAAGTGTGAACTAGAAATTCAATAAAAAGCGGCTGCTCTGGATATATTATATAGGGATTTTTAGAGGGATTACATTTACATTTAGTTGTCTATTTTTATTTCTAGCAGCCGGGATTTGTTTTGTTGATTGGAATAAGTTGTTTTAAACAGTAACATGAGGGTTACTGTTTTTTTCTTTGCAATAAAGAGCTTTGTAAAGAGAGTGTTTTTTGTTCGTTCGTCAATAGAGACTGAATAGGAACATTTTCAGGGCGCGGGACTATCGGATACATAAGATTGGTTGGAGAAGGATGGTGCTCCGAGCCAGTTGGGGAATGAGGATCTGCGTGAGTAAGTTTTCCGTGAACACGTCTTGTAAATAAAATATGACCGATTTCGTGAGCAAGCGTATATATATTTTTCATAGGAGCAGCCGAGTTTGTTAAAACGATATATCCGGTAAGTTGTTGCTGTTTTGCTAAAGAGTAAGCGCAGGCAATTACTGCTGTTTCTTTGAAATAATCACTGCCAATATAACAAATATAAAGGTCGCATTCAGGAGCTTCATTTACACATGTTTGGAAAAAGGATGCCAGCTTTTCTTGACTTTGAATGGAATTTTTATAACTGATTTCACGGTCAAAAAAACGGAAAAGTTCATTTAATACAATTACTTCTTGAATTTGAAATGTAATGGGGTGCCAAATTGATTCTGCAACAGCTAAATCTTTTGCGATGCGGTCATCAGAAATATCGGCGCCGGGAGTAATACAAATACATATATTGACGTATGGATCCATAAGGAACACCTCAACTGAAAAAAAGTTCTTCCTATAATATATGTGGGGAAAAGATGTCATGTATGGATAAACGCCTTCTTTATTGAATATATAGATGACAAGTCGAAAAAATTTCATAGTTCTATAACGTAGTGTGATCATCTTTTTGATATGGTAAAGAAAAGGGGGAGAATATATGTATACATTAAAAATCGTTTCAGACAGAGAAGCTCTTTATCAATTTGCAAGTTATGTAAGAGTTGTACAAGGGGTGGAAGATGTATATGTAGAGGTGGGAGAACCTTTATATGAACATCCGTTAATGAAGTTTTATGTACATATTAAGCTGAAAGAAACATATGAGCAGCATAAAGCGTTACAGGAAATAGCAAGATTAGTAGAATTGGGGCGTTTTACATATGTCCATTATCGTAATGATGAAATTGAGGAAGCTTTTGAAGCTGTAAAATATGAAAGTTTTAAGAAATAAAGGTGAAAAAAAGGAGGCGAAAGCTTCTTTTTTTCTTTAAAATTACATGAACAAAAAGAGCAAAATTTTGTTATGATAAGGGAGGTTAGGGAAAGGGGAATTTACATATGGGGTATATTGAAGAGTTACGAAAAGTCGTTGGTACAAGGCCGCTTATTCTCGTAGGATCAGCAATTATTATATTAAACGATAATCAAGAAGTATTGCTTCAATATCGTTCAGATACATATGATTTGGGTGTACCTGGTGGGGCGATGGAACTGGGCGAAACGACAGAAGAAACTGCACGTAGAGAGTTATTTGAGGAAACGGGGTTAACTGCAAAAATAATGCAATTTCTTGGTGTTCTATCAGGAAAAGAAGTATATTTCCGTTATCCGAATGGCGATGAAATTTTCAATGTTATTCATCTGTATCAGGCACATCATGTGAGCGGGGAATTAAAGCTCGATCATGAAGGGTTAAAACTTCAATATTTTCCAGTAGATAAGTTGCCAAAATTGAATGAAACGACAGAGAAAATTTTACAAAAGTTTTTATATGCGCTGACAGAATAGAAGGTTAATTCCTTCTATTTTTATTATATTAAATATTTTGATTTTTTAGTATGTTTATAGTATGATAGTTATAGATATACATCTTATGGAATTTCACCTAAAAACTGACTAGGGTACATAAGAGAGGGGCAAGTGCAAAATGCATAATGTTGTTATTACAGCTGCAGTTCGTTCGCCAATTGGAACTTTTGGAGGAGCGCTAAAAAATGTAACGCCAGTAGAATTAGCTGTTCCTGTACTTCAGGAAGCTGTAAAACGAGGCGGGGTAGAACCACATGAAGTTGATGAAGTAATTTTAGGTCATTGTATTCAAAGAACTGATGAAGCAAATACGGCGAGAACAGCTGCATTAGCGGCAGGATTTCCTGACACAGTTACGGGATATACAATCCAACGTCAATGTTCTTCAGGTATGCAAGCAATTATGTCAGCTGCAATGCAAATCCAATTAGGTGTAAGTGATGTTGTTGTTGCAGGTGGGGTAGAAGCGATGAGTTCGAGCCCTTATGCATTGAAACAGCACCGCTGGGGACAACGTCTACAGCACGGAGAAATTCGTGATACGGTGTGGGAAGTGTTAGAAGATCCGATTCACCATATTATGATGGGTGAAACAGCGGAAAATTTAGTTAAACAATATGAAATTACAAGAGAGGAACAAGATGAAGTTGCTCTTCGCAGTCATACATTGGCACTGAAGGCAATCGAGTCTGGATACTTTGACGATCAAATTGTTCCTATTACAATAAAAGAGCGTAGAAAAGAAGTTGTATTTTCGAAGGATGAACATCCACGTGCAGATATTACAGCTGAAAAATTAGCTGGATTGAAGCCGGCGTTCCGTAAAGATGGATCAGTGACTGCTGGAAATGCATCTGGCCTTAATGACGGGAGTGCAGTTCTAGTATTAATGAGCGAAGAAAAAGCGAAAGAAAAAGGTTTACAACCGTTAGCTAGAATTGTTGGATATTCAGTAGCTGGAGTAGATCCAAAAATTATGGGTATTGGACCAGCACCAGCAATTCGTAAAGGTTTAGAAAAAGTAGATTGGTCATTGGAAGATGCAGATTTACTTGAAATTAATGAAGCTTTCGCGGCTCAATATTTAGCTGTAGAGAAAGAGTTAGGCTTAGACCGTGAAAAAGTGAACGTAAACGGTAGTGGCGTAGGACTTGGGCATCCAATTGGTTGTACAGGGGCTCGTATTACAGTAAGTTTAATTCACGAATTAAAAAGACGTGGGTTAGAAAAAGGAATTGCCTCTTTATGCGTCGGTGGCGGTATCGGGGTTGCCTTATTTATAGAAGCACTATAAAAAAGAAGCAGCTATTGCTGCTTCTTTTTTTACGACTCAAATAGATGATGGAATAATCGATCGCGATTTTCAAAGAAAAGTTTCGTCGTTTGGTAATGCTCAGTTTCTTCTAATGTGGATTCGTGAATTCCCTCTTGTGTTAAAGAATATATAGTGGATTCAGGATAAGCCATTAAAATAGGAGAATGCGTCGCGATAACAAATTGTGAACCTTGTTCAGCTAGTTCGTGCATTCGAATGAGCATGGAAAGTTGTCTCATTGGTGATAAAGCTGCCTCAGGCTCATCTAAAATGTATAAACCTTGTCCTGAAAAACGGTTCATAAATAATGAGAAGAATGATTCACCGTGTGATTGTTTGTGTAGTGAGATACCACCATAAGAGTTGATAACCGGATTCCCACGTGCTTCTCTATCAGCATCTATTTCATCAATATAAGAAGCAACGTTATAAAATGATTCAGCGCGAAGAAAGAAACCGTCGTTTGGTGTATTGAAACTTTTTGAAATTCGAAGGTATTCATGTAAAGATGAATGGGAATCGTTTGTGCTAAAGCGGAAGTTCTTCGTTCCACCTTCTGCATTAAAACCTAACGCAATTGCAATTCCTTCAAGTAATGTTGATTTACCTGTTCCGTTTTCTCCAATAATGAATGTTACATTTGGATGGAAATCTAGTGATTGTAATGTTCGAATAGCGGGTAAGCAGTAAGGATATGCGGAAAAACTAGGGATATTTTCTTTTTTTAATGTGACATTTTGTAAAAAGGGTACGTCAATCAATATATAAACCTCAATTCATAACGGATTTTGAATTTAAAAAGGCAGCAAATACAAGTGTTAATGACACCTGGATCCCTTCTTGTTTTCTGAATATTTTATGTGGATTATATCATTTAAACTATCATATTCCAATGTGAAAATAAATATTGCATGAAGATTCATTCTCTCGTTATGATATATGGTATTCTATTGAAAATGTGAGAAGGAGTTAAAGTATGCCGTTTACATTTGCACATCCAGCAGCAGTTCTTCCTTTTGCGAAAAAGCACTCTAAACATATTTCAGTAACGGCTCTTATATTAGGTAGTATGGCGCCTGACTTTGAATATTTTTTGCACTTTAGACCCTATGGTGTTATTGGCCATACATGGCTTGGGTTCTTATATTTAAATTTACCGCTTGTATTTCTAATCGCATACATATATCATTACATTTTAAAAAAGCCGTTTATAACGCATTTGCCTAAACCGTTTGCTGGTTATTATTCATATGCAATAGATGAGAGGTGGGGGCTACATACCTGGAAAGAATTCTTTGTATTTTGCTATTCTGCATTATTCGGTATGCTCACGCATGTCGTTTTGGATGCATTTACTCATAATACAGGCTATTTCGTTATGAAAATAGCATTGTTACAAATTGAATTACACAGTATTCCATTGTATAAATATATGCAACATGGGAGTACATGTGTTGGCTTATTATTGCTATTATACGTACTATGGAAGTATAAAGATGAAACAGGGAAAGATATGATTGTAGCTTTAGAAAAAAGAAAGTATTGGGTTTCGATAATCATTGTGACAGCTTTTATATTTATCGTGCATGCGTTCCTAGACCCCTATTTTCATATTTTCCAAATTGGAGGTATAATAGTATCTGGACTGACAAGTTCATTTTGTGGAATTGTCATTGTTTCTATAGTTTACAAAGCAAGGGACTAATTTTATATTCATGAATGATAGCGTTAGGAGAAATGAAATGATGAAAGCATGGAAAAGTATTTTTGTTTTATGTAGTTTTCTTCTTATGTTAAGTGGTTGCTTCCATCAAGAAGAAAAGAAAGCTGAACCGAAGAAGAAAGAATCTATTCCTGAAACGAAAGAATATGGTGGGCGTGAGCTGAAAAAAGTAGGACAAAAAGTGAAAGAAACAGGATGGGGTACTTTCAAGTTAGAGCAGATGCATTCTGTGAATCAAACATTTGAAGTAGCGCCAATGAAAATTCACGTACAAGATGTGAAAGTAATCTCTTTATCACAAATGAGTGAAAAGGCAAAAAATACATTGAAAGTATACACGGCACTAACTCCTGAAGAAGTAAAACGTAGATTAGGGGATAAAGTAAGCCAAGAAGATGCAGAATTATATGCATCGCTAAGTGGAACAGAGATTAGTAATACAATTCGTTACGTTGAGATTACATATAAAGTGGAGAATAGCGGAAATAAAAATATGCAATTTTTCTCTATGAATGATGTTATGATTAATGGTAAGCAACATTTTAAAGTAGCCACTCAAAACTTTTTATATGACGAAGATACGTTAGTTGGTACAAAAAATGTATCAAGAGAAGACTATAAGCCTGGTGAAATAAGAGATGGTATTATTGGTTTAATACTTGACGATGGAAAAGACAAGGTAAAGGATATTCAGTTTACAACTGATGATTTACTTGCAGGAGATTCAGAAACACAAGATGTTGTAAAAGAGCCACAAACGTTTAACATCTCACTAAAATAATGTAAGACAAAACAGTCAGCATACAAATATTATGCTGACTGTTTTTTTATTTCTTTTATGTATGAATCTACATTTTGAAAAGGCACCTTAATTTTAAACGCATCTTTTTGTTCATTAAATTGCTTTTCATTGTAGGGACCGAAACGTTTATTGTGCTTTACATCAATAATCCAATAATGTTCACTTTTTTTATTCGCAATTGCTGCGTCAGGGTTATTTGGATCTGATTTTTCCTCAGTTTGTTTTGCAATAATGTATTTATCATCCCAAGCAATGTCTGTAATTTTTGCAGGGATGTATTGTGTGGCATATACAGCATCTTGCGAGGGGAAAAGTTCAAATGCATTTCCAGAAGTACGTATGAGTTCGTATTCATCGTTAACCGTATAAGTTAAGTGACTTGTGTTTCCTGCACAACCAGTTAATAGGAAGGCGACGAATAGGATTATCCATTTTTTCAATATGGGAACCTCCTTTATAATGCTATTGTAACAAATTGTACAAGAAAAGTAAGAGAAACGCTAGTTTACAATGTTTTTTAGAAGTGGTACGATGAGACGGGTAAAGAAGGATATGAAGGAGTCGACATAAAATGAAGTTAAAGATGCATCGTCCAGCGCTTGTAATGAATCGCATAGGTGCTTCCCTAATTGACATGTTTTTAATCTCGGTTATGTATGGTGCAGTAGTAGCTATTATGACCGGAAACTATAGTGCTATGTTTAAGCGCTTTAATATAAGCTTAGGTGATTTTAGATATGATTTCGCAGTAGTTTTCATATTAATGGCGATATATTTTATTGTATTACCCTTTATTTGGAACGGTGTTACACTTGGCAAAAAGGTAACGAGAATAAAATTAATTTCATTGAAGAGTGAAAAGCTAACGTTGCAAACATTAATTATAAGATTTTTTGTAGTGTTATTACCGAACGTATTGCTATTAGGAATTCCATTAATATGTAACGTATATATGATGTTGTTCCGCAAAGACAATTGCGGTTTTCAGGACTTAATTACAAAGACGAAAATAATAAGTCTTGTATAATAAAATAAAAAAAGACCCTTTTATATATAAAAGGGTCTTTTTTTATTTTATAAGTATATTGTGAATATTTACAGTAAGGAAAAACTAAAATGTGTCATTTCCATTTATAATAGATTGAAAATTAAGATAATGGTATAATGATTAAAAATAATATCTTTATCTCACCATTTGGGGCTGATTAAAGTTTTACTTTATATAATAAGGGGGAAGTTGAGATGACAGGAGGTAGCATAATTTTTTGGGGCATTCTCATTTTTATCGGTCTAGTTCTTGATCAGCGTAAGAGTAAGAAAAAAGAAGGATAAAAAGTAAACGTTTACAAATCGAATGGCAATTTTTCTTGCTTGCAGAATAATCTCATAAAGGAGTATACTGAATGACGGTAAGACTTATAGAAGGGGTAATGAAAATGAAGCTTGCAGGAAAAGTTGCTATCGTAACTGGCGGTGGCATCGGTATTGGACGTAATACAGCTCTTTTGTTGGCTAAACAAGGCGCAAAAGTTATTGTGACGGACATTGATCAAGAGAGTGGACAAGCAACAGTGGAGGAAATTACGAATCTAGGCGGAGAAGCCCTTTTTGTATTCTATGATATGGAAAAGCAAGGAGATTGGCAACGCGTTATTAGCATTACTTTGAATGCATTCAGTCGCATTGACATGCTTTTTCAAAATGCTGGTTTATATAAAATAGATTCTATTTTTTCTCGCCAACAAGAGAACGATTCCAATGTACTTTGTATTAATGACGTTTGGATAGAGATAAAACAATTAACGTCATCTTTTATGAAACAGCAAGAAGAAGTGGTGCTTAGTGATTTAACGATTTTCGGTATTATTGGCACGAAAGGACAATCATTTCATACAGTAGAAGCCCTAGTATAATAATGAAAACCGCCCTCAATATATGTGGACGGTTTTTTATATGTGTATAGTAAAGATAAATTTTTTAGCGAATACGTTGTTCAGTTTGGTTATCAAAGAAATGCGCTTTATTCATATCAAATGCTAATTTAATTTGGTCACCAGGTGAAAACGTATGTCTTGCATCTACACGTGCCGCAAAATCTTGATTCCCAAGTTTCATATATAAAATGGATTCAGCACCTAATAACTCAGCGACTTCAATTTTTGTTGTGAAGGCAGTAGATTGTGAAGCTTCTAAAAATAGTAGTTCATCATGAATGTCCTCTGGACGAATACCTAAAACAATTTCCTTATTTACATAGCCTTGTTCACGTAGCATCTTCATTTTTCCTTCAGATACTTTAATTTTTATAGTATTGTCTATAACGAAATCGGTTTCAGTCAATTTACCACGGAAGAAGTTCATAGCTGGTGAGCCGATAAATCCACCCACGAAGATGTTTTCTGGTGTTTCATATACTTCTTTTGGAGTTCCAATTTGTTGGATTTTTCCATCCTTCATAACGACAAGACGCGAAGCCATAGTCATTGCTTCTGTTTGATCATGTGTTACATAAATTGTTGTTGTTCCAAGACGATGATGTAGCTTAGAAATTTCTGAGCGCATTGCAACACGGAGTTTAGCATCTAAGTTTGATAATGGTTCATCCATTAAGAAAACTTTTGCATCTCGAACGATTGCTCTACCTAACGCAACACGTTGGCGCTGTCCACCTGATAATGCTTTCGGTTTTCTATCTAAATATTGTTCAAGTCCTAAAATTTTTGCTGCATCTTTCACACGACGATCGATTTCATCTTTTGGTATTTTTCGAAGTTTTAATCCAAATGCCATATTATCATATACACTCATATGTGGATAAAGAGCGTAGTTTTGGAATACCATAGCGATATCTCGATCTTTTGGAGGAACATCATTCATTAGTTTACCATCAATTGAAAACTCGCCTTTTGAAATATCTTCAAGTCCAGCTACCATTCGTAATGTTGTAGATTTTCCGCATCCAGAAGGACCGACAAATACAATAAATTCTTTATCTTGAATGTGTAAATTAAAATCAGTTACAGCTGTTACGTTATTATCATATATTTTATAAATGTTTTCTAATTTAAGTTCTGCCATGGTATTTCCCCCTAGAAATAATTATGCAAACGTTTTCTTTGAGTTCATTATAAACGAATAGATTCAAAAAATAAATAAAAAAATAAAACGTTTTCATTTCTTTGAGATTTATTAGTGGTTTTCATATGTTTTCTTAGAAAAAGACAATAAAAATTGTAAGCGCTATTTTAAATTGAGATAGAATCTGTTATCATTCATTAATGAAAACGTTTGCGCCTTAAAAAAGAGAAAAATGAATGATGAATGAAATGGGGTAGCATAATGGAAAAACAATGGTGGAAAGAAAGTGTAGTATATCAAATTTATCCTCGTAGCTTTATGGATAGTAATGGTGATGGTATAGGAGATCTTCAAGGGATTATTTCAAAGCTAGATTACTTAAAAGAGTTAGGGATTGATGTGATTTGGTTATCACCAGTCTATGAATCTCCAAATGATGATAATGGTTATGATATAAGCGATTATTGTAAAATTATGAACGAGTTCGGAACAATGGAAGATTGGGATGAGCTATTACATGAAATGCATGAACGTAATATGAAATTGATGATGGACTTAGTTGTTAATCATACTTCGGATGAACATAATTGGTTTATTGAATCACGTAAATCAAAAGATAATAAATATAGAGATTACTATATATGGCGCCCTGGAAAAGAAGGAAAAGAGCCGAATAACTGGGGAGCAGCGTTTAGTGGATCAGCATGGCAGTATGATGAAATGACAGATGAATATTATTTACATCTGTTTTCTAAAAAACAGCCAGATTTAAATTGGGATAATGAAAAGGTAAGACAAGATGTTTATGAAATGATGAAGTTTTGGTTAGAAAAAGGAATTGATGGCTTCCGTATGGATGTTATTAATTTTATTTCTAAAGAAGAGGGATTACCAGCTGTTGAAACAGAAGAAGAGGGGTATGTTTCAGGTCATAAGCATTTTATGAACGGTCCAAACATTCATAAATATTTACATGAAATGAATGAGGAAGTATTATCGCATTATGATATTATGACGGTTGGTGAAATGCCTGGTGTAACGACAGAAGAAGCGAAATTGTATACTGGAGAAGAACGAAAAGAATTGCAAATGGTATTCCAATTTGAACATATGGATTTAGATTCAGGAGAAGGTGGAAAGTGGGATGTAAAACCATGCTCACTTCTTACTTTAAAAGAGAATTTAACAAAGTGGCAAAAAGCATTAGAGTATACCGGATGGAATAGCCTTTATTGGAATAATCATGATCAGCCTCGCGTTGTATCTCGTTTTGGTAATGATGGAATGTATCGCATTGAATCAGCAAAAATGTTAGCGACAGTTCTTCATATGATGAAAGGAACGCCATATATTTATCAAGGAGAGGAAATCGGAATGACGAACGTCCGATTTGAGTCAATTGATGAATATCGAGATATTGAAACGTTAAATATGTATAAAGAAAAAGTGATAGACCATGGTGAAGATATAGAAAAAGTAATGGAATCTATTTATATAAAGGGTCGTGATAATGCTAGAACTCCGATGCAGTGGAATGATCAGAATCACGCTGGATTTACAAAAGGTGAACCTTGGATTACTGTAAATCCTAACTATAAAGAGATTAATGTGAAACAAGCAATCCAAGATGAAGGTTCAATTTTTTATTACTATAAGAAATTAATTGAACTACGCAAAAATAATGAAATAGTTGTGTATGGATCATATGATTTAATATTAAATAATGACCCTTCTATTTTTGCTTATGTAAGAACATATGGAGATGAAAAACTACTTGTCATTGCAAACTTTACTGCGGATGAAAGTGTATTTGAAATGCCTAAGGATATTAGTTATAGTGAATCAGAGTTATTTATACACAATTACGATGTAGAAATCGGATCAATAGATAACATTCCATTACGTCCGTATGAAGCGATAGTGTTCAAATTGAAATAAGAAAAAGCCTTATGCCACTTCAAACTTGGCATAAGGCTTTTTTGGATTACCATTTTAATATGGAGAATCCATATGGAGGAAGTGTAACTTGTAATACACTTGCTTCTGCTGAAAATTCTTCGTTTGTATAAATGTTAATTATTTTCTTACCAGTAACATGAAGAGGGAGTGAAACTGTAACTTCACTATTAGTAGGGTTTAAAACGAAAAAGATAGTTTCATCCTCATATGTTTTCGTATAAGAAATATAATTATGTTCATCATTTGCTTCGATGAATTGAAAAGTACCATGTCCTCCAAATGCTTTATGTTGTTTCCGTAATAAAATCAATGTTTGTATATGGGTAAATAATGCATGATCTTGTTCTTTAGTATCCCAAATCATACATTTACGGCAATCAGGGTCCATGCCGCCATCCATACCAATTTCATCTCCGTAATAAATACAAGGAGAGCCGATGAAAGAAAGATGGAATACATAGAGCAATTTCAACTTATTTTTATCTCCGTTGCATGTTGTTAAAATTCTTGGAGTATCATGGCTATCTAATAAATGAAATGCTGCTTCATTTACATTCATAGAGTAGGAATGTAGAGATTCTGTAATTTGCTTCATGAATTCACTTGCTTTAATGGAATCGTTAGCAAAGTAAGAAAGTAGAGCGTTTGTAACAGGATAGCTCATGACAGCATCAAATTGATCGCCTTGTAGCCACGGAAGGGCATCGTGCCAAATTTCTCCCAAAATATATACTTCAGGATTTAGTGTCTTTATTTCAGTTCGGAATTCTCTCCAAAAGTTGTGATCGACTTCATTGGCGACATCAAGGCGCCAGCCATCTATATTGAATTCTCGTACCCAATAACGTCCTACTTCAAGTAAGTATTCTTTTACATCTGGATGAGCTGTATTTAATTTAGGCATATACGGTGTAAAGGCGAAAGTATCATAATTTGGAAGTGGTTCGGTTATAATCGGAAATTCATGAATGTGGAACCACTCTTTATATGCGGACTTCTCACCATTCTCTAGTACGTCTTGAAATTTCTCGAAAAAGTATCCACTATGATTAAACACAGCATCGAGCATTACTTTTATACCGTGCTTATGACATTCTTCAACGAGCTCTTTAAAAGTTTCTTTCGTCCCAAATTGTGGGTCAATTTCCATATAGTCAATTGTGTCATATTTATGGTTTGAATGAGCTTTGAAAATAGGTGTGAAATATATTCCGGAAATGCCAAGCTTAACAAGGTAATCAAGGTTTTGAATAACACCAGAAAAATCTCCGCCGAAAAAATTAGTTGGAGTTGGATTCGCACTTCCCCAAGGAAGGGTGTTTTCTGGATTCAGCGTACTATCGCCATTAGCGAATCGCTCAGGGAAAATCTGATACCAAATGGTGTCTTTAATCCAAGATGGTGCTTTGAATACATCATCTGCATGAATAAATGGAAAACAGAAAAAGTTACCAACATCATCATTTGGAATGCTAGAAAAGAATCCTCGCTCTGCATAAATAAGAGTGTCTGTTTCAGATTTTAATTCAAACCCATAACGTAAGCGCTTAAATTTTGGTTCGATTGAAATGGACCAATAATCAAATAATGCAGTAGAACCCGTTTTTTTCATGGGTGTACTTGCTGATATCCATTTCCCGTCTTTCCATTCGTAAGGATCACCGTAAATAAGATCGGCGCTTTGAATATCATCTCTCTTAGTACGTACTCGGATGTGAATTGTTTGTTCATCATAAGCGTATGCATAATTATCTTTCGGCCTATGATAAATAGCTTCTTTAAACATATAGAAAATCCCCCTTCAATATCTCTATACATAGTATTCCCTTAAGTGTAATAATAAAGCCTATATTGCAAACGATTGCCTTTCTCGTAGCTTTAATATTGCTTATAAGAGTAGTATTCATTTCATATAAAGTCAATGTATAAAGAGTATAATGACATAATTTTTAAATTAATATTTGCAAAATGAATAAAAGAATGTATAATGATAGACAAATAGCGCAAACGTTTTCATAGATTGAGATATTGTTTGCGCTTCAATTAAACTATTAAATGCAAACGTTTTCAGTTACTGAGGTACATAGACAATTTAGGGAGGTTTTTGGGATGAAGAAAGCATTATCATTATTAACGGTTTCAGCATTATCTATTGGTATGTTATCTGCATGTGGACCGAAAGATTCAGGGAAAAAAGAGGAAAGTAAAGCGAAAAAAGACTATGATCTTCTTGTTTGGGAAGATGATAAAAAAGGTGTTGGTTTAGAACCAGCAGTGAAAAGCTTTGAGGAAAAATATAAAGTAAAAGTAAAAGTTGTTGAAATGCAAATGACAGATCAAGTGAAGAAGTTACGCCTTGATGGACCAGCGGGGACTGGACCAGATGTTGTAACATTGCCACACGATCAAATCGGAAATGCAGTAACAGAAGGTTTACTTTCTGAAGTGAAAGCAGATGATGCTGTAAAGAGTAAATTTACTAATTCATCAATAGAAGCACAGACATATAATGGAAAATTATATGGTTTACCAAAAGCAATTGAGACACCAGTCTTTATTTACAATAAAAAACTAATGCCAAAAGCGCCAGAAACGATGGACGAGCTGTTTAACTTCTCAAAAGAATTTACGAAAGATGGCAAGTACGGATTTTTAGCATTAGGAGATAACTTCTACTTTGCTAATGCATTCATGGCAGGTATGGGCGGTTATGTATTTGGTGAAAAAGATGGAAAGCCAAATGCAAGTGATGTTGGATTAAATAATAGCGGAGCAGTACAAGGTGCTGAATATCTTCAAAAATGGTACAAGGAAAAATTATTCCCAAAAGGTATTATCGGTGAATCAGGTGGGCCTGCTGCTGATGGACTATTCAATGAAGGAAAAGCAGCTTCTATCATGAATGGCCCATGGGCGTTCCAAGCAATGGAAAAGAACGGGATTGATTATGGCGTTGCTCCAATGCCGAAATTACCAAATGGTCAACCAATGAAAACGTTTGTTGGGGTTAAAGGATGGCATGTAACAAGTTTCTCTAAACAAAATGATTTAGCTACAAAATTCACTGAGTGGGTAACAAATGAAGAAAACGCAAAAATTCGATTTGAGAAAACAAAAGAAATTCCTCCAGTAAAATCAGTAATGGAAGATCCAATTATTAAAGATAACGAAGCTGCAAAAGCAGTTGCAACGCAATCTGAAAATGGAATTCCAATGCCAAACATTCCAGAAATGCAAGAAGTTTGGAAACCAGCTGGAGATGCGCTTCAATTAGTTGTTACAGATAAAGAGGCACCAAAAGCGGCGCTTGATAGTGCAGTGAAACAAATTAAAGGTAATATTGAGGCAAATCATAACAAGAAAAAATAAGGTGAAATTCGTGCCTCGAATATGAGAGGCACGAATTCTCTCCCTTCCATGTAGGAAGAAAAAAGGGGGAAGGAACATGCAAACATCTATGGAACCAGCAAATGGGTTAAACCATTCAAAGCATAGAAAAATGGCAACCATGTTATCAATCATTCCAGGCGTGGGCCAAATGTATAATAAACAATTTGTAAAAGGTCTTATTTTTCTAGTATTAACAGGTTCATTTATTGTAGCCTTTGCTGATTTATTAAATATGGGATTATGGGGTATTGTAACGCTTGGTACAGAAGTTCCACGTGACCATTCTGTCTTTCTATTAGTAGAAGGAATCTTGGCCCTTATCGTTATCGCTTTTGGGCTCGGCATATATGCATTTAACTTATACGATGCATACCAAAATGGAAAGAAACGTGATATCGGAACACCGTTAAATTCTGTAAAAGAGCAATACCGTAATTTGTTAGATCAAGGTTTTCCTTATTTAATGGTTTCACCAGGTTTTCTACTACTTATCTTTGTTGTCGTATTTCCAATCATCTTCGTAATTTTAATTGGATTTACAAACTATGATTTATATCATTCTCCTCCAGCAAAATTAGTAGATTGGGTGGGCTTTAAAAACTTTATTGATATTTTCACTTTACCGATGTGGAGAGAGACATTTGTAAGTGTATTCTCTTGGACTGTCATTTGGACATTCGTTGCAACAACATTACAAGTTGCGCTTGGTATTTTCTTAGCGATTATCGTAAATCAGCCCGGTATTAAAGGAAAGGCAATTATTCGAACAATCTTCATTTTACCGTGGGCGGTTCCAGCATTCGTATCTATTCTTGTTTTCTCTGGAATGTTTAATGAAACATTCGGAGCGATTAACAATCAAGTATTAGCTTTATTCGGAATTGAAAAAATTGCTTGGATGACAGATCCATTTTGGGCGAAGATTGCTTTAATTATGATTCAAACGTGGCTTGGGTTCCCGTTTATCTTTGCGATGACAACGGGTATACTGCAATCGATTCCGGGAGAATTATATGAAGCGGCTACAGTAGATGGAGCGACAGCTTGGCAACAGTTTCGTAAAATTACATTGCCACTTGTGTTATATGCAACAGCACCAATATTAATTACGCAATATACGTTTAACTTTAATAACTTTAGTATCATCTATCTATTTAACGGTGGAGGTCCTGCTGTAGCTGGACAAGACGCAGGAGGAACGGATATTTTAATTTCATGGATTTATAAGTTAACGATGACTTCAGCGCAGTACGGAAAAGCAGCAGCTCTTACAATGATATTATCGTTAATCGTTATTACAGTTGCGTTATGGCAATTTAAGAGAACAAAATCATTCCAAGAAGAGGATATGATGTAAATGAATATTAAAAGACAGAAGATGTTACGTCTCTCATTAAGTTATTTAGTTATTTTCGTAATGTGTGCCATCATTTTCTATCCGTTATTATGGATTATTGGCTCATCGTTTAATCCGGGTGATAGTTTATCTGGATCAAGTATTATTCCACAAAATGCAACGTTAGATCATTATCGTAAGTTATTAGATCTAGAGAATAGTAATTACTTACTATGGTATAAAAACACATTAAAAGTAAGTGTTTTAACGATGATTTTCTCAGTGTTAGCAATTAGCTTTACTGCTTATGCATTTTCGAGATATCGTTTTGTTGGAAGAAAAAATGGTTTATTAACATTTTTAATTCTGCAAATGATTCCAAACTTTGCAGCGTTAATTGCTTTATACGTATTAGCTCAATTAACAGGATTAATTGATACACACCTTGCATTAATTTTAATTTATGTAGGCGGGGCTATTCCGATGAATACATGGCTTATGAAAGGGTATTTTGATACGATTCCGAAAGAACTAGATGAATCAGCTCGAATGGATGGAGCAGGGCATTTTCGTATTTTTTGGCAAATCATTATGCCACTTGCAAAGCCAATCGTAGCGGTTGTAGCGTTATTTACTTTCATTGGTCCATTTACAGATTTCATTTTAGCGAGTATTATTTTGCGAACACCAGAAAATTATACTTTAGCAGTTGGATTATATGAAATGGTTGCGAAGAAATTCGGTAATGAATTTACAACGTTTGCAGCGGGTTCTGTGTTAATTGCGATCCCAATTTCAATTTTATTCCTATCACTACAAAAATACTTTATTTCTGGTTTAACAGCTGGAGGTACAAAAGGATGAAAAATGGGACATTACGTCCCATTTTTCTTTTCATCTCCCTATAAATAAGTTTATAGGGAGATGAAAAGAGATTTGACATCACATGTGAAAAGAAGTGAAATAAATAGTATATTATAGTATAGGAAAAAATAGCTATATCCCTTACAATACATGAAGAGGGAGAATAGGATTAGTTTTGCAAGATATAAGAAATGAAAGTTTATGACTTGCAATGAGTGCGAGATAAAATATATGAAAAATGGCAGAGAAATGAGAGGAGGGGGATTTTTATGACAGTTACAATTAAAGATGTGGCGAAGCAAGCGAATGTTGCACCATCAACAGTTTCTCGTGTAATTGCTGATAATCCAAGTATAAGTGAAAAGACAAAGCGCCGTGTTAGGAAAGTGATGAGTGAATTAGGGTATCATCCCAATTTAAATGCGAGAAATCTTGCGAACCAAACGACGAAAACACTTGGTCTTGTTATGCCAAGTTCTGCAAGTAAAGCTTTTCAAAATCCATTTTTCCCAGAAGTTATAAGAGGGATTAGTTCATTTGCACACGTAGAAGGTTATGCGCTTTACATGTCGACAGGTGAAACGGAAGAAGAAATTTTTAATGGTGTCGTAAAGATGGTACAAGGACGCCAAATTGGTGGCATTATTCTTTTATATTCAAGGGAGAATGATCGGATTATTCAATATTTACATGAACAAAATTTCCCGTTTGTTTTAATAGGAAAACCATATGATCGAAAAGATGAAATTACATATGTAGATAATGACAATTATACAGCTGCAAGAGAAGTGGCAGAATATTTAATTTCATTAGGGCATAAACAAATCGCGTTCATTGGTGGTGGATCAGATTTACTTGTAACGAGAGATCGTTTAGCTGGTATGAGTGATGCCTTGAAATTAGCAGACATTGTATTACCAAAAGAATATATTTTACATTTTGATTTTTCGAGGGAAAGTGGTCAACAAGCTGTTGAGGAATTAATGGGACTGCAGCAACCGCCAACGGCAATTATGGCAACGGATGACTTAATTGGACTTGGTGTGTTAAGTGCTCTTTCTAAAAAAGGATTTGTTGTACCGAAAGATGTTTCTATTGTAAGCTTTAATAATGCTTTATTATCGGAAATTGCGAGCCCTCCACTTTCCACAGTTGATGTGAATATTTATCAGCTAGGATATGAGGCGGCAAAAGCTTTAGTTGATAAAGTAGAGAATGCAGAATCCACTGCAAAGTGTATCATTATTCCTCATAAATTACTAAAACGTCAAACTTGTGATCATTATGCATAAAAAAGCTAAGAGTTTAACTCTTAGCTTTTTTCATTAGAAAGGCTTCTAATCGGTCGCAGCCTTCTTTTAAAGTTTCGATACTATACGCATAGGACAAGCGAAGGTAGCCTTCACCGTATTCAGAGAATGCTGTTCCAGGAACTACAGCTAGTCCCGCTTCTTTGACAAGATCAAGTGCAAAATCAAATGATGAAGATGTCAAATGACCAACATATGGGAATAAGTAAAATGCACCTGTTGGCTTTTCAACTGTTAATCCCATTTGAGTGAGTCTATTATATACGTAATCACGGCGTTTTTTATATTGGTGGCGCATCATTTTTGGTGCGTCTTTAGCTGCTGTTAATGCTTCAATTGCAGCGTATTGAGCGATTGAAGTAGCACACGTTACATTGTATTGATGAACTTTTAATATGTGTCCTGCTAAATAGCTTGGTGCAAATAAAAGTCCAACACGCCAGCCAGTCATAGAATGTGATTTAGATAAACCGTTAATGACAATTGTCTTTTCACGCATTTCTGGGAAATGTGCGATAGATGTATGCTTTTGTTCATATACAAGCTCACTATAAATTTCATCTGAAAGGACGAAAATATTTTTATCTTTTAAAACATCTACAATATCTTTTAGCTCTTCTGTGGATAAAGTTACACCAGTTGGATTAGAAGGATACGGTAGTACGATACATCTTGTTTTTTCTGTAATAGCATTTTTAAGCGCTTCAGCTGTTAAACGAAATCCAGTTTCACGAACATCTACAAAAATAGGCGTTGCACCGCATAATCGAATAATGGGTTCGTAACCTGGATAAATAGGAGCAGGTAAAATTACTTCTGTTCCTGGCTCTAAAATCGTTCGGAATGCAACATCAATTGCTTCGCTAGCACCGATTGTAACGATGGTTTCGTTTTCAGGTGAGTAATGTAAATCGTAGTTATCTTTTACGAAGTTACAAGCTGCCTTACGTAATTCTAGTAAACCAGCGTTATGTGTATAGCTTGTATAGTTTTCTGTAATAGCCCGTTTTGCCGCTTCTTTCACGAGAGAAGGTGTAGGGAAATCGGGTTGTCCAATTGTTAAAGAAATCAAATTATCATAGTTTTGAATCATGTTAGAGAATTGACGGATTCCAGAAATTTGGATATCCTTCACTCTAGGGTTAATGAATTGTTCCATTGTATCTCCCTTTCTTCCGTTTGAAAATTAAGTTCATTTTATCATATTTTCTATGATTACGCTTTGTATATGTTATTTAGAAAGAGAGAGAAAAGAGAAAAAAAGCCGCTATAAGCGACTTTTTAATATCCGTATTCCCAATCTATTTCATCTTCATTCCAGAGTACAGAGGATACCTTGCCAAGGTGAACAACTGATTCGTTCACAGCACATGTGCAGTTTTCTTCTCCCGCTTTATGCTGTAACTCTTCATATACTGATTTTTCAACATTTTCTAGAACAACCAAATTTTCTTCTTTTAAAACAAGCGTAGTACCCGCCATATTTATCTTCCTCCTACTAAAGTAATGATCACTTATTTGTAAACATAGATAGTATGGATTATATGCTGTATTTTGCTATAGTTGTCCGTCTAAAAAAGTATTTTTATATTTTCTTTGTAATCCGTATTCATTGTATACTGCACGAAGGAAATTTGGTACAGGGTTTACAATCATTTCGAAAATCTGTAACAATTATTATGAGTTGTTAACAAAGAATTAACAAATATGTTAAGAAAAATCAAAATTTTAAAACAAATACACCTATAAAATGATATAATCATATCAAAATACATATAGGGGATGAGAGGTTATGGAGCTTATCCGTGATTTATTGATTCAAATTGCCATCATAATTTTGCCACTATTTTTATATGAAGCGATTCGTTTAAATCGCTATCAAGAAATGCCTCCGAAGCCAAATCGTTACTTTATTATGTTTTTATCTAGCGTTACGCTCGTTCTCTCCATGACATACTCTATTTGTTTTGGCAATGTGTGTGGGTATAACTTTCACCCCATTCCAATTGTCAGTGGTTTTTTATATGGTGGGATTGTTGGTTTAATCCCAGCAGTTATTTTTGTTGCATACGAATGGTTACTAAAGGGAATGAGCTTTCTTCCAGTTTTAGAAGTAATATTTTTATTGATAGTTCCGCTATTTTTATCAAAGAAATGGTCTCTTTTTTCAAGGGATAAGAAATTAATTTTAGCATTTATGATTTCATCATTTTATGTGCTTGTTTCTTTAGTATTAGGCATGATTAATGTTCTTTTGGAAACAGGATTTACACCGTATATTTCGCAAATATATAGCGGATTTATATTTGCCTCGCTTATCATGGTCATGACAATGGTATTTCAGGTGTATTTAACTGAATATTTAAATGAAAATGCATTGCTACGTACAGAGATGCAAAAATCAGAAAAGCTTAATATTGTAAGTGAGTTAGCAGCAAGTGTGGCACATGAAGTTCGAAATCCACTAACTGTTGTTCGTGGATTTATCCAATTGCTAGAAAGTACGGAAGATGTGAAGAATAAGGATTATATGCGTCTCGTATTAGCTGAATTGGATCGGGCGGAACAAATTATTTCAGATTACTTAAATTTAGCAAGGCCGCAAATTGAGAAAAAAGAACACATTTGTTTATCAGCCCAATTAATAGAAATGACCACTCTCATGTCGTCATTTGCAGCGATGCAAGGTGTATATTTACAAGTTGAAATTTCAGAAAGTCTTTATACGATTGGTGATAAGACAAAATTGAAGCAAGCTATTATGAATGTTGTTAAAAATGGTATTGAAGCAATTCAAGGAAATAAAGGATATTTAAAAGTAACAGCTATTCAAAAAGACGAAACAATCATAATAAGAGTTAAAGATAGTGGTGTTGGTATGACGAATGAACAGTTAGCAAGGCTTGGGCAACCATATTATTCTTTAAAAGAAAAAGGGACAGGATTAGGACTTATGGTAACATTTAGTATTTTACAAGCGCATAATGGTACATTGGAATATAAGAGTGAAAGTGGAAAAGGCACTGAAGCAATTATTATATTACCAGCTGTACAAAATAAGGAATAAAAGTTACCGATGAAAGGTAACTTTTTATTTTATATTGTTTATTCATTTGTTTTTTCTTGTTTTGCTCGGCTAAATAAACTTTTAAATGATTGAAAGAAGCTTTGCTCTTTTGAGGCAGCAACCATTCTTTTTGTTTCTTGAATTTCTCGAATAACTTGCATAAGCTGTGCATCACGGTTACTGTCTTTATTATAAATTTGACTAACAAGTTTATTCATTTTTTCTTCCTGTTTGGATTCTCGTTTATACATATGATTCATTAATAAGTCCATCTTTTCTTTTTGCAGTGCATCTGTTTGAGCGGCGTGATCGACTAACTCTTGAAGCATTTTTTCTTGAGAGCCTTCTTTTACATAAACTTGTTGCATCAATTCGTCTAGTTTCTCATCCTTTAAACGATTTTGTGTAATTAAAGTAGAATTTTGATGAATAATTGCCTCATTTAATTGAGCTAGCATTTCAAGTTTTAACATGAACTCCTCAAAGTTACGCCCATCTTCTTTTTCTTTCGTTTGTATCTCTTGCTTATCTTGTATAACTGGTACAGGTGGGGCCTCTTTTTCTTTTAAAATAATCGGTATCGTTTCTGAAATATCTTCTTGTAATGTAGCAGCTCTTTCGTGTATAGATTTCAATAATTTTAAATCATCAAGTTTATAAATACGAGCATCAGCTGTTTTGGAAATCATATAACCATGTTCTTCTAACAGTTGACTATATTTGCGAACTATATGTTTTGGGATGCCTGTTTTATTCGTGACATCTTTCGTTTTATAGGTAGCTTCCATCATATTTCCTCCCCAAAAAGTATCGTATATATCATTTCAATCTTTTATGAGGACTTCCTTTGAAAAAGAATGTCGGAAGGCTATTAGTTTTCTACAGCATTAGTGAAAAAATGAAAATTTTTGGCGGAATGGCAAGGAATAACTAAAATAATGTCTGAAAACATATACAGGAGAAGTTTGTTATAATAACGGAGGAAAAGAAACTGGTAGAAACATGGAGGTATACATGAAGCAATTAAAAGGTATTATCATTTCAATTATCGCAATTCTGTCTATTTTAGTAGCAGTTTATGAAGTACTTGTGCCAGAGGAAACAAGTGTAAAGAAAACGAATACGTATGATCAAGTGTTAGAATTTCCGAAAGAACGTTATCCAGAGACAGGAAAACATATTACGGATGCTATAAAAGAAGGGCATTCAGAAGTTTGTACAATCGATCGTGGTGGTGCTGCAGATAGAAGGAAATTGTCGTTAGCACCATATCCATCAAAAAAAGGGTATGATCGTGATGAATGGCCAATGGCGATGTGCAAGGAAGGCGGAAAAGGAGCACATATTGAATATATAAGTCCGGCGGATAACCGCGGAGCAGGTTCTTGGGTAGGGAATAAGTTAGATAAATACCCAGATGGTACGCGAGTAAAATTTGAAGTGAAGTAGTAGTTGTATATTTCATAATGAAGGAGAAGGGGAACTATGGAGTTAACGATTTCTTATTCGCAATTAATGTTGATGAACTATGACGGTGAGCAGCCTTATGTAGATTGGACTGATGAAGATTTTGAAAGAGGTTATGCTAAGGCAGATGGAACTGTTATTTTTGAAGCACTTTCTGATTATACTTGTGAAGTGAAAGTGACCCCAGGGAAACATATTGAAAAAGAAGAAGTAGTTAGAACGATTACGGTTCCTTTTACAGTTGAAAATGAAAGTATCGTTATAACGAGTATTCTTTCTGATAAATTTCAAATACCTATTCCAAATGGTGAGTATACAGTTGTATTACAAGCAATTCCTCTTGAAGAGCCAACGGATGATGAATTATATAAAATACAATATGAATTCTTTTTTGAAAGTAAAGAATAAAAAATGGGTTATCCTGAGAAAAGGATAACCCATTTTTGTTATGCGTTTGTTTTTAAAAGGGAACGAGCATCTTTCGCTGCTTGCACCATATGTTCTAAAGCTGGAATAACTTCTTCTGTTCTTCTCGTTTTTAAACCACAATCAGGATTAATCCAGAAATATTTAGGATCACATACTTCTAAAGATTGTTCTACGATTTTATACATTTCATCTTTACTCGGTACACGTGGGCTATGAATATCATATACACCTAGGCCGATGCCTTTTTCATATGTTGTATGTTTTAATGTATCAATAAATTCTCCGTGACTTCTTGATGTTTCGATAGAAATTACATCTGCATCTAATGCGCGAATCGCGTCAACAATATCTTCGAAGTTACTGTAACACATATGAGTATGAATTTGTGTTTCATTTGCTACAGAAGAAGTTGCTAAAAGGAAGGATTGTACTGCCCATGTAATATAAGCATCCCAATCTTTTTCTTTTAGTGGCATTCCTTCACGAAGTGCGGGCTCATCGACTTGGATTACTCTAATCCCGGAAGATTCAAGTAGTTCAATTTCGTGACGAAGAGCTAGTGCAATTTGATACGAAACTTCTTTTCTTGGAATATCATTTCGAACGAAGGACCAATTTAAAATTGTAACAGGTCCGGTTAACATTCCTTTTACAACTTTCTCTGTTAAGCTTTGCGCATAAACTGTTTCCTTAATAGTCATGCCGTTAATAAAGGCTACATCACCATAAATAACAGGTGGTTTTACGCAGCGGGAACCGTATGATTGTACCCAACCGTTTTTAGTGAATGAGAAACCAGCAAGGCGCTCACCAAAATATTCGACCATGTCAGTTCTTTCAAATTCACCATGTACAAGGACATCAAGCCCAATTTCTTCTTGGTAACGAATCCATTTTTCTGTCTCTTTTTCAATAAATTGTTCATATTGTTCATTTGAAATAACACCGTTACGCCATTCTTTTCGCGTTTGACGAACTTCAGTTGTTTGCGGGAAGCTACCAATAGTCGTTGTTGGTAATAGCGGTAACTCTAGAGCAACTTGTTGTAATTCGTATCGTTTTTCAAATGGAAGAGGACGTGAAAAATCTTCTTCTTTTAGTGCTGTTCGTGCTGCTTTGACATCTTCTCGGTTACGTGCAGCAGATGAACGAATTGTATGATGTACGTTTCGATATGTTTCCAGCTCATTACTAATGCTTTCTGTACCTTGAGTGAGAGCGGAATGAATAAGAACTAACTCTTCTAATTTTTGATTTGCAAATGCTAACGCATCAAACAGCTCAGTCGATAAGTGAGTTTCTTCTGTTTTATCGATTGGTGTATGCAATAAGCTACAAGAAGGCTGAACGATGATATCTTTCGTTTGGACTTGTTTTTGTAACGTTGTAAATAACTCAAGAACTTCATCAAGGTCAGCTCTCCAAATGTTACGGCCATCTATACAACCGACAGCTAAAGTTTTATCAGCTGGGAATCCATATTTTGAAATAGCATTTAGATTACCTTCTTTACCATGAATGAAATCTAATCCAATACCGGATACCGGGAATGTAATAATTTCTTCATAGTTTTCTTCTACGCTATCAAAATATGTTTGTAAAAGAAGAGTCGCATTTGGAACTTCTTTACGAATAGCTTCATAAATTTCTTTTGCTTGTTGAACTTCTTTTTTAGTTAAAGAAGCGAAAATCGGTTCATCAACTTGAATGGCTGGTGCACCAGCTGCATGTAGTTCTGAAAGCAGTTGTACGTAAGGTGCAACTAACTGTTTTAAAATGGTAGGAAATTGTTCTTGTGTATAACCTTTAGCTAATTTTAAGAAAGTATATGGTCCTAAAATAACAGGCTTTCCATCTACTCCTAATTCTTGTTTTGCCTCTTCGTATAAGCGAAGTGGACGATTATCTTTTAAAGAGATTTGTAATCCCTCTTCATATTCAGGAACGATATAGTGATAGTTTGTGTTAAACCATTTTGTCATTTCGGAAGCTACGTGATCTTTAGAGCCACGCGCCATTGCGAAATATACATCAAGGTAAGATGTAAACTCAGAAAAACGTGATGGAATAAATCCTAGCATATAGGCAGTATCCAAAACGTGATCATAATATGTAAAGTCGCCAATTGGAATGAGTTCAATCCCTTTTTCTTGCTGTACTTTTACGTGTTGAAGGCGAATTTCTTTCATTGTTGTTAAAAATTGTTCTTCATCGATTTTATTGGACCAAAAAGCTTCCAATGTTTTTTTCCACTCTCGTTGTAGTCCGATACGTGGATAACCTAAGTTACTTGTTTGAATTGCCATTTTAAATTCCTCCCTAATTGAAAGTAAGCATTTCCGTTTACTAGGAAATACCTATAACAAAAAGTACAAAGACATAGAAAATAAGCCTTCCTTTTTGTTTTAACACCTCATCATCATCCGTGAATCTATCAGTGTTGTTAAAACAGGCAGGTCTCCTGACTTATGCTTCATATAATTTCTTTCACCTTCCCGTTTTCACAGTGGCACCAAAAAGAAATCTCAGCATTTACAGTGGCGGGACCGTGTTGGAGTTTCACCAAGCTTCCCTTTTAAACACGAAACGAAACTTTCGTGTACCTATTTTCCTTTTGAAAGGAATTTAACAAGCGATATGATATTGAAACAAATTTTAACATAATTTTTGGAATTTTGTCTACTGTTTTAAAATAAGAAAATTCTAAAGTTTTTATTTCTTAGTATTCTGACTTTTTATATTCTGGAGTAACTAATAATATTACAGTATGAAAAGAGAAATTGAGCTATGAAAGAAGTAGGGATGTCTTCTTTCATAGCTCAATCTTCATCTATAGCAACTTCTGAAAGTTGGCCTGCTATAGCATCTTTAAGGAGGGTGTTTAGCCATTGTAATTCAACTGTAATATGCTCAATTACACTTTGCAAAATATATAGTTGTGCACGTGGAACCTTTCCTTTATTACAATCATATATCGTTTGCATAGTATGTAAATATTGAAGAGTATCGTTTTTCTTTTTTTCTAAAATAGGAACTAATTCGTGATCATTGCTAA
Source organism: Bacillus sp. FSL K6-2944 (assembly GCF_038005385.1). Classification (NCBI taxonomy): domain Bacteria; kingdom Bacillati; phylum Bacillota; class Bacilli; order Caryophanales; family Bacillaceae; genus Bacillus; species Bacillus sp. FSL K6-2944. The sequence goes on along the minus strand of NZ_JBBOTE010000001.1, from coordinate 2,793,764 downwards.
AGTGAGCGAAAGATAAGGCTGAATAAATAGGTTTATATATTTGGTTTTTGGCTTCGAATTGTTTTAATAGTAAAGTGTGGAATAGTTTTTTGCCTTCTTCTGTTATATGAAAAATCGTTTTGTCAGGTCGATTTGTGTCTCTAATTACATTTGTAATATGAATTGCCCCTTGCTTTTCTAATTGCTCGAAGGCGTAATAAAGTGATCCTTTAGCATATTTAATGTAACAATCCATTTGTCGTTCTTTCATAATATGCTGCACTTCATATGGATGTTTATCTCCTTCGAGTAGTAAGCCGAGAATGACTAATTTCATGCTCATGCTGTCTCAACTCCTGTATATAAAAACTTTATACATATTATAAACGGCATATCCTTTTTCATAAAGGGATATGCCGCTTCTTTTTTATATTAACTAACTTGCTTTTGTTTTTCTTTCTTTTTAGGGCCTGTAAAGAGGCGTTCATTTCCCATAAGTAAAATACAAATAATACTTAGTACAGCCGGGATGAGTGCCCAGAAGAATGTGTTCGCAATAGATGTAGCGAGAGCTTCCTTAATACCCGCTAATATTTCAGCAGGAATTTTTGCGGTAGCGCCTGGTGATAATAAGAAACTTGTGTCTCCGCCTTTTGGAGCTAATTTTGCTAGTTCAGGGGGGAATACAGAGTTTAGTTTATCTGTAAAAATATGATTTTGAATTGTACCAAAAATCGTTACACCAAGAGTCATACCGAGTGATCGGAAGAATGAGTTTGTTGATGTCGCCGAACCACGGTCCCGCATTTCCAACTTGTGAATAGAAGACATACTTAATACTGAGAATGAGAAACCAACACCAAGCCCAGCGAGAATCATAAATAGTGTTACGAGTAAACGAGGTGTGTCCATTGTTAAAGTACTTAATAAATAAATACCAAGAACGAAGAAGACACCAGATACCATCATAATGTTACGATAGCTTGTTCGAGAAGCTAATTGTCCTCCCGTTTGACTTCCAATTACAGAACCAACCATCATTGGTGTTAAAATTAATCCAGCATTAGAGGCGGAACCTCCAAGGACGCCTTGAATGAAGATTGGAATATAAACTGTACAGATAATGAAAGCGGCACCATAGAAAAAGGCAACTCCTTGACTAGCTGCGAATAAAGGTTTTTTAAATAGATGGAATGAAATAATAGGCTCGGTTGCTTTTCGTTCTACAAAGAAGAAAATAATAAGCGTAATAACTACTGTTGTAAATAAGCCAATAATTACAGTAGAATTCCAGGCATATTCCTTACCACCAAGTTCTAATGCGAACATTAAGCAAACGATACTTATGACAAGTGTAATAGCACCAGCCCAATCAATTTTTTGTTTTCTAAATTCTAGAGACTCACTGTAGTATTTAGTAATGAAGAAAAAGGAGATAAGTCCTAATGGAATATTGATATAGAAGACCCAATGCCAACTTATATAGTCTGTAATATAAGCACCTAATAAAGGACCGAAGACACTAGATGTCCCGAAAACAGCACCGAATAGTCCTGTCATCTTCCCGCGTTTTTCTGGTGGGAAGATATCGTACATAATTGTGAAGGCGATAGGCATAAGGGCACCACCACCGATCCCTTGAATAGCTCTATAAATACTTAATTGCTCAATGCTTGAAGCTGTTCCGCAGAGCGCAGAACCGAATAAGAAAAGAATGAGGCCACCAATATAAAAACGTTTCCGCCCGTACATATCAGAAAGTTTCCCGAAGATAGGCATCCCTGCCATTGTTGCTACCATATAAGCTGATGTGACCCAAACAAACTTATCAAATCCTCCCAGGTCTCCAACGATTGTTGCCATTGCGGTTGCAACGATTGTATTATCCATTGCGGCCATTAATATACCAAGCAGTAAACCAGCAACAACAAATTTTGTCTTGTTGGCTTCTTTTTTTAATGGTTGAGTTTCCAAATATAACCCTCCTTTAGAAATAAGTAAACTATATTAAATTTTGAGTGCAGTGGATAAAAAATTTAAATGTATAGTTGATGTTAATTTCTTTTCCATAAGTGCACTTATATGCCATAAAGAATATTATAGTCAAATTTGACTATAAGGCAAATTTTTTCTTCCGTCAAAATATTCTTTCGTATGAGTAGAGAACGAGTGAGCCATACGAATATTGCTATGAAGGGAATGAAGTAAATTGTAAAAAAATTTCATAAAGAACACCTTCTGTTAATAGATGAAAAATGGTTTTTTCTTCATATTGTCGAATAGGATAAAAGGAAGAGAAATATTAAACATTGCTTGTAGCAAGCTTTAGGAATTTGGGGAATTCATTGTGTGTATGTTACATCTGAAATGAGGTGAATATATATTATGAAAATATGGGGACGAATTTCGGATACAGGAAAGTATTCAATACCGCTACAACCAGTATTGTGGATTGACGGATCGAAAAAGGAAAACGAATTTCCTCAAGTAGCCGTTACATTACAAATTGGTAGTATGTATACAGAACAATTTTCGTATGAATTGACCTACGATGTAAACGACATACTTATTATGAGAATTGAAGTGGAAAATAAAGGGGTAGAAATGATTTCGAGAGTTGTTGTAAGTCATATGATTCGAGATTACTTTGCTTATATTCCTAATTCTTTAAAAGTTGATAAGGGGATAAGTGAGTTTTTATTCCAGCTTGTTAGATGGCGAATTGATGATTTGTTACCGAATGAGAAGGTGGAACTACGTTGTAAAATAAAAGCTAATAAAGATAAAGCTCTTAAACAAACATTCTTTCAGGCTACATATACATTTCAAGATAAAGAGATATCATATGGCCCACTGCAAACAAATGAAGTTGTTGTGCGTCAATGATAAAAAGGAACCTGTACAAAAGGTTCCTTTTTTAGTGAAGGTTGTGTTTTTTGAGTATTTTCTTTTGCTCCATTCCTTTTTTTCCTACATAGTTATTTTTGTAGCCAAAGTATAGAATAAATAAAAATGAAACAACATTAACAATAGCGTCGATTTGATCGTTTGTAATAAAGTGTATCCCGAAAGAGGTAAATAATAATTTTAATGATAATAGAAAACCAGCTAGCAAACGCATAGCATCTGATAGATTCTCTTTTTGTAGCATATAGATTACTCCTTTCTATAAAAGTTATATATTATATATATGAAATAGAGTAGAAAAGGTATACAAGCTTAAGCAGAAATGTACATTGCATATGTACATTTTTTATTTTGTAGAAAAACATTATTGATATAGAAACATATATTGGTATAAAAGGGGGGAAAGTATGAAACATAAAGGAAAAATTAGTGGATTATTGCTTGGCAATACTGTGGCAGTTACAGAATGGATTGCACTTCAGGATGTAATTGCAAAACTGGATTCACGATCATTTTATACCGTCTTTATTATTTATATATTGCAAATGATACTAAGTTATTATTTTGGACATTGGTACGATAAAAGAACAAACGAGCGTATGGGTATGGAAGTAGGAGGAATGGCAAGCAATGATTTTGTTGTTGATTTTTTTGGGAAAGTAGCTGCTTTATCTGAAAGAGATTCTCGTAATATTACAGTGTACATTCTTTCTGTAAAAGAATGGGAAGGGTTAAAAGACACGTTGCAAGAAAAAAAGTTGGGAGTGTTAGTACAAAAATTAGAGAGTACCATTGTAAAGACAATTCGGAAGGGCGATGTTGTTACAAAGTGGGATGAAAATAAGTACGTTATTGTAGCAATTGATAATGGTCATGAAACATCAACAATAACAAAACGATTAATGAAAAATATTGAAAGTGAAATAGAAGGTGATTTACTCAGTGTCACTCTTTTATTTGGAGCAGCTAGCTATCCAGTAGAAGGAAAAACGTTTGAAGAACTGTTGAGAAAGTCGCAAAATCAATTGTACCAGTATAGAAATTTGCAAGAAAATGAGTGAAGCTTTGATTTGAAGATATATGATAGGAAGATGTTTTATTTGTAACATTTTTTTGACTTTTATTACAAAAAAACGCCACGTTTGTAATAAAAGTCTTTAAAAATATATGAAATAAGCATATAATTATGATGGTAGTGCCAATGCAATTTGCACAGTGTGTTTTATTTTAAAAGTGTAGAGGAAAGCAAGCTCTACACTTTTCCTTTTTAGGAAATGAAAAGAATATTTGTAAGTTGTTGCGAGATATCGATTGTACTGTGTAAAATGAACAAAGAGATTAATTGATAGAAAGCTGGAAAGGGAATGATAGACGTGAGAGCGGAGCGATCACCTTTTATCAGGTGAACTATTATAGTCTTATTAAGACTGAGGTGAAATTCCGTGGATATTAAAGTAATACATAGTGTGAACAGGCCTTAAAAAACACGAAGTAGTATACTTAAAAATGGATATGGAATTGCTAAATAATTCAAAAAGAATAATGTAATATCAAGTAATAATTTGTACAAACAATATTAATGATCTTCGTAAAAAAGATGCGAGTGTATAGAACAATTACATATTTTATAACTTTTTTATATTACACGATGGTCGTTTATAAGTAGGAGGAAGAGATGTTGAAATATAGTAAATTAGCAATTGTAACTACATTATCAATGATTTTATTAGCCGGTTGTTTCGGTCCGAAACCAGAAGAAGAATTATATGTAGCGTTTGAAAACGCTGCTAAACAAGAAAAAACAATGTTTGAAGATGCAAAAAAACTTGAGACTTTAGAGAAAGAAGGACAAGAATTATATAACCAGATTGTTCAAGAAGGAAAAGATAATAATCAAACTGTTAAAGAAAAACTGAATCAAGCAGTGAAAAATACAACTGAACGAGAAAAAGTGCTTACAAAAGAAAAAGAAGTTTTAAATAAAGCGCAAGAAGAAGTGAAGTCAGCTGATAAGTATGTGAAGAAAATTGAAGATAAGAAATTGAAAGATCAAGCTGATAAAGTGAAAAGCACGTATGAGAAACGCCACGATTCATTTAATAAAATGTATGACAGCTATAACAAATCTTTAAAACAAGAAAAAGAGTTATATACAATGTTACAAGATAAAGGTACTAAATTAAAAGATATTAGTGAAAAAGTAAAAGTAGTAAATCAATCTTATAAGGATATTGAGTCAGAAAAAGATAAATTTAATGAATTTACAAAGTCTTATAATACAGAAAAAGTAGCTTTTTATAAACAAGCAAATATTAAAATTAAAGAAGAGAAAAAATAAAACAGTTTGGCCTACACTTGGCCAAACTGTTTTATTTTTTTGTATAAGTACGACTATACCATGGAACAGGCTCACTTAATTTTTTTTCTTGTTTTAATGCTTCAGGACCAATATAATCTTGAAGTGTTTTTTTTGCTACTGTTAAAGATAAGGTTGTTTTCGGATTTCGATAGGAGGATTCAAGATGACCAAGATGCGGTAGAATTCGAAAATCTTCTTTCGTAGGAGGGATGTGGAAAAAATAATCGCCTAAACGTATAAGGACATCAGATTGTTGTTGGCTAAAACGTGGGTTTCTAGAAAAATGCAATCCTTCTTTAATTGCTTTTTTTTCAGCAATCAAACGTTCTAAAGCTGTCTTTTTTAACCAGTATAAATATTTAGGATTAGTAGCTGCTTTAGCATGACGATTCACAACGAAAATAGATTGAGCTAGTCGATTAATAGAATGTTGGTTTTGTAATTGAGATTGTGGTTGTGAAGGTTTCATATTGAATCTCCTTTCAATTTTTCATTATTATACCATAAATAAAATAGGTATTTATTATACGCAAAAAGTGATTGTATATATTTTCAATATTAAAGCAATATTGTTACAAAAAACAACTATTTTGTATAATAGTAATAGAATATGTTTTTGAAATTTGATAATGAAAGAGTGAGAAGTTTGAAAGAAATATTAAAACAACAGTATGCCATTATAGATATTGGATCTAATACAATGCGTTTAGTTATTTATGAAAAGCAAAATGGAGGTTTTTATAAAGAGATTGAAAATACGAAAGTTGTTGCTAGGTTAAGGAATTACTTAATTGATGGTGTATTGAATGAAGAGGGAATAGAAGTATTATTACAGACATTATTTCAATTTCAAGAAAGTACAAGATTCCATCAGTTGCATCATGTACTTTGTGTTGCAACAGCAACAATTAGACAGTCGGAGAATCAAGAGGAAATTAAAAAGCTTGTTGAAGGACAAACGGACTTTACTCTTAGAGTATTATCAGAGTATGAGGAAGCGCGTTACGGATACCTGGCGGTTATGAATTCTACATCGTTTTCAGAAGGAATAACGGTAGATATTGGTGGGGGAAGTACGGAAGTTACATACTTTAGAAATAGAGAGATTTTAGAGTACCATAGTTTTCCTTTTGGGGCACTTTCTTTAAAGCAACAATTTATTAAAGGTGATATTCCTACTAAAGATGAGTTAGAGGGAATGCAACAGTATTTAGAGTTTCAATTTCGAACGTTACCATGGTTAATCAATAAGAAATTGCCTCTTATTGCAATTGGTGGTAGTGCTAGGAACTTAGTAAAAATCCATCAAAATTTAATATGTTATCCTATAGCAGGATTACATTTATACAAGATGAAAGAAGAAGATGTTGAAAGTGTAAAAGAGGAATTGGAAAAATTGTCGTTCATAGAACTTCAGAAATTGGAAGGATTAGCAAAAGATCGAGCAGATACGATTATTCCAGCGGTTGAAGTATTTCATACACTTGTTCATGTTATAGAGGCACCGGCATTTGTATTAAGTAGAAAAGGGTTAAGAGAAGGTGTTTTCTATGAAGAGTTGACAAAAGATTTGGGGATTTCATATTATCCGAACGTAGTTGAAGAAAGTTTGCATTTACTATCACATGAATACGAAATGGACATGGAATTTGTTATTCAACTTATTAAACATGGAAGACTAATTTGCAAACAACTTGAGGAAATAGGGCTTATTTCTATGTCAGTAAAAGACTGGGAAGTGTTCCATCAAGCTGCGAAAGTATTTAATATAGGCAAATATATAGACGAAGAAGCAAGCCGTTTACATACGTTTTATTTATTAGCGAATAAGACAATTGATGGCATGATGCATAAAGATCGAGTAAGGCTAGCGCTTATTGCATCGTATAAATCAAAAATGTTATTTAAACAACATTTATCTCCATTTGAAGGTTGGTTTGATAAAAGCGAACAAAAAAAAATCCGCCTGTTAGGAGCTGTTTTACAATTTTCAGCTACTTTAAATGTAAGGCAACGATCGCTTATTGATACCATATCTATAACAGAAAGCGAAGAGGGATTAACGTTTAAAGTTTTATGTGAACAATCGGCATTAGCAGAAAAAGTACAAGCTGAAAAACAAAAAAAACAGTTAGAAAGAGTATTAAAAACGAATATTAATTTATTATTTGAACTAAAACATTAGGGTTGTACGGATGTCTTTACGAAAAATTTACACTTTGTAATATTGTAATTTGATAAAATGAAATTAACTAAATTATAGTAAAAAAGTTTCAAGGGGAAGTGTGAAGAGAATGGAATTATTGAAGGGGAATGCAGTAAATTTAAATGATACAGCTTATTACAATAATCGAGAGTTAAGTTGGTTAGCATTTAATGAACGTGTCTTACAAGAAGCGCAAGATGCAAATAATCCACTTTTGGAAAGATTGAAATTTATTAGTATTTTTAGTTCGAATTTAGATGAATTTTTTATGGTACGTGTAGCGGGATTAAAGGATCAAGTGAGTGCTGGATTTAATCAACCAGAAAATAAAGCTGGCTTAACACCGAAAAAGCAATTAAATAAAATTGCGATAAAAGCCCATGCACTAATGACAGTACAATATGATACATTTAAAAATTATGTATTACCAGCGCTTGAGTTAGAGGGAATTGAACGTTTAACATTCAATGATTTGACGAAAGAGCAGCGAGAATTTATAGAAGAGTATTTTGACGAGCAAATTTTTCCGGTGTTAACTCCTGTAGCTATTGATGCATATCGCCCATTTCCAATGTTATTAAACAAAAGTTTGAATTTGGCTACTCTTTTATATGATGAGAAGCAAGCAGAAGAAGAAAACAGGACGAAGTTAGGGATTGTGCAAGTTCCTTCATTACTTGAGCGCTTCATAATTTTACCGAGTGAAGGGCAAAAGCATAAATTTATTTTATTAGAAGACGTAATTAGTAGCTTTACTCATAAATTATTTACGGGATATACAGTATCATCTGTTACTCGTTTCCGTATTACACGCAATGCAGATTTAACGATTCATGAAGAAGGTGCGAGAGATTTATTAAAGGTAATTGAAAAAGAATTAAAAAAGCGTAAGTGGGGGGCTGCTGTACGTTTAGAAGTTGGGAAAGAACACATTGATGAAAGAGTATTAGCGTTATTATATGAGGTTCTGGAAGTAAAAGATGAAGATGTATATATAATGGATGGCCCATTAGATTTAACATGTTTGTTTTCTTTATATAAAAAACTAGCTCCTTTATATGAACATCTTGTATATCCAGCTCTTATTCCGCAACCGCCTCAAGATTTAGGTGATGAAGAAGATGTATTTGAAAAAGCAATTGAGCATGATATTTTATTACATCATCCTTTTGAATCATTTCAGCCGGTAGTTGATTTTGTCCGTGATGCGGCAGACGATCCGAATGTACTTGCGATTAAACAAACGTTATATCGTGTAAGTGGTGATTCACCGATTATTCAGGCGTTAAAGATAGCGGCTGAAAAGGGAAAACAAGTGACGGTATTAGTTGAATTAAAGGCAAGGTTTGATGAAGAAAACAATGTTCACTGGGCTAAAGAATTGGAACAGGCAGGCTGTCATGTTATTTACGGTGTCAGTCACTTGAAAACACATAGTAAAATTACGCTAGTTGTAAGGAGAAAAAACGGAAAAATCGAAAGGTTCGTACATCTCGGAACTGGGAACTATAATGATGCAACAGCGAAGTTATATACTGATTTTGGATATATTACATCAAGAAAAGATTTTGGGGTCGATGCAACCAATTTCTTTAATTATTTAAGTGGTTATACAACAAAGCCACATTTTCATCATTTATCGGTTGCTCCATTTGATATAAGAGAGCAATTTATGGATTTAATAGATGAAGAAATCCGTTATCATAGGCAATATGGAAATGGATATATTATCGCTAAGATGAATTCATTAACAGATAAACCGTTAATAAAAAAAATGTACGAAGCATCACAAGCTGGAGTAAAGGTAGAGCTCATTGTTCGAGGAACATGTTGCCTACGACCTGGTATTCCAAATGTAAGTGAAAATATTCGTGTAGTTAGTGTTGTTGGAAGATATTTAGAACATAGCCGTATTTATTATTTCCATCATAATGGGGAGGAGAAAATATATTTATCTTCAGCTGATTTGATGACGCGAAATATGGAGAAGCGAGTGGAAATATCTTTCCCGATATTAGATATTGAAATGAAGGCACGAATTAAGGCGATTTTACAGCTTACATTAGCTGATAATGTGAAAACACGTGAACAAAATAAAGATGGTGATTACTATTATGTTATTAATGGTAGTACAGAAGAAATTGATAGCCAAGTGAAGTTGTTTAAGATGGCGTATCAAAATACAGACGCTGAATAATGAAAAAAAGTAAAAACCTCTTATGTCCATAAGAGATTTTTACTTTTTTCTACTCATATGCTCCAAAAATAGAAGGATGAGTAGAAACAATAGTTTTATTATAAGCGTGTAATGAGATGGCTCGTTGAGAGAATAATATTTGAAAGAATCGTTACTTTAACCTAGTAATAGTAGGGTTGCTGACATGGTCCACCGTAACAAGGATAAGGTGCTGGCGGCGGGAAAGGTGGTGGATAAGGTGGATAAAATGGTCGAGGGCCGAAAGCTAATGCTCCGCCGAGCAATCCACCAGCAATTCCAGCTAGAAAGGGAACGCCAAAAAACGGGAAGAAGCGTGAGTCGCCTACTGGACCAATAGGTGCTGAACGGACTGGAATTGGTTGATAATATGGATACATGAACATACCTCCTTTATTGGACTCACTTTTATCATATGGTAAACGAAACATGGATGAGCGCGTACAAGAAAGGATATGTAAGAAAATAGGCGAATTATTACGAATGTTGGAGTGTGAAAATTGTGATTTCAGGTTTTGACATGAAACGAAATGGGACACGTGTTCTTCCGAGGCCTCGATTGACATAGAGAGTTAAATCCTGCATCGTATAGAAGCCTTCAATATAGTCTTTGGCGAGTGATGGTGTAATAATAGCCCCTAAAAAAGGAATTTGTACTTGTCCGCCATGGCTATGACCAGAAAGTTGCAAGTTGATTGGATATTTGGAAATTTGCGGCGCGATATCTGGCTCGTGAACAAGAACGATGTTATAAGTATTTTGCCGTGCATGTTGTAATGTTTTCTCTATTTTTGGTTTGCCTAGTAGTATATCATCGAGACCGAAAATAGAAATTTCACTATTATCCATTAGACGAATTCTTTTTTTACTATTTAGCAATAGTTCAAATCCTGATTCACGCATGATGTGCTCATAGTATTCAGTTCCATATCCACCGTGATCATGGTTACCATAAATAGCGAATTTACCGAAGGGGGCTTGTATATTTTTTAAAATGGACGCGACAAAAGGAGTGTCAGTATACGTTTGATAATTATCAATGAGATCTCCGGTAAAAAGGACAATATCTGGATTTACAGCATTAATTTTAGAAACAACTTGAGATAAATGTTGAAGCGAGAAATAGTATCCGAGATGTAAATCGCTGAATTGAAGAATTTTCATACCATGAAAACTTTTTGGGATGAGTTGTGATTTTAATGTGTGCTGTGTAAAAGAAATGAAATGGGGTTCTATATATTTAGCATAGTAGTATCCGATGCCACTGGTTATAAATGAATAGAGACAAGTACGCATACCAATTTTTAAAAAATTTCTTCTTGTAATGTGCGTCATAAAAATATGAGTATACCTCAATGTTTTTATTCCATTTACAGGCTACTCAAATCTCCTTTCAGTTTATTTAAAAATATACTTTACATAATAAAAAATTAGTATAGATTACGAAAAAAATGAATAAAAAGAAAGTTCTTTACATTAAAATATCAGAAAATTTTAAAAATATAAAGATTTCTATTAAATAAAGTGATAAAATGAATGTGTATTCATTTTTTTGGAGGGGATGTATGTGAAAGAAAAGGTAGTTATTATAACAGGTGGATCGAGTGGAATGGGAAAAGGAATGGCGACTCGCTTTGCAAAAGAAGGGGCACGAGTTGTTATTACAGGACGTACAAAAGAAAAACTAGAGGAAACAAAGTTGGAAATTGAACAATTTCCAGGGCAAGTATTACCTGTACAAATGGATGTAAGAAATACGGATGACATTCAGAAAATGATTGAACAGATTGATGAGAAGTTTGGTCGAATTGATGTTTTAATAAATAATGCAGCTGGAAACTTTATTTGTCCAGCAGAAGATTTATCCGTGAATGGCTGGAATTCGGTCATTAATATTGTATTAAACGGTACATTTTACTGTAGCCATGCTGTCGGAAAATATTGGATTGAAAAAGGTATAAATGGGAATATCATTAACATGGTAGCAACATATGCATGGGATGCAGGTCCAGGAGTTATTCATTCGGCTGCAGCAAAGGCAGGAGTATTAGCGATGACGAAGACGCTCGCTGTTGAGTGGGGACGTAAATATGGAATACGAGTTAACGCTATCGCTCCAGGACCAATTGAACGTACGGGCGGTGCTGATAAATTATGGATTTCAGAAGAAATGGCTAAGCGTACGATACAAAGTGTTCCGCTTGGAAGGCTGGGTACGCCAGAAGAAATCGCTGGTCTAGCTTATTATTTATGCTCAGATGAAGCTGCGTACATAAATGGAACTTGCATGACAATGGATGGAGGACAACATTTACATCAATATCCATTTTAAAAGGGATAAAAAAATGAATGTTTGATTCATTTTTTTACGGTTAAATGTGACGGAATTGTGACATATGAAAGAAAAGTGTTTACAAGAGGTCATATATACGTTATATTTAAGACCTCTTTTTTCTTCATAGTAGAATTGCTAATTCCCCTTAGCATTTTACCCCTCTAATCCCTTCAGGAAAACTGAAGGGATTTTTTATTATTTTTCCGTAAATATCATGTTATAATTTTTGAAAAGTAAAGGGAGGGAAGCACGTTGATAGATGCATTAGATGTAATGAGTAACTTGGATAAAGTCCTTCCTTATTATCAAGCTATTTTTAGTGCTGATGAGCATACTGTAATTGGATATGAAGTAGTAGGACGTATTCAAACAGAAGAGGGCATACAAAGTTTAGCTTCTTTCTTTCACGATGATTCGATTCCAAGTGAATTTCAACTGGAAGCGGATAATATTATAGTAGAAAAAGCTTTAAATCGTTATTTAGAAAGCGATCAAAAATTATTATTATTTATACATCGGAATGCTAATGTATTAATGAATGATGATGATGAAAGCTTGCTTCAACTTTTATTGAGGTACGAAGAACAAGGTTTAAATTTAAAACAAATTGTTTTAGAGATTACAGAGCATGAATGTAAAGAAGATATAGAGCAATTTAATCATTTGCTTATGTATTATCGTACATATGGTATTCAAATTTCGATTAATAAAGTCGGAACGGGTACAAGTAATTTAGAGCGTATTAGCGTGTTAGCACCTGATATTTTAAAAGTAGATTTAACGAACTTAAGGCAAACAGCACTTTTACAATCTTATCAAGATATTTTATATTCTTTATCATTACTTGCTAGAAGAATTGGTGCAACTTTATTATATGAAGAAATAGATGCTTTTTATCAACTGCAATATGCTTGGAAGAACGGCGGAAGATATTATCAAGGTAATTATTTAAAAGAATGTTTACCTGATTTTATTGAAACGAATGTTTTGAAAGAGCGACTAGGTAATGAATGTCATCAGTTTATTCAGCATGAAAAGAAGAAGTTACAAAAAATTTATAATTTAACAGAGATGTTACGCGATCGCATTGGCGATGTTTTATCAAAACAAAAAAAGAATGAAGATATAAATGATTGGTTATTACAATTTAGTCAAAGTGTATCACAGTGTAGTTTTCGTATATTTATTTGTAATGAAGATGGTTTCCAACAATCAGGAAATGTTATGAAAAAAGATGGAGAATGGATTGTGATGCCGGATTATTATATGAAGAACTGGAGCTGGCGCCCGTATTTTCTCGAGAATATAATGAAAATGCGTTTTGAGAATAAGGCGAGGCTTTCAGATTTATATGCAGATATTGAAACGGGAGAAATGGTACGAACATTTTCTTTCCCGATTGATGATGACAACTTTTTATTTATAGATTTATCTTATGAATATTTATATGAAGAAGATGTTTTATTTTAATGCACGAAGAGATTCGTGCATTTTTTGTTTGTTTTTATCATAAATTGGTAATAGTGAAAATGGTGATGAAAATGCTGTCTATCGTTGTAAAGATTTTACGAACGAAATCTGTCCTTTCTTTGCATATTCATTGTTACAATGAATACTACAAAGACAAGTTCTTTTAAAAGGAAGGTGAAAAAATGAGGAAATATGGAATATGGCTTGTTCTATTTGTATGTGTTGCCTTTCTAGTTGGTTATAGTGTTACGACTGTTTTAGGAAAAGAGGAAGTGGAAGTCGATCGGAAAGAAGTATTTACAACGATACAAAAAGGCTATGAAACCCAGTTTTCAATTCGTGGGAAGCATTTGCCGATGAATAAGATGATAGAGACGTTATCACCGTATTTTACAGATAATTTCCTTCAAGTATTTACAGATGAAAATAGCAGAAGTGATAAACAAAGTGGTGAATATTTACTTCCGGCAAAAGAAGCACCGTTTTCTTTTAATTCAGAAACGAAAATGTCGTATGATGAAGAACATAAAAATTTATATGTATATGAGCGGACAAAAAGTGGACAATATCAAATTGTAACATTGAAAAGGGATCAAGATAAATGGAAGTTAGCAGGATATCATGAAAGTCAGGAACTTTTAACTGAAATAAAAAGGTTGCAACAATTATAAAGTGAAACTTTTAATCAGTGGGTGGGAGTTTTACTACCTACAAATAGCGGGATAAGAATAGGAATAGGTATTTACCTATTCCTATTCTATATTGAGTAGTTGTTGTAACTTTTCAATTTGAAAACCTGCAACTACTTCGCCATCAATTACGACTGTTGGAGTTGAATAAGAATCATAGTCGTATAAAAGACGATTGCGAGCAGCAGCGTCTTTTTTTACGTCAAATTCTTCATATGCAACGTTATTATGCTTCAAAAATTCTTTTACAATAACACATGGCGGACAATCGGGTTGTGTATAAACCTCAATTTTTTTCATTGTAATTCCTCCTTTTTTCTGTTTTTTATTATATTCTTCCAGTATAAAAACCGCAATAATGAAGGAGAAATATGTTCTTTCTGTTTTTTCCTTCGCATTTCGACAAATTTTTAGTTGAGTTTCTGGCCAATAACCTTTATCCTAGAGTGTGGAACATTTTTTCTGTTATGACGGATAGAATGAGTATAGCTGTAAAACCTATTGGTAGGAAGATCAGAGAAAGGAGAGATTTCATGTCTCTACTCCAAGGAATTTTAACTCGACTTGTTAGTCTACAAGAACAAGCTGAAAGCGGTGAAGTAGCACAACGCTATTTTGAAGTGAACGGTGAGCGCAAATGTAGCGTGAAATTTTTCGATAAAAGTGAAATGTATGAGTTAGAAGTGTATCAACAAGGTGAAAAACCTCAAGTATATCAATTCGATAATATCGACATGGTTGCAATTGAGATTTACGATATCATTTCTTGATACATATAAAAAAGGTACTGCCACATGGCAGTACCTTTTTTAGTTCTATTACTTTCCAGCGTAATGTATAGAAGTTTTTTATTTTTCCTACAATGGTATTAAAATGAAAATTTAATCCGTGCAAGTTTGCTTATCCATGTGGATAATTAGTCCCGTCAACCGGGTGAATATGTGAAGCTAAACTTCTCACTATCGCTGGGTTTTGCAAATAGCGGGAGAAATATAACTAGGAGGTTATCGTATGGAACGTTTACCAGTTGTGATTTGTCCTAATTGTCAAAGTTCTGCTGAGATTATTCATGTATTAACGGCTCAATCTAATCAAAATGTAATTTATACGTGCCAAGTTTGTCACTTTGTAATTCGAAATATTGAAACGAATAAAGGATAGGAAGTTATAATTTTAGTTTTTGTCCCATACAATGAGAATACGAAAAGTCTGTCTAATTGAAAGGACGTGACTCTGTGGACGGTGCACATAAATTTTACAATGTTTCAGAGAGACATTTAAATTTTGATATGGTCTTTAACCGTATTTGTAGTTTCATTGAAAAGGATCCGCGAAATTTGTATCGATTATCCATTGGGACAGACTCGCAAGCGCATCAAAAGGATACGAGGTTTATTACAGCAATCCATATTCATCGTGTTGGAAAAGGTGCCTGGGGTTGTTTACACCATAAATCAGTAAAAGATAAGCCAGCGACCTTACGTGAGAAAATATATTTAGAAACGCAGTTTAGTCAAGAAATCGCATGTCTATTTACGCCTACTCATATACAAACAATATGGGAGTTATTGCATCCTTATGCTCAAGATGGGGCTGGATTCATAATGGAAATTCATTTAGACATTGGGAATGATGGCTTAACAAAAGAATTTATTTTAGATATGACAGAAAAAATTCGAGCGATGGGATTAACTGCAAAAATTAAGCCGGATGCTTATGCGGCGTTTAGCTATGCAAATCGATATACGAAATGATTTTTTTGTATGTGTACGATTGTTACATATCTTTAAATGAAAACTGAATATTACATCTATTAAATAGGTTGAATTTTTTATATAATAAGAGTAACGATGCGAGTGTAAGGAGAGGGGTATATGCAAAGGGAAGTTGTTTTAACGAAGGAAGAAGAAAGTTTACTACTAGATATTTTATTTCAGCAAAATTACGCAAGTGAAATTTTAGCTGTGGAACTTACAGATATTGAGAATGGTTTGAAACAGACAGATGTGATGCAATATAAAAAAATCACAAGGTTATTTTACAGATTAAAAAATAAAGGGTATTAAGCGCTACCGGAATGGTAGTCTTTTTTTTGTGCGGTATGCTAAAATAGCTGTGTGATTGTATTTTTATTGAAATAAATTTAGGACAAAATAATAATATGAAAACGCTGTCATAAAATGTGAATAGAGTTGTGAACATAAGCAGGAAAAAGGGAAAATGGGGGATGTAATATGATTAGTATTCCGAAAGACGAATTTCAACAAATTCTTGTGAAGGATTTAATGATTTCATCGGAAAAAGTAGCTCATGTCCAAATTGGAAATAGTTTAGAACATGCTTTACTCGTTCTTGTAAAATCTGGATATTCAGCGATACCTGTCTTAGATCCAATGTATAAACTACATGGTTTGATTAGTACTGCCATGATATTAGATGGTATGTTAGGATTAGAACGTATTGAGTTTGAAAGGCTCGATGATATGAAAGTAGAGCAGGTGATGAAAGAAGATATACCTGTTCTTAAATTAGACGATTCATTTGCAAAAGCTTTAGAAATGACAATTGATCATCCTTTTATTTGCGCTGTTAATGAAGAAGGCTATTTTGAGGGGATTTTAACACGTCGGGCTATTTTAAAATTGTTGAATAAGAAAGTAAGGCAACATAATCGATAAAGTGAAAAAAGTGACTTCATAGAAACGAAGAAGTCACTTTTTTTTCGTGCATATCACTTGTGTATGTATTATATTTAAAAAGACATAAAACATAAGGAAAGTTTGTGCTGGACAATTGTATTTTCTGAATGAAAGCATTCGGGTAAATTAAGGATGAAAAGCTTATTGAAATAAGGTGTATGGAAGCTAAGGAAAGAGGGAGAAAGTTGCAAATTGATGATTTTCAAATGATGGTTGTGTTAGCTCAGGAATCAAATATGAGAAAAGCGGCGGAACGTTTATTTGTTTCCCAACCTGCGCTGAGTCAACGATTACAATCTATGGAGAAACAATGGGGAATGAAGTTTTTTATTCGCTCACAAAAAGGATTGACAATTACACCTGAAGGGGAAAAAGTTGCAAATTATGCCAAAGAAATGTTGCAAAGGGAAGAAGATATAAAAAGTGAGCTGGCTGTTTTCAGAACGGAAACTCATGGAACGTTAAAAATAGCTGTTGCATCAGTTATTGGTCAATATTGGCTCCCTCCTGTTTTGAAAAAGTTTGTGCATAAATATCCTTCTGTAAAGATATCGCTGTTTACTGGATGGAGTAGTGAAGTGCAAAAGCAGTTTTATGAAGGAGACGTGCATGTTGCTATACTGAGGGGAACACAAGAATATAAAGGTCAGAAGCAACAATTATTTGAAGATGAACTGTATTTAGTTGATAAAGAAATAAAAGATATTTCGATGTTAAAAGAAACAAATAGGCCGTTCATTCAATTTAAAAGTGACTCGACTTATTATGGACAAATACAAAATTGGTGGTATGGTTTATTTTCTAATCCGCCTAAGCGAACGATTGTAGTTGACCAAATTGAAACATGTAAACAACTTGTTTTAAATGGTATAGGTTATGCCCTTTTACCTTCTACTGTTTTAAAGGAAGTACAGGAAAATATGTATAAAACACCTGTTCAACTGACGAGAGAAACATGGTTGTTAACAAGTGACTCGGCAAGGCAGTTGAAGCAAGTACAAGCATTTTTAGAAATTATAGAAGAAATTCAAAGGGGAAAATAAGATTATTATCTTGCTACTCGCTCTTTCGTTTGGTAGAGTAACATTATAAATGGATTTAGGAGGCAACAAGAATGAAAATGATGGACGCTAACGAAATTATTTCGTTTATTCAAAAAAGTGAAAAGAAAACTCCTGTAAAGGTATACATAAAAGGGGATTTAAAAGAAGTAACATTCCCTGAAACAGTACAAGCATTTGTGAATAAAAAATCAGGTGTATTATTCGGAGAATGGTCTGAAATTAAGACAATTCTTGATGAGAATAATAAGCACATCGTTGACTACGTTGTAGAAAACGATCGTCGTAATTCTGCAATCCCAATGCTTGATTTAAAAGGTATTAAAGCTCGCATCGAGCCAGGTGCTATTATTCGTGACCATGTTGAAATTGGTGACAACGCTGTAATTATGATGAATGCAACAATTAACATTGGTGCTGTAATTGGTGAAGGTTCTATGATCGACATGAACGCAGTACTTGGTGGACGTGCAACAGTCGGTAAAAACTGTCACGTAGGTGCAGGTGCTGTACTTGCAGGTGTTATTGAGCCACCTTCTGCAAAACCAGTTATCGTTGAAGATGATGTAGTAATCGGTGCAAATGTAGTTGTTTTAGAGGGTGTTACAGTAGGTAAAGGTGCAGTTGTAGCAGCGGGAGCTGTTGTAACAGAAGATGTGCCTCCATACACAGTTGTTGCAGGTACTCCAGCACGTGTAATTAAAGAAATTGATGAGAAGACAAAAGCAAAAACAGAAATTAAACAAGAGCTTCGTCAATTAAACCCAGAGAAATAAAAAGTAAAAAAAGCGTAAGAGCGTAAATGGGCTCTTACGCTTTTTATAGATAGAGGTGCAAAAATGACAGTAAGCAAATTTGTCCAAATTCGTAGAGATCTACATAGAATTCCAGAAATCGGATTTAAGGAATGGAAAACACAACAGTATATTTTAGATTATATAGGAACACTTTCTCATAAATTTGTGGAAGTGAAGACATGGAAAACGGGTGTAATCGTTAAAGTAAATGGAAAAAATCCCGAAAAAATAATAGGTTATCGTGCAGATATAGACGGTTTACCAATTACAGAGGAAACTGGATACGAGTTTGCTTCTATTCACGAAGGAATGATGCATGCATGTGGCCATGATGTACATACAACAATCGGTTTAGGCCTTCTAACGAAAGCTGTGAGCGAAAGAATAGATGATGACCTTGTATTTCTATTCCAGCCAGCAGAAGAAGGACCAGGCGGTGCTCTTCCTATGTTAGAAAGTGAAGAGTTAAAAGAATGGAAACCAAATATAATTCTTGGTCTTCATATTGCACCAGAATACGCTGTGGGGACAATTGCAACGAAAGAAGGACTGTTATTTGCCAATACTTCAGAATTATATATTGATTTAAAAGGGAAAGGTGGCCATGCTGCCTATCCACATACTGCAAATGACATGATTGTTGCAGCGAGTCATCTTGTTACACAGCTTCAATCCGTTATTAGTCGCAATGTAAATCCTCTTGATAGTGCAGTAATTACAATCGGGAAAATTACTGGTGGTACGGTTCAAAATATTATTGCAGAAAAATCTCGTTTAGAAGGAACGATTCGAACATTATCAGTGGAATCAATGAAGCGTGTGAAAAGCAGAATTGAGTCAATTGTTGCAGGTATCGAAGCTTCTTTCCAGTGTGAGGCGATTATAGATTACGGAGCAATGTATCATCAAGTATATAACCATGAAGAGTTAACGAGAGAGTTTATGGAATTTGTACATAAACAAACTGATATGAATGTTATTACATGTACTGAGGCAATGACGGGTGAAGATTTTGGTTATATGCTTCGAGAAATCCCTGGATTTATGTTTTGGCTTGGAGTAAATTCAGAATATGGTTTACATCATGCAAAATTAAAACCAGACGAAGAAGTGATTGAAAAGGCAATTACATTTTTAAGCCAATATGTAAAGTGGAAAGGGAATAGAAAATAAAACTTCCACTTTCTTGAAGGCTCCAAAAAACTTTTTGTTCTGAGGTGTAAGTAACGCTCGTATAGATTGATTTTAGACATTGACATACAAATGGAAGAATTAAAGTTAATTGTACTGTTTTAATAATGAGCAGGGGGGTTAGCCACTGCTCATTATTAATTATTTGACTAACTTATATATGTTTACTTTTAGTATGAAAAGTGTGTAAAATCAATGTGAAACATAGAAAAAAGGGTGGGGAATTACGTGCAAATTAGCAGTGCGATTTTATGTTTCGTCTTATATGCGTACGTTATTATTGCGGCGGTTTATTTTGGGATAAGTTTTTATGCCTATCGTCTAGTAGATAATAATGAATATGACGAAACATACAAATGGGTGAAGAGATATTTATCACCTGTACTAGAAATTATGAATGGGTTTGTGCTCTTTTTATTTATTGGATTAATTGCTTTTTCAACGAGTTTAGTAGGGAATAAAACTACGTTATTTGTATTGGGTATCATTATTTTTATGTTGTTAGGAATAAGGATTGGTAATACGGTCTTTTGGAATGAAAGAAAAGTAGATGGTTGGACGGGAATGTTAATTCCGTGCATGTTAGCTGCAATCGTGACAAATATAGAGCATGAATATTATCAATTACATTTTTGGCTTATTATCGTTTTAACAATTCTTTCTGTTTTGTATATAAGCACAGTAGTACTAACATATATTGCACATGAAAAAGGAGATGTTAAAGGCACTCGTTTCTTTAGAGGACGGGCATTATTTTGGAGTGTGCCGACGATGGTAGTTATCGCGCTTATTGCGATATTAGTAAATGGATATCAATTTTCTAATTGGCAACTATTTTTAGAAAATTGGTGGATCTTTATCTTTTCGTTTATTGCTTTTTTAGGTGCAACGCATTATTTATTCCATCAACATCATTACATATGGGCGTTGTTATTTGCATTCACACAGCTTCTATTTGCCTTTTTTGGTCAAGAAACATTATTATTCGTTTTTGAAACATTTAGTTCTTTTGGAAATATATTTGTATTTGCTATGCTACTTGTTGGTATCGCTTTTTACTTGCAACAATATTTTTATATACAAAAACAAAAATAAGAGCTAATTACAGTTTTTGTGACGCATATAAAGTGTGTTACACTGAAAATAAATAGTACTTGAAGTTATTGGAGGAATTCCCGTGGGTGAGAAAGAAAAAGAA
Source organism: Bacillus sp. FSL K6-2944 (assembly GCF_038005385.1). Taxonomy (NCBI): domain Bacteria; kingdom Bacillati; phylum Bacillota; class Bacilli; order Caryophanales; family Bacillaceae; genus Bacillus; species Bacillus sp. FSL K6-2944. The sequence continues at coordinate 2,772,658 of NZ_JBBOTE010000001.1, read as the reverse complement.
TTTGCTGTCATTGGACTTGGTCGCTTTGGTGGAAGTATTTGCCGAGAACTAGCTCAATTAGGAATGGAAGTAATGGCAATCGATTCAGATGAGGATAAAATTAATGAATTTGCAAATATAGCTTCGCATGCTGTAATTGCAGATTCAACAGATGAGATGGTATTAAAAAGCCTTGGTATTCGAAATTTTGATCACGTAGTCGTTGCTATTGGAGATAATTTAAATTCAAGTATTTTAACGACTTTGATTTTGAAAGAGTTGGGTGTAAAAAATATTACTGTAAAAGCTCAAAATGATTATCATGAAAAAGTGTTAAGTAAAATAGGTGCAGATCATATTGTGCATCCAGAACGTGATATGGGGAAAAGGATTGCTAATAATATTGCATCAAGCAATGTGCTAGACTACCTTGAGCTTTCAGATGAGCATAGTATTGTAGAGATTATTGCGAATAAAAAAATTGATGGGCACTCTTTAATTGAATTAGATATTCGTGCGAAGTTTGGATTGAATATTGTAGCAATTAAACGAGGCAAAGAAGTTATCGTATCCCCTCGAGCTACGGAGAATATTCAAGCAGGAGATATATTAATTGTCATTGGTCATGACGATGAAGTGGATCGATTTAAACACTTTTTAAGATAAGAGAAAAGAAAAGGACAATGCCTTCATGGCATTGTCCTTTTCTTATATTTCCATAATGATTGGTAAAATCATTGGACGGCGTTTCGTTTTCTCATATAGGAATGGAGCTAATGTGTCTGTAATTTCATTTTTAATTTCAGACCATTGTGTTGTTTTACGCTCCATTACTTTTTCTAAATGAGTTGTAATTAATGTTTGTGCATCATTGATTAAATCGCTACTTTCACGCATGTAAACGAAACCGCGTGAGATGATATCAGGTCCTGCTGCAACTTTAAATTCTTTCATATCAATGCTTACAACTACAATTACAAGTCCTTCTTCAGAAAGGATACGACGATCGCGTAATACGATATTGCCAATATCTCCAATACCGTTTCCATCAATGTAAACCGAACCAGATGGGATTTTTCCAGCTACGCTAGCTTCATCCGAACGTAAAGCAAGAACATCGCCATTATCCATAATGAAGCAATTTTCTTCAGGGATGCCACAATCATTTGCTATGTTCATGTGCATACGCTGCATACGATATTCACCATGAATTGGCATGAAGTACTTCGGTTTAATTAGACGTAACATTAACTTTTGTTCTTCTTGTCCACCGTGTCCACTTGTATGGATATTTGAAAGTTTCCCATGAATTACATCAGCGCCAGCGCGGTACAACATGTTAATTGTACGACTTACGCTAATTGTATTTCCTGGAATTGGTGAAGAAGAGAAAACAACTGTATCTCCAGGAATAATTTGAATTTGGCGGTGTGTACCGTTTGCAATACGTGAAAGTGCTGCCATCGGTTCACCTTGACTACCTGTACATAAAATAACAACTTTATTAGCTGGTAAGCGGTTTAGTTGAGATGCATCTATGAATGTATCTTTCGGGCAACGAATATAACCAAGGTTTTGTCCAATTTCAATCGCTGCTTCCATACTTCGACCAAACACAGCTACTTTACGGTTGTTTTCAACAGCAGCTTCAACAACTTGTTGTAAGCGGTGAATATTTGATGCAAAGGTTGCGAATATAATCCGTCCTTCTACTTTACGGAAAATGTCTTGAATGCTATCACCAACGCGACGCTCAGACATAGTAAAGTTTGGAACTTCACTGTTCGTACTATCAGATAATAGACATAGTACGCCATCTTTACCGATTTCAGCCATTTTTGTTAAATCAGCTGGTTCACCAACTGGTGTGAAGTCAAATTTGAAGTCACCTGTATGAACGACTTGACCTTGAGGTGTTTTCACAACAACGCCGTACGAATCTGGAATACTGTGAGTTGTACGGAAGAAGGATACAGACGTTTTTTTGAATTTAATAACGTCATCTTCTTGAATCTCGTAAAGTTTTGCTTTACGAAGTAAGCCGTGTTCTTCTAGTTTGTTTTTGATGAGTGCAATTGCTAATTTTCCGCCGTAAATTGGAATGTTCACTTGACGTAATAGGTAAGGGATTCCGCCGATATGATCTTCGTGACCATGTGTAATGAATAACCCTTTAATTTTATCTTCGTTTCGCACAAAATAAGTGTAGTCTGGTATTACATAATCGATTCCGAGAAGTTCGTCCTCTGGAAATTTAATTCCAGCATCAATTATAATAATTTCATCTTGAAATTGAACAGCGTATGTATTTTTACCGATTTCACCAAGCCCACCGAGAGCAAATACAGCAACTTGGTCGTTTTTTAGAAATTTCATATCGCTATACGATTTCCGCTAATGTTAAATCAGCGTTTTCTTTTTCATATTCAAGATGAGCGCCAGTAACAGACTGAACAAACTCGATATTATATGCGAACTTATTTAATTTTGTACGAACATCCTTTTCAGACGTAGCCTCTAAATATAAAACTTTTGTATTTTCACGTACTGGAACCTCAGTTAATTTTTCTTGATAAAATACTTTAAAAATCATTTGGAAAACCTCTCCTTGTCTATGTTTTGCATTATCTGTTACTTATTATAAAGCAAACAGTCACGATTTTCATGTTTTTTCGAATGAGAATGAAGAAAAAGCCCGAAATGGGCACAATTTAAGCGACTGTCTTTTTACGGACTAGACCATTTAAATAACGCTTGAGCTTTTTCTTCAGCTTCTTCAGCATGATTACTCCTTCCTTTCCTTATTTTAAACATGCCTATTACTAGTGAAAACTCTATCTCTGATATAAGAGATAGGACAAAAGTGAATGGTGAATCTTGTCCTTTCCCATACAGTGAAAGTTATTCTATAGTAACGATTAGTAGCCGTTAGTTATAGGTATAGTATGAGGAAGAATGGAAAAGAAAATTCATACGAACAAGTATCCACATGTTTTACTAATATATATATGCAAAGTTTACAAATAAGGTCAGAAAGGGAACGCTTTCTTCACAGATGTTTAATATGTTATACTTTTTTTTAGAATTTGAAAAGTGATATTCAAAATAGGAATATAGAGTGCCAGAAAGGATTTTGACAAATGAATGATAAAATTGTCTTTTTTGATATTGATGGAACATTATTAGATCATGATAAAAAAATTCCGCAATCTACACGAGATGCAGTAAAACAGTTACAAGAAAAAGGTGTACATGTAGCAATTGCGACAGGGCGCGCGCCATTTATGTTCGAAGATATTCGTAAGGAACTTGATATACATAATTATGTTAGTTTTAATGGACAATATGTTGTCTTTGAAGATGAGGTAATATTTAATAATCCGTTACATCCAGATGCTTTACATAAGTTTACTCAGTTTGCAAAACAAGAAGGATATCCACTTGTATATCTTGACCATCAAGATATGAGAGCATCAGTGGAATATCATGATTATGTGAAAGAAGGCTTTGGAAGCTTAAACTTTGAGCATCCAGCATATGAGCCTAATTTTTATGAGGAACGTAATATTTATCAAACACTACTTTTTTGTGAAGTAAATGAAGAGGAAAAGTTTATTAATCATTATCCAGATTTTCATTTTATTCGTTGGCATGCATATTCAATGGATATCATTCCGAATGGTGGTTCTAAGGCAAAAGGAATTGAGAAATACATTGAAAAGTTAGGTTTTAATCGTGATCAAGTGTATGCATTTGGAGATGGCTTAAATGATTTAGAAATGATCGAAGCCGTTGGCACAGGTATTGTGATGGGAAATGGCCATGAAGACTTGAAAAAACTTGCAAATCATGTGACAAAGGATGTTAATGAAGACGGTATATATCATGGACTAAAGTGGGCTGGATTGCTATAAGTGAATATGGAACCCATTTCATAATAAAAAGGCGGAAGATTAACTTCCACCTTTTTATTATTATCGCTCTAGAGGTTTGGAATCATCAGGAGCGGCAAAAGGATTTTCTTTATTGATATGGTCATAGAACATAACGCCATTTAAATGGTCAATCTCGTGCTGAAATACGATTGCTGGTAAACCTTTTAAACGTAATTTTACTTCTTCTCCGTTAATAGAAGTTGCTTTTACTGTAATTCTTGTATAACGAGGAACATAACCAGGTACTTCGCGGTCTACAGATAGACAGCCTTCACCACCCTGTAAATATGTACGTTCAACAGAATGGCTAATGATTTTTGGATTGAATAATGCATGGCTATATAATGTACCATCCGCATCGGTTACATGAACTGCAATCATTTTTTTTGAAACACCGATTTGCGGAGCCGCTAATCCGATTCCAGGGCGTAAACTATATTTTTCAGCCATTTCAGGATCTTGGCTATTTATTACGAATTCAATCATTTCTTTTAAGGTAGTTGTATCTTCTTCGCTTGCCGGTAAGGACACCTCTTCTGCAACGTTGCGCAAAATAGGATCTCCTTCGCGAATAACATCTTTCATTGTAAGCATATGTAATCTCTCCTTTCCTCTTTAGTCTACCAAAGGAGATGGAAAAAGTCATCGGCAAGAAAGGGAAGGCATTTTGGAAATCGTTCTATTATAGAGTAGTTATGTATGTGGTAAACAGAAAAAGACGGCAAAGCCGTCTTTTTCTTTCCATAGTTGTTTCGTTTTACAATTAGCGAATGCAAGCAGCACCAACGATAATTAAAAGAATAAACAACACAACGATTAAGGCGAAGCCGCGTCCAGACCCGCCACAAGAACCGCCATAACCGTAGGAAGGATATGAACAAGTTGGATAGCAATATGAGTATCCGTACATGAGATGACCTCCTTTATCATTTCCCGCTAATACTGCGGTTACTATAATGTATGGAAGAGAGGGTAGAAATGTATAGGTATTTACCTAAAAAAGGAAGAGTAGTTTGTATATTTTTGTTACGAAGAGAGAAAAACTAAAGAGAATTAAATCGTTTACATATTATTCTAAGAGAAAAAATAAGTGAAAAAGGGAATAATATAACAGTAGGTCAATGCTTACTAATACAGATGTAAAAAATAAAAACACGTTTGTGTAGTAGAAACCTGCATATTATTTATAAAAAAACGTATTCAAAGTAATTGACATCGTAATTAGAATAGTTGTAAACTAAAAAACGTGATCAAGATTGTATTAATATGTTTCTGAAAAAACATTAGTACAGATTGTTAGGTACACAAAATTATTCTCAACCGACATACAAACATGTTGGTTTACATCGTTGCGCTTTTTAAACTGGAAAATAGCCAGTGAAAGCGTTTCAGAATATGGTTCAAGAGAGGAAGAGGTGAACGGAATGGGTACTAAAACAAAAAAGACCCTATTTAATGTTGATGAGCAAATGAAAGCTATCGCAGCTCAATTTGAAACATTACAAATTTTAAATGAAAACGGTGAAGTTGTGAATGAAGCAGCTATGCCTGAATTATCTGATGATCAATTAAAAGAATTAATGCGTCGTATGGTGTATACTCGCGTATTAGATCAACGTTCTATTTCTTTAAACCGTCAAGGACGTTTAGGTTTCTACGCACCTACAGCTGGACAAGAAGCTTCTCAATTAGCAAGTCATTTCGCACTTGAAGCAGAAGACTTCATCTTACCAGGATACCGTGATGTACCACAATTAGTATGGCACGGATTACCATTATACCAAGCATTCTTATTCTCTCGTGGACACTTCATGGGTAACCAAATGCCTGAGAATGTAAATGCATTAGCTCCACAGATCATTATCGGTGCGCAAATCATCCAAACTGCTGGTGTTGCGTTAGGTATGAAACTACGTGGTAAAAAATCTGTTGCAATTACTTACACTGGTGACGGTGGTGCTTCACAAGGTGACTTCTACGAAGGTATGAACTTTGCAGGTGCATTCAAAGCTCCAGCAATCTTCGTTGTTCAAAACAACCGTTATGCAATCTCTACTCCAGTAGAAAAGCAATCTGCAGCTAAAACTGTAGCACAAAAAGCAGTAGCAGCAGGTATTTACGGAATTCAAGTAGACGGTATGGATCCATTAGCTGTATACGCAGCAACTGCTTTCGCTCGTGAGCGCGCAGTAAATGGCGAAGGCCCTACTTTAATCGAGACTTTAACATTCCGTTACGGTCCACATACAATGGCTGGTGATGACCCAACTCGTTACCGTACAAAAGATATCGAAAACGAATGGGAACAAAAAGACCCAATCGTACGCTTCCGTAAGTTCTTAGAAGCTAAAGGCCTATGGTCTCAAGAAGTTGAAGAGACAGTAATCGAAGAAGCAAAAGAAGATATCAAACAAGCAATTGCTAAGGCTGACCAAGCTCCAAAACAAAAAGTAACTGATTTAATGGAAATCATGTACGAAAAAATGCCTTACAACTTAGCTGAACAATATGAAATCTACAAAGAAAAGGAGTCGAAGTAAGCCATGGCTCAAATGACAATGATTCAAGCAATCACTGATGCTTTACGCGTTGAAATGAAAAATGACCCTAACGTACTTGTATTTGGTGAAGACGTTGGTGTAAACGGCGGTGTATTCCGTGCTACTGAAGGTTTACAAGCTGAATTTGGTGAAGATCGTGTAATGGATACTCCACTTGCAGAGTCTGGTATTGGTGGACTTGCAGTTGGTCTTGCACTTGAAGGATTCCGTCCAGTTCCAGAAATCCAATTCTTCGGTTTCGTTTATGAAGTAATGGATTCAATTTCTGGTCAATTAGCTCGTATGCGTTACCGTTCTGGTGGACGTTGGACTGCTCCAGTAACAGTTCGTTCTCCATTCGGTGGTGGTGTTCATACTCCTGAACTTCATGCTGATAGCTTAGAAGGATTAGTGGCTCAACAACCTGGTCTAAAAGTTGTTATTCCATCTACTCCATACGATGCTAAAGGTCTTTTAATCTCTGCGATTCGTGACAACGATCCAGTTATCTACTTAGAGCATATGAAATTGTACCGTTCATTCCGTCAAGAGGTACCAGAAGGTGATTACACAATTGATTTAGGTAAAGCTGATATCAAACGTGAAGGTACAGATGTATCTGTTATCGCTTACGGTGCTATGGTTCACGCTGCATTAAAAGCTGCTGAAGAACTTGAAAAAGAAGGTATCTCTTTAGAGGTTGTTGACTTACGTACAGTTCAACCATTAGATATCGAAACAATCATCGCTTCTGTTGAAAAAACAGGTCGCGTAGTTGTAGTTCAAGAAGCTCAAAAACAAGCTGGTATTGCAGCTAACGTTGTAGCGGAAATTAACGACCGTGCAATCTTAAACTTAGAAGCTCCAGTTGTACGTGTTGCAGCTGCTGATACAGTATTCCCATTCTCTCAAGCAGAGAGCGTATGGTTACCAAACCACAAAGATATTGTTGAAGCTGTAAACAAAGTAATGAACTTCTAATTTTTAGCTTTTCATGTGCAAAAGAAATCAGCACATGCTGGTTTCTTTTGTACATATTCCATAATAATGAAATGAATCAGGGGGCTGAATTCCGTGGCATTTGAATTTAAACTACCAGATATCGGTGAAGGTATCCACGAAGGTGAAATCGTAAAATGGTTTATTAAACCAGGCGATGAAGTAAACGAAGACGATGTACTTCTTGAAGTACAAAATGATAAAGCAGTAGTAGAAATCCCTTCTCCTGTTAAAGGTAAAGTACTTGAAGTACTTGTAGAAGAAGGAACAGTTGCAATCGTAGGAGATACATTAATTAAATTTGATGCTCCTGGATACGAAAACCTTAAATTTAAAGGTGACGATCATGATGAAGCTCCAAAAGCTGAAGAAGCAGCAGTAGAAGCTCCAGCAGCGGAAGCTACTCCAGCAGCAACTGCAGAAGTAGTAAATGAGCGCGTAATCGCTATGCCATCTGTTCGTAAATACGCTCGTGAAAAAGGTGTAGACATTCATAAAGTAGCTGGTACTGGTAAGAATGGCCGTATCGTAAAAGCTGACATCGATGCATTTGCAAATGGTGGACAAACTGTAGCAGCAACTGAGGCTCCAGCAGCAGTAGAAGCTACTCCAGCAGCAGCGAAAGAAGAAGCACCAAAAGCACAACCAATCCCAGCTGGTGAATATCCAGAAACTCGTGAGAAAATGAGTGGTATCCGTAAAGCGATTGCGAAAGCAATGGTTAACTCTAAACACACAGCTCCTCACGTAACATTAATGGACGAAGTAGATGTAACAGAACTTGTTGCTCACCGTAAGAAGTTCAAAGCAGTAGCAGCTGACAAAGGTATTAAATTAACTTACCTTCCGTACGTTGTTAAAGCTTTAACATCTGCATTACGTGAATACCCAATGTTAAACACTTCTTTAGACGATGCATCTCAAGAAGTAGTTCATAAACATTACTTCAATATCGGTATCGCAGCTGATACAGACAAAGGTCTATTAGTACCAGTTGTTAAAGATACAGATCGTAAGTCTATCTTCACAATCTCTAACGAGATCAATGATCTTGCTGGTAAAGCACGTGAAGGTCGTCTAGCTCCAGCTGAAATGAAAGGTGCTTCTTGCACAATTACAAACATTGGTTCTGCAGGTGGACAATGGTTCACTCCAGTTATCAACCACCCAGAAGTAGCAATCCTTGGTATCGGCCGTATCGCTGAAAAACCAGTTGTGAAAAACGGTGAGATCGTTGCAGCTCCAGTATTAGCATTATCTCTAAGCTTTGACCATCGTTTAATTGACGGTGCAACTGCTCAAAAAGCGTTAAACCAAATTAAACGTCTATTGAATGACCCACAATTATTAGTAATGGAGGCGTAATAACAATGGTAGTAGGAGATTTCCCAATTGAATTAGATACAGTCGTTGTTGGTGCAGGTCCTGGTGGATACGTTGCGGCAATTCGTGCAGCACAATTAGGTCAAAAGGTAGCAATCATTGAAAAAGCTAACCTTGGTGGCGTATGCTTAAACGTTGGATGTATTCCTTCAAAAGCGTTAATCAATGCAGGTCATCGTTATGAGAATGCAATGCATTCTGATGACATGGGTATTACTGCAGAAAACGTAAAAGTTGACTTTACAAAAGTTCAAGAATGGAAAAACGGCGTAGTTAAGAAATTAACTGGCGGTGTTGAAGGCCTTCTTAAAGGTAACAAAGTTGAAATCATTCGCGGTGAAGCTTACTTCGTAGATGCTAATACATTACGCGTTATGACTGAAGATGCAGCTCAAACTTATACGTTTAAAAATGCTGTTCTTGCAACTGGTTCTACACCAATCGAAATTCCAGGATTCAAATACTCTAAACGTGTTATCAACTCTACAGGTGCTTTAAGCTTACCTGAAATTCCTAAAAAACTTGTTGTAATCGGCGGCGGTTACATCGGTATGGAATTAGGTACTGCATATGCTAACTTCGGTACAGAAGTTACTGTAGTAGAAGCTGGCGACGAAATCTTAGCTGGTTTCGAAAAAGCTATGAGCTCTGTTGTTAAACGTGCTCTACAGAAAAAAGGTAACGTAAATATCCATACAAAAGCTATGGCTAAAGGCGTTGAAGAAACAGAAACTGGCGTAAAAGTTAGCTTTGAAGTTAAAGGTGAAATCCAAACTGTAGAAGCAGATTACGTATTAGTAACTGTAGGTCGTCGTCCAAACACTCAAGAAATCGGTCTTGAGCAGGTTGGAGTTAAAATGACTGACCGCGGCATCATCGAAATCGATGAGCAATGTCGTACAAATGTACCAAACATCTATGCAATCGGTGATATCGTTCCTGGACCACCATTAGCTCACAAAGCTTCTTACGAAGGTAAAGTAGCTGTAGAAGCAATTAGTGGCCATGCATCAGCTATCGATTACATCGGAATTCCTGCAGTATGCTTCACTGATCCAGAATTAGCATCTGTTGGTTACACTAAAAAACAAGCTGAAGAAGCTGGAATGACTGTAACTGTATCTAAGTTCCCATTCGCTGCTAACGGTCGTGCATTATCATTAAACAGCACTGACGGTTTCTTACAACTTGTAACACGTAAAGAAGATGGTCTTCTTGTAGGTGCTCAAGTTGCAGGTGCAGGTGCTTCTGATATTATCTCTGAGATTGGTTTAGCTATCGAAGCTGGAATGACAGCTGAAGATATCGCTCAAACAATCCATGCTCACCCAACATTAGGTGAAATCACAATGGAAGCAGCTGAAGTTGCTCTTGGAATGCCAATTCACATTGTAAAATAATTTAAGTAATGTAAATAGCCCTTCTCTTATTGTAAGAGAGGGGCTATTTTTATTTTCATCAAATGACTTGCAAGGTCTTTAAACGTACTTGTCGAATGAATATATAATACTTTAACAAATGATTCCGGCTTAACTTACTTCAAAGGTAATATATATCATCCTATAATATGTAATTGATTCAAACGTACCCCCATATATTAATAAAATAGAGCATGTCAAAGGAGAAGGTTCCATGAAAATATTACATGTTATATTTTATCATTTACTACTATGGAGTGGCTTTTCCACTGTATTAACATTATCGAATGGTGATAAGTTTCATTATAAAGTTATTCTTTTTTTCGTATTTCTATATTTAGCCTATGTAATAGCATATTTTGTATTGCACGTAAGAAAGCAAGCTTTATTTCTTACATGTTCGAATTGTATATTATTTTTAATCATATTATCTATTTTTTAAATTAGCGTTTATAAAAATACATTGTTCTTCCATTAAATAATTGTAACTCTCCCTCTAATTTCTTCGCTAAAAAACGGCAAAATTCATTTGCTTTCCCTTTGTCACCAAATGTTGCATTAGGTGGTAAAGAAACTTGGATGAAAGATTGTTCATTTTCTATACCAACACCAATATAAATTGAGTCATACCGGTCGTGATTGGATTGAAGTTTTAATGTTGTTGTAGATGTATCTAAAATTTCATAAGGAAAAGCGGTATTTGTATACGTGTAATTAATTTGGGCACCAGTTTTAGAAGTAACTGCTTTATAATAATGAAAAAGTTGTTTTATATCATCTATTGAAACTGATTGTTGGTTGGATTTCGGTACAAGCGTAATAAAGGCGTGTTGCATATAAGTTCCCCCTAACTTAGTAGAATACTATCATTCTACATCCTACTGAATTTTTTGACAATTAAAAGGAGTATTACATGTTTTGTTTAATATACTATTAATGAAACGTGATGTAGAAAGGTGGAAACCAATGTTTGAAAAATTGTATGATGAGCATGAAAGTGTGAAGGTACGATTTTTAGGGTTTATGACACATGATACACGTTATGATTTTGGTGTTATTTATACAAATATGTTTTTTGGAAAGCCGCTCATTGTTTGTATGCAAACAGGAAGGTCTACTTTACTTGGACGAGATGATGTAGAGAATGTTCAATATATACAGGAGATTTTTAAATTAGGATCAGAAGAGGAAGCAAAGGAGTTAGCTCAGTTTTTCAAATTTCTAGTTCCGTCAACTTCTTTACATGCGGAATATGAAGAATAATTAATGTGAAACAGTCGTACTTATAAATATGGCTGTTTTTTATTTGAATATCGCATACTAATTTAAATTGAAAATATTTAATGTGTTATACTAAAAACCTATTGACGTAAAAAGTATAACATATTAAAATGAAGACAGAAAGTTAAGCGGTTACAAAAAAGTTTTTGGGATTATAAACTTAGGGGGAAATGAAAAATGGGAACAATCGTATGTCAAGATTGTGAAGGTACAATTGCACACTTCGAAGATGAGAAAGTAACGGTACTTTACGGGAAATGTGGATCTTGCGGATGTGATCACACAGAGCATACAAAAGCCCAATAATTGATAGGAAATGGACAGCTAAAAGTTTTTAGGACCATAAACTTAGGGGGAAATGAAAAATGGGAACAATCGTATGCCAAGTATGTGAAGGAACAATCGGACATTTTGAAGATGAGAAAACGACGGTACTTTACGGAAAATGCGGAACAAATTGTGACTGTGCTAGAAAAGATAATGCGAAAGCTTAATGATAAATAAATAGATTACTATTGAAACTCAGGGGGAAATGAAAATGGGAACAATCGTATGCCAAGTGTGTGAAGGAACAATTGGACATTTTGAAGATGAAAAATCAACAGTACTATACGGGAAATGTGGATCTCATTGCGAATGTGACCATAAAGAACATACAAAAGCTTAATAATAAGAAAAAGCGCCTACATGTGTAGGCGCTTTTTTAATAAATTGTAGTTGTATGACCAACTGTTGCAACGATTGCATCATCCCTAATCGGAATAAAGCTTATGGAGGTCTGTGGTGTACTAGAAGAAGCGTATTGGCTCATTATACGACTATCGATACGGGTAATAGTATCGGTCAAGAAAGCTGAAATAAAAGCGTAAGGGACTCGTCGTTCATTTAATGAATAAATAATTTCTTCTTTTGTTTTTACACCTACGCCATGCCCGTAAAAAAAGAAATTTCCTAAATAGATTGTATTTTCTCCTTGCCATTCAATCGTAGCTGGATTTACTTGTGGGTTTTTAAAGTAAACGAGGTCACCTGGAACAAGATCGCCACCGTTTTTTGTTATGAGCCTTAGATCTTGGTCGTAGTCCCATGTATAAAGTAAAAGGTTTGCAAATAGACGATTGAAAGTTTCTTCCTCATACAATGATAGTAAAGCTTTATAAAAAATAATGATCATAGCGGTTGCGCATTCAGTTCCATATAGTTTTCCGTTTTTGAAAATATCCTGTATGGCAATAGAAGGTGGTATGTTTGGAAGAAGCTCGAATCCTCCAAGAGACGTTCTTTTCCAATACTGGGGGTTGCAAAAGGATTGCTGAAATGTACGAAACTGAAATCCACTTTGAAAAAGCTCTAGTGCAGAGATAATAATATTAACTCGTAAATTGAGATCAAAGCTGAGTTCATCAGCTGTTCGGAAGGAATAAACTTCTTGATTTCCTGCCATTATTGATAAAATTTGTTGTTTCTCTGCTGCAAATGGCTCGTATTCATTTGTAATATAAGGATGTACAATAGAACGGCCTATTACAATCATAATAGTATCCCCACCTATACGTTACATTCTTAAGTATCGTATGAAGAAAAGGAAAAAAGGTGAAAAAAAAGCCTATCAACTGATAGGCTTGTACTCTTTAATAACACGTAATGTTTGTAATGTCATATCTTCAGGACCTTGTACAGGTAAACCTGCTTCTAAGTTTTTACGAATATACTCTAAGTTTTCTTGTGTAATAATTTCCCCCGGAGTAAAGATTGGAATCCCTGGTGGATAAACCATAACAAAATCAGCTATAATACGACCCGCTGCATTTTCAAATGGAATGACTTCTGTTTCCGAATAAAAAGCATCTCGAGGAGAAAGTGCTAGCACTGGAATTTCTGGAATCTCTACTTGTACTTGAACACCTTTATCTGCCCTATTTCTAAATGTTGCTGCTAAATCTTGTAATGCTGCAATAAGTGTATTTGTATCACTTTCTGTATCTCCCAAAGTGATAAGACATAGTATGTTGTATAGATCTGAGAGTTCTACTTCAATGTTATATTGCTCTCTAAGCCATACTTCAGCTTGGTGGCCGGTAATACCTAAATCTTTTACAGATACAATTATCTTTGTAGGATCATAGTTAAAGGTAGCATCTGTACCTAACATTTCTTTTCCAGGACAGTAAAGATGCTCAATAGAATTTATAGCATCACGAACATGCTCAGCTAATTGTATTGTTTGTTCTATGAGTGCTGTTCCTTCTGTAGCAAGACGTTTTCTCGCAACATCAAGGGATGCTAACAAGATGTAAGAAGTTGATGTGGTTGTAAGCATGCTAATAATAGATTGGACATGCTTTACATTCACTAAGCCTTCTTTCACATTAAGAATAGAACTTTGAGTTAAAGAGCCTCCTAATTTGTGAACACTTGTTGCTGCCATATCCGCACCAGCTTGCATCGCTGACATAGGTAATTCATCGTGAAAATGAATATGAACACCATGAGCTTCGTCGACTAGTACAGGGATGTCATAAGAATGTGCTAATTGTACAATCTGTTCTAAGTCTGCAGCAAATCCAAAGTACGTTGGGTTAATAACAAGTAAGCCCTTTGCATCTGAGTGCTCTTCAAGTGCTTTTTTGACAGATTGAATTGTGATTCCATGAGAAATACCGAGCTTCGGATCGATTTCAGGATGCATGAAAATCGGTTTTGCCCCTGAGAAAATAATAGCTGACATTACTGATTTATGCACGTTTCGTGGTACTAGGATTTTGTCACCAGGACCGCAAACGCTCATCACCATTGTCATAATAGCGCCACTTGTACCTTGAATAGAAAAGAAAGTATGATCTGCACCGAATGCGGCTGCTGCTAAATCTTGTGCTTCTTTAATCATACCTTTTGGATGATGTAAATCATCGAGTGGCGCAATATTAATTAAATCAATTGCTAATGCATTATGCCCAATAAATTCGCGAAATGTAGGATCCATGCCCTGTCCTTTTTTATGACCAGGAATATGGAATTGAATTGGATTTCGCTTACTGTGCTCAACTAAAGCGGTAAACAATGGTGTTTCGTATTGGGACAATCTATACACCCCTTCTTCTTCATAATATTTAGTGTAATTTGTTTTATATAATCCTGCTCTAAAAAAGTGTAGCCCTTTTTAGAATAAGGCTTGTTTTTCTGCCATTCAAAAAATCGTTTTTGAGATGGTAGCTTCACTTTATTTTCTATAAAACAAAAGCATTATATCACCAATAATTATAGATGTATAGAAAAAAATCTTTTTAAGGTGAGTATGTTTAATAGTTAGCCTCAACTAATGAATAGAGGAAGACAATTCCATTAAAATGAATAAATAGTGTATAATGCAGAGTGGCTATAATGAAGAATAAAATATTCTCTTTAAGATAGCATAATGAAACAAGAAGAAATGATAAATGAGGTGCAAAATGGAATATCAATATCCGTTAGATTATGATTGGTCAAATGAGGAAATGGTTACAATGGTGAAGTTTTATGAAGCGATTGAGAAAGCTTATGAAAAAGGAATTATAAGAGAAGAGTTAATGGGTTTATATCGTCGTTTTAAAGAGATTGTTCCATCGAAAGCAGAAGAAAAGAAAATTGATAAAGAATTTCAAGAGGTAAGTGGATACTCTATATATCGTGCTATTCAAAGGGCAAAAGAAGTCGAAGAACAAAAGCTTGTAAAAATGTAAAAAATATTTTGAAAAATAAAAACTGAAGTGATATAATGTGATAACAACTAAAAACGGACAATATAAATTGTCCGTTTTCTACTATCGATTACAAAGTGCATATAAAGGAAGGAGTGATTGCATCGTAGATTCAATCTTAGCAAGGAATTGTTCGTTGGTCATTGCTGAAAACTCCTCTGGTGATATATGAATACCAACTAATAATTCTGCTTTTTTTACAGTAGCTAATCGTTCAATCATCTTTTGTAAGTCTTCGGTTTCAAGTGTTTTATGTAATTTCACACTTGGTTTAGTATGGTCAATGGACCAAACGAAGTCATTTGGAATATTTGTTTTTAAATCATTTAAATGTTCTAAGAAGGCATGAGCCGTCTCAACTTTTTGTGGACACTCATAGATTAAACCAAAGTATATGAAGGCATGAGTACCCCATAAGCCGATTTGGAAATGCGGTAGCATTTTATATCCTCGTTTATTTGTTGAAAAAGCAACCCAAGTATCGTTTGGTGGATTGACTTTGCGGCGTGCGTGTTTTGCAACATGATAAAAAAAGTTCTCATCAGTTTGTTTGGATAAGTATTCTGCAAATTGTTCCCCTAAAGCTTCTAGCTTAGGATGAATGTTCGTTTTAATTGCACTCATTCGTTCTTCGAGACCATCAACTGTAAAGACATCAAAATCAGTTGATTTGAATGTTTGTATTGTCATGATTGTTCCTCCAACTCCTATTTTGCTTTTATTTTAGCATAGCTTGTACTATTCATAAAAAAAACAGCACAAAAAAATTTAAATAAAAAAATATAATTTTGTTGCATAGATGATTTATCCAACATAGTATAGTATAAAACAAAAAATCAGAAAATTGAATTAATTCTAGTCCGAGGGCAGACGAATATTGGGAGGAGGCAAATAATATGAGACAGGTGATTAATGCGTTAAAGAGAACAGATGCTGAAAAGAGAATACCGGTGCTACGTTTGGAGCTAGATTATGAATTAGCAACTTTATATGATGCGATGATGGAAGATGATAACCAGAAAAAAGAAGAGTGTGTACAAAAGTTAGAAGTGTTAAGACTTGAAATGATTCGTTTAGAAGCGTAATAATAGTATATGTATAAAAAATTAGTTGGTGCGAACCTTATAAAGGGTTCGTTTTTTCTGTGAACAGTATAGATCGGAGTGTTTAAACATGCAAGAAGTATGGAAAGACATCGATGCACACGCCAAACGGTGGATTCGGGATGCAGGAGAGCATTTAATGGCATCAATGAAAAAAGCACTTATTATAGAAACAAAATCAAATGCAGCTGACTTAGTTACAAATATGGACCGAGAGATAGAACAGTTTTTAATTGGGAAAATTAAAGAAACATTCCCGAATCATAATATTTTAGGAGAAGAGGGTTATGGAGACGAGATAACGTCTTCTGACGGGGTTGTTTGGTTAATTGATCCAATTGACGGCACGATGAACTTTGTTCATCAAAAAAGAAATTTTGCAATTTCAATTGGGATTTATGAGAACGGTATCGGAAAGATTGGACTTATATATGATCCAGTGCATGATGAACTATATCATGCAGTCAAGGGATCTGGAGCTTTTTGTAATGATATATCAATTCCTCCATTGGAAAAAGGAACTGTAGAGCAAGGTATTGTAGCTTTAAATGCGATATGGCTTACAGATAATCCATTGCTTAATATGGAAAGTATGATGGCACTTGTTAAGAAAGCAAGGGGCACAAGGTCATATGGCTGTGCAGCATTAGAGATGGTATACGTTGCAACAGGAAGAATAGATGCATATGTAACGCCGAGATTATCACCATGGGATTTTGGCGGAGGGCAGATAATTGTAGAAGAAGTTGGAGGTAAGGTGACGACATTCTCTGGAGCGCCACTTTCTATCATAGAGAAGAGCAGTGTGTTAGTTGCAAAACCAGGAGTGTATGAAGAAGTGTTATCGTTTATATGAGAGCAACAAAAAAAGTAAGAGGCTGTGTATAAGCTTCTTACTTTTTAGCGTTATTGTGATTTGCGCATTTTTCTTTTTGTTACAAAACCGTATCCAACTGTAACAAATGTGCCGATAATGCAAATAATAATACCGATTGGACTATTTTCAGCAATCATAATGCCGATACCGATTAAGAAAATAACACCGATAATTGCAGTTAATAAAAAGCGATATTGAATGTGTTCCATTTCTTCACCCTCCAATCTCATTTTACTTTCACAAAAGTAAGAATACAACTATATTTTCATTCTTGCTTTTATTTTAATTGCTATTGTATCCCCTTCGCTCTTATAATAGAGAAGGATTAAAAAGACATTAGGAGTTGGACATGTTGAAAAAACGACAAGATTTACGTAATATAGCAATTATTGCCCACGTTGACCATGGTAAAACAACACTTGTTGACCAGTTATTACGTCAAGCGGGGACTTTCCGTGCGAACGAACACGTTGAAGAACGCGCAATGGATTCAAATGATCTAGAAAGAGAACGCGGTATTACAATTTTAGCGAAAAATACAGCGATTCACTATGAAGATAAAAGAATTAACATTTTAGATACACCTGGTCACGCTGACTTCGGTGGAGAAGTAGAACGTATCATGAAAATGGTTGATGGTGTTTTACTTGTTGTTGATGCATATGAAGGTTGTATGCCACAAACACGATTTGTTTTAAAGAAAGCTCTTGAGCAAAACTTAACTCCAATCGTAGTTGTAAACAAAATTGACCGTGACTTCGCTCGTCCAGATGAAGTAGTTGATGAAGTAATCGACTTATTCATTGAGCTTGGTGCAAACGAAGATCAATTAGAGTTCCCAGTTGTATTTGCATCAGCAATGAACGGAACAGCAAGCTTAGATTCAAATCCAGCAAATCAAGAAGAGAATATGAAATCATTATTCGATACAATTATCGAACATATTCCAGCACCAATTGATAACAGCGAAGAGCCACTTCAATTCCAAGTAGCACTTCTTGATTACAACGACTACGTTGGACGTATTGGAGTTGGTCGCGTATTCCGCGGTACAATGAAGGTTGGACAACAAGTTGCTTTAATGAAAGTAGACGGAAGCGTGAAGCAATTCCGCGTAACGAAATTATTCGGTTACATGGGATTAAAACGTCAAGAAATTGAAGAAGCAAAAGCAGGGGACTTAGTAGCCGTTTCTGGTATGGAAGACATTAATGTAGGTGAAACAGTATGTCCAGTTGAACATCAAGATGCGTTACCATTATTACGTATTGATGAGCCAACACTACAAATGACGTTCCTTGTAAATAACAGCCCATTTGCAGGTCGTGAAGGTAAATACATTACATCTCGTAAAATTGAAGAGCGTCTTCGTTCACAATTAGAAACAGATGTAAGTTTACGTGTAGATAATACAGATTCTCCTGATGCGTGGATCGTATCTGGACGTGGGGAACTACATTTATCTATCTTAATTGAAAACATGCGTCGTGAAGGTTATGAATTACAAGTATCTAAGCCAGAAGTAATCATTAAAGAAGTTGATGGCGTAAGATGTGAGCCTGTAGAGCGCGTACAAATCGATGTACCTGAAGAATACACTGGTTCTATTATGGAATCTATGGGTGCACGTAAAGGTGAAATGTTAGATATGGTGAATAACGGAAACGGTCAAGTTCGTCTTACTTTCATGGTTCCAGCACGTGGTTTAATTGGTTACACAACAGAATTCTTAACATTAACTCGTGGTTACGGTATTTTAAACCATACATTCGATTGCTACCAACCAGTACACGCTGGACAAGTTGGTGGACGTCGCCAAGGTGTTCTAGTTTCACTTGAAACAGGAAAAGCATCACAATACGGTATTATGCAAGTTGAAGACCGTGGTGTAATCTTCGTTGAACCAGGTACAGAAGTATATGCTGGTATGATTGTCGGAGAACACACTCGTGAGAACGACTTAACAGTTAACGTTGTGAAAATGAAACAACAAACTAACATTCGTTCTGCGACGAAAGATCAAACTTCAACAATGAAGAAACCACGCCTAATGACTTTAGAAGAATCATTAGAGTACTTAAACGATGACGAGTTCTGTGAAGTAACTCCAGAATCAATTCGTCTACGTAAAAAGATTCTTGATAAGAGTGAGCGCGAAAGAGCTGCTAAGAAAAAGAAATCTGTTGAAGCGTAAAAATAAAAAAACAACGCCCTTTATAAAGGGCGTTGTTTTTTTATTTTGTTTATTTTTTAGAATATTTACTCTTTTTTGTGGACAGTATTTTTTTTGCGAGTTACTCTTGTATTAAGTGTATAAAGAAAATTGCATTTTACTGCTAGGGGGGGAAGAGTGTGTTAGAAAGGATGTCTTTTTTTGCAAAATTGTGTAAGGTAGATGAAAATCCAGAGTTAGGAATGTGGTTACTTTATGGGACGATTATTATATTAAGTGCTCTCGTTTATAATTTAGGGTTTGCTAGAAAGTTGTCTGTACTAAAAAATATTGTGATATACATATCATTAGCAATTGGATGCACAGTATTAACCTTTTTTGCTGTGTTTTTACCTGTTGGAGAAGGACTTGTTGTAGCGGCAATTGTACTTGGAATTTATAGACTGCGTTTGCGTCAAGCGAAACAACAAAAAGCAGGATAAGAAAGGGGAGTTTTCATGCGTTCAGTACAAGATGCACTATATAATTGGTTAACAATTAAAACAGTTGCGGAAGCACGTCCAGATGATAGTGCTGCAAAAGAAACATATTTGTTATTTCAAAATATGGTATATGAAGAACATAAATTAAGAAATGTGGAAGTCGAAAAGAACGAGGAAATGTATTTAATTACATATGAAATAAATGGAGAACGGAAATCTGCAAGGTTTCCGTTAGAAGCCATTGATTGTTTTTTGGATCAGATGAATCGTGAACCAGAAAAATATAAATAAGTCCTTATCTATATGAGTAAGGACTTATTTACATTTTACCAATCATCTTCGATTTTTTTATCACGATATAATCGGAAATTACCACTTGCATGACGTTCCATTGTACGCTCTGCAATTCGTTCCGAACATTCCATGCACATATATGTATGAATAGGGCGATTACGCAGTTTTTTTGCCATAGGATTTTCATCATCTAACATATCTTTTTTATCACAAATCATACATTTGACTCTCATTTCGTCACCTCAATACGAATTCTATCAGTATAAGTATATCATGGAAGTATAATGTTTTTGAATAATAGTGGGAAAAAATAATATTTTCGCAATTCAAAAAATAAGTTATGATAAGGGTATACCAAGTATATTTGGAGGTGAAAATATGGCGAATGTAGTAGAGCCTACCTTAACAGAGGATTTAGTACAAACGTTGCGTAAAGAGTGTATTGTTATGATAGCAACGACAGATTTCGAAAAACAAGTTCCTAACGTAAGTGCTATTTCTTGGGTGTATGCAGTGAGTGAAACTAGTATTCGATTTGCAGTAGATCAACGTTCACGTATTGTGGAAAATATACGTCATAATACAGGTGTGGTATTGACTATAATGGCGAATGAATCCGTATTTTCTATAAGTGGTGCAGGTGAAATTTTGACAGATAGAATGGAAGGTATTTCTCTAAAATTAACTGTAATAGAAGTAAAGGTGCAAGAAGTGCGTGATGTTATGTTTTATGGAGCGAAACTTGCAATTGAACCAACATATGAAAAAACATATGATCTTCGGGCAGCGAAAAAGCTGGATAACGAAGTGTTAGTAGGGATAAGAGAATTATAAAGATGCTAAATAAGAAATTCGTTTATTCACTTTTGTAGTCGGTTATTGTGATTTAACGTTAATAATTATAATAAAAAGTAATATATTGAATAGAAATGAATAAAGAATAAATAAAAGGTTTAATGACTATGATTTTCGATTCTACCTCGTTTACACGGTACATATAATTATAACAATGGTTCGTCCATATTTTATGGATGAAACCCTTGTTCTACAAATTTAAAAGTGGAGTCAGGGGGTAACAGGTTGGATAAAATTTATGTGTTAGATACGAATGTACTTTTGCAGGATCCTTTATCTATTTTTTCATTTGAAACCAATGAAGTAGTGATTCCAGCAGTTGTATTAGAAGAGGTTGATTCGAAAAAACGTTATATGGATGAAGTAGGAAGAAACGCTCGTTATGTATCTAAGTTAATAGATAAATTTCGTGAAATAGGAAAGCTGCATGAAAGTATCCCGCTAGAAAACGGCGGAACATTTCGTATTGAATTGAACCATCGTTCATTTGTGCAACTACAAGATATTTTTGTAGAAAAAACAAATGATAATCGAATTTTAGCTGTAGCAAAAAATCTATCTTTAGAAGAACAGGAAAAAGAGGACGGGAAGTCTGTTATTTTAGTAAGTAAAGATGTACTCGTAAGGGTAAAAGCTGATGCAATTGGTTTGAAGGCTGAAGATTATTTAAGTGATCGCGTAATTGAAGTAGAAAATATATATTCTGGTTTTTTAGAAGGATATATATCAAAAGAACAATTGGATTATTTTTATGAGAAAGGTGAATTGCCTCTATCTGAAATTGCGAATCATCCTTTTTACCCAAATCAATTTGTAGTAATGAAAGATGCATTAGGGGGCTCTAGTTCTGCGCTTGGCATTGTGGATCACTTAGGGAAGAAGGTAAAGAAACTTATTTTTCACAATGAACAAGTGTGGGGGATACGACCACGAAACGTGCAGCAAATTATGGGATTAGAATTGTTGCTTCGTGAAGATATTCCGCTTGTAACGTTAACGGGGAAAGCCGGCACAGGAAAAACGTTACTTGCGTTAGCTTCGGGACTTATGCAAACAGAAGACTTAGGGTTATATAAAAAATTACTTGTGGCAAGACCAATTGTTCCAGTCGGAAAAGATATCGGTTATTTACCAGGAGAAAAAGAAGAAAAATTAAGACCATGGATGCAGCCAATTTTTGATAACCTAGAGTATTTATTTAATACGAAAAAGCCAGGAGAGTTAGATGCTATTTTAGCTGGAATGGGTTCGATTGAAGTAGAAGCCCTTACTTATATACGCGGGAGAAGTATTCCAGATCAGTTCATTATCATTGACGAAGCACAAAATTTAACAAAGCATGAAGTGAAGACGATATTAACTAGGGTAGGGGAAAAGAGTAAGATTGTATTGATGGGAGATCCTCAGCAAATTGATCACCCATATTTAGATGAATATAATAATGGCTTAACGTATGTTGTAGAGAAGTTTAAAGAACAGCGTATTAGTGGTCATGTGAAGTTTGTTAAAGGGGAGCGATCTAATTTAGCTCAACTAGCAGCAGATTTATTGTAAAAAGGAGTGAGCTTAAGCTCACTCCTTTTCTTTAAATAATTGTAAATTTACGGATGTTACGGATTGGATTTTGTTGATTAGATCCATCGTTGAAATAGAGATGAACAGGCCCGTCTTCTTTTAATGGTTTTCCTTCTTTTGAAAAGCCTAGTATAGCATTTTTGACAGTTTCTAATGGAAGTGTCATTGTATGATCTACCGTTTCAATTTCAACTTGCGTAGCGTCCTCTAAAATTTCAGCGTTAGCAAGGAATGGATGAAATGGTATACCAAATGTTCCAGTAATCAGCTGTTCTTTTTTATATTTCTTCACACTTTGTTGTATTGGAGGAAAAGCGGCACCATCACGGATTTCGCGATCCCAATGTTCTGAAGTGTTTTTTAAATAAGTTTCTAGTTCAGACGTGTTTTCTCTAGTTTCATCAAAGTAAGTTGTCAAATCTACTTTTCGATCATCAAAGATCCAAACAGTTGGATCAATAGTGATTGGAAAACGTACTTTTCCGTTAATAAATAAAATTTCGCTCATTGTTGTTCCCCCATTTGTGTTATACTCCCACTTTTCAGTATAATAGTATTAGACACTGTTGTCACAAAAAATGTTTCTATTGCAATTTATTAAAACTATCGCTAATATTAATAGATAGGATAGAGGAGAGTAGGACGGAAACGGAGGGAATCAATTTGGCGTCTGAGACAGTAGCAAATCATCAGGAAAAGGCACTAGCCCTTCTACAAGCGGATGCAGAGAAGATTTTAAGACTTATTAAGGTGCAAATGGACCATCTTACAATGCCGCAATGTCCATTATATGAAGAAGTGTTAGACACACAAATGTTTGGACTATCCCGCGAGGTCGATTTTGCAGTTCGCCTTGGTCTTATTGCAGAAGAACAAGGGAAAGCAATGTTAGGTGAGCTCGAACGTGAGTTATCTGCACTTCATGAAGCATTTACAAACAAACAACAATAACGGGTTCAAATAAGGGGGCTCAAACTAAATTAGTTTGAGCTTTTTATTTGTATAATAAAGCAGGAAGAATCAATGTACATATGGAATACAACAATAATTAAATTGAAACAGAAAGAGGAAATGAAATGAAAAAAGTATGGAAATCAATGGATTATTCATTGTTACTTCCTCTTGTTATCTTATGTGTGCTGGGAGTAATAATGGTATATAGTTCTAGTTCCATTGTTGCGATTTCGCGATTTGATAAACCAGCAAATTTCTTTTTTAAAAGACAATTAATTACTTTAGTTGTTGGGACAATAGTATTAATAATTATTGCTACTATCCCATATAAAGTTTGGAGAAAACGAATTTTTTTGTTGGGGAGTTACGGTGCTAGTGTTGCTTTATTAGCTGCAGCTGCCTTTTTCACTAAGTCAGTAAACGGTGCAAACGGATGGATATTTGGAATACAGCCTGCGGAATTTGTAAAGATAACGGTTATCCTCATATTAGCTCATTTTTTTGCGAAAAGACAAGAAACGAATACACCTGTTTTCAAAGGGTCAGGTCCAGTACTCATTGGTGTTGGTATAATCATGTTTTTAATATTAAAGCAAAATGATTTAGGTACTGATTTGTTAATTGCAGGAACAGTAGGAATTATGTTCCTTTGTTCGGGAGTACAGGTTAACTTATGGATTAAACGAATTGCTTTAACTTCTATAGTATGGATTCCGGCACTATATCTTCTTGGCAATTATGCATTAAATCCATATCAAAAGGCACGTTTTTCTGTTTTCCTTGATCCGTTTAATGATCCTCAAAAGGATGGATTCCAATTGGTGAATTCATTTATTGGAATTGCTTCTGGAGGGCTTAATGGTAGGGGATTAGGAAATAGTGTGCAAAAGTATGGTTATTTACCAGAACCACAAACGGATTTTATTATGGCAATTATATCGGAAGAACTTGGTTTTATAGGCGTAGCAATCATTTTGATTTGTTTATTGCTTATAATTATTCGATCATTTAGAGTCGCACAAAAGTGTACAGATCCATTTGGAAGTTTAATAGCTATCGGAATTGCAAGCTTGTTTGGAGTTCAAACGTTTATTAATGTTGGTGGTATGTCTGGAGTAATACCACTTACCGGAGTACCATTACCGTTTGTCAGTTACGGTGGTAGTTCTTTATTAGCTAATCTACTTGCGATGGGGATACTACTCAATATTGCTAGTCACGTGAAACGACAAGAGAAACAACAGAATGGATTAATGAAAGAAAAAGAACAAAATGGACCACATCTTGTAGTTGTAAAATAAAAACACATTGTGCTTTAGAGCATGATGTGTTTTTATTTTTAAGTAGTTTTAAATGTGATGTATTAATATATCTTTCGGTTAAACAATATATCACATTTAGTTTAATATGATATACAATTAAGTTGTTAGAAAAGGAAGAGGTATGCTATACTATTTTTGTGAAACAAATTGCACAGAAAACTTATCATTTGTTAAAAAATAAGGTATGATGGATAAAAATAAAGTGAAGCTTTCTAAGTATAATATAATGTGGAAAGTGAAGAACTTCACGCTTTTTAAGGTGTGTATATATTTTATCTCTAGAGTGGTAGGAAAGTAGAGGGGGAAAATCATGACAAAGCTGCAACGTATTCAAAAAGTATTGGTAGCTAACCGTGGAGAGATTGCAATTCGTGTGTTTCGAGCTTGTTCGGAACTTGGATTAAAAACAGTTGCAATCTATTCTAAAGAGGATAGTGGTTCTTATCATCGCTATAAAGCCGATGAGTCCTATTTAGTTGGGGAAGGAAAAAAACCAATTGATGCTTATCTAGATATTGAAGGCATTATTGAGATTGCAAAAAGTAATCATGTAGATGCAATCCACCCTGGATATGGTTTCTTGTCAGAAAATATTCAATTCGCTAAACGTTGTGAAGAAGAAGGAATTATCTTTATCGGTCCGAAAAGTAAGCATTTAGATATGTTTGGAGATAAAGTGAAAGCAAGAACACAAGCGCAGCTAGCACAAATTCCAGTTATACCTGGTAGTGATGGTCCAGTAAATTCATTAGAAGAAGTCGAAAAATTTGCTGAAAAGTATGATTACCCGATTATTATTAAAGCATCCCTTGGGGGTGGCGGTCGTGGTATGCGTATTGTGCGTACTAGTGAGGAATTAGGAGAATCATATAATCGAGCGAAATCAGAAGCGAAAGCAGCCTTTGGTAATGATGAAGTTTACGTCGAAAAATTCGTTGAAAAACCTAAACATATAGAAGTACAAATTTTAGCAGATGAAGAAGGCAATGTTGTTCATTTATACGAGCGTGACTGTTCTGTACAACGTCGTCATCAAAAAGTTGTAGAAATTGCACCGAGTGTATCACTTTCAGATGATCTGCGTCAGCGTATTTGTGATGCTGCTGTGAAGTTAACGAAAAATGTAAATTATTTAAATGCAGGAACAGTAGAATTCCTTGTAAAAGATGATGAGTTTTACTTTATTGAAGTAAATCCACGTGTTCAAGTAGAACATACGATTACAGAAATGATTACGGGAGTAGATATTGTTCAATCACAAATTTTAATAGCTGATGGACATTCATTACATAGCAAAATGGTAGGTGTTCCGAAGCAAGAGGAAGTAGTTGTACATGGATTTGCAATTCAATCTCGTGTAACAACTGAAGATCCGCTAAATAATTTTATGCCGGATACAGGAAAAATTATGGCGTATCGATCAGGCGGTGGTTTTGGTGTACGTCTTGATACAGGAAATAGCTTCCAAGGTGCAGTTATTACACCGTACTACGATTCTTTACTTGTAAAAGTTACAACTTGGGCACTTACTTTTGAGCAAGCTGCTGCAAAAATGGAACGTAACTTAAAAGAATTCCGTATTCGTGGTATTAAAACAAATATTCCATTCCTAGAGAATGTAGTAAAACATAAAAACTTCTTATCAGGAGAATATGATACTTCATTTATCGATGCGTCACCTGAATTGTTCTTGTTCCCGAAACGTAAAGACCGTGGAACGAAAATGTTAAATTACATTGGTACAGTAACAGTAAATGGTTTCCCAGGAGTAGGTAAAAAAGAAAAACCAATATTCCCAGATGCTCGTATTCCATGTTTAAAACATTCAGAGCCAATCCAAAATGGAACGAAACAAATTTTGGACGAGCGTGGAGCAGACGGATTAGTAAAATGGGTACAGGATCAAAAACGTGTACTTTTAACGGATACAACATTCCGTGATGCACACCAGTCATTACTTGCAACTCGTATTCGTACAAAAGATTTACATCAAATTGCGGAGCCAACAGCGAGAATGTTACCGAACCTATTCTCAGCGGAAATGTGGGGCGGTGCAACGTTTGATGTTGCGTATCGTTTCTTAAAAGAAGATCCATGGGAACGATTACTAGATCTTCGTGAAAAAATGCCGAACGTTTTATTCCAAATGTTACTTCGTTCTTCAAACGCAGTTGGATACAAAAACTATCCAGATAATTTAATTCAAAAATTTGTGGAATGTTCTGCTCAAGCAGGCATTGATGTATTCCGTATTTTTGATAGCTTAAACTGGGTGGAAGGCATGAGAGTTGCAATTGACGCTGTACGAGACACTGGTAAAATTGCAGAAGCAACAATGTGCTACACAGGGGATATCCATGATCCACTGCGTAGTAAATATGATTTAAATTACTATAAAAATTTAGCAAAAGAGTTAGAAGCATCAGGAGCTCACATTTTAGGTATTAAAGATATGGCGGGCTTATTAAAACCAAATGCAGCATATGATTTAGTTTCTGCATTAAAAGAGACAGTGTCGATTCCGATTCACCTGCATACGCACGATACGAGTGGAAATGGTATATTAACGTATACGAAGGCAATTGAAGCGGGTGTTGATATCGTCGATGTAGCAGTGAGTTCTATGGCTGGTCAAACGTCACAACCAAGTGCGAACACGCTATACTATGCATTAGGTGGAAACGAAAGACAACCAGATGTTAATATAGATTCTTTAGAAAAACTATCTCATTATTGGGAAGATGTACGCAAATACTATGCACCGTTTGAAAGTGGTATGAATGCGCCTCATACAGAGGTATATATGCATGAAATGCCGGGTGGGCAGTATAGTAATCTTCAGCAACAAGCGAAGGCGGTTGGTTTAGGAGATCGCTTCGATGAAGTGAAAGTAATGTACCGCCGTGTGAATGACATGTTTGGAGATATTGTAAAAGTAACGCCATCATCAAAAGTTGTTGGTGATATGGCATTATTTATGGTTCAAAACCATCTGACAGAACAAGATGTTTTAGAGCGTGGACATGCTATGGACTTCCCAGGATCTGTTGTTGAAATGTTCTCTGGTGATTTAGGTCAACCGTACGGTGGTTTCCCGAAAGAATTACAAAAGATTATTTTAAAAGGGAAAGAGCCATTAACAGTAAGACCAGGTGAATTACTAGAGCCAGTAGATTTCGAAGCGTTAAAAGAAGAATTATTCCATAAACTTGGACGCGAAGTAACGATTTTTGATGTAGTTGCATATGCTTTATATCCAAAAGTATTTATGGATTATGAAAAAGTTGCTGAGCTTTATGGAAATGTATCTGTACTTGATACACCGACGTTCTTCTATGGTATGAGACTAGGTGAAGAAATTGATGTAGAAATTGAACAGGGTAAAACATTGATGGTTAAACTAGTATCAATTGGAGAACCTCAGCCGGATGGAAATCGTGTCCTTTACTTGGAATTTAACGGTCAACCACGTGAAATTATCGTGAAAGACGAGAGTGTAAAAGCAACAGTTGCACAACGTGTGAAAGGAAACCGTGAGAATCCAAATCATATTAGTGCAACGATGCCAGGAACGGTAATTAAAGTAGTTGTAAAAGAAGGCGATGAAGTGAAAAAAGGCGATTCTATGGCAATTACAGAAGCGATGAAAATGGAAACGACAGTTCAAGCGCCGTTCAATGGTAAAGTGAAGAAAGTATATGTTAACGATGGTGATGCGATTCAAACGGGTGATTTACTTATTGAATTAGATCACTAAAATAAAAAAAGAGCTGTGTAAAATACAGCTCTTTTTTTATTGCAAAAAATCCCTTGCCGAATTGGCAAGGGATTTTAGTTTTAAATTATTTTGTTTGTTTAGAAGTTAATTCGGCTTCTTTTGCATTCACTTTACTTCTTGTTCCTAACATAACTAAATAGCATAGTACGGCAAACAAGCAAGAAATGAATAGAGAATGTAACAATGCCATTGCTAAACTAGCGTTTGTAAATACAACTAAAACTCCTACTACAGCTTGAAGTGTAACAAGGATAAATGAAATGATCCATCCCCAATATACGACAGGTTGCTGTTTGTAATGGCGAATAGCGAGAATCATCGCGTATAGTATCCAAGCGAAAATTAACATCGCTGCAACTCTATGGCCCATTTGAACCCATTCATGTAGTTGAGTTGGCATAGGTCTGTTTTTGCTACATAAAGGAAAGTCTGGACAGGCTAAGCTAGCTCGTTCGTGACGTACTAAAGCACCTGTGTAGACGACGATATAACTGTAAATTGTTACACCATAAATATGAAATTTCATTTTTTTGTCCATAATAAGTGAACGTGCATCAAATTTTTGGTCAATTTCAAAGATAAGACACGTTAATAAAATGACAGAAGCAAATGAAATTAAGGAAATACCGAAGTGGATAGCAAGTACAGCTGGCATTTGGCCCCAAACAACTGCTGCTGCTCCCATTAATGCTTGTGCAACTAAAAATACGAAGGATAAAATTGCTAACGTTTTTGTTTCACGCACATGTTTATAATATTTCCAGGACAAAATACAAAGGAGAGTGACAAGAATTCCAGCTGATCCGGATGTTAATCGGTGGCTAAGTTCAATAATAGTTTCCATTGATAAATTAGATGGAACAAATTCACCGTTACAAAGTGGCCATGATTTACCACAACCTTGACCAGAACCTGTTTTTGTAACTAAAGCGCCTCCTAATAAAACTATTAATAAATCAAGGCTTGTAATGACTGCTAACCATTTAATAAAGCGTTGCAATCTCTTTCACCATCTTTCTGCTATGAAGTTATTGCGAAATATTTTCATTCCATTATGTATAGAATAAAACGCGCTAGTTCCTATGATATATAAAAAATAATAAAATAGCAAAGAAATGGAGGGGGAAGGAAAGGGGGAGAAAATAGGTGTAAAAACAGGGTTCATAAGGAAAATTTTAGGTGAAAAATAGGCTATTTTGAAAAGAAATGGGGAGAATACGTGTTAAATAAGACAAAATAGTTTATTATAGAAGGTAACATCATGTTATGATAAGGACAAGTCAGAATGAAGTTTTTTATATTCGACACAAAAAGTTCATGTTTTCTTCACAAAATGTTCGGGAAATATGATTTAATATATTGGAGTATGGGCGTAGATTAGTAGTAGAATGGGTTAACAATGTTTCTACTGTAATAATATTGCTATATAGAAGCGAATTATTTCATTTGAAATATGCGCAAAAAGAAAGATGAAAGTTTTAAGAGGGGGTTAGAGTGATGAACCATGCAACAAGTGAGCTGCATGATGAGTCCGCTGTTACAAGTGTACCGGAAACAACTCGGTTACAAGATTTAAAAGCACTCGTTAAAATGGGGATTGTAAACTCAAATACACTTACTGTATTTACAGGATTTTGGTTGGCATTACACTTTAATGGATTAAGTGTAATGGACAATCTGGATAAGTTATTCTTTACAATCGTTGGTTCTGGATTAGTTATGGCAGGGGTATGTTGTTTAAACAACTACATTGATCGAGACATCGATCCATTAATGGAAAGAACAAAGACCCGTCCAACGGTTACTGGAAAGTATAAACCAGGATTTGCACTTACATTTGGACTAGTCATATTACTTCTTGGTTTTGTATTTTTATTATTAACAACACCAATGGCAGTCTTAATGGGATTTATTGGTGCTTTCACATATGTTGTTCTATATAGTTTATGGACAAAGAGAAAGTATACACTAAATACTGTTGTAGGTAGTATATCTGGTGCAGTTCCTCCTTTAATTGGATGGGCAGCAATCGATCCATCTTTAGGCCATCCAATTGCTTGGATGTTATTTTTAATTATGTTTATTTGGCAAATCCCACATTTCCTTGCATTAGCAATGAAACGTGTTGATGAATATCGAAATGCAGGAATTCCAATGCTTCCTGTAGTTCATGGATTTGAAATTACGAAACGCCAAATTATGATTTGGACAGTATGTTTATTACCACTACCATTTTATATGAGTGGACTAGGGATAACATTTATGGTAATTGCAACACTGCTTAACATCGGATGGATCGTTTTAGGATTTTATGGCTTCCGTAAGAAAGATGACATCAAATGGTCCGTGCAAATGTTTGTTTATTCCCTAAATTATTTAACAATCTTATTTGTATCAATGATTGTAGTTACATTCTTCTAAGACAACGACATAATTGGATTTCTTTACGTTGAGATTTACTTTACTTAACTATAAAGTACAATCTAATTCACAAGGAAAGTGGGGGTTGTTTGTATGAAGAAACAGTGGCGACTGCTTTCGTTCGTTTCACTGCTGGCTTTACTGTTAGGGGGATGCGGTAAAGCCTTTCAATCTACTTTAATTCCGCAAGGAGAAGTAGCAAAAATGCAATATGATTTACTTCTACTGGCGAGTGCAATCATGGTAGGAGTAGTACTAGTAGTTACTATTATTTTCTTATATGTAATTGTGCGTTTCCGACAAAAGAAAGGTCAGGAAGATTATATTCCAGAGCAAGTTGAAGGGAATCACAAGCTAGAAATTATATGGACAGTTATTCCGATTATTCTTTTACTAATCTTAGCTGTTCCAACAGTTACATATACATTCAAACTTGCTGATGTAAGTGCGATGGAGAAAAAGAATATTGATAAAGATACTATCGTTGTTGATGTAACAGCGAATCTTTATTGGTGGGAATTTTCTTATAAATCAGAAAAGATAGTAACTTCGCAAGATTTGGTCATCCCCACAGGTAAGAAAGTGTATTTAAATTTGAAGGGTGCCGATATTAAACACTCATTTTGGGTTCCATCTTTAGCAGGGAAAATGGATACAAATACAGACAATGTGAACAAAATGTGGTTAAAGGCAGATAAATCGGGCACTTATAATGGTTTTTGTACAGAATTTTGCGGCCCATCACATTCTTTAATGCAATTTAAAGTGAAAGCTTTAGATGAAAGCGAGTACAAAAAATGGCTTGCTGATATGAAGAAGATTGATGGGAAGAAAGAAGTAGCTTCAACAAAGGCGCAAGAGGGCCAAGAAATATTTAATAAAAGCTGTATTGGTTGTCATGCAGTTGGATCTAATGATAGTAGACCACCTTCCGCTCGTATCGCACCAAACTTAGCAAACTTTGCGGATCGCGATATGGTTGCCGGTATTGCCGAAAACAATGAAGAAAACTTAAAAAAATGGCTGAAAGATCCTGAAAATATGAAGCCAGGAAACAAAATGACTGGCAAATATGGCAACTTAACGGATGATCAAATTGATGCATTAAATGCATACTTACAAACGTTAAAAGTTGAAAAGTAAAGAGGGATTATTCGCGAAGGGGAGGTTGAAAACGTGAGTTCTGTAGCAAAAAAACAGGGGATGGGTGCTGTCATATGGGATTATTTAACGACAGTAGACCATAAAAAGATTGCCATTCTCTATTTAATTGCAGGTGGATTGTTTTTTGTAATAGGCGGAATAGAAGCTCTATTTATTCGCCTTCAATTAGCGATTCCTAACAACGCTTTTCTTGTTGGGGATGCTTATAATCAAGTATTAACGATGCACGGTACAACAATGATTTTCCTCGCAGCTATGCCACTCGTGTTTGCATTTATGAACGCCGCTGTACCACTTCAAATTGGTGCACGTGATGTAGCGTTCCCGTTTTTGAATTCACTCGGATTTTGGTTATTTTTCTTTGGTGGAGTATTTTTAAATTTAAGTTGGTTTTTAGGTGGAGCACCTGATGCAGGATGGACATCTTATGCATCTTTAGCTTTAGCCTCTAAAGGTCATGGTGTTGATTTCTATGTACTCGGCTTGCAAATCTCAGGTATTGGTACATTAATTGGAGGTATTAACTTCCTTGTAACCATTATTAATATGCGGGCGCCAGGAATGACGTACATGCGTATGCCGATGTTTACATGGACGACATTTGTAACATCTTCGCTTATATTATTCGCTTTTCCGCCGTTAACTGTAGGATTAGGACTTTTAATGTTAGATCGTTTATTTGGAACAAGTTTCTTTAATCCGGCATTGGGCGGGAATACAATTATATGGGAGCATTTATTCTGGATTTTCGGTCATCCAGAAGTATACATTCTTATACTCCCAGCTTTCGGAATATTCTCAGAAATCTTCGCGACATTTTCGAAAAAACGATTGTTTGGTTATTCATCGATGGTGTTTGCGACTGTATTAATTGGATTTTTAGGATTTATGGTATGGGCGCACCATATGTTTACTGTTGGACTTGGTCCAGTTGCTAATGCTATTTTCTCGGTCGCAACAATGGCGATTGCGGTTCCAACTGGTATCAAAATATTCAACTGGCTCTTTACAATGTGGGGCGGAAGTATTCGTTTTACGACACCAATGATGTGGGCAGTAGCTTTCATTCCATCATTCGTAATGGGTGGAGTTACAGGGGTTATGCTAGCATCTGCACCAGCTGATTATCAATTTCATGATAACTATTTCGTAGTAGCGCATTTTCATTATGTAATCGTTGGCGGTGTTGTATTTGGTTTACTTGCAGGAGCTCATTATTATTGGCCACTGATGTTTAATAAAGTATTAAATGAAACATTAGGAAAGATAACGTTCTGGCTATTCTTTATCGGCTTCCATTTAACGTTCTTTATTCAGCATTTCCTTGGCTTGATTGGTATGCCACGCCGTTACTACACATATCTTGAAGGGCAAGGGTTGGAAATGGGGAATATGATTAGTTCCATCGGAGCGGTGTTTATGGCTCTTGGAACGATTGTTCTTCTATTCAATGTAATTAAAACGACAGTATCAAAAGAAAAAGCTGGTCGTGATCCGTGGGATGCACGTACATTAGAATGGACAATGCCAGCACCGACACCAGAATATAACTTTAAACAATTACCATTTGTTCGCGGATTAGATCCGTTTTGGATTGAAAAACGTGAAGGTAATAAAGAGATGACAGCAGCGGAACCAGTTGGTGATATTCATATGCCAAATCCTTCGTTTTCACCATTTGTCATTTCTTTCGGATTGTTTATAGCGGCATTTGGTGCGATGTATATGCAGGGCGGAAAAGATAAGTTCTGGTTATTAGTAGCAATTATTGGTTTAATCATTACATTTGGCGCAATGTTCCTACGTTCAGTAATTGATGATCATGGGTATCATATTCATAAAGAAGATTTAGAGGATAAGGGGGGCAAGGCATAATGCATGTAGATGAAAAATTAACGAATGAAACATTTCCAGCAGAGCCTGAAAAAGCAACCCTTGAAGGGAAAAATAAGTTTGTCGGTTTTTGGTTATTTCTTGGAGGCGAAACAGTGTTGTTCGCTTCCTTATTCGGAACATATTTAGCGTTAAAGAATTCTACAAATGGTGGACCAACATCTCAAGAGATGTTCCAAATGCCACTCGTTTTCATTATGACGATGCTTTTATTAACGAGTAGCTTAACGAGTGTATATGCGATGTATCACATGAAAAACTTTAACTTTAAGAAAATGCAGCTTTGGTTACTAGTAACAGTATTGCTAGGTTTAGGGTTTTTAGGGTTTGAGATATATGAGTTTTATCATTATACACATGAATTTAAGCATACTATGAGAAGTAGTGCGTTTGGCTCTGCGTTTTATGCTCTTGTTGGTACACATGGACTCCACGTATTGTTTGGGTTATGTTGGATTCTAACATTAATCTTTAGAAATGCGAAGAGAGGTCTAAATTTATACAATGCACCGAAGTTTTATGTTGCATCGATTTATTGGCACTTTATTGACGTAGTTTGGGTGTTTATTTTCACTGTAGTATATTTAATGGGAATGGTGGGATAAACAATGGCGATAAAGCAAACGAATAATCCTAAAGTTGATCTTGTTTATCGGAAGAGAAAAAGTGCGGAGGAAATGAGGCATCAAGTTATTACGTTTGCATTAATGATTTTTTTAACATTAGTTGCATTTGTAGCGGTGGCGTATCCAAAAACTTTTAGTCCGATTTTCTCTGTACCGTTTATTTTACTATTAGCAGTGGTACAAGTAATTTTTCAATTGTATTATTTTATGCATATGAGTCATAAAGGACATGAAGCAGCAAGTTTCTTTCTTTACTCTGGTCTGCTAATAGGGTTAATTACAATTTTAGCTTTTATGACAATCGTGTGGATTTGAAAAGTGAAAAATAAGGGAGCTTGTGTTGTCACAGCTCCCTCTTCATATTATGAGATAACCTTACGAAGGTAGGTGTGAAAATGAGTAACTTGTGGATATTTGGTTTTCAGGCTTTATGGAGTCCAATCTTTTTATTATTTATGCTTTCGATTCTTATTGGGTACTTCTTAATTATTGGGCCATATAGAATGCGATTTGAAAATGCGACGAAGGTAAGTAAGAAGCAAATTTTTTATTTTACGACTGGTATTGTTCTTTTGTATTTTGTAAAGGGAGGGCCTATTGATTTAATTGGCCATATTATATTTAGTGCTCATATGTTTGAAATGGCAGTCATGTATATTGCAGTTCCACCGTTACTGTTGCTTGGTATACCAATTTGGTTATATCGTTACATTACTTCTTTTAAGTTTGTTCAAATTATATTAAAGGCATTTGCTAAACCGCTTATTGCGTTATTTGTATTTAACGGCCTGTTTTCTTTTTATCATTTACCAGTTGTTTTTGATACGGTAAAACAAAGTCAAATAGCTCATCCTATTTGTCTCGCTATATTGTTTTTTACAGCAATCATGATGTGGTGGCCGATGTTAAATCCATTACCAGAATATCAAACATTAAGTGATATAAAGAAACTTGGTTATATGTTTGCTAATGGCATATTATTAACGCCTGCTTGTGCGTTAATCATTTTTGCGACAGCCCCGTTATTTGCAACGTATACGGATCCGGCTGCTTGGATGAAAGCGATGGAATTATGTGTACCAGCGGGCACTTTATCAGATTTAAATATAACGGGACCAGAATTTTTGCACTGGATGCCAGTCGTACAAGACCAGCAAACTGGTGGTATCATAATGAAAATTGTCCAGGAAATAGTGTACGGTACAATTATAGGCTATGTATTCTTTAGATGGGCACGTAGAGAACGTGAAAAGGATAAGGAGCAGTTGCAACAATTGCCGCCGTATTTACAGACTAAGTAAAAAAAGTGTATGGGATTCCATGCGCTTTTTTTACTTAGTTTTAGCTACCTTAAAAAGATTGAATTTTCTAATTTTTTATGTTAAGTTAGTGTAGGCGTGTACTAAAAGTGGAGATAAAATTTACTACTAGCTTTCATGCGTAATAATTCCATATGTAGTGCAAGTTTTTTAGAGAGTTACAAATATATATTGTTATCTTTAATAAACACGAACTATTTTAAGGGGGAGTTTAAATGGGTAGTAGTGGAAGTATGGTAAAGCCGATTAGTGGTTTTTTGACAGCACTAATTCAATATCCAGTACCAGTAGTAGAATCGCGTGCAGACATTGATAAACAAATTCAACAAATCATAAAAACAATTCATTCGACCAAATCAGGTTACCCTGGTTTAGAATTGATAGTATTTCCTGAATATAGTACACAAGGGCTCAATACAAAAAAATGGACTACAGAAGAATTTTTATGCACAGTGCCTGGGCCAGAAACAGACTTATTTGCTGAGGCATGTAAAGAATCTAAAGTATATGGTGTTTTTTCAATAATGGAGAAAAATCCTGATGGTGGAGAGCCATATAATACAGCAGTTATTATTGATCCACAAGGTGAAATGATTTTGAAGTATCGTAAGCTAAATCCTTGGGTGCCAGTCGAGCCTTGGAAAGCTGGAGATTTAGGCTTACCTGTTTGTGATGGACCTGGAGGAAGTAAATTAGCTGTTTGTATTTGTCATGATGGCATGTTCCCTGAAGTAGCTCGTGAAGCGGCCTATAAAGGTGCAAATGTCTTAATTCGTATTTCTGGATATAGTACACAAGTTAGTGAACAATGGATGCTAACCAATCGTTCAAATGCATGGCAGAATTTAATGTATACATTGTCGGTAAACTTAGCGGGTTATGATGGCGTATTTTATTACTTTGGTGAAGGACAAGTATGTAATTTTGATGGGACTACTTTAGTACAGGGACATCGAAATCCTTGGGAGATTGTTACTGCTGAAGTATATCCAGAACTAGCAGATCAGGCTAGATTAGGATGGGGATTGGAAAATAATATATATAATCTAGGTTCAAGAGGATATGTAGCAACTCCTGGTGGGGTGAAAGAAAATCCATATACGTTTGTAAAAGATTTAGCTGAAGGTAAATATAAGGTTCCTTGGGAAGATGAGATTAAAGTAAAAGATGGATCTATTTATGGATATCCAGTAAAAAAAACGATTCATTCTTAGGGAAGGGAAATAAAACAAGCGCATCATATTGATGCGCTTGTTTTTGTTAATCAATAATTTGAAATTCTTTTAACTCTTTTTCGACATTTTGTAGGAGTTGTTCGCTTTTTTGAAGTACATTCGTTGGGAAAGTCTCATCATCACCATATTCAACGCCGTGAGGATAATAATGTTTTCCTAATAAGGGGGGAAGTAGTTTTACTTCAGCGTGTCTACTGCCAATGTCACCTTCAACAGCAACTCCTTGCACTCGTAAATAATAAACATCCTTTAATATTTCAAATTTATAATCGTATGTAACTCGCTCATAATCCCACTGTCCGGCAAGTACGAAGTGGTTGTTTTCCATGATTTCAGTTAAAAGAGTTAATTCAACGACGGCTCCATTAAATTGCGTATTTGTAAATTGCATATAATACCTCCTTTTTTAATGTTACACCATTATTTTTATAATAGTATGAATAATAAGAAAGTGCAATTCATATTGAGAGAAAAGGGATAATCCAGACTTTTTTCACAAAAATATGATATAGTGAAAAGAGTACGGTACACACAAAAAGAAAGAAAAGGATTTGTGTATATCTCAATTTTATGTTTTGTTCAGGAGGTATATCGTTTGAAGAAATTATTGCGTATCGTAATGATTACATTTTTAATTTTAGCTGTTGATTTATACGGGAAATTACTCGTTTCACAATATATATTAACCCCATCTCAATCAAAGCAAGAAAATAAAATTGTGAAAAAGAAAAAGCAAATTAAGGAAGACTCCTCAGACACTGTTTTAAATATGATTGGTGAAGACTCTGAAAACTTATTAGCGAAGTGGGGAGAACCCTCTCGAATAGAGCCATCTGCATACGGATATGAATGGTGGGTATACAACCAGGATTTAACTCAGTATGTTCAATTTGGAGTTTCTGAACGTAAAGTTGTAACGGCATACGCAGCTGGTGAACAAGTTAAGGTTCCACCTTATTATATAAATGAAAAATATGAAGAAGTATATAAAAAAAGTCCGCTTTCGCATGAAATTTCATTAAAAAGAGGGAAAAATAGTTATCAATTTGAGCTATCTGATACCGAAGTCATGGAACAACCGTTAATACCTGTAGAAGATGGATGGGCGCAATTGTATTTTGATCAATTTACACATGAGCTTATTGGTGTTCGTTATATGGATGATGAAACTTTATTACGCCAAAGACCGTATCAGCTCGTTTATTCAGGTGAATTAATAGCAGAACAACCATTGACTCCAGAAAAAATAAAACAAGTAGAAAATGGGAATATGCAACAAATTTTTGATTTAACAAATATCATTCGAAGTCGTCATAAATTACCATTATTAACATGGGATCAGGAAACAGCAGATGTTGCTGTTGGTCACAGTAAAGATATGAAAGACAATAATTATTTTTCTCATGACTCACCTACATTAGGTACACTAGGAGATCGTTTGCAGCGCGGGAAAGTAGGATTTCAACTTGCTGGTGAGAACATAGCGGCGCAACATAGTGATGGAATTGCGGCAGTGCAAGGTTGGTTAAATAGTGAGGGGCATAGAAAGAATTTATTAAATGAACAATTTACAGGATTAGGTGTTGGTGTATACGATAAATTTTATACACAAAACTTTATTCGAAAATAAAGTGAAATTGTAAGCGGTGGGGTGTTAACATCACCAAATTAGTTACTTCGTATTCACTGAATTGTAGGTGGGAATCTGACCGTATGCAAATAGCAGAAAAAAAGGTGCATGAATCGTCTAAAAATAGGCGAACCATGCGCCTTTTTTTTCTTACTATATAGTAGATATACATGGAGAGGTGAGGATTATGCCAACAACAAAAGGACCGTTACATCCATCGGTTCAACAGTTTAAAGAATTTGTAAACCATCACCCTAAAATGGTTCATGAGGTTAGAAGTGGTCATAAAACATGGCAACAATTTTATGAAGAATGGTACTTACTTGGTGAAGAAGATCCAATATGGGCAACTTATAGACCGGATGGAGCGCCTGCGTTTTCTTCGGTAAAAGAAAATAAAAAAGAAAAAGATAATCGAACTGAAGAGGAAAAAACTGCTGATGTGATGGGGCAAATGCTTTCTTTTTTTAAAAAGTTGGACGTGGAACAAATGCAGAACCATTTAGCCAATGTGACGAGTGCAATCGGGAGCGTGCAACAAGTTATTCAGCAATTTCAAGGTAACCGTACGCAGCAAGAGCAAAGTACTTCAGAAAATAACCCATTTTTCTTTCAAAAGGATTAGGGGGAAAGATGATGAGAGCAGAAATTATGGAGTTTATAAAGGCTGATGAGGATTTATCTCGCTATATTAGAGAGCAACCGTACTGGTATAGAAAATTAACACGAAATCCTGAAGAAAAAGAGGCTTTTGAGTTAGCGGCGATGCAACATTTCAAAAAAACAATACCAGATAAAGTGGAAAAGTTTCAAAATCAATTGGCCGTTGCTTCGATCATGATTGATATGTTTCAGTATATGAAGCAACAAAATGCAACCTAATTGGAAGTGAAAAATATGTCCGTCATGCAGAACTTTTGTTACAATAGAGGTTGATTATTTAAAAAGGAGTTGCAGCATGACGGAAATTTGTTTAGTACGACATGGACAAACTGATTGGAATTTTCAAGAAATTATTCAGGGGCGAGAAGATATTCCGCTTAATGAAGTTGGTAAGAAGCAAGCGAGTCAGAGTGCAGCTGCTTTACAAGAAGAAACGTGGGATATCATTATAAGTAGCCCGTTAATTAGAGCGCAAGAAACGGCTAATGAAATTGCAAAGACAGTTGGATTACAATCGATTTTATTAGATGAGCGATTTGTTGAACGGAATTTTGGAGAAGCTTCAGGGAAGCCGGTTGCGGCTGTTAGAGAGTTGATTGCTGAAGGTAAAGTAGAAGGTATGGAGCGAGATGAAGAGATTGTAGCTCGTTGCTTTGCTGCTTTAGAAGATGTTGCGACAACTCATTTTGGCAAACGTATTATTATTGTTGCTCACTCACACGCGATAAAAGCGATTTTACATGCCATTGAACCAGATGAAATTACATTTAAGACACCATTAAAAAATGCGTGTATTAGTTATGTGAAACAAAATAGTGGAAAGTGGGATGTTCTTAAATATAATATAGCGGAACATATTAATGTATAAGTGTGTACGGATATAGTGTAAAAATAGTTTCATTATATCTTTCTTTTGAGTAAGTCACTTCAATTAGTAGTTCTAATCTAAATGTGGTATGATGGATACTCGGAGGTGTCTCTCATGATTGTAGCGACGCTAGAAAGCGTATTAATATTAGATAAGGCAGAGCAGCTTGCAAAAGCGATTATCTGTTCAGATATAGCAGAAGATTATCGTAAGTATTATAGAGAATTACATGAAGATATGGAACTTCAGGCGCTCATTCAGCAATTTACAGCGATGAAAGAACGGTATGAGGAAGTACAGCGTTTTGGAAAATACCATCCTGACTATACTACCGTGTCAATGAAAATGAGAGAATTAAAGCGTTCTGTGGACTTACATGATAAGGTTGCAGCTTTTAAAAGAGCAGAAACTGCTTTGCAGAAGTTATTAGACGAAGTTAGTGTAGCAATCGGTTCGGAAGTGTCTTCTTCCATTAAAGTGCCAACAGGAAATCCATTCTTTGATGCTGGTGGCTGTGGTGGAGGTTGTGGTACTGGCGGAGGTTGTGGTTGTAAAAAAACGGGGTGATGTACCCCGTTTTTTAGAAGTTGGAAGAAAACGTATACAGAGTTTGTCCTGTAATGTTATAAATTTCTGATTGGTTTTCATAGAATATAAAATATATGTTTTTAAAAGGAGAAGATGGAGAAGATTATGTTCGGGCAACGACAAAGTATGATTGTTTATTTACATTCATTGAAACATGCCAAGATTTTAAGGAAATATGGTAACATACATTACATATCAAAACGATTAAAATATGCTGTAGTATATTGTGATATGGAACAAATTGAGCATATGATGCATAAGTTGAACAAACTTCCTTTTGTGAAAAAGATAGAACAGTCGTATCGCCCGTATTTAAAAACGGAATTTGAAAATTCGCGTCCTGATCGAGCAAAAGAATACGATTATAGCTAATAGAAAAAATCCCCGGCTAAATTTAGCCGGGGATTTTTCACTTGAAATAACGTGTTATTTCATCGGAGGAATGAAATTGTTCATTCGTAAAATACCAATTAAATGATTAAAAAATAGTTCTTTTTCTGGGAAAGTTGTAGATGGTTTTACAGTAAAGGTAGCCACTTTTTTTCCGAGTTGTTCTGCCGTTTCTTCAAATAAAATGACACGTTTACTTTTTTTATTTTCAAATACAGGAATGCCTTCACGACATATGTATAATGGTTGGAAATCACCAGTAGTAGTTGGTTTTAATATTACAACAAGCGAACATACTTTTTTATCGTTTTTTATCGTTTCAAATTGTAACATATGTGCTATACGTTCTTGATTTGTTTTGGCAATTTCAAGTAATTCATATAAATCAGAGTAGCCTTCTCCAAGTTCTATAAAGCGTTGAATCATATCTTTTCCTCCTCTTTCTTTTACTGTACCATTTCACTTTTTAAATGAAAAGCACACAAAGAAAAAAACTCTGCATAGCAGGGCCCTTCTTATACTAGCATGTACTAGTAAGAAGGCAAAGGGAGAGGAGAAACCGGAGGAAGAACTTATGGGGAAACGTAAGTCTTCTCCGCGGTTGGCAACAACATCGAAGGTGATGTTGTTATAATTATTTATGTCCAATCTAAATGAAGATATACATAATGAAATTAAATTTTATGTTGGGCTTTTTATTTTTCTTTTTTTTATTTTGTGATAGGATAAAAAAGATAAAGTGGAACTAATATACATATTGGGTTCATATTAGTGAATGATGAGATGAATACATAAAAATAACGAGAGGTTATTTGAGGCCGAGTTTTCCTATAGTTAGGTGAATGTGGTTTGTTAACGGTTACCGAAGTGGGAATGGCTTTCTATAATCGCTCGATAGATTGAAATAAAGGTAGTGACAACAGATGAGAGTAGTTTCAGGAAAATGTAAAGGACACCCACTTAAAGCGGTTCCTGGTAATACAACACGTCCAACGACAGATAAAGTAAAAGAATCTATTTTTAATATGATAGGTCCTTATTTTGATGGTGGTATCGCCCTTGATTTATTTGGTGGTAGTGGTGGTCTTGGAATTGAGGCTTTGAGCAGAGGGATTGATAAAGCAATTTTTGTTGATCGGGATAGTAAAGCGATAAAAGTAATTCATCAAAATTTAGAAAGTTGTAGAGTACAGGAACAAGCTGAAGTATATCGAAATGATGCTGAACGTGCAGTAAAGGCGCTAATAAAACGTGAAATGTCATTCGATCTTATATTGATAGATCCTCCATATAAAGAGCAAAAAATTGTATCTTTAATTAGTATAATGGATCAACATGGATTGCTACATAGTGATGGATTAATTATGGCAGAGCATGGTAATGATGTAGTTTTACCTAATTCAATAGGAAGGCTTGTAAAAGTACGAGCTGAGAATTATGGGATTACTGCAATATCGATTTATAAGTATGAAGGTGAGGGGACAGAATGACAAGTATAGCTATTTCTTCAGGAAGTTTTGATCCAATTACCCTTGGGCATCTGGATATTATTAAAAGGGGAGCAAAAGTATTTGATGAGGTGTACGTAGTCGTTTTAAACAATTCATCAAAAAAACCATTCTTTTCAGTTGAAGAGCGATTAGAATTAATTCGAGAAGCGACAAAGGATATCCCGAATGTAAAAGTAGATTCACATAGTGGGCTATTAGTAGAGTATGCAAAAATGCGTAATGCAAATGCAATATTACGTGGTTTACGAGCAGTTTCTGATTTTGAATATGAGATGCAAATTACTTCTATGAATCGAAAATTAGATGAAAATATTGAAACATTTTTTATTATGACAAACAATCAATATTCATTTTTAAGCTCGAGTATTGTAAAAGAAGTTGCGAGGTATGGAGGAAGTGTAGTAGATCTTGTACCTCCTATTGTAGAACGTGCTTTAAAAGAAAAGTTTCAAACCCCGTTAAAGTGAACGGGGTTTTTCTTTATATGTGCGCAAAAATAATAAAATAACATATAAGTATAGACAAAATAATGTGAAAATTGGTCCATAATGTATAAAAGATGTCCAAATTTCATGTAGTATAGAAGGATGTTCGGATAAAAATACAGGAATATCTTTTGGCATAGGCGAGAAAGAACTCACTTTCTCATAAAATGGTGTCCAAAATACAAATGTAAAAATAGGGGCAAGAATACTTTGAATAATTCGTGCGAAAAAATAGGGTTTAAATCGGATATCTGTTTCAGCTAATATGCTAGCAACTTGTGCCTGAATAGAAAGACCACTAAATGCTAAAATGAAGCTTGTTACCATAGCTTGTTGTAAGAGCGGTGTTTCATTTATTTGACTAATCATTTGGCTTCCGAGTGTCATTTCGAAAATACCTGATAATATAGGTATACTAAAATCTGTACTTAGTTGGAAGAATGATAAAATATGTTGCATAATAAAAGAAAGAGCTGCTGTAATGTGAAATACAGTAATCATTTTATTTAACACAGAGAATAAAATAATAAATCCGCCAATCATAAGTAATGTTTGAATAGAAGAAACAATGGCATCCCCAAGTAATTTACCAATTGGTCTTTTTTCTTGTAAGCGTGTCTCGTGAAGGATTAAAAAAGGGTTTTGAAAGCGACGTTTTTTTGTAGTGTGTGTGTTAATTTTGTAAGCGGTATTATCGCCGTAAAAACGCATAATTAATCCGACAGCAAAGTTACTGAAATAATGGGCAGCGGCTAATATAATTCCTAATTTCGGATTATTAAAAAAACCGATAGACACAGCACCGAAAATAAAAAGTGGATTAGAAGAATTTGTGAAAGAAACGAGGCGCTCTGCTTC
Source organism: Bacillus sp. FSL K6-2944 (assembly GCF_038005385.1). Classification (NCBI taxonomy): domain Bacteria; kingdom Bacillati; phylum Bacillota; class Bacilli; order Caryophanales; family Bacillaceae; genus Bacillus; species Bacillus sp. FSL K6-2944. The sequence continues at coordinate 2,728,322 of NZ_JBBOTE010000001.1, read as the reverse complement.
AATCTGAGTTAAAAGATTGCTTTTTCGTAGTCTAGCGCTTAATTTGGCGCCTGCAGGGAAACCAGAAGCCATTCCCATCGCCCAAACAAATCCGCCTATCCCTGGAACGCGAAAAAGTGGGCGCATGAGTGGTTCTAATATAACGCCAATAAATTTTACAACACCGATACTAATTAGAAGTTCCGCAATGATGAAAAACGGTAGTAGTGAAGGGAATACAACTTCCCACCATATATTTAACCCGCGAATAGAAGCTTGCAAAGCGGCTTGGGGGTGGAGTACAAGAGAAAAGGTTAAAAATAGCGTTGATATGGTAAGGAAAGCGGTTTTCCATTTTTCATACATGTAAGTAAATCCCCCTTTGTCCCAAAAAACGTTCATTTCAGTATACGTGGATACGTAGTGAATTTAGACCATAAGTATGAAAAAGGAATGAAAAAAATTAAAGGGTGAGAAAAATGAAAGAACCAAAGATTGGTTTAGCACTTGGGTCTGGAGGAGCGAAAGGGTTTGCTCATATTGGTGTAATAAAGGTTTTAAGGGAAGCGGGTATCCCTATTCACATGATTGCAGGAAGTAGTATGGGGGCGCTAATAGGTACGTTTTATGCGGCAAGTAGTAACGTTGAAAGATTGTATAAATTAGCATCTGTTTTTAAGCGGAAGTATTATTTAGATTTCACGGTACCGAAAATGGGATTTATTGCTGGAAAACGTGTCAAAGATATGATTAAAATGTTTACATATAATAAAAATTTAGAAGAGTTAGATATCCCGACGGCTGTTGTGGCTACTGACATATTGAAGGGGGAAAAAGTGGTTTTTACAAGTGGGCCAGTTGCAGATGCGGTGAGGGCTAGCATATCTGTTCCTGGAGTGTTTGTACCAGAAAAAATAGATGGAAGATTATTAGTGGATGGTGGAGTCATTGATCGCATCCCAGTATCGGTTGTGAAAGAGTTAGGGGCCGATATTGTTATCGCTGTTGATGTATCTCCAATTAAGGTAAATGGCGATGTTACGTCCATTTATGACGTAATCATGCAAAGTATTGAAATTATGCAGCATGAGCTTGTAATGAATCGGCAAATTGCATCGGATTTAATGATGCGACCAGCTGTAGAGCAATTTAGTTCACGTGCTTTTACAAACATTGAAGACATTATTCGAGTTGGAGAAGTAGAAGCAGAAAAACATATTTCAAATATTTATTTATTAATTGAGCAGTGGAAGGAGAAACATAATGTTTAAGCGTTTTCGGTTTATATATGCAATCTTAATAGGGGTTATATTGGCGATGTTACTTGTTTACGTACGTTTACCGTATTATATAACAAAACCAGGAATGGCTGCCAAATTAGAGCCTTATGTTCAAGTTGAGGGTGGAACGAAAGAATCTGGTGATTTTATGCTTGTTACGGTTTCAATGGGACCAGCAAATGTGGTGAATTTAATAGCGGCACAGTTTAATAAATATACACATATTTCGAAAGCGGAAGAAATATTGCAAAAAGGTGAGAGTGATGAAGAATATCAATTTCGCCAAAATTATGCGATGAAAGATTCACAAAATGCAGCGATTTATAATGCATATAAACGTGCAAATCGCTCAGTATCTTTTGAAAATAAAGGTGTATTAGTTGCTGGTGTGGCAAAAGGAATGCCGTCAGAAGGAAAGCTTAAGCTTGGTGATGTTATTATAGCTGTTGACGGAAAAACATTTGAAAAGACGGAGCAATTTATTGAATATATGACAGGGAAAAAAGAAAATGATGCTGTAAGTATTGAGTACATGAGAAATGGAAAACAATTGAAAGAGAATTTAAATGTAAAGACGATTCCTAATGGGAATGGACGTGTCGGTATAGGTGTTTCTATCGTTACGGAAAGAGAACTAGTGGTCGATCCGAAAGTGAAAATTAATTCTAATGAAATTGGTGGACCATCCGCAGGTTTAATGTTCACATTAGAAATATATAATCAACTTGTGGAAGAAGACTTAACGAAAGGACATGAAATAGCTGGAACAGGTACAATTAATGAAAAAGGAGAAGTGGGCCCGATTGGTGGTATAAATCAAAAAGTGGTGGCTGCTAGCGATGCTGGGGCTGAAGTGTTCTTTGCGCCAAATGAAAAAGGTGCGGAGAAATCGAACTATAAAGATGCACTTGAGACTGCAAAGGATATTAAAACAAAAATGAAAATTGTACCAGTGGATACGCTGGATGATGCGTTAACATATTTAGAAAAGATGGATAAGGAAAAAACCTCTCTGAAATAGAGAGGTTTTTTATAGGAATTTTGTAGTTGTTTCATCATAGCGAATAGGATGGTGTGTTATATCCTGTTTTAATAGTTGTGTGCGTAACGGTTCGTGCATGATGGAGAAATATACAGAGTTTGCTTTTTTCTCTATATCTAAAGCGGCATGGTCGAATGTTTTTGTATGAGTAAGGATTGGAAGTTCGATTTTTTTCTTATTTTTTGAAAGGTAAGTTTGTCCTTTTTGTGACATGCCTAGCAGGCGAATATATGGTGCGTGTTGTTCTATATTTGCGCTACGTATATCCTCTTTTGTTGTGTTTGTTAAAATGTGTGTACAAGCTCTTTGTAATCTAGTCCATGTATAACGTTTTGTTTTTAATGCTTCCATGAATGAATAGAAGGAGGAACTGTTTTGTATTTTTGATAAAATACGATGCTCTAAACCTTCTTCTATTTCATATATATGTCGTAAGTCCCCTGGAGACATCGTCATGAGTCTATATTTAAAAAATGAAAAGTATTGTTCCCAATTATGTAATATCCCGTAGTTTTGTTTGTAATTTGCTAAAAGCGAAGTGGTTGCCTGTGGGAGAAAAGGTTCAATTGTTGTAAATGATCCTTCTTCGCTAAAGAGTTGTTTTCGGATGCTTGTCGCGCTTGCAATATGTTGGTCATTAAATGTTTCATCATGATAATGAGAGGCAAATCTTTTTATAGTTTGAGCTTGTATAGAGCTATTTTGTGACAGAATTGCTTTCATATATTGGAAGCCTAAAATATTATTTGGTTGTGACATATCTATGTTTTTTTCAGATGTTAAAATGTGTGAGAAAGCATCCGATGTTGCTTTTGCATAACTATTACCAGCGTCCATGAATTGTTTTACAAGGCAGTTAAAAGTCTCTTCTTCGTTTTTTTGTATGGAGATGGTATTATAAAAATTTTCGATTTGTCCATCCTCACTACCGAAACAAATTTCGGAAACACGTAGGGCATTTAAAATGGAAATAGCACCATTTGCGAAGGTTTCAGCCTTTTGTGTTGCAAAGACGTATGGAAGCTCTACAACAAGGTCTACGCCGTTTGCTAAGGCCATTTTAGTGCGATACCATTTGGAAATGAGTGCGGGCTCACCACGCTGTAAAAAAGGACCACTCATAACGGCAATTATTATATCGGATTGTGTTAACTTTTTTGTCTGTTGCACATGATAAAGATGACCGTTATGAAAAGGGTTATATTCAACAACAATACCACCAGCTTTTATGGTAATCTCTCCTTTCGATGTAGCATCTTTTTGAAAAACGTGATACTATATATATTATTTACTATGATGACTTCATTATAGTGTAAAGAAAAAACATTGACAAATATAAAATGGCTAGCTATAATTTTGTTTGTTGCCTTGAGGTGATATGATATGAAATGGTCCATCCATCAATTGAATAAATTGAGAAATAAAGGATTGACATTGGATGAGATGGTAGATGTAAGTGAGCTAAAAGAGGTCGAGAAAGATATTCGTGAAATTAATCCTGTTCATGTAACGGGAAGAGTTGATTTTGGCTCCGGTAAGTTTACGTTTCATCTACATATAACTGGAAGCATGGTTTTACCATGTTCTCGCTCTTTAGTAGATGTGACATTACCATTTGACATTAAAACAACTGAGGTGTTCCAAACTTCACAAGAAGAATTTGAAACTGAAGCTGAAATTCATTCTTTAGAAGGAGAAATACTTGACTTACTGCCCGTAATCAAGGAAAATATACTTTTGGAGATTCCAATGCAAATTTTCAGTGATGATGTTTCTGGTGGAGCACCGACGCAAGGTCAAGACTGGCAAGTGATTTCGGAAGAAGACAAAGAAAAGACTGTTGATCCAAGATTGGCAGGACTTGCAAAGTTTTTTGACAAATAATCGGAAGACTGGTTCAGGCCTTCATATGAAAATAACTATTTCTTTTAAGGAGGTGGGAAGAATGGCTGTACCTTTTAGAAGAACTTCTAAAACAGTAAAAAGAAAGCGTCGTACGCATTTCAAATTATCAGTACCTGGTATGGTAGAGTGCCCAAGCTGTGGTGAAGCGAAATTAGCTCACCGTGTATGTAAAGCATGCGGTACTTACAAAGGTAAAGAAGTAATCAGCAAGTAATTGCGGGAAAATAAACGCAGAAGATATCTTCTGCGTTTATTTTTTTTTGTCTTAATCTTTAGTTTTTGTATTCTATCTTTTCTAGTAACTGCATATGCTTAATAAAAAATGCATAGGGAGGACTAGAGAGATGGCGACAACAAGACAAGATGCTTGGACTGATGATGAAGATTTGCTTCTGGCAGAAGTAGTACTCCGGCATATTCGAGAAGGTGGAACACAACTTTCTGCCTTTAAGGAAGTGGGAAAAAATTTATCTCGTACACCAGCAGCATGTGGGTTTAGATGGAATTCTTACGTAAGAAAGCAATATAAAGAACGTATTGAGGAAGCAAAGCAACTTCGTAAAGTAGAACATTATGAAGTGAAAGAGACAAAGGTGTTAGAACCTACGTCAATTACGTTGAATGATGTTATTGATTTCTTGCAAAATTATAAAGATGAAAACTCTTTAACGGTGTTGCAACAACAAGTTGAATCATTACAAACAGAAAGAGAGCGCCTTCTGGAGCGATTATCAGTATATGAAGAAGAGTATAGAACATTACTTGATTATATCGATCAAAAAAGAAGTGTAATGGTAGCGGAAAGAAACAATGCTCGCTCGAATGAGAAGTTAGAGAAGCTTAAGAAATAAAAAACAGCTGTTATACAGCTGTTTTTTATTTTTTAAGCCGATTCTTCGTTTGTAACCGCATTCAAATTTGTTTCTGGATGCCAAATATAAAAATCACCATCAGTTACTGATACGGGGTTGAAATTTAATTTATCCCAAAAACCAGCTGAATGAATACGTGCTATTGTTTTAATGGGAAATTGCATTTGTTTCGCATGATTTACAAGCATTTGCCCGAATCCTTGTTTTTGAAAAGTTGGTAATACTTCAAGTTTATAAAGTTCTAGGTAAGGACCTGTAATTTCGAATGGTTCTCCGCCGTTTCTTTTCATATATAGACTCATACGTGCGATTAGTGATCCACCATAATAAATGCCATAAAATGGAGATTCACTGTCGTTTTCAATAATGTTTGCTTGCAATTCTTCCAGCATAGATAGTTCTTGGGCTCCGCACCCTTTAAATTTTTTGAATTCATCTAACGTTTTATAATTGATGAGCAAGCGCTCAACTTTTGGGAATCCCATTACATCACATCCTTTTGTTATCTTGTTGAATGCAGAAAAGTAAAAATATTTACAATAATATTATAACTCATTTTTTTATTTTTATGAAGAAGATAGTATATTTCTTTTATTATTTTTTTGAGGATTTGCTAAACTAAGAGTATAAGTGTATTAATAGGCAGTATTATACATAGCGAAAAAAGAGAGTGTATTTGTTTGACAGAGGACAACGAAATTATAGGGCGTGCTCATGTACTTTAAAAAGATATAAAAAGGAGGGAAGGCAAGGGCGCTTAATGTGAATCCCTTGTGTGAAAATGAAAATTGGAATTGTCGGACCAGGTGCTATTGGTCTATTGTATACATTTTATTTACAAAAAAGTAACCAAGATGTTACGTTGTTTACAAGAACGGCTAAGCAGGCTGAAGAGTTGAATGAAACAGGTGTAACTTGTATTAGAGATGGAAGATGTGAAACAGTATATCCATCTGTTTTACCGATAGAAAGTATGGTAGCACAAAATTTAGATTATATATTTATTTCTGTGAAGCAATATCATATAGATGACGTACTACCGTTTGTGGAAGGGGCATCATCATTAATCTTTTTGCAAAACGGAATGTCGCATCTTCAAAAGATGCTGAAAATAGGGAGTGAAAATATAGCTGTTGGTATTGTAGAACATGGTGCGAAAAAAGAGGGAGGGCATATCGTTCATCATACTGGGATAGGGGTAACAAAATTTGGAGTGGTTTGTGGTCAATCTATACATTTCAAGAAAATATTCCGTTATTTTCCTGTTACTTATTTTCCAGTTCAAATAGAAACGGATTGGGAAGAGATTATGCACAAAAAATTAGTAGTAAATGTATGTATCAATCCATTGACAGCACTATTGGGAGTTAAGAATGGTGAATTAATCACGAATCGTTTTTTTTATCAAATGATGGAGCAAGTGTTTCAGGAGGTCGCATTTCTTATTAGAGGAGAAAAAGAAATGGTATGGCAAATGGTACGAAATGTGTGTGAAGGAACGTCTCGTAATACATCCTCTATGTTAGCGGATGTAAGAGCGAATAGACAGACGGAAATTAATGCGATTGTTGGATATGTATTAGAAGAAGCTAAGAAACAGCAACTACCAGTTCCGACACTTCAATTTTTGTTCGATGCAATAAAAGGGTTAGAAACAAGAGTATAAGTGTTATTCTTTGCTTTTACGTGAAACATTGACTACAATGTGGATTGGTGAGAGAACTGGATACGAAAGGAAGAATTATATGGAGATAAAAGAAATCTCTGTTCCGCAACAAGGTGTTGTAGCGGACTATATGAACGGTAAAAAAGAGATACAGTCATGTTTTGATTATATGTTAACAGAAGATGCTTTTAAACAACGTTTACATGATTTGCGTGAAAGGGAGTTTTTCCGCCAAGATTTAGTAGCGCATTTATTAGAATATAATACAAAATTACAAGCGGGAGAATCTACACTTCAAAATGTAAAAGCGCTTGGAGATGAAAATACATATGTTGTTATAGCTGGACAACAAGCAGGGTTATTAACTGGACCGCTTTATACAATTCATAAAGTTATTTCAATTTTACAGCTTGCAAAGGAAAAGGAAGAAAGTTTAGGAGTTAAAGTTGTCCCTGTCTTCTGGATTGCGGGTGAAGACCATGATATGGATGAGATTAACCATACTTTTGTAGCGAAAAATAAAAAGATGAAAAAAACTATTTTTTATGACCGTAATCCGAAAAAGGCGAGTGCTTCTGAGTCTGAACTTTCTGTTGAAGATTGTAGAAATTGGATTGAAGAGATTTTTAAAACATACCCAGAAACAAATTTTACAAAGGATGTATTAAAATTTGTTGATGATGCTTTGAAAAAATCGAATACGTATGTAGATTTCTTTGCTCATCTTATTACGAAAATCTTTGCTAATTCTGGTTTAATCCTTGTTGATTCACATCATCCTGAATTAAGAAAGTTAGAAATTCCATTTTTCAAGCGAATTATAAGTAAGTATAAAGAGGTACAAGAGGGGCTTCGTAATCAGCAAGAAGTAATTAAAGAACTAGGATACAAACCGATTATTGAAACGAAGTCTCATGCAGTGCATATATTCATGGAAATAGATGATGAACGAGTATTGCTTGAAGATCAACAAGGTAAGTTTGTTGGAAAGGATGGGGCGCATTCCTTTTCATACGAAGAGTTGATTGAAGAGATGGAGAGAAATCCGGCACGTTTTAGTAATAATGTTGTAACACGTCCTCTTATGCAAGAGTATGTATTTCCTACGCTCGCATTTATTGGAGGTCCAGGAGAATTAGCTTATTGGAGTGAATTACAACAAGTATTCCATACTGTCGGTTTTCAAATGCCACCTGTCGTTCCTCGTCTTACAATTACTTATGTGGAGAGAGATATAGCGACGGATTTATTTGATTTGCAATTGAGAGAAAGTGATCCGTTTTTAAATGATGTCGATAAATTGCGTGAAAACTGGTTGTCTAATCAAATAGAGGAACCGATTGATGATTATTTTGAAAAGGCGAAAAAAGAAATTGCCGATATTCATACATCTTTACAGCAATTTGTAAAGAAAATAGAGCCAGGGTTAGGTGCGTTTGCAGGGAAAAACGAATTGAAAATTAATGAACAAATTGAACTGCTGGAAAGAATGTTGAAAAGAAATGTTGAGAAAAAGTATGAGGTTCAGCTAAATAAATTCCGCCGTATACAATTCGCACTTCGTCCATTAGGTGCACCGCAAGAACGTGTGTGGAATGTATGTTATTATTTAAATCAGTTTGGTTTGGATTTCGTTGATCGTGTAATGGAAAACCCTTTTTCTTGGGACGGAAAACATCATGTTATAAAACTATAAAATCTTGCTCTTTGGAGCAGGATTTTATTTTTATTCCGTTGAATTTACTGTGAAGTGATTTTTTTCTGAATTATCAATCAAAAAAGTGTTAAATATGGCAATTGTGTTGGATACTTAAATATATGACAAAATAGCACAAAATGTAAACGTATTATTCGCTTTTTCGACAGTTTTTTATTTAAATTCCCGCAAAAGATGATAAAATTTAGTATATAATAAAAGAAAATAGCGATTTGTATAGTATGTTGCCTTTGTTGGTAAGTTAAATGAGTCGTTCTTTCGTATTATTTCATTCTCTAAGCGTGAAATATGTGTTTAGAGGAAGGGATACATTCAACATAATTAATTGGAAAAAGAGTAGGTGCAACAATGTTTAAACACGTAACAGTGCTTTTAAAGGAAACAGTAGACGGCTTAGATATAAAGCCAGATGGTACATATGTAGATTGTACACTGGGGGGAGGAGGACATAGTTCTTATTTATTATCCCAATTAACTGAAGGTGGAAAATTAATAGCGTTTGATCAAGATGAGATAGCGATTCAAAACGCGAAAGAAAAGTTCTCTTCATACGGTGAACAGTTTATAACAGTAAAGAGTAACTTCCGTTATTTAGCTGAAAAACTGCAGGAAATAGGTATAACAGAAGTAGACGGTATTTTATTTGATTTAGGTGTTTCATCCCCACAATTAGATACACCAGAACGAGGCTTTAGTTATCATCATGATGCACCGCTAGATATGCGGATGGATCAAGATGCCCCATTAACAGCGTACGATGTTGTAAATAGCTGGTCATATGAACAACTTGTAAGGATTTTCTTCCAATACGGTGAAGAGAAATTTTCAAAACAAATTGCAAGAAAAATTGAAGCTTATCGTGAGAATAAAGCTATTGAAACGACAGGAGAATTAGTAGAGCTAATTAAAGAAGGTATTCCGGCTCCTGCTCGTAGAACGGGTGGGCATCCTGCTAAGCGAGTGTTTCAGGCAATTCGTATAGCTGTAAACGATGAATTAAAAGTATTTGAAGAAGCATTGGAATCTGCTATTGAGATGGTTAAGCCAGGTGGAAGGGTTAGTGTTATAACATTCCATTCATTAGAAGATCGTATTTGTAAAACAACGTTTAAGCGAAATAGTACAACGCCACAATTGCCGCCAGGATTACCGATTATTCCTGATGAATTTAAGCCGAAATTAAAGCTTATTACAAGAAAACCGATTTTACCTTCTGATATAGAGCTAGAAGAAAATAATCGTGCGCGTTCTGCGAAGTTGAGAATCGCTGAAAAACGATAAAAGGGAGAGAGAGGTATGACTAATTTAGCTGTAAAGTACAAACAACAAGCGCAAGAAGAGGTGCAAATTCAAACGCCCCCACAGCAGATGGCTAAGCCGAAGGTTAAAGCGAAAATTACAAGAATCGAAAAACTGTTGTATGTAGCGTTTATTGGCTTTTTATTGTATGCCTGTGTCGCGTTTATTGGAAATAAAGCAGGCCTTTATCAAGTTAATGTAGAAGCAGCGACGATAGAAGAAAAAATTGTACAGCAGCAAAAAGAAAATCAAGAATTACAAGCTGAAGTAGAGAAGTTAAGTCGCTATGAACGAATCGCTGAAGTTGCAAAAAAACATGGGCTAGAAATTAATGCGAATAATGTGAAAGGCCTCAAATAAGGCAATAGGTGTGAAAGAACGATGAAGAAGAATATGACTAAATTTCATACCAATAAGGGAGCAGGTTATTTTATGATATTTTTCCTCCTGCTCTTTTTGCTGTTATTAGCCCGATTTTTTTACATACAATCAACAGGAACCGTTCATAATCAGGATTTAGATGCACTTGCTAAACAAAAGCATAGTAAAAAAGGAGTTCTTGAAGCGAACCGAGGAACCATTTATGATCAAAACGGTCATGTGTTAGCGCAAGACGCAAACTCTTACAAAATGGTAGCTGCACTAAAAGGTGCTAACTCAGTTGAGAATAAAGAAGATACTGCAAAGAAAATTGCAGGAGTACTTGGAAAAGGCGAAGAGGATATTTTAGCTTCTTTAAACAAGGAAGGTAGAAGTCAAGTCGAATTTGGAACGTTAGGCAAGGATTTGACGAAAGAAAAGAAGGAACAAATAGAAGCGTTGAAGTTGCCGGGAATATCTTTTATTACAGAAAATGCAAGGGTGTATCCAAACGGTGATTTTGCATCTTACGTTATAGGTCATGCAAAACCAAATGAGAATGGAACCTCGGTAGGTCAATTTGGCATAGAGAAAAGCTTGGATAAATACTTAAGTGCTTCGAATGGAGAAGTAGCATATACAGGTGATCGTAAAGGTGTGTCCCTTGATGGGGGAAAAGTTAATGTAAAGGCACCTAAAAATGGAGATAATGCTTATTTAACAATTGATCAACGTGTCCAAAGTTATTTAGAAGACGCGATGAAAGCAGCAAGTAAGCAATATGAGCCAGAAAGTTTAATAGGGATTGTTGCAGATCCGAAAACTGGGAAAATATTAGCGATGTCTACTAAACCTAGTTATGACCCTAATGATCGCCAAATTAAATATTTCTTCAATGACGCGATTGCCAATGCATTTGAACCTGGATCAACAATGAAAATTTTTACGTTAGCGGCAGCTATTAATGAAGGTGTGTACAAAGGACAAGATTATTATCAATCCGGGACATATCAAGTCGGAAATAGGAAAATAAAAGATCATAATGGCGGTGCTGGTTGGGGCTCTATCACGTTTGATGAAGGGGTAGAGCGTTCTTCAAACGTAGCGTTTGCAATTTTAGGAGATCAAAAACTTGGTCCAGAACGTTTCCGAAAATATATTCATAGTTTTGGATTAGATGAAAAAACGAACATTGATTTATCAGGTGAAGGATCGAATACAATTTTATTTGATCAGCAAATACAACAAGTGACAACAGCTTTTGGACAAGGTTCCACTGTAACACCAATTCAGCTTGTACAAGCTGCAACGGCCATTGCAAATGATGGGAAAATGATGAAACCTTATGCAATTGATAAAATTGTAGATCCGATAACAGACAAAGTAAAATTAGAACATAAGCCAGAAGAAGTAGGAAAACCTGTTACAAAGGAAACAGCAGCGCAAGTAAGACAGTTATTAGAACGTGTTGTTACATCTCCGAAAGGTACAGGGACAGCTTATAAAATTGATGGATATTCAGTTGGTGGTAAAACAGGTACAGCGCAAATTCCGGATGGAAAAGGCGGCTATATGACAGGAAGACAGAATTATATATTCTCATTCTTAGGTATGGCACCAATGGACGATCCACAACTTGTCGTGTATGTAGCTGTTAAACAGCCGAAATTAAAAGATGATGAGAACGGCGCACAACCTTTAGCTGATATTTTTAAATATGTAACAAAAAATAGTTTAGAGTATTTAAAGATTAAGCCAAATGAAGTGAAAGATCCGAAAAAGCATCTGAAAGAACAACAAACTACTGTTCCAGATGTAACTGGTAAAACGATGGCTGAAGCGGGGAAAGCGATTGATAAAGCAAAACTTCGTCCAATCGTACTAGGTGAAGGGAAAGTACAGCAACAAGTACCAAAAGCGACTGAACAAACATTAAAAGGCGACCGAGTCTTCTTGGTAGGAGATAAGCCTACAATGCCAAATATACAAGGATGGGCACTGCGTGATGTTATGAATTTAGCGAAGACATTACAGCTTAACTTGAAACCTTCTGGTACAGGATACGTAACAGAACAAAGTGTGGCGGAAGGAACATTATTACAACCTGGTACAGAATTAGGTGTCACACTCGTACCGCCACTCGAACCACAGCAAGAAGCAGAAAAGCCGTAATGGTAAAAGAGAATAAGTTCTAATTAAATAAGTACAAGCATATATTGGAACAAGCTAGGCGTAAGGGAGGCTTGTTCCGATATGCGTGTATCAAATGTAACAGTTAGAAAACGACTTATTTTTATACTTATATCAGGTATACTTATTTTCACTATTATCGATATTCGTCTTGGATATGTGCAATTTTTTCTTGGGAATATGTTAACGGATCGTGCGAAAGATTCATGGAGTCGTAATATTACTTTTGAACCCGAACGTGGGAAAATTTTAGACCGAAATGGTGTGGAACTTGCCACGAATAAAAGTGCTCCAACTGTCTTTGTTGTACCGAGGCAAATTGAAAAACCAGCAGAGACTGCAGAGAAGTTAGCTGCAGTATTAGGTGTGGAAAAAGATGAGATTTATAAAAGGATTACAAAAAAAGAATCGATTGTAAGGTTAGATAAAGGCGGAAGGAAAATATCACATGACAAAGCGAAAGAAGTACGAGGATTAAGTTTGAAGGGCGTGTATATCGCAGAGGATTCTATCCGGTACTATCCATTTGGAAACTTTTTATCACATGTATTAGGTTTTGCAGGTAGCGATAACCAAGGTCTTATGGGACTAGAAAAATATTATGATAAAGAGCTAAATGGGGACAAAGGTCATGTGCGTTTTTTTGCAGATGCGAAAGGACAAAGGATGCCTAATGTTGGTGATGATTTCAAAAAGCCAGAAGCTGGTTTAAATTTAGGATTAACAATCGATGCGCGTATTACAAGGATTATGGAAAGAGAAATGAATATTGCTGAGTCAACTTATAATCCTGACGGTATGATTGCGATTGCAATGAATCCTAAAAATGGTGAAATTTTAGGTATGTCTAGTCGACCGAGTTTTGACCCAGCGGATTTTCAAAGTGTCTCTCCAGAAGTGTATAACAGAAATCTACCTGTATGGAGTACGTATGAGCCTGGTTCAACATTTAAGATCATTACATTAGCTGCAGCATTGAATGAAAATTTAGTAGACTTAGAGAAGGATACGTTTTATGATGATGGAGCAGCTGAAGTAGGTGGAGCTAGATTGAAATGCTGGAAAGCAGGAGGTCATGGCAGTCAAACGTTTTTAGAAGTCGTTCAAAACTCATGTAACCCGGGATTTATTGAACTTGGTGATCGCCTTGGTAAAGACCGATTATTTAAATACATTCGTAATTTTGGTTTTGGGCAGAAGACTGGAATTGACTTGCAAGGTGAAGGCAGTGGGATTTTATTTAATTTAGATAAAGTTGGTCCAGTAGAGCAAGCAACAACTTCATTCGGCCAAGGGGTTTCTGTTACACCGATTCAACAAGTAGCAGCTGTAGCGGCGGCTGTAAATGGTGGAACATTGTATCAGCCGTATATAGCTAAGGAGTTTATTGATCCGAAAAATAATCAAGTTGTTAGTAAAAAGACACCTGTTGAGAAAAGAAAAGTTATTTCCAAGGAAACTTCAGAAAAAGTTCGTTATGCATTAGAGAATGTTGTAGCGAAAGGTTCTGGTAAAGGTGCTTATATTGATGGATATCGTGTAGGTGGAAAAACGGGTACTGCTCAAAAGGTGAAAGATGGTAAATATTTAGAGAATAATTATATAGTATCTTTTATCGGATTTGCTCCAGCGGATGATCCAGAGATTGTTGTGTATGTTGCTGTTGATAATCCAAAAGGGGTTACACAGTTTGGTGGAGTGGTAGCAGCTCCGATTGTCGGGAATATCCTTCGAGATGCGCTTCCTGTTATGGGAGTGAAACCGAGAAAAGAACAAGTTGAGAAAGAATATAAATGGGGCGATACACCAACTGTGGAAGTTCCGAATTTAATTGGAATGAAAAAGAAAGACTTACAAACACAACTCGTCGATTTGAAGCTTGATATAAGTGGAGATGGAGAGAAAGTAATTAAACAATCACCAGAAGCGGGAGCTAAAGTAAAAGAAGGCTCAAAAATTAGAATTTACTTCGGGAATTAAAGGTAACATAGTACGTTTTATGGTACAATTGGTGGAAGTGAGTTCTTTATAGAACAGTTACTTAATTTGAGACAGTAAGTGTCTCATTCATAAATAGGTCAGTAGCACTTACCTCCTTATATAGGAGGTAATGTGTTGCTTACTGAAAAAAGATAAATAAACAATGTAGAGAGGGTTTAGTGAAATGAAGTTGCATACACTTGTATCATGTTTGCATGATTTTCCAGTTGTTCCAAAAGAAAATCCAGAAATCACATCTATAGAAGCTGATTCACGTAAAGTGAAAGAGGGAAGCTTATTTGTATGTATGAAAGGATATACGGTTGATAGCCATGATTTTGCTAAGCAAGCAGCGGCACAAGGAGCGGCTGCTATTGTTGCGGAAAGACCAATTGATGTTGACGTTCCAGTTGTACTTGTGAAAAATACTTTTCGTTCGTTAGCGGTTTTAGCTGATTATTTTTATGGTCAACCGACACACAAGTTACATTTAATCGGAATTACAGGTACAAATGGAAAGACAACAACATCGCATATTATGGATGAGATTATGCGAGCACATGGTCATAAAACAGGGCTAATTGGAACGATTAATATGAAAATCGGTGATGAAACATTTGAGGTGAAAAATACAACACCAGATGCACTAACACTTCAACAGACGTTTTCAAAAATGGTTGAACAAGGTGTGGACAGCACGGTAATGGAAGTTTCGTCACATGCGTTAAATCTTGGTCGTGTACACGGATGTGATTACGATGTAGCGGTGTTTACGAATTTAACACAAGATCATTTAGACTATCATAAAACGATGGAAGAATATAAACATGCAAAAGGGTTACTATTTGCACAGCTTGGCAATAGTTATAATCATAATCGTGAAAAGTACGCTGTGCTGAATAGCGATGATAATGTAACAGAAGAGTATATGAGAAGTACTGCAGCAACAGTTGTAACATATGGTATTGATACAACAAGTGATATTATGGCAAAAAATATCGTTATGACGAGTGGCGGGACTACATTTACGCTTGTCACACCATATGAAAGTGTAAATGTTACGATGAAATTAATAGGTAAATTTAATGTATATAACGTACTTGCAGCAACAGCAGCAGGACTTGTTTCGGGTGTGAAATTAGAAACAATCATTGCTGTTATAAAGGATTTAGCTGGGGTTCCAGGACGTTTTGAAGTTGTTGATGGAGGGCAAAATTATACAGTTATTGTTGATTACGCACATACGCCAGATAGTTTAGAAAATGTATTAAAAACTGCAAAACAATTTGCAAAAGGTGATGTGTATTGTATCGTTGGTTGTGGTGGCGATAGGGACCGAACGAAGAGACCGATAATGGCAAGTGTTGCAACAAAATATGCAACTCATGCAATTTATACATCAGATAATCCAAGAAGTGAAGATCCAGCGGCTATTTTAGATGATATGGTACATGGTGCAAGCGGGAAAAATTATGAAATGATCATTGATAGAAAAGAAGCAATACACCATGCAATCGCTAAAGCGAAAGCAGATGATATCATTATTATTGCTGGTAAGGGGCATGAAACGTATCAAATTATTGGTAAAGAAGTTCATCATTTCGATGATCGTGAAGTTGCTAAAGAAGCAATTACAGGGCGTTTAAACAACGAAGAGTAACAACGTGAGAGGAGGACTACATGTGCTTGAGCAAGGTTTATTAGTAACGGCTGGGGTAGCATTCTTAATTTCTGTTGCCCTTTCGCCATTGTTTATTCCATTTTTAAGAAAATTAAAGTTCGGACAGAGTATTCGTGATGAGGGACCAAAGTCACATCAAAAAAAATCAGGGACACCGACAATGGGTGGTATCGTCATATACGTATCTATGATGGTAACTTCACTTATTATGGCGATTAAGTTTAATTATTTAGGTGCAGAGGTTTCGTTATTACTATTAGTGACGTTTGGTTACGGATTGATTGGATTTTTAGATGACTACATAAAGGTAGTTATGAAGAGAAATCTTGGTTTAACATCAAAGCAAAAATTAGTAGGTCAGCTTGTTATTGCTATTGCATTCTTTTTAATTGGAAAAGGGCAAGCGTTCCACACATACATCATGATTCCGGGAACGGATGTTAAGTTTGAATTAGGTTGGGCGTATTTCGTACTTGTACTATTTATGCTTATTGGTGGATCAAATGCAGTTAACTTAACTGACGGTTTAGATGGTTTATTATCAGGAACAGCTGCTATTGCATTTGGAGCATTTAGTATTATTGCTGTGGCACAAGAGCAATTTGGAGTAGCGATATTCTGTATGGCAGTTGTAGGAGCTGTACTTGGATTTTTAGTATTCAATGCGAATCCAGCAAAAGTGTTTATGGGAGATACAGGTTCATTAGCTTTAGGTGGAGCCATTGCAGCTGTAGCGATTTTATTAAAACAAGAATTGCTACTTGTAATTATTGGCGGAGTATTCGTAATGGAAACTTTATCGGTTATCATTCAGGTCATTTCATTTAAAACAACAGGAAAACGTGTCTTTAAAATGAGTCCATTACACCATCACTATGAATTATGTGGTTGGTCAGAGTGGCGTGTTGTTGTGACGTTTTGGTCTGCAGGATTTTTATTAGCTGTGTTAGGAATTTATATCGGGGTGTGGATGTAATTGAAAACTGTAACTGAATTTCAAAATAAGAATATTCTTGTATTGGGCATTGCAAAAAGTGGTTATGCAGCAGCTACATTGTTACAAAAGTTAGGGGCAAATGTTATTGTAAATGACGGAAAGCCTTTAGCAGAGAATGTACTTGCTGCAGAATTACAAGCAAAAGGAATGGACGTTGTATGCGGTGGTCATCCTTTAGAATTATTAGAGAGAAATATTTCTCTTGTAGTAAAAAATCCAGGAATCCCGTATTCTAATCCAATATTAGTTGCTGCGATAGAAAAGCAAATTCCGATTGTTACGGAAGTTGAATTAGCATATCGTATTTCAGAAGCACCATTTGTTGGGATTACGGGGTCTAACGGTAAAACGACGACGACAATGCTGACATTTGAAATGCTAAAAGAAGGACAAAAGCATCCTGTAATTGCAGGGAACATTGGAACTGTAGCGTGTGAAGTAGCACAGGATGCAAAAGAAAATGAAGTTGTAGTTACAGAACTTTCATCGTTTCAATTGATGGGAGTAGAATTGTTCCAACCTAAAATTGCTGCGTTTTTAAATTTATTTGAGGCCCACTTAGACTATCATGGGACGAAGAAAGAATATGGTTTAGCAAAAGCAAATATTTTTAAAAACCAAACAGAAAATGATTATAGTGTAATAAATGCGGATGATGCAGATGTGATGGCTTTGTCTGCGTATTCTAAAGGTCAAAAAATCCTGTTTTCGACAACGAAAGAAATTGAAGATGGTGCGTGTATAAAAGATAACGCTCTTTATTTCAAAGGTGAAAAAGTTATTGAAGTAAGCGATATCGTTTTACCTGGTCAACATAATCTAGAAAATATTTTAGCTGCAATGAGTATTGCGAAATTATTAGGTACTTCTAATGAAGCAATTACGGTCGTGTTAAAACGTTTTACGGGTGTAAAACATCGTTTAGAATATGTAACAACGATTAACAACCGTAAGTTTTATAATGATTCAAAAGCAACGAATATGTTAGCGACTGAGAAAGCACTATCTGCGTTTACACAACCGATTGTGTTACTAGCAGGTGGGCTTGATCGCGGAAATGAATTCGATGATTTAATTCCGTATTTCAAAAATGTAAAAGCGATTGTAACATTTGGACAAACAGCTCCTAAACTAGTAAGAGCGGCAGAAAAAGCGGGATTAGATATAATTGAAAGTGTCGATACTTTAGATGAAGCAGTGGTGAAAGCTTATGCTCATTCTAAAGATGGTGATGTCGTTCTTCTTTCTCCAGCGTGTGCAAGCTGGGATCAATTTAAAACATTTGAAGAAAGAGGAGACATTTTTATACAAGCTGTGCATAAACTTATATAAAGTAAATCAAAACATCAGTAGGCTAACACCTACTGATGTTTTGTTACATAGGGCAAAAGGTTCTGCCTAAAGAGGTGGTGTTTGTGGGTAATGAAGAAAACGCCTGATTTTATTCTCATCATCGTAACACTTTCATTGTTGACAATCGGAATGATTATGGTTTATAGTGCGAGTGCAGTTTGGGCCTCTTATAAAATGGGGGACTCATTCTTTTTTGCAAAAAGACAATTACTGTTTGCGGGTCTTGGTGTAGTAGCTATGTTTTTTATTATGAAAATTGATTATTGGGTGTGGCGTACGTATTCAAAAGTGATTTTGCTAGTTTGCTTCATTCTTCTTATTCTCGTTCTTATTCCTGGAGTAGGTCTTGTTCGAGGAGGAGCACGAAGTTGGATTGGAATCGGGGCATTTTCGATTCAGCCGTCAGAATTTATGAAGTTTGCGATGATTATTTTCTTGGCAAAGTTTTTAGCAGAACGGCAAAAATTGATTACATCTTTTAAACGTGGTTTATTACCGGCTCTTAGTTTTGTGTTTCTTGCTTTTGGGATGATTATGTTACAGCCAGACCTTGGGACAGGAACGGTAATGGTTGGGACATGTATCATTATGATATTCATTTCGGGAGCGAGAGTTTTTCACTTTGCAATGTTTGGTTTGATTGGTGTAGCAGGATTTGTAGGGTTAATTGCATCAGCACCGTATCGAATGAAACGCATTACATCATATTTAGATCCGTGGTCAGATCCGCTCGGGAGTGGATTTCAAATTATCCAATCATTACTTGCAATTGGACCTGGTGGATTATTTGGGCTTGGACTTGGACAAAGTAGACAAAAATTTCTTTATTTACCTGAACCACAAACTGACTTTATATTTGCGATCTTATCCGAGGAATTAGGTTTTATTGGTGGTTCATTTGTGTTATTATTATTTAGTCTATTATTATGGCGCGGGATTCGTATCGCATTAGGAGCGCCAGATTTATATGGTACGTTTTTAGCAGTAGGTATTGTGGCGATGATTGCGATTCAAGTAATGATTAATGTTGGTGTTGTAACAGGACTAATGCCTGTTACGGGTATTACCTTGCCGTTTTTAAGTTATGGTGGATCAAGTTTGACATTAATGTTAATGGCAGTAGGTGTATTATTAAATATAAGTCGCCATTCTCGCTACTAAACCCTGTTTATAAGACAGGGTTTTTCGTATGTGTGTAAAAATGCAATATGTATATAGAAATAAATATAATGGAAATAAGAAAAGAGAAGCGGAGGAGTTAGTAGTGCGTGTATTAGTGAGTGGTGGGGGTACTGGTGGTCATATTTATCCAGCTCTTGCTTTAATTAGAGAAATAAAAAAGTTAAATCCAGAAGCAAGATTTTTATATATTGGTACGGAAAATGGACTAGAGAGTACAATCGTTCCAAAAGCAGGTATACCATTTCAATCTATTGTTATAAGTGGATTTAAACGAAAAATATCATTAGATAATGTGAAAACAGTAATGCGTTTTCTAAAAGGTGTACAGGATAGTAAACGATATATTCGTCGTTTTAATCCGGATATCGTAATTGGAACGGGTGGATATGTATGTGGACCAGTTGTATACGCTGCAGCCAAATTAGGTATTCCAACTATTGTACATGAACAAAATAGTGTACCAGGTGTAACGAACAAGTTTTTAAGCCGTTATGTTGATAAAGTTGCTGTTTGTTTTGAAGCAGCTATAGAGCATTTTCCGGAGTCAAAAGTGGTAATGACAGGTAATCCACGAGCATCAGAGGTAATGGAACAAAATGGAATGAAGGAGAAACGTTCAGTTGGGCTTTCTCTTCCTAAAAAGTCTGTACTTATATTTGGTGGAAGTCGTGGGGCTAGACCGATTAACGATGCCTTCGTTGAAGCAATTGAACAGTTTGGGAACAAAAGCTACGAAATACTATATGTAACAGGTGAAGTACATTATGACAAAGTGATGGAAGCCGTGAAGCAAAAAGGGAACCCAAGCAATGTTATTATTAAGCCGTTCATTCATAATATGCCAGAGGTACTAACTGGTGTAGACCTTGTTGTTTCAAGGGCTGGGGCAACAACACTTGCAGAATTAACAGCGTTAGGAAAACCAAGTGTGTTAATACCGAGTCCGTATGTAACAAATAATCATCAGGAAAAGAATGCACGTTCAGTTGTTGATAAAGGAGCGGCAAAAATGTTACTTGAAAAAGATTTAACAGCTGAAACGCTTATTCGTGATATTGATGAGATTTTATTAGATGCACAAACATTACAAAATATGAAGCTAGCTGCTAAGCAACTAGGTATTCCAGATGCAGCAAATAAGCTGTATGAAGTAATGAATAAACTTGTAAAAAAATAAAGTGAGGCTTTAATCAGTGGGGAGTGATTCTCTCTCTTTGATTATTACCTTTCACTAATCGGATGTTTACTGGTATCCTCATTCCGCCTAATTTCTTTGTTATCACCTAATTTTGATTTAGGAGCTGTACTGCCCGTAAATAGAGGGATAACGTTAGGTGAACGCCCTGCATATTATTGTCATAAGGAGACTTAATATGGGGGAGATTGTCTATGGAACAATTAGTAAATGAGCTTATAGAAGCAGACGTTGGTCGTGTTTTGGCTAACGAGCCGTTAGCACGTTATACAACTATGAAAATAGGTGGCCCAGCGGATATTTTAATTGTGCCAAAGCATGTAGCCGGTATTGAAAAAACATTACAGTTAGTAAAGCAATACAAAACGAAGTGGACTGTAATTGGTCGCGGTTCAAACCTTCTTGTATCTGATCAAGGCATAGAAGGTGTTGTTATTCGTTTAGGAGAAGGATTAGATCACTTAGAGGTCGAAAAACATAAGGTAAGAGTTGGTAGTGGATATCCTCTTATTAAATTGTCAACTTTACTTAGTCGTCAAGGGTTAGCTGGATTGGAGTTTGCAAGCGGTATTCCAGGAAGTGTCGGTGGTGCAGTATATATGAATGCAGGTGCACATAAATCGGATATATCGAGTGTATTATCGAAGGCTCTCATTCTGTTTGAAGACGGTGCAATTGACTGGTTAACGAATAAAGAATTGGAGTTTTCTTATCGGGCATCTGTATTGCAAACGAAACGTCCTGGTATTGTTTTAGAGGCGGTGTTTCAATTACAGGCGGGGAAACGTGAAGAAATTGTACGTAGCATGCAAAATAATAAAGATTACCGCCGTGAAACGCAACCATGGAATCACCCGTGTGCAGGAAGTGTATTTCGGAATCCAATCCCACATTTTGCAGGAGATTTAGTAGAAAAAGCAGGGCTTCGTGGCTATAGGATTGGTGGAGCTCAAATTTCTGAAATGCATGGCAATTTTATTGTTAATACTGGGGGAGCTTCAGCGCAAGATGTATTGTCTTTAATTGAATTAATAAAACATACAATTAAGGATAAATTTGATGTAGATATGCACACAGAAGTAGAAATCATTGGAAGATAACGGTTATTCGTTCCGCTCATTATCATTTATGTTATAATAAGAAGATAAGAACGGCATGAGGAACATGCCGTTCTTTATGTTACATAGGGGGATCGTACATGAATAATAGTAAAGTGATTAAACTACAAGATCGTGTACCAAAATTGAAAAATCAAAAGAAAAAAAACAAAAAAAATGTTAATCATCGATTGATTTTATACATATCAATTTTATTTTTATTAGTGCTCTTTTTAATTTATTTTCGGTCTCCGCTTAGTAATATAAAAAAGATTAGTGTGTTTGGAAATCACTATATGACGGATGAACAAGTAATGAAGGATTCAGGCGTGACATATGATACAAGTTATTTCCGAGTGACAGCACATAAAGCTGAAGAAAACTTAACGAAGCGAAAAGAAATTAAAGCAGTAAATGTAAAAAAACGTTTTCCAAACAATATTGATATTCATATCGAAGAATATTTAACGATTGGTTATATAAATAAAGAGGGAAAATTACAACCGTTATTAGAGAATGGAAAAACGCTTGATGTACTACCTAATGGAAAACTTCCTGTTGCAGCACCGATTTTCGAACCTTTTAAAGAAGAGAAAATGAAGGAGTTAATCGCTGAACTAGAAAAATTAACACCAGCTATTTTAAAATCTATTTCGGAGATTCGCTATTCACCAACGAATGCGAATGAAGATCATCTTACTTTATATATGAATGAAGGTTATGAAGTGAGCACTACAATTCAAAATTTCGCAAAACGTATGGAAGCCTATCCGCTTATTTTAAAAACAATTGAGCCAGGTAAGAAGGTATTAATTGACTTAGAAGTAGGTGCATATACGAAAGAATTAGGTGCGGAAGAAAAAAAAGAATAGAATGGTAGTTTTCGTTACTTATAGCAGAAAAAACGAAACGAATGTTCTATTATATGTATACGAATTTAGAAGAATGGTTCATTTGATGAAAAATATGTAAAAATTCTTAGATTCATACTAGTATTGGTACAAGTTTCACTTTTCTATGAGTACATCTTAGTGTAGACTTATACTTGGCGGTAAACTTTACACTCGAAATAGAATTATTTCAAGATAAGCAGTTATTCATAGTTTACTGCGATATTCTTAATTGAATGCTAAATAAAAATAAGAAAAATATAGGGTTAAAAAAGGGAAACGTATAAAGACGTTGAATATTTTTCTTATAAATAGTAAAGTTGCGATTGTTGTTCCATATATTGAGTTGTATGGTATAAATAAAGAAGGAGGTGCCAAAGAATGAACAGCAATGAAATATATGTTAGTCTTGACATCGGTACATCCAATGTTAAAGTCATCATTGGTGAAATGGTTAATGACAGCTTAAACATTATTGGTGTTGGAAATGTAAAATCAAATGGTTTAAAGAAGGGATCGATAGTTGATATAGACGAGACTGTTCGATCAATTAAAAAAGCAATTGAACAAGCTGAGCGCATGGTGGGAATCCACATTGAGCAAGTTGTAGTAGGTGTCAATGCAAACCAGGTACAGCTACTTCCTTGTCACGGAGTAGTCGCTGTTTCAAATGAAGATCGTGAAATCGGGAATGAAGATGTCTTACGCGTTCTAGATGCAGCACAAGTTGTGTCAATTGCTCCAGAACGTGAGTTTATTGATGTGGTACCTCGACAGTTCATCGTAGACGGTCTTGACGAGATTAACGATCCACGCGGGATGATCGGTGTAAGATTAGAAATGGAAGGTACACTTATTACAGGCTCGAGAACTTTACTACATAACCTACTTCGTTGTGTAGAAAAAGCAGGTCTTGAAATTGTTGATATTTGTCTTCAACCTTTAGCGGCTGCAACAGTTGCAATATCTTCAGATGAAAAAAATAGAGGAGTAGCCCTTGTTGATATGGGGGGAGGATCTACAACTTTATCTATTTTTAAAGATGGAGAGTTACAAGCGACAAGCGTATTACCATTAGGTGGAGACCATATAACGAAAGATATTGCGATTGGGTTGAAAACTTCAACAGAAAATGCAGATCAAATTAAGTTGAAATATGGACATGCTTTTTATGATACAGCATCTGAAGAAGAGATGTTTACGGTTCCTATTATGGGAAGTGATCAAACAGAACAATATTCTCAGTTGGAATTATCGGATATAATAGAGGCTCGTGTAGAGGAAATTTTAATGTTTGTTCAAGATGAAGTGCGTAAGTTAGGAGTAAAGCAAGTGGCTTCTGGTTATGTACTAACTGGCGGAATTGCTTCTATGCCAGGTGTTCTTGATCTTGCATATGATATTTTACATGAAAATGTTCGTGTAGCAACTCCTGATTATATTGGTGTGCGTGAGCCCCAATATACAAGTGGAGTTGGATTAATTAAACATTCTTATCAAAAAGCTAAATTACGTGGGAAAAATGTGCAGGAAAAGCAAGAGCATTTTGAACCAGTACCAGCACCAGCACCAACGCCGGTACAACAGCAACCCACGAAACAAAAAACTCGTAATCAAAACAATAATAATCAAAATGATGACCGCATGATGTCAAAAGTAAAACGTGTATTCCGTTATTTATGGGATTAAAATTGGACACGAAAAATGAGGTTCTAGGGGGATTTCGACATGTTAGAGTTTGATACTACTCAAGATCAATTAGCGAATATAAAAGTTATCGGTGTCGGCGGTGGCGGAAACAATGCTGTAAACCGTATGATTGAACACGGTGTACAAGGTGTAGACTTTATCGCTGTGAACACTGATGCACAAGCATTAAATCTATCAAAAGCTGAAACAAAAATGCAAATTGGTGGAAAATTAACGCGTGGACTTGGTGCAGGCGCAAACCCTGAAGTAGGGAAAAAAGCTGCAGAAGAAAGTAAAGAACAGATCCAAGAAGCACTTCGTGGTGCGGATATGGTCTTCGTAACTGCCGGTATGGGCGGTGGAACTGGAACTGGTGCAGCTCCAGTTGTTGCTCAAGTTGCAAAAGAATTAGGTGCTTTAACAGTAGGTGTTGTAACACGTCCATTTACTTTTGAAGGACGTAAGCGTGCGACGCAAGCAGCATCTGGTATTGCAGCATTTAAAGAAAATGTAGATACTCTTATTGTAATTCCAAACGATCGCTTATTAGAGATTGTTGATAAAAATACGCCAATGTTAGAAGCATTCCGTGAAGCTGATAACGTATTACGTCAAGGTGTTCAAGGTATTTCGGATTTAATTGCAACGCCAGGTTTAATTAACTTAGACTTTGCAGACGTAAAGACAATTATGTCTAATAGAGGTTCTGCTTTAATGGGTATTGGTTCTGGTAATGGGGAAAATCGTGCTGCAGAAGCTGCGAAAAAAGCGATTTCTAGCCCATTACTAGAAACATCTATTGATGGAGCTCAAGGTGTTATCATGAACATTACGGGTGGCGCTAACTTAAGCTTATATGAAGTACAAGAAGCGGCAGACATCGTAGCTTCAGCTTCAGATCCAGAAGTAAATATGATCTTCGGTTCTGTTATTAACGAAGGATTAAAAGATGATATCGTTGTAACTGTAATTGCAACTGGTTTTGATGATAGCATTGCAACTCAACCACCAAAACCAATTATTCGTCCGAATGCGAACCACACGCAACAACAGCAACAACCAGTAGCTCAACCTTCAAAACAGCGTGAAGTAAAACGTGAAATGAAGCGTGAAGAGCCAGTTGTACATGAGCGTCATTCAGATTCAGATGATATCGATATTCCAGCATTTTTACGTAACCGTCGTAGACGATAAAAAAAGGAGCTTTCATGCTCCTTTTTATTTTTTATGGAAAAGACCTGCTAAGCAAGTCTTTTTTTATTTCGTATATTTCAATATATTTTGTTTGTGAAAATAAGAGTATATCATTCTATGAATTTGTACTTTTATTTTTTACCGACAGATTATGTCTAGAAATCACAAAATAACAAAAAAACACCTCCGTAAATTGACACACTTTCCTATTGGATATGCATTATACTAGTCTCAACTTGAAAAAAGAGGTGAATTGTTTGGTTGTTTACGCCGACGTTGTTTGGTTGTTAAACGCCTGCATTGATTTTCTTTTGCTTTTATTAACAGCTACCGTGTTAAAAAAGAAAATCAAAAGATGGAGGCTTGTGTTAGGGGCATTTATAGGTTCAACTATTGTTATTTTTGCCTTTACTCCTTTTGCTTCTATGATGACACATCCAATTATGAAACTACTGTACTCGTTACTTATTGTGTATACAGCATTTGGGTTTACGACATTTAGAAATTATGCACAAACTGTTTTTACTTTTTACTTTGTAACCTTTATGGTTGGCGGAGGATTAATTGGAACTCATTTCTTTTTGCAAACGAATGAAATGGTAAATGGATTGGTTCAATCTCAGTCAATTTCTTACGGTGATCCAATTAGTTGGTTATTTGTTATTTTTGGTTTTCCAGTAATTTATTATTTTTCTAAAAAGCGTATTGAAAGCGTAGAGGTCACGAAAATACACTATGATCAAATTGTGAAAGTAAAAATTCAATTAGCCGAAGAAGAACTAGAACTCGCAGGTCTTATTGACAGTGGGAACCAACTTTATGACCCATTAACAAAAACACCTGTTATGATTATGCATGTTTCATCATTAGAACATTGCTTACCATCTTGGTTAACAGAACAAATTTATTCCAAAACAGAAATTCCTCAAATACCAGAAAATGATTCTGGTTGGGCGACCAAATTACGCTTAATTCCTTTCCGTGCAGTAGGAGTAGAGAGTCAATTTTTGTGGGCAATTAAGCCTGACAGTGTGCAAGTTGACCATGAAGGTAGTTCTATTGTTGTAAACAAAGTATTAATTGGATTAAATACACAACAGCTGTCTACTAATGGGGAGTATCAATGTATTGTGCATCCAAAAATGTTGATTTCGCAAAAAATGGTGATCGCTTAATAAATGAGAGGCGGGATAATATGATGAAATTAAAATTTTATTTAGTATACCTTTGGTATAAAGTATTGCTGAAATTAGGAATTAAGACCGATGAAATTTATTATATTGGTGGAAGTGAAGCGTTGCCACCACCGTTAACAAAAGAAGAAGAGGAAGTTCTTTTGAATAAATTGCCAAAAGGAGATCAGGCAGCAAGGTCATTACTTATTGAACGTAACTTAAGGCTCGTTGTATATATAGCAAGAAAGTTTGAAAATACAGGGATAAATATTGAAGATTTGATTAGTATAGGAACAATCGGCCTTATTAAAGCGGTAAATACATTTAATCCAGAAAAGAAAATAAAATTAGCAACATATGCATCGCGTTGTATAGAAAATGAAATTTTAATGCATTTACGTCGAAATAACAAAAATCGTTCGGAAGTTTCTTTTGATGAACCACTAAACATTGATTGGGATGGGAATGAACTGTTATTGTCTGACGTGTTAGGTACAGATGATGATATTATTACAAAAGATTTAGAAGCTACTGTAGATCGTCACCTTTTAATGAAAGCATTACACCAATTAAATGATCGTGAAAAACAAATTATGGAACTTCGGTTTGGGCTTGCTGGAGGAGAGGAAAAGACGCAAAAAGATGTGGCTGATATGCTTGGGATTTCACAGTCATACATTTCGCGTTTAGAAAAAAGAATTATAAAAAGATTACGAAAAGAATTTAATAAAATGGTGTAAAGAATAAGACCAGCCGTTATGTAGGCTGGTCTTATTCTATTTAGTTGTATTAGGAAAGATAATTTAAATAATAAATCGTGAAAAAACCACATGCATAAAATCCCCTTCAAAGGAAATACTTTACACTGTACAGCAACTCCCGATAGGAGGGAACACTTTGACGAGAAACAAAGTAGAAATTTGCGGTGTTGATACAGCTAAACTTCCAGTATTAAAAAATGAAGAGATGCGTAAATTATTTCGTGAAATGCAAAGTGGAGAGATAAGCGCAAGAGAAAAATTAGTGAATGGAAACTTACGTCTTGTACTGAGCGTCATCCAAAGATTTAATAACAGAGGAGAATATGTTGACGATTTATTTCAAGTTGGTTGCATCGGACTTATGAAATCAATTGATAATTTTGATTTAGGCCAAAATGTAAAATTTTCAACGTATGCTGTGCCGATGATTATTGGGGAAATACGCAGATATTTGCGTGATAATAATCCGATTCGCGTATCGCGCTCATTGCGAGATATTGCGTATAAAGCTTTGCAAGTAAGAGAAAAATTGATTGCAGAAAATTCAAAAGAACCAACAGCAATGGATATTGCAAAAGTGCTAGAAGTAACTCATGAAGAGATAGTATTTGCTTTAGATGCGATTCAAGATCCAGTTTCATTATTTGAACCGATTTATAATGATGGGGGAGATCCTATCTTTGTTATGGATCAGTTAAGTGATGAAAAACAAAAGGACGAGCAGTGGGCTGAAGAATTAGCATTGAAAGAAGGAATGAAGCGTTTAAATGATAGAGAGAAAATGATTATTAGAAAACGTTTCTTCCAAGGAAAGACACAGATGGAAGTTGCAGAAGAAATTGGGATTTCCCAAGCGC
This sequence comes from Bacillus sp. FSL K6-2944, assembly GCF_038005385.1. Taxonomy (NCBI): domain Bacteria; kingdom Bacillati; phylum Bacillota; class Bacilli; order Caryophanales; family Bacillaceae; genus Bacillus; species Bacillus sp. FSL K6-2944. The sequence continues at coordinate 2,699,961 of NZ_JBBOTE010000001.1, read as the reverse complement.
AAGTATCACGTTTAGAGAAGTCAGCCATTAAACAAATGAATAAAACGATTCAAGGATAAGGTCTCACCAATTATGGTGAGACCTTTTTATATGTAATATGGTTTGTGCTCATAGTAGGGGATTAGTGTTCATATAATGAAACTAGCATGGTGTTTCGTATAGGTGGCTTCCTGTAAATATGAGAAACAGTTTCCAATTTGTCATATAAGGGAGAGGATAAAAATGGTGATACGAATTTCAGAGTTACAGATGAAGGATGTTATAAATATTTCAGATGGAAAAAGGATTGGGAATATTGGAGATATTGAAATTGATATGAACACAGGGAAAATTTGTTCTGTTATTATTTCCAAACAGACACGTATGCTAGGTATTTTTGGAAAAGATGTTGAGATTGTAATTCCTTGGAAGGAAATTGTGAAAATTGGGGAAGATGTCATACTTGTAAGAGTAAATCCTGTTAATTCTGTAACAGAATCAATACAAACACCGACAATTTCATAAAGAATATTACAAATTCCTCTTTTTTTTCTGTTAGGATTATGAAAAAATAAAAGTATGGTAAAATAGACAGGAAGTACCATGCTTTTTTCTGTTATTTTAATTAAAAGGAGCCGCTTTATTATGAGAGAACCATTTAAATATGTGGACGGTATACTGTATTTACAAGCGTGGAAAGAACTTGGAAACATTACTGCTGGATTTACGACAAAAGATGGTGGGATAAGTACGGGCTCCTTTCATGCGATGAATTTAGGATTACATGTGAATGATATCGTGGAGAACGTTCATGAAAACAGACGCATTTTAGCAAATAAGTTACAAAAACCATTAGAAAACTGGATTTGCTCTGAACAAGTTCATGCTCATCATGTTGAAAAAGTAGGGCAACAGGAAAAGGGAAGTGGTGTCTATTCATATGAGGACGGCATTTCAAAAACAGATGGCATTTATACGAGTAATGAAGATGTTCTGTTAACGTCTTGTTACGCGGATTGTGTTCCGCTCTATTTTTATGCACCATCACATGGTATGATAGGACTTGCGCATGCTGGATGGAAAGGCACTGTACAAGAGATTGCAAAGGAAATGATTCAAAAGTGGAATGCAGAAGGTATTTCAAGTGATGAAATTCATGTTGCAATTGGGCCGTCGATCGGATCTTGTTGTTATGTTGTGGATGATCGTGTATTAACAGCAGCACAGGAAGTAGTTAGCGGTGCTGTTCCTCATCAAAAAATTTCTGACGGGCAGTACGCAATTAATTTAAAAGAAATTAATCGTATATTATGTGTACAAGCAGGCATAAAAGAAGAGCATATTGTAATGTCATCTCTTTGTACAAGCTGTGAAGAGCAACTATTTTTCTCTCATCGTCGTGATCAAGGTAAGACAGGAAGAATGTTGAGTTTCATAGGTTTTAAGGGGGAAGGAAGCAAGTGACAGTACAAGAAAATTTAGTAATTGTAAATGAAGCTATTAAAGAATCTTGCGCTCGAGCTGGACGTTCGTTGCAAGATATTAAACTTGTTGCAGTTACAAAAACTGTAGGGATTGAAAAAACAAACGAAGTAATTGAAGCTGGAATTATCGATTTAGGTGAAAATAGAAATGAAGGTTTCTTACAGAAATACGAGCATTTCGGTTCAAAAGTTAATTGGCACTTTATTGGCTCATTACAAACGAGAAAAGTAAAAGAAATCATTAATGAAATTGATTATTTACATTCGTTAGATCGTCTTTCGCTGGCGAAAGAAATTCAGAAACGTGCTGATAAGAAAGTGAAATGCTTTATTCAAGTGAAAACCTCATCTGAAGAATCGAAGCAAGGATTGGCAATAGAAGAGGTTGTTTCTTTTATTCAAAGTTTGCAAGAATTCGATAAAATTGAAGTGGTTGGACTAATGACGATGGCTCCATTTACAGAAGAAGAGGAAGAAATCAGACGCTGTTTTAAGGAATTACGTATGCTGCAAACAGAGGTGCAGGAGCTAGAGTTATTACATGCGCCATGTAAAGAATTATCAATGGGAATGTCCAACGATTACACAATTGCAATTGAAGAAGGGGCTACATATATTCGTTTGGGAACGATTTTAGTAGGAAAAGCGTAAAAGGAAGGAGAATCTTATTATGAGTTGGTCAAAAGTAAAATACTTCTTTTTTGATACACCGGAAGAAAAAGAAGCAGCTCAATATGGTTATGAAAAGGAGCAAACAGACATGAAAAAGCAGCAAGATCCACCAGAACAACAAGACGTTACGTTTCCGAAAGCGCAACCGAAGCAAAATGTTGTGAGTATTGAAACAGCAAAACAATCTTCAAAAGTTGTTTTATTAGAACCACGCACATATTCGGAAGCACAAGGGATTGCGGACCACTTAAAAGGTAGACGAGCTGTTGTAATTAATTTGCAGAGAATGTCTACTGATCAAGCGGTACGTATCGTTGACTTTTTAAGTGGTACTGTATACGCTATAGGCGGGGACATTCAAAAAATAGGGCCGAAAACATTTATGTGTACACCTGAAAATGTAGATATTGTTGGTGCGATTTCAGAGTTATTCGGTGAAGAAGAAGAAACAAATATAAAGAGGTGGTAATACGCCATGACAACAGTTTTTATAGTGTTAAGTTATGCTATCGAGATTTACTCGTGGGCACTTATTATTTACATTCTCCTATCATGGTTTCCTGGTGCAAAGGAATCATCTTTTGGAGAGTTCCTGGCACGTATTTGTGAACCGTATTTAGAACCATTCCGCCGCTTTATTCCGCCGCTTGGAATGATTGATATTTCTCCAATCGTTGCGATCTTTGCGTTGAAACTTGCTAAAACTGGTTTGTTCAGTTTATTAAGCTATTTCTTATAGTAAGAAGGTAAATACATGAGCATCTACGAACATTTTAGGCCTGATGAGGAGGTCTTTGTGGATAAAGTGCTAGAGTGGAAGCGAGCGGCGGAGTACCATCAAGTGAAGTTAACGGATTTTCTTGATCCTAGGCAACAACAAATTGTTTCTATGGTAATAGGACAAGGTGATATTGCTGTACAATTTGGTGGTGCAACGCCTAATGCAGAGCGTAAAAGAGCACTTATTTATCCAGACTATCTAGAATTAAATGAAGAAGAATTTCAAGTAGAAGTATTAGAAATTGACTATCCTTCCAAGTTTTATACGCTAGAACATAGGCAAATATTAGGTACATTTATGTCTCTTGGTTTAACAAGAGAAAAATGTGGTGATATTTTGCTGCAAGAAAATCGTGCCCAAATTGTAGTTGCGAAAGAAATTGTATCGTATATTGAGATGAACTTACAATCAATAGGGGTAACTACTCAGCTTCTTCAAATAAAAAAACAGGCCAAATACATGTTTCCGATTCGAAAACATGAAAAGAAAATACTCCAATCAGAGAAAGAATCTATGCCAAATAGAGAAATTCTCTTATGAAGTCGTGTTATTCCAAGGAACCGTTCTAGTTTCTATGACTTGGTTTATCGCTTGTAAGACCGATTGTTTTTGTTTTTTCATGGTACTCATAAAGCTTCGTATCTGACAAAAAGATTCTGCGCCTTTCTTACTTCGGAAAGTCCCAGACACTTTCTGTTTTACTTTCGTCATCCGAATATCCCGTTCTGCTTGATTGTTATCAAATGGAATGGCTGGATGTTCTAAAAACGCTAGAATTCTGTCAGAATACTTGACGAAGCGATTCCATAAATTTTGAGAAGGCGTCTGCTTTCCTTTCTTCTTTTGTTTCGTGGAAAGAATCTGTTGTTCTTTCAATATGGATTGATACATAATAAACAGATTCTTTTGCGTCGCTTTTGGCATGGTACCTTCGGATTGCTTTTTCATCGTCAACGCTTGCGTTAGAAATTTCTGCATCTGTTGTGCCCATTGTTCTCCAGTACTATCTATAATTCCTTGTAAATCTCGTAAGAGATGGGCATTACATAAAACGTGACGACAATCTGTATACGCATCATACGATTTCCAACCATCATGCATCGCAATTCCAGAAAAAGATGGCAAGATTTCTCCAGCATCCATTGCTTCTTTTCCACGTTTTTGATGAATATGTTGCAATGTCACCTCCGGTGTACTGGCAGTATGTAACCATTGTGTTTTGTTTTCTACACGCATACCAGTTTCATCAAAATGGACAACAGGAGACTGCAGAATCTTTTCCTTTACTTCTTTTATGAATGGCTGCAATTGAGAAGCGAAAGCCTGTGTATGATTTACCAGGGTTCCTTCGCTTATAGAATGTCCAAAACAATCCTGAAAGAATTCTTTTGTTCGCTTCAAAGAAATGCATTGATAATGCGTTAAATAGGGAATCAGTCTTTTTATATTTGGACCATATTGAACAGGACGAGATACTGTCGAAGGAAATTGGGCTTCTTGGATAGAATGGCAATGTGGGCATTCTTTCTGTTCTACTTTATGTTCTGTCACTTCGATCTGAATAGGTGGTAAGTCATACACTTGGCGAATGCGATACCCTTTTACAGGCTCGTGGTTCAAGGAAGTATGACAACAAGTACAATATGTAGGAGAATGTGTAATCGTATGATCTGGAGTCGCTGTCAAACCAAGAGTATGTCCCTTGTGGCCCAACTGGCCACCCGTTTGACGATGAGACGGTTTGCGCAAACTTTTTGTAACGGGCTTACCCAAACCATCTGTAGAAGGTGGCTTATGACTATTTTTGGAGTTTTTTTTTGAAGCATTTTCTAGTTCTTGTATACGTTTTTCTAACTTAGAAAATGTTTCTTCAAATAAAGAAATAACAGCTTCAGGTCCTTTTTTATATGTATCTAAAATAATTTTTCGATCGACCATAAGATTCACCTCCCCTGTTTGATATACTCAGTATTTACAAATGGGAGGCATATGAAACTAGTAAAATTTAAAAAAGACACCGAAAGGTGGCTGAGTAGTTACCAATAGGGAAAGTAAAAGTCTCTTTAGCGTCAGTGCAAGGAGAACAAATTCTACAGATAGATGAAACGTGGGGAGAGAAATCTGGAACGGTTTCTTCACTTCGTTTAGATGTTATGTTAGCTGAAATGTTACATTTATCTAGACAGAAAGTGCAACCTTTCATAAAAAATGGTTTAGTAAAAGTCAATTGGAAAACAGTGGAGCAAACTTCTTATGAATGCTATCCAGGAGATGTTTTTTCTGTTAGAGGATATGGCCGAAGTAAATTATTTTCTGTAGAAGGTAGAACAAAACGCGACAAATGGAGAATTTTGTATGGTATACTAAAATGATTGGTTTTTTAGAAGGAAATCCTCCTATTTTGTCGAAGAAAAGATATAATTGAAAGAGGAAATTTAGATAACTACTTGGAGGTGGCGTTGTGCCGTTAACACCATTAGATATTCATAACAAAGAATTTGGTCGCGGATTCCGTGGCTATGATGAAGATCAAGTAAATGAGTTTCTTGATCAAATTATCAAAGATTATGAATTGGTCATTCGTGAGAAAAAAGCTTTAGAAGAAAAAGTTGCGCAGTTAGAAGGGAAGTTAGATCATTTCTCTAATATTGAAGATACGTTAAACAAATCTATCGTCGTTGCACAAGAAGCAGCGGAAGAAGTAAAACGTAATGCGCAAAAAGAAGCGAAATTAATTGTGCGTGAAGCTGAAAAGAATGCTGATCGTATTATTAACGAAGCATTAGTAAAATCAAGAAAAGTTGCTTTTGATATTGAAGAGCTAAAGAAACAAGCGAAAGTATTCCGAACTCGTTTCCGTATGTTATTAGAAACACAGCTTGAGATGTTAAACAACGATGATTGGGATAAACTAATTGAATTAGAAGACGAAGTAGATGAACTGTTGAAAAAAGAAGAAACAGTGTAAGCTTGACGTTTTTCTCATTATTACATATAATTTTAAACAACATATTTATTAAGAAAAACGAAGATAGGGATAAGTACCTTTTCAAACCTTATATAGCGAACTGAGGATGGTGTAAGCTCAGGATAAGGAGATAGTGGGAATATCACCCTGGAGTTCCGCGCTGAACAAATAGAGTAAGCGTAGGCGTGTATTCGCGTTAAGAATATAAAGAGGATTCTATACACATGTATATGATCTACTAGGGTGGTACCGCGGGAGACTTTCTCGTCCCTTTTTGGGATGAGAAGGTCTCTTTTTTATTCCGTTTTTTAAGTGTTTCTTTTATACATGTAAGGAGGAATTGAGCATGGAGTACAAAAATACATTACTGATGCCAAAAACAGAGTTCCCAATGCGTGGGAATTTACCAAAACGTGAGCCTGCAATGCAAGAAAAATGGGCTGAAATGAATATTTACGAAAAAGTACAAGAACATACAAAAGGACGTCCTTTATTTGTATTGCATGATGGACCTCCATATGCGAATGGTGACATTCATATGGGACATGCATTAAATAAAGTATTAAAAGACTTTATTGTTCGTTATAAATCAATGACTGGTTTTAGTGCGCCATATGTTCCAGGATGGGATACGCACGGTTTACCAATTGAACAAGCTTTAACAAATAAAGGTGTAAAACGTAAAGAAATGACAGTTGCTGAGTTCCGTAAGTTATGTGCAGAGTATGCATATGAACAAGTAGAACGTCAACGTGAACAATTTAAGCGTCTAGGTGTACGTGCAGATTGGGATAATCCATATATTACTTTAGAGTCAGCTTATGAAGCACAACAAATCAAAGTGTTTGGTGACATGGCGAAAAAAGGTTATATCTATAAAGGTCAAAAACCAGTTTACTGGTCTCCAACGAGTGAATCTGCTTTAGCGGAAGCTGAAATTGAATATCAAGATAAAAAATCAGCATCTATTTACGTAGCATTCCCTGTAAAAGATGGAAAGAACGTATTAGAAGGTGATGAAAAGTACATCATTTGGACAACGACACCTTGGACATTACCTGCAAACTTAGGTATTTCTGTTCACCCAGAGCTTGAATATAGCATTGTAAAAGTAAACGATGAGAAATATATCATTGCTTCTGAGCTGTTTGAGACAGTTGCAAAAACGTTAGAGTGGGAAAATGCTGAAGTTGTGAAAACAGTAAAAGGTAGCGAACTTGAGTACACAGTTACAAAACATCCATTCTACGATCGTGATTCATTAGTTATGCTAGGAGACCACGTAACAACAGATGCAGGTACAGGTTGTGTTCATACAGCACCAGGACACGGGGAAGATGACTTCGTTGTTGGTAAAAAGTATGGATTAGAAGTACTTTGCCCAGTCGATGATAAAGGTGTATTAACAAATGAGGCACCTGGATTTGAAGGCTTATTCTATGATAAAGCTAATAAACCAATTACAGAAAAATTAGAAGAAGTAGGCGCGTTACTGAAACTAACATTCATTACACATTCATACCCACATGATTGGAGAACGAAAAAACCAATTATTTTCCGTGCGACAGCACAGTGGTTTGCATCTATTGAAGCATTCCGTAAAGAATTAATAGAAGCTGTAGCAGAAACAAAATGGGTACCAGCATGGGGAGAAACTCGTCTTCATAATATGGTTCGTGACCGTGGTGACTGGTGTATTTCTCGTCAGCGTGCATGGGGTGTGCCAATTCCGGTATTCTATGCTGAGAATGGTGATCCAATTATTACGGATGAAACAATTAACCATGTAGCAGATTTATTCCGTGAACACGGTTCTAACGTATGGTTCGAGCGTGAAGCGAAAGATCTATTACCAGAAGGATTTACACATCCAGGTAGCCCAAATGGCGAATTCCGTAAAGAAACAGACATCATGGATGTATGGTTCGATTCAGGTTCTTCTCACCAAGCGGTATTAGAAGAGCGCGAAGATTTACAGCGTCCAGCTGATTTATATTTAGAAGGATCTGACCAGTATCGTGGTTGGTTTAACTCTTCATTATCAACAGCAGTTGCTGTAACAGGTAAAGCTCCATATAAAGGCGTACTAAGTCACGGTTTCGTACTAGATGGTGAAGGACGTAAGATGAGTAAGTCGATTGGAAACATTGTCGTACCGAAGAAAATTATGGATCAATTAGGCGGAGACATTTTACGCTTATGGGTATCTTCTGTTGACTATCAATCTGACGTACGTATTTCAGATGATATTTTAAAACAAGTAGCAGAAGTGTATCGTAAAATCCGTAACACATTCCGTTTCTTATTAGGAAACTTAGACGACTTTAAGCCAAGTGAAAATGCAGTAGCTGTAGCTGAACTTCGTGAAGTAGATCGTTACATGTTAGTGAAATTAAATGACTTAATTACAAAAGTTAAAGAAGCATATGAGACATACGACTTCGCTGCTGTGTATCATGCAATTCATAACTTCTGTACAATTGATTTAAGTTCATTCTATTTAGACTTTGCAAAAGACATTTTATATATTGAAGGTGCAAACCACGAAGATCGTCGTGCGATTCAAACTGTATTATATGATGTTCTTGTTGCGTTAACGAAACTTGTAACACCAATCTTACCGCATACAGCTGATGAAGTATGGCCATACATTCCAGGCGTAACAGAAGAAAGTGTACAATTAACTGATATGCCAGAAGCTGTACAATTAGATGACGCGGAAGCGTTAAAAACAAAATGGGATGCATTTATGACATTACGTGATGACGTGTTAAAAGCACTAGAAGTAGCTCGTAATGAAAAAGTAATCGGTAAGTCATTAAATGCAAGCATTACGCTATATCCAACTGCAGAAATGAAAGCTATGTTAGAGTCTATTAGCGAAGACTTAAAGCAATTATTCATCGTTTCTGAGTATAAACTTGGTGGTATGATGGATGAAGCGCCAGCAGATGCACCGAAGTATGAACATACAGCGGTTGTTGTTGCTCAAGCAACTGGTGAAACATGTGAACGTTGTTGGGTAGTTTCAGAAACAATTGGTAAAGATGCTGAACATGAAACATTATGTGAGCGTTGTGCAACAGTTGTTAAAGAAAACTATGTAAAATAATAAAAAAAGCTGACTGCTATTGATGCAGTCAGTTTTTTTGTTTATGGCATATCAAAATCACTTTCAGACTCTTTCCTGTGAAGGAAAAATGTGTGTGAGGTAAGCAAATAAATTTCGGACACACTAACTGTACATTACAGCTAGGAGGAATGTACACGTGAATGAAATTTACATGGAAATAAAAGAAGAATTGCAATTGATGAGAAAAGAGTTGCAAGAGAGACTAGCTAAAGAAGTAATGCACAAATATGATGTCGAGTTCAGCCAAGAGCTTGGATATGAAATTAAGGAAGAGATAAAGAAAAAATTGCTATTACATGATATAAAAGAGGATTTAAAGGATGTAGAACGCGCATTATTTAAAATGGAAATAGACATGTATGGTATTTGTGAAGAGACGGGGAGATTAATTTCGACAAAGCAAATGAAGACAATGCCGACTGCCCGTACGATTCATGAATTCTTTTATGAAAAGGTAAATGTATGAATACGCACAACGATATTATATTACCTTTTTTTAATTTATTTTATTCTTCTATAAAGGTTCATTGTGAAAAGGTAGCAGCTATGCTAAAATTTTGAGGTACACTGTCTTTGTGGGGGAAATGAAAATGATATATTATGTAATAGCGTTATTCGTCATTGCTATCGATCAAATATCGAAGTGGTTAATTGTAAAGAACATGGAATTGGGTACGAGTATTCCGATTATCGACAATGTATTATACATAACATCACATCGAAATAGAGGCGCTGCTTGGGGTATTTTAGAAAATAAAATGTGGTTCTTCTACATTATTACAGTTGTTTTTGTAGTGTTTATTGTATTTTATATGAAAAAGTATGCGAAAACAGACAGGCTTCTAGGTATTTCGTTAGGCCTAATTTTGGGCGGGGCAATTGGTAACTTTATTGATCGTGTATTTAGACAAGAAGTAGTGGATTTCATTCACGTGTATATTTTCTCGTACAACTATCCAGTATTCAATATAGCTGATTCAGCATTATGTATTGGTGTTGTATTAATTATTATTCAAACATTATTAGAAGGCAAGAAAGCGAAGGAGTAATTGAATGAGTGAAGTAGTACAAGTAACAGTTGCAGCAGAGCAAAAAAACGAGCGAATTGATAAATTCGTTGCAGGGATAAATAACGAATGGTCACGTACGCAAGTGCAGCAATGGATTAAAGATAACGTTGTGACAGTAAACGGGAAAGCGGTAAAAGGGAATTATAAAGTAAAAGAAGAAGATGAAATTACAGTAACAATTCCTGAACCAGAAGAGTTAGATATTCAACCAGAGGATTTAAATTTAGAAATTTATTATGAAGATGCAGATGTGCTTGTTGTAAATAAGCCACGTGGTATGGTTGTACATCCAGCACCAGGGCATACAAGTGGTACACTTGTAAATGGCCTTATGCATCATTGTACAGACTTATCAGGCATTAACGGTGTAATGCGTCCAGGTATCGTGCATCGTATTGATAAAGATACATCTGGACTATTAATGGTTGCTAAAAATGATATGGCACATGAATCGCTTGTGAATCAGCTTGTAGCAAAAACAGTAACGAGACGTTACAAAGCGATTGTACACGGTGTGATTCCGCATGATAAGGGAACGATTGATGCTCCGATTGCTCGTGATAAGAAAGAGCGTCAAAGTATGACAGTTGATGAAAATGGTAAGAACGCTGTTACGCACTTCCAAGTGTTAGAACGCTTTAAAGACTTTACACTTGTAGAATGTCGCTTAGAAACGGGACGTACGCACCAAATTCGTGTTCATATGAAATATATTGGCTATCCACTTGCAGGAGATCCGAAGTATGGTCCGAAGAAAACGTTAGATATGAATGGACAAGCACTTCATGCGGGTATTTTAGGCTTTGATCATCCTCGTACGGGTGAATATATTCAGTTTGAGGCACCGATTCCAGAAGTGTTTGAAGACGCATTAAATATTTTACGAAAATAGTATTGACAAATCATAAGAAAACTGAGATACTGACAACAGTTAAATAATGATCCTTTAACACAGCCCCGTGAGGTTGAGAAGGTAACGGTTTGAAATACTTAGGGTATGTTGTACCCTTTTTTCAAAAGTCCTCTCGCACACGCTGAGAGGACTTTTTTTATACCATTACTCTCACGCAAGAAAAAAGCTTGGAGGTGTAGAGCATGCAAGAGAAAGCTGTCGTTTTAGATGACCAAATGATTCGCCGCGCTTTAACACGAATTAGTCATGAAATCGTGGAACGAAATAAAGGTGTCGATAATTGTGTTCTTGTCGGAATTAAAACTCGTGGAATTTTTATTGCACAACGTTTGGCAGAACGAATTGGTCAAATTGAAGGAAAAGAAATGGAAGTTGGAGAGTTAGACATTACGTTATATCGTGATGATTTAACACTACAATCGAAAAATAAAGAACCACTTGTAAAAGGTTCTGATATCCCTGTAGATATTACGAAGAAAAAAGTTATCCTTGTGGATGACGTATTATATACAGGAAGAACAGTTCGAGCAGCAATGGATGCTCTTATGGATTTAGGTAGACCATCTCAAATCCAATTGGCGGTTCTTGTTGATAGAGGTCATCGCGAATTACCAATTCGCGCTGATTATGTAGGGAAGAATATTCCAACATCAAGTGAAGAGCGTATCGAAGTTGATTTGCAAGAGACAGATCAACAAGATCGAGTAAGCATATACGATAAGTAAAGCCCTTTTAAATGTAGTCCTGTGAGGCTGCCAAAGGGTCTTGGCTTTCATATGTCAAATTTGGCATACGAAAGTGTAGGACTCTTTGTGCACAGGCACAAAGAGTTTTTTTATTGCAAAGATTTAAACTGAAGGAGGATGTAACAATGGAACAAAAGCCAGTGTTAGACGTTAATGAAGTACCGAAACCGGGAAAATGGTTATTTTTAAGTATACAACATTTGTTCGCGATGTTTGGATCAACAGTGCTTGTTCCGTTTTTAACAGGATTGAATCCATCAGTAGCATTAATATCAAGTGGATTAGGAACGTTAGCATTCCTTCTTATAACGAAAGGTCAAGTACCTGCTTATCTAGGGTCATCATTCGCCTTTATCGCACCGATTATAACAGCGAAAACGGCAGGTGGACCGGGAGCGGCAATGCTTGGTGGTTTGCTAGCAGGACTTGTGTACATCTTAATCTCACTCGGAATTAAGAAATCAGGATCAGAGTGGATTATGAAATTACTACCACCAATCGTAGTTGGTCCAGTAGTAATGGTAATCGGTCTAGCTTTAGCACATACAGCAGTTAACATGGCGATGAACGGTGCGGATGGCAAATATAGCTTTACACACTTTTCAGTAGCGTTAGTAACATTAGCAATTACAATTATATGCTCGATATTTGGAAGAGGATTTTTCAGTATCATACCAGTGTTACTTGGCATTATCGGCGGATATATCTTCGCTTACTTCCAAGGGCTAGTAGACTTAAAGCCGGTAGCTGAGGCAAAATGGTTTGTTGTACCAGATTTCACAGTACCATTTGTAACATACACACCAGAGTTTTCATGGAAGATTGTACTCTTGATGGTACCAGTTGCACTAGTAACAATATCAGAACATATCGGACATCAAATTGTTCTTGGAAATGTTATTAAAAGAGATTTAATTGAAAAACCAGGTTTACACCGTTCAATCTTCGGTGACGGAGTAGCAACATTAATCGCGTCACTAATCGGTGGGCCACCGAATACAACGTATGGTGAAAACATCGGTGTGCTAGCAATTACGAGAGCATACAGTGTATACTTATTCATCGGTTCAGCAGTATTCGCAATCATGTTCGGATTTATCGGTAAGATTTCTGCACTGATTCATTCGATCCCAACACCAGTTATGGGTGGTGTATCAATCTTACTATTCGGTGTAATCGCATCAAGCGGATTACGCATGATGGTAGATGATAAAACAGATTTAAGTGACAAACGAAACTTAATGATTGCATCAGTAATATTAGTAATCGGTATTGGTGGAGCGGTACTTCACGTAGGAGAATCATTCCAAGTAGAAGGAATGGCACTAGCAGCAATTGTAGGTGTACTGTTAAATCTACTACTACCGGAAACGAAACAAATAAAACAATCTAAGCAGATTGCTTCATAATAATAACCTTTTAATTCAGTCCTGTGAGACCGGAAAGGGTGGCTTCTTTCTTGCACCCTAGTCTCACACGATTAGGGTATTTTTATGCAAAGGTTGTTATAAAAATTCGAAAGTGGTAACATAAAAATCAGAAAGATGAGGGATGACGATGAGCCATTTGTTAACGATGAGTGAATTATCGGAAGTAGAAATTTCAGAAATCCTAAAAGATGCAGAAGATTTTGCGAATGGAAAAGAGAGCAAAACGACAGAGCAAACTTTTGTTGCGAACTTGTTCTTTGAGAATAGTACGAGAACGAGATTTAGCTTTGAAGTTGCTGAGAAGAGATTAGGACTTGATGTTTTAAACTTTTCAGCTGATGCATCTAGCGTACAAAAAGGAGAAACTCTATACGATACGATAAGAACACTAGAATCAATCGGAACAAAAGCAGTGGTCATCCGCCACGAGCAAGATCGCTACTTCGATGAACTAAAAGATCAGGTGAATATTCCAATCTTAAATGCTGGAGATGGATGCGGAAACCACCCAACACAGTGCCTACTGGACCTTCTTACAATTAAACAAGAGTTTGGAAGATTTGAAGGTTTGAAGATTGCAATAGTAGGAGATGTTCGTCATAGCCGAGTAGCACGTTCTAATGCAGAAGCATTAACGAAGCTTGGTGCAACAATTTACTTTGCAAGTCCAGAAGAGTGGAAAGATGAAGACAACACATTTGGAACATACAAACCATTAGATGAACTTGTTCCAGAAGTTGATGTAATGATGTTACTTCGTGTACAACATGAGCGTCATGATCATTATGAAACAGACATTATGAAAGAATATCATGAGAAACACGGATTAACAGTAGAAAGAGAAAAGCGTATGAAAGAAGGAAGCATTATTATGCATCCAGCTCCTGTAAACCGTGATGTTGAAATTGCAAGTGAACTTGTTGAGTGTGAGCGTTCACGTATATTTAAACAAATGGAAAATGGAGTTTACGTAAGAATGGCTGTACTAAAACGCGCCTTACCAAATGTATTAGGAGGAATGAAACATGAATTATTTGTTTAAAAATGGTCGTTATATGAATGAAGAAGGAAAAATCGTAGCAACGGATCTTCTCGTACAAGACGGTAAAATCGCTAAGGTAGCAGAAAATATTACGGCAGATAATGCTGAAGTAATCGATGTGAACGGAAAGTTAATCGCACCTGGATTAGTAGATGTACACGTACATCTTCGTGAACCAGGTGGTGAACATAAAGAAACAATTGAAACAGGTACACTAGCAGCGGCAAAAGGTGGATTCACTACAATTTGCGCAATGCCAAATACACGCCCGGTACCAGATTGCAGAGAACATATGGAAGACTTGCAAAAACGTATTGAAGAAAAAGCTCATGTTAACGTACTACCATACGGAGCAATTACAGTACGTCAAGCTGGTTCTGAAATGACAGATTTCGAAACATTAAAAGAACTTGGAGCATTTGCTTTCACAGATGACGGCGTAGGCGTACAAGATGCGAGCATGATGTTAGCGGCTATGAAACGTGCAGCAAAATTAGATATGGCAGTAGTTGCGCACTGTGAAGAGAATACGCTTATTAATAAAGGTTGTGTACATGAAGGGAAGTTTTCTGAGAAACACGGATTAAACGGTATCCCATCAGTATGTGAATCTGTACATATTGCAAGGGATATACTGCTTGCTGAAGCAGCAGATTGCCACTATCACGTATGTCATGTAAGTACGAAAGGTTCTGTACGTGTAATCCGTGATGCGAAACGCGCTGGAATTAAAGTAACAGCAGAAGTAACACCGCATCACCTAGTGTTATGTGAAGATGATATCCCATCAGCTGATCCTAACTTTAAAATGAACCCACCGCTTCGTGGAAAAGAAGACCATGCAGCATTAATTGAAGGTTTATTAGATGGAACGATCGATATGATCGCAACTGACCATGCACCGCATACAGCGGAAGAGAAAGCACAAGGAATTGAAAGAGCACCGTTTGGAATTACTGGTTTTGAAACAGCATTCCCGCTTTTATACACAAACCTTGTGAAAAAGGGAGTTATTACGCTAGAACAGTTAATTCAATTCTTAACAGAAAAGCCAGCTGATACATTCGGCTTAGAAGCAGGTCGCCTAAAAGAAGGTAGAGCAGCTGATATTACAATCATTGATTTAGAACAAGAAGAAGAGATTGACCCAACAACATTCTTATCAAAAGGAAAAAATACACCATTCGCAGGTTGGAAATGCCAAGGATGGCCGGTAATGACAATCGTTGGTGGTAAGATCGCATGGCAAAAGGAGAGTGCATTAGTATGAAAAGACAACTTATCTTAGAAGATGGAACAGTATTAATTGGAACAGGTTTCGGAGGCGAAATCGAAAAGTCAGGTGAGGTTGTATTTACAACAGGAATGACTGGATATCAAGAAACATTATCTGATCCATCATATTGCGGTCAAATCGTAACATTCACGTACCCATTAATCGGAAACTACGGCATTAACCGTGACGATTTTGAATCCATTCACCC
This sequence comes from Bacillus sp. FSL K6-2944, assembly GCF_038005385.1. Classification (NCBI taxonomy): domain Bacteria; kingdom Bacillati; phylum Bacillota; class Bacilli; order Caryophanales; family Bacillaceae; genus Bacillus; species Bacillus sp. FSL K6-2944. The sequence continues at coordinate 2,684,259 of NZ_JBBOTE010000001.1, read as the reverse complement.
ATCTGTAAATGGTTTAATCGTAAACGAAATTTGTGATCACCCATCAAACTTCCGTAATGAAATTTCGTTAAATGATTACTTGAAAGAAAGAAATATCCCAGGATTAGCAGGGATTGATACGAGAAAATTAACGAGAAAAATTCGTCAATACGGTACATTACGTGGACGCCTTTGTAACATGGATGCAGATGTAGAGTACATTGTAAGCCAATTAAAAGCGACAGTATTTACAGATCATGTAAAACGCGTATCAACGAAAGATCCATACCCAAGCCCAGGTCGTGGTCACCGAGTTGTACTAGTAGACTTCGGTATGAAACATGGTATTTTACGAGAATTAAATAAGCGTGACTGTGATGTAATTGTAGTTCCTTACAACACAACAGCGGAAGAAATTTTACGCCTTAGCCCAGATGGAATTATGTTAAGTAATGGACCTGGAGATCCGAAAGATGTACCAGAAGCAATTGAAATGTTAAAAGACATTATCGGTAAAGTTCCTTTATTCGGAATTTGCCTAGGACATCAATTGTTCGCTCTAGCATCAGGTGCAAATACAAGTAAGTTGAAATTTGGTCACCGTGGTTTAAACCATCCAGTAAAAAATCTTGCAACTGGAAAAGTAGCAATTACATCTCAAAACCACGGATACGCAGTAGAAGAAGAATCAGTTGAAAATACAGATCTTGAAATTACACATGTTGCTTTAAACGATGGAACGGTAGAAGGTCTTCGTCATAAGAAGTTCCCGGCATTTACAGTACAATACCATCCAGAAGCTTCAGCGGGACCAGAAGATGCAAATGATTTATTCGAAGATTTCTTAACAATGATTGAAAACTTCAAGAAAGAAGGGGAAGAGTTATGCCAAAACGCCTAGACATTAACACAATTTTAGTAATCGGATCAGGACCAATTGTAATTGGGCAAGCAGCGGAGTTTGACTACTCTGGTACACAAGCTTGTCAATCTCTTAAAGAGGAAGGTTACAAAGTAATCCTTGTTAACTCTAACCCAGCAACAATTATGACGGATACTGCAACAGCAGATAAAGTATACATCGAGCCATTAACATTAGAATTCGTAAGCCGTATTATTCGTAAAGAACGTCCTGATGCAATCCTACCAACATTAGGTGGTCAAACAGGTTTAAACATGGCTGTTGAACTTGCAAAATCAGGCGTACTTGACGAGTGCGGAGTTGAAATTTTAGGAACAAAATTATCAGCAATCGAGCAAGCGGAAGATCGTGATTTATTCCGTACATTAATGCAAGATTTAAATGAACCAACACCACCAAGTGAAATTATTCATAACCTTGATGAAGCATATGGATTTGTAAACGAAATTGGTTACCCAGTAATCGTTCGACCAGCGTTCACATTAGGAGGAACGGGCGGCGGAATTTGTCATAACGAAGAAGAGCTAATTGAAATCGTAACAAGTGGTTTAAAACATAGCCCAGTAACACAATGTTTATTAGAGAAAAGTATTGCTGGCTGTAAAGAAATTGAATACGAAGTAATGCGTGATTCAAATGATAACGCGATTGTAGTGTGTAACATGGAAAATATCGATCCAGTTGGTGTTCATACAGGTGATTCAATCGTTGTAGCACCGAGCCAAACGCTAAGCGACCGTGAATACCAAATGTTACGTAACACGTCATTACGAATTATTCGTGCACTAGGAATTGAAGGTGGATGTAACGTTCAGCTTGCACTAGATCCATATAGCTTCCAATACTATGTAATCGAAGTAAATCCACGTGTAAGTCGTTCATCTGCACTAGCATCTAAAGCAACTGGATATCCAATTGCGAAATTAGCAGCAAAAATTGCAGTCGGCTTAACGTTAGATGAAATCGTAAACCCAGTAACACAAAAAACTTACGCTTGCTTCGAGCCAGCGTTAGACTATGTTGTTTCAAAAATTCCACGTTGGCCGTTTGATAAGTTTGAATCAGCGAACAGAACGCTTGGAACACAAATGAAAGCAACTGGTGAAGTTATGTCAATCGGACGTAACTTAGAAGAATCATTACTAAAAGCAGTTCGTTCTTTAGAGCTTGGCATTTATCACTTAGAATTAGACCACTTAAAAGAACTTGATAAAGAAACGATGAAAAAACGTATCATTAAAGCGGATGATGAACGACTGTTTATTGTAGCAGAAGCAATTCGCCAAGGTGTAACGAAAGAAGAAATCAATGAATGGTGTGAAATGGACTTCTTCTTCTTACAAAAAGTTGAAAACATCGTAAATATGGAACGTGAAGTAAAAGCGAATGTAGGAAATATGGAAGTACTACAAACTGCAAAAGAAATGGGCTTCAGCGATCACTACATTGCAGCAGCTTGGAACAAAACGGAGCGCGAAATTTACGATATGCGTAAAGAAAATAATATGATGCCAGTATTCAAAATGGTAGATACTTGTGCGGCAGAGTTTGAATCTGCAACGCCATATTACTACAGCACATATGCGGACGAAAATGAATCGATTGTAACAGATCGTAAGAGTGTAGTAGTTCTAGGATCTGGTCCGATCCGTATTGGTCAAGGTGTTGAGTTTGATTACGCAACAGTTCACTCAGTATGGGCAATTAAAGAAGCTGGATATGAAGCAATTATCATTAACAACAACCCAGAAACAGTTTCAACAGACTTCAGTATTTCTGACAAATTATACTTTGAACCATTAACGATTGAAGATGTAATGCATATTATCGATTTAGAAAAACCAGAAGGTGTTATCGTTCAGTTCGGTGGACAAACGGCAATTAACTTAGCAGCGAAACTAGAAGAACACGGTGTGAAAATTTTAGGAACATCACTTGAAGACTTAGACCGTGCAGAAGATCGTGATAAATTCGAAGCTGCTTTAACAAAACTTGGCATCCCGCAACCAGTTGGTAAAACAGCAACGACTGTAGAACAAGCGGTAGCAATCGCAGAAGAAATTGGTTACCCAGTATTAGTAAGACCATCTTACGTACTAGGTGGACGTGCGATGGAAATCGTATATCGTCAAGAAGAACTACTGCACTACATGAAAAATGCAGTTAAAGTTCATGCAGATCACCCAGTATTAATCGACCGTTACATGGTTGGTAAAGAAATTGAAGTAGATGCAATTTCCGATGGTGAGAATGTATTCATTCCAGGTATTATGGAACATATTGAACGCGCTGGAGTTCACTCTGGTGACTCAATTGGAGTATATCCACCACAAAGTTTATCTGAAAAACTAAAAGAACAAATCATTGAACATACAATTGCACTTGGAAAAGGATTAAACATTGTTGGATTACTAAATATCCAGTTTGTAGTATTCAAAGATCAAGTGTACGTAATTGAAGTAAATCCACGTGCAAGCCGTACAGTACCGTTCTTAAGTAAAATTACAGGCGTACCGATGGCGAATGTTGCAACGAAAGTTATTTTAGGGCAAGACCTAGTAGAGCAAGGATACGGAACTGGCTATCACCCAGAAGAGAAAGAAGTATATGTAAAAGCTCCGGTATTCTCATTCGCGAAACTACGCTCAGTTGATACAACATTAGGACCTGAAATGAAATCAACAGGGGAAGTAATGGGTAAAGACTTAACGCTTGAAAAAGCATTATATAAAGGATTAGTTGCTTCTGGAATTAACATCCCAACGCACGGCTCAGTAATCATTACTGTAGCGGATAAAGATAAAGAAGAGGCGATGGAAATTGCAAAACGTTTCCACGAAATCGGCTATAACTTATTAGCAACAGCTGGAACAGCACAATCATTAGAAGAGCAAAATATCCCAGTACAAGTTGTAAACAAAATTGATTCTGAAGACTACAACTTACTAGATATTATCCGTCAAGGAAAAGCACAGTTTGTAATTAACACATTAACAAAAGGTAAACAACCAGCGCGTGATGGTTTCCGCATTCGCCGTGAATCAGTAGAAAATGGTGTGGCTTGCTTAACATCACTTGATACAACAAGAGCAATCTTACGAGTATTAGAATCTATGACATTCTCAGCTCATTCAATGAAAGAAATTACGCAAACAAAGCGTCACGAGGTGGTACATGCATGATGCAAAAGCAAAATATGATCGTCGTTAACCAAAAAGAAATCGCAAAAAATATTTACGAATTAGTGCTTCAAGGAACGTTAGTACAGCAAATGAACGAACCAGGGCAGTTTGTACACATTAAGGTAGCAGAGGGCATTGCGCCCCTTCTGCGCCGCCCAATTAGTATTTGTAATGTAGATCAAGAGAAGAACGAATTTACAATGCTATATCGTGCCGAAGGACAAGGGACAAAAACATTAGCAACTAGAAAACAAGGTGAAATGGTAGATGTACTAGGACCATTAGGACACGGTTTTCCTGTAGAAGAAGCAGAAGCTGGTCAAACAGCTTTACTAGTAGGTGGGGGAATTGGTGTACCACCACTTTATGAATTATCACAGCGCCTCGTTGCAAAAGGTGTACGTGTTATTCACATCTTAGGCTTTCAAACGAAAGATGTAGTTTTCTATGAAGAAAAATTTGCAGAACTTGGTGATACGTACGTTGCGACAGTAGACGGTACACACGGTACAAAAGGATTTGTCACAGATGTAATTGATAATTACGGAATTGACTTTGATATTCTTTATTCATGTGGTCCGCTAGCGATGCTTCGTGCACTAGAAGGACGTTACAAAGAGAAAAAAGCCTATATTTCATTAGAAGAACGTATGGGCTGTGGTATTGGAGCTTGTTTCGCATGTGTATGCCACTTACAAGAAGATCCAAGTGGACATTCTTACAAGAAGGTGTGTAGCGACGGACCAGTATTTCCAATCGGGGAGGTTGTACTATGAACAGATTGCAAGTTGAATTACCAGGATTATCATTAAAAAATCCAATTATACCGGCATCTGGATGCTTTGGGTTTGGTCGTGAATATGCACAGTTTTACGATTTAAGTGTACTAGGATCAATCATGATTAAAGCGACGACAGAACAACCACGTTATGGAAATCCAACGCCTCGTGTTGCTGAAACACCAGGGGGCATGCTAAATGCAATCGGACTTCAAAACCCGGGATTAGACAAAGTAATGAATTCGGAATTACCATGGTTAGAACAATTTGACCTTCCAATTATTGCAAACGTTGCAGGCTCACAAGCTGAGGATTACGTAGCGGTTGCGAAGGAAATTTCTAAAGCGCCTAATGTCCATGCACTAGAATTAAACATTTCTTGTCCGAACGTAAAAACAGGTGGTATCGCCTTTGGTACAAATCCTGAAATTGCTGCTGATTTAACGAAGCGAGTAAAAGAGGTTTCTGAAGTACCTGTATACGTGAAATTGTCACCGAACGTGGCAAACATAGTAGAAATTGCAAAAGCGATTGAAAATGCAGGTGCAGATGGTTTAACGATGATTAATACATTGCTTGGTATGCGTCTAGATTTAAAAACAGCTAAACCAATTTTAGCAAACCGTACAGGCGGATTATCAGGTCCTGCGATTAAGCCAGTAGCAATTCGCATGGTACATGAAGTAAGCCAAGCGGTTAACATTCCAATTATCGGAATGGGTGGTATTGAAACAGCTGAAGATGTAATTGAATTCTTCTATGCTGGCGCAAGCGCAGTTGCAGTAGGTACAGCGAACTTTATCGATCCGTTCGTATGTCCGACAATTATTGAAGAGTTACCAGCATTATTAGATGAATTAGGATTTGATCACATTTCGGAATGTCAAGGAAGGAGCTGGAAGCAAACATGTCACAGTCGTTAATCGTTGCACTAGATTTTCCAGGGAAACAAGAAGTAGAACAATTCTTACACCACTTTGAAGGGGAAGAGTTATTTGTCAAAGTAGGTATGGAGTTATTTTACAAAGAAGGCCCTGCGATTATTACGTACTTAAAAGAAAAGGGACATAAGATCTTCTTAGATTTAAAACTTCATGATATTCCGAATACAGTAAAAAGCGCTATGCGTAGCCTAGCTAGTCTAGATGTTGATATGGTAAATGTTCATGCTGCTGGGGGAAGCAGCATGATGAAAGCTGCGATTGAGGGATTAGAGGAAGGTAAGCAAGAAGGAAAAGAGAGACCGATTTGTATTGCAGTTACACAACTAACAAGCACTTCGGAAGCTATGATGAAAAAAGAGATCGGCATTGAGAAAACGTTAGAAGAAGCGGTTGCTCATTATGCAAAATTAACGAAAGAAAGTGGACTTGATGGCGTTGTTTGTTCAACACTTGAAGTTCCAAAATTACGTGAAGTATGCGGAAATGAATTTGTAACAGTAACACCGGGGATTCGTCTTGCAAGCGATGATGTAAATGACCAAGTGCGCGTAGCAACACCGAAACGTGCGAGGGAACTTGGCTCAAGCTACATCGTAGTTGGACGTAGTATTACAAAAGCAGAAAATCCGCTTGAAGCGTATAAAACAGTAAAACAACAGTGGGAAGGTGTAACAGTATGAAAAAAGAAATCGCATCGCATTTATTAGAAATTGGAGCAGTATTTTTACAACCGAATGATCCATTCACTTGGTCTTCAGGTATGAAATCACCAATTTATTGTGATAACCGTTTAACTTTATCTTATCCAAAAGTACGTCAAGCGATTGCAGCTGGATTAGAAGAGTTAATTAAAGAGCACTTCCCAACTGTAGAAATTATTGCAGGAACAGCAACTGCTGGTATTGCGCACGCTGCATGGGTAAGCGATCGTATGGATTTACCAATGTGCTACGTACGTAGTAAAGCAAAAGGTCACGGTAAAGGGAACCAAATCGAAGGAAAAGCTGAAAAAGGTCAAAAAGTCGTAGTAGTAGAAGACTTAATTTCAACTGGCGGTAGTGCAATTACATGTGTAGAAGCACTTCGCGAAGCTGGATGTGAAGTATTAGGAATCGTATCAATCTTCACATATGAGTTAGAAGCAGGAAAAGAAAAACTAGAAGCAGCTAACGTAGCATCATATTCTTTAAGTGATTACAGTGCATTAACTGAAGTTGCAGCAGAAAAAGGTATGATTGGACAAGCTGAAACGAAAAAATTACAAGAGTGGCGTAAAAATCCAGCAAACGAAGCTTGGATCACAGCGTAACACGAAAAAAACGACTGCGGGGGAACGCGGTCGTTTTTTTATATCATTGTTATAATTTCATGTAACGAACAGATAGTAGGAATATCGTACTTGAGTTGTGAGTTATCCCGATTCAACCATATCCCTTGCATCCCAGCTGCTGTACTACTAATCGCATCAGTCTCTAATCGATCGCCAATATAATAGCAGTCTTTCATTTCAAGATTCGATTGTAATACACTACTGTGAAAAATTTCAGGATCTGGTTTCGATATCCCAAGTTCACTAGAAGTAAATATATATTTGAAATATTGTAGAATGTTTAGAGTAGTTAACTTTTCGACTTGTTGCTCATATTCACCATTACTAATGATACCTAATGAGTACCCTTTTTCCTGCAAGGTCTGTAATGTATAGTTTACATCTTCAAACGCGGTCCAGTTGTTCTTATATAGTTCTATATATTGATTGAATTTATGCTGAGATTCCTCGGGGGATAAGTTTACTCCATATGCTTTAAATAAATGATACATTCGCATCCTTTGTTGTTCCTGAAAAGATAATTCTTTGGACAAAAATTTGTTGAAATATTCTTCTGATAATTCATGCCAGACTTTCGTGGCCTCTAATTCATTGCCTGAAAAAATAGTATTATATATTTGAAAAAAATCTATAATACCATTTCTTTCAGCAGCCTCATATTCAAGTAAAGTTCCATCAATATCAAAGAAAATCATATTACAATCTCCTTAACTACTTAGTGCTTTCTGCAAGCTTATATCCTTTTACAAACAATAGAGTCACATAAGAAACAATAAATGAGAAAATGCTATACATGCCGACCCAAAAGAAAAATTTTGGAGTAAAGGCGATAACACCTATTATTAAAAAACTAGCAAACGTTACAATCGGCATTACGTAATACGTTTTCGTCTTGCGCGTTCCAATAACAGAAACGATAAAGATAAGTAACGGACAAATTAATAAGACGAAAATCAATTCATTCATAGTTATTTCCCCTTTTCTAATTGCAGTAATCTGTTTCTCGTAAACGTTTTGAAAAAATTACTCTCCTAATATAATTTCGCTAAGGGATAACGAATCCCTGTTGAAAACCAGTAATTCATGATGAATTTTACAAGAAAAAACGTAAGCAAGAGAACACTTGCTTACGTTATAAAATAAACATCGCAACGATCGTGGTGACAATTAAACCGATAACAACCGGTAAAAAGTTTCGGCGTGCAAGTTCAAATGGATCGACTTTACAAATCGCAGCAGCAGGAATAAGTGCCCAAGGAATTAACGTCCCGCCCCCGGTCCATATAGCTGCAATTTGCCCGAGAGCTGTTAATGTAGCTGTTCCATGGCCAAGTGCTGTTCCAAAAAGATTGGCAATGGAACCAGCAAGTGATATACCTGAAAAACCTGATCCATCTAAGCCGGTAATGACACCCACGATGGTTAATGTCCCTGCCGATACATATTGATTTAAAGGAACAGTTTGAGATAAAGCGATGCCTAAGTCGTTAATGATTCCGTGTGAACCTTTCGGTAAATAGTCTCCGATAATTTTCACAAAGCCACTATCTCCTAAATAAAAGAGTGCAGCGATAGGAATAACTGGTCCGAAAATTTTAAAGCCAAATTGGAGCCCTTCTATGAAATAATCGGTTGTTTTATTCAGTCCATTACCTTTGTAGGCGATGAGAGAAATGATGATAATCATAATAACAGTTGTTCCGCCGATAAGTGCAGTTGCGTCGCTTCCTTGTAGTTTAAATTGAATCATGCAAAGGATATCAATGATATATACGATAGGGATACAAATAGCGAGCCATTTCTTTGTGCGAGGAGATAATGAAGTGAGCGTTTTAGAAGACTCAGTTGATAGAATAGATTCTTGTATAGCTAAGCCTGTATGAAACTCTTTTCGTAAGAAGAAAAAAGCGACGGAAGTTGTCACAACGCCCATAACGATAACGAGTGGAACACTTGCAGATACGACGCTGGAAACAGGGAGACCAGCCGCGTCTGCAGTTAATTTCGGTGCACCTTGAATAACGAAGTCTCCAGATAAGGCGATGCCGTGTCCAAATAAGTTCATAGCAATTGCAACCCCAATTGGAGGAAGGCCGACACGTACAGCAACCGGTAATAAAATAGCTCCCATTAAGGCGACAGCTGGAGAAGGCCAAAAGAAGAAAGAAATGGTCATCATTAAAAGGCCGATAATCCAGTAGGCGAGTGTAGGTGTACGAATCATTTTTGTAAATGGTGAAATCATCGTATCATTTATGCCAGTATGAACGAGTAAATTGCTCATTGATACGATAATGGAGATGATTAATATAGTTGGTAATAGCTCAGTAATGGCGTAAATGAAACTTTGAAAAATCCCGCTAATGGCAAGAGGGATAGAACTTGTTGCAGTTAATGCTAATAAAAAGATAAAAACGATACAAATGATAGTCGTATCTTTCCGGAGAATAAAAAAGGTAATAATAGTGAGTAAACAAATAATGTAGAGAGCGTGTAATAGCGTTAATTCAACTCCCATAACATTCACATCCTTTAGGCATTCGTGTAGTTTATTGTATGAAAGCAGTGAAAGTATGTGAGTATAGGAAAAAGAAAAAAGTAAAATTTCATGTACTGTAATGATGAGAACGATAAATGGATGTTACAATACAGTTAATCCTAAAAAATGAATAAAAGAAAGTGCCACCTTATCTGGTGGCACTTTCTTATTTTACTGCATGAGCTTTTTGCATCTTCCTAATTAAGCGAATTTGTCCGCGATGATTGATTTCATCTTCAAATACGTGAAACCATTTAAAGTAGTTGTTAGCTGGTTTGTCATACCAAAAGTCTGTCGTTTTAAATAGCCATTCATCAGGTAAAGATTGAAATGTTTCAATTGTTTTAGAGCGTACTTCTTGTAATGTATTAATGTAAAATTCTAAAGAGTTTCCTTTTATTTTTTCTCGTCCAAGATTCCCTAACTCAATAGCTGGCAACCAATGTTCTAATTCAGCTTCCGTCGGTTCACGATCCTCAAAGGTATGGATTTGGTAGTAAAATTCAATAGCAGCCATGTGATATAACAGCATGCCAATTGAATTGGCTTCTTTATCATATAAATAATCAAGTTCTTCAATTGTTAAACTTTCCACTGCTTGCATTGTTGTATAACGAGCGTAATTCATCATGGAAACAAGTTTTGAAAACTCAACTTGTAAACCATCTATTTTATCAATTACAAAATTCAATTTAAATTCCCCCTCTTTAAATGAACACTCCAGAGAAGGAATTCTATGTGTAGAAAAAAACTCCTTTTAAAAAGGCCATGATTTTAACAAGGGATTACAATTAGTTCTCTATTTGATTTTGTAATAACTTCATATCCGTCTTTTGTAATGACGATATCATCTTCAATTCTACAACCGCCCCAGTTCGGTATGTAAATGCCCGGTTCAACTGTAACAACCATACCTTCTTTTAATGTAGCTTTACTTTCTTGGGATAAGCGAAGAGGTTCATGTATTTCTAAGCCAAGACCATGACCAGTAGAATGACCAAAATATTGACCATATCCACAATCTGTAATGTAGTTTCTTGTTACATCATCGATACTTTTCGCAGTTTCTCCAGGCTTAATCGCTTCAGTCCCACGTTTTAACGCTTCTCGTACAACATTGTATATTTTTTTGAATTCTTCCGATGGTTCCCCTATTGCTACGGTACGTGTTATATCGGAACAATATCCGTCGTAAAGTGCACCAAAGTCTAATGTAACGATGTCGCCTCGTTCAATTATTTTATTTGATGCAACTCCATGTGGAAGAGAAGAACGAACACCAGAAGCTACAATAATTTGAAATGATGAAGATGTAGCACCTTTTTTTCGCATGAAAAATTCTAATTCATCTCGTACAGCATTTTCACTTATTCCTGGTTTTAGAAACGTAAGAATGTGATGAAATGCTTCGTCCGCGATATTAGCTGCAATTTTCATTGTTTCTATTTCAGGCGTGTCTTTAATGATACGAATATTTTCGATAATTTCGCACACTTGAATCATTTCCGCCTGTACGTATTTTTGCAAGTTTTTATATTGTTGCAATGTCATGTTGTTTTCTTCAATTCCAAGTTTTTGAATGTTTAATTTCGATACTTGATGTGCAATTTCTTTTTCTAAATTTCCTTTATGCATAATAATTTCAGCATCTTTTATTTGTGATTTCGCTTGATCTACATAGCGGAAATCAGTGATGAAAACAGCTTGATCGGCAGAGAGTAAGACGACGCCAGCACTACCTGTAAAGCCTGTTGCATATTGGCGGTTTTCTTTTTTTGTAATAAGTAACCCCTCAATTTCATAGTTTTGTAGTTGATTTTGGATTTTATTAATTTTTAAAGTCATGTTAATTCCTCCTATTCATAGTATTGAATAAAGCAAATAGCGTGCCAAAATGTATATTTGAAGAAAGGATAGTAGGGACAACATATATTTTAGGGGAGATAAAAAAATAGCCCGTAATTTGTGGGAGACGGTTTGTTCATAAAATCTAGATTGCTTCAATGAATAGCAGGGGGATGGGGAAAAATGATTGGAGTTACACTTGTACTTTATTTACATGCTGTAAAAAATTTTATACAAATGTGAAATGATACTGTCAATTTTTTTGACAATATTGAATGGATATAGCAACGAAATTGAAAACATATAAAAAATGCGCTGCATACAAGCAACGCATTTTTTTATTTATGCTTTTAATTTCATTACAATATCAGCATCTGGTGTTACATATACGGTTTGCTGATTGTCGTACGTAACAAAACCAAGTTTTGCACCACTCGGTTTTTTGACATGGCGTATTTTGGTGAAATCAACAGGTACAGAGCTAGACTCTTTCGCTTTACTGTAATAGGCAGCAATTTTGGCGGCTTCTAGTAAAGTTTCTTCAGCAGGCTCTAAAGAACGAATGACAACGTGAGAGCCAGGTATATCTTTCGTATGTAACCAAATTTCATCACGGCGGGCAAACTTCGTTGTTAAATAATCATTTTGTTTATTGTTTTTACCAACGAAAATCTCTGTGCCATCACTTGCTACATATTTATCTAATACTGGTTTAGTAGGCTTTTTCTTTGCGTTTTTCGTTTTGCGATTGCGCACATAACCTTCTTCAGCTAATTCCTCACGAATTTCTTCAATGTCTTTTGAAGAAGCAGCTTCCATTTGTTGAAGTAAGCTATCAAAATAAAGAATTTCTTCATTTGTTTTTTCGATTTGTTCTTCTACAACAGCAACCGAATTTTTTGCTTTTTGATACTTTTGGAAATAGCGTTGTGCATTTTCAGATGGTGTTTTTAAAGGATCTAATGTGATTTTTACAGTTCCACCATCCTCATCGTAATAATTAACGACCTCAATATCTTTATCGCCCTTTTTTAAAGCGTACATATTGGCTGTAAGTAGCTCTCCAAATAGTTGATATTTATCTGCTTTTCCAGCATCTTGCAGTGTTTTTTCGAGTTTAATGAGTTTTTTCTCGTTTTTATTTTTTTCGTTTTGCATAAAGCGTTCTAAATCATGAGCTTGTTGTTTTACACGATCACGTTCTGCTTTGCCAAAGAAGAAACGATCTAACAATTCGCTCACTGATGAGAATGTTTTTTCTTCTCCTTGCAAGTGTGTAAGAGGGAAAAGATAAAAGAATTCTTTTCCATTTGCAGTAATCATTGTAGGTGTATATGCATGAGATAGTAATGGTGTTTGTATAGAGAAAAATGCTTCTGATAATGCTTTCTCGTTTACCATACCGGCTTTCTTTACTACTTCTTTTGCAAATAATGGGGATATTCCCATGAAAGCACCGACGAGTTGTTTATCCATATTTCCAGATAGAAAGTCTAGCGGTCTAATAAAATCATCTGCGGTTTCAATTTGCAGAGGATTGATTTTATGTTGGGCTGGTGGCGCGACGTACTCAGCACCAGCATATACAGTTCGGTGACGGTTTACGGCTAATGAAACGTGTTTTAAGCTATCTAAAATCACGTTTGTTTTCGTATCTAATAAGATAATGTTACTATGTCGTCCCATTATTTCAATTACTAATGTTTTTAATGATTCGTCTCCGATTTCATTACGACTGCGAACTGTAATTTGAATAATGCGTTCTAAGTCGATTTGTTCAATTTTTTCAATAAATCCACCTTCTAAATGTTTGCGAAGAAGCATACAGAACATCGGCGGTATTGCTGGCGAATCGTAGTTTTGATTCGTTAAGTGCATACGCGCATATGTAGGATGAGATGAAAGAATTAGTTTTTGGTTCTTTCCATTCGCTCGAATATGTAATAAAATCTCGTATTTTGAAGGTTGATATATTTTGGAAATTCTTCCTGTGTAAAGAGAATTTTCAATTTCATGTGTAATCGCTCTTGTAAATAATCCATCGAATGCCATAAATGAACACTCCTTTCTAACTAAATGTTAATTATAGCATTTTTTTGGACGAGGCTGAATAAGCTTTCAATAGAGTATGTCTGGAATCAGGAGGTCGATAGCAGGATGAACTGGTATGGAATGCGAGCACATGAAGTGGAAGAAAGAACGAATACGAATGTAAAGGTTGGACTTACAGAGAAAGAAGCAGAAGGGCGAGTAAAGAAATTTGGTACTAATGAATTAGAAGAAGCAAAAAGGCCTTCTGCACTAATGGTATTTTTAGCACAGTTTAAAGATTTCATGGTACTCGTTTTGTTTGGAGCAACAATTGTTTCTGCGTTTTTAGGTGAATACATTGATTCTATTGCTATTGTTGCCATTGTTATTATCAATGGTATTCTCGGCTTTTTTCAAGAAAGAAAAGCTGAAAAATCATTGGAAGCTTTAAAGGAACTAGCTGCCCCGCAAGTTACTGTAATGCGGAATGGAAAGTGGGTAAAAGCACCATCTAAAGCACTTGTTTTAGGTGATATTATTAAGTTTTCCAGTGGTGATCGTATTGGGGCTGATGTGCGTCTTGTTGAGGCATCAAGTTTATATATTGAAGAGTCTGCTTTGACAGGGGAGTCCGTACCTGTACAAAAGAAGGTAGAAGCACTGCAAGGGCAAGATGTTGCAATTGGGGATCAAAAAAATATGGCTTTTATGGGGACAATGATTACGCGAGGATCTGGTACAGGAGTCGTTGTAGCAACTGGTATGAATACAGCGATGGGGCAAATTGCAAATATGTTGCAAAATGCAGAGCAAATGGAAACGCCACTGCAAAGAAGGTTAGAACAGCTCGGAAAAATATTAATTATTGTAGCTCTTATTTTGACAGCGCTAGTTGTATTGGCTGGTGTGTATCAAGGGAATGAAGTATATCATATGTTTTTAGCTGGCGTATCGCTAGCTGTTGCGGCTATTCCAGAAGGATTGCCAGCAATTGTTACAGTAGCTTTATCACTTGGTGTACAGCGTATGATAAAAAAGAGAGCAATTGTAAGGAAGTTACCGGCCGTAGAAACGTTAGGCTGCGCTTCTGTTATATGCTCTGATAAAACGGGAACAATGACACAAAACAAAATGATGGTAACACATATGTGGTCAGGCGGAGAATTGTGGAAAGTGACAGGGCAAGGATATGAACCTAATGGCTCTTTTATGAAAGGTGAAAAAGAAGTGAATCCAGCTAAGACAAAATCACTTTATCAGCTACTTACATTTGGTTCACTATGTAACAATGCAAATATTATTCAAAAGAAAAAGGCGTACGTATTAGATGGGGATCCAACAGAGGGAGCGCTTGTAGCTGCGGCAATGAAAGCTGGGATAACACGTGAGGCATTGAAAGGGAAATTTGAAATTATTCGTGAATTTCCCTTTGATTCAACTCGAAAAATGATGAGTGTTATTGTACGAGATCGAGAGGGGAAAAAGTTTATTGTTACGAAAGGAGCACCGGATGTTCTTTTGCAACTGAGTCAAACAATCTTATGGGGGGATAAGCAGCAGCCGTTAAGTGAGCTATATAGAAAAGAAGTACAGGCGGCTATTCATAGCTTAGGTAGTCAAGCGCTTCGAACAATTGCAGTTGCGTTTAAACCTTTAAAAGTAACGGATTCTATTGAACATGAAAGAGACGTTGAAAAAGATTTTATGTTGGTTGGAATACAAGGTATGATTGACCCGCCAAGGCCAGAAGTCGCGCAGGCGGTAAAAGAGTGTAAAGAAGCTGGTATTCGAACAGTAATGATTACAGGTGATCATAAAGTTACAGCAATGGCGATTGCTGAACAATTAGGAGTTTTACCACCAGATGGACGCGTTGTTGAAGGAGTAGAACTCGCGAATATGGATGTGGAGGAATTAGAAAATGTTGTAGAAGATACGTATGTATTCGCTCGTGTATCACCTGAGCATAAATTGAAAATTGTTAAAGCATTGCAAAATCAAGGACATATAGTAGCGATGACAGGTGATGGAGTGAACGATGCTCCAGCGATAAAAACAGCGGATATTGGGATAGCGATGGGGATTACAGGGACAGATGTTGCAAAAGAAGCCTCTTCACTTGTTTTACTAGATGATAATTTTGCTACAATTAAGTCAGCGATTAAAGAAGGAAGAAATATATACGAGAACATACGTAAGTTCATTCGCTACTTATTGGCGTCAAATGTTGGAGAAATTTTAGTTATGTTATTTGCGATGTTACTTGCATTACCACTGCCGATGGTTCCTATTCAAATTTTATGGGTGAACTTAGTTACTGATGGTTTACCAGCGATGGCATTAGGTTTGGATAAGGCTGAAGGAGATGTGATGAAGAGAACACCGCGTCACCCGAAAGAAGGGGTATTCGCTAGAGGGCTTGCGTGGAAAATAATAAGTCGAGGGTTTTTAATTGGAGCAGTGACGTTAGTGGCGTTTATTATTGCGTATAACCAACATCCAAATGAACTGAAATATGCACAAACTGTAGCGTTCGCGACGTTGGTACTTGCACAGCTTATTCATGTATTTGATTGTCGTAGTGAGCATTCTGTCTTTCACCGTAATCCATTTGGGAACGTGTATTTAGTAGGGGCGGTTATTATTTCGTTACTACTTATGCTAGTGGTTATATATTATCCACCGTTACAACCGATCTTTAGCACAATGCCGATACAAGCAAGAGATTGGTTATTAATTGGAGGTTTGTCATCAATTCCGACTTTCTTACTAGTAGGTTCTTTATTAACAGGGAAAAAGGCTAAGAAGAAAAAGCCGATGTTATATAAGAAGGGATTAAACTTGAAATAGTCAATGTTATGAAAATGTGATATAATTTACAGAAGGTAGTAGAGCCTTGTCTCTATTACCTTTTTCATTGAGTTATTTTATGGCTTGGATGTGATAAAAATGATTTCTAGTATGACAGGGTTTGGAAGATCGAAAGTAGAAAGTGATACTTTTCAAATTACAGTAGAAATGAAATCGGTGAACCACCGTTTTTTAGAGATGAGTATTCGACTTCCTAAGCAAATGATGGTATTTGAGGACAAAATTCGTAAAATAATTGCACAGCAAGTTCGACGTGGACGCATCGAAGTGTCTATTAGTATAGCAGGTGAAGGACTTGTTGAAAGAAAATTAAGTGTGAATTGGTCACTTCTTGAGCAGTACCAATCGATGATGGAAGATATAAAAGGGAAATTTCAATTACAAGATTCTATTACACTCGAACAATTAATGGCAATGCCAGAAGTAACAGCAATTGAAGAAATAGAAAATGTAAATGAACATTTTGAGAACAGTTTATATGAGGCTGTTCGTCAAGCTGCTCATATGTTGAAAACGATGAGAGATGGCGAAGGAGAACGATTACATAAAGATATAGCGTATCGTTTACAAGAGATTAGCAATTGTGTAAATGCAATTATTCCACATGCACCAATTGTTACACAAAAATATCGTGAACGATTAGAAAATCGCTTAAAAGAATTACATAATCAAGATCTAGATGAACAAAGATTGCTAACAGAAGTTGCAATCTTTGCAGAGCGTTGTGATATTCATGAAGAGTTAGTTCGTTTGCAAAGTCATTTAGAGCAATTTCGTGAAACATTGCAGATTGAAGAGCCTGTTGGAAGGAAAATGGATTTCATCGTGCAAGAGATGCATAGAGAAATTAATACGATTGGTTCTAAGGCAAATGACTTAACAATTTCAAAATATGTTGTAGAAATGAAAAATAACCTTGAAAAAATTCGTGAACAAGTACAAAATATTGAGTAGCTTTCAAAAAATATATAAAGTTATACGTGGTGGAGAAATCGGATAGACTTACTAGGAGGCGCAAACTATGGCCATGCGGTTTTTAAATATTGGATACGGAAATATTGTATCTGCTCATCGAATTATTGCTATTGTAAGTCCGGAGTCAGCTCCTATTAAACGAACAGTACAAGAAGCACGCGAACATAATGCTTTGCTTGATGCTACGTATGGGAGAAAAACAAGGGCGGTTATTGTTATGGATGATGGGCATGTTGTATTAAGTCCAATTCAACCAGAGACGATTGCACATCGTTTGAATAATAAAGAAGATTTAAGTGAGGAAGGGTAGGTTTTACATATTTATGAGAAGTAGAAGAGGATTGCTCATCGTTCTTTCAGGGCCTTCTGGGGTTGGAAAAGGGACGGTTCGTAAAGAGCTGTTTAGCCATGAGGATACACGTTTTCAGTACTCTATTTCAGTAACGACACGTAAGCCGCGTGAAGGTGAAGTAGATGGTGTGGATTATTTCTTTAAAGAAAGAGAAGAATTCGAGGAAATGATTCGTAATGAAAAATTACTTGAGTGGGCTGAGTTCGTAGGTAATTATTACGGAACACCGATTGACTATGTTGAAAAAACATTACAAGAAGGAAAAGATGTATTCTTAGAAATTGAAGTGCAAGGAGCAATTCAAGTTAAGAAAGCTTTCCCAGAAGGTGTATTTATTTTCTTAGCACCTCCAAGTTTATCTGAACTAAAGAGCCGTATTGTCGGACGTGGTACAGAGACTGAAGATGTTATTGAAAATCGTTTAACTGTAGCGAAAGAAGAAATCGAGATGATGGACGCTTACGACTATGTAGTAGAAAACGATCAAGTTGAATTAGCTTGTGATAGAATTAAAGCAATTGTGGTTGGCGAACATTGCCGCCGCGAAAGGGTAGCAAAATATTATAAAGAAATGACGGAGGGTCTATAATTATGTTAAATCCATCAATTGACTCATTACTACAAAAAATCGATTCTAAGTACACTTTAGTAACAGTGGCTGCAAAACGCGCACGTGAAATGCAACTTGCTAATAACTGTGTTGTAGAAAAACCTGTTTCTCATAAATGTGTAGGTAAAGCATTAGAAGAAATCGATGCAGAAGCATTAAGCTACGTACCAAGTGAAGATAAAGTAGCTGAATAAGCCTTTGCCTTCGACAAAATAAAACATAGACTTTATAATTTTCTATGTAACGGTAACAACCTATTTACAAGTAGGTTGTTATTTTTTTACGAAAGGAATGAAATATCGGTACTGACGAGCTGAGAATTCTATTTCAGTATTATAAGTTTGAAAAAGAAAGAGGACGAGTCATATGCTAAAAGGGAAAAAGATACTTTTATGTGTAACAGGAGGCATTGCGGTTTTTAAAGCAGCTGCGTTAACGAGTAAATTGACACAATCTGGCGCGATTGTCAAAGTAATGATGAGTGAGTCGGCAATGAAGTTTGTTACGCCTCTTACATTCCAAGCGCTTTCTCGCCATGATGTATATACGGATACATTCGATGAGAAAGACTCAGCTGTTATTGCTCATATTGATTTAGCAGATTGGGCGGATGTTGTACTTGTCGCACCTGCTACTGCCAATTGTATTGGAAAGTTAGCTGGTGGTATTGCAGATGATATGATTACAACTACTTTGTTAGCTACTACAGCTCCGGTATGGATTGCGCCTGCTATGAATGTGCATATGTATGAAAATAAAATAGTTCAAAAAAATATGATGACATTGAAAACGCTAGGATATACATTTATTGAGCCTGGGGAAGGCTTTTTAGCATGTGGATATGTAGCGAAGGGACGACTAGAAGAACCTGAAGCAATTATTGCACGGTTAGAGGAAGCTTTCTCAGAACACAAACCATTGCAGGGAAAAAGAATATTAATAACTGCTGGCCCAACACGTGAAAAGGTTGATCCAGTACGTTTTATGACGAATTTTTCTTCTGGGAAAATGGGGTATGCGATTGCGGAAGTGGCAGCGAATTTAGGCGCTGATGTTATACTCGTTTCAGGACCGACAGCATTAAATCCACCGTTACATGTAACGACAGTGCAAGTGGAATCTGCACAAGATATGTTAGAAGCAGTTCTTCAACATTATCAAAACGTAGACGTTGTCATTAAAACAGCAGCAGTTGCAGATTATCGTCCGAAATATGTGCATGAGAATAAAATGAAAAAGCAAAATGGTGATGCTGTCATTGAACTTGAAAGAACGGTGGATATTTTAAAAACATTAGGTCAGAAAAAGGATAAACAGTTACTTATCGGTTTTGCTGCTGAAACGACAAATGTAGAGGAATATGCAACGAAAAAACTACGTGAGAAAAATGCAGATATGATTGTCGCGAATGATGTAAAAGCGCAAGGAGCTGGATTTGGCACGGATACGAATATTGTAACAATGTATAGAAAAGATGGAAAAGTTATTGAGTTGCCACTTTTAATGAAAAAAGAGGTAGCTCGTGAAATATTGAAGCAAATTGAAATGATGTTAGAAGATGATCGTTTATGAAATTTGCAAGTGTAATTGTTGATGTACCTGCCCGTCAGACAGATCGACCATTTGATTACATTATTCCTAAAAAATGGGAAGATATTGTACAGACAGGAATGCGTGTAGTAGTTCCGTTTGGGCCAAGAAAATTGCAAGGTTTTATTATTGGGATTAAAGATTCGGTGGATGTAGAAAGTAAGAAGTTAAAGACAATCCATGAAATATTAGATGTAACACCGGTTTTAAATGATGAATTATTAAAGCTTGGATATTGGCTTACAAGTGAAACGTTATGCTACATGATTTCAGCTTTTCAAGTGATGCTTCCAACTGCGATAAAAGCAACGTATAAAAAACGTCTACAACTTTGTAAACAGGAAGAAATAGCACCTGAAATACTATATTTATTTCAGGATAAAGAAGCAATTGATTTTGAAGTAATCGAGCAACAGCCACATTTATACCGAACTATTCAACAAGAAATTAAAAATGGTACGGTTGAAGTCGTTTATCAGGTGAAAGATAAAGTACAAAAGAAGAAGCAAAGAGTGGTTCAGCCGGAGTTGCCAGAAGATAAATTGGAATTAGCGGCATTTGAACTGAAAAGTAAAAAACAACAAGATGTACTTTATTATTTTGTGGAAAATTATAAAAGTACACCGTTGAAAGTAATTACAGAAGAGTTACAAATAACAGATGCTCCAATAAAAGCACTTGTTAAAAAGGGATTCATTTCAGAAAAGTATGTGGAAGTATACCGAAATCCGTATGACGATGATGATTTTGAACAAACAAAACCATTTCCACTTACGGAGGAACAAAAACAAGTTATTACACCGATTTTATCATCAATTACAAATGAAACTTATAATCCATTTTTACTATATGGTGTTACAGGAAGTGGAAAGACAGAAGTATATTTACAATCTATAGCAGCAGTGCTCAAGAAAGGAAAAGAAGCTATCGTTCTTGTTCCTGAAATTGCACTAACGCCCCAAATGGTGGATCGTTTTAAAGGTAGGTTTGGCTCGCAAGTTGCAGTTCTTCATAGTGCGTTGTCTGTTGGAGAAAAGTATGACGAGTGGCGTAAGATTTTAAGAAAAGAAGTGAAAGTTGTAGTTGGTGCGCGTTCAGCTGTTTTTGCGCCTTTTGAGAATTTAGGGATTATTATTATTGATGAAGAGCATGAATCAAGTTACAAACAAGAAGATAATCCGAGGTATCATGCAAGAGATGTAGCTGTCTGGAGAGGACAATATCATAAATGTCCTATCGTTCTTGGTAGTGCGACACCAACACTTGAATCGTTTGCAAGGGCGAAAAAAGGTGTTTATGAACTATTAACAATGGAAAAACGTATGAATGAACAAGCTTTACCAACGGTAGAGATTGTTGACATGCGAGAAGAACTTCGTGACGGGAATCGATCAATGTTTTCTAAGGCGCTGCATGAAAAAATAGCAGATCGATTAGAAAAGAAAGAACAAATGGTACTCTTTTTAAATAGAAGAGGTCATTCTACATTTGTTATGTGCCGTGATTGTGGGTATGTTGTCCAATGTCCGCATTGTGATATTTCATTGACATATCATAAAATGAATCATCGTTTAAAATGTCATTATTGTAGTTACGAAGAGAATATGCCAACGGAGTGTCCAGCTTGTCAAAGTACATACATTCGTTTCTTTGGTACAGGTACACAAAAGGTAGAAGAAGAAATTACAAAACTATTTCCAGAGGCACGAGTCATTCGAATGGATGTAGATACGACAAGTCGAAAAGGAATGCATGAAAAATTATTAAAGGCGTTTGGGGAAGAAAAAGCAGATATATTACTTGGAACACAAATGATTGCTAAAGGATTAGATTTTCCGAAAGTAACGCTCGTTGGGGTTTTAACTGCAGATACGATGCTTCACTTACCTGATTTTCGGGCGAGTGAAAAGACATATCAGTTATTGACGCAAGTAAGTGGACGAGCGGGTAGACATGAATTGCCAGGGGAAGTTGTGATTCAAACGTATACGCCAGAACATTACAGTATAGAGTTAGCGAAGAACCAACAATATGATGTGTTTTTTGACCAAGAAATGCAAATGAGACGAACAAGACAATATCCCCCATATTACTATGTTGTACTCGTAACTGTATCTCATCCAGAATTATTAAAAGCGGTACAAGTGACGGAAAAAATTGCCTCGTATTTACGAACGCATTGCTCACAGCAAACAATGGTGCTAGGACCAGTTGCTTCAGCGATTCCAAGGATAAAAGATAGATATCGTTATCAATGCATGATAAAATACAAACGGGAACCAAACTTAAAGAACGTGCTCAAAATGGTAAATGAACATTATCAAGCAGAAATGCAAAAAGAGCTACAAATCTCAATTGATTTTAATCCAACAATGTTAATGTAGCGGAGGGAAATATGGCAGTTTTAGAAATAATAAAGCATCCAAATGAAGTGTTAGAAACACCATGCGAAAGAGTAATTAACTTTGATAAAAAGTTAGTGAAATTGTTGAAAGATATGCATGAAACAATGTTAATTGCGGACGGAGTCGGTTTAGCTGCGCCTCAAGTAGGTGTAAGCTTGCAAGTAGCGGTTGTTGATGTAGATGATGATACTGGGAAAATCGAGTTAATCAATCCATCAATATTAGAAAAACGTGGTGAACAAGTAGGTCCCGAAGGCTGTTTAAGCTTCCCGGGACTTTATGGTGAAGTAGAACGTGCCGATTATATTAAAGTAAGAGCGCAAAATCGCCGTGGGAAAGTATTCTTATTAGAAGCGGAAGGATTTTTAGCGCGTGCAATTCAACATGAAATTGATCATTTACACGGTGTTTTATTTACATCGAAAGTGACAAGATATTATGAAGAAAACGAACTAGAATAGGTGTTAAAAGGAGCGGTTTTTAAATGATAAAAGTAGTGTTTATGGGAACACCGGACTTTTCAGTGCCGGTGCTTCGTCGTCTTATTGAAGATGGCTATGAGGTAGTAGGTGTTGTGACGCAACCTGATCGTCCAGTAGGTAGAAAAAAAGTATTAACACCTACACCTGTTAAAGTTGAAGCGGAAAAACATGGTATCCCTGTGTTACAGCCGTTAAAAATTCGTGAAAAAGATGAATATGAAAAAGTATTGGCATTAGAGCCAGATTTAATTGTAACAGCTGCATTTGGGCAGATTGTACCAAATGAAATTTTAGAAGCACCAAAGTATGGGTGTATTAATGTTCACGCTTCTTTACTTCCTGAACTTCGTGGTGGTGCACCAATTCATTATGCAATTATGGAAGGTAAAGAAAAAACAGGTATTACAATTATGTATATGGTAGAAAAATTGGATGCTGGTGATATCTTAACGCAAGTGGAAGTTGAAATTGAAGAGCGTGAAACGACAGGCTCATTATTTGATAAATTAAGTGAAGCAGGAGCACACCTTCTATCTAAAACAGTGCCTTTATTAATTCAAGGTAAGTTAGAACCGATTAAACAAAACGAAGAAGAAGTAACGTTTGCGTACAATATAAAACGTGAGCAAGAGAAAATTGATTGGACAAAAACAGGTGAAGAAGTATACAATCACATTCGCGGATTGAATCCATGGCCAGTTGCTTATACAACATTAGCAGGACAAGTTGTTAAAGTATGGTGGGGGGAAAAAGTGCCTATAACTGAACCGGCTGAAGCAGGTACGATTGTTGCAATCGAAGAAGATGGTTTTGTTGTAGCAACGAGTAATGAAACAGGTGTTAAAATTACTGAATTGCAACCTTCTGGTAAAAAGCGTATGAGTTGTTCACAATTTTTACGTGGAACAAAACCTGAAATTGGAACGAAGTTAGGAGAAAATGCATGAGACAAAATGTTCGTGAATTAGCTCTTGATGGTTTAATTCAAGTGGAAAAAAGTGGTGCATATAGCAACTTACTTTTAAATAATCTAATTGAAAAAAGTGCAATTGATAGAAAAGATATTGGTTTATTAACTGAAATTGTATATGGAACGATTCAACGTCGTGACACATTAGATTATTATTTACAGCCTTTTTTAAAAAAGAAGGTTGAGGCGTGGGTAAGAGTATTGCTTCGCTTATCTTTATATCAAATGATTTATTTAGACCGAGTGCCAGAAAGAGCGGCTATTCATGAAGCGGTTGAGATTGCAAAGCGTCGCGGGCATAAAGGAATTGCTGGTATGGTGAACGGTGTATTACGTTCGATTCAGAGAGAAGGTGTACCTTCTGTAGATGAAATCAAGGATCCAGTAGAACGTCTTGCAATTACAACAAGTCATCCAGTTTGGCTTGTCCAAGAGTGGACTTCAGAATACGGTTTAGAAACTGCAGAAAAAATGTGCGAAGTAAACATGTTACCCCCTGTACCAACAGCGCGTGTGAATGTTGATAAGGTAACTGTAGAAGAAGCGATTGAGTTGTTGGCAAGTGAAGGTATAGAAGCAAAACGTGGTGACTTATCAGATGATGCTATTCAGATTGAAAGAGGAAATGTAGCGCATACAGAAGCGTTTAAAAAAGGATTTCTTTCTATTCAAGATGAAAGTTCTATGCTTGTAGCACGCGCTTTAGAACCGAATACGGGAGATGCAGTTCTTGATAGTTGTGCTGCTCCAGGCGGAAAAACAACGCATATCGCGGAACGATTAAAGGGAACTGGTAAGGTCATGTCCCTTGATTTACATGCACACAAAGTACGTTTAATTAAACAGCAAGCAGAGCGACTTGGTCTAGAAAATGTCGAAACTAAAGCGCTAGATGCTAGAAAAGTGCAAGAGCACTTTGCAAATGAAACGTTTGATAAAATATTGGTAGATGCACCGTGTTCTGGATTTGGTGTAATTAGACGTAAACCTGATATTAAGTTAGGAAAAGATAAAGGCGATAGTGAAAGATTATCGACGATTCAAATTGCAATACTAGAAAAAATAGCACCATTATTAAAACAAGGCGGTCGTCTTGTTTATAGTACGTGCACAATTGAGAAAATAGAAAATGAACAAGTAATAGAGAAATTTTTACAAGAACATCCTGAATTTGAATGGGATACTACGCTTAAAGAGCGTATGCCAGAAAAATTAACTCCGTATATTGATGAAGGTCAAGTGCAAATTTTACCGCATTATTTTGCGACGGATGGCTTTTATATTGCTTGTTTAAGGAAGAAGGTGTAGCATCATGGAAACGACTGTAAGAAAACAAAAGAAAAATTTAGAAACGAAGAAACCATCAATTTACTCTTTACAACTTCATGAAATGCAAGATTGGTTAAAGGAACAAGGAGAACCGAAGTTCCGTGCTGGACAAATTTTTGATTGGTTATATAAAAAACGTGTAAAAAATTATGAGGATATGTCAAACCTTTCTAAAGGATTGCGTGATAAATTGTCGAATTCCTTTGATATTACTACTTTAAAAACGTTAGTAAAACAAACGTCTTCGGATGGAACAATTAAATTCTTATTCCAATTATATGACGGATATTCTATTGAAACGGTATTAATGCGACACGAATATGGAAATTCCATTTGTGTAACAACGCAAGTTGGTTGTCGTATTGGGTGTACGTTCTGTGCTTCGACACTTGGTGGATTAAAGCGAAACCTAGAAGCTGGAGAAATCGTAGCGCAAGTAGTAGAAGTTCAGCGTGCGCTTGATGAAACAGAAGAACGTGTAAGTTCTCTTGTTGTTATGGGGATTGGAGAACCATTTGATAACTATGATAATTTAATGGGATTCTTACGCATCATTAACCATGAAAAAGGACTTCATATTGGTGCGAGACATATGACTGTTTCGACGAGTGGAATTATCCCGAAAATTTATAAGTTTGCTGAAGAAGATCTACAAATTAATTTTGCGATTTCATTGCATGCTCCAAACTCAGAATTACGTTCAAAATTAATGCCGATTAACCGTGCTTATAAATTACCAGATTTAATGGAAGCTATTAAATACTATGTAAATAGAACGGGGCGTCGTATTACTTTTGAATATGGATTATTTGGAGGAGAAAATGACCAAGTAGAGCATGCTGAAGAGCTTGCTGCGCTCTTAAAAGGTGTAAAATGTCATGTGAACTTGATTCCGGTAAACTACGTACCTGAACGTGATTATGTACGTACGCCACGTGAACAAATTTTCTTGTTCGAGAAAACGTTAAAAGATCGTGGAGTGAATGTAACGATTCGCCGTGAACAAGGTCATGATATTGATGCAGCCTGCGGTCAGTTGCGTGCGAAGGAGCGCAAAGAAGAGACGAGGTGACGAGATGAAAGCCGTATTTCTATCGGATAAAGGAAAAGTTCGTCAACATAATGAAGATAGTGCAGGAGTTTTTCACAATTTAGATGGAAATGTATTAGCGGTAGTAGCAGATGGAATGGGAGGTCATCGAGCTGGTGATGTAGCTAGCTCGATGGCCATTCAATTATTCCATGATTATTGGAAGCAAACACATAATATGAATGAGCCGAAAAAAGTAGAACAATGGTTACATACTAGTGTTGGGATTATTAATGAGCGTATATATGAATATGCTCAGCAAAATGCAGAATGTAATGGTATGGGAACAACGCTTATAATAGCTGTTTGTACACCAAACTTTGTGACAATAGGGCATATAGGAGATAGTCGTTGCTATATGGTATCAGAAGGAGAAATGACGCTAGTAACGGAAGATCATTCACTTGTAAATGAGCTGGTGAAACATGGTGAAATTTCAAAGGAAGACGCAGAGTATCATCCGAAAAAGAATGTGTTATTAAGAGCATTAGGAACAGAAGAAAAAGTTGGGTTAGATGTTAAAACGTTGGTGATTGAGGAAGATGATCAATTACTTCTTTGCTCTGATGGGTTATCAAACAAAGTTTCTATTGATGATATGCGACAAATTTTACAGTTAAATGAACAGCTTGAAGGTAAAGGGCAGTGTCTCATTCAATTGGCAAATGATCGCGGTGGAGAAGATAATATCACACTTGTTCTTATTGATTATGCGGGTTCGACAAACGAAAGTAGGTGAAGTGCAACGTGCTGATTGGAAAACGCTTAAATGACCGTTATAAGCTGCTGAAAATGATTGGTGGTGGCGGAATGGCCAATGTATATTTAGCTCATGATGATATACTTGGCCGAGATGTAGCGGTAAAAATATTAAGACTCGACTACTCAAATAACGAAGAGATTATTAAACGTTTCCATCGAGAAGCGCAGTCTGTTACAACGTTGTCGCATCCAAATATTGTGAATATGTATGATGTCGGAGAAGAAGATGGTATATACTATCTTGTCATGGAATATGTACCAGGGCAAACATTGAAGCAATACATAATTGAGCGAGGGATGTTACCTATAGGAGAAGCTCTTGATATTATGGAGCAGTTAACATCCGCTATGGCACACGCCCATCATTTTGAAATTGTGCATCGTGATATAAAGCCGCACAATATTTTAATTCGAGCTGATGGAATAATAAAAGTAACAGATTTTGGAATTGCGACAGCTACAAGTGCAACAACAATTACACATACAAATTCAGTGCTCGGTTCAGTCCATTATTTATCACCAGAACAGGCACGTGGCGGAATAGCAAATAAACAATCAGATATCTATTCTCTTGGGATAGTTATGTTTGAATTGTTAACAGGAAGACAACCGTTTTCTGGCGAATCTGCTGTTGCTATAGCTTTAAAACATTTACAAAGTGAAATCCCATCACCAAAAAGATGGAATGAAAATATTCCGCAAAGTGTTGAAAATATTATATTAAAAGCAACTGCAAAAGATCCGTTCCATCGATATCAATCTGCCAATGCGATGAAGCGAGATATTGAAACTGCGCTATATCCAGAGAGGATAAATGAGCAACCGTTTTACATACCAGAAGATATGGAAGCGACGAAAGCGATTCCGATTATTCAACAAGAACAATTATTTGAAAATGTAAGTGATGAAACGATTGTTTTAAAAGGGAGTAAGGTGGAAGAACCGATAAGAGCAGAAGCAGCTGAGTTAGATAAGAAGAAAAAACGGAGTAACAAGTGGCTTAAAGTTTTAATTTCAACATTTTTATTTTTAGCAATAGGAATAACATTAGCGCTTACGGTTATTCCAGGATTATTTATTCCGAAAGATGTGAAAGTTCCTGATGTGGCTGGTATGAAATACACGACAGCTGTAAATACATTAGTAGAAAAGGGCTTTGAGGTGACGGAGCCTAATATTGTATATACAGATGATGTTGAAGTTGGGGATGTAATAAAAACGGACCCTGTAGCAGGAAGAGTCGTAAAAGAAAACGCTAAAATTACTATCTATCAATCAGGTGGGAAAAAGAAAAGTAAGATGGCGAATTTCACAGGGCAAAACTTTGAGAGTGTAAAAGCTGAGTTAGAAGAAAAATATAAACAAGTTACAGTAAATTATATTGAAAATGATAAGCCGAAAGGTGAAATTGTAGAGCAAATTCCGACGCCTGATCAAATGGTTATAGAAGCGGAGCAAGAACTGAAAATCTGGGTAAGTAAAGGTCCTTATCAAATTAGACCAGGTGACTTTTCGGGGTGGACTGAAAATAGTGTAACTGGTTATTTGAATGAGAGAAAACTAACGTCAGATATAAAACGAGAGTATTCAGATACAGTCGAAAAAGGACTTGTAATTTCGCAATTTCCAAAACCAGGTACACCATTAAAAGAGGGAGATAAAGTAACTATTATTATCTCTGATGGTCAAAAGCCTAAAGTG
The DNA here is from genome assembly GCF_038005385.1 of Bacillus sp. FSL K6-2944. Classification (NCBI taxonomy): domain Bacteria; kingdom Bacillati; phylum Bacillota; class Bacilli; order Caryophanales; family Bacillaceae; genus Bacillus; species Bacillus sp. FSL K6-2944. The sequence continues at coordinate 2,655,571 of NZ_JBBOTE010000001.1, read as the reverse complement.
ACTAAAACGGTAAAATTGGACAATATCTCTATCCCATATGAGCCTGCTGTAACAGGTGAAAAAAAGCCGCAAACAATAGAAATTTATAAAGAAGACATGCAGCAAAAAATGGATAGACCGGTTGAAACGAGAACAATTACTGAATCAGCGACTATTTCTTTAGAATTTGTAATTCAAGAAGGTTCAAAGGGACACTATAAAATTGTACGAGATGGAGTAACGATTATTGATAAAGAAGTACCATATCCAACTCAATAATAGTGAAAGTCTACTTATTATTATTGCCTGTTATGCTGTCTACAAAGTGGACGGTATAGCAGGCAAAAATATATGATTCAAAAAGCTAGTAAAGTGATGCAGCTGTAAATATTTTTTTGCATTTAATGGGAAATTTAATGTATATTAGCAAAAGTATATATGGTAGGTTTTGAAATCGTTATTTAGAAAATTTAAATCCATTCATTTTTAAATTCAGCATCACCTTATACAAAAAAGGAGAATTCTATGCCAGAAGGAAAAATTATAAAAGCTTTAAGTGGGTTTTATTACGTGCAGCATGAAGAAGGGGTTACGCAATGTCGTGGACGAGGTGTATTTAGAAAAAATAAAATTACACCACTTGTAGGAGACCAAGTTGTTTTTCAGGCAGATAATCCAACTGAAGGTTATGTGCTTGAAGTGTTTGATCGAAAAAATGAACTTGTTAGACCTCCTATTGCTAATGTCGATCAAGCGATCCTTGTGTTCTCTGCAGTAGAACCAGATTTTAATCCTGGACTGTTAGATCGATTTTTAGTGCTGATTGAATATCATAACATTAAGCCAATTATTTGTATTAGCAAGATGGATTTAGTAGATGAAAAGATGAAAGCAACTGTTGAAGCTTATGCGAATGATTATCGTGAGATGGGTTATGATGTTTTATTTACTTCTATTAATACGTCAGAAAGTATTGATATATTAAAACCATACTTAGAAAATTGTGTTTCTGTCGTTGCGGGTCAATCTGGTGTGGGGAAATCTTCAATGCTTAATGTGCTACGTCCAGAATTAGAGCTGAAAACAAATGATATTTCCTCCCATTTAGGACGCGGGAAGCATACGACAAGACACGTAGAATTAATTGCAATTGGGAGTGGACTAGTAGCAGATACACCGGGTTTTAGTTCACTAGATTTCATTGATATAGAAGTAGAAGATCTTACATATTGTTTTCCAGAGTTGAAAGAAGCGAGCCAATACTGTAAATTTAGAGGGTGTACACATCTTTCTGAACCGAAATGTGCGGTGAAAGCTGCGGTTGAAGAAGGGAAGATTACAGAATATCGCTATAAGAACTATAAACAATTCGTAGAAGAAATTAGAGAGAGAAAGCCGAGGTATTAGTTATGATTAAAATTGCACCATCGATTTTATCAGCAGATTTTTCAAAATTAGGGGAAGAGATTAAAGATGTAGAAAAGGGCGGAGCGGATTACATTCACGTTGACGTAATGGATGGACATTTCGTACCAAATATTACGATTGGACCGTTAATTGTAGAAGCTATCCGTCCAATTACATCATTACCATTAGATGTACATTTAATGATTGAAAATCCTGATAACTATATCCCGACTTTCGCACAAGCGGGAGCGGATATTATTACTGTTCACGTAGAGGCGTGTCCACATCTACATCGTACAATTCAGTTAATTAAATCTCATGGTATTAAAGCGGGCATTGTATTAAATCCACATACGCCAGTTTCAGTAATTGAGCATGTATTAGAAGATATAGATATGGTATTACTTATGACAGTAAACCCTGGATTTGGTGGACAGAAGTTTATCCATTCTGTATTACCGAAAATTAAACAAGTTGCAGACATGGTGAAAGAGCGCAATCTAGAAGTAGAAATTGAAGTTGATGGTGGTGTAAATGCTGAAACAGCAAGACTTTGTGTGGAAGCAGGAGCAAATGTACTTGTAGCTGGATCAGCAGTATACAATCAAAAAGACCGCGGTGAAGCAATTCGCTTAATTCGTGGGTAGTGATGAACTTTATCCTAGTAAGGTATTCATAGGATAGCGTAAAAATATGTAAAAAGGCAATCTACCGAATGGCAGATTGCCTTTTTACAATGGAAGGGGAAGAAAAAATGATTATTCATATTTTGGCAGGAGGACCTTCGGAATATTGTGCAGATTTTGCTCGATATGAGGATGAGGAAGTAGTGTGGGCAGCGGTTGATAGGGGAGTATACCGTCTATTAAAGAAAGGGATTACACCGGCTGTTGCGTTTGGAGATTACGATTCAGTTACCGAAGAAGAATTAGTATGGATGGGACAGCAAACGAACGAATTACATATTGTTCCGCGAGAAAAAGATCAAACGGATTTAGAAATTGCAATTAACTGGGCATTAGGACAGAAGCCGGCACTAATTCGTATTTTTGGTGCTACCGGTGGAAGGCTTGATCACGGTTTGGCAAATATACAGATGCTTTTAAAAGGGTTAGAAGTAGAGATAGAAATGTGTATTGTGGACAATAAAAATGAAATAACAGTTAAAAAAGTGGGTACACATATAATTGAAGAAAATAAAAATTTTCCTTATGTATCTTTTGTACCAGTTACTGAAATAGTGGAAGGGATTACATTGTTTGGTTTTAAGTACCCGCTTACTAATAAAACAATAGAGTGGGGATCAACACTTTGTATTAGTAACGAACTCGTTGAGGAAAAAGGTACTTTTTCATTTACTTCTGGCATATTAATGTTGATAAGAAGCACTGATTGAAGAAACAATTTTGCTCCTTACATCATATAGTGACCAAGTGGAGTAATGGGGATTAGGAGGGAAACCATGAGATTTTATACAATTAAGTTACCTAAATTTCTTGGTGGAATTGTTCGTGCAATGTTAAATACCTTCAAAAAAGATTAAAAAAAGCACCTATCACCGGTGCTTTTTCCATTGTTATAGTAAAAAAAGAGCCTATCGGCTCTTTTTTTTATTATTAAACACGTTCGATTTTGCCAGATTTTAATGCTCTAGCAGAAACGTAAACACGTTGAACTTTTCCGTCGATGCGTACGCGAACTTTTTGAAGGTTAGCGCCCCACTTACGTTTTGTAGCGTTCATTGCGTGAGAACGAGAGTTACCAGAACGAGCTTTTCTTCCAGTAATAGCACAAACACGAGCCATTTATATTTCCCTCCCTTGATACCTTACCATACGTAATTTTTCAATGTTAGTCTTTTATGCGATGCTAAAAACACTACTATAATTTAACACAACTAAAAAGAGAATGCAACACCGTAGAAAAAAGAAATCAAGAAAATTTACTTGACACTATATGTCAATGAAGAAAAGTTGAAATCCATAAAAATTGCTTGACATATTATAGTGGTACATGTTGTATAATAACAATGGACTATTTTGCTCATCATAAAAAAGTGTAATTTAAAACATAAAATATGAGAGTGAAAAGAAAGAACGATGGAATTTTCTTTAAAAAGATTATATGATAGTAACTAAAGTAGTCTAGCTCACTTTCACCATTTATGAAGGGGGAAACGAGATGTCAATTGAAATTAAAACGAAGTACGGTCAAATTGATATTAGTACAGATGTAATTGCAACAATTGCTGGAGGTGCCGCGGTAGATTGCTACGGTATCGTAGGTATGGCATCAAAAAATCAGTTAAAAGATGGATTAACAGACATTTTACGAAAAGAAAACTTCACTAGAGGTGTTATTGTTCGTAAAGATGAAGATGAAGTACATATTGATATGTATATTATTGTGAGCTATGGTACGAAAATCTCAGAAGTGGCACATAATGTGCAGACGAAAGTGAAATATACATTAGATCAAACTGTAGGACTAGCAGTAGATTCTGTAAACATCTACGTACAAGGAGTTAAAGTAATAAACTTGTAATGTGCATTAAGGAGGAAAATCTGTGTCAATTCAAAAAATTGATGGAAAACGTTTATCACAAATGATCATGCAAGGAGCGAATAATTTAACAAATAATGTTCAGCTTGTTGATGCATTAAACGTATTTCCAGTTCCAGATGGCGATACCGGTACAAACATGAACTTATCTATGACTTCAGGTGCGCGTGAAGTGAAAGCAAATCCTTCACAGCATGCTGGTAAAGTCGGCGTAAGTTTAGCCAAAGGATTATTAATGGGAGCTCGTGGTAACTCTGGAGTTATTTTATCTCAGTTGTTCCGTGGTTTCTCTAAATCCATTGAACAAAAAGAAGAATTAACAACAGTTGATTTTGCTGCAGCACTAGAAGCTGGAGTAGAGGCGGCTTATAAAGCGGTTATGAAACCGATTGAAGGAACGATTTTAACGGTTGCAAGAGAAACGGGTAAATATGCAGTAACAGTTGCGAAAAAACAGCGCGACTTTGTTTTGTTTATGGAAGACGTTGTGAAAGAAGCAAACGCATCGTTAAATCGTACGCCAGATTTATTACCTGTATTAAAACAAGTTGGCGTTGTAGATAGCGGTGGTAAAGGTCTTGTAGTGGTATACGAAGGGTTTTTAGCTGACTTAAAAGGAGAAACGATTTCTTCTGATGGACCGACGCAACCATCTATGAATGAAATGGTACGCGCAGAACATCACCGTAGTGTACAAAGCCAATTGAGTACAGAAGATATTAAGTATGGATATTGTACGGAGTTCATGGTGAAATTAGAGGCTGAAAAGGTGAAAGAGCATAATTTCTCTGAACAAAAATTCCGTGAAGATATTAGTGTATATGGTGATTCTCTACTAGTTGTGTCTGATGATGAAATTGTAAAAGTTCATATCCATGCAGAACATCCTGGAGACGCTATGAACTACGGGCAAAAATACGGTAGTTTAATTAAGATTAAAGTAGAAAATATGCGTGAACAGCATACTGCTTTGTTAGATGAACCTACTATGGTTCCTGAGCAACCAGCTCAATCGAAAGAAAAACAACCATATGGTATCGTAACTGTAGCTATGGGTTCTGGTATTAAAACTTTATTTGAGAGCATTGGCGCAACGAAAGTTATCGAAGGCGGTCAAACGATGAATCCAAGTACGGAGGATATCGTGAAGGCAATTGAAGAAGCAAATGCTGAAAAAATCATTATTTTACCGAATAACGGAAATATTGTAATGGCAGCAGAACAAGCGGCATCAGTTGTAGATCAAGAAGTTATTGTTGTTCGTTCGAAAACAGTTCCTCAAGGTATGGCAGCAATGTTAGCATTTAACCCAGTTGGAACGTTAGAAGAGAATGAAGAAAACATGCAAGAAGCTTTATCTCATGTGAAAACAGGTCAAATTACGTATGCTGTACGTGATACGGAAATTGATGGTGTAGCAATTCAAAAAGATGATTTCATGTGTATTGCAGATGGGAAAATTGTATCTACAAATGCTGAAAAGGTAGGAGCTGCGAAGCAATTACTAGAAGCGCTTATTGATGAAGATTCTGAAATCGTAACGATTCTACAAGGGGAAGATGCAACTGATGAAGAAGTAGCGGAGTTAGTTGAATTTGTAGAAGAGAAATTTGAAGATGCAGAAGTAGAAGTACATGCTGGAAACCAACCAGTGTATTCTTTCATCTTCTCTGTAGAATAAGATAAGATTCGTTTTGAAAATAAATGGATTACTTACTTGCTAATGGATAAGAAGTAGTAATATGAAGTTTATTACTAGTTTTTATTCAAAAGGCTAGCATATTGAAGAGAGAAAAGAGCCTTGCTGCTAATAGTGAGGCTCTTTTTTACTTGTTTTATATAAGGGATTTGAGTAGTTTCTCTTAGAATGCCTATGATAGAATATATAAGGTGAAAGAGAGCGATTACAGATGCTAATTGGTACTCAAATAAAATGCAATAAAGAAAATAATGTGACGGGGTGTGAGAATCTTGAATGATGTTGTACAAGTTCCTGTTACGGATGTAAAGGGGATCGGAGGAGAAACATCTGAGTTACTACATGAGATGGGTATTTATACAGTTTCTCATCTATTAGAACATTTTCCGTACCGTTATGAAGATTATGCGATGAAAGATCTTGCTGAAGTAAAGCATGATGAACGTGTAACGGTTGAAGGGAAGGTTCATAGTGCTCCTTTGCTGCAATATTATGGTAAGAAGAAATCGCGTTTAACAGTTCGTGTTCTCGTCGGTCGTTATTTAATTACGGCGGTATGTTTTAATAGGCCTTACTATAAGCAAAAATTAAAGTTAGATGAAACGATAACGATTACTGGTAAATGGGATCAACATCGTCAAACAATTGCTGTATCAGAACTTCATTTTGGACCGGTTGTACGTCAACAAGAAGTGGAACCTGTTTATTCAGTAAAGGGGAAACTTACAGTAAAACAGATGCGTCGTTTTATTGCTCAAGCGTTAAAGGAATATGGAGATTCTATAGTCGAAGTGTTACCGGATGGTTTGTTAGGGCGATATAAATTATTACCAAGATATGAAGCGCTCAGGGCATTGCATTTTCCGGTAGGACAGGAAGATTTGAAGCAAGCGCGTCGCCGTTTTGTATATGAAGAATTTTTCTTATTTCAGCTGAAAATGCAAACGCTCCGGAAAATGGAGAGGGAAAATTCAAAAGGGACGAAGAAAGAGATTCCGTCAGCAGAATTACAAGAATTTATCGATGCACTGCCGTTTCCATTAACGGGTGCGCAGCGCCGAGTTGTAGATGAAATTTTGAAAGATATGACATCTCCTTATCGGATGAACCGACTATTGCAAGGTGACGTTGGTTCTGGGAAAACAGTTGTTGCTGCGATTGGTCTTTATGCATCGAAATTAGCTCATTATCAAGGTGCTTTAATGGTTCCTACAGAAATTTTAGCTGAGCAACATTATCAGTCGCTTGCTGAAACGTTTTCGCATTTTGGTATGAAGGTGGAACTGTTAACAAGTTCTGTTAAAGGGGCGAGACGTCGAGAAATTTTAGCGAAGTTAGAACAAGGAGAAATAGATATTCTTGTTGGAACGCATGCCTTAATTCAAGATGAAGTTATATTTCATAGGTTGGGTCTCGTTATTACAGATGAACAGCATCGATTTGGTGTAGCGCAGCGCCGAGTTTTACGGGAGAAAGGTGAAAGTCCAGATGTATTATTTATGACAGCGACACCAATTCCGCGTACGCTTGCAATTACTGCATTTGGAGAGATGGATGTTTCGATAATCGATGAGATGCCAGCAGGTAGAAAGGTGATTGAAACATACTGGGCAAAACATGATATGTTAGATCGCGTTCTCGGTTTCGTTGAAAAGGAGATAAAAAAAGGAAGACAGGCATACGTTATTTGTCCTCTAATTGAAGAATCTGAGAAACTTGATGTGCAAAATGCTATCGACTTACATAGTATGCTGACGCATCATTACCAAGGGAAATGCCAAGTTGGATTGATGCATGGGAGATTATCGTCTCAGGAAAAAGAAGAGATAATGGGACAGTTTAGTGAAAATAAAGTACAAATTCTTGTATCGACAACAGTTGTTGAAGTAGGTGTGAACGTACCGAATGCGACTGTAATGGTTATTTATGATGCAGAACGTTTCGGTTTATCGCAGCTTCATCAGCTTAGAGGGCGTGTCGGCCGTGGTAGTGAACAATCATATTGTTTATTAATAGCAGACCCTAAATCAGAAACAGGGAAAGAAAGAATGCGCATAATGACTGAAACAAATGATGGATTTGTATTGTCAGAAAAAGATTTAGAATTACGAGGTCCTGGAGATTTCTTTGGGAGTAAGCAAAGTGGCTTACCAGAATTTAAGGTTGCTGACATGGTACATGATTATCGAGCGTTAGAAACGGCAAGGCAAGATGCGGCGATACTAGTAGATTCAGAAGCGTTTTGGCACAATGATCAGTATGCTGCCTTGCGTACGTATCTTGATGGGACAGGTGTGTTCCAAGGAGAGAAGCTCGATTAAAGGGAGTCAACAAAAGTTTTTGTTGCATTCTACTTTTAATGATTATATACTACTGTTAGTACCTAGTCATAAAAATGGATGGTGCGGTATGAAAAAAAGAAGAAGTAAAAAAGAAAGACAAGAGTTATTACAACAAACAATCGAATCAAATCCTTTTATTACGGATGAAGATTTAGCGGAAAAATTTCAAGTGAGTATACAAACGGTACGACTTGATCGTATGGAATTGTCTATTCCTGAATTAAGAGAGAGAATTAAACATGTAGCTACAAAGCAACATGAAGAAGATGTGAAATCTTTACCGTTAGAAGAGGTTGTTGGAGAAATTATTGATATTGAATTAGATAGACATGCAATCTCTATCTTTGAAGTAAAGATAGAACATGTATTTAAAAGAAATCAAATCGCTCGTGGGCATCATCTGTTTGCGCAAGCAAACTCACTAGCTGTTGCGGTTATTGATGAAGAATTAGCTTTAACTGCAAAGTCTACCATTCGATACATTCGCCCTGTAAAATTAGGAGAGCGTGTTGTTGCAAAAGCGCGCGTTGAAGATGTAGAGAATGATAAAGGACGGACGGTTGTCAAAGTGCGTAGCTTCGTTGGAGAAGAACTTGTTTTTACAGGCACTTTTGAAATGTATCGATCTAGTAATTATAGTGAGGAAGGTAACAACTTATGAAAATCGCAATAGATGCAATGGGCGGAGATCACGCTCCAAAGGCTGTAGTATTAGGGGCAATGAAAGCTATTAAGGAATATTCTGATTTACATATTACGTTAGTAGGGAAAGAAGAGGAAATTCGTCAATACTTAACGAGTGATGAACGAATTACTATTCTTCATACAGACGAAAAAATAGAATCAACGGAGGAACCAGTAAGAGCGGTTCGTCGAAAAAAACAAGCTTCAATGGTGCTTGCGGCACAACAAGTAAAGGATGGAGAAGCAGACGCTTGTATATCCGCAGGTAGTACAGGAGCTTTAATGGCAGCTGGATTATTTGTAGTCGGTCGTATGGAAGGAATTGAGAGACCAGCTTTATCGCCTACAATGCCAACTGTAGATGGAAAAGGTTTTGTTATGTTAGATGTTGGAGCAAATGTTGATGCAAAACCAATTCATTTATATCAATATGCAGTAATGGGATCTGTTTATGCTGAGAAGGTAAGAGGAATTGAAAATCCTCGCGTTGGACTATTAAACGTTGGAACAGAGGATGGAAAAGGAAACGAGCTTTCAAAGCAAGTATTTGCAATGCTTAAAGATGCGCCAATTAATTTCGTGGGGAACGTTGAATCAAGAGATTTATTGCAAGGTGTAGCAGATGTTGTTGTATGTGATGGTTTTACAGGGAATGTAGCGTTGAAATCATTAGAGGGAACAGCACTTGCGCTATTCTCTATGTTGAAAGAACAGTTAATGAGTTCATTTACGAGCAAATTAGCAGCGGCGGTATTAAAGCCAAAACTTATGGTATTAAAAGATAAAATGGATTATTCGGAGTATGGAGGAGCTGCATTATTTGGATTGAAAGCACCTGTCATTAAGGCTCACGGTTCTTCTAATGATCAGTCGATATTTAGTGCGATTCGTCAAACGAGAGAAATGGTAGCGAAAGAAGTAATTCCTACGATTTCAAGCGTAATGGAGAAAGAGTCACTCCAATAAGAGGAGGATTTGAAATGGGAAAAATAGCATTTCTTTTTCCGGGCCAAGGTTCACAGGCAGTTGGAATGGGTAAACAATTAGCAGAGAATAATAAAGAGGTTGCAAAAGTGTTTGCAAAAGCAGATGAGGTGTTGGAAGATTCACTTTCAGAAGTGATTTTTGAAGGACCGCAGGAAAAGCTTACATTAACAACAAATGCGCAGCCTGCATTATTAACAACGAGTTTTGCTATTTTGACAGCTTTGAAAGAGTATGACATTACACCTGACTTTGTCGCTGGTCATAGTTTAGGTGAATATAGTGCTCTTGTAGCAGCTGGTGCATTAACTTTTGAAGATGCTGTATATGCTGTAAGGAAACGTGGCGAATATATGGAAGAAGCTGTTCCGGGCGGGGAAGGCGCAATGGCAGCTATATTAGGTGCTGACCCACATATGCTGAAACAAGTTACAGAAGAAGTAACAAGTGAAGGATATGCAGTGCAAATCGCTAATATGAATAGTACGAAGCAAATTGTGATTTCTGGAACGAAGCAAGGCGTAGAGGTTGCTTCTCAAAGAGCGAAAGAAAATGGTGCAAAGAGAGCGATTCCACTAAAAGTAAGTGGGCCATTCCATTCTTCACTTATGAAGCCGGCAGCTGAGAAGTTCCAAAGTGTTTTAAATGAAATTACAATTCATGACACGAATATTCCTGTTATTGCAAATGTTACGGCGGAAGTTATTACACGGGGTGCAGACATTCAAGAAAAGTTAATCGAACAGCTTTATTCGCCTGTATTATGGTACCCGTCTATTGAATATATGGTGAACCAGGGAGTAGATACATTTATTGAAATTGGACCTGGAAAAGTACTTGCTGGACTTATGAAGTCAATTGATTCATCAGTAAAAGCATATGCGATATACGATGAAGAGACATTAAAAGATACCATTTCAAATTTGAGAGGAGAAAACTGATGTTAAAAGGGAAGGTAGCATTAGTAACTGGCGCTTCACGTGGAATTGGTCGCGCGATTGCGATTGATTTAGCGAAACAAGGGGCAAATGTAGTAGTAAATTATGCTGGTAATGAACAAAAAGCAAATGAAGTAGTAGATGAAATTAAAAAATTAGGTTCTGATGCAATTGCGGTAAGAGCAGATGTTGCAAATGCTGATGATGTTACAAATATGGTGAAACAAACAGTAGATACATTTGGACAAGTTGATATTCTTGTAAATAATGCTGGTGTAACTAAAGATAATTTATTAATGCGTATGAAAGAAGAAGAATGGGATACAGTTATTAATACAAACTTAAAAGGTGTATTCTTATGTACAAAAGCAGTATCTCGTTATATGATGCGTCAACGTCACGGTAGAATTATAAACATCGCTTCGGTTGTTGGTGTTATAGGAAACCCAGGACAAGCTAACTATGTTGCTGCTAAAGCGGGTGTTATTGGATTAACAAAAACATCTGCAAAAGAGTTAGCAAGTCGAAATATTACAGTGAATGCAATTGCGCCGGGCTTTATTGCGACTGATATGACGGATGTACTAGATGAGAATATTAAAGCCGAAATGTTAAAAGTTATTCCAGCTGCTCAATTTGGTGAAGCGAAAGATATCGCGAATGCTGTAACGTTTTTTGCTTCTGATCAAAGCAAATATGTTACAGGTCAAACGTTAAATGTTGATGGCGGTATGGTAATGTAATAAAAGAATCGATTTCACCTAGTTTTTTTGGTCAATATTTAATATAATATTTGAGGGGAGGTGAATGGAATGGCAGATGTTTTAGAGCGCGTAACAAAAATCATCGTTGATCGTTTAGGAGTAGAAGAGACTGAGGTAGTACCAGCTGCAAGCTTCAAGGAAGATTTAGGAGCAGACTCCCTAGATGTAGTAGAACTTGTAATGCAATTAGAAGATGAATTCGAAATGGAAATTTCTGATGAAGATGCTGAAAAGATTGCTACTGTTGGCGATGCTGTGACTTACATAGAGAGTCATCTATAATGCTTAAGTGAAGTCCCGTTTTTTAGCGGGGCTTTCTGGCTTATATCTGGAGGGACCTATGCCGTACCGAAAATATAGAGAAAAAAAATACGAAACAAAATATCGTGAAGCATTTAAAGTGTTTCAAGAAAAGATAGGTATTACGTTTACAGATGAAAAATTATTGATTCAAGCATTTACGCATTCATCGTATGTGAATGAGCATCGAAAAAAACCGCATGAAGATAATGAGCGTCTTGAATTTCTTGGAGATGCAGTATTGGAACTGACTGTATCGCAGTATCTGTTTCAAAAATATCCGACAATGAGCGAAGGAGAGTTAACAAAACTACGTGCAGCTATTGTATGTGAGCCATCTCTTGTTCGTTTTGCGAACGAATTGTCATTTGGTAGCCTTGTTTTATTAGGAAAAGGTGAAGAAATGACAGGTGGACGTGAACGACCAGCTTTATTAGCGGATGTCTTTGAAGCGTTTATTGGTGCCCTTTATCTTGATCAAGGGCTAGAAACAGTTTGGGAATTCTTAAAAGAAATTGTATATCCGAAAATTAATGAGGGTGCTTTTTCTCATGTGATGGATTATAAGAGTCAGTTGCAAGAATTGATTCAGCGTGATGGCAGTGGCAATGTTGAGTATCAAATTTTGCAAGAAAAAGGACCAGCTCACAATCGAGAATTTGTGTCACGTGTTACGTTAAATAACGTAGCTTTAGGTCTTGGTAGTGGTAAGTCGAAAAAAGAAGCAGAGCAACAAGCTGCTGCAGAAGCATTGAAAAAATTAAAAGAACAACTATAAGGAATCCCCCTTTGAATGAGGGGGATTCCTTGTGCATAGAATGAAACTTTCTTTTTGTTTATAATGAAAAAGAAGGTAAATCCGTATAATACTTGTTTTTGTATAGAGAACATTTATAACGACGGAGAATAGGAGGAAGGCCTTTCGTGTTTTTAAAAAGATTAGAAATAGCAGGGTTTAAGTCTTTTGCTGAGCGTGTATCTGTTGATTTTGTCCCAGGTGTAACTTCTGTAGTAGGACCTAATGGAAGCGGGAAAAGTAATATTACTGATGCAATTCGCTGGGTACTTGGTGAACAATCTGCAAAATCATTACGTGGTGCAAAGATGGAGGATATTATTTTTGCAGGCAGTGATACGAGGAGAGCGGTTAATGTTGCTGAAGTAACAATAACTTTAAATAATGAAGATCAACGTTTACCAATTGAATACAATGAGGTGTGTGTAACACGTCGTGTATCTCGTTCAGGTGATAGTGATTTTTATATTAATAAACAATCATGTAGATTGAAAGATATTATCGATTTATTTATGGACTCTGGTATGGGAAGAGAAGCTTTTTCAATTATTAGCCAGGGGAAAGTGGAAGAGATTTTAAGTAGTAAGTCAGAAGAGCGTCGAGGTGTATTTGAAGAAGCGGCAGGCGTACTAAAATACAAACTTCGCAAAAAGAAAGCTGAAGGGAAATTAGCAGAAACACAAGAAAACTTAAATCGTGTACAAGATATAATTCATGAATTAAGTAGTCAAGTAGAACCTTTAGAAAGACAAGCTTCTATTGCGAAAGATTATCTTGAGAATAAAGAAGAATTAGAGAAAGTAGAAGCTGCGCTTATTGTCCATGAAATTGAAGAATTGCACGAGAAATGGGAAGCGCTTCGAAATCAGTTTGGGCATAATAAAAACGAAGAAGCTAAAATGTCAACGAATTTACAAAAAAGTGAAGAAGAGCTTGAGGAATTACGAGGACAATTACAAGCGGTAGATGAGTCTGTAGACTCGTTGCAAGAAGTACTTCTTCTTTCTAGTAAAGAGCTAGAAAAACTTGAAGGGCAGCGCGAGTTGTTAAAAGAGAGAAAGCAAAATGCTACGACGCATTGTGCGCAACTTGAGCAGTTAATTGTTGAATTAACAGAGAAAGCTAAAAGTTACGATGGTGAGATTGAGTCAAGTACAGAAGCTTTAATGCAATTTGTGAATGAAGTAAAAGAGTTGGAGCAAAAATTGCATGATAATGAGCAACTGCTTGCTACTTTTGCTGACAATTTAGAGGAACAGATTGAGAATTTAAAAGGTGACTATATTGAGCTTTTAAATCAACAAGCTAGTCATCGTAATGAATTATCTATGATTGAAGAACAATCTAAACAGCAAACGTCTAAAAACGAGCGTCTAGATGAAGAGAATGCGAAATATGTAGAAATGCGTATGGAAATTACAGCGAAAAAGACGAAACTTGTAGAAAGTTACGAACAAGCGAAAGAAAAAGTAGCTGGCATTCTCTCAAACATACAGAAGACAGAGGCGGCGCTTGGGAAATGTAAGACGCAGTATAGTGAAAATGAAACAAAACTGTATCAAGCATATCAATTTGTGCAACAGGCACGTTCTCGAAAAGAAATGCTTGAAGAGATGCAAGAAGATTATTCTGGATTCTATCAAGGTGTACGTGAAGTATTGAAAGCTAGAGAAAATAGGTTGCAAGGTATCGAGGGTGCTGTTGCGGAACTGTTAACGGTACCGAAAGAATACGAAGTTGCAATGGAAATTGCTCTAGGTGCAGCGATGCAGCATATTGTTGTACAAACAGAGGAGCATGCTCGTAATGCGATAGCATTTTTAAAGCAAAATAAACATGGACGTGCAACGTTTTTACCGCAAGCTGTTATTAAAAGCAGGTCTTTATCATTTGAGCAATTACGCATTGCAAATCAACACCCATCGTTTGTAGGTGTGGCGGCAGAACTTGTGCAGTACAACAATAAATATGAAAATGTAGTTTCAAATTTATTAGGTACGGTTATTGTTGCGAAAGATTTACGCGGAGCAAATGAGTTGGCGAAACAACTGCAATACCGTTATCGCATTGTAACAATCGAAGGTGATGTAGTGAATCCTGGCGGTTCTATGACTGGTGGGGCGGTAAAGCAAGCGAAATCTTCTTTATTAGGACGCCAACGTGAACTGGAAGAGTGGACTCGCAAGTTAACTGATATGGAAGAAAAAACAATGAAGTTAGAAAACTTTGTTAAAGCAGTAAAACAAGAGATTCAAGAAAAAGAAGTGAAAATACGCGAACTAAGGCAAACTGTAGAAGTAGATCGTGTAGATGAGCAGAAATTAAGAGAAGAGATTAATCGTCTAGAATTAGAAGAACATCGTATTAATGATCGATTGTCTATTTATGATTTAGAGATTGAAGGGTTTTTACAAGATCGAGTAAAAATGCAAGGGCGTAAAGAGGAGTTAGAAGGGATTTTAACGAATCTTCAAGCTGATATCACTAAGTTAGATAGTAAAATTGTAGCTTTAACAAAACAAAAAAGTGAGCAACATTCTTCGAAAGAAAAAGTTCAAAAAGAAATGACGGAGTTAAAAGTGCTGGTAGCTGAAAAGCAACAACGCTTATTTAATCAAAAAGAAAAAGTTGAACGATTGACGAAGGAAAAAGAAGAAACGGATGCGACACTTGTAAAAACGAAAGAGGATTTAGCGTTCTTAAAACAAGAAATGACATCTAATTCAAGTGGTGAAGAGCAAATTACGAATATGATTGAGAAGAAAGCATATGATCGTAATCAAACTTCAGAATTAATTCGCTCTCGTCGTGAACAACGTGTATCGTTGCAAGAGAGGGTAGAACATTTAGAGCGCAATTTGAAAGAAACGACAGGTAAACATAAATATATTCTTGAAATGTTGAAAGATCAAGAAGTGAGAATAAATCGACTTGATGTAGAGTTGGAAAATAGATTACAACATTTACGTGAAACATATACGATTTCATTTGAAGCGGCAAAACTAAAATATACAATGACAATGCCTGCAGAAGATGCGCGTAAGAAAGTAAAATTAATCAAATTATCTATAGAAGAGTTAGGTACAGTGAACCTAGGGGCAATTGATGAATATGAACGTGTAGCGGAGCGTCATACATTCTTACTAGAGCAGAGAGACGACCTAGAAGAAGCGAAAGCGACATTGCACCAGCTTATTACCGAAATGGATGAAGAAATGAAAAAACGCTTTTCTACTACGTTTGAAGGCATTAGAATGGAGTTTCAATCGGTATTCTCTGAATTATTTGGAGGCGGTAGAGCGGATTTAGTAATGACTAATCCAGAGGATTTACTAAATACGGGTATTGATATTGTAGCACAACCGCCAGGGAAGAAACTGCAGAACTTAGGTTTACTTTCAGGTGGAGAGCGTGCTTTAACAGCAATTGCGCTTTTATTTGGTATTTTAAAAGTACGCCCAGTACCATTCTGTGTACTAGATGAGGTAGAGGCAGCCCTTGATGAGGCGAATGTAGCTCGTTTTGCACAGTATTTAAAGAAATTCAGTAATGAGACGCAGTTTATTGTAATTACACATAGAAAAGGTACAATGGAAGAGTCTGATGTGTTGTACGGTGTAACAATGCAAGAATCAGGGGTATCTAAACTTGTTTCGGTTCGTTTAGACGCCGGAGAAGAACTTATTGCAAGTGAATAGGAAGGATGGGAAAGTATGAGTTTTTTTAAAAAACTAAAAGAAAAAATTTCAAAACAAACGGATACAGTTACAGAGAAATTTAAACAAGGATTAGAAAAAACGAGAAATTCATTTGCGGATAAAGTGAATGATTTAGTTTATCGTTACCGTAAAGTGGACGAAGATTTTTTCGAAGAGTTAGAAGAGATCTTAATCGGTGCAGACGTTGGCGTTGCGACGGTAATGGAATTAATTGACCAATTGAAAGAAGAAGTACAACGTCGTAACATTCAAGATCCAAAAGAAGTACAAGCTGTTATTTCAGAAAAACTAGTAGGAATTTACAAAGGCGACAGCGATTTTAGTAACGAAATTAATATGCAAGAGGACCAATTAACGGTTGTTTTATTTGTTGGTGTTAATGGTGTAGGAAAAACGACGACAATTGGTAAACTGGCGCATAAGTTTAAATCAGAAGGTAAGTCAGTCCTATTAGCGGCAGGAGACACATTCCGTGCTGGAGCGATTGAACAATTAGAAGTATGGGGCGATCGCGTTGGTGTAGAAGTGATTAAACAAGGATCTGGATCTGATCCAGCGGCGGTTATGTATGACGCTGTACAAGCTGCGAAAGCACGTAAGGTAGATGTATTACTATGTGACACAGCAGGACGCTTGCAAAATAAAGTAAATTTAATGAAAGAATTAGAGAAGGTGAAGCGTGTAATTGAGCGTGAAGTACCAGGTGCTCCTCATGAAGTATTACTTGTTATTGATGCAACAACAGGACAAAACGGTTTAAGCCAAGCGAAAACATTCCGTGAAGCAACGAATGTAACTGGTATTGTTTTAACGAAGTTAGATGGAACTGCTAAAGGTGGTATTGTATTAGCGATTCGTAACGAAATGGATGTACCAGTGAAGTTTGTTGGATTAGGAGAGCAAATGGATGACTTGCAACAGTTTGATCCAGAACAATATGTGTATGGTTTATTTGCGAACTTAGTAGAAACAGAAGAAGTATAAGTGAAAGGAGCGGTATTTCCGCTTCTTTTTCTATAAAAAATATATGATGTTAAGAAAAAAACTTGACACTCTTTTGGACTACATGTAAACTAATTCATGTAAAGGGAAATCACTTAACAAAGGATGATCCAACATGCTCGAAAAAACAACGAGAATGAACTATTTATTTGATTTTTATCAATCGTTGTTAACGCAAAAACAAAGAAGTTATATGTCGCTTTATTATCTAGATGATTTATCTCTTGGTGAAATTGCGGAAGAATTTGATGTAAGTCGCCAAGCCGTGTATGATAATATTAAACGGACTGAAGCGATGCTTGAAGAATATGAAGAAAAATTAGTATTACTTCAAAAGTTTCAAGAGCGACAGCGACTTGTTGCAAAGCTAAAACAGCTAATCAGCGAAGAAGAGCATGTAAATGAAGAAATGAAACAAGTTGTTGAAGCTATCGAAAAATTAGATTAGGAGGGCGGCAATATGGCATTTGAAGGATTAGCCGACCGACTTCAACAGACAATGCAAAAAATCCGCGGCAAAGGAAAAGTTTCTGAAGCCGATGTGAAAGAAATGATGAGAGAAGTTCGTCTAGCTCTTTTAGAAGCAGATGTTAACTTTAAAGTAGTAAAAGATTTTGTGAAGCGTGTGTCTGAACGTGCTGTCGGACAAGATGTAATGAAAAGTTTGACACCTGGACAACAAGTAATTAAAGTTGTACAGGAAGAACTTACAGAACTTATGGGCGGAGAGCAAAGCAAAATTGCTGTTGCTAATAAGCCACCGACTGTTATTATGATGGTTGGTCTGCAAGGTGCGGGTAAAACAACGACGACAGGTAAGCTTGCGAATTTGCTTCGTAAAAAGCATAACCGTAAACCGATGCTTGTTGCAGCGGATATTTACCGTCCAGCAGCGATTAAACAGCTTGAAACATTAGGGAAGCAATTGGACATGCCTGTATTCTCTTTAGGAGATCAAGTAAGTCCTGTTGAAATTGCGAAACAAGCGATTGCAAAAGCAAAAGAAGATCATCACGATTATGTTTTAATCGATACAGCGGGTCGCCTGCATATTGATGAAGAACTAATGGATGAATTAGCGAAAGTTAAAGAAGTTGCGAAACCGGATGAAATTTTCCTTGTTGTCGATGCGATGACGGGACAAGACGCGGTAAATGTTGCGCAAAGTTTCCATGAACAGTTAGGTTTAACAGGTGTTGTATTAACGAAATTAGATGGTGATACGCGCGGTGGTGCTGCATTATCTATTAAGGCTGTAACAAACACGCCGATTAAATTTGCTGGTATGGGTGAAAAACTAGATGCAATTGAAGCGTTCCATCCAGCGCGTATGGCATCCCGTATTTTAGGGATGGGCGATGTCTTAACATTGATTGAAAAAGCGCAAGCTACAGTTGATGAAGAGAAAGCGAAAGAACTTGAGCAAAAAATGCGTACGCTTTCGTTTACGCTTGACGATTTCCTAGAACAACTTGGACAAGTGCGTCAACTTGGGCCGCTTGATGAATTGTTAGGAATGCTTCCTGGTGCAAATAAAATTAAAGGGCTGAAAAATGCACAAGTTGATGAAAAACAAATTGGGCATATTGAGGCAATTATTCGTTCTATGACTAAATTAGAACGAGAACAACCGGAAATAATCAATGCTAGTCGCAAAAAGCGTATTGCCAAAGGTAGCGGTACAACTGTACAAGAAATCAATCGTCTAATTAAACAATTCGATGACATGAAAAAAATGATGAAGACGATGACGGGAATGCAAAAAGGTAAGAAAAAAGGACTAGGTGGATTGAAGTTTCCATTCATGTAAGGAAAAAAAGATGGCTCTGTTAAGAAAAAATACTTTACAAAGCAATAGTCTTTTTGCTAATATAATTATCTGTGTGAAATAAATTCGGAGGTGCTTTATAAATGGCAGTTAAAATTCGTTTAAAACGTATGGGAGCTAAAAAAACTCCTTTCTATCGTGTAGTTGTTGCAGATTCTCGTTCTCCTCGTGACGGACGTTTCATTGAGGAAATCGGAACTTACAATCCAGTTGCTCAACCAGCTGAAGTTAAGATCAACGAAGAAGCAGCATTAAAATGGTTAGGAAATGGTGCTAAACCATCTGATACAGTTCGTAACTTATTCTCTAACCAAGGTATCATGGAGAAATTCCACTTATCTAAACAAGGTAAGTAATTGAGGCAATGACTATGAAGAAGTTAGTCGAGACGATTGTCAAGCCTCTTGTCGATTATCCTGAAGATGTAAAAGTTACACAGGAACTTTGCAACGGAGAGATAAAGTATCGATTAACTGTACATCCTGAGGATGTTGGAAAAGTCATTGGAAAGCAAGGGAGAGTTGCGAAAGCGATTCGAATGCTCTTGTATTCAGTGGGACATCATAATGATGAAAAAGTAACACTAGAAATTCAATAAACGTAAAAAAGGGCGAGGAGTTATTCCTCTCCCTTTTTTAACATTTAAATAGAGAGTGCATGTTCCATCTGTGAAATGGAGATGCTTAATTTATATAGAAACCAGGGGTGACATACTATTTATGACAAAATGGTTTAACGTAGGGAAAATTGTAAATACTCATGGCGTAAGAGGAGAAATCCGTGTTATTTCTCGTACTGATTTTCCAGAAGAGCGATATAAAGTAGGAAACACGTTATACATATCGAATGAGAAAGGCACAGACTACCTTCCGGTGAAGGTAACTTCTCATCGCCAACATAAGACATTCGATTTATTAACATTTGAAGGATATAACAATGTAGATGAAGTAGAGAAGTTTAAAGGTTCTTTAATAAAAGTACCAGAAGAGCAGTTAGGTGAACTTGCTGAAGGTGAATACTACTATCATGAAATTATTGGTTGCAGTGTTGTAACGGAAGAAGGAGAAGCGCTAGGGACAATCAAAGAGATTCTATCTCCTGGTGCAAATGATGTTTGGGTAATTAAACGCCCGAAGGGTCAAGATCTCTTAATTCCTTATATCGATGACGTTGTACTTCAAGTTAATATTGAAAATAAATTAGTAACCATTCATGTAATGGAAGGGCTGCTATAATGAAAATTGATATTTTAACGTTGTTCCCAGACATGTTTACCGGTGTATTTGGATCTTCTATATTAAAGAAGGCACAAGAAAAAGAAGCGGTAAACCTTCGTGTTGTTAACTTTCGTGATTATACAACAAGTAAGCATAATAGTGTAGACGATTATCCTTACGGCGGAGGAGCTGGTATGGTGCTTACTCCTCAGCCTATTTTTGATGCTGTAGAAGATTTGACGAAAGAGACAGAGCGTAAGCCTAGAGTTGTCTTAATGTGTCCGCAGGGCGAAAGATTTACGCAGAAGAAAGCGGAAGAGCTTGCAGGGGAAGAACATTTGATCTTCGTATGTGGGCATTATGAAGGGTATGACGAACGAATTCGTGAGCATCTCGTAACGGATGAGATTTCTATTGGTGACTATGTATTAACGGGCGGAGAATTAGCCTCTATGGTTATTACTGATAGTGTTGTACGTCTCTTGCCAGGTGTGCTAGGAAATCATGCTTCACAAGTAGAGGATTCGTTTAGTACAGGTTTATTAGAGCATCCTCATTATACACGTCCGGCTGATTTTCGTGGTATGAAGGTACCGGATGTATTAATGTCAGGGAATCATAAAAACATTGATGAATGGCGACATAAGGAATCTTTGCGTCGAACGTATACGCGTAGACCGGATTTGTTAGATGAGAGAGAGTTATCTAAACAAGAGAAAAAATGGCTTGAGGAAATAAAGCGAGAGCAGTAATAACTTCATATATTTGCTATTGCAACAGGCCTAGTAATATGCTATTATAACATTTGTGCTACTGAAATCAGTAGCCGTATTAACGATGTTCCGCTGTAATTTATTAAGACTTTATAAGAGCATCTGTTTAAAGGAGAGAATTTAATATGCAACAATTAATCGCAGAAATTACAAAAGGCCAATTAAAAACTGACCTTCCTTCATTCCGTCCTGGTGACACTTTACGTGTACACGTAAAAGTTGTTGAGGGAACTCGTGAAAGAATTCAGCTTTTCGAAGGTGTTGTAATTAAACGTCGTGGTGGCGGAATCAGTGAAACATTCACAGTTCGTAAGATTTCTTACGGTGTAGGTGTTGAGCGTACATTCCCAGTTCACACGCCAAGAATCGCGAAAATCGAAGTACTTCGCCGTGGTAAAGTACGTCGTGCTAAGTTATACTACTTACGTAACCTTCGCGGTAAAAAAGCACGTATTAAAGAAATTCGATAAGACATGTATGGGAGCTTGTAAATGCACAAGCTCCCTTTTTCCAATCTATATGAAATTTTGGTATAATACGAGCAGTTTACATAACCGTGGAGGGGAAATGCATGAAAAAAGAGAAGAGTTCACTTTGGGAATGGATTAAGGCAATTTTGATTGCTGTTGTATTAGTTGGTGTTATTAGACAGTTTTTCTTTGCGCCAATTCTCGTAGACGGGGTATCGATGGCACCTACTTTACATGATCGTGATCGAATGATTGTGAATAAAATTGGTTATCACATTGGAGATCCAAAACGCTTTGATATTATCGTATTTCGAGCAACAGAAGATAAAGATTACATTAAGCGCATTATAGGCCTGCCAGGCGATGAAATAGAGTATCGTAATGATAAACTGTATGTTAACGGAAAGGCTTATGAGGAGCCGTATTTAGACAAGCAGAAAAAGCAAATTGCTGACGGACCGCTTACATATGATTTTAATCTTGAAGAAATGACAGGCAAGAAAACCGTTCCAAAAGATCAATTATTTGTTTTAGGTGATAATCGTCGTTTTAGTAAAGATAGCCGTTCAATCGGTACGATTTCAATGGATCAAGTAATTGGTAAAGCTAATATGTTATATTGGCCGTTAGAAGACGCACGTATTGTGAAATAAATGAAAAAGAAGGTGGCAACATGGTAATTCAATGGTTTCCAGGGCATATGGCGAAGGCTAGACGCCAAGTAACGGAGAAATTAAAATTAATTGATGTTGTAATTGAACTTGTAGATGCTCGATTACCATTATCATCTCGAAACCCAATGATTGATGAAATCATTACACATAAGCCAAGGCTTGTTGTTTTAAATAAAGCGGATATGGCGGATGATCGTTTAACAAAACAATGGATCGCATATTTTAAAGAAAAAGGCCATATGGCAATTTCGATTAACGCGCAAGCTGGACAAGGTATGAAGGAAATTGCAGCAGCTTGTAAAGTGCTTGTTAAAGAAAAATTTGATAAAATGGTTGCAAAAGGTATTAGACCGAGAGCGATTCGTGCATTAATTGTAGGTATACCAAATGTTGGTAAATCTACATTGATTAATAAATTGGCAAAGAAAAATATTGCTAAAACAGGAGATCGTCCAGGTGTGACAACAGCTCAACAATGGATTAAAGTTGGGAAGGAAATGGAATTGTTAGATACACCAGGTATTCTGTGGCCTAAATTTGAAGATCAATTAGTGGGTCTTCGTTTAGCGACAACGGGTGCAATTAAAGATTCAATTTTAAATTTACAAGATGTAGCTGTTTACGCATTACGTTTTATGGAGAAACATTATCCAGAACGCTTGAAAGAACGCTATAATTTAAATGAGATTCCAGAAGATATTGTGGAATTATTCGATGCAATTGGAAAAAATAGAGGCTGCTTAATGGGCGGCGGAATGATTGATTATGATAAGACATCTGAGCTTGTGCTTCGTGAGCTTCGTGGTGGCAAACTTGGAAAAATGACGTTTGAAACACCGGAAGAGTTTGGAGAGCAAGTGGAAGATGTGGAAAAAATAGAAGAAGTATAAGACGTGCGTTTGTGCGTCTTTTCTTTTTGGATATGTTTAAAAAGGAGCTTGTATAAATGCAAACTATGACGATAAAAGAAGCGGAAAATGTATTGAAAGAAATTATGAATGAAGAAGATGATCGCTTTCAGCTGTTAATGAAAGATGATCGAAAAGGTGTTCAAAAGCTCGTTTTGAAGTGGTATAAACAAAAAGAGTTAGAACAGAAAGAAAAAGAGAAGTTTTTTGAAATGTCCAAGTATGAAAATGCTTTGCGTGAAAAAGGGGTCACATATATCGCGGGTATTGATGAAGTAGGGCGCGGGCCATTGGCTGGGCCTGTTGTGACGGCAGCTGTCGTTCTTCCTGAGGATTTTTATATTCCAGGGTTAAATGACTCGAAAAAGTTGAGTGAAGCGAAACGTGAGCGTTTTTATGATGAAATAAAAGTACAAGCAATTGCAATTGGAGTAGGAATTGTATCACCGCAAGTTATTGATGACATTAATATTTACCAAGCAACGAAACAAGCGATGTTAGATGCAGTTGCAAATTTATCTTGTACACCTCAACATTTATTAATTGATGCGATGAAGCTTCCTACACCAATTCCGCAAACATCAATTATTAAAGGTGATGCGAAAAGTGTTTCGATTTCAGCAGCATCCATTATAGCAAAAGTAACGAGAGATCGTATGATGAAAGAACTGGGAGAGAAGTATCCTGAATATGGATTTGAGCAACATATGGGATATGGCACAAAGCAACATTTAGAGGCAATTGAAGTGCATGGAGTACTAGATGAACACCGCAAGTCATTCGCACCAATTAAAGATATGATTCAAAAATAAGCTGTAAATATACAGCTTATTTTTTTATTTTGGCATATAAACATTACTATTTTCGAAAAAGAATAAAGCGATTTCAGTTTTCTGACACTTTATTGTAGACAGCGTGCCAATCATCTTATACAATGGCAATGTAATGTTTTTTAAACATTAAAAAACTTTTCGAGTAAAACAGGAAAACAGGGGAGGATGGGACCATGAATATCCATGAGTACCAAGGTAAGGCAGTCCTTAGAAGCTATGGGGTTAGCGTTCCGAACGGGAAGGTTGCGTTTACAGTAGAAGAAGCTGTAGAAGCAGCGAAAGAATTAGGAACAGATGTATGTGTAGTGAAAGCACAAATTCACGCTGGTGGACGCGGCAAAGCTGGCGGAGTAAAAGTTGCGAAAAATTTAGATGAAGTTCGTACATATGCAGAAAGCATTTTAGGAACTACACTTGTGACACATCAAACAGGTCCTGAAGGTAAGGAAGTAAAACGCTTACTTATCGAAGAAGGTTGCGATATTAAAAAAGAATATTATGTAGGTCTAGTTTTAGATCGTGCAACTTCTCAAGTTGTTTTAATGGCGTCTGAAGAAGGCGGAACAGAAATTGAAGAAGTAGCAGAAAAAACACCTGAAAAAATCTTTAAAGAATATATTGATCCAGCAGTAGGCTTGCAAGGTTTCCAAGCGCGCCGAATTGCATTTAACATCAATATTCCAAAAGAGCTTGTAGGACAAGCTGTGAAGTTTATGATGGGCTTATATCGTGCGTTTATCGAAAAAGATTGCTCTATCGCTGAGATTAACCCACTTGTTACAACAGGCGAAGGTAAAGTTATGGCATTAGATGCAAAATTAAACTTTGATTCTAATGCGTTATATCGCCATAAAGACATTTTAGAGCTTCGTGATCTTGATGAAGAGGATTCAAAAGAAATTGAAGCTTCAAAATACGACTTAAACTACATTCCTTTAGATGGAAATATCGGTTGTATGGTTAATGGTGCAGGTTTAGCGATGGCTACAATGGATATCATTAAACATTACCACGGTGACCCAGCTAACTTCTTAGATGTTGGTGGCGGTGCAACTGCAGAAAAAGTTACAGAAGCATTCAAAATTATCCTTTCTGACAAAAATGTAAAAGGTATCTTCGTTAACATTTTTGGTGGCATTATGAAGTGTGATGTTATTGCAGAAGGTGTTATTGAAGCAACGAAACAAGTAGGTCTTGAGTTACCTTTAGTTGTACGTCTTGAAGGCACAAACGTAGAACTAGGTAAGAAAATTTTAAATGAGTCTGGCTTAAATATTGTTGCAGCAGAATCTATGGCAGACGGTGCACAAAAAATTGTTTCACTAGTGGGCTAATAGAAAGCGGGGGAGAAAAATGAGCGTATTAGTTAATAAAGATACAAAAGTTATTGTTCAAGGTATTACAGGTTCTCAAGGTTTATTCCATACAAAACAAATGATTGAATACGGTACGAAAATTGTCGGTGGTGTAACACCAGGTAAGGGCGGCACTGATATTGAAGGTGTACCAGTATTTGATACAGTAGAAGATGCAGTGAAAGCAACAGGCGCAAACGCTTCAGTTGTATACGTTCCACCCGCTTTTGCGGCAGATGCAATTATGGAAGCTGTTGATGCAGAAATTGATTTAGTAGTATGTATTACTGAAGGGATTCCTGTATTAGATATGGTAAACGTAAAGAGATATATGGCGGGTAAACATACACGTTTACTTGGACCAAACTGCCCAGGTGTAATCACACCAGATGAATGTAAGATTGGTATTATGCCAGGATATATTCATAAAAAAGGTCATGTTGGTATCGTATCTCGCTCTGGTACATTAACTTATGAAGCTGTACATCAGTTAACACAAGAAGGTATTGGCCAATCTACTGCTGTAGGTATCGGCGGAGACCCTGTTAACGGTACAGACTTTATTGATGCGTTAAAAGCATTTAATGAAGATGAAGAAACACATGCTGTAATTATGATTGGTGAAATCGGCGGTACAGCAGAAGAAGAGGCAGCTGAATGGGTAAAAGCTAATATGACAAAACCTGTTGTAGGCTTCATTGGTGGTCAAACAGCGCCTGCTGGCAAACGTATGGGCCATGCTGGTGCAATCATTTCTGGCGGTAAAGGAACTGCTGCTGAAAAGATTAAAACAATGGAAGCTTGTGGCATTAAAGTAGCTGAAACTCCAGCAGTTATGGGAGAAACGCTAATCTCTGTTTTAAAAGAAAAAGGTTTATTTGAGACTTGTAAAAACTATTAATCTGTTGAAAGACACCTTCTTACTTGAGGGTGTCTTTTTACACTTTTTTCTGTTTACATAATAAAAATTATGGGTAAGGAGAATCAAGATGAAAAGAGAGAGGTTATTACATGTTCATTACTTGCTAGCAGATTATTGGAAAGCGATGGAGAGGCTACTATATGTCGATCCAGAATTAAAGAACATATATAATTTTAACGAAAAACAAATGGAACACTACACTGGAATATCCTCGAAAAAATCTTCAGAACTAGTAAAATTTCTTCAAAATTCAAATCTTCCGCAATATATATCTTATTTAGAGAGAAATCGTATTTTTTATATAACGATATGGGATGAAGATTATCCGCAATTATTACGTGAAATGCAAGACCCTCCCTTCGTTTTATATGGAAAAGGAGAGAAAGATTTCCTGAATAAAGTAAATAAATTAGCAGTTGTTGGAACGAGAGAACCATCATTATATGGTCATGAGAGTTTGAAGTTTATTTTACACCCTTTATTAGAAAGAGAGTGGCTTATTGTCAGTGGGTTTGCAAAAGGGATAGATACAATGTCTCATGAGATTACAGTAAGGCATCATTGCCCGACTATTGCGATATTAGGGCATGGATTGTCTTTTATGTATCCGAAAGAAAATAGACATTTATATGAAATGTGGAAGGAATATATATTGTTATTGACAGAGTATCCGCCGCACTATGCACCGAAAAAATGGTATTTTCCAAAAAGGAACCGGATTATTAGTGGTATAAGTAAAGGTGTTTTAGTTGTAGAAGCGAAATCGAGAAGCGGAACACTTATTACTGCAGACCTTGCGTTAGAGCAAAATAGAGAGGTGTTTGCGCTTCCTGGACCTATATTTGTAGAGGGGGCATCGGGAACGAATCATCTTATTCAGCAAGGAGCAAAACTAGTAAGAAATGCAGAAGATATCTTGGAAGAGATTTTAAATTAACCTTATATTTTTATGTTTTTATTAAACAATTATTGACAAATGGTAGATTGGCACTGTATGGTATATTCATTCTTGATTGACAAAAACAAGAGAAATCAATAAGATTAATGAAGACTTGAATCCACCTCTTAAGGAGGCACTAGCATGTCAGATTACCTCGTAATCGTGGAGTCGCCTTCTAAGGCGAAGACCATTGAGAAATATTTAGGGAAAAAATACAAAGTTGTCGCGTCTATGGGACATGTTCGCGATTTGCCAAAAAGTCAAATGGGGATAGAAGTAAAGAACAACTTCACCCCGAAGTATATTACCATTCGTGGTAAAGGTCCCGTCTTAAAAGATTTAAAATCAGCGGCGAAAAAAGCAAAGAAAGTCTATCTCGCGGCCGATCCAGACCGTGAAGGGGAAGCGATTGCTTGGCATTTAGCGAATACGTTAAATGTGGACGTTGAATCAGATTGTCGGGTTGTGTTTAATGAGATTACGAAAGATGCAATCAAAGAATCATTTAAACATCCTCGTGCAATTAATATGGATTTAGTGGATGCACAACAAGCAAGACGTATACTTGATCGTCTTGTTGGTTACAATATTAGTCCTTTATTATGGAAGAAAGTAAAAAAAGGATTAAGTGCAGGACGTGTACAATCTGTAGCAGTTCGTTTAATCATCGAGCGTGAAAGGGAAATTCAAAACTTTGAACCTGAAGAATTCTGGACAATTAAAACAGAATTTGTAAAAGGAAAAGACACATTTGAAGCAAGCTTTTACGGTGTAGATGGTGAAAAAGTTCAATTAACAAATGAAACGCAAGTGAATGAAATAATTGAACAGATGAAAGACAATGCGTTTTCAGTTGAAAATGTAACGCGCAAAGAGCGAAAACGTAATCCTGCATTACCGTTTACAACATCTTCCTTGCAACAAGAAGCAGCACGTAAGTTAAACATGCGAGCAAAGAAAACAATGATGCTTGCACAGCAATTGTATGAAGGGATAGATCTTGGAAAACAAGGAACTGTAGGTCTTATTACGTATATGAGAACTGATTCAACACGTATCTCAGAAACAGCTCAAACAGAGGCTCGTACTTACATCACTGAAGCGTATGGTACGGAATACATAGGAACAGAAAAGAAGAAAGAAACGAAAAAGTCAAATGCGCAAGATGCGCATGAGGCAATTCGTCCTACTTCGGTAATGAGAAAGCCAGAGGAACTAAAAAGTTTCTTAGGTCGTGATCAACTTCGATTATATAAATTGATTTGGGAGCGATTTGTTGCAAGTCAAATGGCGTCTGCTATAATGGATACTGTGACAGCGAGACTCATTAATAACAATGTTCAGTTCCGTGCAAGTGGATCGGTTGTAAAGTTCCCAGGATTTATGAAAGTGTATGTAGAGTCAAAAGATGATGGTGCTGAAGAAAAGGATAAGATGTTGCCACCTTTAGAAGTAGGGGAAACTGTATTTTCAAAGGATTTAGAACCAAAGCAACATTTTACACAACCTCCTCCGCGCTATACAGAGGCTCGCCTAGTAAGAACACTTGAAGAACTTGGAATTGGAAGACCGTCAACATATGTACCTACACTTGAAACAATTCAAAAGCGTGGGTATGTAGGTTTGGATAATAAACGCTTCGTTCCGACTGAACTTGGTGAAATAGTAATTGAACTTATTTTAGAGTTTTTCCCAGAAATTATTAACATTGAATTTACTGCCAATATGGAGCAAAGCCTTGATGAAGTAGAAGAAGGAAATGCGAATTGGGTAAAAATTGTTGATGATTTCTACGTAGGTTTTGAACCGCGTTTAGAAAAAGCGGAAAAAGAAATGCGTGAAGTGGAAATTAAAGATGAACCAGCTGGGGAAGATTGTGAATTATGTAATCACCCAATGGTCTTTAAAATGGGTAAATACGGGAAATTTATGGCTTGCTCGAATTTCCCAGATTGTCGTAATACAAAGCCGATTGTGAAAGAAATCGGTGTTACTTGTCCAAAGTGTGATAAGGGTCAAATTATTGAACGCCGTAGTAATAAAAAGAAACGTCTTTTCTATGGGTGCGGTACGTATCCGGAATGCGACTTTGTATCTTGGGATAAGCCAATTGGTCGTAAGTGTCCGAAGTGCGAAGGCATGCTTGTAGAGAAAAAGTTGAAAAAAGGCGTGCAAGTACAATGTATTTCGTGCGATTATGAAGAAGAACAACAAATGTGAGCGTAACTGCTCACATTTTTTTCGGGAAGAAAAGGAAAGGTGATATAAATGACAACACAAGTAGTAAACGTCATTGGCGCAGGTCTTGCAGGAAGTGAAGCAGCTTACCAAATTGCAAAACGTGGTGTCCAAGTTAGATTATATGAAATGAGACCGGTAAGGCAAACGCCAGCTCATCACACAGATAAATTCGCTGAATTAGTATGTAGTAACTCACTTCGTGCAAACACTTTAACAAATGCAGTTGGAGTTATTAAAGAGGAAATGCGCTTAATGGATTCTGTAATTATTCGTGCGGCGGATGAGTGCTCTGTACCAGCTGGAGGTGCTTTAGCTGTAGATCGTCATGAGTTCGCAGCTAAAGTAACAGAATACGTAAAGAACCATCCAAATGTAACTGTAATGAATGAAGAAATTACAGATATTCCAGAGGGACCGACAATTATTGCTACAGGTCCATTAACATCTCCTGATCTTTCTGCAAAATTGAAAGAATTAACAGGAGAAGATTATTTCTACTTCTATGATGCTGCAGCCCCAATCGTAGAAAAAGACAGCATTGACATGAATAAAGTGTATTTAAAATCGCGTTATGACAAAGGTGAAGCTGCATATTTAAATTGCCCAATGACAGAAGAAGAGTTCGATCGTTTTTATGAGGCTCTAATTGCTGCTGAGACAGTGCCTTTAAAAGAGTTTGAAAAAGAAATTTTCTTTGAAGGTTGTATGCCAGTAGAAGTTATGGCAAGTAGAGGGAGACAGACGTTAGTATTTGGACCTATGAAACCTGTTGGATTGGAAGATCCCAAAACAGGGAAAACGCCATATGCTGTTGTTCAGTTACGTCAAGATGATGCAGCGGGAACTTTATACAATATCGTAGGTTTCCAAACTCATTTAAAGTGGGGACCGCAAAAAGAAGTGCTACAGTTAATTCCGGGATTGGAAAATGCAGAGATTGTACGTTATGGTGTAATGCATCGTAATACGTTTATTAATTCACCTAATTTGCTTCGTCCAACATATCAATATAAACAACGTGATGATTTATTCTTCGCTGGTCAAATGACTGGAGTAGAGGGATATGTTGAATCAGCAGCATCAGGATTATTAGCAGGAATTAATGCTGCGCGTCTTGTGCAAGGTGAAGAGCCAGTTGTATTACCGCCAGTAACTGCGATGGGTAGCATGGCAAATTACATTACGGCAACGAACGCTAAAAACTTCCAGCCGATGAATGCGAACTTCGGTCTATTTGCACCGTTAGAGAAGAAGATTAAAAAGAAAGCAGAACGAAATGAAGCGTACGCAGCACGCGCTTTAGAAACGATTCGAAATTTTGTGAATATTTAGTTAAATTTCTTGCAAAGGCTACTAAGTTGTGATACGATTTAGTAGCCTTTATTGAGATAATATGAAGCGACCTCCTAGATTATCAAGTCAGGGATTTTAACCCATAATAATGAATGAAAACATTATGAATGGGGTTATACCCTATGATAATAGGAGGCCACTATGGAAAATATAATCTATATTGGGATGGATGTCCACAAGGAAAGTTTTAGCTTATGTGCACTACACGGAACAACTGGGGAAATTGTAAGAGAAGCACGATGTGCTTCAAATGTATCTCTCGTAAAAAAATTCGTTGAGAAACTGAAAACAAAATATGGTGAAGATATAAAAATTAAAGCTGGATATGAGGCTGGTTGTTTAGGGTATTCACTTCATAATCTTCTTGAACAAAATGGAATTGATTGTGATATTTTAGCTCCCACAACAATGTACAGTTCATCAAAAAATAAAATGGTTAAAAATGATAAATTCGATGCCAAAATGATTGCTCTTAATTTAGCAAATGGCACCTATAAAGAAGTATATGTTCCAGAAGAAGAGGATGTTGCCGTGAAAGAGTATATCCGCATGTTAGGTGATTTTAAAACATCTTTGAAAAAAATAAAACAACAGATAAAAGCATTCCTTTTAAGGCATGGCTATGTGTATGAAGGGAAATCAAGCTGGACAATCGCTTATATGAAATGGTTAAAGAATCTTGATCTACAAGGATTATTCAAAGAAACGTTAGGCGAATACCTATTACAGTATGATGTTCTAGTCGATAAAATTGAGCGGTTCAGTCTGAGATTAGAAGAATTATCTCATCGTGAAAGGTACGAAGAACCAATCGCAAATTTAAGATGCTTAAAAGGTATAGATACAACATCGGCAATGACTGTTCATGTGGAAATTGCAGACTTCACTCGTTTTCCCACGGCTAAAGCATTTATGGCTTATGTAGGATTGACACCAAGCGAAAGCTCAAGTGGAGAAAAAATCAGTCGACGTTCGATTACAAAACAAGGAAATTCGACCGTTAGGTCTACTCTTGTAGAATGTGCAAATGCGTTGGTAAAAGGAACAATCGGATTAAAATCGAAGCGAGTGAAAGCAAGACAAAAAGGGCAACGAAGCGAAGTGATTGCTTATGCGGATCAGGCTGTAGAAAGGTTACAAAGAAAATATTATCGCATGATATATCAAGGGAAACCTAGAAATGTTGCCGTTACAGCTATCGCAAGAGAACTGGGGTGTTTTATATGGGGATTAGAAACAGGTAAAATTCACCGAAAATAAAGAGGGAAGGATATGAAGTTGATTGATTCATTCATAGTTAGAAACCAAAGGTATCAATTGATGGCATAGATGAGCTTCAGAGATAGTGAATTACAGGTCTGGCTATCTATGACTCACCTCTTCTGGCATGGCTGAAATTCTGATAAACAAGCTATTTATTAGAATTTGAAAAGGTGTGATCCACGCAGTGAGATTATAAGAGCCTAACGACGAACCATTAACCTGAGGTAACCAATCCACGAATAACAGAGTGGTTAACTGTCGATAGATCTTATTTCTGAAGCTTTTGTATGCCATCAAGAAAAATATTATGGGTGAAAAACTATTGACAAAGGTCACTTCATAACAGGTGAGTTGTGTGAATGTGAAGAAATTGTTACAATTATTCGTTGGATATTTACAAATTGAAAGAAATTATTCAAAATATACAATTGCAAGTTATCAAAATGATTTAGAACATTTTGTGCAATTTATGGAACGAGAAGGCATATCCTCTTTTTTAGACGTTACATACGCGGATGTTCGTTTGTACTTAACGACGTTGCACGATGAAAAGTTAGCCCGTAAATCTGTCGCAAGAAAAGTATCAAGCTTACGAAGTTTATATCGTTTTTTGATGCGTGAAGGTTATCGAAAGGATAATCCGTTTGCACTTGCGTCACTCCCCAAAAAAGAATTGTCAATCCCAAAGTTTTTATATGCTGAAGAGTTAGAGGAATTATTTGAAGTTTCTGACACGGAAACGCCATTAGGTCAAAGGAATCAAGCTTTATTAGAGTTGATGTATGCGACTGGGATCCGTGTGAGTGAATGTGTCAATTTACAACTTACCGATATTGACTTTGCGGTGGGAACAATTTTAGTAATGGGAAAAGGAAAAAAACAAAGGTATATTCCGTTCGGAAGCTATGCGCAAGATTCTTTAATTACTTATATAGAGAATGGGAGAAAACAGTTAGTTAATAAGACTGACGAAGATTCTCATATGGTATTTTTAAATGCGAAAGGTACACCGCTAACAAGTCGTGGGGTTCGTTATGTTTTAAATGAACTCATTAAAAAGGCTTCGCTGACAATGCGGATAAGTCCCCATATGTTAAGGCATACATTTGCTACACATATGCTAGATGAAGGGGCGGATTTACGTACTGTACAGGAGCTATTAGGCCATGAAAATTTGTCGACGACACAAATTTATACGCATGTCTCTAAAGAAAGATTGCGTTCTGTTTACATGAAGCATCACCCGCGGGCATAAATTGCTTTAAAAGCTATAAAAACAAATAAAGGAGTTTTTTCTATGGGAAATTTCCACGCTACAACGATATTTGCAGTTCATCATAATGGAGAATGTGCAATGGCTGGAGATGGCCAAGTGACAATGGGAAATGCTGTTGTAATGAAACATACAGCTCGTAAAGTTCGTAAACTTTTCCAAGGTAAAGTTTTAGCTGGTTTCGCAGGATCAGTTGCTGACGCATTTACTCTTTTTGAAATGTT
Source organism: Bacillus sp. FSL K6-2944 (assembly GCF_038005385.1). Lineage (NCBI taxonomy): Bacteria > Bacillati > Bacillota > Bacilli > Caryophanales > Bacillaceae > Bacillus > Bacillus sp. FSL K6-2944. The sequence continues at coordinate 2,622,121 of NZ_JBBOTE010000001.1, read as the reverse complement.
TGAAGGGAAATTAGAAGAGTATAATGGCAACTTGCAGCGTGCTGCTGTTGAAATGGCAAAACAATGGCGTGGCGATAAAATGTTACGTCAGCTAGAAGCGATGCTCATTGTCATGGATAAAACAACTATGCTCCTTGTTTCAGGTACAGGAGAAGTGATTGAACCGGATGATGGTATTTTAGCAATTGGATCTGGTGGGAATTATGCACTTTCTGCAGGTCGTGCTTTAAAGCAATATGCAAGTGAACACTTAACAGCGAAGCAAATTGCGAAAGCGAGTTTAGAGATTGCTGGCGATATTTGTGTTTATACGAATCACAACATAATTGTTGAAGAATTGTAGAATCGTAAGGGAGGCATTTTATATGCATTTACATTTTACTCCGCGCCAAATTGTGGAAAAATTAGATCAATACATCATCGGTCAAAAAGACGCAAAGAAAGCGGTTGCTGTAGCGTTGAGAAATCGATATCGCCGCAGTAAATTAGCTGAAAATTTACGTGACGAAATTGCGCCTAAAAATATTTTAATGATTGGACCGACAGGTGTTGGGAAAACAGAGGTAGCACGACGAATGGCGAAACTCGTTGGAGCACCTTTTATTAAGGTTGAGGCTACAAAATTCACAGAAGTTGGATATGTGGGTAGAGATGTAGAGTCGATGGTACGTGACTTGGTGGAAACATCGGTTCGTATCGTAAAAGAAGAAATGGTAGTGAAAGTTCAAGATAAAGCAGAAGAGCAAGCGAATCAACGTCTTGTTGAAATTTTAGTGCCGAGTCCGGAGAAGCAATCTGGATTCAAAAATCCATTAGAGATGCTTTTTGGAGGCGCTCAAAATTCGAATCAAACGTCTGATACACAAGAAGATGTTGAAATCGAAAAGAAACGTCAAGATGTGGAGAGAAAGCTTGCTGCAGGGCTTCTTGAAGAAGAAATTGTATCGATTGAAGTGACTGAACAACAGTCTTCCATGTTTGATATGTTACAAGGAACTGGCATGGAACAAATGGGAATGAATTTCCAAGATGCGCTAGGAAGTTTTATGCCGAAAAAAACGAAAAAACGTAAACTTTCTGTAAAAGAAGCAAGAAAACTCTTGACAAATGAAGAGGCACAGCGCTTAATTGATATGGATGAAGTTACACAAGAGGCTGTTTATCGTGCTGAACAGCTCGGGATTATTTTTATCGATGAAATTGACAAAATTGCTGGTAAGCAGTCGAATAGCGTAGATGTATCACGTGAAGGTGTGCAACGTGACATTCTGCCAATTGTAGAAGGGTCGAATGTTGCGACAAAATACGGATCAGTAAAAACGGATTATATTTTATTCGTTGCAGCTGGAGCGTTCCATATGTCTAAACCGTCGGATTTAATTCCGGAATTGCAAGGGAGATTTCCGATTCGAGTAGAATTAACAAAATTATCGACAGACGATTTTGTTAAAATATTAATCGAGCCTGACAATGCGTTAATTAAACAATATATGGCATTATTAGCGACTGAAGGTATAGAAATTGAATTTTCAGACGAAGCTATTCGTAAGATTGCTGAGATTGCTTATCAAGTTAATCAGGATACAGATAATATTGGAGCAAGAAGACTTCATACGATTATGGAGAAGCTCCTTGAAGATTTATCGTTTGAAGCATCTGAAATTACGTTAGAGAAAATAACGATAACACCTCAATACGTTGAGGAGAAATTAGCAACAATTGCTAAAAATAAAGATGTGAGCCAGTTTATTTTGTAATAGTGTCATCAGGTGACTCGCCCTAGTTTCCAAGTGATGAAAAAATATGTGAGTAACATGTAGGAGGAACTTTTGAAATGGAATTATTAGCAAAAACGAGAAAATTAAATGCGTTATTACAGAGCGCAGCAGGGAAGCCTGTAAACTTTAGAGAAATGTCTGACACAATGTGTGAAGTAATCGAAGCAAACGTATTCGTAGTTAGCCGTCGTGGTAAATTACTAGGTTATGCAATTCACCAACAAATCGAAAACGAACGCATGAAGCAAATGCTTGCAGAACGTCAATTCCCAGAAGAATATACACAAAGCTTATTCAACATTACAGAAACATCTTCAAACTTAGATGTGAACAGTGCTTACACAGCATTCCCGGTAGAAAACAGAGAATTATTCGGTCAAGGTTTAACTACAATCGTACCAATCGTTGGTGGCGGTGAGCGTCTAGGTACATTAGTGTTAGCTCGTCTTGGTCAAGAGTTCTTAGATGATGATTTAATCCTTGCTGAGTACAGCTCAACTGTTGTAGGTATGGAAATCTTACGTGAAAAAGCAGAAGAAATCGAAGAGGAAGCGCGTAGTAAAGCTGTTGTTCAAATGGCAATCAGCTCATTATCTTACAGTGAGTTAGAAGCAATTGAGCATATCTTCGAAGAATTAAATGGAACAGAAGGTTTACTTGTTGCAAGTAAAATTGCTGATCGCGTAGGAATTACTCGCTCTGTAATCGTAAATGCACTACGTAAATTAGAAAGTGCTGGTGTTATTGAGTCTCGCTCTTTAGGTATGAAAGGAACATACATTAAAGTGCTAAACGACAAGTTTCTACAAGAACTTGCTAAATTAAAAACAAACTAATTTATAAAAAACTCTCCTCAATTGAGGAGAGTTTTTTTGTGCAATGGATAGAAGATGCTTGTGAAAAGTGTCATAAGCGTGTTTTCTGGGAAAACTATTAATTGTATTTACTTTTTTGCTTAAAAGAAAAGAAGGTTGGTAATACTAGAATTCGAGTATGAACAAAGAAAGTTTTACATTGTTCGCATTTTCGACTTGATTGTAATATTTCAGTATGATATAGTAAGCAGTGGTGTCAGTACAAAGTACACACGTTTACTGATTTAAGTGTTGGTGCTACGTTTGTAGTTTCGCTTAGAGATGAAGTAAACGGAGGATATCAAAAACCATTTAGGAGGAACTATATTATGTCAGTAATTTCTATGAAGCAATTGCTTGAAGCTGGTGTTCATTTCGGACATCAAACTCGTCGTTGGAACCCAAAAATGAAGCGTTACATTTTCACAGAGCGTAACGGTATCTACATCATCGACTTACAAAAAACTGTGAAAAAAGTTGAGGAAGCTTACAGAACGATGCGCGACATCGCTGCTGAAGGCGGAGACATCTTATTCGTAGGTACTAAAAAACAAGCACAAGAAGCTATTAAAGAAGAAGCAACTCGTGCTGGTATGTACTTCGTTAACCAACGTTGGTTAGGTGGAACTTTAACAAACTTCCAAACAATCCAAAAGCGTATCAAGCGTCTTAAAGACATCGAAAGAATGCAAGAAGATGGTACTTTCGAAGTACTTCCTAAGAAAGAAGTTGTTCAACTTAAAAAAGAGTTAGAGCGTCTTGAGAAATTCTTAGGCGGTATTAAAGATATGAAAGGTCTTCCAAGTGCATTATTCGTAGTAGACCCTCGTAAAGAGCGTATTGCAGTTGCTGAAGCACGCAAATTACACATTCCAATCATCGGTATCGTTGATACAAACTGTGATCCAGACGAAATCGATCACGTTATCCCAGCAAACGATGATGCAATTCGTGCTGTAAAACTTCTTACATCTAAAATGGCAGACGCGATCCTTGAAGCAAAACAAGGTGAAGAAACTGTTACTGCGTAACAAAGTTGGAAAGGTGATAAGGGGTTCGGCCTTTTATCACCTTTTTTAAGGTATAAACACCTTTATAAAAGGTATAAATACATATTTTAGGAGGATGAAAAGTATGGCAATCACTGCTCAAATGGTAAAAGAATTACGTGAAAAAACTGGCGCAGGTATGATGGACTGCAAAAAAGCTTTAACAGAAACTAATGGCGACATGGAGAAGGCAATTGACTTCTTACGTGAAAAAGGTATTGCGAAAGCTGCTAAAAAAGCAGACCGCATTGCTGCTGAAGGTTTAACTTTCATCGAAACAAACGGTAACGACGCTTTAATCTTAGAATTAAACTCTGAAACTGATTTCGTTGCGAAAAACGAAGGTTTCCAAACACTAATTAAAGAATTAGCTGCTCACTTATTAACTAACAAACCAGCTAACGTTGAAGAAGCTATGGCTCAAACAATGGAAAACGGTAAAAAAGTTGAAGAGCACATCAACGAAGCAATCGCTAAAATTGGTGAAAAACTTACACTTCGTCGTTTCGAAATCGTATCAAAAACTGATGCAGATGCATTCGGCGCTTACCTACACATGGGTGGACGCATTGGTGTATTAACAGTTCTTGAAGGTTCTACTGATGAAGCTGCTGCTAAAGATGTTGCAATGCACATCGCTGCAGTTAACCCTAAATACATCGACCGCGATGCTGTAACAGCTGAAGAAGTTGAGCATGAGCGTCAAGTATTAACACAACAAGCATTAAACGAAGGCAAGCCTGAGAAAATTGTTGCGAAAATGGTTGAAGGCCGTCTAGGCAAATTCTTCGAAGAGATTTGCTTACTTGACCAAGCATTCGTTAAAAACCCTGATATGAAAGTTCGTCAGTTCGTTGAGTCTAAAGGCGGAACATTAAAAGGATTCGTTCGCTACGCTGTTGGTGAAGGTATCGAAAAACGCGAAGACAACTTTGCTGAAGAAGTAATGAACCAAGTAAAAGGTAGTAACTAATACAGATTAGGGAACACATTGTGTTCCCTTTTTTAAAATAAAGATGTAAGCAATTGGAGGTTCATTATGAGTAAACCGAAATATAATCGTGTCGTTTTAAAGCTAAGTGGAGAAGCTTTAGCTGGAGAGCAAGGATTTGGAATTAACCCAACTGTTATTAAGTCAGTTGCGGAACAAGTAAAAGAAATTGCAGAACTTGATGTAGAGGTTGCTGTTGTTGTTGGTGGCGGTAACATTTGGCGTGGAAAAATTGGAAGTGAAATGGGCATGGATCGTGCAGGGGCAGATTACATGGGCATGTTAGCGACAGTTATGAATTCATTAGCTCTTCAAGATAGCTTGGAGAATATCGGAATTCAAACTCGTGTACAAACTTCAATTGAGATGCGTCAAGTTGCAGAACCTTACATTCGTCGTAAAGCAGTTCGTCACTTAGAGAAAAAACGTGTTGTTATCTTTGCAGCAGGTACAGGTAACCCATACTTCTCTACAGATACAACAGCAGCATTACGTGCGGCAGAAATTGAAGCAGATGTAATTTTAATGGCGAAAAACAATGTAGATGGTGTATATAATGCGGATCCATCTATTGATCCAACAGCTACAAAATACGAAACGCTTACTTACTTAGATGTATTAAAAGAAGGTTTAGGTGTAATGGATTCTACAGCTTCTTCTCTATGTATGGATAATGATATTCCACTAATTGTATTCTCAGTTATGGAAAAAGGTAATATTAAACGTGCCGTTTTAGGCGAAAATATCGGAACAGTGGTAAGGGGGAAATAAATATGGGACAACAAGTATTGAAGTCTTCAAATGAAAAAATGGAAAAAGCAGTTGCTGCTTATTCTCGTGAATTAGCAACAGTTCGTGCTGGTCGTGCAAACGCGTCTGTATTAGATAAGGTACAAGTTGATTACTATGGTGCACCAACACCAGTTGTGCAATTAGCGAACATTACAGTTCCAGAAGCGCGTTTACTAGTAATTCAACCTTATGATAAAACTTCTATCGGTGATATTGAAAAAGCAATTTTAAAAGCAGATTTAGGCTTAAACCCTTCTAATGATGGAACTGTAATTCGTATTGCATTCCCTGCACTAACAGAAGAGCGTCGTCGTGATCTTGTAAAAGTTGTGAAAAAATATGCTGAAGAAGCAAAAGTTGCTGTTCGTAACGTACGTCGTGACGGAAATGATGATCTTAAGAAGCTTGAAAAAGCTGGCGAGATTACAGAAGATGATTTAAGAGGATATACTGAAGATATCCAAAAAGAAACAGATAAATATATTGCAAAAGTTGACGAAATCGCAAAAAACAAAGAAAAAGAAATCATGGAAGTGTAATAGCGATAACTTCGCAAATATGACCCTCTTCTTAAGGGGGTCTTTTTACACTTTTAGGCATACGTCTGCTTGCTGGAGGGTATGAATGATGTTTAAAAACTTTCCTTTTTTTAAAGGTAAAAAGGACACATCGTTTGATCATCTCGTTGAAGAAGTGAAAAAAGGATATATCCCAGAACATATTGCCATCATTATGGATGGGAATGGAAGATGGGCAAAGAGGAGAGCAATGCCTCGTATTGCGGGACATCATGAAGGTATGCAAGTTGTAAAGAAAATTACAAAATTTGCAAGTAAACTTAATGTGAAAGTGTTAACTCTCTATGCTTTTTCAACTGAGAACTGGAAAAGACCGAAAAAGGAAGTTGATTATTTAATGAAGCTTCCAGAAGAATTTCTAGGTACATTTTTACCAGAATTGATTGAAGAAAACGTACAAGTCCGAGTAATAGGGCAAAAAGATCGTCTTCCTACGCATACACGCAGAGCGATGGAGAAAGCCATGGAAGATACGAAAGAGAATACGGGATTAATTCTTAATTTCGCGTTAAACTATGGAAGTCGAGATGAAATCGTTTCTGCTGTGCAACATATGATGAAAGATAATGAGGAAGGAAAAATTCGTTCTGAAGAGGTAAGTGAAGAAATGCTTTCCTCCTACTTAATGACGAGTTCTTTACCTGATCCAGAGTTGTTAATCCGAACAAGCGGAGAGCTACGTATTAGTAATTTCATGTTATGGCAAATTGCATATTCGGAGTTTTGGTTTACAGACGTGTATTGGCCAGACTTCAAAGAAGAACATTTGCTAAATGCGATTACTGACTTTCAACATAGAGGGCGCAGATTCGGAGGCGTGTAGAAAGAGAGGGTTTGGTAGTGAAACAGAGAATTATTACTGGAGTGGTTGCTGCCGCGCTATTCATTCCCATCGTAATATACGGTGGCGTGCCTTTTACGGTTTTAGTGTATGCACTTGCTTCTATAGGTTTATATGAATTAATTCGTATGAATAAGCTTACGCTTATTTCAGTACCGACAGTTTTAGCTGCAGTATTATTGTGGATTCTTTTAATTCCAAGTAGTGCATCAGAACTGTTTACATGGATTGGATTAGGTAAATTGGAAATCACATTTGTGATTGTTTTATTACTTTTATCATATACAGTCCTTTCTAAGAATACATTTACTTTTGATAATGCTTCATTTTTACTGATGGCAACGACATATGTGGCAATGGGATTCTTATATTTAAATGAAACGAGAATATTAGGAATTAAATATGTATTTTGCGCATTATTTGTTATATGGGCTACTGATTCAGGCGCATATTTCGTAGGAAAAGCATTGGGCAAGAGAAAATTGTGGCCAGAAATTAGTCCGAATAAAACGATTGAAGGTTCATTAGGCGGTATCGTTTGTGGAATTATTGTGGCACTTGTTTACAACGTGTTCTTCCCAGTCGAATCGAATGTAGTAATTTTAATTGTGCTGACAATTATCATTTCTATTTTTGGACAAATTGGTGATTTAGTACAATCTGCTTTTAAACGTCATTATGGCGTAAAGGATTCAGGTACAATTTTACCTGGGCATGGTGGTATATTAGACCGAACAGATAGTTGGTTATTCGTTTTACCAATTCTCTACTTCTTATTACAATACAATTAATAAATGAACGAGGGGTTGGAGTCATGAAAAACATTAGTTTATTAGGTGCAAGCGGATCAATTGGTACACAAACTTTAGATGTATTACGCTCGCACCCAGACCAATTCCGTCTCGTTGCTTTTTCTGTAGGGAAAAATATTGACTACGCAGTAAAGGTAATTCAAGAATTTTCTCCGCAAATCGTCTCTGTGCAAAGAGAGGAAGATGTTTTAAAATTACAATCTGTTTCTGGTAATACAAAAATTGTATATGGTAGTGAAGGACTTTTAGAAGTAGCATTACATCCAGATGCGGAGATTGTAGTAAATGCTGTTGTAGGTAGCGTAGGGTTGTTACCAACACTTCGTGCAATTGAGGCGAAAAAAACAATTGGAATTGCAAATAAAGAAACGTTAGTAACTGCAGGACATCTTGTAATGGAAGCAGCACGAAAACATAATGTTTCGTTACTTCCAGTAGATAGTGAACATTCGGCTATTTTTCAGTGCTTGAATGGTGAAAATGAAAAAAGAATTTCTCGTCTTATTATAACGGCTTCTGGTGGAAGTTTCCGTGATAAAACGAGGGATGAATTGCATCATGTGACCGTAGAAGATGCGCTTCGACATCCAAACTGGTCAATGGGTTCGAAAATTACAATTGATTCTGCTACAATGATGAATAAGGGACTAGAAGTAATTGAAGCGCATTGGCTTTTTGGTATCCCTTATGAGCAAATCGATGTTGTTTTACATAAAGAAAGTATTATCCATTCTATGGTTGAATTTGAAGATCGTAGTGTAATGGCGCAGCTTGGTTCACCTGATATGCGAGTACCAATTCAATACGCACTTACATATCCTGATAGATTGCCTCTTTCAGACACAAAACAGTTAAACTTATGGGAAATAGGGACGTTGCATTTTGAGAAAATGGACCAAGAACGATTCCGTTGTTTACGTTTTGCGTATGAAGCTGGAAAAGCAGGTGGAAGTATGCCAGCTGTAATGAACGCAGCGAATGAAGTAGCGGTTGAAGCCTTTTTACAAAAGAGAATTGGTTTCTTAACAGTGGAAGACCTCATTGAAAAAGCAATGAACCATCACAATGTCATTGCACGACCGAGCTTAGAGGAAATTTTGGAAATTGATGCGGCCACAAGACGGTTTGTGATGGAACAAATTTAGCAAAGGTGGTTATGGAATTGAATACAGCGATTGCCTTTATATTAATTTTCGGTGCACTCGTATTTTTCCATGAGCTAGGGCATCTATATTTCGCAAAAAGAGCAGGTATTTTATGCCGCGAGTTTGCGATTGGTTTTGGTCCGAAAATATTCTCATTTGAAAAGAATGAAACGGTGTATACGATTCGATTACTGCCCCTTGGTGGCTATGTAAGAATGGCCGGCGAGGATGCGGACACAGTTGAGTTAAAGCCTGGGAAAAAGGTTGGCCTTGTATTAAATGAAAAAGACGAAGTTGTGAAATTAGTTTTTGATGGATATGAAAAGTATCCAAATGTTCGTGTTATTGAAGTCGAACAAGCTGATTTGGAGCATAATTTAACAATTTCGGGCTATGAAGAGTACGAGGAAGAGCTTCAAACATTCCGAGTGAATGAAAAGGCTCGTATTATTACTGCGGGGGAAGAAATTCAAATTGCTCCGTATAATAGACAATTTGGCTCGAAAAAACTAGGGCAACGCGCTTTAACAATCTTTGCGGGTCCTGCAATGAACTTCATTTTAGCATTTGTTATTTTTGTGATTCTTGGATTTGTACAAGGGGTTCCTATTGACAAACCAATGGTCGGAAAAGTGATGGATAACAGTGCAGCACAGCAAGCTGGATTGAAAGAGAATGATACAATTCAAGCTATTGATGGGAAAAACACAAGTACATGGAAAGATGTTGTTACTATTGTACGTGAAAACCCAAATAAAGAAATTACGTTACAAGTAAAGCGTGATAATGAACAGTTTAATGTGAAAGTAACGCCAACACTCGATAAAGAAGGAAAAGACGAAGTTGGTAGAATCGGTGTGTATTCTCCTGTAGAGAAAACAGTAATGGGTTCTATTAAATCAGGATTTGAACAAACGTACCAATGGACGAAACTAATTTTTGAATCTCTTGTTAAATTAGTAACTGGTCAATTTTCTATTAATGAGTTATCAGGTCCAGTAGGAATTTATAATCTAACAGATCAAGTTGTAGATTATGGGTTTACGCGTGTACTAAGTTTAGCTGCAGTTCTAAGCATTAATCTTGGTTTATTTAATTTATTACCAGTTCCTGCTTTAGATGGTGGCCGTTTATTCTTCTTCTTAATTGAAGCGTTACGAGGGAAACCAATTGATCGCCAAAAAGAAGGAATGGTTCACTTTATTGGTTTTGCATTATTAATGTTACTTATGTTAGTTGTAACTTGGAATGACATTCGTAAGTTTTTCTTGTAAAATAAAGTGAAACTTATAATGAAATAGAGCTCGTAGAATAAAATCCCTCACCTAACTCGAGGTGAGGGGTTTTACTGCGTGTAAGAGTAAAATGAAGAGGTGCAAATAAATGAAACAAAGTATGGTATTCAGTCCTACATTACGTGAAGTTCCAGCTGATGCTGAAATTAAGAGTCATCAGCTATTACTTCGTGCAGGTTTTATGCGTCAAAATGCTTCTGGTATTTATAGCTTTCTACCATTTGGATTAAAAGTATTACACAAAGTAGAACGTATCGTTCGAGAAGAAATGGAGCGCGCAGGAGCTGTAGAATTATTAATGCCAGCTATGCAAGCTGCGGAATTGTGGCAAGAATCAGGTCGTTGGTATTCTTACGGATCTGAATTAATGCGTATGAAAGATCGTAATGCCCGTGAATTCGCATTAGGAGCGACACATGAGGAAGTAATTACGGATCTTGTGCGTGATGAAGTGAAATCATATAAAAAATTACCGTTAACATTATACCAAATTCAAACAAAATTCCGTGATGAGCAAAGACCTCGTTTCGGCTTATTACGTGGAAGAGAGTTTCTAATGAAAGATGCATACTCTTTCCATGCTACACAAGAGAGCTTAGATGAAGTATACGATCGTTTATATAAAGCATACTCTAACATTTTTGCTCGCTGTGGCTTGAATTTCCGTGCAGTTATTGCTGATTCTGGAGCAATGGGCGGAAAAGATACACATGAATTTATGGTATTATCTGATGTTGGTGAAGATACAATTGCATACTCTGACACATCTGATTATGCAGCAAACATCGAAATGGCTCCTGTTGTAGCTACGTATACGAAGAGTGACGAAGCAGAAAAAGCACTTGAAAAAGTAGCAACACCAGACCAAAAAGCAATTGAAGAAGTATCTGCATTCTTAAACATTGCAGCTGACAAGTGCATTAAGTCTATGGTGTTTAAAGTAGATGAGAAATTAGTAGTGGTACTTGTTCGTGGTGATCACGAAGTAAACGATGTGAAAGTGAAAAATGTATACGGCGCTTCAGTTGTTGAGCTTGCTTCTCATGAAGAAGTAAAAGCATTATTAAATTGTGAAGTTGGTTCATTAGGACCGATTAATGTAACAGGTGATATCGAAATTATTGCTGATCATGCTGTAGCATCAATTGTTAACGGATGTTCAGGAGCGAATGAAGAAGGATTCCATTATGTAAATGTAAATCCAGAACGTGACTTTAAAGTAAGTCAATATACAGATTTACGCTTCATCCAAGAAGGAGACCAATCTCCAGATGGAAACGGAACAATTCTTTTTGCACGCGGAATTGAAGTTGGTCATGTATTCAAATTAGGAACTCGTTATAGTGAAGCAATGAACGCAACATTCCTAGATGAAAACGGAAAAACACAACCACTTATTATGGGTTGTTACGGTATCGGTGTATCTCGTACAGTGGCAGCAATTGCAGAGCAGTTTAACGATGAGAACGGCTTAGTTTGGCCAAAAGCTGTAGCACCGTTCCATGTGCATGTAATTCCAGTAAATATGAAATCGGATGCACAACGTGAAATGGGTGAAAATATCTACAACTCATTACAAGAACAAGGCTCTGAAGTGTTATTAGACGATCGTGCAGAACGTGCAGGTGTTAAATTTGCAGATGCAGATTTATTCGGTCTTCCAGTTCGTGTTACAGTTGGTAAAAAAGCAGACGAAGGTATTGTAGAAGTGAAAGTACGTGCTACAGGTGAGTCTGAAGAAGTAAACGTAGAAGAACTTCAAACATATATTGCAAATATTTTAAAATAAGAAGAGGTACCTCGTAATGGGGTACCTTCTCTTTCTTTGTAAACGTATTTTGTAAAAGAAGAGGTGAGAAATCTTTCTTTGTGGTACGTTTCAATTTATAATAGCAAATGGAAGGAGAGTGCTTATGTCTTTAACAAATGAACAACAAGAGCGATTTCAAATTTTGCTCCAGCAGTTGCAAATACCAGACGACCTTATAAATCAATATTTACAAGGCGGTGGTATTGAAAGGCTCGTTATTGATAAAGCGAATAAAAGTTGGCATTTTGATTTACAAGTGCCACGTATTTTGCCTACAGAATTATATGAATTGCTAGAAACAAAGCTTAAGCAATCATTTTCTCATATTGCAAGAACAACATTTGCATTAGAAACAGAGAATAAACAATTTACAGAAGAAGAAGTGAGGGCGTATTGGCCGCTTTGTACGGAACGAATTACATTTTCACCTATGTTCGCATACTTAAAGAAGCAGCTTCCGCAGGTGAATGGAGTGAAGTTGCTAATAAATGTGAATAACGAGCTGGAGTCTACTGCTTTAAAGAAAAACGTTGCGAAACCAGTAGGGGATCAATACGAAGTTTTTGGATTCCCGCGTTTTCAGTTAGACACACATATACAGCAAAATACAGAAGAAATGCAAAAGTTTCGTGAACAAACGCAGCAAGAAGACCGCGAGCGTGTTATACAAGCTATGGAAGAAATGGCGAAGAAGCAAGCTGAAGAAAGCAGCGTTGTGTATGAAGGACCGATTACACTCGGGTATCTTATTAAGCCAGATGAAGAGATTACACCGATGCGAGAAATTCAAGATGAAGAAAGAAGAAAAACGGTTCAAGGATATGTCTTCCATGTAGAAACAAAAGAGCTTCGTAGTGGACGTACGTTATTAACTTTAAAAATAACGGATTATACGGATTCTATTATGATCAAAATGTTCTCGCGTGACAAAGAAGATATTCCAATGCTGCAATCCTTGAAAAAAGGAATGTGGGTGAAAGCGCGTGGTTCTGTTCAAAACGATACATTCGTTCGAGATTTAGTAATGATTGCAAATGATATTAATGAAATAACAGGACCGTCTCGTAAAGATAAAGCACCAGAAGGCGAAAAACGAGTAGAGCTGCATCTCCATACTCCGATGAGTCAAATGGACGCTGTCACTCCAGTTTCTAAGCTTGTTGCTCAAGCTGGTAAATGGGGACATGAGGCTATTGCGGTTACAGACCATGCCGTGGCTCAGTCTTTCCCAGAGGCGTATTCTGCGGGGAAGAAGGCTGGAGTTAAAGTTATATATGGTGTAGAAGCAAATTTAGTTAATGATGGTGTACCGATAGCATATAACGAAGCGCATCGTTTACTTGCAGAGGAAACGTATGTTGTTTTCGACGTTGAGACGACAGGTTTATCAGCTGTATACGATACAGTTATTGAGTTGGCTGCTGTAAAAGTAAAGGGTGGCGAAATTATTGACCGCTTTGAATCTTTTGCAAATCCGCATCAACCATTATCGGCGACGATCATTGAATTAACAGGTATTACAGATGATATGTTAACTGATGCACCTGAAGTGGACGAAGTGTTTAAAAAGTTTGAGGAATGGATGGGCGACCATACACTTGTTGCCCATAACGCGAGCTTTGATATGGGCTTTATTAACGTAGGTTTTAAAAAGGCTGGACTAGAAAAAACGAATAACCCCGTTATTGATACGTTAGAACTTGCACGATTCTTATTCCCAGAAATGAAAAATCATCGATTAAATACGATGTGTAAAAAACTTGATATTGAATTAACACAACATCACCGTGCGATTTATGATACAGAAGCGACGGGATATTTACTTGAGAAAATGTTGAAAGACGTAATTGAAAAGGGATTTGAATATCACGATCAATTAAATGATAGCATGGGACAAGGGGATGCGTATAAGCGTGGCCGTCCAAGTCATATGACGTTACTTGCCACATCAGATGTTGGATTGAAAAATTTATATAAACTTGTTTCATATTCTCACCTTAATTACTTTTACCGTGTACCACGTGTGCCGAGGTCACTATTAAAAAAATACCGTGAAGGAATTTTAGTAGGAACGGCTTGTGATAAAGGTGAAGTTTTCGAGGCAATGATGCAAAAGGCACCTGAAGAGGTAGAAGAAATTGCCCAGTTCTATGATTACATTGAAGTAATGCCTCCAGAGGTGTTGCGTCATTTAGTAGAACGTGAACTTGTTCGAGACGAAGGTCAATTAAAAACAATTATTTCTAACTTAGTAAAACTAGGTGAGACGTTAGATAAACCAGTTGTTGCTACAGGAAACGTGCATTATTTAGACCCTGAGGATGCAATGTATCGTAAAATTTTAGTCAGTTCGCAGGGCGGAGCCAATCCGTTAAATCGACATTCATTACCGCCAGTACATTTCCGTACAACTGATGAAATGTTAGAATGTTTTTCATTCTTAGGTGAAGATAAAGCGAAAGAAGTTGTTGTAACAAATACACAAAAGATTGCGTCATTAATTGGTGATGTGCATCCAGTAAAAGACGATCTATACACACCGAAAATTGAAGGTGCTGATGATGAAACGCGTGATATGAGTTATAAAATGGCGCGTAGCATTTATGGTGAAGAGCTACCGGAAATTGTAGAAGCACGTTTAGAAAAAGAATTAAAAAGTATTATTGGGCATGGATTCGCCGTAATTTATTTAATTTCACATAAGCTTGTGAAAAAATCGTTAGTAGACGGATATCTAGTAGGTTCGCGTGGATCGGTAGGATCATCATTTGTTGCAACGATGATGGAAATTACAGAAGTAAACCCATTACCACCACACTATGTATGTCCGAAGTGTAAGCAATCAGAATTCTTTAATGATGGTTCTGTAGGCTCTGGTTTTGACTTACCAGATAAAGAATGTCCTGCTTGTAATATTCCATATGTAAAAGATGGACATGACATTCCGTTCGAAACATTCCTTGGATTTAAAGGAGATAAGGTACCCGATATCGATTTGAACTTCTCCGGGGAATACCAACCACGTGCCCATAACTATACGAAAGTACTGTTCGGTGAAGACTATGTATATCGTGCAGGAACGATTGGTACAGTTGCGGAAAAAACTGCTTACGGATATGTAAAAGGTTATGCAAATGATCATAACTTAACGATTCGAAATGCAGAGATTGATCGCTTAGTAGCAGGGTGTACCGGTGTAAAACGTACAACAGGACAGCATCCAGGCGGTATTATCGTTGTGCCAGATTACATGGATATCTTTGATTTCTCACCAATACAGTATCCAGCTGATTCAATTGGTGCTGAATGGAGAACAACGCATTTTGATTTCCACTCGATTCATGATAATTTATTGAAACTTGATATACTAGGACACGATGATCCGACCGTTATTCGTATGTTACAAGATTTAAGTGGTATTGATCCGAAAACAATCCCAACGGATGATCCAGAAGTAATGAAAATTTTCTCTGGTCCAGAATCGTTAGGGGTAACGGAAGAACAAATTAACTGTAAAACAGGTACACTTGGTATACCAGAGTTTGGTACAAAATTCGTAAGACAGATGTTAGAAGAGACAAAACCGACGACATTCTCAGAGTTAGTCCAAATTTCTGGACTATCACATGGTACCGACGTATGGCTTGGTAATGCAAACGAGTTAATTTATAACGGTACATGTACGCTGAGCGAAGTTATCGGTTGTCGTGATGACATCATGGTATATTTAATCTATCAAGGTCTAGATCCATCATTAGCCTTCAAAATCATGGAGTCGGTTCGTAAAGGTAAAGGTGTACCGGAAGAATGGGAAGAAGACATGAAAAATAATAATGTACCAGGTTGGTATATTGATTCATGTAAGAAGATTAAATACATGTTCCCTAAAGCCCATGCGGCTGCTTACGTACTTATGGCTGTACGTATCGCATACTTTAAAGTACATTTTGCACTGTTATTCTATGCCGCATATTTTACAGTTCGTGCAGATGATTTTGATGTAGAGGCAATGGCGAAAGGTTCAGCATCTATACGTGCAAGAATTGATGAAATTGCTCAAAAGGGACTCGATGCTGCGCCGAAAGAGAAGAGTTTATTAACGGTACTAGAAATGACACTTGAAATGTGTGAGCGTGGATACTCATTCCAAAAGGTGGATTTATACCGCTCACATGCAACAGAATTTATTATTGATGGAGATACATTAATCCCTCCATTTAATGCAGTACCTGGTCTTGGCACAAACGCAGCTTTAAGTATTGTAGAAGCACGTAAAAATGGAGACTTCTTATCAAAAGAAGACTTGCAACAGCGAAGTAAGGTTTCGAAAACAATTATTGAGTATTTAGATAGCCAAGGTTGTTTAGGAGACTTACCAGATCAAAACCAGTTATCACTGTTCTAGTAGGTAGGAAAAGTCTTTGCAAATCAACATTTCCTATGATATACTATTAACCGAGATAACCATGTCATGTATATTGTGTAAAGAAAAGAGTGGGGAAACCCACTCTTTCGTGTTACTATCTATGTTTTATCTACGTAGATAGGTAAAAGATTTCTGTCGTATATACATATTTTGTTACAAGTTTTACTTCTTAAATTTGGTAATACTAAGACAGATAATCCCTGCTGAACAGCAGGGGCTTTTGTTAGCTAACGAGAAAGAATAAGATAGACCGTTTTTAAATTGGCGGGGTCTTCTTCTTTTAAATGGTACATGACGGCAGGAAGGAGGCTGTTTATGGATAAGAAAGTCACAGAAGTTGTAGAAGCATTTGCGCAGCCGATCGTTGAAGAGTTAAATCTTGAACTTGTAGATGTAGAGTATGTGAAAGAAGGACAAGACTGGTTCTTACGCGTATTCATCGATTCTGAAAAGGGAGTCGACATTGAAGAATGCGGTGCGGTAAGTGAACGTTTAAGCGAAGCTTTAGATAAAGAGGACCCAATTCCTCATCTTTACTTTTTGGATGTATCATCTCCTGGAGCGGAACGCCCATTAAAGAAAGAAAAAGACTTCCAGCAAGCGGTAGGAAAACAAGTGGCAATTAAAACATATGAGCCGATTGATGGTGAAAAGATGTTTGAAGGAAAACTGCTTTCTTACGATGGTACAACAATAACATTATTATTAACAATTAAAACACGTAAAAAAGAAATCCAAATTTCGATGGATAAAGTCGCAAATGCGCGACTTGCTGTTACGTTTTAGTTAGAAGGGGGATCTTCATGAGCACTGAGTTATTAGATGCTTTGCTCGTATTAGAATCTGAAAAAGGCATTAGCAAAGACATTATTATTGATGCGATTGAAGCAGCTTTAATCTCTGCTTATAAGCGCAATTTTAATCAAGCACAAAACGTTCGTGTGAGCTTTAACCCAGAAGTGGGAACAATTCAAGTTTTAGCACGTAAAGACGTAGTAGACAATGTGTTTGATCCACGTCTTGAAATTTCTGTAGAGGAAGCAAGACAAATTAATCCAAACTACCAAGATGGTGACGTACTAGAAATTGAAGTAACACCAAAAGACTTTGGTCGTATTGCAGCACAAACTGCAAAACAAGTTGTAACACAACGAGTGCGTGAAGCAGAGCGCGGTGTTATTTACTCTGAGTTTAGTGATCGTGAAGAAGATATTATGGTAGGTATTGTACAACGTCAAGATGCTCGTTTCATCTATGTAAGCTTAGGAAAAGTAGAAGCTTTATTACCTGTAAGTGAGCAAATGCCTAATGAGCAATACAAACCACATGATCGTATTCGCGTATTCATTACGAAAGTAGAAAAAACGACAAAAGGACCACAAATTTACGTATCACGTACACATCCTGGTCTTTTAAAACGTTTATTCGAAATGGAAGTTCCTGAAATCTATGATGGAACTGTAGAAATTCGTTCTGTAGCACGTGAAGCTGGCGATCGCTCTAAGATCTCTGTATATGCAGAGAACACTGATGTTGATCCAGTTGGTTCTTGTGTAGGACCAAAAGGGCAACGTGTACAACGCATTGTAGACGAATTAAAAGGTGAAAAAATTGACATCGTTCGCTGGTCAAATGATCCAGTTGAATATGTTGCAAATGCATTAAGCCCATCACAAGTTGTTAAAGTACTTGTAGATGAAGAAGAAAAAGCGACAACAGTAGTTGTTCCAGACCACCAGCTATCATTAGCTATCGGTAAGCGTGGACAAAATGCACGTCTTGCAGCTAAATTAACAGGCTGGAAAATTGACATTAAGAGTGAGTCTGATGCGAAACAACTTGGTATTGTAACAGAAGAAGATAGCGTAATCGCATTTGGATTCGATTCAGTGGAAGACGAAATCGAATAGAGGTGATGAGTATGAGCAATCGAAAAGTTCCGTTACGAAAATGTGTTGCAACGCAAGAAATGAAATCAAAACGAGAGCTCGTTCGCATTGTTCGTTCCAAAGAGGGAGAAGTGTCCATTGATTTAACTGGGAAAAAATCAGGACGAGGTGCTTACTTGTCGAAGGACAAGGAGAGCATTCTTCAAGCTCAAAAGAAAAATGTTTTGGAACATCATCTAAAAGCGAAAATCGACGGTTCTTTATATGAAGAGCTTCTTGAGCTTGTTGAGAAGGAGTCGAAATAAGTGTCCGATTGGAAATCGTTTTTAGGACTAGCAAACCGGGCTCGGAAAATTATTTCGGGTGAAGAACTCGTTTTAAAAGAAGTACGAAGTGGCAAAGCAAAACTTGTATTGCTATCTGAAGATGCGTCAGTAAATACTACAAAACGCATCACAGATAAAACTACGTACTACAACGTACCAATGAGAAAGGTCGAAAATCGACAACAATTAGGGCATGCGATTGGGAGAGATGAGCGAGTCGTTGTAGCTGTGTTAGATGAAGGCTTTGCGAAAAAGCTGCGTAGCATGCTCGATACAAATTACCGGGGGTGAAGGTATGAGTAAAATTCGAGTGCATGAATATGCAAAAAAACATAATATCTCAAGTAAAGATCTTATGACAAAACTAAAAGAAATGAATATCGAGGTTTCGAATCATATGACAATGTTAGACGATGAAGTAGTAAATAAATTAGATAATGAATATCAAACTGAAAAACCTTCTGTTGCAGATGAGTTTGAAGTAGAAGAAAAAGTTGTTCGCAGTAAAAAGAACAGCAATAAGAAAAAGAAAAAAGGCAAAGGAAACGAAGACAAACGTCAAGAGAACTTTGCTGGTAGACAACAAACTCAAATTGTAGAAACACCAGATAAAATTACTTTCTCTGGAAGCCTTACAGTAGGAGATCTTGCTAAAAAATTAAGCAAAGAGCCATCTGAAATTATTAAGAAGCTCTTCATGCTTGGAATTATGGCAACAATTAACCAAGACTTGGATAAAGATACAATTGAGTTAATTGCTAACGACTACGGTATTGAAGTAGAAGAAGAAGTAATTGTGAGCGAGACTGAGTTTGAAACATTCATTGATGAGCAAGATGATGAAGAGAACTTAAAAGAACGTCCAGCTGTAGTTACAATCATGGGACACGTTGACCACGGTAAAACAACATTACTGGATTCTATTCGTAACTCAAAAGTAACTGCAGGCGAAGCGGGTGGAATTACTCAGCATATCGGTGCATATCAAGTTGAAGTAAACGATAAGAAGATTACATTCTTAGATACACCTGGTCACGCAGCATTTACAACGATGCGTGCTCGTGGTGCACAAGTAACGGATATTACAATCCTTGTTGTTGCAGCGGATGACGGTGTTATGCCACAAACGGTTGAAGCAATTAACCATGCGAAGGCAGCAGGAGTACCAATTATTGTTGCTGTGAATAAAATGGATAAACCAGCTGCAAACCCTGATCGCGTAATGCAAGAACTAACAGAATATGAATTAGTTCCAGAAGCTTGGGGCGGAGATACTATTTTCGTACCAATTTCTGCAATTCAAGGCGAAGGCATTGACAACTTACTAGAAATGATCCTTCTTGTAAGTGAAGTAGAAGAATACAAAGCAAATCCAAACCGCTATGCAACTGGTACAGTAATCGAAGCACAGCTTGATAAAGGTAAAGGAACTATCGCGACATTACTTGTTCAAAACGGTACGCTTCGAGTTGGAGATCCAATCGTTGTTGGAACTTCATTCGGACGTGTTCGTGCAATGGTAAGTGATATTGGTCGTCGTGTAAAAGTTGCTGGTCCATCAACTCCTGTTGAAATTACTGGTTTAAACGAAGTACCACAGGCTGGAGATCGTTTCATGGCATTCGCTGATGAGAAGAAAGCTCGTCAAATTGGTGAATCACGTGCACAAGAAGCGTTAGTTGCACAACGTGGTGAGAAATCTAAATTAAGCCTTGAAGATTTATTCCAACAAATCCAAGAGGGCGATGTAAAAGAAATTAACTTAATCGTAAAAGCAGACGTACAAGGTTCTGTTGAAGCGATGGCAGCATCACTTCGTAAAATTGATGTTGAAGGCGTAAAAGTTAAAATCATTCACACTGGTGTAGGTGCGATTACAGAATCTGATATCATTTTAGCTTCTGCATCTAATGCAATTGTAATTGGATTTAACGTACGTCCAGATGTGAACGCGAAGCGTACAGCTGAATTAGAGAACGTTGATATTCGTTTACACCGTATTATTTATAAAGTAATCGAAGAGATTGAAGCAGCGATGCAAGGTATGCTTGATCCAGAATTCGAAGAAAAAGTAATCGGTCAAGCAGAAGTTCGTCAAACGTTTAAAGTAACAAAAGTTGGAACAATCGCAGGTTGTTATGTAACAGACGGTAAAATTACGCGTGATAGTGGCGTACGTATTATCCGTGACGGCGTAGTAATTTTCGAAGGACAACTTGATACGTTAAAACGTTTCAAAGACGACGTAAAAGAAGTTGCACAAAACTATGAGTGTGGTATTACAATTGAGAGATATAATGATCTTAAAGAAGGGGACATCATTGAAGCGTACATTATGGAAGAAGTGAAGCGATGATTATCGCTTCACTCTCATTCGAGTGTATGATTTACGATGTGCATTCTTTAAAAGAGAAACGTGCAATTTTACAACGTGTGTTAACTCGTGTGAAACAGCGCTATAATGTAGCTGTTTCTGAAGTTGGGCACCAAGATGTATGGCAACGTACAGAAATTGCAATTGTTTCCGTATCCTCAAATCGTGTTATCTGTGAAAAAGAAATGAATCGTGTACTTGAGTACATCGATTCATTTCCTGAAATTGAACGTACAATAACACATTTGGAATGGTATTGAATGAGGTGAAGAGTTATGAAATTACGTGCGAACCGTGTGGGCGAGCAAATGAAAAAAGAATTAGGCGATATTATCAGTCGTAAAATTAAAGACCCACGTATTGGATTTGTTACAGTAACAGATGTACAAGTGAGTGGTGATTTACAAATTGCTAAAGTATATATTTCTGTTTTAGGTGACGAAGAACAGAAAGAAAATACTTTAAAAGGTTTAGCGAAGGCAAAAGGCTTTATTCGTTCAGAAATTGGCCAACGTATTCGTCTTCGTAAAACACCGGAAATTACCTTTGAGTTTGATGAGTCTATCGGATATGGTCATCGAATTGATACACTTTTACATGAAATTAATAAAGACGGTAAACGTGAAGAATAATGGATAGACATTTGTCTATCCATTTTTTCAATGCAAAATAAGTTTTGGATATTTAATACGAAAGAATTATGATGAGGTGAACATATATGGAAGGTGTAGTATTATTACATAAGCCAAAAGGCATGACATCACATGATTGTGTATTTAAATTAAGAAAGATATTGCGAGAAAAGAGAATTGGTCATACGGGAACATTAGATCCAGATGTAACAGGAGTATTACCAATTTGCGTTGGAAGAGCAACGAAAATTGCACAATTTTTAACAAGTGAAACGAAAACATATGAAGGTGAAGTAACATTAGGGTTTTCAACGACAACTGAAGACGCTTCTGGTGAGGTTGTTGAAACGAAAAATGTAGATCGTACTATTACTCGTATGGAAGTAGAGAAAGTCCTTGCGGAATTAACAGGCACGATTGAACAAATGCCACCAATGTTCTCGGCTGTAAAAGTAAACGGGAAAAAATTATATGAATATGCAAGAGCAGGACAAGAGGTGGAACGTCCAGTTCGTACAATTACAATTCATGAATTCGTATTACTTGATGATCGTGAAGTTTTTGAAGGAGAAAATATTTCATTCCGTTTCCGTGTAACGTGTAGTAAAGGAACATATGTAAGAACGTTAGCTGTAATGATCGGGGAGAAACTTGGTTTCCCATCACATATGTCTCACCTTGTAAGAACGGCATCTGGTGAATTTTTATTAGAAGATTGCATATCATTTGAAGAAATTGAAGAAAACGTGCAAAATGGAACAGTAGAGTCTATCTTCATTTCAATTGATGAAGCATTAAGTAAGTTTCCAAAAATGGTTGTAGATGAAAAGCAAGCAGAGAAAATAAAGAATGGTATGTTCTTAAAGAATGAATTAGAAATAACAGCACCATTTATTACAGTGTTTGATAAAAATGATCGTTGCTTAGCAATTTATGAACATCATCCGAAACATCCTGGCATGTTAAAGCCGATGAAAGTACTTGTGAATAATCAAGAACTAAAGCTATAATGAATTATTGGAAGGATTATTACAGAAAAAGGTGAATTCAAGCGTGAAACTTATTCATTTAACTCATCCACATGAACAAAATAAATTAGAATTACCACCTACTGTAATGGCATTAGGATTTTTTGATGGCATTCATTTAGGACATCAATGTGTAATTCGAACTGCGAAAAAAATAGCGGACGAACGAGGATATAAAAGTGCAGTTATGACATTTCATCCTCATCCATCTGTTGTTTTAGGGAAAAAGGATGCGCATGTGGAGTATATTACACCAATGCGTGATAAAGAAAAAATAGTCGAAAGCTTAGGAATCGATATATTATATGTGATTAAATTTGATGAATCATTTGCAGGGTTATTACCGCAACAATTTGTAGATGATTATATTATTGGTTTAAATGTAAAGCATGTAGTAGCAGGGTTTGATTATTCATATGGACGTTTAGGAAAAGGAAAGATGGAGACTTTACCATTTCATGCAAGAGGGGAGTTTACACAGACTGTGATTGAAAAAGTTGAATTTCAAGAAGAGAAAGTAAGTTCTACAGCATTACGAAAGTTAATTCGAAATGGCGAAATGGAGCAAATTCCATCTATTTTAGGTAGAGCCTATACTGTAGCGGGAACAGTTATACACGGCGACAAACGTGGGCGTCAAATTGGTTTCCCGACAGCTAATGTAGGTTTAAGTGATGAGTATTTATTGCCACCTGTAGGTGTTTATGCAGTGAGATTAAAAGTTCACGATGAATGGTACGATGGTGTATGTAATATTGGATATAAACCGACTTTTAAAGAAGATGAGCGTCAATTATCAATTGAAGTGCACTTATTTGAATTTAACAAAGATATATACGATCAAAATGTTACAGTAGAGTGGCATATGCGTATAAGAGCAGAAAAGAAATTCAACGGTATTGATGAGTTAGTTGAACAAATCGCAAAAGATAAGAAAACAGCACAAGAATATTTTATGAGCGAAAAGAATATACTTGCTTTTTCAAATGAAAAGTAGTATTCTATGTTATGTACTTTATGACAACCATTGCTTGGCATTGCGACTCACCGACGCTTGCTAGGTAATTGGGGGTTTAATTAATAGGAGGTGAAATAGGATGGCTTTAACACAAGAACGTAAAAATGAAATCATTGCACAATTTAGAACTCATGAGACTGATACTGGTTCTCCAGAGGTTCAAATTGCTGTCCTAACGGAGCAAATTAACACTCTAAACGAGCACTTACGTACTCACAAGAAAGATCATCATTCACGTCGTGGTCTATTAAAGATGGTTGGTAAACGTCGTAACTTACTAACTTACCTTCGTAATAGCGATATCACACGTTACCGTGAATTAATCACAAAGCTTGGCTTACGTCGATAGTCAAAGAAGCGGGAATATTCCCGCTTTTTTGTTAGGTAAAAATATATCTTCTACGCTTTATAGCTTACTTAATTTTAGGCAATACTAGAGGTAGAATATTGTGATATACTATCCATTTACATAGAAGAATTGAATACTTTAAATTGAGAGGGGTACTTAAATGAGTCAAGAAAAGCAAGTCTTCTCGATAGATTTAGCTGGTCGCCAGCTAACAGTTGAAACTGGTCAGCTTGCAAAACAAGCGAACGGAGCAGTATTAGTAAGATATGGCGATACAGCGGTTCTATCTACAGCAACTGCATCAAAAGAAGCAAAAAATGTAGATTTCTTCCCACTTACAGTAAACTATGAAGAGCGTTTATATGCAGTCGGAAAAATTCCTGGCGGTTTTATTAAGCGTGAAGGTCGTCCAAGTGAAAAAGCAATTTTGGCAAGTCGTTTAATCGACCGTCCAATTCGTCCGCTATTCGCAGATGGCTTCCGTAACGAAGTACAAGTTGTCAGCATTGTAATGAGTGTTGATCAAGATTGTTCTTCTGAAATGGCAGCTATGCTTGGTTCTTCATTAGCGTTATCGATTTCAGATATTCCATTTGAAGGTCCAATCGCTGGTGCGACAGTTGGCCGTATTAATGGCGAATTCGTTATTAACCCAACAGTAGAACAGCAAGAACAAAGTGATATCCACTTAGTTGTAGCTGGTACGAAAGATGCGATTAACATGGTTGAAGCAGGAGCAGATCAAGTACCTGAAGAAACAATGTTAGAAGCAATTATGTTTGGTCATGACGAAATTAAACGTCTAATTGCATTCCAAGAAGAGATTGTACAAGCTGTAGGTAAAGAGAAATCAGAAGTGAAACTTTATGAAGTTGACGCTGATCTTAACCAAGCTGTACGTGAAATGGCTGAAGAAGATATGCATTCAGCAATTCAAGTACATGAGAAACATGCACGTGAAGATGCAATTAACGAAGTGAAAAAGCGTGTTATTGAGCATTACGAAGCGCAGGAAGCTGACGCTGATACATTAGGACAAGTAAATGAGATTTTATATAAAATTGTAAAAGAAGAAGTACGTCGTCTTATTACAGTTGAAAAAATCCGTCCAGATGGCCGTAAAGGTGACGAAATCCGTCCATTAGCATCAGAGGTTGGTATTTTATCTCGTACACACGGTTCTGGTTTGTTCACTCGTGGACAAACACAAGCGTTAAGTATTTGTACATTAGGTGCATTAGGCGATGTGCAAATTTTAGATGGTCTTGGTGTAGAAGAATCAAAACGCTTTATGCACCATTACAATTTCCCATCATTTAGTGTTGGTGAAACAAGACCAATGCGTGGACCAGGTCGTCGTGAAATCGGTCACGGTGCACTAGGAGAACGCGCACTTGAGCCTGTAATTCCATCTGAAAAAGATTTCCCATACACAGTACGTCTTGTATCTGAAGTTTTAGAATCAAATGGTTCTACTTCACAAGCAAGTATTTGTGGTAGTACTTTAGCAATGATGGATGCTGGTGTTCCACTTAAAGCTCCAGTTGCAGGTATTGCAATGGGTCTAGTTAAAACTGGTGAGCATTACACAATTTTATCTGATATTCAAGGTATGGAAGATCATTTAGGTGATATGGACTTTAAAGTAGCAGGTACAGCACAAGGTGTAACTGCACTACAAATGGACATTAAAATCGATGGTCTATCTCGTGAAATTTTAGAAGAGGCATTACAACAAGCGAAAGTTGGTCGTGTGCACATTCTAAATCATATGTTATCTGTTATTCCAGAGCCACGCACTGAATTATCAGCGTACGCTCCAAAGATTATTACAATGACAATTGATCCAGATAAAATCCGTGACGTTATCGGACCGAGCGGTAAACAAATCAATAAAATTATTGAAGAAACTGGCGTTAAAATTGACATCGAGCAAGATGGCGCAGTATTCATTTCTTCAATAAACCAAGAAATGAACGACAAAGCTAAGAAAATTATCGAAGATATCGTTCGCGAAGTACAAGTAGGTGAAATCTACGAAGGAAAAGTGAAACGTGTTGAGAAATTCGGTGCTTTCGTTGAATTATTCAGCGGTAAAGATGGATTAGTTCATATTTCTGAACTTGCACTTGAGCGTGTAGGTAAAGTAGAAGACGTTGTCAAAATCGGTGATGTAATTACAGTTAAAGTTATCGAGATTGACAAGCAAGGTCGCGTAAATCTATCTAGAAAAGTATTGCTAAAAGAAGAGCAAGAAAAAGAAGCTGCTAAAGAAGAAAACAAACAAGAGCAGCAATAAGTAAAAGCCAGTTTAACTGGCTTTTTTTGTTATGTAAAAAACATGATGTTCAATATATTTTTATGTCGGTATAGGTATAGTTTTCATTATAACGCTCAAATTAACAAAGATAAGAAGAAAATGTTTTTATATAGTTAATTTGGGAGGGTTTATATGAAAGTTCGTATATTGGCATACATATGTATATTTTCTTTATATGTCAGTTTAGGCTCTTATTCTGTTTTTGCGCAAGATAACTTGCATGAAGAAATTCAAAAGCATGCAAAACAGTATGAGATTGCACCTCAAAATGCGATGATTGATAAAATATGGAAGGCAACACCTGGATATAATGGAAGACAAGTGGATATTGAAGCATCGTATAATAATATGAAGAAGCTAAAGGAATTTGATCAAAAATATCTTGAATTCAGAGAAGTCTCACCGAGTGTTCATTTAGAAGATTTATCACCAGCTCCAATTTATAGAGGGCATCCAAATAAAAAGATGGTAGGATTAACAATAAATGTGGCATGGGGAAATGAGTATTTGCCTCGCATATTAGAGATATTGAAAAAGCATGATGTGAAGGCCACTTTCTTTTTAGAAGGACGTTGGGTGAAAGAAAATTTGCGATTTGCAAAAATGATTGTCGATGCAAAACAAGAAGTTGGAAATCACTCATACACACATCCAAATATGAAAACGTTATCGTCAGATGAAATACGAGATCAGTTACAAAAAACAAATCGAATGATAGAAGTAGTAACGAATCAAAAAGTAAGATGGTTTGCCCCGCCGAGTGGAAGTTTTCGAGATGAAGTCGTAAAGATTGCAGATGATTTTCAAATGGGAACGATTATGTGGACTGTAGATACGATTGATTGGAAGCGCCCTGAGCCGGATGTACTATTGCAGAGAGTAATGAGAAAAATACATCCAGGTGCTATCATATTAATGCATCCTACTTCGTCTACAGCAGAGGCTTTAGATATAATGATTACAAAATTGAAGGAACAAGGATATAAAGTGGGGAATATAACTGAATTACTGGATGAAAAACGTGTGGATTAAATACATTTGCATGACATTCATCCTTAAACTTGTTATCATTAAATAATAGCGTTTTATTTAGAGAAACTGGCAGTAGGAGGAAAGTTTTTGATTAAAAAATATACTTGTAAAAATGGTGTAAGAATAGTTATGGAGAATATACCAACTGTAAGATCGGTTGCAATTGGTATTTGGATCCATGCGGGATCAAGAAATGAAAATGAAAAAAATAATGGGATTTCTCACTTTTTAGAGCATATGTTCTTTAAAGGGACAGAAACACGTAGTGCACGAGAGATTGCAGAATCATTTGATAGCATTGGTGGTCAAGTGAATGCATTTACTTCAAAAGAATATACATGTTACTATGCAAAAGTATTAGATGAGCATGCTAAATATGCTTTAGATGTTTTAGCAGATATGTTCTTTAATTCAACATTTGATGAGGAAGAACTGAAAAAAGAGAAGAATGTCGTATGTGAAGAAATTAAAATGTACGAAGATGCTCCAGATGATATTGTGCATGATATGTTAACGAAAGCAACATATGAAACGCATCCACTTGGATATCCTATTTTAGGAACAGAAGAAACGCTTGATACGTTTACAGGTGATACGTTACGTCAATATATAAAAGATCATTATACACCTGAAAATGTAGTTGTATCAATCGCAGGAAATATTGATGAAGCATTTTTACAAACAGTGGAGCAATATTTCGGTAGTTATGAAGGAACAACAAACCGTGAACAAGTACATAGCCCAATTTTCCATTTCAATAAGGTAGCCCGTAAAAAAGAAACGGAACAAGCTCATTTATGTCTAGGATATAAAGGCTTACAAATGGGACACGAAGATATTTATAACTTAATTGTATTAAATAATGTTTTAGGCGGTAGCATGAGTAGCCGTTTATTCCAAGAAGTACGTGAGCAACGTGGATTAGCTTACTCAGTATTTTCTTACCACTCTTCTTATGAAGATACAGGCATGTTAACACTTTACGGTGGAACAGGTAGCCAACAATTAGATACATTGTATGAAACAATGCAAGAAACATTAGAGACATTGAAAAATACAGGTATTACAGAAAAAGAGCTTATGAATAGTAAAGAGCAATTAAAAGGAAACTTAATGTTAAGTTTAGAAAGTACAAATAGCCGTATGAGCCGTAACGGTAAAAATGAATTGCTTCTTCGTAAACATCGTTCACTTGATGAGATTATTGAAAGTGTAAACACTGTAACAAAAGAAAATGTGGACGGATTAATTCGCAATATGTTTACTGACGAGTTCTCTGCGGCACTTATTAGTCCAGACGGAAAACTTCCAAAAGGAATAAAACTATAATCAATTTTTACGATGTAAAAAAAATAACCTTCTCTCTTTTTAAATGAGAGAAGGTTATTTTTTTTATACATATAGAATAGGTACTAATTATAGACAATGCAAATGAAAAATTCATTAGGGGAGTGGAGTGTGTATGCGATTAAGTGAATTAAGTGGTAAAGAGGTTGTAGATATAGAAAAAGCGGAAAAAATGGGAGTCTTAGGTTATATGGATTTAGAGATTAATGAGAAAGACGGGCAAATACAAACACTTATAATACCTGTAGGGAAGTGGGGAGGTTTTAAAAAGGAACCACAAGAAGTAAGGGTGGCATGGAGTCAAATAAAGAAAGTCGGACACGATATGCTTCTTTGTGATAGTATAGATCGTTCAAATTCGGAGTGAAGGATGGCCATTTTGGTCATCTTTTTTTGTATCTACATAGAAACCTGATAAATCATATGTGCATTTGGATTTTCAATCACCATAAACTCGTACATTACATATGATGTGGAGGAAAAAGAAAAAGTAGGCACTTTTCTTATAAATGACAGAAAAAGAAGGTGAATTAGGGAATGTTGACTGAGATGCATATTGCTGTCATAGGAGGAGATGCAAGGCAGCTAGAAGTAATTCGTAAGCTAGTTGAATTGGATGCGAAACTTTCTTTGATAGGTTTTGATCAGTTAGATCATGGTTTCACAGGGGCAGCAAAAGAAAGTATACAAAATTTAGATTTCACTTCTGTAGACGCAATTATTTTGCCGGTTGCCGGTACAAATGCCAAAGGAGAAGTAGATACTATTTTTTCAAATGAAAAAGTTTCAATAACGAAAGAACAAATTGAAAATACACCAGAACACTTTACTATATATTCAGGTATTGGTACACCTTACTTGGAAAATCTCGTATCTACTACGAACCGAAAACTTGTTAAATTATTTGATCGTGATGATGTAGCAATATACAATTCTATTCCAACGGTAGAAGGTACATTAATGATGGTAATTCAACATACCGACTATACAATTCATGGGTCCAATGTAATGGTTCTAGGATTTGGTAGAACAGGAATGAGTGTTGCGAGAGCATTTCAATCATTAGGAGCCCATGTCAAAGTTGGAGCAAGACGATCTGAACATATTGCACGTATTACAGAAATGATGTTTTCTCCTTTTCATATGCAAGACATAGAGAAAGAAGTAGGAAATATCGATATTGTAATTAATACGATTCCGCACCTCGTTGTAACAGCGAATGTTATTGCAAAAATGCCAGCTCATACGTTAGTGATTGATTTAGCTTCTAAACCAGGCGGTACCGACTTTAGATATGCAGAAAAAAGAGGAGTCAAAGCATTGCTAGCACCTGGATTACCAGGTATTGTTGCCCCAAAAACGGCTGGGCAAATCTTAGCAAATGTTCTTTCTCAGTTATTAGCAGCAGATGCAATCGCAAAGGAGGAGGAAAAGAAATGAGTTTGAAGGGGAAACGAATTGGTTTCGGATTTACAGGTTCACATTGTACGTATGAGGAAGTTATGCCGCACTTAGAAAAATTAATTGCTGAAGGAGCAGAAGTACGTCCTGTTGTTTCATACACTGTTCAATCAACAAATACTAGATTTGGAGAAGGAGCAGAGTGGATTAAGAAGATTGAAGAAATAACAGGTTTTAAAGCAATTAATTCAATTGTTGGAGCAGAGCCACTTGGACCTAAAATTCCATTAGACTGCATGGTAATCGCTCCTTTAACAGGAAATTCTATGAGTAAATTTGCAAATGCAATGACAGACTCTCCAGTACTAATGGCAGCAAAAGCGACGCTAAGAAATGGCAAGCCTGTCGTATTGGCAGTTTCGACGAATGATGCTTTAGGGTTAAATGGGGTAAATCTCATGCGCCTAATGGC
Organism: Bacillus sp. FSL K6-2944; assembly: GCF_038005385.1. Lineage (NCBI taxonomy): Bacteria > Bacillati > Bacillota > Bacilli > Caryophanales > Bacillaceae > Bacillus > Bacillus sp. FSL K6-2944. The sequence continues at coordinate 2,591,562 of NZ_JBBOTE010000001.1, read as the reverse complement.
AACAAAAAACATCTACTTCGTCCCATTCGGTCAAGATGCGCCAGAGAAAAAACCGAACTCAATGGTAGCTCGTATGGAGTTACTGGAAGATACAGTATTAGAAGCGCTGCAAGGAAAGCAATTGCAACCGGTAGTCGTAGAAAAATTCAGATATATGAATTAAAAAACGAAAAAAAACGGACAATTTTTGATGAAACCATCATTCTTACTGTAGAATATGATAAAATTAACGTTATTAAGATTAGAAGGGGTATTGTATACTCCTTCTGATTCTAAGTTATAGAAGGATTGGTATCTAGAAAGGGGCATAGTGATGGAAAAGCAAAAAACTTTTCATGTCGCTGTAGTTGGAGCAACCGGCGCAGTTGGTGAACAAATGTTAAATACTTTAGAGAAACGAGAATTTCCAATCGGGAAATTAACGTTACTTTCATCTAAACGATCTGCAGGTAAGAAACTTGTATTTAAAGGCGAAGAATTTACAGTTCAAGAGGCAACTCCTGAAAGCTTTGAAGGAGTAGATATTGCACTATTTAGTGCTGGTGGATCTGTATCGAAACAATTAGCGCCAGAAGCAGCAAAACGCGGTGCGATTGTTGTTGATAATACAAGTGCATTCCGTATGACAGAAAACGTGCCACTTGTTGTACCTGAAGTAAATGAAAACGACTTAAAAGAACATAATGGTATTATTGCAAATCCAAACTGTTCTACAATTCAAATGGTAGTAGCTCTTGAGCCAGTTCGTCAGCAATATGGTTTAAAACGAGTAATCGTTTCCACATATCAAGCTGTATCAGGTGCTGGTGCGGCAGCTATTGAAGAACTGCATGAACAATCACAAGCAATCTTAAATGGCGAAGAAGTTAAGGCAAATGTTCTTCCTGTATCAGGTGATAAGAAGCATTTCCCAATTGCTTTTAATGCGATTCCACAGATTGATAAATTCCAAGATAATGGATTTACGTTTGAAGAAATGAAAATGATTAACGAAACGAAAAAAATTATGCATATGCCTGAATTAGAAGTAGCGGCAACATGTGTACGTTTACCAGTTGTATCAGGACACTCTGAGTCTGTTTACATCGAAGTAGAAAAAGAAGGCGTAACAGTAGCAGAATTAAAGAGCTTACTTGCAAATGCGGAAGGTATTGTTCTACAAGATAATCCAGAAGAGCAGTTATATCCAATGCCAGCTACTGCAGTAGGTAAAAACGAAGTATTCGTTGGAAGAATCCGTAAAGATTTAAATAACGATAAAGGATTCCATCTTTGGGTCGTATCTGATAACTTATTAAAAGGCGCTGCATGGAATTCTGTTCAAATTGCAGAGCGCTTAGTAAAATTACAATTAGTGTAAACGGCTAAGAGAAGGTGCAAAATATGAAAATAATTGTTCAAAAATTTGGTGGCACATCAGTACGTGATGACAATGGACGTAAGCATGCGCTTCATCATATAAAAAAATCATTAGCTGCTGGTTATAAAGTAGTTACTGTCGTATCTGCTATGGGCCGTAAAGGTGAACCATATGCAACGGATACGTTATTAAGTCTTGTAAATCAAGAGGAATCTACTATTTCTAAGCGTGAGCAAGATTTATTATTATCGTGTGGAGAGTTAATCTCTGCAATTGTTTTCTCTAATATGTTGAATGAGAACGGTATAAAAGCAGCAGCATTAAATGGTGCACAAGCTGGTTTTGTAACGAATGATGACTTTACGAATGCAAAGATTATTGAAATGAATTGCGATCGTATACATGAAGAGTTAGAAAATGTAGATGTAATCGTCGTTACAGGATTCCAGGGACAAACGAAAAAAGGTGATACGACAACACTTGGACGCGGAGGTAGTGATACTTCAGCTTCAGCATTAGGTGTTGCACTTCATGCTGAATACATCGATATATTCACTGATGTAGAAGGTGTTATGACTGCGGATCCTCGTATTGTAAAAGATGCACGTCATCTTCAAACTGTAACGTATAACGAAATTTGTAACATGGCTTATCAAGGTGCGAAAGTCGTTCATCCACGTGCAGTTGAAATTGCGATGCATGCAAAAGTGCCACTTCGTGTACGTTCTACGTATTCTGATAGTGAAGGTACGCTTATTTCAGCATATGACGGTGCTACAAGAGGTCGTGATGTAGAAGAACGTCCTGTTACAGGCATTGCCCACGTATCAAACGTAACGCAAATTAAAGTGCTTGCAAAAGAAACGGCATATGATTTGCAACAACATGTGTTTAAAGAGATGGCGAACGAAGGAATAAGTGTTGATTTAATTAATATTTCACCTACTGGCGTAGCATATACGGTGAGTGATAATGTATCAAGTCATGCAGTTAAATTATTACAGAACCTTGGATATGAGCCAATTGTGACAGAACATTGTGCGAAAGTATCTATCGTTGGGGCTGGAATGGCAGGATACCCAGGGGTTACTGCGAAAATCGTTACAGCTTTAGCGGAAAAAGGTATTCAAATCCTGCAATCGGCAGATAGTCATACAACAATTTGGGTTCTTGTAAAAGAAACTGATTTAGTGGAGGCTGTAAATGCATTACATAGTGCGTTTGAGCTTTCAAAAGAAAAGCAACTGGAACAATAAGGAGTGAGACCATGATAGATTTTGGGACAATTGCAACCGCGATGGTAACACCGTTTGATATAAACGGGAATATCGATTTTGCAAAGACAACGAAATTGGTAAATTATTTAATTGATAACGGTACAACAGCAATCGTGGTAGGAGGAACGACAGGAGAATCTCCTACATTAACTTCAGAAGAGAAAGTAGCGTTATATCGCCATGTCGTATCTGTTGTCGATAAAAGAGTGCCCGTAATCGCTGGAACAGGTAGCAATAATACGCATGCTTCTATTGACTTAACTAAAAAGGCAACAGAAGTTGGTGTGGATGCAGTAATGCTAGTAGCACCGTATTATAACAAACCGAGTCAAGAAGGAATGTATCAGCATTTTAAAGCAATTGCTGAAAGCACGCCGCTTCCGGTTATGCTATATAACGTTCCAGGACGATCTATTGTACAAATCTCCGTTGATACAGTTGTTCGTTTATCAGAAATAGAAAACATTGTTGCTATTAAAGATGCCGGCGGCGATGTGTTAACAATGACAGAAATCATTGAAAAAACAGCGGACGACTTTGCGGTATACAGCGGTGATGACGGTTTAACGTTACCAGCTATGGCAGTTGGAGCGAAAGGTATCGTTTCGGTAGCCTCTCATGTTATCGGAAACGAAATGCAAGAAATGATTACAGCATTTCAAGCAGGAGAATTTAAGAAGGCACAAAAATTACATCAATTACTTGTAAGAGTAACTGATTCATTATTTATGGCGCCAAGTCCAACTCCAGTAAAAACAGCGTTACAAATGGTTGGATTAGATGTAGGTTCTGTACGTTTACCACTTCTTCCATTAACAGAAGAAGAAAGAGTAACGTTACAATCTGTAATGCAATCTATCCCTCGTTAATAAAAAATGACCTAGTGTAGAACTAGGTCATTTTTTATTATATGCAAATCTTTTCCTCTTTTTCTTACTTATATGTGTTCTTATAAGAATATTAATCGCTTCTTCATTATGTGTATAAGAAAATAATCGTACCCCTTTAACTGAGTCAAAAAATGATAGATATTATGGCATAAACGTAATAAACTACGGTGTCTGTTTTTAGAGAAATCCCCTCAAATGTGACGTAATTCATAAAAAAACTCCATTTTGTAAGTGTTTTTGTTGGATTCTAGAAAAATAAATCTTGAAACTCCCTATTATGAAATGAATTTAGCGTATGTATGGCTAGTTCTTCAAAATAATATGGAGTATAAAATCGGAGTAAATATAAAGGAAATACGTTCGATACTTTTGTTGTCATTCCGTTCTTTTCCTCTTTCTTTCGCACGATTTAACTTGTGTTCTATTTCTTGTATCAGGTATAATATGGCTAAGTAGCTTAGTACGGGTATGCTTAGCAAAATTGGGAAAAATTATAATTTAATTAAATTTTCATATCATATCGAATAAGATATTTGATTTATATAATGAAAGAGAGGTGAAACCTGGTTTAAAAAATAAACAAGGACATGATATCGCATAACGGTAAGGACATTCGTCTTGGACGGTGAAAATATGGTGGTTGTAGAGTTTCCCCTGGTGTCTCTGCAATTTTAGTGAAATCAGTGTTTGCAAGATTTTTAAACCAGGCAACAACATGAAGAGAAAAGAGAATGAGTCTGTTAAAGTATTTGCTCTTGGTGGAGTAGGTGAAATCGGGAAAAACATGTACTGTGTTGAAATTGATTCTGAAATCTTTATCGTAGATGCAGGGTTAATGTTCCCGGGAGATGAAATGTTTGGAATTGATATCGTTATTCCTGATATTACATATTTAGTGGAAAATCAAGAGCGAGTAAAAGGTTTATTTATTACTCACGGTCATGAAGATCATATTGGTGGAATTGTGTATGTACTTCGTAAATTATCTATTCCAGTCTATGCAACGAAATTAACAGTAGGACTTATACAAGAAAAACTTGGTGAAGCGGGCATGTTAGGCCGTGTAGACCTAAAAACAATCGATTCAAATTCAACAGTAGAATTTAACACTACAACGGTGTCATTCTTCGGAACGACACATAGTATTCCGGATTCTGTTGGCGTTTGTTTCCATACATCAAAAGGTGCAGTCGTATATACGGGAGACTTTAAATTCGATCAAACTCCAATTGGAAATAGTGGAGCAGACCTTGGTAAAATGGCACAAATCGGAAATGAAGGCGTACTTTGCTTATTATCTGATAGTACAAACGCAGAGCGCCCAGGCTATACAGGTTCAGAAAAAGAAGTTGGTGTAGAAATCTCTAAAGTGTTCTACGGCGCAGAAGGTCGCATTATCGTTGCTTCATTTGCATCGAATGTACATCGTATTCAACAAGTATTTGATGCAGCTGCTGAAACAGGGCGAAAAGTAGCAGTAGTAGGACGTAGTATGGTGAAAGTAGTAGACATTGCAAGACGTCTTGGTTATTTAGATGTTCCAGAAGGTATGGTTATTTCATTACAAGAAGTAGACAACTTCCCAGAGAAAAAGGTAGCTATTTTAACGACAGGTAGTCAAGGTGAACCGATGGCTGCTCTATCTAGAATGGCAAAACAAGCGCATAAACAAATTTCAATTCGTAAAGGTGATACTGTTATCATTGCTGCTTCGCCAATTCCGGGTAATGAAATATCTGTATCAAAAATTATTGATTTGTTATTTAGAGCTGGAGCTGAAGTTGTTTATTACGGTGAACGAAAAGTTCACGTGTCAGGTCACGGTAGCCAAGAAGAATTAAAATTAATGTTAAATTTAATGAAACCAAAGTACTTTGTACCCGTACATGGTGAGTTCCGTATGCAAAAAGCACATGCATATTTAGCTGAAGATGTAGGTATTACAAGAGAAAATATCTTTATCGTAGAAAAAGGCGATGTAATTGCTTTTGGTGACGATGAAGCAAACTTAGTCGGTAAAGTACAAGCTGGTAATGTTTTAATTGATGGATTAGGTGTAGGTGACGTTGGTAATATCGTTCTTCGAGATAGAAAGATGTTATCTCAAGATGGAATACTAGTAGTTGTTGTAACGCTTGGTAAAGATGAAAAGAAAATTATCTCTGGCCCAGAAATCATTTCACGTGGTTTCGTATATGTTCGTGAATCAGAAGCGTTAATTGAACGATCTACAGAGATTGTACGTATGATTGTTGAGCAGTCAATTAAAGAATATTCAATTGAATGGTCAATGTTAAAACAAAATATTCGTGAATTATTAGGACAGTTCTTGTACGAAGAGACAAAGAGAAAACCTATGATTTTACCGATTATTATGGAAGTATAAAAAGATCACCCTTATGGGTGATCTTTTTTCTTTTTAACCCTATCGAATGAAATTTATAACTTAAGAAATAATAGTTATATACGAGTGAAAGGGGATGCGAAATGACAGAACGTGATCGATATACAAATGAAGAAAAAGAAGCTGAGCCAAAAGAAGCTGGAAAAGAGGCTTCAATAGTTGAAAAAATTCAACAGCTTGGACAGACAAATGTACCACAGATGAATGAATCACGTATTCATTGTTTAACGATTATCGGACAAGTGGAAGGTCATGTTCAATTACCACCGCAAAATAAAACAACAAAATATGAGCATATCATTCCGCAAATTGTTGCGATTGAACAAAATCCGAAAATTGAAGGTTTGCTTTTAATATTAAATACAGTTGGAGGTGACGTTGAAGCTGGGCTAGCAATTTCTGAAATGGTAGCTTCACTTTCAAAACCAACAGTATCTCTAGTTTTAGGTGGGGGACATTCCATCGGTGTACCGATTGCTGTTTCTACTGACTATTCGTTTATTGCGGAAACTGCGACGATGACAATTCATCCAATTCGTTTAACAGGTCTTGTCATAGGTGTGCCACAAACATTTGAGTATTTGGATAAGATGCAAGAAAGAGTCATTCGTTTTGTGACGAAGCACTCGAAAGTAACAGAAGATCGTTTTAAAGAGCTTATGTTTGCGAAAGGAAATTTAACGCGAGATATTGGGACGAATGTAATTGGTGGGGATGCAGTAAAGTACGGTCTTATAGATGATGTCGGCGGTATTGGAAATGCGATTCGAAAATTAAACGAATTAATAGATGTTCGTGCGGAAGATAGTACAGAAGGGACAATGCTACAATGATTTTATATACAATTATGCCAGAGCAACTTGTGTATCCGGTCGATTATTCACAATGTGAAAGTCAAAAAGTTGTAAATATAAATGGTGTGGAATTAATGGTTTCTGAAGAGGAACATGGATGTTATTCTATTGTACGTGTGCTAAGTACGGACCCACTTCACTATTTAGAGTTTGAGCCCGGTCAGAAAATAACCTTTTAGCAAAAAGAAGGATTTTGTTTAGAAGCTATGGTATAATATAAAAAACAAGACGGTTGAGCAGCCATGAGTAGGCTGCTTTCTTCTGTTTATTTAGCATTTTACAAGAAGTGTAAAAATAGAAGATATAAAGACCAGAAAAATAGAGAAAACAGACATATAAATAGAGCGTTTTGAAGGGAGCTTTACTTATATGTAGAACACGAGGTGAAGAAATGGCAAAACAAAAGCAAAGAGGGACGAAGGCAAAGGCAAGACGTACGATAAAGCCAACTTTGTATTATGAAATCGTCGGTTTAACTCTTTTTGCACTTTCAATCATTACGATTTTACAGCTAGGCGTTGTAGGGAAATCGTTTGTGTTATTTTTTCGCTTCTTCTTTGGTGAGTGGTACATAATTGGTGTGTTAGGTGTAATAGCTTTATCGGTTTCCTTTGTTATAAAACGCGGATGGCCGAACCTTTTAAATAAACGATTAATTGGATTTTATTTAATTGTATTGGCGATATTAATGTTTAGTCATATTACATTATTTAACCTTCTTACAAAAGATGGAGCAGTGCAAAATACTTCTGTTATTGTGAGTACGAAAGATAACTTCTTTCTTGAAATGAAAAAGGGGCCAGATAGCGTTCATTTAGGTGGTGGTATGTTTGGTGCGCTTATGTTCGCAACATGTTACTTCTTATTTGACGAAGTAGGAGCTTATATCATTGGTATTATTCTAGTTATTCTCGGTATACTTTGTATAACAAATAAGCATATTGGAGAAGTGTTAGCTCCAGTTGGTAGAATTCTTAGAAGTCAGTTTCAAGTGATGCAAGGGGATTATAAAGATTGGAGAGCCAAAAGAACGGCTGAACAAACAGAAAAGAAAAAAACAACAAGAAGCACAAGAAGCAAACGTGCTGCAGAACAAGAAGAAATTATTGAGCCGATGGAAGAAATCTCAATTGATCCTCCGATTATTTCGAATTTCACTGAGAATTATCCTGTAAATGAAGAAGAGGATAAACGAATCGAAGTAGAGCAAGAAGAGTTGATCACTTCACCGTTTATTGAAGAGACTCCGCCAATTGAAGAACCAAAGAAAAAGCGTGGAGAAAAAATTGTTGAATCGTTAGAGAGTGAAGCGCAAGCACCTCCTATGCAATTTTCAAATGTAGAAAATAAAGATTACAAGCTTCCTTCACTTGATATATTAAAATTTCCAAAGAATAAGCAAGTTACAAATGAAAATGCGGAAATTTATGAGAATGCTCGTAAATTAGAACGTACATTCCAAAGTTTCGGAGTGAAAGCGAAAGTAACAAAAGTGCATAGAGGTCCTGCAGTTACAAAATATGAAGTGTATCCTGATATGGGGGTAAAGGTAAGCAAAATTGTCAGTTTAAGTGATGATTTAGCCCTTGCTTTAGCTGCAAAGGACATTCGTATTGAAGCGCCAATTCCCGGGAAATCAGCTGTAGGGATCGAAGTTCCAAACTCAGAAGTTTCGATGGTAACGCTGAGGGAAGTTCTTGACTCTAAGGCTAATAATCATCCGGAAGAGAAGTTGTTAATTGGTCTTGGCCGAGATATTACAGGTGAAGCTGTATTAGCCCGTCTAAATAAAATGCCTCATTTACTCGTAGCTGGTGCGACAGGTAGCGGGAAAAGTGTATGTATTAACGGTATTATTGTTAGTATTTTAATGCGTGCAAAACCACATGAAGTAAAATTAATGATGATTGACCCGAAAATGGTAGAGCTAAATGTATATAACGGTGTGCCTCATTTGTTAACGCCAGTTGTAACTGATCCGAAAAAAGCATCGCAAGCATTGAAAAAAGTTGTGAGTGAAATGGAACGTCGTTATGAATTGTTTGCTCATAGTGGTACACGTAACATTGAAGGATACAACGATTATATAAAAGAGCATAATAGTCAATCAGAAGCGAAACAACCCGAATTACCTTATATTGTAGTAATTGTGGACGAGTTAGCAGATTTAATGATGGTTGCTTCGTCTGATGTAGAGGATGCGATTATGCGTCTAGCGCAAATGGCTCGTGCTGCTGGTATTCATTTAATTATTGCAACGCAACGTCCGTCAGTTGACGTTATTACGGGTGTTATTAAAGCAAATATTCCATCACGTATTGCATTCGCTGTATCTTCTCAAACAGATTCTCGTACAATTCTTGACGGTGGTGGTGCAGAGAAGCTACTAGGTCGTGGAGACATGCTGTTTATACCAATTGGTGCATCGAAACCTGTACGTGTACAAGGCGCATTTTTATCAGATGATGAAGTTGAGAGAGTTGTAGAATATGTTATTGGACAGCAAAAAGCACAATATCAAGAAGATATGATTCCGCAAGATGTTCCTGATACGAAGCAGGAAGTAGAAGATGAATTATATGATGAAGCGGTTCAACTTGTAGTGGAAATGCAAACAGCATCTGTTTCTATGTTACAACGTAGGTTTAGAGTAGGTTATACGCGAGCTGCTCGCCTAATTGATGCAATGGAAATGAATGGTGTAGTAGGTCCGTATGAAGGGAGTAAACCGAGAGAAGTACTCATTAATGATGTACAAGAAAAAAGTTCTTAAAAAAAGCCTAATTGTTTTTACAATTAGGCTTTTTTATATAGTGTTTTTGTTATATACTATACTCAGCAATAAAGAAAGGGCTTACATTTAGGGGTGCCCTTTAGAATACGAATACTTTGAGTATGTTTTATGTAAATGTTCGATATTTAATGCAGAAAAATGTTAGATTTTGTTGACACGTATGAGAGCAAGTGGTAAGATTACTTCGAAAAGAATCACTGCCTCATATAATCTTGGAGATAAGGTCCATAAGTTTCTACCTGGCAACCATGAATTGCTAGACTATGAGGGGAAAAGTGTGTAACAAAGGATGTAAAGGATCTTTGTGCCGAACTTTTTCTCGAAATGAGGAATGTTTATGGTGCAAAGTTTTTTTTATGCAATAAAGAGTGAAAATTTTATTTTAAAAAATTATTATTATTTATTCGACAATTACACTTATTTTGGTGTTTAGTCATTTGTACTATGTTGTAAGTTGAAAAAAGAGAAAAGAAGTCTTACATCAGAGGTCGAATAATTGAAATGCGGGGGAGTCTTATGTCAGTAAAATCTGATAGTCGTCACCTATATCTACGGGTGATTGATCACATCAAAGAAAAAATTAAAGATGGCGCTTATAAAGAACGACAAAAGTTACCATCAGAGTTTGATTTAGCGAAAGAACTTGGCGTAAGTAGAGCGACTTTAAGGGAAGCGTTGCGTATTTTAGAAGAAGAAAATGTTGTCATTCGTAGACATGGTGTAGGGACATTTGTAAATGCAAAGCCATTATTTTCTTCTGGAATAGAACAACTTTCTAGTATTACAGATATGATTTCTAGTGTGGGGAAAACACCAGGAACAATCTTTTTATCATCATCTACTACAACTTTAACAGAAGAGGAAAAAGAGAAGTTTAATAGTGAAGATGGTTTTAATGCAGTGATGATTGAACGCGTGCGTACAGCAGATGGGGAACCTGTTGTGTATTGTATCGATAAACTTGCAAAAGAAATATTGCCAGACTTATCGGGTTACAATGAGGAATCATTATTAACGGTGATACATAATAACACGCATAAGCGCATAACATATGCGGTTGCTCACATTGAGCCAATTGGCTATCACCCTAAAATCTCACCAATTTTAGAATGTGAGCCTGAAACAGCGCTGCTTGTATTAAAACAAATGCACTATGATCAAAATGATGAGCCAATCTTATATTCTATCAATTACTTTAGAGCTGATAAATTTAGCTTCCACGTATTAAGAAAGCGTATGTAGGTAAATTCCTTTTTAGGGAGGTGACAGCAAGAAGTAAGGAACAGCAGCGTAAGAATAAATAAATATATATCATTTTTGGAGGGGTTTCTAGTATGAAGAAAAAAGCAGGCCTTTTATTATCATTAACTTTAGCAGCAAGTACAGTTTTAGGTGCATGTGGTAACTCGGATAAGGCGAGCAGTGACAAGAAAGACACGAAAGACAATAAAGACTTCAAGGTTGGTCTCGTAACGGATGTTGGGGGCGTTGATGATAAGTCATTTAACCAATCTTCTTGGGAAGGGTTACAAAAGTTTGGTAAAGATAATGGTTTAAAAGAAAAGACAAATTATCGTTACCTTCAGTCTGAAAAAGAAGCTGATTATATTCCGAATTTAAAAAAATTCTCAAAAGATAAATATGATTTAACATTCGGAATTGGTTATAAATTAGAAGGTGCAATTAAAGAAGTAGCAAAAGAATCTTCAAAACAACAATTTGCAATCGTAGATACTGTTGTAGATGCACCGAACGTAACGAGCATTACGTTTAAAGATCATGAAGGATCATTCCTTGTAGGTGCGGTAGCAGCTATGTCAACAAAATCGAATAAAGTAGGATTTGTTGGTGGAATGAAAAGTGATTTAATTAGTAAATTTGAAAATGGATTTAAAGCTGGTGCAAAGGCAGTAAATCCAAACATTGAAATCGTATCTGAATATGCAGAAGCATTCGATAAGCCTGAAAAAGGTACAGTTCTTGCTTCAGCAATGTATGGTCAAGGCGTAGACGTAATTTATCATGCTGCTGGTGGTACAGGTAACGGTGTGTTCACAGAAGCGAAAAACCGTAAGAAAAAAGGTGAAAATGTTTGGGTAATCGGTGTTGACCGTGACCAACATCAAGAAGGTATGCCTGAAAATGTAACATTAACTTCAATGATTAAACGTGTTGATGTAGCAGTAGAAAAAGTAGCTAAAGAAGCAAAAGATGGGAATTTAAAAGGTGGGAAAATTGAAGAGTTTGGCTTAAAAGATGACGGTATTGGTATTTCAAAAACAACTGATAACGTGAAAAAAGTTAACCCTGAAATTTTAACAAAAGTAGAAGAGCTTGAAAAGAAAATTACAGCCGGTGAAATTAAAGTGCCAGCTACAGATAAAGAGTATAAAGAATATGAAGCTTCTCTAAAAAAATAAATAGAGAAATAGCAAAGGTTAGTTCATAGAACTAACCTTTGTATGTATAAAACTTCCGAATTGCTTAATAAGTTAATAGTGTAATAGGGAATGTTCCCTGTTAAAAGGAGGAACACAATGGAATACGTAATTGAGATGAATAACATTACGAAAGTATTCCCAGGCATTGTAGCGAATGATGATATTACGCTGCAAGTAAAGCAGGGTGAGATACATGCTTTACTTGGAGAAAATGGTGCAGGGAAATCCACATTGATGAATGTACTATTTGGTTTGTACCAACCAGAGCAGGGTGAAATTAAAATTAAAGGTAAACCTGTAAAAATCACAAATCCGAATATAGCAAATGACCTTGGTATTGGAATGGTCCATCAACACTTTATGCTTGTTCATAATTTTACAGTTACAGAGAATATTATTCTCGGAAATGAACCGAAGAAAAAAGGGAAAATTGCTGTTGAGGAAGCTGCTAAAGAAATTCAAAAACTGTCTGAACAATACGGTTTATCTGTAGATCCATATGCGAAAATACAGGATATTTCAGTTGGTATGCAGCAGCGTGTTGAGATTTTGAAAACTCTTTACCGCGGTGCAGAAATTTTAATATTTGATGAACCAACAGCTGTGTTAACACCGCAAGAAATTCATGAGCTAATTCAAATTATGAAAAAGCTTGTGCAAGAAGGAAAATCTATTGTTCTTATTACACATAAGTTGAAAGAAATTATGGAAGTTTGCGATCGTTGTACGATTATTCGTAAAGGAAAAGGGATTGGAACGGTTGACGTTGCAAATACGGATGAAAATAAACTTGCAGAATTAATGGTCGGACGTCAAGTGAATTTTAAAACAGAAAAAATAGACGCGAAGCCAAAAGAAGAGGTACTTTCAATTGCAAACCTTGTTGTTCACGATGCACGTCAACTACCTGCTGTAAAAGGCCTTGACTTAACTGTTCGTGCGGGGGAAATTGTTGGGATTGCAGGGATTGATGGAAACGGACAAAGTGAATTAATAGAAGCAATTACTGGTTTACGAAAAGTTGAGTCAGGTTCTATTGCAATTAAAGGAAAAGAAATAACAAATTGGCCTGTTAGAAGAATAACAGAAGAAGGAATTGGTCATATTCCAGAAGATCGTCATAAACACGGGCTCGTTCTTGATTTTTCTGTTAGAGATAATATAGTTCTGCAAACGTATTATAAAAATCCATTTTCAAAGAAAGGGATTTTAAATTTCAGCAAAATTACAGAAAAAGCAAAGGCTCTTATTGAACAGTTTGATGTGCGTACACCTAGTGAGCAAACGTTAGCACGCGCTCTATCTGGGGGGAATCAACAAAAAGCAATTATTGCACGTGAAGTAGACCGAAATCCAGATTTATTAATTGCGGCACAGCCAACACGTGGTTTAGATGTAGGAGCAATTGAATTTATTCATAAGAGATTAATAGAGCAAAGGGATAAAGGAAAAGGTGTATTACTTTTATCATTAGAGTTAGATGAAATCTTAAATGTTAGCGATCGAATTGCTGTTATTTATGAAGGGGAAATTGTAGCAATAGTTGATGCGAAAGAAACGAATGAACAACAGCTTGGATTGTTAATGGCTGGAGGAACAAAGAAGGAGCAGGTGGGTACAAATGGCTAAAAAGCTTTTAACAGAACGAACGATAAATATTTTAGTCCCAGTACTATCCGTTATTTTCGGCTTACTTGTAGGAGCGATTGTAATGCTAGTTAGTGGCTATGATCCAATTGTTGGTTATAGTGCACTTTGGACAGGAATGTTCGGCAGCGCAAGTGCGATTGGTGAAACGCTTCGTACAATGATACCGCTTATTCTTGCTGGCTTATCGGTGGCGTTTGCATTTCGTACAGGTTTATTTAATATCGGGGTAGAGGGTCAATTGTTAGTTGGTTGGCTTGCAGCGGTTTGGTTCGGTTATGCAGTCTCACTACCAGCTTTCCTTCATATTCCATTATCTATTTTATTTGCAGCATTGGTGGGCGGAATTTGGGGCTTCATTCCGGGATATTTAAAAGGGAAGTTTCAAGTGAATGAAGTTATTGTAACTATTATGATGAACTATATCGCTTTGTATGTAACGTATGACATCATTAAGCGTTTCTTACATGCGGGTAATGACAAAACGTATGATATTAAAGAGAGTGCGTCACTATCTTCAGACTGGCTTGCTTCTATTACTGATGGTTCACGTCTACACTGGGGAATTATTGTAGCAATTTTAATCGCTATTTTAATGTGGTTCTTATTAGATCGAACAACTTTAGGTTACGAATTAAAGTCAGTAGGATTTAATCAGCATGCTTCTCAATATGCAGGTATGAAAGTTTCTCGTAATGTAGTATTCTCCATGACAATTGCTGGTGCATTTGCGGGGATTGGTGGAGCGATGGAAGGATTAGGGACATTCCAGAGTATGACAGCGATGTCTTCGTTTACAGGAGTAGGATTTGATGGGATTGCCGTAGCATTACTTGGAGGGAATAATCCGTTTGGTATAATCCTTTCAGCTTTATTATTTGGTGGTTTGAAAAGTGCTTCCCCTCAAATGAACTTTGAGGCAGATGTACCGTCAGAGCTTATTAATGTAATTATTGCATGTATCATCTTCTTTGTTGCATGTAGTTATGTGTTAAGATGGGCGCTTACACGCATGAGCAAGGAGGGGAAATAAATGAGCTTTTTAGATATATTAGCCATTCTTGTGACGGGTACGTTATATACATCGGCACCTATCATTTTCACAGCACTAGGTGGTGTATTTAGTGAACGATCGGGTGTTGTAAACATCGGATTAGAAGGACTAATGCTATTTGGTGCATTTATTGGAGTCGTTACAAACTTATTAATGGGTGATACTTGGGGAACGATGACTCCGTGGATTGCGTTACTATTTGCGGCAATTGGTAGTGGGTTATTTGCATTACTTCATGCGGTAGCTTCTATTACATTCCGAGCAGATCAAGTTGTAAGTGGTGTAGCCATTAACTTCTTATCTCTTGGTTTAACAGTATTTGCAATTAAGAAGATTTTTGATAAAGGGCAGACTGACTTTATTCAGTATCGTATTGAAAAGATTGATATTCCAGGCCTTTCGGATATTCCGGTTTTAGGGAAAATATTTTTCTCGAACGTACCAATAACGTCATATATTGCCATTATTTTAGCATTCGTTGTTTGGTATGTTATTTATAAAACACCGTTCGGTCTTCGTCTACGTGCTGTTGGTGAACACCCAATGGCAGCGGATACGATGGGGATTAACGTATATAAAATGCGCTATATTGGAGTCTGTATTTCAGGAGTGTTTGCTGGAATTGGTGGAGCGATTTTTGCAATGTCAATTTCTAATAACTTCTCAGGGGCAACTATTACAGGACAAGGTTTCTTAGCTTTAGCTGCTATGATTTTTGGAAAGTGGAATCCACTAGGCGCACTAGGTGCAGCTCTATTCTTTGGTTTTGCGCAATCTCTAAGTGTAACGGGCGGAACAATCCCTGTATTAGATCAAATTCCAAGTGTTTTATTAACGATATTACCATATATATTCACAATATTAGCGCTTGTCGGTTTTGTAGGTCGTTCTGAAGCTCCCAAAGCTTTAGGAACTCCTTATGAAAAAGGAAAACGATAAGTATTTTATAAGTATAAAAAAGCTCGCACATTAGTGTGGGCTTTTTTACATAGAATATATTTAATACGGAATTTTACTATGTTCCTTACATATTAAAGTTTTTAGAAAGAATCATATGTAAGCATAATAAGGGAGAAAAGTTGATTTTTTATTTCTAAAAACTGTATATTGAAGAGGAATATTCCTATATACGTAAAGGAGGGCTATAAATGAAACTAATGGAACAACAACTACATGAGTTAGGTGGTTTGCGCGTACATATTATTCCGACTGATAAATATAAAACGAATACCTTTGTATTTCGTTTTAAAGCGCCTTTAAATGAGGAGACGGTGACAGAGCGTGCCCTATTGCCATACGTATTGCAAAGTGCGACAGAAAAATTACCTTCTGTAATTCGTCTTCGTCAATATTTAGAAGAATTATACGGATCTTCTTTAGCGGTAGATGTAAGTAAAAAAGGGGAAGACCATATTATCTCCATTTATGTAGACATTGCAAATGAAGTTTATTTACATGATGCACCACCGTTATTTGAAAAAGCGCTTTCTATGTTGTCAGATATTGTGTTACATCCAGCAACGGAGGGGAACGGTTTCCTATCTTCTATCGTAGAAAGTGAAAAAAGAGCACTGTTACAGAGAATTGAAGCTACTTATGATGATAAAATGCGTTATGCAAACGAGCGTTTAATTGAAGAAATGTGCAAAGTAGAACCGTATCGTTTAAGTGCAAATGGAAAAAAAGAGAGTGTTATGTCTATTACAAATGAAAGTTTGTATCAATATTATCAAAAGGTGTTAGCGGAAGATGAAATGGATCTATATATTATTGGTGATATTTCAGAAAACGCCGTTGATCTTGTAAGTAAGTATTTTTCTATTTCAACTCGTCCAGTGAGAGAAAGAAATGTACTCCTTCATAGACGAAATAATGAAGAAAAAGAAGTTGTTGAAAAACAAGAATTAAAACAAAGTAAATTACACATCGGTTATCGTACATTTGTCACATATAAAGATGAAGATTATTTTGCATTGCAATTGTTCAATGGATTGTTTGGTGGCTTTTCTCATTCGAAGTTATTCGTAAATGTGCGTGAAAAAAATAGTTTAGCGTACTATGCAGCATCGCGCTTTGAAAGTCATAAAGGTTTATTATTTGTTATGTCAGGAATCGAAGCGAAAAATTATGAAAAAGCAGTTGAGATTATTAAAGAACAAATGCTTGCGATGCAAAACGGAGAGTTTTCTGAAGAAGAAATACATCAAACAAAAAGTGTCATCCAAAATCAAATATTAGAGGCAATTGATACACCACGTGGCTTTGTAGAAATGCTATATCATGGTATTATTTCAGATCGTACACGTCCAGTTGAAGAATGGCTTACAGGCATAGAAAGTGTGACGAAAGAAGAAATTGTAAAAGTTGCTAAAAATATTGAACTAGATACAATTTACTTTTTACAAGGAACGGAGGGAGAGTAAATGGAGAAAATTGTTTATGAGCAATTAAAAGAAACACTCTATTATGAAAAACTTCCTAATGGATTAGATGTATATGTTTTACCGAAACAAGGATTTAATAAAACATTTGCGACGTTTACGACGAAATATGGTTCTGTAGATAATACATTTGTACCATTAGGGAAAGAAGAAATGATTCGTGTGCCTGATGGAATTGCACATTTTCTTGAGCATAAATTATTTGAAAAAGAAGATCACGATGCTTTCCAATTGTTTAGTAAACAAGGAGCATCGGCAAATGCTTTTACATCCTTTACACGAACAGCTTACCTTTTTTCATGTACTTCAAACGTAGAACAAAATTTAAATACATTGCTAAACTTCGTGCAAGAGCCTTATTTCTCTGAAAAAACGGTTGAAAAAGAGAAGGGGATAATTGGGCAAGAAATTCAAATGTATCAAGATAACCCAGATTGGCGTTTGTACTTCGGGTTAATTGATAGCTTGTTTGTAAAACACCCAATTAAAATTGATATTGCAGGGACAATCGAATCTATTAGTAAAATTACGAAAGATTTATTGTATGAATGTTATGAAACATTTTATCATCCGAGCAATATGTTATTATTTGTTGTGGGTGCAATTGATCCAGAGAAAACAATGGATTTAGTACGTGAAAATCAAGCGAAAAAAGATTATAAAAACCAGCCAGAAATTGTGCGTTCATTTGAAGAAGAACCAAATGAGGTAAATGAAAAGAAAAAAATTATTTCAATGCCTGTGCAAACACCGAAATGTTTAGTTGGTATTAAAGCGACTAATTTAAAGGAAAAGGGGCAAGCGCTTTTAAAACAAGAAATTGCGCTTACGTTACTCTTAGATTATTTATTTGGGAAAAGTTCTGTTCATTACGAAACTTTATATAATGAAGGGCTTATTGATGATTCATTCTCGTATGACTATACAGAAGAAAATAACTTCGGTTTTGCAATGGTTGGCGGTGATACGAAACAACCTGATGAATTGGCAAATCGTTTAAAAGATATTTTATTAAAAACAGATTATGATCAATTAGATGCGGCGGCATTAGAACGAGTGAAGAAAAAGAAAATTGGTGGTTTTTTACGCTCGTTGAATTCACCAGAATATATTGCAAATCAATTTACACGATACGCGTTTAATGAATCTAGCCTATTTGACGCATTGACTGTATTAGAAGGACTAACCGTTCAAGACTTACAAGAAGTAGCGAAATTATTGTTATCAGAAGACAAAATGAGTATTTGTCAGGTGTTACCGAAAAAATAAAATTAAAAAGATACCCTCATCTTATCATTGAAAAATTGTAAGATGAGGGTATTATTTAGTTATGTGAAAATTGAACTTGTAGAGATAAGAGAGGGACTTTATGAAAAAGTATGCGTTAGTAACTGGAGGGAGCGGAGGAATTGGCTCTGCTATTTCGAAACAATTAATTCAAGATGGATATACAGTTTATGTTCATTACAATAACAGTGAAGAAAAGGTATTGGAATTGCAGAAGGCATGGGGAGAAGTTATCCCTGTTCAAGCAAATTTAGCTTCTAGTGATGGAGCAGAGCAATTGTGGGGACAAATTGAACATCCTATTGATGTTATTGTATACGCAGCTGGGAAGAGTATTTTTGGACTAGTAACAGATGTAACAAACGATGAATTGGATTATATGGTAGAACTTCAAGTGAAGAACGTATATAAATTACTTTCTATGGCACTTCCGCCTATGATCGGGAGAAGAAGTGGTAATATTGTAATTGTTTCATCTATATGGGGACAAATAGGGGCTTCTTGTGAAGTGCTTTATTCAATGGTAAAAGGGGCACAAAATTCATATGTGAAAGCTTTAGCGAAAGAAGTTTCTTTAAGTGGATTACGTGTGAATGCAGTAGCACCAGGAGCAATTGAAACGGAAATGTTAAGTGTTTTTTCTGAAGAAGATAAAATGGGAATTGCTGAAGATATACCATTAGGTAGAATAGGATTACCAGAAGAAGTAGCGAAAACAGTTTCATTCCTCGTATCACCAGGAGCGTCTTACATAACTGGACAAATTATCGGAGTGAATGGCGGTTGGCACTGCTAAAAAATTCTTACATAAAAAATGAATAGTTGCACAAATTAAGGATGATTTTATTACTCAATAGTGAGGTGCTTAATTATGTCAGTATTAGATAATTTTGATCAGTGGAAGAGCTTTTTAGGAGAACGTTTAGAGCAAGCGCAAGACAAAGGTTTAGATGGCGGTGCGGTATCAGATATGGCGTTTCGTGTTGGCGACTATCTTGCTAATGAGGTAGAAGGACGCAATGACCAAGAGAAATTATTAGCTGAGCTTTGGAAAGTTGCTGATGAACAGGAGCAACATACAATTGCAAATTTAATGGTTAAGTTCGTACAACATAAGTAAAAGTAGAGAGGAGATTCTCCTCTCTACTTTTTTTGTATAATAATTACACAGGGTAGATTATACATTTAGCTTCCCTATTAAGGTGAAATCATATAATATAGTACGTAGGTGTAAAGTAAGCAAGGGGAGTGATCTTGGATGATTGAATGGTATTTTGAATATGAAATACATAAAAACCGACCTGGCTTGCTTGGTGACGTTTCTTCGTTAATCGGTATGCTCGGCATTAATATTGTCACAATTAATGGTGTAGATAATGCACGACGTGGGTTACTTCTTATGTGTGATAATCAAGAGCAAATCTCTAGACTTGAATCAATTTTAAATACGATGGATAACATAACGGTAACGAAATATCGTCCGCCCAAGCTAAGAGATAAGCTAGCGGTTAGACATGGTAGGTACATACAACGAGATGCAGATGATAAGAAAACATTTCGATTTGTGCGTGATGAATTAGGCTTACTTGTAGACTTTATGGCAGAAATTATGAAAAAAGAAGGCCATAAACTAATTGGGATACGCGGAATGCCTCGTGTCGGAAAAACAGAATCCATTGTTGCTGCAAGTGTTTGTGCAAATAAAAGGTGGTTATTTGTATCATCTACTCTTATTAAGCAAACTGTTCGTAGTCAATTAATTGAAGATGAGTATAGCGATGACAATATTTTCATCCTAGATGGAATTGTGTCAACGAAGCGTGCTAACGAAAGACATTGGCAGCTCGTTCGTGAAATTATGAGATTGCCTGCAACGAAAGTTGTGGAACATCCTGATGTATTTGTGAGTCAGTCAGAATACACATTGGATGATTTTGATTATATTATCGAGTTGCGTAACGATTATGATGAAGAAATTCAATATAATTTAGTAGATGAAATTGAGCAAGGTACGCAAAATAATTTCTCTATGTTTGACTTTTAAAGAAATATTGAGGTGTTAGTAGTGACGGAATTGGGACAAAAGCTGAA
Source organism: Bacillus sp. FSL K6-2944 (assembly GCF_038005385.1). Taxonomy (NCBI): domain Bacteria; kingdom Bacillati; phylum Bacillota; class Bacilli; order Caryophanales; family Bacillaceae; genus Bacillus; species Bacillus sp. FSL K6-2944. Next base: position 2,571,022 of record NZ_JBBOTE010000001.1, on the reverse strand, counting down.
AGAAGCAAGAGAAGCGAAAGGCTTGTCTATTGATCAGCTGCATGAGATTACAAAAATTCAAAAACGCCATTTAGTGGCAATTGAAGAAGGCAATTATGATGTATTGCCAGGAGCTTTTTATGCGCGTGCATTCATTAAACAATACGCAGATGCGGTTGGATTAAATGGAGAGGAACTGCTCGTAGAACATCAGAGTACGATACCACAATCTGAAAAGCGTGAAGTTCCACAAGTATCAACGGGACAAAAAACACAAGAAACAATGCAAAAATCTTCATCATGGCCAATTGCAGATCACATGCCGAAAATCTTAGTTGCGCTGTTAGTAATCGCAGTTGGAGTGGTAATCTGGTTTGTGTTTCAAGCGTTAACTGGAAAAGATGATGAAAAAGTTCCGAGTGCTCAAAGTGAGAAAATTGAAGTTCAAAAAGCGAAAGATTCTCCGTTAGATACGAAGAAAGATGAAGTGAAAGCGGAAGAGCCAAAAAAAGAGGAACCAAAGAAAGAAGAACCAAAGAAAGAGGAGCAACCAGCACAACCAACTGGACAGCAAGAAGTGAAAGTAGTTGGAACAACTGGAAAAGTATCTACTTTGGAAATTCATAATAATAAAACATTAGAACTGGAATTATCGGGTAAAGGTGCGAGTTATGTAGATGTTAAAGATGATGCTGGGAATGTGATTCTAAACGCTACAGTACAAGAGGGCCAAATAGAAAAACGTGATGTATCAACATTAAAAGAAGTGCGACTTAATATTGGAAATGCAACGAATGTTGAAGTTAAACTGAATGGCCAAGTGGTCGCTTATCCATTGGATCCAGAAAAAGAACTTCACCAAAGATTGGTGATAAAAAACCAAGGGATAGAGCAACCTGCACAATAACAGTCATCGCTTCGATGACTTTTTTTCGATGAACAAATGTTTTTGATATGATGGAGGAATAGCTGTGAATTTACCAAATAAAATTACAATATCTAGAATCTTCTTAATTCCAATTTTTATGGTAATTATGTTAGCACCCTTTGATTGGGGTTCATACAAAATTGGTGATGTTGATTTACCGATTCAACATTTAGTGGGGGCACTTATCTTTATCATTGCTTCAGCTACAGATTGGATTGATGGACATTACGCAAGAAAATATAATCTTGTAACGAATTTAGGGAAGTTTCTTGACCCGTTAGCTGATAAATTACTTGTTTCGGCAGCACTTATTACATTGGTAGAGATGCAATATGTACCGGCTTGGATTGTTATTGTAATTATCAGTCGTGAGTTTGCGGTAACTGGTTTACGTCTTGTACTTGCTGGAACAGGGGAAGTAGTTGCAGCAAACCAGCTAGGAAAAATTAAGACATGGACACAAATTATTGCGATTGCAGCATATTTATTACACGATGTACCTTTAAATTTAATCCATATTCCAGTTGCGGATATCTTCATATGGATTGCATTAATCTTTACTGTTATTTCAGGATGGGATTATTTCTGGAAAAATAGAGCTGCTTTTGTAAACTCAAAATAGAAGTTTATGGGGGAATTGGGATGAATGCTGAGATTATTGCGGTTGGAACTGAATTATTACTTGGACAAATTGCAAATACAAATGCCCAGTTTTTATCTGAAAAGTTAGCTTCAATCGGAATTAACGTGTACTATCATACTGTTGTTGGTGATAATAATAAGCGATTGCAAAAGGCGATTGAAGCTGCGGAAGAACGTGCTGATATACTTATTTTTACAGGTGGATTAGGACCGACAAAAGATGATTTAACGAAAGAAACGATAGCTGCTAGTTTAGATGAAGAGCTTGTGTATGATGAAAAGGCATTAGCCTTAATAAGTAATTACTTTAAGCGTACAGGCCGTGAATTTACGGAGAATAATAAAAAGCAAGCGCTCGTTTTAAATGGAGCAACAGTATTTGCAAATGACCACGGTATGGCGCCGGGTATGGGGGTAAATAAGAACGGAAAAGTTTATATTTTATTACCAGGGCCGCCAAAAGAAATGAAACCAATGTATGTAAGTTACGTAGAGCCTTTTTTACGTAATTTTACAACAGGAGAAAACATTTATTCTCGTGTGCTTCGTTTCTTCGGTATTGGGGAGTCCCAATTAGAGGTGAAAGTTCAAGATTTAATTGATGGACAAACAAACCCAACAATTGCCCCGTTAGCAAATGATGGAGAAGTGACATTACGTTTAACCGCTAAGCATCAAAATGTTAGCGAAGCGGAGAAACTAATTCAACATGTGGAAGATTTGATTTTAGAAAGAGTAGGAGAATTTTTCTACGGATATGACCAAGAATTTTTGCATTATAAGGCAATCGAGTTATTGAAGAGAAAAGGGTTAACTTTAGCGTGTGCAGAAAGTTTAACAGGTGGTCTTTTTGGAAATCAAGTAACTGAAACCGCTGGTGTTTCTTCTGTGTTTAAAGGCGGTGTCATTTGTTATCATAATGATGTGAAGCAATATGTTTTACGTGTGCCTGAAGAAGTGTTGCATACTGATGGTGCAGTTAGTAAAGAATGTGCTCGTTATCTTGCTGAAAATGTTAAGGATGTACTAAAAGCGGATATTGGAATTAGTTTCACTGGGGTAGCAGGGCCAGATGCTTCAGAACAGAAAGAACCAGGAACAGTATTTGTTGGGCTTTCGATTAAGGATGAACCAACTGTAGTCTTTCCTCTTAATTTAAGCGGAAGTCGTCAACAAATTAGAGAACGAACAGCAAAATATGGATTTTATCATTTATATAAAAAGCTAGAAGAGATATAAGTTTCTTCTAGTTTTTTTACGGTTAAATTTAGATATTATTTGATAGAAAATAAAAAAATCGAATAAATGTTCGATTTTTGTTGGCAAATTGAATTGAAAATAGGTATAATAAGATTAGCAATTCAGTTAAGGAGGAATTTTGAATGAGTGATCGTCAAGCAGCGTTAGATATGGCGTTAAAACAAATAGAGAAGCAATTCGGTAAAGGTTCAATTATGAAATTAGGAGAACAAGCGGAGCGTAGAGTTTCTACGGTTTCTAGTGGTTCTTTAGCACTTGATGTGGCACTAGGGGTAGGCGGATATCCACGTGGCCGTATTATCGAAATTTACGGACCTGAAAGTTCAGGTAAAACGACAGTTTCATTACATGCAATTGCAGAAGTACAACGTCAAGGTGGACAAGCAGCATTCATCGATGCGGAGCACGCAATGGATCCTGTATATGCACAAAAATTAGGCGTTAACATAGATGAATTACTATTATCACAGCCTGATACAGGGGAGCAAGGATTAGAAATCGCGGAAGCACTTGTACGAAGTGGTGCGGTTGACATTATCGTAATTGACTCTGTAGCAGCTCTTGTACCGAAAGCAGAGATTGAAGGCGACATGGGTGACTCACACGTAGGTTTACAAGCACGTTTAATGTCACAAGCACTTCGTAAGCTTTCAGGAGCAATCAACAAATCAAAAACAATTGCAATCTTTATTAACCAAATTCGTGAAAAAGTTGGGGTTATGTTCGGAAACCCAGAAACAACTCCAGGTGGTCGTGCGTTGAAATTCTATTCAACTGTTCGTCTTGAAGTGCGTCGTGCGGAGCAATTAAAGCAAGGTAACGACATCGTTGGTAATAAAACAAAAGTAAAAGTAGTGAAAAATAAAGTAGCACCACCATTCCGTGTTGCTGAAGTTGATATTATGTACGGAGAAGGTATTTCAAGAGAAGGTGAAATCTTGGATATGGCTTCTGAGCTTGATATCGTTCAAAAGAGCGGTGCTTGGTATTCTTATAATGAAGAACGCCTAGGACAAGGTCGTGAAAATTCGAAGCAGTTCTTAAAAGAAAATACAGATTTAAGAGAAGAAATTGCTTTCTTTATTCGTGAGCATCACGGAATTAGTGAAGATTCTGGTGCTGAGGGCGCAGAAGATTCAACTCTTCTTGATTAAAAAAATAAAAGACACGGCCTCGTGTCTTTTATTTTTTTATCTACTATTAAGGAGCATAATACTATAGATAAAAAATATTTTTTTACTTCAAATGCGTTGTGTAAAGAGGGATATTTAAATATTTTAAGTAAAAGAAATGGGAATTACTAAGGTTTTCCAGTATAGTAGGCTCCTTACTTTTAAAATTTAGGTCACATTCAAGGCTGAAGGCAAAGAAAGTAAAAGTAGACAACGCTTGACAATGAAAATTACGATAGATACAATGAGAATGTATATTTTTTCTTATATACAATATACTCTTCTCAAGAAGAGAAGTAATATTCGGAGTAAGGTTTAAATCTTACCGAAATAATAATATGACATTTTAATTGTGAAATGAAGAAAGTCCCTTAAAAAAGCGGGACGACGGTCTTTGCTGTATGTTGTAATTCAATGTACATGCCGACAGTCTTTTTTCATTCATAGCAAGGGGAGGTGAAATCATGACGAGTACAGTTTGGATACTCATCTCCATTTTGCTTGCAACAGTCGGTGCAGTTGTTGGCTTTTTTGTTCGAAAGTCTATTGCTGAAGCGAAGATTAATGGTGCGGCTAATGAAGCGAGACGTATTTTAGACGAAGCGAATCGTGATGCTGAAGCACTTAAGAAAGAAGCGCTTTTAGAAGCAAAGGATGAAATTCATACACTTCGTACAGAAGCTGAATTAGAAATTCGTGACCGTAGAAGCGAATTACAAAAACAAGAAAATCGTTTAATGCAAAAAGAAGAGAACCTTGATCGTAAAGACGAAACGCTCGATAAACGCGAGCAACAGTTAGAGAAGAAAGAGGAATCTCTTGTAGCGAGACAACAACAGATTGAAGAGTTGGAAAGCAAAGTGGGAGAGTTAGTTCAAAAGCAACAAACAGAATTAGAGCGCATTTCCAATCTGACACGCGAACAAGCGAAAGCAATTATTCTTGGTAAAGTAGAAAGTGAAGTTTCTCATGAAATCGCTGTTATGGTAAAAGAAAGTGAAGTTCGCGCGAAAGAAGAAGCGGATAAGAAAGCAAAAGAGATTTTATCTCTTGCAATGCAAAGATGTGCAGCTGATCATGTTGCTGAAACAACCGTTTCGGTTGTAAATCTTCCAAATGACGAAATGAAGGGACGTATTATCGGGCGTGAAGGTCGTAATATTCGTACGTTAGAAACGTTAACGGGTATTGACTTAATTATCGATGATACACCAGAGGCAGTAATCCTTTCTGGATTCGACCCAATTCGTCGTGAAACAGCTCGTATCGCTCTTGATAAACTAGTACAGGACGGACGTATTCACCCAGCGCGTATTGAAGAGATGGTCGAAAAATCAAGACGTGAAGTGGACGAGTATATTCGCGAAGTCGGAGAGCAAACAACGTTTGAAGTGGGTGTTCATGGATTACATCCAGATTTAATTAAAATTTTAGGTCGTTTAAAATACCGTACAAGTTATGGTCAAAACGTCTTAAAACACTCTATGGAAGTTGCATATTTAACTGGACTTATGGCGGCAGAGCTTGGCGAGGATGAAAAACTAGCAAGACGTGCAGGTCTATTACATGATATCGGAAAAGCGATTGACCATGAAGTAGAAGGAAGCCACGTTGAAATTGGTGTTGAACTTGCAACGAAATATAAAGAGCATCCTGTAGTTATAAACAGTATCGCATCTCACCATGGTGACACAGAACCAACTTCTATCATTGCAGTTTTAGTTGCAGCAGCAGATGCTTTATCAGCTGCAAGACCGGGAGCTCGTAGTGAAACACTTGAAAACTATATTCGTCGTCTTGAAAAGTTAGAAGAGATTTCAGAGTCTTATGAAGGCGTTGAAAAGTCATTTGCAATTCAAGCAGGACGTGAAGTTCGTATTTTGGTAAAACCAGATACAATCGATGACTTAGAAGCTCATCGTTTAGCTCGTGATATCCGAAAACGTATTGAAAATGAACTGGATTACCCAGGACATATTAAAGTAACTGTTATTCGTGAAACACGTGCAGTGGAATACGCAAAATAAAGTGGTGAAACACCACTTTATTTTTTTGTGTTGGAATTGGATAAAATAAAGACAGTTAGTTATATAGTATAAAAGTGAAACAAACTTATAATAAACATATTATAAGGAATTTACTTGATGCTATAGCAATAAAAAATGCAGTACATAGAAAGGGTAAGACATATGAGAATATTATTTGTTGGGGATGTAGTAGGATCTCCTGGTAGAGGTATGATTCAACAATACGTACCGGCATTAAAGAAAAAATATACACCTACAGTAACAATCATTAATGGAGAAAACGCAGCAGGTGGCCGTGGGATTACAGAAAAAATATATCGAAACTTTTTAGAATGTGGGGCGCAAGCAGTTACACTTGGAAACCACGCTTGGGATAATCGTGAAGTATTTGAATTCATCGATGATGCAAAATATCTTGCAAGACCAGCTAACTTCCCAGAAGGAACTCCAGGAAAAGGACTTATCTTTGTGAACTGTAATGGAACAGAAGTTGCAGTTATTAACTTACAAGGACGTACTTTCCTTCCTCCGATTGATTGTCCATTCCGTAAAGTGGATGAATTAATTAATATTGCGAAAAAACGTACGAATATTATCTTTGTTGACTTCCATGCGGAAACTACAAGTGAAAAACAAGCGCTAGGTTGGTATGTAGATGGACGTGCTACAGCAGTAGTAGGTACGCATACGCATGTCCCTACAGCAGATAACCGTATTTTACCAAGCGGAACGGCATACATTACAGATGTTGGAATGACAGGGCCGTATGATGGAATATTAGGTATGGATAGAGAAGCAGTATTGAAGAAGTTTTTAACAAACTTACCAGTACGATTTGAAGTAACAAATGGTAGAACGCAATTAAGTGCAGTGTTAATTGATGTGGATCCAAATACAGGAAAAGCAAAGAAAATTGAACGTATTTTAATTAATGACGATCAACCATTTTTTGAGTAAATTCCCGTTAAATTTTAGATAAGTTATTATATTTTAATTTTTTAGAAAAATTACGAAAATTTAGCAGGAATACGCGCCATTCCTCGTGAATATAAGTTAAAGTGAAATAATTGCTAATACTTTTTAAAGAAACGAGGAGGAAACGCGGAATGGAAATATTAAAAGTTAAAGCAACGTCGGTCCCTAATTCTGTAGCTGGTGCACTTGCAGGTGTTATTCGCGAACGCGGAACAGCAGAAATTCAAGCTATTGGTGCAGGTGCATTGAACCAAGCGGTAAAGGCAGTAGCAATCGCAAGAGGATTTGTAGCGCCTAGTGGTTTGGACCTGATTTGTATCCCAGCGTTTACAGATATTATGATTGATGGCGAAGAGCGTACAGCAATAAAATTAATTGTAGAACCTCGTTAAGTTTTAAACAACCTGTTTGCAGTATGCAAACAGGTTGTTTTTATAATGGAGGAATGAAAATGAAAATTTTTGATGCTCATTGTGACGTGCTTCTTCAGTTATGGAGTGCACAAGGGAAAAGGAATTTTAACGATGATTCACAATTACATATTACATTTGAACAGTTAAAGAGAAGAAAAGGAAGTATACAATGTTTTGCTATATATGTACCAGAAACAGTGGCATATGAAAACCGATTTGAAGCAGCATTACAAATGGTAGATATTTTTTATAATGAAATTTTATCCCTACCAGGTGTAAAGTTTATTCAGACAAAAGATGATATTAACATGTTAAAACAGGACGAGGTTGGAGCGATATTAACACTAGAAGGATGCGAAGTAATTGGAAAAGAAGCAATGAAATTACGGTTGTTGTATCGCCTAGGAGTACGTTCTTTTGGACTAACATGGAATTATGCCAATCTCTTAGCTGATGGTGCGCTAGAGACACGTGGGGCGGGTTTAACGAATTTTGGTAAACAGGTTGTACAAGAACTGAATGCGCTACATGTATGGACTGATGTGTCTCATCTGAATGAAAGAAGTTTTTGGGATGTTATAGAGATTGCAAAAAATCCTATTGCTTCCCACTCAAATTGTATGAAACTTTGCGAGCACCCACGTAATTTAAACGATGAACAACTTAAAGCTCTTATAAAGAAAAATGGCATGATCGGTGTCACTTTTGTACCGCAGTTTCTAACGAATGAAAATGAAGCAAATATAACAGATATAGTAAGACATATCGAATATATTTGTTCATTAGGTGGAGAGTACAATATAGGATTTGGTTCAGATTTTGATGGGATTTTAGAAACAGTTGTAAATGTATCAGTTTATCGAGATTATGAAAATGTAATGAATGAGCTTTGTAAACACTATGCTACATCTACTGTAGAACGATTTTTATATGATAATTTTGTAGAACATATGAGTTTTTAAGTTTCGGTTTAAAATTCAGAAAAATTAAAATTAATTCATTTGATTTTATTGCTTTTTTTAAGACCTAATACTAGAATGAAAAACAAAATAGCTTTATACTAAAGATTCAGGGAAATCAGAAGAGGCATAATTTGCGTCCGTTGTAGTTTATTTGCATAAAAAATGCTAAACTATTACTGTAAAAAAATACACTACAATGAATGCAGCCAAAAGGGGTGTAGGAGATGATTAGTCAACTTTCATGGAAAGTTGGAGGCCAACAAGGTGAAGGAATTGAAAGTACAGGAGAAATCTTCTGTATTGCATTAAACCGATTAGGATATTACCTATACGGTTACCGCCACTTCTCATCACGTATAAAAGGCGGCCATACAAATAATAAAATTCGTGTAAGTACAACAGAAGTACGAGCGATCTCAGATGATTTAGATATTTTAATTGCTTTTGACCAAGAAACAATTGATTTTAATTTCCACGAACTACGTCCAGGTGGAATTGTAGTTGCGGATGCGAAATTTAATCCAACAATACCTGACAATACAGATGTAAATCTATATGTGATACCGTTTACAGATATTGCTTCAGAATTAGGCACATCATTAATGAAAAACATGGTTGCTGTTGGAGCATCAAGTGCAGTATTAGGATTAGATGAAACAGCTTATTTAGATGTTGTTGAAGAAATCTTTGGTCGTAAAGGAGAGCAAGTCGTTCAAAAGAATATGGACGCAATTAAACGTGGCTCTCAATATATGAAAGAATTACTAGGTGAGAAAGTAAACATGATGCAGCTTGAAAAAGCTGATGGTAAAAAACGCATGTTTATGATTGGGAACGATGCAATCGCATTTGGTGCGGTAGCTGGTGGTGCTCGTTTTATGTCAGCATACCCAATCACACCTGCATCAGAAATTATGGAATACTTAATAAAAAAATTACCGAAAGTCGGCGGAACAGTAATCCAAACTGAGGATGAAATCGCAGCTTGTACAATGGCAATCGGTGCAAACTATGCTGGTGTTCGTACATTAACGGCATCTGCTGGTCCAGGTCTTTCATTAATGATGGAAGCAATCGGTTTAGCAGGTATTACAGAAACTCCATTAGTAATTGTTGATACACAACGTGGCGGCCCAAGTACAGGATTACCAACTAAGCAAGAACAGTCTGACTTAATGGCGATGATTTACGGTACGCATGGTGAAATTCCAAAAATCGTAATGGCGCCAAGTACAGTTGAAGAAGCTTTCTATGACATTGTAGAGGCATTTAACTTATCTGAAGAATATCAAGTTCCTGTTATTTTCTTAACAGATTTACAGCTTTCTTTAGGAAAACAAACAGTAGAACCACTTAAATTAGATAAAGTGGAAATTCGTCGTGGTAAACTTGATTTAGAAGTAGAATTACCAGAACGTGAAAATAAAGCATACTTCAAGCGTTATGAAGTAACAGAAGACGGCGTTTCACCACGTGTTTTACCTGGTATGAAAAATGGTGTTCACCATGTTACAGGTGTAGAACATGATGAAACTGGAAAACCATCGGAATCAGCAATAAACCGTAAAGATCAAATGGACAAACGTTTCCGTAAAATGGAGAACTTGAAGTTTAATACCCCTGTTTATAAAAATGTTAAGCATGAAGAAGCAGACGTATTGCTTGTTGGATTTAACTCAACTCGTGGTGCGATCGAAGAGGCAATGACGCGTTTAGAACAAGAGGGTATGAAAGTAAACCATGCTCATGTGCGTTTAATTCACCCGTTCCCAACAGCTGAAATCGATCCACTTGTGAAAAAGGCGAAGCGTGTTGTAGTAGTAGAAAACAATGCAACAGGTCAGCTTGCTAACATTATGAAAATGAATCTTGGTAATGGTGAGAAAATTTCTAGTCTTTTAAAATATGATGGAAACCCATTCTTGCCGAAAGAGATTTACAACGAATGCAAAAAAGGGGTTGTATTAAATGGCAACATTTAAGGACTTTCGTAACAGTGTAAAGCCAAACTGGTGCCCAGGTTGCGGAGACTTCTCAGTGCAAGCTGCAATTCAACGTGCGGCAGCTAACGTTGGCCTAAATCCAGATGAACTTGCTGTTATTTCTGGTATCGGCTGTTCAGGCCGTATTTCAGGTTATATTAATTCATATGGTGTGCATAGTATTCATGGTCGTGCCCTTCCAATTGCGCAAGGTGTGAAAATGGCAAATCGTGATTTAACAGTTATCGCTTCAGGTGGTGACGGTGATGGATTTGCGATTGGTATGGGTCATACAATCCATTCTATTCGTCGTAATATCGACATTACGTACATCGTAATGGATAACCAAATTTACGGATTAACAAAAGGGCAAACTTCACCACGTAGTGAAGCTGGATTTAAAACGAAAAGCACACCACAAGGTTCAATTGAACCATCACTAAATGTAATGGAAATGGCCTTAACAGCTGGTGCGACATTTGTGGCGCAAAGCTTTTCGAGTGATTTAAAAGAATTAACACAAATTATTGAAGCTGGTATTAACCATAAAGGATTTTCATTAATTAACGTATTTAGCCCATGTGTTACTTACAATAAAGTAAATACTTACGATTGGTTTAAAGAGAATTTAACGAAACTAAGTACAGTAGAGGGATATGATCCATCTAATCGCATGATGGCTATGCAAACTTTAATGGAAAATAACGGTTTAGTAACAGGGTTAATTTATCAAAATACTAAGCAACCATCATATCAAGAACTTGTTAAAGGCTATAGTGAAGAGCCTTTAGTGAAATCTGATTTAAATATGGATCAGAAAATGTTTGATGAGCTTGTTGCTGAATTTATGTAATGTAAGAAGAGGAGGTTGCCGATTTGGTAACCTTTTTTTATGTACAAAAATATAGGGTAGTCTTATTTACTTAGAAAATTCAGAATGATAAAATAATATATAAATCGTTGTATGAAAATGGCAAGTTCATTGCTTATGAAATGTAAGATAATAAAGGGCCTCTTTATTGTTAAAATTGGCGAAATACATCATACTATGGTAATGTTTATAGGGATAAAGCAATATGCTTTTTGGTAGGACAACAAGAAATGATAAAAAGGGAATGTCTATTTGCGTGGGGAAGACTTCATTCTTATGAATGATTAGATTGATTACTCAAGTTTCAAAGGACAAGTTATCTCTCAAGCTATCTAACCATTTTTGAGATAATATGAAGCGACCTCCTAGATTATCAAGTCAGGGATTTTAACCCATAATAATGAATGAAAACATTATGAATGGGGTTATACCCTATGATAATAGGAGGCCACTATGGAAAATATAATCTATATTGGGATGGATGTCCACAAGGAAAGTTTTAGCTTATGTGCACTACACGGAACAACTGGGGAAATTGTAAGAGAAGCACGATGTGCTTCAAATGTATCTCTCGTAAAAAAATTCGTTGAGAAACTGAAAACAAAATATGGTGAAGATATAAAAATTAAAGCTGGATATGAGGCTGGTTGTTTAGGGTATTCACTTCATAATCTTCTTGAACAAAATGGAATTGATTGTGATATTTTAGCTCCCACAACAATGTACAGTTCATCAAAAAATAAAATGGTTAAAAATGATAAATTCGATGCCAAAATGATTGCTCTTAATTTAGCAAATGGCACCTATAAAGAAGTATATGTTCCAGAAGAAGAGGATGTTGCCGTGAAAGAGTATATCCGCATGTTAGGTGATTTTAAAACATCTTTGAAAAAAATAAAACAACAGATAAAAGCATTCCTTTTAAGGCATGGCTATGTGTATGAAGGGAAATCAAGCTGGACAATCGCTTATATGAAATGGTTAAAGAATCTTGATCTACAAGGATTATTCAAAGAAACGTTAGGCGAATACCTATTACAGTATGATGTTCTAGTCGATAAAATTGAGCGGTTCAGTCTGAGATTAGAAGAATTATCTCATCGTGAAAGGTACGAAGAACCAATCGCAAATTTAAGATGCTTAAAAGGTATAGATACAACATCGGCAATGACTGTTCATGTGGAAATTGCAGACTTCACTCGTTTTCCCACGGCTAAAGCATTTATGGCTTATGTAGGATTGACACCAAGCGAAAGCTCAAGTGGAGAAAAAATCAGTCGACGTTCGATTACAAAACAAGGAAATTCGACCGTTAGGTCTACTCTTGTAGAATGTGCAAATGCGTTGGTAAAAGGAACAATCGGATTAAAATCGAAGCGAGTGAAAGCAAGACAAAAAGGGCAACGAAGCGAAGTGATTGCTTATGCGGATCAGGCTGTAGAAAGGTTACAAAGAAAATATTATCGCATGATATATCAAGGGAAACCTAGAAATGTTGCCGTTACAGCTATCGCAAGAGAACTGGGGTGTTTTATATGGGGATTAGAAACAGGTAAAATTCACCGAAAATAAAGAGGGAAGGATATGAAGTTGATTGATTCATTCATAGTTAGAAACCAAAGGTATCAATTGATGGCATAGATGAGCTTCAGAGATAGTGAATTACAGGTCTGGCTATCTATGACTCACCTCTTCTGGCATGGCTGAAATTCTGATAAACAAGCTATTTATTAGAATTTGAAAAGGTGTGATCCACGCAGTGAGATTATAAGAGCCTAACGACGAACCATTAACCTGAGGTAACCAATCCACGAATAACAGAGTGGTTAACTGTCGATAGATCTTATTTCTGAAGCTTTTGTATGCCATCAAGAAAAATATTATGGGTGAAAAACTATTGACAAAGGTCACTTCATAACAGGTGAGTCTAGGCGCATTAAAATGGACTATAGAGTATGTATAGTTAAGGGTGAAAGGAGATTACCGATGAACGAGCAACAACGATTAGCAAGTCAACAAGCAAATTCCTCTACGAAAAAAGAAGAGAAAGATTATAGTAAATACTTTGAAAGTGTATATCAACCACCTTCCTTAAAGGATGCGAAAAATCGCGGGAAAGAAGAAGTTAAAATTGAACGGGATTTTGGCTTACCTGAAGAGTTTCGCAATTTTGGTACAGGAAGAAAGTTCTATATTCGTACATATGGTTGTCAAATGAATGAGCATGATACGGAAGTAATGGCAGGCATTTTCACCGCACTTGGATATGAACCAACTTTTTCAACTGAGGATGCAGATGTAGTTTTATTAAACACTTGTGCAATTCGTGAAAATGCTGAAAATAAGGTGTTTGGTGAGCTAGGCCATTTAAAGTCACTCAAACGAAGAAATCCAGACCTTTTAATTGGTGTATGTGGTTGTATGTCTCAAGAGGAATCTGTTGTAAATAAAATTATGCAAAAAAATCAGCATGTAGATATGGTATTTGGAACGCATAATATTCATAGATTACCGTACATTCTAAAAGATGCGATGTTCTCGAAAGAGACGGTAGTTGAAGTATGGTCAAAAGAAGGTGACGTAATTGAAAACCTTCCGAAAGTACGTCGTGGTGATATTAAAGCTTGGGTAAATATTATGTATGGCTGTGATAAATTCTGTACGTATTGTATTGTACCGTATACACGCGGAAAAGAGAGAAGTAGACGTCCAGAAGATATTATCCAAGAGATTCGTCATTTAGCTGCAAATGGTTATAAAGAAATTACTTTACTTGGTCAAAACGTAAATGCATATGGTAAAGACTTTGAAGATATAGAATACGGTCTTGGCGATTTAATGGACGAACTTCGTAAAGTTGATATTGCCCGTATTCGTTTTACAACGAGCCATCCACGTGATTTCGATGATCACTTAATTGAAGTGCTTGGCAAAGGTGGCAACCTAGTAGAACATATCCATTTACCAGTTCAATCTGGAAGTACGGATATGCTGAAAATTATGGCACGTAAATATTCGCGTGAGCATTATTTAGAACTTGTAAGAAAAATTAAAGAAGCAATTCCAGATGCAGTATTAACAACAGATATTATCGTTGGTTTTCCAAATGAAACAGATGAGCAATTTGAAGAAACGATGTCGTTATATCGTGAAGTAGGGTTTGATACTGCCTTTACATTCATTTACTCTCCTCGCGAAGGTACACCAGCTGCAAAAATGAAAGATAATGTACCGATGGAAGTAAAGAAAGAACGTCTTCAACGCTTAAATACACTAGTAAATACGTTGGCAATTGAAAAGAATAGTCGTTACAAAGGTCAAATTGTAGAAGTGTTAGTTGATGGGGAAAGTAAAAATAATCCGGAAGTACTTGCAGGTTATACTCGTACGAATAAACTTATAAACTTCGTCGCTTCAAAATCTTTAATTGGTCAGCTTGTGAAAGTAAAAATAACGGAAGCAAAAACTTGGTCTCTTAACGGGGAATTAGTTGAAGAGCCGATTGAGGTGAAATAATAGATGAAAGTATATTCGAAAGATGACATTGTTGAACAAGCGAAAGAATTAGCAAAAATGATTTCTGAAACAGAAGAAGTTGATTTTTTTAAGAAAGCAGAGGCGCAAATTCATAAAAATGAAAATGTAAAGCGCGCAATCGATGAAATTAAAGCACTGCAAAAACAAGCAGTAAACTTGCAACATTACGGGAAATGGGAAGCTTTAAAAAAGGTAGAAGCTGAAATTGATGCATTGCAAGATAAGTTAGACAGTATTCCAGTCGTACAACAATTTAAATCTTCACAAACATACGTAAATGACTTATTACAGTTAGTTGCTAGTACAATTTCTAACAACGTAACAGATGAAATATTAATTTCAACTGGTGGCGATGTACTAAAGGGTGAAACTGGCGCAGCAGTAGAAAGTAAAAAAGGAAATTGTGGTTGTTAAAGAGATGTCATATTGACATCTCTTTTTTTGTGGATTAAACGTAAGGTCTTCTCAAAAAAAAGAATGACACATTCCGCTATTGTCACGCATATGATTAAGTGAATAGTGATTGAGGAGGGTTACGAATGTCCGAATTCAGAGAGATTATTACAAAAGCAGTGGTTGGAAAAGGACGTAAGTATACAAAGTCAACGCATACATGTGAATCGAATAATGAGCCAACAAGTATTTTAGGGTGCTGGGTAATTAACCACTCGTACGAAGCAAGAAAGAATGGAAAACATGTGGAAATTGAAGGTTTCTATGATGTGAACACTTGGTATTCATTTGATGGAAATACAAAGACTGAAGTTGTAACAGAACGTGTGAACTACACGGACGAAGTAAGTATTGGTTATCGTGATAAAAACTTTTCTGGTGACGATTTAGAAATTATTGCTCGTGTTATTCAGCCGCCAAATTGTTTAGAAGCACTTGTATCACCAAATGGTAATAAAATTGTTGTAACTGTAGAACGTGAATTTGTAACAGAAGTAGTTGGAGAAACGAAAATTTGTGTAAGTGTAAATCCTGAAGGTTGCGTAGAATCAGATGATGATTTCCAAATTGCTGATGATGAATTTGAAGAATTAGATCCGAACTTTATCGTTGATGCAGAAGAAGAGTAATAGAAAGCTAGGGAGAAGTTCTTCCTAGCTTTTTACTTTACATAAGTGGCGCTGAATGAACATGATTCTTTATGAAATATGTTATAATGAAGAAAGACTCCTGAAATAGGAGATAAGAGTGTCCGTGAAATGCGACATATATGAAAATAGATTATCATGTAAGAATTATGGAGGAAAAGTATGACTCAATATACGCCTATGATACAGCAATATTTAAAGGTTAAGGCAGATTATCAAGATGCCTTTTTATTTTTTCGCTTAGGCGATTTTTATGAAATGTTCTTTGAGGATGCTGTTAAAGCAGCCCATGAACTTGAAATTACATTAACGAGCCGAGATGGTGGTAGTAGTGAACGTATACCAATGTGCGGTGTACCATATCATGCGGCTAAAAACTATATTGAACAACTTGTTGAAAAAGGATATAAAGTAGCTGTTTGTGAGCAAGTAGAAGATCCGAAAACAGCTAAAGGTGTAGTACGTCGTGAAGTAGTACAATTAATTACGCCAGGAACGATGATGGAAGGGCGTACAATTGATGAGAAAGAAAACAACTTCTTAGCCGCATTAACACATTTTGAAGATGGATCATATGCATTAGCTTGTAACGACTTAACGACTGGACAAAATACAGTAACGTTACTGACTGGTTCAGTAGAAGATATTTTATTAGAAGTGTATGCAACTGGTTCGAAAGAAATTGTTGTTGATTCTTCATTTTCTAAAGATGAACTAAACAAGTTAACTGAAACATTGAAAATGACGATTTCGTATGAAGATGCAACGGCAATTCCGGAAGGATTAGAACATCTTGTGAAAAATGTTTCACAAGCAAAATTAATTAAAGCAGTTGGACGTTTATTTAACTATGTAATAAGAACGCAAAAACGTTCTTTAGATCATTTGCAACCAGTAGAAATTTATTATACGAATCAATTTATGAAAATTGATGTACATTCAAAGCGAAACTTAGAACTGACAGAAACACTTCGGACGAAAGAAAAAACAGGATCACTATTATGGTTATTGGACAAGACGAAAACAGCTATGGGTGGTCGTATGTTAAAACAGTGGATGGAACGTCCACTTATACAGAAAGAAAGAATTGAAGAGCGTTTAGAAATGGTTGAAACGTTTGTAAATGATTACTTCTTACGTGAAGATTTAAAAGAAAAGTTAAAAGAAGTATATGATTTAGAACGCTTAGCAGGAAAAGTTGCATTTGGTAACGTAAATGCAAGAGACTTATTACAATTAAGACGTTCATTACTTCAAGTGCCAGCTATTTTAGAAGCAATTAGTTTGTTAGATAACGCTTATGCATCGAGATTAATTCAAGGTGCAGATCCATGTGAAAGCTTAACAGAATTACTAGGAAGAAGTATTCAAGAAAACCCACCGCTTTCAATTAAAGATGGAGATATTATTAAAGATGGTTATAATGACAAGCTTGATCAATATCGTTACGTGAGTAAAAACGGGAAAACGTGGATTGCTGAGCTTGAAAAAAGAGAACGTGATATTACTGGAATTAAATCGTTAAAAATCGGATACAACCGTATTTTCGGTTACTACATTGAAGTAACGAAAGCGAATCTTGCAGCACTTCCAGAAGGTCGCTATGAACGTAAACAGACGCTTGCTAATGCTGAACGTTTCATTACAGATGAACTGAAAGAAAAAGAAACGTTAATTTTAGAAGCAGAAGAAAAAATTGTACAACTAGAATACGATTTATTTACAGCGCTTCGTGAAGAAGTAAAAGTATTTATTCCGAAATTACAACATTTAGCAAAAGTAATTAGTGAATTAGACGTACTGCAAAGTTTTGCGACAGTTAGTGAAGAAGAACAGTTTGTAAAACCTGTACTAACAACGAAGCGTGAAATCTTTATTAAAGATGGTCGTCATCCTGTCGTTGAAAAAGTATTGAACGGGAAATTGTATGTACCGAATGATTGTATTATGCCAGAGAAGATGGATGTCTTTTTAATTACAGGACCGAACATGTCTGGTAAAAGTACGTATATGAGACAATTAGCACTTGTAACTGTTATGTCGCAAATCGGTTGTTTCGTACCAGCAACAGAAGCAGTATTACCTGTATTTGATCAAATCTTTACGAGAATTGGTGCAGCGGATGATTTAATATCAGGTCAAAGTACATTTATGGTCGAAATGTTAGAAGCGAAAAATGCAATTGCAAACGCATCAGAAAGAAGTTTAATTTTATTCGATGAAATTGGACGAGGTACATCTACCTATGATGGTATGGCACTTGCACAAGCAATCATTGAACATATTCATGACCAAATTGGTGCAAAAACGTTATTCTCTACGCATTATCATGAATTGACTGTGTTAGAAGAGAGTTTAGATCAACTGAAAAATGTACACGTTTCAGCAATTGAAGAGAATGGAAAAGTAGTATTCCTTCATAAAATTCAAGACGGGGCAGCTGATAAAAGTTACGGAATTCACGTTGCGCAACTTGCAGAGCTTCCAGATAGCTTAATCGCCCGCGCGAAAGAAGTGTTAGCACAGCTAGAAGGACAGGAAGAAATTATTATTCCAAAACGAGTAGAAGTGAAAGTACAAGAAGCTGCTCCAGAACCTGTAGTTGTAAAAGAGGAAATAGCAGAAATACAGGAAACGAAAGTAGAGACTGAAGAAGAATCGCAACTATCTTTCTTTGGAGGAGAACAGTCTTCGAAGAAACAAGACAAACCTCTGCTAGATCAAAAAGAAACAGCAGTATTGGCGCAAATTAAAAAAATCGATTTACTTGATATGACACCTTTAGAAGCGATGAACGAATTGTATCGCTTACAGAAAAAGTTAAAGAAAGGATGAGTAAGTAGATGGGGAAAATTCGCAAACTCGATGACCAACTCTCTAACTTAATTGCGGCAGGGGAAGTAGTAGAGCGCCCTGCTTCAGTCGTAAAAGAACTTGTGGAAAATTCTATCGATGCGAATAGTACATCTATTGAAATCCACTTAGAAGAAGCTGGGTTATCGAAAATTCGTATCATTGATAACGGTGATGGTATTGCAGAAGAAGACTGTATCGTCGCTTTTGAACGCCATGCGACGAGTAAAATTAAAGATGAAAACGATCTGTTTCGCATAAGAACACTCGGTTTCCGCGGTGAGGCATTGCCGAGTATTGCCTCTGTTAGTGAATTAGAATTAATTACTAGCACAGGTGATGCGCCTGGTACACACCTCATAATTAAAGGTGGAGACATTATAAAACAAGAGAAAACTGCGAGCCGAAAAGGAACAGATATTACAGTACAAAACTTATTCTTTAATACACCAGCGCGTCTTAAATATATGAAAACCATTCATACGGAGCTCGGGAATATTACAGATATCGTGTATCGTATTGCAATGTCACATCCAGAAGTATCGTTAAAACTGTTTCATAATGAAAAGAAATTGCTTCATACATCAGGTAACGGTGATGTAAGACAAGTACTTGCATCGATTTACAGTATTCAAGTTGCGAAGAAGCTTGTTCCAATTGAAGCTGAATCTTTAGACTTTACAATTAAAGGCTATGTAACATTACCAGAAGTAACGAGAGCATCTCGTAATTATATGTCAACGATCGTAAATGGTCGTTACGTTCGAAACTTTGTACTAATGAAAGCAATTCAGCAAGGCTACCATACATTACTGCCAGTTGGCCGGTATCCAATTGGCTTCTTATCGATTGAAATGGATCCAATGCTAGTTGACGTTAACGTACATCCAGCGAAGTTAGAGGTTCGTTTTAGTAAAGAACAAGAATTGCTAAAGCTGATCGAAGAAACATTGCAAGCTGCATTTAAAAAAATACAGCTCATTCCAGATGCAGGCGTAACAACGAAGAAAAAAGAAAAAGACGAAAGTGTGCAAGAACAGTTCCAGTTTGAGCATGCGAAGCCGAAAGAACCATCTATGCCGGACATTGTTTTACCAACTGGCATGGATGCAAAACAAGAAGAACCGCAGGCTGTGAAACAGCCACCACAACTGTGGCAACCGCCGAAACAAGAATGGCAACCACCACAGTCGCTCATAAGAGAAGAACAAAGTTGGCAACCATCCACTAAACCGATAATCGAAGAACCAATTCAAGAAGAGAAATCGTGGGACAGTAATGAAGAGGATTTTGAACTAGAGGAATTAGAAGAAGAAGTTCGGGAAATAAAAGAGATTGAAATGAACGGGAATGACTTACCACCGCTTTATCCAATTGGACAAATGCATGGAACATATATTTTCGCTCAAAATGATAAAGGCTTATATATGATTGACCAGCATGCCGCGCAGGAACGTATTAATTATGAATACTTCCGTGATAAAGTAGGAAGGGTAGCGCAAGAAGTACAAGAGTTACTTGTACCGTACCGTATTGATCTATCTCTTACTGAATTTTTACGTGTCGAAGAACAGTTAGAAGAACTAAAAAAAGTTGGGCTATTTTTAGAACAATTCGGCCATCAATCCTTTATCGTCCGCTCGCATCCAACATGGTTCCCGAAAGGACAAGAAACAGAAATTATCGATGAAATGATGGAGCAAGTTGTCAAACTAAAAAAAGTGGATATTAAAAAGTTACGTGAAGAAGCAGCCATCATGATGAGCTGTAAAGCATCCATTAAAGCGAATCAATATTTAACGAACGATCAAATATTTGCCTTACTGGAAGAATTACGTACAACAACAAACCCATACACATGCCCACACGGAAGACCGATTCTTGTGCATCATTCTACTTATGAGTTGGAGAAGATGTTTAAGAGGGTTATGTAGAGTGAATAAATTATATTTCAAAAGGGAGCAACATTTACTGTTGCTCCCTTTTCATATGTAGATTTAATAGTTAAACGAGAATATGGTGGAGTAATTTTACCGTTTATTTCTTGGTTGTGTTAGCTTAAATTTATCTATGTATAAAAAAGCGCTGTATACAGCACTTTTTAAAATGTGCATGAATTGTATCATTACTAACTAAATAACTATGCATGGTTGAATGTTGCTTCTTATTTAGCTAATTGTTATAAAGATCTATACAATTACTTATTTTTATTATTATTAATTTTTTCAGTGTATAGAACTTGCTCTTTATAGTGCTTCTTAATTGGGAAGTTATGTGTACCTGTGCCGTTCTTGAATTTTTTATCAATGGGGTTCTTTAGAGGAACTGTTGTAGTTTCAGTAAATTCATATGGGTAATTTATTTTAGATTTATCTTCAAACATGAAAATGCCTCCTTTTAGGATCTCCTAAATTCTTTACTATAACATGATATGCATATAGATATTTTTTGGACTAGTTATTTATATAGGTTAATGGAATTTAATTACATAACTACTGAAACATTTTAAAGGAAAACAATTTGAGAAAGAAATGGTATGAATAGCTGTTGGCTCCTATTGTTGTTTTTTTTGTTTGACAGCACAGTTAATTATGTATATAAATTCAATATAGATTGTTTTTATAATATGGTTTATATGGGGTTTTCTTGATAATATAATGTGGAATATTATAGTGTTATTAGGTTATTAGGAACATTTAATGCTGTTTCATAACTGAAAGGTAATTGAAAAAAAACTGAAACTTTTCTCATAAAAATTCAATCTAACTTGAAAAATGAAAGGAAAATGAAATTTTCCAAAAGATATTCTTTGTTAAGATAAAAAGCATACATACAAAAAGTATTGACATATCTTAAAAATGTATTTTCAAGATATAGTGGGGGAAAAGATGAGATTAGAAAAACAATTAATAAAAAAGATGTATTATGAAACATTCCTAATGGAGAATGAAACAAAACCAACTCTTGACGTACTTGGACAAGCTTATGTAAACGAAGAAAAAAATGAGATTTCTGATGGGTCTTATATTCGTTTTGCACAAGGTGAATTTTATTATCGTCATCAAGATTTTGAAGCAGCTATTTTTAAATGGGAGAAGGTTAGTAATGAATTAGCACCATGGGCACAAAAAAATATTGCGGATGCTTATTTCGAACTGAATCAGTTATCATTTGCTGAAAATATTTATACTTCTATTACTACTGATAATAAAATATTGATGACCGAAATTAGACTACAATTACTTTCTCTTTACATTGAGCAAAATAATTTTGACTCAGCTTTCGGTGTTATTAAAGAAGCAGTTTCTTTAAATCCTGATTATCCGAATGTCACAAAAATTGCCCGTTCCTTTTATGAGGAACAGCAAGATTTTGATAGTGCAGTAGAGCTTGCTGTGAATGAGTTAATTCGCATAGAATCGTATCCTTGGTTTGAGGTGTTAAAAGGATATATCGATAAAGGGTTTACTAAACATATTTCACCAGACTATTTTTATGATGCATTAGCTACATTAAATAATGTAGATCAAGTACAATTTACGCAAATGGTTTCATCACTCTGGAACAGTTATAAAAATGAAAAAAATTACTTATTGTGGCTTAACACAATAAATGAATTTTTCTTACATATTGAAATACATTCGTCCGATATATGGAACAAAGTTTCTGCTCTTTACGAAGAAACGTACTTTGCATTAATTCAAGGTCAATATACGCTTAGACAATTAAACGATATCATACCAAATCTGTTAGCAAATTGGTTAAAGGTAGTCAATCCATCTTATGCTGTATTTCCATCTGCAGCTGTATTGGCATGGGATGAGATTTTCCCTTCCAAAATAGATTCAGCAAATATAGAACATGCGGAAAACTTACTGTCACATTCTATTAATCATGTAAATGGCTTAGAGTACAGCTTACACCTTTTTGAATCTATTACACAGTGGGCACAAAAGCAGAATATAGAAATAGGTCACCGATTTAAATGGTTAGTTGACGAGCTCGCAGATTTAAGAACAAATCGTATTTTAGTAACGGGAACTTCAGGGAACGGAAAAACTACATTTATTAACTCTATATTAGGAGAAAATATATTAGAAAAATCAATTTCAAATGTAGTAGTTTTAAAAAATGATGCTCATATAGAAATAAACGCTATAACAGACTCAGCAATTACAACAACGGAAGATGTCTCTGATTACCATAATATGATGTCTCAGCACCATCAAACATATAGAGATAGAGCGTGTGTTGAATTTAAATTACCATGCAGATTTTTAAATGAAAATAAACTTACATTTGTAGTGACACCTGGCTTTAATAGGAATAACGACACTAGAGATGAGATATTCGAATATTTAAATTCTGTAGACGAATTACTGTTCGTATTGAATGCGGATTCACCTTTTACTGATAAAGAACGTGACATTCTATTAAGTATTCAAGAACATACGCCAAATTTACAAATTCATTTCTTATTAAATAAAATCGATAACATTTACAGTGAAGCAGAAGTGAAAAGGGTATTACATGATACGGCAACGAGAATAAACACATATTTCCCGTATGCGAGAATTTTCCCTTATTCCTCGTTATATACAAGTAGTCAACAATTAAATGATTTAACTGAGTTTATTCATTTTAACTTTAATCATAAAAATATCGATGCAGAACGTACTGAAAAGTTATTATTTTTCATTCGAAAAACAATTACATATCTTTTGGATAAACGTGTTGAGAAAGAAAATAATCTGGTGGATGCTATTAATTGGAATGAAGATATGCTAGTGAAACTAAACGGTAGCATTAATAACCTTACTACATTTGAGAGGGAAAAAATTCATTTCATTACACAATCATATCGTTCAATGAAGACTGAAATTACAAATGATCTTACTGAAAATATTCCGAAGATATTAAAGAGCTGTTCTAATTTAATTAGTGAAGAAAGTGATTTCGGGCACATGGATACGGAACTAAATAAAGCAATGAATGAAAGAGTGCATAAATATTTAGAACAAACTGTGTTACCTAATCTGGCTCTTTCTATGCAAAATTGGATTGCAACTTCTAATAATGAGCTTCTTCAAAGTCAAACGTATTTAGAAGAACTTAGTGAAGGGCTTAATTCACTATTTGGAGAAAATAGAATACAGTTAGAATGTGACTTTAAAGTGCTTGATGACTGGCGCAGAGATACTGACAGGATGACGACTAGAATACAAATGGATGAAGTAAATATTTTACGTCGATTTACGCCAGCACAATTTTTACTGAAAAGTGCCGGTAAATTGTTTGGAGTTCTTCCTAAAAATAAATCTATGCTATATAACAAATACAAACAGTATGTAGAAAATGAAGATTATACTGAAGTAACGGCTTCTATTATGAAGAAATTTTTCTTGCAATTTGAGCTGTTTGAAAACACACAAGAGCGAGATATTAATATATTCTTTAGGAATCCATTTAACTCTTTAAAGCAAGCTGTAGAAAACACGCATTTAGAAATACAAGAAAAACAAGAGATATTACATAAGATGAAATCAAATCCTGAAATCTATCATGATTCTATCATGCTCTTTGAATTGAGATTGCGTCAATGTGAAGTAATTTTAAATATAGGTAATGATAATACCTATACGGATGTAGCTTTAGAAACAAGCGTAGAATAAAAGTAAAAGGGAGCAACTGTAATAAGTTGCTCCTTTTTCATATATAGATTATTTTTCTGTTTCTTTAATTTTAGTTTGTACTTCGCCAGTTTTAATTTTATTGCTTTCTGAGAAGCGTAATAAATCGCCTTCAATAATTTTGTCAGACATTCGTAATTCATTTTGGGCACGTTTAATGAGGGCTTGAGCTTCTTTTTTTGGTAAATCTACAATTTCACCTGTTATACGGTCGTAGAAAGTGTTGTTTTTGTATGCATACTTATCTGTAACGAAGCTACCATCACGTAAAACAACAAAGCCAGTATATTCATCTGAAAACATATCATGGCCAAAACGAATATCATTCGTAGAATCAACACCTAATAAATTTAGAATAGTAGGTTTCATATCGATTTGTCCAGTAGGCTTTGAAATAGTTTGACCTTCTGTTTGTCCAGGAATATGAATATATAAAGGTGTACGTTGTAAATTTAAAGTATCAAATTCTGTTATTTGATCTTTTTCTAAAAACTGTGCCATTGCACGATTATGTTTTTCGGAAATACCATAATGATCACCGTATAACACAATAATAGAATCATCGTAAAGCCCCTCGGCCTTTAGACGTTCAATAAATTTTTTAATTGATTCGTCTAAGTAACGTGCTGTTACGATGTAACGATCAAATACGCCATTACCAGAGTTGTATGGTTCAATGAATTTTGTATCTTCATCATACGTAAATGGATAATGGTTTGTTAAAGTAAGGAAACGAGCATAGAATGGTTGATTAACAGTTTTTAATATATCTACTGATTGATCAAAGTATTCGATATCTTTTAATCCCCAATTTAAATTTGTTTCTGGTGTAATTTTGTAATCAAGCTCATTATAGTAACGATCATAACCAAGAGCAGAGTACATGATATTACGATTCCAAAATGTTGCGTTATTCGCATGAAATACAGAAGTGAAATAACCTTGCTGACGTAAAATTTCTGGAGTTGCAGTATAATCATTGTTACCGTGTGTAAAGAATACAGCTCCTCGATTTAATGGATACAACGACGTATCGATTAGAAATTCAGAATCAGATGTTTTCCCTTGACCAGTTTGATGGAAAAAGTTATCAAAGTAATAACTTTCATTTATGAATTCATTTAGGAATGGTGTAACTTCTTGCCCGTTCACTGATGCGCCTATTAAGAAGGTCTGCAAGGATTCAAGAGTGACGACAATTACGTTTTTTCCTTTCGCTGCACCAAACATATTAGGGTTTGGCTCGCTTTGATTTGCTTTTACGTAGTTTTCAGTTTCTTGTAATTTACTACTATCAGCAAGTGCTTTTTGTGACCCAGCTTTTACTTGCAGTGTTAAGTCATATACTTGGTGAGTATATAAGCCTAAATTTTTGACAAGCATGACTCGGTCGAATGATCTTGTTAATAATTCAGGGCGCTCTTTTTCTGCAAGATGTAGATTCGCAAAGAATACACCAATCGTTAAAAGAAAGTATAACAAGCGCGTAGAATGAGTTACACGTTCTGTTTTAAAGACCAATGATTTCTTTTTTAATAAAATAAAGAAGAAAACAATGTCTACGAATGCGAGTATAATTTTGTAGTTTAATATTTCTATAATACTGCCGCCTAATTGGCCGAAGTTTGAGGTTTGTCCAAGTACTGGTAATGTAACGAAATCACTATAAAAATCATAGAACATTACATTTCCAACAAGCACGATTGTTAATAAGAAATTAATACAGAGCGCTATATAATTTCGCTTTTCACCAGTTGCAAATAATGCTAATCCAACAAATGCTAATGATGCGGCTAGAGGGCTAATAAACAAAATGAGCTCTTGCGTTGAAGACTCGATTTTTAAATCAAAACTGAATCGCGTAATAAGATATGTTTTTAACCATACCGCTAAAGCCATTATTATAACAAAACTTATATTTTGCATTTGTAAATTTATTTTGTTCTTCATTTTTACACCTTCTTTATATAATTTATTTAACTAAAGTTATATATTATATTTTTATAACTATTAGAGTGTAATGAACCATTTAGACTTTGTTTTCTAAAGGGAATAATTTGAAGTATTCATATATATACAATGGGGATTTTTAAAGCGTAGTAGCATAAATATAACTCTTTTTGAGAAACGGGCAGAACAAGTCATAGTTGTAGTGAAATTGACTTATAGACATCCTACCATATTAAACACTATGATGATGTTACAAAATATCGAACAAATAAAAGTGAAAATGGATAGAGACTTTTAAAACTGTTGACATTCAATTTATTAGAATTGAATGTCAATCGTTTTAAATATACAGTTATATTACATATGTATTTTGTAAAATCCCGATTTTTTGTCGGTTAATTATTAGCAGGGAAGGATAGGGGGTTTATTAATATAATTTTACTATATGTAAGTAAAGTGTTTTGAAATTGAAAATATTTGACTGACATTTTAATGATAGAAATTAAATGTCAGATAAGTACTTTCCAACATACAGACCACTTGCAGCTGCTTGAGATAATGAATGCGTAACGCCTGAACAATCTCCAATTAAAAATAGCCCATGTATACTAGTTTCAAAATGATTATTAATTTTTATCGTAGGAGCATAGAACTTTCCATCAATTCCATATAGTAAAGTATGTTGATCAATAGGTTCTTGTATAAATTGTTCTAAACGTAATAAAAATTCTTTGAGCCCTTCAATATATAATTGAGGAATTTCTTGATTCAAATCTCCATAATCCCCCTGTAGTGTAGGCTGTATACGGCTATGTTCCATGCTGTTTTCCGCCGTAGGTTGTTTCTTTAGTAAGTCCTCTAAGCGCTGTATAACAATCCGATCTCGTCCTTGGTTAATGCCTTTAATAATTGAACCTGCGTATACATTTGCTTCTTTGAGAGTTGGAAAATAGCTAGGAATAAATAAAGTGAAATTTAAATTAGAAGTGCCAGTTCCTTGCTCTCGAAAATTTTGACCGTCAGGCATAACTAAACCTTCTTCGTACTTTCGAATGATGCGTCCTTTTGGATTCATACAGTAAGTAGTTGCTGTGAAATGCTCACCTTGATAAGAAAGTTTTGTTTCAAAAGTATCTTTTAATATAGAACGTAATTGATGTTCTTTCATTTCTACTCTAATTCCTAAATCTACACGTGTTTGCTCCTGAGAAATATTTAGGGAACTGCACATTTCTTTTAACCAATCGGCCCCAGAGCGCCCAGTTGCAAATACTAGTTGCTTAGTTTGAACTGTTCCTTGATTTGTATCTATTGTAAAATGATCTTCCTGTTTCAGAATATGTTGTACATCTATATGAAATTGGATCTTTATTTTCGTCAGTAAAAATTCATAGAGCTGCTGAAAAATGTTACTGGAAAGTGTAGTACCAAGATGTCTTACTTCTGTTGTTAGCATTTGTAAACCACACGCTTCAGCTCTCTTAGTGAGACTTGAATTTTCAGTAGAATATTTTGAAACCGAACTTCCACCAAACTGACATAGAATTTCATCTACTTCAGCCATGAGTTGTAAAAAAACCTCTTTACCGACTTTTTTCTCAAGTTCTCCGCCAAATCCGTTTGTATAATTAAATTTCCCTTCAGATTTGCCTAAACCACCAAACCCGAAATATTTATCACATGTAGTACAATTACACACTTTTCCTTCGTCTAAAGGACAATGGCGATCTTCTAGCGCTTTACCTTTATCAAGAATTAAAACTTTTTTGTTACTTTTAGCTAGTGAATAAGCCATAAAAATGCTACTTACTCCAGCGCCGATAATCGTAACATCATACATATTCTTCCACCTGCTAACGAATAGTTTGTTTTTTATTTTTCTAGTGTATAACAATTTTATGAAGTTAAGAAATAGCTTTTATTAATAAAGTGGGAGTTTTTGAACTTGATGCTTTATTAATTTCTACGAGTGGTGGAGTAAATACAAAAATTTTTATTTGAAAGAAGAAACAGTTTAAAAAATAACTATGTCATATGATTAATAACATCTTACATAGAAAAAAACAGACCTTTTAAGTGAAGAGGTCTGTTAATGATTTTAAATCTTATTTAGCAAACACATGATTACCAATTACTGCTACTGTTTGACGTGTCGTAATCCACTTGTCCGTTGATGTTTTTGGATTGTAGAAATAAATCCAGTCTGAATCTACTCCATTTGTGGAGATAGCCTCTTCTACAGCCATTTTTGCTTCTGCACTTGCAGGTTGATTAATTCTTCCATCTGTAACAGGAGTAAATGCATATCCGTATTTAATAGGTTCATAAATAACGCCTGTTATTGTATTTGGAAACCCTTTTGCATTTACACGATTTAGTATAACTTTGGCTACTGCTACTTTTCCTTTATAGGATTCGCCACCTGCTTCAGCGGTAACTAAGCGTGCCATTAAGTCTTTTTCTTTTTGTGAAATACTTGAGTTGATTTTTAAATGTTGTCCTGTATAAAGCTTGTTTCCGACTGTATTGTTCATTTGTTTTATAGATTGGACAGTGACATTGTAACGCTTTGCTATCGTTTCTAATGAATCTCCCGGTTGTACTTGATAAATAATTTGTTCAGAAATGTTCGCAGGCTTGGCATTTTGAGGAACAGTGATTTCATTTGATTTCACGGACCCTGGAATATGTAACTGTTCGCCAATAAAGGTTTTATCGTTTCCTTTATTATTAGCCTGTTTAATGGATTGTATTGAAACTCCGTATTGTTTACTAATGCCCCAAAGTGTATCGTTCTTTTTTACTGTATGAATGGTAGAAGCTTCAGCTGTACTTTGACTACATACGAATGTAATTGCGGCCGCAGATAAAGGAATTATATGTTTTATTTTTAGTAATTTCATTGTAAATCCTCCTAAGAAAAAATTAAGGTGAAACGATTAAGTAATGTAGTTTGAAATGTGTATATGCGTAATATATTAATGTAAGTATATTAGCACATATAAAATAAATAATCACTATAAGTTTCATATTCGTTTAGTGTAGAGTCAGAATATGAAATATTGCATATGAAAATACATTGAAGTTCATATTTCTGATTACTATAATCTATTTAGTAGAAAGGGAATACGTTATAGAATTAATCATTATAGATTAATATAATGATTAATAATTATTAATAGGAGGATTGATGTAATGAAAATATTTCAAAAAATGTGTGCGTCAACTGTAATCATTACAACACTTTTAGGAACAGGAGGCACTATCAATAGTGTATATGCTGATTCTATAGAACAGCAGAGTAAATTAGGGATAGAACAAGAAACAGATAAGCAAATCATTGTAAAATTTAAAGCGGATTTGGATTTGCCATATGAAGATGGTATTGAAAAACAAATACAATCTCAAACGAATGATAAAATAATAAAAGATCTTTTGACAGAATATCCAGATGTAACATTTACTCGTTTATTCACATCTGTAAGCCCGGAACAAATACAAAACCTTGAAGTGAAAGCACCTAATCATGTATCTACAAGTCTATTAAACTACTATATTCTTCAAAATCAAAATAGTGGGTATGAAGAAGAAATAGTAGATAAGTTAAAGGCATCTTCTTTAATAGAAGATGCGTATATGAAGAAACAAGAGAAAATAATGCCACCTGAAGTGCAATCATCAAGTGTAGCTCTTAATCCTAATAACAATCCTAGATTTAAAAAACAAGGTTATCTTGAAGCAGCCCCATACGGTATTAATGCGCCTTTCGCCTGGGGAATTCAAGGCGGTAATGGAAATGGTATTACTTTTGTTGATATGGAATACGGATGGCTATTAAATCATGAGGATTTATTACATCAAAATATTGAATTAATGTCTGGAAGAAATATAGATCAGCATGTCGGTCATGGGACGTCTGTACTAGGAATTGTATCCTCTGAGGACAATGAAGTCGGGAATATTGGGATTGCGCCAAAAGCGAAAGCAAAGGTTATCTCTCAAATAAGAGATAACGGACAGTATAATACGGCTGATGCAATATTAAGCGCTGTAAATCAGTTAGAAGCTGGGGATGTTTTATTATTAGAGGCGCAAGCATCCTTTGATGGATATGGTGATAAATATTTACCTGTTGAAGTACAACCAGATATTTTTGATGCAATTCGTGCTGGTACAGATAAAGGGATTGTAATTATAGAGGCTGGAGCAAATGGGTGGAATGATTTAGACCAGTTCAAAGATAGAAAAGGTAAGCAAGTCTTAAATCGTAATAGTAAAGATTTTAAAGATTCGGGTGCAATTATGGTAGGCGCTGGCTCTTCATCTTTCCCTCATGAACGTATGTGGTTTTCGAATTATGGAAGCCGTATTGATGTGTACGGATGGGGAGAAAATGTAGATACAACTACAGCTGAACAAAGTAGAAGTGCTGTAAATCTATATACTTCAAGCTTTAGCGGAACATCTAGTGCCTCGCCAATTATTGCTGGGGCAGCGACTTTAGTACAAAGCATTGCTAAAGAAAATTTAGGACAACCATATAGACCTAGTGAACTAAGAGCAATATTAAGCAACCAGAGCACAGGAACAAAATCTAAAGATCCATATGCAGATAAAATTGGTGTTTTATCAGATTTGAAGTCTATACTATTAAACTTAGGCTATGAACAAAGAAAACCAAACGGTGGGAATGAATTACAAGTAACAGAAAATGAACCAAATAATGAGCCTAGACAGGCAAATAAAGTTAACTTTCATACACCGGTGAAAGGAATGCTACATAATAGTGATAGAGTAGATGTATTTACTTTCCAAATTGACTCGCCGGAAAATATTAATATTTCTCTACTAAATGAACAAAATATCGGAATGACATGGGTACTTCATCATGAATCAGATTTAAATAACTATGTAGCATATGGTGAAAATGAAGGCAATGTAGTTAAAGGAACTTATAATGCAAAGCCAGGTAAATATTATTTATACGTCTATAAATATGAGAATACAGATGGTTCATACGTATTGAACATAAAATAAGTAAAAGGAACTTCAGATGAAGTTCCTTTAAATTTTTCTAATTTAGTATATGTGAATGATTTTTTAACTTTACTTCTATGCAATATTTCATATTGATGAAATGTTATTTATTTTTTCTGAACTAGCTTATATTATATTCAATAAGTTTGATATAAAAACAGAAAAAGAGAGGGATAATAATGAGCAATAAGAAGTTAATTTTGAAATTATTCATATGTAGTACAATATTTATCACATTTGTATTTGCTTTACATGATAAGCAAGTAGTTGCAGCTAGCTCTGTTAATGAGCTTGAAAATTGGTCGAAATGGATGCAACCTATACCTGATAATATCCCGTTAGCACGAATTTCAATTCCAGGAACACACGATAGTGGGACGTTCAAGTTGCAAAATCCGATTAAGCAAGTATGGGGAATGACGCAAGAATATGATTTTCGCTATCAAATGGACCATGGAGCTCGCATTTTTGATATAAGAGGACGTTTAACAGATGATAATACGATAGTTCTTCATCATGGGCCATTATATCTTTATGTAACACTGCATGAATTCATAAACGAAGCGAAACAATTTTTAAGAGATAACCCGAGTGAAACGATTATTATGTCTTTAAAAAAAGAGTATGAGGATATGAAAGGGGCAGAAGATTCATTTAGTAGTACGTTTGAAAAAAATTATTTTGTTGATCCTATCTTTTTAAAAACAGAAGGAAATATAAAACTTGGAGATGCTCGTGGGAAAATTGTACTACTAAAAAGATATAGTGGTAGTAATGAATCTGGAGGATATAATAATTTTTATTGGCCAGATAATGAGACGTTTACCACAACTGTAAATCAAAATGTAAATGTAACAGTACAAGATAAATATAAAGTGAGTTATGATGAGAAAGTAAAATCTATTAAAGATACAATGAATGAAACGATGAACAATAGCGAGGATTTAAATCATCTATATATAAATTTTACAAGCTTGTCTTCTGGTGGTACAGCATGGAATAGTCCATATTACTATGCCTCTTATATAAATCCTGAAATTGCAAACCATATAAAACAAAAGAATCCTGCGAGAGTAGGCTGGGTAATTCAAGACTACATAAATGAAAAGTGGTCACCATTATTGTATCAAGAAGTTATAAGAGCGAATAAGTCATTAATAAAAGAATAAAGATGATGAGAGTGAGAAGCGATAAAATATATCGCTTCTTATTTCTTTTCCAATAACCAACAATATAAATTGTACTTTTATAATAGAAAAAAATAAAAACATAAGATATAATCATACATATAAAATTTGTACCTATAAATTTTATATGTATGATTGAATTTGATTTGTTGTAATGAAATGGAGGTATATACTATGAAGTTTCCACATGATTTTTTATTCGGAGCTGCTTCAGCTTCTTATCAAGTAGAAGGTGCATGGAATGAAGATGGAAAAGGTGTTACGAATTGGGACGAGTTTTCAAAAATTCCTGGCAAAACATACAATGGAACAAATGGTGATGTAGCTGTTGATCATTATCATCGATATAAGGAAGATGTTCGCTTAATGGCTGAGATGGGATTAGAATCGTATCGTTTTTCTATTTCTTGGGCGAGAATATTGCCGACTGGAGATGGAAAGGTAAATGAAAAAGGGATTGAATTTTATAACAACTTAATTGATGAATGTTTAAAATACGGGATTGTGCCGTTTGTCACTTTATATCATTGGGATTTACCATTACCGTTAGAAAAAGATGGTGGATGGACGAATAAAAGAACAGCAGAGGCTTTCGTAAAATATGCAGAAACTTGTTTTAAGGCATTTGGTGACAGAGTTAAGCATTGGATTACTTTTAATGAGACCGTAATGTTTTGTGGATTAGGTTATTTAAAAGGTGCACATCCACCAGGAATACAAAATGATGTTCCAAAGTATTTTCAAGCGACTCATTATGTATTTTATGCACACGCGAAAACAGTTGCGGTGTACAAGCAGCTGAAACAATATGGTGAGATTGGGATTACACATGTTTTCTTACCAGCTTATAGTGTGGATGATCAAAAAGAAAATATACAAGCAGCAAATCATGCGAATGAATATGAAACGTATTGGTATTATGATCCAATTTTAAAAGGCGAGTATCCGTCTTATGTTGTACAACAATTAAAGGAAAAAGGATGGACTCCTAATTGGACGGTTGAAGAATTAGAAATCATTAAACAAAATGCAGAAGAAAATGATTTTATTGGCTTGAATTATTATCAACCAATACGAGTAGAAAGATACGATATGGATATAAAGAGTGAGGAACATTCTCGAGAAAACTCAACGCTTGCTCCAGGTAACCCTTCTTTTGATGGTTTTTATCGAACAGTTAAAATGGATGATAAAACATATACAAAATGGGGATGGGAAATATCTCCCGAAGGTTTCTTAGAGGGATTGCATATGTTGAAAGCGCGTTACGGTGACATAAAGATGTATGTAACGGAAAATGGACTTGGTGATGAAGATCCAATCATTGACGGAGAAATTGTAGATGTTCCGAGAATTAAATTTATTGAAGCGCATTTAAAAGTAATGAAGCGTGCAATTGAAGAGGGAATTAACTTAAAAGGTTATTATGCATGGTCAGTGATTGATCTTTTAAGTTGGTTAAATGGATATAAAAAGCAATATGGCTTTATTTTTGTCGATCATAATGATAACTTAAAACGTAAGAAGAAACTTTCGTTTCATTGGTATAAACGTGTGATCGAAACGAGAGGGGAAGAGTTATAACAGATAAAAGCGTATTTTAGGAGAAAGTGTATGAGTGCAAAGTATAAACAAATTGCAGATGTGTTAGAGCAAAACATTCGAGATGGGCTTTTTAATGAAACGAAAAAACTACCTACAGAAGAAGCGTTGATGAATCGATTTGAAGTAAGCCGTAATACGATACGTAAAGTAATTAGTCAGCTTGTGAATAGAGGTTATATTTTTCAAGTGCAAGGTAGTGGCATGTTTTTACGCGAAACTTCTGTAACAGATTACATTAATTTAGGAAGTTTACGTGGATTAACGAAAAATCTTGTTTCACAAAATATTGAAACGAAAGTGTTAGAGCTGGAAGTAATAGATGCGGACGAAGAGATAGCAAAGCGGATGCAATGCGAAGCTGGAACTAGGTTGTATTTTTTGAAGCGCTTAAGAATTGTAGATGCTAAACCATTCTCTATTGAAGTAAGTTATTTCAAAAAGGATATTATTCCATATTTGAACGAAGAAATAGCATTAAGCTCTGTATACAGTTATTTCATTGAAGATTTACGATTAAATATTGGTTTTGCTGATAAAGTTATTAGTTGTGAAAAAGTAAATAAAGAAAATGCACAGCTTTTAGAATTAAATGAAGGTGATCCGGCGCTTCTTATTGAAAATACAGTGTATCTTGTAAATGGAACAATTTTTGAGTTATCTCAGTCGATGTTTCATTATGAAAAGGCGAAACTTTTAAATCGAATTAATTTTAAATGAAAAATTATCGTTTGAAAAAAGCAACTGGTCCTAAGTGATCAGTTGCTTTTTATTTTTTAAGTGGATGAGCAAAAAAACATGAAAGTGGTTGGTCCGCTTTTTGCAAACATCTATTATGATAAGAGAAGAAAGGTAGTATGTTATCAACGTTTTAAAGAGGAAGGTTTTTATGTAAGTTCTTTAATTAAAATAGATGGGTCTTAGAGAGGTGAAAAGACAATGAATTTTGCAATTTCACTAGTCGTTATTATTGTAATTGTATCGCTATTTGGGACTGTACTAGTTGCAAGAAACGTGGAGGAGAATTACGGTAAGTCTACAAAAAGAAATGTGAAAAACTTATCTGCAATCTATATTCTTCTTCTTTTTGTTCTACTGGCCGGGGTAACATGGTACGCGGTAATGATTTAATAGTTTGTAAAAGAACTGAAATGAGAGTATGAAGTTGGAATTTCAGAAGCTATTGAGTAATCAGAAAGAGAACCATTTTGGATATATCCATTTACGGATAAGAAAATGTGACTAATTAATACTATTTTTACGGTGAATACTGTTAGTAAAAAATGAGGATAGTTCGTTTTGAAAGGAGGAAACTAGATGGAATGGAAACCAAATCGTGCAGATAAGACACCTGTATATAAACAAATTGCGGATTATATTGAAAGAGGCATTTCTTCAGGTGAATTTCCTTCTGATAGTAAGTTACCTTCTGAGCGTATGTTAGCAAAGGAATTACAGGTGAACCGGAGTACAATAGTAGCTGCGTATGAAGAATTAAAATCACTTGGAGTAGTAGAACGGCAAAAGGGAAGCGGAACACGGGTCAATACAGACATATGGGGTGTCTCACATAAACGAATACCGAACTGGGGTAGGTACGTGGAGGATGGATCGTTCTTACCTAACGTACCACTCGTTCAACAAATTCGAACGGAAACACAAAAAGATGATTTAATTAATTTAGCAAGCGGTGAACTGTCACCAGAATTAATTCCAAGTGATAGATTTCGAACAATTTTGTCGGAGAAAACATTTATGGAAAACCTCGGTTATGATCATCCACTTGGAAATGAGATGTTGAGAAAAACAATTGCAGCACATGTTCAGCAATATAAACAAATTGAAGCAGATTCAAGCTCTATTCTTATTACGTCAGGAGCACAACAGGCGCTTAATCTTATCGTTCAATGTTTATTAAAACCTGGTGATGCGATCGCGATTGAAGATCCTTCGTATTGTTTTTCGCTTCCAATGTTTAAATCGGCCGGTTTGAACATATTTCATTTACCTGTTGATGAGCATGGAATGAATCCAGATGACTTAATCGATTTGCACAAAAAGCATCGCATTCGTATGGTGTTTTTGAATCCAGATTATCAGAATCCGACGGGGACTGTGCTTTCATTAGCGAGACGTAAAAAAATTTTAGAACTGTCTTCTGAGTTCGGTATACCAATTGTAGAAGATGATCCGTATAGTTTAATCTCTTTTAATGGAGAAGTGAACCCGACATTAAAATCAATGGACCAAAATGGAAATGTTCTTTATATAAGTTCATTATCAAAAATTGTTGCATCAGGATTACGTATTGGATGGATAATTGGTCCTACACGTGTAATTGAGCGTTTAGCAGATGCAAAGCAACAAGTTGATTTTGGCCATAGTGTATTTACGCAGTGGGTAGCAAATCAATTTTTAGAATCAAAGGATTTCCATAAACATATTACGATACTTCGTGGACAATTGAAGCAAAGAAGAGATGTATTAATTGCAGAGCTTGAAGGAACATTGGGAGACCGAGTTGAATGTTTCGTGCCAGAGGGTGGAATACATGTATGGTGTAAAGTGAAAGGAAAGTTTGATGAATATCACTTATTAGGTGAATCTATACAGAATGGTGTCGCATTTGTTCCGGGCAGTGTTTTAGGTTCGAAAAATGAATATATACGATTTACGTTTGGTAGAGCGAATATAGAACAAATTCAACTTGGAATTAAACGGTTTGCCGACACGCTAAATGAGATTTCATAATATGGATGTGTGATAGTGAAATGAGGGAAAGAAATGAAGTACGTGACGCTTTTACTTCAAGTAGGCGTGCTATATGTATTTAGCCTAGTGGGTACGTGGATTCAAGGAGTATTCCATCTATCAATGCCAGGAAGTTTAATAGGGATGTTAATACTGTTCCTGCTCCTTTCCACTCGCGTTTTACCGTTAAAATGGTTTGAGTTAGGTGCGGAAAAGTTAATCGTATTTTTACCGTTATTTTTAATCCCTTCGACAACAGGGCTCATGGAATACGGGTCTTTTCTTTTCAGTAAGGAGAGTATTATATTCCTTTTAGTAGTTGCAAGTACTGTAGTAACTTTGATTGTTTCAGGGTATATAAGTCAATTATTAATAACAACAAAAAAATAAAATCGACAAGGTGCACGATTCAAATGGTCTTAATTATTATTACTGTAGCAATTTATTTCTTGGCGACAAAGCTATATAAAAAATTTACGTTTGCATTTACGTTACCGGTGTTAACAGTTACGGCAATTATGATTTGTTTATTTTTCATTTTTGGTATTTCTCATCATGAGTATAGGGAAAATGGAGGAGACATTCTTTCAAGCTTATTGAGCCCTGCAATTGTAGCATTAGCCATACCTCTATTTAAAGAGCGAAAGATACTTATGAAAAATTTTTTATCGATACTTATTGGAGTAGTGATAGGTATAGTGGCTGTAACGAGTATGAATGTAGTGATTGGCGGAATTTTAAATATAGATAAGGAACTTATATTAACTACTTTACCACAGTTAGCAACGATGCCTATTGCCCTATCATTAGCGGATCAAATTGGTGGTATTCCATCTATGACTTCTAGTTTTGTAGTTGTTGCAGGAATAACAGGCGCTATTATCGGACCAACAGTACTTAAGTTTTTCAGTATAACAAGTACGATTGGAAAAGGAGTTGGAATGGGCTGTGCATCACATATTATCGGTGTGAGCCGTCTCGTGAAGGAAGGCGAGAAAGAGGCGACAATCGGTTCGGTAACGATGATTGTAACTGGAATACTCATTAGTATACTAATACCGTATGGAACGAAATTTATTTTTTAAATGTAATGGAGATGATAACAATGACAACATGGTTTATAGTTACATTATTTGTTTTTGGAGCTATTAAAGTATTAGTTTCTAGCATGCCCACTTCTGTTGTGGAATCAATTATTAGTAAATTTGAATTGCATCAAAAGCTTGAGGCGGAAAATACTTCTATATCGATAGATGGAAAAAATATAGAGGGAGAAATGAAACTACAAGTTATTCATGAATTTAATGAGGCTTTGTTTTTAGATAAACATTATTTCCCGCCGCACGGAGAAGGGACACCCATAGTCATTGATACGAAGAAAGGGAATAAAGAGATTAGATTTTCGCTATATAGCTATGAAGAACATGTTGATGTCATTAAGCAATATAAGAAGAAAGTCGTTGCCTATCGTTTACGCTCTAAAAGCCTTCAAACATTGGCACCATTAGCAATAACGGAAGAGTATGCTTAAGAAGGGACCTATAATGGTCTCTTTATTTTTTTATCCAATTATATACGTTCCAAATAAAAGAATGAAAAATCATATAACCAAATAAAGAATATGTATGGTTCCAATTCGCGTTATGTACAAATAAACCTAAACTTTCAGCAATCTGTTCAAAAAGGCTAGCACAAATACCGATTGAAATAATAAATAAAATTCTAGAAACTTTAGATAATTTTTTTGAAATGTGTATAAAGATAACTGTTAAAATCGGCAGTACGAACAATGTAAAAGCTATATTAACCGAAAATGTGGATGAGAAGGGCCTAGCCGGAAAGGAATATATTTGTTTATGAACAAAAAAGGCATCTAAGCAAGTTCCAATAATAGAAGAGAGAAAGATTGTAACTACTAATGCTAGAAACTCATTCTTCTTCTCGGAGGAGGATATTTTTCTTTGCGAGAATGGCGAGTTCAATTTTTTCGAGTGTTTTGCAGTAGTCTTCTGTAATTTGTCCATTTATATTTTCCTCCTTATCAACTAAGTAATTTACAACTTGCCAATCGGTAAACCAATCTTCACTGTCAACTTCTTCATGCTTCATATCTCGCCATGCATAGATGAGTGCAGGGCTGTATATGCGATAAGCGCCATTTCGTAACTGGCATTTCTTTATTCGGCGCTTATAAAACTCACGGGAAAAAGATTCATTTACACTTGAAAATAAATGGGGCCAGTAATCTTTCCTTGATCCTGTATGTGGATGGTGTTGAGCCCAGCTTATTATTTGAGATAAAACATGTGTATCTCGAAATAATAATGAGTACAATCTTTTTCCAATTAATATCCGTTCATGTAAGGAAGTGAAATGTTTCATTGTATCACCAAATAGTAATACTTTTTGTTTCTTATCATTTTCGTAGAATGGGAAAAGAATATGATTAAACTGAAAGAAATCAAAGAGTTTAAATCCAATACTATTTAGTACAGTCTTTTTAAATTGTACATTTTGAATCACTCTTTTTTCTAAGTAGTTTTGTTCATTAATAATAGTGGCAATCGCTAAAGTTTTTTTGTTACCTGTTTTCCAAAAATGGTGCCACATCGTTTCCATAAATGTAGAAACATTTAGGTGAGGGAGAAGGTGAAATAACTTTTGTGATCTCTTTACACTTTGTTCGTAAAGTAAAAATTGAGGGTATACATCTTGGAAAATAAGCCAATTCCCTTTTTCTAAAAAAGAAAAAAATATGAATTGATCTTTCTCTGATAAAATTCTCGTATATAAATCCCCCTTTAAATCAGTCATATTCCAACCGCCGTTACGTGATACCATATGTCCAAGCAGTGCCCAATGTATTTCTGGATATTGAATGTAAAATTGGTAGTATGCGCGTGTTCTTGTAACATTATTTTTATTTAGTTGTTCTGTTTGTATTTTAATTTTGTTGATGATGAGTTGTTCTTCTTTCGTTAATTTATACATGGTGTCAGAAGGAATAAGCTTGCTTTTTTGTTTTAATTCATTTTTTACGTCGAATAGGGAGAGAGGCAGTGCTTTGGAAGGTCCGTTATATGTATGATTTGAATTGCTTCGGTCCATTCCGTTACCTCCCTTTTTCATAAATTTAAACATGATTATTGGCTATGAATCATTCTATTTATTTTATTACGAGTATAAGAAATAAATGAGCGGTGTTTTTTTACAAGGAATTTATTTATCATGCAAACAGTATGGAAAATCTTACTGTTGTGAGGTGAAATGAAAAACAGAAACTAAGTTTAATAGTTTCTGTTTTTTTATTTTGTCAATTAAATGTAACAAACGACGATTATGATTTGAATCAATTGAAAATAATTCAATAAATATTATTTAAATTGAGATGTTTCGTAGGAGGAAAAGGAATGTTAAATAAAATAATTTTAATTACTGGTGGTACAGGTTCGTGGGGGCATGAACTTATAAAACAACTATTAGAAAAATCACCGAAAGAAATTAGAGTTTTTTCAAGAAATGAAACGGTTCAGTTTGAAATGCAGCAACAGTTTATAAATGATCATAGGCTAAAATTTATTATTGGAGATATTCGTGATAAAGATCAACTAGTC
The DNA here is from genome assembly GCF_038005385.1 of Bacillus sp. FSL K6-2944. Lineage (NCBI taxonomy): Bacteria > Bacillati > Bacillota > Bacilli > Caryophanales > Bacillaceae > Bacillus > Bacillus sp. FSL K6-2944. The sequence goes on along the minus strand of NZ_JBBOTE010000001.1, from coordinate 2,530,490 downwards.
TATGCATGCCAAGGTGTACATTATGTATTCCATCTTGCAGCTTTAAAACACGTTCCAGTATGTGAGTATTATCCTTATGAAGCTATAAAAACTAACATACATGGTACGCAAAATGTAATTGAAGCCTCTACACAGATGCAAGTTGAAAAAGTTATATATGTTTCAACGGATAAAGCAGCTGATCCATCAAATACGTATGGGATGACAAAAGCAATTGGTGAAAAATTAATGGTTCATGCGAATATACAAACGAAGAAAACAAAATTCATTTGTGTTCGTGGTGGAAATGTTTTAGGAACGAGTGGAAGTGTAGTACCGCTTTTTAAACAACAAATTAAAAGATCTTCAGAAGTAGGGATTACCGATGCGAATATGACTAGATTTTTCTTAACAGTTGAAGATGCTGTTGGATTGTTATTTAAAGCCGTATCTCAAGGTAGAGGCGGGGAAATCTTTGTTATGAAAATGCCGGCATGTAAAATAACAGATTTAGCGGAAATATTAATTGAAGATTCAAAAAAAGAAAATATTAAGGTGAAAGAGGTAGGGATAAGACCGGGTGAAAAATTAAGTGAAATGCTTCTATCTGAGGTAGAGAGTAAAACAAGTATAAGTTTTGATCAAAATTATTTTGTGGTACTACCGACGATTCCTATCGAAGGACTTCAAGAATATTATTCTAGCTATCCGCTAGTGGATGTGAAGAGTTTTAGTTCTCAACAAGATTTACTTGCAAAACATGAGGTGAAACAAATGCTATTAAAAGGAGGGTTTTTGCGATGAAAAAAAATGCGAGCCTTTTAATAACTGGTGCAAATGGTTTCACAGGCCGCCATGCTTGCCACTATTTTTTAGAGCAGGGCTTTCATGTAATTCCTATGTTTCAAAATCGTGCACATAGAGAAAAAATTAGAAATGGTATTACGTGTAATTTAACTAATAAGAGCGAAGTAATGAAGGTAATGAAACAAATAAAGCCAGACTACGTATTGCATTTAGCGGGAAGGAATTCGGTTATAGAATCTTGGACAGCTGCTCTTGAGTATATAGAGATTAATGTAATAGGAACGTTATATTTATTAGAAGCAATTAAGCAAGAAGCCTCGCATTGTAGAACATTAGTTATAGGATCTGCTTTGCAAGCAGATAGTATGAACGAAATGAAAATTTCAAATCCATATGGTTTAAGTAAAACGATGCAAGTCATTATTGCAGAGGCTTGGGGAGGATTAATGGATTCAAATATTATCATTGCAAAGCCCTCAAACTTAATTGGTCCAGGGGTATCGAATGGTATTTGTTCGATTCTCGCAAAGAAAATAATAGATATAGAATCAGGTAGAAGTAAGGCTATTATCGAAGTAAACAGTTTGAAAGATAGTAGAGATTTTCTAGATGTACGTGATGCGGTCAAAGCGTATCATGTGTTATTACGAGATGGAATAAATGGAAAACAATATAATATCGGATCAGGAGTAAAACGATCTTTATTAGATGTACTAGAACAATATAAAGAATTAACACAGCTAAATTTTTTTATAGAGGAAACAGAGAAAAGTGGGAGCGACTCAAATGAGAGTTTAGCAACAGAGGAAATAAAAAATTTAGGTTGGATCCCAGAAATTGAATTTCATCAATCATTAAAAGATGTACTTGAGTATGCGAAGTGTAGTGACATCTGCGTGCAATGAAAAACAAAAAAGGGTGTAAGAAATATATGAATGATTATGAAGTAATAGATAATCAAAATACGCTATTTCTTTCAATTGTTGATACGCTGGACTGGAGAGATGAAGAAGCGCATGTATTGCTTATTTATGAGGCAATACATAAATATCAAGCGTATGTAGAAGAAAAAAGGGTTAATCGAATAAAGTCAGCATTAGAGACGGAAACTAGATATGTGATTCAAATCTTTGCTCAATACGAGTGTAGTGAGTATGGAAATGATTTTTATGAACTCATTAACGATCTTTTACAAGATATAGAGGTGGAGTTAAAGATTTATATAAAAAATAATAAGTTTATTTACATTTAAAAGGTAAAGAGAAAGCTAGATTTTTAATAATAAAGGTGGGTATAAGTTATGAGCAAAACGATTCTTTTTACTGGGGGCGGTACAGCCGGACACGTTATGATTAATATTGTATTAATTCCTAAATTTATAGAGAAAGGCTGGAGAGTCGAGTATATTGGATCCAAAAATGGAATTGAAAAATCATTAGTGCAAAATGTTAAATACAATAGTGTTTCAACGGGAAAGCTTAGGAGATATTGGGATTGGGAGAATTTTAAAGATCCTTTTAAAATTATACGCGGTTGTTTACAAAGTTATAATTTAATTAAGAAAACAAAGCCTGACGTTATCTTTTCAGCAGGAGGATTTGTTTCAGTTCCTGTAGCTATAGGAGCATGGTTAAATCGTGTGCCTATAATTATACGTGAACCAGATAGCACATTAGGGCTTGCCAATAAAATAGCATTACCTTTTGCTACAAAGCTATGCACAACATTTCCTCAGACAGGAGAAAATGTAAGTAATGAGAAGAAGGTTTATGTAGGACCAATTGTAAGGGAAGAAATTGAGAAGGGTAACGTATTACGAGGAAGAAGATATTGTGAATTTCAGCAAGATAAACCAGTATTATTAATTATGGGTGGGAGTCAAGGTGCTAAGTGGATAAATGATATGGTAAGGGAATGTTTAGATACAATACTATTAAACTTTAATATTATTCATATATGTGGTAAAGGAAAGGTAGACCCATCTATTGGCATGGAGGGGTATATGCAATTTGAATATATAGGCGACGAGTTGCCGCATATACTAAATATGGCAAGTGTTGTAGTTTCCAGAGCGGGTTCTACTGCTATTTCTGAATTGTTATTTTTGAAGAAACCGATGTTGCTTATCCCGTTAACTAACAGTTCCAGTAGGGGAGATCAAGTTTTAAATGCTGAATATTTTTCACGGCAAGGATATGCTGAAGTTATACTCCAAGACAGAGTAAGTACGAATACATTTATACATGCAGTAAATAAGTTGTATACAAATAAGGAGAAATATATTCAAAACATGAATGGATATAAGAAAACAAATGATGAGGGAATTCATCAAATAATAGATATAATAAATGAAGTGGTGAAGTAATAGAAATGTAAATAGAAAAACAAAAGGAAAGAAGGTATCTTCTTTCCTTTTTGCTATATTTGTTCTAATTAGTTATGTACTATGGGTGAATGCCGTTTTCTAATAGCTCAGTAAATGCATGAATATGAATAGGTTTACTGTAATAATAACCTTGAATAAACTGACATTTATTTTTTTGAAGGAAATTTACGTGCTCTTTCGTTTCTACACCTTCAGCAATGACAGACATTCCTAATGTATTTGCTAATGTGATGATCGTTTTAATAATTTCCATTCCATCATCACATGTTTCAGACATTGTAATAAATTCTCTCGGGATTTTTAACGTATCAATTGGATACAAAGGTAAGTAGGCTAGCGAAGAATAACCTGTACCAAAATCGTCGATAGAAATGTGAATCCCTAAACTTTTTAGTGTACGCAGTTTTATCAATGTTTCTCGCTCATCCATCATTGCAATTCGCTCTGTTAATTCAAGATCAAGAGAGCTTGCTGGTAAACCTGTATTTGTTAAAGTAGAAGAAATAGATTTTACAAAATCCTCTTGTTCAAATTCCTTAGCAGATAAATTTACACCTATTTTTAAATGTGAATATCCGAGTGCGTGCCAACGTTTCATTTGTTTACAAGCCTGCTCTAATGTCCATTTACCTATTGAAATAATTTGTAGTGTTTCTTCTGCAATCGGAATAAACTCGTATGGAGAAATAATACCTAATTCAGGATGATTCCACCTAATTAAAGCTTCTGCACCGATAATTTTATTAGATTCACTATCAACTTGAGGTTGATACAAAAGGAACAATTCTTCATTTTGTAGTGCGTTTGGTAAATCTTTTTCTAATCGCAATCGTCTTTCAATTTTTTTAGCGATTACATCGTCATAAATAGATACAGAGTTAAGTTCTTTTGCTTTTGCATCATACATTGCAACATTAGCGTTTTTCAGAAGTGTAGCGGTATCGATTCCGGAATGTGGATAAATAGCGATGCCGATACTCAGTGATAAAGTTAATTTATGCTCATGTATGATAAATGACTTTTTCATGCATTTAAATAATTGGTTACATAATTGGAATAAGTAATCTTCGTCAGTATAGTTTTCAATTATGATTGTAAATTCATCGCCACCGATTCTTGAAAGATGAGTATGTGATGGAAGACATGATTGGAAGCGCTTTGCTACTTCTTCTAATATGTAGTCTCCTGATGAATGTCCAAGTGTATCGTTAATTGCTTTAAAGCGATCTAAATCTAAATATAATAATGCAAACTCGCTTTCTGTTATTTCAGCATTTTTTATAACTCTCTTTAATTTCTTATGGAAAAAGGCACGGTTACCAATTTTCGTTACAGTGTCATGGAATGCTAAATATTTTATTTCTTCTTGCTGTTTTTTTAGTGCAGTAATATCTTTCACCATAATATAGCTTCCTGAAATTTGTCCGTCTATTATAATAGGAATGATTGTAACGTATAAAAAATAAGTAAAGCCATCTTTATATTGAGAACTAAGTTGTAAGGATGCCGATTCTTGTTGTTTCACTTTCTCTAACGCCAATGCTAGCTTATGCTTATCTTCATCTAAAATAATCGAAAAACAAGTTTCACCGAGTAACTCATCTGTTGGTGCTCCAAGTAGTACACTCCCAGCCTTATTTACATTTAAGAATATTCCATTTAAATCAATGGTGAAAATAGGGTCAGGATGATATTCATATAATGATTTAAACTTTTGCTGTTTTTGAGAAAGAGCCTCTGATTTATGAACTAAATCAGAAGTCCGTAAAGTAACTTTTTCTTCTAGTTGGGCATTAAATGCCTGCAAACGTTTTGTTAAGGAATTGTTTTGCATACGTACGATAGAATGACGAATGAGTACGAAAATAAAAGTAATACAATTTCCTGTAATGAGAGTTGAAGATGATGTTTGTTCTTTTAATGTAAACCCGATTAGTATTGCAACAGCAAGATAGGGAAATACAACTAAAGCTTTTTTTCCTATTATAGGGTTGACAAGGAAATAATTTCTATGGCTATTATGATCTTCTGAAATAGAGCCAGCTATTGCAATAAGTAATATAGGTATTCTATATAAAAGACGTAATAATATTATCGTTTCAGTTGATAAGTGGTTATTTAAGTAAAAATAAATATAGTTAAAAGTTGCAGAACTTATTAATACAAAAATAAAGATATAAATTTTCCGTTTGGAATTAAAAATTGTTGGACGGAAAAAGAGACTAACACCTAGCAGTAGAAATAATAAATCTGCAATTGGGTATAAAAATGAAAGGAAAACATCTCCTAGTGAAAGAGCGAATATATTTAAATTTGGTTGATTAAATAAATACCATTCTAATGTAAATATGGAAGTAAGCACTATGCATATATCACAAATAAAGAACGCTTTTTCCCATTTATTGCATTCCTTTAAGATTTTATAGCAGAAAGCGATAAGACAGAAAAATAGAAAAAACATGTAAAATACATCAGAAACCGTAAAACGATGTATTGGAATTTCGAAGAAGCTATCTTGATATGTATATACTATTTTCCCTAATAAAAAACTACCAATTGCTATTGTAATACATATCCAAAACGGATTTGAACTGACTTTTTTAGAATATATAGAGTAAATCAGTGATACAAATGTAATGGCTTCAACGACAAGTGAAGCGAAGCGTACATCTGAATTTGAAAAATGAGTAGGGAACAGATAGAAAAACATAAAATAGATTGAATAGCATATTAATGTTCCGATTAATATACATAATTGTAAATTTTTATTTAATTTCAATGAAATCACCTTCTTTAATTATGCACTATGTTCGTTATATCTATACATAATAATATTATTTAAGAATTGTATCAGATTTCCTTATAAAAATCATGTTTATAAGGAAAGTGTTAAAGAGTGTAAGTATTCTTAAGATTGAAAAAATATTGCGGTTGATAGTATAGACTGTATCAAGACTTTAAATAGAAATTGTATATTTAGTCATCCTTTGAATTGTAAAGTTTTTTTAGTGATTTGTAAGTGGAGATGCAAAATTGCATATAAAATGATGAGTATCTTTTTTTGGTGAGCTTTTTATTTTTAATCTGAAGATTAATATTTGTGAAAATGTTGAGAAAAGATATAAAATAAGAACGTGTATTCTTACAGAGTGGAATAGTATTGCCACTAAATAGGGAGGCTTTTTTATGATATATCGAATTAAAGATGCAGAAATATACTATGAAATTGTGGGAGAGGGTAAACCGGTCATTATCATACATGGCTGCGCCCCTGACCATAGGTTAATGATGAAATGTATGGAATCAGTATTTCAGAAATATGAAGGTTATAAGCGAATATATATTGATTTACCTGGAATGGGAAAATCGAATGCTCCAAATTGGATAAATAGTTCAGATCGTATAGTAGAAGTGCTTATCACATTTATTGAGGAAATCATTTCTACTGAAAAATTTTTATTGGTAGGAGAATCATATGGAGGCTATTTAGCCAAAGGTATACTTGCAAAGATGTTTGAGAGAGTTAGCGGATTACTATTAGTATGTCCTGTTGTTGTAGCGGAGCCAGAAAAAAGGATTCTTCCAGATAAACAGGTAATTGTACAAGATGAGGAATTTTTAAATACGCTCACTTCCACAGAAAGAGAGGAGTTTTGTGAGTTAGCTGTAATAGCAAATGAATATACATATAAGCGATTTAAAGAAGAAATTAAGCCTGGGTTAGATGTTGCTAATTATGAATTTATTGAAAGGTTGCAAAAGAATTACTCTCTTACTATGGATTTTCAGCATGAAAAATATGAAAATCCCGTTCTTTTACTGACTGGAAGACAAGATATATCAGTAGGTTATCAAAATATTATAGAAATTATTGAAGAATATCCAAGGGCAACATTAGCAGTGTTAGATATGGCAGGGCATAATTTGCAAATTGAGCAGCCTGAATTATTTGAGAGTTTAGTAGGAGAATGGATTAGACGAACAAATCAGCACAGTTTATAAAGTATTTTAGTATTACCCCTAAGTGTTGAAATGGGATAAATGAACGTGATTTATTAACTTATCTCGCTATTTGCCGGGCAGCCCGATTAGTGAGGGCTGATTAAAGTTTCACTTTATAAAAAATTTTAAGGAGAAATTATGAGCACATATATTTATATGGTTAGACATGGTGAATCACCAAAACTAGAAGGAAATGAAAGAATGCGTGGATTAACTGAGAGGGGACATATGGATGCCCGTAGAGTAACTGACATATTAAAAGCGGAGAGGATTGATACTTTTATTTCCAGTCCTTATAATCGGGCTATGCTAACGATAGAGGAGTCAGCTAATTTCCATGAAAAAGAAATAGTAGTATATGAAAATCTTAAAGAGTGTATGTTTTCAAGTGAGGATCAGGTTATATCAGACAAAGAGGTGTATCCACTTGTACAGAAGATGTTCTCTAATCCGGACTTTGCACGAACGGAAGGAGAGTCATATGCAGATTGCCAGAGAAGAGTAGTGAAAGTATTAAAAGAAATCTTAATGGATTTTCGAGGATGCAAAATTGTAATTGGTACACATGGGCTTGTCATGACATTAATGATGAACTATTTTGATAAACAATATGGTTTTGAATTTTTAATGAATACGTCAAAACCGGATATATATAAGATGGAATTTAAAGAAGAACAATTAATGAATGTAGAGAGATTATGGAAAGCTGAATAAAATTAGTTGCATGGATTTTGTTGTAAAAGTTACTTTTATAGCAAAGTCTTTTTTTGAATAGAAAGCATCTTTATCAACTATTGTTAGAATGTTAAATAAATAAGTAATTATTCAGTCTTTGAATAAATTATGGAGAAATTGGTTTAGGGAAACAATTTTAAATGTGTCAAAATTCCAAACGTTGGATTTATATTCAATAGGAGAAAAAGATGTAGAATTTTGTCTTACAGTCCCCGTTTACTTTTCATTTCATTACATATAGGCTTTGTGGTGTAAGGGAGGACATTGCCTTTACGTAAAATCTATAAGGAGGTCATTGTAATGAAACAGATTAAAAAGTTTGCGGGAGTTGCTTTAGCGGGGACGATTGGATTAAGTGGATTACTGTTTTTAGAACCAAGTGTAAGCGTTGCGGAAGCACAGCAAGTGAAAGTAGAAAATTTCAATACAATTGATGTAACGATGAATCTAAATGAATTGTATGTATTAAGTGGCAGAAGCATTGATATTCTTTCTGGAGATAAAGAAGCAATTCAGTTAAATAAATACACAATTAGTTTTAATAAACCTGGGAAGTATGTGATTAAAGTAAATGGCTGTATTTATGATGATGTATATACTTTTATTGTAAATGAGTAGTATATATTCTTAAATTGCGAGATAAAAACAGAAACACCCTATTTGCGATGAGAGTCGTAAATAGGGTGAATTTATTTGTATTAAGCTGTACTTTAAATATGTTCACTAATTTTCTTTTTGTTATGTAAAAGTGTTAACAATGTAAATGAAATATACATCTTCACAGTCAAAAAAGTTAAAATATTTCGTTTTAAGGATTATAATGGAGGGAGGAACATAAAAGGGAGTGAATGAACTTGAAACAAGAACTTATTGAAAGATTTACGAGATATGTAAAAATTGATACGCAATCAAATGAAGAAAGTCATACAGTACCAACAACACCAGGACAAATTGAGTTTGGTAAGTTATTAGTGGAAGAGCTAAAAGAAATTGGTTTAACAGAAGTAACGATGGATGATAATGGCTATGTAATGGCAACACTTCCAGCTAATACGGACAAGGATGTTCCTGTAATCGGATTTTTAGCCCATTTAGATACGGCAACAGACTTTACAGGGAAAAACGTCAAACCACAAATTCATGAAAATTTTGATGGTAATGCAATTACGTTAAATGAAGAGCTAAATGTTGTGTTAACACCAGAGCAGTTCCCGGAATTACCATCATATAAAGGACATACCATTATTACAACTGATGGTACAACACTTCTAGGAGCAGATGATAAAGCTGGTCTTACAGAAATTATGGTTGCAATGAACCATTTAATACATAATCCACAAATTAAGCACGGGAAAATAAGAGTAGCATTTACACCGGATGAAGAAATTGGTCGTGGGCCAGCGCATTTTGATGTAGAAGCGTTTGGTGCATCATTCGCTTATACGATGGATGGAGGTCCATTAGGTGGTTTAGAGTATGAAAGTTTTAATGCTGCAGGTGCTAAGTTAACGTTTAACGGAACGAATACACATCCTGGAACAGCAAAAAATAAAATGCGCAATGCTACTAAACTTGCTATGGAGTTTAATGGGTATTTACCAGTAGAAGATGCGCCAGAATATACAGAAGGCTATGAAGGATTCTATCATTTACTTTCTTTAAATGGTGATGTTGAGCAAAGTAAAGCATATTATATTATTCGAGACTTTGATCGTGAAAATTTTGAGGCACGTAAAAATAACGTTAAAAATATTGTGAAGACTATGCAAGAAAAATATGGCGAAGATGCAGTCGTTTTAGAAATGAATGATCAATACTATAACATGCTTGAAAAAATTGAACCGGTAAGAGAAATTGTTGATATTGCATATGAAGCAATGAAAAGTTTAGACATTGAACCAAATATTCATCCGATTCGCGGAGGCACAGATGGATCACAATTATCATATATGGGATTACCGACGCCGAATATTTTCACTGGTGGTGAAAACTATCACGGTAAATTTGAGTATGTTTCGGTAGATACTATGGAAAAAGCCGTTCAAGTTATTGTGGAAATTGCAAGACGTTTTGAGGAGCAAGCTTAAAAAAGAACCAAGTAGTACGAATGTGCTACTTGGTTCTTTTAATATAGTACTCGCCACAAATAAAAAGTCGCATAAGACTCCCAATTAGCCCAGTTTGCCGCGAAATCTTTTATTTCATTTTTTGTCGGTTTATTTTCGGAACCTGTTATAAATTTAATTGCATTATGCAGACCAACATCATCAATTGGAAAAGCCGAAGGAAATCTTAAACAACGCATTAAAACATAGTTGGCAGTCCATGGTCCTATACCATGGATAGCAGTTAATTGTTTCTCAGCAACCTTTACATCTTGTGTTTGCAGTAAATCCTCTTTTGATAATTTTCTCTCTGTAATAAGCTTCGCAATACCGATTAAATATTCACATTTTCTAGTCGTCATTTTTAATTGTTGAAGATTTTCTACATGTAGATTTGCAATTGTTTCAGGTGATGGGAATATCCAATGTTTTCTACCGTCCCATTCTACATAACTTCCAAATTGCTCAACTAATCTCCTTTTTAGTGTATAAGCATATGTTAGGTTAATTTGTTGACCGATAATTCCCCAGGAAAGTGCCTCAAATAAGTCTGGAATGCCTAAAGTACGAAGGCCATAATATTGTTCAATTGGTCCTTGAAGGAGTAAATCATGTTTAGCTAATGTATAAAATGGGGCTAAATCAGTAGTTAAATCAAACCATTCTTTTACATAGTTAACTACAGCTTCACGTATCGATTTTTCAGATGTATATGGTTCTTCTAAACAACGTATTTGAATATTCCCATCTGTATTCACACTAATTTCAACTAAAGGATTTACATCTTGAACAGGGATAACTTTATAAATTTTGTTATCTTCAATATGGAACATACATTCATTGTTAGAGCGTGATAGATAACGTAAATTTTCTTGGAAACAAAATTCTTTTGGAACTGCTATAGATAATACGCTATTATATTCTGCTGTCATATGAATTCCACCTGCAACTTTTCTAATGTAAGCAATTTTTTCTTCATTTCTAATCCACCCCTAAATCCGGTTAGTTTCCCATTCTTCCCAATAACGCGGTGACAAGGAATGGTGATAAGAAGAGGGTTAGCAGCAATAGCAGAAGCAACGGCGCGCACAGCTTTAGGTTTTTGAATTCTTTCAGCAATTTCTGTATAAGAATATGTCTTTCCATAAGGAATTTCACGTACCGTATTCCAAACAGATAATTGAAAATTAGTTCCATAAGCATCGATAGGAAATGTAAAAGTTTCTCGCTTGTTTTCTAAATACTCGATAACTTCTTGCGTATATATTTGCAAGTAATCTGGACTATGGGTCAATATATGTTGGGGCAGTTTTTTTCTAGCCCATATATTTAATTCTTCAAAGTTTTCGTCTTGTGATCCAATGAAACATAGTCCGTTTTCAGTTGCAGCAATATGAAATCGCCAATTTTTATGTGTAAGTAGCGTCCAATATATATAATTATTTTTGTAGGAATTCATTATCGTATCCCTCTTTCATTTCGTTCTTTTTTCGATATTCAGTAGGAGTAAATCCGGTTTTCTTTTTAAATAAAGTTGCGAAATACTCTGGGTTTTCTATCCCGACAGCAGTACTAATTTCTTTAATAGATTGATTTGTGTGTAAAAGGTATTCGGTTGCTTTAAGAACCCTGAATTGTTGTATATATTCTATAGGAGTTAACCCTATTATTCTTTTGAAAGTACGTTGTAAATGAAAAGGGCTACCGTGACACATTTCCGCAAGCATGTCGAGAGTTAAGGATTCGTCATAATGCTTTTCGATATAGTCTTTAATTTGTTCTACCCACTCTTCATTAGGTAAAGTGATCCCATTTGGCTTACAACGTTTGCACGGGCGAAAGTTCTCACTTAATGCTTGCTCTGCATGATGAAAAATTCGTACATTGTTTCTATTCGGTATTCTTGATTTGCATGATGGTCTGCAAAAGATTCCAGTTGATTTCACAGCATAAAAGAATTTGCTATCATAGGAAGAATCATTATGAATAATTGCTTGCCAATACTCATTTGTTAATGTAACTCCTTCATTGTGCATAGAACATCACCTGTTATGAAGTGACCTTTGTCAATAGTTTTTCACCCATAATATTTTTCTTGATGGCATACAAAAGCTTCAGAAATAAGATCTATCGACAGTTAACCACTCTGTTATTCGTGGATTGGTTACCTCAGGTTAATGGTTCGTCGTTAGGCTCTTATAATCTCACTGCGTGGATCACACCTTTTCAAATTCTAATAAATAGCTTGTTTATCAGAATTTCAGCCATGCCAGAAGAGGTGAGTCATAGATAGCCAGACCTGTAATTCACTATCTCTGAAGCTCATCTATGCCATCAATTGATACCTTTGGTTTCTAACTATGAATGAATCAATCAACTTCATATCCTTCCCTCTTTATTTTCGGTGAATTTTACCTGTTTCTAATCCCCATATAAAACACCCCAGTTCTCTTGCGATAGCTGTAACGGCAACATTTCTAGGTTTCCCTTGATATATCATGCGATAATATTTTCTTTGTAACCTTTCTACAGCCTGATCCGCATAAGCAATCACTTCGCTTCGTTGCCCTTTTTGTCTTGCTTTCACTCGCTTCGATTTTAATCCGATTGTTCCTTTTACCAACGCATTTGCACATTCTACAAGAGTAGACCTAACGGTCGAATTTCCTTGTTTTGTAATCGAACGTCGACTGATTTTTTCTCCACTTGAGCTTTCGCTTGGTGTCAATCCTACATAAGCCATAAATGCTTTAGCCGTGGGAAAACGAGTGAAGTCTGCAATTTCCACATGAACAGTCATTGCCGATGTTGTATCTATACCTTTTAAGCATCTTAAATTTGCGATTGGTTCTTCGTACCTTTCACGATGAGATAATTCTTCTAATCTCAGACTGAACCGCTCAATTTTATCGACTAGAACATCATACTGTAATAGGTATTCGCCTAACGTTTCTTTGAATAATCCTTGTAGATCAAGATTCTTTAACCATTTCATATAAGCGATTGTCCAGCTTGATTTCCCTTCATACACATAGCCATGCCTTAAAAGGAATGCTTTTATCTGTTGTTTTATTTTTTTCAAAGATGTTTTAAAATCACCTAACATGCGGATATACTCTTTCACGGCAACATCCTCTTCTTCTGGAACATATACTTCTTTATAGGTGCCATTTGCTAAATTAAGAGCAATCATTTTGGCATCGAATTTATCATTTTTAACCATTTTATTTTTTGATGAACTGTACATTGTTGTGGGAGCTAAAATATCACAATCAATTCCATTTTGTTCAAGAAGATTATGAAGTGAATACCCTAAACAACCAGCCTCATATCCAGCTTTAATTTTTATATCTTCACCATATTTTGTTTTCAGTTTCTCAACGAATTTTTTTACGAGAGATACATTTGAAGCACATCGTGCTTCTCTTACAATTTCCCCAGTTGTTCCGTGTAGTGCACATAAGCTAAAACTTTCCTTGTGGACATCCATCCCAATATAGATTATATTTTCCATAGTGGCCTCCTATTATCATAGGGTATAACCCCATTCATAATGTTTTCATTCATTATTATGGGTTAAAATCCCTGACTTGATAATCTAGGAGGTCGCTTCATATTATCTCTGAAATTAGTATAACCTGAATAAAGTGCGTATGTATGTATTCATAAATGTAAGAGCAAGATTACAAAGGTGAAAATATGATTGTTTTCTATTTTGTGATAGCATGAAATTTGGAAATAAACATCAAGAGGAGGACTATAAATGAAGTTAATTTCATGGAATGTAAATGGTTTGCGAGCTGTTATCGCAAAAGGTGGATTTTGGGAATATCTTGAGGAATCAAGTGCTGACATATTTTGTCTACAAGAGATTAAATTACAAGAAGGGCAAATTGATTTAAATTTAGAGGGATATTATACATACTGGAATTATGCTGTGAAAAAAGGATATTCAGGAACTGCTATTTTTTCGAAAAAAGAACCGCTTTCAGTTACATATGGTTTAGGCATTGAAGAGCATGATCAAGAAGGGCGACTTATTACTTTAGAATTCGAAGATTTTTACATGATAACGTTATATACACCAAATTCAAAACGTGGATTAGAACGATTAGATTACAGAATGAAATGGGAAGATGATTTCAGGTCCTATATCAAACGATTAGATGAGAAGAAACCAGTTATTTTTTGTGGAGACTTAAATGTTGCTCATAAAGAAATCGATTTGAAAAATCCGAAAAGTAATCGTGAAAATCCTGGATTCTCTGATGAGGAACGAGAGAAATTTTCATGTATTTTAGAAGAAGGATTTATTGATACATATCGTTACCTTTATCCTAATCAAGAAGGTGCATACTCGTGGTGGTCGTATCGTATGGGCGCGAGAGCGAAAAATATCGGATGGCGTTTAGATTATTTTGTTGTTTCGGAAAGAATGAAAGACCAAATAACAGAAGCGAAAATTAATAGTGAAGTAATGGGGTCAGACCATTGTCCAGTTGAATTACATATAAATTTCTAAAAAAAAGAAGTATCTCCCTAATATTAGGGAGATACTTCTTTTTTTAATTCAGTTTGTTAAAATTTTTCAAATCATTCTTGAAATAATTTCATATTAAATATATACTTAGTAACGATAATCATTATCAGTGAAAATGATTATCAAGTGATGAAGGCGTAAAAGAATTATAGTCTAGGGGAAGTGAACGGGAATGAGTTCTGGATAAAATTATTAATCTAATGAAATATATATATGGGACAAGGTTCATATAGTTAAATTTTATTGAGAATATAGTTTGAAAATTCGAGAGGAGACATATAAAGATGAACAAGAAATTATTTACTTTAGGGATGGTTACAGTTTTAAGTGTAGGTTTAGCGGCATGTAATAGTGCGGATAAAACTTCAGGCGAGCAAAAACAACAGACAAAAGCTACGGAAACGAAAAAAGATGAAAAACGAAAAATCACATATTTAGGTAAAGAGTATACAGTGCCAGCAAAAGTAGATAAAATTGCGACAGCTAGTTTAGAGTCAATGGAAGATGCGGCAGTACTTGGAATTAAACCAGTTGGTGCCATTACTGTAGGTGGTAAATTACCAAAATATCTTGAAAAAGAGTTAGAAGGTGCTAAATCTGTTGGTGAGAAAATGCAACCCAATTTCGAAACATTACTACAATTAAAACCAGATGTTATTACATCGAGTACGAAATTCCCAGCAGAAACAGCTGAAAAGTTTACGAAAGTAGCTCCTACATTCCCGGTATCACACGTTTCAACAAATTGGGAAGATAACTTAAAGTTAATGGGAGAATTAACTGGTAAAAAAGATAAAGCCGAAAAAATTATTAAGGATTACAATTCGGACGCTGAAAAAGCAAAAGCAAAACTAGGAGATAAGTTAAAAGATAAAAAAGTACTTGTCATAAGACTAAGAGCAAACGAATTATTCCTATATCCAGAAGGAGTATACTTCAATCCTGTAATTTATAAAGATCTTGGACTAACTGCTCCAGAACAATTGAAAACTGTAAAAGCACAAGAGAAAATTTCATTTGAAAAACTTGCTGAACTTAACCCAGATTATATTTTCTTACAATATGAGGCAAGTGAAAATAAAAACCCGAAAGTGTTAGAAGAAATTGAAAGTAATCCAATTTGGCAAAGTATGAATGCTGCGAAGGAAAAGAAAGTATTTGTAAATGTTGTAGATCCAATGGCACAAGGTGGTACAGCTTGGAGTAAAACAGCATTCTTAAAAGAAGCCGTGAAAAATTTATCTAAATAATACAATAAGTAAGGTGCGTTGAATGATATGCAGAAAACAAATGCAGTACCAGTAACTATATTATGTATAGCACCTATACTCATCTTATTTACAATTATACTTTCGATTTTGTATGGGGCAAAAAGTATTGACGCTGAAACAGTGTGGAACGCATTATTTCATTTTGATTCAAGCGATGTAAATCATAATATTATTATTACTTCACGTTTACCAAGGGTAGTTGCAGCTCTTTTAGTCGGAGCATTTCTAGCCATATCAGGAGCACTTATGCAGGGGATGACAAGAAACTATCTTGCATCCCCTTCTATTATGGGTGTGACGGATGGCGCTGCCTTTGTTATTACACTTAGCATGATTTTTCTTCCGGGAATGTCATCAATTGGTATGGTTGTATGTTCAATGATTGGTTCTGCACTAGGAGCCGGTATCGTGTTTGGTTTTGGTTCGCTCCTTCAAAATGGCTTATCACCAGTTAGGTTAGCGATTATAGGAACAGTTATTGGAACATTTTTAAGTAGTGTATCGGCTGCAATGGCTTCGTATTTCCAAATTTCTCAAAATGTTAGTTTTTGGTTTAATGCAAAGTTAGATCAAGTAGATCCTAATATCATTAAAATCACGATACCGTTTGGGATAATTGGAATAATTTTAGCATTGTTAATATCAAAATCTATTACCATTCTTTCATTAGGCGAAGAGGTTTCTATTAATTTAGGGCAACGTACAAAACTAGTTAAAGCGATGGCAATTTTATCGGTAATTTTCTTAACAGGAACAGCAGTTGCTTTAGTGGGGAAAGTTGGTTTTGTAGGTTTAATTATTCCGCACATTACGCGCTTTATAATTGGGGTAGATTATAAGTGGATTTTGCCATGTGCAGGTGTTATTGGTGGCGTTTTCTTAGCGTTATGTGACGTTTTGAGTAGATTTGTAAACTATCCATTTGAAACACCTATTGGAGTCGTTACCTCTTTAATTGGAATTCCTTTCTTCCTTTATTTAATCCGTACTAGAGGAGGAGAGAAACATGCTTAAAAGTTCAAGTCAACGTTTCGGAATGACGATGGGGATTATTATATTTTTAATACTATGTGCTATTTATATTAGTTTAACAAATGGTACGTTCGACATTACGATTACAGATGTATTTAAAACACTGTTTAGAATTGATCCAGTACCAGAACATGATTTAGTTATTTTTGAGTTTCGCCTTCCGCGCATCGTAATTGCTGGATTAGTAGGATTAGGCCTTGGTGTTGCGGGTGCCGTTATTCAAGGGATTACGAGAAATGGGTTGGCGGACCCAGGTATTTTAGGCGTAAATGCCGGAGCAGGAACAGCGATTGTCATTTTTATGTTTTTCTTTCAAGGGCAATTAAAAAGCACAGACTGGGTTTCTATTATGATGATGCCAATGTTTGGTTTAGTAGGCGGATTAGGTGCAGCTATCATCATTTATCTGTTTTCTTGGAAAAACGGTAAATTAGATTCGCAGCGACTTTTATTAACAGGGATTGCAATTGGATCAGGATTTGGAGCCTTTTCTATGTACTTATCACTCAAAATGAAGTCAACTGATTTTGAAATGGCCGCAGTGTGGGTGTCTGGAAGCATATATAGTGCAAACTGGAAGTATATTGTGGCTATGTTACCATGGCTTATTATCTTAATTCCGCTTATACAAAAGAAAGCTTATTTATTAGATTTATTTCAATTGGAAGAAACGAGTATTACAAGTTTAGGTGTTTCAGTAGAAAGAGAGAAATCGATTTTACTATTAAGTAGTATCGGGCTTGTGAGCGCATGTGTTGCTGTTTCAGGGAGTATCGGTTTTATTGGCTTAATGGCACCGCATATAGCGAAAAGGCTTGTCGGTATTCAACATAAGTATATAATTCCTACGTGCGGCGTAATCGGAATGTTTCTTGTAATTGCTTCAGACTTTATTGCGAAAACAGTTTTTACACCTGTAGAGCTACCAGTGGGAATCGTTATTTCTATTGTCGGTGTACCGTATTTCTTATATTTACTTTATAAGGCGAAAGCGTAAGAGGAGGAATAAAAGTGAGTATTTTAAGTGCAAAAAATTTAGAAACAAGTTATGAAAAGCTTACAGTGTTTCGCGATTTAAATGTGGAAATACAAGAAGGAAAAGTAACGACAATTATAGGTCCAAACGGTTGCGGTAAATCGACATTGTTAAAAACAATGGGAAGAATTTTAAAACAAAAAAGCGGTAAAGTATATTTGCAAGGACAGGATTTACATACAATTCCAACGAAAGAAATTGCGAAGCAGTTAGCTTTACTCCCGCAAACTCCAATTGCACCAGGTGAGCTTAAAGTGGAAGAATTAATTTCTTATGGACGCTATCCACATCGAAATAACGTAAATAAGTTAACGACAAAAGATAAAGAAATGATTGATTGGGCATTAGATATAACGAAAACTTCTGAATTTCGAACGAGACAAATTGCAAATTTATCAGGTGGTCAAAGACAAAAGGTATGGCTAGCGATGGCATTAGCACAAGAGACAGAAGTGTTGCTATTAGATGAGCCAACTACATACCTTGATATGTCTCATCAATTAGATGTATTACAAATTGTGGAGAAGTTAAATAAAGAACATAATTGTACGGTTGTTATGGTATTACATGATATTAACCATGCATCAAGGTTTTCAGATGAAATTATTGCAATGAAGGAAGGCGAAATTGTTACAACTGGTAGCCCAGAAGAAATCATTACAAATGAAGTGTTAAAAGAAGTATTTCATATTGATGCGCGTGTCATGATTGATCCGTATAACGGGGCTCCTGTTTGTTTCGGTTATGATAGCGTTGTATCTCAAGAAGAAAAAATCGAAATATATGTAACAAGTTAAAAAGGGGGGGATAGGGTGAATACTACAGTTGAAAAACAGCAGATTATAACATCTAATACAGAGCAGTGGAAAATGTATTCAAAATTAGAAGGTAAGGAATATCAAATTCATATTTCAAAGCCGAAGCAACCAGCACCGGATTCAGGATATCCTGTCATTTACGTATTAGATGGCAATGCCTTTTTTCAAACATTTCATGAAGCAGTTAAAATACAATCAGTAAGAGCGGAAAAAAACCGGTGTTTCACCAGCTATTATAGTAGGAGTGGGTTATCCAATTGAAGGCGCATTTTCAGGGGAAGAAAGGTGCTATGATTTTACGCCTAGCGTAATTTCAAAAGATGCCCCTTTAAAACCAGACGGTAAACCGTGGCCTAAAACAGGAGGAGCACATAATTTCTTTACTTTTATTGAAGAAGAACTGAAACCACAAATTGAAAAGAATTTTGAGATTGATAAAGGTAAGCAAACTTTATTTGGGCATTCTTTAGGTGGCCTATTCGCTTTGCATATACTATTTACAAACTTGAATGCTTTTCAAAATTATTTTATTAGTAGTCCATCTATATGGTGGAATAATAAATCCGTTCTTGAAAAAGAAGAGAACCTTATAATTGAATTAAACAATGCTAAGTTTGAAACAGGAGTGTTCCTTACAGTTGGATCACTTGAACGAGAGCATATGGTTGTAGGTGCAAATGAATTATCAGAGCGCCTTCTCCAAGTAAACCACGATAAACTTAAATTTAAGTTTTATGAAGCTGAAGGGGAGAATCATGCATCTGTTGTGCCGACGTCTTTAAGTAAAGGATTGAGGTTTATTAGTTACGTATAGGAAAAAAGGTTATGGATGAAACATTCCATAACCTTTTTTAATGTGTAGAATTGTCCTTTTCGAAAGTTTTGTTTCAACTTTTCGTCTAAAGAGACAAAAAGTTGTCACAATTCGGTCACAATTAGCATAAACATAAAATAGACGAAATGAACTTATTTCCAAAAGGCTTGGTTTATTACAATCAGGATTCGTAGAGCTGAAAAAGCATGGATGAAAAGTTCACTATATTCCCAAGGAGGTAGATCGTATGAAAACAATTCTTGCTATCGCTGGACTTATTTGGGTTCTATCACATGGCATTCCAATTTATGAAGGAGAACAAATTCGCAGTGCTCTAAATAAAAATTTTAATGAATATCATATCATTGATCGGCAAGATAATGTTGTGACAGTTCGAGTAAATGACTGTTTTCATACGGTAACCGTTGAAGGAACTTCAGTAGTGAATGATACAAAAGTATGTGATCAGCAATAATTATATATGGAAAGAAAAAATTCTTGGGTTAAATATCTGAAAATTTAAATTAAAACATTATAGACGAAGAATAAGCGGGGGCGGGTAATCCCCGCTTATTCTTGTTTCACTTTATTGAATTTTGATGAGAGATATAATGATTTTTTGACAAAAAGGAAAGGGTATACTGAAAATTGAGATTAAGAAGCTAATGCGTTGTTAAGAATAATCATAAAGTGTAAATATACTCTTATGGGGTATCATGCGTAGATATTTAATGCTATAATTGGTATACTCATAAAAAACAATTGTTTTATTGGATGAAGAGAAACTTTAAGAAGGTGATAATATGGATCATAAAGAGCATGAAGCAGTAACACATAGATCAGAAAAAGAAAAAGAACAGATTATAAATAGATTAAAGAGAATTGAAGGACAGGTCCGCGGTATTCAAAACATGATTGAAAATGATCGTTATTGCGTAGATATTTTAGTGCAAATTTCAGCGATTAATGCAGCGATGAAAAAAGTAGGAATGGGCGTTCTCAAAAATCATACGAGTCATTGTGTTTCAGGAGCTATTAAAAATGGAAATGGTGACGAAGCAATTGAAGAATTAATGACAGTATTTGAACGTTTTTCAAAAGCGTAAAAACAAGCTAGTATTTAACTGGCTTGTTTTTTTGTTTACCCTCATATTGGATTTGGGTGTATTGTAGTGAAAAAGTGTGTGTAAAATAAACTTTTAGAAAATAATTGAAAAATCATGATACAAAATCATTGATTACCTTAGGGGGGTATGGTAAGATGTAATTGTGATTAACAAACAATGAATAAACAAGAGGAGGATTTTAAATGGAACAGTTAACATTACAGGTTGAAGGTATGTCTTGTGGACATTGTGTAAATGCTATCGAAAGCAGTGTGAAAGAGCTAAACGGTGTTGAACAAGTGAAGGTTCAATTAGCAGAAGGAACTGTTGAAGTTACTATCGACTCGTCTGCTGTCACATTAAAAGATATCGTTGCTGTAATCGAAGATCAAGGATACGATGTTCAATAATTATTTTTAGATATGAAAATAAATCGTACTTTAAATGAAGTACGATTTATTTTGCTAATCATTATACCTCATAAGGGTATATAGAGATAATATGAAGCGACCTCCTAGATTATCAAGTCAGGGATTTTAACCCATAATAATGAATGAAAACATTATGAATGGGGTTATACCCTATGATAATAGGAGGCCACTATGGAAAATATAATCTATATTGGGATGGATGTCCACAAGGAAAGTTTTAGCTTATGTGCACTACACGGAACAACTGGGGAAATTGTAAGAGAAGCACGATGTGCTTCAAATGTATCTCTCGTAAAAAAATTCGTTGAGAAACTGAAAACAAAATATGGTGAAGATATAAAAATTAAAGCTGGATATGAGGCTGGTTGTTTAGGGTATTCACTTCATAATCTTCTTGAACAAAATGGAATTGATTGTGATATTTTAGCTCCCACAACAATGTACAGTTCATCAAAAAATAAAATGGTTAAAAATGATAAATTCGATGCCAAAATGATTGCTCTTAATTTAGCAAATGGCACCTATAAAGAAGTATATGTTCCAGAAGAAGAGGATGTTGCCGTGAAAGAGTATATCCGCATGTTAGGTGATTTTAAAACATCTTTGAAAAAAATAAAACAACAGATAAAAGCATTCCTTTTAAGGCATGGCTATGTGTATGAAGGGAAATCAAGCTGGACAATCGCTTATATGAAATGGTTAAAGAATCTTGATCTACAAGGATTATTCAAAGAAACGTTAGGCGAATACCTATTACAGTATGATGTTCTAGTCGATAAAATTGAGCGGTTCAGTCTGAGATTAGAAGAATTATCTCATCGTGAAAGGTACGAAGAACCAATCGCAAATTTAAGATGCTTAAAAGGTATAGATACAACATCGGCAATGACTGTTCATGTGGAAATTGCAGACTTCACTCGTTTTCCCACGGCTAAAGCATTTATGGCTTATGTAGGATTGACACCAAGCGAAAGCTCAAGTGGAGAAAAAATCAGTCGACGTTCGATTACAAAACAAGGAAATTCGACCGTTAGGTCTACTCTTGTAGAATGTGCAAATGCGTTGGTAAAAGGAACAATCGGATTAAAATCGAAGCGAGTGAAAGCAAGACAAAAAGGGCAACGAAGCGAAGTGATTGCTTATGCGGATCAGGCTGTAGAAAGGTTACAAAGAAAATATTATCGCATGATATATCAAGGGAAACCTAGAAATGTTGCCGTTACAGCTATCGCAAGAGAACTGGGGTGTTTTATATGGGGATTAGAAACAGGTAAAATTCACCGAAAATAAAGAGGGAAGGATATGAAGTTGATTGATTCATTCATAGTTAGAAACCAAAGGTATCAATTGATGGCATAGATGAGCTTCAGAGATAGTGAATTACAGGTCTGGCTATCTATGACTCACCTCTTCTGGCATGGCTGAAATTCTGATAAACAAGCTATTTATTAGAATTTGAAAAGGTGTGATCCACGCAGTGAGATTATAAGAGCCTAACGACGAACCATTAACCTGAGGTAACCAATCCACGAATAACAGAGTGGTTAACTGTCGATAGATCTTATTTCTGAAGCTTTTGTATGCCATCAAGAAAAATATTATGGGTGAAAAACTATTGACAAAGGTCACTTCATAACAGGTGAGAGACATGAATGAAAAAAAAGAGGCCAATCTTCAAATATCAGGAATGACATGTGCGGCATGTGCAAATAGAATTGAAAAAGGTCTAAAAAAAGTAGAAGGTGTTCATGAGGCAAATGTAAATTTTGCGCTTGAAAAAACAAAAATAATGTACGATCCAACTAAAACAAATCCGCAACAATTTAAAGAAAAAGTTGAATCATTAGGATATGGAATTGTAAGTGATAAAGCTGAATTTACTGTTTCAGGAATGACATGTGCAGCATGTGCAAATAGAGTTGAAAAGCGTTTAAATAAGTTAGATGGTGTGAACAAGGCGACAGTAAATTTTGCTTTAGAATCAGCCACAGTAGACTTTAACCCTGATGAAGTTAATGTAAATGAAATGAAGAGCGCGATTACGAAGCTAGGATATAAATTAGAAGTGAAACCAGATGATCAAGATGCATCAACTGATCATCGATTACAAGAAATTGAAAGACAAAAGAAGAAGTTTATTATTTCGTTTATTTTATCTTTCCCATTATTGTGGGCAATGGTTAGTCATTTCTCATTTACGTCATTTATTTATTTACCGGATATGTTAATGAACCCTTGGGTGCAACTAGCACTTGCAACTCCTGTTCAATTTATCATTGGTGGACAGTTTTATGTTGGGGCTTATAAAGCGTTACGCAATAAAAGTGCTAATATGGATGTTCTCGTGGCGCTTGGAACGTCGGCCGCGTACTTCTATAGTGTATATTTAAGTATTCAATCTATTGGTTCTTCGGAACATATGACAGATTTATATTTTGAAACGAGTGCGGTACTTATTACATTAATTATTTTAGGTAAATTATTTGAAGCGAAAGCAAAAGGGCGCTCATCAGAAGCAATTAAAAAATTGATGGGTTTACAAGCGAAGACAGCTACAGTTGTGCGAGATGGAACAGAAATAAAAATTTTGATTGAAGAAGTAGTAACTGGTGATATCGTCTATGTAAAGCCTGGTGAAAAAATATCAGTAGATGGTGAGATTGTAGAAGGAAAGTCAGCAATTGATGAATCGATGTTAACGGGTGAAAGTATTCCTGTTGATAAGTCAATTGGGGATGTACTAATAGGTTCGACAATAAATAAAAATGGATTTTTAAAAGTGAAAGCAACTAAGGTAGGAAGAGATACTGCATTAGCTCAAATTATTAAAGTAGTAGAAGAGGCACAAGGTTCAAAAGCTCCTATTCAAAGGGTAGCAGATCAAATTTCAGGTATTTTCGTACCGGTTGTAGTTGTGATTGCGATTATCACATTTGCAGTATGGATGATATTTGTTACACCTGGTGATTTTGGCGGAGCACTTGAGAAAATGATAGCAGTACTTGTTATTGCTTGTCCATGTGCATTAGGTCTTGCAACGCCTACATCTATTATGGCAGGATCAGGAAGATCGGCTGAGTATGGTATTTTATTTAAAGGTGGAGAGCATTTAGAAGCAACGCACCGATTAGATACGGTTATTCTAGATAAAACGGGTACAGTGACAAATGGGAAGCCGGTATTAACAGATGTAATTGTAGCAGATGGATTCAATGAAAATGAACTGCTTAGATTAGTAGGGGCAGCAGAAAGAAATTCTGAACATCCGCTTGCAGAAGCGATTGTAGAAGGAATTAAAGAAAAGAAAATTGATATCCCGAGTTCAGAAACGTTTGAAGCGATTCCGGGATTTGGTATCGAATCAGTTGTAGAAGGAAAACACTTATTAATTGGTACACGTCGATTAATGAAGAAATTCAATATTGATATTGAAGAAGTTTCTAAATCAATGGAAGCGCTAGAACGAGAAGGAAAAACAGCAATGCTTATTGCAATCGATAAAGAATATGCTGGTATAGTTGCCGTTGCAGATACTGTGAAAGATACTTCAAAAGCAGCTATCGCAAGACTGAAAAAAATGGGTCTAGACGTTGTGATGATTACAGGAGATAATACACAAACTGCTCAGGCAATTGCAAAGCAAGTTGGTATTGATCACGTAATTGCAGAAGTATTGCCAGAAGGAAAAGCAGAAGAAGTGAAAAAACTGCAAGCAAATGGTAAGAAAGTAGCGATGGTTGGAGACGGGATAAATGATGCTCCTGCTCTTGCTACAGCGAACATTGGTATGGCAATTGGAACGGGAACGGATGTAGCGATGGAAGCAGCGGATATAACGTTAATCCGCGGTGACTTAAATAGTATTGCTGATGCGATATTTATGAGTAAAATGACGATAAGAAATATTAAACAAAATTTATTCTGGGCATTAGCTTATAACGCGTTAGGAATTCCAATTGCGGCATTAGGTTTCTTAGCCCCTTGGGTTGCTGGAGCAGCGATGGCATTTAGTTCTGTATCCGTTGTATTAAATGCATTACGATTACAAAGAGTTAAATTAAAACCTTAAAAAGCTACATTAAGTAATTGAATAGAATTAAAAAACAATACTTGAATAAGTATTGTTTTTTTGTTCGTATAGAAATTAAAACGATATAATAAAGCAGAAATATAGAATCGTATGTAGTAGAAAAGTTAAGAGGTAGTTTGGTAAGGAGACTTATATATGTTAAAAGACATTATAATTAGAACATTCCAGAAAAAAGATTTAGATCAAGTATTACAATTGTTCTATGAAACAGTTCATACGGTTAATGCAAAAGATTATAATGAGTTACAGCTACAGGCGTGGGCACCGGAGCGACTAGATAGAGAAAATTGGTTACAGTCTTTAGAAAAGAATATTAGCTATGTAGCGGATCATAAAGGTATGATTGTGGGGTTTGGGGATTATAACGATGATCGTTACGTAGATCTTTTATTTACGCATAAAGATTATCAAGGGAAAAGAGTTGCTTCATACATACTACAGAAGTTAGAAAAAGAAGCAGTGAACTTGGGACATAGGGAGATATATACAGAGGCGAGCATTACCGCAAAACCTTTTTTTGAAAGTAAAGATTTTATTTGCATAAAAGAACAAAAGAAACAGCATAATGGTCAGATTTTTATTAATTATGTTATGAAAAAATATCCTTCTCATAAATGAGAAGGATATTTTTCATTATTTTA
The DNA here is from genome assembly GCF_038005385.1 of Bacillus sp. FSL K6-2944. Taxonomy (NCBI): domain Bacteria; kingdom Bacillati; phylum Bacillota; class Bacilli; order Caryophanales; family Bacillaceae; genus Bacillus; species Bacillus sp. FSL K6-2944. The sequence continues at coordinate 2,504,697 of NZ_JBBOTE010000001.1, read as the reverse complement.
CAGCTTCTTTTAGTTCTTTACCAGCTTTGAAAGCAGGTACTTTAGAAGCTGCGATTTGCATTTCTTCACCAGTTTGTGGGTTACGGCCTGTACGAGCAGCTCTTTCGCGAACTTCGAATGTACCGAATCCGATAAGTTGTACTTTTTCACCAGCAGCTAAAGTGTTAGTGATTGATTCTACTACAGTTTGTACAACTACAGTAGCTTCTTTTTGAGAAATCTCAGCATTTTGTGCTACGTTTTTAATTAATTCTGTTTTGTTCATGTTTTTCACCTCATATGTAAATAATGCTATTTAAGTTGTTATTATAACGTATAAAACATTCGAGAACAAGTGTACGTACATATATTCGCAAAAAAAATGAAATTTGTAATATTTTTAGGGTTCTTTATAGACATTCTATTTAAGCCGACAGAGATTTGTTCTTCATTTCAGTCTTCTCTTGATAAGAAGATAGTTTCTTATTATAAGATATGAAGTAAGGTAGTGCTACAAATAACATACCTCCTACTAAATTTCCCAAGAAAACAAAAATAAAGTTTGGAAAATATTCAGCCCAAGTGAAATGACCGGCAAAAATTGCGGCTGGGATGACAAACATATTTGCTACAACGTGTTGAAATCCAATCGCAACAAAAGTCATAACTGGGAACCAAATACCGATAATCTTTCCGATAAATTCTTTACTTCCCATACTGAGCCAAACAGCTAAACAAACGAGCCAATTACATCCGATTGCAGAAATAAATGCTTGCAATGGTGTATCTTGTAGTTTCGCTTGAGCGATAGAAATAGTTTTCGCTAAAAAAGCTCCTTCAGTTAAGCCAACGATATGGCCGAAAAAGTAGGCTACAAATACAGCCCCTATGAAATTGCTAAACGTAACAATAACTAAATTTCGTATGAAATGAAATAAAGTAATTTTCTTTTGAAGCCAAGCCATAGAAACTGTCATCATGTTACCAGTTACTAGTTCACCGCCTGCAAGAATAACGAGAATAAGACCGATAGGGAATACAGCAGCGCCTAGAAAACTAGTAAATGATCCCCAATATTTTGGCATTGTTCCAATAACATGAATATCGAGTAAATACCCTAATGCGATAAAAGCACCGCCAAAAAAACCGAGAATTAGCATAGGGAGTAATGATAAATGAGCTTTTTTCCTTCCGGAATTCGCAGCAAGTTCCGTAATTTCTTCTGGTGTAAATACAGACATGAATAACCCCTCCGTAATAAAATGATGGAATGAATAGAAAAAGATTCGAAAATATATGTATTATAAAAATATGGTATGACTTCTGTATAAAATTGTCAAAGTGAATAGGGAGGAAATTACATATTAATAACATTGTTCATGTTGTCACATTAATGTAACAATAAGGATTTAAAGTGTTTCTAGAGGTGAAAACATGAATACGAATCATGTAAAAAAAGAACGAAAAAAATCAATCGTAAAGATATTTATTATTAGTTTTATAAGTATATTAATGATACTAGTAAGTTTGTATTATTATGCGACAGAAATAGAACGAAAACTAGTAACAGTTACATGGAATGAAATAGAAGCTTCTGCAATTCCTAAAGAATTTAATAATAAAAAAATATTACAGTTTTCAGATGTACATTTAGGGCCAGAGTTTACATTGAAGCAACTTGAACATTTGGTGGAGAAGATGAATGAATTACATCCAGATATAGTAGTTTTTACCGGAGATTTAATAGATAAATTTGGTTCTTATAGTGCAGAAAGAGAGGGAGCGAAGGCTATTTTGCAGAAAATTTATGCTCCCTTAGGGAAATATGCTGTGTTTGGGAATCATGATAGGGGCGGGGGCGGTAGTTTATTTTACAAAAAATATATGGAGGAAGCTGGTTTTTCTGTATTAGTAAATGAAGTGCAGAAAATTAAAGTGGAAAACGGCAAATATATTACAATATCAGCTTTGGATGATTTTCTATTAGGGAAGCCGAAAATAGATTCAACTTTAAAAAACTTGAAACAAAATGATTTCAACATGTTATTAGTACATGAGCCGGATGTTGTAACCAAAATAAATCGTTACCCAGTTGATCTTCAACTGTCAGGACATAGTCACGGAGGACAAGTCCAAATCCCTTTTGTAGGTCCGTTAATTACTACCAAACTAGCTGAGAGTTATGTTGAAGGTATGTATGAAGTGGAGGGGAAGAGTAAGCAGTTATATTTATATGTAAATCGTGGTATTGGGACTACTAGGATGCCTGTTAGATTTTGTAGTGTACCTGAACTTTCAGTTTTTGTGTTGAAGCAAAAGAGTGACTAGAATATTTAACAATATGATTCGGAGGAACGTGCGATGTTGGGCGATGGAAAACAGTTTCTTAAAACTTTAGATGTGACAAAGTAATTTTCATAAATAAAAAACAACAATAGGACCTATAAAGGGTCCTATTGCTGTTTTTATCCTGCATTGATTGCCCATAAATGTCCGATTGATGGGGGCTAATTATAGTTTTACTTTGTTATTTTTGCAAGGAAAGACCATCAAAATATGTTCTATAGTTATTTGAGAATTCGAAGTTGTTTTTTGCATCCCAATTAATAGACCAAGACATTAGGCCGCGGAATGCAGGATAGCCACTCTGGTTAGAAAGTTTATACTTTCCTCCGAACGGAACTCCTTTAATGATATAATTTAAAGCTTTTTTCATTTCAGTTGGCGAAATGTATCCACCACTTGGAGCTGCCGCTGGTGCTGCTGGAAGCCCAATCATGACTTGATCTGAACGAAGAGCTGGGAAAATGTTATTTGCATTACCACCTACAGGAAAACCATGTAAGAGCATATCTGCCATAGCGACCTCGTAGTCTGCAGTACCTTGATTGTAGTTATTACCGTCCATTCCAATCCCGCTACCAGCGTTGTAGTGTTGAACATGAATGTATGTTAGTTTATCTTTCACTCCGTAAATAATTGGTAAATATGCACCCCATATGCTTCCATATGCGCTATAACCGCCTTGAACATAAGCTGTTTCAGGAGCCATGCTTAATAGAAAATCTGGACCATAATGATCTGAGATTGTTCGAATAGCTGATATAAGATTTACGATTTGGGGAGTAGTTGGATTTTTGAAATTAGTATCATTTCCGTTTAAGTAAATACCTGATTCAAGGTCAATATCTATTCCATCAAAACCGTATTTATCGATTAGAGACTGTATGGAATTAATAAAACGATCCTTAGCGGCATTGTCAGGAAGTAAAACGACTCCATTTTGTCCACCTATTGAAAGAACTACTTTCTTTCCTTTACTTTTTAAATAAGAAATATCTGATTTGAAGTCTGCATCTGTACCATACACAGGAGAAAATTCAACAGTGGAACGATCACCACCAGTTTCACCAAAAGATACATTGATTACATCCCATTTTGGTGAAACGTCTTTTAATTTAATAATGCCAGTACCGTTATCAAAGTTATGCCAATATCCAACGAGTAATTTTGAACCTAAATTGTTTGCTGCTTGTGCTTGGAAAGGGGATAGCGGTAGAAGTAAGAACATTACTAAAATACAACAAAAAAATTTGAACTTGTTTAACATATCAACACTCCTATACAAAAAGTTGTCTAGATGTATAATCTTGTTTATTTAATAATATCTGAAAATTCTTTCTTTTGTAAGGGGACTATAATTTTCTCAACAATTGTGTATGGGAAAGTATTAAACCTAATGTAATAATTTTTGAAGAAGGTTGAATTGTAATTGTTAAATTCAGAATATTTTGATATATTTTAACGTATAGAACAAAATCTTTCGCACAGTACTCTTACATAAGTTTCAAAATTTAGTTTGGAAGGGGATGTACAAGATTTGGATAAAAATCTAAAGAAAGACCTCAAAATACGCCACATTACAATGATTTCAATTGGCGGCGTAATAGGGGCTGGTTTGTTTGTTGGAAGTGGTGCAGTTGTACATTCGGCAGGACCAGGTTCTATCGTTTCATATGCATTAGCAGGACTTCTAGTCATTTTCGTCATGAGAATGCTAGGAGAAATGGCAGCTGTTAATCCGACAAGTGGTTCATTTGCAACGTATGCAAGAGAAGCGATTGGTCCTTGGGCGGGTTATACAATAGGCTGGTTATACTGGTTTTTTTGGGTAATTGTTATTGCAATAGAAGCCACAGCAGGTGCTGGTATTATCCAATATTGGATTCCACAAATACCGCTTTGGTTATTAAGTTTAATATTAACAATTTTATTAACGCTGACGAACGTTTTTTCGGTGAAATCATTTGGAGAGTTTGAATATTGGTTTTCTTTTATTAAAGTAATAAGTATTGTTTTGTTCCTTTGTCTAGGTCTTGCTGTTATTTTAGGATTTGTTCCAGGAACAGAAGCACCCGGCACTTCGAATTTAATTGGACAAGGTGGATTTATGCCAAACGGTATAAGTTCGGTCCTGCTTGGAATTACTGTTGTTATATTTTCATTTATGGGATCAGAGATTGTAGCAGTAGCCGCAGGTGAATCTGCAGAACCTGTAAAAGCAGTAAAAACAGCAACAAACAGTGTGATTTGGCGTATTCTTGTATTTTTTATTGGGTCTATAGCGGTAGTTGTTACGCTACTGCCATGGAATTCAGCAAACATATTAAAAAGTCCATTTGTAGCTGTACTTGAACATATAGGAATACCAGCGGCAGCACAAATTATGAATTTTATCGTTTTAACAGCTGTACTTTCTTGCTTAAATTCAGGCTTATATACAAATTCAAGAATGCTTTTTTCAATGGCAGAAAGAGGAGATGCTCCAAAGTCATTTTTAAAATTGAACAGTAGTGGTGTTCCCGTTCGAGCGGTTTTATTTGGAACTTTCTTCGCTTATATTGGAGTTGTGTTTAGTTACATTTCTCCAGATAAAGTCTTTTTGTTTTTAGTGAATGCATCTGGCGGGATTGCGTTACTAGTTTATCTCGTTATTGCAGTTTCGCATTTAAAGATGCGTAAAAAAATGGGGAAAGTAGAACAACAAAATTTGAAAGTGAAAATGTGGCTTTTTCCGTATGTAACGTATGTTACAATTGCTGCTATTATAGCAGTTTTAGTTGCGATGTTCGCAATTGATACTTTACGTTCACAAGCATTTTTAACAATGTTTGTTACTGTTCTTATCATACTTTCTTATTTTATTTTTAATAGAAATAAAAATATCACAGTTTTGCATCCTAAAAGTAAGAATGAGGAATCTGTTCGATTCTAATTTTCTTATTTTCGAAGAGAGTTACACCCAATCATTGCTATAAAAGAATCATATATAATCATAGAAACAAGTAATTACTATTGTCATAGTGGATATAAACTTTTTTCTTGACTTTTTATACGAAGGCGAGCAAAATGGTAAAAAAGGAAGGGGGGATGATGATGGAAGAGTACGTATTAGAGCTGTATAACCTGTTATATACGACAGAATGGCAAGATATTGTTTCGTTTCTAGGAATCGTATTTTGCATGAAAATTGTAATTGTATATATGGAAGAGCAAGGTATGTTCTATTCCTTCTCATCTCCGTTCGATGTGCAGCGCGAGCCGTTGCTAAACTATGCCAATGTGAATTACGAACAATTTCTTTTTGTAGTTTTCTTTATGATTCGATTTATTACAGCAATTGTAAGGAAAAAGGAAAGTGACGATGAAGAGTGCCACTCAACTTGTAATATAGCGAATGTTTTTTAAGCTAAATACAAGGAGGAGATTTATATGTGGTTTCGATTTCTTATGATTGGTTTCTTTTCATTAACAGCAATTTCATTAATGGGATATCAAGTGTCTGAAATTTTTCAAGCATATAGCGATACATTTTTTAACAAAAACTAATCGCATTGCTATTTGAATAATAAAGCGATAAAATCCTTCTTAAGAAGTTTTATTAAGAAGGATTTTTTTCTTTGTCTGGTCTTGCTGTGTCAAACTATTGTCACATTTACACTGTGAATAATATGTTAAAATAGTGAGGTTATGTATACATACTTGAAGGAAGAGGGAGTGACCATTTTGGTGGATCAATCAACAAATCAGAAAAGCTATGCTCCTATTGTGATAACGCTTTCTGTAATTGTAAATGCGATTATTTTATTTTTGTTCTTTGGACCTGTTGGCTATGAAGGAGAAGTACATTTTGATGTAACGATTTTACCAATGTTAAACGCGATTTTTAATAGCTTTACGTTCGTATTTTTATTAGCAGCGTTATTCTCTATTATTAAAAAGAATGTGAAAATGCATCGTGGTTTTATCCTTGCAGCATTTACGACAACTTTACTATTTTGTGTGTCGTATTTATCGTATCATTACTTAGCACCGGCAACACATTTTGGCGGAGAAGGATTCATTAAATATGTGTATTTCATCATTTTAATTACACATATTATCCTAGCAGCAATTATCGTACCACTTGCATTGTTTGCGCTTGTATTTGGTTTTACAAATCAATTAACACGTCACCGTAAAATTGTACGTTGGACGATGCCGATTTGGTTATATGTAAGTTTATCTGGTGTTATTGTTTACTTAATGATCTCACCTTATTACCAATAAAAAAATCTCAGCCTGTAGGCTGGGATTTTTTTATTAAGCAAATATTTTTGTGAAATGAAAAAAATATGGTATACAAAAGTATAGTTGCTTTTCATATAGAAGGGATGGTAAAGAAATATGCAAAATTTTGTATTTCGTAATCCAACGAAACTTATTTTCGGTAAAGGTCAATTAGAACAGTTAAAAACTGAAATTCCACAGTTCGGTAAAAAAGTTCTTCTCGTATACGGGGGAGGCAGCATTAAAAGAAACGGTATTTATGATAATGTAATTTCTATTTTAAAGGATATTAATGCAGAAGTATTTGAATTAACAGGTGTTGAACCGAATCCACGTGTATCAACTGTAAAGAAAGGGATTCAAATTTGTAAAGAGAATGGTGTTGAATTTATTTTAGCAGTTGGTGGAGGAAGTGTAATCGACTGTACGAAGGCAATTGCAGCTGGTAGTAAGTACGATGGAGATGTATGGGATATTGTAACGAAAAAAACATTTGCTAATGAGGCATTACCATTTGGTACTGTACTTACTCTTGCAGCAACAGGATCTGAAATGAATGCAGGCTCGGTAATTACAAACTGGGAAACGAATGAAAAGTATGGATGGGGTAGCCCGGTTACTTTCCCGCAGTTTTCGATTTTAGATCCAGTTCATACTACTTCTGTACCGAAAGATCAAACAATTTACGGTATGGTAGATATTATGTCGCACGTATTAGAACAATATTTCCATCATGGAACGAATACAGAACTACAAGATCGTTATTGTGAAGCTGTTTTAAAAACAGTAATTGAGACAGCTCCTAAGCTTTTAAGTGATTTAGAAAATTATGAGCATAGAGAAACTATTTTATATTGTGGTACTATGGCGTTAAACGGCATTTTAGCAATGGGAGTAAAAGGAGATTGGGCGACTCATAATATTGAGCATGCAGTTTCTGCTGTTCATGATATACCACACGGGGGTGGCCTTGCGATTTTATTCCCGAACTGGATGAAGCATGTTGTAGAGGGAAATGTAAGTCGTTTTAAACAGTTTGCTATTCGAGTATTCAATGTAGAAACAGATGGAAAGACTGATCGAGAAATTGCGTTAGAAGGAATTCAGGCGTTACGTCAATTTTGGACTTCAATTGAGGCGCCAGTAACATTATCTGATTACGCTATTGGAGAAAATGAAATTGATTTAATGGCGGATAAAGCTATGGCGTATGGTGAATTTGGTAACTTTAAAAAATTAAATAAAGATGATGTTTTAAGTATATATAAAGCTTCTTTATAAGTGAATTTAGAAAAGAAATCTATTTGATTGTTTGATCGAATAGGTTTCTTTTTTTTGCTGTTTATAAATGTTTATAAATGTTTGTGGATGTTTTTGATTATTTTTGATTGTTTATGGTTGATTTTTGTGACCGTTTTCATTATACTGTAATCAAAGAAGAGGTGAATAAAATGTTAACTCCTGAACGTCATCAAATGATATTGCAACTTGTAAAAGAACAGAAAGTTGTAAAATTACAGCAATTAGTTGAAAGAACAGAAAGCTCTGAGTCGACAATTCGCCGTGATTTAGCACAATTGGAAAAGCAAAGGTTATTAAAAAGAGTTCATGGTGGTGCCGCTGTTTTAACAGGAAAAGGGCAAGAACCAACGATGGTCGAAAAATCATCCAAAAACATTCAAATAAAACAACAAATTGCTAAGTATGCGGCTAGCGTTATTGAACAAGGTGATTGTATTTATTTAGATGCAGGAAGTACAACATTTGAAATGATTCCATTTTTAATAAATAAAGATGTTACTGTCGTTACGAATGGACTTATGCATATTGAAGCTTTAGTTGAAAATAATATTCGTGCGTATTTACTAGGCGGAATGATGAAGAGTAGGACGAAAGCTTTAATCGGTGCTATGGCACAGGAAAGTATGCAGAAGTATCGTTTTGATAAATGTTTTTTAGGTGCAAATGGTGTACATGAACAGCTTGGCTTTACAACGCCAGATCCAGAAGAAGCGCTCTTAAAACAAATGGCATTAACATTAGCAAACGAAGGATATTTCTTAATTGATGAAAGTAAGTTTTCAGAAGTTGCGTTTGCGAAAATTGCAAATGTTGAAGATGCAAATATTATTACAAACCATTTAGAAATTGATTTAGAAAAATATAAACAACAAACCAATGTAATTGAGGCTGATAAACAATGATCTATACAGTTACTTTAAACCCATCTATTGATTATGTAGTGCAAGTTTCTTCCTTTGATTTAGGAACAATAAATCGAGCGGAAAAAGATATGAAGTTTCCTGGAGGAAAAGGAATTAATGTTTCTCGTGTTCTTCAGCGTTTAGGTGTTAAAAATATAGCACTTGGATTTACTGGTGGATTTACTGGTCAATTTATTAAAGAGGTATTACAGACGGAAGGTGTAACAACAAACTTCGTCCAAGTAGATGAAGATACTCGCATTAATGTGAAAATAAAAGGGGAAGAAGAAACAGAATTAAATGGCCAAGGTCCTATTGTAACAAAAGAGCAGTTCGAACAGTTAATGAAAAAAATTGAGAGTATGCAACCTGGAGATTGTGTTGTACTTGCTGGGAGTGTACCAGTTTCTATTCCAAGTACCTTTTACGAATCAATTGCTGCGTTTGGAGCTGAAAAAGGTATTCGTGTAGTAGTAGATGCAAGTGGAAGTGCACTGCAACATGTAATTAAAAATAAGCCATTTTTAATTAAGCCAAACCACCATGAACTTGGTGAGTTGTTTGGAGTGGAGCTTTCAACAGTAGAGGACGTTTTACCTTATGGAAGAAAATTAATTGAACAAGGTGTAAAACACGTTATCGTATCGATGGCTGGAGAGGGAGCTTTATTATTTACGGCAGAAGGTATATATGAAGCGACTGTTCCAAAAGGTGTTGTAATTAATTCAGTTGGGGCCGGGGATTCTCTTGTTGCAGGGTTTGTAGGCAAATATGAACAGACAAAAGATATTGAAAAGGCATTTCAATACGGCGTTGCAACAGGGAGTGCAACAGCATTTTCAGCTGATTTATGTAAGAAGGAAAAAGTAGAAGAATTATTGTCGCAAGTAATTGTAGCTAAGCGATAGGGGGAAGCAACATATGAAAATTACAGAACTATTAAAAAGGGATACAGTCATTATGGATTTGACAGCTTCAAATAAAGAAGCTGTCATAGATGAATTAGTTGAGAAATTAAACGGGGCAAATCGTTTAAATAGTAAAACGGAATTTAAAGAAGCTATTTTAAAGCGGGAGGCCCAAAGTACGACTGGAATAGGGGAAGGTATTGCAATACCTCATGCGAAGACAAAGGCTGTTAAACAACCATCGATTTGTTTTGGTAGAAGTGTAAGCGGTATCAATTATGAGTCGCTTGATGGACAGCCAGCACAGTTATTCTTTATGATTGCTGCAAGTGAAGGAGCGAATAATACTCATTTAGAAACGTTGTCTCGTTTATCGACATTATTAATGGATGAAGGATTTCGCAAGCAACTATTAGAAGCAAAGGATGAAAGTGAGCTTCTTCAACTATTTGATGAAAAAGAGAATGAAAAAGAAGAAGAGATTGAAGTCGCAAAACCAGAAGGAAATGAACCGTACGTACTTGCTGTTACAGCTTGTCCAACTGGAATCGCTCACACATATATGGCAGCGGATAGCTTAAAAGCAAAAGCGACAGAGTTAGGAATAGCGATTAAAGTTGAAACAAACGGATCAACAGGTATTAAAAACGGTTTAACGAAAGAGGATATTGAACGTGCAACAGCTATTATTGTTGCGGCGGATAAACAAGTAGAAATGAATCGTTTTGCTGGTAAACATGTCATTCAAGTGCCAGTTGCTGATGGGATTCGAAAAACGGAAAATCTGCTTAAGCGAGCTGTCAAACAAGATGCACCAATCTTTAAAGGTGTAAAAGAGGACGGGAAATCAGAAAGTATTGAGGGAGAAAAAGGATTAGGAATTTATAAGCATTTAATGAGCGGTGTAAGTAATATGCTTCCATTCGTTGTTGGTGGCGGGATTTTAATAGCGTTAGCGTTTTCGTTTGGTGGTATAAAGGCGGAAGGTCCTTTAGCTGAATTGTTCATGTCAATTGGTGGAGGAAAAACAGGTGCGTTTTTATTCCTTGTACCAATTTTAGCTGGATTTATTGCAAGTTCTATTGCTGATCGTCCTGGTTTTATGCCTGGTGTTGTAGGTGGATTTTTAGCAGCGAATGCGAATGCTGGATTTTTAGGTGGGTTAATTGCTGGCTTCTTAGCTGGATATGTTGTTTTAGGGTTGAAAAGATTATTTTCAGGACTACCAGTACAATTAGAAGGAATTAAACCTGTATTGTTATATCCAGTCTTTGGATTATTGATTACAGGAGTTGTAATGCAAAAAGTAGTAATTCCGCCTGTAGTAGCATTAAATGAAATGTTGACAGGGTGGTTAAATGGTTTAAACGGTACGAATGCTATATTACTAGGTCTTATTTTAGGTGGTATGATGGCAATTGATATGGGAGGGCCAATTAATAAAGCGGCATTTACGTTTGGTATTGCTGCAATAGAAGCGCAGAATTTTGGAGTGCACTCAGCAGTTATGGCTGGTGGGATGGTACCACCACTTACGATTGCATTCGCAACTACATTCTTTAAATCAAAGTTTACAGAAGCGGAACGTAAATCTGGTTTAACAAATTATATTATGGGAGCGTCGTTCATTACAGAAGGTGCGATTCCGTTTGCAGCTGCAGATCCGGTTCGAGTAATCGTAAGTTGTGTTGTTGGTTCAAGTATTGCAGGTGCGTTATCTATGTTATTCCAAATTACATTACCGGCACCGCATGGTGGATTATTTGTAATAGCGTTAGTAAATAAACCGTTACTATATATTTTCTCTATATTAATTGGAACAATTGTCTCGGCTGTTATGCTAGGTGTTTGGAAAAAGAAAGTTCAATAACAAATAAAAAGAGAGCAGTTTTTAGTAGCTGCTCTCTTTTTATTACAAAAAAATAGGTTAACAATTGAATATTGATGTTTTTTGGTAAAAGATGTAACGAATTGTGAATTTTTTGTAACAAAAAAGTAACACTGTAATTTTTTCTGGAAAAAAGTTCTTGTGCTCGTATATGAAAAATATATGAAAACCACTGGAGATTGTATGAGAAATACATTTTATTAATATGGAAATTTATGTTACAACTCGTTAATCGTATATTACGAATGCTTTGTAATTGTGTGATTTCTAAAAATTCTAAAAATCTGTTGCTATAATGAAAATACGAAAACAAAGCAAATGGAGGCTATTCATGAAAAAATTATTAGGTATAGCAACAGCAGCAGTTTTTGGTCTTGGGATTTTTGCGGGTTCTGCTAAAGCGGAAACAATTGTAACAACAGACATATTAAATGTTAGAGAAAACCCAAATGTAGAGGCAAAGCTTGTAGGTAAAGTGTTCAGTGGGAATACACTAGATGTTATAAATACAGAAAATGGATGGACAAAAATTAAGTTGAACGGTAAGGAAGCGTTTGTAAGTGCCGATTTTACAAAGAGCACATATTATGTAACGGCGGGCGTATTAAATGTTCGTGCTGGAGCGAATACTGATTCTGAAATTTTAGGTAAACTTAATAAAAATGATGTGATTGAAACGACGAATCAAGTTCAAAATGAATGGTTACAATTCGACTACAATGGAAAAGTTGGATATGTTCACGTGCCATTTTTAACAGGAACAGCACCTGTAATCGAAAAGAAAGAGGTTGTAGCTCAAGAAGAAGCACCAGCTAGAACAAATACGCCAGTTAAAAATAATACAGTAGTTAAGAATAAAGAGTCTGTTAAGAGTAACGATTCTATTAAGAATGTAGAATCAAGTAAACCTGTGGTAAAAGAAAAACCGGCTGCAAAACCAGTTGCAAAATCTACTGAAACAAGTGCGCCTACTGGTGGTCGTGAAATTACAGTAGAAGCGACGGCATATACAGCAGATCCGAGTGAGAATGGTTCGTATGGTGGTCGTGTATTAACTGCAATGGGGCATGATTTAACAGCAAATCCAAATATGAAAGTAATTGCTGTTGATCCGAAAGTAATTCCGCTTGGATCAAAAGTATGGGTAGAAGGATATGGAGAAGCGATTGCTGGAGACACCGGTGGTGCGATTAAAGGAAATCGTATTGATGTATTAGTCGGTTCAGATGGTAGTGCTAATAGCTGGGGGCGCAAATCTGTAAAAGTGAAAGTTATACAATAGGTTATCGATATTAATATAAAAAGCGGTTGCTTAAAACTATGTAAGCAGCCGCTTTTTATGGATTATTGAAATGGATAAATAGTTTTACCTGTAATAATTTTATATGCACTGCAAAATTGCGTTTGTATATATTCTGTATTTTTATTTTCTGGATGTAATGTTGTTTCATGGAGAGTAGAATGAAAAGCCCGTAGTAAACAATTTAGGGCGAAGTATAATTCCTCTTGTGAACAATTTTGTTCTTTTGTAGAAGTGGCTAAAATGAGGTCTTTTGTCAAAGATGAAAAATTGATGGTGGATTGTTTCATAGTTAACTCATCCTCTCGAAACTATTTTTATCATGTATATGCAGAATTGGACAAACTATGTTCTTTTTTCTGTATAATTTCATGTACCGAAATGAAAGAACTTGCAATCATGCCGTTAAAATTGGTAAGATTGGGTATAATCAATAGATGGAGTATATTACATAAAGAGAGTTGAATGATATGGGAGAAGTGCAACGTGAAAAAGTTGCTGTCATCATTGGACCAACTGCTGTTGGAAAGACGAAGTTAAGTATCGATCTTGCCAAAGTGTTGAACGGTGAAATTATTAGTGGTGATTCCATGCAGATCTATCGAACGATGGATATTGGAACTGCAAAGGTAACAAAAGCAGAGATGGACGGAATTCCACATTATATGATCGATATAAAAAATCCGGAAGATTCATTTTCTGTCGCGGAATTTCAAGAACGTGTTCGCAAGCATATTCGAGAAATTACAGAACGTGGTAAATTACCAATTATAGTTGGTGGGACCGGTCTTTATATACAATCTGTTTTATTCGATTATCAGTTTACAGATGATGCTGGTGATGTGATATACCGAGAGCAAATGGAAAAGTTAGCTTTAGAACGCGGTGTGGAATATGTACATAAAAAATTGCAAGAAGTAGATCCAGAAAGTGCGGAGCGTATTCATGCAAATAATGTACGACGTGTCATTCGGGCGTTAGAAATTTTCCACACGACGGGTGAAAAAATGAGTGAACAAATTGAGAAACAAGAAAAAGAGTTACTCTATGATGTTTCATTAATTGGCTTGACAATGGATCGAGAAATGCTATACGATCGCATTAACTTACGAGTGGATTTGATGATGGAACAAGGCCTATTAGAGGAAGTAGAAGGGCTGTATAATAGAGGGATACGAGATTGTCAATCTATTCAAGCGATTGGATATAAAGAAATCTATGATTATTTTGAGAATCGAGCCTCTTTAGAAGATGCGGTGTCACAATTAAAGACGAATTCGCGTCGTTATGCAAAACGTCAATTAACGTGGTTCCGTAATAAAATGGATGTCACGTGGTTTGATGTTACAGACGGTGAAAAAACGTCAGAAATTTTACGATACATAGAAGGAAAGTTACAAGTAAAGTCGAATAATAGTAAGTAGAGAAAAAGAGGAGGATTCGACATGAAGCAATCAATCAATATTCAAGATCAGTTTTTAAATCAACTCCGTAAAGAAAATACGTTTGTTACGCTGTACTTATTAAATGGTTTCCAGCTTCGTGGACTAATTAAAGGATTTGATAATTTTACAGTCCTGCTGGAAACAGAAGGTAAGCAGCAGCTTATTTATAAACATGCAATTTCCACATTTGTACCACAAAAAAATGTTTCAATTGAATTAGAATAGTAATGAATTATTGTACATAACAAAAAAAGAGCGAGTTTCCTCGCTCTTTTTTTATTTGTCATAAACAATATATGATGAAATTTAAGCGATTCTAAATACAGTAAGGCGGATGTTAGTATTTCCTGTCGCAGGGATCGTAATCTCATTAAGAGTAGATTGAACAGAAATTCTTGCACCAGCTGCTAATGTTTCGATTGTAGTAAATGAAAGTGAGTCGCCTATTAAATTTGAAGAGAAATTATCAGTTGCGACTGCTCCATTAATTGAAATTCCTACTCCGAGTGGAGCGCATCCTGGCGCAGTTGTAGAAATGGATACGCTAATTACATAAATACCACCGTTAATAACAGTAACTGTATCTGTGCCGTTGAAGATAATATTGTTTACGTTAATTGCAGTACTAAAAATAAAGTTATTAAATTGCAGTACTGTTTGCTGAATATTGTTTGTTACAACAATTGTTGCTATAGGGAAGCTAGGTCCAGTAGGCCCAGTAGGTCCGGTAGGTCCACCAGAAGGTCCAGTAGGTCCAGTAACTCCTATACCAGTAGCGCCGGTAGCACCCGTTGGTCCTTGAATGCCTTGAGGTCCAGTGGCACCGGTAGCGCCAGTAGCACCAGTGTTACCTTGAACACCTTGAGGTCCAGTAGCACCGGTAGCGCCAGTAGCACCAGTGTTACCTTGAACACCTTGAGGTCCAGTAGCGCCAGTGGCACCAGTAGCACCAGTGTTACCTTGAACACCTTGAGGTCCAGTAGCGCCAGTGGCACCAGTAGCACCAGTGTTACCTTGAACACCTTGAGGTCCAGTAGCACCGGTAGCGCCAGTAGCACCAGTGTTACCTTGAACACCTTGAGGTCCAGTAGCACCGGTAGCGCCAGTAGCACCAGTGTTACCTTGAACACCTTGAGGTCCAGTAGCGCCAGTGGCACCAGTAGCACCTGTGTTACCTTGAACACCTTGAGGTCCAGTAGCGCCAGTAGCACCAGTGTTACCTTGAACACCTTGAGGTCCAGTAGCACCGGTAGCGCCAGTAGCACCAGTGTTACCTTGAACACCTTGAGGTCCAGTAGCACCGGTAGCGCCAGTAGCACCAGTGTTACCTTGAACACCTTGAGGTCCAGTAGCACCGGTAGCGCCAGTAGCACCTGTGTTACCTTGAGCACCTTGAGGTCCAGTAGCGCCAGTGGCACCAGTAGCACCAGTGTTACCTTGAACACCTTGAGGTCCAGTGGCACCGGTAGCGCCAGTAGCACCAGTGTTACCTTGAACACCTTGAGGTCCAGTAGCACCAGTAGCGCCAGCAGGCCCTTGAGCACCTTGAGGTCCAGTAGCGCCAGTGGCACCAGTAGCACCAGTGTTACCTTGAACACCTTGAGGTCCAGTAGCGCCAGTAGCACCAGTGTTACCTTGAACACCTTGAGGTCCAGTAGCGCCAGTGGCACCAGTGTTACCTTGAACACCTTGAGGTCCAGTAGCGCCGGTAGCACCCGTGTTACCTTGAACACCTTGAGGTCCAGTGGCACCGGTAGCGCCAGTAGCACCAGTGTTACCTTGAACACCTTGAGGTCCAGTAGCGCCGGTAGCACCAGTGTTACCTTGAACACCTTGAGGTCCAGTAGCGCCCGTGTTACCTTGAACACCCTGAGGTCCAGTAGCGCCGGTAGCACCAGTGTTACCTTGAACACCTTGAGGTCCAGTAGCGCCGGTAGCACCAGTGTTACCTTGAACACCCTGAGGTCCAGTAGCACCAGTAGCGCCGGTAGCACCTGTGTTACCTTGAGCACCTTGAGGTCCAGTGGCACCAGTAGCACCAGTGTTACCTTGAACGCCTTGAGGTCCAGTAGCACCAGTGTTACCTTGAACGCCTTGAGGTCCAGTAGCACCAGTGTTACCTTGAACGCCTTGAGGTCCAGTAGCGCCGGTAGCACCAGCAGGTCCTTGAGCACCTTGAGGTCCAGTAGCGCCGGTAGCACCTGTGTTACCTTGAGGTCCCTGAGGTCCAGTAGGTCCAGGAGGCCCGCCAGAAGGTCCGGTAGGTCCGGTAACTCCTATACCAGTAGCGCCAGTGGCACCGGTAGCACCTGTGTTACCTTGAACACCTTGAGGTCCAGTAGCACCAGTAGCGCCGGTAGCACCAGTAGCACCTGTGTTACCTTGAGCACCTTGAGGTCCAGTGGCACCGGTAGCACCCGTGTTACCTTGAGGTCCAGTGGCACCAGTAGCACCCGTGTTACCTTGAGGTCCAGTGGCACCGGTAGCACCCGTGTTACCTTGAGGTCCAGTGGCACCAGTAGCACCCGTGTTACCTTGAGGTCCAGTGGCACCGGTAGCACCCGTGTTACCTTGAGGTCCAGTGGCACCAGTAGCACCCGTGTTACCTTGAGGTCCAGTGGCACCGGTAGCACCCGTGTTACCTTGAGGTCCAGTGGCACCGGTAGCGCCAGTAGCGCCCGTGTTACCTTGAGGTCCGGTAGCGCCAGTAGCGCCCGTGTTACCTCGAGGTCCAGTGGCACCGGTAGCGCCAGTAGCGCCCGTGTTACCTCGAGGTCCGGTAGCACCAGTAGCGCCTGCTGGTCCAGTAGGTCCAGTAGGTCCTTGAATGAACGAAGCAGAATTAACTAGAGCAGTTTGTAATGCTGCTATTAATTTAAGGAGCTCTTGAAGTGTGCAAGGGTCAATTCGGAATAATTTTGTAATGTATAGTAAATAGTTAATGAGATTTTGAAGCTCAATAAATACAGCGCTTGCTACAAAGGTTGGATTTCTTAATATAGTTATTAAGTTTTTAATAATAGCTAACCCTTGTGCTTTCAGGGAGGAAGTAGCGTCTAGTGAACAAATAAATTTACTCAGTAGGTTCAATGTATCGATTAGATCTTCAATATTTTGGGGAGATGGATTTGCGAAAAGTTTTGGGATTATTTTTGTTAAATCAATAATAATCGCACGAAATGTTCTAAGTTGAGCTTTAGTAATTGGGATTGATGGAGTATTTGGGATTCGTCCGGCGCTACTTGGAAAGCATGGTTTGGAGAATTTGTTTTGATTGTCGTTATAACGAGACATTAAATCTCTCCTTTCTCACGAAAATGTGAACGAAACTCATCATAGTAGATGCAGAAATTAGTTAAATGGTCATAGTAAAATCGTTTGTTTAAAGAAAAAATAGAAAAAACGCCTTACAATAAGGCGTTTTTTCTATTTTCTGCGTATTGATAATATCGCTTTAATGAAATTTTTGATTTGAATCCAGCGAGTTTTATAATTTCTGATTCAGGAGTTTCTTTTTTTATTAAGTTTAAAATATAGGTGTTACGAAAATGTTGTCCTGAAATTCCTTTACGTAAATTGGCTCTAGCCACTTCGAGGCGAATCATTTTTTGTATAGCAATTTCCGTTAATGCCTTTGGTGCATCATTTTCATATACCCACCTGTATGTTCCACGGTTAAAATCGAATGCGACAAATAATGGATTATCACTATGGTATTTGGGGCGAACTGGTTCCGGGATGCTTTTGTAATAATTATATAGTTGTTTTTTGTCTTCTTTTGCTAATGTAATTGTTCTTTCTACACCTGCGGTTGCTGGGATTGATAATGTGTTAGTTTCAAAGTGAACGTGATGCATTGTTAATGCTGTAAGTTCCTGTAAGGATAAACCGTAGTCAATCAATAGATTTAAAATAGCAATATTGCGATCCATTAATAAGGGGCGCACAGGAAGTTGTTTTTCTGAAAGTCCTTCTAATGAAGTGACTATATACTTTAACCTTTTTTCTTCATCAGGTGAAATGAAATCTTCGTTACGAAGTGTACGGTCTGGTTGAATAGATATCTCCATATTTTTCAATGGATTAGGAATGTTTAGAAAATGATGCATTCTATTTAGTACAATAAATACACGATGCATCGTTTTTTCTGAGTAATGTCGATTCGTTTTTAAATCGGAAAAGTAATCTTCGTAGTCTTTTGTACAAAGTGTAGCCCATATATTACTGGAAGGGAGCTTTTTGTTTTTTTCTAACCAATGTCCGAAGTCTTCAACGTCATAAACATAACGTTTAATAGTTGAGGGTTTTCGGCCTTTATTCAATAAAAAAATAGAAAAGGCTTGTATTGTATCATGGAATTCCGTTGTCTCCATAGTCCCACCACCTTAATTATTTCTTATATTATAGCAAACTTTTCTGAAAATAGGCATTTACAAGGGGGGCAGGAATAATAATATTTGGTGAGTGGATAAAATGAGATAATATGAAGCGACCTCCTAGATTATCAAGTCAGGGATTTTAACCCATAATAATGAATGAAAACATTATGAATGGGGTTATACCCTATGATAATAGGAGGCCACTATGGAAAATATAATCTATATTGGGATGGATGTCCACAAGGAAAGTTTTAGCTTATGTGCACTACACGGAACAACTGGGGAAATTGTAAGAGAAGCACGATGTGCTTCAAATGTATCTCTCGTAAAAAAATTCGTTGAGAAACTGAAAACAAAATATGGTGAAGATATAAAAATTAAAGCTGGATATGAGGCTGGTTGTTTAGGGTATTCACTTCATAATCTTCTTGAACAAAATGGAATTGATTGTGATATTTTAGCTCCCACAACAATGTACAGTTCATCAAAAAATAAAATGGTTAAAAATGATAAATTCGATGCCAAAATGATTGCTCTTAATTTAGCAAATGGCACCTATAAAGAAGTATATGTTCCAGAAGAAGAGGATGTTGCCGTGAAAGAGTATATCCGCATGTTAGGTGATTTTAAAACATCTTTGAAAAAAATAAAACAACAGATAAAAGCATTCCTTTTAAGGCATGGCTATGTGTATGAAGGGAAATCAAGCTGGACAATCGCTTATATGAAATGGTTAAAGAATCTTGATCTACAAGGATTATTCAAAGAAACGTTAGGCGAATACCTATTACAGTATGATGTTCTAGTCGATAAAATTGAGCGGTTCAGTCTGAGATTAGAAGAATTATCTCATCGTGAAAGGTACGAAGAACCAATCGCAAATTTAAGATGCTTAAAAGGTATAGATACAACATCGGCAATGACTGTTCATGTGGAAATTGCAGACTTCACTCGTTTTCCCACGGCTAAAGCATTTATGGCTTATGTAGGATTGACACCAAGCGAAAGCTCAAGTGGAGAAAAAATCAGTCGACGTTCGATTACAAAACAAGGAAATTCGACCGTTAGGTCTACTCTTGTAGAATGTGCAAATGCGTTGGTAAAAGGAACAATCGGATTAAAATCGAAGCGAGTGAAAGCAAGACAAAAAGGGCAACGAAGCGAAGTGATTGCTTATGCGGATCAGGCTGTAGAAAGGTTACAAAGAAAATATTATCGCATGATATATCAAGGGAAACCTAGAAATGTTGCCGTTACAGCTATCGCAAGAGAACTGGGGTGTTTTATATGGGGATTAGAAACAGGTAAAATTCACCGAAAATAAAGAGGGAAGGATATGAAGTTGATTGATTCATTCATAGTTAGAAACCAAAGGTATCAATTGATGGCATAGATGAGCTTCAGAGATAGTGAATTACAGGTCTGGCTATCTATGACTCACCTCTTCTGGCATGGCTGAAATTCTGATAAACAAGCTATTTATTAGAATTTGAAAAGGTGTGATCCACGCAGTGAGATTATAAGAGCCTAACGACGAACCATTAACCTGAGGTAACCAATCCACGAATAACAGAGTGGTTAACTGTCGATAGATCTTATTTCTGAAGCTTTTGTATGCCATCAAGAAAAATATTATGGGTGAAAAACTATTGACAAAGGTCACTTCATAACAGGTGATTGTATGGAACAATCGATGCGAAAGAAAAACAATAATCAAATTAATATTGTGTTAAACCATCGAAAGAAAATTTCTTTGCCAGCCGCAGAAAATAAAACGGTAATTTCAAATGAAACTACAATTAAACATGAAATGCTGCAGAGAATTGAAGAAGAGATGGGGAAGCTTGTTGGGATGGATGATATAAAAAAGATAATAAAAGAAATATATGCTTGGATTTATGTGAATAAAAAAAGACAAGAGAAGGGATTGAAGTCAGAGAAGCAAGTACTTCATATGCTGTTTAAAGGGAATCCAGGTACAGGGAAGACAACAGTTGCTAGAATGATAGGAAAATTGCTGTTTGAGATGAATATTCTATCGAAAGGCCACTTGGTTGAAGCTGAACGTGCTGATCTTGTAGGAGAGTACATCGGCCATACAGCCCAAAAAACAAGAGACTTAATAAAAAAAGCAATGGGAGGTATTTTGTTTATTGATGAGGCGTATTCTTTAGCTCGAGGAGGAGAGAAGGACTTTGGAAAAGAAGCAATTGATACGCTTGTAAAACATATGGAAGATAAACAACATGGTTTTGTATTGATTTTAGCTGGATATTCAAGAGAGATGAATCACTTTCTTTCATTAAATCCAGGGCTGCAATCTCGTTTTCCATTTATTATTGAATTTGCGGATTACTCGGTAAATCAGTTGTTGGAAATTGGGAAAAGAATGTATGAAGAGCGTGAATATCAGTTATCGAAAGAGGCTGAATGGAAATTTAGGGATCATTTACATGCTGTAAAGTATTCGTCGCAAATTACATCGTTTAGTAATGGGCGGTATGTACGGAATATTGTTGAAAAATCAATTCGTACACAGGCGATGCGGTTGTTGCAAGAAGATGCCTATGATAAAAATGATTTAATTGGAATATCGAGTATGGATTTGATGCTCGAAGAGGAGACGCACAGTACATAAACTGTGCGTCGATTTTTGTGTATAAGTTCGTTTACTCTTTTTTTGCTTTTTCTTGGTGTGCTTTATGGAAGTGTTCCATTTTAGCGCTCTTTTCGTGTGCTGAATTAGGATCGTGCCCAAATTGATTTACTGAGCTTTTTTGAGCTCCTTTATTAACGTGGTTTGTCATTTGTATTCACCTGTTATGAAGTGACCTTTGTCAATAGTTTTTCACCCATAATATTTTTCTTGATGGCATACAAAAGCTTCAGAAATAAGATCTATCGACAGTTAACCACTCTGTTATTCGTGGATTGGTTACCTCAGGTTAATGGTTCGTCGTTAGGCTCTTATAATCTCACTGCGTGGATCACACCTTTTCAAATTCTAATAAATAGCTTGTTTATCAGAATTTCAGCCATGCCAGAAGAGGTGAGTCATAGATAGCCAGACCTGTAATTCACTATCTCTGAAGCTCATCTATGCCATCAATTGATACCTTTGGTTTCTAACTATGAATGAATCAATCAACTTCATATCCTTCCCTCTTTATTTTCGGTGAATTTTACCTGTTTCTAATCCCCATATAAAACACCCCAGTTCTCTTGCGATAGCTGTAACGGCAACATTTCTAGGTTTCCCTTGATATATCATGCGATAATATTTTCTTTGTAACCTTTCTACAGCCTGATCCGCATAAGCAATCACTTCGCTTCGTTGCCCTTTTTGTCTTGCTTTCACTCGCTTCGATTTTAATCCGATTGTTCCTTTTACCAACGCATTTGCACATTCTACAAGAGTAGACCTAACGGTCGAATTTCCTTGTTTTGTAATCGAACGTCGACTGATTTTTTCTCCACTTGAGCTTTCGCTTGGTGTCAATCCTACATAAGCCATAAATGCTTTAGCCGTGGGAAAACGAGTGAAGTCTGCAATTTCCACATGAACAGTCATTGCCGATGTTGTATCTATACCTTTTAAGCATCTTAAATTTGCGATTGGTTCTTCGTACCTTTCACGATGAGATAATTCTTCTAATCTCAGACTGAACCGCTCAATTTTATCGACTAGAACATCATACTGTAATAGGTATTCGCCTAACGTTTCTTTGAATAATCCTTGTAGATCAAGATTCTTTAACCATTTCATATAAGCGATTGTCCAGCTTGATTTCCCTTCATACACATAGCCATGCCTTAAAAGGAATGCTTTTATCTGTTGTTTTATTTTTTTCAAAGATGTTTTAAAATCACCTAACATGCGGATATACTCTTTCACGGCAACATCCTCTTCTTCTGGAACATATACTTCTTTATAGGTGCCATTTGCTAAATTAAGAGCAATCATTTTGGCATCGAATTTATCATTTTTAACCATTTTATTTTTTGATGAACTGTACATTGTTGTGGGAGCTAAAATATCACAATCAATTCCATTTTGTTCAAGAAGATTATGAAGTGAATACCCTAAACAACCAGCCTCATATCCAGCTTTAATTTTTATATCTTCACCATATTTTGTTTTCAGTTTCTCAACGAATTTTTTTACGAGAGATACATTTGAAGCACATCGTGCTTCTCTTACAATTTCCCCAGTTGTTCCGTGTAGTGCACATAAGCTAAAACTTTCCTTGTGGACATCCATCCCAATATAGATTATATTTTCCATAGTGGCCTCCTATTATCATAGGGTATAACCCCATTCATAATGTTTTCATTCATTATTATGGGTTAAAATCCCTGACTTGATAATCTAGGAGGTCGCTTCATATTATCTCACTTTAAAAATTAGTATAAACATTATATAAAGAAAAAATCGTTAGAAAAGAAAACCTCTTTACGATATGTAAAGAGGTTAGATTGCTATTTATGCACTGAACGTTCTTTCGTTTCGATACGTCTGTGCGGTAAATGCCATTTGTAATGAATAGAAACCATGCGGAAGCAAACAATTAAAATGAATAAAATGTAAAGAGCCCAATCGCTAACAATAATTTGAGCGCCAATTAAGAAACCTGCTAAAATTGTCCAAAAGGCATATACTTCAGCTCGAAGAACGAGAGGTTTTCTGCGGGCTAAAAGATCGCGAATGATACCGCCGCCGATACCAGTTAAAACAGCTGCTACAATTGTGGCGCTAATTGGTAAATTTAATTTTTGGGCATATAATGCTCCTTGTACAGCAAATGCTGATAAGCCGATAGCGTCAGTGATATTTTCCCACTTTTTCCAATGTCTAATTAACTTATTTGGAAAAAGAAAAATAATAGTCATTGATAAAAGTGCGATTTGGAATAACATGTCTTGTTGCCAAAACGCGACAATCGGATAACCGATTAATAAATTACGAAGGGCACCTCCCCCAAATGCGGTTGCCATTCCTAAAATATACACCCCGAAAATATCATAATCCTCTTCCATTGCAACAATGGCTCCGCTTAGTGCGAAAGCGATTGTGCCTATGATGCTAAAAATCTCCCATGCCATGAATTTTCTCCCCCGCTAACTAGATGAAATGTGCTTCCTCTGCTATTATATTAGAAGGTTTAAATTTCGAAAAGGATGAGTGAACATATTTGATGGAAGAAAAAGAAAAAGTCATATTAGTAGGCTGTCAATTGCCACAAGATGATGATGAAAAATTTATGCATTCCATGAAAGAGCTTGCATCACTAGCGAAGACTGCACGAGCAGAATTGTTAGTGTCAACAACGCAAAAACGACCAAAGTTTCATCCGGCAACTTACATAGGTAAAGGGAAATTAGAAGAGCTTACAATGTTAACTGAAGAATTAGAGCCGGATGTTATTGTGTTTAATAATGAATTAACGCCGAGTCAAATTCGGAATTTATCCTCAGTATTAGATGCGAGAGTAATTGATCGAACGCAACTAATACTGGATATTTTTGCGCAACGTGCGAAGTCGAGGGAAGGTAAGCTTCAAGTAGAATTAGCTCAGTTGCAATATACAATGCCGCGTCTTATGGGGCAAGGATTGTCCTTATCGCGTCTTGGTGGTGGTATTGGAACGAGAGGACCGGGTGAGACGAAATTAGAGACGGATCGTCGTCATATTCGATCCCGTATTGATGAAATAAAGAAACAACTTGCAGTTGTTGTGGAACATCGAAAAAGATATCGTGAGAGAAGAAAAGATAATAAAGTATTTCAAGTTTCGTTAATAGGGTATACAAATGCAGGGAAATCGACACTGTTTAATAGATTAACGGAAGCTGATACGTTTGAAGAAAACCTTCTGTTTGCAACATTAGACCCAACGACGAGGAAGATGCCGTTACCTTCGGGTTATACAGTATTACTAACTGATACTGTTGGTTTTATACAAGATTTACCCACTTCATTAATCGCTGCTTTTCGTTCGACACTGGAAGAAGCGGGGGAAGCAGATGTCATTTTACATGTAGTTGATTCTGCGGATCCTAACTACATAGGGCATGAAAAAACAGTAAAACGATTATTATCAGAACTTGAAATTAATCATATTCCTATTATTACGTTATATAATAAAAAAGATGAATTACATCAAAACTTTATTCCGTTTCCGAAAAGTGATTTCTTAATGACTAGTGCTTTTGAAGAAAGTGATGTATTGCGTATAAAAGAAGCGATAGAAATGAAAATGAAGAAAGAAATGGATCGTTATCGAGTAGAAATCCCTCCGAGTGAAGGTAAGTTATTAACGCTTTTAAAGACGGAAACGCTATTAGCAAAGATGGAGTTTCTGGAAGATAAATTTGTATATGATTGTGCAGGGTATATTTTTACTCATTCATCGCTTAATGTGCAATTAAAGAGATTTTTAGTGGAAGAAGGAGAAAATAAAAATGTTTGATCGTTTGAAAAATGGAGAAAAAATTGCTCCAATCGTAAAAGAAGTAGAGAGTCAGATTACAGAAGTACATAAACGTGCGGATGAAGTAATTGAAAGTAATCAGTTTCGTGTATTAGAAAGTTTTCGTAAACATAAAATTAGTGACTCGCATTTTATCCCGACGACAGGTTATGGTTATGATGATATTGGCCGTGATACGTTAGAAAAAGTGTATGCTGATGTGTTTGGAGCGGAAGCTGGACTTGTTCGTCCGCAAATTATTTCAGGTACTCACGCTATTTCTACAGCGTTATTTGGTATTTTACGTCCAGGAGATGAGTTATTGTACATCACTGGAAAACCGTATGATACGTTAGAGGAAATCGTTGGCGTGCGTGGGAAAGGTGTAGGTTCATTTAAAGAATATAATATTGGTTACAATGCAGTTCCGCTAACTGAAGGTGGGCTTGTTGATTTTGAAGCTGTTGCAGCAGCGATTCATAGTAATACGAAAATGATCGGTATTCAGCGCTCGAAAGGTTATGCTACTCGTCCATCGTTTACTATTTCTCAAATTAAAGAGATGATCGCGTTTGTTAAAGAAATTAAACCTGATGTTGTTGTGTTTGTAGATAACTGTTATGGCGAGTTTATTGAAGAGCAAGAGCCGTGTCATGTTGGTGCAGATTTAATGGCGGGTTCACTTATTAAAAACCCGGGCGGCGGAATTGTTAAAACTGGCGGTTATATTGTCGGGAAAGAACAGTATGTTGAAGCGTGTGCATATCGTTTAACATCTCCGGGAATTGGTGCGGAAGCTGGAGCGTCTTTATACAGTCTGCAAGAAATGTATCAAGGGTTCTTCTTAGCGCCACATGTTGCAGGACAAGCGCTGAAAGGTGCAATTTTTACAGCTGCGTTTTTAGAAAAGTTAGGAATGAACACGTCACCAGCGTGGAATGCGCCAAGAACAGACTTAATTCAATCGGTTCAATTTGATGATAAAGACCGTATGATTGCCTTCTGCCAAGCGATTCAATATGCATCTCCAATTAATTCGCATTTTACTCCGTATGCAAACTATATGCCAGGTTATGAAGATGATGTAATCATGGCGGCGGGAACGTTTATTCAAGGTGCAAGTATTGAATTGTCTGCTGATGGTCCAATTAGACCACCGTATGTTGCGTATGTGCAAGGTGGCTTAACGTATTCGCATGTTAAAATTGCGATTTGTTCTGCGATTGACGAATTGATTGAAAAGAATTTATTAATCATTTCTTAATGGGAAGCTGTCGATATCGGCAGCTTTTTTCGTATAAAAGTAACGATTTATGCGATTAGAAAAAAGAATGAAAAAATTTATAAAAAAATTATGTAAGAAAAGCTAACATCTATTGACACTAAACATAACATGTTATAAAATGAGAAGCAGTTAAGGCGAAGGAGGAACTGAAAAATGAAAGAAGATAGACGTTCTGCCCCGCTGTTTCCAATTGGTATTGTTATGGATTTAACACAATTGTCTGCACGTCAAATTCGCTACTATGAAGAGCATAATCTTGTTTCTCCAACCCGTACAAAGGGGAATCGTAGATTATTTTCATTTAACGATGTAGATAAGTTGTTAGAGATTAAAGATTTGTTAGATCAAGGCTTGAATATGGCTGGTATTAAGCAAGTGTTACTAATGAAAGAAAATCAAACAGAAGCAGTGAAAGTAAAAGAAGAAACGAAAGAAATTTCAAAAACTGAGCTTCGCAAAATACTTCGAGATGAACTACAACATACAGGTAGATTCAATCGAACTTCATTGCGACAAGGTGACATTTCAAGATTTTTTCACTAAAGATAACTGATTCTGAAGGCGATTAGAGGGACTAAGGAGGAATTTATAATGTCTAGATACACAAAAGAAGATATTTTCCGTTTGGCGAAAGAAGAGAATGTAAAGTATATCCGTTTACAATTTACGGACCTTTTAGGGGTAATTAAAAACGTAGAGATTCCAGTGAGACAATTAACGAAAGCTCTTGATAACAAAATGATGTTTGATGGATCTTCGATTGAAGGTTTCGTACGTATTGAAGAATCTGATATGTATTTATATCCTGATTTAGACACTTGGGTAATTTTCCCTTGGACAGCTGAAAAAGGTAAAGTAGCTCGACTAATCTGTGATATTTACAATGCAGATGGCACTCCATTTGATGGAGACCCACGTAACAACTTAAAACGTGTGTTAAAAGAAATGGAAGCTTTAGGATTTTCAGACTTCAATCTTGGACCAGAGCCAGAATTCTTCCTATTTAAGGTTGATGAAAAAGGAAATCCAACATTAGAATTAAATGATAACGGTGGATACTTCGACCTTGCGCCGATGGATCTAGGGGAAAACTGTCGTCGTGATATCGTTCTTGAACTTGAAGAAATGGGATTTGAAATTGAAGCATCTCACCATGAGGTTGCTCCAGGGCAGCACGAAATTGACTTTAAATATGCAAATGCAATTCGCTCATGTGATGACATTCAAACATTCAAACTTGTTGTAAAAACAATTGCTCGTAAACATGGTTTACACGCAACGTTTATGCCAAAACCACTATACGGTGTGAACGGTTCAGGTATGCACTGTAACTTATCATTATTTAAAAATGGTGAGAACGTATTCTTTGATGCAAACGGTGACTTACAATTAAGTGATGATGCTCGTCACTTCATCGCAGGTATTTTAAAACATGCACCAGCATTTACAGCGATAGCAAACCCAACTGTAAACTCATACAAACGTCTAGTACCTGGATATGAAGCACCTTGTTACGTAGCATGGTCTGCACAAAACCGTAGCCCGTTAGTACGTATCCCTGCATCTCGTGGTATTAGTACACGCGTAGAAGTACGTAGTGTTGACCCAGCTGCAAACCCATATTTAGTAATGGCTACATTATTAGCTGCAGGTCTTGATGGAATTAAAAACAAATTAACTCCACCAGCAGCAGTAGATCGTAACATCTATGTAATGACAAAAGAAGAGCGCGAAGAAGCAGGTATCGTTGACTTACCAGCAACATTAGCGCAAGCATTAGTTACATTACAATCTAATGAAGTAGTATGCGGTGCACTAGGAGAACACTTACTTGAGCACTTCATCGAAGCGAAAGAGATTGAGTGGGATATTTTTAGAACACAAGTTCACCAATGGGAACGCGATCAATATATGTCTCTTTACTAAGAGGCTTGAACCCTTGATACAACTCGTATCAAGGGTTTTTTTATTCCCTATTATTACAATTTTATGTGGTTGCAAAATGAAAAACAGCCACATAAAAGCCAATAATTAATAACAAGTAGTGATATCATAGAAAAACATTATCAGATAAACGTAAGTTTTATATAATTTATGAACTAAAAAAGCCTTGATACTACGGTATCAGGGCTTTTTTAGTGAAGTTATTGGATATATTAACTACTAGATAATGGATTGTTTTTGGTTATTTTGAATCATGTTACTAAGAAAATCTTTTCAAAAGAATTGATTTTATCTTTTTTTAAATCACTTGTGCTATAACTTAATAATTCTTTACTGCCTGTACAACGCGACCAATTATTTTTACATCTTCAGCTGAAAGGTCGTAAGTTTTTGGTTCGTGGATAGGGTCATTACTCAATGGTATTAAAGTAATGATGCTTCCGGATTTTGAAATCTTTTTCACGGTAGCATCATAACCATTGACTTTTACAACAGCAATTTGTCCGTTTTCAACATAAGGAGTTTCCTCTACTAAAACATAAGAACCATCAGGGAATTCGAGATTCATGCTAGTGCCTTTTACAGTAAGATAAAAATACTTTTTACGCTTGTTTAAAAATGTACTTAGCATGGGTAAATAGCCTTCGATATTTTCTTCAGCGAGTATTGGTGTACCGGCTGCTACAGAACCAATGATAGGAATATGAATAATATTTGATTGATCGTTTTGGATGGTTTCATAAATAGAAACTTCTTCTTTAACAGTATTGTCCTCTTGAGTTGCGAGTTTTTCTAAATCATCAGTAGTGATTCCTAATCCCTTACAAACTTTTATTACATTATCAACAGATGCTTTACCAATCCCTCTTGATAACATGGATTGCAGTGTTGTGGGGGGGAGACCTATTTTTTCGGCGAAGGCTCTTTTGCTATAGCCAGCTTCTTTTATTAAGCGTGTTACAACCTCTGCTTTTTTCATTACTTTCACCATCTTTCGTATTAAAGTGTATACGATATTGCGTATTTCTGTATATATCATAACTTAACTGAATTTGTTAGTAAATAGAAAAGTATGCGAAATTGAGTATTTAAATACGTTTTTTTATTGACTAAATACGAAATTGAGTTTATATTTAAATGGAAATGAACGCAATATCGTACAAAAAATAGGTGGTGAGTCGATGTATCCGAATTTGCGTGCAGAGATGGCGAGAAAAAGAATTATGATTACACAAATTTCTTCGCATCTGAAACTTCGCCACGCAACAGTGAGCGACAAAATAAATGGTAAATTTCGTTTTTATTATGATGAAGCTTTTGAAATTAAGAAAACTTTTTTTCCAGAACATAATTTGGAATATCTTTTTGAATTTGAAGAAAACGAAGCGAATTGAAATCGGAGGAGAATTGCTTAAAATGGATAACCGAATTATTGAATAATGACTTAATAAAAGGGTTCATATCATAGTATTTATTTTAAATTTCGATAATTAGTTAATCTGTAAAAGAAAGCAACGAATTATGCGTAGTGCGAAATTATCTCAATACAATAAAGATAGTTCAAAATTAGTAGTGAGGAGGAGATGAGGATGGGGCAATTAACTGACTCATCAGTACATAGTTCATTAGTATTTGAAGTTAATGGCAAAGTAGTAACGGATAGTTTGGTAATTGCGAAGATATTCAAAAAAGATCACTTCGACGTTTTGAAGGAAGTTCGAAAACAAATTGTATATGTAGATGAAGAGTTTGGAGGAGAAAATTTTCACGAGTCCACTTATATGAATTCAAAGAACAGGCGAATCCCTAAATATGATTTAACAGAAGAAGCATTTACGTTACTTGTGATGGGATATACCAGTAGAGAAGCGGTTGGAATAAAAATTAAATTCATGAAAGAGTTCAAACGAATGAAGCAGTATATACAAAATCAACAAAATGTGCCAAAGGATCCAATGGGGGTTTTAAAGTTAACATTTGCTGCGTTAGAAGGGCATACCCAGGAGATACAAGAGATTAAGTCTGAGGTGAAGGGATTGCGAGAAAATACGCCGCTGTATGCTATCGAGTGTGAAGAAATAACAAGGGCTGTAAAAAGGTTAGGTGTTATGTTATTGGGAGGTAAAAATTCAAATTCTTATCAGGATATCGGCCTTAGAAGGAAGTTATATAGAGATATTTACAGTCAGTTACATCGGGAATTTGGTGTGAATAGTTATAAAGCTATTAAGCGTCATCATTTGGATAGAGCAATACAAATTATTAATGAAGAATATTCAATCCCAACTGTTTTAAATGAAGAAATTACAGTTAAAAACTCACAAATAAATATGGCAGACATTCAGTAGGAGGAAAGAACATGCAAAGAAAGATTTTAGTAATTACTAGCAGTTTAGCAGGATTACCAACTGTCAGTGAATTTAAAACAAAAGAAGATGCAAAAGAGCAGGTTAGAAAGCTTATTCAAAAAGGAATGAGTCAAAATGTGATTCGTATAACACAAGAAATTCCAATGAATATCGAAATTCAAGTGGATGTTGAATTTGAGGAATAAGAGAGGTTTAGAAGAAAATAGATATGGATAGCATGATTGTTTTGAATGAATAAGAAAAGAATCCGTTGCAGCGGATTCTATAAGAAAAAATATCTCTAGATAAGTATAACATTGAATACCGTTTTTGAGAATTTATGAGGTGGCTAGTATGGGGATTATTCGAGTGAAAAAAGATAGTAATTATTCCGTTATAAATAATACTGGTTTAAAAGATGAAAGGTTGTCATGGAAAGCGAAAGGAATCTTAGCCTATGCGCTTACATTACCAGACGATTGGACTTTTCATATTAGTGAATTAGCTCGACATGCTAAGGATGGAGAAGATTCGCTCCGTACAGGTTTTAAGGAATTAAAAGAATTAGGTTATGTAAAACGTTATCCTGTTCGTGATGGGAATACGAAAAAAATTACAAGGTGGGATACGGAAATTTACGAAACGCCACAAAGGGACATGCCACAAATGGAAAACCAAGATGTGGTAAAGCCATATGAGGAAAATCAGAAACTACTAAATACTAATAGACTAAATACTAATAAACGAAATAATAATGATTATGATGATATGGATAAATTAGAATCTCGTGTATTCATCAATGAGAGGGTTAAAGTAAGTTGTAACTTTATTAAGGGGATGGGCATTCCGTTAAGTGAAATTGCAATTGCAGAGTTGGGGAGCTTTTGTAATTTGTTTAGTGGGGAGTTAATTCAGCATGCAATTAATAAAGCCGTTGATGAGAATGCACCAAGATGGAACTACATTAAGGCTATATTGAGGAATTGGAAGGAGCAAGAAGTTAAAACATTAGTTGATGTGGCCATACTAGATAGACGTTTCGAAATGAGCAAGAAAAAGAAATATAACGGGACAGGTAAGAAGTATTCAAATAGAAAAGAGATTGTACCCGATTGGTTATATAAAGATGATGAATCAACAAATCTAGAAGAGGAAAGAAAAACTGTACAGTCTATTGATGAAGAGCGTGAGAGATTACAAGAAGTGTTAAATAAATATAGGTCATAAGAAAAAATGCTAGATGATTTACAAGTAATAAAGATTGAAAAGGCTAATAAGCATATTCATGCTATTAAATTAGTATTAAGAGACTTTGTAAAAAGAACGGAAGTGGGTGAATCAGTAAGTGTTCAAGTGGCTCAAAGATTATAAGAAATTAGAAGAAGAAATTGCTTATTTAGAATACAACTTAGACAAATCAAAAGCCGAATTGAAGCGTTGGATTAGCGGTGATTTGCAAAATGTACGATTAACCGCTGAATCGGAAGGGGCTAAGGTAGAAGGACGGATTGAGGCAATTGAATATGAATTAGCTCATAAGATGAATGAAGAGTATGATTTAAAGCTTTTGATTAATAAGTTTAAAGGACTGGATCATCAAATACTTAAAATGAAATATGTTGATGGAATGACTTTAGAACAAATTGCGTTTGAATTACATTATAGTACAGGTTATATACGCCGAAAACACGCTGAAATAAGGAAGATTGTCAAGTTTTTAGATGGATTTTAATGTTACCTTTTTGTAGGATACATGCAGTGTACAGAAAGTATTGAAAAAGTGATTTATAGTAGTAATATAAGATTTCGACGAAAGGGCAACTATTTTTATGGTTGCTCTTTTTGTTGTGAAAGAAGGTGAGTAATATGAAGTGATTTGATGGATTAATGGGTCTTTAGCTTCTAGTTATATTTAGTAAAGTAGTAGTTTTACAGGCGAAAATAATAGAAAAACAAGGAGATGTTTAATGATGAGTTTATTAGCTGCTTCAGTCAAAACAAAGAATTTGCCACAACAGGTGTTACGTTGGCAATCAATGGTAGAAAGCGAATGTTCTACACAAGGTGTACCTGAATTAGTTCCTTACGTGCTTGGAATTATTATGGTAGAAAGTGGAGGGAATTCTGAAACGACACCTGATATTATGCAATCCAGTGAATCACAAGGATGGGCAATGAATACAATTAAAAACCCGAAAGATTCAATTTATTACGGAGTGAAGCATTTAAAGGGTGCTTTTGATGATGCGAAGAAAAATGGCATTACAGATTTAAGTGCCATTGTTCAATCATATAATTTTGGACGAGCTTACCTTCGCTGGTTAGCATCTAACAATAAACAGCATTCATTACCGGTGGCAGATCTGTATTCTAAAACGGTTGTTGCGCCATCACTTGGAAATACGACCGGTGCTATGGTGAAATATAGTAACCCTATCGCTGTTGCTTACAATGGTGGTTATCGATATAAAAACGGAGGGAATTTCTTCTACTCTGAAATTGTTAAACAATATGTAGATTTTGATGGAGGAACTGGTGGCGGTGACAATAAGCCGTTACAACCAAAAGGACTGGGAATTGCAACGTCTAAATACCCAGAAGGATGGGGCATCAATTTATATAGTGGTCCTGGAAAAGATGCTTGGTTTACAGGTCATGTCATTAATACAAAAATGCCATATTTAATTATAGATGCTGCTTGGTATGGCGGGAATGAAAATATGCTTTGCTTAGGTTGGGAAGCCTGGGCAAAAGAAGAACACTTTGAAGTGCAGTGGTTCCACGCTTACTCAAAATATCCAGCAGGTTATGGTATTAACACATATGATGGTCCAAATGGAAATTATAAAGGAAATGTGGATGGATCTTATCCATATGGTGTTTTTGCGAGAAAAGATGGTTACATTGATATTGGACAAAACACATGGGTAAAAGAAGAGCATTTTAATGTAAGGTAATAACAAAGTTTTTTATTATTTGATTTAAAATTATAAATTTTAATATACAGAAAAATATAAAAGGGTGCTTTTTTAAGTGCCTTTTTATATTACGTATGAATAGAAAGGAAGATTATTATGGCAAAATTTATTTATCCAACAGATACAACGAGAGTAACAAGTGGATTTCGGGGGAGCAGACCAGATCATCATGGGATAGATCTTGCTGAATCGGGCTATCATCCAATTTATGCAGCAGCTAGCGGACGAGTTAGTCGTTCTTATATTTCATCCAGTTATGGTGAATGTATTATGATTGTGCACACTATTGATGGGGTTACATGGGAAACAGTATATGCCCATATGCGTAGCGGTTCTCGAACAGTAAAAGAAGGTGATTATGTTACACAAGGACAAACTATTGGGGTTATGGGGAACACAGGGGATTCTAGTGGTCAACACTTGCATTTTGAATTGCATAAAGGGTCTTGGAACATCAATAAGAGTAATGCTGTGAATCCATTAGACTACTTAGGAAAAGGAGACGGTGGTGGTACAACTGACCCTTCTGATAAACCGCTACAACCAAAAGGGCTGGGAATTGCAACGTCTAAATACCCAGAAGGATGGGGCATTAATTTATATAGTGGTCCTGGAAAAGATGCTTGGTTTACAGGTCATGTCATTAATACAAAAATGCCATATTTAATTATAGATGCTGCTTGGTATGGCGGGAATGAAAATATGCTTTGCTTAGGTTGGGAAGCCTGGGCAAAAGAAGAACACTTTGAAGTGCAGTGGTTCCATGCTTACTCAAAATATCCAGCAGGTTATGGTATTAACACATATGATGGTCCAAATGGAAATTATAAAGGAAATGTGGATGGATCTTATCCATATGGTGTTTTTGCGAGAAAAGATGGTTACATTGATATTGGACAAAACACACGGGTAAAAGAAGAGCATTTTAATGTAAGATAATATCTTTAAATCAGCATGTATTAAGTAGGATGAAAAAACTTGTTATCATACCTCTTGAGATTAGAGTAATATCTGTAAAATGCTGGGCGGAATATAGAGTGCGATTTTTGAAAGAGCAACTGATGTAAAAAGTTGCTCTTTTTCTTTTTTTTGAATGTGAGGACCATAACCCATTATATAGAATATGGCCTGTCTGAGGATTTAGTTTCTAGATGTACTTAATAATTCAGTGGAATTTTAAATGATAAAAAATAAAAAAGGAGATAATCAGTAATGGAAATTAGAAAAAAATTAGTGGATCCAAGTAAATATGGTATAAAGTGTCCCAATACAATGACACCAGAATTCATCACAGTACATAATACGTACAATGATGCATCAGCAGAAAATGAGATATCGTATATGATTGGGAATAATAATTCAGTGTCGTTTCATGTTGCAGTAGATGACAAAGAAGCGGTACAAGGTATTCCGTTTGATCGTAATGCTTGGCATGCAGGTGATGGTAACGGAAATGGTAATCGTAAATCTATCGGAGTGGAAATTTGCTATTCTCTAAGCGGTGGGGATAGATATTACAAGGCGGAGGATAATGCAGCAATTGTTATTGCTCAGTTAATGAAACAATTCAATATACCGATTAGTAATGTACGTACACATAAATCGTGGAGTGGAAAGCATTGCCCACATCGAATGCTCGATGAAGGAAGAGTGGATCAATTCATTGAGAAGATAAACAAAGCATTTAATGAAGATAATAATAAACCACTACAACCAAAAGGACTGGGAATTGCAACGTCTAAATACCCAGAAGGATGGGGCATTAATTTATATAGTGGTCCTGGAAAAGATGCTTGGTTTACAGGTCATGTCATTAATACAAAAATGCCATATTTAATTATAGATGCTGCTTGGTATGGTGGGAATGAAAATATGTTATGTCTAGGTTGGGAAGCGTGGGCGAAAGAAGAACACTTTGAAGTAGAGTGGTTCCATGCTTACTCAAAATATCCCGCAGGTTATGGCATTAACACATATGATGGTCCAAATGGAAATTATAAAGGAAATGTGGATGGATCTTATCCATATGGGATTTTTGCAAGAAAAGATGGTTATATCGATATTGGGCAAAACACATGGGTAAAAGAAGAACATTTTAATGTGAGATAAGGATATGAGAGTAGGATCACTCGTATGATTCTCTTTAATTTTTGAAAAGGAGATGAGAACGATGGAAGAACAAATCTTCAATTCAATGATTCAACAAGGAGCATTCGCAGCTTTATTTGTATGGATGCTGTTTACTACGCAAAAAAAGAATGAACAGCGCGAAGAACAATATCAAAAAGTTATTGAAAAAAATCAACAGGTCATTGAAGAACAAGCAAAAGCATTTAGTTCGTTGTCGAAGGATTTATCAGATGTTAAGCGAAAAATCTTGGGGAACGATGATGAGAAATAAAATATGGTATTAAAGTATTTGTCGCATATGCAGGTTCTCAAATAGGAATTCGATTCATATATAGCTAATGAGAAAAAGCCCTAATACCGATAAGTATTGGGGCTTTTTCTCATTAGCTATAGTGAATAAGTTTGTGGTGGATTTTTCAAGAGGAAAGAGTGAATGAAGTCTAATATTAATGTAAATGAAATGAAACTTTGAATGCTGCTTAGTTATAACATAGTCTTATTCAGGATTTCGTTAGTTAATTTTCTAAATTTAGGGAATAAATATAGTTTAGTACCTTGCAATAAATAATACTAAGTGGTATATTATGGATAAAACAGGTACCGTGTATTGAACAGTACTAAGATAGGAAAGGAGGATGGCACTTGAACGTTCAGTTTAAAAAAGGTGTGCTTGAACTTTGTGTATTAGCACTTGTAAAACGTAAAGATAGTTACGGTTATGAACTTGTTCAGCAAATTTCTAATAAATTTTTAATATCGGAAGGGTCAGTATACCCTTTATTACGTCGTTTGACGAAAGAAGGGTATTTTCAAACGTATTTAAAGGAATCTACGGAAGGGCCACCTCGTAAATATTATCAATTAACAGAGCAAGGGGAGACGCAATTTCATTTGTTAGTAACAGAATGGCGTGATTTTGCGAAAGGGGTACAAGAAATTATTGAAGGGGTGGAATGGGATGAGTAAAGAAGGGTTTCTTAAAGAATTATCAAGTTATCTTAGAAAGTTACCAGAGGAAGAGAGGCAAGATATTTTATTGGATTATGAAGAGCACTTTCAGTTTGGACTAGAAGAGGGGAAAACTGAATCGGAAATAATACAGGGCCTTGGTTCTCCGAAAGTAATCGCGAAAGAATTACTTGCGATGTATCGCTTCGATGAAATGAAAAAAAATCCATCGACTTCAAATGTGACAAGAGCTGTTATGGCAGCGATTGGACTTAGTTTGTTTAATTTTATTATTGTGTTAGGCCCGTTAGTCGCAATTATTGCTTTTATATTTTCTTTTTGGATCGGTGGTATTGCTAGTGTAGTAACACCATTTTTCGTTATTGGAAAAGTATTTATGGGTACTTTTATATGGTTGGATCTTTTCGTTAGTATAACGTTTGTTGGGGTAGGTTTATTGTTATGTATTATCGCTTTTTATAGTACAAAGTGGTTTAAGAGATTGT
Organism: Bacillus sp. FSL K6-2944; assembly: GCF_038005385.1. Classification (NCBI taxonomy): domain Bacteria; kingdom Bacillati; phylum Bacillota; class Bacilli; order Caryophanales; family Bacillaceae; genus Bacillus; species Bacillus sp. FSL K6-2944. The sequence continues at coordinate 2,467,376 of NZ_JBBOTE010000001.1, read as the reverse complement.
GTGTACGATATGTAATATGGAACTTCAAAATGATAAAAGGAGAGTAAATGATGAAAAAACTATTTTTAATCGCTATCGCTTGTATCATTATTGGAGTAATAGGAATTTCCCAAACATATGAAAAAGCAGTACAAACTGCTGAAAAAGGCGATAAAGAAAATGTAATTAAAAACGAAACATTAAAAAATATAGAAGTTAAGTTAGATGCCGGGGATATTATTGTCCAAAAATCTCCTGACTCTGCTTTTTATGTAAAGCAATCGGGAGATGTACGTAAACAAGAGATTCGTATCGCAGAAGATGGTGACACATTAAAAATTATTGGGGAAAGAGAAAAAGGTGCTTCATTTGATTTTTCTTTTTACGATTTTAGGTTTCAAACGTCTAAATTGACTCTCCTTGTGCCCGAACGCTCTTACCAAGATGTAAAAGTAAATTCATCTGCTGGACAAATCGAAATGAGTGATGTGAAAAGTGATAGCGTAAGTGTTAGAACACTTGCTGGAGAAGTAGAGTTGAAACAAGTAACGGCTAAGAATGTGGAGGGATCGACAAAAGCTGGTGAGGTGAACTTTAAGAAGGTATTAGGGAAAGTGACCGCAAAAACAACAAGTGGGGAAATAAATATTCAAGATCATGATTCTAAGTATAATCTAGAAGCAAGTTCAACTGCGGGAGATATAGATATTACTTTATCGGAAAAACCACAAGATGCGGTAATTACTGGGCAAAGTGCTGCTGGAGATGTAACAATTTTTAATGAAGAAAATAAAAATGTAACAATTGGAAATGGTAGTAAAAAGATTAGCGGTAAAACGGCTGCGGGAGATGTGACGATTGAAACTCGTTAATAAGAAATAGAATGCATGGAAATCTATCAAAATACAAAAAGAAGATAATTACCGTATATAAATAAGGTAATTATCTTCTTTTTGTTATTTTTAATGTAAATCACGATATACGCCAATTACTTTCCCGATAACTGACACTTGTTTTAAAATGATAGGTTCTAATGAAGAGTTTTCTGGTTGTAGACGGAAATGGTCTTTTTCTTTATAGAAACGTTTAACTGTTGCTTCGTTATCCTCTGTTAAAGCGACTACAATTTCACCATTATATGCAGACTGCTGTTGGCGAACAACAACTAAATCTCCATCGAAAATACCAGCTTCAATCATACTATCTCCAGAAATACGTAACATGAACACTTGGTCTGCTCCAGCAACAATACTAGCTGGAAGTGGGAAATGTTCTTCTACGCTTTCGACCGCTGTAATTGGTAAACCAGCAGTGACTTTTCCGACAATTGGAACTTGAATAACAGATTGTGTTTCCGTATCCATTCGGTCTTCACCTAAAATTTCAATGGCACGTGGTTTTGTTGGATCGCGTCGAATGTATCCTTTTTCTTCTAATCGTGATAAATGTCCGTGCACTGTAGAACTAGAAGCGAGGCCGACTGCTTGACCAATTTCACGTACGGAAGGTGGATATCCTTTTTCTTGTACTTTTAGCTTAATAAAGTCGAGAATGTCTTGCTGGCGTTTCGTTAACTTTTCCATGTTTTCTAACACCTCGTTTTCTTTCATTTTTCTTATTAATAAGTATAACATGTGAAAAAACATTCTACAAACATAAGTTCGAACAAATGGCGGATTTATGTTACACTATAGGGAAATAATAGGGAGAAAGAGGGGTTCAAAATGAATGCAATTATTTATGCACGTGTGAGTACAACGAAAGAAGCGCAAGAAACATCATTATTACGTCAAAAAGATGAATTATTGCATTTAGCTGAGCGCTATCAAATGAATGTTACTAAGGTGATTGAAGAGCAGGCTAGTGGATATACAATTGAACGTGACGGTATATTAGAGGTGTTGGATACAATTCGAGACGAACAAATTGATGTGTTACTTATACAAGATGAAACGCGTCTTGGTAGAGGAAATGCGAAGATCGCGTTAATGCATTGTTTACATAAAGAAGGCATAAAAGTATATACGCATACACATAATGGTGAATTACAATTGTCGGATTCTGATTCAATGGTATTAGATATTATTGGTATTGTTGAAGAATATCAAAGAAAGATTCATAATTTGAAAATTAAACGAGGTATGCAACGTGCAGTAGAAAAAGGTTATCGTCCAGAAAAAAATTTAAAAAATCGTCATTTAAGTGTAGGAAGAGAGAAAAAAGAAGTGCCAATTGAGGAAATTGTACGTTTGCGAAAAAGTGAACTCACGTTTGAAGAAATTGCAGCAACATTACGTGGATTTGGTCATAATGTTTCAAAGGCGACTGTACATCGTAGATATGTAGAGTATACGAAGCAATTGCTTGATAAAGAAGAGTAACTATTGTATGATAATAATCAGTTTTGATTAGAAGGGGGATTCGAGATGATTAATCACGAACTCGTTGAACGCATTAACTTCTTAGCGAAAAAAGCAAAAGCTGAAGGTTTAACTGAAGAAGAGCAACGTGAGCGTCAATCGCTACGTGAACAATATTTAAAAGGATTTCGTCAAAATATGTTAAACGAACTTAAAGGTATTAAAGTTGTTAACGAAGAAGGTACAGATGTTACACCGACGAAATTAAAAGCTTTAAAAAAGCAAGATAATGCAAAATTAAATTAAAAGATGGGCGAAGCCCATCTTTTTTATATGTAAAAATCGTTATTTAATAACTTTCCAGTTGTTATTAACTGTTGCTTCTATCGTTTTATGTTCCAATATATAATTAGCGATAAGTTCAGACATATCTGTGGGTATATCTTTTACTACCGGTTTGTTTTGAAACATAAAGAAATTTCCCCCGCCACTTGCACGATAATTATTCATTACAACGTCATATTCTTCATTCATATTAAGAGGAGCACTGTTATGCTGTAAAGATTCTACTCTTTCACCAATTGGTTTTGAAATGTTTAATACGTATGAAATCCCTTCCCACATATCATAATTATAATGTTGTGGCTTTGGTTCTATGTAGGTAGGACTTACGGTGATGGATCCATCTGTTTTTAATGTGAAATAAGAAGCAGAGAGTTCAAGAGCATTTTTTATATCCGCTCCAGTTATTCTAATTACTTTTAATGTGTTTGGATAAATATAATTAGAAACGATGTCACGCATTGTTACATGTTCCGGGAAACCTGGAGATGTATTATGGAACAAACTTGTACAAGAAATTGATACATTAGCTATATCCATCTGTATTTTATTTATGAATTCGATAAAAGGATGATCATGCAAACGAGTTTGCATAGCATCTGAAATTTGCATATCCCCCTGAATGATTCCAATAGGTTGATCAAGCCACTTTTGTGTTTTCTCTTCGTAATCGGCTACCAATGAAAGTACATCTTGGTCAGCCTCAACTCCTTGTACAGATAATAATTCAGAAGAACTCTCTTTTTTAACCCATTTATGTTTTGTTTTTTCGAATGTTATTTTTACTTTTCCAACTGAGTTTCCATTACATCCGGTCTGTAAAATTGTTACACCGTTAGCCATTGTGTGAGCAATTTCCCGGTGTTGGTGACCTGTTAATAAAATATCTATGTCTTCAATTTCATGGCACATTGCATATCCTTGGTTTTCTCCTGTTAAAACTTCAGTCGGTACCCCGGTTTGTAAATCTCGTTCAACTCCCCCGTGATACGCTACGACTAGTAAATCTGGTTTCTCATGTTTGCGAATGTAAGAAACCCACTTTTTCGTTGTTTCTAATGCATCTTCAAATTGTAAGTCTTTAATGTGATGGGGTTGTTCCCAATTGGTAATGTAGTGCGTTGTCACCCCTAAAATAGCGATTTTTATATTGGATTCAATCTGTTTGATTATATAAGGTTTTCCGAAATAAGGTTTCTTTATGTTTTTATCTAAAATGTTTGCTGATAGGTACGGGAAGTTCGCAGTAGTCACAGCGTTATTTAATATACCCATCCCGTAATTAAACTCATGATTGCCGATAATTGCAGCGTCATACTGTAAGTAATTCGCTAATAAGGACATTGGGTTTTTTTTGTTTTTTTCGTATGTAACATAATGATAAGTAAATGGTGTTCCTTGAATAAAGTCGCCATTATCAATTAAAAGAACGTTTGTATTTTGGGAACGTTCTTTTTTTATAAGAGTAGAAATTTTAGCTAAACCAAGTTCTGCTGGGGAGTTATCTTGGTAGTGAATAGGATAAACAGTGCCATGTATATCGCTTGTTAATAAGATGTTTAAAGTTACAGTTTGATTTTGTTCCAATATGACTCACCTTTTCTATTGTTATCTTCCAATTCATCATATCAAATATGTGAAGAGAATTTTAATGTGAGTGTATAGAATGTGTAAAGATTCTGTAAATAATCAATTATTTGTAAAAATATGTGATATATTTCTTCATGTTTATGAAAGGTTATTTTATAACAATGAAAAATGGAGGCATTAATATGTTGAAAAAAGTTTTTGCAATGAGCACAACAGTTGTACTAGCAGCGGGATTATTAAGTGGCTGTGGAACGAAGGAATCAAGTGCAAGTAAAAATGAAGATACGAAAAAAGGGTATGTACCGAAGACTTTAAATGTTCAATTTGTTCCTTCTCAAAATGCAGATACGTTAGAGGCGAAGGCAAAACCGCTTGAGAAGCTATTAAGTGATAAGTTAAATATTCCAGTAAAAGTTAGTATTTCAACGAACTACAATACAATTGTAGAAGCGATGGCATCTAAACAAGTAGATGTAGGATTTTTACCGCCAACAGCGTACGTATTAGCACATGAAAAGAAGGCTGCAAATGTAATTTTACAAGCACAACGTTTTGGAGTAGAGGATGAAACAGGAGCTCCTACAAAAGATTTAGTAGATTATTATAAATCTGAGTTTGTTGTTAAAAAAGACTCTAATATAAATAGTGTAAAAGATTTAAAAGGTAAAAAGATTGGTTATCAAGATGTAACATCATCAGCAGGGTATGTATGGCCTGCAGCTATTCTATTAAAAGAGGGAATTGATCCGTTAAAAGATGTGAAACCTGTTACATTAAAAGGTCACGATCAGTCGCTTATTGCTCTTTTAAATGGTGACGTAGATGCAGCTGTTGTATTCCAAGATGCTCGTAATATTGTAAAAAAAGATTATCCGAATATATTCGAGCAAACGAAAATAGTGAAATTTACGGAGAAAATTCCAAACGATACGATTTCGGTACGTTCTGATTTAGATGAAGAGTGGAGCAAGAAATTACAGGATGCTTTCATTGAAATTGGAAAAAATGAGGAAGGTCACAAAATCATTAAAGAAGTATATTCACATGAAGGATATGTTAAATCTGATGATAGTAAATTTGACATCGTTCGTGAATATGGGAAGAAAGTAAAAACGCAATAATACATATGGAAATGGCAGCTAGCTGAAAGGGAATGTTTTCAGTTAGTTTGCCGTTTTGAATACATAGAAGGTAGGTAAGATGTGTGATAGAATTTCGAAATGTCTCCAAAGTGTATCCAAATGGTACAAAAGGATTGAATAATATAAACTTGAAAATTCAAAAAGGTGAGTTTGTTGTAATGGTAGGGCTGTCCGGAGCTGGAAAGTCTACACTTCTAAAATCGGTAAATCGTCTTCATGAGATTACAGAAGGCGAAATCATGATTGAATGTGAGTCTATTACTGCTGCAAAAGGAAAAGATTTACGACGTATGCGCCGGGATATTGGTATGATCTTTCAAAGTTTTAACCTTGTAAAGCGATCAACAGTATTGAAGAATGTATTAGCTGGCCGTGTTGGATATCATTCGACATTGCGTACAACGTTAGGTTTGTTTCCGAAAGAGGATGTGGAGCTCGCATTTCAAGCGTTAAAAAGAGTGAATATTTTAGAAAAAGCATATGCACGTGCTGATGAATTATCAGGAGGACAACAACAACGTGTATCGATAGCTAGAGCATTGGCGCAAGAAGCAAAAATCATATTGGCAGATGAACCTGTTGCGTCGTTAGATCCGCTAACAACAAAGCAAGTATTAGATGATTTAAAGAAAATTAATGAAGATTTTGGAATTACAACAATTGTAAACTTACATTCTATTGCTTTAGCTAGGCAATATGCGACGCGTATTATTGGATTACATGCAGGTGAAATTGTTTTTGATGGTTTAGTAGAAGCAGCAACGGATGAAAAGTTTGCTGAAATTTATGGTGACGTAGCACAGAAAAGTGAATTGTTAGAGGTGGCAGCTAAATGAATGATGTGACGATATATTCGAAGTCGATACCGAAGCCGCCGAGTAAGTTAAAACATATGTTAACGTTTATTCTATTCATTTTACTGTTGTGGGGAAGTAGTATACAGGTCGACGCATCATTTTCAAAGCTAGTAGTTGGTTTTCCTAATATAATGGATTTGTTAAAAGAAATGGTGCCGCCAGATTGGAGTTATTTTCAAGTTATTACAACAGCAATGTTAGATACAATACGTATGGCGATTATTGGGACGACTTTAGGAGCGATTTTAGCTATTCCACTTGCACTGTTTGCGGCAAGTAATGTGTTTACTAGTACATTTTTATACAGTCCAGCTCGATTGATTTTAAATTTTATTCGAACGATACCAGATTTATTATTAGCGGCAATTTTCGTAGCTATTTTTGGAATAGGACCACTTCCGGGTATTTTAGCTCTTACTTTTTTCTCAATTGGGCTCGTGGCGAAATTGTTGTATGAATCAATTGACCCTGGCCCACTAGAAGCGATGACAGCTGTAGGGGCTAATAAGGTGCAATGGATTGTTTATGGAGTCATTCCACAAGTAAAAGCACACTTTGTTTCCTATGTACTATATACATTTGAGGTGAATGTACGGGCAGCGGCTGTCCTAGGTTTAGTAGGAGCAGGTGGTATTGGACTATATTATGATCGTACACTTGGATTTTTACAATATCAACAAACTGCATCTATTATCATCTATACTCTTGTTGTTGTATTGGTAATTGATTATGTAAGTACATTGTTGCGGGAGAAATTATAATGAGTAAAACGACGATAATCGTACCAAAACCGAAGAAACCGAGTGTGTATCGCTCGTTTATTTTTATAGCACTTACATTTGTTTATATATGGGCTTTTTCAGGAGTACCGCTAGAGGGAATAAAGGAAACGGCGGGAGAAATTACAAAAGCAATTATGACAGGGATATTGAATCCAGACTGGTCGTATGTATCTTTGCCAGATGGTGAAGATTTATTACATGGATTAATTGATACGTTGGCAATTGCGATATTAGGTACATTTATTTCTGCATTTTTATCTGTTCCGTTTGCTTTTTGGGCGGCAACGAATATGAGTAGTGGAAAATTAACTTCAGGATTTGGGAAATTTGTACTTAGTTTTGTTCGTACGTTTCCTGAATTAATTATGGCTCTTTTATTTATAAAAGCTGTTGGTCCAGGCTCTTTTGCAGGAGTATTAGCCTTAGGATTGCATTCTATTGGAATGTTAGGAAAACTATATTCAGAAGGAATTGAAAACATAGATAAAGGACCGACGGAAGCGTTACTAGCAACAGGAGCAAATCGTTTTCAAATACTTTGGTATGCGGTGTTACCGCAAGTGTTACCAGATTTTCTATCGTATACGTTATACAGATTTGAAATTAATGTACGATCCGCTGCGATTTTAGGGGTTATCGGAGCAGGAGGGATTGGTACGCCACTAATTTTTGCGCTGAGTTCACGCAATTGGTCTCGCGTGGGAATTATTTTATTGGGCATTATTTTAATGGTCATTATCATTGATTTTATTTCAAGTTCGATTCGGAAACGGATTGTGTAACTGATTTGAAAAGCATCGAATGTAGATGCTTTTTTTATGTTTTAAAAACGTATTTGAAAAGTAAGTATAGAAGAGATTTGTATAAATATACAGATAATTCCCTTTCTTTTTAAAATAAAAATAATGAAAAAGTATGTCATATTGAATACCCATACATTCCCGGAAACATTGATTTTTTTATAAAAAATCAAAAAAACATCAACATATTTGTCGATACATGTTGTATAATCTTGCGTGGGAAGCTATCATATAAATGTATAAAACGTTTACTAATATAAGCGAAGGGAAGAATAGCATGTCACATTCAATCGAACAACTTTCTATCAACACGATTCGCACATTATCCATCGATGCGATTGAAAAAGCAAACTCTGGTCACCCAGGAATGCCAATGGGTGCAGCACCAATGGCTTATACATTATGGACTCAATTTATGAAACACAATCCAAATAACCCAACGTGGTTTAACCGTGATCGTTTCGTATTATCTGCAGGTCATGGTTCAATGTTATTATACAGCCTACTTCACCTATCTGGTTATGATGTAACAATGGATGACTTAAAGAACTTCCGTCAATGGGGAAGCAAAACTCCAGGACATCCTGAGTATGGTCATACAGCTGGTGTAGATGCGACGACTGGTCCACTTGGACAAGGTATTGCAACTGCTGTAGGTATGGCAATGGCTGAAAGACATTTAGCTGCTAAATATAACCGTGATGCGTATAATGTAGTGGATCATTATACATACGCTATTTGTGGTGATGGAGATTTAATGGAGGGCGTTTCTGCTGAAGCATCTTCATTAGCTGCTCATTTACAATTAGGTCGTCTTGTTGTGCTTTACGATTCAAACGATATTTCATTAGATGGCGATTTAAATCGTTCATTCTCTGAAAGTGTAGAAGATCGTTACAAAGCATACGGATGGCAAGTAATCCGTGTTGAGGATGGAAACGATATTGAAGCAATCGCGAAAGCAATTGAAGAAGCGAAAGCTGACGAAAAACGCCCAACGCTAATTGAAGTAAGAACGACAATTGGTTTCGGTTCTCCAAACAAATCAGGAAAATCAGCTTCACATGGTTCTCCACTTGGTGTAGAAGAAACAAAATTAACGAAAGAAGCATATGCTTGGACTGCTGAGCAAGACTTCCACGTAGCAGAAGAAGTATATGACAACTTCCGTAAAACAGTACAAGATGTTGGTGAAACTGCGCAAGCTGAGTGGAACACGATGCTAGGTGAATATGCACAAGCATACCCAGAATTAGCAAACGAATTCCAAGCAGCAATGAACGGTCAACTTCCAGAAGGTTGGGAGCAAAACTTACCGACTTATGAATTAGGATCAAAAGCAGCAACTCGTAATTCTTCTGGTGCTGTAATTAATGCAATTGCAGAGTCTGTACCATCATTCTTCGGTGGATCTGCTGACCTTGCTGGTTCTAACAAAACATACATGAATAACGAAAAAGACTTTACAAGAGATGATTACAGCGGTAAAAACATTTGGTACGGTGTACGTGAGTTCGCAATGGGTGCAGCAATGAACGGTATTGCACTACATGGTGGTTTAAAAACTTACGGTGGTACGTTCTTCGTATTCTCTGATTACTTACGTCCAGCAATTCGCCTTGCAGCATTAATGCAATTGCCAGTAACGTATGTATTCACACATGACAGTATCGCTGTTGGTGAAGATGGTCCAACACATGAACCGATCGAGCAATTAGCAGCGCTTCGTGCAATGCCAAACGTTTCTGTTATCCGTCCTGCTGATGGTAACGAATCTGTTGCAGCTTGGAGACTAGCTTTAGAATCTACAAACAAACCAACTGCTTTAGTATTAACTCGTCAAGACCTTCCAACATTAGAAGGTGCAAAAGATGATACGTATGAAAAAGTAGCAAAAGGTGCATATGTAGTTTCTGCAAGCAAGAAAGAAACGGCTGACGTAATCTTACTTGCAACTGGATCTGAAGTAAGCCTAGCTGTTGAAGCTCAAAAAGCATTAGCAGTAGACGGCGTTGACGCAGCTGTTGTCAGCATGCCATCTATGGATCGCTTCGAAGCTCAAACTGCAGAGTACAAAGAATCTGTATTACCAAAAGCAGTAACAAAACGTTTCGCAATCGAAATGGGTGCTACATTCGGATGGCACCGTTACGTAGGTCTTGAAGGAGATGTGTTAGGTATCGATACATTCGGTGCTTCTGCTCCTGGTGAGAAGATTATGGAAGAGTATGGATTTACTGTAGAGAACGTTGTTCGTAAAGTAAAAGAAATGCTTTAATCATTTCAGAAAAATCTCTCCGGCATGGAGAGGTTTTTCTATGTAAATGAGTTTTTTCGACAGAAAAAGTTTTTTATCTCTCCGCAGTCAGACAATCATTGCAAATTTTCTTATATATAATGAAGAGAAAAGGTTGTCCAGATTGGGAGTGGAAAAATGAAAACGTATGAATTGTATTTAATTCAAGAGGATATTGCGAAAGCTTATTTTGGTCGTGAATATTTGTTTTTTGATTTATTTGCTCGATTTTCAGAATCTGGGTCCCTTTCGGAGAAAAAAGTGTTATATAAGCAAATGATGTATATAACGATGCCATTGCAAGTAATGAAAATTCATCATAAATTAGAACAAGCTTTGCGCGTTCTTGGTAAATATGATAGAACACATCATACACATACACTTTATACGGGAGCGGAGTACGGCGAAATAATGGTGAAACCGCACTATATTCGTATGAATACCTCTGGAAATGTCTCTATGGAAACGACGTTCTTTGAGGTGTTAAGAAAGTGTGAATTAACATTTTTAGCTATGGATTATGAAAATACAAAGTACGGATGGCTGAATCCTCTAAAACAAGTACGAACATATGTGTAAAAAATGTCGAATTGTATCTTGTCTTATTGAAAAGGTTTTAGTACACTGTAAGGTAGACAACATGAAGGAGGAAAATATATGCCAATTTGGTTAGGTATTCTAGTGGGCGTAGTAGCACTAGTAGCAGGCGTGGCGTTAGGATTTTTCATTGCCCGCAAATACATGATGAATTACTTACAAAAAAATCCACCAATTAACGAACAAATGTTAAAAATGATGATGATGCAAATGGGACAAAAACCTTCCCAAAAGAAAATCAATCAAATGATGAGCGCAATGAACAAGCAACAAATGAAATAAGCGCTAAAAGACACTCGCTAAGAGTGTCTTTCTTTTTGTTAGTTATAGTTTTTAAAACTTTTAAAAATTCTGTATTTTTGGTAAACTGAAAACATCGCTCATTTTAAGGGAGGAGGAAAAAAATGAAAGTGTTTATGAATTTAGCGTGGTTTTTTAAACAAGAAAAACGAGCGTACATAACTGGAATTATTTTATTGTTTGGCGTTGCACTTTTAGAACTTGTAGCACCAAAAGTAATTGGAATCGTTGTAGATGAAATTAATGATGGAACATTGACGACCGATAAGTTACTAAAATGGGTTGTACTATTAGTAATTGTAGGTATTACGATGTACATATTACGTTACATATGGCGTATTATGATTTTCGGGTCTTCATTAAAATTAGCTCGCCAATTACGAAAAAATTTGTATGAACATTTTACAAAGATGAGTCCATCTTTCTATCAGTCAAATCGGACAGGTGATTTAATGGCACATGCGACCAATGATATTCAAGCGATCCAGCAAACTGCTGGAGCAGGTGTTTTGACGCTTGTTGACTCATTAGCTGTCGGAGGATGTGTACTCGTAGCGATGGGTTTTACAATTAGTTGGAAGTTAACATTATTAAGTTTAATTCCAATGCCGATTGTAGCTATTTCGACAAATTATTATGGCACTTTATTACATAAAAGGTTTCATAAAGCACAGCAATCGTTTTCGGAAATCAATGATAAAGTGCAAGAGAGTATGAGTGGAATGAAAGTGATTCGCTCGCTTGGACAAGAGAAAGAAGATTTACAGGCGTTTCGAAGAAAATCAGAAGATGTTGTACATAAAAATGTGTTAGTTGCACGTATTGATTCGTTATTTGATCCGACAATCTCTCTTATCGTTGGATTTTCTTTTTTAATCGCAGTATGTTACGGATCGGTATTAGTTGTAAGAGGTGAATTAACAGTAGGTGATCTCGTTACATTTACGACATATTTAGGTACCCTCGTTTGGCCAATGTTAGCGTTTGGATGGTTATTCAATATTATGGAGCGTGGGCGTGCTTCATATGACCGTGTAGAAAAAATTCTTTCACAAAAATCAGATGTAGTAAATAGCGAAAATGCTGTACATACAATAGCGAGCGGTAATGTTTCGTTTGCCGTTGATTCATTTTCGTATAAGAAAAATGAATTGTTACATTTAAACGATATTCACTTTGATTTGAAGAAGGGCGAAACGCTAGGAGTTGTAGGACGTACAGGCGCAGGGAAAACGACTTTATTAAAATGTTTAATCCGTGAGTATGATCATTTTAATGGTGAATTAAAAATTGGGGAGCGAGATATTCGAGATATAACACTTCATGGTGTCCGTTCTGCCATTTCATACGTGCCGCAAGATCATTTTTTATTTTCAGCAAGTATTGGCGAGAATATTGCCTTTGGAAAGGCGGATGCTACATATAATGAAATTACCCAAGCAGCAGAGATTGCTTGTATTCATAATGACATCCTCCAATTTTCAGAAGGATATGAAACAGTAGTAGGGGAAAGAGGTGTTTCGTTATCTGGTGGTCAAAAACAGCGAATCTCTATTGCTCGTGCTTTATTAACAAATGCTGAAATTTTAATTTTGGATGATTGTTTATCAGCGGTAGATGCAAAAACAGAAGAGACGATTTTAAGTGCCTTAAAGAGGGAGAGAGCAGGGAAAACGACGATTATTACTGCACACCGATTAAGTGCAATTCAGCATGCCAATCTTATTCTTGTTGTTGATGAAGGTAGAATTGTACAAAGAGGTACACATGAGGAATTAATGAAGGAAAACGGCTGGTATAAGGAAATGTATGAAAGCCAGCAATTAGAAGCTTTAGTCGAGAAAGGAGGCGTATGATGGTAGAGAAGAAGCGAAGTGATTTAAGTAGATTGCTTTCCTATATGAAGCCATATAAAGGGTTACTATCTTTAGCATTTATCTTTTTAGTTGGTGCGACAGTAACGGAAATGATGGGTCCTTTTTTAATTAAACAATTCCTCGATGAACACCTAGTACCGCGGGATTTTGAACGATCAGCGCTCGTTACTTTATTTGTAATTTACATAGTTGCTCATTTATTAAAAGTACTATTTACGTATTTAAATCTATTGTACTTTCAGAACATTGCTTTTAAGATTGTTCAAGATATGCGAGTTGAAGTATATGAACATGTTCAAAAGCTATCATTAAGTTTCTTTGATCGTACGCCGATTGGTACACTTGTATCGCGTATAACAAATGATACGGAAGCGATTAAAGATTTTTATGTCAGTGTATTATCAACATTTGTAAAAAATGTAGTCTTTTTAGTAGGTATTTTAGTAGCGATGTTTTTATTAGATGTAAAATTAGCGCTATTTTCTCTCGTATTAATTCCGATAATGTTTGCGATTATGGTATTATATCGCCGGAAAAGTGCAGCTTTTTATTTAGAAGTACGTAATCAACTAAGCGTGTTAAATGCAAAGTTGAACGAGTCCATACAAGGAATGAATATTGTTCAAGTGTTCAGACAAGAAAAACGTATGAGAAAAGAGTTTGAAGAAGTGAATAATAAACATTATAGTGCAGGGCGACGTACTTTGAAGTTAGACGCATTACTTTTACGACCAGCTACGGATTTAGTACATATTGTAGCTATTGCGTTAGTACTAGGTTTATTTGGGATTGATGCTTTAAAGAGCCCTGTTGAAGTAGGAGTTTTATATGCTTTTGTTAACTATATACATCGTTTCTTCCAACCTGTAAATGAGATGATGATGAAATTGTCCTTCTTCCAACAGGCACTTGTTTCGTCATCACGTGTATTTCATTTAATGGACGAGAAAGATTTAGCACCGGTTCAAAAAGGCAATGAGAATCCTCAAATCGTGGATGGAGATATTGAATTTAAAAATGTTACTTTTTCATATGATGGAAAGCGTGACGTTTTAAAAAATGTATCATTTCACGTGAAACAAGGGCAAACGGTTGCTTTTGTTGGGCATACTGGTAGCGGAAAAAGTACGATTATGAATTTGTTAATGCGATTTTATAATATTAAGTCAGGAAATATTGTAATAGACGGTGTAGATTTAGAAAAATTTGAAGAACGAGAAATTAGAAAGAAAATAGGACTCGTATTGCAAGATGCATTTTTATTTGCTGGAAATGTAAAGCAAAATATTCGTATGTATAATGAAGAAATTACGGATGAAGAAGTAAAAGAAGCTGCTCGATTTGTGCAAGCGAATACGTTTATTGAAAAGTTACCAAAACAGTATGAAACAGAAGTAGTAGAAAGAGGTGCAGCATTTTCAAGCGGTCAACGACAATTAATTGCTTTTGCTAGAACGATAGCAACGAATCCGAAAGTATTAGTATTAGATGAAGCAACAGCTAATATCGATACAGAAACAGAAGAGGCTATTCAAACAGCGTTGCAACAAATGCGAAAAGGTAGAACGACGATAGCCATTGCGCATAGGTTATCTACAATTCAAGATGCGGATCAAATTTTTGTGATGCATGATGGAGAGATAGTAGAGAGAGGGACACATCAAGAATTATTAAGTGAGCAAGGTTTGTATTATAATATATATTTGCTACAAAATAAAGTGAGTTTGCAAAAGGCCTTGTAATACAAGGTCTTTTTTATTTTGTATACAAAATATGTTTACTCTTTGTTTCTATAGCATAAATGTCGTGTCCTCTTATGAAACTTGTACATATTGTATGTATACGAAGTAAAAAAATGATAGGAGATTTTATATGCAAAACAGATCAAGTTCAAATGTTACGTTTATTGATGTGTCTCATTGGGAAGGGAATATTGATTGGAATGCAGTGAAGGCATCTGGAATTCCAGCAGCGTATGCAAAAGCGACAGAAGGTGTAAACTACATTGATCCTACTTTTACTAAGAATGTACAAGCAGCACGAAATGCGAATGTATTATTGGTGCATACCATTTTGCGCGCCCAGAACAAAATGATGCAATTTCAGAGGCAAAATATTTTGTGAGTATATTACAAAATAACCAGACAGACTTAATGCCAGTTCTGGATTTAGAATCACCAACAGATCCGAGTAACAGTAATTTAACTGGTAACGCTATATCGAATTGGGCAAGAAGCTTCATAAATTATGTGAAACAGGCTACTGGAAAAGATGTAATGTTATATACAGGAGTTTGGTATATTAATGAGTTCGGAATTAGCGGATTAAGTGATATACCGCTTTGGATTGCTAAATACTCGAGTACACCGCCTGCTGATGCTGGTGGATGGACAACGTGGACAGCGTGGCAGTACACAGATTCTGGACAAATTTCAGGCGTAGGAAATTGTGATGTATCAGCTGCAGTTTCATTAGAAGCTTTAAAAGGGAATGGAGCAAGTGGTGGAGGTAATGTTTCCCCGCCTAATAATGCAACTCCAGTGTACGGGGTTGCTATAATTAATGGAGATAATGTGAATTTGAGAAGTGGACCATCTTTGCAGTCTAGTGTAATTCGCCAATTGAATCGTGGCGAAACATATGAAGTTTGGGGAGAACAAGATGGATGGCTTTGTTTAGGGACAAATCAGTGGGTATATAATGATCCGAGTTATATTCAGTATAAACATTATGTGGCGACTATTACTGGTGATAATGTAAATTTGCGTGATGCTCCATCATTAAATGGAAATGTTATAAGACAGTTACATCATGGTGAATCGTATCGAGTATGGAGTAAGCAAGATGGATGGCTTTGCTTAGGGACAAATCAATGGATATACTACGATCCAAGTTATATTCAGTATGGTGTACAATAGAGTGAAAATAAAAGGTGCCCCGTCAGAGGTGCCTTTTATTAAAAATATACAACTTTTACAAAGTCTATATCGAAACCATAGTATACTATAATAGATATATTTATAAAAAATAATCGATAATGAAATAAAGGGGTAAAAATATGAATTATGTGCTAATAGGTACGGTTTTAATATTATTAGCTGTAGTATTTGTGCTGTTTTATAAAAATAAACAGTTAGAATCAGAGAGTCAGCAAGTAGAATTTGAAAAGAAACAAGCGATTGAAACGTATAAAAATGAAATTGCAGCTACGGTGATAGAGCATAAAGAACAACAAAATAATTTAAAAAATATGGAACAGAAAAAATACAATGATTTACAAGTAAGTGCAAATAGAGAAATTGAAAATATGCGTATGATGAAAAATCAATTAGCTGTGCAGCATAGTAAAGAACGTAGTGAAATGCAAAATAAGCATAATAACGAAATACATATGTTTCAAAAACTAATTGCAAATCTACGAGAATATACTAAAAACGGCGCTGAAATGAATACGTACGAAACATTACATTATATGAAACGAGGATTCATAGAGCAAGGCACCATATTAGATGCTGAAATTCAAATCATGCCGAATGTTTTTATTAAAAATAATAGTGAAATAAACGATAATCGAATCCATCATCTCATCTTGTGCAAAACTGGTATTTATCTACTTGAGACGAAAGAATGGGAAGAGAAATTAATTCATGGTTTAACGAAAGAAAATGCTGGTATATATTCATTTATGATTGATGAAATGGGTAAGTATCAACAAGAAGTTGAAAAAGAAGAGACATTTGAATATATAGTAGGTAAAGATTCGTCAACTATACAAGTGAAAAATGAAGGGAATCCAGTATATAGGGCGAAGAAACTATCTCAAATTTTATACAGTGGTTTGAAAGAAATGCAGGCTAATAGTATAAAAGAAAAAGTAAAACCAGTTGTATATTTTTATAATAAAAATGGAAAAGAAATAGTAGACCTTTCTAGTGAGGAAACACCTAGATTAAAAGATCGGGAGCAAATTGTAACGTTCTTTAGAAATGAAATATTAGCAGGGGAAGTAGTATATACAGTGCAAGAATTAGAACAGATTCAAGAAATGATTAGCCGGATGAATTATATAGTGAGTTAAAAGGGGAGATCTTTCTGAACGCTATGCTACGTGGCATTTTGTATGTCTCTTTTTGTTTATATATAGTAATGTACATTGTATTTATATTCGTCATTGATATGGTCCATATACCCTTAAGTGTAAGTAGCATTTTTGTAGTATTCATACCATTTGTTTTATTAGTCATGATTCAAAGGGCTATTTTATATGTTTCTAAAAATCGTAATGAAGAAAAGAAGCAAATGTTGGGGGGGTTAATAGTAGCACTCATACCATTAATAGTGTGCACTGTACAACTAAGTGTAAATGAATATACATCAAAGTTTAATCAAAATAGATGGTTAAATCATGCAGATAAGCGGGTACATATGGTAGATGATCTATTACAAAAATATAAATTAATAGGGAAATCAAATGAAGAAATTACACAATTGTTAGGAGCCCCAACGGAAACGAGAAGTGGGGAAGAAGGAGTCATCACTTTGTATTATCTTGGGACTGAACGTGGCTTTATTCCAATAGATAGCGAACAGCTTATTTTACAATTTGATAGAGATGGTAAAGTCATGGAATATACGGTGCATAAAGATTAAAGAAACGTGGAGGGAAGCTATATGTTATAGCTTCTTTTTTATTTTTCAATATGTCAAGGAAGGGGGAGAAGGTTTTTGAGTGGAATAAGGAATGAAAGCGGAGGTGATGCATATATATAGATGCATTGGGCGATTATTCGCCCGATTGGTGAGGGTTAATAATCAATAAGTACGGACCAAAACCCCACTGATGAAAGTTTCACTTTATCATATTGTATAAATGAAAAGACCTGCGGTAGTATGTCAACTGAGAAATAACAAAGTTTAAAGTTGCCAAAGGTCAATTTGTTTAAAAAAGGCATCACGAAACTAAACCAGTAACGAATGTAATTTACTGGAAAATAATGAAAGGTAGCGATGACAAAAATTTATGTCATTCTTTCACACACCTTCCAGGCGTAAAAAGTTGGTGGCTACGTAGTAGCGCATCCACCAATCGCACAAATTTTCTTGCGGTTAGAACGAGTGCACGTTTGTGTTGATGTTTTGGTACTTCATTATATTTTTTCACGTAATACTCTTGATAATCTGATACATGCTTTCTTACTGAATTGGCGGCTTCAACTAAGTAATAACGCAAGTAATGATTACCTGTACGGGATAATGAAGTATCTTCAGCTGTAAAACGACCAGATTGGTGCTTTCGCCAGTATAATCCAGCGTATTTGGCTATTTTTGTTTCATCGTCAAATCTTTCGATTTGGCCAATTTCAGCAATGATACCGGCAGCGAAAACAGGACCTACTCCAGGAATAGATTCAAGTGTTTGGGTCAAACCAGCCATGATTTTTTTAATAGACTTTTCTAATTCCTTGATTTGCTGTTGAAACGTACGAATGACTGCGATGGATGTACCTAAGATGACATCTATTGAATCTTCTACAACCTTATCCAAGCGATAAGAAGCTTTCACAGCTTTTTGAATGGATGCTGCTACGCATTTTGGATCACCAAAACGGTTTCGACTTTTTTCCTGTAGGAACTCAGCGAGTTCTTCTAAAGGCATATTAGCTAGTTCCTCTAAGCTGAATTTTTCAAGAAATAGTTCTGTCATGGCGCTACCAAATACGGAAGTATCCACCTCTTGTGAAAATGTATTACATTTAAAACTTAGGTGTTGAAGAAAGTGTTGTTTTTCTTTCGTTAACATTTTGACAAGTTGGTATCGTGATCGAGTTAATTGCTGCAGTGCCACGTACTGGCTTTCTTTTACGATAGACATTTGATTGCGGCCAAATCGTAAGTAATCAGCAATGACATAGGCATCAATCTCATCGGTTTTATTCATGTCAGAATAGCTTTTCTTAAAATTTGCGACTTGCTTTGGGTTTAGGAGAAATACTTTTGCTCCAAAACGCTGTAAATCTATATCATGGTGAAGAAACATAGAAGGATGAAAGCTGTAAACAGAGGTGGATTCTAGGCCAATCTTAAGGATGTCGACCTCTTTCCCTGCAACACACTGTAATAATTTTTCTTTGAGTGTAGTAGCTCCTGGTAGGTCATTACTGACCGAAAAAGAATCCAGTTTTTCTCCATCACCATTTAAAAAGCAAACTTTCATATCAAACGAACTTACATCTAAACCAACAAATAATCTCATGTAAGAGACCTCCCTTCTATATTAGAATCATTTCTTGGACGTCTCGAGATATCTCTAGTGTGTACGCCGACCAACAACCTCGTGTATGAGAGCTAGTCCTGAATCGAAAGCCGCCCTAGAGCTACTATCATCTAGGTTCGAGGGGCAGGCTGCTCAGCCTGCGAGTAGGGAGTCCCGCACGTTCACTGAGAAACACTCTTCAAATGTGGTAAATCCACAGGAGGTGAAAGAATTGTCCCAAATGATCCTACAATCATTATCTAGAAATATCTTGAGACGTCCAAGTATTTTTATTTATAGGGCTCTTATTAAGAAGAAAATCTAAGCCTGTAATAGGGCTTAAATATTAATATACGAGGAGGTAAGACGGTGAAAGCAATCCCGACTGATGTCCTGAGTAAAGAATTGATGGAAAGAGAAGGAGTTATATCTATTACAGTAAAGGAATTTGAAAAAATAGAAGTAGCTGGAGTAGTAGTAGCTGGTCCAGCGGTTATTTTGATTAATCAAGATTAAGTACATATCATTGAAATAAAAAGCATCCATCTAGGATGCTTTTTATTTGTATGTAAGCATAAATATGATGGATAATTGTGTTACTGGAGGGAAAGTCTGTGGCAATAATTATAACAATGTTAGTAATGGGTATTTTATTAGGATTTGTTGGAGCTGGAGGAGCTGGGTTTATTATCGCGATACTCACTTTAGTATTCCAAATTCCTATTCATGTTGCTCTTGCAACATCTTTAACTGCAATGGCATTTACGACATTATCAGGTGTTGTAAGTCATTACCGTGAAGGCAATGTTGCACTTATTATAGGCGGGATTGTTGGGGGATTTGGCGCAATTGGCTCTTATATTGGTTCTAAATTTGGTTCACTTATACCAGCACATCTTCTTCATTGGTTTACAGCTGGGATGTTATTTTTATCGGCAATTTTTATGTTTATTAAATTAATTATGTTCCAAAACAAAGAAAAGTCGTCTTTATATAAACATAAAGAGTTTTCCGTGAACTGCTTGTTGAAATGTGTATGCCTTGGATTAGTTACTGGAATGATGGCTGGTTCATTTGGGATTGGTTCTGCACCGTTTATTCAACTTGGATTAATGGTTCTATTGGGATTAACGATTCAGCAATCTGTAGGGACAACAATGCTTGTTATATTACCGATTGCAATTGGAGGCGGGATAGGATATAGTTCGGAAGGATATTTAGATTATATATTGTTATTGCAAGTATTAATTGGGACCATGTTAGGGGCATACATTGGCGCGAAGTTTACAAATTATGCACCGCGAACGCTTTTGAGGTTTTCGATGATTATGACACCGGTTTTAGCTGGGTGTATGCTATTGATGGAATAAAGTGAAATTATAATCAGTAGGGGGTTACTGCTTACAAATAGCGGGATAAAATTAATATAGCAAACTATTAATATATTTTACGAATGAATTATGTAGGTAATTCATATTTCCCATATAAAAGGATTTGTTTTAATATTATGAGTGTAAAGTTCGAGTATTCGAAGTACTACTTGAATTATATCCCTATCCCTTTTCTAAAAATGCGAACAAGTTTTGCCCTATTCTATTCAATAGTTAATTGCATAGAAATATATTGTTCGATGACCATTATGGAACGTACATAATGGGAAAATCCCGATCCTTAAAGAGGATGCCCCTAATCTTCATGTGAAAATATGATCGGATAAGAAAGCTGACCAATTTATGGTCGGCTTTCTTTTTGTTCAAAAACAATTTTTTCTTTAATTTCTGTTTGTAATAATACAGTTTTTCCGAAGCGACGTTTGCATTCCGCACGCACTTTTTCAATGGCTAGTAGCTGAGTAGTCGCGGGAACTGTGACAATAGCTTGGCGAGCCTTTCGATTTTCTTCACAAAAGACACATTCCACAACATAATTAGAAATCATATTTTCATCCTTCCAGTTTTAATTTCTAAAAAAGGATTGTCTATGAAGTTGATGTAATTTTTCGTCATTGTTTTATTATTTTCCTCTTTTTTCAAGGGGAAAATAAAAAAGAGGGCGAATTTTAGTAGGGGAGGGATGTTTATGGAGAGATGGATAGGTAGTGCAGCGGTATGTGTAAATGAAAGAAATGAAGTTTTAATGGTACTGCAGGGCAAAGAGGGAGAAGAAAAAAGATGGTCTGTCCCAAGTGGAGGACTTGAAAAGGGAGAGACACTAGAAGAATGTTGTATCAGGGAAGTTTGGGAAGAAACAGGTTACAATGTGGAAGTGGTAAATAAAATATATGAAAAAGAGGGTATTACATACGGTGTTCCAGTGTATGTCCATTATTATTTTGTTAAACAAATAGGCGGTAATATGAAAATCCAAGATCCTGATGAGTTAATACATGAAATTGCTTGGAAAGGGATACATGAAGTTGAACAATTGTGTTTAGCTTTTCCAGAGGATTATGAATTGCTGTGCCAATATATAGATAAAGAAGCAAGTATGTAAATACTTGCTTCTTTAATGTATCCAAGACAAGAAAAGCGGAACGATAACTAAACTAGCGCCTGCTGTTAAAAGCATGGATAAACTTGCAATTGTTCCTTCCACAGGACCGATTTCGAATGCTTTTGATGTACCGGTTCCATTTGCGCTCGTTCCTAACATAATACCTTTTGCGATTGCTGTTTTAATGCGGCAAATGCGTATGAGAGAAGGACCGAGCAATGCTCCTGTTAAGGCAGTTAAAACGACAAATACAGCAGTTAATTGTGACATACCACCAATCATTTCTGAAATAGCCATTGCGATTGGTGTTGTTACGATATGTGGCGCTAAACTATGTTCTAGTGATGAATCAATTTGAAAATAATTTGCTAGTAGTGCTGAAGTAATGACTGATAAAAACGAACCGACAATGACATTAAGTAAGATAGCCATTCCATGTTTCTTTAATAAATCAAAATATTTATAGATTGGCCATGCAAAAGCAACTGTTGCGGGCTTTAATAATTCAGTTAACCAGTGACCACCAGATTCATATGTTTCATAAGGTGTATCTAATCCGAGCAATAAAGCAATTAAAATAATGGGACAGACGAGAAGAGGAGAAAGTAGACTCCAATTCCAACGTTGATACATTTTTTTTGATATCCAATATGTGAATAGTGTTAATAGTAAACAAAGAAATCCGATCATTGCGTTGATCCTTTCCGCTTTAGTAGCAATTCTGTTAAAAGTCCTGTAACTAAGGTAACGCAAAGAGTGCTAATCATAATAATTAAAATGAGATCGATTCCATATTGTGTTAGTGTATCTCTGTAACGTATGACAGCGACTGCAGAAGGGATGAAAAATAAAATAAGTTCTTTTAATAAAAAATCTGCTCCGTCCTGTATCCATTCTTTTTTAACTAGGTTAAATTTTAACGAAATTAATAATAAAAAAATACCGATTATACTTCCTGGAACTGGGAGGTGTGCCTGTTTTGCAATCCATTCACCTGTCCAAGCGAAACAAAATAGTAATAAAATTTGTCCGCTTAACTTCCACCATTCCATACAGTAACCACCTCTTTCTTTTTTTACATAAAAATTGTAAAAAAGAATTAACAATTTCTACTATACGTTCATTCAAAATATTTGTCTAATATATAAATTATATGTTATTAATATATTAGACATATTAATCGAAAGTGAAAAGGGTGTCCAAAAATGGAATTACGGCATTTGCAATATTTTGTTGTTGTGGCAGAAGAGTTACACTTTGGACGGGCAGCTGCTCGTTTACAAATGACACAACCACCACTTAGTCAACAAATACAGCAATTAGAAAAAGAAATGGGAGTTACATTATTTTCAAGAACGAAAAGAAAGGTTGAACTAACAGAAGCAGGAGAAATGTTTTTAAAAGAAGTAAAAAAAGCGTTTGAACAAATTGAAAAAGCAGTAGAAGTTGCACAAAGTGCGCAAAGGGGAGAAGTAGGATCACTTTCAATTGGTTTTGTAGGTGCGGCGATATATGATATTTTACCATCAATTGTTAGGGAATATAGAAAGAAATTTCCGAGAGTGTCTGTTGCATTACATGAATTGTCAACACCAGATCAAGTTCATGCACTTCATGATAACCGTATTGATATTGGCTTTTTACGTCCACCAATTCCAACACAATTATTAGAATTAGAGCCAATTCAAAGGTTATCTTGTACCTTATGTTTACCAAAGGCACATCCACTTGCAGAGAAAGATGAAATACATATAGAAGATTTACGAGATGAGCCGTTTGTATTTATTACGAGACCAGTATGGCCAGCTTTGTATGATACAATTTTATCTCTTTGCAGAGAAGTTGGATTTAGTCCACGTATTGTACAAGAAGCAACAGAGTATCAAACAGTTATGGGGCTTGTAGCGGCAGGGATTGGAATTACAGTAATACCCGTATCGGCAAATAAGTTATATAAAACAGAAGTTGTATATAAAGAATTATATGATTCTAATTTTGTGGCAGAAATGTCAGTGGCTTACAAAAAAATGAATAGTAATCCAGAGCTGCTAGAGTTTTTAAAAATTGCAAGAGAGAAGAAAAGAATAGAAGTAGAGGATGAGCAATAGTAGTAACAGAATATGGATTTAATTCAAATCCATAAAAGTACACCTTATTAAACAATAAAGCGGAAATGCAACTTAAGTTGCATTTCCGCTTTATTGTTCTTTTTTTAGCTCGATACTGAATAGATAAACGTGTTCATTTTCTTTTAAGAGTAGATCAATACCTGTTTCTTCATCAATGGTAGGAACGCTTACAGTTTCTTTACTTGTTTGGATTACAGCAGCTAAAATTGTTTTTTGATTGTATTTTAAATTTTTTATAGATTGGATTGTAGTAGTTGCGGAGCTATTTACGCTTGGTGGTGCTTCTTCATGAACAAGCGTTGAAGCACCTTCAATATTCATATACCACTGCCTTTTTTCTTGTATATCTTTATCGAATTGGAAATGTGGTGGTAAAAAAGAAAGCTTTACTTTCTTTTTTGAAAAATGTGAGGTAGCTATATTAGCAATTTCTTTTGTTTTTTTACCATTGTTATAATAATCAATTGTAGCATTTATTTCATCTTTATCATTTTTAAGCGTAACGTTATAAAACATGCTATTTCCTTCTTGAAAAGGAGTCATTTGTAAAATAGAAGCTTGCTCTTTTGTTAATTTGTATGGCTCAACAATGGCAACTTCATTGTTTTTTATTTGGCTACAACTTGTGAGTAATAATAAAAACAAGATTGATAGTAATTTTATACGCATGCAATCTCCTCCTTTTTACAATTATATTCTAAATGTGATTTTTTATCATTTCGTTTTCTAGGACTAAAGACTTAGAAGAAATTCCGATTGTAGTGCGATGTTTAAAATGTCATATTTTTATACACTAGTAGTATAGAATGCGTATGTAATAAGGTAGGGGAAGAATTTTATGTCTTTATGTCGGTTAGCGAGAAAAAATATAAGAACATTTGCTACCAAAAGGATGAAGCAATTTATGTGGATTGCTATGAGTATTATGATTTTGTTTTTTATGATATCGTTACAATTTAATGAAGGAGCTATTTTGAAAGTAGGGGATGCATTTGTATTTCAAATGTATTTTTACACACTGTTTATTGTACTAATTTTCATATGTATTTTTACTACATATAAAATGATGTACTCCCTTTTGCTAGTGAGGAGAGAGGAGTTTACATCTTATGTAGCAGAAAATATAAAAAGAAAAGAAGTACTATGTTTATTATGTCAGGAGCAATTATTCATTTATGGAGCAGCGTTTGTTTTTGGATTAGTTAATGGGATGTTATTTTTAAAATTATTTACGATTATTTTTATAAGAATAGCAGGAATACAAGGGATAAATAGTGCACCGATTACAATATATGCAATAGTAGTAGTGAGTATAATTATGATTGTTATCCTTCTATTATCGATGGGGCAATGTTTTCGATTTGTTCAAAGTTTACAAGATAAAAATTCGTTGCATTTCAAGAAAAAGGCATGAGAAATCATGCCTTTTTCCATTTTACACATAAAAATAATCATGTTACAGTGAAAAGACCTGACAAAGAATGGGAAGGAAAGGTTGTATAGAATGACAAATGAACAATCAATTGTAAAAGTCGATCGGTTAACGAAGCGAATCGGATCAAAGACACTTGTACAAAATATTAGTTTTGAAGTGAAAAAAGGCGAGGTTGTCGGTTTACTCGGACCAAACGGTGCTGGAAAAACGACTTTAATGAGAATGATGGTTGGTATGATCCGTATGACAGAAGGTGAAGTATGGCTTGATGGTCAATCTGTGAAACAGCAATTCGAAAAAACAGCTGCGAAAATTGGAGCGGTAATTGAGACACCTGAATTTTATCCTTTTTTGAGCGGCTATGAAAATTTAACATATTTCGGACGAATGAATGGTAATGTGACCGAAGAACGTATCGATGAAGTAGTGAAATTGTTAGGGATGGGACAAGTAATTGATCGCAAAGTAAAAGCGTATTCACTCGGCATGAGACAACGTTTAGGAATCGCTCAGGCACTTATTCACGATCCAGACGTGTTGATACTAGATGAACCGACAAATGGATTAGACCCTAGTGGAATACATGAAATGAGAATGTACATAAAAAAAATTGCACATGAACAAGGAAAAGCTGTACTTGTATCAAGTCACTTACTTTCAGAAGTTGAATTAATGTGTGACAGAGTTATCATTATTCAGCACGGGGAATATGTGGCTACGCAAAATATTCAGCATAGCCAAAGCGAAGAGATGGAGACGATCCGTATACGTGTAGATGATGCGAATAAAGCAGCAGAAATATTAGGGCATGATGTTTTAGTAAAAGATAATGAATTACTTATTAATGTAAAAGATGAAGAAATCCCAAATGTTATTCGTACATTGCTTGAGAAAAATATTCAAGTGTATCGTGTATATGAAGAAAGAAAAACGTTAGAAGAGCAATTTTTAGAATTAACAGGGGGAAAAGATATTGTTTAATTTAGTATATAACGAACTGTATAAAATATTTAAGCGGAAGCGAACGATTATTCCATTTGCAGTTATTGCAGTATTAATAATCGGATTAGGATGGGTTACGGTAAAGTATTTTGAACCGGAAACAAAAGGATGGAAAGTAGATTATACAGAACGAACTGTAGAAATTGAGAAAAAGCTTGGCATGAAAAAAGAAGCTATTTTAGCAGAAAAATCAGGGGATGAGCTTGTAAAAGAATACCAGCTTAAGATGAAGCATTTAGATACGGATACAGCACCGGCAAGCAGTTCTCCACTTTCTTTCATGAGAGATACAGGTTTTATCGTATTTCCAATTTTGCTCCCATTTATCCTCGTGTATGCAAGTACAATTTTTGCGAATGAATATAGCTGGGGAACATATAAATTTTTAACGATACGACCAGCGAGTCGCTTTAAAATTTTAACAGCAAAATTTTTAGCAATCGTTATATTTGCAGCTTTATTATTTATATTTAATATGATCTTCTCCGCTTTATGTGGACTTGTTATTTATAAATTCCAACAGCCTGCATGGAGTGAGTTTATTTTCCAAGATGGAAATATAATAAAACAAAACATTTTTGTAGAAGCAAGTAAATATTATGTTTTATCGTGGTTACCAACGGTTGTGTACGCATCGTTTGCATTTATGATTTCTGTGTTAACGAGATCTAGTGGAGGTGCAATTGGTATTTCACTATTCCTTGCTTTATCAGGCAATATTGCGTTATTAGCAGCCACTAGATATAACTGGGCGAAATATTTATTGCCAGCAAACACAGATTTATATAGTATTTCAAAGAACGGAAGTTTTATTGATGGAGTAACATTCCCGTTTGCATCATGTATGTTGCTACTTTATTTGTTCGTATTTTTATGTATTTCATATACTGTGTTTTTAAAACGTGATTTAACTTAATAAGAAAAGCCGTTCAGGGTGCTGAGATGCACTTTGAACGGCTTTTTTTTATGAGAATTGTTTAAGTGCTCTTTCGGCTAGTAAAGCAAAGTATTCTGCACTTATAGGCAGTGCCTCTTCATTAATTGTAAAAGCAGGATGATGCCATTCATGTGTACCGCTCGTTCCCATAAAGACGAATGAACCTGGTATTTCCTGTTGGTAAAATGAGAAATCTTCTCCAGCCATTGATAGACTAGGCGAGATGATATTAAGATTCATCTTTGTGGCAACTTGAGTAGATAAGTCTGTAAGAGCTTTATCGTTGTGAACAGCAGGAGGACCTGAATAAAAACGGAATTTCGTTTTTACACCTAATGCATCAGATACACCTTTAATAATACGCTCCATGAGTGCTGGAATCTTTTCACGTGTTTCAGCTTGGAACGTGCGAATCGTTCCTTCTAACGTAGCTTTTTCAGGAATCACGTTCCACGTATTTCCTGCGTGAATATTTGTAACACTAACAACTGCATTATGAGATGAACTTATATTTCGGCTTACAATTGTTTGCAGTGCCATCACAATTTGAGAGGATGCGACAATAGGATCTACGCCAGCATCTGGTACAGCCGCGTGTGTACCAACTCCGTGAATTTCAATTTCAAATCGATCAACTCCAGCCATCAGTGGACCATCTTTAATGCCAATTGTACCTACTGGTAAATCAGGTTTATTATGCATGCCGAAAATCGCTTGCACATTACGTAAATGTCCAGCATCAATAACTTTGCAAG
Organism: Bacillus sp. FSL K6-2944; assembly: GCF_038005385.1. Taxonomy (NCBI): domain Bacteria; kingdom Bacillati; phylum Bacillota; class Bacilli; order Caryophanales; family Bacillaceae; genus Bacillus; species Bacillus sp. FSL K6-2944. The sequence continues at coordinate 2,439,450 of NZ_JBBOTE010000001.1, read as the reverse complement.
CGCCATTACTACTTTCTTCAGCTGGTTGGAATATGAAGCGAACCGTTCCATTTAGGGAAGATTCTCTTTCTTTTAATAAGAAAGCAGTACCTAAAATGGCAGCTGTATGAAAATCGTGTCCACAAGCATGCATTTTCCCTCGTACTTTAGATGCATAGGACAAATGTGTTTCTTCTTGAATAGGAAGGGCATCAATATCAGCACGAACTGCTACAATTGGCCCGTTTTTATTACCAGACACTTCAGCGATAATTCCTGTTTCTAAATTGGAGTCAATGATAGTAATGTTTTTTTCTTCTAACCAATTTTTTATTGCTTTTGTTGTTTCGAACTCTTCATATGATAGTTCTGGATACTCATGTAAATGTCGACGGATGGAAATAAGTTTTTCTTTTAGTTGATTTGAAATAGATACCATGTAGTATGCCTTCTTTCTTCAGCAAAATATTTATCATAAGTATACAACAATAAAAGAGAGGATTCTCAAATGAAAATCCTCTCTCGTTTATCCCGTATTAATGGGCAGTCCGATTGGTTCAACTAATTAAAGTTTCACTTTATGCTGCGACTTTTTTATGCGTATGATGTTTACGATAACGTCCACGCATTGCGTATGCAATTTGCGGGATTGCAATCCCGATTAAAATAAGTGATACACCGAACCATTGTGAAGATAGTACAGCCTCTTTTAAAACGAATACGGACATAATTGTTGTAACTGGTAGTTCCGCTGCACCAAGAATAGTTGCTAAGCCAGAACCGATTTTTGGAATACCGATTGTAAAGGCAATAGATGGAATTACGATACTAAATGTTCCTAATCCTAAACCGTATTTCCAAAGACCTTGAGAAATGGCACCATTAAAAATAAATGTTGGTGGGAATACAATCATGACTAAAGTTAAAGCACCAGTCATTAAGAGAACACCGCGCGGTAATGAAGGTACTTCAACAGCAACTTTTCCGCTCACGAAAATGTATGTTGCGAATGTAACAGCAGATAATAAACCTAAAATGATCCCAGTCGTATCGAAAGCACCTGCTGATTGTTCAAGTAAACCACTTGATAAAAATGTCCCTACAAGTAAGAAAATAACAGAAATAACTTTTTCTCTTGAAGGTAATGTTTTTGTTGCGACTGCTTCAATGATAATTCCGACCCAAACAAATTGGAATAAAAGAATAATTGCAATAGAAGCTGGTACAGTTTTTAATGAAGCATAATAAAAAATTCCGGTAAAACTTGCAGATGTTCCTGCAACGAATAAAAGTAATGCTTGCTTTAAAGGAACGCGATGTCTAGAAAATAGAAGTGTAATAGCAAGCAAAATAATCCAACCGAACAAATATTGGCTGCCAATTACCTCTCCAAGTGAAAATCCTTCTGCATATGCAAGCTTAACAAAAATAGCTAAAATTCCATAACTACACGCTCCTAATAAAACTAAAAGAGAATAACGAAGTATGAAAAATTCCTCCCATCTATATGAAGTTGTTCCGTATCGAAAATATATAACTAGAGGGAAGTATACAAAATTAGAAATAAAGGGTCAAATGAAAGAAAAGTATGACATTTTATAGAATAATAATAAAAGTATGATATTTATGCATAATCTTGAAATTATTAATAGTAGAAGTATTATAAAATCAACTTTGCATTGTATAGAGCCAGCATTTGAAAAAAATATTTTTTAAACCAATATGTATATAGACGTACTAGTAACGTGCTAATTATTTGAGAAACTATGTTACCTTTGTTATGGTAATGACAATTAAAGGAGTTTCATAATCCATTTGAGTTTTTTCTATATAATAGAAGGAAATGAAAACGTTTTATTAGAAACTGTGAGGAAGTACTTTTTTCTTATTGCCACGTTGTAAAAGTGATTTCACGAATTGTTCATAGTATTTTTATGTGTTTTTGTTACAATATTTAGGGAGAGGAGTGGAATGATGCAAGATATTAGTATTTTTTTAGCGTTTGGCGCCGGGTTCTTATCATTTATTTCCCCATGTTGCTTACCGCTTTATCCGGCATTTTTATCGTACATAACAGGTATGTCGGTTTCTGAATTGAAAGAAGAAAATGCAATGCTTCGCAAAAGAAGTATGATACATACAGCGTTTTTCTTACTTGGATTTTCAATTATATTTATTGCAATTGGATTTGGTACAAGTTTTATTGGAGGAATCTTTACTGACTATAAAGATTTAATCAGACAGTTAGGTGGTATATTTATCATCGTGTTCGGCTTAATTATTGTCGGGGTGTTTAAGCCGAAATTTTTAATGCAAGACCGTAAATTTACATTTAAAAATCGTCCAAGTGGCTATTTTGGATCAGTACTAATTGGATTAGCCTTTGCAGCAGGGTGGACGCCATGTACCGGACCAATTCTAGTGTCGGTAATTGGATTAGCAGCAACAAACCCAGAATCAGCAATGATTTACATGATTGCTTACATACTTGGATTTGCTATCCCGTTTTTCGTACTGTCATTCTTTATTACGAAAATGTCTTGGATTAAAAGAAATAGTATGGCCTTCATGAAAGTCGGAGGATATATTATGATTGTTATGGGGGTCTTCCTATACTTTAACTGGATGACGAAAATTATCGTATATTTCTCAAGTTTATTTGGTGGTTTTACCGGTTTTTAGTATTATTCTGCGAAAATGTTGGAAATACTAACGGAAAAGCATATAATGAAAGTATATTTTGCATATAGCCACAAAAAAGGATGAGAAAATATGAACATAGTTCTTTTATCAAGTATCGTTGCTGTTTGTATGGCTGTCGGTGCGATGTTTATTCGTTTAAAAGCAGCTAAGAAACCTGCAACATTGAAAAAAATTATACTTCCGCCATTTTTTATGAGCACGGGAGCATTGATGTATGTTTTTCCTGAATTTCGATTAACTCCAGCGGAAATGTTAGAAGCAATTGGCGTCGGTTTGTTTTTCTCTATTTTTCTTATTAAAACATCTAAATTTGAAATTAGAGGACAAGAGATTTATTTGAAGCGTTCAAAAGCCTTTGTTTTTATATTAATTGGATTACTTGTCGTGCGGATTGTATTTAAAACATACTTAAGCCAATCTCTTGATTTAGGACAACTTAGTGGCATGTTCTTCTTACTGGCGTTCGCGATGATTGTGTCATGGAGAATTGCCATGTACCGTTCCTTTACGAAATTACAAAAGGAAATGGAAAAAGAAGATGGTTTTTATAATGAAAAAGATATGAAGCTAACTTAAAAACTGTATATGTACCAAATAAAAAGACAGCGTCAAAGGCGCTGTCTTTTTTATCGAAAATAATATGAAGTTACTTTGCGAGTAAAGATCGATAGTTAGAATAATCAATCTTTTTTTCTTGTAGTTTTTTAATTAAAAATTTATGATCACGCTTTGGTGTGGCAATGATATATCCTTTAATAATTAAGTCTTGTGTAATTTGAGAGGCATTTTCTTGTAATGCAAGTTCCCCGATTTTTCCAGCAATCTTTGATTTTGCAACATCGCGAAATAGTTCTGGAACAGGACTTACAAGCTCTTCTAACAATTGTTTTTGTTCGTCAGCCCATAAATGTCTCGTTTTATTTATGTAGTGTTCTTCCCAATCCAAAATGGACATGCCGTCTTCTTTTGGTAAACGTTTTAAAAATTTTCTGAACATAAAGTATCCACCGATAGACATAAGCCCTAATAAAATAACCGTCCATAATACAATGAACCAACTGAACCATCCTTCGAGCAAGCATATCCCCCCTTAATGATAGCGGTTTTCTTTTATTCATATTATATACAGTGAGATTCATAGAAAGCAAGAACGCTTGGTCATTTTGACCAAGCGTTATCATTTAAACAAAGTATAGTTGTTCCACATGTAAATTATTATTATCATCTTCTACATATTCAATGATTAATGTGCCAACTTTACGATCTTTATCTTCAGTTGTGAAAATAGAGTAAGAAGTAAAACGTGTTTTTGATAGGCCGCTTATGTGTGTAGGTAAAGAAATGTAGTCGTTATCGCGGAAGAATTCCATCAGTTCAATATCCTCAAATTCTTTTCGGTCAACTTGTTTGTTTGTATAGCGGCGTTGAAGTTGTTTTAAAGATTCATTCCAAGAAATTGCTTTTGTGTCGTATACCATTGTTCTATCTCCTTACTGTATGTAATTATTAAGAACATACGTTCTAATCTAGTATACTCTTTTTATTAGAAAAGGGAAAGCAAAAAATAATGTAAGCTTGGATTTCCAAGCTTACATTATTGATGCGTCCGTCATAATCTCTATTTTTCATTATAAGTTAGATAAGAATAAGAAACAAGATGATATATATAATGTTGAGAGTTTTCAAGATTCTGTATATTATAGGTGTACTAAAGTGTAAGGGAATGAGAGGTGTGACATACGTAATTTCACTGCAAGGGCCGATGGCTAGCGGAAAAACAACATTAGCAAAAAGGTTAGAAAAGAGAGGGTTTCGAGTTATATATGAAAATCCATATCCAATTGTAGAGAAGCGAAAAAAATTGAATTTAGATATGAATTCAAAAGTAGGGTTTATTATGAATCAAAAAATGTTTATGGAAGCAAAAATAAAGGAGTTTCAAAATGTGAAAGATTCAGTCGTAATTTTTGATCGCGGACCAGAAGACATTGAGTTTTTTACACTCTTTTATCCAACGATTATAGGAGAAGAGTGGGATATAGAAACTGAATTGAAAGATGAATTATATAAATTAAGAGAATGCCGTTCGGATGTGATTTTTTACTTAGATGTTACGAAAAAGAATGTATATGATAGAAAAAATAATGATAGAACAAGAAACAGAAGTACATTTGAGGAGCAATTTAAATTAGCAGAAACTGAAAAAGACTGGTATAAACAATTTCCTGTAACTTATGTGGACACAAATAGATTAACAGTTGACGATTTAGAGGTATATTTTATGGACTGGTTAAAGGAGAGAGGGCTATGAAAAAAATACTTTTATTTGTATACCCAACATTTGCGGAGTTTGAAATAACAGTAGCGACGGCGTTGCTGAAAAATAAATTTGAAATCATTACAGCGGGCTTAACAAAAGAATTGATTATAAGTGAAACAGGTTTGCAAGTGCAACCACATATAGAAGTAAGTGAAGTACGTGTAGATTAGTATGAGGGGGTACTTATTCCAGGTGGAGAAGAAGTACAGTTGAAAGATGCGAAATCTCTTTTTTCAGTCATTCGTCAATTTCACGAACAAGAAAAATTAGTGGCGGCAATTTGTGCTGGACCGTATGCGCTAGCAAAAGCAGGGTTATTTAAAGGGATTTCTTATACTGCGACTATAGATTATCAAAAATTTGAGTGTTTTCCAGTAGAAAATTTCGTGTATGAAGAAGTTGTGCAACACTCAAATAGCATTACAGCACAAGGGCATGCATTTGTACCATTTGGAATAGCGATTGCCTCTTATTTTGGAGTGGCAGACGAACATAATACAGATTTTTATTGTGGTAAAGGCAATGTAGTAATGGAGAAACTTTTACGAGAAAACGTGTAAAAGCTAGCAAATGCTAGCTTTTTTACACCGATAAATTACTAACGTTTTTGGATCGCGCCATATACCGTTATGGAGCGATAATTCCTTGTTGATTTCTTCTGTTAGCCATTCTTTCATCTCGGCTTGAAGATACATATTATCGGGTATATTTAACGATGGAAACATGCTGGAAATATAGTTTACTATTGGGGTAGCATGATGAAAAACGAGCGCATTATGAATAACTGTTTCTTCAACCGTTGGAAAAGCAGATGCTACTATCTCTTTACCATTTTCTAAACAAAATGGAGAGACTGCTGGTGATGTTTTCGGTAGATCAAATGCGTCAAGCATGTTGTTACACATTTCAACTATACGAGGTAATGAAACTTTAGAATTTGTTGTAGCTAAAAGTGTTCCGCCAGAACGAATGACTTTATAAAAGCCTTGAATTGTTTTTTCAACATCTTTCACATGGTATAACATATGTCTTGCAATTATTAGGTCATAACAATTTGTTTCGAAAGGAAGTTTACTAGCGTCCCCTCGTTTCCATTCTATTAAGTTATTTATTTTAGCAGCTTCAGCAAGCATAGCTTCGGATTGATCAAACCCGGTTAATGGGCCTTTATGACCATTTGTTTGTAAAAGGGAAAGGAATTTTCCACTAGCGCACCCAACCTCTAATATGTTTTCATCCCCTTGAAGGTGTAAATGTTCAATGACGATCTTATCTAAATCTACGTGTTTTTCTTCGTAATGTGTATGTGTGTCGATGCGTGTTTGTAAATGGTTGCTAACGTTATATTGTCGTTTTACATCATTCATTTTGTCACATTCCACCTTTGTGCAAAATTGTTGGATTGCATGTGTTAATACATCTGTTTTCTTTAAACCTTCGTAATGGAGTGCTGATTCAAACCTTTCAAGTAATTTCTCTTCAATTCGAAAATGAATATCTTTTCGTTTTGTCACTGAAATTTCGCCCCTTTGCATCTGTTAGTGAGACTATAGCACGTCTGGAAATTTTGTGTAAATCATTTGTGTACACAAAATTAGGGGGATGAAAAAAATGTTTGAATATGATTTTAAACTATTGACGATTTAACCGTTTTCATATATTCTTAAATTAAGTAATATTCAAATAATTCAAAAGAAATGAGAGAGTCACATGCTTCTTCAAGGAACACATCGAATTGGTCGTATGGCCATGCTGTTGGCACTTGCGGATGAGAATGAAAGTCCTGTATTATCCATTCCAAAAGGTTGGAAGTATTGTACGGGGAAAGTGGGTTCGATGAATTCGCAAAAGGTTGTCGCAGCAATGGAAACAGCGGCTAAAAGCAACCAAGTTATTGAAACAGACGTTTACAGAGAAACACATGCACTTTATCATGCAATTATGGAAGCTTTGTACGGAGTGACGAGAGGTCAAATTCAGTTAGCAGACGTTCTTCGTACAGTAGGACTTCGTTTTGCGATTGTGCGCGGTACACCATACGACGGGAAAAAAGAAGGCGAATGGGTTGCTGTTGCATTATATGGAACGATTGGTGCACCTGTAAAAGGATCTGAGCATGAGGCGATTGGTTTAGGAATTAATCACATATGATTTGCCCATAGTCTATTAGTTAGAAGGGGGCCTTACTTTTTTAGGACAGAAGTCTGTCTTAAAAAGATAAGGTCCCCTTTTGCCTTTTTAAGGAGGAAAAATGATGATTACGTTAACAGGACATACATTGACAGTTGAAGAAATGAAGAGGTTATTACTGGAAGGAGAAGGTGTAACAGCTTGTCCAACTAGTATGCAAAAGGTAGCGGAGTGCCGCGAAGTAGTTGAGAAAATTGTAGAGGACGGAAAAGTCGTTTACGGTATTACAACTGGATTTGGAAAGTTTAGTGATGTGCTTATCCAAAAAGATGATGTAAAGGCACTTCAACATAATTTAATTCAGTCACATGCATGTGGGATAGGTGATCCATTCCCGGAAGAAGTATCGCGCGGAATGTTAATTTTACGAGCGAACACGATGCTTAAAGGAGTATCAGGCGTAAGGCCGCTTGTTGTAAATATGCTTCTTGAGTTTGTAAATCGTAAAATTCATCCAGTCGTTCCGCAACAAGGTTCACTTGGTGCAAGTGGAGATTTAGCACCTTTATCTCATCTTGCGCTCGTATTATTAGGCGAAGGTGAAGTGTTCTATAAAGGGAAACGCGTTCATGCAATGGTTGCTCTTACAGAAGAAGGGCTTGAACCAATTGAACTTGAAGCGAAAGAAGGTCTTGCGTTAATTAATGGTACGCAGGCGATGACAGCACAAGGAGTTCTTTCTTATATAGAAGCAGAAGCAACGGCGTATCAAGCTGAACTAATTGCTTCGATGACAATTGAAGGGTTACAAGGCATTATTGATGCATTTGATGAAAATGTTCATAAAGCACGTGGCTATAAAGAGCAAGTGGATGTAGCAAGCAGAATTCGTGACATTCTTCATGATAGTAAGTTAACAACAAAACAAGGAGAACTACGTGTACAGGATGCCTATTCACTTCGTTGTATCCCGCAAGTACACGGTGCTTCTTGGCAAGTTTTGAATTATGTGAAAGAAAAATTAGAAATTGAAATGAATGCCGCAACAGATAATCCGCTAATCTTTGATGGCGGGGAAAAAGTAATTTCAGGTGGTAATTTCCATGGTCAACCGATTGCATTTGCGATGGACTTCTTAAAAGTAGGAATGGCGGAACTTGCAAACATTTCAGAGCGTCGTATTGAGCGTTTAGTAAATCCGCAGTTAAACGATTTACCGCCATTTTTAAGTCCAGAACCAGGACTTCAGTCTGGTGCAATGATTATGCAATATGCTGCAGCGTCACTAGTTTCTGAAAATAAAACGTTAGCACATCCAGCGAGTGTTGATTCAATCCCGTCATCAGCTAACCAAGAAGATCACGTAAGTATGGGAACAATCGCTTCACGTCATGCACATCAAATTATTCAAAATGTAAGACGTGTTCTTTCAATTGAAATGATTTGTGCGATGCAAGCGGCAGAATATCGTGGAATTGAAAACATGAGTACAGTGACGAAGAGCTTCTACCATCAAGGGCGTCAGCAAGTACCATCTATTACAAATGATCGCATCTTCTCAACGGATATTGAAAATATTGCACATTGGTTAAAAACGAATTATTCGATAAAAGAAAGATTGGATGTAAACGCAGCACTATAAAATGAGAAAAGGGAGAGATTGAAATGGAAAAAGTACAACAAACAATTCGCGCGCCAAGAGGTACAGAGTTACAAACGAAAGGGTGGGTGCAAGAAGCTGCACTTCGTATGCTAATGAACAATTTAGATCCGGAAGTTGCTGAAAAACCAGAAGAATTAGTTGTGTATGGCGGAATTGGCCGTGCAGCTCGTAACTGGGAAAGCTATCAGGCGATTGTAGATTCATTAAAAACGTTAGAAAGCGATGAAACGTTACTTGTTCAATCAGGAAAACCAGTTGCCATTTTTAAATCACATGAAGATGCACCTCGCGTTCTGTTAGCGAACTCAAACTTAGTACCAAAATGGGCAAACTGGGATCACTTCCGAGAACTAGAGAAAAAAGGTCTTATGATGTACGGACAAATGACAGCTGGTAGCTGGATTTACATTGGAACACAAGGGATTCTACAAGGAACATATGAAACATTTGGTGAAGCAGCTCGTCAACATTTCGACGGTTCATTAAAAGGTACATTAACACTTACTGCTGGTTTAGGTGGTATGGGTGGTGCACAACCTCTTGCTGTAACGATGAACGGCGGTGTTGTCATTGCTATTGATGTTGATAAGCGTAGCATCGATCGTCGTATTGAAAAGAGATATTGTGACATGTATACAGAATCATTAGAAGAAGCATTAACTGTTGCGAACGAGTATAAAGAGAAGAAAGAACCAATTTCAATTGGCTTGCTAGGAAATGCGGCAGAGATTTTACCAGAACTAGTGAAGCGTGATATTACGCCAGATTTAGTTACAGATCAAACATCTGCTCATGATCCATTAAACGGTTATATTCCAGTAGGTTACACATTAGAAGAAGCAGCGAAACTTCGTGAAAAAGATCCAGAACGTTACGTACAATTATCAAAAGAAAGTATGACAAAACATGTGGAAGCGATGCTTGCGATGCAAGAAAAAGGTGCAATTACATTTGATTATGGAAATAACATTCGCCAAGTTGCTTTCGATGAAGGTTTGAAAAATGCTTTCGATTTCCCAGGATTCGTTCCAGCATTTATTCGTCCATTATTCTGTGAAGGAAAAGGGCCATTCCGCTGGGTAGCACTTTCTGGTGATCCAGAAGATATTTATAAAACAGACGAAGTAATTTTACGTGAGTTCGCTGATAATGAACATTTATGTAACTGGATTCGTATGGCACGTCAACAAGTTGAGTTCCAAGGACTTCCATCACGTATTTGTTGGTTAGGTTACGGTGAGCGTGCGAAATTTGGTCGCATCATTAATGAAATGGTTGCAAATGGTGAATTATCAGCACCGATTGTTATTGGTCGTGACCATTTAGATTGCGGATCAGTAGCATCTCCAAACCGTGAAACAGAAGCGATGAAAGACGGTAGTGATGCAGTAGCTGACTGGCCAATTTTAAATGCATTAATTAATAGTGTAAACGGTGCGAGCTGGGTATCTGTTCACCACGGTGGTGGCGTTGGTATGGGTTATTCACTTCACGCTGGAATGGTTATTGTTGCAGATGGAACAGAAGCAGCAGCAAAACGTATTGAGCGCGTATTAACTTCTGACCCTGGTATGGGTGTTGTTCGTCACGTGGATGCTGGATATGACTTAGCTGTGGAAACTGCGAAAGAAAAAGGCGTTAACATTCCAATGATGAAATAAGGAGGAGAAAACATGCTGGACACTTTACTAATAAATATCGGTCAATTACTAACAATGGATCAAGAAGATGGCTTGTTAAGACGAGAAGCGATGAACACGCTTCCTGTTATCGAAAACGGTGCGGTTGGAATTGAAAATGGTGTAATCACTTTCGTTGGAACAGCGGAAGAAGCGAAAGGATTACAAGCGAAAGAAGTTATTGATTGCGGGGGGAAAATGGTTTCTCCTGGTCTTGTTGATCCGCATACCCATCTTGTATTTGGTGGATCTCGTGAAAATGAAATTGCGCTAAAATTACAAGGAGTTCCGTACTTAGAAATTTTAGAACAAGGCGGAGGTATTCTTTCAACTGTAAATGCAACGAAACAGGCGTCGAAAGAAGAACTTGTTCAAAAAGCGAAATTCCATTTAGACCGTATGCTATCTTTCGGCGTTACAACTGTAGAAGCGAAGAGTGGTTACGGATTAGATGATGAGACGGAATGGAAACAATTAGAGGCAACTGCACAATTACAAAAAGAGCATTCAATCGATTTAGTTTCCACATTTTTAGGTGCTCATGCAGTTCCGAAAGAATATAAAGGTAGATCGAAAGAATTTTTACAATGGATGTTAGACCTATTACCAGAAATGAAAGAGAAACAATTGGCGGAATTCGTTGATATTTTCTGTGAAACAGGTGTGTTCTCAGTAGAAGAATCAAAAGAATTTTTATTAAAAGCGAAAGAGCTTGGCTTTGATGTGAAAATTCATGCAGATGAAATCGACCCTCTTGGTGGTGCGGAAGCAGCGGCAGAAATCGGTGCAGCATCAGCAGACCATCTAGTTGGCGCTTCTGATAAAGGGATTGAAATGCTTGCAAACTCGAATACAGTAGCAACATTATTACCAGGAACAACTTTCTATTTAAATAAAGAAAGCTTTGCTCGTGGTCGTAAAATGATTGATGAAGGTGTTGCAGTTGCGTTAGCTACAGACTTTAACCCAGGTAGCTGTCCAACTGAAAATATTCAGCTTATTATGAGCATTGCGATGCTAAAACTGAAAATGACACCAGAAGAAGTTTGGAATGCCGTAACGGTTAACTCATCATATGCCATTAACCGTGGTGATGTAGCTGGGAAAATTAGAGTTGGTCGTAAGGCAGATTTAGTTTTATGGGATGCTTACAATTATGCTTACGTACCGTATCATTACGGCGTAAGTCATGTGAATACAGTATGGAAGAATGGTAATATTGCATATACAAGAGGTGAACAATCGTGGAGCACGGCCACTATTTAAAGAAAAACGCAAAGTTTATTGATCGTGAAGTGACAAAATGGAGTGAGATGATTAAAGATTGGGAGGAAGGTGTAGAAATATTCGGTGCTGCCTTAATTGGAGCACCCCTTTCTAAACCATCTATTAGTCATTCAGGAGCGAGTTTTGCTCCAAAGACAATTCGTGCGATGTTAGATGCATACAGCACATATGCAATTACAGAAGAACACGATATGAAAGAAAGTGTCTTATATGATTGCGGCGATATTACGATGCATGTGACGGATATAAAAGAAAGTCATAACCGAATTGCGAAAACAGTTGGTCATGTAACGAAAGTAAATCCGAACATGATACCAATCGTTCTTGGTGGTGACCACTCGATTAGTTTTCCGAGTATAACAGGCTTTGCAAACAGTAAAGGAAAGGTCGGGATTATTCAATTTGATGCTCATCATGATTTACGTAATTTAGATGATGGAGGCCCGTCAAATGGTACACCATTCCGTAGTTTACTAGAAAATGATGTCATTACAGGGAAACAACTTGTTCAAATTGGAATTCGTAATTTTTCTAATGCACGTGCGTACCATGAATATGCAATAGAGCATGGTGTAACAGTGTATACAATGAAAGACGTACGAGAGCGAGAAATAAAAGATATTATCACGGAAAGTATTGAATTATTAAGAAATCAAGGTGTGACTTCTATTTATATTTCTCTTGATATGGATGTGCTAGACCAAGCGTTTGCACCAGGTTGTCCAGCAATTGGGCCTGGTGGAATGGATAGTACGACTTTACTAGATGCGATTGAATTCCTTGGTAAAGAACCGCTCGTTCAAGGGATGGATATAGTAGAGATTGATCCAACTCTTGATTTCAGAGATATGACGAGTAGAGTAGCAGCGCAAGTGATTATGAGTTTTCTTTTAGCGAGGGAAACGGTTAGTAAGCAAGTTAGTATATAGACGAAAAAGTAGATCTTTATTTATGCCTTAACAAAAACACATCACTACTTAAATGTAGTGATGTGTTTTTGTATTAAAAGAGAATGAATGTGTGTGGAACCGTTAATGGAATTGCGATTTTTATAGTTTATTGTGTAAATTTAATTTCTTGCTTCTGAAGTGTTGACGTGTAAAATAATTTTATGATAAAATATAAATTTTACTAAAAACTAAAAGTGTGTTAAGCTTGAGAAGGTTACCATATATGGAGGTGGATTATTTGTTTCAAATTGGCGATAACATTGTTTATCCAATGCAGGGAGCAGGTATAATTAAAGCCATAGAAGAGAAGGAAATCTCAGGAGAAAAACAACAGTATTATGTTATAAAAATGTCGGCTAGTAATATGGAACTAATGATTCCAGCAGGGAGAATATTGAATTCGAATATACGTCCAGTTACGGATATAACCGCATTAGCACACATAATGGATATTTTTCAACATGGGGAATCAGATAGATTACTTACGTGGAAACAAAGGTATAAATTGAACACTGATAAAATAAAGACGGGTAAAATGCAAGAAGGTGCTGAAGTTGTGCGTGATTTAATGCGTATACAGAAAGAAAAAGCACTTAATGCAAGCGAAAAGAAGATGTTAGATAACGCATATGAATTTTTGATTAGTGAACTGGGATTAATTGAAGGTATCACAGAAAATCAGATAAAAAGCTTTTGTTAAGGTTCATTACAAATAATGTATTATATCCCAAAAAAGATCTTGAATTTTTTGGGAACATAATTATAGAAAATTTATCATTTCAAAGACATTCAACTCTTTCAAACCACTTTTAGAGCATTACCTCTATTGTTATTACTACAATCAAATCCATTTTTATTTTTTAATTTCATTTATGAATGTTCGAAGTTTAATTGAATACTTCGATAAAATAGTTACTTGATTTTTGCAATCCTGATTCACACTGGCACGGACGAGGAGCCGTAAGGATGAAAGAGAGGTAGGGCTTTCATTGTTTTAGGTATATAAGTTATTATTTTTAGAAGAATACTGAACCATTTTCACTTCTATTGATAAGGTGCTTTTTTATTAAAGAGATAAACGAATTGACAGCCATATATGGTCAACAAAAAAGGTTTCCTCCTAAGGAAACCTTTTTAATATTATTTATAGAATTTTGTTTTTTGAATATTCGAATTTTTTTATTTTAAAGTCGTAAAAATTGACGTTACTATCTAAAAGTAAGTATGATGCGATTATAGTAAGATTTTTTAGGGGGAAGAAAAATGACAAGTTCAAGTAATAAAGCAGCGAGTATTTATGAAGGAACAAATGTAAATGCTGGGGGATTTTTTGAAAACGTTGAAGAAACAAAGTTGTTTGATCCAATTCAAGTTGGAGCTTGGTCTCTTCGTAATCGTATAGCGATGGCACCGATGACAAGATGCTTTGCAGATAATGAGACTGGAGTAGTTGGTGCGGATGTAGTGGAGTACTACAGAAAACGTGCTGCGGATGGAATTGGACTAATTATTACAGAAGGAATTGTCATTAGTCCGAGAGCAAAAGGAAACCCAGGAGTACCAGGTATTTATACACAAGAACAAATCGATTCTTGGAAACCTGTTACAGAGGCAGTACATAAAGAAGGCGGGACGATTATTGCTCAAATATGGCATGTTGGGCGTATGAGTCATCATGAAATAATTGGTGGTCAAATGCCACAAGCGCCGTCGGCTATCGCTGCAGAGGGAAATGTTCCACGCTTTCGTAAACCGTTTGATATGCCAGAAGCAATGACGTTAGAAGAAATACAAGAAGTGATCGATCAATACGCACAAGCTGCGAAAAATGCGATCGAAGCTGGATTTGATGGAGTAGAAATTCACGGTGCACACGGATATTTAATCGATCAATTTACGTATGAGTTTGCGAATAAGCGAACAGATAAATATGGCGGTGATTTAAAACAAAGGTTAACGTTTATGAAAGAAGTAACGGCAGCTGTAATAGAAGCTGTTGGAGCTAATAAAACACTTCTTCGTTTCTCTGCTTTCAAAGGTGATAATCCTACTTATATGTGGGAAAACCCTGAGTTTGCAATTGAAACGTTCATAAATATGTTTAAAGAGGTTGGATTAACGATGATCCATCCTTCAACGATGAATTATACCCAAGAGATTGCTGACGGAAAGAATTTTCATCAACTAGTAAGAAAATATTGGGATGGTACGATTGTTGGGGTTGGTAATTTAAATCCGAAAGAGGCCGAAGAAGCGTTGCAAGAAGGAACGATTGATGTAGCGGCATTCGGAAGACCGTTAATTGCTAATCCAGACTTTGTTCATCGAATTAAACACGCTGAAAGTTTAGTTGAATATGACGCGAAAGAGCATCTTGTTACGTTAGTATGAATAAAGATAAAAGGAGAACACATCTAGTGTTCTCTTTTTATTATGGAATTTCATAGGGGGAAGCGGGATGAGTGAAACGCTACTCGTTATTATTAGTATATTACTATTTTTAATGTTGCTTTTAATCGTCTTTTTTATCATTACATTTTTTATAAAAAAACGAACACATCATTCTATTTTAAAATTACATCCGTACTTAGGAAGAATGCGCTACTTACTGGAAAAGATAGGGCCTGAATTTCGACAATATTGGTTTGATCATGATACGGATGGAAAGCCTTTCTCACGTTATGATTTTCAAAGTGTTATGTTTTTAGCGAAATATCGCTCTGAAATACTTGGTTTTGGATCAAAACGAGATTTTGAAGCTTCTGGATATTATATTGCTAATACATTATTTCCGATATTAACGGAGGAATTAAGTGTGAATCTCACGCAAGAGCGAGAAGGTAAAAAGTACGTGATTCATAAAGAAGGGTTATTTTCAAGAAGAGAAAAATTGACAGCGGATACAACGAATCTTTGGCTGTACGAAGAAGATGATGCAATTATAGTCGGTGAGAACCGTAAATATCCGTGGAAGCTACATGGCATGTTTGGTGCATCTGCGACTTCTTATGGTGCGATTGGAGAAAATTATATTTTAGCGAGTGGTCTTGGAGCAAAAATGGCAGGCGGGTCGTGGATTAATACGGGTGAAGGTGGCGTTATTCCAGAACATTTACATACAGGAGCGAATATCGTTGCGCAAATTGGTCCAGGGTTATTTGGATACCGTGATGAAGACGGTAATTTTTCAATGGGAAAATTCATGGAGAAAGTGAAAGAAAGTAATATTAGAGCATTCGAATTGAAATTTGGGCAAGGTGCTAAAATACGTGGTGGTCATTTAGAGGGGCAAAAAGTAAATGAGAAAATTGCGTTTGTTCGCAACGTCCGAAAGGGAGAGACGATTAATTCACCGAATCGATTTTCATTTTTAAAGAATGCAGCGGATACACTTTATTTTATTCAACAGTTGCAAGAAAGCGGCGGTAAACCAGTTGGAATGAAAATTGTAATTGGTCAGCAGAAGCCTTTGGAAGATTTAATAAAAACAATGAAAGAACTAAACATTTATCCAGATTTTATTACAATAGACGGTTCAGAAGGCGGGTCAGGGGCAACGTATAAATCGATGGCAGATTGTATGGGACTGCCGCTTATTCCAGCATTACTTACATTTATTGATACAGCAAACCATTATGGTGTTCGTAACAAGTTTAAAGTATTTGCATCGGGTAAATTAATCACACCAGATAAAGTAGCGATTGCTTTAGCGATTGGGGCGGATGCTGTAAGTTCAGCCCGCGGATTTATGATGGCAAGCGGCTGTATTATGGCCCTTCAATGTAATTCTGGCCAATGTCCATCTGGTGTAGCCACGACGAATCCGCATTATCAAAAAGCGTTAGATCCGTATGAGAAGAAGTGGCGAGTCATGAATTATATTATTAGTATGAGATATAGTTTATTTTCATTAGCGGCAGCGGCGGGAGTGAAGAGCCCGCGCCATTTAACTAGAGAGCATATTGTGTTTAAAGACGAGGTGGGGAGAGTAGTTCCTCTTTCGGAATTGTTTCCTATAGTAAATCAAACCTAAAAGTATATTTGATATGTAAGATTTTTTTAAGGAATAATCATATTTTTGGAAAAATTAGGAGTATAATAGGGAAGTATTTTTAAAAATGACTATTTTTAGGGAGAGATTCACTTGCAACAAGGTTCTTACAGTATTACAATTTTTTTACTCGTCATAGGGCTCGTTATATTTAGACGCATGCGCTCTATGAATCGACCAATTAATAATAAAGGAAGACGACTACTATTGCCATTATTTTTCTTATTACCAGGTTTTTCTTTATACGCAGCACCGATACAACTTGCTGGTTGGCAAATTTGTATAGCTGCTGGGATCGGACTGCTATTGTCAATTCCACTTATTATTTTAAGTGGGTATGAAGTCAGAGAAGATGGTCAAATTTATGCAAAAAAAAGTATCGCTTTTATTGCTACATTTTTAGTTATCGTTCTTTTACGTGCTTATTTTAGAAGACATTTACAAGGTCTAGATCCAAAGTCAATCGGCATTCTTTTCTACACTCTTGCGGTTTGTTATATAGTACCTTGGCGTATTGGATGTTATATGAAATTTCGTAAAGTATATGTAGAGAAAGAGAAAATTGAGACGTCAATAAGCTAAAAGTCATACATTTGTATGGCTTTTTTCTTTTAAAATTTATCGGGTAAACGAATGAAAATAAGGTGTGAAAAAACACCGTTTAATTTTCTGAATATTATTACTTTAATTCCTTAAAAAATCATTGTAATCCACTGGGATAAAGGCGTTTATAAAGGTTTTCACATGTAATAAAAAGTGCTCGTTCACTTGAAAGAACAAAAAATGTTTGTTAAGGTAGGGAACCATAAGCGAAAACAAGAAAATAGAAAAAGTCATTTTTCGAAATTTTGAATGGCTTATGGACTAAGGGAGAGATTTGGTGAAGATTGAAATTATGGTATCGCTTGCTATTTATATGGCAGGTATGTTGTATATCGGATATTGGTCTTATAAGAAGACATCCGATTTATCAGATTATATGTTAGGCGGGAGGGGACTCGGTCCAGCAGTTACAGCTTTATCAGCTGGTGCTTCTGACATGAGTGGTTGGATGCTAATGGGATTACCTGGTGCGATGTATGCAACAGGATTATCAAGTGTATGGATTGCGATAGGTTTATTAATAGGTGCGTATGCAAACTATTTAATCATTGCCCCGCGTTTACGAACGTATACAGAAGTGGCAAATGATTCAATTACGATTCCAGACTTTTTAGAGAATCGGTTTAAAGATCGTACGAAAATACTTCGTTTTGTCTCCGCTATCGTCATTTTAGTATTTTTCACATTTTATGCGTCGGCTGGTTTAGTTTCAGGTGGACGTTTGTTTGAAAATTCTTTTAACCTTGATTATAAAATTGGTTTATTTGTAACAGTGGGTGTCGTTGTTGCGTATACACTATTCGGTGGCTTTCTAGCCGTAAGTTGGACGGACTTTGTGCAAGGTTGTATTATGTTTATTGCGCTTGTATTAGTGCCAATTGTTGCTTTTACGGATGTCGGTGGTGTAACAGAAACATTTAATACGATTAAGCAAGTCGATGCATCGCATTTGGATATGTTTAAAGGGACTACAGTATTAGGGATTATTTCCTTTTTAGCATGGGGCCTTGGATATTTTGGTCAACCACATATTATTGTCCGCTTTATGGCAATTACCTCTATTAAAGATTTAAAAACTTCTCGTAGAATCGGTATCGGTTGGATGACGATTTCAATTATAGGTGCAATGCTTACTGGTCTAATTGGTATCGCCTATTATGCTAAAAATAATGCGATATTACAAGACCCAGAAATGGTCTTTGTAACATTCTCAAATATTTTATTCCATCCATACATTACAGGATTTTTATTATCAGCTATTTTGGCTTCGATTATGAGTAGTATTTCCTCACAATTACTTGTTATTTCAAGTGCAGTAACGGAAGACTTTTATAAAACATTTTTCCGTCGTAACGCAAGTGACAAAGAACTTGTATTTATCGGTAGATTATCAGTATTAGTAGTGGCTATGATAGCAGTTGTTTTAGCGTATCATCCAAGTGATACAATTTTAACACTTGTAGGTTATGCTTGGGCAGGATTTGGTTCAGCATTTGGACCCGCTATTTTATTAAGTTTATATTGGAAGAGAACGAACAAATGGGGCGTTCTTGCTGGTATGATTGTCGGTGCAGTAGTTGTTATAGCATGGGTACAAATTCCAAGTTTAAAAGCAATTATGTATGAAATGGTACCTGGATTCTTCTGTAGTTTATTAACTGTTATCGTTGTAAGTTTATTAACGAAAGAACCCGTTAAGGCAGTTCATCGTGAATTTAATGAGATGGAAGCAGTACTGAAAGAAGAAACGAAATGATTTGAAAAGAGAGTAGACGGTGAATAACGTTTACTCTCTTTTCTTTTTAAATGAAATAAGTAACTTATTGACAAAGAAAAGTAAGTAACTTATAATAAGTATTGAGGTTGAGATAAATGACATTCTAAATCAAGTTTTATTATGATTTTAGAGTGAGTAAATGTTTTTTGGAAACTATCTTGAAATCGAGATAATCCCGATAAGTTAGACGCTAATGTGTAATTTTGTAATTAATATCTCGAATTCGAGATGAAATTATTATAACGGATTTTACTTTGTAGCATGGACAAAATGAATAATGAATTTAAATGTAAAAGAATTTTTATAATGAAATAAAAAAGGAGTGGAAGAAATGGAAAAGAAAACAATGGGAATCCATCACATTACAGCGATTGTAGGGCATCCACAAGAAAATGTAGACTTTTATGCTGGTGTATTAGGGTTACGTTTAGTGAAACAAACAGTGAATTTTGATGATCCAGGTACGTACCATCTTTATTTTGGAAATGAAGGAGGAAAGCCTGGAACAATTATTACGTTTTTCCCATGGGCAGGTGCTCGTCAAGGTATTATTGGGGACGGTCAAGTAGGAATTACGTCTTACGTTGTACCAAAAGGTACAATGGAGTTTTGGGAAAATAGATTAGAAAAATTCGATGTTTCGTATACAAAAATGACTCGTTTTGGAGAGCAGTATTTAGAATTTGATGATCCGCATGGTTTGCATATAGAATTAGTTGAAAGAGAAGCAGGCGAATTAAACAATTGGAGTTTTGGAGAAGTTACACCAGAAGTAGCAATTAAAGGGTTTGGAGGTGCTGTTCTTTTATCTGCACAGCCTCAAAAAACAGCTGAATTGTTAGAACATATTATGGGTCTTGAAAAAATTGGAGAAGAGGGCGAATTTGTTCGATTCCGTTCTTCTGCTGACATTGGAAATAGTATTGATTTGAAATTATCAACAATCGGTCGTGGCCAAATGGGCGTTGGCACAGTTCATCATATTGCCTGGAGAGCGAGTGATGATGCTGATCAGCTAGACTGGAAAGAGTATGTGTCGCGTTTTGGATATCACGTAACTCCTGTACAAGATCGAAATTATTTTAACGCGATTTATTTTAGAGAACATGGTGAAATCTTATTTGAAATTGCAACAGATCCTCCTGGTTTCGCTCATGATGAATCGTTAGAGACGATGGGTGAGGAATTAAAGTTACCGGAACAATATGAACAACATAGAAAACAGATTGAACAAACGCTTTTACCATTTGAAGTGAGAAATTTAGATTAAAGTGATTGGAGGGGGAACAGGATTATGATGAAACATGTTTTTCAAAAAGGAAAAGATACGTCAAAACCAGTGTTGTTATTACTTCATGGCACAGGTGGTAATGAATTAGATTTACTACCACTTGCAGAAATAATTGATCCGGAAGCGTCGGTATTAAGCGTTAGGGGAAATGTGTTAGAGAATGGGATGCCGCGTTTCTTCCGCCGATTAGCAGAGGGCATTTTTGATGAAGAGGATTTAATTTTCCGTACGAAGGAATTAAATGAATTTTTAGATGAAGCGGCTAAAGAATATAAATTCGATAGAAATAACATTGTAGCTATCGGTTATTCGAATGGGGCAAATATCGCAGCAAGCTTATTATTCCATTACGAAAATGCATTGAAAGGTGCTGTGCTTCATCACCCAATGGTACCAAGAAGAGGAATTCAATTAGCAAATTTAGCAGGGAAATCTGTGTTTATTGCTGCTGGGACAAATGACCCAATTTGTTCATCAGCAGAGTCAGAGGAATTGAAGGCACTATTAGAAAATGCAAATGCGAATGTAACAATGCATTGGGAAAATCGAGGGCATCAATTAACGATGGGTGAAGTAGAAAAAGCAAAAGAGTGGTATGACAAAGCATTTTAAAAAAGAAGCATCTGCTAACGATTAGCAGATGCTTCTTTTTTATTTAAGACTGGATTGCAAGATGAGATGAAGAAAGTGGTAGCTCAATATCAACAATCGTACCTTTATTTAATTCGCTTGAAATGTGTAATCTACCATGATGTTCTTCAATTATTTTGTAACACATCATTAATCCTAGTCCTGTGCCTTTTTCTTTTAAACTATAAAAAGGTTCGCCTAGACGGGAGATACGATCTTCAGGAATGCCGCAACCTTCATCGATAATTCGTATTAAGATGAAATTATCCTCTAATGGTTTTGTTTGGATGAAAATATTTCCGCCATTTGGCATTGCTTCTATCGCATTTTTTAATATGTTTATAAAAACTTGTTTTAATTGGTTACCGTCACATTGAATATCATATACGTAATCAAAATGATCCATGATGATATGAACGCTATGCATAATTGCAGTCGGTAAAATAAATGTAACTACCTCTTCAATTAAAGTTTGTATGTTACAAGTTTGGATAGATAATACTTGTGGCTTAGACATCGCCATAAATTGACTCGTGATGGATTCCATTTGTGAAATCTCACTTAACATAACATCGATATACCATTTCTGCTCCTCACTTATTTCAGGGAGGAGCAACGTTAGAAAACCTTTTAGAGAAGTGAGTGGATTTCGAATTTCATGGGCAATTCCAGCTGTCAGTTGTCCGACTACTGCGAGCTTCTCTGATTTTCGTAGTAACTTTTCAGTTTCTTTTAGCTCAGTAACATCTCTCCCCATCACGATAAGACCTTTGCGAGAACCATCAGGATGATAAAGCGGAACTTTTGATATACTTAAGATTAGATCGAAATCATCTCTATGTATAATAAATTCCTCGCCATGAAGAATTTGTCTTTGTTGCCATGCTAGTTCATCGATTTCTTCACAATGTAAAAAAGCTTCTCGGTATGCTTCATTATATTGAATGAGTTCGCTATCTTTTTTCCCGTGGTAAGGTACATGATGGAAATTGAAGCAAGAAAGTGCGTAATCATTTGCCTCAAGCCAGCGCCCTTCATGATCTTTAAAAATAACAAACGCAGGCATGGAGTTTACTAATGTACGTAATCTCTTCTCACTTTCTTTTAGCATATTCTCAATTCTTTCTGATTTTTCAAGCGGCTTCATAATAGCATATACGCCAGTAAGACGATTTTGAACAAAAATAGGAACTAGTTTTGTCACAACATCTAATAAGAATCCATTTTTATGATAAATAGATAAGATATACTCTTGTTGATTATCCGCTTCAGTATTCTTTATATTTTGTAATACTTGCTCAGAAATATGGGCTTCTAAAATAGAGGTAATATTTTTCTGTTCTAATTCTAAAGAAGTGTAACCTAATATTCTTTCGGCAGAAGGATTTATATGTAGAATAACTCCTTCTAAATTTAATGAAATAATACTATCAGGATTGTGTTCGAACAGAGATGCGTACATTTCTGTTAATGAACGATCTTGTATATGGTTTCGCAAACGTCTAGAAATGTTCGGATGACGTTTGTTTTGAGTTGGTGAATATTTTTTACGACTCATAATAGTTCCTCCGTACAAATAGCATCTAAAAAGATTTGTCTATTCATAACTATAATATAGATGTAATGTGTATTTCTATAAAAAATGGAAGTTATAGAATAAATTTTGTTTTTTTTATTTTTTGCAAGGTGAATGCAGGATGGTAATAAGGGGAGCTTATATTGTTTTATAAACCTTTTGTAAGTTACAGACGGCTGTTTTCCGTATAACATTAGGGTAGAGGAGGGGGAGAGAAAATGAAAAATTATATTCAAGGGATTGATCACGTGCAAGTAGCTGCACCTGTAGGGTGTGAAGAAGAGGCGCGTGATTTTTATGGGAATACGATTGGTATGGAAGAAATTCCAAAGCCAGAAGAGTTGAAAAAACGAGGTGGATGTTGGTTTAAATGCGGAAATCAAGAAATCCATATTGGTGTCGAGCGGAACTTTACACCAGCTAAAAAGGCTCATCCAGCTTTTTATGTGAATGAAATTAATGAATTTAAGCAAACACTTATAGAGCAAGGTGTTAAAGTGATTGATGATTATGCACGGCCAGATGTAATTCGATTTTACGTGTCAGATCCATTTGGAAACCGAATTGAATTTATGCAAAATAAAGACTAGGTGGATTCCCACCTAGTCTTTAACTTCTTCTGAAAAGTCCTAACACTTCTACAGTTTCTGTAATATTAACGAATGCATTCGGGTCGATTTCAGAAATTGTTAGTTTCATACTTGCTAATTCTTCACGAGAAACGACGGTCATAAGTACACGCTTTTTCTCGCTTGAATAAGCACCTTCGCCATCAAGTAACGTTATTCCACGTACAACAGTTGAAAGAAGTTGTTTTTTCATTTTTTCTGCTTCATTTGTTACAATCATAAGTGTAACTTTACGATGTTTTGTATGAACAGCATCAATTACTTTACCAGTTACATAAATTGAAAGTAAGCTTGTAAGTGCAACATCCCAGGTGAAGAAGAATCCTGCGATTATTACAACGACTGCATTTAAAATAATAAGGAATCCGCCAAGTTTAATGTCTCGCTTGCGGGATAAAAGCATACCGATAATATCAAATCCACCAGTGGATCCATTACAGTTAAAAACAAGACCAATACCAGCTCCAGCGATTACACCTCCGAAGATAGAAGATAACAATGGATCTGTTGCTACGACTTTTACTGGAACGTAGTATAATGCAACAGATAATACAACTACAGAGACAACTGTGTTAAAAATTACTTTTTTTCCAAGACCTATGTACCCTAAAATAAGGATAGGTAAGTTTAATACAAAGTTAATAATGCCTGTGTTTACAGGGGTTACAATCCCTAAAATAATAGCAATTCCGCCAATTCCACTACTTAAAATTTTGTGGGGGATAAGGAAAAGATTAAAGGCAACCGCAATAATAATAGAACCGATAATAACACCAAGGAATCTGACCATTTCTTTCCCGTCCTTCACTGAAAAATTCATATTATTTCAAGATTATATATGATATTGAAAGTTTTGGGTAAAAACAGTTTATTTAGGTAAATTAGATTAATCAAAAGAATTTGAGTATTTTATCATTTGAAAGGGGATACAGTTGTGAAGATAAAAACATATCAACAGAAAAGCCCGTTGAAGCAAGAATGTGAGGATTCTTATTTTTGTAATAAAGAAAAAAAGATTTATGGTGTATGTGACGGTGCAACACCACTTGTCCCGTTTCGTGATGAAAAGGGACATAATGGAGCATACATCGCTTCGCATTTATTTGCAAGTTATTTTACTGCATTACGAGAGAATCATAGTTTACAATTTGCAGTTGCCAAAGCAAATGAAGCATTGCAAAGCAAAATGTTAGAATATGAAGTAGACACGAGAAAAAAAGAGCATTTGTGGTGCACATGTATCGCGGCAGTCCAAATAGTTGGTGAGAAAATTGAATATGCGCAGCTTGGGGACTGTATGATTGTCGCAACTTTTCAAAATGGAACGATGCAAGTATTAACGAAAGACACAGTTGAAGGAATTAGTAAAAGAGCAAAAAAGAAGAGGGAAGAAGATCGTAAAAAAGGGTTATCTGTACCAGAAGAATATGTTTTTCAAGATGTTCGAGAACAGTTAAAATACAATCGTTATCTTGCAAATATGCCAAATGGTTATTCAGTTGCAAATGGAATGAAAGAAGCGATACATTATTTACAACATGGTGAATTACATACAGATGAAGTGAGTGGGATTTTTATTTGTTCAGACGGGTTATTTCACCCAGATTGGTCATTAGAACAAACTGTTGCATATATAAGAAAGAATAGTATAAACGAATATATAGCAATTATTGAAGAGCTAGAAGCGGAAAAGAGAATAAGGCCAGATGATAAAACGATTATTATGATTGATTTTTAAGAGGAGGCAGTTCAAATGGAAATTAAACGTGTCAATCTAACATTTCAAGATGAATTAGTTCCTTTAGAAAAAGTAAACAAACTGATTATTCACCATACAGCTGAAGATGGATGGGACGTGTATAAAACGCATGAATTTCATCAAACTGTAAGGGGGTGGAGCGGAATTGGTTACAACTATTTTATCGAAAAGGATGGAACTGTAGTGGAAGGGCGAGGTTTACATATTGGAGCGCACGCGAAAGACCATAACCGTCATACAATTGGAATATGTATGACGGGAAATTTCGATAAATACGATCCCACTCCCCCGCAAGTGAATGCATTATATTCTTTATGCAAAATGTTTATGAAGCAATTTGCTATAAAGAAAGAACATATACTAGGTCATAGGGAGTTAGAAGGAGTTACAAAAAGCTGTCCTGGTAATCGTTTTTCTATGGTAGAGTTAAGGAAGATATTATCTTAAATATAGAGGAGTAACAACGATGATGAATATAAAAATACCAAATGATAAAAAAGAAGAGCTTGTAGCACAAATTCAGCAATTTTTCATGGAAGAAGATCTAGATGAAATTGGACGTTTCCAAGCAGAGCGTTTAATAGAAGAAATGATTAAATTAGTTGGACCATTTGCATACAATCAAGCAATTGGAGATGCAAGAAAGCTTGTAAGTGAGAAATTAACGAATATGGAAGAAGATTTATACGTGTTAGAGAAAAATGAAGGGAAATAAAAAAAGAGCCGATGGGCTCTTTTTTATTTTTCTTTCTTATGTTCCTTATATTCATGTACTTTTTCTTTCACATTACCAACTGTATCTTTAGCAGTGCCTTTCACCTTATCCCATTTTCCTTCAGCTTGTAATTTCTTATTGTCAGTTACTTTCCCAACAACTTCTTTTACTTCATCTTTTACCTTATCAATGGCACCTTCTACTTTTTCTTTTAAACCATGATCATGTTTAGTCATACATTTCTCCTCCTTGTAGTTTGATTAGAATTCTCTTTTCATATTGCAAGTTGAATGATGTATCTAGTAATATCGTAACAAATCTAGTTTGAATATTCAAATGATTAATAGGATAGAAAAGGAATTGTCATAAAATGTTTAAAAATGTAACGGAAGGAGAAATAAAGTAAATTATAATATGTCTTTTGCGGTCCATATTGATTTTGTATAAGCGATTTTCATGTGAGCACGTTCCATGTTATTTTGACTGCCGCTACCGAACCTTGCTTGTCCAACTATTAAAGTACAATTGGATTCAATAGCTGTCTTAATTCGTTTTTGAATTAATGCAGTATGACAGCCTTTACGCTGAAATTCTGGCAAAGTAGCAGAAGCAGCTAATGATGCGACACCCTTATTTATATACAGGACACCAATACCAGCAGGGATATTTTGAACTTCAGCTATGAAAAAATGCCACCCTGGTTCATTGTAAAGAATTTCATTATTTTGGCGCACGCTATCTTTTGTAAAGGATGGCATATTAAATCCACGTACATAAATGTCTGCAAAAATATCAAACTCATTTTCTTTTAGTTTTCGTATTGTAATATTAGAAGGAAGAAGTGATGAACCCTCTCTCGGTATACTATACAAAGCAGTATGGAAGCTAGATTGATAAAACCCTTTTTGAGATAAGTATTGAAATAATTCAGTTGTACCTTGTGCTGGGGTAATTTCAAAACGACAAGGGATTTGTAGTGATTCATAATAAGAAATGATTGCATCAATCGCATCTGCATTTGTAATACCTTTTACTGTATTAAAAGCAGGACCAGCAATTATTTTTGATGAAAAGGCAGTGGCGCTACCGAATTTTTTCATTTGCACTTGCATTGGGTTTCCGCTTATTGTTTGTAGTCTCTCTAATCTAGAAGAGAGCATGTCAATTTCTGCATTTTCAATTTCTGTTGCTATATCGAGTGTCATAACAGTAGTCATAAAATTCCTCCGTTAATAAATATATTTCATAGTACATATACGATTTTTGTTTTGAGATTCCTGTTGAAATGTGAGAGAATAAGAGTTTTTTTGGAAGGGAAATGGAAGTGAGCTGTCGAAGGGAGTGGAAACAGATTAAAGGTGGTGCTCTCATGAAACAAAAAACCGTGCAGACATGCTCTAATTGTGGTTCTCAAAACATAGGAGAAGGTGAGTTTGTCGGATATGCACAAATACGGAAAAAGGAAACGATGTTCACATCTTCACCGGTGGATGCGTATATTTGTACAGATTGTGGGAATATCCTTCTATTAAAAGTACGACATTATGAAAAGTTTAAGCAGAAGCCGTTATGATCATTGAGAAATGGTCATATCCAACGTTGTATACGAAACGACTTATGTTAAGGAAAATGAATATGAGTGATAGTTTACATATATATGAGTATGCTACAGATAAAGAGATGACAACTTTTACTGTATGGGATGCTCATCGATCGTTATGTGACACATATAACTATGTAGAAGAGATTGTGGGGCAATATAATGAAGGGCAAGTAGCACCTCTTGGAATTGTATTAAAAGAGGAGAAAAAACTTATAGGCACGTGTGGATTTATAAAATATGATTTGGTCACACATACAGCAGAAATTGCATACGCCTTATCTCGAAAATATTGGGGAAGAGGATTAGCCACGGAGGCTGCATTAGCTTTTTTCTACTATGGTTTTCATGAGTTGCATCTTAATAGTATTGAAGCGGGATGTGATTCAGAAAATGAAGCATCTGAAAAATTAATGAAACGTTTGAATATGGAGTACAAATATACAATTCAGAAGGATATGTTTATTAAAGGTAAGAATCGCGATACAAAAAGATATTGTATATCTAGAGAAGGATATATGAATCAATGAAATATCTTACATTGAAAAACTCCTTTAAATAAATCAAGGAGTTTTTTTATTTTGATAACAACAAATCGGAGTTTATCTTTTTGTTCGTGTGTTAGGAGTATGGGAGATATATCGAATTTTAGTAGAAAATAAGGAATACAGTAATCGTTTTATTTTTAAACTGAAAAAGAAAGTAAGAAAAAAGGTAGATAGTTTATCGTTCTGAATTATTTCCAAAGAAATAATTCAGAAAATACAGAAAAATGTCGTAATCATTTGCGGAAGTCTGTTATAATAAACGAAAAAATGAAAACGCTTTAAAGGGGGATGTAACCAATATGATGATGAATGTACCGCTAACAATTAGTTCTATGATGGAAAGAGCAGAAAAGTTATTCTCAAAGAAAGAAATTGTTTCTCGTACACATGATACCATTACGACATTAACGTATAAGCAGCTAGGAGAAAGGACGAGAAGACTTTCTAGTGCGTTAAAAAAGCTTGGGATTAAGGAAGGCGAACGTGTAGGAACGTTAGCGTGGAATCATCATCGACATGTGGAGGCGTATTTTGCTATTCCTGGTATTGCTTCCGTTTTACACACAATTAATATTCGTTTATCTCCTCAACATATTTCATACATTATTCAGCACGCAGAAGACCGAATTCTACTTATAGATGAAGATCTCGTACCGCTTGTTGAAAATATTCAATCACAATTATCAACTGTACAAGCTTACATTATTATGACTGATAAAGATGAACTCCCAAACACTACGCTGAAGCCTGTATATCATTATGAAAAGCTATTAGAAGAAGGCGATCCCAATTTCCAATTTGTAAAAGATATTGATGAAAATACACCAGCTGGTATGTGTTATACGTCAGCGACTACAGGAAATCCGAAAGGTGTTGTATATACGCATCGTAGTACTGTACTGCATTGCATGGCACTCGGTTTAGCGGATACAGCTGCTTTATCGGAAAGTGACGCGGCGATGGCAATTGTACCGATGTTCCATGTGAATGCTTGGGGACTTCCTTTCGCTGCTACTTGGTTTGGATCAAAACAAGTTCTTCCAGGACCGATGTTTACGCCGAAAATTTTATTAGAAATGATCCAATCTGAAAAAGTGACGTTAGCTGCCGGTGTGCCGACAATTTGGCTCGGTGTATTACAAGAGTTAGAAAATAATAGTTATGATTTATCTAGTATGACGAGAATACTATGTGGTGGTGCAGCCGCACCGAAAAGTGTTATTAAAGCATTTGAACAGAAACACAATGTTCCTTTCATCCATGCATATGGTATGACCGAAACAAGCCCACTCGTAACACTTGCACGTTTAAAAAGTTATGAAACAGAATTATCGTATGAAGAGCAATTAGAAATTAGATCAAAGCAAGGGTATCTTGTCCCTGGTGTAGAGATGAAAGTAGTCGGTACAAATGGTGAAGTGAAGTGGGACGGTACGGAGATGGGAGAACTATGTTTACGAGCACCTTGGATCGCTGAAAGCTATTATAACGATGATCGTACTGTCGAAGGTTTTCGCGATGGATGGTTATATACTGGTGATGTTGTCACAGTGGATGAGGAAGGTTGCGTGAAAATTGTTGACCGTACGAAGGATGTTATTAAAAGCGGGGGAGAATGGATTTCTTCGGTCGATCTTGAAAATGCTTTAATGGCACATGATGCTATATTTGAAGCGGCTGTCGTTGCAGTTCCTCACCCTCAGTGGCAAGAGCGACCAATTGCCTGCGTTGTTCAAAAGAAAAATAGTACGGTTACAAAAGAAGAAATATATGAGTTTTTAAAACCACAGTTTGCGAAGTGGTGGTTGCCAGACGATATTGTCTTTATGGAAGAAATACCGAAAACATCTGTTGGGAAGTTTTTAAAACAGGCGCTTCGGAAAGAACTGGAGCATTTGCATAGAGAGAAATAAGTGAACTTCTATTTGTAAACTCTAATACATTAATGGTTGACAAAAGAAGAATGGAAAGATAATATGATTTTTGTGATATGTTACCTAAAATAAATTTTAAGTTTACAAATAGGAGAAGCAAATATGAATACAAAAAACTTAGTTTTTGTCGCTTTATTTAGTTCTATTATGGGAGTGTTAGGGTTAATACCTCCGATTGCTCTTTCTATTACACCAGTTCCAATTACATTGCAATCACTCGGTGTTATGCTTGCGGGTGGGTTGTTAGGATCACGTCTAGGTGCGTTAAGTCAGCTTATTTTCTTACTTATTGTAGGAGTTGGAGCACCATTGCTTGCTGGTGGACGCGGTGGCCTTGGTGTATTTGTTGGACCAAGTGCAGGATATTTACTTGGTTACATCATTGGGGCGTTTGTTATTGGTTATTTAATTGAGCGTTTACGTGAAGTTTCTATTATAAAAGTATTATGTATTAATATAATTGGTGGTATTTTCGTAGTTTATGTATTTGGTATTACTGTACAAGCGTTCTTAATGGATGTTTCTGTATGGGAGACAATGAAAGTGAGTGCTGTGTTTTTACCAGGGGATTGTATAAAAGCAATTATTGCGGCAGTTCTCGTAACAAAATTACATCGTTCATTGAAACATATTATTACGCCCGCTTTAAAGAATGGAAAATATACAAATGCGGGATGATAAAGGGAAGAAACACGTTAATTGCGTGTTTCTTTTTATTATTATTGTAAAGAAAGGACGTCTCATATGGGGATTACAAAAGAATATAAAAAGCATGCCTCTTTACAACCAAATAAAATAGCGATAAAGGAAAATGATAGAGTTTTAACATATAAAGAGTGGTTTGAATCAGTTTGTAAAGTAGCAAGCTGGTTAAATGAAAAAAAATCGAAGAATAAAACGATAGCAATCCTATTAGAAAATCATATAGAGTTTTTACAACTATTTTCTGGTGCCGCTATGGCCGGGTGGGTTTGTGTTCCGTTAGATATAAAGTGGAAACAAGATGAGCTCAGAGAAAGAATTGAAATTAGTAATCCGGATATGATTGTGACAGAACGATATAAGGTGAATGATCTATTGGATGAAGAAGGAAGAGTAATTGAAATTGATGAGTGGAAAAGAATGATAGAGAAATATCTTCCTACATATTCCACTGTAGAAAGTGTACAACATGCTCCTTTTTATATGGGATTTACATCAGGATCAACAGGAACAGCAAAAGCATTTTTACGTGCACAGCAATCGTGGGTTCATAGTTTTGATTGTAATGTACATGACTTTCATATGAAAAGGGAGGATTCAATTTTAATAGCTGGGACGCTCGTTCATTCTCTTTTCTTATACGGGGCAATAAGTGCATTATATGTAGGACAAACAGTGCACATTATGAGAAAGTTCTTTCCAAATCAAGTATTAGATAAGTTAGAAACTGAAAATATATCAGTTATGTATACAGTTCCGACAATGCTTGAATCTTTATATAAAGAAAGTAGATTAATAGAAAATAAAGTGAAAATTATTTCGTCAGGAGCGAAATGGGAAGCTGAAGCGAAAGAAAAAATAAAGAATATATTTCCTTATGCGAAAAGATATGAATTTTATGGTGCATCAGAGTTAAGTTTTGTAACAGCACTAGTCGATGCAGAAAGCGAAAGAAGGCCAAATTCAGTAGGAAAACCTTGTCATAATGTGCAAGTTCGAATATGTAATGAAGCAGGCGAAGAAGTACAAAAAGGTGAAATAGGAACTGTTTATGTGAAAAGTGATCAGTTTTTTATGGGATACATAATAGATGGGGTTTTAACACGGGAGTTGAATGCAGAAGGTTGGATGACAGTGCGAGATGTAGGCTATGAAGATGAAGAAGGCTTTATATATATTGTTGGTAGAGAGAAGAATATGATTTTATTTGGAGGAATCAATATTTATCCAGAAGAAATAGAAAGTGTATTACATGAACACCCAGCTGTTGATGAAATAGTTGTAATTGGTGTGAAAGATAGTTACTGGGGTGAAAAGCCCGTCGCGATCGTAAAAGGAAGTGCTACGAAACAACAATTAAAGAGTTTTTGCTTACAGAGATTATCCTCTTTTAAAATACCGAAAGAATGGCATTTTGTAGATGGAATACCTTATACAAATAGTGGGAAAATCGCTCGTATGGAAGCAAAAAGTATGATTGAAAACCGGGAGAAAATATATGAATAGAGCAGTCATTGTAGAGGCGAAAAGAACACCTATTGGTAAGAAGAATGGGATGTTAAAAGAGTATGAAGTTCAGCAATTAACAACGCCGCTTCTTACGTTTTTAAGTAAAGGGATTGAGAGGGAAATAGATGATGTCATATTAGGTAATGTTGTTGGGCCGGGAGGGAATGTTGCGAGACTATCTGCTTTAGAGGCGGGACTTGGCTATCATATTCCTGGTGTAACGATTGATCGGCAATGTGGTGCTGGTTTAGAAGCAATTCGAACTGCGTGTTATCTCATTCAAGGCGGGGCAGGTAAGTGTTATATCGCCGGGGGAGTAGAGAGTACAAGTACGTCACCTTTTCAAAAAAGAGCACGATTTTCACCTGAAACAATTGGTGATCCTGACATGGGAGTAGCGGCTGAATATGTTGCAGAACGTTATAACATCACGAGAGAAATGCAAGACGAGTATGCTTGCCTCAGTTACAGACGAACACTGCAAGCATTAGAAAAAGGATTTATATATGATGAAATATTGTCTTTTAATGGAGTATTAGATGAATCTATAAAGCTAGAAATGAATTATGAACGAATGATTAAAAGAACAAAACCTGCATTTTTACAAAATGGTACAGTAACGGCGGGGAATTCATGTGGTGTAAATGATGGAGCATGTGCCGTTCTTGTAATGGAAGAGGGGCAAGCCCGAAAATTAGGATACAAGCCTGTACTTCGTTTCGTTCGTAGTGCTGTAGTGGGAGTGGATCCCAAGCTTCCAGGGACTGGTCCGATATTTGCGGTGAACAAATTATTAAACGAAATGAATGTAAAAGTAGAGGACATCGATTATTTTGAAATAAATGAAGCATTCGCCTCAAAAGTTGTTGCTTGCGCAAAAGAGTTACAAATTCCGTACGAAAAAGTAAATGTAAATGGTGGAGCAATTGCGCTCGGTCATCCGTACGGTGCATCTGGTGCTATGCTTGTAACACGTTTGTTTTATCAGGCACAAAGAGAGTCTATGAAATATGGAATTGCTACATTAGGAATTGGAGGCGGGATAGGGATTGCGCTATTATTTGAGAAAGTAGAAGACTAGCGAGGTAATTAGTTTTCTACTTTTTGAGGAACATAAATATTGCTACCAGGCTTCGCTTTCATTTCGTTCCAAGCAGCAATCGCATCAGCTTTTGCTTTCCCTTTATTATTTGGATCTTCGAAAAAGTCACGAGTAAAGCGATTGTATTCAAATTTTGTACCGATAGTTGTTTTGTATGTAGGGTCTTTTTTTCGTTCGTTTTCTTCATGCCAAAAAGCTATCGCGTCTTCATATGTTTTTCCAACATTCTCTTTGAAAAATTTTTGAAGAGCTACTGTAAAGCGAAAGTTTGTTCCGATTTTTTCTTTGAAAAAAGCACGAACATCTTCGCTACAGCGGTGATTGTTAGTAATAATCGTTTGAAGAGAAAGGTCTTTATAGGATAGGGAAGCTTTACTCACCTTTTGAACAGAGCTGTTTTTTAATATTTTACCAGTAGTTAAATAATGTGAGATACGCTCGGTTATTTCGATCTTAGAGCCACTAGCTGGCAACTCATTCTCACGACAAAATGTTTGGAGTTCTGCTTTTAACCAATAATAGTTTTGGAAATCTTCAAGTGATATAGACTTTGTTAAAGGTGGACGCATGAATGTAACAACTACTTTCTTCCATAATTTTCTTTAATTATAAAACATATGTTCTTTTTATGGAAGGGTTAATTTGTAAATATAATGGGAAGAGGAGATTGCATATGGAAAATGTAATGCAAGTTCGTGTTACAGGAATTTTAATTGAAGATGAAAAGGTATTGCTAGTAAAGCAAAAAGTGGCTAATCGAAATTGGTCTTTACCTGGAGGAAGAGCAGAGAATGGCGAAACGTTAGAGGAAGCAATGATTCGAGAAATGAGAGAAGAGACAGGGTTAGAAGTTAACATTCAGAAGCTACTCTATGTTTGTGATAAACCAGATGCTCGCCCGTCTTTATTACATATAACGTTTTTGCTTAAAAGGATTGAAGGTGAAATTATGCTACCTTCTAACGAGTTTGATCATAATCCAATTCATGATGTGCAAATGGTGCCGATTAAAGATTTAAGTCATTATGGTTTTTCGGAAACTTTTATCAATCTTATAAGTGAAGGTTTTGTAAATGCAGGGAGTTATCAAGGTTTGAAACAAAATATAGGTCTGTAAATATAGGGGAAGGATAGCCGTTCGCTATCCTTCATAACATGTTTTAAACTGCTGACTGTAAAGAAGAAACAAGCTGATTTAAAAATTCATCTCCGCTCATAATTGCTTTCCCGCCACCGCGAGCACTCTTCTTATTTCCGCCACCTTTTCCTTCGATTGTAGGAAGAGCGTCTTTTAAAAGAGCATTCATATCGAGTGATACTGATTTTCCGCAAGCGAGAATACATTGTAGTTTGTCATCATTTTCGATGACGAAATACGTAATTGCATGCTCTTGTTGTTCTGTAATAATAGCGGAAAGCTTTGCGATTTCTTGCATAGAACGATTTGTAAATACTTTAGAAATAAGTATGCCGGCATGTATTTCCGTAGGGTGTTGAAGTAGTTCATTTGCCTCTGCAAATAATAATTTTTCATTCATTGTTTGTATTGCTTTTTCGTTTTCTTTTTGAGAAGTAAGCAGTTGCGCCACTTTTGTTGGAATATCAGTTTCGCTACTGTTTAATTGTTTGGAAACATTCTTCATAATTTGTTGTTGCTGCCCTATTAATTTAAGTGTGCGCCAGCCAGCGATAAACGTTAGTCGTATGCCACCTTTATTGCGTTCCCAGCTAAGAACTTGAATAGGACCTACTTCACCAGTACGTTTCGGGTGTGTTCCGCCACAGCCGTTATAATCAAAGTTTTCGATCATAACAACGCGTATATTTTCTGTCATAGTCGGTTCTTTACGAAGGGGCAACGTTTTCGCTTCTTCTAAGTTCATCCACTGGATGCGGATTGGATGGTTTTCAAAAACAATTTTGTTTGCAATTTGTATTGCTTTTTCAACCGTTTCTGCATGAAGATTTTCTGTTTCTAAATCAATTGTTACTGTTTCTTTACCAAGATGGAATCCAATTGTAGGCATGTTAAAATGGTCCCAAAAGGCAGCAGATAAAATGTGCTGAGCCGCATGTTGCTGCATATGATCAAAACGGCGCTCCCAATTGATTTTACCTTCTACGTCTTCTGTATGTAATTGTTCTGCAATGTAATGACGAATTTCTCCGTTTATCTCTTCTACATTGATTACATTGATATCATTTAATGTACCAGTATCATATGGTTGTCCGCCACCTGTCGGATAAAATGCTGTTTCATTCAAAACAACGTATAAGTTACCGTCTTTATCATAATCTCGCTTTATAATTTTAGTAGTAAAGTCTTGCTTATAAGCGTCAGTGTAATATAATTTGTGCTCCAATTTTCTTTCTCCTCTCGCATTAACTAGTTTCATTGTAAAGCAATTGAAATTAGTTTCCTAATATTTCAGAAGAAAGAAACTATTTTTAGAATTTTCTTGCTATAATAAGAAAAAGAAAATGCGGGGGTGGAATGAATATGTTATATGAAAACGGCGTAGATAAACTGCTTAGTTTAAGCAGAAATATTTCTGAATTATATCGAGAATTAAATGAAATGACCCGGATTTTAACGGATTGTAATCGAGAAAGTGTGAAGTTTGATCGGTTATATGTAAAAGAGTTACTTTGGAAGAAAGAAGATGTAATAGAGAAATATGACCAGCTACTTGTACAACTTTGTATTAACGAATGCTTTGATCTAAAAAGTGTCATTACAGGGGAATATAAGTATACATATGAAGAAGTAGAAAACATAGTTTTACAATTTAATGAAAAGTATAATGTCGCAATCTTAATTAAAGATGTGTGTAAAGAATTACAGTTCACATATGGAATTGATATGGACATAACGAGAACAACTCGGGTATCAACAGCTCAAGTATAGAAAAAGGAAAAGAAAGCAGATCCTTTGCTTTCTTTTTTTTGTGAAAATAGAGAGAGTAGGTTTAACGATGAAGGGGAAGTTACAGCATATTCATCCGCTTGGAATGAGTATTATTTTAGGGACATTGTTTGCTAGGTTTGCAACTTCAATGAGTATCCCTTTTTTAGCGATTTATTTAACGACTGTTAAAGGTGTATCAGCTGGAATGACTGGTGCTATTATCGGAACGAGTGCACTTGTTGGTGTTTTTGCTAGTTTTATCGGAGGGAATTTATCAGATCGATTTGGCCGGAAAACGATTATGCTCTGGTCCATGATCGTTTGGATTTTTGTGTTTATAGGTTTTTCACTTGCGGATCATGTTTTAAGTTTCTTTTTATTAAACGCTTTAAATGGATTATGTAGGTCGTTTTTTGAGCCAACATCAAGAGCATTATTATCAGATTTAACAAAGCCTGAGTATCGGTTACTCGTCTATAACTTACGATACGGTGCAATAAATGTTGGAGTTGCTATTGGACCAATTGTTGGATTACAGATTGGAAGTGCAAAATCAACAATTCCTTTTTTAGTAGCAGCTGGGGTATATATTCTATATACAGCTATATTAGCGTTCCAATTTAAGAAGTATCCAATGGAAAAAAAGAAAGTGAGTACAGAAAAACCTGTTACAATGTTAAATGCAATGCGTATATTGCGAAAAGATATAGTATTTTTAGTTGCTTTAGTCGGTATTATTTTGAGTAATTGCGGCTTTTCACATTTAACGACGACAGTATCTCAATATTTTGCAAATGCACATATATTTGAGGATGGAGTGAAGCTATTCTCATATATGCTCGCTTTAAATGCAATTGTTGTAGTGATTATCCAATACCCTGTTATTCAAATGTGCAAAAAATACACACCATTAGCATCCATTATGGTTGGAACTTTATTTGTGAGCGGAGGATTGTTTGGATTTGGAGTAGTAGAATCTATGCTAGGTGCTGCCGTCTGTACAATTATTTTTACAATTGGAGAAGTCTTAATGTTTTCAATGACGGATGTATTTATTGATGATATTGCTGTTGCGCATCTAAAAGGAACATACTTCGGTGCGATGGGTTTTTCGGGAATTGGAGCAGTAATAGGTCCGTGGTTTGGAGGAGTACTTCTCGATTACTACGGGTACCAAAATGGGTTTGCAATATTTTCAGCACTAGCTATATTTTCAACTGTGGCATTTCCTGTGCTTTTAGTTACAAAAGGTTTATCGAAAAAAAGATATGATAGAAATTCTAATATAGAAATGCATGCGAAATAACATAAGCCCCAGTAACCAACTGGGGCTTAGTGCGTATTATATTAACTCTTAATTTGAAAAAAGAACTTTCTTTTCATGCTTATCAGCAACTTCATTTTTGGAAATATGAATGGCTAAATATCCATTTTCTAAGCAGGCTAGCATCTTCTTATAAATAATATTATCGGGTAAAGGAATGATCCGCTGTAAAGAAATATTATTATGAAGTATGCAAATGGTTAGGCCTGTCTTCATCTTTTTAATGACTACATTTTGTTCAGTTACATTTGGTACATCTGTTTCCAAAATGTATTCTTGTTCCGTTTCGCAAAGGTCAATATGAATTTGATTTGGGAAACTAAAGTTACTACAAGAGTCAGAACAAAATTGATCCATCCATTCTTCGAAACCATCAACATGAAAAAGACAATCCTTCTTTTTCTTGCCCATGTAAGACACCCTCCGTAAAATCTCAATTCATACTATGTTATGCATGAATGAAGTAGGGGGTGAAGAATAAATGGAAAAATATAAACATTGTATGTGGAAAAGATAGCTAGTGTGCACTTTTTGTTTTACATATCATGATGCGCATGATGTTTTTGGCGTGAATGGTTACGGTTTTTTACTTTATGAGATCCGCTTAATGGTTCAGGTTGTCCTTTTTTTTCTTTCGCTTCACGATTGTTTTTTCCCATTGTATGTGACACCTCCTCTTCCTCTTTAGAATGAGAGAAGTTTGCAAATTTATACGAGAATGTTTTTAGAAAAAAAGGTAAAGATAATTGGGACTAACTATTACAGAAAGGGGATTATATAATGCCATATCATAAAGATAAACAACAAGCGTTTCAAGCAGCGCAGCAAGGCGTTACACAAGCAGAAAATGCATTTAACAACATTGTGAAAAATGATCCAAACTACGGTCATGATTTAAAAGAATTACGCCAAGAGGTTCAGGAAGCATATGAACAAATTCAAAATGCACTAGAGGTAGCTTCAGAAACACAACGTCCACAACTTGAGCAATATGAAAATAATCTCCAAAATATAATGCGAAATGTAGATCGATTAGAAAAGTAAATGAGGTTGTTGTTTATTCGACAACCTTGCTGCTTTAGTAAACGTTATGCTAAAACAGAAAATTTTTCTATTAGTTTTTTCTTTGCTATGTGCAGTACATATATTTCAAGTGGAAAAAGTGGAAGCGAAAATGTTGCTCAGAAAAGAGTTAGAACCAACTGGTTATGTAACATGGGAAGTACCTAATAATGAAAAAATTATTGCAATTACATTTGATGATGGACCAGATCCAACGTATACACCACAAGTTTTAGATTTATTACGTCAATATAAGGCTGAAGCGACATTTTTTATGATTGGATTTCGAGTTCAGCGCAATCCATATTTAGTGAAACAAGTGTTAAAAGAGGGACATGAAATTGGAAATCATACGATGAATCATTTGTATGCGAGTAATTCATCAGATGAAAAATTAGAAAATGATATTTTAGATGGAAAGAAATTTTTTGAAAAATGGGTGAAAGAACCTTTGTTATTCCGTCCTCCTGGCGGATATATTAACGACGCTGTATTTAAAACAGCGAAAGAAGCTGGTTATCAAACTGTTCTATGGTCGTGGCATCAAGATCCACGTGATTGGGCAAATCCAGGGGTTGAATCCATTGTAAATCATGTAGTGAAAAATGCTAAAAGTGGCGATATTGTATTGTTACATGATGGAGGAAATGATCGTAGTCAAACGGTAGCGGCACTAGCAAAAATTTTACCTGAGCTGAAAAAGCAGGGCTATCGATTTGTAACGGTTTCGGAATTACTACGTTATAAACATTAGAAAAAATCCCAAAAGGAAAATAGACCTTTTGGGATTTTTCTTTACTGGTTCTTTTTACGTTTCTTATTATTTTGTCGCTCTGCTGGAGTTAAAGGCTCGTTTGCAAATTCTTCATTGTAACCAGTTCCTTGTCCTTGTGCAGATGCAGCATTCATTCCTGAAATAGTATGATTTGCTTTTCTTTTACCCATTTTATTTCACCTCTATAACATTTTTTGTATGTTGAATGATGAGCAGTTCATAGTATGTATGAACTGTAAGTAAACCGCTGATAGAGCACTTTACTTTATGATAATAGTATTCATAAGGAGTATGAAAGCTATTCAAATTTAGAAACATAAAGAAAACTTATGATAATCTATAAGTTTCTTATTATTTACTTATTTAGAAAGTTGTAATAAGATATTATCGTAAGGTATTGAAAAGTTTGTCTACATTTTATATTCAGACAACTTAGTCACGTTTAACAGGGGGGAAACATAATGGTCAAACATAATCCATTTCAATCACGTGCAACTTTTGAAGTAGATGGAAAAACGTATCATTATTATGATTTGAAAGCGCTTGAAAATGCAGGGGTTGGCAACGTATCTCAATTACCATATTCCGTGAAAGTTTTACTTGAATCAGTACTTCGTCAAGTAGACGGACGTGTAATCACAGAAGAGCATGTTACAAATTTAGCGAAATGGGGAACGAAAGATGTGCAAGATATCGATGTTCCATTTAAACCATCTCGTGTAATTTTACAAGATTTCACTGGTGTTCCAGCTGTTGTTGATTTGGCTTCGCTTCGTAAAGCAATGGCAGACATGGGCGGAGATCCTGACAAAATTAATCCTGAAATTACTGTAGACCTTGTAATTGACCACTCTGTACAGGTTGATAGAGCGGGTACGGCAGACGCGCTTGCATTCAACATGGACTTAGAGTTTAAACGTAATGAAGAACGTTATAAATTTTTAAGCTGGGCACAAAAATCATTTGATAACTACCGTGCGGTTCCACCAGCTACAGGTATTGTACACCAAGTAAACCTTGAATATTTAGCACCAGTTGTTCATGCTGTGAAAAATGCTGAAGGTGACTTAGTTGCATACCCAGATTCATTAGTTGGAACAGACTCACATACAACAATGATTAACGGTATCGGCGTTCTTGGATGGGGCGTTGGTGGTATTGAAGCAGAAGCAGGAATGCTTGGACAGCCTTCATACTTCCCAGTACCTGAAGTAATCGGTGTGAAATTAACTGGTACACTTCCAAGTGGTACTACAGCGACAGACGTTGCATTAAAAGTAACACAAGTATTACGTCAAAAAGGTGTAGTTGGTAAATTTGTTGAGTTCTTCGGTAATGGACTAAAGAGCATGCCTTTAGCTGACCGTGCAACAATTTCAAATATGGCACCAGAATACGGCGCAACTTGTGGATTCTTCCCAATCGATGATATTTCATTAGAATACTTACGTTTAACAGGTAGAGATGAAGAACAAATTCGCGTTGTTGAAGAATACTGTAAAGCGAACGGTTTATTCTATACAGCAGACAGTAAAGATCCAATCTATACTGATCTTGTTGAAATTGATTTAAATACAATTGAATCTAACCTTTCTGGACCGAAACGCCCACAAGATTTAATTCCACTTTCAGATATGAAAGATGCGTTCCACAAAGCTGTTGTAGCACCAGTTGGAACACAAGGACTTGGATTTAATGAGCAAGAGTTCGATAAAGAAGTGAAGGTTACATTAGAAGATAAAGAAGTAACGATGAAAACAGGTGCAATTGCAATCGCAGCAATTACAAGCTGTACAAATACATCAAACCCATACGTATTAATTGGAGCAGGTCTAGTTGCGAAGAAAGCAATTGAAAAAGGACTTGTAGTACCTGAGTATGTAAAAACATCATTAGCACCAGGATCTAAAGTTGTTACAGAGTACTTAGATAAGTCTGGTTTAACAACATATTTAGATCAATTAGGTTTCCAAACAGTTGGTTACGGCTGTACGACTTGTATCGGTAACTCTGGTCCATTAGCGCCAGAATTAGAAGAAGCAATCGCAGCAAACGACTTACTAGTAACATCTGTTTTATCTGGTAACCGTAACTTTGAAGGTCGTATTCATCCACTTGTAAAAGCAAACTACTTAGCATCACCACCACTTGTTGTGGCATATGCACTTGCAGGTACTGTTGATATTGACCTGAAAAATGATGAAATCGGTAAAGATGCAAATGGCAATGCTGTTTACTTCAACGATATTTGGCCATCAGCTAAAGAAATTGAAGATGTAGTTCAAAGCGTTGTTACATCTGAACTGTTCAAGAAAGAATATGCACAAGTATTTAACAGCAATGAGCGTTGGAATGAAATCCAAACTTCAAACGAAGCTTTATATACTTGGGATAATGATTCAACATACATTCAAAACCCACCATTCTTTGAAGGTTTATCTAAAGAACCAGGTGAAGTTGAAACGTTATCAGGCTTACGCGTAGTTGGTAAATTTGGTGACTCTGTAACGACAGACCACATTTCACCAGCAGGTTCAATCGGTAAGCACACACCAGCTGGACGCTACTTATTAGAAAACGGCGTACAACCAGTTGACTTTAACTCTTACGGTTCTCGTCGTGGTAACCATGAAGTTATGATGCGTGGTACATTCGCGAACATCCGTATTAAAAACCAAATTGCACCAGGAACAGAAGGCGGATATACAACATACTGGCCGACTGGTGAAGTAACATCAATCTATGATGCTGCTATGAAATATAAAGAAGATGGCACAGGTCTTCTAGTTGTTGCTGGTAAAGATTATGGTATGGGAAGTTCTCGTGACTGGGCTGCGAAAGGTACTAACTTATTAGGTATTAAAGCAGTAATCGCAGAAAGCTTCGAACGTATTCACCGCAGTAACTTAGTGTTAATGGGTGTATTACCACTTCAATTTAAAGATGGCGAAAGTGCTGAAACGTTAGGTCTTGTTGGTAACGAGTCATTTGAAATTCAAATCGACAAATCAGTTAGACCACGTGATCTTGTAAAAGTAGTTGCAACTGATTTAGATGGCAACGAAAAACAATTTGAAGTAGTAGCTCGTTTCGATAGTGAAGTTGAAATTGATTACTACCGTCACGGTGGTATTCTGCAAATGGTTCTTCGTGAGAAAATTGAAGAATCAAAAGTGTCGAACTAAATAATTGAAATGAACAATAAGGAAGCTAACAATAGTTAGCTTCCTTATTTTATGGAAAGGGATGAAACCATTTGGTTTCATCCCTTTCTTTTTACTATAAAAATGGAGGAAACGTCATGACAGAGTATAAAAGAATATTGTTGCCGTTACGACAAGAGAAAATATTAGTAATAGCAGCTGTATGTAGTGGGATAATTGCTGCCATTTTAAATTTATCACGCCCAATTTTCATGGGATTAATTGTAGACAATCTTATTCAAAGAGAGCTAAAAGGTGCGTATTTATATATAGCTTTGTTTGCGGGTAGTCGCTTTTTAATGTGGGCGAACAATCTTTTATTTGATTATATAAGTTCAAAAGCGAGTCAACGTATATTACAAACGAAACGTATAGAATTATTGCGTCACTATTTCTCATTACCGTTTGAAGAGAGTGAGAAGATTAAGCAAGGAGAGTTAGAAACTTTGGTCGTGTCTGATATTCCGAACTGGGTCAGATTATATGGCTCTATATTAATAGAATATATACACGCTATTGCCCAATTTATTGGAGCTTTCATAGCACTACAACATATAGATATACAGTTTATATTGTGGGTAACTCCGTTTTTATTTTTAAGTACAATTGTTCCAATACTGATGGGAGAAAAGGTAAGAGATATTGCAAGCGTTGCTCAAAAAAATCACTCAAGTGTTGTAGAGATGGTGTCACAGTTTGTAAAGGGGATACAAGATTTGCGGAGTTTACAAAAAGAAAAATGGGCAATTCGCTTATTTAAAAGAGTAACGGCACAATCGTATAAATCGGAAGTAAAGAAGACGATGATGCAACATTGTATTGGAGTAGTTGGAACGGTGATTGAAACAGGAGCATATATCCTTGTTCTCATTATAGGTGCACAAAAAATAATGAGGGGAGAAATAGAAGTTGGTTCACTCATTGCAGTGTTAGCGACAATTGAGATGCTCTTTTTCCCTGTCCGTTATGTGGGCGATTTATTAATAATGACACAAGTTGCAGTCGCTTCGGCAAATAGAACTTTTTGCTTTTTAAATAAACGAGCAGCAGATAACAATGTAGAAAGAGCGATGGGTATCAGGATAACAAATGTTTCATTTCAGGAGAATGACGAAGAGAAATGCAGAATTCGTAATATTGATTTGCAAATTCGTCCTGGTGAACTCGTTATTATTGTGGGAGAAAGCGGTGCAGGAAAAACAACGCTTTTAAAGTTAATAACGGGCTTGTATAAACCATCTAACGGTAGCATTGCTTATTATGGTAATGAAGCTCGTATGACTACAGTTTGGCAAGAACCACGTTTTTTCCGAACGACGGTAACAGAGAATATGTATTTCGGGGAAGAGTGTTTAGAAAATCAGTTAGAAAAAAATAGTGAACTTATAAATGTAACGCCGATTATTAGAGGGTTACCTGAAGGGAGTCAAACTGTGCTACATAAAAGCGGTGAAGAGCTTTCAGGAGGCGAAAGAAAACGTCTCGCATTATTGCGAGCGATTGTATCAAATCCAACTCTTATTATTTTAGATGAACCGACGGCTGGGTTAGATCCAGGCAATCAAGAACTGGTTTGGAATATAATTG
This sequence comes from Bacillus sp. FSL K6-2944, assembly GCF_038005385.1. Taxonomy (NCBI): domain Bacteria; kingdom Bacillati; phylum Bacillota; class Bacilli; order Caryophanales; family Bacillaceae; genus Bacillus; species Bacillus sp. FSL K6-2944. Next base: position 2,395,454 of record NZ_JBBOTE010000001.1, on the reverse strand, counting down.
AAAGGATAGGGAGAAATGTAACGAGAATTGTGGCAACACATGATGTAGAGAGAGCGATGATAGCAGATTGTGTTGTTGTCATAAAGAATGGGACTATTGTGGAATGTGGGAATCCTAGAGAATTATTAAATTGCAACTCATTGTACAAAGAGTTGCAAACAAAAAGATAAGAGATATGTAATGCCCTTATCTTTATTCCGCTATTTGCCGGGCAGCCCGATTGGTGAGGGCTGATTAAAGTTTCACTTTATTCGTTCTCATTAAGTTGATAAGTATAAGAATTCGGATCACTAGAATTAACTTCTTTGACGAGAGTAAGTTGATTTGTATCTGGATTATATTTGAAAATCTTAATTGTATGTTCGCTACTTAGTAATGGATTATATTCTTGAATAGCGAATGTATTTTCCGCAATTTGTGTCATATTACTGGTGGGAACATTTTCTATGGAATCATGATTTGTAGAAATTTCAACGACTTTTTCACTGTTGAAAAATAAAAGAACGATTACTAAAATAACTAAGCATATTCGTATATAGCGTAGCTCTTTGGTGATAGGGTGTTCTCCCAAAATAATCATCCTTTCTATAACTATTCTATAGTAGTAATGGTAGTCATCGTGAAAAAAGTAATAATGCCGAGGCCTGCCCAAAGGATAAATGAGATTAATGCGATATAGAGACAAATACGTCCAACTTGTTTTTTTTCAGGATCTTTACTAAATAGTGAGATAATCCATGTGATAATTCCGATTGGGGAAAATATAAAACTAAGAATATATAGAAGTATTTTTTCAAATAAATTCATGAGAGCTCCTTTCATTGTAAAATATTATATTTATTTCTAATTATATGATGGAAAGGTAAATATTTCATCATAGTTATAAAAATTCTGATTATTTAGAATGTGAATATTTCCAAGCTTGTCCGTATAAGCTAAAATAAGCTATATAGTATTTTGATGAATGTGTTAAAAGAAGATAATACGTTAGGGTGATATAAAATGTGGCGGAAGCTTACGATTATTGTAGTGTTACTTTGTTTAGCGGGATATGCAGCTTATGAACAGTTTGGTAATAAAGAGCAGGCGGTAAAAGTGAAGCAAGAAAAAAGTGAAGCTGCGATGAAAGAGATTATCGCAAGGAATGGTATTGAAATAGGGAAGAGTGCGCCAGACTTCGAATTAACGAAGTTAGATGGAACGAATGTAAAGCTATCAGATTTAAAAGGAAAGAAAGTGATTTTAAACTTTTGGGCAACGTGGTGTGGACCTTGCCAACAAGAAATGCCTGATATGGAGGCTTTCTATAAAGAACATAAAGAGAACGTAGAAATTTTAGCGGTCAATTATACGCCTTCAGAAAAAGGTGGGGGGGAAGAGAAGGTAAGCAATTTTATTAAAGAAAAAGGAATTACTTTTCCTGTTTTATTGGACAAGAACATTGATGTGACAACAGCGTATAAAGTAATTACGATTCCAACTTCGTATTTTATAGATACAAAAGGTGTCATTCAAGATAAGTTTATTGGGCCGATGACACAAAAAGAGATGGAGAAAAGAGTTGCTAAATTAAAATAATGGTGAAAAGGTAGAGGTGGAGAGTTCCCATTTCTGCCTTTTCTTTTTCAAGTAGTAATCACTTCATGATATGATGTAAGAAATATAACCGTTTATAGATAAAGGAGTGTATGGAGTGGGGAATGTATCCTTACCGTTAGATTATGTTGTAATTGATTTTGAAACAACAGGATTTAACCCTTATAATGATAAAATTATTCAAGTTGCAGCAGTGAAATATCGTAATCATGAATTAGTAGATCAATTTGTTTCATACGTGAATCCAGAGCGGCCAATTCCGGACCGAATAACGAGTTTAACAGGTATTACCAATTATCGCGTTTCAGATGCACCGACGATTGAAGAAGTGTTACCTTTATTTTTAGCATTTTTACATACAAATGTTATTGTGGCTCATAATGCTTCTTTTGATATGCGCTTTTTGAAAAGTAATGTAAATATGCTTGGGTTGCCTGAACCTAAAAATAAAGTAATTGATACTGTATTTTTAGCGAAGAAATACATGAAGCATGCGCCTAATCATAAACTTGAAACGTTAAAACGAATGCTTGGCATTCGTTTAAGCTCTCATAATGCATTTGACGATTGCATTACGTGTGCTGCTGTTTATCAAAAGTGTGCAGCTATTGAAGAAGAAGGGAAACGAAAAGTAAATAAGGTTATGCTTGATGAAACTGCGGTATATGAAGCGGTGAAAGAAATACTTGCATGTAATAAACGGAATGTAGAATGGCTACGTTGTATGAACGTAGGAAGTTATTTAGATATAAAAGCTTTTTATCCAGTTATGAGAGTAAAGGTAAAAGGGCGAAAGAAATATGTATTAACAGAGATATTAGAAGAAGATGTGAAAGAAATATGTACAAGCTTAAAATGTGAACCAGCGTTAAAAAGTGAAGTTGGTAATACGAGAATTATGCTTAATAGCTTAGAGGATGTTATGAGATTAGAAAGTTATATTTTAGAACAGTATGATTTTGTATTACAGGCGCTTCATGATTATAAAGAAAATGAAATGAATGCAGATGAAAAGTTGAAAGAGTATTTAAATATTATGGTATGAAAAACTCCGTGTGCAATATATTGTACACGGAGTTTTTTTAGGAGTACTAAAACATAAAATTTTCTTACAAATCTGATTAAAGAGTTTTTCGTTTGCTTATACTATGTAATAAGAAAGCGAAGGAGAGAGGGTGAACAACATGAGAAGAAGTCGCCGTAAATCGTTTGAAGAACTGGTAAATGAAAATAAACAACAATTATTAAGCGATCGTGATGCAATTGATCGCATTGAAGAGCGCATTGAAAAACGTTATGAAATGAAACTTTTTAAGCAAGCTGAATAATTCTTAACACTAGTACGATACTAGTGTTAAGGAGGCGATAGTAATGGGTAATCCGAAAAAAAATTCAAAAGACTTTGCGCCAAATCATATTGGAACACAATCGAAAAAAGCTGGTGGAAATAAAGGAAAGCAAATGCAAGACCAAACGGGAAAACAACCGATTGTTGATAACGGTTAAAAAGGAGAATGTTATCATTCTTCTTTTTTATGTATAAATTTGAGGAAAGATAGGTAATTTAAGATGGTGTGTATATACAATATTAGGAGGGAAGTACATGCCCAATCCAGATAATCGAAGTGACAACGCTGAAAAGTTACAAGAAATGGTGCAAAATACAGTTGATAACTTTAATGAAGCAAAAGAAACAGCGGAACTTTCTAATGAAAAAGATCGTGCTGCTATTGAAGCAAAAAATCAAAGACGTTTAGAAAGTATTGACTCATTAAAAAGTGAAATCAAAGATGAATCTTAACAAAATGTACAAAAAGGGCTGACTTTTGTCAGCCCTTTTTCGTAATCGTAAAGTTTTCAACAAGTAAACGCCAATTTTGTGGGAATGGTAAACCGATTTTCCAGTAACTAATACCACCTATACCTTGTTCTTTCATTAAATTGAATTTACTTTGAACAGACCGTGAATCTTCAAACCAAACTTCGTGTTGCACGCCGTTTTCATCAAAATAATTAAAATGAGGAGCTTGGGCTGTGAAATCATAACGAATAGGGACATTATATTTACGAGCTAGTGCAACAGCTGCGACAGAGCTAATTGCCTTTGCGGGTGGATTTCCTTGTTTAAATGGAAGCTTCCAATCAAACCCGTATAAATTTTGCCCCATCATAATTTTTTGGGGAGGCATTTGAGATTTTGCATATTGAAGTACTTCTTTCACCGGACCGATAGGAGAAATCGCCATCGGTGGCCCGCCCTGCCATCCCCAGTCATATGTCATAATGACGACGAAATCAACAATTTGCCCTTGCGCTTTATAATCGTGAGCTTCGAAAAATTTTCCCTTTTGATTTGAACTTGTTTTCGGTACGAGAGTTGTGCTCAATGTGTACCCGCTAGGTAAGCGTGTTTTTACATTTCGTAAAAAGCGATTATACGCCTCGCGGTCTTCAGGTGCTACACTCTCGAAATCGAAATGAATGTCTCGCATGCCATATTTTTGAGCTGTTTGCAAAATGTTAGTAATAAATTTGTTTTGAATCGTTGCGTCGCGTAAAATAACCGATGTTAGATCGGCACTGAAATTACCATTTTCAATATTTGTAATAACGAGCATAGGGATTGTTTTACCCTGCGTTGCAATATTAGCGATTTTAGCTGTTTCAGTAGGTTCTTTTAATGTGCCATCTCTTTTTGCCTCAAAACTAAAATAAGCTAAGTATGTTAAAAATGGATTGATGGCACGTGTAGCATTAACTAAACTCTCTTTAATCGGTATAGTGGAAGGCTGTAAATAAGCGATGGATTCTACAGCTCGTTTTGTACCTTTTGGTACGTATAATTGTTGTCCGACATGGAGAATAGATTTTAAAGATAAATTATTAACTTTAGCTAAACTAGCGAGGGGGACATTATATGTTTGAGAGATTCGATATAGGCTGTCACCAGGCTGTACATAATAATTATTCCCTTTCGTATTAACGATAAGTGCCTGACCAACAACGAGCGTTTCAGCTGGATTTAATCCATTGTCTTTTACTATTTCGTCAGGTGTTGATCCATATTTTGATGCCAAGCTATATACGCTATCACCACTACGAACCGTTACAATTTGAATCATATGCTTGCTCCTTTCGGGAAAAGATTCACTATTTTTATTTTATTTTTGATGTCACTGTATTATGATTAAATGTATGCAAGGTAGCAGAAGTGAAAGAAGGCGAATACATATGTTTGTAGCAGAACATGAAGTTGAAATCCGTTATGCGGAAACAGATCAAATGGGTGTTGTTTACCATTCAAACTACTTAGTGTGGCTTGAGTTAGGTCGCACGAAACTTATACAAGATTTAGGTTTTTCATATGTTGAAATGGAGAAAGAAGGAATTATTTCTCCTGTGTTAGATTTACAAATTTCATACCGTAAAGCGATGCGTTACGGAGAAAAAGCAAGCGTAAAAACATGGGTAGATACTGTGAGCCCACTTCGCGTTGTATATGGATATGAAATATATAATGGTGATGGTGAACTGTGTATTACTGCAAGCACAACGAATATTTGTGCGAAAAAAGAAGGGTTCCGCCCTGTATCATTTAAAAAGTTATATCCTGAGTGGTATGCGAAATATGAGGAAATTAAGAAAAAATAAAAAAGCGTGGCAGAAGCCACGTTTTTTTATTTTTCATAATTAAATTGTGGGAAGTCGTCACCTTCGTTAAGTGTAACAGATAAATTATGTCCATCGAAGAACCATTCATCATCGCCTTCAATAAAGAAATTAATACCTTCTTCTTGAATTTGAACAGCAGGATGTGCAGGATCATCTTTACGAATACCTAAAGAAAGTCCTTTTTGCACAGTACTGCAACCACCGTATTGTACGAAAAAGCGTAGTGTTTCATTTGATTGTAAGTTTAATTCAGTTTTATACCATTGTGCTGCTTCTTTTGTTACGGAAAGATTCATGTATAGTTCCTCCAAATTATGTTGCTTTTTCTTTAGTATAAAAAATAACGCAAAAAGACGCTATTAATATGCTTCACGTTTTCTTTTTGCGTTATGTGGGTTACGATCTTATTTTTGCTTTTTTGAAAAGTTTGCTTTTGGTTCAGTTTTATTTATAATTCGTCCGATATTTGCACGGTGTTTATAAATAACCATACCTGCTAATAAACACATCGCAATAATGAAGATTTTATCCCCGCTAACAATGGATGCAATAACAGCAACAACTGCTGTTACCATAGAAGAAAGTGATACGTATCTTGTTGTAAATAAAAGGGTGAAAAATACAACAGCCAATATTGCAAAAACAACTGGTGAATAGCATAATAGCACCCCAGCAGAAGTTGCAACTGCTTTACCACCGCGGAATTTCGCGAAGATTGGATAGACATGTCCAAGAACAGCCGCTAACCCGAACCATAGTGGATGAATATCTAATCCGAAAATCATTGGTAGACTTGTTGCTAATGTCCCTTTTAAAATGTCAGCAATTGTAACGGTAAAACCTGCTTTTTTCCCTAATGTGCGGAATGTGTTTGTTCCGCCTAGATTACCGCTCCCGTGCTCACGAATATCGATTCCGTAGCCGATTTTTCCAACAACTAGTGCAAATGGAATCGAGCCAAGTAAGTAGGCAACGATAAATAAAAGATATGTAGTAACCATAAGTTCAGTCTCCTTTATTCAAATGTGTTGATAAAGGGTAAAAAGAGTTTTTCCCGTCTATTGTACCATACATTTGTAAAGAGCACATTTCTTTTTTGTAAATGAAAAATTCATTATTTCGTGAAAAAAATTTCACAGTAATGTTACATTTCTCACAGAAACAGTAAGACTATATGTAGTAACATTTTAATCAAAAGATAACAACATATTGGTGGAGGGTTATAAATGTTACAAAATAATACACGTGGAGAAGAAGAATTAATGAAAGTGTTTGAGACAATAGTCCACGGCAATGAACAAGATTTGATGCAAGAAAATGCAAATGTAGACGGCCGCTCTCCAATGGGCGTAATGGGAACGTTCGCATCTGAGAGTGCAAAATATTATGCTGTTGAGAATTTATTGTCAGATCAAGTGAAAAAAGCGATAAATGAAAATATATTATATCCACATGATTTAGATTTTTATGCAACAGGAACGACGACTTGTTCACAAATTCCGTTAGCGCAAATGCTTGCTAATGGTTTTCATACTGGACATGGACATATGAGACAACCGCAAGACATTAAAAGTGCATTGGCTCTTTCGTCTATTATTTTTCAAGCGAATCAAAATATGCAGCATGGTGGTCAATCGTTTGCACTCTTTGATATTGATTTAGCACCTTATGTACGAAAAACAATTGAGAGACATAAAAAACGATTACAATCATATCCGCTTACGAAAGAACAAATAGAAGAATTTTCATGGAAAGAAACGGAAAATGATACGTATCAAGCGTGTGAGGCTTTCGTTCATAATTCGAATAGTATGCATAGTAGGGGCGGAGGACAAGTACCGTTTATTTCTATTAATTATGGAACAGATACATCGAAAGAAGGAAGAATGTTAATTAAACAACTTTTAAAAGCGACACAAGCTGGACTTGGTAAAGGAGAGACACCGATTTTTCCGATTCAAATTTTCAAGATGAAAAAAGGTGTGAATTTTGAAGAAAGTGATCCGAACTACGATTTATTTGAATTAGCATTAGAGACAACCGCAGAGCGATTATTCCCTAACTTTTCATTTTTAGATGCTCCGTTTAATGCAGTGCATTATGATGGAAGACCAGAAAGTGAAGTATGTTACATGGGATGTCGTACTCGTGTTATGTCTAATATACATGGAGAAGAAACAGCGATTGGTAGAGGGAATTTATCATTTACGTCTATTAATTTAGTGAAATTAGCGTTAATTAGTGGTTCAAAAGAAGCGTTTTTTGAAGCGCTAAACTATTATTTAGATTTAGGAATTAAGCAGTTATTAGAAAGATTTGCGTATCAATGTACGAAGCGAGCAAGAGATTTTCAGTTTTTATATTCACAAGGTGTATGGCGTGGTGGAGAAACGTTGCAGCCTGAAGACTCCGTAGCCTCGATTTTAAAACAAGGGACGTTAAGTATTGGTTTTATCGGTCTTGCGGAATGTTTAGTAGCTTTAACAGGAAAGCATCATGGGGAAGATGAAGAATCATGGAAACTTGGGTATGAAATTATTTCCTTTATGAGAGATAGAATGGATAAAGCGACAGAAGAACATCAACTGAATTTCTCAGTAATTGCAACTCCAGCAGAAGGATTATCAGGGAAGTTTGTGAAAAAAGATAGAAAAGAATTTGGCGTGATTAGCGGTATAACGAACCATAATTACTATACGAATTCATTCCATATTCCAGTTTATTATAACATTCAAGCGATAAATAAAATCCGTTTAGAAGGCCCGTTTCATGCTCTATGTAACGGGGGACATATTACTTATATTGAACTAGACGGAGCAGCAATGCATAACAAAAAGGCATTAAAACAAATTGTACAAGCCATGGCAGAACATGGCGTTGGATACGGTTCAATTAATCATCCTGTTGACCGTTGTAAGTGCTGTAGTTATCACGGGGTTATTGGGAATGAATGTCCAAGTTGCGGGAATGAAGATGAGGCTAATATAGAAAGAATTCGCCGTATAACAGGCTATCTTGTAGGAGATATGTCAAAGTGGAATAGTGCGAAACGTAGTGAAGAGATAGATCGGGTGAAACATAAATGAAAGTGATGAATATTATTCATGATAGTGTAGTAGATGGAGAAGGATTGCGGACAGTCGTGTTTTTTGCGGGCTGTCCGCATCGTTGCGTTGGTTGCCACAATCCGAAATCGTGGAATATTTGCAACGGAACGGAAATGACAGTAGAAGAAATTGTGAAAGAGATTGCAAGTAATCCATTAACTGATGTAACATTTTCAGGTGGAGATCCATTTTTTCAAGCTGCTGAAGTGAAAATGGTAGCAAAAATCGTGAAAGATTTGAAAAAAAACCTATGGATGTATACAGGTTATACGTTAGAAGAGATACAGAGTTCTCAAAATAATGATATGATAGAGTTGTTACATTATGGGGATGTTTTAGTCGATGGAAGGTTTGAAATTGAGGAAAAAGATTTAACACTTCCATTTCGCGGAAGCTCCAATCAACGTATTATTCGATTGAAAGAGTAAAAAGGCGGGATAGATTATATGAACAAAACGGTATTGCTTGTTGAAGATGAAAGAAGATTACGTGAAATTGTTAGTGATTATTTTCGTAATGAAGGCTTTGAAGTAATCGAAGCAGAAGATGGAAAAAAAGCGTTAGAGTTATTTGCAGAGCATGAAATTGATTTAATTATGTTAGATATTATGTTACCGGAAATAGATGGATGGTCTGTTTGTAGAAGAATTAGAAAAGAATCAGCAGTACCAATTATTATGTTGACAGCACGTTCGGATGAGGATGATACATTGCTAGGTTTCGAATTAGGTGCAGACGAGTATGTAACGAAACCATTTAGCCCGAAAGTATTAGTAGCTCGTGCAAAGACGTTATTGAAACGTGCGGATGGTGCGGTAGGAGTAGCGGAAGAAAATGCTATGTCTTTAGCTGGAATAGAAGTGAATCGTCTATCTAGAACTGTTTTAGTAGATGGAGAAGAAATTATATTGACACATAAAGAATTTGAACTTCTTGTGTATTTAATGGAGAACAAAGGAATTGTGTTATCACGTCAACATTTATTAGACCAGTTATGGGGATATGACTATTACGGTGATGACCGAACGGTTGATACCCATATTAAAAAACTTCGAAATAAGCTAGGAGATAAAGCGAAGCATATCGGTACTGTTATTCGAGTTGGTTATAAATTTGAAGAATAATCTAGAACGATTTGTGTAATTTAGCCTAGGGAAATGGTAATTTTATACTCTCTTTTGAAGGTAAAATGTACAAAAAATACTTTTTTTGTCTACAATGTTAGATAAGTGTATTTTTTTAATTGGATTTCACGATGAGTTCACAAGAAGGACACAAAACGTGACTATACTGAAAATACGAATTCACCAGAGAGGGGAAATAAAACATGGGATATTACGACGGACCAAATTTAAATGAAGAGCATAGTGAAACGAGAGAAGTGAGAAAATCAGGTAGTAAAAAAGGCTATTTCTTCACAGGTTTAGTGGGAGCTGTAGTCGGAGCGGTTTCGATTAGTTTTGCAGCACCATATATGTCATGGGCTCAAAATAATGGAGCGCCAGTATCATCATTTAGTTCGGATTCAAAAGTAGAAGGTACTGTAGTTCCTGTTGTAAATAAAGCGAAAAATGAAACTGATTTACCTGGTATGATTGAAGGGGCGAAAGATGTTGTTGTAGGTGTTATTAATATGCAACAAAGTGTTGATCCATTTGCAATGCAACCGACAGGTCAAGAACAACAAGCCGGTTCAGGATCAGGTGTTATTTATAAAAAAGCAGGAAATAAAGCATATATTGTAACAAACAACCACGTAGTAGATGGAGCAAATAAACTTGCTGTGAAGCTGAGCGACGGAAAGCAAGTTGATGCGAAATTAGTTGGTAAGGACCCTTGGTTAGACTTAGCGGTTGTTGAAATTGATGGATCTAATGTAAATAAAGTTGCCACTTTAGGTGATTCAAGTAAACTTCGTGCGGGTGAAAAAGCCATTGCAATCGGTAATCCACTTGGATTTGATGGAAGTGTAACGGAAGGTATAATCAGTAGTAAAGAACGCGAAATTCCGGTTGATATTGATGGGGATAAACGACCAGATTGGCAAGCACAAGTTATTCAAACGGATGCAGCGATTAATCCAGGTAATAGTGGTGGTGCATTATTTAACCAAAATGGTGAAATAATTGGGATTAATTCAAGTAAAATTGCACAACAAGAAGTTGAAGGAATTGGATTTGCTATTCCAATTAACATCGCAAAACCAGTTATTGAATCTCTTGAAAAAGATGGAGTAGTAAAACGTCCAGCTCTTGGAGTAGGTGTTGTTTCACTAGAAGATGTGCAAGCTTATGCAGTCAATCAATTGAAAGTACCGAAAGAAGTAACAAACGGCGTTGTATTAGGTAAAATTTACCCAATATCACCAGCTGAAAAAGCTGGTTTAGAGCAATATGATATTGTAGTAGCATTAGATAATCAAAAAGTAGAGAATGCTCTTCAATTCCGTAAATATTTATATGAAAAGAAAAAAGTAGGCGAGAAAGTAGAAGTTACATTCTACCGTAACGGTCAAAAAATGACGAAATCGGCTACTTTAGCAGATAATTCAGCTACAAAGAATCAATAATCGAAATAAAAGAAAGTCTCTTTCATATTGAAAGAGACTTTCTTTATCGGCTATACTAAAGGAATAGGAGGGATTAATTATGACAATTGAAAACCCAACTCGTACGGAAATTGGTGAAGTGTTAAAGAAAAGCAAAACAATTGCGGTTGTTGGATTATCAGATAAGCCAGAACGTACATCGTATATGGTTTCAAAAGCAATGCAAGATGCTGGATACCGCATTATTCCAGTTAATCCAACAGTAGATGAGGTGCTCGGAGAAAAGGCAGTTTCTTCACTAAAGGATATTAAGGAACACGTTGACATTGTAAATGTATTTCGTCGCTCAGAGTTTTTAATGGATGTTGCAAAAGAATTTGTAGAGATTGATGCAGATGTTTTTTGGGCACAATTAGGAGTACAAGATGAGGATACATATAAACTTTTAAAAGAAAAAGACTATACTGTAATAATGGATCGTTGTATTAAAGTAGAACATGCGATGACAAAATAGTATAGATTTAAAGGTAGAAAGATTGATTCAGCCCTCATTATAGATAAGTAGGGCCGATGAACGAGGTGTTCATCATGAGATTTTTTAAAGGCTGTTTTTGGGGATTGTTATTTGTAATCCCATTTTGGATCTTGATCATTTGGATCATAATAAAGGTTTGGAATGTGTAATCTTGGAATACATATCCATTTCTCGTTGACAAACGATTATTTTTCTGAAATAGTAGCCTAGAGGAATCCTTGTGAGAAAACAAGGATTTTTCTATTGAAGATGGTATATAAAAGAGATAAGATAACTTGCCAAAACTATAGTCGAGGCGTTATTCTATAATAGAAACATATGTTCTGATTTTGGATTAGGAAAGGGGCAAGGAGTTTGGCGAAGCATCAGTTCCAATATAATGAAGATGCGATTCAAGTGTTAGAAGGACTTGAAGCCGTTCGAAAACGCCCGGGTATGTATATCGGGAGTACGGATAGCCGTGGATTGCATCATTTAGTATATGAAATAGTAGATAACTCCGTTGACGAAGCGTTAGCGGGATTTGGCGACGAAATTTCAGTCGTAATACATAAAGATAATAGTATTAGCGTTATAGATAAAGGGCGAGGAATGCCTACGGGAATGCATAAACTTGGGAAACCTACACCTGAAGTTATTTTAACTGTACTTCATGCAGGTGGTAAGTTTGGTCAAGGTGGCTATAAAACGAGTGGTGGTTTACACGGTGTTGGGGCATCAGTTGTAAACGCTTTGTCAGAATGGTTAGTAGTAACAATTAAGCGTGATGGTAACATTTATGAACAACGTTTTGAAAATGGTGGCGTTCCTGCAACAACGTTAGAGAAAATCGGGAAAACAAAAGAGTCTGGTACGACAATGCACTTCAAACCAGATACAACGATTTTCAGCACGACAAATTACAATTATGAAACATTATGTGAGAGATTACGTGAATCTGCATTCTTATTAAAAGGAATGAAAATCTCGATAAAAGACGAACGTAATGATTTAGAAGATATATTTCATTATGAAACAGGAATCGAAGCTTTCGTTTCATATTTAAACGAAGAAAAAGATTCAATTCACCCGGTTGTATATTTCACTGGTGAACAAAACGGGATTGAAGCAGAACTAGCATTCCAGTTTAATGATGGTTACTCAGAAAATATTCTTTCGTTTGTAAATAACGTACGTACAAAAGATGGTGGAACACACGAAGCTGGATTTAAAACAGCGATGACGCGTGTGTTTAACGAGTATGCTCGTAAAGTAGCACTATTAAAAGAAAAAGATAAAAACTTAGAAGGTACAGATATTCGTGAAGGTGTAGCGGCTATCGTTTCGGTACGTGTACCAGAAGAAGTGCTTCAGTTTGAAGGGCAAACGAAAGGGAAACTAGGTACAAGTGAAGCGCGTTCTTCAATTGATGCCATTGTATCTGAGCATTTAGCATACTTTTTAGAAGAAAACCCTGATGTAGCTACACTTCTTGTGAGAAAAGCAATTAAAGCAGCACAAGCCCGTGAAGCAGCCCGTAAAGCAAGAGAAGAAGCGCGTAGTGGTAAGAAAAAGAAAAAATCAGAAGGTACGTTAAGCGGGAAATTAACACCTGCACAATCACGTAACCCGCAAAAAAATGAACTGTACCTAGTAGAGGGTGACTCTGCCGGTGGTTCTGCGAAACAAGGACGAGACCGACGTTTCCAGGCCGTATTACCGTTACGTGGTAAAGTAATTAATACAGAAAAAGCAAAGCTTGCTGATATCTTTAAAAATGAAGAGATTAATACAATCATTTATGCGATTGGCGGCGGTGTAGGAAATGAATTTGATGTTGAAGATATTAACTACGATAAAGTTGTAATTATGACCGATGCCGATACGGATGGGGCTCATATTCAAGTATTGTTATTAACGTTCTTCTACAGATATATGAAGCCACTTATCGAAGCTGGTAAAGTATTTATCGCACTTCCTCCTTTATACAAAGTAAGTAAAGGAAAAGGTAAGAGTGAGGTAATTGAATACGCTTGGTCAGATGAGGAATTAGACGGTGTAACGAAAAAAGTTGGAAAAGGCTATATGTTACAACGTTATAAAGGACTTGGTGAAATGAATGCGGATCAATTATGGGAAACAACAATGAATCCTGAAACGCGTACATTAATTCGCGTGAAAATTGATGATGCAGCAAGAGCAGAGCGTCGCGTTACAACATTAATGGGCGATAAAGTAGAACCGCGCCGTAAATGGATTGAACGTAATGTACAGTTTGGTATGCAAGAAGAAGGAAATATTTTAGAAAATGAAATGATTATGGAGACGGAGGTGGAATAACATGCAAGCAGAGAAGTTTCATGACCTCCCGCTTGAAGACGTGTTAGGTGATCGCTTTGCACGTTATAGTAAATATATTATTCAAGATCGTGCACTTCCAGATGCACGTGATGGCTTAAAGCCAGTACAAAGACGTATTTTATATTCTATGTATGTAGAAGGTAATGTACATGATAAAGCGTTTCGTAAATCAGCTAAAACAGTAGGTAATGTTATCGGTAATTATCATCCACATGGAGATTCCTCTGTATATGAAGCAATGGTACGCTTAAGCCAAACTTGGAAAGTACGTAATGTTTTAGTTGAAATGCATGGTAATAACGGTAGTGTTGATGGGGACCCAGCGGCAGCGATGCGTTATACGGAAGCTCGTTTATCACCAATCGCATCTGAATTATTACGTGATCTTGATAAAGAAACAGTTGAATTCGTGTCAAACTTTGATGATACGAGTGAAGAACCAGTTGTATTACCAGCAGCGTTCCCGAATTTATTAGTGAACGGATCTACAGGGATTTCCGCTGGTTATGCAACAGAAATTCCTCCGCATCATCTTGGAGAAGTTATTGATGCTACAATGATGCGTATCGATAAGCCAAATAGTACTGTTGACGATTTATTAACAGTTATGAAAGGACCAGATTTCCCAACAGGTGGTATTATTCAGGGGATTGATGGTATTAAAAAGGCGTATGAAACAGGTAAAGGTAAAATTATTATTCGCGGAAAAGCAGAAGTTGAAACAGTGCGCGGTGGGAAACAACAAATTGTAATCACTGAAATTCCTTACGAAGTGAATAAGGCAAACCTTGTAAAGAAAATGGATGAATTACGTCTAGATAAAAAGTTAGATGGTATTGCTGAAGTGCGTGATGAGACAGATCGTACTGGTTTACGAATTGTTGTTGAATTAAAGAAAGAAGCAAACTCCGAAGGTATTTTAAATTATTTATATAAAAATACAGATTTGCAAATTCCATATAACTTTAATATGGTAGCGATCAATAATCGTCGTCCAACACTTATGACATTACCGAAAATTTTAGATGCTTATATTGGACATCAAAAAGAGGTTATTACGAGACGTTCGCAATATGAATTAAGAAAAGCAGAAAATCGTCAACATATTGTAGAAGGTTTAAAGAAAGCATTATCGATTTTAGACCAAGTAATTGAGACAATTCGAGCTTCAAAAGATAAACGTAACGCGAAAGATAATTTAAGTGCAAAATTTGGCTTTACAGAAGCACAGGCAGAAGCAATTGTTTCCTTGCAATTATATCGCTTAACGAATACAGACATTACGGCGTTACAAGAAGAAGCAGATGAGCTTAATAAGAAAATTATTGAGCTACAGGCAATTTTACAAAGTGAAAAAAGATTACTTCAAGTAATTAAAACAGATTTAAAGAGAGTTAAGAAAACATATAGTGATGATCGACGCGCGATTATTGAAGATCAAATCGAGGAAATTAAAATCGATGTAGAAGTGATGATCCCACAAGAAGATGTCATCGTTACTGTAACGAAAGAAGGATATGTGAAACGTACTGGATGGCGCTCACATAATGCCTCAAACGGCAAAGACTTCGGTATGAAAGAGGGTGACATCTTACTTGAACGATTCGATACGAATACGACAGAGACAGTCCTCTTATTTACGAATAAAGGAAACTATATATATCTGCCAGTATACGAAATGCCAGATATTCGTTGGAAAGATTTAGGTCAGCACGTTGCTAATATCGTTTCACTCGACCGGGATGAAACAATCATTTGGGCAACGGTTGTACCGAACTTTGAGGAAGAAAAACGATTTATCGTATTTGTAACACGAAATGGTATGATAAAGAAAACAGAATTAAATCAATATAAAGTTCAGCGTTATTCAAGGGCATTCGTTGCTGTAAACTTGAAAAAAGATGATGAAGTTGTCGATATATTTGCGACAGATGGAACGAGTGATATTGTTCTTGCTACACACGGTGCATATGCACTTATTTTCCATGAAGATGAAGTAAGTCCAGTCGGTGTAAGAGCTGCTGGTGTTAAAGCAATTAATTTAAAAGAAGATGACTATGTCGCTTCTGGTAAACCGTTAAATGGTGACAAAGATCAACTTATTCTCGTAACACAGCGCGGTGCTGTAAAACGTCTAAAAGCATCAGAAATTGAAAAGTCAACGAGGGCGAAACGCGGTCTTGTTATTTTCAAAGAATTAAAACGTAATCCGTACCGCATTGTCGGTATTGAAATTGTTCGGGACGATGAATTAGTTTACATGAAGACAGAGAAAAACATTGTAGAAGAGATTGATCCGAAAGCGTATCGAAATAAAGACCGGTATAGTAATGGTAGCCTTGTGCTAGATGTTAATGATACTGGTGAAGTAGTAGAAACGTGGACGAAGAAAAGACCAGAATAAAGAGGGCATCTTGCTATGAATAGTAGCAAGATGCTTTTTTCTAGGCAATTTATTATGTAAATAATAATAATCTTGTTATAATAACTGAATGAAATCGTTCTCATAAAGTGAAACTTTAATCAATGGGGAGTTTCTTCATCCTCACTGATTATTAGTTGAACCAATCGGGCTTTAACAAGCAGTTGATTCCTCACCTAATTCCTTAGCTTTCACTGAATTTTGAGTTAGGAATCTTACTGCCCGTTAAAGCGGGACAAATGGAGGGGCAACATGAAAAAAATAGGTGTAGGGATTGTAGGATTTGGTTTTTCTAGTACGACATTTCATATCCCACTATTACAAACAATAGAAGAATATGATATTCGTGCTGTATTATCCTCAAAAGAAGAGGTAGTAAAAGACACATTACCAAACGCTAATGTTGTTAGTACAATTGATGAATTGGTGAAGCGAGCTGATGTTGACTTAGTTGTTATTACATCACCTAATACAACTCATTTTCCATATGTAAAAGAAGCAATTTTAAAAGGTAAGCATGTTGTTGTAGAAAAACCATTTGTTGTCTCAATTGAAGAAGGGGAAGAGCTTATTTCATTAGCAGAGCAGCATAATGTAATGTTAAGCGTATATCATAATCGTCGTTTTGATAATGATTTCTTAACAATTAAGAAATTGTTAGGAGAAAACAGAGTAGGGAATGTATACGCATATGAATCGAATTTTGATCGTTTCCGTCCACATGTACGTGATCGATGGAGAGAAAAAAATCTACCAGGCTCCGGTATATTATACGATTTAGGATCGCATTTAATTGACCAAGCGTTATCAATATTTGGGAAACCAGATGCGATAAGTGCAGATGTAATAAAACAACGACCAGGTGCAGAGGTGGATGATTATTTCCACATAGTACTTCATTACGGAGTTAAACGTGTCATTTTACGTAGTAGCAGTTATGTGAAAAAAGCTGGACCGCATTTTATAGTGCATGGAGAGAAAGGTTCTATCGTGAAGTACGGTATGGATTCGCAGGAAGAGCAATTAAAAAATGGAATGAAGCCAGGTGATAACGGTTATGGAGTAGACGATGAAGAGAATTTTGCTACTTTAGAAACAGAAGAAAGCTTAGAGCGTATTCCAACAGAAGTCGGTTGTTATGACAATTATTATAAAGGTGTACGAGATAGTATATTAAATGGTGAGGAACTACCTGTAACAGCAAAAGAGGGTTTAGATGTTATTAAACTGATTCAATTAGCGATTGAAAGTAGTGAAAAGGGTAGAGTCATTTCTATAAAATAAAAAAGACACGAAATTCGTGTCTTTTTATTTTTGTGGAACAGAAAGACCATAGAAGAACATCGTAACGATATCTTTTATATGTTTTTCCCGATCTCCTTCAAGAAGTTGTGCTCCAAATTCATCACCTAATTTTGTAAACATTTGAATGTAAAGTAACATCATTTCTTTAGTAAGGTGTGGATTAATTTCGTTTTTGCGCTGAGCTCGTTCTAATATTTCTAAATACCAGGGTAGGATTTTTTCATTTTGATAACTATAAATAAACTTACGGAGTTCTTCGTCCCTTTGCATCATTTGTAGTAACATATCAGGTTGAAATAATCCGCCAGTATTCATTTTTCTTACAATCATTTTTTGCATCATATCATGAAAAGGTAATTTTTCTTCTGCAAGCTCTTTATAATATTGAAATTCAGATATGATAAATTCTTGTATAAGCTCCCTAAATAACGCATCTTTACTTCCGAAATGATTATAAATTGTAACTTGAGAAACGTTTGCTTCTTTTGCGATATGTTCTATTTTCACTTCATTAAATCCACGTTCTGAAAATAATACGAATGCTGCTTCTTTAATGGCACGCTTTTTCTTTTCTTTTACTCTTTCAAAGCCGTTCAATGCAATCACCTGTTATGAAGTGACCTTTGTCAATAGTTTTTCACCCATAATATTTTTCTTGATGGCATACAAAAGCTTCAGAAATAAGATCTATCGACAGTTAACCACTCTGTTATTCGTGGATTGGTTACCTCAGGTTAATGGTTCGTCGTTAGGCTCTTATAATCTCACTGCGTGGATCACACCTTTTCAAATTCTAATAAATAGCTTGTTTATCAGAATTTCAGCCATGCCAGAAGAGGTGAGTCATAGATAGCCAGACCTGTAATTCACTATCTCTGAAGCTCATCTATGCCATCAATTGATACCTT
The DNA here is from genome assembly GCF_038005385.1 of Bacillus sp. FSL K6-2944. Lineage (NCBI taxonomy): Bacteria > Bacillati > Bacillota > Bacilli > Caryophanales > Bacillaceae > Bacillus > Bacillus sp. FSL K6-2944. Next base: position 2,377,021 of record NZ_JBBOTE010000001.1, on the reverse strand, counting down.
TGGTTTCTAACTATGAATGAATCAATCAACTTCATATCCTTCCCTCTTTATTTTCGGTGAATTTTACCTGTTTCTAATCCCCATATAAAACACCCCAGTTCTCTTGCGATAGCTGTAACGGCAACATTTCTAGGTTTCCCTTGATATATCATGCGATAATATTTTCTTTGTAACCTTTCTACAGCCTGATCCGCATAAGCAATCACTTCGCTTCGTTGCCCTTTTTGTCTTGCTTTCACTCGCTTCGATTTTAATCCGATTGTTCCTTTTACCAACGCATTTGCACATTCTACAAGAGTAGACCTAACGGTCGAATTTCCTTGTTTTGTAATCGAACGTCGACTGATTTTTTCTCCACTTGAGCTTTCGCTTGGTGTCAATCCTACATAAGCCATAAATGCTTTAGCCGTGGGAAAACGAGTGAAGTCTGCAATTTCCACATGAACAGTCATTGCCGATGTTGTATCTATACCTTTTAAGCATCTTAAATTTGCGATTGGTTCTTCGTACCTTTCACGATGAGATAATTCTTCTAATCTCAGACTGAACCGCTCAATTTTATCGACTAGAACATCATACTGTAATAGGTATTCGCCTAACGTTTCTTTGAATAATCCTTGTAGATCAAGATTCTTTAACCATTTCATATAAGCGATTGTCCAGCTTGATTTCCCTTCATACACATAGCCATGCCTTAAAAGGAATGCTTTTATCTGTTGTTTTATTTTTTTCAAAGATGTTTTAAAATCACCTAACATGCGGATATACTCTTTCACGGCAACATCCTCTTCTTCTGGAACATATACTTCTTTATAGGTGCCATTTGCTAAATTAAGAGCAATCATTTTGGCATCGAATTTATCATTTTTAACCATTTTATTTTTTGATGAACTGTACATTGTTGTGGGAGCTAAAATATCACAATCAATTCCATTTTGTTCAAGAAGATTATGAAGTGAATACCCTAAACAACCAGCCTCATATCCAGCTTTAATTTTTATATCTTCACCATATTTTGTTTTCAGTTTCTCAACGAATTTTTTTACGAGAGATACATTTGAAGCACATCGTGCTTCTCTTACAATTTCCCCAGTTGTTCCGTGTAGTGCACATAAGCTAAAACTTTCCTTGTGGACATCCATCCCAATATAGATTATATTTTCCATAGTGGCCTCCTATTATCATAGGGTATAACCCCATTCATAATGTTTTCATTCATTATTATGGGTTAAAATCCCTGACTTGATAATCTAGGAGGTCGCTTCATATTATCTCACTTAAAATATACAAGAAAAAATAATGGAAAACAATAATTTTGAAATATGGACTAATAAATATTTCAAAAAGTTGTTGCGAATATGGAAGATGAGGAGTACAATAATTTTGAAATATCAAACATTAAATATTTCAAAAAATGAGGTGGAATTATGATTTCAGTTCAAGATGTCACAAAACAGTTTTCGAACGGAAAAGGTTTGTTTCATATTACATTTGATGTAAAAGAGGGAGAAGTATTTGGTTATTTAGGACCGAATGGTGCCGGGAAATCAACGACGATTCGTAATTTAATGGGATTTATAAAACCGACAACTGGTAAAGCGACAATTTTTGGATTAGATTGTTGGAATGAAGCGGCGAAAATTCAAAGGGAAGTTGGTTACTTACCGGGTGAAATTTCTTTTATTGAAGGAATGAACGGATTAGAGTTTTTAAAATTAATGCAAGGAATGCGTGGATTAAAGGATACGAAAAGACGAGATGAATTGATAGAGCGTCTGCAATTTGATATGAAAACACCGATTCGCAAAATGTCTAAAGGAATGAAGCAAAAAGTAGGGATAGTCGCTGCATTTATGCACGATCCAGAGGTGTTAATTTTAGATGAACCAACATCTGGACTTGATCCACTTATGCAGCAAGTATTTATAGATTTAATATTAGAGGAAAAGCAAAGAGGAAAAACAATCCTAATGTCATCACATATTTTTACTGAAATTGAGAGAACTTGTGATAGAGTAGCTATTATTAAAGATGGTCGACTCGTAACGGTTGAAAATATTCACGATTTACAAAGTATGAGAAGACAGGTGATAGATGTAACAGTATCATCAGAAGAAGAGATTGAGTCCCTTACAAAGTGTAATTTGCAATTTGAAGCGGTAAAAGGCAGAGAGGCATCTATCATTGTACAAGGAAACTATCAAACTGTTTTACAAACACTTTCAAACTATAATGTAACGGCACTTCAAACGAGAGCGATGGATTTAGAACATTTATTTATGCATTATTACGATAAGAAAGAAGGGATAACGCATGAATAAGCAATTATTTTTAGCTAGTTTGAAAGAAACACAAAAAAATATTTTGAGTTATGCGTCTGGTGCAGCTTTATATCTGTGGTTATTAATTTGGATATTCCCGTCAATGGTATCAGCGAAAGGGCTAAATGAATTAATAGCTGCCATGCCTGATAGCGTGAAAAAAATCGTTGGTATGGAAAGTCCGATTCAAAACGTAATGGATTTTCTAGCGGGCGAATACTATAGTCTATTGTTTATTATCATTTTAACAATTTTTTGCGTAACAGTTGCGACACATTTAATTGCTTGTCATGTAGATAAAGGAGCAATGGCATACTTGCTAGCAACACCTGTATCTAGAGTGCAAATTGCGATTACACAAGCTGCTGTTCTCATATTGGGACTTCTAATTATTGTATCTGTTACGTATGTAGCTGGGTTAGTAGGTGCAGAATGGTTTTTACAAGATAATAACTTAAATAAAGAATTATTTTTGAAGATAAATGTAGTCGGAGGGCTCATATTTTTAGTCGTTAGTGCGTATTCATTTTTCTTTTCTTGTATATGTAATGACGAAAGAAAAGCACTAAGTTATTCAGCGAGTTTAACTATTTTATTTTTCGTATTGGATATGGTAGGGAAGTTAAGTGATAAGTTAGAATGGATGAAAAACCTATCATTATTCACGCTGTTTCGTCCGAAAGAAATTGCTGAAGGATCATATAATATATGGCCGGTAAGTATAGGTTTAACTACTGTAGCACTTTGTATTTTTATCGTAGCAATTGTAGTATTTAGGAAGAGGGATTTACCGTTATAGAGTAGAAAGTCCACTGAGAAAGTGGGCTTTTTTTATTTGTAAATTTAAACTAGTATGTTTATTGCATCCTTATAAAGGATATTTATCTTTTTAATTACAGAAATATTCGAAAAAGTGAACCTTTTTCTAGGTTCATACGTCTAATACATGTAAAGTTAAATTGGAAGTGATGAAGTGAGGATGAAACAGGAGGAGCAATTGTGAAAGTAATCCCTTTATATAAAATGATTGTAAAAGAAGAAACGGATGTTTCTTTAGCGAAAAAAGGTGATCATGAAGCCTTTATAGCGCTTATACATACAGAAAAAGCGAAGATGTATCGAATAGCAAAGGCGATGTTACGTGATGAGACAAATATAGAGGATGCGATACAGACAACAATTTTAAAAGCCTATGAAAATATAAAAAAATTAAAAAAAGAAGAATTTTTTCAAACTTGGTTAATTCGAATACTAATAAATGAGTGTAACAATATTATTAGAGCGTATAAAAATGTAATTGTGACAGAAGAGAATGATTACAATATGAGTGCTTGTGATCAGTATGAAGATATAGATTTGTGTAATGCGATTCAATCGTTACATGAAGAATTAAGAGCTGTTACGGTGCTTTATTACTATGAAGACATGCATCAAGAGAGTATAGCAAAGCTGTTAGAAATACCGAAAGGAACAGTGAAATCAAGATTGTCACGTGCGAGGGAACAACTACAAAAACGATTAAAGATGGAATAGGGGGTGTAAAGGATGGATAATGAAAAATTATTTGATGAGAAATTAAAAAAGAGAATAAAAGATGAAAATGTTATAGTACCTCCAGAGTTAAATGAAAAGATTAATGGCACGCTACATAATCTTAAGGTAAAAAAGAAAAGTTACAAAATTCATATGATGATAATTAGTGCAGCGGTTTGTATACTTTCAGTGGTATCTATGTCTGAGTTTTCTATACAAAGTTTTGCGCAAAATGGTGGAGTATTTGAATATGTAAAGAAAAAAGCGTTTTCTGATTATGAAAATGAAGAAGAAATAAAATCAAATGTACATTATCCAGATAAAGAAAAGATTCATCAAAAAATGCTAGATTCTATTGATTATTTTAAAAATATTTCAGGACAATTTGAGGAATATTCTAGCTCATCAAGAATTGCTACAACATATAAGTATGCGATTGATACGGAGAAACAAAGAGGTATCTCTTCGAAAGAAGATAAACTAGCCAAAAAACGAACAATTATATATAACGAGGGGAAGAAAAAAGCGTTTGATGATGAGAAGTATACCTATAAAGAGACAAAATGGAACCCGAAAGAAAGAAACAATGAACTATTAAAATTAAATCCTACGGAAAGGTTAGTGAGAAAATCAGATGAGAAAAAGAGATATGATGATGAATATGTAGGGCTAGCTAAATATAGTATTCAATCAGAATTCGCAGATTTATTAATTCGATATAAAGATTGGAATTATAAAGAAACGAAATATCTTGGATTAGATTGTTACAAAATTGAAGGAGTTATAAACATAGAGATGCCTGTTAGCACCTCTGAAGATTTAAGAGGGAAATTCGAAATGGTTGTGGAGAAAAATACAGGGATTATGTTGAAATTTCTTAGTTTTCAAGAAGGCTTGATTCAATATTCAGTTACGACTGAATGGATACAAATAGATAAGGGATTGAAAGAAAGTATGTTTCAAAAGGATAGCGCTAAATATGAAAAAATGAAAAACATATTGGATGAATAGAAACAGGAGGAGAGTAAATGGGGAATCATTCATCTTTAAGAGAAGAGAAAAATAAGCAAAAATATAAAAAGAAAAAGATAATAAGTTTACTACTGGCGGTATTACTATTTGGTGGAATTGGCTATGGAGCCTATGTATATATGAAAACTTCTAGTCTTGTACAAAAATCTAATTTGAATTTAGCACGAGGTGAAAAATCCAATTTACGTGAGAAATCTGTAAAGCCAATTGCAAATCATGTTTCACTTTTAATTATGGGAATTGATGAAAATCAAGAACGACAAAAGGAATATAATGGTGCATTTCATACAGATGCATTATTGTTAGCGACTTTTAATAAAGACGATAAAACAGTGAAATTAACGAGCATACCGCGTGATACATATACATATGTTCCAGTTGAAAAGAAAAAAGATAAAATAACCCATGCATATGGAAGTGGTTTCGTTAAAAATGGTAAAGATGGAGGACCGCAAGCTTCTGTGGAAGCGGTAGAAAAATTGTTACAGGTGCCTGTTGATTATTTTGTGAAATTTAATTTTGGTTCCTTTACTAAAATTGTTGATGGGTTAGATGGTATTGAAGTGGATGTCCCAGTTGAATTTACGGAGCAAAATAGTAAAGATGAACCTGATGCGATTCATTTGAAAAAAGGATTACAAAAATTAAATGGGGAAGAAGCACTTGCACTAGCAAGAACGCGCCATATTGATAGTGATGCAATGAGAGGACAGCGCCAACAACTTGTTATTGAAGCGATTTTAAGTAAATTAAAAAGTGTAGGATCGATTACGAAGCTAGAAAAAATAGTTGAGGCGGTTGATGGTGATTTTAAAACAAATTTAGTAATGGATGATATTTTATCTTTTTATAAATACGGTTTAAACGGTTCAGTTGAAAAAATACAATTAGCTGGTGATGATTTATACTTACCTAATGGCCCAAACGGGCAACGTGTATATTATTATAATCCTAATAAAAAAGATCTACAGAGTTTGAGTAATACTCTTAGAACACATCTAGGATTAAGTGAAAAACAGATTGAGGAGAATTAAAGCAGATGTAATGTCTGCTTTTTTATTATGTTAAATAGTATGTCTTTTATTCGTGAATGTTATATGCTATTTTAAAGTTTAAGATAATAGTGTAACATAAAGTTATAGTTTAAGTTAAATAACAGGGGGGCTATTACATAGAATATATCATTAGCAATTATTGAAATAGTATGGGAGAAATGAAAATACAGGGGAGTATCAAAAATGAGAATCGTAAAGAATTTAACATTCCAAGTTATTGTGGCCATTATTTGTGGTATTGCAGTAGGGGCAATTTGGCCGAGTGTTGGACAACAAATGAAGCCAATTGGTGAAACATTCATCAATATGATTAAAATGGTTATTGCACCGATTGTCTTTTTAACAATTGTGCTCGGTATTGCAAGTATGGGAAGTATGAAAAAGGTAGGCCGTGTTGGTGGGAAGGCACTATTATATTTTGAAATTGTTACAACAGCGGCTTTAATTATTGGTATCATCGTAGCGAATGTTGTACGTCCAGGAGATGGATTAGATCCCTCAAAACTAAAAGGCGGAGATGTTTCACAATATGTACAAAGTGGGCAAGAAATGAAATGGATGGATTTCTTTTTACATATCGTGCCGTCTAACATGTTTGAAGCATTTGCCAAAGGTGATATTTTACAAGTTCTGTTCTTCTCCATTTTATTCGGAGCAGGGTTAACGATGTTAGGAAAAAATGGACAACCGGTTATTGACTTTTTTGAAAGATTATCGAAAGTATTTTTTAACATTTTATCAATTGTAATGAAATTAGCACCAGTTGGAGCATTCGGTGGGATGGCATTTACAATTGGGAAGTATGGTTTAAGCACGCTCATACCACTTGGTAAATTAATGATTTGTGTATATGCGACAATGGCATTATTTGTTTTTATTGTTTTAAATTTTATTTGTAAATTGTATAAATTTAGTTTGTGGAAATATTTAGCGTATATTAAAGAAGAATTACTTATTGTTCTCGGGACATCATCGTCAGAATCAGTACTGCCGCGAATGATGACAAAGATGGAAGACTTCGGGTGTTCGAAACCGGTAGTAGGTTTAGTCATTCCAACAGGCTATTCTTTTAACTTAGATGGAACAACGATTTATTTATCAATGGCAACTATATTTTTAGCTCAAGTTTTTCACGTCGATCTTTCACTAGGTCAACAATTAACTATAATAGCTATTTTATTAGTTACATCTAAAGGAGCGGCGGCAGTAACAGGCGGGGGATTTATTGTATTAGCCTCTACTTTGTCAGCAATGAATGTTATCCCACTAGAAGGGTTAGCGCTATTACTTGGTGTAGATCGTTTCATGTCAGAAGCACGTGCTATCGTTAATTTAATTGGTAACGGTATTGCAACTGTAGTTGTTGCGAAAAGTGAAAATGAATTTGATGATGAAAAGTATACGAGAGTAGTAGAGGAAATGAAAAGAGAAAAAATGGTCGGGTAAAAAGTCAGTTTTGCTGACTTTTTTATTTTTGTAGAAAAGATGTTTTTAGATATATGCATTATTTATTAGCAATAATTAACAAGTATTCAAGTGGTAAATGAGATGAAAGTGATTAAAACAACGAATGTGTATGAATGCGAAATAAGGTTTGAACAAAATATGGAATTTTTATGAATATTACTGTAAAAAAATAATTTTTTAAAAATTTTCAATAATAATACTTTACAAAAATTAAAAAATTAGTAGAATAAGAATTAGTAAGAATCGTCTGATAAATATATAGAGAAAAACAGAATTATCAGAAAATTATTTAATAGCTATCGTTAAGAATTAGGGAGGGTACAAAATGAAAAAGAAACAAATGAAAAAACTAACAGCAGTTGTAGCACCGGTTTTAGCAATGAGCATGGCGTTAACAGCATGTTCTACATCAGGTGGAGATAAGAAGACAAGCACAAATTCTAGCTCTAGTGGAGATAGTAAGTCAGGGGAAAAATTAGCAGCAAAACAAGTGTTAAATCGAACAGTAACACAAGAGATTCCGACGATGGACTCTTCAAAATCAACTGATACAGTATCTTCACAAATGCTAGGTAATACGATGGAAGGGTTATATCGTCTTGATAAAGACAATAAGCCGATTCCAGCAGCAGCAGAATCTAGCACGAAAAGTGAAGATGGTAAAAAATATACGTTCAAACTACGCAAAGATGCAAAATGGTCAAATGGAGATCCAGTAACTGCGAAAGATTTCGTATACGCTTGGCAACGTCTATTAGATCCAAAAACAGCTGCTGAGTATGCATTTATCGCATTCCCGATTAAAAATGCAGAAGTAGTAAATAAAGGAGAAAAACCTGTAACTGAATTAGGAGTAAAAGCAGTAGATGATCTTACGCTTGAAGTTGAGTTAGAGCAAGCAGTACCGTACTTCTTAAACTTAGTAGCATTCCCATCATATTATCCATTAAACGAAAAGTTCGTAAAAGAAAAGGGCGAGAAGTTCGGTTTAGAGTCTGATACAACTGTCTATAATGGACCGTTCGTTCTTAAAGATTGGAAGCATGAACAAGGATGGCAATTAAAGAAAAATGATCAATATTGGGATAAAAAGACTGTGAAACTGGAAGAAGTTAACTTTAGTGTTGTTAAAGAGGCTGCGACTTTAGTCAATCTATATGATAGCGGTCAAGTTGACTTTGCTTTATTAAATGGAGAGTTCGTTGATAAATATAGAAGCAAGAAAGATGAATTTGGCACATATTCACAAGTGAGTACGTATTTCATTCGTATGAACCAAAAACGTGATGGACAAGACACGCCATTAAAGAGCAAAAAATTACGTGAAGCAATTGCGCTATCAATTGATAAAAAGAATTTAGCAAATGTAATTTTAAATGATGGATCAAAAGAAGCTGACTTCTTAGTACCAAAAGGGTTAGCAACTGGACCGGACGGTAAAGATTTCCAAGAAACATTTAAAAACGGTTTGAAACCAAATCCTAAAAAAGCTGCTGCAGCTTGGGAAGAAGCGAAAAAAGAACTTGGAAAAGATCAAGTTACGATTGAATTCTTAAACTACGATACTGGTAATGCGAAAAAAGTTGGCGAATATATTAAAGATCAGATTGAGAAAAACCTAAAAGGTGTAACAGTTAATATTAAACTTCAACCATTTAAGCAAAAACTAAAATTAGAAACTGAACAACAATATGATATTTCGTATGGCGGATGGAATCCGGATTATGCAGATCCAATGACGTTCTTAGATATGTTTGAGACTGGACATTCGCATAACCAAATGAGCTTCTCTGACCCTAAATATGATGGCATGGTGAAAAAAGCTGGAACGGAATTAATGAGCGATGCGAAAAAACGTTGGGAAGAGTTAGGAAAAGCTGAAAAAACATTACTTGAAGAAGATGTAGCGATTGTACCTTTATATCAACGTGGAGATTCTTATGTTTTACAACCAAATGTAAAGGGAGTAGTAAAACATAATATCAGTCCAGAATTTAGCTTTAAGTGGGCATATGTGACTGAAAAATAATAGAGTTGAAAAAGCATTTAAAAGTGGCTTAGCTACCTTTAAATGCTTTTTTTGTGAGCTTAAAATACTAATTTTTAGTATGGTTAAATAGAGGAGAATAAGGTGTATAGTATGTACATATAGTAGATGGGGGATAAATCCTACTAAAATAAAAAAGTCAGAATATTTAAAATTAAACTATTTACAAATGCGAAAAAAAGAGTAGAATAGCATTAGTTGTAATTTTCATAAAAATAAATCTTTAGTAAGGGGTCTCTCAAGGGTTGGTAATGTACATATAATTAGGGAGGGTACAAAAATGAAGAGAAAAAAGATGAAAAAGTTAACGGCAGTTGTGGTACCAGTTTTAGCGATGAGTGTTGCATTGACAGCATGTTCTGGGTCAGGTGGGGAAAAGAAAACGACTACTACATCAAATAGTGGGGAAGAAAAAAAATCTGATATTAAATATGCAGCGAAACAAGTATTAAATCGTACGGAAAACCAAGAAATTCCGACGATGGATACTTCTAAATCTACTGATACATTAGGTGCGCAAATTTTAGGGAACACGATGGAAGGCCTATATCGCCTTGATAAAGATAATAAGCCAATTCCTGCTGCTGCAGAGTCTAGTACGAAAAGTGAAGATGGTAAAAAGTATACGTTTAAACTGCGAAAAGATGCAAAATGGTCAAATGGTGATCCTGTAACAGCGAAAGATTTCGTTTTCGCATGGCAGCGCTTACTTGATAAGAATACTGCGGCAGAATATGCATTTATTGCTTACTATATTAAAAATGCAGAAGCGATTAATAAAGGAGAAAAACCTGTAACTGAATTAGGAGCGAAGGCGGTAGATGATTACACGCTAGAAGTAGAATTAGAAAAACCGGTACCTTATTTCTTAAATTTATTAGCATTCCCATCATACTATCCATTAAATGAAAAATTCGTAAAAGAAAAAGGTGATAAGTACGGTTTAGAAGCAGATACAACTGTGTATAACGGTCCATTCGTTATGTCTTCATGGAAACATGAACAAGGTTGGCAGCTGAAGAAAAATGATAAGTACTGGGATAAAAAGACTGTGAAATTAGAAGAAATTAACTATAGTGTAGTAAAAGAGGTTGCAACGAAAGTAAACTTATATGATACAGGATCAATTGATTTTACATTACTATCAGGAGAGTTTGTAGATAAATATAAATCGAACAAAGAAGAATATGGTGAGTATGCGGAATCAAGTACATTCTTCTTACGTTTAAATCAAAAACGTAACGGACAAGATACGCCTTTAAAGAGCAAAAAACTACGTGAAGCAATTGCATTATCGGTTGATAAAAAAGGATTGGCAAATGTAATTTTAAATAATGGATCGAAAGCAACAGATCAATTGGTTCCAAAAGGACTTGCGACAGGGCCAGATGGTAAAGATTATCAAGATACATTTAAAAATGGTCTGAAATATAATCCGAAAAAAGGAGCAGCAGCGTGGGAAGAGGCGAAAAAAGAACTTGGAAAAGATCAAGTTACAATTGAATTGCTAAGTTATGATGATGGAACTGCGAAAAAGATTGCTGACTATGTAAAAGATCAAATTGAGAAAAATTTAAAAGGTGTAACGATTAATACAAAAATTCAGCCGTTCAAACAAAAATTAAAATTAGAAACTGCGCAAGATTATGAAATTTCTTATGCAGGTTGGAGTCCAGACTATGCGGATCCAATGACATTTATTGATATGTTTGAATCGAAGAGCCCGTACAACCAAATGAGTTATTCAAATCCAAAATACGATGAAATGGTAGGAAAAGCAGGTAATGAATTAATGAGTGATGCGAAAAAACGCTGGGAAACGTTAGGGAAAGCTGAAAAGTTATTCCTTGAAGAAGATGCAGGGTTAGTTCCTTTATATCAAACAGGAAGATCGTACGTAATGAAACCGAATGTAAAAGGAATTGTGAAACATAACATCAGTCCAGAATATAGCTTTAAGTGGGCGTATGTAACTGAGGATGGCGGAAAAAAATAAAGTGAAAGCATTTCAAAAGTGGCTGAGCTGCTTTTGAAATGCTTTTTAGTATGCATAAGGGAATAAATCTCGTTAGCCTATTGAGAATCGGGTAGGTAATTAGGAAGGTTCTATCGGAGGAAAATAGAGAGGTCAGTAAGTAGTAAGACAGATGAATGATAGTAAGAGACCTCATGCTAATAAGAAAAATATAGAACGTAGTAATAGATTGGAATAAGGGAAGGGATGTTTACATATAGTAGACGGGGGATAATTCATATAGTAGTTAAAACAGCAAGTTACTATAATAAAAAAATAAATATTTAGAAAATTTACAAAAATACTTTACAAAATTTTAAAAAACAGTAGAATATTAATTAATAAGAATTTTCTGATAACAAAAGTTAGTAGAGAATTTCTAAATGTTAATATCGTACATATAATTGGGGAGGGTACAAAAAAATGAAGAGAAAAAAGATGAAAAAATTGACAGCGGTTGTAGCACCAGTTTTAGTAATGAGTATGGCATTAACAGCTTGCTCTGGATCAGGAGATAAAGAGAAGGCAAGCACAACACCAAAAAGTGGTGAAAAAGAAGGCGGAAAGCTAGCGGCGAAGCAAGTGCTTAATTTAACAGAGTCTCAAGAGATTCCATCTATGGACTCTGCTAAAGCGACAGACCAAGTATCGTTTCTAGCTTTAAACAACGTAATGGAAGGTTTATATCGACTTGATAAAGATAATAAAGCAACACCAGGAGTTGCTGAATCATATAAAAAGAGTGATGATGGTAAAAAATACACATTTACATTAAATAAAAATGCAAAATGGTCAAATGGAGAGCCTGTAACAGCGAAGGATTTCGTGTTTGCTTGGAAACGTGCGGTAGATAAAAATACAGCAGCAGAATATGCATACATTATGTTTGATTTGAAAAATGCACAAGCGATTAATGAAGGAAAAGCTGAACTAGATACGTTAGGAGTAAAAGCTGTAGATGACTATACGTTAGAAGTAGAATTAGAAAATCCAGTTCCTTACTTTGTAGAATTAACTTCATTTGGAACATTTTATCCATTAAACGAGAAATTTGTAAAAGAAAAAGGAGAAAAGTACGGTTTAGAATCAGATACGACGTTATACAACGGACCGTTTACATTAACAGACTGGAAACATGAAGAAGGTTGGAAGTTAAAGAAAAATGCACAATATTGGGATAATAAAACAGTTAAGTTAGATGAAATCAACTTTAACGTAGTAAAAGATAGCGGTACACGTGTTAACTTATATGAAAGTGGACAAATCGATCGTTCAGGACTTACATCTGAATTTGTTGACAAATATAAATCAAGCCCCGACTTCTTTACACAAAAAACACCGTCAACGTACTTCTTACGCTTAAACCAAAAACGTGGTGGGCAAGATACAGTGTTAAAGAGCAAAGATCTACGTTTAGCGATTGCAAAAGCGTACGATAAAAAAGGCTTAACGAATGTAATTTTAAATGATGGTTCTACACCTGCAGATTATTTAGTGCCAAAAGAATTTGCTAAGAGCCCAGATGGAAAAGACTTCCGTAAAGAAAATGGAGATATTTTAAAAACAGATGTGAAAAAAGCAAAAGAGCATTGGGAAAAAGCGAAAAAAGAGCTTGGAAAAGATGCAATTACAGTAGAACTATTAAACTATGATGGTGATGGTGCGAAAAAAGTAGGAGAATTCTTAAAAGGAGAACTTGAGAAAAACTTACCAGGTTTAACGGTGAATTTGAAAAACCAGCCATTTAAACAAAAGTTAAAATTAGAATCAGATCTAGATTATGATTTATCTTACGCTGGTTGGGGGCCTGACTACTTAGATCCAATGACATTCATTGATATGTTTGTTACAAATGGCCCTCATAACCAAACAGGATATTCAAATCCTAAATATGATGAAATTGTACAAAAAGGTAAAGGTGAGCTATTAACGAAAACGAAAGAGCGTTGGGATAGCTTACTGAAAGCGGAGAAAATGTTATTGGAAGATGCAGCAATTGCACCATTATATCAACGTGGTGATGCTATCGTTCAAAGACCTAAAGTAAAAGGTATTGTTCACCATCCAGTTGGTGGAGACTACAGCTATAAATGGGCATATATTACAGAGGATAAGTAAGATGAGGGGCGTACAATACGCCCCTTTTTCTATGCACTTTTCTTCCGTCCTCGAATATATAAAATAAAAAAGGGAGAATCCCATGAAACGAAACACATACATCGATTTCCTAGCTTATTACGGAATAGGAAGTGCTCATCCTGGTGGTTTTACGTTAACAAAACAATTGTTAGCACAACTGCCTTTTAAATATGGAGCGAATGTCCTTGAGATAGGTTGCGGTACGGGGAAAACAGCGGCATATATGACAAGGGAATTTGGTTATAAAGTAACAACGGTTGAAAAGAATGAAATTATGATTCAAAAGGCAAAAGATAGATGGTTGTTTGAAGGGTTAGATATACAATTAATTGAAGGAAATGTAGAGCAATTACCGTGTTTGAATAACTCATTTGAGTTCGTACTTGGAGAATCAATCATCGCTTTTACAGACAAAGAAAGGGTTATCTCGGAGTGTTATCGTGTATTACAGCAGGACGGTAAGCTTGTTGTCATTGAAATGATTATTGATAGGCACATTGATAAGGGGGAGGAAGAAAAAATCGCCCAATTATATGGTATGAAAGAATTATTAACTGAGAATGAGTGGGTACAATTATTTCAGAAAGCAAATTTTAAAAGAATTACAATTGCTGGCGGTGGCACGATTGCAGAAACGATCTCTGGCTATGTAGAAGAGCCAGAATGGAATGTATCCTCACATATTCCGAATGAGTTATATGAGGCGTGGGTACAGCATGAAAATGTACGGCTTATGTACCAACACATTTTAGGGCATCGTATTTTTATATGTGAAAAATAAAGAAAAAGAGTTGGCTAAAGGTAGCCAACTCTTTACTATGTTAAATGAAAAATAATGCAGCTAATGTAATTCCGAAGATGAAACCAAATCCGAGTTCAACACCCCAGCCACAACCGCCGCCTCCCCAGCCGCCGCAACCACAACTACTACAACCACGACCACCACATCCGCAGCTGCTGAATCCACCACCGCATCCGAATCCACAACTATCACACCTGCTAAGGCCTCCACAAAGGTCACAACCACCGTTTGCATAAGCGTCATAGTAGCCGAATCCTGAATCAAAAGATGAGCGCTGTTGCACCGGTTCAATCCATACAGAGCTTTGTGTCACATCGATTATTTTTCCTAAATGTATACGGCCATCACGGTCTTCAATCCGAACAACTTTTCCGAAGTAACGTCGGCATGTATCATAACATTTTTGTCTATGCATGTTCTTTCCTCCTTCCGCATTACAGTAATACGATATGTAAGGGGGACAAGTGCGGCTTGTACGAATGCCCTATCTATCATAATTGTTATAGGAAAGGGGAAATATAAGAAGAGGATATATAAGGAGGAAAAGGCATGAAATCTACAGATCAGTTTCAGACATACGAAGTACCGTGGGAAGAATTTATTGAAGCGTTGCGAGAGGAAATGAAGAAGCAAGTAGGGGCAGATATTATTGATACAGTAGTTTGCAATTTAGAAGATGGTTTTGAAGTGTATACATATGTGCAGGGGGATTTAGATTTTGAATATAAGGAAGCGCTTGAGAGAAAATACGGAAGTGATGCGAAGACACCTAATGTGTTAACGATAATGTTATTAGCTAGTATTTATAATACAGGTGAAGAGAATATACGCTTGCATGCGGATCATAAAGAGAATCCGATTGTTGAAGTGTATGTAAAGCAATGAAACACGCTGTGAAAGGCGTGTTTTTTAATTGTATGATAAAATGTTAGAAAATTAAGAAAGAAGGTGATGAGTTGGGAATTAAACATCTTAATTTAACAGTTGCAGATGTAGTAGCTGCAAGAGAGTTTTTAGAAAAGTATTTTGGCTTAACTTGTAGTGGAACAAGGGGGAATGCCTTTGCAGTTATGCGTGATAATGATGGATTTATACTAACGTTAATGAAAGGGAAAGAAGTTCAGTATCCAAAAACATTTCATGTAGGATTTCCACAAGAAAGTGAAGAACAAGTAGACAAGATAAATCGAAGATTGAAGGAAGATGGATTTTTGGTCGAGCCTCCTAAGCATGCCCATGCGTATACGTTTTATATTGAAGCACCTGGTGGATTTACAATAGAAGTGATGTGTTAAGTCAAAAATCAAACTTTTTGTTGTGTGTTTTTAAAATAAAAAGTAGGAAAAGTCTGTTTTAAGTGTGGAGCTTAAACAGGCTTTTTTACTTATATAATTGGATAGAGAATGCTAGAAGGAATATTACCAAGTGTCTGATCTGTTTACATAATAAAGTTATGGTGGGTTAGTTGTCCTAAAATACAAGTCATATATCTTGTTTCCTCTCATAAATTTAAACATAGGAATTTGTCTACAAAGGTGGCGAAGCTTCATCATGAAAATCCGAATTTGTGCCACGTTCATGTTGTTTCTATTTATATGTTTACCTTTATCAGCTTTTGCAAAAGGAGAGGAGGCAAAGGAAAGGGTCGTTTCACTTGTATATGACGATTCGGGCAGCATGAGAAATAACGATCGCTGGAAATATGCCAATTATGCTTTGCAAAGTTTAGTTGCGCTATTGGATGAAAAAGATAAATTTTCTTACGTTCCAATGAGTAAGCCGAATGATCCATTAAACATTTCGTTAACGAAGGATAAAAGGCAAACAGAAATTGAGGGAATTGGAGCGTGGAAAACGTATTTAAATACTCCATTTAGCGCGGTAGAAACGGCGATGCAATCTATAAAAAAGGAAGCAGATATAGATGGAAAACGTGAATTTTGGCTTATTGTATTAACTGACGGGGCATTTAATGATTTAGAAAAAGATAAGGTTGGCGGAAAAGAACAAATTTTGTGGAAATTAGCCCAGTTTAAGAAAGAAATGGATGCAAAAAAGATATCGTTACATCCAGTCTTAATTACGATGGAAGAAGATTTAGGACAACAAGAAAAAGAACAACTAAATACGTTCAAGGAAATATGGAAGAAAGAGATAAATGGCGTTACGATGCCGTCAAGCGGAGAAGATGGCATTGTAAAAAGTGTAAATCAAGTGGCAGCATTAGTTGCAAATCGTGATCCATTCTCCTCTGTTGAATCGATTGTAAAAACGAAAGTAGTGGGGAAAAGAGTAGAGATTACAACACCATTTCCGTTAAAGCGTATGACGCTTGTACGACAATCGCCTTCTCTGCCCGATTATCAAGTCACACAAATTTCTAAACCATTACAATTACAATCTTCTTTTTCCATACATGCACCAGGAGAAGCAAAATTGTTCGGAAATATAGTTCATATAAGTACGGAAAATGAGGAAGTTATTAAACCAGGAACTTATACGATAGAAGTGGATCAGGACATTGAGAAAGAAGGACTACAAGTATTAGTTGAACCAGCGCTTAATTATACGGTTTCTACTTATGACAAAGATGATAGTAGTCAAAAAAATGTAGAGAAAATGTACGAAGGTGTTACTGCTGTTATTGAAGCAAAGCCTACGGAGTTGCCAGTTCAGTCTTCTTACTTTCAGGCAGAAGTAGAAATAGATGGAAAACAATATGCAATGAAGTGGAACGATAAAAGGCATGTGTTTTATTACGAAACGAAGCTTGGTAAAGGATTAGTACGCGGGAAAGTTCATATGAATATAAAGGGGTTTTATAGACAGACGAAAGAATTTAAAATTGAAACAGCTGAGAAACCGAAATTATCACTTCAAACTGTTACAAAAGATTATGAAGAAAAAGTGACAAATTTAGAGAATAGTAAACCATTTGTTTTACAACCACAGTTAGATGGTAAGTTAATGACAGAAGAAGCTGTAAAAAAACTATTAAAATCTACTGGTGTCACATCTAAACAATCAATCAATTATGAAATAAAGCAACATGGAAATCAAATCTATGTTTATCCTCGTCCCTATTACTCCGACACATTTAATTTTACAGATACCGGCACCGTAGAAGCTACCATCGTAATGCAGGATTCAAAGTTACAAGAAGTAAAGAAAAACATAACATTCCATATTCAAGATGCTCCGTTTTATGAAAAATATGCGCTTATTTTTAAGTTTGTCATTCCTATCACTTTATTACTGCTAGTAGTAGGAATCATTGTTTTAGGATGGATTGTTCGGCCAAGATTTCACCGGAAAGCACTACTGTATTATGAATGGGATCAAGAGGTAGCGAAAGATTGGCTATATCAATCTGAACCAGAATTACTTCGAAATAAATGGTGGAACCATTATTTTGGTATCCCATTTAGAGCAGAAAGAAAAAACGTGCAATCCGTTACGTTTATAGCGAAGAAAGGTTCGAAATCTGTCTTTGTAGCGAAAGAATCACAAGTAGTTGGAATGATTATTGATGGAATGTTTATAGCAGAGGATGAAGTAGGAATGGAACATAAGACACTATATCCAAATGAACTTTTACTAATTGATAGGGGATATGGTAAAGAGATTTACAAGTACGAATGTGAATAGTAGGTAGGGATAAGAAGGGGATGGAGTATTAATCCTCTTTCCCTTTTTTCAAACAAGCAAGAATAGGAAGGTGGTTCACATGACATTACAAGTTCCAACAATATTAATTGGTTTAGGTGGAATCGGTAGTACTGTGACGCATCAAATATATGAAAAACTGCCTGAAGAGCGCCGGAAAAAGGTAGCAATGCACGTATTTGATACAGATGTGAATACATTAAGTAAATTCGATCATATTCGAAAGTTTAAGACACAAACAAGTTCTAGTAAAACGCCTAGGGAGTATATTGCGGGAGATCCAACGATCCCAGAGTGGTTTCCGATGGATCCGACTATACTTGATAAACCATTAACAGAAGGAGCAGGACAGTTACGCGTCATTTCACGTTTAGCGTTACGTGCTGCGATGAAAGAAGATAAATTGACGTCTTTTTGGCAAGAAATCGAGAAAATTTTTCCGGTTACAAGTGATCAAACGGAATATGGTGTGCGTGTCATTATAGTAACATCACTAGCAGGCGGAACAGGTTCAGGGATGTTTCTGCAAATTGCTTTATATTTACGTGAAATGCTTCGGAAGAAATTACAGCATCATAACATTTTAATACGCGGTGCGTTTTTAATGCCGGATGTTTTAGTAAAGACGAGAACGGTTAGCGCGAAAGAATTTGAAACGGTGCAAGCAAATGGCTATGCATCGTTAAAAGAATTACATGCTATTACGCTCGGGTCTACTGGAGAATTATCAAAACGCGGCGGTGTAACAATTGAATTAGAGTATCGCCCTGATCAAGTAGATGAAGACGGAAGAACGAATCATACAATTAAACAACATCATTTACCGTACAATTATTGTTTCTTATACGATTACGAAAACCTACATGGACACCATTTACACAATTTATCAGACTATATGGAACAGATGGCAAATACAATTTATTTACAGTTATTTAGCCCGATGTCCACAAGTCATTTTGCACAGGAAGACAATCAAATTCAGCAATTAGCAGAATCAAGCGGAAAAGGACGATATTGCGGGGCAGGAACAGCAAAACTCATTTATCCATATGAACATGTGTTAAAATATTGTGCTTTAAAATGGGCTGTGCAAGGTTTAGATGAATCGTGGCTTCATTTAGATCAACTGTTTCAAGAGAAGAAGCAAAGATACGATCAAGATGTAAAACGTGGGATGCAACGTGAAAAGCCGGAGAGAGGTAAAAGTTATTTAGAGGACTTGGAGCATCTTGCTACCCGTCCAGAGCAAGCTCATATTTTCTATAGACAAATGTACAATGAAACACGTGAAGGAGCAGAGGGTGGTAAGCTCGGAGTTGCGAAATCAAAACTGTTTTTAGAAGCTGTAGAAAGTTATGTACAACGAACGGTGCAAAAAGATGAGGAATTAAATCGTCTGCAACATGAGTGTAAAATTTCAGCTACGAAACTGAAAATGATGGAACAAATGAAGGGTGAAGTGGCAAGAGTGGATCATGCGGTTCGTTTATATGCGTATGCGATTCCGAGCCGGGTACATGAACATGTAACGACACTTTTATATGACATGATTGAATCAGACCGCTTTTCACCAAGTGGTTCTGAAGGGCAGTCCTATCAATTAAATACATGGTTTTTAAAGAAAACAGATCCCGTTCACCCAGTAGCAGCACGTTTTATGTTATATGAAATTCGAAAGCAGTTAGTAGAAAAAATGAATCGACTACATGAAAATAATGAACAAAAGCGTAATGTAATTCAAAATTACGATAAAAAATTTAATGTGGGTAATATTGATGGAACGGTAACGGCTGTACGCCGAGTAGAAATTGCTCAACAACAAGGCTGGTTCGGAAAAATGATTAATAATCAGCAACGTTTATTCAAAAGAGAATTTGAAGACATCGTAACGCAATATGTACACAAATTAAATGAATATCGAAAAGAAATGCTATTAGAACTTGTATATCAATCGCTATATCAAGCAGTTAATAAAATGATTCAATATTGGGAAAGATTTTTTGATAATTTACATGAAACACGTGAAAATTTACTGTTTGAAATCCAAAAGCGCAGTAAGGAATTTGAAGGGAAAACAAACCCGACGAATGTATATGTATTAGCTGAGGAACAGCTGCAAGAAAAGATATGGC
The DNA here is from genome assembly GCF_038005385.1 of Bacillus sp. FSL K6-2944. Taxonomy (NCBI): domain Bacteria; kingdom Bacillati; phylum Bacillota; class Bacilli; order Caryophanales; family Bacillaceae; genus Bacillus; species Bacillus sp. FSL K6-2944. The sequence continues at coordinate 2,356,813 of NZ_JBBOTE010000001.1, read as the reverse complement.
AAGATATGCAGCAACATTTAAATTTAGGTGTACTACCGAAAGATATATCAGCGGAAATTTATATGAGTTTGTACGGGGAATATTGTCGTGATGCGAAAACAGAAGAGATTCAGTCGAAAAAGGTAGAGGATTTCTACCGAGAACATATACTGAGCTATTGTTATGACGAACTGCAAGTACGCTATCGTGATAAATTAGAACTGAATATTATTGAAGCGTTGCGAAAAGAAGCAGATTATAAGAAACGTGATCGCGATGAATACGTTCGTGAAAAAATTGAAGACCTGTTCCATTTAGCGAGTCCATTCGTTCCGAAAGTTGCTCATCATAGGGAATTACAATATTGGGGTATACATCCTTCTTTAAAGAAAGAGTTGCAAGAGGAATTAATTCAAGAAATGTTTAAAGAAAAAGATACAGTACATGAAGCCTTTTCGCCATTTGAAGTGATCTGTTATCGAGCGCATTACGGCTTATCGCTGCAAGACTTTCCTAAATTATCATCAGGACATATTTCAAATGGATTTATGAATGATAAAGGTGACTATTTCCAATCGTATTATCGCCGTGTAAACAAATTAAATAGTAAAAAATCTAGTTTAACGCCGCATTTAGATAAGTATTGGCACTTACCAGCCTTTATGCCAGATTTAAACGCGACTCAAACAAAATTAGATTATGATAAATGTAATCGTGCATTACTATACGCATATATGTATCGCTGGATTAGTTTAGTTGCTGTTGATGGACAGTTTGTGTATCAATATAACGGTGTAGGCCGTAGCTTTTTAATTCAGTCGATGGGGAAAAATATTTCAAGCGAAAGTTATAAATTACACAGAGCGTTGCTTCATAATCCGTTTATTTATGAAAACATCTTGTCACGATTTGAAGAAGAGCAAGAAAAGGCGATGATACAAGGTGGACATTTATATACACATCCGTTCGTATTAGGAGCCCAAGATGTAAGATGGCTTAGAAAAGAACATGTCCACAATCTTTTAGATATGATTTTAATGTATGACCGTGAAGCGAAGTATGATCCGACGTTAGAAGAAACATCAGATGAATTATTAAGACTATTCCTTGATGAAATCGAGTTGTATTTCCAGAACTATTACGGTACAGGTGCCGATATGGTGGCAAAGAAAGAGAAAGAAATGTTTATTAAACAATTGTGGGATCGCTCGCATGCAAAAGGATATGTAGATCCAAATAGCGCTCCGTATAAAAAATGGCAAAATTTATTAGGTGTTCAAGATGAAGAAGAAATGTCAAAAACGAATGTATAATGAATGAAAAGGGAATCCTTAAAAGTGGCAAGACAACTTTAGAAAAGAGGGATTCTGATGCCGTTTTTAGGAAGTGTATATCAAATATTTGGGTTATATCCGGAACTTTATTATGGGATGATTTCAGCGGAGCTGCAAGAGGAAGCTCAGAAGGAGCATCTTGAAACTAGTAGTGCAGAAGCTGAAGCGGAAGAATAAAAAAAGTGCAGATGAAAATCTGCACTTTTTTGTTAGTATTAAAATGGTAAAATAACCTCAAATGAATTATTATTTTTAAATAATAATTCATTTGAGGTTATTTTGATTTTCATTGCATTGTATGCAATGAAAATTGTATGAAAATCAATGTAATAAAATGTGTATGAATATTAAGGTGGAAAACAACAATGTTTTTGAGAAAATAATTATGTATAAAAATAACATTTGATACATAATCAACCGATTATTTTTGATTGATTTATTATTGACAATATAATTAATTGTATGATAAATTCAATCAGCATTCTTAATGGTTTTTTTGTACCATTAATATTTTGAAAATTCAATATGTCATAAGGAGATTGATTTTTCTGTTTTTTTAGGTGGGTTACTAAGTCTATAGGGGAAGTGAACTATGTATATTTTTATTTTTAAAATAGAACAGTAATAAAGAATGTAACAAGTAAGAGATAAACTTGAAAAAGAGGTTTCAAAGAATGAGTCTTTTCATAAAGAAAGCAATGGATGAAGAAAAGAAAAAAGTATTGAATCAAACTTTAGGAGCGATTGATCTAACTCTTTTAGGAATTGGAGCAATTATTGGTACAGGTATTTTCGTATTAACTGGTATTGTAGCAGCGAAACATGCTGGTCCAGCGATTGTATTATCTTTTGTATTAGCGGCAATTATATGTGCATGTGTAGCTTTCTGTTATGCTGAATTTGCATCTACAGTTCCAGTTTCGGGAAGTGTATATTCATATACATATATGACACTAGGTGAGATTTTTGCATTTATAGTTGGCTGGTGTGTTATGCTGGAGTATTTATTAGCGACTTCTGCGGTTGCAGCAGGCTGGTCAGCATATTTTCAGTCATTGCTACTAGGTTTTAATATTCACATTCCTACGATTTTTGCTTCGGCACCAGGAATGGGGAAGGGTGGAATCATTGATTTACCAGCAGTTCTTATTATTTTAGTTGTTACATTTTTATTAAGCCGTGGTGCAAAAGAAAGTGCACGAATAAATAATATAATGGTTATTATTAAACTGGCTGTTATTGTAGGATTTATTGTTGTAGGGACACAATATGTAAGACCAGAGAATTGGCAACCATTTCTACCGTTTGGTTTTCACGGTGTGGTAGGAGGCGCTGCTACTGTATTTTTTGCTTTTTTAGGATTTGATGCAGTTGCAACAGCCGCAGAAGAAGTGAAGCGTCCACAACGTAACGTGCCAATTGGGCTACTTGTTTCCTTGTTCATTTGTACGGTTCTATATGTAGGTGTTTCATTCGTGTTAACTGGAATGGTTCCGTTTACGGAATTAAATGTTGCTGATCCGGTTGCATATGCGTTGCGCACTGTAGGAGAAGATAGAATTGCTGGGTTGTTATCGGTCGGAGCGATAGCAGGGCTAACAACAGTTCTGTTAGTAGCTATGTTTGCATTTGTTCGTGTATCTTACTCGATGAGTCGAGATGGATTGTTACCAAAAAGACTTTCAAGTGTTCATAAACGTTTACAAACTCCATTTTTTAATACATGGGTTACAGGTATACTAGCAGCTTTATTAGCGGGATTAGTGGATTTGAATTTATTAGCTAATTTAGTGAATATGGGAACGATAACAGCGTTTGTGTTTGTATCTATAGCTGTCATTGTATTAAGAAAGACACATCCTAATATGAAGAGGCCATTCCGTGCTCCTCTAGTACCTTTTTTACCTATCGTTTCGATAGTAAGTTGTATATATTTAGCTTTGAACCTTTCTAAGCTTACTTTAATTAGTTTTGTTGCATGGATTATAGTAGGTGTTTTCATATATTTTGTATATGCTAAAAAACATAGTAATGTTAGAAATAGAAATAAAGTATAGTCCATTGAAATAATACTTGTAATGGAAATGAAAACACGCTACTTATTCATATAAGAACAAGTAGCGTGTTTTTTCTATTTAATAATCCCATTTTCTAAAATTTTAATAGTTGGTGCCACTTTCACATTAGCTTTTGAAAAGGCACTCGGCCAATCATCTTCAACTTGTTTCCATTCTTTATATTGAAACGCTCTCGCATAATCACCAAATCCGAATGGATCAAGTTGCTGTTTTTGAATGTTGTGGATTAAATCGTTCAAATCTTTGTTTAGTTGTTTTGTAATAAGAGAAGTTAATTTCTTTCTATCTTTGTCTATATCCATATTGAATGTAAGTTCAGAGACAGCAATTTTTAAATCCATTTTAACATGAAATTTGAAGTGGTTATCGCTATAATCTGTATGGATATCACGATTCATGCTAAGAACATTTATTGTTACGAAATCGCCGCCATCGGTATCTTTTAAATCACTATTACTTTCAACTGAAGTAGAAGGGATTTTCAATGTAAGCGAAACCGGTGTATTCGCTTTCTTTTGTAACAAAAGAAGAAGGGCGCTTTCATAACGATTTAATGACATTTTATAAATTCCGCGAGAAGTTAATAGCGCGGAACCAGTAACGATAACATCCTTTTTACCTTTTTTTATTTCTGAAATAGCAGGTGTTATACCTTTATTAAACGTTTGCCTGTGAAATTCATGGAATGTCGTAAAAACGGTCCGATTGTACAGTTTGTTCGTATTAATTAAATCTGTTAAATACTCGGGAAGGGCAGGCTTATCTTTAAAGTTATTATATATAACTGAAGAAATTGGACCGTCTACTGCAACCATGCGCATGTTTCCAGTGTTTTTAGGATCACGATACCAAACATCAAGGTAAGGCATAGCCCCTTCTTGTTTTAAAAAATTTGTGCTAAATAAAATGAGCTGTAACTTTTCTGTAGATACTAAACCGCCACTTGAGCTATTAAACGTTGCTTTTGCTTCTCGAGGTGTACGTACTTTCGCTTCATGTGTTTCGTACTTTTTTTCTACGTCTTCATTAAAAATAGGATTCACGTGGTACACAATTAATTTTCCTTTTGCTTTTGCGTCAAAGCCGTAAATTAATGAAATCGATTGTTTTTCTAAGTCGAGTCGATCTCCACAGCCTGTTAAAAAGGTTATGAGAAAGTAAAGTATAGTGAAATGAATAAAGCGCCTCATTTAAACTCTTCTCCTTTTCCAATGCTGATAAAGTGTCATGTATAAGAGAAATACGACTGGGAATAGAAAAACGATAAAATAACTAGCAGTTCCCCAAAATTCCCGCAACGCACTTATCTGATAAGAAGAAGGGATATAAAAGAATAAGATGAAAATACACCCGAATAATAAAACATAAATAGGTAATGAACTGCCTTTTTTGTTAAGAAATTGATTAATTCCATCTGAAGCAGTGAAAATATAAGGAATACAGGAATCAAAAATAATAAAGAGATAAAATGACAAAAAGATAATTTCAAATCGCTCAAGAAATGAGAAGTGAAACGGTGTAACAAGAGAAAGAGTCGGCCATAAAAACTTTGTTATACCATCTGGACTAAAATAAACAAAAGAGACAAAGGTGACTTGAAGATAAATAAATAGCGTAATCAAATTCGCAAGAACAATTCCTTTTTTTGCAGATGATTTATTACTGAGATAAGGATAAAGGACAAATGCAAACTCAAATCCGAGAAACGCAATGATAGTTGATTTTACTGTGTTTAAAACTGGTATCCAGCCTTCTTTAAGAAGAGGAAGAAGATAAATCCAATGCCCATCTTTAAGCGGAATAAACAATAGAAAAGGCATCCATAGTGTGAAAAATACAGTGAAAACAGCATAGCGACTTATAATAAGAACGCCTTTACATGCTAGCATTAACATTGGAATAGATAGTAAAATCATAATTAAAAACATTGGAGTTCTAGGTAAAATCCAAATGTGAATAACGTATAAGAGGGAAAAAATTAAGGAAATAGCTGCAAGGACAGCATATAAAATCCAAAAAATCATTCCTACTCTTCCTAGCCACTTCCCAAGATAACGAGTTAGCACATCGAGTAAAGTATATCCAGGATGCTTTTCCATAATTTTCACAATACATAAACTGACTAAAGTAGTGAGAGCACATCCAATAATAATAGACATCCAGCCATCTGTATTTGCCCCTTGTGCAACTTCACGCGGAAGTGTAAGGACACCGAATCCTACTTGAACACCACTAATCGTTAAAATGTATTGAAATAAACTAATCTCCCTCTTTGCACGTTTTGTCACTTATTATCCTCCTTTTCCTCAACATCTCTTTGCCGGTTATCTTGTTTTAATTGTAGAGATAGTGGCCGTTTCTTCATAATTTTCCATGGGAAACGTACAAGGGTATCTTTTAAATCCGAAGCAAATAACGGAGAAAAAGGACTACCATAAGGAACACCGAGAGATTCCATAGAAAGTATATGAATAATAATGATCGCCATCCCAACCATAATTCCAATGACGCCAAATAAAGAGGCGGCTATCATCATTGGGAATCGAAGAAGCCGAATTCCTGCTGACATTTCTAAGTTAGGAATAATGAAGGAGGCAACCGCAGTAATTGATACGACGATAACCATAACGTTACTAACAATCCCAGCTTGAACGGCAGCTTGTCCAATTACAATTCCTCCTACGACGCCGATTGTTTGCCCAACAGGTCCAGGAAGCCGAATCGCTGCTTCTCGGAGCATTTCGAGAACTAATTCCATTAATAAAGCTTCTAATATGGGAGGAAAAGGAATTTTGGCTCGAGATTCTCCAATCGTTAACAACAATTTGAGCGGAATCACTTCATAATGGAAGGAAATCATAGCAATATAAAGAGCAGGAGCAAATATTGCAATAAATAGCCCAGTGAAACGAAGGAGTCGTATAAAAGATGGAATCATAGGTCTGAAGCTGTAATCATCTATCGTCTGAAAAAAGGATGAAAAGGTCATAGGTCCTATTAATACGCCTGGTGAGCGATCTACAACAACGGCAATTCGCCCATCAAGAATATGATGTGCTGTTGTGTCGGGGCGTTCAGTTATTGATAATTGCGGAAAGAGAGTAAATGAATTATCTTCAACAAACCCCTCTAATTCACCAGTAGTAAGAATCGCATCAACTTTTACTGACTCGATACGGGATGCCATTTCTTTTACGACATTTTCGTTCGCAACATCTGCTAGATAAAGCAAAAAAACCTTTGAAGTAGCTCGTTCACCAACAGTGAATTCCTTCACTTTCAGTTCGCGATTTGGAATATATCGACGAATAAGTGCAAGGCTGTCGCTCGCTACTTCATTAAATCCTTCGTGTGAGCTTTTTATGGAGCTCTCTGTTGTAGGTTCTTCAATACTCCTTTTTGGTGCCGCTTGTGTATCGAGCTCTAAAGCGGATAGTTGTCCGTTTATAAATAAAATACTTTTGCCGTGTAAAAGAGATTGTTCAATGTCTGTCCACTGTTGAACTTTTTTAATATTTCCGATAGAAACAGAGGCTTTCCAAAAATCGTCTTCATTCCACTCTTTAAATAAGAGAGGACGAAGAATGTTTACGTTAATAACAGTTTTGTCTACAAGTCCTTCCATATATATGAGTGCAGCTTCCTGTCCGTTTTTTAATGGAAAAGTGCGTGTTATTAATTCTGGAATACCGCTAAACAGTTTGGACAAGTGCTTTAAATTAAGGGAAAGGGAAGAAGAGATAGATTTATTTAATGCGTAATCAGCTTGCTCTTGGGTAGAAAGAGATTTTTCACCACGAATCCATTTATTAAAAGACCCCATTTGTTCGCTTACTCCTTGTTATGTTTTATCCCGATTGGTGAGGGCTGATAATCAGTGGGGGATGAAGAAAACCCCCCACTGATTAAAGTTTCACTTTATATGGGTTATTATGGATAGTTACAAGCTGACATATGCGTAGTTTAAATTTTATATTGTATATTTTTAACTTTAACGCTATAATTATAGTGTTAAAGATGGAATCGTGATATGACCTGTTATGACTCTATCGTTTTATTTATGAATAACTGGATTGGTATTTTAGCAAGATGTGCTAATAAACTACTCCACCATGATAATAACGTGCCGAAATGCGGTGCGTATATTTTCGTGGTGGAGTTTTTTTATTCTCAAAAAGGGGGAAAGACCATGAATAACAACATGGTTCATATTACAATTGACGGAAAAAAGTATACAGCGGAGCCCGGTTCAACGATATTGGGTGTTATTAATGAGAACGGGATTGAACATCCGCAAATTTGTTACGTGCCAGAAGTAGATCCTATTCAAACATGTGACACTTGTATTGTAGAAGTTGACGGAAAGTTAATGCGTTCTTGTTCGACGATAGCAACGGAAGGTATGAACATTGAACGTGCTTCTGTTCGCGCAAAAGAAGCACAAACAGAGGCGATGGATCGGTTACTAGAAAATCATTTATTATACTGTACAGTATGTGACAACAACAATGGGAACTGTAAACTGCATAATACAGCAGAATTAATGGAAATTGAACATCAAAAATATCCGTATGAACCGAAAGTAGATGTAAGTGAAGTTGATATGACGCATCCGTTTTATCGCTATGATCCTAATCAATGTATTGCATGCGGTCAATGCGTTGAGGTGTGTCAAAACTTACAAGTAAATGAAACGTTATCGATAGACTGGGAAGCGGAACGCCCACGAGTTATTTGGGATGAAGGAGTAAATATTAATGATTCTTCATGCGTTAGCTGTGGTCAATGTGTAACGATTTGTCCTTGTAACGCTTTAATGGAGAAAACGATGCTCGGTGAAGCTGGATTTATGACGGGATTAAAACCAGATATTCTTGAACCGATGGTAGATTTAATTAAAGAAGTTGAGCCTGGATATAGCGGTATTTTTGCGGTATCAGAAGTGGAAGCGGCCATGCGTGATACTCGTACGAAGAAAACGAAAACAGTATGTACATTTTGTGGTGTAGGTTGTTCGTTTGAAGTGTGGACGAAGGGGCGTAAAATTCTTAAAGTACAGCCATCTTCAGATGCACCAGTTAACGCAATTTCCACTTGTGTAAAAGGGAAATTTGGTTGGGATTTCGTAAATTCTAAAGAACGAATAACAAAACCTTTAATTCGTAAAAATGGAACGTTTGTTGAATCTACATGGGAAGAAGCACTGAATGTAGTTGCAAATAAATTAGGCGCTATTAAAGAAGAGTACGGTAAAGGTTCTATCGGATTTATTTCTTCCTCTAAAATTACAAATGAAGACAATTATGTAATTCAAAAATTAGCTCGACAAGTATTTGGAACGAATAATATTGATAACTGCTCACGTTATTGCCAATCACCAGCAACGGATGGTTTGTTCCGTACAATTGGTATGGGCGGTGATGCCGGAACGATTAAAGATATTGCGCAATCTGGTCTTGTTATTATTGTAGGATGTAATCCGACAGAAGGTCATCCTGTTCTAGCTACACGTATTAAACGTGCACATAAATTACACGGACAAAAGTTAATTGTAGCTGATCTTCGTAAAACCGAAATGGCAGAGCGATCAGATGTCTTTATTAGTCCAAAACAAGGAACAGATCAAGTTTGGTTAATGGCTGTTACGAAATATATGATTGATCAAGGTTGGCATGATCAGGAATTCATTAATGAGAATGTAAACTTCTTTGAAGATTTCAAAGAAAGCCTAGAGGAATATACACTTGAATATGCAGAAGAAGTAACAGGCATTTCAAAAGAAACGCTTATTCAAATGGCTGGAATGATTCGTGATGCAGATGGTACATGTATCCTTTGGGGTATGGGGGTAACGCAAAATACAGGTGGTTCTGATACTTCCGCTGCAATTTCAAACTTACTTCTTGCAACAGGGAACTACCGTCGTCCAGGAGCAGGCGCATACCCACTTCGAGGCCACAATAACGTACAAGGTGCTTGTGATATGGGTACTTTACCAGGATGGCTTCCAGGATATCAGCACGTTACTAACGAAATGGAACGTGCGAAATTTGAAACTGCTTACGGAGTGAAAATTGATAGTGAACCAGGTCTTAATAATATCGAAATGCTTCACGCAATTGACGAAGGAAAAATGAAAGCAATGTATCTTGTCGGAGAAGATATGGCTCTTGTAGATTCTAATGCAAATCATGTACATGAAGTGTTATCGAGCCTTGATTTCTTCGTTGTGCAAGATGTTTTCCTTTCTAAAACTGCTCAATATGCAGATGTTGTATTACCAGCAGCGCCATCTCTTGAGAAAGAAGGTACTTTCACAAATACAGAGCGCCGTGTCCAAAGATTATATCAAGTTCTTCCTACGCTAGGAGATGCGAAACCAGACTGGTGGATCGTCCAGGAAGTTGCGAATAAACTAGGTGCAAACTGGAATTATAGCCACCCAAGTGAAATCTTTGCTGAGATGGCAAGTTTATCACCATTGTTCTCGCAAGCGAACTATGAAGTGCTTGAAGGATGGAACAGTTTCCATTGGGGAAGTTTTGATGGAACGAATACACCACTTCTGTTCCAAGACGGATTTAACTTCCCAGATAAAAAGGCTCGTTTTGCGATTGCTGACTGGGTACGTCCAGCTGAATTTCCAGCTGAGTTTGACCTTCACATTAACAACGGTCGTATGCTTGAGCATTTCCATGAAGGGAATATGACAAATAAATCAACAGGTATTCAAACGAAAGTACCTGGTGTTTTCGTTGAAATCTCTCCAGACCTTGCAAAAGAACGTGGCGTAAAAACAGGTTCGTTAGTTCGTCTTGTCTCTCCTTTTGGAGCATTAAAATTACGTGCACTCGTTACAGATCGTGTAAAAGCGAATGAGTTATATTTACCGATGAACTCTACAGATAACGAAACGGCAATTAATTTCTTAACAGGTCCTGCTGTGGATGTACGTACGAATACACCTGCGTATAAACAAACAAAAGTACGTATGGAAGTATTAGAAGTTGATGGCGAAAATCCGATGCCAAAAGCGAACCCACGCAATAAAAAACGTCACCCACAAGCTGGAATTGAGGTACATCGTAAGTGGGCACGTCCAGGGTATGTGCATTTAACGGATAAGTAGGAGGAGAAAACTATGGCTGCACCTATAAAAATGATTCAAAAACAAGAATTAACTGAGGAAGAAATAAAACAGCAAAAGTTAGATGATTTAAAAGAGCTTCTAACTAATAATGAAGAAGCTCTAAATCAGATGTTTAATATAGTAGGGGAATTAAATGACATTGGAATGCTAGAAGCTGCAAATTCAATGCTAAAAGCGAAAGAACCAATTGCGAAAATTGTTCTAGGTCAAGTAACTCGTGAGCCTGTTACAAATTTAATTAATAATATGATGGGCGCTGCAGGTGCGTTAACTGAACTTGACCCAGAACTTACGAAAAAGCTTATAGGTAGTTTATTAGTCGGGCTAGAAGAAGGTAATGAACATCTAGAAAGTAATAAAAAAGTAGGGGTATTCGATCTTATGAAAGTATTGAAAGACCCAGATATTAACCGTGCTATCGGGTTTGGGCTTCATTTCTTAAAAGGTATGGGGAAAGGGTTAAAAGACGAATAAACTTCATGAAGTGAACCTTTCCGCCCAAATATTTGTAGGAAATAGTTTGGGCGGAAGGCTCATTTTGGTAAAATATATAATAGAGTAAAATGAGGCTTTTGGGAGGTATAATTGTATGTCAAAAAAAGTACATGAATTTAATGATATGATACGAAAACTTCGAAAGGAACTTTTCGGAAAAGGACCAGAACGAATTCATACTGTTTTTGCGGAAAATATGGCTATAGCGACTCTTTATGGAAACTTAACACCTACTGAAAAATTTATTTCAAGTACGATGGACGGTGCGGAAATGGTTCATATGGCTAGAACGAAAATGATTCAAGAAGTGTATGCTGCGAATTCCCGTGAACATTTGGAGGAACTTGTTGGAGCGAAATTAGTGAATTTGTTTTCAGATATGAAAGTAGAAGAAGATATTGCAGTTTCTGTATTTGTTTTTGATAAAAATATAACGTGAGAGAAGGATACTGATCGTGAAACCGATACAGGTAGAAAGAGAAATCTTTCGTTATGAACAGGGAGCATTTAAACATATAGAGGACAGCATTGTAACAGAGTTTCCTGTCACCATTAAAATGAACGGACAGGAGTTTGTTACAATGGTTAGTACTCCAGAATATATAGAAGATATGGTAATAGGCTTCTTGGCGTCTGAAGGAATCATTCGGAAGTATGAAGACATTGATAGTGTATGGGTGCAGGAGAAAGAAGGATTTGTGCATATAACAACGACAAAAGTAAATCCGTATTATGAACAAATGCAAAATAAACGCTATATTACGTCTTGTTGTGGTATGAGTAGGCAAGGGTTTGTTTTTGCAAATGATGCACTAAGTGCAAAAAAAATGAAGGGTGTCCATGTACAGGTTGCTGCCGATGATTGTTTTCGGTTAATGAAAGAAATGCAGCAATCTGCGGATACGTTTCATCGTACTGGTGGGGTTCATAATGCAGCTTTATGTGATGTTAATGGTATTATTTTAAGCCGAATGGATATTGGTAGGCATAATGCACTAGACAAAATTTACGGTTATTGTTTAAGAAACGATATTTCTATAAAAGATAAAATCATTGTTTTTAGTGGTCGTATTTCTTCGGAAATATTATTGAAAGTTGCAAAAATCGGTTGTGAAATTATACTATCAAAATCAGCTCCAACTGAGTTAGCTTTGCAACTAGCGGAAGATTTAGGTATTACGACAATAGGATTTATTCGTAATCACTCCTTAAATGTATATACCCATCCAGAACGTGTTTTAAATATAAAATAAAAGTGAGGCAATGAAGATGAAATCAGTTACATTAGACAAGTTGCAACGTCCGTTAAAGGATTTACGTATTTCAGTTACTGATCGCTGTAATTTTCGCTGCCGATATTGTATGCCAGAAGAAATATTTGGTCCTGATTACTCGTTTTTGTCTAATGATAAAATTTTATCTTTTGATGAAATTGAAAGGATAACACGTATTTTCGTTTCTTTAGGTGTGAGAAAATTACGGATTACAGGCGGAGAACCGTTACTTCGAAGAGGGCTTCCAAAGCTTATTGAGCGCCTTAATAAAATTGATGGTGTAGAAGATATCGGTTTAACAACCAATGGATCGTTACTTAAAAAGTTTGCTCCTGATTTATATAAGGCGGGACTATCACGTGTAACAGTTAGCTTAGATTCCTTAGAAGAAGAGCGGTTTTTCTATTTAAATGGTAATAGGAGCAAAGTGCAAAGGGTTCTGGAAGGAATACAGGCTGCAGCTGAAGTTGGAATGAAAATTAAAATAAACATGGTCGTTCAAAAGGGAAAAAACGAACAGGACATTTTGCAGATGGCGCAATATTTTAAGGAAAATAAGCATATTCTTCGTTTTATTGAGTATATGGATGTTGGAAATTATAATGGTTGGGATTTAAAAGAGGTCGTCTCTAAACAAGAAATAGTAGATACGATTCATCAAGTTATGCCGTTAGAACGGATAGAAGCAAATTATTCTGGTGAAGTGGCTACTAGGTATCGTTATATAGGAAGCGATGAGGAAATAGGTATTATTTCATCAGTAACAGATTCTTTTTGCTCATCATGTACGAGAGCTCGTATTTCTGCAGAAGGAAAATTATATACTTGCTTATTTGCTTCTAAAGGAAATGATTTAAGAGAATTGCTTCGTTCTGAACATACAGATGAGGACATTACAGATGTAGTACGCGATATATGGAATAATAGGGAAGATCGTTATTCAGATGAACGCTTAAATCATACAAATAAGAAAACAATACCTAAAATTGAAATGTCACATATCGGTGGTTAATATATATAGCTAGCGTCATAGTGAAAAATGGAAAATTTACAAGAGTTGTGGATTTTCTATTTTATAGTAAAAGTGATGATTGATATCTCTGTAAAAGATGTGCAGAGAAATTAAGCAGCATTCAAAAACCTTTATTTTGAGGAGGTTTTTTGAAGCTGCTTTTTTATTTGGAGAAAATGGAGGAATGGGTAATGGCATTTCATAAGCCGGAACAAATTGCTGAGCTTGTCATTGAGGCCGGTGTTCAAAAAGTAAGACAGACATTGCCAGCGATGCTTATTCTCGGTTTTTTAGGAGGATCGTTTATTGCGATAGGTTTTTTACTTAACATTCGAGTTTTAGGGAATTTACCTGAGCGCTGGGGAAGTCTAGTGAATGTTTTAGGAGGAGCAGTATTTCCTGTTGGACTCATGCTCGTAGTATTAGCAGGAGGAGAATTAATTACGGGAAATATGATGTCACTGTCTATGGCGCTTTATGCAAAGAAAATTACATTGATAAGTGTACTGAATAACTGGGTTTGGATTACTCTCATGAACTTTATTGGGGCAATTTTCGTTGCGTATTGTTTTGGACATCTTGGCGGATTAACAGAGGGAGAGTATTTAAATAAAACAGTAGCGATAGCAGAAGGGAAGTTACATGAATCATTTGGAAGAACTTTAATTTTAGCAATTGGTTGTAATTGGCTCGTTTGTCTTGCTCTTTGGCTCGCTTACGGGACGAGTGATTTTGTCGGAAAAATCATCGGAATTTGGATTCCAATTATGGCATTTGTAGTGATTGGATTTCAGCAAGTAGTAGCAAATATGTTTGTCATTTCCGCTGTTATTTTTGCTGGTCATCTAACGTGGATGGATCTGGCTAAAAATTTTGTTCCTGTTTTTATCGGAAATGTAATTGGAGGAGCTGGGTTTGTTGGTTTTGCTTACTTTGCTTGTTATCAGAAACAACATTCTAATATGAAATAGAGTTCTTGAGAGGAAGGGTATGTAATGGCTGATCGGTATTCACGACAACAGTTGTTCAAACCAATTGGGAGTAAAGGACAAGAAAAAATTCGAAATAAACATGTGTTAATTGTAGGGGCAGGCGCATTAGGAAGTGCAAGTGCCGAAAGTTTCGTACGTGCAGGTGTTGGTAAGTTGACGATTATCGATCGTGACTACGTTGAATGGAGTAATTTACAAAGGCAACAATTGTACTCTGAACAAGATGCGAGAGAGAAAATGCCGAAAGCAATTGCTGCAAAAAATCGGCTAGAACAAATTAATTCGGAAGTACAAATACATGCTTTCGTAATGGATGCAACTTCAGAAAATATGGAAGGTCTATTAAAAAATGTAGATGTAATCATTGATGCAACAGATAATTTTGATATTCGATTTGTAATAAATGATTTATCACAAAAACATAATATTCCGTGGGTATATGGTTCTTGCGTTGGATCATATGGTATGAGTTATATAATTATTCCGCAAGAGACACCGTGTTTACATTGTATGTTGAAAAATATCCCTGTTACAGGTGTGACGTGTGATACTGCTGGGATTATTAGCCCGACTGTTCAAATCGTCGCAGCATATCAAGTGGCAGAAGCGCTCAAAATTTTAGTGGAAGATTTCTCAGCAATTAGAAAAACATTTTTCATGTTTGATATATGGAGTAATCAAAATCATTTTATAAAATTAGGGAAAATAAAAACAGACGCTTGTCTCTCATGCGGTTTGAATCGAACTTATCCTTATTTATCATACGAAAATCAAACGAAAGCAGCTGTTTTATGCGGAAGAAATACAGTTCAAATTAGAACAGTAGACAATAGGAAATACAATTTTGATGATATAGAAAAAGTATTAAAAAAACTGGGAAAAGTAGATCGGAATCCGTATTTACTATCTTGCCAATTCGATGATTACCGCATCGTTTTTTTCGGGATGGTCGTGTTTTTATTCATGGTACAAATGATATTTCGAAAGCGAAACAACTATATTATCGCGTATTCGGTTAATAGAGAGGGTGTCAACAATGGAAAGAAGAGTGCCAATTACGGTTGAAGAAGCTGTTCGTAAAGTGATGGGATTTGCTGATAAGGGCTTAAAGGAGCTATTACCAATTGAATTAGCTTATGGACGTATATTAGCAGAGGATTTAGTAGCTGACCATGATGTACCGTCATTTAATCGTTCGCCGTATGACGGATTTGCTATTCGAGCAGAAGATACTAATTTAGCAAGTTATGAAACGCCAATTGTATTTGAAGTAGTGGGTGAAATTGGTGCAGGATCGCTATTCCATGAGAAAGTAGGTCCATTTCAAGCAGTTCGAATTATGACAGGAGCACAAATTCCGAATGGGTGTGATGCGGTTGTTATGTTAGAGCTGACTCGTCAATATGAGAAGAATGGCAACAATTATATGGAAGTGAAGCGATCATTCAAAACGGGCGACAATATTTCTTTTCAAGGTGAAGATGCTCGTAAAGGAACAGTTCTTGCAAAGAAGGGATCGTACATTAATCCAGGTATTTCAGCTCTTCTTGCTACATTCGGTTATAGTGAAGTACCAGTTGCGAGAAAGCCTGTAATTGGACTGTTAGCGACTGGGAGTGAATTACTGGATGTCAATGATTCATTACAGCCAGGGAAAATCCGAAACAGTAATACGTACATGATATTGTCTCAAATTCGAAGAGCGGGCGGAAGAGTAAAATATTTTGGGAAGTTTAGTGATGATTTTAATACGTGTTTTACAGCTGTGAAAGAAGCGCTTGGCCAAGTAGATATGTTAATTACAACGGGCGGTGTATCAGTAGGAGATTATGATTATTTACCAGCTATTTACGAAAAGTTAGGTGCATCTGTTCTTTTTAATAAAGTTGCAATGCGACCAGGAAGTGTTACGACTGTAGCACAATTAAATGGCAAGTTATTATTTGGTTTATCAGGGAATCCATCAGCTTGTTACGTAGGGTTTGAATTATTCGTAAGACCGTGTATTCGGACGTATATGTTTAGTGAAAAAGTACATTTAAAAAGAGAAAAAGCGTTATTAGGAGAAGATTTTCTAAAACCGAATCCATTTACAAGATTTGTACGAGCAAAATTGCAATATGATGAGGGGAAATTAATCGCTTATCCATCAGGGTTTGATAAATCTAGCTCAGTTTCTTCATTGGCAGAATCCAACGCGTTTATCGTATTGCCGGGCGGGACAAGAGGATATAAAAAAGATATGTTTGTCGATGTTCTTTTATTAGAAGATAACGAAGGTAGTGAATGGCCTTGGACATTTCATAAAGTGAGAGGTGGTTTTAATGGGACAAGTGCTATTTGAGATTGTAGATAAACCGATTTTAGTTGAAGAAGTAACGAATAAAGTCGCAAGAAGGGAAGCAGGTGCGATTACAACATTTATTGGTACGGTGAGAGAATTAACAAAAGGAAAACGAACGCTACATTTAGAGTATGAAGCATATAAACCGATGGCAGTAAAACAACTTATGAGAATTGGTGAAGAAATTAGTGAAAGATGGCTGGATGCAAAAGTAGCAATTACGCACCGTGTAGGGCGGCTAGAAATAATGGATATTGCGGTAGTCATTGCAGTTTCATCACCGCATCGTAAAGTAGCTTATGAAGCGAATGAGTACGCGATTGAACGTATAAAACGAATCGTTCCAATTTGGAAAAAAGAATTTTGGGAAGATGGAACGATGTGGGTTGGAGATCAACTTGAAAACACACCTTATCCAGAAGGAAAACCAAAGAAGGAAGAATGAGAAAATGATTACAATTTTACTGTTTGCAAATTTGCGTGAGGAAGTTGGATCGGATCGATTAGTAATTTCAGAAAAGCAAGAAATGACAGTGCAGCAATTAAAAGAATGGCTCAAAGCCAGCTATTGTTTACAATCGCTGGATAAAGTGATGGTGGCTGTTAATGAAGAGTTTGTAATGAATGAAGAGATGATAAAAGCCGGAGATATAGTCGCATTAATCCCACCCGTTAGCGGTGGATAATAAGCTTTTTCACCAGATGAAGTGCCAAGAAAATGTTGTATATAAATTAGAATAAGAGAAGGGATGAGTTCTATGCTTACTCAAGAACAAATAATGAATGCATTAAAACATGTAGAGGATCCAGAGTTACACAAAAGTGTTGTAGAATTAAATATGGTTAGAAATATACAAATGAACGGAACAGAGGTTAAACTTGAAGTAGTACTAACAATCCAAGGTTGTCCGTTAAAAGCAAAAATTCAACAAGATATTGAAGAATCGCTTCACGCAATTGGTGCCTCTAAAGTGGAGGTAACATTTGGTTCTATGACACAAGAAGAACGTGCAGCTTTAACAGAGAAGTTAAAGCGAAATACTAGAACAGAAACTGGTATGCCGAGCATGCTTCACCCCGATTCAGGAGTACGTTTTATTACTGTAACGAGCGGAAAAGGCGGAGTTGGAAAATCAACGGTGACAATTAATCTTGCAACTGCACTAGCTCGTATGGGCAAAAAAGTGGGGATATTAGATGCAGATATATATGGTTTTAGTATTCCAGCTATGATGGAAACGAATAAGAAACCAACGATGATTGATCAAACGGCAATTCCAGTCATTAGTCACGGTGTTAAAATCATGTCGATGGGATTCTTTACAGAAGGAAATAACCCAGTGATGTGGCGCGGACCGATGCTAAATAAATGGATTCAAAATTTCCTTGCGAATACGCACTGGGGAGAATTAGATTATTTATTACTTGATTTACCACCAGGTACAGGAGATGTTGCGATTGATGTTGCAGCGATGATTCCGCAAGCGAAAGAAATAATTGTTACAACTCCGCACAATATAGCTTCATTCGTTGCTTCAAGAGTTGGTGTAATGGCAAAACATACGAAGCATGAGATTTTAGGTATTGTGGAAAATATGGCTTATTATGAAGAACAAGATGGATCGAAAAATTATCTCTTCGGAAAAGGCGGCGGCGAAATGCTTGCAGGACAATTGCAAACAGAAGTAATTGCCAAAATACCTTTTGCGAAACGTGAAGAAAATAATGGTTCATCTGTATATGATGAAGATTCTCTTGTTGGAGAAGTGTTTACATCGTTAGCTGAGGATATTATTTATAGAGGATAGAGGGGGAAGTTTAGTATGGCATGTAACATTGATCATTCTATTGAAGATGTGATGAATAAGCTTGAAAGTCAAAAGAATTTTTTACCTGAAGGGATCTTTAAAGAGTTAAAGAGTTTTTTGCAAGGTATTCATTCACAGAAATTATTAAATGATGTTTTTCACCTCCTAAAAAAGTATGATTTAGTCAGTGAGGAAGAACGAGAGACGAGAAACGCACAATTGTTGTACATTTTGAATTAAGTACTCTTTGGCTTTAGAATTTTTTCAGAAGGGGTGAATGTGATGGATATGAAAAAGATGATTGAAACGATAGAAGTAACTAGAGTGACTGACGAGGAATTATCGCTTTCGAATTTACATCCAAAGCTTGTGAAGTTGTATAGTCAAAAAGATAGTG
Organism: Bacillus sp. FSL K6-2944; assembly: GCF_038005385.1. Classification (NCBI taxonomy): domain Bacteria; kingdom Bacillati; phylum Bacillota; class Bacilli; order Caryophanales; family Bacillaceae; genus Bacillus; species Bacillus sp. FSL K6-2944. Next base: position 2,337,950 of record NZ_JBBOTE010000001.1, on the reverse strand, counting down.
CAGAGTATACGAAGCTATTAAAATATATTTTATCATTATCCGTACAGCTGAAGCTGAATCTTGTATTGAAATATTTTGGTGTACGTCCCATTGTTGCTGCAGACGAGCGGGTGCAATTTCAAGAGATATTTAAATGCTTAGCTAAGAAAGATGAGAATGGGGAATGGTTTCTAAATTTTGTTTCTTTATATGTAGGGCTAATTGTAGTTCTTCGTTTTGATGAGAAAGTGATTGAGAGCAATTTTTTTGATGATATGGTAGTGGATGAATGTAATGAAATATAAGATTCTACTCATAACATTTTTCAATATTAAATGCTTTAACTGCGATTTTAGTTGGTTATGTAAATATGAAGGTAACTAATTAAGAAAAAGGAATGAAACTAGTTGGATAAAAAGAGTTCTTCAGTTGTTTCCGTCGTTTTTTCGTGTTACTATTAATCGAATTTTTCATAAGGAGAGAAAGCGATGAAATGGATTTATTTTCTTATTATTAACGTTATAGCTTTTAGCCTTATGGGGCTTGATAAACGAAAAGCAAAGAAGAAACAGTGGAGAACGCCAGAAAGTACGTTGTTTTTATCGGCGGCAGCTGGAGGAGCAGTTGGAGCTTGGATCGGCATGTATATGTTTCATCATAAAATTCATAAAAAGAAATTTGTTTTCGGCATACCGTTACTTGTTGTAATAACGGTATGTTTATTATTCGTTGTATGAGAAATGTCGAAAGAAATGCAGATTGATTATTGGTAAAGTGAGCATGTGAGACCGTATAATGGAGAAAAAATGAGAAGAGGAGAAAAAGGAAGATGGGGAGTCAATCAGCAGAGCAAAAAAAAGGGATACTATACGCGGCTGGTGCTTACACGATGTGGGGAATCCTACCGATTTATTGGAAATGGGTTGAGGAAGTTCCAGCAGATGAAATATTAGCACACCGCATCGTTTGGGCATTTGTTTTTATGTTACTCGTATTAGGTGTTACGAAGAGGTTTCGTCAGTTTATTGGGGAATTTGTGAATCTTTTTAAACGACCTAAATTATTAATGTCATTAACAATAGCTTCAGTCTTGATTAGCGGAAACTGGTTTGTTTACATATGGGCTGTTAATCATAATCATGTTATTGAAGCGAGTCTTGGCTATTATATTAATCCGCTTATTAGTATTTTACTTGGTACAGTCGTTTTAAAGGAAAAGTTAAACTTCTGGCAATATGTTGCAGTTGGTTTAGCTGGAGTGGGGGTTATCATTTTAACAGTGCGTTTCGGATCTATTCCGTGGGTTTCTCTTTCACTTGCCTTTTCATTTGGATTATACGGATTAACGAAAAAACTGTTAAACTATGATGCTACAATTGGACTTACGATGGAAACGATGTTAGTGACACCGCTTGCAATCATTTACCTTGTTATGACAGGCGCCCATGGTTTCGGCTCATTTGGATCTATTTCAATGTTATCGACATTACTATTAATAGGAGCAGGTATTGTTACAGCTCTACCACTTTTTTATTTTGCAAAAGGAGCCCAACTTATTCCGCTTTATATGGTAGGTTTTTTACAATATATTGCACCAACAATTAGCTTAATTTTAGGTGTATTCGTATTTGGTGAACATTTCACATCTACTCATATGATTGCATTTTTCTGTATATGGGTTGCATTATTTGTATTCTCGGTAGCGAAGACTAAGTTTTTAGTGCAGAAACAACCGAAATTTATAAAAAATAAATCAGCAAAAGTATCATAATGCGTAGTATTTTCTACGCATTTTTCTTTATACTTATATTATATAGAATTTCCATTATAGTCAGTAAGGAGCTGAGAACATGGAAACAATTTTACATAATGATCCGCTTATGGCAGCTGTAATTTCATGGTTTTTAGCACAATTAACGAAAGTAGTCTTCAAATTAGTTAAAACAGGTGAATTTGATTTTGCAAAGTTTTTTGCTTCAGGTGGGATGCCAAGTTCTCATGCTTCAACAGTTACAGCGCTTGCTACAGGAGTTGGAGTAGTGGAAGGTGTGGAAAGCTCGATGTTTGCGGTTGCTACAATTTTTGCCATTATTGTTATGTATGATGCTTCAGGAGTAAGGCTTGCAGTAAGTAAACAAGCAAAAATATTGAATGACTTTTTTCACGGTAGAGAAACAGAATATAAGAAGTTAAATGAACTTGTTGGGCATACACCGTATGAAGTAGTAGTCGGTGCTTTATTAGGGATTATTGTCGGAGTAGGGTATTGTTTATGAGCAGAACATTTTATATGTTCTGCTTTTCTTTGTTTTTATACATATTCAGCTACCTTTTTGAATATCGTTATACGGATTTCGAAAGGGTGGGTGAGCAACTTGTTATTATATGAAAAAGTGCATGAAGAAATAGCGAGAAGAACAACTGCACTTCAAACAATGCAACGGCAAGATGGTACGTGGCGGTTTTGTTTTGAAGGAGCGCCACTAACAGATTGTCATATGATTTTTTTATTAAAATTATTAGGTAAAGATAAAGAGATAGAACCGTTTGTAAAAAGATTAGCATCACTCCAAACAAATGAAGGAACATGGAAATTGTATGAAGATGAAGTGGGTGGTAATTTATCTGCTACAATTCAATCTTATGCTGCCTTACTTGCATCGGAAAAATATACAAAAGAAGATGTGAATATGAAGCGAGCGGAAATGTTTATAAATGAGCGCGGTGGGGTAGCGCGTGCTCATTTTATGACGAAGTTTTTATTAGCGATTCATGGAGAATATGAATATCCTTCTCTCTTTCATTTGCCAACACCAATTATGTTTCTGCAGAATGATTCCCCTCTCAGTATTTTTGAACTGAGTAGCTCAGCACGTATTCATTTAATTCCGATGATGTTGTGTTTAAATAAAAGATTTCGAGTAGGGAAAAAGTTATTGCCAAATTTAAATCACATTGCAGGCGGGGGCGGAGAATGGTTTCGGGAGGATCGGTCTCCAGTTTTTCAAACGTTAGTAAGTGACGTGAAGAAAATTATAACGTATCCACTTTCTTTGCATCATAAAGGATATGAGGAAGTAGAACGTTTTATGAAAGAGCGTATTGATGAAAATGGAACATTATATAGCTACGCAACTGCCTCGTTTTATATGATTTATGCTTTACTTGCATTAGGACATTCTATTCAATCACCAATTATTCAAAAAGCTATAACGGGAATCACATCTTATATATGGAAGATGGAGAGAGGGAGCCATTTGCAAAACTCTCCATCAACTGTATGGGATACAGCTTTACTCAGTTATGCTTTGCAAGAAGCTCAAGTTCCGAAAGCAAGTAAAGTGATTCACAATGCATCAGCATATTTACTAAGAAAACAGCAAACGAAGAAAGTAGATTGGAGTGTACATGCACCGGATCTCTTCCCGGGTGGTTGGGGCTTTTCGGATGTGAATACGACGATTCCAGATATTGATGATACAACTGCTGCGTTAAGAGCATTGGCGCGAAGTAGAGGGAACGAAAATGTAGACACTGCTTGGAAGCGAGCGGTTAATTGGGTTAAAGGATTGCAAAATAATGATGGTGGTTGGGGGGCTTTTGAAAAAGGGGTAACGAGCCGTATATTAGCAAATTTACCAATCGAAAATGCAAGTGATATGATTACAGATCCTTCTACACCAGATATTACAGGAAGAGTATTAGAATTTTTCGGAACGTATACGCAAAATGAATTGCCCGAGAAACAAAAACAAAGTGCGATAAATTGGTTAATGAATGTACAAGAGGAAAATGGATCGTGGTATGGGAAATGGGGAATTTGTTATATATATGGTACGTGGGCAGTGTTGACTGGTTTACGGTCACTAGGAATACCATCTAGCGATCCATCAGTGAAACGAGCAGCTTTATGGCTTGAACATATACAGCATGAAGATGGTGGCTGGGGAGAATCTTGCCAAAGTAGTGTGGAAAAAAGATTTGTTACTTTGCCATTTAGTACACCATCCCAAACAGCATGGGCGTTAGATGCCCTCATTTCTTACTATGATAAAGAAACGCCAGTCATTCGAAAAGGTATTTCATATTTGCTCTCCAACTCTTATATAAATGAAAAATATCCTACTGGAACAGGTTTACCAGGTGGGTTTTATATTCGTTATCATAGTTATGCTCATATATATCCATTGCTTACTTTGGCTCATTATGCAAAAAAATATAGAAAATAAACCGAGAGATGTCTCTCGGTTTATTTTGTTGGGTAGTAGGTCCCTTTTGAAAAGAATAAGGTTGTGATGTACCTTATTTTTCGGTTGATTGGCGCTTTTGACGTGCATCAGCGGCATTTGCACGTGCGTTTGCTTCTAAGTCATTGTGGTCAGCGAGTTCGCGAGAGAACTCAACATCAATGCCATCAGTTGCTTTGCTTTGTTTGAAATTCTTTTTGTTCATTCGACACAATCTCCTTGCGTTTATGCGACGTTGCAAAGTTAGTTTGACACAAATAGACTTTTTTATACAAAGAGGAATTGGAAAGCAAGGAGCCGAAATATACAGTATAAGTAATAGAAATGGGGGATAGGAATGGAGTTTTTAAATGGGAAAACAGCTGTTGTAACAGGAGCTGCACAGGGAATTGGAAAAGAGATTGCAAGGGTTTATGCAAAACTAGGGGCGAAAGTATTAATTAGCGATGTAAATGAAGAGAATCTACAAAAAACGACACGTGAGTTATCAGATGAAGGATATGAAGTGTGCTCATATCGATGTGATGTGAGTAATCAAAATGAAGCAAAGTCGTTAATTGAATATGCGGTTCAAAAATTTGGTACATTACATATTTTGGTGAATAATGCTGGAATTACAAGAGACGCAATGTTACATAAAATGGAGAAATCTGCTTGGGAACAAGTATTACAAGTGAATTTAACTGGAGTTTTTTATTGTATGCAACCCGCGCTTCTTTACATGAGACAACAAGGGTATGGACGCATTATTAATATATCTTCAATTAGTAGAGAAGGAAACATAGGTCAAGCAAATTATGCGGCTACAAAGGCAGGAGTTGTAGGATTAACGAAAACAGCAGCGAAAGAAGTTGGAAGTTTCGGTATTACTTGTAATGCGATTTGTCCGGGGTTTATGGATACAGATATGACCAAAACGATACCAGATAAAGTGAAAGAAAAGATGGTTGGCGCTATTCCAGTTGGTAGAATTGGAACGCCAGAAGATATTGCGAACGCAGCAGCCTTTTTAGCATCAGAATACGCATCTTATATTACAGGTGAAGTATTAAATGTGAGCGGAGGACTGCAAGTTTAAAGGAATACATAATGAAAAGAACCTGACCAGGTAGGTCAGGTTCTTTCTCATTAATTTAAGTTAAGCCAAACGCTCTTTACTTCTGTATAGTTATTTAATGCGTAAGATCCCATTTCACGGCCAAGACCAGATTGTTTAAATCCTCCAAATGGAGATGCTGCATCAAAGACGTTATAGCAGTTTACCCATACTGTACCTGCACGTACTTTACTTGCAACATAGTGTGCTGTTTTAACATTTTCTGTCCACACACCAGCCGCTAAGCCGAATTGTGATTTATTTGCACGTTCAATTACTTCGTCAATATTGTTAAACGGTATTGCAGAAATAACTGGACCGAAAATTTCTTCTTTTGCGATCGTCATTTCATCATTTACGTCAGCGAATACTGTAGGAGAAACGAAGTAGCCTTGATCGAATGGATTACTTCCTCCGCAAAGTACTTCAGCGCCTTCTTCAATCCCTTTTTCAATGTAGCCCATTACACGTTTTTGTTGTTCTTCGGAAACGAGAGGGCCAATTGTTGTTTCAGGGTTAAGACCGACACCTTGATTTAGTTTTTTAGAATAGAGGACGAGATCAGCCATGACATTATCATACATTTTCTTCGGAACAAATAAGCGTGATCCAGCAGAGCATACTTGTCCTTGGTTAAACATAACACCAGAAAGTGCACCAGGAATCGCGCGAGATAAATCAGCATCTGGCAATATGATATTTGGTGATTTACCGCCTAATTCAAGTGTAACGCGTTTTAATGTTTCGGATGCTTGTCGCATAATTTGTTTACCGACAGGAGTAGAACCGGTAAATGCAATTTTATCAACGAGTGGATGATTAACGAGAGCTTGTCCAGCTGATTCACCGAATCCAGGTACGATATTAATAACACCTTTCGGGAATCCAGCTTCTTCAATTAATTCAGCTAAGTATAGAGCAGATAGTGGAGTTTGTTCTGCAGGTTTTAAAACGATTGTACATCCTGTAGCAAGCGCTGCTCCCATTTTCCACATTGCCATAAGAAGCGGGAAGTTCCAAGGGATAATTTGACCAACGACACCAACAGCTTCATGGCGTGTATAGTTAAAGTAATCACCGGAAACAGGAATTGTTTGACCAACGATTTTCGTAGCCCATCCAGCGTAATAGCGCATATGCTCAATTGCAAGTGGTATGTCTGCTGCTATTGTTTCACGGATTGGCTTTCCGTTATCTAATGTTTCGAGCTGTGCAAGCTCTTCTTTATGTTCTTCCATTAAATCAGCTAACTTGTACATGAGACGGCTTCGCTCAGCGGTGCTCATACGAGACCAAGGACCTTCGTCAAAAGCCATACGAGCTGCGACTACAGCTTTATGAATATCTTCGCGACCAGCTTCAGAAACGACGGCAAGTGTTTCACCAGTTGCTGGGTTAGGTGTTTTAAATGTTTTACCGGAAGCGCTTTCAATGAAAGATCCATTCACATATAACTTTTTTGTACCTTGAAGAAATTTCTCTACCTTTTCATGAAGATTTACAGCTAGTTGACTCATTGTATAACCCCCTTGAAAATATAATGTAAACGCAGTACGAGACGGCGCTTATTCCGAAATCAAGGATGTGGAAACTAGATGGAAAGCCTCTAATTAAAATCATAATTAAGAAATACTGAAAATTCAAATTTCATTTGTGTTACAATTGTAAAAAATATGTAATGTAAGAGAATCTTCTATATGATTATAAAAAATCCTGCTTGTTTTTGCTTTCTAGTAGGAAAAACTAGAAGAACAATGGTACAATAATACATCGTGAGAGGAGGGGTAAAAATGAAAGATTATCATGATGATCCACGCTTTCGAATAGCCCATAGAGAAGCGTTAATTGGTCTTGGACTTGCTATTATTAATTTTATAATATGGTACGGATTTGCTTATGGGCTTGGTAGTAAAAATCCGAATGAATATACATATGTATTAGGTTTTCCCGCATGGTTTTTTTATAGCTGTATCGTTGGATTTATCGTTATGGTTATTTTACTTAGTTTAGTTGTTCGTTTTGTATTTCAAGATATTTCACTCGATGAGGAAGAAAAAAGTGAGGAATAATAGATGAATTGGTATGTAATCATTCCAATGATAATTTCGTTTATCGTTGTATTTTTAATTGGTGTATATGCTTCAAGACGTGTGCAAGCAACTGCTCATAATAAATTTTTACAAGAATATTTTCTTGGTGGGCGTGAGCTAGGCGGTTTATTATTAGCGATGACAATGATTGCTACGTACGGTAGTGCAAGTAGCTTTATTGGTGGCCCTGGTATTGCTTACAATATGGGTCTTGGATGGGTACTGTTATCTGCGATTCAAGTTGTAACAGGCTATATCGTTTTAACGGTTATCGGTAAAAAGTTTGCAATTATCGCTAGGAAGATGGAAGCAATTACTCTTATCGATTATTTAAAAGGGAGATACAATAATAAAGCAGTTGTTATACTTTCTGCGTTATGTATTATTATCTTTTTATTTTCAGCGACAGTAGCCCAGTGGGTCGGTGGTGGACGATTAATCGAGTCACTAACTGGTCTATCGTATACAACAGCACTATTTTTATTTACTTTTTCTGTACTTGTGTACGTATTAATTGGTGGATTTCGTGCAGTTGCTCTATCAGATACATTATTAGGAATCATTATGTTAGTTGGAACGACAATCATTTTAATTGCTACTGTCATTGCTGGTGGTGGAATTGAAAAGATTATGCAGGAACTTGTTCAAATTAATCCAAAGTTAATTACACCATTCGGAGCAGATGGCAGTTTAACGAAATCATATGTTACATCATTTTGGATTTTAATTGGAATTGGCGTTGTCGGCTTACCGCAAATTAGCGTGCGTGCCATGTCTTATAAAAATTCAAAAGCGATGCATCAAGCTTTAATAATTGGAACCGTTGTCGTTGGCACAATTATGATCGGTATGCATTTAACTGGTGTATTTGCAAGAGTAGTACTTCCAGGTATAACGGTACCAGATAAAGTAATGCCGCTACTTGCGATGGAAGTGTTACCTCCTTGGTTAGCTGGAGTTTTCTTAGCTGCACCGATGGCAGCGATTATGTCTACAGTAAACTCTTTATTATTACTTGTAAGCTCGTCAATTATTAAAGATATATATGTAAATTACATAAATAAAGATGCAGCAGACAGTACGATAAAAAAAGGAAGTTTGTGGATTACTGGTATTGTAGGACTACTCGTTTATGCAGCGGCGATTAAACCACCAGATTTTTTAATATGGCTAAATTTATTTTCTTTCGGTGGATTAGAAGCAGCATTCATTTGGCCAATCGTATTAGGGTTATATTGGAGGAAAGGAAATGCTACAGGAGCGCTTGCGTCTATTTTAGTTGGGGTAGGCTCATATATGTGTATTCATCTTTTCTATCCAAATCCGTTCGGTATACATACAGTTGTCTTCCCGATTTGTTTTGCGTTTATCGCTTATGTTATTGGAAGTATGAGTGCTGTAAAAAAAACAGTATAGGTTAGCTGAAGAACGTAGTCCTTATAAGACTGCGTTTTTTCGTATGAATTTGTTCTTTTTTATTCTGTATATCCACGGTTATTCATAAATTAATAACAACTGAGGGGATGGAGTTGAGGTCGATGAAAAAAGTGTTATTTTTAGGAGACCCAGGAATTGATGACTCTTTAGCAATTATGTATGGATTGTTGCATCCTGATATTGATATTGTTGGTGTAGTAACGGGATATGGAAATGTAACACAAGAAAAGGCGACAAGTAATGCCGCATATTTATTGCAAATGGCAGGACGGGAAGATATACCTGTTATTAATGGTGCGAAAATTCCTTTATCCGGAGATATTACGACGTATTATCCAGAAATTCATGGGACAGACGGTTTAGGGCCAATTAAACCTCCAAAAACTTTTTCACCAAATATAAAGCCTTTTTGTACATTTTTTGATCTTCTTGAAAAATATAAAGGAGAATTAATAATAGTCGATGCTGGTAGATCAACAACATTAGCGACAGCATTTATTTTAGAAAAGCCGATGATGAAGTATGTGAAAGAATATTATATAATGGGCGGTGCTTTCTTAATGCCTGGCAATGTAACACCAGTCGCAGAGGCGAATTTTCATGGTGATCCCATTGCGTCACAATTAGTTATGCAAAATGCCAAAAATGTGACATTAGTGCCACTTAACGTTACATCTGAAGCAATTATTACACCGGAAATGGTAAAATATATTACGAAACACTCTAAAACGAGTTTTAATAAGTTAATCGAGCCGATATTTACGTACTATTATAAAGCTTATAGAAAGTTAAATCCGAAAATAAAAGGAAGTCCAGTACATGACGTCGTTACAATGATGGTTGCGGCAAATCCATCCCTTTTAGATTATGTATATCGTCGTGTCGATGTAGATACAGCTGGAATTGCAAAAGGAGAGAGTATTGCTGATTTTCGGCCTCAACCTGATGCAAAAGCATTAAAAAATTGGGTGCGAATTGGTTGGTCGTTACATTATAAAAAGTTTCTTGAGGATTTTGTGAAATTTATGACGTAGACATAATAGGAGCATACAAGTTAAAATAATGGAGATGGTTATGTAAATGACCATCTCCATTATTTTGTTTTTAAATGATAAATAGAGAAGAGTTACACAATAGGAGAGGAATTTTACTTGAAAAAAACTATAGTATGCGCAGTAATTGTGGGTATTTTTGTTTTGCTAATATCGGGTAACTTTTTAGTGAAAAAAGTGTGGAGTTCAAATAATGATGATGCACAGTATATTGCATCTTTTATTGAAGAACATAAAGATGAAAAAAATAGTGCGCTTCTAGTAAAGAGAAATGATAAAGTTGTTTATTCTGTAAACCCAAATGTTGTATTGCCAGTTGCTAGTACGATGAAATTAATTGTGGCGCTTGAATATACGAAACAAGTTACTGAAGGGAAAATTGATTCTTCTAGTTTCGTGTCGATTAATGATGTGAATCGCTATTATGTGCCGAATACAGATGGTGGTGCACAAGATAGATGGCAAAAGTATTTGGAGAAAACGGGCAAGATAACTGAAGGAGCGGTTTCTTTAGAAGAAGTGGCAAAAGGAATGGTTAAGTTTAGTTCGAATGCAAATGCTGAATACTTAATGGAATTGTTAGGATTAGATAACATCAATCGAAATTTACAAAGTTTATCACTTCCTGCACATCAACCACTATTTCCAATCGTTTCATCTTTGTATATCCCGGGATATTTGCATAAAGAATTACATGTTCCAAAATATAAAATAGAGAAAAAGTTAAAAGAAATGTCTCAAGAGCAATATCGTGAATATGCGATGATTATTCATGAACGCTTAAAGAAGAAGGGACCATTATTACAGAAGGAAATTCCGCTTTATTTAGAGGAACGTTACGACAAAATTTGGTCAGATAGATTACCAGCAGCTTCTGCAAATGATTATATGGTATTACTTCAAAAGGCAAACCATAAAGGTGGCTTGACAGAAGCTGAAGAAAAAGTGTGGGCAAATATCGTTGAAACAGACATGAGTGCCAAGAAATACCGTAAAACATTTAGACATGCTGGGCAAAAGAATGGTTATACACCATGGACGGTTACAAAAGCAGTTTACGCTATGGATAAACGTGGAAACTGTACGGAGATTGTGTTTTTGGCAAATAATTTAAATGAAGACGATAGTGCAGAAATACGGAAACATTTAGCAAACTTACATTTCCAAGTGTTGCAAAGTGATAAGTATGATGCGACTTTTATTAAATAAACTCGGTGCAGAGAGCACCGAGTTTATTTTTATGTACAAGCACTTTTTTTCTATCTCTGGGTATGATGGGTAGTAATACTTAGGTGAGAGGGGAAAAGGTGATGAAACAAAGTAAAGAAGAGTTTATAAAGAGTGAAGGCGCTGATTTCCCTGGGAAAACATATGTGGATTGTGTATTACAACATGTATTTCATTTTCAAAGAAATTACTTATTGAGAGATATGTTTCAAGTGCATAAAGCACATATTACGATGCTGACGGAAGAAAATTTAATGAAAAAGGAAGAAGCTAAAGTTATATTACACGCATTAAAAAAGGTAGAGGGAATTCCAGAAGAGCAATTGCTCTATACAGAGCAGCATGAAGATCTCTTTTTTTTAGTCGAACATTTAATTTCTCAAGAAGCGAAATGCGATTTTGTAAGTAATATGCATATTGGTAGAAGTAGAAATGATATGGGCGTAACGATGTATCGCATGAGTTTAAGGCGATATGTATTACGATTAATAGAACATCATTTGTTATTGCAAGAAAGTGTACTGCAACTTGCCGTTGATCATAAGGAAACGATCATGCCAGCTTATACACATACACAACCAGCACAGCCAACAACATTTGGTCATTATACGTTAGCAATTTATGATACGATGCAAAGAGATTTAGAACGAATGAAAAAAACGTACCAGCTTTTAAATCAGTCTCCAATGGGGGCAGCTGCACTCTCTACAACAAGTTTCCCGATTAAACGAGAACGAGTTGCTCATCTACTTGGATTTACAAATGTAATTGAGAACTCATATGATGCTGTTGCTGGAGCGGATTATTTATTAGAAGTTAGCTCGCTACTTATGGTAATGATGACGAATACGAGTAGATGGATTCATGACTTTTTGTTGTTAGCAACGAAAGAATATGACGGTATTACTGTTGCAAAGCCATATGTACAAATCAGTAGTATTATGCCGCAAAAACGAAATCCGGTTTCAATTGAACACGCTCGTGCAATTACAAGTAGTGCTTTAGGAGAAGCATTTACAGTATTTCAAATGATTCATAATACACCATTTGGTGATATTGTCGATACGGAAGATGACTTGCAGCCATATTTATATAAAGGGATTGAAAAGGCAATTCGTGTTTTTTGTATGATGAATGCAGTGATCCGAACGATGAAAGTAGAAGAAGAAACGTTAAAAAGTCGTTCCTATAAACATGCAATAACGATAACGGATTTCGCCGATGTTTTAACAAAAAACTATGAAATTCCATTTCGGCATGCTCATCATGCAGCAAGTGCTATTGCAAATATGTCATTGGAGCAGAAAAAAGAACTACATGAATTACACTTCAAAGAGGTAAATATGTACTTGCAAGAACATTTTAAAATAAATTTATTAGAAAAAGAGTGGAAAGAAATTATATCGCCAGAAGCTTTTATTCAAAAAAGAAATGTATACGGTGGACCGAGTAAAAAAGAAATGAATCGTATGATTAAAAATCGACAAGAGTCATTTCGAAAAGAAGAAGATGTATTTGAAAAGGAAAAACAGAGAATTTTACAAGCTGAAAATGCTTTGAATACATTAGCTTTGAATATTATTGAATCGTAAAAGAGGGATTTAATGAATTAATCGCCAATACTTAATTAAAATATAAATAGAGAGAAGAGATTGTCGATGATTCAATTACATGTATATGAAGAGATTTTTCATTTTAAAGAAGATGTTACACCATTTCTAGAAAAGAATGAGCAGGAAAACAATCTCATATTAGGTGTATTACAAATGGTCCAACAACCAACATTTATGGGGATAGCGAAACAAGGAGAAGAAATTGCGGTTGTATTTCTGCAAACAGAAGAGAAGAAACAAATCATTGTTGCAACTTCTGAAATTTCGGGAGTAGCTATTGAGGAACTTGCAAAAGAGTTAACGAAAGTATATCCGGATATTCCTGGATTGATCGGTAATAAGAAAATTGTACAGAAATTAGCGGAAGAGATTGCGGTATTAGAAAATAAGAAAATGAATGTTGCAATGGAGCAAGGTGTGTATGAGTTGAACAGAGTAAAGAAGAAGTGTAATGCGAATGGACTTTTTCGAGCGGTAAATAATGATGAATTACCATTAATAGAACAGTGGATATATCAATTTTGTGAAGATGTAAAGCTTCCTACTACGAAAGAAGAAGCAAAACAAACTGCATATACATTAATAACTACAAATCGACTGTTTGGTTTGGAAGTGGATGGGAAACTCGTTTCTGTAGCTGCAAAAACGAGACCAACTAAAAATAATATAACAGTTAATTTTGTATATACGCCGAAAGAAGCAAGGAAAAAGGGATACGCATCTAAGTGTGTAGCGGCACTTAGTCAACGTATGTTAGATGAAGGGTACAAGACGACTACGTTATATACTGATTTAGCGAATCCGACATCGAATAAAATTTATCAAGAAATTGGTTATGAGCAAATTGCGGAGTCTGTGCTTATATTTTTAGAGAAGTAGAACAAAAAGGCGTGCTATTTTAGCACGCCTTTTTGTTATTCATCGATTCTAATAACCTCGCCTTGAGGGAAGTCCTCAGTTTCTAGTAAGTTACGAATAGCTTTCGCAACATATTCAGGTGATAATAGTTTTCCTTCTTCTTTTAATGCAATGAAGCGGTCCAAATTTATGAAATCTTCTTTATTTGTTTCGCGAATTTGTGATTGCATATTTGTATCAACAACGCCAGGTGCAAAAGCGACGATTTTTACTGGATATTCTTTTTCCACTTCTTCAGTTGCTACGCACTGTGTAAACATATTTACACCAGCTTTCGTTGTACAATAAGCGCCCCAGCCAAAGTAAGGGTTTTTTCCTGCACCAGATGAAATGTTAATAACGCGTTTATCTACTTTCCAGTCTTTCGTATGTTTCATAAATGTAGATGTAAGAATCATAGGTGCAAGTAAATTAATGTGAACGTTCGTAATGAATTGTTCACTTTCAGCTTTTTCAATTGGCTTCATAGGTGCAACTGTACCCGCATTATTAATTAAATGAATAGAGGATACATTGTCTTTTTTAATAGATGAAATGATCTCTTTAAAGTTAGTTTCTAAGTTATGTACATCTTGAAGATCTAGGGAATGAAAAATGCAATTGCTGTTATATTGCTCTGCAAGTTTTGTAAGCTCTTGATTTTCTCTTCTAGAAATAGAGATGACAGTTGTATTTTTTTCTAATAATTGCGTAGCGATTGCCTCACCTAAACCTTGTGAAGTTCCTGTTATGATAACGTAGCGCATAGTTTTATAAACCCCTCTCATATGTGCGGAATTTTGTTGGACAACGTACATTGTATAGTTTGTCTACATTTTATAGTATAGAGCACTTTTTACTATAATTGAAATGAGATGATTGTGTGCCTTTTATAAATAGGTTTACGACAACAGTACCTGGTGCCGTCACGTTTACTGGGAATACGCTGGGACTTAGCCCTACATCACCTGCACCAGGTAATATTTTTGGTACACTTGCTGTGTTTACGACAGTAAATACAGCATTGCAAGTACCAGGGTTCCCAGCAGGGACAACAGATGAATGGCAATTGAATTCTTCAAGTGCAATTTTAAATCTTCCAGCGGGAAGCAGTGTATTATATGCAGAATTAGTTTGGGCTGGTACTTTCCGGACTGATACGGAAGATGTGTTACCATTTTTAAATGATAACATTACATTTACAACGCCAGCAGGGACGTTTTCTGTTACGCCAGATCCTGCTACCGCGCAGCAAGGTTCAGTAGGAAATCAGTTTTATTATGCTCGCTCTGCCAATGTAACAAATCTTGTTAGTGCAGGTGGAGCAGGCACATATACAACGGGTGCTGTGCCAGCTGCAAGAACTTCAGCCGACCCGACAATCAGTCGTTCAGCTGGATGGACGCTTGAGGTTGTGTATCAAAATGCAAGTTTACCACTTCGAAATTTGTCAGTATATGCAGGTCAAGAAATTATCGATGCTTCATCCCCGCCAGTTGATGCTACAATTTCAGGTTTTGCTACGCCGGCAACAGGAGCTGTTACAGGAAGAGTGCTCGTAACTGCTCAAGAAGGTGATTCTAACATTGTTGGAGATCAACTTCGCTTTGGGCCGAATGCAAATGCTACAGTTGCATTATTCGGACCGAGAAATCCTGCGAATAATTTCTTTCAGTCACAAATTTGTAATGATAGTGGAAATTTAGATACGAGCGGCACGTTTGGAGATTTGAATCAGCCGTTAGGGGTAGCTTTGGCCGTCCGAAGACAAGGGTGGGATATTACGAATGTAGATGCCTCCTCATCTTTAGTAAACAGTCAAACATCAGCAACGGTTCGATTTGTTACAAATGGAGATGGATACGCAGCAGCTGGTTTTGGTGTTCAAATTGATGCAACAGGTCCAATTATTAATCCTGTTAAATCAGTTAATAGAACAGTCGCAGGGGTAGGGGATACCCTCACTTATACGATTACGGTCCCAAATACAGGAACAGGAAGTGCAGAAAACGTTGTATTACGTGATAGTATTCCGAACGGAACGACGTTTGTTGCAGGTAGTGTTACGGTAGGGGGAGTAACACAGCCGAATGCAAACCCTTCTAATGGAATTAATTTAGGTACAATCCCAAATAACACGCAAAGAATTGTTACATTTCAAGTTCGAATAATATCATTCCCGAATCCCAATCCTATTTTAAATCGTGCAATGGTGTCATATCAATTTCGTCCTTTCGTTGGTAGTCCTCCTATTACAAGTACGTCTTCTTCAAACACAGTACAAACGACAGTGAATCAAGCAACTATAAGTATGCAGAAATCTGTAGATTTACAGACGGCAACGCTTAATGATGTATTAACGTACACAGTTAATATCGCAAATAATGGAAATGTCACTGCGAGCAATGTTATTTTTGTTGATAGTATCCCTGCTGGAACAACATTTGTCGCAAATAGCGTTACGGTAAATGGAGTAGCGCGTCCAGGAGCGAATCCAGCAAGTAGTATTAATCTAGGAAGTATTAATGCTTCGCAAACGACTGTAGTGCGCTTTCAAGTTCGAGTAACATCGAACCCTCTTGTCAATCCAATTCCAAACCGTGCAAGTGCAACATTTACCTTTACTCCAGTGCCTGGTCAACAACCAGTTTCAGGGCAAGCGACAAGTAATACTGTAGTTACGACAATTAATATAGCTGATATAACAACGAGAAAAACAGTGGATAGAGCTTTTGCAACGGTTAACGATGTTCTTACGTACACGGTAACAATTCAAAATACAGGAAATGTACTTGCAACGAACGTTATTTTTCAAGATCCAATACCAATTGGAACGACATTTATAGCAAATAGTGTGACTGTGGATGGGGTTTCACAACCTGGGGTAAATCCAGCGACTGGGTTTACAGTAGCAAATATATCTCCCGGCGGAAGTAGGACAGTGACTTTTCAAGTACGAGTGACATCAACGCCATCAGGAGGCACAATTGCGAATCGCGGAAATGTAACTGCTAATTTCGTCGTTATTCCAAATCAGCCACCAATAACGATTAATAGACAAACGAATACAGTTGTGACACAAGTTAATACAGGCGGTTTAAATGTAATAAAAGAAGTGAATACAACGCAAGCGGCAGTAGGAGACACTTTAACATACACAATTGCCGTTCAAAATACAGGGAATGTTCCGTTAACAAATGTATTTTTCCAAGACCCTATTTCTTCTGCTGTTTCATTTGTTGCAAATTCTGTAACAATTAATGGAGTACAGCAAAGTGGACTAAATCCGAATACAGGATTCTCTCTTCCGAATATTCCTGCGGCTCAAACGGTTGTAGTCACATTTGACGTAGTAATTGTACAGAATCCAGAAAATGAAGATATTTTAAATCAAGCAAATGTAACAGCAAGCTTTCAAGTGAATCCGAATGAACCACCAGTAACAATCAATGTACCGAGTAATGTTGTGAATACGACAGTACAATCAGGAAACTTTGAAGTTGTGAAAGCAGTCAATACGGATGTTGCAACAGTAGGGGATATTTTAGTATATACAATAGAAGTCATAAATGCAGGTAGTGTACCAGCTACGAATGTATTTTTCCAAGATTCAATTCCCCAAGGGACATTATTTATTGAAAATAGTGTAGTTGTGAATGGTGTTTTACAAGAAGGGGCAGATCCAGAACTTGGATTCCCATTAAATAATTTGCCTACTGGCGCCAGTGTTATTGTTACATTTGAAGTATTAATTGATGAAATTCCCCAAGGAAATAATGTTGTAAATAATGCGAATGTAACTGGAGATTTCCTTGTAAATCCAACAGAGCCGCCGATTACTGTAACAGTACCAAGTAATACTGTTATGACGATCGTGAATTCTTCAGGGTTAAATGTAATGAAAAGTGTAAGTGCTACTGAAGCCGGTGTAGGAGATACGTTAACGTATACAGTTCGTATACAAAATAGTGGAACGGTGACAGCGACAAATGTATCATTCCTTGATCCGATTCCAGTTGGAACCACTTTTGTAGCGAATAGTGTAACAATAAACGGGACGCCTCAACCAGGTTTAAACCCGACAACTGGATTTCCACTTGCTAATATTCCAGTAGGAGGAATGGTGACGGTCACTTTTCAAGTGACAATCACGAGTGTACCACCAAATAGAGTTCTTCCGAATAATGCGAATGTCACTGCTGATTTCCAAGTAAGTCCTCTCCAGCCACCAATTACAATTGTAACGATTAGTAATATTGTTGTGACGCGAGTGAATGTAGGATCACTTAATGTAATGAAGAGTGTAAATACACTACAAGCCGGTGTAGGAGATACGTTAACGTATACGATTCTTATTCAAAATACAGGAACTGTTCCTGCAACGAATATTGTTTTTCAAGATCCAATTCCGTCTGGTACTGCCTTTGTAGCAAATAGTGTGACGATAAATGGAGTCGTACAGCAAGGCGCGGATCCTATGCTAGGTTTCCCGGTACCAAATATTCCGGTCGGGCAAACGGCTACGATTACGTTTCAAGTTACAGTGACGAGTGTTCCGAGCGGTGGAAATATAAGAAACCAATCGAACGTTACTGCAAGTTTTCTTATAAATCCAGCAAACCCTCCAATAACGACTGTTACAAATAGTAATTTTGTAGTGACGCAAGTAAACACAGCACAGTTAAATATACAAAAATCTTCATCTGTACAACAAGCAGCACTTGGAGAAACTTACACGTATTCTGTTGTCATTCGAAATAACGGTACAGTAACAGCAACGAATGTCTCTTTCCTTGATCCAATTGCTTTAGAAACAACTTTTGTAGCAAATAGTGTAACGATAAATGGAACGCCACAACCTGGATTTGACCCAAATGTTGGTTTCCCGCTTCCTAATATTGCAGCTGGAACATCATTGACAGTAACGTTCCAAGTTACGGTAGTTGCACCGTCTACACGTGGAGCGGTATTAAATACAGCATCTGCTACAGCCACTTTCTTATTAAATCCTTTACAGCCACCTGTAACAACAACGAATTCAAGTAATACAACGGTAGTTACAATACCGTTACCTCCTCCTGGTGAAGTAACTGCAACAAAAACAGTTGATGTTGCAACTGGGGCCGTTGGGGATGTATTAACGTATACTGTGCTCATTTCAAACGTAGGAATTATCCCTGTTACAGATGTGTTCTTCCAAGATGTCATACCAGAAGGAACGACGTTTGTTGACAATAGTGTAACGATAGGTGGAGTGCAGCAACTTGGTTTAAATCCAGAAATAGGATTTACAGTTACTCCATTATTAATCGCTGGTGGAAGTATTGAGGTCACATTCCAAGTGACGATTACAGAAATTCCAGATAATGAAGTCATATTAAATGATGCAGATGTTACATTTACTTCACAACCAAATCCGCAGGAACCACCGATTACGGAAACGATATTAACAAATTTAGTCGTTACGACAATTAATATAGCCTTTATTTTTCCATTGAAACTAGTAGATAAAGAAGTAGCGACGGTAGGAGAAATATTAACGTATGATGTATTGATTTTTAATTTCGGAACAGTGCCAGCGACGAATGTTCAATTTATCGATACTACTTCCGCGGGTGTAGCATTTGTACCAGGAAGTGTGAGCATAAACGGGGTACCAGCACCAGGATTAGATCCTTTCATTGGTTTTACAGTTCCAGATATACCTGTCGATGATTTTGTACTTGTCACATATCAGGAAGTGGTTACAAGCATACCAGAAGGTGGAACGATTGTTAATTTTGTAGACGTTACAGCTACATTTGCTGTAAGTGAAACAGAACCGCCTATTACGGAAACAACGACAAGTAATACGACATTAACAGAAATCAATGAGCCTGGTTTGAATGTTTTAAAATCAGTGAGTCAGCCGGTTGTTGCAGTAGGCGATACAATCACATATACAACAGTAGTTCAAAATACAGGAACAGTGCCAGCAACGAATGTTCAATATAGTGATGTATTACCTTCCTCTATAGCATTCGTGCCGAACACTGTAACGATAGACGGTGTGTTACAACCTGGATTCAATCCGAATAATGGATTCCCGCTTCCAGATATAAACCCAGGTGAAAGTGTAGAAGTCATCTTCCAAGTAACCGTTGTTAGTGCGCCATCAAACGGAACAATTGCCAATACGGCAAATGTAACTGGAAGTTTTGTATTAGTACCAGGAGAACCACCAGTTATAGTAACAGAGCCGAGCAATACAACACTTACAACTGTAAATAGAGGGCAATTTAATGTTATTAAACAAGTAAATAGGGTTGCTACTCTCGTTGGAGATATATTAACGTATACGGTTCAAATAACAAATACTGGAACAGTAACAGCTAATGCTGTTCAGTTTGTTGATACCATTTCAGCAGGGGCGTCATTTGTACCAAATAGTGTAACGATAAATGGAGCCTCGCAACCAAACTTAAATCCGATTACTGGATTTGGAGTTGGAGATATCCCAGTTGGTGAAACAGTTATAGTGACGTTTCAAGCGACAGTTACAAACATCCCGTCATCAGGAACAATTACGAACGTTGCAAATATAACAGGAAGCTTTACTTTAGTGCCAGGAGAACCACCAGTTGTAGTAACAGAGCCGAGTAATACGACGATAACTAGAGTGAATAGAGGACGATTCAGCGTTATAAAATCTGTAAATAAAGAAGCGACACGATTAGGAGATACGTTAACGTATAGTGTGCAAGTTACAAATACGGGAACGGTAACAGCAACGAATGTTCAGTTTATCGATGTTCCATCACCTAGTTTAGAATTCGTTCCTGGAAGTGTACAAATAAATGGGATTCCGCAAGTAGGTTTAGATCCATTTGTAGGCTTTGCATTGCCTGATCTTGCAGTAGGGGATAGTGTATTAATTACATTTGAAGTAAATGTAATCGCAGTTCCGCCTTCTAGTAGCATTATGAATACAGCAAGAGTAACGGGTGATTTCGAATTGATTCCAGGAGAACCTCCGTCTACAATTACAAATTCAAGTAATACGACGGTTACGCCGGTAAATAGAGGTAGCTTAGATATGCTAAAAGAAGTAGACCATTCAGTTGTTGGTGTAGGAGAAACGGTAACGTATACTGTTCGTATATTAAATACTGGTACTGCTGATGCAATGAATGTTCAATTTATCGATGTGCTATCTCAGGAAGCTGATTTCGTTCCAAATAGTGTAACGATAAATGGGGTTCCGCAACCGGGGGTAAATCCGCAGATTGGATTTACGATACCTGATATACCAGTTGGTGAGACGGCACTTGTAACATATGAAGCTACGATTACAAGTTTTCCGGATGGTGGTACAGTAGTGAACGTTGCTGGGGCGTTAGCAGAATATATTTTAGTACCAGGGGAGCCGCCAGTTACAGTGATGGATACAAGCAATACAGTTATAGTGACGGTAAATACTGCAATCTTATTTGTTGCAAAAGGAGCAAACTTTGAAGTAGCAATGATAGGGGATGTTGTCACTTACGGAATCGCTGTTATAAATGATAGTACAGTTCCTGTGACCAATATTGTGTTAACAGATATCATTGATCCGAATACGCTATTTATAAATGGTACGGTAACGGTAAATGATGTACCTCTTCCATTTGCTAATCCGAATACTGGTATTCCGTTAGGTGATTTTCAGCCAAATGATGCAGCAATTATTAATTTCCAAGTTGTAATAATAGGAGGGCAAGTAAATAATTTAGTTACAAATACTGCTACAGCGAATGGGCTTGCAACTGTAAATCCGAATGAGCCGCCAGTAGTAGTTGAAGGTGATAGTAATACAGTTGTTATCCCGTTTATTCCTCAAAATGTCTCAACGACAGTCGTAAAAACGGCAGATTTACAGGTAGCAACAATTGGAGATGTCATTACGTTTACGACAGTCATCACAAATACGGGTGATACTGTAATGCAAAATATTCGTTTTCAAGATATGTTAGATAGTAGTGTTCGATTTGTTCCTGGAAGTGTAACGGTTGATAATACGCCAGTGCCGAATGTAA
Source organism: Bacillus sp. FSL K6-2944 (assembly GCF_038005385.1). Classification (NCBI taxonomy): domain Bacteria; kingdom Bacillati; phylum Bacillota; class Bacilli; order Caryophanales; family Bacillaceae; genus Bacillus; species Bacillus sp. FSL K6-2944. The sequence continues at coordinate 2,316,258 of NZ_JBBOTE010000001.1, read as the reverse complement.
GCCCGGCAGTAGGGTTTCTTATCGGAAGTTTAAATCCTGGTGAAGCAAGGACAGTTTCGTTCCAAGTAGCAGTACAGAGCGCGCCAAATGGTTCAGGAAATTATATAAATCAAGCGAGTATTCGTTTTGAACATCAAGTAGGCACAGTATTGCCACCTGTTACACAAATAGTAGAAAGTAACATAGTTGTCATTCCATTTGTTCCAACGATTGAACAAATTTGCGAAACGAATCTTAATTGCTTAGGGAAAATTCCTTTTCAATGTTCTCCGTGTGATCATTTGCAAATAAAGAAAAAATAAATGAAGAAAGAGCATCCTGTAAGAGAAGGATGCTCTTTCTTCATTAATCATGTAGATTCTTTTTCGGGCGAGGTGAAAAATTCGTCGATTTTGTCGGAAAGTAGTAATGGAATAGCTCCTTTTATAACAGAAATGTCCCAGTCCCACCATGCAAGATTCTCTAGTTTGTCAATTGTTTCTTGCGGGAAACGATATCGAATAAATTTTGCTGGATTACCAGCCACAATTGCATATGGAGGGACGTCCTTTGTAACAACACTTTTTGCACCAATAATGGCACCGTTACCAATTGTAACACCAGATAAAATGCAGGATTGATAACCAATCCATACATCATTGCCAACTACGATATCACCTTTTGAAGAAGGGTGACCAGTAATATGTGCTCCTTCATCAAAAAGTGCATTAAATGGATAAGTCGTTATCCAGTCTGCGCGATGTTCACCGCCAAGTATGAAAACGACTTCTTCTGCTAATGAACAAAACTTACCTATTTTCAATTTTGTTTCATCGTTCCAAGAAAAAATGGTTGGCCCTACTTTACTATAAGTATAATCACCAATATCATATTTATTATATTCAGGTTTTTGATTTAAATATAACATGCTTCTTCAGCCTCCTTTCTCAATTAAGCGATACGTATGGAATATTATATGCAAGATGTAGTAATGTGAACTGTATTAATAGGTGAAATGAACAAAAGGGAGTGGGATGTATGCGATACGAAATGGGTTTATATAATAAACCGTTTCAGTCAATTCAATCAGGGAAAAAAGTATATGAAGTACGCCTATACGATAAAAAACGTCAACTAATAAACAAAGATGATGAAATCGTATTTACGAATCTTACGACAACAGAAATGATGACGGTAAAAGTAACGGAAATAAAGCGATACGAGAGCTTTAAAGCTATATATGAACAAATCGATAAAAAATTATTGGATTGTGAAAATGATAGTTTAGAGGAAATGTTAGAAAGTACATACAAAATATATACGAAAGAACAAGAAAAAGAGTGGGGAACAGTTGCGATTCGTATTGAGGTAATAAAATGATAAGAAATCGCGGAGCCGCTATCATTGTACAGGAAGGAAAAATCGCTCTTATAAAACGTATTCGAGAAGAGGAAAGATATTATGTTTTTCCTGGCGGAGGGATTGAGGAAGGTGAAACGCCTGAAGAGGCAACGAAAAGAGAGGTATACGAAGAATTAGGGGTACATATACAAGTGGAGCACCTTATTGCAAAGGTAAAATATAAAGGAAATGAATATTATTATGCTGCCTATATTACAGGCGGAGTGTTCGGAAGCGGAACAGCTGAGGAATTTCAGCTGGAAGGTAGGGGAAATTATATTCCGTTATGGCTACCGATAAACGAGTTGGAAAAAGTGAATATAAAACCTTATGAAGTGGTCAGAAATATATTTAATCATTATAAAATATAACGTCTGACAACATACAAAAAAAACCATTGACATAGTCTTCTGATTTAAGTATTGTATTCGAGTATGTTTATAATCAGGAGGTTTATATGAGCAATCAAACTACTACACATCATGTGAAAATGACAACAGCGGATCCATCTGGAATTGGTCTATTTGGATTAGCGATGGTAACACTTGTAGCATCATCTCAAAAGTTAGGCTTAACAGATGGCGTTTCACTTGTATTACCGTGGGCAATCTTTTTAGGAGGATTTGCACAAATCTTTGCTTGCATTCATGATGCAAAGCATAACAATACATTCGGTACAACAGCATTCGGTGCGTACGGTCTATTTTGGCTAGGTGTTGGAATGACTTGGTTAATTCAACTTGGAGTATTTGGCGAAAAATTAGCACAAGCTGCAGATTCAAAACAGCTTGGTGTAGCCTTTATCGGATATTTGATTTTCACAATCTTTATGACAATTGGTGCAATGGAAACACATAAAGTATTATTTATGATTTTCGTCCTTATTGATTTCTTATTTATCGGTCTTTCATTAAGTACTTTAGGTGTTATGCCGCATGCAATGCATAATTTAGCAGCATATTCTGAACTTCTTATTTCATTATTATCTTTCTACGGTTCAGCAGCAGCAGTGTTAAATACACACTTCGGAAAAGTTGTTTTACCAGTAGGAAAGCCTTTTGGTATTTTTAAAAAATAATAAAAAAGCACAGATGATTGTATAGTCATCTGTGCTTTTTTATTTATTCCGCTCTTTGTGGGTTGTCTGAAAAAGCCTGATTGGTGAGGACTCATTAAACTTTCACTTTATCCCGCTATTTGCCGGGCAGTAAGCCCCCCCCGCCTCAAAATTCAGCGGAAACAAAGAAGTTAGGTGGGGGATGAATACCCTCACTGATTAAAGTTTCACCTTATTTGAAATAAGTAATGTGAAATGTAAATAAAAGTAGAAAAAATCAATTGAAATTGATTCTCATTATTAATATAATGAGAATGAGAATCATTTATTGTTAGAGGGGGATGCCAAAGTGGCAAAAATTTTAATAGCTTATGCAAGTATGTCAGGAAATACAGAGAGTATTGCTGATTTAATTAAAGTTAGTTTAGATGCTTTTGATCATGAAGTAGTATTGCAAGAAATGGAAGGCATGGACGCTGAAGAATTATTAGCTTATGATGGAATCATTTTAGGATCTTATACGTGGGGCGATGGTGAATTACCATTTGAAGCGGAAGATTTTCATGATGACTTAGAAAATATAGATTTAGCTGGGAAAAAGGTAGCGGTATTCGGATCGGGTGATACGGCGTATGAACTGTTTTGTGAAGCGGTAACGATATTTGAAGAACGTCTTGTGGAACGCGGTGCAGAGCTTGTACAAGAAGGGCTGAAAATTGAATTAGCTCCAGAAGATGAAGAGGATGTTGAAAAATGCAGTAATTTTGCAATTGCATTTGCTGAGAAGTTCTAAGAATGGGAGTGTCAACGTGGAGACAATGTTAAGTGCAACTGCTATTACAAAGTTAAGAGATGGAAAACTGTTGTTAGCTACTACATATAATGGCTTATTTGTTGAACAAGACGGAGAATGGAAACGAATTTTAAATGGTTTTCAAAAACGAATTAGTGATTTACATAGCGAAGATAATGTAGTTTATGGTGTAGGTGACGAAGGGATTTTTATTCGCAGTATGAATGGTGGAGAGAACTGGACAATTCAGCGTTTTCCAACAAAAGCAACGAGTTGGAATGTATGTAGCAATGTACAAGGAACTGTTGTTGCTCATGGAGAAAAAACGCTGTATCTTTCTAATAATTTCGGTTTGACATGGGAAACTATTCATCCGTTTCTTGAGTATGGCAGTGCGGCACCGTCTATTCGATCATTATTTTTATATAAACATTACTTATTTATTGGTACGAAAATACATGCTAAATATGGTGGTGTTTGGCTCTTTGATTTGAAGACACGTAAATTAAAGAGGATTAAAATTGCGATGAATCAAATGATCTCCGCGTTGACTTTACACAATTCTTATTTAGTAGCGGCAAGTGGATCGTGCAAGGGAGTTAGCGGAAATATTTCTTATTGTAAAATAGATGAAAGTATTGCAAGTGAAAAAATATATTGGCATACATGTCAAAGTGAGCAGAAAGCAAGTAGTTATTTAGACTTAAGTGTAGATCAACATGTTTTATATACAACTTCAACGCAAAATAAGGCGGGGATTAGTAGTGTGTGCCGTGTGCTTCTTGAAGAAGGTATTGTTACAGTATGTGATTCAGTTAAAGGGCACGGATGGCGCATTGTTAATCAAAAAGATGGTTATGTAGTAGCCGGATCAGGTGAATTAAAAGCAATGCAGTGGGAACAAAAAATAATTTAAGAAAAAAACTTTACTTTTATTATATTGATATGATATAGTATATTTAAACCATTTTACTTTTAATAATATAGAGATTTAAATGAGCTGTAACTTCCGAGGAGGATAGCAATGTTAAATCTCCTCAGGGGTTGCAGTTTTTTAATATCTGGCTTATTATTGTAAGGTGGTTGAAAATGAATATGTACATATAGGTACATTGTAGGAGGATTTTTTTCATGCAAAACGGTAAAGTAAAATGGTTTAACTCAGAAAAAGGTTTCGGTTTCATCGAAGTTGAAGGCGGAGAAGACGTATTCGTTCATTTCTCAGCTATCCAAGGCGAAGGCTTCAAAACTTTAGAAGAAGGTCAAGAAGTTACTTTCGAAGTAGAACAAGGTAACCGTGGACCTCAAGCTACTAACGTAAACAAGAAGTAATTTTTGAAAAAAGAAGGGCGAGCCCTTCTTTTTTTTTGCATTTTTATAGATGTCCTCCTACTTACATATCATAACAAGACTGAATTTTCATTTATTTATTCGGAGTATTTTTGTATAAAGTACATGAATAAATAAATACTGAAAATAAAGTGTTTGTGTGAAAAGGAATTTAGAAAGAGGTAAATAAATTGAAAAACGCTACACATTTCATTGTGTTTGATATTGAAAGGAATTTCAGACCGTATAAATCAGAAGATCCATCAGAAATAGTTGATATCGGAGCTGTAAAAATAGAAATAGGTACAATGAAGATAATTGAAGAATTTTCGGAGTTAGTAAAACCAAGTGCACGATTAACTCGTCATACAACAAAATTAACCGGTATTACGAAAAAAGATTTAATGGGTGTAGAAAAATTCCCTCAAATTATAGAGAAATTTATTCAGTTCATCGGCGAAGGTTCTATATTTGTTTCATGGGGAAAAGAAGATTATCGCTTTCTATCTCATGATTGTACATTATATGGTGTTGAATGCCCAAGTATAGAAAAAGAAAATAGAATTGATTTGCAAAAATTTGTTTTCCAAGCATATGAGGAATTGTTTGAACATACGCCAAGTTTACACTTTGCGGTAGAACAGCTCGCTTTAACGTGGGAAGGAAAACAGCACCGTGCTTTAGCAGATGCTGAAAATACAGCAAATATACTTCTTAAAGTATATAGCGAGAGAGATATTAATAAGCGATACAAAAGACATGGTGAACTTGAACTTGTAAAAAACGGAAAACTAACAGAAAAAGCGAAAAAAAAGATGCGAAAATGGGTATTTAAAGAACTAAAGAAAAATACAGAACGCCCTTTTGAATGGAGTACATTTGAAAGTAGTGACACGTGGGAAAGTATAACGGAAAGATATTATATAAGTGAAAATACAGTAGAACTCCTGAAAAAACATTTTCGTACAGCAGTGAGAAAAGCGGAACGGCAGATTAGGTATTTGGCTGAGATGGAGGAGAATACAGAGGTTAAATGAATTTCTCCTCCACCTCTAACTACATACATGTAATAACAGCGTATTGATATTAAATAGGCATCAACTTGTTGTTGTGATTGTGCATTATAATTGCTTTGGGAGTGTTAAGACGTAATAAGAGCTTTAAACCGTATTAATAAAATAAATATATATATATAAAGAAAAGAGTGTAGTTTAATGGAAACAATCTTTAACATTTTAACTGTTTTAGTTTTTGGGATAATATTTACCACACAATTAGCATTAACTACACTTTCTTTCATAGTAAAGAAGAATTGGAAAAAACTTAATATCTCTTTAAGTTGTGGTGTATTAAAGTTTAAAATAGAAGAGTAAGATTGAGCTTTGTACAAGACCTGCGGTAGTATGTCAACTGAGAAATAACAAAGTTTAAAGTTGCCAAAGGTCAATTTGTTTAAAAAAGGCATCACGAAACTAAACCAGTAACGAATGTAATTTACTGGAAAATAATGAAAGGTAGCGATGACAAAAATTTATGTCATTCTTTCACACACCTTCCAGGCGTAAAAAGTTGGTGGCTACGTAGTAGCGCATCCACCAATCGCACAAATTTTCTTGCGGTTAGAACGAGTGCACGTTTGTGTTGATGTTTTGGTACTTCATTATATTTTTTCACGTAATACTCTTGATAATCTGATACATGCTTTCTTACTGAATTGGCGGCTTCAACTAAGTAATAACGCAAGTAATGATTACCTGTACGGGATAATGAAGTATCTTCAGCTGTAAAACGACCAGATTGGTGCTTTCGCCAGTATAATCCAGCGTATTTGGCTATTTTTGTTTCATCGTCAAATCTTTCGATTTGGCCAATTTCAGCAATGATACCGGCAGCGAAAACAGGACCTACTCCAGGAATAGATTCAAGTGTTTGGGTCAAACCAGCCATGATTTTTTTAATAGACTTTTCTAATTCCTTGATTTGCTGTTGAAACGTACGAATGACTGCGATGGATGTACCTAAGATGACATCTATTGAATCTTCTACAACCTTATCCAAGCGATAAGAAGCTTTCACAGCTTTTTGAATGGATGCTGCTACGCATTTTGGATCACCAAAACGGTTTCGACTTTTTTCCTGTAGGAACTCAGCGAGTTCTTCTAAAGGCATATTAGCTAGTTCCTCTAAGCTGAATTTTTCAAGAAATAGTTCTGTCATGGCGCTACCAAATACGGAAGTATCCACCTCTTGTGAAAATGTATTACATTTAAAACTTAGGTGTTGAAGAAAGTGTTGTTTTTCTTTCGTTAACATTTTGACAAGTTGGTATCGTGATCGAGTTAATTGCTGCAGTGCCACGTACTGGCTTTCTTTTACGATAGACATTTGATTGCGGCCAAATCGTAAGTAATCAGCAATGACATAGGCATCAATCTCATCGGTTTTATTCATGTCAGAATAGCTTTTCTTAAAATTTGCGACTTGCTTTGGGTTTAGGAGAAATACTTTTGCTCCAAAACGCTGTAAATCTATATCATGGTGAAGAAACATAGAAGGATGAAAGCTGTAAACAGAGGTGGATTCTAGGCCAATCTTAAGGATGTCGACCTCTTTCCCTGCAACACACTGTAATAATTTTTCTTTGAGTGTAGTAGCTCCTGGTAGGTCATTACTGACCGAAAAAGAATCCAGTTTTTCTCCATCACCATTTAAAAAGCAAACTTTCATATCAAACGAACTTACATCTAAACCAACAAATAATCTCATGTAAGAGACCTCCCTTCTATATTAGAATCATTTCTTGGACGTCTCGAGATATCTCTAGTGTGTACGCCGACCAACAACCTCGTGTATGAGAGCTAGTCCTGAATCGAAAGCCGCCCTAGAGCTACTATCATCTAGGTTCGAGGGGCAGGCTGCTCAGCCTGCGAGTAGGGAGTCCCGCACGTTCACTGAGAAACACTCTTCAAATGTGGTAAATCCACAGGAGGTGAAAGAATTGTCCCAAATGATCCTACAATCATTATCTAGAAATATCTTGAGACGTCCAAGTATTTTTATTTATAGGGCTCTTATTAAGAAGAAAATCTAAGCCTGTAATAGGGCTTAAATATTAATATACGAGGGAGGTGTGATAGTGGTAGACTTGGATATTAAAGATGTCACAGTAAAGATGGAATTAAACGGTGTCTTTTGGAATGAGGATCGGATTGCTGAAATGAAGGTGACTACAAAAGAAGAGCATTCTGTTATTCTTCGTCTAGTAGTTGATTTAGAAAGTAAAACTATTAGGGCGACGAGTGCGGAAATAGTGAATGGATTCTGCCCTCTGTGCAAACAGAAAAGGGACGAATGTAGTGAACTTAATGACTTGCAAAACAAAATGGAAATTTTAGAAGAAGCCTACGATTGGGTGAGAGAACATCCGGAATATCGTTTTCAATTATCTTTTTACGAGTACAATAAATTTGAGGTAGTAAAGTGAATTTGCATCTTAACAACTTATAGAAGGACTTGGTCAACTAGAAATATTGAAGTAGATATTTCTAATGGAAATAAGCTTGTATAACAAGGAAGGGATGTATTTGATTCTGCAACAAATGTCATCTTGCATCAAAAAAATTTGAAAATAAACATGTTTTATTATAAAGCAGAAAAATCGATTCTTAGTAGAATCGGTTTTTAATATAAACAAAAGAGCGCTTATTATAAGCGCCCAGTAACAACAGTTATATGGAAGTATTTATCCCGTAAAAGCCCGATTGGTGAGGGTTAATAATTAGTGGGGGATGAACAAAACCCCACTGATTAAAGTTTCACTTTATTCAATACCGCTCGGATCAAACGAATACTGCTGCTTATTCTCAATCCGCTCAATCACATCTTGCAGCTCATCTGGCTTCAGAAACTCAATAGGAGAGAAGCCTTTTTCAAATGTAAGTGTGTCTGCTTCAATCATAAGTACATATCGATCATTTACCTTCGCAATATGTATTTGATCCCCGAAATCAGCAAGCAGGGCCTTCACAGAGATATGATCTGCTTTTAGTTTTAATTCGACTTCAGGAGCATGCTCGACGATTTGAGCAGTTGCTTCCATTACTTCTTCGGTTGAAAATTGTTCCATAATTTCGCGTTTCGGACTGGCAGCCCATACTTCCATCGCTTGGTCGAATTGTTCGCGTTCTTCCGTACCTTCTTCAAATACATCTTCAATTTGGTCGTATACCATGTCCATTACTTGTGTTTTCATAATTTCAGGCATAGAGCGTTCGTATTCGACGAATTTTAAGAAGTCTTCAAAGTAGCGGGCATGTGATGCTTGGTGTATTTTTAGTTCGCCTACTTCAACCATACCTTCTTCAGGCATGTACGGATATTGGATAGATTTCATATTCTTTGTTGTGATGGCCATTTCAACGTTACGAATCAGTGTTGATTCATCAGAAATAGAAGCAACCTTTGGTTCAAAGTCGCATTTCATTACGAATACGAATGGATCATCAAAGTATTTGCGTAGTTTTGCCTGAGCAATTAAAAATACACCACCACGTACAGCGCTTGTGTCAAGATATGTATAAACGAGAGGTTCGCTCATATCTTTAAAGTTTTCTTTTGTTTCTGCAAAGCGAATACGATTAAAAAGGTTGTAATGAGGGTTTGAATCAAGTTCGTGCCCTTCTTCTACAATAAAGCGACCAATTTTTGTTGGGGCTTGTTCTGTTTTTGCATGACGTTCTACTTTTCGCTTCGATATTTTTAATAACTCACCATTCAAAAATTCTTTTAAGGAACTATCTTCATATTCTTCAGCGTCTAAAGTTTGAAAATGTTTGTAGCGTTTATCAACTGCTTCACCTTTTCCTTCTACTTGTACAACATAAAAGGAAAGATAATTTATTTCAAAATCCATATTTATCACCTTGTTTCATTTCATTAACTCTTATCAGTATAGAGATGGAAAAAACTTTCGTCAATTTATATAAGGAAGGGGAAGCCCCTTCCTTTATATAATCTTTATTTTCTCGATTAAAATCCGTCTTCTAATGCTGCGAATGGAATGTTTAGTCTGTTTTCTACTGTGCGTAAACGTTGGTTTAAGCGGTTTAGTCTACGTGTATGGCGCTCAACTGTATTTTCTAGTTGACGAACTCTTTGTTCAAGCTCATTTACGCGTCTTTCTAATTGACGATTTCCAGTGCCAGGAAAAGAGATTGGAAGTTGGAATTGTCTATTTTGGTCATATGGATTCGTGTGCTCTGCTTGATCTATATAAGATTGATATTGTGTTTGTAAGTCATACTGTGGTTGTTGGTACGCATATTGATTATATGGATCATATGGATTGTAGGGATACATAATAACATCCTCCATTTCTTTAAAATAGGTTGAATTCACCATAATGTATGTGCAAAAGCGGAGTGGTGGCACGGCAAATACCTATTTATGTTGACGGGATTTCTCTTTATCCCGCTATTTGCTGGGCAATAAGACCCCCATGTCAAAATTCAGCAGAAACAAAGAAGGTCGGGATGCCCGTAAAACCCCACTGATTACAGTTTCACTTTATAAAAAATAGCTTGAGGGTTTTTGATTTGTATTTCTTTTGCTTAATGGTATATACTGGATAAAAGAGAGAGTTTACATAAAAGTTACAATTCTATCAAACTCAAACTTTTATGTAAATATGTATAGACATTTATAAAAGAAAAGAGTAATTTATATAGAGTGAAAAATAACTTGTAACATTTTATAAACATATTGTAAAATGATTGTAACAAAACATACATGAAAATGAAATAAATACATAATAGTGATGTTGGGGAAAGGGAGAGAGTATATTGTTCCGTAAAGTAAAGGGTATATTGGTTGGGGTGTTATGTGTAGCTATAATGAGTGGCTGTGGTGCAAAAGTAAGTGATGTTGCATTGGTAAGTGATATTGGTGGGCATACTGTAGAGGCTAAAGCAGAAGTGCAGGATACTATTAGTTTAGTTGATGGTCGAACTGGTACTGAAGTGAAAAAATTAGATTTATCTAGTTTAGGCTATTTTGAAGATGAAGCGAAATTTAAAAAGTCTGTAACAAAGGTTGTTGGTGAGGTTGGAAAAAGCGTTGACAAAAAAATGGTTCCTTCACGTATAGCACCTGATGGAAGTTGGCAAGAAGGAAAACCTTCTTATGAATTAATGGAAAAAGAATTAGTAGATAAATTATTAAATGTTGGTATGTGGGATGCTACGTATCAGTTGCCGATCGTGGAGAAAAAACCAGTCGCAACATTAAGTGATGCGCAAGGAAATGGTACGGTAATTGGTAGATATGAAACGAACTTAGGTGGTTCAACAGGTGGCCGTATTGAGAATATTCGTTTGTCAGCAGCGAGCATAAATGGAGTTGTGTTAGCAAAAGGAGACCGTTTCTCTTTTAATTCATTAATCGGTGATACAACACCAGATAAAGGATATCAATTAGGGAAAGAAATAGTTGATGGTAAATTAGTAGATGGATATGGCGGTGGTGTTTGTCAAACATCTTCAACTTTATACAATGCAGCAGATCAAGCTGGTCTGAAAATGGTGGAGAGAACTACACATTCTAAAACGGTAGGTTATGTTCCACAAGGAAGAGATGCTACAATTGCATATCCATACTTAGATTTAGTATTTGAAAATACGAATGATGCACCTGTGAAGCTTTATATGGGCATTCAGGGTGGAAAGCTAGTTGCTGAAGTACATAAAATGAGATAAGAGTTAAAAAGCCACCTTTTCTAAAAGTTAGAATGAAGTGCACCCCAATTGTTAGACACAGCCTAACAATTGGAGGTGCATTTTTTATGGCTAAATTTTCTTCAAAAGAAAAAATCCAAGCGGTGAAACGATATTTAGATGGTACAGAAAGTGGAAAAACAATTGCTAAATCTATAGGAGTTAACCCTAGTGTACTTCGTGAGTGGATTAGACGATATGAGTCTTCAGGTGAAAAGGCCTTTGAAAAGTGCTATACATTCTACCCAGCCCAGTATAAACTAGATGTATTTTATTATATGAATGAACACGGGACATCTATCAGAGAAACAGCGGCACTTTTCAATATACCGTCTTATGAAACACTTCGGAAATGGAAAATAGCTTATGAAACAGGAGGATTGGATGCCCTACAATCAAAGAAAAAGGGGCGTCCAACCATGAAAGATAAAAAAATAAAACCAGTAGATGAAGGATCAATCGAAGCCTTACAAGCGGAAAATGAGCGTTTACGTATGGAAAATGCCTATTTAAAAAAGTTGAATGCCTTAGTTCAAAACAAAGAAAAATCACCAAACAAGACAAAGCGCAAGTAACCTACGAGTTAAGGCATGAATTTCCTATCAAGGAGTTACTTCAACTCGCAAACATTCCACGTAGTACGTACTATTACTGGATGAAACGTTTTAATCGTCCTGATCCAAATGCGGAGGTAAAAGAACTGATTCAAGCTATTTATAATGAACACGATGGGTGTTATGGTTATCGTCGTATTCGTGATGAACTTATGAATCGTGGACACAAAGTAAATCATAAAAAAGTGTATCGCCTTATGAAAGAATTAGGGTTAAAATGTCTGGTTCGTATGAAAAAATATCGCTCTTACAAAGGGACAGTTGGGAAAATTGCGCCAAATATTTTAAATCGCAACTTCCAAGCTGAAAAACCAAATGAAAAGTGGGTTACAGATATTACGGAGTTTAAGTTATTTGGGGAGAAGTTATACCTATCACCAATGTTGGATTTATTTAATGGTGAAATTATCACATATACAATTGGTTCAAGACCGACCTATTCCCTTGTTTCAACGATGTTGGACCAAGCCCTTTATTGTGTAACCGATCCGGATAAACTACTCATTCACTCTGATCAAGGTTGGCACTATCAAATGAAACAATACCGTCATTCTCTTAAGAATTGTGGCATAACTCAAAGTATGTCTCGCAAAGGAAACTGTTATGACAATGCCGTTATTGAAAATTTCTTCGGTATCATGAAATCGGAATTTCTGTATCGAAAAGAATTTGAAAGTATAACACATTTCAAACAAGAATTAGCAAAGTATATAGAATACTATAATCATAAAAGAATTAAGGCAAAATTAAAGGGTATGAGCCCAGTACAATACCGGGCTCATACCCTAGAGGCTGCCTAATGAAACGACCTGTCTAACTTTCGGGGGTCACTTCAGAAAAGGTGGCTTTTTATTATGAAAATAAAAATGTATGTAAATTCTGACTTTTCTTATTTACATAGGATGATTTTAGTTGTATCCTTCATAGTAACGGTTATATGTAATGGGAAAATATAGGGATAAGGAGATGAAGTTATTCATGGTAAAAATTCATCCGAAAACACGTATTGGTCATGTTGAATTTAAAGTGAAAGATTTAGAGCGTCAAATGGCTTTTTATGAGAATGTTGTAGGATTAGAGGTAATTAAGCAAGAGGGGAATAAAGCATATTTATCTGGAAAAGGTGGAAAGAATGCGTTACTTGTTCTTGAAAAGTTAGAGGACGGGGTACTGCAAGAACCGCGTACGACTGGTATATATCATGTAGCCTTTTTAGTTCCGACTCGTGAAGCTTTTGCTTCTGCGCTATTTGGGGTTCTTCGTAATAAGAATGTAATTGACAGCCCGGCTGAGCAAGAAGGGCGTTATACATATTCAAATGAAATTTTACCAATTTCAAGGTTTAATAGTGCAAGTGATCATACATATAGCGAAGCTTTTTATTTGCAAGATTTAGAGGGGAATGGTATTGAAATTTATGCAGACCGTCCGCGCGATCGATGGGGAGAAGGGCCAGGAGGAAGTACACCACTTGATTTAAAAGAATTGGCAACATTCGTTGATTATGAGTTTGATGGTTTGCCTGCTAATACTGTCGTTGGGCACGTACATTTACGAATAGCTGATGTAGAGAAATCACATGAATTTTATGTGGAAACAGTAGGTTTTGAAGTACAACAGCGTGAAGAGGATTGCTTATTTATTTCAGCAGGGGGATATCATCACCATATTGGTGCAAATACGTGGAACGGAGTAAACAATCCACACCCACCAGTACATGCAACTGGGCTAAAGGTGTATACGATTGTACTACCGTATAAAGAAGCGTTAGATGAAGTGAAAGAAAGATTAATAGAAAAACAACATGAAATAAATGAAACTACAAATGGGTTTGTGGTGGTAGATCCAAGTGGTATTACAGTGCAGTTTGAAATAGAAGCAGTGTAAAATAAGCGAGAAAGTGTATAATCACTTTCTCGCTTATTTGTGATCATTCATAGCTCAATCCAATATCTTCTTACTACATTCCCATCTTCCTCAGTGAAATCATCATCACGAAGCCCGCCGTTATGTAAAATCGTTTTTTCAGAAGCGGTATTCACTGCGTCGCAAACGACAAGTACTTTCGTGATGTCTAATTCCTTCGTTTTTTCTAATGATAATGCTAGTAACTTCGTAGCATAACCTTTTCTTCTTTCAGAAGGGCGAATGCCATAACCAATATGACCGCCAGCGTTAAATAAATGTTCGGTTAAACTATGACGTATATTAACAGCTCCCACAATTTTATTTTCATCTGTAACAAGCCAATATGTAGAGTCTGGTACCCAAGTTTCAGGGATATTTATTCCGTTATGCGCATCGAGAAGTTCTTGAACCATAGCTGGGAAGTTGGCAGGATTTTTTGAGATAACCCACGGGATCATTGTTTCACCGCTATCTTTCCATTCGTTATAGAAATCTAAGTATTCTTCTTGTAAATCAGTAGTAGGTGTAAGTAACGAGACGTTCATTGTTAGTAAGCTCCTTTATTTATGTATTTTTTATAAAAAATTATGAAACAAAATGAAAGCGTTTTCTAAAATTTCTCAACCTAATTTCATGCAATCCACCTTTGGTTTTTTAGAAAATTAGTGAAGGTTTAAAATCATGAGTTATTTATTTTATGTTAATATTTAAAATATTAACATAAAACAGTCGGAGTATTAAGTGTATTTTAGTGGTATTCTTTCATGGTGATAAATGGATGTTTGTGATAATTTTTGTTTTATCTATCTATAATGAATGAAAGGGGGAAGTGCCCGTGAGTGTAGATTTTGATTTTATTATACGAATCGGTGTTGCTGGCTTGTTAGGAGCAATGATTGGTATTGAAAGAGAAATTCGATCGAAAGAAGCTGGATTAAAGACTCATTTCCTCGTAGCGGTAGGAAGTGCGTTAATAATGGTTGTTTCGAAATATGCCTTTTCAGATATTGTGTATGAAGAGCATACGTCTCTAGACCCAAGTCGGATTGCAGCACAAGTCGTTAGTGGAGTTGGTTTTTTAGGTGCAGGCACAATTATTATTCAAAAGCAGGCGGTGAAAGGATTAACGACCGCGGCTGGTTTATGGGCTACTGCCGGTATAGGATTAGCAATTGGAGCGGGAATGTATGTAGTAGGCATTGGAGCGACGATCCTCGTTTTAATTGGTTTAGAAATTGTAAGTCGTATTTTTAAGGTGCAATTTCTATTTCCACAAAATATAACAGTGCAAATGTTTGTAAATAAACATGAAGCGATACAACAAATATTAGAAACACTACAAGTGAAAGGCATCCCAATACTCTCATATGAGGTGGAAGCTTCACAGCAAGGTACAGAAACTGTTTATAAGGTAGGAATGCAGCTGAAAAATATATCGTCAGAAGAAAAGAATGAGTTTATTCAGCATATGCAAACATTACCGGAAGTTACGTTTATAAAGTTAAAATCATAGTGTTGAAAACGAGGATAGATGTAGCAGAAATTTTGCTATTATCTATCTTTTTTTGATCTAAAATGCACGGAAAGTCAAGCGTTAATTTTACATGAAATGAATATATGTGTGAACGTTACCTTATTTTTTCTCAATACAGGACAAAAAGTAAAAATAGTAAAATAATGGAGCGGGACACTAAAAATGTAAGGTAGGGGAGAGCATGAAAAGCTATTCAAAGAAAATGTTAGTAGGGGTAAGTTTTGCTAGTTTAATGTTAGGGAGTTTTCAAGGGGTCAGTTTGGCAGAAGATACTAAGGGAGAGCAAGTTTCTTATCGAAATGTGCTCAAAATGGAGCCAGTCGGTGTACAACTACCAGTACAAGAATTAGCTCATTCATCGAAAGTGCTCGAAAGCAAGTCTTTTGAGAAAAGGCTACAATTTGCCGATTTATCACAAAGACCACCTGAGGTGAAAAAAGAAAGTAAGCAATTAGCTGTAGCGAAAACTTATACAATTGCTGAATTAAATCAATTAAGCAATCAGCAGTTAGTAGATTTACTTGTAACAATTGATTGGGAGCAAATTACGGGGCTATTTCAGTTTAATACAGACAGTCTAGCATTCTATCAAAATGATAGTAGGATGCAGGCGATTATTGATAAATTGAAGCAGCAAGGACAAGCCTATACGAAGGATGATTCAAAAGGGATTGAGACATTAGTGGAGGTATTGCGTTCAGGATTTTATTTAGGATTTTATAATTCGGAACTTAGTAAATTAAATGAACGGAGTTATCATGATAAATGCTTACCTGCATTAAAAGCGATAGCTAACAATTCAAATTTCAAGCTGGGTACATTAGAGCAAAATAGAGTGGTATCATCATACGGAAAGTTAATAGGAAACGCTTCGAGTGATGTGGAAACGATAACATCAGCTGCAAAGATTTTTAAACAATATAATGATAATTTTTCTACATTAGTAGATAATCTTTCAGCTGGAAATGCTATTTACGATATTATGCAAGGTGTTGATTACGACATTCAATCGTATTTGTACGATACGAGGAAAGCACCGAAAGATACAGTATGGTATCAGAAAATAGATAGTTATATTAATGAACTAAGTCGTTTTGCATTAATGGGAACGATTACAGCAAAAAACGGTTGGCTTATTAATAATGGCATTTATTATACAGGTAGACTCGGTACATTCCATAGTACAGGAACGAAAGGGTTACAAGTTGTAACAGATGCGATGAAAATTTATCCGTATTTAGGGGAGCAATATTTCGTAGCTGCTGAGCAAATCGCAACGAATTATGGCGGAAAAGATGCAAATGGTAAAGTGGTGAATTTAGATCAAATAAGAGAAGATGGAAAGAAAAAATATTTGCCAAAAACGTATACGTTTGATGATGGGGCAATTGTTTTAAAAGCTGGAGATAAAGTGACAGAAGAAAAAGTAAAACGTTTATATTGGGCGGCAAAAGAAGTGAAGGCACAATTCCATCGTACGGTTGAAAGTGATCAACCTTTAGAAAAAGGAAATCCTGATGATGTACTAACGATGGTTATTTATAATAGCCCAGCAGAATATCAATTTAATCGTCAATTGTACGGTTATGAAACGAATAACGGTGGTCTTTATATAGAAGGAACAGGTACGTTCTTTACTTATGAGCGTACGCCAGAAGAAAGTATTTATAGTTTAGAAGAATTATTCAGACACGAGTTCACGCATTATTTACAAGGTAGATATGAAGTACCAGGGTTATGGGGACAAGGGAAAATATATGAAAATGAAAGATTATCTTGGTTTGAAGAAGGGAATGCTGAATTTTTTGCAGGGGCAACGAGAACGGATAATGTTGTACCGAGAAAGAGTATTATAGGAGGATTATCTTCAAATCCAGCAGAGCGTTATACGGCAGAGCGAACGTTAAATGCAAAGTATGGAACGTGGGATTTCTATAATTATTCCTTTGCTTTACAATCGTATATGTACAATAAGAGATATGATATGTTCGATAAAATACATGATCTTATTAGGAAAAATGATGTAACAGCATATGATGCATATCGCTCTACATTAAGTAAAGATGCGAATTTAAATAAAGAATATCAAGACTATATGCAAATGCTAGTTGATAATCGTGAGAAGTATAATGTGCCATTAGTATCAGACGATTATTTAGCGAATCATGCATCGAAGCCAGTTTCAGATATTGCAGCAGAAATAACAGCGGAAGCAAAATTGAAAAATGTATCAGTGAAGAAAAATAAATCACAGTTCTTTAATACATTCACACTACAAGGAACATATACAGGAACTGCAGCAAAAGGAGAATATGAAGATTGGAAAACAATTACACAAAACGTTAATGATACGTTAAAACGTTTAAGTGTAAAGGAATGGACAGGCTATAAAACAGTAACAGCATACTTCGTAAATTATCGCGTGAATGCATCAGGACAATTTGAATATGATGTTGTGTTCCATGGTATTGATACGGAAGAAGGGGCAGAGAATAAAGCACCAGTTGCGGTTATAAACGGTCCGTATAGTGGAAATGTAAATGAAGCAATTTCATTTACAAGCAACGGATCAAAAGATGAAGATGGGAAAATTATTTCATATAAATGGGAGTTTGGTGATGGAGCAGTAAGTAATGAGCAAAATCCAACTCACGTATATACAAAAGAAGGAGCGTATACGGCTAAATTAACAGTAACAGACGATAAAGGAGCAACTAATACTGCTACAGCGACTGTAACTGTTCAAAAGAAAGAAGATAACAGTGTAGAAAAAGAACCGAATAACTCATTCCAAACAGCAAACAAACTGCAGTTAAATCAAGTTTTACATGCTAGTTTAGGAAATGGCGATACAAGTGACTTCTTTGAAATTAATGTGGAGAATGCTAAAAACCTTCAAATTAACGTAACGAATGAAAATAATATCGGAATGAACTGGGTACTTTATTCTGAAGCAGATTTAAATAATTATGTTACGTATGCTCAGCAACAAGGGAATAAACTAGTAGGTAGTTACTACACGTATCCAGGGAAGTATTATTTACATGTGTATCAGTATGGTGGTGGAACAGGGAATTATACGGTGGAAGTGAAGTAGTAAAAAGGGAGTTGTCTTTTTCAATGAATGGCACAAGGTCTGTACTTTAATGAAAAAACAACTGCAGGAAATGTCCCTAATGATAATAACAAATTAAGTATCGCGAGATATTATATTTACATTAAACAAATCTAATCAGTAAATGAGATAAAATCGATGAACTAGTATTTCATCACGATGTAAGAAAAGTTATAAATATTAAGTGTTTTTAATTGAATTAAACTAAAGGATCAGAGTATATCTGTAACAATAGATATACTCTGATCCTTTTATGTAATTAACTAAATAGAAAATTGTTATCACGTTAGCAAGGGATACTAATAGAAAAACGTGTCCCTTTACCTAATTCACTCTCTATCTCTATATCTCCGTTTAATTCTCTAATAATACTATAAGCAATCATAGTACCAAGCCCAGTTCCTTTTTCTGTTGTTGAATAGAATGGCAAAGCAATTCGTTTTATTTGTTGAGATGACATCCCAATTCCTGAATCAATAATATCAATTATGATATTTCCTTTTACTTTTTGTATATTTATTTGTAATAATCCACCATTTTTCATAGCCTCAATTCCGTTTTGGATGATGTTGTTTAGACAGAGTTTGAATTTTTCGGGGTCCCCATTTATATAAAAGGAATCTGTACTATTTTGTTTGATTTCAACTTTGTATGATAGAGCGAGTGGTGAAATAGTATCTTTCACCTGATTTAAAATGTGATTAATATCTATTTTCTCTTTTAGGGTGTTCTGTGGTTTGGTTAAAGATAAATAGTTATTAATAGTAGATTGTATTTGCTGCATTTCAATTAACATGATTTCTAAGTATTGATCCTGAGATAGCTTAGAGGCATGTTTTTCATTTAATAATTGAGTGAATCCATGTACCGTGGTTAGTGGATTGTGGATTTCGTGTGCAATTGACGCTGCTAGTTCGCTAGCTATATAAAATTTTTCAGCCCGTTGTAGCTTTTCTTTCATTTTATATTTCTCGATCATTCCCTCTATTAAATAAACTGATAATAATACTGTGAAAATATTAATGATTATGTAATTTAATAAAAATTCTATGAGAGTAGAGTCTATTTTCCCTCCTGTATGTATTTGAGTTACAATACCGCAAATAGAAAGTGAAGTTGTACATACTAAAATAAGGAGTAAGCTTAATAATACTTTTTTTTCTTTAACATACATAGGTAATAAGTAACGAAAGAGCATTGTTATACCAAAAATAATAGTGAAGATAATAAATGATGGAAGAACGCCATTTCCGCCTAAGTAAAACCGATAAGAAAGATATAAAATTCCTATAAAAACAATGTTTTTTGTATTTCCATATAGAAAAACTAATATTATAGGAATAAAACGTAAATCATAAATAAATCCCACATGTAAATGAAAAGGAAAAGTCATACAAAAAATAATAGCAATGGAGGAAAGGATAGAAAATAACATATTATTACATGTTATTTTTTCTTTAAACTCTAGCCAGAGTACGTGATAGCTAAGGATACAAATTATTATAATAAAGGTATTTAATAAAAGAGTAGAAATTCCCATAGTTTTGCATCTCCGATAGTTTGTAAGTAGAATTATGTATGAGTTGGACAAAGATGTTTAGTATTAGTAGACTTTTTATCTAAAAAGGAAGGGTACTTGAAAAGTGCTGTTATATTACTCGTATTAAAATCGATAAGGAAAATAGAAAAAATAATAGATAAAAAATCTATTTAAATTCATGTGCATATGAAATTATAAACTAACTTTTGTATAGGTAAAATTGGGATTGAGTTACTGATAAAATAAGGTTCTTTAAGTATGAATATTCTGTGAAAATGATATGTGTGGTGACTCCTGTTTTGTAGCCTTCGTTATATTAACATGGAATATATCAAATTACAAAGTGAAATTTTAGAAAAATTTTATTAGTACATTTTATCTGAAATAGAAATGCTATTTATTTGAGTATTTTGGTACTTCCTCGTATAAAACTTTGTTAGAAAAAGATTTTAAAATTTATAAGTTTTTTATGAAGTGTAATATTGTAGCTTTATCTATGTGGCTTTCTCAATAACTATTAAGGCGGAAAGTTAAAATATATAGGTTTGTAGATATGAATTATTACATAAAAACGCACTTAAAAAAGGATGTATGATGGTAATAGAATACAAACATCAAGGGGGAACTTAAAATGAAGTTAAATAAACTAGTGCTTAGTTGTGGAGTAGTTTCAGCATTAACACTTGGTGTGTTAGGGAATAATACTTATGCTGAAGAAGTACACAAAACGAATGATCCAATTCATGTAGTTGAACATGTTTCTGCAGACTTATTATTAACCCAAACAATGGATTATAGTGGCGAGGCTGTAACTTCTTTCGTATATGATGGGAGTACTGACTTAAGCTTTTCTATGAAAAATAATGGTCAAAATACAATGGGATATAGTGTAAAAGGTCCAAATACAGAGCTAATTGTTGGTGGTTATATAAAACCTGGAGAACAACAAATTAATGTTACAAATGTACGGAATGCTTTATCTCCATTGCCGAATGGAACATATAAAATTTACGTTTCAAATGATGATGGTTCTAAGGGGCAATTCCAAGTTTCAGTAAGATCTATGAATTAAATTTAAAACGCTTTGTTTTTAAGTTAATTTAATCTTTACTTATTGGAAAGAAGCTAAAGTGAATTGAGAATTACCGATAAAAATGAAAACGAGCACCTTATCTAATTGTGAGAGGGTGTTCGTTTTTTGCTATTAAACAGAAAATAATTATAAATATATTTTGATATTCCCATTGCTAACCTACTAGATTGTGTCAACTAGAGAATGTCTACTATAAAACATATTAAAATAAAGATGATGTAACATTCCGCTAAATTATATGGGGAGATAGAAAAACCACCCTTATATGAGTGGTTTTAGTAATTATTTTTAGGTTATACATTTAAAATTAGGCTAAGTTATAGAAATAATAAACATTTAATCCGTTGTTATTATTTTGGTTCTGGATAATGATTGTAGTATGAGATTCTAATAAATTCTTGGTAGACATTTGTTAATTTTGCATCTCTAAGAGCATCGTTGAATTTTTGCATACGTACACTCCCTTGAGCGTAGCCTCCACCTGGAGTATAAGGGTTTCTTGCTTCAAAGTCATCCAAAAATACTTTTAATTTTTTATAGTCTTGAGATTGATAGAAAGCCACGGCCTCTTCAGGAGTGACATCAAAGTAAGAGGATGACGTTGAGTTATAAGAAGCTGCTTGAGCAGTAGGTGCCTCTAGCATAGTTGCAGCTCCACCGAACATAGTAAGCGCCATAGAAGATACAATAATTTTTTTAAACATAATAAAACCTCCATGTAGAATATTGGATTAATAGTAATCCTGTAATCATTATAGTTACACCGAAAATGATTATCAAATGCAATATTGCATAATGTATCCCGCTATTTTGGGGCAGTAAGACTCCCGCCAAAAAATTCAATGAAAGCAAAGAAGTTAGATGGGAATCGGGAGGATTAAAGTTTCACTTTATTCTTTGAACGAGAAGTCACCTTTATATTTAAATGGAGGAGTGTAATAGATTAGAAGAGGTGTATAAGTTACTCAGGTTAACAAGAAAATGAAGAGGATATTTTTAATAGGGGAAAGCTTAATAACTGGAGTAAAGGAATTGCTATTTATATATTTAACATACATATTTGTCTTTTAAATTGTAGGCGTGTTTTAGAATTTGTATATAGTAAATTCGTTAAAAAACTTGATAAATAATAAAATGTGTAAATTTTTTGACTATTTTATTAAAATTATTTAATATTTGTAATTTATTGTTTTATAATGATAAATGGGTCGATCGTGAATGTTTTAGATATTGCGATATATACTCGGATTAATTTATTCTAGGGAGGTTACAAAATTGGGTAAGAGAGTCATTATAAGAGTTTTTACATTATTATCAGTACTGGCATTATTCCTTAATGTATTTTTACCTAGGGCTAGTGCAGAGGTTATGACGCATGAGAAATATTCAATGGACTGGAGTTATAGTAATAGTCTAGGTAAGTACATTCGCACTGAAATGATTAAAAATTCAAGTGGTCAAATTGCTTATTGCTTAACCCTTGGATTAAAATCACCAAATGGTGAAGATCTTCCTGAAATGGGGAAAACAGATAATGTAGTATATAGAGTCTTATTAAATGGTTTCCCGCAAAAAAGTGCTGAACAGCTGGGAGTAGCTAATAAAAATGAAGCGCATTATGCAACGCAACTTGCGGTTTGGAATGCATTAGGTCAACTCGATGTAAATGAATTAAAACATGAGAATAAAAATGTTGAAAAAGCAGCTAAGGCTATTATTAGTAATGCTAATAATAGTGAAGAGACTCAAGATGTTTTTATGAATGTCATTCCTGCTGAAAAGCAAAAAGCAGAATTAAAGGGTGAATTCTTCGAAACAAATCTATATTCAGTACAAACAAATGCTAAGAGTGGTTCTTATAAGGTAGTAGCGAAAAATGCACCTAATGGAGTTAGAATTGTAAGTGAAAATGGAGAAGTGAAAGATCAGCTTTCAGTTGGAGAAAAATTTCGTATCCAAATTCCTAAGAATACAAAAACGGGTGAATTTAATTTAAGTGTTGCTGCTAATTTAACTAAAGTTCAAGCAATTGCTTACCGTGGTACGGATACTGTTCAGAATGCTACAGTACTATTAGAGAGAAATGAAGAAAAGCTTAGTAGTGATCTTGCAGTAAATTGGGAAGCAGCTGGTTCTTTAAAAATTAAAAAGGTTGGAGAAAATGGAGAAGTTTTAGCTGGTGCAGTATTTGAGGTCTTTAATGTAAATAATGAATCAGTCGGAAAAATCACGACTGGTGCTGATGGTATGGCAGAATTAAACAACTTACCAATTGGTACTTACACATTAAAAGAAATTAAAGCACCAACAGGCTATGTTTCAGATGATAAACCACAAACTATTGAAGTTAAGACAGGAGAAACAGGAGCTGTCCAAATAGTAAATAACAAAGTAAAAGGTAGCATCGAAATTAAAAAGCTTAGTGATTCAGGAAAGATTTTACCAAATGTTGAATTCACAGTCTTCACTGAAGATGGAAAAGAAGTGAAAAAAGTAGTAACAAAAGAAAATGGAATTGCAAACGTTGAGGGTCTTACGTATGGTAAATATTATTTCTTAGAGACAAAAACACCTAATGGATATATTGGAAATAAAACAAAGTATCCTTTTGAAATTAAAGAGCACAATAAAACACTTACTTTTACAGTGGAAAATACCGAAGTGAAAGGTAGTGTAAAATTACTAAAAGTAGATAATGAAGATATTAGTAAAAAATTAGAAGGTGCAGCATTCGAGCTAAAAGATGCAAGTGGAAAAGTAGTTGGGGAATATAAGACAGATAAAAATGGTGAGATTAACGTCAAAGATTTAGCGTATGGTAAATATTCATTTGTAGAAAAGGCTTCTCCAAATGGTTACGTTCTTGTTAAAGAACCAATTATGTTCGAAATAAAGGAACATGGAAAGATTATTGAGCTATTGGCAGTTAATCATCTTATCAAAGGTGATCTAGAAATTACAAAGGTAGATGTAGCTGATGTGCGCCCGTAGGGTCGCTTTAACAAATCATTAGGTGGCACTAATGTAGGGAAAGATCACATGTATACCCTATCATCAATCAACTAACCTGAAAGAGAAATCGGAAGGGGACAATAGCATGTTGATAAAGCTCTAAGTTGGCGAACTATCCCGTCAAGACTGAAGAGCAAGGTGAAATACTACAAACAAGGATGAAAGCTAAACTGCTTGAATGATAGCCTGAGGGAGTATAATGTCGCTAGTAGCGAAAGATAGTTAGAAACGTTACATGGTCCCAATAGAGTTGGAACCAAACTCTATGCAGGGAAAAGAATACCGTCCGCGTTCTTAATCCTAGTGATCCAGGACCACCCATCCTCCATAAGAGGAAAAAGGCGAAAGTCACACCCGATATTGTAGAAAGCCAGTTGTTAAAGTGATAAACGGGGATTACCTAAATCAAAATGCCTAATATTATTACAGGCTATTGAGAATGACTTCAAGGCACTGCCAAGAAGTGTGACTCATGAAAAATTGACAAGGTAACGGAGTTTTCGTAGTAGTCTGAGTTGGGGAAAGCCTAATACATGGCGAAGGGAAACAGCCTATTCTATCTTAAAACAAAATTGGAAAGTGTGTGAGACGCTATGAGAAATCCAAAAATAGTTTTAGATAATCTATCTTCCCATGCAACAAAAGAGCATTACGTATTTGAAAAGTTATATCGCAATCTCTATAACCCAGAATTTTATTATTTGGCCTATCAGAAGATGTATGCGAAAGAAGGGAATCTTACAGCGGGAGTAAATGACAAAACGATAGATGGAATGAATGTGGACCGAATTGCTGAGTTAATTAGCCAGCTTAAAGCACAAACGTATCAGCCTACACCGGTTAAACGAGTATATATTCCTAAAAGAAATGGAAATAAACGGCCATTGGGAATACCTTCATTTGAGGATAAGCTCATACAAGAAATAGTAAAAAACATACTTGAAGCTATTTACGAGAAGCATTTCTCTACATCTTCTCACGGATTTCGTCCAAATAAAAGCTGCCACACTGCTTTAATGCAGTGTAAAAATACCTTCAATGGAGTCAAATGGTTTATTGAAGGAGATATCAAAAGTTTTTTCGACCATATTCATCACCATATACTCATTAAACTATTGCGTAGAAATATTAAGGATGAAAAATTTATTAACCTAATCTGGAAGTTTCTGAGAGCTGGGTATATGGAAAATTGGGTATTTCACAATACATATAGTGGAACTCCGCAAGGTGGAATTATCAGCCCTATTCTTGCCAATATATATCTAAATGAATTAGATACATATATTGAAAAATATAAACTTAATTTTGATAGGGGACAGAAAAGACGACAAACAAAGCAGTATGGGACGTTGCATGCCAGAGAAATGACATTGAAAAGGAAATGTAGAGAACATTGGCATACATTAGATGAGAAAAAGAAACAAGAAATTAAGAAAAAATGTAAAGAAATATCAAGTATGAAAAGAGCTATATCTCAGGGCGAACCAATGGATGAAAACTATAAAAGGCTACAGTACGTCAGATACGCAGATGATTTTATTCTAGGAGTAATAGGGAGTAAAGAAGAGGCTATACGACTCAAAGAAGATATACATAAATTTCTTCGAAATCACCTCGGTCTTGAGCTATCCCTAGATAAAACTCTTATCACGCATAGTAGTAAAGCAGCTAAATTTCTCAGTTATGATATTAAAATAAATCGCTCCTTACAAGTAAAGAAAACGAAAAGAGGTTATCTTAGAAGAACGCAGCTAGGAGTATGTCATTTACAACTATCTAAAGACATATGGTTTGAGAAGTTACTAGCTTTAGATGTTCTTTTTATTACAAAAGAGAATACATGGAAACCTAAACATAGGGCTTACTTAATCACTAAAGACGACCTTGAAATTTTAAGTATATATAATGCTGAAATTAGAGGACTGTATAACTATTTCAAACTAGCCTGTAATGTAAGTACTCTCAATAACTTTAAATACATTATGGAATATAGCATGTATAAAACTTTCGCGGCCAAATATAAAACATCAATCGGTAAAATACGTAAAAAATATAACATTAATGGAAAATTCGCTGTTACATATAAAACTAAAAATGGAATGAAAACACGATTCTTATATCATGAGGGATTTCAGTGGGTCAAGAGTATTAAAGATAAAAATATAAATATTGATGAAATTCCCAATACATTAACATACACATGGCGAACTAGCCTAACTGAAAGACTTTTGGCTGAAAAATGTGAATGGTGTGAGTCAAAAGGAATTAAAATTCATATTCATCACATAAGAAAGTTAAAAGACTTAAAGGGGAAAAAGCTATGGGAACAACAAATGATAGCCAGACAGCGAAAAACGTTAGCTCTATGTGAAAAATGCCATCGAGACCTACACGCAGGAAGATTAGATGGATAGGTGGAAAGCCGTATACCTCGAGAGGGGTACGTACGGTTTGGGAGGGAGTATTTGGAAACCTATTGTAGAAATACAAAAAGGCGCTGGGTGCTTACCTTACGGAAATAACAAGCTTCCAAATGCAGAATTTACGATTTATAACGAAGCAGGAAAAGAAGTAGTAAAAGGAAAAACAGACGATAAAGGAATCGCTAAATTTGAAAAGTTACCATTTGGAAAATACACATATAAAGAAACTGTTGCACCAAAAGGTTATGTATTAAATGAAGAAACGTTCTCTTTTGAAATTAAAGAGAATGGTCAAATCATTAAACACATTGTCAAAGATGAAAAGATTCCTTCAATAGAAACAAAAGCTACTGATAAAACAGATGGTACAAAAGAAATGCACACGTCTAAGTCTGTAACAATCCAAGATAAAGTGGAATACAAAGACCTACAAGTAGGCAAAGAGTATACTTTAAAAGGTAAATTAATGAATAAAGAGACTAATAAACCATTAGTTGTAAATGGTAAAGAAGTAACTGCTGAAACGAAGTTTACACCAAAAGAAGCAAATGGTTCTATTACACTAGATTTCACTTTTGATGCAACTGGTTTAGAAGAAAAAGAAGTAGTAGTATTCGAAGAGTTATTGAAAGACGGAAAAGTTGTTACGACACATGCTGATATCAATGATAAAGGTCAAACAGTTAAGTTCGTTAAGCCATCAGTAAAAACGACAGCAACAAACAAAGCTGATGGTGGAAAAGAGATTCATTCAAAGGATTCTATCACTATTCAAGACAAAGTGGAGTATACTAACTTAGTTGTAGGTAAAGAGTACACTGTAAAAGGTAAACTAATGAACAAAGCTATTAACAAACCATTATTAATTGATGGAAAAGAAGTAACAGCTGAAACGAAGTTTACTGCAAAAGAAAAGAACGGTCTTGTAACACTAGACTTTACTTTTGTTGGTGCTGAACAGCAAGGAAGAGAAGTAGTCGTGTTTGAAGACTTATTACATGAAGGTCAAGTAATTGCAACACATGCTGACATTAACGATGTAGGTCAAACAGTTCGATTTGTAGAACCTTCTATTAAAACGACAGCTATAAACAAAGCTGATGGTTCTAAAGAGTTAGACGCTTCTAAATCTGTAACAATCCAAGATAAAGTGGAATACAAAGACTTAGTCGTGGGTAAAGAGTATGTTGTAAAAGGTAAACTAATGGATAAAGCAACAAACAAGCCATTATTAGTTGATGGTAAAGAAGTAACAGTAGAATCAAAGTTTACTGCTAAAGAGAAGAATGGTTCTATCACACTAGATTTTACATTTAATGCTTCTGCATTACAAGGTAAAGAAGTAGTCGTGTTTGAAGAACTGTATCAAGATAATATATTAGTAGCTATTCACGCTGAAATTGAAGATAAGGGACAAACAGTGAAATTTAAAGAGGTAAAGCCGGAACAACCTAAACCAGAACAGCAAAATTCAGATAAAAATACTCCAACACCAGAGCAGCCTAACGAGCAAGTAAAAGAACAACCACAACCTAAGCAAGAAATTCAATCTAAAATTGGATGGTTACCGCAAACAGGTACTAATCTTACAAGTTGGATCTCTATGGTTGCAGGCGCATTACTGTTAATTGTTGGTGGAGTTATTTTCTTGAAACGTAAAAATGCATAGAAATTAAAAAATAAGCACATCTGTTTTTTAACAGGATGTGCTTATTTTCTTACATATCTTTGATTTAAAATAAAATTTTTGCAGGATCAATTAAATTCATTTCTTGTTATGCAAACACATTTTCAGCGAAAATAACGTCTTCACTATTTTGCGCAGGACAGACTTTATAAAAAATGGCTACGTTTCCTGATTTTGAAATAATCTTCTCAAATTGCAATCCTGCTCTTCTAAAAGCTTTACTGCATCAACAATAGAAGTAATTGCTAAAAAGGTTATTCAAATGAAATTTATAAAAGCTTGATAGGCGATACCAAGTGAAAATACCGTAGCTACTATATGTGCAGTCCATTTGGGCATATTTAATTTCAATACGGTATTGTACAAGATTCCATATACGATACAAATAATTAATATAAATGCAATGAATTGAAGAACTAATAAAAATAGAGGTTGTTCCATTTATTCTCACTTCCTTTATTTGATATATTAATATAATTTATTTAAATGTGAAAGTTTTATTTCTATGAATTTCCAAAAAATGTGATATGAAAGGCATAGTAGTAATCACAAGAATTACTGCAAAACTATAATGTAACTAAAAGTATTATGACGAGATCAGTAAAATAGTAAAGAAGGTCACCATTCACGGCGACCTTCTTTACTATGCGTTATACCCAAATAATTTTAAATCTTCTCCTGAATCTGAAATGATTTTCTCAAATCGTAATCCTACTTTTTCTAAAAGCTTTCCTGAGGCGATGTTATCTATAGAAGTAATTGCTACAATTCGTTTCATGTTGAGCTTTTGTACACCGTATTCGATTATCGCAGAAGCTGACTCGTAGCCGTATCCTTGTGAACGGAATGTCTCTAAAAAGGCAAATCCGATATCAACATCTTCTAATGAATCTCTTTTAATAAGGCCACACATACCAAGTGGAGTGAGATCTTCTTTTCGTTCTACTAAGTAAAGGCCAAATCCGAGTTTGTTATACATATCGATGGGACCGTTTACAATATAATTTTTTGCATCTTCTAAGTTTCTAACTCCTTTGTCACCGATAAACTGAATCCATGCAGGATCGTTTACTAACTCAAGAATAAAAGGAGCGTCTTTTATATCAAACCAACGAAGGTTAAGACGTTCGGTTTCAAGAACTATCAATTATTACACCACCTTTAAAAAGTTATAACAATTAGTATGGATTGTGTAAAACAAAAGTGCAACATATTTTAATGGAGCTTTGTTTGTTCACATAAAGTTCGTTTGTTTTGTATAGAGAGATATTTTATAATTAGGATTGATTGTAAAGAGTGAGATGCTTATACAATGACTCCTAGGTGACTAGGAGTTTTTACTATATAACTATCATTATTACTAAATATGACACACTACACATTCTACTCAAGGAGGTACATAATGAAGAAATTATATAATGCATCGTTTACGTATTTGATTATCGGTTTATTATCAGGGATTTTCGCTAGGGAGTATGGTAAGTATAAAGGGATTTTAGGATCTACTTTGTTAAATCTTTTGCATACACATACACTTGTACTTGGCTTTTTCTTCTTTTTAATTGCTTTAGGATTAGCAAAAGTATTCGCGTTTCATGAAGTGCAAGGGTTTAATAAGTGGTTTGTTTTACATAACATTGCATTAACATTAATGTTAGGTTCGCTAGCAGCGAGAGGGCTTCTTCAGTTAAATGGAGCTGACTTTAAAGGGTTAACTTATATTGTAGGATTTTCTCATTCGTTGATGGCAGTTACTTTAATTTGGTTTATGTTGTTAATAAAGAAATCGTTTAAAATGTAGTGGAAAAGAACTTGTAGCGTGTGCTGCAGGTTCTTTTTTGTATGTTTAGGTTTAAAAATCTCATTTTTCTAATTATTTTGTATAAAGATGGTATACTTGTTTTAAATTTAAAAAGGAGAGTTGATTATGGAAATAACAATTGAACATGTAGTAAATGAATTAAAAGGCATACTTCCTGAAGATCGAGTAGTAATAAATATGACAGTACGAGAGTTACATAGTAAAGATGAATCTTACCATGTTAGTAGTTTACCTGATGTAGTTGTTTTTCCAAAAACGACCGAAGAAGTTAGCGCGATAATGAAAATAGCGAGTCAGCACGGAACAGCTGTCGTTCCATTTGGAGTAGGGTCCAGTTTAGAGGGACATGTAATTCCTTACGAAAAAGGAATTACAATGGACTTTTCTCTTATGAACAAAATACTTGAAATAAGAGAAAAGGATTTTCTTGTGAGAGTACAGCCAGGGGTGACGCGCTCTCAGCTTAATAAAGAATTGAAAAAGTATGGATTATTTTTTAGTGTAGACCCAGGAGCTGATGCAACGTTAGGAGGAATGGCTGCTACAAATGCGAGCGGAACGACAGCGGTAAAGTATGGGGTAATGCGTGATCAAGTCCGAGATTTAGAAGTCGTTCTTGCTGATGGAGAAGTAATACATACCGGGAATTTAGCGGCGAAGTCATCATCAGGTTATCATTTAAATGGTATTTTCGTAGGCTCAGAAGGAACACTTGGATGTTTCACGGAGTTAACTTTAAAAGTATACGGTATACCAGAACATGTTATGGCTGCGAGGGCATCGTTTCCAACTATAAATGATGCAGTAGAAGCTGTAATTAACATATTACAGGCAGGTATTCCAATCGCGAGAATTGAACTCGTTGATGAATTATCTATGAAACAAGTAAATCATTACAATGAAACAAGTTACAGAGAAGAACCGACACTGTTTTTAGAGTTTCACGGTAATGAAGCAGGGTTAAAGCAAGATATTGAATTTACGAAAGAAATCGTTCTTGATCATAAATGTATAGAAATTGCATTTGAGATGGAAACAGCAGCGAGAAATAAACTGTGGGATGCAAGACATAACTTAGCGTACTCTTACGTGCATAGTTATCCTGGTAAAAAGCTAATGAGTACAGACGTATGTGTGCCAATTTCGGAATTAGCTGGAGCGATTCAACATGCGAAAGAGGTATTAGATAAAGTAGGGCTTATTGGCGGTATTCTAGGTCATGTTGGAGATGGGAATTTCCATGTACTCTTAATGATTGACACAAATGATAAAGAGGAAGTAAAGAAGGCAGACGAAATAAACGAAAGTATCGTTTTGTATGCTCTTAAACGAGGAGGAACGTGTACAGGAGAACATGGCGTTGGAATCGGAAAACGAAAGTATCAAGAAGAAGAACATGGGGCGGCATTATTTGTAATGGAGAAAATAAAGAAAGCTCTTGATCCGCAAAATATTTTGAATCCGAATAAGGTGTTTCAATTAAAAGATAGGGGCTGAGTGGATGAAAGTACTAGAAGCGATAAGTAATATAGTTGGAAAGTATTTTATTTTGGACCGGCTGCTGCACTCCCAAGTGTATTAGCGGCAGTATGGCATAACATTGCAGGGCCAATATTAGCAACCATCTGGTCAAAAAATGCAAAGAATACTTTCAGCGATGAAAATGTATTAATAAATATAGAAAAATAGGAATGATAAATAATGCAAAAACGTATTGTACATTTTGAAGGAATGGTTGTATTTTTAGCCACGATTTATATGTATTCAATATATGAGTTTAGTTGGATTATATTTTTTGTATTCCTTTTAGCGCCGGATTTCTCCATGTTAGCGTATGGGATCAATAATCACGTTGGTGCGAAAATATATAACGTATGTCATACATATATCATATCCATATTAATTGTTCTAATAGGTGTCTATTTTAAGATAGATACCGTTATAATGATTGGCTTAATATGGACAGCACATATTGGAATGGATCGAATGTTTGGATATGGATTGAAATATGAGACGGATTTTAAGGATACTCATATTCAGAGGTTATAGTTGCTTTTGAGGAGAGGGATACTTTGAAACAGAGAATTACTATCGAAGGGTATAACATCCAATGGGAAAGTGAATTTAATAAGCTACACACTTTCATTAACGATGTAATGGAAGACCGCATTTTATCCATTGAACATGTTGGGAGTACATCTATTAAAGGACTTGTAGCAAAACCAATATTAGATATTGATATCGTAATAGAAGATTATGAAATCTTTCCTGAAGTAGTAACAAAGTTTGAAGCGATAGGATACTATCATCAGTTAGAATGGAGCTTTAAAGGAAGAGAGGCGTTTGGAAGAAAGGATACGTTCGTTCCATGGAACGAGGGAAATACAGTTTGGATGGAACATCATTTATATGTGTGTGATAAAAATAGTGAAGAGTTGAGAAGGCATATAGCATTTCGAGATTACCTTCGTGAACATACTAAAGTCGCTAATGAGTATGGAAACTTGAAGGAAGAGTTAGCAAGAGAGTCGAAAAATCGATCTAGTTATATTGAAGGTAAGACCGTATTTATTACAAATATATTAGAAAAAATAAACTAAGGCAGCATGGAATACATGCTGTCTATTGTTTTGAAATAGAAAGCTGCCATTATAAAACAAATACAAACTGGCCCTGTTGATTGATGCGGTTACTAAATATAATAGGAAATAAAATAGAAAAGAGCGGAAAAGAGGGAGCTTATGTACATACCAAAATATTTCGCAATACAAGATGAAGAGATGAAGTACGAAATAATGGAACAGAATAGCTTTGCGACATTATTTTCTCAACATAACGGAGAACCATATGCAACGTACTTGCCGTTGTTATTAAATAGGGAGACCCTTACTTTACATGGTCACTTCGCACGGCCGAATGAACAGTGGAAAGATATTGGGACTCAGCAAGTACTAGCTATATTTCAAGGACCACATAGTTATATCTCTCCGTCATGGTATGAAACAAACAATGCAGTACCAACATGGAATTACGTTGCAGTGCATGTATACGGTGAATTAGAAATTGTTGAAGATGAGAAGACATTAGTAGATTCTCTTCAAGATTTAGTAAATAAATATGAAGATCCAGAGAGCACCTACTCACTTAATGATGTAGATCCAAATTATATGGGAGGATTAAGTAAGGGAATAGTTGGATTCAAAATAAAGATAAATAAAATAGAAGGAAAAGCGAAGTTAAGTCAAAATCATTCTGTAGAGAGACGAAATTTAGTTGTGGAGAAACTTGAGAAAGTTGGTAGTGAGGGGAGTAAGAGGATTGCGGAGTTGATGAGAAAATAAAGTCTACATGAAAGGAAAATATTCTAAATAAGCGTATTTAAAAAGACCTTCTTAATTGAAGGTCTTCCGTTTTTTAAAGTGCTTTTTCAGTTGTTGTTGAGTTGTAGTCTTTACTTACGTCAACGGATTGAACAAGGTCAGGTCTTTGTGGTGCAGGGGTATCCCCAATATTTAATGCTACATATCCTAACTGTGTTTTCGGTGTTTCTGAGGTGAAGCTTAATCCAAGAGTTGTGATGCTAATAACAGCTAAGCCAATGATGCTCAATTTAATCTTTTTCATTATATCAAAGCTCCCTTTTCTTCATGTTTTTTTCTTGCTTGATTGGCCATGTAAAAGTATTGACTAGCTTTTATATGGTCTTCTTTTTCATAAAACATATTTGCTAGAACATCAGTGTACTCTTGTATACATTCCCAAAGGTTTTCTGTTTTAAAGTAAGAAATTCCTTCCAAAATTATCATTTCTAAATCATTTATAGAAGTTTTATTATTTAGTTCTCTTAAAATCATGAAACGATACTGAAACTCTTTGTTTTCTAGTTTATTTGAGATGTTTAATCCTTTTTTTATAAGTTCTTTAGCCTGGGTATATTCTCCAAGCTTGTAGTATTCACGTGCTTCAACAAAAAGTGCTTTAAAGTGATTTGGTTGCTTAGTTGTAACCTCTGAAATATGACGCATTGCTAACTCTGAAAGGTTTTGACTTGCATATAGCCAAGCTAAATTATGTCGTACTCTTAATGATAAAGTCTCCTCTGAATACTTCTGTAGCATATTTAATGCTGAATCAAGTCTAATTTCAGCTTGTTCAAACTGTTTTAAATCAATACAAGATAAACCAAAGATGTTATCACACAAAGCAACATTAATTTCGCAGTTTATATGTTTTGAAAAAATCGCTGTAGCTTCATTTGCAGATTGGATTGCTACTAGTGGTTGATATGTTTGATAATAATAGGAAGCTAAGCGGTAGTTAAATTCAGCATTCTCTAGTTCGTCAGATACGTGTATTAGCAGCTTTTTAGCGTTCTCGAAAAGGTGTTTTGCTGTATTGTAGTTTCCAATAATTGTATTGTGAATAGCCTTAAAAAAATGATAATAATAAGAAAATAGCCCATTCTCTGGAAGTGGGAAAGAATCAATTTTATTAAAATCATCTTTATTAATATTTAAACCACCTGTTAAAATTTTGTATCTGAAATTAAAAAGTGAATAATACAATTGTAGGTTTGTATCTTCTTCTGAATTAGAGATGATATTTTCAATATCTTTTTTTATTTTTGTTGCATGGGTAGTTTGATGTTGTAACATAGCTCTATACCAGTCATTAAATAATTTTGTAATTTGTTCATTACCTTGTAGTTGAACGTTCATGAAATCCCCTCGCTTTTTGAATATTCTTATAAAATATAGTATCAAAAATAAAAATATTTAGAAATGATGTTTTATATTTCTCAATATTTGTTTAACAAGCTTACGAGTAAGTCTATTGGAATAGTATAGAATTTGTTTTGGATTAAAGAAATGGCATCGGGGGATGTGTATTTTAAAGTTTTAGTTGAGTGGGGGGATATAAAAAGGTGCGTTCACACAATTTATATGAACGCACCTTTTTACATATTAAACAATCAAGTCCCACAAAAAGTACGATAAGGGCGATTCGTCGGTGCAGGCGGAATGCAGTATTCTTCTTGATCTGTAGAATACGCATAAGGGTTTGATAAAGCTTCAAGAAGTTGCTCCATTACGCCATAGTCTTCATTTGTAACAGCTGCTTCTAGTGCTTCTTCTACACGGTGGTTCCTCGGGATGATTGATGGGTTATTATTTTTCATCATCTCGTAGGCGTTTTCTTTTGATTGTTCTTGTCTTTCTAATCGAGATTGCCACAGTTTGTACCATTCTTTAAATTCAGGACTTTCAAATAGAGCTGTATTTTCGATAGCATCAAGAGTTAATGAACGGAATGTATTTGTATAATCCGCTTTATATTTCTCCATCATTTTTAAAAGTTGCTCAATAAGTGATTGATCTTGTTCTTCGTTGCTAAATAGTCCTAATTTCTTTTTCATTCCAAGGAACCAATTGTTTTCATACTGTACGCTAAATTTCGAAATTTCGTCTTGAGCGATTTTTAATGCTTCTTCATCATCTTCGTGCAGAATCGGTATTAAAGATTCAGCTAGTCGTGCTAGATCCCATGCGGCCATATATGGTTGATTTCCATATGCATAACGACCTTGTGTGTCAATAGAGCTAAATACAGTTCCTTGGTCGTAATTGTCCATAAATGCACAAGGACCGTAATCAATTGTTTCGCCACTGATCGTTATATTATCAGTGTTCATTACGCCGTGAATAAATCCAACAAGTTGCCATTTTGCGATAAGACTGGCTTGTCTTTTAATGACTTCTTGTAGTAATGCAGTATATCGGTTTTCATGAGATTCAATTTCTGGGTAATGCCTTTTTATCGTATAGTCAGCTAGTGATTTCAGGTCCTCTATTGAACCACGAGCTGCAGCATATTGAAATGTACCGACGCGAATATGGCTACTAGCTACTCTAGTTAAAATTGCTCCAGGTAACTTTGTTTCACGATAGGTTGGTTCACCGGTTGTGACAACTGCTAAACTGCGGGTAGTTGGAATATCGAGTGCATACATTGCTTCGCTAATAATATATTCACGTAGCATCGGACCGAGTGCAGCACGACCATCTCCTCGGCGTGAATAGGGAGTAGGGCCAGAACCTTTCAGTTGAATATCGAAACGCTCACCTGAAGGAGTAATTTGTTCGCCAATTAAAAGAGCACGACCGTCGCCTAACATATTAAAATGTCCGAATTGATGGCCAGCATATGCCTGAGCTAATGGATGAGCTCCTTCTGGGAGTGCATTACCAGCGAAAATAGCAATTTCAGCTTCCTTTTTCAGTTCTTCAGGGGTCAAGCCAAGAGATATCGCTAATGAATGGTTTAGTTTAACTAACTCCGGTGAACTTACGGGAGTAGGGGGGATTTCTGTATAAAATGATTGTGGTAAAGTCGTATAACTATTATCTAAATTCCAACCTGTTTCATTATTTTTAGTCATTGTATCTCCTCCTTTTTGTATTTTAAGTTATGTATTTGTACGTATGTATTCTTTGTAAAGTTAACTAAAAGTATAATATAATATAATATTTCCCCTTGCAATCTATTGTAAGGACTTCATTGCACTATGTCTATTTAACAGCAAATTTAAAACCTCCATTTTAAGAAAATGGAGGTTTTATTATTATTTAATTTTTACAATTATTTTTCCTTTTGCTCTTCCAGCCTCGGAATATTCCATTGCTTTTTGCGCATCTTCAAAAGGGAAAACTCGATCGATTACCGGTTTGATTTCACCAGCTTCAATATAGTTTGCAATAGTACGTAATTGATCCCCACTTGGCTTCATAAATAAAAATGAATATTGAGCATTATGCTTTTTTTCAAGTGCAGTAAGTTTTTTGCTGGCTAATGAAAATAAGAGAGTTTTAAAGAATCCTGAACCAAATTCTTTACCGAAGCGAGCATTCGGCATGCCTGAAACGGAAACAATGTTTCCTCCCCTTTTTATAATATTGAATGATTTTTCAAGTGTTGCACCGCCGATTGTATCAAATACGGCATCATAATTTTTTAGTATATCTTCAAATTTCTCTGTTTTGTAATTAATAATTTCATCTGCGCCAAGAGACGTTACTAAATTCGCACCAGCTTCACTAGCAGTCGTTGTAACAATGGCACCCATTATTTTTGCTAGCTGAATAGCGAAAGTACCAACACCACCGGATCCGGCGTGAATTAAAATCTTTTGTCCTTTTTGTAATTGCATGATGTCATGTAATGCTTGATATGATGTTAAGCCAACGAGTGGAATCGAAGCAGCTTCCTCAAAACTTAAATTTTTCGGTTTTAAAGCTATATCATCTTCATGAATGGCTATATACTCCGCGAAAGTACCAATCTTATTTTTTCTTGGACGAGCATATATTTCATCACCAACTTTAAAACGAGTTACTTTTGATCCAACCTTCGTGATGACACCGGCAAAGTCATTCCCAAGGATTAGGGGCATTTCATATTTCAGTAACATTTTTACTTTTCCGTCGCGTATTTTAAAATCAATTGGGTTAATGCTAGCTGCATGAATTTCTGCGAGCACTTCATACTCATTTATTTCAGGAGTAGGTACCTCTGCCATACGCATTGGGACTTTTCCATATCTATCAATTATCATTGCTTTCATTTCTTATACCTCCAAGTTTTAATAAAAGTTCTGCAATAGCTTCTCAATATCTAATACAAGATTTTTTAATAAACCTAATTTTGTACGTATATCAATATAATAAAAATTCTTTGTACCTTCTTTTCTCATTAAAATAATGCCAGCTTCTCGTAAAATCTTAAGGTGATGTGATACTGCTGGACGGGAAAGGTGTGTTTGCTTCGTGATTTCTCCTACACGTAATCCTGTTTGACATTCCGTTTCCATTAGCACTAATAAAATAGCTTGACGCGTTTCATCACCAATTGCCAATAATACTTTTTGAGAATCAATAAAATCTTTTTTTATAATATTTAATTGTTCTTGTTTATTCATTTCAATCACTTTGCCTCCAGGTAATTAGTCGAAAGGTTTAAGATGATGAACCATTACTTCGATACGGTAATGCTACATGATTGTTGTATGAGGTGCAATATTGAGAAAGAAAATCGAGACGAATGAATTTTTTATTGTTGAAAATTATAGGGAGATAGAAAAGGGATTGGAAGGACTACATAACACAATAGATGAGGTTTTAAAAACAAAAAATGATGTAACAATAAAATAAGCGGTCGTAACCTTGTATAATCCATAAGGTTACGACCGCTTATAATGTTTGTATTATTTTTGAATTTTACGATAGAACATGGTTCAACGTAAAGTACGTTCTTTTGTTTTACACTTTCATACAGACACAATTCAGGTGGATTATAGATGTATGAAAAGGTAAAAGGAATTTTGGGGCGTAATCTATCTATATGATAATTCAAAATGAAATATAAGTCTATATTTTAATGTTTTTTTTGATTATATTTATGTCACTGAGCTCAGAACAATGATTTGGAGGGGAAATATATGAAATCGAATTATGTACCAGTTTTAATTGTTGGAGGGGGATTATCTGGGTTAGCGTCTGCGTTATTTCTTGCAAAACATAACATTGAGTACTTACTTATTGAAAGGCATCCGTCTACTGCCATTCATCCGAAAGCAGGCGGTCTTACTTTACGTACAATGGAGTTATTTCGAGAATTAGGCTTGGAAAAAAGAATTAAATTGGCAGGTAAAGCATTAGAGAACTGCCGAGGAAGAATAGCGGTTCATACAATAGCTGAGGCGAATAAAGAAGAATTGGAACAAATGAGAGCGACACAATACGGAAACGATGAAGAGTTACTTCAAAAAATAGAAAAGATTAGTCCATCAAAACAAACTGCGTGTTATCAAATTATTTTAGAAGAGATGATGTTACAAGAAGCGAAAACATTAGGCGGGCAACTATCTTTTTATCATGAATTAGTTTCATTTGAACAAAATGAAAACGGGGTAAAAGCAAAGATTCGAAATCGTGAAACAGAAAAAGAAAGTGTCATACATTGTGACTATGTAATTGCAGCAGATGGAGCGAAAAGTAAAATACGTGAGCAGTTAGGGATTAAAACTGAGGGGCGTGGAACCATTGGTGGCTATTATATGAATATTTATTTTGAAGCAGACTTAAGTGAGTTTATACAAGGAGACGCATTCGGTTTTTCTATGGTACTTCATCCAGAGGTTCTTGGTGCACTGATCCCAGTAGATAACGTGAAAAAATGGATTTACCATGTAGCCTACGATCCATTAAAAGGAGAGGGACCAGAGGATTTCACGATGGAACGTTGTAAACAAATTATTGAAATAGCAATTGGAAGTACAAATGTTGAGTCAAAAATATTAAGTGTTTTACCGTGGGAAGCGGCCGAAAGTACAGCAATGAAATTTCAAGGAAATCGAGTCTTTCTAGTTGGAGATTCAGCACATATTATGCCACCAACAGGCGGATTTGGTTCAAATACAGGAATACAAGATGCGCATAACTTAGCTTGGAAATTAGCGGCTGTTATAAAAGGGAAGGCAAAACCAAAATTGTTAGAAACATATCATGAAGAGAGACACTCTGTTGCAAAATTAACGACAGCTTATGCAAGTAGTTTACTGTTTCGTGCTGCGAATAGAGAGGAAGGCAGTTTGAATAATATGGATGGTTTAGCTGTTACAGTTGGATATCAGTATTGTTCAGAGGCAATTATAGATAATTCAGTCACTCCACATAGAATGGATAGCATAGAGTTGAACGGAAGACCTGGAACGCGAGCGCCACATTTATGGGGAACGTATGAAGGGAAGAAAGTTTCTACATTAGACTTATTCGGTAACAGTTTTGTATTACTTACAGGAGTAGAAAATAGTTCTTGGGCTGAGGCAGCACATACTGTTTCAGTTAAATTAGGAATAAATATAAAAGGGTATCGTGTTGGCTTAAGTGGAGACTTTATTGCTCCAGAAGATATTTTTAGCAAATTATATGGTATAGAGAATGGAGGTGCTGTATTAATTAGACCAGATGGCTTTATAGGATGGCGTTCAGAAAAAGCGGTAGTAAATCCAGATATAGTATTGGACGAGGTAATGGGAAATTTATTATGTGATTTTTAAGTAACTACGGAAATATTGTTTTATGTGCTTCACTGCACTGAAAAAAATATTCACAAATTTCAATAGGTTTGATATGATTAAATTCGACAAGTTAATAGAGGCCGGAGATATTTGAGAAAAGCCATAAATTTATTTAGGGATACAGGAGTGTAGCCTAAATAATTTATGGCTTTTTTTATTGAATGAACCGTACAAAATAGGGAGTTACATGTGAAAAGGAGGGCTATAGAAATTAAATAGGATAATACTAGTTTTCTATATTAATAATATAGAAAACATTTGTAAGATTGGAATTTTCATATAGGTTTATAAAAATAATGAAAGTGTGTCTTCTGTTTCGTGTAAATCTCATTAGCTTGTTGAAATTTGCAACGTAGGAAGGGTTAGAAGAATGAGAAAGATTATTAGCGTTTTAGTTATTTTCTTTATGACTGGAAGTATCTTTGCTGGGGGAGCTGTTCATGCGAAAGCAGAAGGAAAGCATGAATGGAATACGAATAAGTTTTTAAATATTGCACATCGCGGAGCAAGTGGACATGCACCTGAGCATACTTTTGCTTCTTATGATTTAGTGAAAAAAATGAAAGCGGATTATTTAGAGTTAGACATTCAATTAACAAAGGATGGCCAATTAATTGCAATGCATGATACAGCAGTTGATCGCACTACAAATGGAACAGGCGAAGTACGCGATAAAACGTTAAGTGAAATAAAGAGTTTAGATGCTGGATCATGGTTTAATAAAGCGTATCCAGAAAAGGCTAAGCAAGAGTATGTTGGGCAAAAGGTTCCAACTCTTGAAGAAATCTTCCAAAAGTATGGAAGAAGTATGAAGTATTATATTGAAACAAAATCACCAGATGTGTATCCAGGAATGGAAGAGAAATTGTTGGCGTTGTTACAAAAATATAATTTAGTAGGCCAAAACATGTCTTCTAGCCGTGTTATGATTCAATCATTTAGTAAAGATAGTTTGAAAAAGATTCATAGTATGAATGAAAATATTCCGTTAGTTCAATTGCTTTGGTATTATCCAAATGAAAACAATGAAATTGTTGAATGGTCTGGCATTACACATGAACCGAAAAGTGTAACAAATGATGATTTTCAAGAAATTAAAAAGTATGCAGCTGGTATTGGACCAAACTTACGTAATGATAACGGGGAACTAATTATTGATGAGTCATATATGAAAATGGCTAGGAAAAATGGACTGTTAATTCACCCTTATACAATTAATGAGAAACCAGATATGAGACTGTTAATCAAATGGGGTGCTACAGGAATGTTTACAAATTATCCGGATCGATTACATAGTGTATTGAAGGAAAAATAAGTGGAAAAGGGTATACCAGTGTTTTAGGTATACCCTTTTTAATTTAACTCTCCGATAAACAGAATCTCTTTTTCATAGCATTCATCTACATCATAAATAATTTCTTGAAAGTGAAGCGTTTTGAAGGTATGACAAACTGAAATTTCCCATGTCTCCCAAAAATCAATTTCATTTGAAAGAAGAATCCATTTTTGAAATTCACTATTTCTATTAAAGAAATTATGAAAGTAGTCCTCATTTTTAAATGTAATGATTTGCGAATCCCACAAATTATTTATAGGAATCAAAACAACAACTCGATATGTATGTGTATCGCTCGGTTTCATATTTATTAAATGATTTGCTTGATTTAATAAGGTTTGAATACATAATCGTTTTACTTTTCTAGGTGTTTTACGAGAGGCAATAAAAGCTTGCGAAACTGGCAATAGCATATTCCAATATTCATCGTTATAGAAAGTAGAAGGGAATGTTTTTGTATGTTCCTCAATTCGCTTTATCATAGTGTTTGTTTTTCGTTTCATACCACGTATTTTCTTTTCACGCATTGCGAGTCATCTCCATAAATTTTTGTAATGCAGCAGAGTGATATATATCTTTTCTAGTAATAAAAGTAGTAGGAACTTTTTTGAAGCTATTTGGTAAAGGGTTGAATGATACGTCATGTTGATGACCATTTAAAATAGACTTCATCATAATT
This sequence comes from Bacillus sp. FSL K6-2944, assembly GCF_038005385.1. Taxonomy (NCBI): domain Bacteria; kingdom Bacillati; phylum Bacillota; class Bacilli; order Caryophanales; family Bacillaceae; genus Bacillus; species Bacillus sp. FSL K6-2944. The sequence goes on along the minus strand of NZ_JBBOTE010000001.1, from coordinate 2,274,031 downwards.
GCTATGCCCATACCTGATTTTACACATGCGAGAATCGCTTCAATTGTTCCAAACTCTAATACTCGCTTAGGTGAAATTCCTTCTTCTTGAAGCAAATCTTCTAATAAATTTCTATAATAGCACCCATGACTAAATGCAAGTAAATTCATGTCTCCTATGTCTTTAAAGGAAGATAAAGGCTTTTTGCTAATGAGAACTAATTCTTCTTCACGAAATATATTTGTATGAAGTTCAGCATGCTGAGTAGAGCCAGCTATAAACGCTCCGTCCAGTTTTCGTTCTAGTACAAGCCTAATCAATTGTTCCGTCGTATTTGATTCTAAAATCAATTCGACTTTTGAGTATTTCTCATAATAGGCCGTTAATATAGATGGAAGTCTTACAGCGGTTGTAGATTCTGTACATCCAATTTTTAAAGTGCCTCTTGGTTCGATCCCATTACTTTGAACTGCTTTAACAGATTGATCCATTAAGTAGATAATTTGTTTGGCGTATGTTAATAAAATCTTACCATTAGAAGTTAAAGTTACACCTTTTCCGTTTCGGTAAAATAAAGGCACACCTAATTCGTTTTCTAGTTGCTTCATACGCATTGTTACGCCAGACTGTACATAGTTTAAATTTTTAGCTGCGTGAGATATGTTTTTTTCTTTCGCAACTTCGTAAAATACAGTTAAATCTTTTATATCCAAGTATCATCCCTCCAGAAAAGGTATCATTTTTTTTGATGAATTACATGATAAATCTTTATTTTATATGATATCAGAACTTTCATACAATGGAAGGGGATGGAGGGATTATTGTGTTAATGGAAGAAAGGGTAAATAGTACTTATAAGTGGGTTATGTTAATTTTTGCGACGGTTGCTCAAACAACAGCGACACTTATAACGTATGGTGTTGGAGCGTTTGCTTTATTTTGGAAAGAAGAATATGCACTTACGAATACGGAGATTGGATTGTTAGTAAGTGTTGTAAATATAGGACCGCTATTTTGTATGCTTTTTGTCGGGCGGCTACTTGATCAATACAATGAAAAGTTGTTAATTTCGATAAGTTCATTTTTACTAGGAGGTTCGTTTTTACTGACTAATATGGTCAATGGATTTAATGGGTTACTCTTTGTACTTTTATTAGTAGGAACGTTTTATAGTGTTTCGCAGCCAGGAGGAAGTAAGGTGATAATGAAGTGGTTCTCAAAAGAAAATCGCGGGTTAGCGATGGGGGTTAGACAAGCCGGTATACCGATTGGTGGTACATTAGCGGGAGTATTGATCCCGTTTCTTACAATAAAATATAATATGGCCTATGCGGTAAATAGTATTGCATGTATTTGTATAATTGGAGGGTTTTTATTTTTTATATTTTATAAGGAACCATATATTCAAGAGAAAGTTAAACAAGAACGTAGTAAACTTTCTTTTTGGATGCAGTTAAAAGAAGTGATGTGTAAAAAAGAGTTATATGCAATTTATATAACTGGCATTTGTATGATTTCATTGCAAATGGTGTTAGTTGCGCACTTTATAAAATTTTTAGTATTGGAACAATCAATCACGCCAATTTTAGCTGGAAAAGTATTTTCCGTTATGTTCTTTTCTGGAATGGTTGGTAGGGTTATATTAGCAGCTACTAGTGATTTATTTTATAAGGAGAATAGGCGTACCCTCTTATTTATAACTGTTTGTATTTCTATTTTCTTCATTCTAATATTAGTAATGAGCATACATACAATAACGAATGTATTGTATGGTGTAAGTGCATTGTTAGGGTTCTTTGCAATTGGATGGTTTAGCCTTTTCATAACTGAAGTTGCGGAATCAGCAAGTGAAGAATCGGTAGGGATGACAGTGAGTTTTGCACTTACATTAAATCAAATTGCCATTATTGCTGCGCCTGCTTTATTTGGTTATATTGTAGATAAGAAGGGATATACGTATGCGTGGTTATGCATAGTTGTATTACTAACTATTTCAGCGGTTAGCTTATATAGGGAGTATAGAAAATGAAGGAATGTTAGCAATGTAAATTTTTTATGAAGAAAGTCTAAAGAAATGTTGAATGAGCGACATTTCTTTTTTTATTTGTTGTATAATCAAAATGTAAATGAGATTCGTTTTCAATTTCGTTCATTACCTCTTTTGAAATTACCTGTAATTTTAGCCATAATTAGCTGTTTTTCTTTATCGTTATTTGCATGATTTATTTTATTTAAAAATTTTTCAGCATCATTTCCTTTTAATACCATAATCTGTTTTCCGTAATATTCAATTAATACCATGTTATTTTTTGTTATCCGATAATGAAACATCTTATCATCTAAACGATTGCGTTTATCGGTGTTTTTCATATTACATCTCCATTCTTTTTAGTATGTAACAAATGTTACAAAAGAATTTGAAATTATAGTGTAACGCATCCGATTGTATGTTGGAAATTTTGCAAGAAAGAAATACAATAGAGAGTAGTCAAAATTGAAAATGAGAAAAAGGAATCTAGTTTTAACAGAGTGAATATTAAATAATATTATAATATACTTGATAATTAAAAGATATAAAATAGAATGGATGTACGTTAAGTGAAACTAGATAAAAGAGGGTTCCTAGTATGTTAAAGAAATGGTTAATCGTTTTCTTTATTTTTGCAGTTTTTTGTGGAAGTATTGTTACACTAATACATGCAAATAAAGGAAAAAAATATGATGCAAAGGCATTTTCTAATGTAAATAGTAAGCAAAAAGATGTTAAGCAGGAAATTGATGCGAATGAGAAAAAGCGTTATGAAATTGCAGCTGGAAAACTAGATCAGTACTTAAAAGATAAAGGATTTAATGGAAGTGTTCTTGTAGCAAGTAAAGGTCATGTGATTTTACGAAAAGGCTACGGTTATGCGAATGTGAAAGATCAAGTATTAACAACGCCAAGAACGAAATATCGCATTGGTTCTATTACGAAAACAGTTGTTGCAATATCTATTATGCAACTAAAAGAAAAAGGGAAGTTGAACATTGAAGACAATGTAAATAAATATATCCCATCGTTTCCAGCAGATAAAAATATTACGTTACGAAACTTGTTAACACATACGTCTGGATTACCAGAACAGGGACAAGGTAGTGTTGACGCAGCATCACGGTTAAAATTAGTAACGTGGATTGGGGCACAAACGTTACAATTTCCAGCAGGGACAGGATGGAAATATACAGATTATAATTATATGGTGCTTGCATATATTGTAGAAAAAATATCGAATAAACCACTTGCTGAATATGTGAAAGAAAATATTTTGACTCCCGTTGAAATGAATGAATCTGGAATGGGCGCAACACTTCCAGAAGATATTTTCTTAGCAGAAGGGTATACGAAAAAAGATAATAAGTTAATAGCCACGCCGCGCTTAAAAATGAACTGGCTGTATGGTTGTGGTGAAATGTATACGACTGTTGAAGATATGAAAAAGTTAGATGAAGCTATTATGGATGGTAAACTACTTTCTAAACAAAGTGTATCAGATATGTTTTCTGCATCACCTGCAAGAAAATATGGATTTAGTTTCTATATTTACCCAGATTATTATCATAACCACGGTGTATTAGCTGGCTGGAACACTTTTAATAATTTTAACTGGGATAAACGAACGTTTGTCATATTATTTTCTAACGTCCAAAATGGTATGAATGACGCATTTAATCAAGAATTCAGGAAAATGGCGAATGATTTAATAGAAGGAAAATAATTATAAAAAATCGGTATTGATATGTAATTATCAATACCGATTTTTTTATTTTGTAAAGTTTTACTTACTGAATAAAGTGAAACTTTATTCAGTGGAGGGGCTTTGTTCATCCCCCACTGAGTAGAAGCCCTCATCAATCGGGCTTTTACGGGCAGCAGGGCCCCCACCTAACTTTTTTGCTTGCGCTGAATTTTGAGGTGAGGGTCTTACTGCCCATAAATAGCGGGATAAATAGGTAAGAAAGGTGATTGGCATATGAATAAATCTAAATAGGTAGTTAAATGCTAAGTAATGCAAAGAACAATTGGTAATTTTTACATTGATAAAAAAGCTTGAGCTTCACACTATGTGAAGCTTTATATTATTGGAGACAAGAACAGGAGGTTGAAAAAATGAAAAAAGCAATAAAGTTTTGTTTAATAGCTACATTATCTACAACAATTATTAGTGGATGCTCTTTTGAGGGTAACAATGAAAATGTTAAAGGGAAAGAAGGGGAAAAAGTAGAGGTACAGAAAAATGCTGGGAAATATACGATGCCAGATGAAAAAGATAAACATGAAGGTACATGGCTGCAATGGCCACATGAATATACATATGGTGAAGAGTATAAGAAGGAAGTTGAACCTATTTGGGTTAAGATGGCAAGTGCTTTAACTGAGGGTGAGAAAGTCCACATTGTTGCATATGACCAGGAAGAAAAAGAAAGAATCAATAACCTTTTAACAGATGAAGGGTTAAATATGGAGAAGATTGATTTCTTTATCGCGCCTACTGATGATGTATGGGCAAGGGACAGTGGACCAATTTTTGTTTATGACAGCAATAAAAATCTCAAAATATTAGATCCAGCATTTAATGGTTGGGGGAAGAAAACACCTTATAAAAATGATGCTCAAATACGTAAGAATGTTAGTAAACAATCAGGAATTGAAAGAGTTGATTGGGGGAAATTTGTCCTTGAAGGCGGCGCAATTGAATTAGACAGCAATGGGACTGCTTTATTAACTCGAAGTGCAGTAACGAATAAAAATAGAAATCCTGATTTATCAGAAAAGGAAATTGAAAAATATATAAGTGACCTTGGGGTATCAAACTTTATTTGGTTAGACGGAGTACCTAATTTAGATATTACGGACTTTCATATTGATGGATTTGCTAAATTCCATAATAAATCTACCATTGTAACGATGAAAGAAGATGACCTAGCCGAATGGGGTTTATCTAATAAAGATATGGATACATTGTTAGATGCAAAAAATGCTTCAGGACAGAAATATAAGTATGAATACTTGCCGCTTAGTAAAGAAAAGGTTGCTTTAGAGAATGGAAAAACTCTCGATTATAAGGGATCGTATATCAATTATTATATCGGAAATACAGTTGTATTAGTGCCTAATTATAATGATCCGAATGATAAAATTGCAAACGATACGATTCAGAAGTTATACCCAGATCGTAAAGTAGTCGGTATTGATGTGAGAGAGTTGTATAAAAACGGCGGTATGATTCATTGTGTGACACAACAACAACCAATTGCATTGAAGTAATTAATTTTGATTTCGTTGTGCTGCTATATAGACAAAATAGGTGGAATCTTATTACCTATTTTGTCGTTCCTTATTATTTGTAATAATAAAATTTCAATATAATGATAAATGAATTGTAGTGTATGTTCGCTTTTCGTTTTATATGGTAAAGGAGAAAAATGTTTGTGTTAAAGAATTTTAAAATAGTGTTTTCGTATTTCCCTATCGTTTTGCAGTACATTTTAAATGTAGCTTTAATTTGCTTAGGGGTTGTTCTAAGTGTGTTTCTTATGAAAGAAGTCATTCAGTTTATACAAGAAATGAAATTGGATAGTAATGAATCTAGTTATCATTTAATTGATAGTATCGTTGTATTCTTTTTGTACTTTGAATTCATCGTAATGATTATAAAGTATTTTCAAATGAATTTTCATTTTCCATTACGATATTTTATATATATAGGTATAACAGCTATTGTGCGTCTCATCATTATAGATCACGATAGTCCGTTAGATTTATTGTTATATGCCTGTGCAATCTTTGTACTAATTAGTGCATTGTTCATTGCGAATTCTAAAATGATGCGTCGGGATTTAGAATAGTGACATTTGTTGTTGAATTAAATAAGATATTTTATCTTTTTGCAAAAAAGGAGTAACGGTATTGAAAGAAATAATCTTAACCAGCCTCATAATGATAGGGTTTATGATTCTATTATTTAATTGTATACTTTCATGATTTAAAAGAATAAAAGGTTAATAGAGAAAGAGGTTTTTGTAAATATGGTTCATTACAATAATCAAAATAGTTTACATCAAATATTTACATTAAAAGGGACAATTATAAGAGATATTTTCCCACAAATCGTATTATATACGTGTATTTCAACGATAGTAGCTGTGATTAATTATTACTATACAGAAATAAATATAAATCAGACTCCTTGGGTAATCGTCGGAGGAGCTTTAGGATTACTATTAGTGTTTCGTACGAATACTGCCTATGATCGGTACTGGGAAGGTAGAAAGCTGTTTGGCACGATTGGTGCTTGTACTAGAAATTTAGCAATTAGTTTTTTGTGTCATTGGGATTCTAAAGGGAAGAGTATGGAGCAGGAAAAAATAAAATTTTTACATCTATTAATTGCATTTCCAAAGTTAGCGAAAGGACACTTGAGAGAGGAAAAAGATTTATCTGAAGTGAAATCATTGCTTGCTGTCTGTTCTGAGAAGGAAAAAACATTTTTGGTTGAGTCCAATCATTTACCGATTAGTATAGTTTTTATGTTGAAAACTATACTATCAAAAGGTTTGAAAACGGGGCAAATTCATCCAAATGCGATAATTAGTATGGAAACAGATTTGAATACGTTACTTACATCTGTGGGTGGATGTGATCGTATCAAAACAACACCTATTCCTTTTGCATATTTTGCTCATATAAAAATTTTATTGATTATATTTTGTGCAACTTTACCGATTGGTCTTGTTGATAGTCTCGGATGGTTTACAGTACTTGCGACTACGTTTATAAGTTTTGCATTCATAGGTATTGAAGCAATAGGGGTTGAAATTGAAGATCCCTTTGGTCAGGATCCAAATGATCTTCCGCTAGAAGGAATTTGTATAGGAGTAGAAGCGCATTTGGTGAATCTATATAATCAAAATGATCTATTAGAAGTAATGGGTTTGAATCTTGATAAAAAAATCATTTGATCATGTATTGTTGTTTTAAAATAGGTTATTTAAAAACTTGTCAAGAGTCAATTCAAGGCTTAACGTCAGCTTTATATTTTTTATATAAATATATAATATTCCTCCATGCTATAATCCATTCATAAAATGTACATGTTGCATGAGTTGGAATAAAAAAGACATGAATTGAGGATTAGTTGGCTTTGTGAAATCAATTATGTAACTACTATTAAAAAGCGAGGTAAATAATATGGAACAAAAACATAATGGAATTATTTTTACTGCAATACCAGACGAATCGAATGAATATTATCAACCATTTTATGAAGACTTGATTTACTTTAATGAATGTTTAAATGAAAAGAAATCAATTGCGGATCAACTTATATCTTTATCTGTTGAAGAACAAGACTTTCATACGAGCTGTTTTGAGTATGATGATATTTGGCTAAGAGATGTTGCACCGGTTGTCACAAATCATCTAGTTAAATTTAAATATCGACCAAATTATTTGCCAGATGATCAAGGGCGATATTTAGATCAACAGTTTAATAAATGGTTGAAAAAGAATGACTTTGAATATGTGAAATCCCCATTAATATTAGATGGTGGTAATCTTATTTGGAATAAAAAAGATACCGTAATATTAACAGAACGTATATTTGATGATAACGATGATTGGACAGAAGAGGAAATTATTGAGCAGTTAGAATGGGATTTAGATGTGAGCCGAGTTATTATTATTCCTGCTGAAGAAGGGGATGTACTAGCACACGCAGACGGAATGGTTAAATTTATTGATGAACATACAATGTTTATTAGTGATTTTTTAGGGGATCATGAATTTAGATATAGTGTTCAAGAGATTATTCAAGAACAAATGCCAGAAGCTGAATTTATAGTTGTTCCTTCATCATATACAGAGAAAGGACAATATGATCAAGAGATAGCATCAGCAAAAGGGTTGTATATAAATATGTTAGAATCATGTGATGCTCTTTATGTTCCTAAGTTTGGACTAGCTAAAGATGAGGAAGTTTTACGATATATTCAACAGTATACGGAGAAGCAAGTTATTCAAATTCATGTAGGAGAAATATCAACAATGGGAGGCGCAATGAATTGTTTAACGTGGTATTGTCCAAGCCATTTGTTACCTTCAAAAATGAGAAGATTAAAAAATCAGAATGAAGATTTTTCAATGAAGAAGATTTTTGATTGGTTTTAATAAATAAGTAATGAAAAGAAAATCTATTCAAGGAGTATTGATATGTATACCATCGCTGAGTTTTCTCGGATTTGTAAAATGAGTACGCGGATGTTAAGACATTATGACAAAGAGGAGATATTAAAACCGGCATATGTGAATCCGGTTAATGGGTATAGATATTATGAACAAGAGCAGCTGGAAGTAGCGTTGAAAATCAAAAAGTTAAGGGAGTATAAATTTCCTCTTCCAAAAATTAAAATTGTTTTGCAGTCATCAGATCAAGATTCGTTTGTTCAACATATACAATCACAAATTATCGAGTTGTCTCATGAAGTGAAGCAAAATTTACAGGTTATTTCAGAAATGAATGAAATGGTAAAGGTGAATAGTAGTCTAAATATTGCTCGTCATAGAAATTACGATATATTAATGGGAATGAGGAATGAAGTAACGATAATTACTCAAAGAGTAAAAATAGATATAGATGATATGGATGATTATTTTTATGACTTATATGAAGAGGTACAAAAAAATAATTTTCAAATAGTCGGTTCACCATCTGCAGTCTTTTATGATGAAGAATATATTCCAAGTAACAGTGATATTGAATTAAGAATCCCGGTTATGCAGGGGAATGATGAAGACGTAGCACAAGAGTATGAAATGAAACAACTAAGTCCACATCATATCGTTACTACTATGCATTATGGAAGTTACGACTATATAGGTTACGCTTATATAGCGTTAGAAGAATGGATTGAAAGAAATGGGTATGTGATAATTAATTCGCCATATGAGGTTTATATAAAGGGACCTGAATGTGATTGTTTAGCAGAAGAGTATGTGACACAAATTTGTTTTTTAGTTACGAAAATAGAATGAGAATAAGGATTGACATTAACATTATGTCAATCCTTATTCTATGTATGAAAGCAATTTATCATAATAAAAAGGAGAGAGAATATGAGAAGAACAATCATGATTATTTGTCTCGTTCTAAGTATGGTATGGATTTCCGCATGTACTGCTGGAGTAGGAGAAGGTGAGAGTGGTAGCGCTGTACTACCAAGTCAGTTACCTAAAAATGTAGTGTTTAAAAATGGTACAATCTATACTTCAAATGAAAAGCAAGACATCGTAGAGGCTGTAGCCGTTAAAGAGGGGAAAATTATATTTGTTGGTTCAAACAAGGATGTAGAGGAATTTATAAATGAAGATACGAAAGTGGTGGATTTACAAGGACGTTTTATCCTTCCTGGTTTTGTGGACAATCATAATCATATATTTGAAGCAAAATCACCAGCAGCAGGAAATTGTAGTGTCTCACCAGATGCTTCTCTGCAAAAACAACGCTCGTATTTAAAGGCTTGTAAAAAAGGTGTGAAAGATGGCGAATGGATAAGTGGAACGGGGTTCAGTTTGGAAGCGTTGTTAAAAGATATGGACGAAAAATCAGAGCAACAAACCCCATTACAAGTTCTTGATGAGTTATTTCCTAATAATCCAGTATTAATTATGGAAAGAACCTCCCATTCTGTATGGGTTAATTCAAAGGCACTCGAGTTAGCTGGAATAAATAAAGATACAAAAGATCCACAAGGTGGAAGGATTATTCGGGATTCCGAGACAGGAGAACCGTTTGGTATTCTTTATGATACAGCAGGAGATATCGTGATGGAAAAAGCATGGAATTCTCAACCAAATCTGTTTGAAAAAAATTATGAAGGTTTATTAGACGGTTTAGATGAGGTTGCAAAGAATGGTATTACTACAGTTGGTGATGGACGTCTTTATTGGAAGCGAGGCTGGTTAGACGTTTGGAATAAAGTAAATGACGAAAAAAAGCTAACGTCACGCGTAGTACTTCGACCATGGGTATATCCAAATTTAAACGAAGCAGAACAAATGGAGTATTTCAAAAAAATTAAGCGTGATGATGTGTCATCCCGTATGCTTATTAATCAAGTGAAAATGTATAGTGATGGAATTAGTATTAATAGCACTGCTAAAACACTAGAAAAATATAAATTTGAATGGTTTACAGGAACTCCGTATGGGTTGAATTATATTCCAGAAGAAAAAATGAAATGGTGGTTAACCGAATTAAATAAAATTGGTTACGGTGCACTTATTCATACAATTGGAGATGCTGGGGTAAGAGAGAGTTTAAATGCGATTGAAGCAGCGAAAAAAGAAGGTGCAAACCAGCCTTATACACTTACGCATGTGGAAATGGTAGAAGATAGTGATATAGATCGTTTTGCTAAGTTAGGTATTAGCGCTGATTTTCAAGTAGGTCATGATTTTGCGGAAGATCCAAAACAAAGCTGGGCAAGTACGTATTTTACAAATCAGCAAATGAAACGAATTATGCCGTTAGGGCGAATTTGGAAAACCGGTGCGAATGTATCACTTAGTAGTGATTGGGATGTAAACGAACTGAATCCACTTGTGACGATTTCAAATGCATTAAGCATTGATGAAAAGGGCTTGTCTGATGTATACGCAGCTATTGATGCCTATACAATTAAGCCAGCTAAAGCGCTAGGTCTTGATAACATTACAGGTTCGATTGAAGTAGGCAAATCAGCTGATATGGTATTACTAAATGAAGATATTACTAAAATGAGTGCCGATAAGATTCCGAATGCGAAAGTTTTAGTGACGGTTTTACAAGGAGAAGTAGTGTATCACAAGGAGAAATAAAGAGTCACCTTATAAAGTTGCTACAAGTAAATGAATATATTCCTGTTGACCTTAACACGATGTCAAAGTATAGACTGGACATACATTCATATAAGTCTAGTGGTAATAAGTCAAGAGTAAAACAAGACTGATTTTTTCTAGGTGCAATTTTTTAAAGCATACGGAAATAGACCCGACCAAAAATGCAATTTTTTCGGGCCGTTTTCCAAGGGTGCATCAATAACCAAGGGTTATTTTTCTATCACGCTCCTTGGTGGCGTGTAGAGTTGATGGTTACGTAGTAGCGTATCCACCAGACGCACAAATTTTCTTGCGGTTAAGACGATGGCTCTTTTGTGTTGATGTTTGGGTGTTTCGTTGTATTTCTTTTGATAAAACACTTGATATTCAGGCAAATATCTTCTTACTGAATTGGCAGCCTCAACTAAGTAATAGCGAAGATAACGATTGCCTTGTTTGGTTAATGGTGTATTCTCAGACTGATAATTGCCTGATTGCTTGATTTTCCAACTTAATCCGGCGTATTTAGCTAGTTTTGTTTGATCTTCAAAGCGTTGAATTTGTCCAATTTCGGCAAGTAATCCCGCAGCGTAAACTTTGCCAATACCCGGAATACTTGTCAGACATTGATACTCTGGTAAGACAATGACGAGCTGTTCAATTGCCTTATCAAGGTCTTTGATACTAGCTTCTAGTGCACGGATTTCACGGGCAAGAACACTCAAAATAATATTGACAGATTGTTGAGCCACTTCACCTAAGCGGTAAGACATCGTAATGGCGCGTTGAATTGTTTTCGCTAATCCTTCCGGATTTTTAAATCGACCGTTTCCTTTTTCTTGAAGTAAAGAAGCGAAATCTGTTAAAGGCATATGGGCTAACTCATCCAATCCATAATCTTCTGTCATTAAAGACAGTAAGGTTGCGCCAAATACAGAAGAAGTCGTTTTACTATTTTTCAATTCGCGCGTGAGCGCGTTACATTTGTAAGTTAAATTTTCAAGAAAATGCTGTTTCGTTTCTACAAGCTGTCCAATTAGTTGATAACGTGTTCGAGTTAAGCGTTGTAGCGCCATATATTTCTCTTCTTTAATTGGAGAGGTAGTATACCGTTGGATTCTTAAAAAGTCAGCGATTCGCATCGCATCATTTTTATCGGTTTTATCTTCATCAAATATTCGGCTGAATTGTTTGATTCGAAAAGGATTTTCAATTGTAACGACGGTATTGATACGTTGTAGTTCTCGATCCTCGTTAAAAAATGTTGCAGGGTGAAAACTATACATAGAGGTGGACTCCATACCAATCACAATTTGAGAAAACGAGTAGACCTTTTGAAATGTCAAGATTTTTTGTTTGATTTGGCTGGCACCTTCTATGTCATTACCTAGACTCTCTTCCAGAAGGATTGTCAACTTATCATCGTCTGATAAAAAACAAACATCTAGTTTTTCAGAGCTGACATCTAAACCAACAAATAATTTCATTTGGAAGGACCTCCTTTCATGAATAATTTAGAAAATGCTTCGATACTGTGGGATTTCCCAGAAGCTCATTGCGTAACCACAACCTCGCCTACAAGAATACAATGACAGCTTTTTGGGGGCTACCTTTTGAACTACTATTCAAAAGCCCAATTCGCTATCGAAACAGCTAGTGTGTTGGTAGTGATAACAATGGCTCGGGTAACAGACTTAGTATCGTAGACACTGCTACAGGGGTGATAAGCAAATTCCCGATGGATCCTTTCCATACATCCATTGTATCTGAGAAATTCAACAGTATCGAAACAAATTCCGTAAGGAATCTTTTGGTATAGTTTAAGCTTTACATGAGGGTGATTTAAAAACAGAAAGCTTTATCTAAACTATATTTTACGAGGGGTGAACACGTATGAGAAATATAGAAAATAGTTTGTATTATATGCCTGCGGAATGGGAGAAACATGAAGGTACATGGCTCCAATGGCCACATGATAAAACACATAGGGGTGAAGGTTACAGAGCTAAGTTAGATGATATTTGGATATCGATGGCAAAGGAGCTTCACTATGGAGAAAATGTCCATATTGTTGTATGTGATGAAGAAGAAAAAATACATGTCCAATCGAAGTTAATGGAAGCTAACGTGAATATGAATAAAATTGATTTCTTAATTCAAGAAACTGATGATATTTGGATAAGAGATAACGGACCAATCTTTGTAAAAGATAAAGAAGGGAACCGCTATCTAACGCACTGGATATTTAATGGTTGGGGAGATAAATATCCGTACGAAAACGACGCTAATATTCCGAATAAAATAAGTGAAATGTATCGCATTCCAAAAGTTGAATCTAGTGTCTGTCTAGAGGGCGGGGGAATTGAGACAAACGGAAACGGGACCTTAATGGCGGCGGAAACGTCTATTATAAATGAAAATCGAAATCCTACACTAAGTCAGAAAGAAATTGAAATGGAGTTAACGAAATATTTAGGAGTAACAAATTTTATATGGATAACTGGTATACGTGGAGAAGATAATTATGATGAAGATACGGATTATCATATTGATGGCGCAGCACGGTTTGTAAATGAAAATACGATATTGTATGAATATGATCCTTTCGGTGAAGGAGAGTCATATCTTTTGGAGGCGTACGAAAAGCATTATCAAGAATTGCGACAAGCAAGAAATATAGATGGCAAGCCATTTCAGCTCATTCCAGTACCAGTAACAAGAAAATTGGTAAAAGAAGCAGATTGTAAAGGATCGTACTTAAATTTTTACATTGGTAATGAAGTTGTATTGGTACCTATATACGGTGATGAACATGATAAATTAGGGCTTCAAATCATTGAAGGTCAATTTCCAGGGAGAAGAATTGTCGGTATATATGTTAACGAATTGTATGCATACGGTGGTATGATTCATTGTGTGACGCAGCAGCATATAGAATAGAGTAATTCAAATAAAAAGCATGCAGAGCATATACTCTGCATGCTTTTTATAATGTTGAAAACTCCTCAACAAGTTGAGTGAATTGTTTCAATGCACTTTCAATCGGTTCTGGCGTAGTTAAATCAACACCAGCTTTTTTCAATAAGTTTAGTGGATAGTCAGAACTTCCACCTTTCAGGAATTCAATATAATTTTTCTGAGCATTCGGATCACCACTTAATAGTTTATCAGCGATTTGAATGGCAGATGCGAATCCAGTTGCATATTTGTATACGTAAAACGGGCGATAGAAATGAGGGATTCTAGCCCATCCGTATTTTACTTCTTCATCAAATACAAGTGAATCACCGTTATATTCTTTAAATAGCTTTTCATAAATTTCACTGAAGACTTGTGCATTTAATGGTTTACCTTGTTCAGCCATTTCATGTGTGATTTTTTCAAATTCTGCAAACATAATTTGTGTAAAGAAAGTACCTTTAAATTTCTCAATAAAATGGTTAATTAAATGGTTACGCACGTTCGTTTCTTTTGCTTCTTTTAATAAATAGTGAATTAATAACACTTCATTTACTGTAGAAGCGACTTCTGCGACAAAGATAGAATAATGTGCAGAAATTCTTGGTTGGTATCCATGTGAATAGTGCGTATGCATACCGTGACCGCATTCATGAGTAAGAGTGAACAGGCTGTTTAAATCATCGTGATGATTTAAAAGAATGAAAGGATGAACGCCGTATACACCAAAGTTATAAGCACCAGAACGTTTTCCTGGTGTTTCTCTTACGTCTATATATCTTTTATCTTTAAAACTTTTTAATGTCTCAATATATTCTTCTCCTAAAGGAGCTAGTGATGCAATCATAATGTCAAATGCTTCACTATATGGGATGTCTTGTTTTGCACCTTCTACTAAATCGACGCCTAAGTCGTATTGTCTTAGTTCATCTACGTTTAATTTTTCTTTTCGAATTTCATTGTATGTATGTAATGTTTGAATGTTTTTTTTCGTTGTATCAATTAGGTTTTCGTATACTTCTTTCGGAACCATATCGCCAAATAATGATTTCTCTAGCGCTGATGGATAGTTTCTTAATTTCGAAACAGTAACATTATTTTTAATAGCAGCGGATAAAGTAGATGCGATGGAATTCTTTAACTGAACATATGGTTTGTAATATGCTTTATAAGCTTCTTTACGCTTTTCACGATTCGTATCTTCTATTAACTTTGCATACATTCCGCGTGTTAAGTTCACTTTTTCTTCATCGTCAGTCGTCACTTCACCAAATAATATATCTGCATTATTTAACATACCAAATGTGTGCTGTGGAGAAGAAAGAGCTTCACCCATTTGTGATAAAATTGCTTCTTGGTCCTTATTCAATACGTGTTTTTTATAACGATATAATTCAAATAAGTCTTCTTTATAATATTGTAAGCCTTCTGTATCTTCTATGTAAGAATGTAATGTGTTTTCGTCTATGCTAAGTAAGAAGGGGGAAAAGAAAGATTTCGCTGCACTTACTTTCACGTGTAATTGTGATACTTTATCGACAAGAGATTGCGCGTCAGTATCGCGTGTATCAAGGTCAGATTGTAATCGTGCATAAGCGAACATTAAAGATATTATGCTAGAAATTTCTTCACTCTTCGTTAAATAAGCTAATAAACTATTGCCATCGTGAATATTGCCATTAAATTCTTGTAATTCCTTCGTTAATACTTCAATTTTATGAAAATCACTTTCCCAATCTTCAATTGTATGGTAAATGTCTGTTAAATCCCATTTTTCTATATCAGCTACTTGTAATCGATCTTTAAGTTCTGTCATAATCATTTCCTTTCTAAACATGTAGTTATATTTCTATATAACTATGAAATACAACAAATTGCAAAAAATCCCTGCTGAAAATTGAAAAGCCTTGCTAAAATAACAAGGCTTACATACTTATAGTGTAATTCCAAATTTTGAATGTAAAAGGTTTGTAAATTGCATGTCTGTAACGGTTTCTTTCGTTTTTTTACCATTTTTCGCTACTGTAAGGCTATCTTTCGTTAAAGAGGCATGCCCATCTTCAGTTAGTTTTACAATAAGAGGTAGTTTATTAAAGGGTGACCCTTCATGTTCAACGATAATTTTTTGTGCTGTATTTGCTTTTTCTTCATCCACTTCTTCTATATAAAATGCATAGCCTAACGTCCAATCATCAGCAGAAGATTGATCCAAGAACTCATTGTTTTTCCGCATCTCTAAAATGTAGTTTCCCTTTTCGGTCATTTCTTTACGAATACGATAATCTCCTGTAGCAGAGTGAATGACTTCACCTGAGAAAGGGACAGGGGCAAGAGGTAAGTATGATCCGAATCCTACTTCAATTAAATAAAGTTCATTATGATGTGTTAAAACGGTTGCGATATGGCCAGAATCAACAGCCCATATGGAGTTTGCAGCGTTATAAACTGTTCCTGAAACGAGATGAACATCGAATCCAGAATCTTTCAGGAAGTAATACATAGTAGGATTGAGTTCATAACAAAGACCGCCACGGTTATTTACTAAAATTTTCTCTTTCAAATTTTCTTTTGATATTTCTTTAAAATTCTTTTCGAGAATATTTAAGTTTTCAAAAGGAACAGTTTGTGCCATTGCGTACATAATGTTAGATAAATCTTCAAATGAAACTGTGTCTTTTTCTTCTATATGTAATCGTGCGAAAAATTGTTTTTGAAAGTCTGTCATCGAAATCCCTCCGTTATGCTTTTATAGGTAAATTGTAAACAATCTTGAATAGGATGTGAAATGAAAACTACGTTGAATATTTGAAATTAGATTAAAAATAATATGGGAGAGTGAGAGATTGCTACTTTACTAACGGTGGGACGAATATTATAATAATTCTGATAAACTATGCAAACGCTTTCTTGGAAGGGGATGGTGTACAGATGTTTAAAAGAATAACAATAGTCGGATTGTCAGTTGTTATGTTTTTACCTAGTATATATGAGGGGAGTAAGGCATATGCAGACACAGTTAACAATGGGACGTTAATGCAGTATTTTGAGTGGTATTCTCCGAATGATGGGAATCATTGGAATCGTTTGCGTACTGATGCTGAAAATTTAGCGGAAAAAGGAATTACATCTGTTTGGATACCACCTGCATATAAAGGAACTATGCAAAATGACGTAGGATATGGAGCATATGATTTATATGATCTGGGGGAATTCAATCAAAAGGGCACAGTGCGGACGAAATATGGGACGAAAGCACAATTGAAATCTGCAATTGACGCTTTACATAAGAAAAACATCGATGTATACGGTGATGTAGTTATGAATCATAAAGGTGGGGCTGATTATACAGAAACTGTCACAGCAGTTGAGGTAGACCCGAGCAATCGAAATAATGAAGTATCAGGTGATTATGAAATTAGTGCGTGGACGGGATTTAACTTTCCAGGGCGTGGAGATTCTTATTCTAATTTCAAATGGAAATGGTATCATTTTGACGGAACGGATTGGGATGAAGGAAGGAAATTAAACCGAATTTATAAATTTAGGGGCATAGGTAAAGCATGGGACTGGGAAGTGTCTAGCGAGAATGGGAATTATGATTATTTGATGTATGCGGATCTTGATTTTGATCATCCAGATGTTGCGAATGAAATGAAAAAATGGGGAACGTGGTATGCGAATGAATTAAATTTAGATGGTTTTCGTTTAGATGCTGTTAAACATATTGATCATGAATATTTGCGCGATTGGGTAAATCACGTTAGACAGCAAACAGGGAAAGAAATGTTTACAGTAGCTGAATATTGGCAAAATGATATCCAGACTTTAAATAATTATTTAGCGAAGGTTAATTATAATCAATCTGTGTTCGATGCACCACTTCATTATAATTTTCACTATGCTTCAACAGGAAATGGGAATTATGATATGAGAAATATTTTAAAAGGAACGGTAGTTGCGAATCATCCTACACTTGCGGTTACTCTAGTTGAAAATCATGATTCACAGCCTGGTCAGTCATTGGAATCTGTAGTGAGCCCTTGGTTCAAACCGTTGGCATATGCATTTATTTTAACGCGTGCAGAGGGGTATCCTTCTGTTTTCTATGGTGATTACTATGGTACAAAAGGAAATAGTAACTATGAAATTCCAGCGTTAAAGGACAAAATTGATCCGATTTTGACGGCACGAAAAAACTTTGCATATGGTACGCAGCGGGATTATTTTGATCATCCAGATGTGATTGGCTGGACAAGAGAAGGTGATAGTGTACATGCTAATTCTGGTTTAGCAACATTAATCTCTGATGGACCAGGAGGGGCGAAGTGGATGGATGTTGGAAAGAATAACGCAGGGGAAGTATGGTACGATATTACGGGTAATCAAACAAATACTGTAACAATTAATAAGGACGGGTGGGGGCAATTCCAAGTAAGTGGAGGATCAGTTTCCATATATGTTCAGCAGTAATTTGGTGATGAAAAAGAAGAGGTAGACTGAAATATAAGTTTTCCTCTTCCTTTTTACATTCTGTATAGTTATAAAAGTATGACACCTTTACTTCTCACGTAACATATAGTATGATGATTTCAATAAATTAGATTTCAATGACTATAATATAACTTAATGAGAGGTGCTTTTTGTGAGTGCGGTAGGTATTAAATAGGAAAAATTTAATGAAATAAATCGGATAAGACCAGGGGATTTTTATGTACATCATACCCCTAATTTTGTCATGCATTTATTTCAAAACCTATGAAGATACCTACAATACTTTATAAAGCGTGTAATAAGGGACTGCCATCTATTTTTTATGGTTTATTTCCTCATATGTTATTACACATGCCTTGTAAATGTAAAAGCTGCGGTATCCCCGCAGCTTTTTTGTATATGTTTTTATTGTATAATTATGGAATTTTATATATGACTCATTGGAATCTAATGAGTAGGTATCTTCATTTATGATAAAAATCAATCATAGTGAGGAGAAACAAAATGAATACGATGACTTTTGAAAAGTTACAATATAACGAATTAAAGGATATAGTGAAATCTTATTGTGTAAGTGGATTAGGTAAGGAATTATTAAACAAATTAGAGCCGAGTACGAGTATAAAAGTAGTGAGAAATCGGTTGAATGAAACGACAGAAGCACGAGCTATATTAGATGCAGAAGGGCATGTTCCTTTCTTCGGCATTTCTAATATTGCTAGTACAATTCAAAAATTAGAAAAAGGTATGATTTTAGATCCAGAAGAATTAGTGAGTGTTTCAGACTTTTTACGTGGATGTAGAAAGATTAAAAAGTTTATGTTAGATAAAGAATTTTTTGCACCAGTATTAGCTTCTTATGCAAATTCAATGACTGAATATAAAAGTATTGAAGAGGAAATTAACTTTTCAATTAAAGGAAATAGTATTGATGCAGCTGCAAGTAAAGAGTTAAAACGAATTCGAAATAATATCGATTCTGTAGATGGGAAAATAAAAGAACGTTTAACGAAGTTTTTAAATAGTAGTGCAAATAAGAAATTCATTCAGGAATTCTTTATTAGTAAAAAGGATGACCGTTATACGATTCCAATTAAATCTTCCTATAAAAACCAAGTTGCCGGAAGTATTATTGAAGCCTCGGCAAAAGGTTCTACTGTATTTATAGAACCGCATACGGTTACGAAATTGAATGCAGAACTAGCAGGTTTGAAAGCAGAAGAAGCGGTTGAAGAATATCAAATTTTAGCGACTTTATCAGGGATGGTATTAGAAAATATTTATAGTATAAAGATTAACATGGAGCTAATTAGTCAGTATGATATGGTATTTGCGAAAGCGAAGTTTAGTAAATCGATTGATGGAATAGAACCGAAGTTAAATGATCATGGCTACATTCATTTAGTGAATTGTAAGCATCCGCTTTTAACAGGGCAAGTTGTACCCTTAAATTTTAAAATTGGTCAAGAGTATCGTAGTTTAATTATTACAGGGCCGAATGCGGGCGGAAAGACAATTGTGTTAAAAACAATTGGATTGTTAACATTAGCTACAATGTCAGGTCTTCATATTGCAGGAGATAAAGGGACAGAAATCGCTATTTTTGAAAATGTATTTGTAGATATTGGT
The DNA here is from genome assembly GCF_038005385.1 of Bacillus sp. FSL K6-2944. Taxonomy (NCBI): domain Bacteria; kingdom Bacillati; phylum Bacillota; class Bacilli; order Caryophanales; family Bacillaceae; genus Bacillus; species Bacillus sp. FSL K6-2944. The sequence continues at coordinate 2,254,080 of NZ_JBBOTE010000001.1, read as the reverse complement.
GATAATCAAAGTATCCAAAACGCACTAAGTACATTTTCATCTCATATGAAAAATCTTTCTGAGATTATGAGGATGTCAAATAATAATACGTTACTTTTATTTGATGAAATAGGGAGCGGTACAGAACCAAATGAAGGTGCAGCACTTGCAATTTCTATTTTAGAAGAGTTGTACTTTGCGGGATGTATTACCGTTGCGAGTACGCATTACGGAGAAATTAAACGATTCTCAGAAATGCATGATGACTTTATGAATGCAGCGATGCAGTTTAATAGTGAAACGTTAGAGCCGCTTTATAAATTAGTTATCGGAAAATCAGGAGAAAGTAATGCACTTTGGATTGCGAATAAAATGAACGTAAAAGAACATGTACTCAAAAGGGCGAAAGAGTACATGGGAAATAAAGAGTACGCTTTAGAAAAAGTGAATGAAAGTAAAATTAGAAAACCGAAATTCGTACAAGAAAAAAGAGAATCTCATTATGAGTACAAAATCGGCGATCGTGTTAATTTATTGGATCATGATGATTTTGGTATCATCTATAAGGAAAAAGATAATTTTTATAACGTTGTTGTATATTATAACGGTGAATTCGTTGAAGTAAATGTAAAACGTATTACTTTAGAAGTAGCAGCGAAGGAGTTATATCCAGAAGGATACGATTTAAATACACTATTTGTTGATTATAAAGAAAGAAAAATGCAACACGATATTGAGCGCGGATCGAAAAAAGCACTGCGTAAAATTCAAAAAGAAATAAGAAAGAATAGAGGATAAGTTAAAATGGTAACGATTAGACAAGAACAAAAAAATGATTATAGAAAAACAGAAGAAGTCGTAAAAGAAGCATTTTTAAAGGAAGAATTTAGTGATAAAACAGAACATGAACTAACTTGTAAAACGTATTAGAGAATGTGACGCGTTTGTTCCGGAGTTATCAATTGTTGCGGTAGATGAAGATATAGTTGGTCACATTATGTTATCGAAAATTACAATAGAACAAGATGGAACTTCTGTAGAATCGTTAGCGCTTGCACCAGTTTCAGTTGCTAGGGGCCATCAGAAGAAAGGCATTGGCGGAAAACTGATCACGGCTGCTTTAGAAAAAGCGAAAGAACTTGGATACGGATCAGTTGTAGTATTAGGACATCCAGAGTACTACCCGAAATTTGGTTTTAAGAAAGCAAGTGAGTGGAATGTAAAAGCGCCGTTTGAAGTGCCTGAAGAGGTATTTATGATAATGGAATTAACAGAAAATGCTCTTCGAGGTGTAGAAGGAATTGTACAATATTCGAGTGCTTTTGCTGAGTAGGAGTACCGGTTAAGAAATGTAATCATAAAAGGTGCTATCTTTTTGTATGGATATACAGAAAGATAGCTTTTTTTATTAAGCGGATCTACTGACGTATATTTTGCTCAATGAATAATTGAGGTGGTAAAATTGATATAGAAACGTAAAGGGAGAGAATGAAATGAATAAGCGAGAAACAGATAGCAATGAGAATGTAGTGACGTTATATGTTACAAGACACGGTAAAACAATATTAAATACGAATCATCGCGCGCAAGGTTGGGCAGATTCTCCTTTAGTAGAAAAAGGTGTTGAAGTTGCCACAAATTTAGGAACAGGATTAAAAGATATTCATTTTATGAATGCATATAGTAGTGATAGCGGCCGCGCAATTGAAACTGCTAATTTAGTATTAAAATATAGTGAGCAATCAAAATTAAAACTTGAGCAAAGAAAAGATTTGCGAGAATTAAATTTCGGTATTTTTGAAGGTGAAAAACTTGAGAATATGTGGGATGTGGTTGGAAAAGCTGCAGGCGTTGCATCACCAGAAGAACTTATGAAGTTTTCTATTCAAGAAGTGATTAATCTTATTAGAGTAGCAGATCCTACAAAACAGGCGGAAGATTGGGACTTATTTTCTACTCGTATAAAAACAGAGATAGATAAAATTAGTGAAGAAGCTGCTGGAAATGGTGGCGGTAACGTTTTAGTTGTCGTTCATGGGCTTTTGATTACTACCTTAATAGAAATGTTAGACAGTAGCAAAACAAAACTTGGAGTGGAAAATGCTAGTGTGACGAAAATTGTATATCAAGATGGAACATACACAGTCGAGTCTGTTGGAGATATGAGTTATGTTGCAAAAGGGAAAGAAAGTGTTGAAATATAATTAAATCTCCAATAGATATAAGAAAAGGAAGGTAGAGAAATCTAGCTTCCTTTTCTTATTGGAACGATTATGGAATCAATAAAATCTTCCCAGTACTTTTTCTGCTCTCTAATAATTTATGTGCAAGAGCACCATCTTGTAAAGAGAATGTAGTAGGACTCGCGATGTTTACTTTTCCGCTAGTGATCCAATCAAATAATTGAGTAGAGCGCTGCTTACGTTCTTCAAAAGTAGTAAGCACGTTCCAAAGGTCTCCGCCAGTTAAAGTTTTTGAAGTATCCATAAGCATACGCGGATCAACTGGAGCAGGATTACCACCAGCCATTCCGTAAAATACGACAGTACCGCCAATTTTAGTAGCGTTAAAACTTTCCTCTAATGTAGAACCTACTGATTCATATACAACATTTACTCCAGTTCCATTAGTCATTTCAAGTACTTTCGTATGCCATTCTTCGTTATATAAAAATACGTGATCGGCACCAGCTAATGTAGCTATCTTTGCTTTTTCTTTTGATGATGTAAGACCAATTACTGTTCCGCCCTGTAGTTTAATCATTTGAATAAGAAGTTGACCAACGCCACCAGCTGCAGCGTGTACTAAAGCTATATCACCTTGTTTTAGTTGATAGCTATCGTGCGTTAAATAATGTGCAGTTAATCCTTGTAATAAGACAGAAGCGGCTGTTTCAAAAGAAATAGAATCTGGTAGTGGGATTACTTTTTCAGATGGAACGGCAACTAGTTCTGCATTTGCAAATGGGACGTCCGCAAATGCAATACGGTCTCCTAGGTTGATAGTAGTAACGTCAGCTCCTACTTTTTCAACAATTCCAGCTCCTTCATAACCTAATACATAAGGCGGATTGCCAGCAAGATGATAATCGCCGCGGCGTCTATAAATATCAGCGAAGTTTAATCCGATTGCTTTCGTGCGGACAAGAATTTCATTTGGACTTATGATTGGATCGTGTATTTCTTTATAGTGTAGAACATTAGCGTCTCCGAATGTTTCGAAACAAAGTGCTTTCATATGGAATACCTCCATTTATATTGTTTATAGATGTTCTTTATCATACAATACAAATATCAATAGACAAAGAGGATTATTTCGATGGAATCAATCGGAAATATCGATTGAAAAGAGGGATGATAAATGGAAATAAAACAGTTAATTACATTTAAAGTAGCGGCACATACTTTGAACTTTACACAAACTGCGAAGAAATTAAACTTTGCCCAATCGAGCGTTACAGCACAAATTAAAACATTAGAGGCTGAGCTTGGTACACCTTTATTTGAAAGATTAGGGAAACGTCTTTTCTTAACTGAAGCAGGTAGGAAGTTTCAACTATATGCCGACAAGATGATTGCACTTAGTAACGAAGCAAAGACGGCTGTGAAAGATGATGAAGAAATAGCAGGTACGTTAATAATTGGTGCACAAGAAAGTCAATGTACATACAGACTGCCTTCTATATTAAAGAGGTTTAAAATACAATTCCCAAAAATAAAACTTATATTTAAACCAGCACATTCCAATAAAGATGCGAAGGAACAATTGATGGAGGGAAAAGTAGATCTTGCATTTATTTTGGATGAGTGTAAAACAGAAGATGTTTTACATGTGGAACCGCTTATGAAAGAAGAATTAAAAGTAGTAGCTGCTCCTACACATCGTTTACTTGAACAGACTACTGCTTCTATAAAAGATTTAGAGAGTGAAACACTGTTACTAACAGAATTAGGCTGCTCGTATCGGACTTTATTTGAAGAGCTATTTCGCTGGGAAGATGTATATCCAGCAAATAAAATTGAGTTTGTTAGTGTTGAAGCAATTAAACAATGTGTTATTGCAGATTTAGGCATAGCCGTTTTACCAGCAATAGTAGTAGAAAAAGATATACGAGAGGGGACGATAAAAGAGTTACATTTAGAAAATACAATCTCTCCGATTTATACGCAAATCGCTTGGCATAAAGACAAATGGATGACAGTGCCACTGCAGCAAGTTATTGATGTAACGAGGGAGTTCTTTACAACGGATTAAGTGGAGAAATATTTATTTTATAAAAAGAAAAAATGGCAATTTTGTATAAAGAACTGATGCTTGCATGTAACAAGTATCGGTTCTTTTATGTTTGAAATAAAGGATGTCTTCAAATTTGTATTTCTCAACTTTTTTTCTTAAAAGGATAAGTAAATTTCTTTGTATATTCCAATAATCGTAAGGGAATTTACAACATTTATTCGTTCTGTAAGATGCCTCTAGGAAGTGTGAAAGGAGGACTTACATAGCAGTATAGCTTGTCTTTTGTATACGTACTTATTGTGAGGAGGAATTTAAAATGTTTAAAAAGTTAATGAAAGTATGCGTGTTAAGTGCGGCAAGTATAGGTGTATTATTTAGTTTTCAAGGAAGTACATTTGCAGCTACTGATTTAAGTAGTTATTATGACGGGAAGAATCCAGCAACAACGAAAGTATACGGGGGAAGTACGACGTGTGATGCAGATGGATTTAATGCAAAATCTACAGCTGTATATGAAGGTAGTAAAAAAGTAGGGACAGTGTATTTACGTTACAGTAATAAATGTCATGCAGCATGGGCTAAGTTTGTTTTAGATCAACCAGCACCAGCTGTTTCGGGAGGAGTGTACGCGTACGCTGTTGTGAATAAATACAAAAATGGTGTATTCCAAAAATCAGTTACTTCTAATCAGGGGAACGGCACAATAAAAACAGGTCAAACGAGCACTTATACAGGAATTGTATTTGATTTAACTGCTGATTTCGGATACACAGCAGATGCTGAAGCAGTTACGTTTAATAACGGTTACGGAAAAACAGCACGTTATTAATAAAGGAGTGAAATGATATGAAACTTTTAAAAAAGACGAGTGCATGTTTATTGCTATCTTTACTCATTGTAACTAGTATGTTTAGCACGACTAATAGCGATAAAGTATACGCAGAAGATCATTCATATGATGGGAAAAGTCCTTACTATAACAGCTGTGATCAATCCGCAGTAACGAAAGAAAAGAAGTGGATTGATTCAAATTCTTATGTAGAATTAAAATTTAGCACGACGTGTAAAACAGCGTGGGCAAAAGTTACTGTAACTCGCCTGGCAGTTTATAATAATGAAGCTGATGCAAGGATTGTTAGAAAAACAGATGGAAAGGCATACACTTGCGGAAGTGCTGGAGGAAATGGTGTTGTAAATAAAGGGCAAACATCATGCTATACACCAATGGTATATGATTTAGATCCAAGAAAGGCACAAGCACAAGGGAAACATGCAATTCCGAATAGTGATGCATATAATTATGCGGAGACTATTTGGTATTAATACGATTATACATGTTTTAAGAGCTGTTATTTGATATAAAAATGAAAGAGCCTTACTGCATTTTATTGTGGTAAGGTTCTTTAAATTTGTTTAATAGATTAACTGTATCCATTTACAAAGGTCTCTCTATATAATCGCTTTTAAGTATGGCCATAATAATTTCATCTGAGTATGTATCGTTATAAAATAAAGATTGACGTAAGGTTCCTTCTTTTACAAAACCAACTTTTTCATAAGCTTTAATTCCGCGTAAATTATGGCTAAATACTTCTAACTGTAAACGATTTAATGATAGTTGTTCAAAAACAAATCTTAAAACTATTTTAATAGCTTCCGTTCCATAGCCTTGTCCTGTTAATGCTATTGAAAGCATTGATATTCTGAATCCTGCTCTTTTGTTCTCCTCATCGATATCTAAAATCGACAACTCTCCAATCATCTTGTCAGTACTTTGTAAACAAATAGCGAAATCATAGCGACTTGAATCATTATTTATATGATCTATATGTTTCGTAATTTGCTCCAATGAAAAAGTGGACTTAGTTCCAGTCATATATCTTATTTCATCATCCATTGTACTTTGTAATATAATAGGAGCATCTAGCTGACAAAGAGGCCTTAAATAAATTCTCTCGCTCTCTAATCTCATTATAATTTTCTCCTTTAGTTAGTAATTGAATGTATAAATACTTAACTTTCTTCAATGAGTTACATAAAAAATATGAATCTTAATTCGATGTTACATGAATTTTATAATGGCATGGTATACCTAAAACAAATAATAAATGTTTTATACACAACAAAATGTATCAACGAGTTTTTTGATCATACTATTATTCTTGCTGCTCATTCCGCTTTTAAATGAACACGAATGTATTAACTAAGGTCTGTATCAGGAGGAGTATATCCAAGGTGACGAGCCATAGATACAATTTGTCCTTTATGGTGAAATTCATGCGTCTCCGTATGAGTTAAAAGCCATAGCGGAGTTGTGCTCCAAGGTTCTTTTTGCCATTTCACTTCATTTGCTATATTTTCGAGCCAACGGTCATTGTATTCATCTAAAAAACGTTGTACAGTCTCATCTACTAACTTAAATCTAGCGCGAACTTTTTCCACATCTGCATGCTCAATTTCGTAATCGCTAGCAAATGAAAAATCTGCTCTTTTTTGCTTGAATGCGAATGATCCAAGCCAGTATCGATAGCAATCGGCTACATGAATATGAGTCTTTATAATGCTACCGCTTCCGAAATTAGGAACTGTGCTATGTAATTTTTCTACTGGGATTTCTTCCAAAAACGAAAATAGAGTTTCTCTTGTAGAGCTAATAAGATTATATTGTTGTTTTAAAATATGTAACATGCAAGTACACTCCTCTTTTATTAACATAGTAAGTAATTCTATATTTACGAGGAGTGAACCTTTTTATTATTTTTAATAAGCATATTAGATGTATTTCTTATTTGTTTCTGATAGATTAAACAAGGTGAAACTTTAATAAGTTGAACATTCTTAGTTCATAATAAATTGTACATCAAGAAGGGGAACGATAAAATGAATAGACTAGTGGGTTTAAAACAATTTGAAATAACGCGCAGGGCGTTACTTAAATTTATGGAAACGTTAGATGATAAAACTGTGGATACGCAGCCAGAGGGTTTTAACAATACAATTCGTTGGCATATCGGTCACGTGTTAACAGCAGCAGAGACTTTCATGTTCGGAAGAGAATTTAAACAATTGCCAACTGAATATCCAGGTATGTTTGGATATGGATCAAGACCATCTAAATGGACGACAGAAGGACCATCGTTAGAAGTGTTAACGGCTCAATTAAAAGAACAAGCAAAACGTATTAACGAAATTCCAGCAGAAGCATTTGAAAATAAACTGCCAGAGCCATTCCTAGGATTGGAAACAGTAGGGGAGCTTTACGGTATGATGCTTTATCATGAAGCTGATCATATTGGGCAAATGAAGGCGATGGAACGTATTATTAAAGCTCTTTAGTCTTAATTGCATATAACAAGCAATACAGTTGTAATGTTAAATAATATATACAAAAAAGGTAGATAAATTATTATCTACCTTTTTTGTATAACTTCTTGAAGGATTAGAGAATTTTATAATTTTTTATGTTGTGATTATTAATTATAGTATTCATAAATATGGAATATACGTATAATAATAGAGAAGAACTAGAAATAGGGGTGAATACTATGATTACATTAGAGCAAAAGTTGGAGCAATATAAACATACATATGTACAGTTAAAGGGAGAACTAAAATGGAAAACGAGTGATTCTCGAACAGGAATGATGATTGCTGCTATGTATGCAGGTAGTGATAAATTGTTTGATCTCGGACGCTTTTTAGAAATTAGTAGTTATATTAAGAATCAGGTAGGGATGTTTTCATACTTAAAGTCTTATCATCGTTTTGTAGTGGCCGCAACATTAGATATTCACTTTACAGATTACAAGGAAGCTTTTCGGAAGTTTTTAGATTTATATGAACAATTGGTCACTGGTGGCTTTAGCCGGAGTATATTTACTTATCTCGCAGCAGCTGTGCTTTTAACAGAAGAAAATGAACAGCATGGCGCGCACATTCAGCGTTCGATGCAAGTATATAAACGCATGAAAAAGGATCACCTCTTTCTTACAAGTACAAATGATTATCCGCTCGCAGTTTTATTAGCAGGACAATCAGAGCATGTAGAAACACTTATGGACCGAGTGGAACGTCTTTATCAGAAACTAGCGACAGCTGGTTTGCGTAAAGGGAATGATCTTCAATTTTTGAGTCATATTCTTTCACTAAAGAAGGATGTCAGGGAAGAACTATTAGTTGCAAAATGTACAAATATATGGAATTTGTTAAAGCAAGAAAAGGTAAAAGTAAAACAGATGCATTACCCAGCTATCGGGCTACTAGCGTTACTCGAGGACGGAGAAAAAGAGATTCATTCTATTCGAGCATTTATTGAAAAATTGCAGGGGGATAAATTGTTCCGTTGGCATACAGATACAACTATTCTTATTGCTATTCAACTGTTCGTAAGTCAGAAAGGTGAGGAAAGTAAAGCTACTAACACAGGTTTACAAACAATGATAGAAGTCCTCATACAAGCACAACAGGCAGCCATGATGGCAACGATTGCCGCTTCATCTGTAGCAACATCTTCTGCTAGTAGCAGTTCATAATGTGTAATTGCTTATACTCTTGTAAATTATAACTCCCTTGATAAGGACGGTTTAAAAAATATTACTAAAAACAGTTAGCTCATCACTCTCTAATGAGTGATGGGCTAACTGTTTTTACATAATCAGCATTATCTTTTTGATTCCTTCAAATGTTTGAGCTGCGTGACAATCATAATGCTAATAACAACGAGTAAAAACCATGAACTAATTTTGCTTAAGTGAACGAGATTCCATGCTTCCCGTTGATTTGGATATTGCCATGCTCCGAAAAATGTTGCGATGTTCTCTGCAATCCAAATGAAGAAACCGATAAGGAAAAAGGAGAGAACGAGTGGTATTTTATATGTAACGCCTCGTAATGAAAATTCCACAAATGTCCGAAAGAAAACGATGAATAGAAGTAAAGTTAAGAACCATCTAAAATCGTATAGAAAATGATGCGTGAAAAAATTGAAGTAAATCATTGCTCCTAATGGCACGGTAAAAATAGCTTTCGGCCAATAATGCATTTGTAAATGCAACCTTCTCCACGCTTGGCATATGTAACTTGCGACACTTGCGTACATAAAGCCGCTGTAAAGCGGAACTCCAAAAATCTTTGAATACGCCTCTTCAGGATAACCCCATGAACCGAAATGAACTTTATATATTTCTAGTAAAAGGCCGATGAGGTGAAAGACAGTAATTACTTTTAATTCGTCTTTCGTCTCAAGTCCAGTCTTGTACATAATCCACTGCATAAGAAGACATGCGATGAGTATGAAATCATAGCGATATAACCCTGGAATAGAAACGATTTTTGAAAGGGCTAGTGTTAAGAAAATAACGACTGGGAATAAGCAAGATAATGTTTGCTCGTAAGTGAAGTGTAGTAGTTGTTTTATATGGAACATTGTGTCACCTTCGGGATTTTTATTAGAAAAATCAAAATAATTAATAAGTATACTACAATTTAAAAAATAATCCAGTAGTCTATGTTGCATGTATTTGTAAGTTTTAGAAGGGAATTGTAATGAGTATTTTAATATTTAGCGAAGTGAAAAAATAGTTTGCTATTTAAAAAAAGTGGGGATATAATATCTAAATGAAAATGATAATTATTATCAATAATTATTATCAATAATAATTATAAATAAAAAATAATTATAAAAAACAACTGAATATAAAGGATGAAATGAAACATGTTACATAAGTCTACTGTACATGCTGGTAATAACCGCTGGATACATATTAAGTTCATATGTTTCATGAGCTTAACAATTTTATGTTTAATTGGATCTATATTTTTAGCCATTTCATTTGGTGCAAAAGATATTCATTTACAAACGGTGTGGGCAGCGATTTTGAATTACAATCCGAAATTAACGCAGCACCAAATTATTTATGAATTAAGGCTCCCGAGAGTAATTGGTGCAGGAGTTGTAGGGGCAGCTTTTGCGGTTGCTGGTGCTGTTATGCAAGGTATAACACGAAATCCTTTAGCTGATGCAGGTGTACTCGGAATAAATGCAGGTGCGATGTTTGTAGTGGCACTTAGTTTTGCTTTTTTTCCGCATATGCCGTATTCCTATTTAATGATTGTTTCCTTTATTGGAGCAGTCTTAAGTACAGTACTTATTTTTGTTATTGGGTCAGCAACATCAGGCGGGTTAACACCAATGAGATTAACGATTGCTGGAGCAGTTATGGCAGCGCTTTTACATTCATTAAGTTCAGGTGTTGCGATTTATTATGATTTAAGCCAAGATTTAGCATTTTGGTATGCTGGTGGTGTTGCAGGGGTTAAGTGGGAACACTTGAAATTTTTAGTTCCTATTATTCTTATAACGATTATTTTCGCGACAATGCTAGGGAGATCTATTTCACTCATATCAATGGGGGATGATGTTGCTACAAATTTAGGAGTGAAAACGAACCGAACGAGAATACTAGGGATGATTATAGTAGTTATTCTGGCAGGTGTTTCTGTTTCAGCTGTTGGTTCTATTGGATTTGTAGGACTAGTTATCCCGCACATTGCTAGAAAATTAGTTGGTGTGAATTATAGACTCATTATTCCTATGTCAGCATTATTAGGAGCTATGTTATTAGTTGTAGCTGATTTAGGGGCAAGAACAGTAAATCCTCCTAAGGAACTTGCGATAGGGATTATGGTAGCTCTTGTTGGAGTTCCGTTCTTCCTCTATATAGCACGTAAAGTTGGGAGGGAGTTATAAGTGAAAGATCTTTTTAACACGGATAAAAAGAGAGCTATTACTGTAACTACAATCTTCGGATGTATAAGTATCGCTGTAATTTTAATTAGTTTAAATACAGGGACGCTGAGTATAGCACCACTTAGAGTAATTGAAACACTTTTGGGTTATGGTGATTTTGAGAGTGCAACCGTGCTATATGATTATCGTATGCCAAGAATAATAATCACGATGTTAGCCGGCATTGGTCTTGGTATTTCCGGTGCGATTTTGCAAGGGTTATCACGTAATGCACTTGCAGATCCTGGTATTTTAGGGTTGCATTCAGGTGCATCTTTCGGTCTTATCGTATTTGTTACTCTCTTTCATTCTATTAATGAGAGTGCATCCATTTTAATACCGTTATTTACATTTGGCGGAGGAGTATTAGCTGCATTTCTTATTATTTTACTTGCGAGTGATCGGTCAAAAGGTTTACTTCCCATTAGACTTATTCTCGTTGGTATTGCAGTTTCAGCTGGCTTTAGTGCAATTTCGCTATTTTTCTCTCTCAAGTTAAATGATGAGACGTATACATTCGCTTCTAGATGGCTAGTTGGTAACGTGTGGGGAAGGGATTGGATTCATGTCCTTGCATTATTACCATGGATTTTCATACTAACCCCTTATGCGTGGCTAAAATCTAAAACGTTAAATGCATTGTCACTAGGTGATAGTGTAGCAGCAGGACTTGGTGTTTCTGTTCAAAAAGAACGGTTATTACTTTTAGCTACAGCGGTTGGATTATCTTGCGCAAGTGTATCGATGGCAGGAGGAATTGGTTTTATCGGTTTAGTTGCTCCGCATATCGCAAGGAAGTTAGTAGGTACTACATATCAACACTTTCTTCCTTTAGCTGGCATTATCGGAATGATTATTTTAGTGCTAGCAGATACGATAGGTCGTTCTATATTTGAGCCAAACTCTATTCCAGCTGGTATAGTAGTGGCAACTTTAGGAGCACCGTATTTTCTTTATTTACTTACAAAAACAAAATAAATACTTCAAAGAGGAGAACATATGAAAAAGAAACTTACTATTTTATTTAGCATGATGTGTATTTTAGTATTAGCAGCATGTGGTCAAACGAAAGCTAATGAAGAGGCAACGAAAAAAACGGAAAAAAGTAATGACCCAAAAATTGCTTCAATGTCTATTCATTTAACGAATGATTTACTTGCATTAGGAATTACACCAGTAGGTTCTGTTATTGGTGGAGATTTAAAAGATTTCTTACCGCACGCTAAAGAGAAGTTGAAAGATACGAAGAAGCTTGGTGTTGTAACAGATCCGAATATGGAAGCGTTACTTCAATTAAAGCCAACTGACATTTATGTTGATGAAAAATATGCTGGTAAAGATGTAGCGAAATACGAAAAAATTGCAAAAACACATTCTTTCAATTTAGATGAAGGTACGTGGAGAGAGCATTTAAAACAAGTTGGTAAACTTGTAAACCGTGAGAAAGAAGCAGATAAATATATTCAAGATTACGAAGAGCAATCAAAACGAGTAAAAGGTTTAATAGATAAAGAGCTAGGTAATAACGAAAAAGTAATGGCAATTCGCGTTACTGCAAAAGAATTGCGTGTATTTAGTACGAAAAGACCGATGGGACCAATTTTATTCCAAGACCTAGGGTTACAACCTGCAAATGGTGTAGAGAAAATTGATGGAAACCGTCCTTTCGAAGTCATTTCACAAGAAGTATTACCTGACTTTGATGCAGATGCGATTTTCGTTGTTGTAAATAGAGATGACAAAGCAAAAGCAGCATTTAAACAACTTCAAGAAACACCAATTTGGAAAGACTTAAAAGCAGTTAAAGGCAAGCATGTATACATTATCAATGATCAACCATGGCTTGACTATTCTGCTTTAGGAAACAAAATGGCAATGGATGAAGCGGAGAAAATGTTTACGAAATAATATAGTTTTGTTATTAGGAAAGGCCCTCTAAATTTGGAGGGCCTTTCTATTATTGTTAGAATAAATGAAAAATTATACAATGAAGTTAATTCGATATGGAGGAGATGTGCCAATGTCAGCGCTTATTGTAAGTATCCCGTTTATGAAACAGTTTATGAAACGAGGGGGTAAATAGGCTGGAATAATTATCCCCGTTATTTAATAAAGGGGGAGTTTGAAATGACAATGAATCTTTTTCGAAATAAAACGATTAAATTATCAGCTATGAGAGAAACAGATGCTGAAGTAATGGCTATGTGGCAAGAAGATAGTGAGTATTTAAGAAATGTTGATACAGATGTAGCATTCCCGCAATCTTTAAATGAAATAGCAAGTGATGGGTTATTAAAAGGACGAAGATCGAATAGTGTTTCTTTCATGGTAAGGACAGTTCAAGAAGATCGCTTAATTGGTTTTGTGGCGATTCATGGTATAGAGTGGAATAACAGAACAGGTTTATTAGCCATTGGTATAGGAGATGCGAATGATAGAGGAAAAGGATATGGGAAAGAAGCAATACATCTTATTTTAAAGTATGCTTTCTATGAATTGAATTTACACCGCGTCGGTCTGGATGTAATTTCTTATAATAAAGCAGCCATTGCGTTGTATAAAAAGATAGGTTTTCAGATGGAAGGGTGTATGAGAGAAGCGGTTCAAAGAGATGGGAAGTGTTTTGATCGTATCATTATGGGGATATTGCGGGATGAATGGATAGGGTTGCAAGATTAGCGAATACATTCAATATTATATATGTAGTATGCAGGAGATATAATGATAATTGGCGAAAATTTACAGTGAACTGATTGAATTTATAAGGAGTTATGTAAAATGAATTTAGAAAAAGCAAAACCAGTAAATGAAGAGGTCGCTGAATTAAAGGAACTAATTAAAGAGTTACACGGAAGTGTACATCAACTGCAAAGCGAAGTGCAGCAACTAAGGCACGAAAGACCAGTTGTTGAAGTGAGAAAAGGTGTTCAATTATCACCAACAATTGTCGGACAAATTGGTGGTATGATTTTAGGTGGGTTAGCAATTATCGGTATATTTTGGTGATGAAAAAAGGTTTGCAGCACGATGCTGCAAACCTTTTGGATTTGACGATATAATTTCATGCAATACAACTTTTACATTAAATAACGTAAATATATATAAGCATGTGATAACAAGAGTGCAACAATAGTTAATGGTAAACCAATTTTTAAGAAGTCCATATAAGAGAAAGCATGTCCTTCACGTTTTGCAATACCAGCAACGACTACGTTTGCAGATGCTCCGATTAGCGTTCCATTTCCTCCTAAGCAAGCTCCAAGAGATAACGCCCACCATAGTACTTCGATTTGCGGAGAATCGACAGATAGTCCGAGTCCTGTAGCTAAGTCTTGAATAAGAGGAATCATCGTAGCGACAAAAGGGATGTTGTCGATTGTCGCAGATGCGATGCCAGATACCCATAAAATAAGTATAGCTGCGAATCCGATGTCACCGTTTGTTACGCCGATTACTTCTTTTGCAAGTGAAGAGATAAGTCCGATATCAATTAACCCGCCAACGAGAACGAATAGTCCGGCGAAGAAGAAAATGGTTACCCATTCAACGTGGGCAAATACATCTTCAATATCATGTTCTTTCACGCCGATTAACATAAGAAGTGTAGCGCCTGTCATCGCTATAACGGCAGCGTCTACATGAATAATCGAATGAAGTACGAAGCCTAAAATAGTTAGTCCTAAAATCGAAATAGATTTTAAAAGGAGGCTTTGATCCTTAATATAATCTTTTTCATTTAATGCCATTAGTTTTTCGATTTGTTCAGGTGTTGTTTTTAGTTTGTTACGGTACATGAAGTAAATAATGCCAAGTGTCACAATAGAAATAATAATTACGATTGGAGCTAAGTTAAGTAAAAAGGCGTTAAAGTCTAAATGCTTGTTTGCTGATCCAATCATAATATTAGGTGGATCACCGATTAATGTTGCTGTTCCGCCTGTATTTGAAAACAGCACTTCTGAAATCAAATAAGGCACAGGATTTACTTTTAAAATACGTGTAATGGATAATGTAACAGGAACGATTAATAAAACAGTCGTTACATTGTCCAAAAATGCTGATCCGACAGCAGTTAATAGGGATAGTAATAATAAAATGGGAATCGGTTTTCCGCCAGCTGCTTTTGCCGCTTTAATGGCCACAAATTCAAAGACGCCTGATTGACTCGTAATATGTACGAGAATCATCATCCCAATTAAAAGGGTAATCGTTTCCCATTGAATATGTGATGTGAAAGCAGTATGTAAATCTACAACTCCAAAAATAATCATAATAGCAGCACCGAATAGTGCGATTACAGCACGATTCAATTTCTCAGAAATAATAAATCCGTACGTGATTAAAAATACGGCAATTGCAAAATAATATTGCCAATTTGCTACTTCATGTGCTGACTGTTCCAATCATGTCACCTTCTTTAAATTATGTGTTCAATTTTCGAAATGTATCTCGCTGCAATAATACGGGATAAAATATATTGTAGCAAATTCAAAAAAGAAAGAAAACTATTTAACAAAGTGAAGGAAAAAATGTATTTTTTACATATCATATAAAAAATATAAAAAACACAGTGCAAATTATTAGGAAAAGTGAGCGTTGTCCTCTAATATAGAGATAGCAATTTACATTATTTTTGCGTAAAATGGTTTAAAGAGGTGAATTCCGATGGAAATAGTAAAAGATAGTTCTCTTATTCAAAATGAAATTGAACGTTTTGTAAATAAAGATGTATATATTCATTTAGAAACGACAAACGGAGCGTATGCATCACATATAAATGAAAAGATGATGACAGTTGGTGCTTTCATTCGAAATGCGATTATCCGTTTTGAACGCGGGAAGATAACTGGAACAAATCCATACCGAGTTGGTCTGAAAATGGATCACGGTTGGGTATATGCTGAAGGTATTACGCACTGGGAAGTAGACGATCAAGAGCGTTTATTATTAGCTGGACATGATAATTTAGGTCGTCTAGCAGTTGCACTTGAGTTAAGCTTAACACCATTTAAGTAAGAAGGAGGGAAACTTATGGAGAGACATGTACTTGTTGTATTTCCGCATCCAGATGATGAAGCATATGCTGCGGGAGGAACAATTCGCTTATTAACAGATCAAGGAGTACCTGTAACATATGCATGTGGTACTCTAGGACAAATGGGACGTAACATGGGTAAGAACGTATTCGCTAACCGTGAAACGATTCCACATATCCGTAAGAAAGAATTGAAAGATGCTTGTGAAGCGATGGGTATTAAAGATTTAAGAATGCTTGGCTTCCATGATAAAACGTTAGAATTTGAAGATGTTGATTTCGTTGCTGACAAAATTGAAGCAATCATTCAAGAAGTAAATCCATCTCGAATTATTACATTTTATCCAGAGCACGGTGTACATCCAGATCATAATGCATTTGGCCGCGCTGTCGTTCGCGCTGTATCACGTATGCCAAAAGAAGAGCGCCCAGTTATTCATGCTGTTGCGATTACGAAAAATCGTGAAGCAGTATTAGGAGAACCGGATGTTGTAAATAACATTAGTGAAGTATTTGATCATAAATTAACTGCATTAGGTGCGCACCGTTCACAAACAGAAGCAATGCTTGAAGACACGCATGCAAAAATAAAAAACAAAGATGCAGCAACATTAAAATGGCTGCAACTTGAACAGTTTTGGACTTATAAATGGGAGTAGGCTAGAAGGATATCTTCTAGTTGCTCTTACATAGAAAAAGCGCCGTCACTTGTGATGGCGCTTTTTCTTGTTGAAGACTATATATTTTTTAGGGTGCTTCAAAATTTTTAAATTAACGTGCAGTATAGCCTCCATCAACAAGAAGTGTTGTGCCGTTAACAAAACTAGCATCATCACTTGCTAAAAATAAGACAGCTTTAGCGACTTCTTCTGGTGTTCCAAGTCTGCCTTGTGGATGAAGTGAAGCTAAATATTCTTTCTGTTGAGGATTAACACTACCTAGTAAAGGGGTGTCAATATAACCAGGGCACACCGCGTTAATACGTATTCCATATTTAGCGTAGGCAGTACATAAATTTTGAGTTAATAGTTTCACACCACCTTTTGCAGAGGAGTATGCTGTTGGTGTAGGTAATGAAACAAAACTATGAATCGAACCAGCGTTAACGATGACACCACCTGTACCTTGTTTAAGAAATTGTTCAATCGAATATTTATCAGAAAGGAATACCCCAGACAAATTAATATCAATAGTTCTTTTCCACTTTTCATAGGATAATTCGTTTGCCGGTGCATCATCAGCAACGCCGGCATTGGCATACATAATATCTAATTTACCGTATGTACTTACTGTCTCATGAATTAGCTGTTTAATATCTGCCTCTTTTGTTACATCGGTTTTAATAAATAACGTATTATATCCATGTGCATTCAATTCATCTGATAGTTCTTTTCCACGTTCAGAAAAGTCAGCAATAACTACTTTTGCACCTTCTTCGATAAAAAGACGAACAGTAGATTCGCCAATTCCACTTGCACCACCAGTTATGATTGCTACTTTGTCTTTTAATTTCATATAAACCTCTCCATTCATTAATGAATTTAAGTCGAATTTTTAAATCTTGTTACTAAACTATTAACCTTAAATAGTAAGTAGATAGAAGAAAAAAGCTCGCGTTAACTTAATCGTGAGAGTGCTATTTTTTCTTTAGTGTACTTTTTGATACAGTTATGGACGAAAATATTAATTTGGTCAATTTTATCATTAGATTGAATATTTGGTAAAGAGCTCTCGAACAGAGCGAGTAAGGATGTTGAAAAAGTAAAATAAACATTCAGTATTATTTGTAGGGTAAGGAACAAAGGGGAGAGATGCATAACGAAAACTACTACTCTAGTTAAATAGGAAAAAGCCTTGCAGGGGGGCAAGGCTTTAAACAGGGTATTAAAAATGATTGATTTATTAAGAATAACTTCTTCTTGTGAATAAACTAATTTTAGCATAATAACTCATATATATGTGTTACGAATTTGTGAATAAAAACTCAATGATAAAAGTATGAGTGAAAGGAAATAATGTATATGAGAAGCGTATATTTTGAATTATTTAATAGAATAATATATATTTATATTGATTTAATGATTTTAGTTTGTTAAAAATGGGGAAATCGATATGAAGGTTAAATTTGCCGTAATAAAAGATGAGAATTTTGATTGTAGTTTATTGGAAACAAAATTATTGAAAACTTTTAAAGAAGTAGATTGTGAAGCAGATATTGTAAAGGTTGAGGATGAAATTTTTGAAAACAATGATATACAAACGTATTTATCAGAAATAACCATTCATGTTACTGGAAAAAATATTGGATATAGATCGGTTTCAGCCAGTATATTTATTGTTCTAGAGAGTTTATCAATACAGCTATTTCGTATTCATATTAGTATACTTTAAGCAGTTCAAAAAGTGGCTTCTTCAGAAAATCATACTGATTATATGGAGTTGTAAATATGAAAACAATAGAAATTATCGTAGGTGCTCCCGAATGTTGGATTGCACCTTGTTTGTTGTTAAATAAACAAGGGATTCCTTTTTTAATTTATCTTAACGCTGATTTATATAGAAGATAGGAAACATATGAATAATTCAATTAGATTGTACAAATAATTTGGTACGCGGATGTACGCAATGTATTCACAGGTAAGAGGGTTGTCTCATAATATATATAGATTTTTCTATTAAGATGAACAGAGGGTGTGAATATATGGAAGATGTTTATGCTAAAATTGACAGTCTCAAGGCGGAGCAAAAAGAAATTATGAGAGACATTCGTGCTTTAGAAACGCGTACTACTATTAATGAGAAAGATATAGCAACAATCAATAAGCAATTAGAAAAAATAAGTACAAACACAACTTGGATTTTGCGAATTATTATTAGTGCGATAATAATGTCAGTTTTAGGATTAATATTAAAAGGAATGATTTAGTCTTGTGAAATAGAAAGATATAAAAGAAAGAGGGGAGCTCCCTCTTTCTTTTATGTAAATGAGAAGCTATAAATTTTCCGTTTCCTTTTCATCTGCATACTTATCCTCTAAGGAAATTAATAGAGGAATGGATACAGTTACTAGAATGATTAAAGTAGTTATAAAAGATTTAGAAAGAGAAAAAGAACCTTCAATTAAGGTGATAAAAACTTGAATGAAAGTATACTTGTTATTAAGGAAATTACTAAAAAGCTCAAAAGAGATATATTTTTATTCTTTATAGATGTCTCTATAAAGTCTTTAACACAGGTTATTACGACAAATATAGTTAATATGATAAGAGAAACAAAATAATGTGTTAAATTCGTCATACTAATAGTAGGATCGTCTATTATGTAAGCAAGTAACTTAGATACTAATATTCCTCCAAACAATAAAATAATAAAAGCAAGTAATCTTTCCGATATATAAGTGCTGAAATTGCCTTTCTTGTTAAAGAGTTTATAGTTTAGAGTAGATTGGGTTATTTGAATTAGGAATAGGGTAATAATCCATACATAATATACAAATGGTAATTCTCCTGAGAATAGAGAAATTAGAAAGTTTACTACTGTCCTTAAAATTTCAATCATTACGAAAGGCCTCCAGTTTGTAAGCTTGTGACATTAAAATATGCTAGTCTATCGTTTAATAATTAAACTTACGAATTCAAACTATTTCTAATTATTCCACAAAAAGGTGACTGCATCAAGTTATCTTTTTAACAATCCTCCAAGGCCGAGCACTAGTAAAAGAAACGTAGTATGTAATATAATTGAAAAAGTATATTTAAAAATCGATGTTAATATTACCCTCCTATAAGTATTAACATACGTAATTGAGGTGTTTTCTTTGTTGTTTTATGAACGGATTTCTATAATGGCCCCTCCTGTTCCGTAGCTAAGGAAAGTCTTTTTATTTCTGAGATTTTCAAAGTTATAGGAGGGTATGAAAAATGAAAAAAGTCTCAGTACCATCACTTTTGTTAATGATTGTTCTTGTCGCATTTCCGCAAATTAGTGAAACGATTTACACACCGTCGTTACCTGATATTTCAAAGGCGTTACATGTAAGTAATAATGAGGTGCAGTTAACACTTAGTGTGTATTTTGCTGGTTTTGCGTTAGGTGTATTTTTTATTGGGTGGTTATCAGATATAATTGGTCGTCGCCGGGCGATGTTACTTGGAATTGTCGTATATGGCGCTGGGAGTTTCTTATGCTATATTGCAAATTCCATTGAAGTTTTATTGGTAAGTCGTTTTATTCAAGCGTTTGGAGCAAGTGCAGGATCAGTTGTGACGCAAACGATTCTTCGTGAAAGTGTAGAAGGGCATAAGAGGCATGTTATGTTTGCTCAAATCTCGGCAGTCATTGCTTTTACACCAGCGATAGGACCGTTAATTGGTGGCTTTCTTGATCAAATGTTTGGATTTAAAATAGTATTTTTAAGTTTAGTAGTTATGAGTATCGGTATTTTTCTGTATACGTTTGTTTCTCTTCCTGAAACAAAAACGGGCTCAGTAACGAATAAAATAAATGTATTTTCAGTCTTGAAGAGGTTAATTACAAATCCGAAAGTGGTAACATATGGGCTGTTAATTGGAGAAGCAAATGGTGTTTTATTTAGCTATTATGCAGAAGCGCCGTTTATCTTTATTGAATATTTTCAATTATCGCCTAGTATGTATGGATTTCTAGGAATTGTTGTTGCATCTGCTTCTATTGTTGGAGCGAAAATTTCAAAACGTTTACTTGCTACTTATAAACCAGAGAAAATTATATATATCGGTTGTCTCGTAATGACAGGAGGAGCTATCCTTTTATCTGTTATTACGTTTGTGGGATCAAATCCGAATGTAATATATATGGTTGTATTTTTAATAGCGATGTTTATATTGCTATTAGGAATTGGAGTAGCATTGCCTAATTGTTTAAGTTTAGCGTTAGTAGATTTTCAAGATGTCATTGGTACAGCTGGAGCGTTGTTTAGCTTAGGATACTATGTAATTGTAACGATGACAATTTGGGGAATGAGTCAATTGCATACGGGCTCGTTACTGGTGATGCCACTTTATTTTCTAGTTATTGTAGTTATAATGGCAGTGTTTACTAGGATATTTATCTTTGGTAAGCAAACTTCGAAATCGATTTAAATATGAAATTGTAAAAGAGTCTCATTTTTTAATGAGACTCTTTTATATTTTATGAAAGTAATTATAGGTATGAATATGTAATTAATGTTAAAATATAACAAAGTTGTATAGTTATAGTTTTTGGGAGGGGGAAATATGTTAATGAATCTAGTATGCACGCTACTAATCATTTCCGGACTTACTATCGTTGCAAGAAAAACTTTCATTGTAAACCACTATCTTTGTAATTTAATGGCATTCTTTTGTGCTTATATGACAATATCCTCTTATATGTTAAATCAACTTTCATTAGTGAAAACAATAGTTGTACTTGTTTTGTTGTTTATAGCTTTAGTTCTCGTATACTCACATTTCGATATTAGAGGACTAGCTTTTAACGATTATACAGTATTTAATCTATCTTCTAGCCGGGTGAATATGTTAGTGAAAGAAGGGTTAATTGAAGCAAATATAGAATTTACTGTGGAGAAAAATAATATATATTTATCAGGTTCTCCTGTTAAAATTCGAATATTGAATAGACCACTACATACAACTAATATTTTATTTAAAAAATGTCCAGATGATATGAAGGGGAAAATTAAAGATATTATTGAGGAAAAGATAAAAATTGAAGAGAAGAGTTTTCCACTTTCGGGTGTATTGTTGATTGTTTTAGGTGGATTAATATTTTTCATAAAATAGTAGTATTATGAAATGTTTTTGCGATAAGATTTGAATTTTTAATTAAAATGAGATAATATGAAGCGACCTCCTAGATTATCAAGTCAGGGATTTTAACCCATAATAATGAATGAAAACATTATGAATGGGGTTATACCCTATGATAATAGGAGGCCACTATGGAAAATATAATCTATATTGGGATGGATGTCCACAAGGAAAGTTTTAGCTTATGTGCACTACACGGAACAACTGGGGAAATTGTAAGAGAAGCACGATGTGCTTCAAATGTATCTCTCGTAAAAAAATTCGTTGAGAAACTGAAAACAAAATATGGTGAAGATATAAAAATTAAAGCTGGATATGAGGCTGGTTGTTTAGGGTATTCACTTCATAATCTTCTTGAACAAAATGGAATTGATTGTGATATTTTAGCTCCCACAACAATGTACAGTTCATCAAAAAATAAAATGGTTAAAAATGATAAATTCGATGCCAAAATGATTGCTCTTAATTTAGCAAATGGCACCTATAAAGAAGTATATGTTCCAGAAGAAGAGGATGTTGCCGTGAAAGAGTATATCCGCATGTTAGGTGATTTTAAAACATCTTTGAAAAAAATAAAACAACAGATAAAAGCATTCCTTTTAAGGCATGGCTATGTGTATGAAGGGAAATCAAGCTGGACAATCGCTTATATGAAATGGTTAAAGAATCTTGATCTACAAGGATTATTCAAAGAAACGTTAGGCGAATACCTATTACAGTATGATGTTCTAGTCGATAAAATTGAGCGGTTCAGTCTGAGATTAGAAGAATTATCTCATCGTGAAAGGTACGAAGAACCAATCGCAAATTTAAGATGCTTAAAAGGTATAGATACAACATCGGCAATGACTGTTCATGTGGAAATTGCAGACTTCACTCGTTTTCCCACGGCTAAAGCATTTATGGCTTATGTAGGATTGACACCAAGCGAAAGCTCAAGTGGAGAAAAAATCAGTCGACGTTCGATTACAAAACAAGGAAATTCGACCGTTAGGTCTACTCTTGTAGAATGTGCAAATGCGTTGGTAAAAGGAACAATCGGATTAAAATCGAAGCGAGTGAAAGCAAGACAAAAAGGGCAACGAAGCGAAGTGATTGCTTATGCGGATCAGGCTGTAGAAAGGTTACAAAGAAAATATTATCGCATGATATATCAAGGGAAACCTAGAAATGTTGCCGTTACAGCTATCGCAAGAGAACTGGGGTGTTTTATATGGGGATTAGAAACAGGTAAAATTCACCGAAAATAAAGAGGGAAGGATATGAAGTTGATTGATTCATTCATAGTTAGAAACCAAAGGTATCAATTGATGGCATAGATGAGCTTCAGAGATAGTGAATTACAGGTCTGGCTATCTATGACTCACCTCTTCTGGCATGGCTGAAATTCTGATAAACAAGCTATTTATTAGAATTTGAAAAGGTGTGATCCACGCAGTGAGATTATAAGAGCCTAACGACGAACCATTAACCTGAGGTAACCAATCCACGAATAACAGAGTGGTTAACTGTCGATAGATCTTATTTCTGAAGCTTTTGTATGCCATCAAGAAAAATATTATGGGTGAAAAACTATTGACAAAGGTCACTTCATAACAGGTGAATTGTATGCAGAACTTAGTAAACGGTCTAAACGTTAAAGCAACTTCACAAGAAGATTTACTACAAATTTTCAATTTATGTAAGATTTATGATCAAGCTATTTATGGGGAAATTGATACAACGGTAGAGGATATAACTAATTCATGGAAAGGTATTGATGTTAGTAAAAGCTCTTATGTTGTTATGAATGGAGAAGAAATAATCGCTTATGGAATTTTGACAGGGAATGAAGGGCAGTTTCCATCTGCTGTACTTATTCATCCTAATTATATGAATCAAGGCATTGAACAAGTAATATGGTCAAAGCTTGAAGGGCGTGCTACGGATCTTGTTAGTAACTCATCTTGCTTGAATGGCACGATTGTAATACAAGCAAATAATTCCTATGAGGAAAAAATATTAGGGGAAGCCGGGTTTATTCCAACTCGTATTTGGTGGGGAATGGGGATTGAATTAAAGAAAAATATTCCATCAGCAATCTGGCCAAATGGTGTTACAGTGCGACATTACATACCTGGTGTAGATGATGAGAGATTACATCAAGCTTTTAATGAAGCCTTCGCAGACCACTGGAATTCGAAATCTTCTACGTTAGAAGAGTTTTTACAGCGTACAGAAAGAGAGGGATTTCATCCTACATTATGGTCATTAGCGATGGTTGAGGGTGAAGTAGTTGGTTTTGTCTTTAGTAAAAAGGGTGCTGACAATAAAGCAGAAATTACTCACTTAGGTGTAAGGCGTTCTAAGCGGAAACAAGGATTGGGATTAGCACTGTTACATCATGCATTCGGTCAATTATACGAAGAAGGGATTTCAAAAGTGCATTTAAATGTAGATTCTGAAAATATTACAGGTGCACCTCGCGTATATGAAGCAGCTGGAATGGAAGTACAGAGTAAATTTGTTCGTTTTGATAAGGAAGTCTGTGCGAAGGATGTATATGGTATGTAATTTTACTGATATATTATATTTTGGGGTGAGATGTTAATGGAGCGTTCAGAAACCACGAAAATAAAGTTTGAAAATGTTAGTAGAAATGGAAATGACGTTATCAGATATAGATATTAAAGTACATGCAGTATGAAACCGAGGAAGATATACTTTCCTCGGTTATTTATATTGTAATAATATTCATGCCGGAATCATATTGAATAGATGTATTTTATTGTTAATTTAGTTAAAAATTAATCAGACTTATGTATAATAATTTATTGAAAAAATAATTGAATTTTTCAGATTAATGAATTAATATAAGGTAAGTAATTTTAAGATTTATAGAATATTGGAAGATGAAAGGTTTTGAGAATTTTATTAGGAGCGCAAAACGATTTTAGGATAGCTTTAAAGCTAGTGTAAAATGACGTTTGCTTCATCATTTTCAGGGCCGAAAGGAATTAGGGGAAAGCATCTTGTGTTAAAATGCGGCTATGAATCATCTAAGAGGGGGAAGTGAAGTGGCAAACAAAGAATTGAAAAGAGGTTTAGAAGCACGTCATATTCAAATGATTGCTTTAGGCGGAACGATTGGTGTTGGTTTGTTTATGGGGTCAGCCAGCACAATTAAATGGACAGGTCCGTCAGTAATGCTTGCTTATGCCATTGCAGGTATTTTTATCTTCTTCATCATGCGTGCCATGGGAGAAATGTTGTATATGGAGCCAAGTACAGGCTCATTTGCGACGTTCGGTCATAAGTATATTCACCCGTTAGCTGGTTATATGACAGCGTGGAGTAACTGGTTCCAGTGGGTTATCGTTGGGATGTCAGAAATTATCGCGGTTGGAGCATATATGCAATATTGGTTCCCGGATTTACCAGCTTGGATACCAGGTATAATCGCAATGGTTATTCTTGGTGCAGCTAACTTAATTTCAGTTAAGTCATTTGGTGAATTTGAATTTTGGTTTGCGATGATTAAAATCGTTACGATTCTATTAATGATTATTGCGGGATTTGGCCTTATTTTCTTTGGAATTGGTAACGGCGGAGAAGCGATTGGCATATCTAATCTTTGGTCAAATGGCGGTTTCTTTACAGGTGGTTTTTCAGGATTCTTCTTTGCATTATCACTTGTAGTTGGAGCGTATCAAGGTGTGGAATTAATCGGTATTACTGCTGGTGAAGCGAAGGATCCAAAGAAGACACTTACAAGAGCGATTCAAAGTACAATTTGGCGTATTTTAATTTTCTACATCGGTGCTATTTTCGTTATTGTAACTGTGTATCCGTGGGATCAATTAAGTACAATTGGTAGCCCGTTCGTAGCGACTTTTGCGAAAGTTGGTATTACGGCAGCAGCTGGACTTATTAACTTTGTTGTTATTACAGCAGCAATGTCTGGTTGTAATAGTGGTATTTATAGTGCTGGTCGTATGCTTTATACGTTAGGTGTAAATGGACAAGCACCGAAATATTTTACGAAACTTTCTGGAAATGGTGTACCTTTATTTGGTACAGTTGGCGTAATTATCGGTCTGGCGGTTGGTGTTGTTTTAAGTTACATCGCACCGAAAAACTTATTCGTATATGTATATAGTGCGAGTGTACTTCCTGGTATGGTACCATGGTTTGTCATTTTAATTAGTCAAATTAATTTTAGAAAAGAAAAGGGAGCAGAGATGAAAGATCATCCATTCAAAATGCCATTTGCTCCTGTAACAAACTATTTAACGATTGCCTTTTTAATTATGGTATTAATCGGAATGTGGTTTAACGATGATACTCGTATTTCATTAGTTGTAGGTATTATTTTCTTAGCTATCGTTACAATTAGTTTCTATGCTTTCGGAATAGGAAAGCGAGCTCCGTTAGACGTTCAAAATAATAAAGAGATTTCAAGTTAATAAAGAAAAGGCTGTTCATCTGGAACAGCCTTTTCTTATTGTTGCTATTTGTCGATAAATCGATATAGCTTGACGAATCGTTGATATAATTTGATTTATGATAGATATATTTGAAAAATCGTTGATATATTGTACGTTATGATAGATATATTCGAAAAATCGTTAATATAGTTTCACATACTATCTGTCACTATCATGATTAAAATCTCTCTAATACGATTTTCCCAATGGTGTGCCCGCTTTCAAGTAGTGCATGTGCTTTCTTTAAGTTTTCAGCGTTAATCGGTGTTAATGTTTCATTTTTATGTAAGCTGTACTGATAGTCTAGAAGGAATTTATTTCTAAAAAGAAGAATTTTTTACTGTATTACTTTATCCAAAACTAAATGTAAAGGTGGATACATAATGACAGTAAAGAAACTTTATTTCATCCCAGCAGGTCGTTGTATGTTGGATCATTCTTCTGTTAATGGTACACTCGCGCCGGGGAATTTATTGAACTTACCTGTATGGTGTTATCTTTTGGAGACAGAAGAGGGGCCTATTTTAGTAGATACAGGTATGCCAGAAAGTGCAGTTAATAATGAAGGGCTTTTTAACGGTACATTTGTTGAAGGACAGATTTTACCGAAAATGACTGAAGAAGATAGAATCGTGAATATATTAAAGCGTGTAGGGTATGAGCCGGACGACCTTTTATATATTATTAGTTCTCACTTACATTTTGATCATGCAGGAGGAAACGGTGCTTTTACAAATACACCGATTATTGTGCAGCGAACGGAATATGAGGCAGCACTTCATAGAGAAGAATATATGAAAGAATGTATATTACCGCATTTGAACTACAAAATTATTGAAGGGGATTATGAAGTGGTACCAGGTGTTCAATTATTGTATACGCCAGGTCATTCTCCAGGCCATCAGTCGTTATTCATTGAGACGGAGCAATCCGGTTCAGTTTTATTAACAATTGATGCATCGTACACGAAAGAGAATTTTGAAGATGAAGTGCCGTTCGCAGGATTTGATCCAGAATTAGCTTTATCTTCAATTAAACGTTTAAAAGGAGTTGTGGCGAAAGAGAAACCAATTGTTTTCTTTGGTCATGATATAGAGCAGGAAAAGGGTTGTAGAGTGTTCCCTGAGTATATATAGTGCAAAAAGTCATGAGTTCGCGTGCTCATGACTTTTTCGTTTAAATAATTTTTTTAAATAAATTATAAACTTTTTTTGAACTATCTTCGTTTAACTGATAGTACGTAAGTTTTACATCATCAGGAGTATCTTGCTGAGCAATCATCACTTCGCTGCTGTGATGATCAACTACCCATATGAAATATTTTTTATAAGTTCCATCCTCGAAAGTAATCCACATATCACAATCTATTAAGTCTGATCCTTCTTCATCTAATGTTAATTTACCTTTTTTTGCGGTATTCATACTGTTAATAAACGTTTTTAATTCATCTGTTTTTGTGAGAAAGATATCCTGTTTTGTTTTAATTGATTCGACATGTATATCTTTTATTTCCTGTTTACCTAAAAAAACAGGGGGCTCATTTGGATCTCGCGAGCTTGAAATAATAGTAGCTTTCTTTTTCGGCTTATTTGCAGTATAGAGATCTTGAATAGATTTTCCCGAGTTTATAAACCATGCAATTCCAGAAATAATTAATACGCTACCTAGCAATAAAATAATTTTTTTAATAGGATTTTCTCCTCTCTATTACTTCGTGTGAAGAGCTTTTCTATTAATATATGATAGGTAAGCGTAAAGTATTATAGTTGAACTTGGTTATGCTTCACAGTTTTTATCGGGCGATCTATGAGTAAATTGTAAGTGAGCCCAATTAATACGAAAATGCCACCGATAACTTTACCAATTGAGAGTTCATTTGTCAGGAAGAAATCAATAATAGTCCCCGCAAATAATTGTCCGATAAAGATGAGTAATGTTAAATAAAAGGCTGATATTTTAGGAGTAATATAGTTGGATAATGAAATAACGATAACTCCTACTAATCCGCCTAAGTATACGGCGATAGGAATAGATTGCAACTTATGAATAGGGATATACAATGAATCTGAACTGAAAATTAAAAATAACATAGAGAAAAATAATCCAGTAATATAATTGAAAAACGTGCCTTCCCAGTTTCCAATTTCCTTTGCTAAATTCGCGTTAATAATTCTAGCAACAACGATAGAAACACCAGCTAAAATAGCGATCGTAATATATAACATTTTCTTGCCCCCATTAATAAATTGTCATGATTATAATTCCAGAAGAGATGAAACATAATCCAATTAGTTTTTTCTTTTCAAACTTTGCAACTTTCATTCCTAATAAGCCGAAATGATCAATAACGATGGAAGCAATAGATTGACCGAGTAAACTTAATGCGATCGTAATAGAAGCACCAAGGACGGAAAAACTTATATTGTTAAAAAGAACAGTGAATACTCCAATCGCTCCAGCGCTATATAAAAAAAGTGGAATACTTTTATCGAAACGAATTTTATTTTTGTTTATGATTAAAATGAAGATAACTGCAATTAAACCGACAAGGTGAATGACCACGCTTGCTGTGTACTTGCCAATTAACTCAGATAAAATTCCATTCAATGGAAGCATAACGGCGATGAGCACACCAATAAAGACAGAAAGAAAGTTATACAATGTAATATCCCCTTTGTATTTCATATTTGTAATGACTGTATCATGCTGAAATTGTGTATTGTTATGACATATGTCATAGTGGAAGAAGAAAATTTTGATTACAATGGGGATGAGTTGTAAAGGTGGGGAACTATGAAGAAAGTATGTAATTCTATTAAATTAGCAGAGTATATGAAGAAAAATAATATTGATTCATTTTTTAGTCATGATATGAAGCCATATATGGAACTTATATTTTTTAAAAAGAATGAGTTTATTTGTAGAGAAAATGAAGAGATAGATTATTTATATTTCTTTGTTGAAGGAAAAGCGAAAGCGTTTAACACATTAAGTAACGGGAAATCCGTATTACTGTGTTTTTATGATAGTTTGCAGTTACTTGGAGATGTAGAGTTAATTCATTCCCAAAGGATTACTTCAAATGTACAAGTAATGGCAGATTCATATTGTGTTGGTTTACCATTAGGAAAAGTGAGAAATCAGCTATTTCATGATGCGAAATTTTTAAGATGTATTTGTGGATCGTTAGCACATAAGTTAAATCGACTTTCAAAAAATAGTACAATTAATTTATTGTATCCGCTTGAAAATAGACTTGCGAGTTACATGTTAGCAGCAGGAGAACGGGCAGTACAGCACGGAAATAGAATTGTATTTAGTGGGAATTTAACGGAAACAGCGGAATTGTTAGGAACGAGCTATCGGCATTTGTTGCGCACATTAAATGTTTTTTGTGATAAAGAGATAATAAAGAAGAATGATGGTTGTTTTGAAGTAGTAAACGTGGAAGTTTTGAGAGAATTGGCAGCAGATGTTTATAAATAGGAGGAGAGTATAAATGATAACACCTATATTTAGAATTTTTGATATTGAAAAAGCAAAACTATTTTACTTAGGTTTTTTAGGATTTAAACTGGATTGGGAACATCGGTATGAGGAAAATATGCCATTATATTTGCAAATTTCGTTACAGGATGCTGTGATACATTTATCAGAACATCATGGTGATGCCTCACCAGGTGGTGCGATTCGGATCAAAATAGATGATGTAAAGGATTATCATTCTGTAGTATTAAGTAAAGAATATGCTTATTCGAAGCCGAATATAGAAAAAACACCTTGGGGTACAATTGAATTAACTGTAATTGATCCGTTTTCAAATAGAATTACACTATACGAGGAAAAATTGTAGAAATGGAATGAAGAGTAGTTCATAGAGCAGTGAACTGCTCTTTTTTATTTTGAGTAGATATTGAATCATATAAAAAGAAAATGTTATGATTATGGAAACGTATGAATATATGAACAAGTATTCATACGTTTAAGAAGAGGAGGGATTAGAATGAAAGATCTAATTATTATTGGGGCGGGTCAAGCTGGATTAACAATGGGATATTACTTGAAGCAAGAAGGGCATAATTTTTTATTACTTGAGGCAGGAAAACGAGTTGGTGATTCATGGAGAAATCGATATGATTCTTTGCAGCTTTTTACCCCAAGGTCTTACAGTAGCTTGCCGGGTATGGCGTTAATAGGTGAAAAAAATGAATTTCCATATAAAGATGAAATTGCAACTTATTTAGAAGAATATGCAAGACATTTTCAATTACCGGTACAATTACAAACGGAAGTTCTAAAAATAAAGAAAGAAAAAGAAATATTTGAATTACATACTCCTACAGAAATTTTACAAACGAAAAAAGTTATTATCGCATCAGGTGCTTTTCAGCAACCGTTTATTCCCTCAGTTTCAGCAAATCTATCATCACATATTTTTCAAATACATTCATCACAATATAAATCACCATCACAAATTCCTAAGGGAAAAGTACTAGTAGTAGGTGGTGGGAATTCAGGAATGCAAATTGCAGTAGAACTGGCAAAGACTCATGAAGTTACGGTGTCTATTAGTCATCCTTTAACGTTTTTACCGTTACAACTTTTGGGAAAAAGTATTTTTAATCTGCTAGAAAAAGTGGGTTTATTGTACGCTGAAATAAATACAAAAAGGGGAAGATGGTTTCAGAAGAGAAAGGACCCTATTTTCGGTTTTGAAGGTAAGAAACTTATTCGTAATGGAGCAATCAAACTGCAAGAAAAAGTAGTAAGTGCATCAGGAAATAACATTATGTTTCAGAATGGTGATACTTATAGTGCAGAAAGCATTATATGGTCAACTGGTTTTGTTCAAAATTATAATTGGATTGAAATTGAACAGGCAGTGAATGAGAAAGGATTTCCTAATCATATAAAGGGAATCAGTCCAGTAAAAGGATTGTATTATATCGGTTTACCATGGCAATCTCAAAGGGGTTCCGCACTTATTTGTGGTGTAGGAAAGGATGCAGAGTATGTACTTTCTGAAATCAAAAAAATAGATCAGTAGCAATAACTACTGATCATCCATATGTACATGAATTAGGAGAGGTCAAACATTTATTAACTTTATTATAATAGACTTTCATAGAATTAAAAACTGAAAATTCAAATTTAATGTTGAGAAAGTTTTTTGTATCGAAATATATGAAAAAATAGGGATTTTTATTAAAACAGAAAAAGATATTTCTATTTTAGTAAATTATGATATAGTCTAAATAAGTGTGTTTTTCCATAAATGTAATTATTTTCATTGTAATTTTGTTTATATGAGGGAAGGAGAAGTAATTATGAAGTTTGATGATCAACGCTTACTAGGAGTCCGATTAGGTTCTGTACTTGTGACAGAGGAAAATCAATATTTAGTAATTAAGAAAAAAGATCATTATGCACTGTTAAATATACATAATTTAGAATGCACTCATGTTGAAGTGCAGTTAGAACATTTGGAAGAAATGTTGCGGGAAGATTTCCAAGAAAGTATAACGGAGATTATCGCACCAGAACATATAAAAATTGTTGCGAAAAATGTTATATAGATAAAGAAGCTGGAAGGAACAGCTTCTTTACTTTCATTATAAGGGTAACGTTTTTACAACCTCACCAATGATCCCTTCCATTTGATGAACACCTAAATCGGAATTGGTCATAATAACAGCACCATTCCCGCAGTATGGATAACAAACCATCATACATTGAAATCCAACGCCCCATCCGAGTGAATAAATCTGTAATTCTTCATTAGAATCATCTAGAAAAACACCTAATCCAGTCCATTTTGAGCAACCTTGAGGAGAAATCATGTCTATTACTAATTTTTGAGAAAGTTTTAGTTTGCCCTTTCCTTGTAAGGAATGAATGATTTCAATAACTAAAGCTGATAAGTCAGTTGGTGTTGGCCAAATACCTGAAGCAGCTGCGAATGGATAAAATGGATACTTCTCATTTGTTACAGTTCTATCTTTATTATGTCCGCAAGCAAAAACATCGGTTTTATCTATGTCTTTTGGAGAAAAAAGTGTACTATTTTTCATTTGTAATGGCTGGAAGATGTGTTCTTCTAATAACTGACTAAATGATCTTCCTGTAATATCTTCTAGTAGTAGTTCGATTATACAAAAGTTTGCGTCTGAGTAGTGAAATTCACTTTCTGGTTTATAAGTTACCTCTATAGGTACGGGGCAATATAGTGTTTTACCGGAAAGGAGCTCAGACATATTAGGTAAGCCTTTTGCAGGTGTATAATGTTCAAAACTATTAGGTGGATCAATGAGTCCAGATTGATGGCTTAATAAGTTTCTCAAAGTGATGCTTTTTTGTGAAGTAAATAGATTAGTAGGAATGTTCCAAGATGTGAGTTTATCATTTACGTCTTCGTCTAAATGCAAGATTTCTTGATCTGATAACATTAGTACGAGCATTGTAGTGATGAATTTGCTGATAGAACAAGAATTAAAGAGAGAATTTGTAGTAACAGCTCTAGTTGTTCCAGCTTCAAGTGTTCCAAAGGCAGTCGCTTCATCTAGTTTGCCATTACATATAACAGCGAGGCTTAAACCTGCAACGGAATATTGGTTCATTTTCTCGTATATATTGCTACTTTTTAAGTTCATGGTGACTCCTTTCTTTAAAGACAGAATAGTATTTTTATTATACAGTAGTAAAAAAAAGAAAACACTTCGTCATTCACCAATGAAGTGTTTTCTTTTTTAGTTAGTTTGAAGTGAACTTTTGAAAAAAATTGTCTCGGTACATGTACATAACCCATGAGATTGTTATTAAAGAAATGATGATTTGTTTGTTTTTAATTGGTGCATTGAAAACAAGCCAACCAACTATATCGAATAACAAATGTAGCACGATTGAAAGAACTACAAATTGAAGTAACGTATTTAAAAATCTTTTCATAAAGTGTCCCCCTAAAATAATAGGTTTTATTAACAGTTTGATATAGTGATATTATACATTAAATGTTTATTATGGTAAAATTTACATAAGTTAGTGGAATAAAGAAAATGAAAGTTAGTAAGGGGGAACATTCATGGAATTCTGGATGGTTATACTGATAGTAGCTGTTGGTTTCATTTATATCGCTGAAAAATTAACTACAATTGAAAAGAAAAATGATGCGCGTTTAAAGAGAATTGAAGATAGATTACAATTAATTACGAAAGAAATGGGAATTATAGAAAGAGAACCTGAAATTAATAAAGAACTACGCCAGCTTGTAGAAGAAGGCAAAAAAATTACAGCAGTTAAGAGAGTAAGAGAAGCTTTTGGTTTTTCCTTACTAGAAGCGAAGCAATATGTTGATAAATTATAAAAAAGATCATCCTTTTGGGTGATCTTTTTTACTGCACCATGCGTGTATTTACATAAGCCGCGATTATAAAGTGTCCAATTAGAGTGATAGGAATAACGATTGTGACATTGGGCGTAGTGAAGACACTACCGATTGTCGCAATGACACCAGCAATTAAATTATAAAGACCTACTATTTTTGATAGTTTCACTTTATCAGGCACGCGGCGTTCGTTGAATCCTGATAAGAGCCAAGTGTACTGCTTTACTCCGATGAAATAAGCTAGTGCAAATGAAATGATTGCTACTATAAATAATGTTGGTGAAGCGAAGAGAGTCATTGCAAACACCTCCGTTAATGGGCTATAAATAAATTATAGTCCGAATGTTACAATTTAACAAAATATAATTTTGGTTTTAAGTGTAATAGAAAAATGGAGTATTGATAATGAGGGGAGATTAAGTATGAATATTGTGGAGTTTCAGAGGTATGTATCAAATTTCAGTAAAGAAAAAGGATTTCAAGATACAACAATTGAAGAGCGTACGATATATACGATGGCGGAATTAGGTGAATTAGCGGAAGTCATATTAAAGCGTGATACAATACAAGATGCGAAAAGAGAAATCGGTTTAGAAATGTTTGATGTAATTTGGAATGTATGTGATTTAGCAAATAAATTAAATATTGATTTAGAGAAGGCGTTTAAAGAAAAAATGAAAATTAATAAAAAGCGTGAATGGTAAGTAGAATTTTAATTTGTAAAGATGGGTGATATGAATGAAAAAGAAGCTTTTTATAGGAGGAACCTTTACTTTAATTAGTGTAATAAGTGTTGTCGTTTACTTAGTTTTTCAAGGCATATTCATTCCGAATCAAATAAGTGCTGATAAGTATGAAATAAAAGGTGTAGATGTCGCATCGTATCAAGGGGATATAGATTGGAGAGAGTTAAAAAAGCAAAATATGAAGTTTGCGTTTATAAAGGCGACTGAAGGAAGTTCGTTTGTGGATGAGTACTTTTCGAAAAATTGGAGGAATGCGAATAAGACAGATATACGCATCGGAGCGTATCATTTTTTTAGTTTCGATAGTAAGGGCGAAACACAAGCAGAGCAATTTATACGAACTGTTCCAAAATATAAACAAGCACTGCCACCCGTGATTGATGTTGAGTTTTACGCTAACAAAAAAGATAATCCGCCTAAGCGTGAAGATGTTACGAAAGAGTTGGCGGTCATGATTGAAATGCTAGAAAAACATTACGATAAGAAAGTAATATTGTATGCAACGCAAGAGGCATATGATTTATATATAAAGGATGCGTATCCAAAATGTGATATATGGATTCGTAGTGTTTTTACAAAACCGAGTTTATCTGATGAGAGAAAATGGACGTTTTGGCAATACACGAACCGCGGGAGATTAAGCGGTTATAATGGAAAAGAAAAGCATATTGATTTGAATGTATTTTATGGGAATGAGGAAGAGTTTGAGAGTTATGGAATGAAAGATTAAGTTTTAAAGCGTACAAAATTTTGTACGC
The DNA here is from genome assembly GCF_038005385.1 of Bacillus sp. FSL K6-2944. NCBI lineage: Bacteria > Bacillati > Bacillota > Bacilli > Caryophanales > Bacillaceae > Bacillus > Bacillus sp. FSL K6-2944. The sequence goes on along the minus strand of NZ_JBBOTE010000001.1, from coordinate 2,218,861 downwards.
TTTTTTGTTAATTACATAAAAGTATGCAAATGAAGATGGAACAAACATTTGAGATGAATTGTCTAATATAGGTAATAACTATTTAGCTTGAAAGAAAGGGTTGATAACATGAAAAAGAATACGTTGTTAAAAGTAGGATTATGTGTAAGTTTACTAGGAACAACTCAATTTGTTAGCACGATTTCTTCTGTACAAGCATCACAAAAGGTAGAGCAAATAGTAATCAAAAATGAGACGGGAACTATTTCAATATCTCAGTTAAACAAGAATGTATGGGTTCATACGGAGTTAGGTTATTTTAATGGAGAAGCAGTTCCTTCGAACGGTCTAGTTCTTAATACTTCTAAAGGGCTAGTACTTGTTGATTCTTCTTGGGATAACAAATTAACGAAGGAACTAATAGAAATGGTAGAAAAGAAATTTCAGAAGCGCGTAACAGATGTCATTATTACACATGCGCACGCTGATCGAATTGGCGGAATAACAGCGTTGAAAGAAAGAGGCATTAAAGCGCATAGTACAGCATTAACCGCAGAACTAGCAAAGAACAGTGGATATGAAGAGCCGCTTGGAGATTTACAAACAATTATGAGTTTGAAGTTTGGCAACACAAAAGTAGAAACGTTCTATCCAGGGAAAGGACATACAGAAGATAATATTGTTGTTTGGTTGCCACAATATCAAATTTTAGCTGGAGGCTGTTTAGTAAAATCTGCGGAAGCTAAAGATTTAGGAAATGTTGCGGATGCGTATGTAAATGAATGGTCTACATCGATTGAGAATGTGCTGAAGCGATATGGAAATATAAATTCGGTAGTACCTGGTCATGGAGAAGTAGGAGACAAGGGATTACTTTTACATACATTGGATTTATTAAAATAAGAAATTGTAGAAATACAAAAGAAAGGAGAAATAATTTTCTCCTTTCTTTCTTCTAACTATATTTAAATGCTGAATCTGTCGATTACGTCAGCATATATTACTGAGATTTTAATTCCAAGTATACAAATACTAGTACTGTCATAATTGCAATAACAACGTAAGTAGCATCAAGCATTATAAGTGTTTTTAAAGTTTCAGTCATCGTAATTCACCCCTGTTATAAAAATATAACATGATCTTTTTATTGATTAGATTAGAGATCATAAAGATAAAATGTATATGAAATTTCTTAAGTAGCTTCTATATAAATATATCATATAAATAATGTAAGTAATGTTAAGATAGTGTAAATGTATTGTAAATAAAGAGGTTTACAATGAAGGCTTTAATAAAAAAATGATAGTTCCTTAAAATAAAAAATACGCTATTTTCATATGAGATGAATTGCAATTATTTGTATAAGGGATTCAAAAAAATTTTTTCGTTGTATATATTTCTCCAAATTAATTATTTAGCTATTTAAAAGTATCGAAAGATGTGTGCACACTAATGTATATTTTTTGGATGTCAATAAAAGTATTATGTCAACAATATGAACTGTCACAAATCTTTATATATTATTGTGATTGATATCACATCACTTTTTTTCAATGGGTATTATGCTTAAGGTGTAATGAATGATTGGGAGAGGGTGGGATGATATGTTTTGTTATCAATGTGAACAAACGCCAACAGGCGGATGTAAAGTAATGGGTGTTTGTGGCAAGAATGAAACGATTGCGAGTTTACAAGATACGATTGTGTTTGGGCTAAAAGGAATTGCAGCTTATCGCACACATGCTGCTCAGCTAGGGTATACGGATGCATTTGTAGATGCTACAACACAAGAAGCTTTATATATGACATTAACAAATTCTAACTTTAACGAACAAGAGCATATTGATATGGCTATGAAAGTTGGGAAATCAGCTTTACGGGTGATGGAGTTATTGGATGAGGCACATACGAATCATTTTGGTGTGCCAGAGCCTGTACAAATTACACAAAATCGTGTAGAAGGTAAAGCAATTGTAGTTACGGGCCATAATTTATTTGCATTAGAAGAACTATTAAAGCAAACAGAAGGAAAAGACATTAATATTTATACGCATTCTGAAATGCTACCAGCACACGGATACCCGCAACTGAAAAAATATAAACATTTAAAAGGAAACATCGGTAAGGCATGGTATGATCAAAGACGCCTTTTTGAAAAATTTACTGGTGCCATATTAGCTACAACGAACTGTGTTATGCCAATTAAAGGATCATACTCTGATCGATTCTTTTCATATGACATTGCAGGTTTAGAGGGTGTACAAAAAATTGAAAATGATGATTTTACACCATTGATTCAAAAAGCACTAGAACTTTCAGAAGTACATATGGAGTCGGATGAACAGTTAGTAACAGGGTTTCATCATAATACAGTATTATCATTAGCTCCGGAAATTATTAATGCAGTAAAAGAGGGGAAGATAAAGCGTTTCTTTGTTATCGCCGGTTGTGATGCACCGGGAAAAGGCGGAGAATATTATCGTGAATTAGCAACGTCACTTCCGCCAGAAACAGTTATTTTAACAACTTCTTGCGGGAAATTCCGCTTTAATGATGTGGATTACGGTGTTGTACCTGGTACCGAGATTCCGCGCTACATCGACTTAGGACAATGTAATAATTCCATTTCTACAGTGAAAATAGCAGCTGCATTAGCTGATGCTTTCCAATGTGAAGTGAATGAATTGCCAGTAAGTATTGTGCTATCATGGTTTGAACAAAAAGCGGTTGCCATTTTACTCGGGCTATTTAGTCTTGGAATTCAAGATATTCGCATCGGTCCAAAGGCTCCTGAATTTATTTCACCTGGCGTGCTTGATGTATTACAAGAAACATTTGGTTTAAAACTAATTACAAATGCAGCAGAAGATATGGCTATGATGTTATCGTAATAAAAAATGATCTGTCTTATTAAATAAGAAGAGCTAGCCATATTTATTAACTTTGGTATAGTATAGTGCCCCAAAACAAAAATGTAGAATTTTTATTTTGGGGTAGTTTCTTTTCTTAGTGGGATAGGTATGGGGAAATTAAAAAAAAGAAAACAGGCTGTATCGAATAGGTAATAGTTGATTTTAGAAAAAAATATAAAATCGAGTTGACATTCATCGCTACTTAGTCATACAATGTAGTTGTAATAAGCAATACTGAGTAGTGTTGTTTCTCAAAATATTTTCAGTAGACAATAGGTAATAGCGGATTATAGAAAAAATTTGAAAATCAGTTGACATTCATCGCTACTTAGTCATACAATGTAGTTGTAATAAGTAATACTGAATAGTGTGGTTTTACTCAAAAACTATTCAGTAAAAAATTCGCCTTAGTACTCTGTGATACTGAATATAAGTCAGACAGAATAGGGGGTAAAGGAGGATCAGGACATGGAAAATTTAACTGAAATGCTGAAAGGTTCACTGGAAGGGTGTGTACTGGAAATCATTAGTCGCCGTGAAACGTATGGCTATGAGATTACCCGCCACCTGAATGATCTTGGGTTTACCGAAGTTGTGGAAGGTACGGTGTATACCATCCTCGTACGATTAGAGAAGAAAAAGCTTGTGAATATTGAAAAGAAACCATCAGATATGGGACCGCCTCGTAAGTTTTATTCATTAAATGAAGAAGGCCGCCAGGAGCTTGAATTGTTTTGGAAAAAATGGGATTTTGTATCGTCAAAAATTAACGTCTTGAAGTCAAAATAGGTTCATAAGATAAAATGTTCCGGCCGATATTTTGAGAATTTCTTGTTCGGTTTTATAAAAAAGGAGGAAAATAAGATGTTAGAAATGTTCAAAAAGTTAATTGGTGATAAAAAAGAGTACAAAATGATGATGGCACGAGTTGAGGCTCTGCCAGAGGACTACCAATTTGTATTTAAGAAAATTCAAAACTACATGTGGAATTTTTCAGCGGGTAACGGGATGGATATGTTACACATACAGTATGAATTAATCGATTTGTTCGAAGCGGGTGCAGCGGAAGGAAGACAAGTGCTTGACATTACTGGGGATGACGTGGCTTCCTTTGCTGACGAACTAGTGGCAAATGCTAAAACTTACGTCTCCAAGTATCGTGAAGATTTGAATGAAAGTATTATGAAGAAATTGAGAAAAAAATAAATGGAATAAGTAGTACCGACTGATTAGCTGGTTACACATATGAATTGCCATCATAGCTATTCAGTTATATTTTTAATTCGGTACTAAGTAATACAGAATATCAGTGATACTAAATAGATAGAGGTAAATAAATAGTCTACGCAAAACATTTTTATAGGGAGGAAAAAAGTATGAGTCATGCAGTGATTTCTGTAAAAGGCTTGAAAAAATCCTTTAAAGACAAGGAAGTTTTAAAAGGGGTAGATTTTGAGGTGCAGCGTGGAGAAATTTTCGCGCTGCTAGGCTCAAATGGAGCGGGAAAGACGACAACGGTCAACATCCTTTCGACACTAATGAAGCAAGATAGCGGTGAAGTAAGTATTTGTGGATTTGATGTACAGAGTCAACCAGATCATGTTCGTCAAAGTATCAGTTTGACAGGGCAGTTCGCAGCTTTAGACGGTATGCTGACTGGGAGGGAAAACTTGATAATGATCGCCAAATTACGTGGTGTTTCCAATCCCGCTCAAGTTGCTGACAATCTACTTGCAAGATTTAGCCTGACTGATGCGGCAAACCAAAGGGCAGATCAGTATTCAGGCGGGATGAAGCGCCGGCTTGATATCGCGATGAGTTTGATTGGGGCGCCAGCAGTTATTTTTCTTGACGAACCAACGACTGGACTTGATCCTGAAGCGCGAATCGAAGTGTGGGATACAGTCAAGGAACTTGCTGGTAGCGGCACAACGATTTTGCTTACGACTCAGTACTTGGAAGAAGCCGAACAACTAGCAGACCGTATCGCTATTTTGCATGGCGGAAAAATTATTACGACAGGTACTCTTGCTGAACTAAAAGAGATGTTCCCGCCAGCAAAAGTAGAGTATATCGAAAAGCAACCGACATTGGAAGAAATCTTCCTTGCGATCATTGGTAAAAAGGAGGAGATGTAAATGAAAAGTAGAACAGGTGTATTACTAGGTCGTTTAATGCGTAACATTATGCGCAGCCCGGATACAATTATTACAGTAGCGATTACGCCGATTATGATGATGCTATTATTTGTCTACGTGTTTGGCGGCGCAATAAAAACAGGAACGGAAAATTACGTCAATTATTTATTGCCGGGAATTTTGCTAATGGCTATCGCATCCGGTGTAGCTTACACTTCCGTGCGACTCTTTACGGATGTAAAGAGTGGGCTGATGGCACGTTTCATTACGATGCCTATTAAGCGCTCATCGATATTGTGGGCTCACGTTTTAACCTCTCTTGTTGCTAATGTACTTACTATCGTGGTGGTTATTCTTGTTGCACTCTTAATGGGCTTTCGTTCCAGCGCTAATATTCTAGATTGGCTTGCAGTAGCTGGGATACTAGGGATGTTTACGCTGGCGCTAACATGGCTAGCTATCATTCCAGGATTGAAAGCGAGGTCTATGGAAGGGGCGACTGCTTACTCGTACCCGCTAGTTTTTCTTCCATTTATTAGTTCGGCCTTTGTGCCTACCGAAACGATGCCAAAAATTGTTCGTGTGTTTGCGGAGAATCAGCCTGTAACTTCAATCGTGAATGCGATTCGTGCTCTTTTATATGAAGGAACTGTTGGTAACGATATTTGGATTGCGCTCGCTTGGTGCGTAGGTATAATGGTCATCTCTTACTTTTTCGCCAGTAAAGCATTTAAACGTCAGTTAGGGTAAGAAACGAGATAAACGAAACCTTCAGGAATAATATATATTTAGAAAAGCACGGGAGATTTTCCGTGCTTTTATTATTTATCATGCTCTCATTGTAGTAAATGAAATGGTATTTAAAAATAGAATAATTGTCCATAAAGCTTAATATTTGAGGCTCACTGCTTATGGAATGTATAAGCACACTCGTTTTTGTAAATCTGCTAATACTTCATCGGGAATTTCTTTGATTTTAATATCCTTCCCTAGAAAAAGCAGCCAATTTATTATTTCCGTCATTTCATCGGGATTGTTAACATTGATAAAAGTTTGTAAAATGGCTGTGGATTGGTAAGGATTAGTATAAGATATTGAAATTTTTAAAGGATGGTATTTTTTGAACTGGGCAATTGCTGTCGGACCAAGTTCAAATACAAGGTTAATTGCTTCGTCCTTCTTACTTAGTTTTTCTAAAATCTTTTTCTTATTTAGCCTTTTGTTCGTCGTGTATGGTTCGATATTAATGAGATCATCGACAGGAAACATCATCTTCTTTTCTTTTTTTAAGTCAAACCCTTCAATGATCCAATGGCTTTTTTCTTGATAAAGGTGCAATAGATAAATTGGATAAGACTTGATTTCTTCATCTTCTTTCATAGTAATCAATAAATGGTTATCCAAAAGAAGGATTTGAATGAGTTTTTCTAACATAGGATGGGGGAGATCAGAAAGCTCAAGTAGATCGGGATTATGAGGGTTAGTCCCTTGGAAAAGCAAGAGTTGATTTAAAAGAACGAGATCATCTTGCTGGGTTTCTGAGATGAGTCCTAGTAGTTTTTCGGCTAAAGATTGACGACTCTTTAGGTAGGGAAGTTGTTGATTCCTTGTAGCCATAAAGGCAATAAAAAGAGCTTTCACTTCATTATCAGTAAAGCGAACAACGGGCAGGATAGAGTTGTGCATAACAAAATATCCCCCGGTCCTCCCAACTTCAGCGACAAGTGGCATTCCCATAGCTTCAATTTCTCTAATGTCTCTAATAGCTGTCGACCGTGATATGTTAAATTCTTGTATAATTTCAGAAATTGTAAAGTGAGAGCGGTTGTTGATATACCGCATAATTGTATTAATCCGTTCAACTTTTTTCATTTTAGTCTCCTAAACAGTATCATTTTTTGACATGGTTTAAAGGTATTATAAACGTATCAGATGAAAAGATAAATCGTTTGATTAATAAAAAAAGAGGCAGGTTTTGAATATGAAAAATTATTCTATAGAAGAAAAAGATAGCTTTATTGTGTTAGGTATTGGAACTGAAATTAAGAGTGAATACACAGACTTTGCTGGAATAAATAAAGAAAAGGAAGACTTTTGGTCGGCTGTTAAAGAAGATGGAAGGCTGGACACTTTAAAAGCTTTAGCTACAAATGAATACATTTTTTCCGTGAGCGAAGCGGTGAATAACAAAATGATGTATTATGCGGGTGTCATGACAGAAGCACAAATAGAAGAAGAATCTAGAGTGATTCAGTTTCCGAGGGGAGAATACTTAGTAGTGAAAGGGGAAGACAAAACGGCTAAAGAGCTAAGTAATAAGCTTACTGGCATCGCCTTCGGTCAAGCTTTACCAGAAGCAAAGGATTTTGCCTACGTTGGTGGACCGAATACAACGGTTGAGATGGGACAGAGAAATGGCTTAGTATTTGGTGAAATGTGGATTCCGGTTGTTAGGAAGTAAAGTGATAAAAGGTGCGAATATAGAAAGTAGAGGCTAACGATCTTGTATTGTTGGCCTTTTTGAAATGAATATAATATTCATATACTGCTACACAGTATGTTCTGATGAAATGGAATAAAAGGGAATTGCTGTAAGGTGGTGGCAGATTGAATAAAAAAAGATTATTTGAGCTATTCATAGTAACGTTTGTTTTTCTATTCCTTCATGTAAGTACATTTACTAATGAAAAATTTAACGATAAATTGGGATCTTTTACTTACATTGTTTTATTTCTTATGCTTACTATCAACGCTATATTTATAGAAAGGTATTTTGGTGATATACAAAAGTGGATTCGAAATATTACATGTTGCTTTGCTTTATTTGTAGTGGTTTTAGTAGCTCTATGGATAGGTTATTTTTAGTCCTTACTTAAGAGAATGAGAAATATGTATGTGATTACACTACATTTGATCCGATACTATTACTTAGCTGCATCGGTTTATATTAATCTTTTCTCTCCTCAATCATGATAAAATGTACAATAGGAAATTTTATGTAAGATAAAGAAGGAAGGTTTATGGTGAGCCTGAGTACTTTGCTAGCTTTTGCGCTTGTTTTACTTAGTATGGTTTGTTCACCTGGGCCTATTTTGATTTATCTTATTTCTCGTTCCATTACACAGGGGCGTATGACAGGATTTATTTTTTTATTAAGCATCATGCTTGGATTTGTAATTCATATAAATGAAGCAACTTTAGTATTCACTCAAAAATCCATTGTCTATGAAACAACTAGATTTGTAAACGGCTTTAATAGAAAGATGTCTATTGTATTTTTTGCGGCAAGATTAAATAGCTTTTTTGTTACTTTACAATAAAGTATACTTAATATCAGTAATTCATGTAATTAGGGGTGGTTTCTATATTTAGAGAAAATACAAAAAGGATACTTCTGTCATTAGTAACAAATCCAATACTAATAATTGTATACGGAATTTTTTGTTATGAGTTGGCCTTATACTGTAAGTACGGAAGAATGAATTATAATATTTACATTTTGTTATTATGTATAGTACTTTTTATATCCATAACTACATTTACTACAATGCGGGTGATAAAAAATAGAGAATATGAATCTAAAAAATTAACAAATTCAATAGCATGGAGATCCATTTCTATTATCATTATTGTTGCAATTACATCATTTTATGGGATGCAGATTTATAAAAGTGCAATAAATTACAATGGTAAATTGGCATGGTTTATAGAAAAGTTAAAACATGAAAGGTCAGTTAAACTTAAACATAATAATATATATAAGTCTGGAGTAGAAGGTATTTTTGAAGATATAAATAAAAAATATCCTTTGCCAAAGAAATTGTATATGGCAACTGATTTTGATCTTACATTTCATTCAGATGGAACAATCACAGCGTTTGATACATTTGTTTATGGGAAAAATGATGATGGGAAAGAAGAAACTTATTTAATCTCTTATAATAAGAAGAAGTCAGAAGATATTACTATAATACGAGACGGATACGCAAAGCCTGATTATAATGATGATAAATTAGTAGAACCTTTAATTGAAACGGTTAAGGCGATTCCAGTTAAGCAAACGGTTAGAAAATGGAATGAAAGTAAGTATGGGTTGATTTATTATGGAAAAAGAAATTGGGGATCCAATACAGAGGGAATTATTAATATTACTGAGGATGGTAAGGGACAGAGTCTTAAAAAAGCAGCTTCTGATATCATTGGATATACTGTATCTATATTTGTCCCTGGAAAAGAGCAAGAGCTAGTCCCTGCTAGATATAATTTAATAAGTGACGCAAGTTGGAGTAAATCAAAGACGCCTCCAAAAGAAGATATGCTTAAAGAGAAGAAACAACAAGATTTAAAGAATGAAAAAGAACAGTTTTTCCTATCGAAAGAAGTTGGTTATAAACTAAATATGACAGATAAAGCATTAGGGAGCGCCTTTTATTCATTAAGCAAGACTAGTGATGAAGGGAAAACATGGGAGGTTATCAATCCAGACCCATTTAATGGGGGGATTGGTAGTGTATCAGGAATCACTTTTATAAATGATAAACTTGGGTTTTTAGGAGCAATTAGGCCTTCTGGTAATGAAGGAGAGTTATATCGCACAGATGATGGGGGAGTATCTTTTAAAAAGGTAGAATATCCGCCGCATGAAGTGAAATTAGATCATACACAGTCCACAATAAGTCCTTTTGATTCACCTAGTATGCCATATGAGAAAGATGGGGTTTTTAATATGTTAGTTGGACAAGGGGCAGATGGAGACTACAATGGCGATAGTAGTGCACTTTATCAATCAAAAGATAACGGAGAGACATGGGAATTTGTAGAAGAAGTGAAAAAGAAATAATCAGAATTTTTTTGAAAAATAAGGTAACTACTTAGCTATACATTTCATTTAGAAGTTTGGTAAGGAGTATAATTCCAGCCATGAAGATAAAAATGGACCTATACCTCGCTGCCTTTCTTTCTTTGTTTTATTTCTTATGCTTACTATCAACGCTATATATAGAAAGGTATTTTGGTGATATACAAAAGTGGATTCGAAATATTACATGTTGCTTTGCTTTATTCGTAGTAGTTTTAGTAGCTCTACGGATAGGTTACTTTTGAATCCAAAGATTGCTATTTTGTATGTATCACTTCTACCTCAATTTGAAGATCCAGAGAAGGGATCGTTGCTTTTTCAAGGTGCAGTTTTGGGACTTACGCAAATCACTGTTAGCTTTATAGTTAACCTTGTAATTGTATGTACAGCAAGTAAAATTGCAAAATGGTTTGGCACACGCCCGACGTGGCTACGAGTACAGCGTTGGCTTATGGCAAGTGTTTTAATGGGGCTTGCTGTACGTCTTGCTTTTGAACGTCGACAGTAAGAGCCTCTTTACCTTCAGTTTCTATAATATAACCTAATAAATATTAATATAATTTATGTATAGTAGATATTTACCTTATAAAATAAGGGGGGAATATTATGACTGAGACAAACGAATCTTTAGAAGTTAATTTGAAAAAAGATGTGAAGTTTTCTATTATAATTCCTGCGCATAATGAAGAAAAGTACATTAGAAAATGTTTAGATTCAATTGCAAAGGCATCAGAGGCATATAAAGAGCAAACGGAAGTTATAGTTGTTTTAAATCGTTGTACAGATAAAACAGAGGAAATAGCAAAATCTTATAATTGTGTTACATTGAAAAATAACGATAAAAACTTATCTAAAATTCGAAATGCAGGGGCTAAAATAGCTAGTGGAGAAATAATCGTTACTATAGACGCTGATACCATAATGACAGAGTCTATGTTGTTTAATGTGGATAAATATTTAGCTTCAGGTACATACATTGGTGGTGGGGTGAATGGTAAGTTTGAAAGAATATCTTTAGGAATATTTCTCTCCGCAATGTTAATCATAATCCCCTTACTTTTTAAGTACGGAGCTATATCTGTAGGGATTTTTTGGTGCTATAGAAAAGACTTTATGGCAATCAACGGATTTAATGAAAACATGCTTATGGCAGAAGATGCAGATTTCGCTAAACGTTTAAAAGAGTGGGGAAAGAAAAAAAATAAGAAATTCGGTACTATTAAAAATGGAATGATAACTTCATGCAGAAGATTTGATACATATGGAGACTGGACTTTACTTAAAAATCCAAAAGTAATTTTAGCTTATCTAAAAGGAAATGATAGAAAATACGCAGATAAGACATATTATGATAACCAAGAAAGATAAAAATGGAGAAAATCAGAAGAGGATAGCTAGTACTTTTTTAGATATAATGAGAATCCAACTTAATTTAATAGATATTATAAGAAAACCACCAATTTGATTATCCTTTTTCAAATTGGTGGTTTTTATTTTTGAAATAAATATGTATTTTTTTATGAAAATATTTTTTGACCCCCATAAAACTATGTATTCCTCCGAATATGTATAGTGAAGAAAATAAATAGAAGAAAAATGACTATGAAAGAATATAAAGCATTAATAAAATTACTAGATTAGGTGGGCATCCAAAATAAAAGGATGAAATTACCAATGGTATAGAGGAGAGTTATTCAAGGATTGCAGATAAAATAGAAAAAGAATAAGCAAAACGAACGGTAGAAAATAAGAAAGTAGATAAAAATACAAACCTAACTGTAGTGCCGAGAGAAAAGGAAAATCATTAAGAAAACGTTGGAAAAAGTTAGACTCGAAAAATATAACTAACAGCAAGAAAACAAGACCGAAGAAAAGTACCAAGAAAATCTGGTTAAATGGTCACTTTTGTAGTGGCCATTTTGCTATTTGAAGGAGGCTGGGAGATTACAAGTGTTGAGTTTAGTAATGAAGATCTTAAGAAAACCGAAAATAGAAGATATCGTATGTAACATACAAAACAACGAAGCAGATAAAGAAGCATTTATCGTACAGTATCAGCCTTTTATTAGAAAATCAATTTCATCTGTCTGCCGCCGATATATTACAGAACAGGATGATGAATATAGCATTGGATTGTTTGCGTTTAACGAAGCAATTGAACAGTATTCCTATACAAAAGGAAAATCCTTTTTAGCGTTTGCTGATCTTCTTATAAAAAGAGATGTAATTGACTATATACGTAAGGAGTCTAAACATAACTTTGTCTTTTTAAAAGAAGATGAGCAAGAGGAAATGTTAGAAATGCAAGTGTCGCTTACAGAGTATATGAAAGAGATGGAAAATAGTAACCGTAAGGAGGAAATTCTTCATTTTCAAAGTGTGCTAGCTGAGTTTAAAATCACATTCTCAGAGCTTGCTAAAGAATCTCCTAAGCATCGTGATACGCGTGAGCACTTAATAGAAATTGTAAAAATTATTATAAAAGAAGAGGAAATGATGGAAGAGCTGTTCCGAAAGAAAAAGTTACCGCTTAAACATATTGAACCGCGTGTTAGGATAAGTCGTAAAACGTTGGAACGACATAGAAAATACATTATTGCAATGTGTATTATTTTTGCAAACAACTATACATATATTCTGGATTACATAAGAGGGGAAAAGCATGATGAATAAAGGAATTGTGATGGATATAAAAAAGCATAGCGTAGTTGTTTTAACACCAAATGGAGAGTTTATTACGTGTAAAAGAAAAGGGGATTCTTGCATGATCGGGGAGGAAATCTCATTTGATGAGCAAGAACAAAAAGCATCGCATTTTTCGATCCCTTCCTTTCTAAAACCTGCATCAATACTTGTTGCTTGTTTTCTATTTGCAGTGCTGTTTTTCTACAACCAACCAGAAGAAAAAGTATTTGCTTACGTCTCAGTTGATATAAATCCAAGTTTAGAGGTGAGCGTAACGAAGGATTTTCGTGTTATAGATTTACAGGCTTGTAATGATGATGGAAGGCGTATTTTAAAAGAATTGAAGCAATGGGAAAATAAACAATTACAAGAAGTAATACGTACTATTATAAAGCAAAGTCAAGAGGATAAGTATTTAACGAATGATAAGCAAGTTATGCTAACAGCAGTTGCAAAGGACAAGGCGCTAGAACCACAGTTAGAAAAGGCAATGAAAGAATTGAAGAAAGAATATGAGTTAAAACATATTACAGTTGAATATCAAAGTAGCACGATGCAAGTACGAGAGAATGCTAGAAAAGCTGGAATTGGCACAGGTGTCTATATAAAGCAAGAGAATGAGAAAAACAAATCGCTTACTCCTCCTGCCACGCCGCCTAATCCGGTGGAAAATGAAGAAGAGGTGCAATCACAGCCGGAGTCATCTCCTGATGCATCAATGGATTTATCTCCTGTAAAAGAAAAAAAATATGAAAAGCAAGAGCAGAAAGAACAAAAGAAAACAGAGGGACAGCCATCGAAGCAAATAAAAGAAAACAATGGAAGAGGATCTCAGCAAGAAAATAGAGGGAATCAACAGGAGAATAACAGTAGAGAAGCTCAACAAGGAAATAATGGGAATCAGCAAGGGAACAACGGAAGAGAATCACAACAAGGAAATAATGGAAATGGGCAAGGGAACAACGGAAGAGGATCACAACAAGGGAATAATGGAAATGGGCAAGGGAACAACGGAAGAGGATCACAACAAGGGAATAATGGAAATGGACAAGGGAACAACGGAAGAGGGTCTCAACAAGGAAATAATGGGAACGAGCAAGGGAACAACGGAAGAGGGTCTCAACAAGGGAATAATGGAAATGGGCAAGGGAACAATGGAAGAGATCCTCAACAAGGAAATAACGGGAATCAGCAAGGGAACAATGGAAGAGGATCCCAGAAAGAAAATGACGGAAACGAGCAAGGGAACAACGGTAGGGGGTCTCAACAAGAAAATAGAGGCCACCAGCAAGGGAATGAAAAGAAGAATCAATAGAATATGGAAGTGAGAGATTCATTTCAAAGCTAAAAGGATTTCTCTCGCTATTGTGGGCAGTAAAACTCCCATCTCAAAATTTGGCTGGAGCAAAGAAGTTAGGTGGGAGTTGGGCTGCTTGTAAATGCCCAATTGGTGAGGGCTGATTAAAGTTGCACTTTATTATTTTATAGTTCTATTAAGAAGGAGTATGTGAAAAATATAATGGAGAAAAACATTCAACAAGAGAAAGATAAAGAAAAACCTGTTTTTTATGATCCGAAAGGAAGGAGAAACATAGCCTTTATTTCGTTTCTATGTATCTCAATAGTTAGTGTAGGTGTTTTATTTTATTTTTTCTTTCAAAGTATTTTTTCAACACCAGAAATTCCAAATATGAATACCGCTGTACAACAAGATACTAAACTTGTACCAATTAATCAAAAACTTAGTGATCAGCAGTTAAAGAAGGAAGAATTTAACCCAAATACCGGAACGAAGGATAATGAAAATTTGGTGAATCCGCCGAAGGATAGTAAACAACCTAAAGAAGTGTATGGTTTTTATGTAAACTGGGATGAAAATAGTACCGCTTCTTTAAAAGAAAATATCGATTCCTTAACTACGTTAGTACCAGAGTGGTATCATTTAAAAGCAGATTTAACGATTAGAAGTGAAATCAAACCTGAGATAGTAAAGTTGGCAGAAAAAAATCAAGTGAAGATTATGCCTTTGCTTACTAATTATACTGAGGAAGCTTCTGGTCCTGATAGTGGGCTAATTCATAAGTTACTGAATTCCTCAAATGATGTAAAGACAAAGTTTATTAATGATTTAGTAAGCCAAGTTAAAAAGAATCATTTTTCAGGAATTAATATTGACTTTGAGGCCGTACCTGAAAGTGATAGAGAAAACTTAACAAATTTTATGAAAGAACTTACTACGGAATTTCATCAACATGATTTGCTCGTTACACAAGATGTTCCAGCTAATGATAAGGCTTTTGATTATAGTGCGTTAGCAAAAATAATAGATCGAATGATTGTAATGATGTACGATGAGCACTATGGAGCCGGGGAACCAGGACCAATTGCTTCAAATAAGTGGTTCCAACATACATTGAAAGAACTGAATATTCCGTCTAATAAACTTATAGTTGCTTTCGGTAACTATGGGTATGATTGGGAAGTAAATAGTAAAGAAGCTGCGAAATCTTTAACTTTCTCAGAAGTTATGGCAATGGCTCATGATTCAAATATGAAAATTCAATGGGATAAGATTAGTGGGAACCCTTATTTTAGATATAAAACAGGAGAGAAAGAACATACTGCTTGGTTCTTAGATGGCGTTACTCTCTATAATCAAGTGAAAATCGCAATGGACAATAATGTAAATGGATTTGCGCTATGGAGATTAGGAGCAGAAGATCCTACAATATGGAAAGTTTTAAAAAATCCGATTGAGGTACAAAAAAATCCTAATGTATTACATAAAATCAATAGTTTAGATGAAGTAAATTATTCTGGACAAGGTGAAATTTTACAGATTGAGAATGAAAGAAAAAATGGATTGAGAGATTTTAAAGTAGGCAAAGATGGTTACCTTACAGATGAAGTATATCAATCCTTACCATCTGCATATGAAGTGCAACGATATGGAAAACCAAATGGGAGACAAGTAGTATTAACATTTGATGATGGACCAGACCCGAAATATACGCCAGAAATTTTAGATATATTAAAAGAGAATCAAATAAAAGCTGCTTTTTTTGTACTTGGTGAAAACGCACAACTAAATACTAGTATTGTAAAAAGAATATACGATGAAGGGCATGAAATTGGCAATCATACTTTCAAGCATCCTAACATAGCTGATACGTCTTTACTGCGAACGAAAGTAGAACTTAATACGACGCAACGTTTAATTCAGGAAGTAACTGGACATTCTACGGTTTTATTTAGACCGCCATATGAAGCGGATGCTAACCCGGATTCATCAAATGAAATATTGCCTATTTTACGTGCACAAAATATGAACTATACAATGGTAGCGGAAAAAGTTGATCCCGAAGACTGGGCAACACCATCAACAAATGAATTAGTAAAGCGTGCTCTTAATCCCATTTATAAGGGAGAGGGAAATATTATTCTTCTCCATGATGCGGGAGGGAATCGTACACATACAGTAGAGGCGCTCCCAATCATTATTAAAGACCTAAAAAAGCATGGATATAGTTTTGTAACAATTTCAGATTTAATGAATAAAGAACGAGATGAAATTATGCCTCCTGTTTCTTCTGAGGGGAAGCAATATTTACTTTACAATAAAGCTGTCTTTTCAGGAGCGGGATACTTTAAACATATATTAACTACTATTTTTTATATTGCTATTGGATTAGGGATTTTTCGATTTTTATTCTTAATTTATTTTGCATGGAAGCAGAAAAGAAAAACGTTATCTCGCTATATTAATTCGTCTTATCAACCTTTTGTTAGTGTTGTCATAGCGGCATATAATGAAGAAAAGGTGATAGCCAAGACGATTCACTCAATTTTGAATAGTAATTATAGAGAATTTGAAGTTATTGTTGTGGATGACGGATCGACAGATGGTACGTCAAAAGTAATGAAAGAAACATTTTATAAACACCCTAAAGTTCGTTTCATTCAGAAAGGAAATGGCGGGAAATCATCGGCAATGAACCTAGGGTTTCAACAATCGCGAGGAGAAATCATTGTCACTTTAGATGCGGATACTATTATTGCGCAAGACGCTATTTCTTTAATGGTTAGACACTTTGAAGATCAGAATGTAGCTGCAGTTTCAGGTAATGTCAAAGTGGGGAATAGACGGAATTTGTTAACTACTTGGCAACATGTTGAGTATATTACAGGGTTTAATTTAGAACGTAGAGCTTTTGATGAGTTAAATTGTATTACAGTAGTTCCAGGAGCTATTGGGGCGTGGCGCAAGAAGAATGTAGTTGAATCTGGATATTTAAGCGAAGATACATTAGCAGAAGATACCGATCTTACTATTACATTTTTACGTCAAGGGCATAGAATTGTATATGAAGAAAAAGCGCATGCTTTTACGGAATCACCTGAGGATGTGAAAAGTCTCATTAAACAGCGATATCGTTGGTCATATGGTACACTTCAATGTCTTTGGAAACATCGAAAAGCGTTGTGTAATTCAAAACATAAAACGTTAGGGTTTATTGCACTGCCTAACATGTGGTTATTCCAATATGTTCTGCAATTCATTGCTCCTTTTGCAGATATATTAATGATTATAGGACTATTTAGTAGTAATCCGCTAAAAGTTTTAGGATTTTATTTTGTATTCTTTTTAATGGATCTTTTCGCTTCTCTGTTCGCATTTAAATTAGAGGAAGAAAATCCGAAACCATTAGTATGGTTAATTTTACAACGTTTTATTTATCGTCAATTTATGACTTATGTTGTCATTAAATCTATATTCTCATCGCTTCGAGGAGTAGCGGTAGGGTGGAATAAACTAAAGAGACTGGGGAGTGTTAAACATTCCACGGAACATAAGGAGGCATCATAAAAGAGCGGACTATCTGCTCTTTTTTTCATTAGTTTTAGTTAGTTGAATGTAGAGTTGTAGCATAAAAACTGCTGCTTCTATAACGAGATTCCTATTCATTATGAATAGTGAGACAGTATGTTAAGCTAATCCTTTAGTTTCGGATTAAAGTTTTTTTATATTTTTTTAAAATGACGGACATAAAAACGCATATACCTTCGAATTATATATATGGATAACATAAATATGTATATAAAAGGGGAGAAATAAGATGAAAGAAAAAAAAGAAATGTTTCAAGAAATCGCTGAGGTGTTAAAGGTATTGGCGCATCCAGTTCGTCTATCTTTAGTAAAAATAATGCTTGCAAAAGGTCCTACTAATGTAACAACAATGTATGGGGATTTACAAATGCCTCAAAGTACAATTAGTCAACATTTATCTAAACTAAAAGCTGCTAAAATGGTTACAGGTACTCGGAAAGGATTAGAAATTTATTATGAGGTAACTGACAATCGCACAAAATCAATATTAGCATGTTTAGTTTAAATAATGACTTCTATTTCAAAATAAAAAACGCTATTCTTTTCTATGATTTTACAGAGAGAATAGCGTTTTTTATTTTTAAGGAGTATCTTTTTATATGCCTATAGAATGGAGTGAAAGGTTTATGGGTTTAAATGTACCTACTATTACCTTAGGTTCTAATGTGTCTAATAATGAAAAAATTCTCGGTTTAGGGGTGCTTCTTTATAGCTTACGTACAATTGAGATTAGAAAAAGTAGAGCGAGCGCTTAATGAGGCGGAAGTAGTGTTTATATGCGAAACTTTATAGAAATCTCATTTTTCTAATTGTATCTTTTTAGATTGATGGATGTGGGGTCACGTCCATCAATCTAAGAAAACAAGTTAGCTAAAAAATGATGAAAATAAACTTTATAGAAATAAAAAATATGAACGTAGAGGATTAAACAAAGTATATAGTGCTTTTTTAGTCATGTAATCTTTTAATTTGATGATCTTTTCCCCATTCAAACAGATCATTCATTATTTGCATTAAAGATTTTCCGTATTCACTTATGGTGTACTCAACCTTTGGTGGTACTTCTTGATATACGGTACGATAGATAATCCCATCAGCTTCAAGTTGCCGAAGTTGTTGTGTAAGAACCTTTTGTGTAATGTTTGGGATTTCTCGTTTAATTTCATTTGTTCGCATTTTTCCATCCGACAAAATACATAAAATATGAACTTTCCATTTTCCACCGATTACATCGAGTGTTGTTGCAATTGGGCAATTATCATTTTGATTCATATAACACCTCCAAAGGTACTTCAAGGTTCCTATAGTACCTGAAAGTACGTACTTTTCAATTATATGTAACTCATTCATACTAATACGTAAAGGATTGATTAATTTATAAAGGGGCTGGAAAATGATGAGAACACTTGTAATTGTAGCACACCCTCATATTGAAAAATCAAAAATTAATAAAAGATGGATAGAAGAACTTGAGAAACATTCAGATGAAATTACGGTGCATGAATTATATAAGGTGGCACCAAATTGGGAGTTTAATATTGAACAAGAGCAAAAGTTATTAGTAGAACATGACAGATATATATTTCAATTTCCGCTTTACTGGTACAGCTCACCACCATTATTAAAAAAATGGTTCGATGATGTATTAACATATGGATTTGCGTACGGATCACAAGGAGATAAAGTGAAGGGGAAAGAATTTGGTGTAGCTATTTCTATAGGTGGATTAGAAAAAGACTATGAAAATAGTGGGATTACAATGGATGAGTTGACGAAACCATTCCAAGCTACATGCCTATATACAGGTATGGAATTTATACCTTCCTTTTATTTATATGGTGCAGAATATAAACTAAGTGATGAAGAGATTGATAAAAGTGCACCTGAGTATGTGCAATATGTAATGAACAAGAAGTATTCTAATATATAATGAAAAATAGCCATTTACTTGTGAAGTAAATGGCTATTTTATATTCTTCTTATATTCACTAAGTGTAATCTTTAGTAAATTAATAGTTAATCTGGTAAAATAAAAAACCTAACATATATAAAGGGGAGTTTTACTTGAGAACGATGCGACAATTATTACAAAAGAGAGCAATGCAGTCACCAAATTTGGAAGCGCTTGTAGGAGGGAAGAAAAGATATTCGTTTCAGCAATATAATGAACGAGTAAATCAGCTTGCACATTATTTGTTACATAATGGTGTGCAAAGAGGAGATCGTATAGGAATACTATGCAAAAATAATCACCCATTTCCAAGCGTTATGATGGCAAGTTTAAAAATTGGAGCGGTATTTATTCCGCTAAATCATCAGCTTACTGTATATGAATTAGAAACAATTGTAAAAGAAGCGAAATTAAAAGTGTTAGTTATTGATGAAGAATTTAGTGAAGTGTTATTAAATGTTGATGCTGTTAAAGAAATTCCTTATGTAATTCAAACGACAAAAGAAGGTTTTGGTTCATTTGAATTAGAGCTGCAAAAACAGCCAACGACAGAACCGAACGTAGAAGTTCATGAAGAAGACGACGCCATTTACTTATTTACTTCAGGAACGACTGGACAGGCGAAAGCATGTGTAATTGGACATAAAAACTTACATCACTATTTTGCTGAAATTGCGGGACAAAGAGAAATCCCAGCAGGTGAACGCTTTTTATCTGTGCATCCATTGTTCCATATGAGTGGCGTGCTTTCTATTTTAAATTGTATTTATCATGGCGTTACGATGATTTTCTTAGCTGATTCGAATCCTGCTATTATTTGGGATAAGATTGAAGAAGAGAAAATTACTACGATGCTTGCGTTCCCTGCTGTTTATAGTTACATGCTTGATGAATTAAATAAAAAAGAACGTAATATTTCAACCTTTAAAGTGGCACAAAGCGGTGGTACAAAAGTGCCAGAAACACTCATTCAAAAATATATGGAAAAAGGAATCTATATGGTGCAAGGTTATGGTAGTACAGAAGGTTGGGTTGTAACCTCATGGCATCCAATGATGGGAAAAGAAAAGATGTCTTCTGTAGGAAAAACCTTGAAAAATGTAGAGGTGAAAATTGTTCATCCGGAAACAGGACATGAACTAACAACAAATGAAGTTGGAGAGATTCATGTGAAAAGTCCATACATGTTTAAAGGGTATTGGAATAATGAAAAGGCAACAAAGAAGGTAGTAAAAGATAACTGGTTTAACATGGGTGATGCTGGCATGATAGATGACGATGGATTCCTGCATATTATGGGAAGATATAAAGACGTTATTATACGCGGTGGTGACAATGTATATCCAGATCAAGTAGAAGATGTTATTCATGAAATACAAGGTGTTTTAGAAGTTGCAGTAGTTGGAGTTCTAGATGACTTTTGGGGAGAGGTTCCAAGAGCTTTCATTGTGAAGGATAGCGAAACAATATTAACAGAAGAAAGTATTACTCAGTATTGTAAACAGAAATTAGCCAGTTACAAAATACCAGAAGTGGTATTCATAGATGAGTTACCGAAAAACGCTTTAGGAAAAGTGTTGAAGAGGGAATTACGAGATGTAGTTCTTGTGAAATAGAAAATTATGAAACGATGGAGAACCCAGTTATGTATAAAGCATGACTGGGTTTTTATGTATCAAAAACATAATAATTTACTAGATTTTGTATTTTGTGTAAGATAATAAAGAATATTCAATTAATAATTCGAGGGATGAAATTAAATGAAGCTACCGTTATTAGAAGTAGAGACGGATAGACTCATTATCCGTCCATTTCAAAAAGATGATTACGAAAGTTGGTTAGATGGATTTAATAAGAGACTGCCATCGCAGTATAAATATGACGATGGCTATCAAGTTATGGCATCACGAACAAAAGAATGGTTCACGGAATGGATTAGAGGGTTTGATGAAGCAGCACATCGAGATGAGATGTATGTATTAGGTATTTTTCGTAAAGAAGATGGGGCTAATATTGGAAAGCTAGAGCTAATAAAAATTTTACGTATGGATTATCAGTGGGCAATGATGGGCTACTCTATTCATAATCAATATTGGAAAAATGGATATGGGGTAGAAAGTGTAAACGCTACGTTATCGTTATTTTTTAATAGCCTTAATTTTCATAGAATCGAATTACATATACATGTTGATAATGAGCCATCAGTGCGTCTTGCGGAAAGCGCAGGCTTTTCATTTGAATGCAAGAGAGAGGCATTTTCATTAGAGAATGGTAAGTGGATGGATTTTCTTATTTATTTTAAAAATAAGGAGATGAGTATATGAGAGTGGTTATTACAGGTGGAAATCGGGGATTAGGGTTACAGTTAGTAAAAGTATTTCATGAAAAGGGGCATATCGTTTATCCGTTAGTTAGAACTGAGGTTGCGGTAACGCAATTGAAGCAAATGTATAGTTGTAGATGTTTTCCTATATTGGCAGACTTATCGGTTGATGAGAGTACGGAGCAAATTGAGAAGCAGCTTGAGGAATATACAGAGCATGTTGATCTAGTTATAAATAACGCTGGCATTACTGGGAAGGAGACTGAGGTTTTACATACAAATTCAGAAGAGTTAACGGACTTATTTAATATTCATTGCTTAGGTGTAATTCGAGCTGTAAAAGGTACATATATGGCTTTAGCTAAATCGGATCATCCGAGAATCATAAATGTGTCCTCTCGGTTAGGTTCATTGCATAAAATGGCGAACAAAGAGTTTCCACAAGGTCAGTTCTCATATTCATATCGAATTGCTAAAGCTGCACAAAATATGTTAACGCTGCACAAAATATGTTAACGCTCTGTTTACAACAAGAGTTTGAGGATAAAGGAATTCATGTAACTGCTATTCACCCTGGAAAATTAAAGACTGACATTGGTGCTTTTGATGCGAATATGACTCCCGCTGAAGGAGCAAAAAATATATATGATTGGGTAATAGATTCAAACGAGGATGTTTCAGGCAAGTTTATTGAGCCAGGTGTAGGGGAATTAAAATGGTGATATACGATCTTGCAATCATTCAGAATCTGTTTGGCCCTTCTAAAAAAGTATTAAATGGCTTACCAAATGCAGTAACGATTGAAGAGATCGAAGAAGACGTTTTGTATAACGTACAAACATATAAAGAAAAGATAAGTAGATTTGAAGAGGTTTGTTTTAATTGGGAGTTAAAAAGAGCGAGTATTGTATTAAACAAAAGGTTTAGTAGTTATAACTCAAGTGTGAAAGTGTTACTTGATGTCGGTTTTTCTTTGTATGCCGCAAAGATAGAAGTATGTAGAGAATTGAACAATGTAGAAGAGCTTGAAAGACAATATACATATCGATCAATAGCAGAAGGAACGTTATCGGAAAAAGAATTTAAATATATTTGGGAACAATGTATGTCGGGTTCAGGGAATCAAACTTCAATTTTAACTATCGATGAACATTTTTATTCCGTGCAAACAGAGTTAGGTAAGGGGTGGGAAAAGTCATGTATTGTTTTTTATGATAAAACTGAGCCAATTGGTATGTCCATACCGCATATAGAAACTGGAACAGAAAGTGAAGGGCGATTATTTTACTTTGGAGTAATGCCTTATTATCGCGGGAAAGGAATTGCTTCCCGGCTGCATCTTCAATCTTTACATATGTTAAAGGAAATAGGGGCTACTTATTACATCGGAAGCACACATACTTCAAATGAAAAGATGCAGAGAATATTTTGGAGAAATAATTGTTCGTTGAAAACGGAGATAGAGCTTTATTATAAAATTTTTAAAGAAGGTTAGGAGAAAAGAAAATGAAGACTATAAACGTATTTCATTATGACGCATTTACGAATAAACCGAGTATGGGTAATCCAGCAGGTATTGTATTAGAAGCAGATGGATTAACGGAAGAGGAAATGCAAATTATTG
This sequence comes from Bacillus sp. FSL K6-2944, assembly GCF_038005385.1. Taxonomy (NCBI): domain Bacteria; kingdom Bacillati; phylum Bacillota; class Bacilli; order Caryophanales; family Bacillaceae; genus Bacillus; species Bacillus sp. FSL K6-2944. The sequence continues at coordinate 2,195,503 of NZ_JBBOTE010000001.1, read as the reverse complement.
CTGAAAAAGTTGGATATAACGAAACAACTTTTGTTCTTTCCTCAGAAGTAGGAGATATAAGAATGCGCTATTTTACACCTGGTTTTGAAATGGATTTATGTGGTCATGGGACAGTAGGGACGATATATGCCTTGCGCGAAAAAGGTTTATTAGAAGAGAAAAGTAACCTTACGATTGAAACGAAGGCAGGGATTTTACCGATACAAATAGGTGTAAATGAAAATGGAGAAACCTTTATTAAAATGAGGCAGACAGCACCTCAGTTTAAAGATTTTGCAGGTTCAAAAGAAGAATTAGCTCATAGTATTGGTTTAGAAGTAAATGATTTAGATGTAAGTTTACCGATAGTATATGGAAGTACAGGAAACTGGACTGTAATTGTGCCGATTAAAAATCTAGATGCGTGTGAGAGAATGAAACCTAATAATGCTGCATTTCCATCGGTATTAAAAGAAATACCTAATGCTTCTATTCACCCAATTTGTCTAGAAACTTATGATGAACTAGCACAAATGCATGGCCGTCATTTCTCGTCAGCTTATGCTGGGACGATTGAAGATCCAGTGACAGGAACAGCTTCAGGTGTAATGGGAGCGTATTATGCGGAGTATTTAGAGAAAGATTTTGAACATGAATTGGACTTAATCGTTGAGCAAGGACAGGAAATAAATAAAGATGGTCGTGTAACTGTTTATGTAACGAAAGGGATAGAAAACGAAAAGTTACAAATAGATATTGCTGGAACAGCGGTGTATGTGAAAGAGTTTGAAGTTTTAATATAAAAAAGAAAGCCCGGCATACATCCGGACTTTCATTATCTGTTCAACACTTCAATATACGAAGCATCTCCAGTTGTTCTTAAAGCAGAGCGAAAATTGTTATTTTCTAGCGTTTTAGCGACTTGTTGTAATTGCTGTGCATCATCATGATGGATAAGTAAGCTGTCAGCACCGCTTTCTTCTATATGAATATGTTCGACGTTTCCAATGGCATCATGTACAGCTTTTAAAAATTCAGGTTTCATGGTGTCCTCCTATATGTATGTAACGTTTTTATTTAGTATTTCCTTATTTTTGAAATATAAAAGTAAATGAAAGGAGAAATAAAATGAATATAAAGCAGTTTAACGAACATATAACATCACTATTTGGAGAGCATCTTCATAAATACGGCGATGATGAATATGGTTTTACTCATATAAGTAAAGATGAATTTCACAAAATCGGTTACACAACAAATTTAACGTTAGAAACTATTGAAGAAGCGTATAGAAATGGAGTCGATATGATAGTTACACATCATGCGCCGTGGAGTTTTTTATTTGGTATGGAAGAGGCTTGTATTGAGAAATTGAAGCAATATGAAATGAATCATTTTTGGATTCATTTGCCGTTAGATTTTGTAAAGTTTGGCACATGTACATCGTTATTTAACGGAATTGGGATAGATACAATACTGGAATATTCCACGTATGAGGAAGAAGAACTACCGGGAATAGGAGAATATAAAGAAGCGATTCCTTTTTCAAACTTAGTTGGAAAACTTGAAGAAAGAATGGAAGAGAAAGTGAAGAGCTGGAGAAATCACGATAAACCAGTAAAACGGATTGCGATTTTAACCGGTGCAGGAAACAATACAAATTTGATTGAACGTGCATTAGAAAAAGGGTGTGACACGTACATAACAGGTGAAAAAACATTATATACAGTGCAACATGCGAAATTTAAAGGGATTAATTTAATTGTAGGCAGTCATACGTTTACAGAAGTGTTTGGTGTAGAAAGTTTGGCTCATAAGTTAAAAGAAAGAGATAATTCAATAGAAATTACTAGATTAAATGAAGAACATTTGGAGTGAAGAAATTACATCGCATTACCATCAATGGAATGAACTATATGATGGAATATTGAAAGACGCAGTTGCAATGAAATAAAATTATCTTTTGTTATATTAAGATTTTTAGGAGGAATTCCCTTATGTTTGTCAAATAATAGTAAAGTTGTCTTTTGAATTAAGGGAATATTCGGAGTTAAAGGGTGAGAGAATGGATATTTCAATAATCACTGCACAACTAGTTAAGGAGAAAGTGATTTCACATTATCCAAATAGTGTAAAAGCATTAAACGGGGGTACGACAAGTACTATATATTTGTTAGATGAACAATACGTTGTAAAGTTGAATGAATCGGATGTCATACGTGAAGAAGCTTATTTTCTTCAGTTTTATAAAAAGGATGAATTATTTCCAAAGCTTTTTTATAAGGAACCTTTAAATCGCTATATTGTTTACTCATTCCTTGAGGGCACAACTTTTTGCAAACTAGGCCATAAACGGAGCGTTCTTTGTAAACTTGTAAAGGAAGTTATCAATAAGTATGAAGTAGCTACAGAGATTGATGGCTGGGGATGGAAAGAAAACCTAGTTCAATCTTGGAATGAATTTTTAACGACAAATGTGATGGAAGCTCATGAAAATGTAAGACGTTACATAAGTGAGGAAGCGTATAGAACGGTTTTTAAGTTAGCAAATAGTCCAAGTAGGGGGACTGGAATAAATCAGCCATTTTTATTGCATGGTGATCTTGGATTTCATAATTTTATATTTCAAGAGAATAAACTGCACGGTGTAATTGATCCTTTACCAGTGTTAGGAGATCCTATATATGATTTAATTTATGCGTTCTGTTCAACTCCGGAAGATTTAACAAAAGAAACGATTGGTTATGCGATGAAACAATGTGTATTTCATAAAAATGACCGTGATTTATATGAAGAGATAGTCATAGGATTATATTTGCGTATAGATACATGTTTACGGCACCACCCAAAAGATTTAGAAGATTATTTAGCAGCTTGGCGTTATTGGATGGGTGAGGTTGAGGTGACTTTATAGTACAAATATTTTTAGGGGAGATGGTGAGATGAATGTTGTAGAAGCGAAAAAGGATTTACTGTAATTCCATTATCGGTTACATTTGTCTATTTACTTACTTTTATAAGTTTATTAATTGAACATAAAAAAGCAGCTTAATAAAAATTTAGGGATAGGGGGAATTATGATGAAAAATTACGTTTGTACAACGTGTGGCGTGCAGTATGCAGCGAGTGTAGAAGAACCAGTGAGTTGTCATATTTGTGATGAAGAAAGGCAGTATGTGAATCCGAAAGGGCAGTCTTGGACGACTTTAGAAAATTTGCAAACAGATGATACATATAAAAATGAAATAATTAAAGAGGAAAATGGACTTTATAGTATTACGACAAAACCAGGATTTGCGATCGGTCAAACGGCATTTGTAGTGAAAACAGAGTCATATCGTTTACTGTGGGACTGTATTACGTATTTAGATGAAACGACAATTACGAAAATAAAAGAGCTTGGCGGATTAGATGCGATTGCATTGTCTCATCCTCATTATTATTCAACGCAAGTAGAATGGGCAGAGACATTTGATGTACCAATTTATATACATGAAGATGATAAAGAGTGGGTGATGCGTCCGAGTAGTCGTATTATTTATTGGTCTGGTGAGTCTTTACAATTAGCTGATGGATTAGTCATTCATCGTTTAGGGGGACATTTTAAAGGTGGATCTGTCTTACATTGGGAAGAAGGTAATGACGGAAAAGGAATTTTGTTAACAGGTGATATTATTCAAGTTGTAGCAGATGAGCGGTGGGTAAGCTTCATGTACAGCTATCCAAACTTAATTCCACTACCAGCGAGAAAAGTGGAAGAAATGGTGAATCGAGTGAAGCCGTTACAGTTTAATCGTTTATACAACGCTTTTCATCGAGTAGTAAAAGAAAATGCAAATGAGGCAGTTGAACGTTCTGCTGACAGATATATAAAAGCAATAGAAGGAAAGTTGTTTCATACGTAAAAGGAGAGTAGCTTAATGAAAACGTTAGTATGTTTTGGAGATAGTATTACAGCTGATGAAACATTTTTTGATGGAATGCCGAGATTAACACCACGTTTGCAAGAGATGTTTCCGAACTGGAAAGTAGTGAATGCAGGTGTTCCAGGTGATAATACATTCGATGCGTTAAATAGGATTGAAGAAGATGTAATATCATATAAACCAGATTTCGTAACAGTTTTTCTTGGTACGAATGATGCAGTTTCTTTTTCTCAAGTGTCATTACAAGCATATAAAGAAAACTTAGAGAAGATTGTGAACCAAGTTTCATCAGATAAAGTACTACTGATTAGTCCTGCACCAGTTGATGAAGAAAGACAGCGTAATAGAACAAATAGAGTGCTTAGTCAGTATGCAGACGTGGTGGAGAAAGTGGCGAGGGAAACAGGAAGTTATTTTCTAAACGTATTCGCTGAAATGATTCAAGAACGGGATTATAAAAGATTTGTAGAAAATGATGAAAAAGATGGATTACACTTTGGGCCAGAAGGTTATGAGTATGTAGCGAAGTTAATTGGTGAAAAGTTAAAAGGGATTTTATAAGGAGCAAAGCACTTAGTGCTTTGCTTTTTCGTATTTCTTTCGTAGTCCATAAACTTATTGATTGCTGTAATTTGGATAGATATTTGGCATTTTTATCCCGCATTAACTGCCCGTAAATGCCCGATTGGTGAGGGCTAATAATCAGTGGGGGATGAACAAAACTCCACTGATTAAAGTTTCACTTTATGTGGGTAAAAGGTTAGTGCTGTTTTAAAGTAATATAAATTTATTTTTAAAAATTTATATTTCGTAGTTGAAAATTAATAAAGGTGTAACTATAATAGTTACAGTAAGTTTGTTGTTTTGAGATGTACATATTGAATTACAAGAATGAAGGGAGTTTTTATGTAAATCAAAAAGTTATAAAATCTATTTATTTTTATAATAAGATAAAATGTTTTTAGTTCATACACATTATTAAATATGTTATTTCTAATAGAAAAATAGAGGTGGAAAAATGAAAAATTTTAAAGGTATGTTGATATCATCACTTGCAATTACAACTTTTGCTGGGATAGGTACGACATTTGTAACAAATACAGTATATGCTGCTAATGACGATTCTAGTAAAATACAAGTTCGTTCTAATAAGAGTATAAACACAACAACTGGTTCGAGATTGCCTGTATTATCAGTCAATCCTTATGATGAACCTAGATTTTCAAGACAGGGATATCTTGAAGAGGCACCTTTAGGAATTAATGCTCCTTATGCTTGGGGAATTAAAGGAGGAAATGGTCAGGGAGCAACTTTTGTAGATTTAGAAGAAGGCTGGTTATTAAATCATGAAGATTTAGTCGGTCAAAATATTGAATTTATGTCTGGAAAAATGAGTAATGATCTTTCTCACGGTACTTCAGTTCTAGGTGTTGTTTCGGCAGCTGACAATGGGATTGGGAATATTGGGATTGCACAAAAAGCAAAGGCAAAAGTAATTTCAGTGATCCGAGATAATGGGAGAATCGATGTAAGAGATGCTATTTTAAGTGCCGTAGATTCTTTACAGGCTGGAGATGTTTTATTAATAGAAGAATCCTTTAAATATGATGGATATGGAGATGACCCTTTACCAGTAGAAGTATACCCGAGTATATTTAACGCAATTCGCAAAGGTACAGATAAAGGCATTATTATTGTAGAAGCAGCTGGTAATGGTGGGATTGATTTAGATGAATTTAAAGACCGTAATGGTAAGCAGATTTTAAATCGAAATAGTCCAGACTTTAAAGATTCAGGAGCTATTATAGTTGGAGCATCTACAGCAAGAGTTCCTCATAAACGTTTAGCTTTCTCTAACTATGGTAGTAGAATTGATGTATATGGTTGGGGAGAGTATGTTGATACATTAGATACATATCAAAATCAAAATAGTAAAGGACAAAAAGTTACAGATCAGAACATAATTAATCGTTATACTTCTAATTTCCGTGGTACTTCTAGCGCTTCGCCTATAATTGCTGGGGCTGCTGTATCGATTCAAGGGATTGCTAAAGAACATTTAGGTAAGGCATATACACCAAAAGAATTGAGAGCAATTTTAAGTAATCCTAATACAGGCACAAAGTCTAATAACCCATCATCTGATAAAATAGGGGTTTTACCAGATTTAAAAGCAATTTTGTCTAACCTTGGATTTCATAGTGATTTGACTACCAATGATCCTATGGTATTTCCAGATAACGTAGAAAAAAATGAAGGAAAAGAAAATTCAACTTTCGTATTTCCAGGTGAAGAAACAAAAAGAACAGGTGATAAAAATTCAACTGTAACCTTCCCAGAAGAAGATTTAAAACAGGAGGAAAAAGAAGAGGGATTAATTGTTTTTCCTGATTAATAAAAAAATACTACCTTCCATTTGGAGGTAGTATTTTTTATTTCTTGTCAATAACAAGCAGGCATGAAATTTGTATTTGTTTATCTTTCATAATGAATTTAACTAAAAAAATCGAATATTTGACTGTTAATTTACTTTTTCGTCTCAATTTATTACATGAATTAATCTAGAAATGCTTGCTGTAATGCTTTCAGTCCATCGCTGTAAATACCATGAAACAGATTTATTGCCTCTTCATCACTAACCTCAACAGGAGTGAATGTACCAGACCACTCTACTAACGATGTGTTACTTTCAGTACCTTCTTTCACCTGGATTGTAGATAGATAATTAGTGACTGGGAATGGTGCATTCATGATTGAATACGTGTAGTAGCGTTCTTTATCATTGAATACTTCTAAGCGTTCTATAATTGTATCGCCATCTGGATTAGCTAGATGACGTACACGACCGCCTTCAGTTAATTTACTGCTAGGTATATAAGGTAACCAGTCTGGAAGGGAGTTGAAACCTCCGATTAATTGCCATACTTGTTCAGGTGAACCGAAAATTTCCATAGATGTAGTAGTATGTGCCATGTTCATTACGCTCCTTTTTATCTCGATATTTGCGAGCAAATAATCAGTGGGGATGACCCCACTGATTAAGGTTTCAAATTATTTTACGTTGATTGGTAGTGGTGCATTAGGTGCTACTAGTTTTTGTTCGCGCATTTCTTCCCAGAATGCTGCTGGAATTACTGTATTTAAGGCGTTTTGGTCTTCTACAATTCGTTCCGGTTTACTTGCCCCAGGAACAACGGCAGCAACTGCTGGATTTGCTAGTGAAAATTGTAATGCAGCAGCTTTGATGCTGATTTCGTGACGATCTGCAAGAGCTTTGATTTTCTCAACTTTTGCAATAATTTCTGGCGATGCTTTTTGATATTCGAAGTGAGCGCCGCCAGCAAGAATACCTGAGCTATATGGGCCACCAACAACAATATCCATATTATGCTTTACAGATGCAGGCATTACTCGTTGCAATGCACGTTCGTGGTCTAATAATGAATAGCGACCAGCTAATAAGGATATATTTGGTTTCGCTTCTTCTAAATCAAGCATAAGTTCAATTGATTCTACTTTGTTTACTCCAAGCCCCCAGCCTTTAATGACTCCTTCTTCACGTAAACGTGTTAGCGCACGGAATGCTCCTGTTCGAGCAATTTCAAATTGTGAAATCCACGCATCACCATAAAAGTCTTGTGCTAAATCATGAATGAAAACAAAGTCTAGACGATCTGTTTTTAAACGTTTCAAACTTTGCTCGATAGAACGAAGTGTTGCATCTGCGCTATAGTCATTGATCATTTTATTTTTGCGACCAAATTCGAAAAGCCCGCCTTTTTCACCTAAATCACGTGCAGATGGATCTTCTAATTCATCCGAAATAGTTCGACCTACTTTCGTACTTAAAAAGTAATCATCACGATTTCTTTTTGATAGTGCTTCACCAAGACGAATCTCCGCTAAGCCAGATCCATAAAGTGGAGCTGTATCAAAGTAACGAACGCCATTCTCCCAAGCAGCATCCACTGTAGCGATTGCTTCTTCCTCTGGGATATTACGGTACATATTTCCTAGTGGTGCTGTACCAAACCCGATTTTTTCTTTTAGTAATTTACTCATTATAGATATCCTCCTAAAATGTATTTGAAAATTATTTATTCATTGTGAATGGATGTGAAAATGAAAACATGTCATTTTATCGTCTGACAAAATGTATGAGAAAAATACTCACTTTAAAGTAAAGGTACTAACAGGTAATTTCTAACACTGCATGACTCACTCAACTCTTACAAATGCTATTATGAAATGTATTTTACATAATGAAAAGTACGTACTTTAAAGTGATATAGATACTAAAAAGTAATACAGGTACTTTTTGGTGCCGTACTACTCATCTGCTGTTTACGTATGCTATTATGAAACATGTTTAACACAATAAAAAGTACGTACTTTAAGGTGCTATAGATACTTAAAAGTAATATTTAAATATTTTAGCTTATTTGTCTTATAAAATTATTAAAGGAGATTTTTATATGAAAACATACAATATTCCTGTAGAGGCAACTTTAGAGGTTATCGGTGGAAAGTGGAAAGTAGTTATCCTTTGTCATTTAAAGAAAGACAAAAAGAGAACGTGCGAATTAAAACAATTAATGTTTGGTATTACACAAAAGATGTTAACGCAACAATTACGTGAATTAGAAGAAGATGGTGTAATCGAGAGAAAAGTGTATAACCAAGTGCCACCAAAAGTAGAATACTCTTTAACTGATTACGGTCATTCTTTAGATTCTATACTCGATACTCTTTGTAACTGGGGAGAAAATCATCTTGAAAAGAATGGTAACACGTCTATGCTTATAACCGCAGCTGAATAAAGAAAGAAAAAACGAACGAGAATACGTTCGTTTTTTCTTTTTGTATAGAGGGAGATTTTTAAGCAGCATAATTACTTTTTTGTAATATAGGTACTTTTTTGTGCTGTAGGAACTAAAATGTGCCGTATAGAAAATTATTTATTTTTACGTAACAATAGATAAGGAATTTATAAAAAAGGAGAGGAGATCGCGTGAAACAATATAATATACCTATAGAAGCAACTTTAGAAATTATCGGTGGAAAGTGGAAGGTCGTCATTTTATGTCACTTAACGAAAGGGACGAAGAGAACGAGTGAGTTGCAACGTCTAATTCCTGAAATTTCTGTGAGAATGTTAACGCAGCAACTACGTGAGCTGGAAGAAGATGGTGTGATTACACGTGAAATTTACAAAGAAATTCCCCCTCGAGTAGAATACTCCCTAACCGATTATGGGTGGTCTTTACAAAATGTATTAAATCAATTAACCGCATGGGGAGAACGATGCATAGATAGAAAAAACACAGAAGTTAAGTGAAATCTCTATATGTAATATTGAAAACACCACCTAATGAAGAGGTGGTGTTTTTCGTTTTAAAACTTTAGAAAGTTGTTATGATGAAAAGTAAAATTTTTGAGGACCTGTTTCAGCCATGGGTACTTAAAAGTGCCTACATCACTTTAAAGTACGTACTATGCTTCATAATATAACCGTTTTATAATGACACTCGTAGCAAGAAGTCATAAAGATTTTAAGCTATGTTCAAAAAGACTTATTAACTAGTATAGTTTTTTGTTCAATTTTTTAGTAGGAGATGTTTTTATGGTTGAAGAACTTTTTTATAAAAAAATACTTAAAAATCTGTTTTCAGATCCAGTTCAAATTACACTTTGGAATGGAGAAACAATACAATATGGCGAAGGGGAACCTCAATTTCATATAACATTCCATAAGCCGCTCTCAAAAAAAGAAATTGCTAAGGATCCTTCTATTGCATTCGGTGAAGCATATATGAATGGAGACCTTGAAATAGAGGGTAACCTTGAAAAAGCAATTCAATCTATTTATAAAAGGCAGGATAGCTTTTTAGGTGATAGTAAGTTGCAATATTTCAAAAGTAAATGGAATTTCTCAAAACAAAAAAATAAAGATGATATTGGGAACGATTTCTATAAATTATGGCTTGATGAAACAATGACATATTCTTGTGCATATTTCCAAAATGAGCAAGATTCTTTAACGACAGCTCAACATAATAAAGTAAATCATATTTTGAAAAAGTTGAACCTTCAAAAAGGTGATACGCTATTAGACATCGGTTGCGGGTGGGGTGAGCTCATTACAGCTGCCGCTAAGCAGTACGGTGTGAAAGCGATGGGAGTAACGTTAAGTGAGGAACAATTTGCAAAGACTTCCGAGCGAATTAAACAAGAGGGACTTACAGATTTAGTTGAAGTATCTTTACTTGATTACCGCGATATTAAGAATCGTAAATTTGATAAAATTGTTAGTGTAGGTATGATCGAACATGTAGGAAAAGACAACATTAAGCAATACTTTGAAACAGTTAACAAACTACTAAATGATGGCGGGATTTCTCTGCTGCATTGCATTACTTCTCCGGCTAATGGTGGTGCTACGAATGGTTGGATTGAAAAATATATATTCCCTGGTGGGTATGTTCCTGCTGTTAACGAATTAATCACGAACATGACAAACGAACAATTTTTCATTGTTGATGTGGAAAGCTTACGTAGACATTACGGGAATACATTACAACATTGGGCTCGAAATTTTGAAAACGTACTAGAGGAAGTTCGCAAAACGAAAGATGAGCGATTTATCCGCATGTGGCGTTTATATTTAAATGCATGTGCAGCTTCGTTCTTTACAGGTAATATTGATTTACATCAATTTGTATTTACAAAAGGGATTAATGATACAATTCCGATGACACGTTCTTATATGTATGAATAAGAGCGTGTAACTAAGTATCTCTCTAGTCATCGAGTGTAAATAAAATGATGATAGGACATAAGTCTATAACGTAAAGTCGAGATGGGGATCAGAAAATGATTTCTATCTCGACTTTTTGATATATAATTTTAAAACAAAAACTATATACTTTTAAAGATAAAAATATATAATAAATGTAGAAACGAAAATTTATGAGCAAGGAAGTTGAAGAACATGACATTAACAATGGGCTTTATTGGATTTGGAAAATCAGCTAACCGTTATCACCTACCTTATCTAAAGACACGTAATAATATAAAAGTAAAAACGATTTTTGTACGTCAAATAAATGAAGAATTAGCGGCTCCATATGAGGAAAGAGGTGTTTACTTCACTACTGATTTGGACGAATTGTTGAATGACAAAGAAATTCAAGTCGTGACGATCTGTACGCCAGCACATACGCATTATGAATTAGCAAAAAAAGTTATACTAGCCGGAAAATCAGTTATCGTTGAAAAACCATTTTGCGATACAGTAGAACATGCGAAAGAATTATTAGCTTTAGGACGAGAGAAAGGTGTAGTCGTTATGCCTTATCAAAACCGTCGTTTTGATGGTGATTTTTTAGCTGTAAAGCAAGTAGTTGAACAAGGATTCCTTGGTGATATTATTGAGATTGAATCACATATTGATTATTTCCGTCCTGGTTCAATCACTCATGAAGCTCCAAAAGAAGAAGGTTCATTTTACAGTTTAGGTATTCATACGATGGACCGCATGATTTCACTATTCGGCCGTCCAAATACAGTGACATACGATATTCGTAATAATGAAGTGGAAGGTGCGGTTGATAACTATTTCGATGTTGGTCTACATTATGGAAATCAGTTGAAGATTAAGCTGAAAACGAACCATATCGTAGCGAAAGATTATCCACGCTTTATCGTTCATGGAACAAATGGATCATTTATTAAATACGGTGAAGATCAGCAAGAAAATGATTTGAAAGCGGGGATTATGCCTGAGAGTGCAGGGTTTGGTGAAGATTCACCGATGTACTATGTAGTTGCTAAGTATCGTAATGCAAATGGTGACTGGATTGAAAAACAAATTAAAACACCGCTTGGTGATTACGGTCGTTTCTATGATGCAGCGTATGACACAATTGTAAATGGTGCACCAAAACTTGTGAAAGATGAAGAAGCAGTAACGAATATTGAAATCTTGGAAAACGGATTTGCTGCCCCATCACCTTCAGTTTACAAACTTGAGGCTTTATATTTGAATAAATAGAAGAGAGTTTGCAGTATAAGACCTGCGGTAGTATGTCAACTGAGAAATAACAAAGTTTAAAGTTGCCAAAGGTCAATTTGTTTAAAAAAGGCATCACGAAACTAAACCAGTAACGAATGTAATTTACTGGAAAATAATGAAAGGTAGCGATGACAAAAATTTATGTCATTCTTTCACACACCTTCCAGGCGTAAAAAGTTGGTGGCTACGTAGTAGCGCATCCACCAATCGCACAAATTTTCTTGCGGTTAGAACGAGTGCACGTTTGTGTTGATGTTTTGGTACTTCATTATATTTTTTCACGTAATACTCTTGATAATCTGATACATGCTTTCTTACTGAATTGGCGGCTTCAACTAAGTAATAACGCAAGTAATGATTACCTGTACGGGATAATGAAGTATCTTCAGCTGTAAAACGACCAGATTGGTGCTTTCGCCAGTATAATCCAGCGTATTTGGCTATTTTTGTTTCATCGTCAAATCTTTCGATTTGGCCAATTTCAGCAATGATACCGGCAGCGAAAACAGGACCTACTCCAGGAATAGATTCAAGTGTTTGGGTCAAACCAGCCATGATTTTTTTAATAGACTTTTCTAATTCCTTGATTTGCTGTTGAAACGTACGAATGACTGCGATGGATGTACCTAAGATGACATCTATTGAATCTTCTACAACCTTATCCAAGCGATAAGAAGCTTTCACAGCTTTTTGAATGGATGCTGCTACGCATTTTGGATCACCAAAACGGTTTCGACTTTTTTCCTGTAGGAACTCAGCGAGTTCTTCTAAAGGCATATTAGCTAGTTCCTCTAAGCTGAATTTTTCAAGAAATAGTTCTGTCATGGCGCTACCAAATACGGAAGTATCCACCTCTTGTGAAAATGTATTACATTTAAAACTTAGGTGTTGAAGAAAGTGTTGTTTTTCTTTCGTTAACATTTTGACAAGTTGGTATCGTGATCGAGTTAATTGCTGCAGTGCCACGTACTGGCTTTCTTTTACGATAGACATTTGATTGCGGCCAAATCGTAAGTAATCAGCAATGACATAGGCATCAATCTCATCGGTTTTATTCATGTCAGAATAGCTTTTCTTAAAATTTGCGACTTGCTTTGGGTTTAGGAGAAATACTTTTGCTCCAAAACGCTGTAAATCTATATCATGGTGAAGAAACATAGAAGGATGAAAGCTGTAAACAGAGGTGGATTCTAGGCCAATCTTAAGGATGTCGACCTCTTTCCCTGCAACACACTGTAATAATTTTTCTTTGAGTGTAGTAGCTCCTGGTAGGTCATTACTGACCGAAAAAGAATCCAGTTTTTCTCCATCACCATTTAAAAAGCAAACTTTCATATCAAACGAACTTACATCTAAACCAACAAATAATCTCATGTAAGAGACCTCCCTTCTATATTAGAATCATTTCTTGGACGTCTCGAGATATCTCTAGTGTGTACGCCGACCAACAACCTCGTGTATGAGAGCTAGTCCTGAATCGAAAGCCGCCCTAGAGCTACTATCATCTAGGTTCGAGGGGCAGGCTGCTCAGCCTGCGAGTAGGGAGTCCCGCACGTTCACTGAGAAACACTCTTCAAATGTGGTAAATCCACAGGAGGTGAAAGAATTGTCCCAAATGATCCTACAATCATTATCTAGAAATATCTTGAGACGTCCAAGTATTTTTATTTATAGGGCTCTTATTAAGAAGAAAATCTAAGCCTGTAATAGGGCTTAAATATTAATATACGAGGAGGTATGGAAATGGCAAGCGGATCAACACAAGTAAAATACCTCGGCATTTATCAAAAGATTAAACAGCAAATTTTAGACGGTGAATATAAAATCAACGAAAAAATTCCGAGTAGCTCCGTCCTTGCTGAAGAATTCGATGTTTCAGCACTTACGATTAAAAAAGCGCTGGATCTATTAGTAAGAGACGGCTACATTATCCGTCGGCGCGGAAGTGGAACAGTGGTACAAGATTGGCATCAGCAGGAAAAGGCACGAATGATTCAAACTTTAACAGGTACGAAAGCTGTTTACGGTAGTGAGGTAGAAAGTAAAATTATCGAGTTTGCGATTGTAGGTGCTGATGAAGTAGTTGCTGAGAAATTGGGAGTTTCAATTGGTGATTTCGTCTATAAAATCATTCGCCTCCGCATCATTCACAGCATTCCAACGATTATGGAGCATACATGGATGCCGATTTCGATTATCCCAGGTGTTGAGGCTTCTGTTTTAGAGGAATCGATATACTCACATATTCAAAATACACTTGGTCTTGAAGTAGGGACATCTGTTGTCAGGGTTAAAGGGATTCGCCCGGATGATAGGGAAAAGCAGTTTATGAACTTAACAAATCAGGATTTCCTAATGCGAGTTGAGCAAGTAGCTTACTTAACGGATGGACGAACTTTTGAATATTCTTATGCAGATCATCTACCGGAAACCTTTGAGTTTGAAACAGTCATTACGGCAAAAAATTATAAAGAGACATAAAAACCGGTTGAGGCAAGTATTGTCTCAACCTATTTTTATGTCTTCTACAGTTATTATTCATCTGCTGTAATCAGCATGGATGTGTTCCCGGTTTTTTCAAGATGAACTTCTCCCCAGGAACAGAGGGAATCGAGTATAGCTCCTAAAGACGAACCGTAATCCGTTAAAGAATACTCTACTTTTGGTGGTACTTGGTCATATACTTTCCTTTGGATTACACCATCTTCTTCTAGTTCCCGTAATTGTTGCGTTAACATTTTTTGCGTAATACCAGGCATTAAACGTTTTAATTCACTCGTTCTTTTTGTTCCTTTTTTTAAATGACAAAGGATAACAACTTTCCACTTTCCGCCAATAACTTCTAAAGTCGCTTCTACAGGAATATTGTATGTCTTCATAAAAAAACTCCTTTGATGAATTTAGATTACAGTTGTGAGCCTACATCCGTTGCAATACTAAAATTATTTCTTTTTAGTACCTATAACACTTTAAAGTGTGTACTATTTATTGTGCTAAATATCGGTCATAATAACCGATGTAAGAGAGAAATAAGCAGAACGGCACTTAAAAATGCATATGTTACTTTTTAGTACCTATAACACTTTAAAGTACGTACTTTTTATTAGGATGAATATAATCCATAATAGCACTTGTAAGCAAGAAATGCGTGAAATGTGCTTTGAAGGAGCCATCATGCTATGGGGAATTTTACATGAGAATAATTTGTTGTGTTATTAAAATTAATCCAAGACTTAACAGTTGATTAATCGAACTGTAAAGTTTAAAATTACAGTAAGATTTTTAAAAGTGAGTTGTTAACGTCTGTAAAATGTAGCATGAATAATAGAGATAAATGAAACATTGCTGAATAATTAACATTATGTGAATTTGATTCTAAACTGTAATTTTTTTTAATACATTTCAATAAGCGATATTTAAAATGTACGTTTAATAACATTAAAGGAGTGAGTTAAATATGGTAATTCTATATACAACAGCAAGCTGTGCTTCATGCCGAAAAGCGAAAGCATGGCTTGAAGAGCATCAAATTGATTATATTGAAAAAAACATCGTATCAAATTCTATGACAGTTGATGAGCTTAAATCGATTCTTCGTTTAACTGAAGAGGGGGCTACTGAAATTATTTCAACTAGATCCAAAACTTTTCAGGACTTAAATATAAATATTGATGAGCTCTCGCTAAATGAATTTTATACATTAATAATTGAGCATCCACTAATGTTGCGTCGCCCGATTATGCTGGACGAAAAAAGATTGCAAATTGGTTTTAACGAAGAAGAAATTCGCAAATTTTTACCACGTAGTGTCCGAACATTTTTAAACATTGAACTGCAAAAGTTGGCTAATTAATAAGTAATAGTATGAAAGAGAAATTTTTTGAAAGGAGGAAACTGAAGGTGATAGAAGTATGCGTTACAGTTAATTATAAAGATAGAAACTATCAAACAAATGTCATTGTGAACAAAGATACGATTTGGACAAAAATTGAACAGTTGGCAGAAGAACAAGTGAAGAAACAGTGGGGTTTTTAAACTTAATTATTTAAAAAAATGAAGTTATATGCTAGAGATTATAACTAAATTCAAAATTTTTCAGGTATTAAATATAAATAAGAAATTTTCTTGAAAGGAGGAAGCAGAAGATGATTGAAGTATGTGTTACAGTTAATTATAATGATAAAAATTATCAAACAAATGTTATTGTGAGTAAAGATACGATTTGGACAAAAATTGAACAGTTGGCAGAAGAACAAGTGAAGAAACAGTGGAGTGTTTAATTTTCTTTTTAACTTAAAAAGCTAAATGAAGTTATCAGATATAGGTGGGACGGGATAGAATATAAGGGAATTAATTTTTTATGGCAAGAAGCATTCCACATGTTTTAACGTTCTAATCAATCTGTAATATTTATGGCTACAGTATGTTAATATATGAGAAACAATATTTTTAATCGTAGGAGGAAAATCATGAACAGCGACTTTACCTTGGCCATACACAGTTTAACTTATTTAGCTTTACAGCCAGACCGGATGTCAACAAGTAATGCTATTTCAGAAAGTGCAGGTGTTCATCCAGTACGCATTCGCAAAGTACTAAGTTTGTTAAAAAAACATAAGTTTATACAATCGAAAGAGGGGACTGGTGGCGGTTTTATTTTCGCTCGCGATTTAGATGAAATTAATCTTTGGCATATTTATCAGATAACCTCTGAAGGTGCTTTGCAGCCGAAGTGTCCAGAATCAAACAATCAGTGTGTTGTAGGTTCGAATATGCGAAAAGTTCTTTTCGCTATTTTCTTAGGTGCTGAAGAGCATCTAGGTGAATACTTAAAGAATTATACAATGAAAGAAGTTGTTGACCTTATCAATCAAGAGCGTTAAGCGGCTTAATTATTATATAGCCGTGAGTTCTTAACACTTAAATGTAATGAAAAATATTACAGTATAATTTGTTTTTATATCTTTTTTATCGTCACAAAAAATATTTATAGGAAGGTGAAACGGTATGATGTCAAATAATAATCATGTTTTAAAAGTAGGAGATTGGGTTCGTGGAATATCAAATGAAGGTGAATTAATAGTTGGTTATATTGTATCACTTGATGATGTAGAGGATATAGTTACAGTTAGTATTGTGAAACGTGACGGCCAGTACACAATAAACGAAGCGATTTTACTCTTTAGTAAACACGTTAACAAACTCCCTGAATCAAAGGTAATAAATAAGGAACAAATCCTTTATCTTATAGATCTTGCATTATTAACAGGGGATGAAGAATGGTTTATCGAGCTTTCTTCAAAATTAAACTCGATAAAAGAGCTAGTTAATGAGGGATTTTAAAATTTAAACTTTTGAGGGTGCACACAATCCGCCTTATGGGACACAATTACTTTTCGCATAAAAGGAAATGATGTAAAAACGATTCATTACAAACATAGAGATATCCCTGAAGAAGAGCCGAACAAACTACAATTAAGATGATATTGAAGTGATTTGTTTGTGTATTCCTGATAACGATAATTATGTAAATGAGCTGTCCATATGGGGCAGCTTTTTTGTTTTTTGCTCAGTGTAGCTTTTTAAATTGTATATGAATTCAATATTAATAATATATATCCTAAAATTTGGTTTTTTTATTTTGGGATTTTTTTCTTTTTACCTACATTAATTATTTATTAGAATATCTTTTATGTTTAAAATAAAATTTTTTGATAAAAGGGGATATAAGTATTTTTATAATAAGTCACCTAGAAAAACAATGTATTATTGTATTTTTTTACTAACTAATTCAGCTTTAAGCGATAAAAACAATGGCTACATGCTAACTGTAAAATATTATCCATATAAAATTATTCCTCTTTAATATTTCTGAAAATATAAAAATATTAATTTTATAAATATACACGTTATAATGAGGGCGTCGAGAGAAATTTTATTATCTCTGGAGAAAATATAAAAAATGCGATTATTAGTAAGAAAGGTGTGTGATTAGAGGCGAAACGTATGTAATGTGCTTCAGTGGCTTGTGTGAGCAATATCATCAGTGCTACCGAAGTTATGAAAGTAATGTATAGAATTGAGAAAGAAATGCCTCGCAAATGAAGAGAGGCCGGTTTAGCTAAAATTACTGTTAAAAGTAAAAAAGAGAAACCATTAAAGTAATACACTGTTATTAGAAATGTTGCAACGTATTTATGAAGTCTATTCCATATTGTTCTCTTAAGGGTTCTTTATATAAAGAGCGGATATTACGAGTAAACTTTTTTGTGAACGCTAACAATTATATTAGGACGCTAATTAGCGAATGTTTCAATTTGGATTCATTATGATGAAGGACATACAATGTGGGGCAACTTGTAAGGAATTCATTTTCCAAAAAGGGAATATTTATTAGTTGCAAAGAGAAATGCAGGAATAGATACAAGGGGGAGTTATTATATGAACGGGAATACTGCAAAGAAAATAGAAGTTCAAGCTGAAAATACCGCACTAAAAAATGAGCAATATGCAGATCCGAAAAAGTGGCATAAGCAGGATACTACATGGGCACTCAGTCTATTTGGAACTGCAATTGGAGCAGGGGTGCTCTTTTTACCGATTAATGCAGGTTCAGGTGGTTTATTATCTTTACTACTAATTACATTGCTTGCATATCCAGTTATGTACTACTCACATAGGGCACTTGCTAAAATGATATACGCTTCTAATTCTGCTGATGAGGGGATCACAGGTACAATTAGAGAGTATTTCGGAAATAAAGCGAGTATCATTTTTAACATCGTATATTTCGGTTCAATTTATACAATCGTACTAATGTATTCGGTTGCGCTTACAAACACTGCAAGTAGTTTTATTGTGCATCAATTGCACATGCCAGAACCTCCAAGAGCTATTTTATCACTTGTATTAGTTCTTGGTCTTATCGCTATACTGAATTTTGGTCAAGATATTACTGTAAAGGTAATGAGTATGTTAGTGTATCCTTTCATAGTTTCTCTACTGTTTATCGCAATATCTTTAATTCCACAGTGGAATACGTCAATGCTTAGTTTTTCAGCTGTTTCAACTGCTTCAACAGGAACAGGCTATTTTGGGACGATATTGATGATTCTACCAATCATCGTATTCTCATTTAATCATTCACCTATGATTTCATCATTTGTTGTGAAACAGAGAGCTACGTATGGAATCGAAGCCACTGATGCTAAATGTGCGCAAATACAAAAGGTTTGTTATATCATGACATTCGCTGTTGTTATGTTCTTCGTTTGGAGTAGCGCATTGAGCTTGACTCCAGATGATATAAAAATGGCAAAAGAGCAAAACTTATCAATTCTTTCATATCTTGCTAATGAGCTTAATTCGCCTGTAATCACTATTGCAGCTCCAATTATTGCTTTTGTGGCTATTACAAAGTCTTTCCTTGGCCATTATATAGGAGCATTTGAAGTAATGCGTGACATGATTATTAAGTTTGGTAAATCACGTGGAAAAGATATTGAAGAAAAAACAATTAAGACAATAATTCTTACTTTTGTTGTATTATCATGCTGGTTTGTTGCTTATACAAATCCAAGTATTCTTGGACTTATTGATTCTCTAAGCGGTCCTTTAGTTGCTGCTATCTTATGTCTATTACCGATGTATGCGATTCAAAAAGTGCCAGTACTAGCTAAATACAAAGGGAAAATGAGCAACGTATTTGTTATTATTGTAGGTGTACTTACTGTCTTAGCAAGTATTAAGTCATTATTCTAATTCACTACTGTTGGTTTTAGTATCAAAATAGTTGGATCTGAGAAAATAAGGAGCAAGTTTTGAATAGTTTTTTTCAAAACTTGCTCTTAAAATATTCTAAGGAATTAATTTTACAAATAAGTTTATTCATATTAGTCATCTAGCGTTTTGGTCATATACTCATCCAATATTATCAAGACCTAAATCGAAAAATTTTAAATATCAAGCGCCTAACGTATTATATATCCCTAATATGTTAGGCGCTTTTATTTTGGATAATAAATTTTGAACCTGAATTTGAATAGTATATTTCTCTATTTGATGCTTATTTAATATTGTAAAATTTGTATTGAAAATTCGAGGTTTTAAAAGTATCATATACATATTCAAACATTTGAAGATGTATATGATACTTTTTGAAATTGAGGAAAAGTAACGGAGGGATTTCAATGGGAAACGAAATGCAACAATTTAAAGCAGATTTCTTTAAAGCCTTAGCACACCCTTTGCGAATAGGTATTTTAGAATTATTGTCAGAAGGTGAAAAAAGCGTAAACGAAATTCAAGATATTTTAAATAAGGAAGGCTCAGCTGTTTCTCAGCAATTAAGTGTACTACGTTCAAAAAATATTGTTGTTGGTAGGAAAGATGGAAAAAGAGTTTTATATTCTTTACGAGACCCTATTATTGTGGATTTATTGGTGGTTGCACGGAAGATTTTCAACAACCATTTAATCGATACGATTTCAATGTTAGAAGAGCTAGATGAAGCAGAAAGTGAAATGATGGCCAAGGAGGGATAGGTTGAGTATTGAGGTTAAGAAAGAAGATATCATCCAACATGGGATTGAAACATTTCGCTCATTAGGAGCTCATTACGTTTGTGAAGTTTGTATAAAAAGTGGAAATTCTTGTTGTTTTTCATGCCAACATTTACAAGATGGAGTTGGATGTCGAAAAAGAAATACTGCTTGTACAGCTTGGTTATGTGGAATTCAAGGTTTTTTATTTGATCAAATAGGATTACTGGATGAATGGAATCGTTTTTGGAGTGAAATTCCAGGACAAATGTTTCGTAGAGATATTACTCCAGATAAGGTAAGGATTAGATCGTTTATTGATACGAAGAAGCTAGATAGTCGAGCCGGAGAACGTTTAGCAGAAAGATTGAAATCCTATGTACAACAAGGTGGAGATATAGGTGAATTGGAGTGTCATTTAAGTAAAACATATAGTAAATATTAGGATGTTTTTTATTTTTGTGAAAAGGACAATTTTCTGTATAAGGGACCGAGAAATACATTTGTAATCCAGATCTATTAAAAATAGAAAAGAAGGGTTTGTAATGAGAAAGTTATTTACAGGAAGGTTTGAAGGATATTCATTAGCACATTTTCAAAAGGATCTTCTTTCAGGAATGATTGTTGGAGTTGTTGCGATTCCACTTGCTATGTCTTTTGCTATAGCCTCTGGTGTTAAGCCAGAGTATGGGATTTATACAACCTGTATTGCTGGAATACTCATTTCACTGTTTGGTGGTTCGAAGTATCAAATTGGAGGACCTACAGGTGCTTTTGTTCCGATTCTTTTAGGAGTTGTAATTACCTATGGATACGAAAATTTACTACTCGCGGGTTTGTTAGCTGGAATTATTTTATGTCTTATGGGAATCTTCAAACTAGGCTCTTTAATTAAGTTTATTCCACGTCCTGTAACAATTGGTTTTACTTCAGGTATTGCTGTTATTATCTTTACGGGACAAATTGCTAGTTTTTTAGGTTTAACAGGTATAAAAAAGCATGAGGAATTTCTAGCGAATTTGAAGGAACTCTTCACTCATATCAGTACTACCAATTTTTATAGTGTTATAACTGCTTTGATTTGCTTTTTTGTTATACTCATAACACCAAAGATTTTACCAAAAGTGCCTGGTTCATTAGTAGGTGTTGTTATTTCAACTGTAATTGCAACTGTATTTTTCTCAGGTCATGTACCTACTATTGGTGCAGCATATGGCACGATTCCAAATACACTTCCTCAGTTTGATATACCAGAAATCACATTAGAACGTATAAAACAGTTAATTGGTCCTGCATTTGTTATTGCGATGCTCGGTGGAATTGAGTCGCTTTTATCCGCTGTCGTGGCAGATGGTATGACAAATAGTAAACACAACAGTAACAAAGAGCTTGTCGGTCAGGGGATTGCAAATATTGTTACCCCGTTATTTGGCGGGATTCCAGCAACTGGAGCAATTGCTCGTACAGCGACTAATATTAAGAGTGGGGCTGTATCTCCGATGTCGGGTATTATTCATGGGGGATTTGTGTTATTGACACTTTTACTGTTAGCTCCATATGCTTCACATATTCCTCTTGCTAGTATGGCTCCCATTTTAATGGTGGTAGCTTGGAATATGAGCGAACAAAAACATTTTTATCACATACTCAAAATGAAGACAGGAGATTCCCTTGTATTACTAGTAACATTTTTACTTACTGTATTTACTAGTTTAACAACAGCTGTGGAGATCGGTCTTATTTTAGCTGTTATTTTGTTTACAAAACGTATGAGTAATATGCTTGTTATATCTAAAGTGCTTCCTGATCATACAAAAAAGAATGAAAAATTGTTATCGCATGTGGTAAATAAAGCTCATGATTGTCCACAAATTAGTATTTATACAATAGAAGGCCCATTATTCTTTGGGGCTGCTCAAACATTTGAACAAAATATTTTAGCGACTATTCATTATAAACCTAAAGTTTTAATTTTACGTATGGGAAAAGTTCCTTTTATTGATACCACAGGAGAGTCTTACTTTAGGAATATTGTTCAGCACTTCAAAAAACAAGGTGGCGTACTTCTTATTTCTGGAATTCAATCAGAGCTAAAAGCCAATCTAGATAAGAATGGATTGTACGCTGAGATTGGGAAAGAAAACTTTTTTGATCATACCGGGGAAGCAATTAATTGTGCTTTAGGACATCTGAATACAAGAAAATGTATAGGGTGTAAGCATTTTGCTTTTCATGAGTGTACAGGGCTTTCTCAGCAATCTCAGGAAATCAATACAATAAAGAATAAAGTAAATGCATTAGATTTTTAAAAATTTCACTTCACATACAAAGTTTGTTTGATTTCATCTACTTTTTCATCATTTTATTAAAAAATAGAGAAGAAGAAAGTTTGCTTTGGAGAATGTGGAGAAGATTTTTTACAAGGTGTGAACAAGTAGTTTTTTTATACATTCAACAAATAAGTATCAAACAGTAAGAAGAGAATATTTTCCGTATATTTAAACGGAAAAGGGAAATTAAAAATAATATTTATTTAATAGAATACACGAAAATGAGTGGAGGAAATAAAAATATGTCTAATTTACCAAATTGTCCAAAATGTAATTCAGAATACACTTACGAAGATGGGAATCTTTTTGTTTGTCCAGAATGTGCTCATGAGTGGACTTTAGAATTAGAAGCTGAAAATAGTGAAGATACAAAGGTAATTAAAGATGCAAATGGAAATATTTTAAACGATGGTGATTCTGTAACAGTAATTAAAGATCTTAAAGTAAAAGGAACTTCATCAGTTGTAAAAATTGGTACAAAAGTAAAGAGTATCCGATTAGTTGATGGAGATCATAATATTGATTGTAAAATTGATGGTTTTGGAGCTATGAAATTAAAATCTGAATTTGTTAAAAAGGTATAAATACAATTTTGTTACATCAAAATTAGTTTGAAGTTAATGAATATACACTGTTTTTCAGCTGTACCCCGTGCCCAACAACTTAAGAATTTCGAATTACCTTGAAATGATAAAATGAACTTTGGGTTATGATTCAGCAGAGTTTTTGGGGAGTACCATGAAATTTTAGCTTGCTAGCAATATAGTACTGCCGAAATATTTGAAATAGCTATAAGACTATTCTTTCGATGGTATGATGAAAGATGTGGAAAAGGAATAGGTATCAATCAGACCTCAATATTAACCTTCACTATTAGCAACAAAAAACCACCTCTCATAAAGGTGGTTTTTCAGTATTAATATATTTTAATTAGTCACGTCTAAATGGCCCTTTTGGAGCAATTAGCTCTAAATTAGTACCATCTGAATCGGGGAAGTAGGCAACTCCTGTACCAATTCCAGATTTCTAGCCATCTTCTTGAAAGATAATTGGTTCTCCATATGGGTGCTATCTTATGCCCATCAGGCTAACAAAATGGATTGCCTCTGAAACAAAAAAATGATTTTTATTACTATAAAAAACGTAAAGTATCTGTTTTTAGAAAAAATTAATTTTTATAAATTGATGGAGATATAACTCAATTCTTTTATATATTTAGTTAAATATGATTGTCAGAATGAACTTAAAGTAATTATGATTTCTAGAAATGCGAACTGATGTTTTGAATTGGTTTAAAGTTGCTGGAACAAAATAAAACCAATTGAGCAAAAAAACTTGCAAAAATAAAAAGAGAGATGTATATTAATTGATGTATCAATAATTGATATATCAATTAATATTTTGACAAGAAAGAAAAGGAACATTTTATGAAGGAAATGTTCGTAAATATCAGTGGAGAAGAACGCAAAATACTTATTCATGTTCTATTACAGGTGCAAAAAAATGTAGAGAATATTAAAGAATAGAGAGTGTAGGGGGCAGAATAGTGTGGAAATAATCGCAGCTATTTTAGTCGGGATCGTAGCATTAGAACATTTGTTTATCATGATCCTTGAAATGTTTTTTATTGATTCAAAAGTAGCGAAACGTGCTTTCAAATTACCGAAGCATTTAGAAGGAGATCGAAACGTAGCCATTATGTTTGCAAACCAAGGTTTATATAATGGATTTTTAGCGGCTGGTCTCATTTGGGGACTTGTACTTGGACTCAATCCAATTGGTTATATGGTCCAATTATTTTTCGTGATTTGTGTGGTGGTAGCAGCTATTTTCGGAGGTTTCACATCTAATAAATCAATTATTGTGAAACAAGGACTTCCAGCTGTTTTAGCACTGGTTGCCCTTTTATGTATGATATAGAATCAAAGTTTCTCAATAAAAGAACTCATTTTTGAAAAATACGCTATTCTTTCTGTAGAATTATAGGAAAGGATGGCGTTTTTGTATGCCTATTTCTATAAGTAGTGAATTATAACTATTTCCTCAAGGGACTCAACTGCTTTTCAGCTTTTGGATATATTTTCATCCATCTTTGTTTCCTCCTATTGTTGGATAGTGTAATAATTGATAAAAATTTTGATGAAATTGGATTATAACGATTGATCAAAAAAGTTAGTGATTAAAAATATTATTCTTTAGTACATACATTTTTAAGATGTTAAATATATTTCATAATAGTCTCTGTAAGATAGGGATAAGTAGAATAGTACTTTAAAGTACCTATAGCACTTTAAAGTGCGTACTTTTTATAACTTTGAATATCATTCATAATAGCACCAGTAAGAAGAAAATAAGCTTTACGGTACTACTAGTTACCAACGATGTTACAGCAGTTTATTTGGAATCAGATTGATTGAAAGGTTGTACTATATGGCCTAATAATTTCGAAAAAATGTCGGTGTGGCATAAAACAATTATGGAGGTTAAAGATATGAGTACTTCAAATTTGAATGAAATAAGTAAACAAATTGTAAAAGAGGAGGAAACGCTTCAATTTTCCTCTTTTACAAATGAAGATGCCTTGCAACTAGGTTTATTTATCGTTGAAACAGCAAAGCGAGAGGGGAAATTGATTGCTGTCGATATAACGAAAAATGGTGTGCAATTATTTCATTTCAAGATGACAGGGACAAATGCGGAAAATACGAAATGGATTGAGCGTAAAAAACGAGTCGTTTCCCTGCATGATCGTAGCTCGTATTATATGCAGATACAAAGTGAAATAACTGGAATTTCATATAATGAAAAATATCTTTTAGATACTTCGGAATATGCTGCGTTTGGTGGATGCTTTCCTATCAGAATAAAAAACGTAGGGGTTATTGGAATGATAACAGTTTCAGGATTACCACCAGAAGAAGATCACGAATTGGTAGTAAGAGCAGTTAAAAATCATTTGAACCAATAGTTGTAACTAGTCAATAGATAATTAAATTTAGGGGGCAATACTATGCCATTAATCGAGCTAAATACTTGGCCAACCATGTCAACAGAAGAAAAGAAGGAATTTATTTATAGTGTAACGGAACTTACAATAAAACTATTAAAAATTGTCCCTGATAAAATTCAAGTGTTGATAACGGAACTTGAGAAAGAAAACTGGGGGAAAGCTGGGGCTGTAGCAAGTGATGCTACCTTTGCTGTGAAAAGTAGGGTGTCCGATTGGGAGACAAAAGAGTCTTACGATACACTAGGTCGTAACGTTAATGGAATGGCTATTATTAAGATTGATATATGGAATACATTTGATCAAGAGACAAAGGATAAGTGGGTAAACGAACTTACACAAGTAACATCTAAATATACTCATGCACCTTTGGATAAAGTGCTAATTCTTATTCGTGAAATGATTCCAGGGAACTGGGGACAAAGTGGTGTAACAGGAGCTAATGCAGATTTCCTTTCCAAAAGTCGTACATTTTAATCATTAAATAAAAAAGGCAAAAATGAACACATTTCTGTTCGTTTTTGCCTTTTTATTATTTGTCTGTGGTAATGAACATGATCCTTTATATGTTTAAGTAATATTCTCTAAAGTTGCCTCTACGGGAAAGTGTATTTCTTCATTTGAAAGTCTTTTTCGTGGAATGTAGATTTCAATTTTTGAGCAAAATAAGCTAGGTTATATAAATGTTACTTTTTAGTACCTATAGTACTTTAAAGTACGTACTTTTTATTAGGGTGATTATCATTCATAATAGCACATGTAAGAGAGAAACAAGCTTTACGGTACTGGTAACTAACTATGTTACTTTTTAGTACCTACAGCACTTTAAAGTACGTACTATTCATTGTATTGAATATATTTCATAATAGTACATGTAAGAGAGAGACAAGCTTTACGGTACTAAAAAGTACCTATAGTACTTTAAAGTGCGTTCTTTAAAAAAAGAATGAAACCATTCATAATAGCGTTTGTAGAGATTAAATATGTTTTTTAGAAGATAAAAGGGCCTTTTTATCGCACTATTATGATAGGAATTATAGGGAAGAGGGGAAACTCAATTGAATTCATATACAGCATCGTCTTCAGAAGTTCAGACGAATCGAAGAAGTATATTTGCGTTGTTAGCGTTAGCAATTAGTGCGTTCGGGATTGGGACAACTGAATTTGTTAGTGTCGGTTTATTACCATCTATTTCGGAAGATTTACATGTGTCGGTTACAACGGCTGGTTTAACAGTTTCTTTATATGCGTTAGGCGTAGCGTTTGGGGCTCCAGTATTAACGTCATTAACAGCTAATATGTCACGAAAAACGTTATTAATGTGGATTATGATTATTTTCATTATTGGTAACGGGATCGCAGCGGTAGCAACAAGCTTCACTGTATTACTTATTGCGCGAATTATTTCTGCACTTTCGCATGGTGTGTTTATGTCAATTGGTTCAACAATTGCTGCGGCACTTGTCCCAGAAAATAAACGGGCTAGCGCGATTGCGATTATGTTTACTGGTGTAACAGTTGCAACTATTACAGGTGCACCAATTGGAACATTTATTGGTCAACAATTTGGCTGGAGAACATCATTTTTAGCAATTGTAGTAATTGGAATTATCGCCTTAATTGCAAATAGTATTCTCATTCCATCTAATATGAAAAAAGGTGCGTCTGTATCATTCCGCGATCAATTTAAACTGATTACGAACGGAAGACTGTTACTAGTTTTCATTATTACTGCATTAGGATATGGGGGAACATTCGTAACATTTACGTATTTATCTCCGTTATTACAAGAGGTAACAGGATTTAAAGCAAATACGGTTACTATCATTTTATTAGTGTATGGAATCGCCATTGCGATAGGGAATGTGATTGGCGGAAAATTATCGAATCATAATCCAATTCGAGCGCTATTCTACATGTTCTTTATTCAAGCGATTATACTATTTGTTTTAACATTTACGGCACCATTTAAGGTAGCTGGGTTAATCACAATTATTTTAATGGGGCTATTCGCATTTATGAATGTTCCAGGGTTACAAGTATATGTCGTAATGTTAGCTGAACGATTTGTACCGAGTGCTGTCGATGTTGCATCGGCAATTAATATTGCGGCGTTTAATGCTGGGATTGCTCTTGGTGCTTATTTAGGCGGTATTGTAACGAACTCGTTAGGGTTAATTCATACAGCTTGGGTAGGCGGCATTATGGTAGTAGGTGCTGTTATTTTAACAGCATGGAGCATGACATTAGAAAAAAGAGATCAAGTAAAATAAAAGGAGAGAAAATAAAATGAAAAACTTACAAAGTAAAACAGTATTAAGTAATGGTGTGGAAATGCCTTGGTTTGGTTTAGGTGTATTTAAAGTAGAAGAAGGACCAGAACTTGTAGAAGCGATTAAATCAGCAATTAAAGCAGGATACCGCAGCATTGATACAGCTGCAATTTACGGAAATGAAGCAGCTGTAGGTGAGGGGATTCGTGCCGGTATTGAAACAACTGGTATTTCAAGAGAAGAATTATTTATTACTTCAAAAGTATGGAACGCAGATCAAGGATATGAAGAAACGATTGCTGCATACGAAGAGAGCTTAAAAAAATTAAAGCTAGATTATTTAGATTTATATCTTGTTCACTGGCCTGTAGAAGGGAAATATAAAGATACATGGAGAGCGTTAGAAACACTTTATAAAGAAAAGCGTGTACGTGCAATTGGCGTAAGTAATTTCCAAATTCACCATCTGCAAGATGTAATAAAAGATGCAGAAATTAAGCCGATGATCAACCAAGTAGAATACCATCCTCGTTTAACACAAAAAGAATTACAAGCTTTCTGTAAAGAACAAGGTATTCAAATGGAAGCATGGTCACCACTTATGCAAGGTCAATTATTAGATAATGAAACATTACAGGCAATTGCTGAGAAACATGGTAAAACAACAGCACAAGTGATTTTACGTTGGGACCTTCAAAATGAAGTGATCACAATTCCAAAATCAACGAAAGAGCACCGCATTATTGCAAATGCAGATGTATTTAACTTTGAATTAACGAAAGAAGATATGGAAAAAATCGATGCATTAAATCAAAATCACCGCGTTGGTCCAGATCCTGATAACTTTGATTTCTAATAGAAATGAGTAAAAAGAGTGCAAAAATTGCACTCTTTTTTTATTTTCTATTCAATAAAATGTTTCTGTTTATATTATGACTTTTAAATTACTTTAGGCGAGCTAAAGAACTTATTAACAGTATTAAAGTTTGACATAAAATAATGCATTCTATATTATATATGCTATAGCATATAAATTGCGATTTATTTGAAGGTGGCATATGGACTTATATGAGTTAACAGGACATCTTGTTCATCATACTGATGTGAAGTTAACAAATTATATAATGTAAGTTTTTAATCACATATTGCTTATAAAATTTATCCTTTATATGCTGTAGCATATAAGTGTTATCTCATAACTTGTAACGGTAAAAATTTAAATAATACAGTAGATATATTATGAAACGAGGAGATTTTAGTTATGGAAAAATTCATATTAGCGTTTGATAGAGAACTTGTAATTGCAGAAAAAAAAGACTCAACATGGAGCGTCCAATCGCAGTTTGTAGGTGCGAATCCGGTTGCGTTAGCTTCAGATCCATACGATCCAGAAAGAATGTATTGTGGTACCTTTGACAGGGGATTATGGAGAAGTAAAGATGGAGGAAGTTCATGGGAAGCGATTGGTGCGTTACCTTCCTTTGGTGAAGTGTTCCCAGCAAATGCTATTCATATGAGAGCTATTACAGCAGTTTCTGTATCTCCAGCGAAGGGGGATGACGGTAACGGGATTGTATATGTAGGAACTGAACCGAGCGCAATGTTCGTATCCAAAAATGGAGGAAACAGTTTTGAGCTGCTAACTGATTATCGACAAATGCCATCATATTCATCATGGTTCTTTCCTCAAAGAACATATACACACCATGTAAAACATATTGAAATTGATGCTAATAATCCAGAAACTATTTATACGACTATTGAGGTAGGCGGATTAATTAAAAGTGTAGATGGAGGTAAGACATGGACTGAGGAAAAAGAGGGGAACTATCCTCAAGATATTCACATTCTTAAATCACATGGCGATGCGCCAAATCGTTTATACGGGGTGTTAGGTGATTCATTCTTGAAAGAACCAGGTCAAGAGTATGCGGAGAGTAATGATGGAGGTAAGACTTGGAACTATATGTGTAGTGGGCTAAAGCATCATTACGCATATCAAATGGCAGTTAACCCAAATGATCCAGAAAATATTATTATCGCGACATCTTCAAATCCACACGTAGCGCATGATTACAATAATGGAAATTGTGAATCATTTATTTATAAGAAAGAAAAAAATCAGTCTTGGGCAGAAATGAATGTAGGTTTACCAACTCCTAAAGGCACAATCATACCAGTATTAAAGGCAACAAGTGATGGAACGTTTTATCTGTTTAGCAATAAAGGAGTGTATCAGTCAGTAGACGGTGGTTCAAATTGGACATCATTAGAGATTCCTTGGGAGAATAGATTTATGGAACAACATCCTTATGAGATGTTAATTATTAAATAAGTGACAGGTATAGTTTTTACTACTATTCATTGGTAATGTTTAGTTGAATTTAAATTAAAAATGTAAAAAGCCAGGTAATGTGTTATTCATGCTACCTGGCTTTTTTGACCAGCAATTTAAGGTTATTTTCATATTTGTGTAAATATGAAACAAGCAGGATACATGAATAGAGAATGGGTAAAATAATACCGAATGATCACTAGATTATATCAATGATGCTATAAGTGTTTTTTTAGGGAAACTGAAGCAAGAAGCAGTGGTTTAGATTCAGAATGACTAGCAATTGGTGTTATGGTGTTCAATGGTTCAAAAATGAACTCATTTCAACTCATATTATCTTCGCAATGTATCATTTTGAAGAATATTAAAACTTAGGAGGAAATGAATTATGACAAAAGATTTCTATACTGCACTGAAAGAAAGACGTACTTACTATGGAATTAACAAAGAGGTACAAGTATCGGATGAAAAAATTAAAGAAATTGTGGAGTTTGCTGTGAAATATACTCCATCAGCTTTCAATTCTCAAACTGCGCGATTAGTTGTATTATTTGGTGAAGCTCATGATAAATTATGGGATATTACAACTGAAACATTAAGAAAAGTAGTTGGAGATGGAGATTTCTCAGGAACGCAACAAAAAATGGATTCTTTTAAAGCTGGTTATGGAACAGTACTATTCTTTGAAGATGAGGCTATCGTTAAATCGCTTCAAGAAAAATTTGCTGCATATGCTGAAAACTTCCCAATTTGGTCACACCAAGCATCAGGTATGCACCAATTAGTCGTGTGGACAGGTTTAGAAGCAGAAGGATTAGGGGCATCTTTACAACATTATAATCCATTAATTGACGATGAGGTAAAACAAGAATGGAATGTCCCTGCTAATTGGAAGCTAATTGCACAAATGCCATTTGGTAATCCAACAGCTGCACCAGGTGAAAAAGAATTCCAACCACTTGAAGAGCGTGTGAAATTTCATAAGTAATATTCAAATGCAATAAAATGGGAATTTAATCAGTGGTGGTCTTACTGTCCGCAAATAGCGGGATAAGCTAACTGTATTGCGAAAATAAAACTGTTTAGTTACAAAAATTCTATTTATTATTTCTGTTAATCGAGTATGTATTAATAAAAGTTGTTAAAATCACTATTTTAATCTTTAAAGGAACAAGGTGATCGGTTTGATCATCTTGTTTCATTTCTTAAATTTTATTTTATTCATTAAAAAACGCTAGCTTTTCATAAATGCTTGAAAAACTAGCGTTTTAATAATAGATATCTGTAATTTGATTACTTAAAACTATATACGAAAAAGCTTTTATGTTATTCCTCAAGTTCTATCCATTCCTGTGACCATTCTTCTATTCCGCGAATAATAGCTTCTAAAGCAAATCCTTTTTGAGTTAAAGAATATTCTATACGAACTGGTGTCTCAGGAAAGACTTTACGTTCGACAATTCCTTCTAGTTCTAATTCTTTCAATCTTTCTGAAAGTAATCTTCCGCTAACAGGAAGAGAAGATTCAAGCGTACAAAAGCGCTGAGATCCAGAAAAAAGTTGGTAAATAATTAGTGCTGTCCATCGTTGGCTAAAAAATTTCATTCCTTTTTCAAAGCGAGGGCATAATGTAGAATCATTCATTTTCCTTCACCTCCTAAAACAAATTATATAACATCTTACTATTAGTAACAAATGTTTTTATAATTAATTACTTGACGTAAATTAATTACGAATGTATACTCACTTACATAAAGTAACTAAGTTGTTTTATGTAACTAAAACTCTTTTCTTTAAATGGCCAAAGTTGTAATGATACATATTGCATATAAGCTGAGAGAAAAAAGAATAGCATCTGTAAAAACACTTACGTTGTGTAAGTTAAACAATAAAAAATATAACAATGGAAGAGAATTTTTAGAGATTCTCAATACTAGGAGGTACCTAATGGTTACAACAGATACAATTCATATGTTAGAAGATAAAATTCAATTTATACATCAAGATGGAAAGGATATTTATTTAGTAGGACCTATCAAATTGCCAATTAATTTATATGGGGAGACTAAAATTTTCCAATGGTATTCTTGGTTACAATGTAGTGAGGTTACAAATAGTGTAGAAGGAATTATCAAAAAACTCTCATCTATTAATTTAGCTGATATGCAGCAATCTAGTGTGCTTGTATATGGTGATTTTGAGAATTCTGAAGATGCCCTAATTCGTATGCATAGTATTTGTCACACCGGTGATATCTTTGGTAGTAAACGTTGTGACTGTGGATTCCAATTAAAGCAGTCTTTACAAATGATTACAGAACATGGTTCAGGTGCTTTATTTTACTTAGCGAATCATGAAGGAAGAGGAATTGGTTTGTTTAGTAAAGCAATGACGTACCTCTTGCAAGAAAATGGGTTAGATACAGTAGAAGCTAATCTGAACCTAGGCTTTGAAGATGATGTTCGAAACTATGATGATACAATTGAAGTATTAAAAGCGCTACGCTCAAAACCTGTAAAACTTATTACAAATAATCCGAAAAAATTAGAAGCGTTACAAAAAGCTGGATTAAATGTTACGAGTCGTGAACCGTTATGGGGTGATATCTCAGAGTTTAATGAGAAATATTTGCAAACGAAGATTCAGCGTTCTGGACATTTTGAAGGGGGACACTTACATGCTTGAGCATGAATTGTATATGAAGCTAGCACTAGAAAATGCCAAGGCTATGAAGGGACAAACGACTCCAAATCCATTGGTTGGATCTGTAATTGTAAATGATAATCGAATTGTAGGGGTCGGAGCACATATGAAGGCCGGAGAACCACATGCCGAAATACATGCGATACGTATGGCTGGAGAACAGGTACGTGGTGCTACAATCTATGTAACTCTTGAACCTTGTTCTCATCATGGTAGAACAGGGCCTTGTGCTGAAGCAATTGTACAAGCAGGAATTAAGAAGGTAGTAGTTGCTACACTTGATCCAAACCCGCTTGTTTCTGGACGTGGAATTAAAATTCTACAAGATGCAGGTATTGAAGTACTTGTAGGAGTGTGTGAAGAAGAATCTAAAAAAATGAATGAAGTCTTTAATAAATATATTTTGACAAAGCGTCCATTTGTAACGATTAAATCAGGAGTTACATTAGACGGTAAAATCGCTACGTCTTCATCGGATAGTAAGTGGATTACATCTAAAGAAGCAAGACAAGAAGTACACCAAATACGAAACGAAAATGCGGCTATTTTAGTAGGAGCGAATACTGTTCAAAAGGATAATCCATCATTGACAACACGTATTCCAAATGGACGAAATCCAATTCGAATAATATTGGACTCGACATTACGCATACCGATGGAAGCTAATGTTGTTACAGATGGAGAAGCTCCTACCTGGATATTTACAACAAGTAATCATGCAGCGAAAAAAAAGATAGCATTAGAAAATGCAGGAGTTAAAGTATTTGTTACTAGCGGAGAAAAGCATATAAACTTACATGAAATGCTTGATGTTTTAGGGCAAAAAGGAGTTTCCTCCCTGCTTGTTGAAGGTGGTGGAGAGGTAAATGCTTCGTTTATTGAAAATAAATTGATGGATAAACTTATATTATATGTCGCACCAAAAATTATTGGGGGCAGATTGGCGCCTAGCTTTGTAGAGGGGACTGGTATTACTAAAATGCAAGATGCAATTGAATTTAAGGATGTATCATTTACCCAGGTTGGAAAAGATTATAGATTTATTGGCTATCCAGAATATCGGAAAATATAAGGAGAATAAAAGCTACTTATATGTTTCGATAAATGGATTGCAGAAAGGAGCGATGAAGAGTGAAGTTTGGATTTGATATCGATGATACATTAATTGATTTAAGGCAGCATGCTTTTCATTTATATAATAAGAAATTAAACAAAAAAGTAGGATTGGATGTATTTCATTCTTTAAAAACAATTGAAATTCATGAAGCATTTGGGATGACTTCGGAGGAAGGCAGTCATATGTGGAATAGTTTGCTGGATGAGATTTATTATACTTCTTGTTCACCGTTTCCATATGCAGTAGAGACATTACAAGAATTAGAAAAACAGGGACATGAAATATACTATATAACAGCACGGCCTAAAGAACATGGAGAGCAAACAAAAAAATGGTTAATAGAAAAAGGTTTTCCGGTACATGAAGATCGCTTTTTCTATGGAATGAAGGATGAAGAAAAAATACACTTCATACAAGAAATAAAATTAAACTATTTCTTTGATGATAAGCCGGCAGTCTTAGAAACGTTAATAGGAAAACCGATAAATGTGTATGCAAAAACTACTTCTTACAATCAACATCTCAATATCCCGCGGATTACAAGTTGGACGGAGTTAGGAGATATTATAAAGAAAGAAATGTGAGGATTTAACTGGCAAATCAAATAGAGCTAAGAGTATATTGAGTGTTACAATTTTAGAGGAAAGACATAGGTGTTATGTCTTTCCTTATTTTTTAATACTATCGTTTTTATTAGTGTGATGTGCTAGGAGTACTTCTAATAGAGAGGAAATAGAAAAATGAGCAATAAGAAAAATATTTTTAAGCTAGTCTTGTATGGTAGTGTAATTTATACATCAATGATGGGTTCCCCTGGTGCCACAATATTTTTGGATATTTTGGATGAGAAGTTCAAGAATTAATAGGGTGTGTTCATAATCATGAATTTTTGGAAAACCAAAATTACAATGTTAGGTTATTTTGAATCAGTAGTGGATGATATGCAAAATTGCATATCGCAAAATAAACATCGTAATTTTGGGATTCTTATTATAAAATACATTACTTAAACTATATATTAGAATGGAGAATGTTAAATTGGAATTATTAAGAAACAGTAAGGTTGGTACAAAACTAAACATACTAATAGCTATATCAAGTATTGCATGTATAGTATTATCCCTAATAGGATTTTTGGGGCTAGAAAGAGGGAAAAGTACTTCTTCTAATATGTATGAGGATAATTTACTACCAATTGAGCGGATTGGGATTGTAGAATCTAATTTTTATCATGTTAATATGAACTTTATGGAAATAATGTTATCAAAAGATGAAAAAAGAATGAATGAATTAATAAGAGAAATGGATGGAATTCGTAAGGAAAATGATCATCTTTTAAAGCTGTTTGAGGCTAAAGTTATTTCTACTAAAGAAAAAGAATTATATAACACGTTTCATGAAACATTTAATGAATTAAGGACTCAAATGAAGAAAGCGCAAGAATTAGGGAAATCTAATAATGAGGAAGCATATGCATATTACCTAAAAGAGATTGAACCTAATATGCAAAAATCAATAAAATCAATTCGTGAATTGATTTTATATAATAGTAATAATGCAGAGCTTTTACAGAAGGAAAATAATAATAGTGCTCAAAATACAATGATAATGTTTGTTAGTATTTCGATTTTAGCAATTTTAATAATTATATTAATCGGATATATTATTAAAATAACTATCCGAAAACCACTTGCGTTACTACAAAGTGATATGGAAAAAGTAGCAGCTGGAGATTTAACAACACGTACTCCTTATAAAGCAAATAATGAATTAGGGCATATTGTTCAGTCTTTTAATAGTATGTTAGATAACCTTCAACAATTAATTGCGAATGTTAAGATGACAACACAAGAGGTTATTTCTACTACGGAGGGCGTATTACAAGATACAAATCGAGCGTCTAGTATTTCAAATGAGGTTGTACAGACTGTTTTAGAAGTAAAAACAAAAATAGAAGGACAGGTAACTAGTATTCAAGAGAGCTCATCCTCAATGGAAGAAATTACAACCGGGGTGCAAACTGTAGCTGAATCTTCAGCTGTAGTCGCTGAGGTAGCAGTAACGACTACAGAACGAATAAATATCGGTAGTGAAGTGATAAATCACTCTATTCTTCAAATGAATAGTGTGCATGATGTTGTCGAGGAAACATCAAAAGTAATAAATAAACTTGTTACACGTACACAACAGATTGATACAGCTCTCGCTGCAATTACTAATATTGCCGAACAAACGAATCTTCTTGCCTTAAATGCCGCTATTGAAGCGGCACGTGCTGGAGAGAATGGGAAAGGATTTGCAGTGGTTGCCGCAGAAGTTCGAGACTTGGCTGAGCAATCTAAAGAATCTGCAAAGGAAGTGAATCATTTAATAAAATCCATTCAACAAGATACTCAAGATACAGTTAATGTCATGCGAAAAGGCCAACAGAAGGCAGTAGAAGGAAAAGAAGCTGCCCACAAAGCGAATCAAACCTTCTTGTCTATTATGAGAGATATTGATAAGATTACAAGTCAAATTCAAGAAGTATCCGCAGCGACAGAAGAGATGTCTGCTGGTACAGAAGAAGTAAATGCTTCTCTTTCGCTAGTTTCTGAAACTGCAACGGATGTGAAAAAGGAGACGCTTCAAACAGTAAATTCAATTCAATCACAGGCCGTATCAATTGAACAAATATCAATCCAATCCAACAAAATGAAAGAAAAGGTGGAAGAATTAAGGGGATTGGTTTCAAAATTTAATATTACAGAATAAGATAATTTATTCAATTATAAATGTAATAACATGTATGAAAACACATGAAGACTTAAGGGGCTTCGTGTGTTTTTTTTATTGAATAATGTATGAAATAATATTGGATCATTACAAGATATCTCGAAATTTTTCGTTAAACATTAATATATGCAAAATTACATGTATTTAATGATTGATAATCATGAGCTAATGTAACTATAATAATTACACTAATAAGTAACTTACTGACGACAGTTATAAGTAAAGAAGGAGGGTTTTATTGTATTTTGTATATAAAAAATAGAAAAGGAGATATGTAAATGAAAAGGCTACTTGTTATAGGCATCATGTATACAATGTTTTTCCTCATAGGAAATATACACTTACATGCTGATGAACGAACAAATGTAAAAGAAATTACTAGTTTAGAAGAGCCTACTTGGATATTTCAGGCGGGCATAAGTAAGGGTAAATATCACGATCGACAAGATTTAGGATTTATTTTGCAGAGAAATACACCATTAAAGGTAAGACAAACGAATCCTAATTTTAAAGACAAATTAACATTACGTTTATTGTCTAATGACTCTAAAAATGAAAAATCCATACAAGTAGGAAATGAATGGATTACCATTCAAGGTGATACGCCTTTAGTTCCTTTCATAGATACTCCGTATGGTGAAGAGCACGCTGTACTTGAGTACCAAGTAGGGAATGAAAGTGCTACTAAACCTCTTCCCATTTATAAACAACAAGGAAGTGTATCTCAATTTTTTAGTACATGGGATCAATTTGATGGAGAGTATGCGTTACTTCAAGGGGAGAGTTTTCAATTATTTATACCTAAAAAAGATAAAGAAATAGTAAGGTCTTTAAAAGATTTTCAATCATTGGATGAGTTAATTGCGTATTATGAAAATATTTTTGCGATGTATGATTCAATTATTGGTTTAGATGGTTCAGCGGTTGAAAATAAAAAAAGTCAAAATCGTTATTTTTTAAAAGCAGATATATCCGGTGCTGGCGGTGCCTATTATGGTGCAAATTGGACAGCGAATAGTTCAGATAGTACAAAGATGTGGTTAGATAAACTGAGTTGGGGAACTTTACATGAAATCGCTCACGGATACCAAGCTGGTTTTGATAATCAAGGAATATTTACAGGAGAAGTTTCTAATAATCTATTCGGTGTTCAATATCAATATAGTAAATATGGAAAAAAAGCAGATCAAGTTGGTTGGTTGTTTAATTTCGGGAAAAAGGAACAAGTAGAACGGAATTTATATAATGCTTTAATGAAAGAAAATAAAAATTATGATGACTTAGATTTACGACAAAAACTTATTCTTTTAACGATGGCGAAACAAAAAGCTGGCGATGAAGCTTTTGCAAAAATGTATCAAGGTTATCGAAAACTAGCTAGTAATGCTGCTTTTAAAAAAGGTGACCATTCTTTACCAGATTTAATGAATCAGTATTATAGCGAGAATGTACAAGTTGATTTTACATCCGTTTTTGAAAGATGGGGCTTTAAGCTTAATCATAAACAAATAGAGATGAATAGGGCGAAAGGTTATCCGGCAGTTACTTCTTTAGCGTATATAGTGCCTGAATCACAATTAGCTAAGGCGAGAGCTCTAGTTGATCCTGATATTCCGATAAACTCTAACTTTGAAATAGTTACGAATCAGCAAATTGCTTCACTTGGGTTAAAAGGGAATTTGCATATCCATTTAAATACAAATGAAATAGATACATTGAAAGGAAGAAAGATTAAATTAAAAGAAGGGAATACAGTTGTTCAAGAAAAAACAATTGAAACAGCAGATATCAATTTACAAGACGTACCAAATGGGGTTTATACGGTTGAAATTTCAGGTGAGAAAATGGATAGAATGTATCATTTCCGTTCGTATTATGCCTATGTAAAGGAAAAGGATAATAGTCTAACGATTGATGTTAACGAAATGAAAGTGAGCAATTTGGTAAATGAAACGATTCAATTCCTAGGATTAGGAGATGATCAGTTTGCCGAATTAAATACAGACTTAGAGCAAAAGCGGGCTGTTTTTACGGTTACTACTAAAACGCCTCATAGCTATTATGCAGATGAAAAATACGCATCAATAGAGATAATATGAAGTGACCTCCTAGATTATCAAGTCAGGGATTTTAACCCATAATAATGAATGAAAACATTATGAATGGGGTTATACCCTATGATAATAGGAGGCCACTATGGAAAATATAATCTATATTGGGATGGATGTCCACAAGGAAAGTTTTAGCTTATGTGCACTACACGGAACAACTGGGGAAATTGTAAGAGAAGCACGATGTGCTTCAAATGTATCTCTCGTAAAAAAATTCGTTGAGAAACTGAAAACAAAATATGGTGAAGATATAAAAATTAAAGCTGGATATGAGGCTGGTTGTTTAGGGTATTCACTTCATAATCTTCTTGAACAAAATGGAATTGATTGTGATATTTTAGCTCCCACAACAATGTACAGTTCATCAAAAAATAAAATGGTTAAAAATGATAAATTCGATGCCAAAATGATTGCTCTTAATTTAGCAAATGGCACCTATAAAGAAGTATATGTTCCAGAAGAAGAGGATGTTGCCGTGAAAGAGTATATCCGCATGTTAGGTGATTTTAAAACATCTTTGAAAAAAATAAAACAACAGATAAAAGCATTCCTTTTAAGGCATGGCTATGTGTATGAAGGGAAATCAAGCTGGACAATCGCTTATATGAAATGGTTAAAGAATCTTGATCTACAAGGATTATTCAAAGAAACGTTAGGCGAATACCTATTACAGTATGATGTTCTAGTCGATAAAATTGAGCGGTTCAGTCTGAGATTAGAAGAATTATCTCATCGTGAAAGGTACGAAGAACCAATCGCAAATTTAAGATGCTTAAAAGGTATAGATACAACATCGGCAATGACTGTTCATGTGGAAATTGCAGACTTCACTCGTTTTCCCACGGCTAAAGCATTTATGGCTTATGTAGGATTGACACCAAGCGAAAGCTCAAGTGGAGAAAAAATCAGTCGACGTTCGATTACAAAACAAGGAAATTCGACCGTTAGGTCTACTCTTGTAGAATGTGCAAATGCGTTGGTAAAAGGAACAATCGGATTAAAATCGAAGCGAGTGAAAGCAAGACAAAAAGGGCAACGAAGCGAAGTGATTGCTTATGCGGATCAGGCTGTAGAAAGGTTACAAAGAAAATATTATCGCATGATATATCAAGGGAAACCTAGAAATGTTGCCGTTACAGCTATCGCAAGAGAACTGGGGTGTTTTATATGGGGATTAGAAACAGGTAAAATTCACCGAAAATAAAGAGGGAAGGATATGAAGTTGATTGATTCATTCATAGTTAGAAACCAAAGGTATCAATTGATGGCATAGATGAGCTTCAGAGATAGTGAATTACAGGTCTGGCTATCTATGACTCACCTCTTCTGGCATGGCTGAAATTCTGATAAACAAGCTATTTATTAGAATTTGAAAAGGTGTGATCCACGCAGTGAGATTATAAGAGCCTAACGACGAACCATTAACCTGAGGTAACCAATCCACGAATAACAGAGTGGTTAACTGTCGATAGATCTTATTTCTGAAGCTTTTGTATGCCATCAAGAAAAATATTATGGGTGAAAAACTATTGACAAAGGTCACTTCATAACAGGTGTTTAATGAGAAAGGTGAAAAAATTTATACGAAGGAAATGGAAGGGACAAATGTAACGATTGTAAAAGATACTATTCCACTAAAAGAAGGATATAAAATTAATATCTATCATGATGAAATAAAAAAACGATTAACTAGTAAAGCTACTATTATTAATCCTATGAATAAAACGAATGAATTTATAATGACAAAATGGGGACTGAAAAATACTTATTTAAAAAATAATCCAGAAGAAAATCTTATGAAAAGAATTGATGAAGAAATGGAAGAAATTATAAGTAATCCGGTTTTAAAAGAGATACCAATGCAAAAATTAGAAATGAAAAAGAATGTGTGGATGGCGATAAATATGTTATCAGAACCACAAAAAATAACGTATATAAATAAATATAAAGATAGCTTATATAATGAGTAATTTTTGAGGAATGAAATGAATCTAAAAGTAAAGACGCAATCTATCTATATTATGAGGAATCACAATTCATAAACAGTAGATAAACATAGATAGTTTGAAATATCTATGTTTCCAATTTTGAAAAAACATTTATTTAACTTAATAATAAGATTATAAATGAGTAAGAATATGAATAATTTCGTAAAGGTAGGTTTAACTACAGGAGTGGTGTTATCGGCGATTATGCCCTATGGAGGAGTACATGCGGAAACAGAAGATTTAAAAGTGGAAACAAAGGAAGATACGTTCCGAACAGGTAATTTAACAGCACCTTCTCAAAATTCGGCAGAAAATGTAGCAAAGGATGCACTAAAAGGAAAAACAGAACAAGCATTATCATCAAAGCAAGTTAATACGGAATCCAAAGTTAATTATAATGTTACGCAAAGTCGTAAATCTTATGATGGTACTACAATGGTACGTCTTCAACAAACGTATGAAGGACGTGATGTATACGGATATCAACTAACAGCACATATTAATGATGATGGTGTACTTACGAGCGTTTCAGGGGATAGTGCCCAAGATCTACAACAACAGGAAGATTTGAAACAACCTATTACTTTATCAGAAGAGGATGCAAAAAAACAGCTTTTCAACATCTATGGAAATAATCTCACATTTATTGAAGAACCAGAAATTAAACAAGTGGTATATGTAGATGAAAATACAAATAAAGCTACAAACGCATATCAAATTACTTTTAGTGCATCTACACCTGAATATGTATCTGGTACAGTATTAATTGATGCTTTTGGTGGTAATCTATTAAAAGAACTCGTTCAAAAATTGGGTATACAAGTAGATAGTAGTATTGTCCAATCTACGCCAGCAAATAAATCACAAGATTCTTCAAGATTAACAGGTACAGGAAAAGATGACTTAGGTATTAATCGTACGTTTGGAATTACGCAGCGAAGTGATGGAACGTACA
Source organism: Bacillus sp. FSL K6-2944 (assembly GCF_038005385.1). Taxonomy (NCBI): domain Bacteria; kingdom Bacillati; phylum Bacillota; class Bacilli; order Caryophanales; family Bacillaceae; genus Bacillus; species Bacillus sp. FSL K6-2944. Next base: position 2,153,390 of record NZ_JBBOTE010000001.1, on the reverse strand, counting down.
TGCTTGCAGATTATTCTCGTGGTAAGGGAATTGAAACATATACTGCTAATTATAAAGATTATAATAATTATAGAAGAAATGTATGGGGTTATCTCGATGATTTAGTAACAAGTAATTCTACAAATTTTACTGATCCTAAAGCAGTTAGTGCTCATTATTTAGCAACGAAAGTATATGATTTTTATCAAGAAAAATATGGCCGTAACAGCTTTGATAATAACGGACAAAAAGTAATTTCTGTCGTTCATGGTTGGAACACAAATGGTACGAATAAAGGAAATCCTAAGCAGTGGTTTAATGCATTTAGTAATGGAGCTATGCTAGTATACGGAGATCCAATTGTTAGAGCATTTGATGTGGCAGGACATGAATTTACACACGCGGTTACAAGAAATGAGTCTGGACTTGAGTATGCAGGAGAAGCTGGTGCAATTAATGAGGCTCTATCTGATATTTTAGGAGTAGCAGTTGAAAAGTATGCTAATAACGGAAAGTTCAATTGGACAATGGGAGAACAATCAGGTCGTATTTTTAGAGATATGAAAAACCCATCATCTATCTCTTCTAGATATCCGGAGGACTATAGACATTATAATAACTTACCTATTGATGCTGACCACGATCATGGTGGTGTACACACGAACTCTAGCATTATTAATAAAGTAGCTTACTTGATTGCTAGTGGTGGAAACCATAATGGAGTAAACGTACATGGCATTGGAGAAGATAAAATGTTTGATATTTTCTATTATGCAAATACGGATGAATTAAATATGACTTCTAACTTTAAAGAATTAAAAGAAGCTTGTATTCGTGTAGCAACGAACTTATATGGTAAAGACTCATTAGAAGTACAAGCTGTCCAACAAGCCTTTAAAGCAGCTTATATTTAATAATATTGCGATGAATTATAAACCCTTTTATTTTAATATAGTGATTAATTTGTGTGTATAGGCAAAAATCTTGTAGAATTTTTCTGCAAGGTTTTTTTAGAATTTTATTTTACAAATGTGTTATATGGTTTTTAGTTAATTAGGATAAAAATAATCCTATAACTGTATGTAAGAATGTGTGATTTTACAACCTTTTCTATGATAAAAAAAGATACTACTTTAGCAAATATAAAGAGTTAGAAATTATAGTTTATAGGGCACTTTTTTGTTCCTATGGAACTTTAAAGTGCGTAATTTTCTTTATCGTTAATATATATCATAATGGTATTTATTAGTTGGTTTTAGCTTTACTCTGCTGTTGATGTGATTTTTTAACATGACAATGATTAGAATCAGAATTATCGAGTAGATCTAAATGATGATAATTTCGATTTTTAATTCCGTACAGAGTCCAATAGCTACATAATTTTCGTTTATACTCTTTCGAAAAAAGGGTGGATCTGCTTATTTTCTGTTAAAGATAAGAGAAGTGAACCACAATATAAACGTAATTATTTATTCCAACGTAAGTCAATCATGTAGCACATGAATTTGGAGGAATCTATATGCATATGCAATTAAAAGGAAAAACAGCACTGGTTACTGGATCTACGGCAGGGATTGGAAAAGCAATTGCCACTTCATTAGTAGCGGAAGGAGCTACTGTACTTATTAATGGACGCCGTGAAGAAAATGTTAATCAAACGATAAACGAAATTCGAGCGCAGTATCCGGATGCTATTCTTCAACCTGTAGTAGCTGATTTAGGAACAGAACAAGGGTGCCAAAATGTGATTGAAAAGTACCCTGAAGTAGACATTCTTATTAACAACTTAGGAATTTTTGAACCTGTAGAATATTTTGATATCCCTGATGAAGATTGGTTTAAATTGTTTGAAGTCAATATTATGAGTGGTGTTCGACTTACTCGCTCGTACTTGAAAAAAATGATTGAAAGAAAAGAAGGAAGAGTCATCTTTATTGCTAGCGAAGCAGCTATTATGCCATCTCAAGAAATGGCTCACTATAGTGCGACTAAAACGATGCAACTCTCACTTTCTCGCAGTTTAGCTGAGCTGACGACAGGAACGAATGTGACTGTTAATACTATAATGCCTGGTTCGACTTTAACGGAAGGAGTGGAGACTATGTTAAATAGTCTTTATCCTAATGAGCAATTGACAATAGAAGAAGCTGAGAAGCGATTTATGAAAGAGAATCGACCAACCTCTATTATTCAAAGACTTATTCGACCAGAAGAAATTGCCAATCTTGTCACGTTCTTAAGCAGCCCACTTTCTTCAGCAATTAATGGTTCCGCGTTGCGAATAGACGGGGGATTAGTACGTAGTGTGTTTTAAAAAATTAAAAACAACATAATATTCTGTTGAAGGTAAAGATGGTAAGGCAAATGAGTTGTATTTTATCTATTAATGGAAATATATAAAAAGCAAATTGCGACATGCAAACAGCCGAATTTTCTACTATAAGAAAAATTCGGCTGTTCTTTTTTTACTTGTTGTAAAGGATGGAAAGCTTTTAAGATTGTGGCACGCCTCTTAAGACAAAGATAAGGCGAAGCAATCCCGCTGTTATTTGTATTATTTAGTGAAAGTTACCAAACGTTTTTCAACACTATTTTCCCAATTGCTTTATTTGACTCCAAATATTCATGTGCTTGTGCAACTTCATCAAACGTAAAAAGTTTAGAATCTAGCAATGGTCGAAGGTGTCCTTCTTCTACTATTTGCGTTAGTTTAGTTAAAATTTCCCCGCAAGCGTCACGTTTATCTGTATGTAATATTTTTAACGCCATAAAAGTAACGTGCAGAGAGAGTCCTTTTGCGTGTAAAGGAGAGAGGTCATGGGTTGAACGAGCTGCAATTGTTACGACAGTTCCGTTGACCGCAGCAGCTTCAAAAGAATGATCAAGATTCTTGCCGCCTACTGTATCAAATATAACTTCAAATCCGTTTCCGTTCGTATGTTTTTGTACATATTCTTGAACAGATTCTTCTTTATAATTAATAGCTATGTCGGCTCCTAGACGATGGGCGATGTCTATTTTGCTTTGCTGAGAAGCGGTTGTAAAAACTTTAGCGCCTGCCCATTTAGCTAGTTGAATGGCTACGTGTCCTACGCCACCAGTAGCTCCATGAATGAGAATATTTTGACCAGGTTTAATATTTGCACGATCAAATAAAGATTCCCAAGCTGTAATTGCAACTAATGGTAGAGCAGCAGCTGCTTCCATTGTTAAATTTTTAGGTTTGTGAGCAATTAATCGTGCATCAGCAAGCATAAATTCTGCAAGTGCACCTCCAGTTTCTTTAAAACCTCCGGCACATCCGTATACTTCATCCCCACATTTAAATTTCGAAACACCTTCTCCTACTTCAATAACAATACCAGCTACATCGCCGTGTAATATAGCTGGAAACTCAGGAGCGACTGCTGAAACGGCACCACTACGCATTTTTGTATCGATTGGATTTACACTTGTTGCTTTTACATCGATTAGAACATGACCTGGTAAAAGTTTTGGTTTTGAAACTTCTTCTAATTGAAATACAGATGAACCCCCAAAAGAATGGATAATTTGTGCTTTCATAGTTTATACCTCCTGTTTGTGGTTATAGCATAGCAAAGTACGAAAAATAAGTATAATATTTTGAATTTGGTTAGTAACAATTTTATATAAAGAAAGGGAAAGTACGTGAAATAATGAAACGTATTTGCAAAAGCAACAGTAAAGCTTTTTGAAGAAAGGGTAGATGTTATTTTTGCAGCATGATTTATTATTACTCACTTAGTATAGGTACTTTAAAGTGCCTACATCACTTTAAAGTACGTACTGTTATTCATGTTATGGCCGATTTATAATAACACTCGTAGCACAAAGAAAGTTATAACGATTACAATCGGCAACAATGTGGTGTTGCAGTGTTGCTTATAAATTTTGAGAAGAAATATGAAAAGTATAGGTTTATATGAATGAGGGAAAGTGAGTGAAACACATGGAAAAGTTTGCGAACCATTTTGGATATAATCGTATGTTTGCGAAAGATCAACTTACGTTAGGAGTTCACATTCCGATTGAAAATTATCAGTTTCATGCTCCAACGATGGAAAAACAAGTAGAGTTAGTACAAAAAGCGGAACAATACGGTTTTACAGGTGTATGGCTTCGCGATGTATTGCTGCAAGACCCTGATTTTGGTGATCCTGCAACAGGTCAAATTTACGATATGATGATTTATTTGACGTATTTAGCAAGCAAGACAGAGAAAATCGCATTTGGAACGTCGGCAACAGTGTTGTCACTTCGTCATCCATTGCGTGTAGCAAAAGAAATTGCTACATTAGATCAACTATTTCCAGAAAGAATTATGCTTGGCGTTTCATCCGGTGACAGACGTGCCGATTTCAAAGCGTTAGGTGTTAGTCATGAAACACGAGGTGAAAAGTTTAGAGAAGCATTTGCTTACTTGGAAGAAATTTTGTATAAAAACTTCCCGTCTATCCAGTCGACACTAGGAGAAGTTCATGGTGCGAATTTAGTTCCAAAACCGTCTAAACGTGTTCCAACCTTTATTACAGGTTTTAGTCAGCAAAATATGGAATGGTTTGCTGAACATGGAGATGGATGGATGTATTATCCACGTAGTCCGGTGCATCAGGCGGGAGCAATTGGACAATGGAGAGAACTAGTAGAGGATTATCATCCAGATGTATTCAAACCATTTATACAACCGATGCATTTAGATTTATCTGAAGATCCAAATGAACGTCCTACACCGATACGTTTAGGTTACCGTACAGGGCGTAAGGCACTAATTGAATTACTTGATATATATAAAAGTATTGGTGTGAATCATTTATTCCTTGCTCTATTTGATGGTCAACGTCCAGCTGACGAAGTATTGGATGAGCTAGGAGAAGAAGTGCTACCGCATTTCCCAGCCTTGTAAAGGAGTGAAAAGAATGAAAGCAATAGGACTTATGCAATATGGAGATAAAAGTGTACTACAAGAGATTGAAATGCAGACACCGCTATTGGAAGACAACGATGTACTGATTGAAGTATATGCAGCTGGTGTAAATCCTGTGGATTGGAAAATACGTGAGGGTTTACTTCAAGACGTAATTTCTTATGACTTCCCGCTCGTTTTAGGATGGGATGTTGCAGGTGTAGTTGCTGCTATAGGAAAAAACGTAACAGTATGTAAAGTGGGGGATGAAGTATATAGTCGTCCAGATATTGAACGAAATGGTACGTATGCAGAGTACGTGGCAGTAGATGAGAAGTATGTAGCGAAAAAACCGAGAAATCTATCTTTTGAGGAAGCGGCATCAATCCCTCTAGTAGGTTTGACAAGTTGGCAAAGTTTAGTGAAATTCGCTAATGTTCAAAAGGGTAATAAGGTTTTAATTCATGCTGGATCTGGCGGGATAGGTACGTTTGCTATTCAACTAGCGAAAAGTTTCGGTGCACATGTTGCAACTACGATTAGTACGAAAAACATGCAATTTGTAAAGGATCTAGGCGCTGATACTGTCGTCGATTACAAAACGGAAGACTTTTCTTTGCTTTTGCATAATTACAATATTGTATTTGATGTGTTAGGTGGGGATGTACTAAAGAATAGTTATAAAGTACTTGCACCAAATGGAAAGTTAGCGTCTATTTATGGTCCGAAAGGTATGAAAATTCCGCAAACCGAGATATCAAGAGAGAAAAATATTGAGAGTGACCATATATTTACTGAACCTAACGGATATGAACTTTCTCTTATTACAGAATTAATTGAGAGCGGGAAGATTAAACCTGTTGTCACGCATGTGTTGCCTTTACATGTAGAAGGTGTAAAAAAAGCACACCACATAAGTGAGTCAGAACGTGCTCTTGGGAAAATTGTATTGAAGAAACATTGGTAAAGTATGAGGTTTTAGAGACAGTATTGTGCTAAGTAGCGAATGAACTTATATATTCTATTCTAGCAATTGTTTTAAAAGGGAGAGAACAAATGGATTCAATGACATTTCTTTTACCCCGCATTAACAGGCAGTAAGACCCCCACCTCAAAATTCAGCGATATCATAGAAGTTAGGTGGGGGCAACTGCCTGTAAAAGCCCGATTGGTTCAACTAATAATCAGTGGGGATGAACAAAATCCCCACTGATTAAAGTTTCACTTTATCCGGAGCGACAGGGGATTTAGCGAAACGCAAAATTTATCCTGCTTTATATAAGCTATTTAGTAATCAAAATATACCACAATCTATTTCGATTATCGGTATCGGCAGAAGGGTAATGTCAGATGTGGAATTTCAAACAAAGGTAGAACAATCCCTTGCTACATTTTCTAGAAGATCTACTGATGATGAATTAGGAGTAGAAGAATTTATTAGCACATTTCGTTATTGTCAATTAAATACAGCGAATATAGAGGACTATCAAGATTTGTTGCGTCTTGTAAAGAGGCGTGAAACAGAATTAAACATTCCTGAAAACCGCATGTTTTACCTATCTGTTATACCAGAAGTATTTGATGTCATTGCTTTAAATATTAAGGAAAGTGGATTGTGGGCTACAAAAGGATTGAACCGTCTTATTATAGAGAAGCCTTTTGGTTATCATGTAACGTCTGCTCGTGAGTTTAATGGAAAAATGATTGAAGATTTTGATGAAACTGACATTTGTTATATCAATCATTATCTTTGAAAATGAATGGTAATTAGGAATACACTTAGAAAAGCATTACGAAATAAATAGTATGTAATGCAAGACATTTTTATTGACGATAATAATTTATATGGTTAATATACTAGACATAAGATTATTTAATTACTAAAAGTAATCGGATATACATTTGTTTGTTGGGTTCGATAAATAAGTAATCTGTGGTAGAAGTGCTTTGAATTGCCACTATTAATATTGGGGACAATTAGAAAGCGAAAGGTATAAAAGGAATTGGAATTTGATAACTCTTTGTTTTTTTATAAAAACAGGGGCTTCTGTACAATTCATTTTTAAAATATTGACAAGGATTATACAACAAGAGGGGGACTGAAATTGGAATCAATGACCTTTGTTTTATTTGGAGCGACAGGGGACTTAGCGAAACGCAAAATTTACCCCGCACTATATAACTTATATAGAGATCAAAAGCTTCCAAAGCAAATATCCGTTATCGGGCTTGGAAGACGTCAAGTATCTCACGAAGATTTTCAAGAAAGAATAAAAGAATCAATAGAGACGTTTTCTCGTCAGAGGGAAGAAGGTACTCCGGAACTGGAAGGTTTTTTAGATAATTTTCGCTATTGTCCATTAGATGTCAGTAAGCCGGAAGACTATGAGAGATTATTACAAGTCGTTCGTGAAAGGGAAGAAGAACTACATATAAAAGGTAATAGAATGTTCTATCTTTCAGTTGCTCCTGAATTTTTCGAGACGATTGCTTTAAATATTAAGGAAAGCGGACTTGATAAAACAGATGGATGGAAACGCCTGATGATTGAGAAACCGTTTGGGCACGACCTTGCATCTGCTCGTGAGCTGAATGATAAGCTTAGTCGCACGTTTGAAGAAGACGAGATATACCGTATTGATCATTATTTAGGTAAACCGATGATTCAAAACCTTGAAGCGCTAGAATTTGCAAATCCTGTTCTCCAGTCGATTTGGAATAAAGAACATATAGCGAATGTACAAATCACAGCTAGTGAAACAGTTGGGGTTGAAGAAAGGGCAGGATATTATGACCAGGCAGGAGCCATTCGAGATATGGTTCAAAATCATATGTTACAAATATTAATGATGACTGCTATGAATCTGCCGGAAAAGGTTAATGCATGTGAAATTCGAGAGGAAAAGCGAAAGGTAATGGAGACGCTTCGTAAAGTGAAAAAAGAAGACGTTCAAAACCATATCGTTCGCGGTCAATACGTTTCAGGAGAAATAAAAGGCGGACAAGTTGTAGCGTATAAAGAGGAGCCAGGAGTAAATCCTTCTTCTAACATAGACACATTTGTTGCTGCTCGCCTGTGGATCGATAATCCATTTTGGACTGGCGTTCCATTTTATATACGAACAGGAAAACGAATGAAAGAAAAGTCTACTCGTATTGTAATCGAATTTAAAAATACGTTAAAACAGCAATATCAAGATAGTAATCCAAATGCAGCACCTAACTTATTAATAATTGAAATTAGTCCAGGTGAGAACGTTTCATTACAGTTAAATAGTAAAAATCCATTGAAAAATGGAGAAATTGAACCGATGCGTATTAACTTTACTTGTGAGCAAGCGGATGTGGGAGTACCTGAAGCGTATGAAAGACTCATTCATGATGCGGTGAGTGGAGACGCTACATTCTTTGCACATTGGAGAGAAGTTGAATTGTCATGGGAATGGGTACAACCAATTCTTGAAGCATTCGAGGAGAACGTATTACCACTTCATGAATATGAGTCTGGTTCATATGGTCCAGATGCGTCTAATGAATTATTGCAAGAAAGTGGATTTAAATGGTGGTTAGATCAAGAGACGGAAAAATAAGTACTTTCTTTCATGAAAGCATGTAGGGGGACGATTACTATGACACAAAACATAAATCAATTAGCAGTGAATACAATTCGTACATTATCAATTGATGCTATTAATGCGGCAAATTCAGGTCATCCAGGTCTTCCGATGGGAGCAGCACCGATGGCTTATGCATTATGGGCGAATCATTTAAATCACAATCCTAATCATCCGAAATGGTTTAACCGTGATCGATTCGTTTTATCAGCGGGACACGGATCGAGCCTACTGTATAGCTTACTTCATTTAGCTGGATATGACGTTTCAATTGATGACTTGAAAAACTTCAGAAAGTTAAATAGTAAAACACCAGGACATCCTGAGTTTGGTCATACTCCTGGAGTTGAAGCGACGACAGGCCCGTTAGGACAAGGGATTGCTAATGCTGTCGGAATGGCAATGGCAGAAGCGCATTTAGCAGCGAAGTTCAATAAGGATGGTCACTCTATTATAGATCACAATACGTACGCTTTAGTCGGAGATGGTGACTTAATGGAGGGTGTCGCTTATGAAGCGATGTCAATGGCAGGACATATGAAACTTGGCAAGTTAATTGTACTGTATGATTCAAATGAAATTTCACTTGATGGTGAATTAGGCATTGCTTTCTCTGAAGATATTCAGAAAAGGGCAGAATCTGTACATTGGCAATATGTAAGAGTTGAAGATGGAAACGATGTCGATGCTATTACAAAAGCTATTCAATCAGCGAAAGAAAATACGGATCAACCTACTCTTATAGAAATTAGAACCATTATAGGTTATGGAAGTCCAAAAGTTGCTGGAACGAACAAAGCACATGGTAATCCGCTTGGAGTAGAAGAAGCGACAGCGACAAAACAAGTGTATGGTTGGCACTATGAGGAAGACTTCTTTGTGCCTGAAGAAGTAACAGCTCATTTTAATGAACTGAAACAAAAAGGTATTGAAAAAGAAAATGACTGGAATGAGCAGTTCAACTCATACAGAGAGTCGAACCCTGCACTAGCAGATGAATTAGAAAAAGCGATTACAGGTGATGTTTTAATTGAAGTGAAAGACATTCTATCTTTTGATACTGAAAAAACGATTTCCACTCGTGTTGCAAGTGGGGAAGCTATTAATCATTATGTGAAATCGATTCCTTCTATTTTCGGTGGAAGTGCGGATCTTTCTCATTCTACGATGACAGATATAAAAGGTGAAGCAGTATATGCAGTAGAATCATATGCTGGACGAAATATATACTTCGGTGTACGTGAACATGCAATGGGCGCGGCAGCGAATGGACTGGCTCTCCACGGAGGAGTAAAACCTTTCGTAAGTACATTCTTTGTATTTAATGATTACCTTCGTCCATCGATTCGACTGGCTGCACTGCAAAATTTACCTGTTACTTACGTATTTACACATGATTCGATTGCTGTAGGAGAAGATGGTCCAACGCATGAACCAATTGAACAATTGGCAGCGCTTCGAGCAATTCCTGGTTTAACAGTTATCCGTCCGTCAGATGCAAATGAAACAGCAAGTGCTTGGGCGTATGCTTTACAGCAAACGGATGGTCCAGTCGTTTTAGTACTGAGCCGTCAAAATTTACCGGTGTTTAATGAAACGAAAGCGAACATAGAGAATCTCTCTAAAGGAGCTTACGTATTAACACAAACAAATGAAAATCCGGATGTAATTTTAATTGCGACAGGTTCTGAAGTATCCTTAGCTGCTAGTGCGAAAGCAAAATTAGAAGAAGAACAAGTTTCTGTTCGCATCGTTGCAATGCCGAGCTGGGAGTTATTCGATCGCCAATCGAACGAATATAAAGAATCCGTTCTTCCGTCTTCTATAACGAAACGAGTATCTCTTGAGATGGGTGTATCTCTCGGGTGGGAACGTTATGTAGGACAAGAAGGAAAAGTACTATCAATTGAAACATTTGGAGCTTCAGGAACTGGAACTGAAGTCATGAATCTATTTGGATTTACGACAGAAAATGTTGTTCAAATTACAAAAAATGTGTTGAATTCTTAAGCTATGACTGTGAATACCTTTCTGTACATACTAACATTTCAGTGCTGAAAGGTATTCCAGATTGTAGTGATATGAATTTTTAATAAAAGATAATTTGAGGAGGAATTATATTATGCAAGTAGGATTAATTGGGTTAGGTAAAATGGGATTAAATTTAGGGAAAAATTTAATGGATCATAAACATGAAGTAGCAGCATTTGATTTAAATGCAAGTGCAGTGGAAGAAATGAAAGAGTACGGGGCTACAGGTACATCTAGTTTAAGTGAACTTGTTCAGTCATTACAAACACCAAGAATTCTTTGGGTAATGGTACCACACGCTGTTGTTGATTCTGTTATTGATGAGGTTACACCACTTTTATCAAAAGGAGATATTTTAATTGAAGCAGGTAATTCACATTATAAAGAGTCTATCCGCCGATATGAACAATTAAAGAAAGATGGCATTCACTTTATGGATGCAGGAACTTCTGGCGGAATGGAAGGCGCTCGTAATGGTGCTTGTTACATGATTGGAGGAGATCAAGAAGCTTGGGACATCGTTGAACCTATCTTCCGCGATACTTCTGTAGAAAATGGATTCTTATATGCTGGAAAAGCTGGTAGTGGTCACTTCTTAAAAATGGTTCATAACGGAATTGAATACGGTATGATGGCTGCTATTGGTGAAGGATTTGAGATTCTAGAGAAAAGTGAATTTGACTACGATTATGAAAAAGTATCAAGAGTATGGAACAACGGTTCAGTCATTCGTTCTTGGTTAATGGAATTAACAGAAAATGCATTTTCTAAAGATGCAAAACTGGATGAAATTAAGGGTGTTATGCATTCTTCTGGTGAAGGAAAATGGACAGTAGAAACAGCATTAGACCTTCAAACAGCAACTCCTGTTATCGCAATGTCTCTATTAATGCGCTACCGCTCATTAGACAATGATACATTTACAGGAAAAGTTGTAGCAGCTCTGCGTAATGAATTTGGCGGACATGCAGTAGAAAAGAAATAAAGTGAAACTTTAATAAGTAGGGGCTTTATTCCACATCAATCGGGCTTTTACGGGATAAGCATATTAAACATGTAACTCATCAACGTTTAAAAACTGGAGGGAATTGATCATGAAATTTTTTATTGATACTGCAAATCTTGAGGACATAAAAAAAGCATATAAACTTGGAGTTTTAGCTGGTGTTACAACGAATCCTTCTTTAGTAGCAAAAGAGGGCGTTAAGTTTGAAGACCGTATCGCAGAAATTTGTCAGGCAGTACCTAAAGTTGAGTCTGTTTCGGCAGAAGTAACGCCAGATGCTGTTACAGCTGAAGAAATGATTGCTCAAGCAGAAGAATTAATTAAAATTAACGGTGGCGATAAAAACGTCACGATAAAACTTCCAATGACGCTAGCAGGATTAGAAGCTTGTCGCTATCTTACTGAAAAAGGTGTGAAAACGAACGTTACACTTATTTTCACTGTGAACCAAGCACTTTTAGCTGCTCGAGCAGGTGCAACGTACGTTTCTCCATTTTTAGGACGTTTAGATGATATTTCTGAAGATGGTGTACTATTAGTTGCTAAAATTGCTGAATTATTCGATGTTCATCAATTAGATACACAAATTATTGCGGCTTCTGTCAGACATCCAGATCATGTAACTCGTGTAGCGATGGCAGGTGCTCACATTGCAACAATCCCTTATAAAGTAATCGAGCAACTTGCTATGCACCCATTAACAGACCAAGGTATTGAGAAATTTGCTGCGGATTGGGCGAAAGCTCCTAAATTATAATGCATGAAAGTGAAGGTGCTTTCCGAAAATTGCTTTTCATGAGAGGACAAATCCTAAGTAACTTCATCGTTTAAACTGGATCCTGATTTTGTAGTCTTACTACGTGAAAAAAGCAGAGATGAAAGTGTCATTCACTTTTAAAAAAGGAAAAATTGATCGCGCGAAGCGTTTATCACAATAACATTATAATTATGAAAGAGAAATCCCCTTATTAGAGAGATGAGTTATAGTGTATCTCTAATAAGGGAGATTCTTTTTATATAAATCATTATGATGTAAAGATGCTTTTAAACGTATAGCAATATGAAAAGGTATCTTTTACTCAAGTAAGAACTATATAGGTTCTTTTAATTATATAGTATTTATGAAAGGGTTTACATAAAGGGGGGTTGAGTATGAATATGTACCTTTTAATTATTACATTATTATCAATTGTAATTGTTATTTTAGGGGTATCGTGGTGGAGATGGCATGCGTTTATTAGTTTAACGATTGCAAGTTTGTTTTTAGCAATTATGTCTGGAATGCCAATGGATAAAATAGTAAGTGCTTATGAAACGGGAGTTGGAAGTGTTCTCGGGCATTTAGTAGGTATTTTAGTATTAGGTACAATTTTAGGGAAAATGATGGCAGAGTCAGGTGCTGGAATGCAGGTGGCAGAGTTCTTTATAAAATCCTTTGGGATAAAAAACTTACCATGGGCTATGTTAATTGCAGGTTTTATTATTGGAATCCCGGTGTTTTTTGAAGTAGGTATTTTAATATTACTACCGTTAGTAATTTCAATTCATAAAACAACGAAACAAAATATTTTATTGATAGCATTACCAGCAATTGCTGGGCTATCTGTCGTACACGGCCTTGTTCCTCCGCATCCAGGGGCAATTGTAGCAATTGGTATTTATAAAGCGAATCTTGGGAAGGTACTAATGTATTCACTCATTATTACATTTTTTGCAGCGATTATTGCAGGTCCTATATTTGCGAAATGGATTCACAAACGTGTAATTCCTGAAAATGAGCCAGAATTGATTCGTGTAAATACAAAATCAACGAAATTACCAGGAATAGGAGTTTCATTTTTAGTTATATTGTTACCTGTTATGTTAATGGTTTTAGCTGCAGCAGCTCCTTATGTGCCTCTTTCTAATACTTTGATGAAGATTGTCACATTAATCGGTAGTCCTATCATTGCACTATTGATTGCATGTTTTGCGGCGTTCTATTTTCTTGGATTTCGTCAAGGTATCGATAAAAAAGCTATTAAGAAGATAACAGAAGATAGCTTATTACCAATCGGTTCAATTGTTGCGATTATTGGTGCCGGCGGGGGATTTAAGCAAATTCTTATCGATAGTGGTGTAGGCAATGCTATTGCTCAAATGTCTGAGCATTTAGCTCTATCCCCAATTGTATTAGCATTTATAGTAGCAGGATTAATTCGAATTGCAACAGGGTCAGCTACAGTCGCTTTAACAACAGCAGCGGGTATCGTTTCGCCAATCGTTGAAAATACAACAGGTGTGAACTTAGAGTTACTCGTTATTGCAACAGGTGCAGGAGCATTAATGTTTTCACACGTAAACGATGCTGGTTTTTGGATGGTAAAAGAATACCTAGGTTTAACAGTGAAAGAAACATTTAAAACATGGACAGTATTAGAAACGTTACTTTCATTTATCGCTTTTGGAGGAGTTTTACTACTCGATATGTTTGTTTAAGATAAAGATGTTTCTATTTAGATAATTGTGGCATACAACGTTATCAATAGACAAAAGGAATGTATTTTTATGGTGGGATACTGTAACAATTTTTTGTTAGGAGGAAGAAATGGTGAGCTCAAAATATATGGTTGGTGTAGACATTGGGACAACTAGTACAAAATCAGTTCTATTTTCTACTGATGGATCTGTTATTGCTAGTCATGGAATTGAATATCCTTTATATTCTCCTACGCCTGAAACAGCGGAACAAGACCCAGAAGAAATTTTTCGTGCAGTAATACATACGATTAAAGAAACTGTACGATCAAGTAGTGTACAGCCAAGTGATATTCTTTGTGTCTCTTTTAGTTCGGCAATGCATAGTATCATTGCCGTAGATGAAAAGGGAGAGCCGTTAACGAGATGTATCACTTGGGCAGATAATAGAAGTGCAAGCTGGGCGGAGAAAATAAAGAATGATATGAATGGTCATGAAATTTACCTTCGTACTGGGACACCAATCCATCCGATGTCACCACTTTCGAAATTAGTTTGGTTACAGAATGAGCAGGCAGAGTTATTCGCAAAAAGTTATAAATTCATTTCTATTAAAGAATATGTTTTTTACAAGTTATATAAAGAGTATGTAATTGATTATTCTATAGCGTCAGCAACAGGGATGTTTAATTTGAAATCTTTAAAATGGGATGAAGAGGCTTTACATGTTGCGGGAATTACAGATGAAAAGCTTTCTAAACTTGTTCCAACAACGCACAGTTTAACAGGATTAGATGAAGAGCTTGCCAAAGAGATGAATGTACTTGTTTCTACGCCTTTTGTAGTAGGAGCGAGTGATGGAGTACTATCTAATTTAGGTGTAAATGCAATAGATCCTGGCGTTGTGGCTGTTACAATTGGTACAAGCGGTGCGATACGTGCTGTAACAAATCGTCCTGTAACAGATCCAAAAGGTAGAATTTTTTGTTATGCGTTAACTGAAGACCATTGGGTAATCGGTGGACCAGTTAAGAATGGCGGTATGATTTTCAGATGGGCTCGTGACCAATTGGGTACTTCAGAGATTGAGCTTGCAAAGCGTTTAGGGAAAGATCCATATGAAGTACTTACTGAAATAGCAGCAAAAGTGAATCCTGGATCTGACGGTTTATTGTTTCACCCGTATTTAGCAGGGGAAAGAGCTCCTTTATGGAATGCAAATGCACGAGGATCTTTCTTTGGACTCGGATTGCATCATAAGAAAGAACATCTTATCCGTGCTGTTTTAGAAGGAGTAATTTATAATTTATATACGGTTCTTCTCGCTTTAAAAGAGTTAATTGGCGAACCGAAAAAAATTCAAGCGACAGGCGGCTTTGCAAGGTCGGAACTTTGGAGACAGATGATGGCGGACATCTTCCATCAAGACGTATATGTTCCGGAAAGTTTCGAAAGCTCTTGCTTAGGAGCTGCAATCCTCGGTTTATATAGTTTAGGTGAAGTAGATACGTTGCATGTAGTTTCTGAAATGGTAGGTGCAGATTTCCATCATGAGCCAAACATGGAAAGTGTGGAAAAATATAAAGATTTAACGCCAATCTATATCCGTCTGTCCCGTCAATTGGAAGAAGAATATGAAAGTATAGCAGCGTATCAAAAAAAGTGGGTTTAAAAGCTATTTACCAAGAAAATATGGTAACGTATAAAGAGGTACTCCGATTTTTTAGGATACTCTTTCAACATAAAATATTTTAAGAAGCATGATGAACGAAAAATATAGGGAGAGAGGGTTATGAAAATGAAGGATAACAAAGAGTTTATTGGATATGTTGGAACTTACACGAAAGAAAATAGCGAAGGAATATATAAATTTACGCTAGATGTAGAAGCAAAAAAAATTAGTAATGTAACACTTGCCGCTAAGCTGGATAACCCTACATATGTAACGATTAACCGAAATAATGAATATCTCTATTCCGTTGTTAAGGAAGGCGAATCTGGCGGTGTAGCTGCGTATTCCATTGATAGTCATACTGGAGAACTAAAAGCGAAAAATAGACAAGTAGTAGAAGGTGCTTCTCCTTGTCATATTAGTGTTGATAGTGGAAATCATACAGTAGTTACAGCGAATTACCATAAAGGAACGATTGAGTCTTTTGAAATAAATGAAGAAAATGGAACTGTAAATCCTGCTTCATCTATTATGGCACATGAAGGTTCAGGTCCGAATAAAGAAAGACAAGAAAAACCACATGCACATTACGCGGGGTACACTCCTGATGAAAAATATGTAGTGGGCGTTGATTTAGGGATAGATAAAATAATTACGTATGAAGTAAAAGATAGTACATTAACAGAAGTGAATCGTTTATCTGTAAATCCAGGAAGTGGTCCAAGACATATTACTTTTCATCCGAATGGAAAGTATGCATATGTGATGACGGAGCTTAGTTCAGAGGTTATTGTGTTAACCTATAATCCTGCAGAAGGATCCTTTACAGAATTACAGTATATTTCTACTGTTCCAGAAGAGTTTGATGAAAATAATCAAGGAAGTGCGATTCATATTTCTTCTGACGGCCGTTTTGTATATGCAGGTAATCGTGGTCATAATAGTATCGCTGTTTATAGAGTAGATCAAAATTCAGGTCAGCTTACATTTGTTGAACACACATCTACAGAAGGAAATTGGCCAAGAGACTTTGTATTAGATCCTACTGAAAAGTTCCTTGTTGCTACAAATGAAAAGTCACATAATCTTGTGTTATTTTCAAGAGATGAATCTACAGGTAAGTTAACACTTTTACAATCTGATGTTGCTGTGCCAGAGCCTGTTTGTGTGAAGTTTTTAAATATATAATTTCAGATGCCTAAACAAAAGCAAAGCGATATCGCTTTGCTTTTTATTGTTTCTTTTTCGGCCTACGTACTAATTCGCCGCCGCAGTTTGGACAAACGTTATGTCTTTCTTCTGTACATGGTGCGCAAAATGTACATTCATATACACAAATGTATGCTTCAGAATTTTGTTCGAGCGATTGATCGCAAATTTGACAGTTTGTTTTCATTTCTAGTGCCATAATAAGTCTCCTTTTTAGTTAGAAAATTTATAATTTAATTATAATTCATTAAATAGAAATAGTCCTTTTCAATTGAAAGGAAATCGAATGATAAAGTTATGAATTGAAACGAAAGATGCTGGTTTATTTTAAAATTGATTATTTATTACAGTTGGAATATTATGAAATAGTCAAAAGACAACAGGGGGTATAGATTTTGACTAATCATAACGATCATTTAAAAGCAAACTGCGAAAAATGCTTCGGTCTATGTTGCGTTGCATTACCGTTTGCAGCATCGGTAGATTTTGCAGTGAATAAAGATGGTGGTAAACCATGTTCCAACTTACAATCAGATTTTAAATGTAGTATACATAAAAATCTTAGAGGAAAAGGTTATAAAGGTTGTACAGTATTTGAATGTTTCGGTGCTGGGCAGAAGATTTCTCAGGGTACGTTTAAAGGGATTGATTGGAGGGAAGATGCAAAGCATGCAAGAAAAATGTACGATGCTTTTCCGGTTATGCATCAACTTCATGAAATGCTTTGGTATTTGAATGAAGCGATTCTTTTAAAGGCAACACAGCCAATTCATAAAGAGCTGGAGACCGCAATTGAGGAGACAGAGCGACTTTCGAATTTAAATCCAGATGAGTTAATGAAAATAAATGTTCCAATGCATAGGGCAGAGGTGAACATTCTTCTTTTAGAAACGAGCGAATTAGTATGGAAGGAAATGAATACTTCGCGTAAGAAACGAATCATTCACCGCGGAGCAGACCTTATGGGAGCGAATCTGAAAAAGAAAAATTTACAAGGTGCAAATTTAAGAGGAGCTTACTTAATTGCGGCTAACTTAAATGGTGCAGATTTAAGAGGAGCAGATCTCATCGGAGCAGATTTGCGAGATGCAGATATTCGCGGGGCTGATTTTACTAATAGTATTTTTCTGACGCAAGTTCAAGTTAATGCTGCTAGAGGGGACAAACATACGAAATTACCGAAATTATTGTCTCGTCCATCGCATTGGAGTGCGTAAAGAGTGAGGAGTGTTTAGTGTGGATATATTTCAGTATTTAGAAGAGATGCAAGAGGATGTCTTTTCGTTAGCAGTAGAGCAAATAGAAGCGAAGTATTATGATATTTGTTGCATGTTGGCGTCTACAGAATGTGCAGAGCGAATTAAAGTAATTGATTTAGAGTCATATAAGGAAAGTATTCGAGTAGGTTTGGATGCAACTGTAGAAAGGGCTACTAATGAAGAAGAAAAAGCGATTTATTTTGAGTATGACCTTGATAACGAATGGGATAGTCAGTTCTATATTTGTGAGGAGTATTTTCTAATGGAAGAAGAGGATGACGATTGGGCATCTGAATGGACATATAATATTGAGGGGCCGGGGTCTGTAGAATTAGCAGATATGTATACTGAAAATGGCTTTGACACAAGTGAAAAAGCAGTCGGTATAACTTTATATTTAATTGCTAAAACGCTGTGTAGTTTTATAAGTGTACGTAGTGAAGTGCAAAGTAATATACCGATTTGTATTGGTTTTCACGACCAAGATCCAATAATGCGAACGGGCAGAGACTAAGAATCTCTGCCTACTTTTTATTTCTTTTCAAAAGTAGTAATGAAAACGCTACATATAATGAGAATACCACCAATGAAAAAGTTACTATTTAATGTCTCATTTAATAAGAGCCAGCCAAGTAATGATCCAACGATAGGTTGGAAGAAGAAAAATAAGGAACCGATGCTTGCATCCATTAAGTCTAATCCTTTATTCCAAAGGAAAAAGGCACCTGCTGTTGAGACGATTCCTAAGTATAATACGCCTAATATGACGTACGTATTTACTGTTCCGATAGAGGATGTTTGTAGTTCCCATATCATAAAAGGTGTAATAAAAAAGAGTGAAAAGAATATGGCATACGTTGTAATAACTAAAGATGAAAATCGAGCTGAAGCGGTTTTTACATAAATAGATAGTAAAGCCCACGTAATAGCGGCTCCAACTAAAATGATTGTTCCGATAAAATAAGAGCCGATTTCAATGTCCCATCCGATTACGATAATGACACCGATTGTCGCTATTATAGTAGATAAAAGTCTACGAGCAGTTAGTTTCTCTTTCAAAATGAGCGCTGCAAATATAACCATAAATGCAGGTGTAGCTGATGTAACTAACGAGCCTGTATGAGCGTCGGATAATTTTGTTCCGATAAATTGGCATGTGATCGAAATGAAATAGCCGATAAATCCAATCCAAGCGAATAGGAGCCAATCTTTTTTGCGAATGGTTACTTTTTTCTTTTGCTTTTTCTCAGCTAGTTTCAAAATGCCATATAAAACAACAAAAGCGATAATAAAGCGTAGCCAAACGAGTGTTAGTGGTGGAATGAAATCGAGTACGTATTTGCTAACAACATACATACCGCCCCATATACTTGCTGCTAGTGATAAGTATATAGCTCCTAAAATTGTTTGTTTCATTTGAAATACCTCCGTCTATTTTTAGGGTAATATGTGCTCCCTAAGACGAGGCATAGTGTATGTGCTAAATGAATGCCCGTCTTAGTTTATAGACGGCCTACAGGTTGATCGTTTTCGAATGAAGTGTTGTAGTACATGAGTGCATTCCTCCTCTTTAAGTTATAATGATATTATAACTTAATTTTCTGATTATTGGAGGTTGTTATGAAATATATCGTTATAAAATCACATGTTAGCAATTATCCTAATCCAATTCGCTTAGAAGAGGGGGATGTAGTGAAAATGATAGAGAGTTACGCTGGTCCGGAAAACTGGGAAAACTGGATGTTTTGTCACGAAGAGAAGTATAACCGGAAAGGATGGGTTCCGGAGCAAATTATAAGAAAAGATATGAATGGAACAGGAATTATTATAAAACAATATACTGCGAAAGAATTAAATGTGAGTATTGGAGAAAGATTGATCGGATTAGAAGAATTGAATGGATGGGTTTGGTGCGAAGGAAGAGATGGTGAGAAGGGCTGGGTACCAAAGGAAAACTTACAAAAATATTAATAATAATATTTGATCAATAATTAGGAAACATATTTTTGCTTATGAGTATATTGGTTGTAGGATAAAAAGTAGATTAATAGAGAAAGAGGAGGAGATTATTATAACTACAACCGTTATTTCACATTTTTACAATGAAGAGTATTTATTGCCATGGTGGCTTATGCATCATACGAAACTTTTTGATCATGGTATTTTAATTAATAAAGGTTCAACAGATCGTTCCGTTGAGATTTGTAAAAAATTCGCACCGCATTGGGAGGTGCGAGATTCTGTAAATCCAGAGTTTGATGCATATGCGACAGATCATGAAGTGATGAGGATAGAACAAGAAGTACAAGGATGGAAAATGATTTTAAATACGACTGAGTTTCTTTGCGTGCAAGATAAAAATCAGTTTTGGAAATCGCTACATGAATTGGGGGGGAGGATGTATTGGCTGGACGGGCTTATTATGGTTGATGATCCTAACTACAACTATCCGGACCTTAACTTTGGAATACCTTTAATGAAACAGCGATTTCATGGTTATTTACCAGAAGATTGGCCGTTATGGAGAAGAGGTAGATTTATTCATAATCATGAGCATGGAAGTTATACGGTTGGAAGACATTTATCTGCGCATGAATCGATGATTTATCCACCTCTTGCCTGTATATTATGGTTTGGGTTTAGTCCGTGGAACGATGCGATGAGAAAGAGAAAGTTACAAATTGGTCCGACTCTTTCTGAAGCTAGTAAGCATGGGGGAATGGGGACGCAACATATTGTTACGTCGGAAAGATTAGAAGAATGGTATAAGGAATTAGCGAGAGGAACGAAGGATTTACGTTTTAATGATGCATATCGTTATGTTTTTGTATAAATGATTTCCACCATAAAATTGTTTCTTCAATTCCTGTATTTAGATCGTATGTTGGTTTCCAGTTTACTTCAGTTTTTAAACGTTCTACATTAACCCCGACAAATAAAGGTTCATCTTTAGAGAAAGGGATTGCACCTAGTTTAATTAAATGTTCTTTTCCTATCTTTTTAGCAATGATAGAAGCTAACTTTTTAATTTGTACAGATTGACCAGAAGCGATATTGATGGTGCCTGTAACGCTGTGTTCTAATATTGTTACGAGAGCGTCAGCGACGTCACTCACATGGAGGAAATCTCTCGATTGTTTTCCATGTGTACATAGTGCCTCCTCGTTTTTTAATAAGGAAGTGATAATGTTAGAAACGAGCCGATTACCTTGTTCGTGAGGTCCATACATATGAAAAATGCGGCCCCAACACATGCTGAGGCCTGTTTGTTGTGCATACGTTTCTAGCCAGGAGTGCAGTGCATTTTTACATAAAGAATACGGGGTTTTATAGGAAAGGAGCGGTGAATCTTCAAATAATACGCCGTTAAACCATTCGTACTCTGCGCCAGTACCTGCAACGACAACACGCTTTCCACCGCATGTTGTGAAGTGTTGAATCAATGAAATACTAGACTTTAGCCAATAGTAATTATTAATAGATACATAGCATGCTGGTGGCACTGCTTCCCAAGCAAGGTGAATGAGATGGCTAGGCTGAACATCCGAAATGAATTGTTTTACTTCGTCATCGCGAAGCAAGTTTACTTTATGCCAATGGCAAGGGAGGTGAGAGGGGTTATTTTTATTATACGTGGCGTGCACTTCATATTCCTTTTGTATAAGTGAATGTACAACATATTTACCTATCCAGCCACTACCACCTGTTACAACAACTTTCTTCATGGCTCGATCACCTCAATTTCTGGAACCGTCACTAAAAATTTACCGCCCCATTCACGAATGAAAGAGCATTCTTTCATAATTTCGTCTTTCAAATTCCAAGGAAGTATAAGAATGTAATCCGGTTTTGTACGTTTAATTTCTGCTGGAGATTTTATTGGAATACGAGTTCCTGGTAAAAGGAGATGTTGTTTGTGAGGATTTTTATCTACTGTATAAGCTAGAAATTCTTTACCTATCCCGCAATAATTCAAAAGGGTGTTTCCTTTAGCTGGAGCACCGTAACCGATAATTTGTTTGTTTAAAGCTTTCGCTTCAATAAAAAACTTTAAAATATTTATTTTCAATTGTTCGATGCGTTTAGAAAAAAGGAGATAGCAATCTAAAGTATCTAACCCGTGGTCGACTTCTTTTTGAATTAATTTTGTAACATTGGAATGGATAGTTGATTGGGCATTTAGATGGTTTACAAAAATCCGTAAGGAACCACCATGCGTTGAAAGTTCTTCTACATCAACAATTTGTAAATGATGATAACTTAAAACTTTTTGAAGGCTTATAAGTGAGAAGTAGGAAAAGTGCTCATGGTAGATAGTATCGAACTGTTTAAAGGATATGAGGTTTAATAAGTGTGGGAATTCAATTGTTATCGTGCCATCTTGTTTTAATAACGTTTTTAAACCGGCAACAAAATCATGCAAGTTTGGAACATGTGCTAATACGTTATTTGCGACGATTAAATCAGCTTGTGGCAATTTTTTTGCTAAGTCATTACTGAAAAAATTCACATGAGTAGGAATTCCTTTTTTGATAGCAATTTCTGCTACGTTTTTCGCGGGTTCAATTCCCAATGTCTCGATATTTTCTTTTTTAAAGTATTGTAATAAGTACCCATCGTTACTTGCGATTTCAATCACTTTTGAATGTTTCGTTAAGTTGAAACGCTTAATCGCCATTTCTACATATTGTTTAGCGTGTAGTAGCCAACTTGAGGAGTAAGAGCTGAAGTATAAATAGTTATGAAAAATATTTTGTGGGGATTCAAATTCATCTAGCTGTACGAGTAAACAAGAGTTACAAACAAATGTGTGCAGCGGATAAAAAGGTTCCATTTTATATGAGCTTTCAGGAGCTACAAATGAATTAGCAAGAGGGGAAACGCCCAAATCTAAAAAAGTGTTGGTTAGTAATGAGTGGCAAAAACGGCATTTGTTCTGTTCCATTTTATAGCCTCCTTATAAATTTTTGAATGCATCGATTTGTTGTCGTGTGAAAGATTCTATATTTTCACCAGATGCATATTTTTTGTACCAATCAACAGTCCAAGCGATAGCATCATCTGTTGATAACTTAGGAGTCCAGCCGAGTTTGTTTACTGCTTTTGTACTATCGAGTGTTAAAACAGGTGATTCATAAGGAGTATTTGTAGAGGAGGAAATGATTGTTAGTGGGTTATTCCATAATTTTATTACAGATTCAATGACATCATGAACGGTTCTGTTAGGTTCATTCATTGGGCCGAAATTCCACGCTTCTGCATATTTAGCATCATTCCAAAGTTTCTCAGCTAAAAGGATATAGCCATGTAGAGGATCTAAAACATGTTGCCATGGACGGACGGCATATTTGTTTCGAATACACAAAGTATGATTGTGCAAATATGCCCGAATGATATCAGGGAATAATCGATCTTCTGCCCAATCACCACCGCCGATGACGTTACCAGCTCTGACTGAGGCGAGTTTCTGGGTATTAGTGCGGAAGAATGATTTTTGATAGGATGTTGCTACTATTTCAGCGCAAGCTTTACTAGCGCTATAAGGGTCGAAACCTCCTAGTCGGTCATTTTCCACGAACGCTCGGTCGCCACTACCGTCATTCTCATAACATTTATCGCTTGTCACATTAATAATGGCACGTACGCTTTCGACGGACTTTGCTGCTTCTAGCACGTGGACAGTACCTAAAACATTCGTTTTGAATGTATCGATAGGATTTTTGTATGAAGCGGTTACGATTGGCTGAGCTGCTAAATGAAATATTATGTCAGGTTTATGCTGCTTCATAGCATGAAATAAAGAATGGTAATCTGTAATATCGCCTTTCATTGTCGTGCACTCTTTTGCTACGTTACCTTGTTCAAAAATGTTAGGAATGGATGGGGGATGAGAAGAAAAGCCTACTACTTCTGCACCTAAAGAATTTAAGAAAAGGGTGAGCCAGGAGCCTTTAAATCCAGTATGTCCTGTAATAAATACTTTTTTCTTATTCCAAAAAGATGATGAAGCCATATTACCAAACCTTCCACGGAGCGTTATTACTTTCCCATAGCTCGACTAATTTATTTTTATCGCGCAATGTATCCATCGGATGCCAAAAACCAGAATGTTGATATGCGGCCAATTCATTTTTGTTTACTAACTGAACTAAAGTGTCTGTTTCAAAAACAGACTTATCTCCACTAATGTAATTGAAAACTTCAGGATTTAAAACGAAAAATCCACCGTTAACCCATCCGCCATCACCTAATGGTTTTTCTTGAAAAGATGTTACAGACTGTTTATCTAATATGAGAGAACCAAATCTACCAGGAGGTTGTACGGCAGTAACAGTAGCCATTTTTCCATGTTTTTTATGGAATGTAATAAGTTCTTTTATATTTACATTACTTAATCCATCACCATAAGTGAGGCAGAAAGGTTCGTCTCCGACATAATTTTGAATCTTTTTCACTCGGCCACCCGTTTCGGTATTTACACCAGTATCGATTAGTGTAACTTTCCATGGTTCTACACGATGAGAATGGCTAGTAATTGTATTATCGTTTAATTGTATTGTGAAATCAGACATGTGTAAGTTGTAATTTAGAAAGAACTCTTTAATTGCATATCCTTTATAGCCTAAGCAAATAATAAACTCAGTAATTCCGTAATGACTATACAAACTCATAATGTGCCATAGAATGGGTTTTGTTCCAATTTCAATCATAGGTTTCGGTTTTAAATGTGTTTCTTCCCCAATTCTTGTACCGTACCCACCAGCAAGAATAACAGCTTTCATTTTTTCCTCCTAAAATAAAAATTTATTATTTATACAGTATTCATGTTTTATGCAAATGAGATTGTTTTTGATTAAGTGAATGAAAATGTTTGAGGTGATGACGATGCAGAAAGTATTACGGTTTGAATTTTGGGAATAATTCTTGATATTCAGGGTTATGACGGAGGTCTTGTGTTAGGTTACTAAGCTCTAAAAAACGTATGTCCAGTACTTCAGGAGATTGACCGTAATGTGTTTGAAGTCCCATTTGAACACCCCTTTTTGAAAGGGTAGGTGTAATTTGTAATTTTCTTGCCTTTGATTGTTCATTCCAAGGGCTAAAATAAAATTTTAAAATAAATGAAGGATAGTCATAAATTATATATCCGTGCCGCGAATGATGTCTACCAGGTAAATATGCACCGTCTAGATGATTGTGAATAAATCTCCAAGCACATCCGAGATTTGGGTTATAAGGGAAGACACCGTGGTATCGCTGTTCTACTAAGGGGATAGAATATCTAGGCTTTGAATAATTATAATTATGATTATCTATCATTAAAATCATTCTAATCGCATACATGTTTTGGCCTAGTGTATGAAGAGATGAAAAAAATTCTTCAGTATTATTACAACAAAAGAATTCAGTAGTATTTAAAACGATTTTCCAACCTGAAACTTCTCTTTCAATTTCCATCACTTCAATATCAGTATTAGTTGGATCAAACTCAAGAAATCTTGAATTTCGTACTTCCCAGTGGGGTGCTAATAGTTTACAAATCTCTACGGAACGATCTGTAGACCCTCTATTAATTAAAATGCCGTGATCGAATATTTTCGTGTGATGCATAAGCCACCATGGAAGTAGGTATTCTTCATTATAAAAATGAGAAATGATTGTCTTTTTCATATTAATTCCCTCCTATACAAGCAATTATTATTAGTAGGATATGCTTTTAAATAAGAAAGGTTAAAAGTGGCAGATAATGTAGTGATTAGGTAGTAGTTTAGTAATTTTATTGTATAAGTGTAGATTACTCGTATTGAATCATCATAGGAGGAGATTGGAATTTTGTATAAATTGTGAATAATAAACCGTCACGTTTGACTGTACAGTTTATGTATTGTATGATGTAAGTAATATAAACAAGGGGGGAAGATCGTTGGGAAGGTGTATCGAATCGGACAGTTGGCTCTCATGGCTCACGTGTCGAAACGAACGATTGATTATTATACGAATCTAGGTATCTTAAAAGCGGAGCGATCTCAATCTAATTATCGCTATTACGACGAAACAGCATTTGAGACATTACAATTTATTGAGAAGTGCAAAGAAATGCATATGCCGCTTTGTGAGATTAAAGAGAAAATCGAGGAGAAGAAGAAGCTGCTCGGTATCAATGAACACGTTTCGAAACAAGTGAATGAAGTGACAGACCATATTCATCGATTAGAAGTGGAGCTTACTGAGTTAAAACCGCTTTTAGATGAATTGACTGATTCACAACGTGAAAAAATATCGAAATCTTTATCAGGTCAAACGACAGCTTTAATACAGACACTTGCTCTATTATTATAGAATAAGTGAAATCCGACCTCTTTAATTTTTGTATCGGGCTATGTTTTCTAACAAACAAATAAGAAAACATTATAGTATACAGGAGGTGGACACCTTAGTTTTTTAACTAAGGGGATTCATTGGAAATATTTAATTTAGTCATGGTTGCGATTTTAATCGCATTTACTGGATTTTTCGTAGCAGCAGAGTTTGCGATTGTAAAGATACGTTCAAGCCGTATCGATCAGCTTGTTGCGGAAGGAAAACGCGGTGCTTTAGCAGCGAAAAAGGTAACAACAAATTTAGATGAATATTTATCTGCTTGTCAATTAGGTATTACAGTTACAGCTATGGGATTAGGTTGGTTGGGTGAACCGACAATTGAAAAGTTATTACACCCGTTATTTGAGAAATGGAACTTAAATCCTTCTATTTCATCAGTATTAACATTTGGTCTTGCTTTTATGATTATGACGTATTTACACGTTGTAGTAGGAGAATTAGCTCCAAAAACGATGGCAATTCAAAAGGCTGAAAGGGTAACGTTATTATTGGCAGGTCCATTAATGATGTTCTATAAAGTAATGTATCCATTTATTTGGGTATTGAACGGTTCAGCTCGTGTGATAACTGGTTTATTTGGTTTAAAGCCAGCTTCAGAACATGAAGTAGCTCATACAGAAGAAGAATTACGTCTTATCCTTTCAGATAGCTATGAAAGTGGCGAAATTAATCAAGCTGAATACAAGTATGTAAATAACATTTTTGAATTTGATAATCGTATTGCAAAAGAGATTATGGTACCGCGAACAGAAATCGTTGGTTTCTACCTGGAAGATTCAGTAGAAGAACACATGAAAGTAATCCAAAATGAGCGATACACACGTTATCCGATTTTTGGAGAAGATAAAGATGATATTATCGGTATGGTCAACGTAAAAGATTTCTTTATTCGATATATGACCGAGGATCAAAAAGATTTATCATCTATTCGCTCGTATATGCGTCCGATTATTGAAGTGATGGAAACGACTCCAATTCACGATTTATTACTTCAAATGCAGAAGAAGCGAATTCCGATGGCTGTTTTATATGATGAGTACGGAGGAACAGCTGGAATTGTAACGCTTGAAGATATCTTGGAGGAAATCGTCGGCGAAATTCGTGACGAATATGATGAAGATGAAGCACCACCAATTCAACATGTGAACGAGCAACATATTATTGTTGATGGAAAAGTGCTTATCTCAGAAGTGAAAGATTTATTTGGATTACACATCGAAGAAGATGATGTGGATACAATCGGTGGATGGATTATGATGCAAAATCATGAAATCGAAGAAGGACAACACGTTGAGGCGGAAGGTTATGAATTTAAAGTGTTAGAAAAAGACGCTTACCAAATTAAACGTGTTGAAATTCGTAAGATGGAACAAGAACAAGAAGAAGAGAAAGCAGCAACTGTGTAAGTTGCTGCTTTTCTTCTAAAGTACAAAAAATGAGAACTTAGGAGCGGATATTTTGATTCAAGAAGCCTTACGTGTATATCGATTACAATTGTATGTGATCTTTAGTGGTTTACTACTTATGTGGACGATTACTCCGTTTGGAAAACAAGTGACAGGGTTCGGTATTGGATTAGCAGTAAGTGCTTATTGTCTTTGGTTATTAGCTCGCAGAGTGGAGAAACTCGGGAAAAGTATCGTAATGAAGGAAAAGGCTCCTGGATTAGGAGTTTTAAACCGATTTGCAGCTGCTATTTTAGGAGCTATCATCATGTATGAAATTGAGCATGAAATGGAAATGTGGGCATTCGGTACAGGTATTTTAGGTGGTCACTTTTTAATGATTGCAAATTTAGCGTACGCAAATATGCAGTTAGTGAAAGAAGAAGAGAAGCAAAGAGAACATGCTTCGAAAAATATAGAGCTATGATGAAAAGGACCTAATCAGGTTCCTTTTTTAGTTTAGCGATATGATACAAGTAATCAAATTAATGACAAATATAATACGCTTCTTTTTTGTGTTTTTCAATAGTATGAAAAATAATAAAAAAATTTTAAAAAACCCATCGATTTCTAAAGGTTATGTATGTTATTATGACAAAAGACTTTTTGAAAGAGGTGGATACCAATGTTACAAGCGCTACTTATTTTTGTGCTTCAAATTATTTACGTTCCAATATTAACAATCCGTACGATTTTGCTTGTAAAGAATCAAACAAGATCCGCTGCTGGTGTTGGATTGTTAGAAGGAGCTATTTACATTGTCAGTTTAGGTATTGTGTTTCAAGATTTATCAAATTGGATGAACATCGTTGCCTATGTCATTGGCTTTAGTGCGGGACTGTTATTAGGCGGTTATATAGAGAATAAATTAGCAATTGGTTATATTACGTATCAAGTTAGTTTACTAGACCGTTGTAATGAATTAGTAGATGAGTTACGTCACTCTGGATTTGGCGTTACAGTATTTGAAGGCGAAGGTATTAATTCTATACGTTATCGCTTAGATATCGTCGCAAAGCGTTCTAGAGAGAAAGAGCTTTTAGAAATCATTAATGAAATTGCACCGAAAGCGTTTATGTCTTCGTATGAAATTCGCTCGTTTAAGGGTGGATATTTAACGAAGGCGATGAAGAAAAGAGCGTTAATGAAGAAGAAAGATGAACATGCATCGTAAAAAAGAGGAATAGTGATGCATTAAAAGCGCAGTATAAGTCTAAATGTAAAAGGGAGGAATCTATTTTGATGTAGATTCCTCTCTTTTTTTATGAAAAATATTCATCTGTTAATTCAAAAAAACTAAATCGTATAATTATGTTTTTTACTCATTCTCAAATTAATGATTAGCCATATAATTTGAAAAAATACCGGTATGATAAACGTGATTAATAAAACGATAAGTGATATTGATTTAATTTCAGGTGTTTGAATAACACCAGCACCATCAACATCTCGTAGCCAAATAATAGCGGCCCATATTCCAAAAACGATAATCCAAAATATGTTACCAATCCACCAAGAAATCCATCGTTTTTTCATGTTAGCACCCCCTACATTTATCTACTGTTAAAAGTATATTTTCTTTTGTTACATTTATAATGAAACAACTTTAAAATCAGTTTTTAACTGTATATCTAACTTGTTTGAAGGTTACTATTTCTCCATCATCATCATCGTCTTTCGTTTGTAAAAGTTGAACTTTTGGTTTGTAGTCCGTCCTATGAGCGTGTTCGATATCTTTAATGTTAAGTTTGTAGGATTCACCATTTTTTAGTTTTTGTTCCAACACTTTTTTATTAGCAACATAAATAAAAGTTACTTTATTTTCATCAATGCCTTTAGTTTTAATTTCTAATTCATTGTCTTTTGCTGTAATCGTTGGTGTTAATAATTCCATACTGCCTTTCCCGCTTTCTAAAGAATTCTCTGCTATAGTTGAACATCCTGATAATATGATTCCAGTGAATAGAAGAACAGCTAATTTCTGTTTCATAACATCCCTCAATTCCATGTGATTTTTGATTTTTGTATTGCTAGATTACTAGTGCGGAGCGTAAATGTTTAGTTAGTACCCTCTTAATTGTACCATAATATGTAAAATGAAACAGGAGGTATATCCAATTTAAGGGAGAATGAAAAATTTACTGATTTTTGTAAATTCGTATGTTTTAGCTTCTATTTCAATCGAAATGTAGGCGAGAGAAAGAAATTTTTTTATAGAAATTATAATTTTTACATTTTACAATAATGATAGGGAATAGATGAATTCATTTACTTCGGAGGTAGTTATTTGAACATTAATGAGAAGGCAATTGAAATGTTTGAACAAAATAAATATGAGGAAGCAATGGAACTGTTTCAACAAGCAGTACATGAATCTAGAGACGTACAATCTCTCAATAATCTGGCTTGGATGTACTTTTATGAGGAAGAGAATGATGATAAAGCTCTTGAATTAATAAGAGAAGTTGTTAAGTTTAATCCTTCTTCATACTTTCCTTATAACATCTTAGGGGACATTTACATGAAACAAGAAAAATGGACAGAAGCGAAAGAAGCATTACAAAAGTCTATTTCGATTCAACCATCAGATGAAGCATATCATAATGTAGCTGTAGCGCATTATAACCTTGGAGAGCTGGAAAAAGCTTCAGACTTTTTCTTGCGAGTTGCAGGGGATTCGGACTATATCATGTATAGCTATGTAAAATGTTTAATTGATTTAGAACGAACGACAGAAGCAAAAGAGAAGTTAGATACTTTTAACAGGGAATCTGATAATTTTTTAGGGGAAATTAATGTAGCAGATTTATATGTTGAGTTGAATTGCTATAAAGAAGCAATTGAATGGTTCGAAAAGGGATATAAAGAATGCTGGAAAAGTCCTAATTGGATTGGTAGATTTGTGTATGCTCTATATAAAACGAATAATTTCTCCCGTATAAATGAAGTTATACGGGAATGTATCGAAGCGAAAACAGCAGAAATAGAAGATGTTCAGAATGAAGAAGTAGAAGAAAACTGGACAGAAAATGATAAGAAAGAGTTAATTGAGGAATATACAGAAGAGAATAATTGTTATAAAACAATGGTAGAACGTATCAAATCTGGATACGTTCCAGGATTAGAGTTTGAAACTGATTATATAGGGGCTTGCTATTTATTTGGTTGTAAAAGACATAATCACCTTGAATATGAAAAATAAAAAGATTCGACTGTCAAAGATGATGGTCGAATCTTTTTCGTTATAGGTCGCTTGTATTACATAGGTGTATATCCTCTTTAGAGGCCACTTTTTTTATATTCAAAATATGTAGTGAAATAAAACCAATAAGTCCTATTCCGCCAAAAATAAGCCATGGTGTATACATTCCGCTTAAGTTGGATGTAAAAGATGTACCGGTATAATTACCAATGATAAAACCAAATGCGAGTGATAGTTGATAAAATCCGAAGAAAGTGGCTGTATATGATTCATTACTGTAATTTGCAATAGTGATATCAGCGTTAGGTAATACGAGTGTTTCACCGATTGTAAATAAAATTACACAAATAAAGAGCCAATATGGGTGTTGAAATAAAGGAATGAGTAAAAAGGAAATACTCATTAATAAAACACCGTATTTAATAATTGAAAGTGTGTTGTATTTGTGGAATAATTTTCGGAATAATACCATAAATATGACGCCTGTTATCGCATTTATCGTAATAACGAGTGTAGCAAGTTGATTGCTACTACTAATGTTTTTCATATGAAGTGGAAGTGCGACAGTAAGTTGAGTAAACATAATATAGAAGAAAATCATGATAAAGGAAAACAGAAGGAAAGACTTGTTTTGTAAGATGGCCTGTATTCCTAATGTAATAGACGTGTTTTCAGTAGTGACTTGGAAGTGATTTTTAAGTAAGTAAAAGATAAAAGCGAATAACAGCATAAGTGATCCTGTTAGAGAGAAGGCATAGATTGGATCAAGTAAGAGTAAGAACCCTCCTGCAATTGGTCCGATTATTGCACCGCAATTAAAGCTAAGGTTTAAATATGTAAATAAATTTTTTCTCAAATGAGCTGGTTGTGAACCGAATATGGCGCGCGCAGCAGGTTCGTAAAATGCAGTTCCGAAGCCAATAAGTGCAGAAGAAATAGAAATTGTATAGAAATCAGAGCATATTCCTAAAGCGATAAATCCGATTCCTCTCAAAAATAAACCGGCTATCATCATAATGATATAGCCTATTTTGTCAGCAATTAACCCTGAGAATAATGGGATAACTCGTGATGTAATTGTCATAACCGTCAACACTGTTCCTACTTGGACAGCAGAAAAATGAAGAAAGGTTAATAGATAAATAGCTAAAAATGCGTATACTGCAAAATACCCAAAAGACATAAAAAATGAAGAAATAAGCATGAAACGTATCGGTGTTGAGAAACTTTTCATAGAAATCCTCCTAATTATGTAACCAGTAAAATCATTTGATGGTTAACTATTTTATACTATAATTATACATAAAGTCAGAAAAAAGTAAATTTTAAGAAGAAGGTGGATCGAATTGAATCAAAACGCTCCAAATGAACTAGAATATATTCGGGAATTTTTAAATACATGGAGAATACCAAACGATACGAGAGAGCCAATTGATTTGCTGCAAACAGAAGAAGACATAAAGCTTTTTATGAAAGAATATTTTGATGAAGAGTTTCCATTTCATACGATAGAGGAATTAAGAGGTTTTCGAGAAGATATTCGGATGACAATTGAAGGCGAAGGATCATTGCAAAAATGGTTAGAGAAATACCCATTTCATGTACATATAAAGGATGATATGAAAGGTATTACATATGAACCGGTATATGAAGAGAATGTGTATACAAAAGTGTTAAGCATTGTGTTAATGTCAATTCAAGAAAATGTATGGGGAAGGTTAAAAGCATGTCCAGATTGTCGCTGGGTATTTTATGATCATTCGCGAAATGGAAGTAAAAGATGGTGCGGTATGTATGCTGGAGAAGAAGGAGGAAGAGCATGCGGTACGATTGCGAAAGTGAAAAACTACCGGGCGAAGAGAAAAGGGCGATCTGGTTATGATATGTAATTAATATTAGAGAAAGAAAAATGGATGGGGGAATGTAGAATATGAAAGGTACGCAAATGTTAGCTTTAAATAAAAAGTGTTGGGATACAGTTGCACCTTATTTCTTTCAAGTGGATTGTTTACCTAAATATGGTCCGTATACGGCGTCTGAAGATGAGATTCGTTTGTTCGATTCAATCAGAAAGAAAAAGGTTCTTGATATTGGCTGTGGAAGTGGGCATTCGTTGCAATATATGGCGGAACAAGGGGCAGAGGAATTATGGGGGCTTGATCTTTCGAGTACACAAATTGAAATAGCGAATAAGACGTTAAAGGATTGGAATCCAAAGTTAGTATGCGGAGCAATGGAAGAAGAAGGCGATATTCCGAAAGGATATTTTGATATTGTATATTCCATTTATGCATTAGGTTGGACTTCGGATTTAAGAAAAACGTTGGAACTGATTTATTCATATGTAAAGCCAGGGGGAAGTTTTATTTTTAGTTGGGAGCACCCGGTATATTCAAACTTACAGTATGGTACGGAAGAAGTTGCTATAAAGTCTTCTTATCATGAGGAAACGCCCATTACGTTTGAAACATTTAAAGGAGAAAATGTACAAGCGACATTATATAAGAGAAAAATAAGTACATACATAAATGAGTTAAATAGAGCGGGATTTAAAATTGAGAGAATAGAAGAGCCTGAACCATCAAGCTCGTTTGATGGAGAACTAGCTGAGCCGTCTACGAAGTATTATTCTTTATATAAAGCTAGAATGGTGCCGACTACTTTTATTATTAAAGCTAGAAAGTAAAGTGTTTTTATAAAAGAAGCCTATGATTTCAAATAGATGAAATGATAGGCTTCTTTATTTTAAAAAAATGAGGTCAAAGGTGTACTTTTCTTATAAAAATGCATTTCATATAAAAGGTGTAATTATTTTGGGGAAGGGGGATTGTTGTGCGTCATCATAGAAAGTGCAAAAAATTTGGAGTGGCACTGCCTCTTCCGCTTATAGGAGCAACGGGTCCGACAGGTAATAGTGGTCCAATCGGTCCAACTGGAGGGCATGAAGGTCCTGTTGGTCCTACAGGGGTGACTGGACCGACGGGAGCAACTGGGCCCCAAGGTCCTCAAGGTATCAGGGGGATACAAGGTCCCCGAGGGACAACAGGAGCACAAGGAATACAAGGAGTTATTGGTGATACAGGAGAGCAAGGTATAACTGGCCCAACTGGTCTCCAAGGTGCTCAAGGATTAATCGGAAACCAAGGTCTAATTGGTGATATTGGAGTACAAGGATTAGAAGGAATACAAGGAGCTACGGGTCCTGCTGGTAGTCAAGGAATACAAGGTATACAAGGAATACAAGGGGAAATAGGTGAGCGAGGACAAACAGGGGCACAAGGAATGCAGGGAGAAAGAGGCGTAACTGGAGTCTCGGGTGTAACTGGTCCACAAGGCCCTCAAGGTGTTCAAGGAATACAAGGAGAGCAAGGGGCTATTGGTATACAAGGAGAAGACGGCTTCCAAGGTATACAAGGAATTACTGGAGAGGAAGGCCCACAAGGAGCTCAAGGAATACAAGGTGAAGTGGGTCCAACTGGTTCTACTGGAATGCAAGGTGCCCAAGGTATAAGTGGAATAAAGGGGATAACAGGTGTAATAGGTTTACAAGGACCACAAGGTGTGCAAGGAATACAAGGTATAACGGGAGCAACAGGTTTTCAAGGGATAAAGGGGATAAGAGGTATAACAGGAGCGACGGGTAGTATTGGTACTCAAGGCTCAGAAGGACCACCGGGCGGTCCGACGGGAGTGACCGGTCCAATTGGCCCTTCTAGTGGGGTGACTGGACCAGCTAGGAGGTCCAACAGGTCCAACGGGTGCGACCGGTTCAACAGGTGCAAGCGGAGGGATAGGTCCAATTGGAGGGCAAGGTGTGCAAGGTATAACAGGTCCAACAGGTCATCAAGGTGTAAGGGGAGCGCAAGGTGCCCAAGGTGTAGTTGGAGCAGTTGGAGTACAAGGAGCACAAGGTCCTCAAGGTAACCAAGGTATAACAGGTCCAACGGGTGCAGAAGGTTCTCAAGGAATACAAGGTCCGCTGGGAGTAACTGGTCCAACTGGTGCAGAAGGTCCTAAAGGTATTCAAGGTATTCAAGGTGTGATAGGTCCAACAGGTGCACAAGGAATGGTGGGAATACAAGGGATAGCTGGTCCAGTTGGTGTTACAGGAGCGGAAGGAGCTCAAGGAGCACAAGGAATCCGAGGAGCAACCGGCCCAGCTGGAGCACAAGGAATCCAAGGCGTACAAGGAATTCAAGGGGAAACAGGAGCAGCTGGAACACAAGGTCCTCAAGGTGTTCAAGGGATACAAGGGACTACCGGATTGACAGGTACACAAGGTGCCCAAGGTCCTCAAGGAGTGCAAGGAATAATAGGACCGACTGGAGCTATCGGTTTGCAAGGTCCTCAAGGATTACAAGGAATAACGGGTCCAACAGGAGCGCAAGGAGTGCAAGGAATCCAAGGTGTGCAAGGAATTATCGGTCCAACAGGTGCACAAGGAATTAGAGGTCCCCAAGGAAATACAGGGGAAGTCGGTATAACAGGCCCACAAGGAGTCCAAGGGGCGCAAGGTAGTCAAGGCCCACAAGGCCCACAAGGAAATGTTGGAATTACAGGTGCAACGGGTGAAACTGGAGCCACAGGAGCAACTGGGGCAACTGGACTACAAGGAGTGCAAGGTGTTCAAGGGATTACGGGAATACAAGGAATAACGGGAACGACAGGCAATACAGGTGCAACGGGTCCGCAAGGAATACAAGGGATACAAGGTATTCAAGGGTTGCAAGGCCCAATTGGAGCAAGTGGGGTGACAGGTGCTAGTGGTAGTATAGGCCCAGTTGGAGCACAAGGTAGTCAGGGCCCAAGTGGCGTGGTGGGACCGACAGGAGCAACTGGTAGTGCAGGTTCAATAGGTTTCTTTGGAATAGCGGGAGCGACAGGAGCGACTGGTTTACCTAGTGGGGGCGGTTATTTCTTTTCTACTTCAACGAGTACAATTGCAGCGAATGCGTTAATACCAATTAATTCTGGATCTACAGTTTTTGGTTCTGATGTCAGTTTAACAAATGCAACAACTGTAACGTTAAGTACGCCGGGAATTTATTTAGTAAGCTATTATTTTCAAGGTGATCCAACTGCCGGAAATGAAACAATTTCAGTGAGGCTTACTTTAAATGGAACACAAGTCGCAGGGAGTTTTATTTTTTATGTTACAGGAGGTACTTTTATATTAGAACCAGCAGTTTCGAATACGATGGTCATTGAAGTTACTTCTTCAAATGCAACTTTGTCTTTACAAAATGGTCCGTTAGCTATCGGGCATGTAACGACATTATCTGGTGTGATAACAGCTAGTTTAAATGTATTAAAAATAGTTTGATACGTTAGTTATAACGGGGGAGATGCTTGTGAAGAATCAAGATAAGTGTAGTAAGTTTCAAGCACCTATTCCTTTTCCACCGCCAGGTATTACGGGGCCCACTGGTCCAACCGGTCCAACTGGTGCTTTAGGTGGACCAACTGGACCGCAAGGAATACAAGGCGTACAAGGTCCAATCGGTCCAACCGGCCCACAAGGAATACAAGGAGTGCAAGGGGTGCAAGGAGAAAATGGTCCAACCGGCCCAACTGGTTTAACTGGACCACAAGGTTCTCAAGGTAATCAAGGACCTATGGGAGAACGAGGCCCACAGGGAATACAAGGTGTTCAAGGAATACAAGGAGAAAGAGGTCCGACTGGTCCAACTGGTATTCAAGGGATACAAGGAATTCCTGGCCCAATCGGTCCGACCGGTCCAACAGGAATACAAGGCATACAAGGAATGCAAGGAGAGATCGGTCCAACCGGCCCAACAGGAATACAAGGAATACAAGGAGTGCAAGGGGAAATTGGTCCGACTGGACCAACTGGAAATACTGGTATACAAGGTGTGCAAGGTAATTTAGGAGGTAGTGGTTTACAAGGTGTAACCGGAATACAAGGAATACAGGGTCCGATTGGTCCAACCGGGCCAACTGGTTCTCAAGGAATTCAAGGGGAGCAAGGACCAATGGGTTCACAAGGGGAAACTGGTGTTCAAGGTTTACAAGGTCCCCAGGGAGAAATGGGGCAGGTAGGTCCAACAGGAATACAAGGAATACAAGGAGTGCAAGGTGTAATCGGTCCGACTGGTCCAACCGGTTTACAAGGTGATCCAGGTCCAACCGGCCCAACAGGAGCCACTGGGATAACTGGTCCGACAGGTTCTGCAACTGGCCCGACTGGAGCAACCGGTCCAACTGGTCCACCAGGAGGTCCAACTGGTCCAACCGGTCCAGCAGGATCACCAGGGGGTCCAACTGGTCCGACCGGAGCAACAGGAGCGACTGGAATTCAAGGGGTACAAGGAATACAGGGACCGACCGGAGCAACTGGTGTAACAGGTTTGCAAGGAGTACAGGGACCGATGGGGGCAACGGGTCCAACGGGTGATCAAGGCATTCAAGGTCCACAAGGGATACAAGGAGTAACCGGTCCGACTGGTCCGCAAGGTCTACAAGGAATCCAGGGACCGGTAGGAGCAACCGGCCCTCAAGGGATACAAGGCATACAAGGTGAGCAAGGAGTAAGGGGAGCGACCGGTCCAACTGGTTTACAGGGGCTACAAGGAATCCAAGGTCCGAGTGGTTCAACCGGTCCTCAAGGAGTGCAAGGCATACAAGGTCTGAGTGGCATAACAGGTCCAACTGGTCCTCAAGGAATACAAGGTATTCAGGGACCACAAGGAAGTATAGGCCCAACTGGTCCTCAAGGAATACAAGGTGTGCAAGGTCCACAAGGCCCAACCGGCCAGGCGGGTGCAACGGGTCCTCAAGGAATTCAGGGAATACAAGGTCCAATTGGTCCAACCGGTCCAACCGGCGAGGCGGGAGCAACGGGTCCTCAAGGTCCACAAGGAATTCAAGGACCACAAGGAGCAACCGGTCCAACTGGAGCAACCGGCGAGGCGGGAGCAACGGGTCCTCAAGGTCCACAAGGAATCCAAGGACCACAAGGAGCAACGGGGCAGGCTGGAGCAACCGGCCAGACGGGAGCAACGGGTCCTCAAGGTCCACAAGGAATCCAAGGTCCACAAGGGATAACGGGTCCAACAGGAGTAACGGGCCAGACGGGATTGACTGGTGCAACTGGACCGACCGGAATACAAGGCATACAAGGAATAACAGGAGCGACAGGGGGAACAGGAGTAACAGGCCCAACAGGAGCAACGGGTCCAACAGGCTTAACTGGAGCAACAGGATCATCTGCTATATCGACAGGTGGCGGATATTTCTTTTCTACATCAACAAGCACAATTGCAGCAAATGCCAACATCCCAATTAATTCTGGATCCACTGTATATGGAACTGGTGTATTTTTAACTAGTGCTACGACAGTCACAGTAACGACGCCAGGAATATATTTAGTAAGCTACTATTTTCAAGGGGATGCAAATGGTGGGAATGAGACAGTATCTGTTAGATTGCTATTAAATGGAACGCAACTAACAGGGAGT
Organism: Bacillus sp. FSL K6-2944; assembly: GCF_038005385.1. NCBI lineage: Bacteria > Bacillati > Bacillota > Bacilli > Caryophanales > Bacillaceae > Bacillus > Bacillus sp. FSL K6-2944. The sequence goes on along the minus strand of NZ_JBBOTE010000001.1, from coordinate 2,114,732 downwards.
TTTATACAAAACGTAACGACATCAACTGTAGTAATCGAACCAGCCATTTCAAATACACTTCTTGTGAATGTGACGAGTGCCAATTCAACATTAATATTACAAAATGGCCCGTTAGGTGTAGGGCATGTGACTACTATAGCAGGTGCGATTACAGCAAGCTTAAATGTAGTGAGAATTTTATAAAGAATATAAAAAACACAAGGAATGTCTTTGTAAGACACACCTTGTGTTTTTTAATATTAAATAAACATTTTCTTTATCTTTTCGGTTGAAAAATATGCTGAAAGAAGTATTTGTGATGTAAGTTATCTACAACCTTATTTGCTTGATATGTGCGTTGTTTTTCAATTCGAAGTCTTTGCTCCATCATTTTTATTGCGTGATCAGATAAACGTAACATAATACATTCTCCTTTTCTATAAATATAGGTGACTATTTGATATCGATCCCATATTTATAATTAAGGAGGCAAAATGTGTAACATAGGCAAAAAGCACCTTCCTCTCCCATTACGCTTACGAGGTTAGCTGTCGGACTCGGGAAGTGAGAGTTTCCCTACTTAAAAAAGATTCGCCCCAAGTAGCATAGCTACAAAAATGGTTCCCCCGCTCCAAAATTTGGACTCAGCAAAAGGTTTTATAAAGTAAAAAATAACATAAAGGAGCGAACAAGTCAAATTATTTTGTGTATTCTGTCTTTTTTAATTGCGTAAGAATCATACCGTCAGGAAGTATTGTATCTGATACTGTAATGAATCCGTGTTTTTTATATAAAGTAATAGCAGGGGTATTCGCTTTACCTGTTTGTACAATGTATGCCATTGAAGAGGGAAACATGTTAAATATATAAATTAGGAGTTTCGTTGCGATTCCTTTTTGAAAAAAATTGGGCGATACAACTAACCTGTGGATATCGATTAGTTTTTCTTCTTGTACAAAAGAAATAAAACCGACAAGTTTATTTTCAGAAAAATATCCATAGAATGTTTCAACGCAATTTTGAATATCGTTTACAGTATCATATAAACGAGGTATGGCAGTACTATTTAAGTAGTCTGCTTCAACTTTATAAGCTGGAATTTGAACCTGTAAAATGGATGTTGCTACTTCAAAAGAAGTGGAATTTAACTTAAGAATCATAGACAATGAAGCCTCCTTTAAATATGGTATATGAATATAATTGCTTTATGGGTGAGTTTGACAATATTTTTCTTTTTTGCATATAATATATGTATCTCCATATGTAAAATAGTAGTAAATATATTTCTATAGTGAAATATGATTAGCAATGATAAATACATATGTTTGTATTGAATCATACAAACTATAATAGAAATGGAGGACTAAAAATGGGATGGATTATCACATTAATAGTTGGTGCTATTATAGGTGCAATTGCTAGTTCTATAACAGGTAAAAATTTCCCAGGTGGTATGTTCGGAAATATTATCGCAGGTTTATTAGGTGCTTCGTTAGGTGGTAGATTATTTGGATCCTTTGGGCCATCATTTGGTGGGATTCATGTCGTGCCGGCATTATTAGGTGCAATCGTGTTAATTCTTATTGTATCATTTGTAGTGAAAGCTGCAAGGAAATAGAGATATAGATTATGATGAAGAGCCCTGAATAAGGGCTTTTCATCATTCGAAGAGGTGGTTTCATTGGAGAAAATAAATATAAGAAAAAGAGATAAGTTAAGAAAGTTTTTTAGAGAACAAAATTATTTGGCGGTATTACTTGGATTTGCGTTATTGTTCATTAATATTTTATTGCTAACAAAAATATCATTTGTTTTTACACCGTTTATCGTATTTTTAAAAACAATTTTCTTCCCAGTACTATTAGCAGGCGTGCTATTTTATATTTTGCATCCATTCGTTTCGCTTTTAGAAAAGAAAGGTGTTTCAAGAATCGTATCGATAGCTTCCATATATTTAATCGTACTAGGATTATTTGTATTTTTAGTTGTAACGGTTATCCCTATTATTAAAGATCAAATTGATGCATTAATTGATAACTTACCGTATTTTGGCCATGAGATTGAACAAGCAGCACGTAGATTCGGGGAAAGTAATTTACTCGGTAAAATTCAGGAGAATTTAAATATTAATGTTGCGAATATGGTAAAAGAATACACAGTTGATTTTACAAAGTCATTATCATCAGTAACTGGGAATGTAACTGGATTTTTGAGTACTGTTACAGAGGTTGTTTTGACATTTGTAATGGTTCCATTTATATTGTTCTATCTTTTAAAAGATGGTGAGCAATTGCCGAATCACTTTTTAAAGTTTATTTCAGAGCAAAGACAACCAGCAGCAATGAGAATACTAGATGATATGCATTATGCGATTAGCTCGTATATTAGAGGTCAAATTATCGTCAGCTTATTTATCGGTATTATGCTATTAATTGGTTATCTTATTATTGGTATTAAATATGCGGTATTACTTGCGATTTTAGCGATGATTGTAAATATCGTTCCGTACGTAGGACCAATTATCGCGATTACACCAGCGTTAATTATCGCATTTATCGACTCGCCAGCAATGGTGTTAAAAGTAATTATCGTTATGATGGTTGTACAATTAGCAGAAGGTAAATTTATTTCTCCGCAAGTTATGGGTAAAAAGTTAGATATTCATCCGATTACTATCATTTTTATCATTTTAACTGCCGGAAACTTATTCGGGATTAGGGGCATTATTTTAGCCATTCCAGGATATGCGATATTAAAAGTGTTAGTTACACACGGTTATAGATTTGTTAAGTTGAATACGTAAAAAAAAGCGCTAAAACAGTGGGAACTGTTTTAGCGCTTTTTTATTAACAATTCATTTGCATATTGGCGCGCCCATTGATCCGCTTCTAATATAGCATCTAGTGAAGGATCTTTTACGTTATGATGAGCTTCAACTGTTTTGTAAATTGTTTTTTCAATATCGAAAAAGGCAATTTCATTTTTTAAGAATAGCGCATTCGCAATTTCATTTGCTGCATTTAATACAGCGGGAGTAGTACCACCGATTTTGCCACATTCATATGCGTATTGTAGACAAGGGAACTTCTCTAAATCTGGTTTTTCAAAATGTAAACTACCGATTTCTAATAAATTTAATTTTTCATAGGAAGAAGGTAGCCGAGTAGGATAGTGAAACGCATATTGAATCGGCATTCTCATATCAGGAGCACCGAGCTGTGCCATAACTGATCCATCAATAAATTCTACTAAAGAATGAATGATACTTTCTTTATGAATCATTACATTAATTTTTTCATATGGAATATCAAATAGCCATCTCGCTTCCATTACTTCGAACCCTTTATTCATTAATGTGGCAGAATCAATCGTTAGTTTTGCGCCCATTAACCAGTTTGGGTGCTTTAAAGCATCTTTTGCTTGTAATGTTTGCATTTCATCACGTGTTTTATCACGGAAAGCACCACCGGAAGCTGTTACAATTAACTTCTCAATCTCTTTATTATTTTCTCCGTTTAAACATTGGAAAATAGCTGAATGCTCACTATCTACTGGAATTAAGCGACATCCGTTTTGTTTCGCTAGTTCAGTTACGATATGTCCAGCTGCAACCAAAGTTTCTTTATTAGCAATAGCGATATCTTTCTTCGCTTTTAATGCTTCAATTGTTGGAAGTAATCCTGAAACACCTACAACAGAGCTTAATACAAGATTTGAATCAGGGTGAGTAGCTACTGCAATTAAGCCATCAGTCCCGTGTGTGATTTTTGTATTTGCTGAAATACGCGTACGAAGTTTGTCTGCTAAGTCTTTTGTCGCAACGCTTACAATACGAGGTTGAAACGTTTTGATTTGTTGCTCAAGAAGATCGATATTATAATTTGCGGTTAAACCGACGATTTTAAAATGTTCAGGATGAGCTGAAACGACATCTAATGCAGATGTGCCGATGGATCCTGTTGAACCTAAAATTGATATATATTTTACCATGAAAAAACCTCCAAAGTTGTTTCGAATATTTCAACAAACCTATATAACATTAGACAATTGAAGTGGAAATTCCTGCTATATAAAATAGAAAATTAGGGTTTGTTTGGAAGTGAAATGTGATAAACTGTAAAAAATAACGAAAAAGCAATGAAAGAGAAGAGTACATATTCGAAACTTTTTAGAGAGCTGATGTGTGGTGGAAATCAGTAAGGGATGAATATGGAATGGGCTCTGGAGCTTCTAACTGAAATGAGTAGGTAAAGACGGTTACTTCACGTTATTGAAGTATGAAGTGAGCTAATGATAGCTAATTAAGGTGGTACCGCGGGAGTCTCTCGTCCTTTTTTAAGGATGAGGGGCTCTTTTTATTTTGAGAAAGGAGGAGTTAGTGTGAGTGAAAAAATAATGTTAACAGGAATTAAGCCGACAGGTTATCCGCATTTAGGGAATTATATTGGTGCGATTAAACCTGCATTACAAATGTCAAAGAATAATGAAGGAAAAGCATTGTACTTTATAGCTGATTATCATGCATTAAATGCTGTGCATGATTCAGAAAAGTTCAGCAGTTATACGAAAGAGGTAGCAGCTACTTGGTTATCACTTGGACTTGGTGAAGATGTTGTTTTTTATCGGCAAACAGAAGTACCGGAAATTCTAGAATTAGCTTGGATTTTAGCTTGCCTAACTCCGAAAGGTCTTATGAACCGTGCTCATGCGTATAAAGCGAAGGTGGAGCAAAATAAAGAAGCGGGGTTAGAGGTCGATGTAGGAGTGAATATGGGGTTATATACGTATCCGATTTTAATGGCAGCTGACATATTATTATTTCAAGCTACCCATGTACCAGTTGGAAAAGACCAAATTCAGCATATTGAAATCGCGCGTGATATTGCGACGTATTTTAATCATACATTTTGCACGACATTTACACTACCGGAGTATGTCATACAAGAAGAAGGAGCTATTTTACCTGGTCTTGATGGAAGGAAAATGAGTAAAAGTTACGGAAATGTAATCCCATTATTTTCAGAGCAAGAAAAACTTCGAAAGTTAATATTTAAAATCAAAACAGACTCTTCACTTCCAAATGAACCGAAAGAATTAGAAACATTATTTATGATATATAAAGAGTTTGCGACCGAAGATGAAATACAGTCGATGCTTGAAAAGTATGAGACTGGAATCAGATGGGGCGATGTAAAAAAAGAGCTATTCCGTGTTGTAGATCGTGAGTTAGCTGGGCCTCGTGAGAAATACACTATGTATATGAATGAGCCGAATTTATTATATGAGGCGTTAGAAAACGGTGCTGAGAAGGCACGCGCTATTGCGAAGATAAATTTAGCAGAAATTAAAAAACGGATTGGATTTGAGAGGGAACGTTAAGCGTTCCCTTATTTTTTTAGATAATCTGTAATAATCTTCTCGATAACAGGAGGAAGATTATTAGGTAATTCATTAAGTGAAAAGAAGCGTAGTTCTTTTGATTCACTTTGATTGCATACAAGTTCACCATAAAATTCTCGGCAAATATAAACAACGAGTACACCGTGTACTTGATCGCCACTTGGATAGATTTGAAAGAAATCTGGCCCTGAGTATGTACGGAATAGTTCTGGATTTTTAATAATAAGTCCAGTTTCTTCAAACACTTCTCGTTTTAAAGCATCTTCTAACGTTTCGTTATATTCTAAGGCACCGCCAATAATGCCCCAGCGGTTAAAATCTGTACGGAGTTGCAGCAATACTTCATCTTTTTCATTTAATATAATGGCGTGTGATCCTATTAGAATAAGTGGATGATTTCCTACTAGATTTCTCATATCTTCAATATAACCCATGTCATTGCTCCTTGTATTTAATAATAGTTAGGAAGTTCTTTTAACATTCTTTCTGTTTTACGTGCTGTAAAGGCTAAGTTATGGTCATCTTTCGTTCTGAAAAATAATGTGCGTAAAAAGGTTTTAATATTAGCACATAAAATACAATACTCATTAAGCGAAAGGCGTTTTCTAATTTGAGGAAGCCTTTTTATTTTTTTATGAATAATAGAAATTAAATCGTTCTGAGGAAAATCATGATACAGCATTGCTAGTAATGGAGTAACGATGCGCTCATCTTCGTTATTATGAAAAAGATCAGATGGAATAAAGATTTTATTTAATAAACAATGAATTAACTCCTCGTACCATTCAAAAGTTGTATACGTATTATGAACAATTTCAGTAAAGGCATCAGATATGTGAGCAAGACAATGAGCCCATCCTTTATTTTCAATATAGCCCCGAAAATCCGTTTCTAAGTTTGTGTATGTAATGAGTTTATTTTTTATTTCTTCGATATCCTCCTCTGTACAAAAGTAGTGCGAATTAGCGAATTGGAGTATTAACGCAATTAACGAAACAGTGTAAGAACGTGTGAAAACCCCATCTGTATGTGGGGAGTAAATGTCACAATATAAATACTCATCACTTAAACAAGTTTGCAGAAGTAATTTCAGCTGATCGTCCATAAGGAATTCATGATGAATGAAATGCGCAAAACATTTATATATAAGTTGGTAACGAACGTAGCTATCAGTCGTTCCGATATACTGAAGCATGTTCAAAGTTAACTCATTTACGTCTATATGTTGCAGTTGCGTATAGTCATTTTGTTGTATAAGCTCTAACTGTTGTTGCAATGCTGTAATATCCAATGGAGAACCTCCTCCGCACTTTAAAGATGCGATCTTTTCTAGTATTCTATATATTCAAGGACAATCCTGCTCATGCAAGGAGAACGATTAGAAATTCGAGTATGATATAGATGAGGGAAGAATATGACGACGATAGAACAGTTAGAAAAACATTTTAAAATAAGAAGAAGTGCTTCTTCTATTATGATAAAAGAAAATAATGCAGAGATTTTTACAGAAGAGCAATTAGAGGAAATGATGCAATATTGCGTTGCTGAAGCTAAAAAAGATGGATTAGAAAAACTACATTTTGAAATCTCTTCAAAAAGTCCAAATTATGATGTGTATAAAAAATGTTTTGAAACGTATTCATTTGAATATGTTACGGAAAACATGATTGTATTTAAAGATATATACGAAGTAGAAGATGTAGAAAGTGAAATTGATTTTAAGCTTATTGAAGAAGTTGGAGAAGAGGCTTTTTATTCACTGTGGAATGAAGCGACGGGAGAACCAGTCGCTCATGATCAATTTGTGCATATGATGCTACAAGAAATTGGTGAGCAATGGAAAGAACATTGCTTAACAGCGAGTGTCGATGAAAAGCCGATAGGAATTGTAATCCCGCATATTGAAAGAGGTACGTTAGAAGAAGGAAAACTTATGTACTTCGCAGTTACTCCAAATGTGCGTAATAAGGGATATGAAGCCGCATTATTTGCAGGTGCGATGTTTGTCTTAAAGGAAATAGGTGCATCTTATTATATTGGTGAGACAAATATGCAAAATGAGTGGATGAAGGATGTTTTTGAAAAGAACGGATGTCAGTTGCTTAGTTCAACTGAGAGATATGTGAGAAAGTTTTAGGAGGATGAATGATGTATACTCTCGAACTCGTATAGCGGGAGGGGACTATATATGTTAAAGCAATCCATGCATTCATTCGTGTTACTGTATCCAAATGTATTGTTAGAAGGCTGGAATGTTGAAAAAGTTTCAGAACGTTATGAAGGTGAAAAGTGGGGAACTTTTTGGTTTCAGGTTGTTACTCCAACTGGGATGTTTCGAGTAAAGGAATTTTTTCTCGATATAATGGAACCAGTATTTCCGGATAGCTGTATTTCTCAAGCAAAAGGAGATTGTTTTCAATATAAAGGGCTTGTGTATTGGAAAGGTATAAATTATAAAGGAAAAGAAAGTTACGTTACATCTATATGGAAAACACAAGTTGAAATTTCTGTTGATCATGGATATGTAAACCAAGACGAAATGGAACGATTTCTATTTGAATTACAACCAGTAAATATGGAGCTTGGGAAAACGATATTACATACATCATTTCACTTATTAAGCTTTCAAGCGAAGAGAAGTGAAATGGGTGAGATAGGAAGATGTAGAGAGTGGAATGCTCCAGATGACGTATCCTATGTAAATTTGTTAATTCATGAAAAACTAAATTGGAAACTTGAATCGGTCGGTTTCGGAAATGACGAAACGCAGTATGTATACTGGGACGAAGTTAATAAACTATATGCACTTTGGGTTTGTAGACATAAAAACAAAGCGTATTATCCTATTTCTTCATGGACAATGAACTATGGCCCAAAACAAATTATAAACGGGTTAGAGTTTTATTCGCACCCTAATCGCGGAACAGTTGTATACGAAGATTTAGGTAATGAACAAATCGCATACGTATTTCGCGGTAATCCATGTACAAATTTTGAACAAGTAAAAGAACTTTTCGCCTGTTTGTAAGATAAAAAGAAAAATGAGAACGACAAAGTAGTTATTCCTATAATAAAATAGAGTAAGATTTGACTATAAGAGAAAGCGTTGGTGAAAGAATGGAGCAGCAAAGAAATTGGCTACAAGCAACTGTAGAGAGAAATGAAGATAATACGTTACAAATAAAATGGGAAAATAATATAGAAGAAGTTCGTATTTATTGGAGTACTTCACCAGAACATATTGAAGAAACTGGAGAATTACTTGCAACTGTAAATGGGGAATTATCATATACAATTGAAAACCCGAGTGAAAATGAACGTCCATATTTTAGATTAGTAGGAAGTAATGGACAAGCAGTAACAGTAGCTGAGCGTAGATTGCCATTACAAGGTGCGTTTAACTTCCGTGATATGGGTGGATATGAAACGACAGATGGACGTAAAGTGAAATGGGGCAAATTATACCGTTCTGAAGAATTAGCAGGACTAACAGAGTGGGATATCGACTATTTACAAAAGTGTGGTTTAAAGTTAATTTGTGACTATCGTACAGACTTTGAGGTAAAGCATAAGCCAAATCCTGAGATTACAGGTGCTCGTCAAGTGTGCTTACCAGTTATGCAAGACTTAGCGAAAGACTTAAATATAAATGAGTTTTTCCAAGTTGGTGACCTTTCTATGTTAGGAAAACCAGGTGAGTATCTTGTGAAAATGAATCAAGATTTCGTAAGTGGCAACGAGGCATTCGTGAGCTTCTTAAACTTAGCGCAAAACCCGGAAAACTTACCGTTAGTAAACCACTGTACAGCTGGAAAAGATCGTACTGGATTTGGTTCAGCATTATTATTACTTTTACTAGGTATACCGGAAAAAACAGTAATGGAAGATTACTTATTAAGTAACGGATTCCGTGAAAAGTTAAATGAAAAAATGATGGCCTTTTTAGGTGCGAAATTACAAAACGATGAGAGCAGAGCAATATTAGGTGCAATGTTTGAAGCACGTGCTGAATACTTGCAAGCTGCGATTGGTGAAATTCAAAAGCAATACGGATCAGTTGAAGCATACGCTGAAAAAGCTCTTGGCTTTACGAAAGATTCGTTAGAAGAAATGAAAGTGTTACTGCTGGAAGAAAAGTAAAAAGAAGGGAGGCTGGTTTTAATTAGCCTCCCTTTCTTATTGTTGTTATAATTATGCTATGAGAATATAGGAGTTGAGAAAAACATCATGAAATACAAAGTTATATTATTCGACGTAGATGATACATTATTAGATTTCCCTGAAACGGAAAGACACGCATTACATAATGCGTTTGTACAGTTTGATATGCCTACAGGGTATAATGATTATCTTGCAAGCTATAAAGAGATTAGTAATGGATTATGGAGAGATTTAGAAAATAAAATGATTACGCTAAGTGAATTAGCAGTAGATCGATTTAGACAATTATTTGCACTTCATAATATAGACGTAGATGCACAGCAATTTAGTGATGTATATCTTGAAAACTTAGGGAAAGAAGTACATCTTATAGAAGGCGCAGTACAATTATGTGAAAATCTACAAGATTGCAAGTTAGGTATTATTACGAATGGATATACGAAGGTGCAACAATCAAGAATCGGAAATTCGCCTTTATGTAATTTCTTTGATCACATTATTATTTCTGAAGAAGTTGGTCATCAAAAACCAGCACGTGAGATTTTTGATTATGCGTTTGAAAAGTTTGGGATTACAGATAAATCAAGCGTACTCATGGTTGGAGATTCGTTAACTTCTGATATGAAAGGCGGAGAAGATTACGGCATTGATACGTGTTGGTATAATCCGAGTTTGAAAGAGAATAAGACGAGTGTTAATCCGACTTATGAAATGGAGAGTCTTCTACAAATTTTAGAAATTGTAGAAGTGGCTGAAGAAAAGGTAGCTTCATTTTAATTGTGCTGATATTTGTCGAAAAATCGATATATTGAAAAAATCGTTGATATATTGTAAGTTGTGATAGATATATTGAAAAAATCGTTGATATATTGTAAGTTGCGATAGATATATTTGAAAAATCGTTGATATATTGTAAGTTGCGATAGATATATTTGAAAAATCGCTCATATAAATTTATATACTAAGATATAGAACAAAAAAATAGAGCTACTATACAAGGTCATTCACGTGTTATAATGCGTGAATTAAATATGCGTATATAAATAGTTTCCTAGCGTGATGCGATGTCATGTATGATTAGTGTAACAACTAGAGGTGAATAAAGAATGTTAACGTTTTTATTTGAGTTAGACAAGAATCTCCCGCAGAAGGATGAGCCACGGTATGATGCTTATTCAAAGGGCTTTATCGAAGGAGATGTAACGATTTGCGCGAGTGACAGCGTATTTTTTCAAAAATCATGTATGAAGGTTGCAGAGCTGGGCATTTATTTAGGACAGTGGATGGAACAAGTGCAACATGGGCAGAACGTGCCTATGAAATATGAAACGGCTGACCGTGAAGAGGTAATTCTTAGTTTCTTCTACGAAGAGGATCATAATCAATGGAATGTTTTTTCCAGCTGGCAAGAATTTGAACTTCAAGAGCGTATAGCTACTATAACATTAATAGAGAGTGTTCAACGCTATTTGTATGAGTTAAATAAAGAACTGCGCATGATAGAATATCCTGTGACGTTTGATCAGTACTTAAGAGGAGAGCGAATGATGCAGCTCTCTTACAAACGACCGTGTGATAGCAAAGCAGATACGACACCGATAGAGGTTTATAATGGAAGTGAGCAAGTAGGTGTAGTAAGGGGCTATTATAAAAATACGCTGATGAGAGTGCTTGATTTTATTCCGAAAATTGGTAGTAATATTATTTATGAAATAAAGGATAGTAAGGACAATATTCGCGTCATTGCAAAGGATGTAAGTAGGCAGCGCCAAAGAAAGATTTTAGTAATGTACAAAGATAATCATGATGCAGAGCATGAAATACTTGTATGTGACGGAAAGTTATTGGATGCAAATTTCTTATTTACCTTTACATATAAGGCAGAAGAATATGTTGTTCATAAAACTTCATTTGGAATGGGAAAGTTATTACGAAAGGGCTATGTAATTGCAGATTGGAATATTCGTCTTGAGGAAGATATGTATTACATTGAGATGAATGTATATGATGAAGATTACATGCAGGATCAATACTTACTATTAGGCGTATTTCATGCGGTTTTATATGGATAATCAATGAGAAATACCGTCATTCTTCTTGGAAAGAATGACGGTATTTTTTATTTATCCTCAAAAATAAAAATCTCATCAATCGTACTATGTAGTGCCTTCGCTATATCGTGAGCAAGTTGTAAGGAAGGATTGTATTTACCTTTTTCGAGATGACTAATTGTTTCACGTCGCACACTAACGCTCTTCGCTAAATCTTCTTGTGTCATGTTCAATTTTGCGCGGTATTCTTTTATCTTCGTTACGAACGCCATGGTGCATCTTCCATTTCATCAACAGGTTTATCATAAAAGAACATAGAAAAACCGAATGTAAGAATTAGTGTGCCGAAAATAAGAGCGATATCAATCTCTTGTAGCGTAGAGTTTGGAAATAACATTTCAATAAATATAATGATAGCAGTAGTTAGTAATGTAACGATAAATGCATTGCGGCACGATTTATTGACAATTTGTTCAAACAGTTCATCGTGTTGAACTGTTCTATACGATGTGAAAAAGGAGAAGAAACAGAACATAGTAAACAATCCTTTTTCATAAAAAAATCCGAGGAAACCGAAGAAACCGAGAAATCCTAAATATTTTATCCAAGTTGTTTTCATGATAGGTCCTCCTTACGTTGTTAGAAATAAGTCACGTTATGTTACAAACATATCACAATTGGATAGGAATGGTAATAATAGTTTTCCAGTTTGCTTCATAATAATAGTAAAAAGAGGAAATATGCTGCGAAATAAAGAGGATAATATTGTAAAATGGTTGTAAGGAGGGGGAGGAAGAAATGCTAACTTGGATCATGATCGTTGTATTACTTGTAGTGATTACTGTCATTGCGACGGTGTTAATTGGGCGGAATGGTGATGCAAATTATAGCAAAGCGACAAAGGGGAATATTAAACGCTTAACAATGATTTATATTATACTAGCTGTCGTTTTAGTTGTTGGATTAGGGGTGTATATTTATTTTAAAGGTTAAATATACTGAAAAATGTAAAAATCTTAAAATAGAACTATGCTATAATATCAATATAGTTATTTGGTAATTAAGGAAAGGATTGGATGGAATGATTGAAATTACGAATGTGTCAAAAAGTTATAATGGGTCTACTTATGCAGTAAAAGATTTAAGTTTATCTGTACCTAGCGGCGAAATCTTTGGATTTTTAGGACCGAATGGTGCGGGTAAATCCACGACAATTAAGATGATTACTGGCATTCACGGGGTGGACAAAGGGACTATTACGATTAACGGAAAAAATATTATGGAAGAGCCGATGGAAGCGAAGAAGACGTTTGGTTATGTGCCGGATAGCCCAGATATGTTTTTACGTTTAAAAGGAATTGAATATTTAAACTTTATGGCCGATATGTATGAAGTGCCGAAAGAAGTACGACAAGAACGAATAGAGTCTTTAGCGAAGAAGTTTGATCTTTATAATGCTTTATCTGATCAAATTCAAAGTTATTCGCACGGTATGAGACAAAAAATCGTTATTATTGGTGTGCTCGTACATGAGCCAGATGTATGGATTTTAGATGAACCATTAACTGGGCTTGATCCGAAATCTGCATATATTTTAAAAGAAATGATGAGAGAGCATGCGGATAAAGGAAAGATTGTATTTTTCTCTACACACGTATTAGAAGTAGCGGAAAAAATATGTGACCGGGTTGCTATTATTAATAAGGGGAATTTGCAGTTTAAAGGAAATTTAGATGAAATGAGAGATCATTTTAAATCCAATGAATCACTTGAAAAAATGTTCTTGGAGATGACGGGCAATGAGTAAAATTTGGACGTTAACGAAGGTACTATTAAAGTTAAATTACGCAGATTTTATAACAGATAAGAAGAAGCGATGGGCGTATGTATTTTCATTTGCAGCTATTTTATTTGTCGGCTTTTTACTGTTTGGTTCTATCACGCATGCAATGTATGAGGGAATGATACATTTAGGGCAAGATCCAGGAATGATTATCGCAATGGGACTTGCGATTGCGAGTATATGGGTATTTTTAATGAGTATTACGAACATTTTAACTGTATTTTACTACAGCAATGACATTGAAATGTTATTACCATTACCATTAAAACCAGCGCAAATTATTTCAGCCAAATTTTTAACAGTATTAATTACACAATACGTAATGAGTTCATTTATTTTATTACCGATCTTTATTACGTACGGTTTAAAAAGTGGAGCATTTATTACATATTACATATATATGATTTTCATTTACTTACTCTTCCCAATTGTGCCGTTAGTACTAGCTTCGTTACTGATGACAGTTATTATGAGGTATACAAATATAGCGAAAAATAAAGACCGAGGAAATATATTTATTGGAATCGTAAGTATACTATTTATTGTAGGAATTAACGTATTTTTGCAGTGGAAAAATAAAAGTTCGTTTTCTGAAGATGCAATTGCGGATTACCTTGCAAACAACCAGTCTTCTCTTTTAGTACAAATGACAAACTATTTTCCAACTACATATTTTGGAGCAGTAGCATTAGTAGAAAATGCAAATTGGAAGGGACCTTTATATGTAATAATCTTTGCAGTTATTTCATTTGTCTTCTTTGTGTTGTTTTATTACATAGCAGAGCGTACATATTTAAAAGGGGTTATTGGACTTTCAACGAGTACAGCAAAGAAACAAGTTATTTCGGCGGAAGGTTTACAGAAATCAACAGTACAAAGTTCGCATTTAAAAGCGTATGTGAAAAAAGAATTTAAAACGTTATTCCGTACACCACAATTTTTCTTAAATTGCATTGTACAAACTTTCGTTATGCCAATTATGTTGTTCTTTATTTTATTTGTGCAAGATGGAAACTTAAAGTTTATTACAGAGTATATTAACAATCCAAAGACAACAGGATTTGCAATTGGTGTTGGCCTTTGTGCATCGTTATTTTTAATGGGTAGTAACGTCATTGCAACAACGTCATTTTCGCGAGATGGAAGCTCTTGGTTTGTGAATCGTTATTTACCAGTAAAGGCTTCGGATATCTTTTTTGCGAAAGCAATCACTGCTTGGTTAATTAATGTGATCATTTTAGCAGTATTCGGTATTACGATGGCAGTTGTAGCTGGGATTTCTCCAGTTTTTATGATACTGTGGTTTTTACTAAGTGCGAACGGGTTGTTATTAATTAATTTAATCGGAACACGCTGGGACGCGCAAACTGCAGATATTCATTGGGATACAGAGCAGAAATTATTTAAAAGTCGATATACAACTTTATGGAATTTTTTAGCTAATATTTTAATAGCTTTAATTATTGTGGGGGGAGTAAGTGTATTATACTTCTTCCTTCATGTCGGACTGTGGGTTATGTTTATCGTTTTATTTGTAATGTTTACGATTGTAAATTATATCTTTATTAAAATGTTAAAATTAGGTGCTGAACGTATACTGTCAAATATTCAATAAGAAGATAGATCCTCTGTATTCATGCAGGGGATCTGTGTATAGATGGAGGAGAAAAAGGTGAAGAAAATAGCAATTGTAACAGGGGCAACTCGTCTGAATGGAATTGGTGCAGCTGTATGCAAGGTGCTTGCTCAAAAGGGGATAGACATTTTTTTCACGTACTGGCCAAAGTATGATAAAGCG
This sequence comes from Bacillus sp. FSL K6-2944, assembly GCF_038005385.1. NCBI lineage: Bacteria > Bacillati > Bacillota > Bacilli > Caryophanales > Bacillaceae > Bacillus > Bacillus sp. FSL K6-2944. Next base: position 2,099,500 of record NZ_JBBOTE010000001.1, on the reverse strand, counting down.
ATGCCATGGGGAATGAGTGATCAAGAACCCTTTTTGCTGAAAAAGGAAATTGAAAGTTACGATGTTCGATGTGAAATGGCAGAAATCAATTTATCGCAGTCTTATTCGCCAAATCGTTTGTTTTATATGGTATCAGAACGGTTAGGTGATCCATCTATTCTAGTTAATAATGCAGTATATTCTACTCATACGAGGATTGAGGAATTAGATGTAGAGCAGTTGGATAAACATTATACAGTTAATGTTCGGGCTACTATGCTATTAAGTTCATTGTTTATAAAACATTATTCACTTAAAACGGGCGGGAGTATTATTAATCTTACTTCGGGACAGTCAGTAGGTCCAATGCCAGATGAACTTGCATATGCAGCAACGAAAGGGGCAATTGAAGCATTTACAAAGTCAGTAGCACCAGTTGCGATGGAGAAGGGGATTACAGTGAATGCTGTAGATCCAGGACCGACGAATACAGGATGGATTACAGAGGAGCTGAAGCATCATTTAGTATGGAAGTTCCCACAAGGTAAAGTAGGAGAACCGGTGGATGCTGCGCGCTTAATTTCTTTTTTAGTAAGTGAAGAAGCGAAATGGGTTACTGGGCAAGTCATTCACTCGAATGGTGGTTATTCATAAAAATATTATGTTAACAAATGTTGAGAAACAAAAAACGAAAGAAAATTTTATTTTTTTGTATAAATAAAATGTCAAGAAAGATAAAAATTTGATAGAAGAGTATATCGTCATATGAAGATAGTAATTCTTAATGTGACAATATACTCTTTTTCTTTTACTTGCGAGTAGAAAAATGAAGTAGAAGAAACTCGAATATTAAAATGAGTTTATCAGTTTTTGTACGTATTATTATGAAGATTACTGTCGGAAAGATGATAATTCGTATGAAAAGGGATTTTTTAAGGGGGAATCGAATCGTAAAGGGGAGGATAAATTATGTAAAACATAGGGGGATTTATATGAAAATGAAAAAGGTCGCTATCGCATCGATAACAATTGGTACAATGCTTACTATGGCAGCTTGTAGTCCTTCAGCAGATAAAGAAACGGAAAAGAAAGAGCAAGTAACTGCGCAAAATGATGGAGAAGCAAAAACGACAAGTGCAGATGAAGCGTCAAAAACAACGAAAGATACTGAAAAAGAAACAAATACTTCTTCAAATGAAAAAACAGATAAGGATGCAAAAAATACGAAAGAATCATCAGGGACAGAAAGTAACGGCAAAACGTCAACTCAAAACGAAAATGTAAAAACAAAAGAAAAAGAGACGACAGGAAAAACGAATGATCAAACGACTAGCGGGAAAACAACAGATCAAAGCACAAGTACAAGCACAAACAATAACGGAAAGACAACGAAAGATCCGAAGAAAAGTGTTGCTGTGAAAACGAATGTTAAAGAAGTTGTAGCATTAATTGATAGCTTGGACAAGCAGTTAGCTGCTAATCCAAAATTGGAAACAGTGAATAAGCTTGGCAAACAAATTAATGAAAAGTGGGATGTGATTGAAAAAGAGCTAGAAGCATCACATCCGACGGATTCTAAAACAATCGGTCAAAGTATGTATCCGTTAATTGTAGGAGCGGAGAAAGAAAAAATCGATATTAATAAAATGAAATCATTAACGACGAAAACGAAAAAAGATTTAAATCAGTTATTGACGAAACTTTCATAGTTTCAAAAGCCTACTCGTGTGAGTAGGCTTTTTTTGGTTGTTGTAATGTGCACAGTATAACTTATTCATTTTCATTTTCAATTACGATACGAAAGGAACTGAATGCTTGTTGACTAACATAATCTTCTTCGCTAACTTTAAAAGGAAATGGAAAAGCGACGAGTTGCAAATTACTTTCCTGATCCACTGAAGGCAATGTGAAATTAAAGATTTGCCTCGTTTCAGGTGCAACCTTAGTATAAACGACTTTTCTATTGTTAAATATTTCAACTTGTTTCCAATCTTTAAAAGCCACGATTGCGTAAGTCATTTCATCATTTGTTTCATTACCGTTTGATAAAATTAATTGCTTGCCTTCCTTTTCAAAGAAGACAGTTTGTAAGTTCTCTTCACGGTTCGTAACAAATAATGGTTCGTAAAGACCATCTTTTAAAATAGCATCTGGATCTATAAGGGAGAGTTTTATTTTTTCGTTTTCTTTCTGAAGAGGATGCATTGAATATCGCATACTTAGAATATCTTCTAAAATAGCTGCTTTATTTAAGTTATTATCTTTTAATTTGTATTCAGGTTTTTTAATTATTAAAAAGGTTAATTCACTTGCATTAGGAGAAGTGTGTAAAGAGATTTTCGTAGTAATTGAACTGTTTGGTTTCATATCAAAAAAATAGTGTGATATTTCATTAGTAGTATCTTCTATTTTAAAAGGTTTTTGTTCGTAATCTTCTAGAACAATTAATCCATATTTTCGGTTTTCATTAATAGTATGTACGAATGATAATGTTACATTAATTTTATTATCCTCACTAGTAATTGTACTACCATTGTTAATATGTTGGCCTTGATTATCCTTCAATCCGTAAGAAATAGTATTGGTTTGTTGCTCTCGTTTATTTTCTATGGAAGGTGGATGAGGTTGTATGAATGAAGTATTGAACAAAATATAAATTGTAAGTAATGAAATAAGTAAAACACCGCTAATAATATATATTTGTTTCATAAATAGCACCTCAATATATGTAAAATATTATAGAAAAAAGATATGCAAGATGCATATCTTTTTTCTCTTTCTTACCAGAAAGCTTTTGTTTCGTGATTCACATCATTATAACCACTTAATTTATAGGTATGATTACCGATAGCGTAATCATCTCCATAATAGATGCTTGTGTTGGTCGCTGTAGCACTTACAAAGGATGATTTTTTTGCACTATTACTTTTCGTATTCACTAATGAGCCATCGCCATTGAAAGTTCTTGCTTTTGCATAAACATAGTCTTCGGTCGTAGTTGATTTCGATTTAGCAACTGCATATGGGTTACCAAAAAAGGGAGTATATACGCTAATGTTAGAGTCATTCTTAGGTGCAACTGCAACAGTCAAACTAGGAACACTAGATGTTTTTGTTGATTGAATTGTATCAAAGTCAACTAAAACGGGCTGCTTGTCTACAGTATCGACCTCTGAAGCACTTGCGTTATTAGTAAAACCAAAACCTAAAATCGCTAACCCTAAAGTTGTCACCGATAAAGATTTTTTCATATTCACTAATTTTCCCACCTTTTTAAATTTTTGAGTTCGAACTCAATTTATACAATATATGAAAATTTCGAAACTCTCAATGGTTTATCCCATACTTAACTTTTCTTTTACTTTCGATTCAACATGTCTTCATTTGCAAAAAAGCGAATATATCTTCTAATGCTTAGCCAGCAAGGGATACAGGTTTAATTTTATGAAATTCATGTAAATTTAAATCTATTCATGTCAGAATCTCTGTTATTTTTAAGTTCATATGGGAAACTTATTAAAAAAAGGATGGTGACAAAAATGACAATCGATCGAATTTGTACAATTGGACCCGCAAGTAATAATAAAGAAACGTTAGCACAGTTAATAAAGAATGGTATGAAAATTGTTCGACTGAATTTATCGCATGGCACGCATGAAAGTCATAAAGACATCATTCGTTTAGTGAAATCATTAGATGACTCTATTAAATTTTTGGGTGATGTACAAGGTCCTAAAATAAGATTAGGTGAAGTGAAGGGAGAGCAAATTACACTTCAGGCAGGAGATTCTTTTATTTTACATACACAACCAGTTACAGGGAGTAATACAGAAGCAAGCGTTGATTATGAAGGAATTGCGAATGATGTGAAAGTAGGCAGTAGAATTTTAATTAATGATGGAGAAGTTGAATTAATTGTTGAAAAGATAAGTACGGATAAAATAGAAACGAAGGTAAAAACAGGTGGCAATATCTCATCTCATAAAGGAGTTAATTTACCAGATGCGGCTGTTCGTTTACCAGCTATTACAGAGAAAGATAAAAAAGATATTCAGTTTCTTTTAGAAGAGAATGTTGATTTTATCGCGTGTTCTTTCGTAAGAAAACCTAGTCATATAAAAGAAATACGAGATTTTATACAACAGTATAAAGAAACGTCACCTAATGTAATTGCAAAAATAGAAACGATGGAAGCAATCGAGAATTTTCAAGATATATGTAAAGAAGCAGATGGAATTATGATTGCAAGGGGCGATTTAGGAGTAGAGTTACCGTATCAATGCATTCCGCTTTTACAGAAAATGATGATTCAGGAATGTAATCGAACGAATACATATGTCATTACAGCAACACAAATGCTTCAATCTATGGTAGATCATTCTATTCCAACAAGGGCAGAGGTGACTGATGTGTTTCAAGCTGTACTGGACGGGACGAATGCAGTTATGCTTTCAGCTGAAAGTGCATCAGGAGAACATCCAATCGAAAGTGTGAGAACATTACGTCTCGTTTCAGAATTTGCGGAACATGTTAAAAAAGATGGACCTTTTGCGATGAAAGATGTACTGCAATTACTGCGTGAGTCTCTGGATGAGTAATAAATAAAAAGAGGGCGGATATACATCCGCCCGCGTGTTTTTCATTCATACTATTCTTGCTCTTGCTCATCCAAAATCTTTTCAAACGCAGTAGATACTTTATCAAACTCTTCATCATTTTCAATGTATGAAAACTCATTATCTTCTTCTACTTTTAAAAAGAAAATATCAATGTCTTCCTCAGTTTCTGTTTGGATATCTTCAACAAAGGCAACAGCAATATACTCTGCACCTTCGACATCCATCGCTCCAAGTACTTCTACTTCTTGCTCTTCGTTATTCTCATCACTAAGAGTAAACACTTCGCCAACTTCAATATCAGACATATTCATTCTCCTCCTGTTCGACTCTAAAAAATAGAGCACTCAAACTGTATACATACTAACATATCTTTCCATGAAAAACCAAATTCATACGTAAGAAAACAATTCATTCTTCTTTAGTATGAGTATACAGCTATTAGGAGCATTATTTGTCTGTGCTATATTACTTAATCCATTCAACAATTGTATCCATAGTCTGTCTTGTTTTATCACGCTTTGGCTCTTCTTTACGGTAACCAAAGGTAACCATAACTGATACTTCAAAGTTATCGTCTTGTATAATGCCTTCTTGACGAAGTAAAGAATCTACTTCCTCTTTATCAAATCCTTCTATTGGACAAGAATCAATACCGATTTGAGCTGCGCTCGTCATCATATTACCTAAAGCAATATAAGTTTGTTTAGATGCCCAATCAAATACAGCACGATCGGATTGTAATAAGTTAAAATCTGTTTCCTGGAACTTTTTGAAGAATTCATATCTAATTTTTTGAGTGTCTTCAGGCAATCCAATAATATCGTTCATCATATATTTAATATACTCTGCATCATAATGCATATCTTTAATGTTTCTTGAAAGAACAATAACAAAATGACTAGCTGTTGCAAGTTGCCCACCAGCGCCCCATGAATACGGTTGTAGTTTTTCTCTTAATTCTTTATTTTGTACGACAATAAATTTCCAAGGCTCATATCCAAAAGAAGAAGGAGATAATCTGCCTGTTTCTAAAATGAATTTGAAATCCTCTTCTGAAATTTTGTGCATAGGATCGAATTCTTTACATGCATGTCTGAAATGAAAAGCCTCCATAATCTTTTCTTTTGTAATTTCGTTTGTATTTGTCATAAAAGTTCCTCTTTTCATGAATTTATTTTTGTAAGTAAATTATATTTTTAAAGTAACATAGATACAAGTACGCACATTTATGTGGTATAGTATCAAAAAAGATACTAATTTTAAGGGAAGGGATTTATTATGGATTGTCCAAACGAAAATAATATAAATTACCCATTTTTAAATAAATATTCTTGTCCAGTTGAAGCTATGGTTGAGGTGATTGGAGGGAAATGGAAAGGGGTAATTTTGTATCATTTATTAGATGGTACAAAGCGGTTTAATGAATTAAAAAGATTAAAACCAAATATCACACAAAGAATGTTAACGCTGCAGCTGAGAGAACTTGAAGCTGATGGCATTATACATCGTGAAGTATACCGTGAAGTGCCACCTAAAGTTGAATATTCGTTAACTGAGCTTGGTGAATCACTACGTCCAGTGATTCTATTAATGATGGAATGGGCAACTCATAATATGGAGAAGGTTTTGGAGAATAGGAATACGAAAAATAATAGTTAAGAGTTGAAATTGATATAGACGAGTTATGTGAAATAGTTGTAGAAATAAAAGGTGTTTCCATACGTGAAAACACCTTTTATTTCTATATTTTTTACTTTTTAACTTCAACTGCTGAAGTTGGAAAGTTATTTAAGTTTGCAGTTTGACCATACCAATCAGCATGTTTAAAAACAACACCTTTTCCATATCCGTCAGTTGAAGTATGTTCCCATAGTATTGTTGAATAGCTAGCAGTAGGAGCTGCTGTACGTACAGAAACAATTTGATTTTGCCAACTAGCAGACAAGTTTTTATAACCGCTACTTAGAGAAAAATACTCGCTACCTTGATTTGTGAGTTTATAGAAGTCTGTACTACCAGGTCCGCTTCCTCCAACACCAAGGAGAGTGATTGAATGATTCAACCTTTGTTTATCCTTTTCAATAAAAGACTCTAAACTTTCTTTGCTCGAAAATCCATAAGATAACCAGTCTCCATTTTGATTTTGTTTCGGTAGAACTAACGTTATTTTTACGTCTTCCTTTGATGGAGCACTCAATTTGTTAAACGAATCAACAGTCTTTTCATCTACAGTTACATATTCGAAAGAGGAAATCGTATAATCTTTTTCGGTACTAGCTGATACTAATCCCATTCCTCCAGTTAACGACGAAACAGTTAATAATGCACCTGCTACCAACTTTTTAAGCATGGATTCATCTCCTTAAAACTTAGATTTTTTACATAACTAAAATGTATGTTAATTCGAATGTATTATAAATATTTAGAAATTTATAAAAATTAAACAGAATATTCTTTTATTATTCTGGAGTAAGGAGGGGAATTTAAAAAAGGATTTACTTAAAAAGTAAATCCTTTTTGGGTGTTAGCAATGAAGTTATTGTGTAAGTTTTGTAATTTGCTAACCGACTTCAAAACTCTACTGATTAAAGTTTCATTTCATCCTGTTATGAATCATACACTTCTTTTGCATTCGTAGAAGCAGCATCTAATAAAAGGAAAATGGCTGCTATCATATGTAGAACGATGTCTATATAAGGGAAAAAGGCAACTAGAGTAACGATAATACCGATATAATGAGGGGACGTATTCATGCCTTCTTTTTTAGCTAATAAAATAGTATTGATATGTAAAACAATCAATAGTAGTAAAGGTATCCCATATAGGTTAACAAGACTTGGAAATACATAATAACAAGGAAGTAATAAAAGATGATAGATCCCTGTAGTCCACTTTAGTGCTTGAATGTAGGTTTTCAAAGTTAATCCTCCTAAAACAATTCGTATCTATATATTACCAAAAATAATAGGTAATTGGATATTGTTTATTTGTATTTTTAATAGATTATAATAATTTTATGTAAACTAATTGTTAGGTATCTATAAAATAGAAAAACCACCCAAACGAGGGTGGTTCGTATTATAAATAATTACTTAAAGAAGAAATCGGAACCTTCACCTCACTACCTTCCTTCATATTCCGCAACACAACAGTGTTTGTACTAAGTTCGTCTTCCCCAATAATAAGCACATAAGGGATATTCTCTTTATTGGCATAATTAAGGGCACGTTTTAATTTGCGTCCTGCTAGTTCTAGTTCGACTTTTAAGGAAGTGGTAGAACGTAATTGCTGGGCAATTTGTAAGCATTGTAACTCTGTCCCGAGTGGGATGATAAATAGATCCGCTGTAGATGAGATTGTTTCTTTCTGCGATAGTGCTGTATAAATAACGTCTAAACCGAATGAAATACCGACTGTTGGATAGTTCATATTATCACCACGGAATGCTCTGATAATGTTATCGTAACGGCCGCCGCTACCGATGCTAGATGTAATCGATCTATCTTTTAAAAAGATTTCATATACAGTACCTGTATACATTGTGAGTCCTCGCGCTAAAAACGGGTTGAATATCGTATTTTCATTTATTCCAAGGGCGATTAAATATTGCTGTAATTGTTGTAGTTCGTTTACTCCATCGGCAACGAGTGGATTATTGAAAGCTTCTTTAAAGTCAGCGATAGTAAGTTTTAGACAAGATAATACGGTATTACATATCGTATCAGCCATTTCTTCAGAAATTCCGCGCTCTAATACATCTTTTCGTACACCATCAATCCCAATCTTTTCGATTTTATCTAATGATAAAATGACGTCACTTGTTAACTCAGTAGGGATGTTAATGGCCTGAAGAATACCATTTAACAATTTTCGGTTATTATATTGAATCGTTATCTCTAAGTTTAACGTTCGGAACAGCTCAAACGCCATAGCCATAAGTTCAGCTTCTGCCATGACAGACTCAACACCGACGATATCAACGTCGCATTGTATAAATTCACGAAATCTTCCTTGTTTAATTGGCCCATCTCGAAATACTTTCCCAATCTCATAACGTTTAAAAGGGAGGCGGAGGTTCGGATTCATTGCCACAACCTTTGCGAATGGAATAGTTAAATCGTATCGTAAGGCGAGCTCACGTTTTCCTTGATCCTGAAGTGTATATATTTCTTTTAATATTTCATCGCCACCGCCGTACTTGTAAGACATAAGCTCATACATATTTAACGTCGGCGTTTTTAAAGGTTTGCATCCGTATCGTTCAAACGTATCTTCACAAGCTCTTTTAATTTTATTTCGCAGCACTTGCTCCTCTGGTAAATAGTCTTTCGTTCCTTTTACATTTCTCATTTCCATCATAATCACTCCTTTTTCAAATTAAAAAAAGCTATGCAGGTATAAAAATACCCACATAGCTTTATGAACGCTTCGTGGGTCAACAGGAAAAGCCCTGTACCCACGAAGAAAAATTTTTCTTCGGATACACGGCGTTACGTTTGATGATGAAGTTGGAAAGAAGTATTAAAATTTAGCATTGCAAATCTCTCCTTAACGTAAGTTTTTCCAAATTATATCAGATGATTTTTGAATTATCAATATTTTTAGTTTTGAAATATACGTGAAGTTATGTAGGAGAAATGGAAAAGGGTGTATAATAAAACTTAATAATATGAAATAACCTTTTAAGGAGATCACTATGAAAAAAGATAAAACAAATGCGATGCGAATATTAGATAAAGAAAAAATTGAATATTCGATGATGTCATATGATCCAGACGATGGGAAAATTGATGGCGTATCAGTAGCCGAGAAAATTGGACGAGAAGTGAGAGAAGTATATAAAACGTTAATCGCTCAAGGGAATAGTAAAAATTATCATGTGTTTATTATTCCGGTAGATGAGGAACTAAATTTAAAAGCTGCCGCAAAAGCAGTAAGTGAAAAGAAAATTGAAATGATTCCTGTAAAAGATATTACGAAAGTTTCAGGATATATTCGCGGCGGTTGTTCGCCAGTCGGAATGAAGAAGTTATTTTCTACATGTATTGATGCGAGTGCTCAATCACTTGAAACGATGATTGTAAGTGGCGGGAAAATTGGTATACAAATTGAGCTTAAAGTAGATGACTTGGCGAAAGTGACGAGAGCGCAGTTTGGAGAGGTAACGAAGTAAATATACATAGGAAAAGAAGTTCTAGTTTTATCCCGCTATTTGCCGGGCAGTAAGACCCTCATCTCAAATTTCAGCGGAAGCAAAGAAATTAGGTGGGGATCAACTGCCCGTAAAAGCCCGATTGGTGAGGGCTGATTGTCCTTTTTTATTTACAAACTGGATAAAGATTGAATGTTTAGTTTGATATAGGCATGTAATCTGAATTGTTTGTTTGGCTTTGGGAGAAGGTAAAACCTCGATGCAAGAACTTGAAATAAACAAGCAGGGTTTATTCTTAAAGATAGACAAAGAACAGGAGAGTGTTTAATGAGGAGTCAAGCAATATCCATAAGAAAGCACCAATTGGGGGATGCCAGTATTTTTGAAAAAACACGCTAATAGTATGCAAGATTTTATACAGTTTTTTGGCTAATCCAGTAACAAACAAGAGCACTAAAACCACGTTAGGATAGGAATGTATATAATATGTATAGATTCATAGAACTAAAAAAGGGTTCACTTGTGAGAGCAGGGTTGTCCTTTTTCCTCGCTAACGCTAATGATGGGTTATGTTAACCTCATATGTATAGAATATACAGTTAACTAAAAATGAAAAGTTTACAATTAAAAATGAACAATAAAAAACAGTAATGTAAAATCACTACTGTTTTTTATTGTTTCTTATAAGTGAATCATTTGTACTCCTGTCTATATAATTTAAACGAATAAATAGCTCCAATAAAGAATACAAAAGCTTCAAATAATATAAAGATTTGACGGAAATTCTCAATATCTTTACCAACTAAAGAAATAAATATAGCATTCATTAGAATTTGAGTAGTAAACATACGAGAAGTAATTTTTAAATAAATAGCATTTGTTCTTTCAACCGGTTTACCAATTTTTTTGTAAATAATAATAAGTGCAATTACTGAACCCAAAAATAGAAGTGCTGTAAGTCCTACAACGATATTAAAATTGGCTGTACTTTCTAACATCCATTTATTTAATAGATCGATCATTATTATCTTCCTTTCCTACATAAGAGAATATTTTGTTCTTCTTTTTCACTATAATAAAAAAAGGAAAAAGAAAACATCGAACTTTCTTACAAACATTCGTGTATTCTTACAGTTTTGTCATTTTGTAAATGTATTCACCGCCCTGTTTTTCACTATTTTCTTTGGAAAACATAGTGAATTACGAGAAAGAGCGCTACAAGATCAACTTCTGAGAACAAAAATTATGTAAATAAGCTGTTCACTGGATTCTCGTAGAAAACTTTGGTGAGATAAAATTTTTGATTTTGTAGCACTTTAAAATCTTAGCTAGAGGGCTATTTATCGGTATCCCACAATAAAAAGGCAGGAACATATCAAATATGTTCCTGCCTTTGATTTTATTAAGTTTAATATCTATGACCTAAATATAATAGAATTTGGAGCTTCTTTTTATTTTAAATAAATTGGGTAATTAGACTATAACATTAATATTTATCATTGAATATAATAATAATATAATGGAGGTGGTGTTATATGGCTCTTACTACAGGACCAATTGAAAACGTAGGAAATCAACCTGCTAATGCAAATAAAGTTAGGGTGAAGATCCTTAACCGTACTGCGGGCCCACTTACTGGAGTAGCTAGAGTTTTTAGACTTGACGGTTCATTAGTATTAATTGAACAGGTAAACTTCAATGTGAATTCTAATGCTTCTACTTTTGCAACTCTAAGTTTAGTTCATCCTGCTCTTGGACAAGCATTTGAATATGAAGTTCAAATTGTTCCTAATCAACCTGGTGGACTATATAGTGTTTATGGACTAACAGCTGAAAATGTTATTATTACTGCACAACGTGTTGTGAACTCAGAATTGACACAGTTTCTTTAATTAAAATAGATTGGTGCCTACATGGTAACCAATCTATTTTTGTACGTATTATTCAGAGAAAGAAAGGTTTTACACAAAAATAAAGATAGTTATGGAAAAGGGAAAAGTCGAGCTATCATCTTAATTTTTATTATTTCTGTCTTAGACCGTATCTGTTTTGTGGCACGGTTTTCTTTGAATGCATTTTATTCAAACTGTTTTTTAAAGTATTTATCAAATATGCATTATTGCATAAATAAATTTAAATTTATAAGTTAATATTAAACTACTTTTTAGTTGTAAAGAATATGTTAATAATCTTTATAAGAAAAGGATATTCCTTGTAAAAAGTGAAATTGTTTGGAATGTGAATAAACAAAAAGTTTAGAAGTGATACAGACTGGATAGAGTCTTGTATTAAATAAACAGAAAAGGGGAATGGGTTTCTAAAAGGTTTCGGGGGTTAGAAAGCACTTTTTAGTTAATAGCTTTAAATTATATTTTAAAGGGGAATGGGTATATGAAGTTTCGAAATACAAAGATTGCTATGGTTACACTATCTTCATTTTTTATTTTAGGTTCTGCATCTCTATCATTCACAGATACTATACATGGTGAAGTGGTTCCTGCATCAGCACAGGAGATTATTGTAAAAAATTATGACGATACATATTATAATAACGCAATAGGAAAAACGGGGTTAGAATTAAAGAAGGAATTGCATAATATTATTGATAATCATACAAAGTTATCATACAGTGCGGTTTGGGAAGCGTTAAGAGATACTGATGAAGATCCGAATAATAAAAATAATGTGATACTCTTATATACTGGTCGTTCGCAAGGGAAACTTACGAATGGATCAGGAGTAAATAACTGGAACCGAGAGCATGTTTGGGCAAAATCTCACGGTGACTTTGGAACGACTGCAGGACCTGGAACAGATCTACATCATTTAAGAGCGACGGATGTATCTGTAAATAGTTCACGTGGAAATCTAGATTTTGATAACGGTGGTGTAAATCATTCTGAAGCGACAGAATGTAAATATGATAGTGATTCTTGGGAACCTCGTGATAGTGTAAAAGGAGATATTGCTAGAATGCTGTTTTATATGGCTGTTCGTTACGAGGGGGACAACGGCGAAATAGATTTAGAACTAAATGAAAAAGTGAATAACAATAAAGATCCATACATGGGGAAACTATCTGTCTTATTAAAATGGAATGAACAAGACCCGGTCGATGATTTAGAGCGAAAGCGTAATGAAGTGATTTTTACAAAATATCAACATAACCGCAACCCTTTTATTGATCATCCAGAATGGGTAAATAAAATCTGGAACTAAGATTTTTAAAGGTATTATATTTTGATAAAAGGGATTGATCATTATGATCAATCCCTTCTTATATTTTTACTAGAATAAATGATTTTTATAGGACTAGTGAGGGAAATAGAATAGATATTTATATGGAACGATAGTACTTATTTATCTAGTTAAGTATTTAGTAAGGTCCCCACTCAATATTCACCCCAACAATAAGAAAAACAAGTCCAATGATAAACCAAATGAGTGCAAGTGGAGCCATGAAACGAATCCATTTTCCATAAGAAATCCCGCTTGCTGCGAGAACGCCCATTAAAACACCGGAAGTTGGATTTAAGCAGTTTACTACACCTTCTCCGAGCATAACAGCCTGTACTGTAACTTGGCGTGTAATGTGCATGAAATCAGCTAATGGAGCTAATATCGGAATGAAAATAACCGATTCTCCTGTCCCGGATGAAATAAGGAAATGTAATGCAGCACTACTTACGTACATACCGATAACGCCAAATACAGGGCTTTGTCCTTCAAGAGACTGTGCGAGCTGGTTAACGATAGTATCAAGTAATTTGCCTTGTTCTAAAATGACTGAAATACAGCGAGCCATTCCGACGATTAAAGCACCGTAGATAAGATTTTGGCAGCCAGTTAGAAAAGTGGATGCGATATCGTTTGCTTTCATGCCACCTATTATTCCTGCTGTAATTGCTATGAAAATAAAAGTAGCGGTCATTTCTGCGTCCGTCCAATGTAGACGAAAAGCGCCTATTAAAAATGCAATTAATGATAAAGCTGAAACGAGTAAAATTAATTTATGACGTATCGTCCAAGGGACTTCTTTTTTCTCTGTTTCTTTTTCGCTTGAAAGAGCGTTACTGGGAAACCAGTTGTCGCCAAGGATGCTTCCTTTATTTGATTTTTTCAAGCGTTTTACATACCAATTTATATAAAGGATAGTGGCAAGTAAAAAAGATATATAGATTGCGGTGCGTAAACCAATCCCGGAAAACATCGGAAGTTCTGCGATCTTTTGTGAAATGCCTAAAGGTGAGGGAGATAAAATAGTAGCATTAAAACCAGCATAAGTGCCTAAATAAATAATTGCTACACCGACGATAGCATCCCATTTTAACGTGCGTGCAACGATGATGCCGATGGGGATAAAACCGATAACTGAGTTAACGATAATACCAGTCGTTCCAAGAATAGAAAAAAGCGCAGCAACTATACAAATGAAAAGTAATTGCTGATTACGAAATTTGTTAATAACATGATAGATTAAACCGTCAAGAGCACCTGTTTTTTCAAGAATTGCAATAGCTCCACCTGTAAATAAAATTAGAAAGATAATAGGAGCAGCAAGTGTCATTCCTTTTTCAATAGCGGTAAAAAAAGAAACAAATCCTACGGGTGATTGCGGAACAGAATGGTAGCTACCTGGTATTGTCGTTGTAACGGTCCCGTTTGTAACCCTTTTAAATTCTCCAGCAGGAACGAAGTACGTAGCAATGGCGCAAAGTAAGGCAATAAAAAATAGTAGTACGTACGCATCAGGCATTTTAAACTTTTGTTTACTAGGTTGTTTTTTTGCCTCAGTTTGTATTTGCATAAAATCCCTCCTTCTTCACTTGGTTAATTTTCAATATTCTGAATTTAATCTGTGAAATAGATTATAATAAAGGTAGCTTCTTAAGGCAATAGTTTTTGTATCCTTTTCCCGCACGTACAAATTATTGCAATATTAGACAGGGAAACGATAATAAGCCAAGAATATGTTATGTAGAAAGAAAAAGGAAAAGAGGGAACAAGATGTGGAAAACTACTGATCTATGTGATGAATTTGAAAAGGAATTACAAATATGTCGCCAGTCTTTTCGGTCTTTTGGGAAGAAAGAACAATTCCACGGGAAAATTGCAACTGTAAAAGTGAAAGATGATAATGTACTAGTGAAGGAAGGATTGCAAACATTACCAGAAGGAACAGTATTAGTTGTTGATGGCGGAGCGTCTACGAATTGTGCGTTACTTGGTGATAATTTGGCAGCTATTGCGGAAGAAAGAAAGCTAGCAGGAATTATTGTGAATGGGTATGTTCGTGATTCTAGTGAACTAAAGAATATTAATATTGGTATTTTAGCGTTAGGAGCGATGCCAAATAGAAGTGTGAAAGAAGGAAAAGGAGAACGAAATATTTCATTGCACTTTGGACAAGTGGATTGGAATCCAAATGAATATGTCTATGCGGATGAAGATGGCGTCATTATTAGTGAAAAGAGTTTACATCGTTAAGAGTTAATAAGTTATTATTCTTAGAAAATAAATCCGATAAAGCATGGACAAAATTCTTTGTCAATAGTAAAATAATACAGAAATTTAAAATTTACAGAATGTATAGGTTTATCGTTTTACGATAACTTAAATGGAAGTAAGTTGTGCCAAGAAAAATGAATGTTATCACAATGATACGTTCATAAACAAAATTATTTTTCCTATACAAATATAGCCGCGAATAATGCGGGTAGGAGGTGTTGTACATTTTTGTTCGACACTTACAAAAAGAGAGTGTCAATCGCACGCCCTTGAAGGGCCTTTTTTTGTGTAAATGGTAGTAAGGGAGGAAATTTTGGGATGGCAATGTTGAAAAAGTGGCTGCTTACGTCGTTAATGGCAGTGACACTTGTATTTGTTTCTTTTGCGAATACAGTACATATTACGTTTGCTGAAGAAAATACAGCAAAACTTGCAATTATTGGGGAATCACAAAAGGGCATTATGTTATGTCCGAAAGAAGAGCAAATTAAAGATGGGGAAACAGCTTTAAGTTTGCTGCAAAAGGTCATGGGGGACAAAGTAGAATCTGAAACGATGTCGTTTGGAACATATGTAAAAGGAATCGATGGTTTAATGGCCGGGGCTACAAGTGCTTGGCTATATGATGTAAATGATAAGTCTGCAGAAGTCGGAGCAGATAGTTATAAATTAAAATCTGGAGATGTTGTTGTCTTTCGCTTTGTTTCAGACTGGAGCAATATAAGCCAGGAAACATTGAAAGAAACGTTAGATAAGTTCGGGACGTGTAAAACAGAAGAACCTAACGGTGGCAAACCAGAAGAACCAAAATCAGAAGGTCAAGATGATAAAACGCCAGATGGGAAAAACCAAGGTGACCAAGACGGTAAAACGCCAGATGGGAAAAACCAGGGTGACCAAGACGGTAAAACGCCAGATGGGAAAAACCAGGGTGACCAAGACGGTAAAACGCCAGATGGGAAAAACCAAGGTGACCAAGACGGTAAAACGCCAGATGGGAAAAACCAAGGTGACCAAGATAGTAAAAAACCAGAACAACCAAAGCAAGAGAACATTCAAGATCCAAGTGCACAATTAAACGAAGCCATTTCTAAAACATCAGATAAGATGTTACAAGATGGAATTGAAAGTGACTGGGTAGCTGTAGCGCTTTCTCGTTCTGGAAAGAATGTGCCAATTGAGGCAAAATTAAATTATGTTAAGTCAGTAACTGAAAAAGTAGAAAAGCGCATTAATCGTTTTTCAGCGACAGATTTAGCTAGAACAATTATTATGATGAATGCAATGAGTGCAGACCCTAAAAATGTAGGTGGACATAATTTAGTTCAAAAATTGTATGAGTCAGATAAAGTGAATTCTGTTACAGGTTATGCATTTGCTTTACTTGCATTTGATACGAAGAAGTATGAGATTCCAGTTGAATCAAAATGGAACAGAGTTGCTCTAGTGGAAGCACTGTTAAATAATCAGCATACAGACGGTGGATGGACTTATAATAGTTCAGGTAGTAAAGATAGTGCTAGTAGTGTTGATGTAACAGGTATGGTTTTATCAGCATTAGCTCCTTATCAAGAGCGATCAGATGTGAAACCAGCTATACAAAAAGCTGTTGCATATTTATATAACGAACAGCTGCAAAATGGTGGTTTTTCAGCTGATGGACAAGAAAATTCAAATAGTACTGCGCAAGCAATTATTGGATTATCGCTTGTTAAAGATGTAGATCAAAATCGTCTTCATAAGGCAATGCAAAACCTATTATCATATCAACTTTCAAATGGTGAATTTAAATGGTTACCAAGTGATCAAAATGGTAACGGAATGGCTACAGAACAGGCTCTTTTAGCATTACTTCAATTTAAGGAAATGGGAAAATCTATTTATGATTGGTCTAATGTAGACGCTGGTGATGTAATTAAGCCAAAACCGATTGAAGAGCCAGAAAAGGTCGTTGAACCAGAAAATAATGTAGTAGAAAAAGAAGTTATTGAAGAACCGAAAGAACAAAAACAAGTACAACAAGAAACAAAAGATGAAAATCTAAAAGTAGTTGTAGATAACGAACCAGTTAAGAATAAAAAAATCGGAAACGATAACAGTCTACCAAAAACAGGAGCATCTTCTCATAGCGCAGCAACAGAAGTAGGTATGGGTGTATTATGTATTGCTTCTGCATATGTATTATGGAGACGTAAAGCAGCTTAACAAAAAATTAGGAGCAATTATTTGCTCCTAATTTTCGTATGAAAGGTGAGAGATAGGATGAGTAAGGTGAAATGGTTCATTTCTTTACTGCTTTCGCTCGGGCTACTTGCCGGATGTGAAGAGGCAGCTGTAAAGCCTGAAAAGAAGGTAGAACCGAAGCAAGAAGAGGTAGCGAAACAAGAAGAACAAAAAGATGAAGCGAAGCCAGAAGAAAAAGCAGAAGAAAAGCAAGCTGAATCAGAGCAAAAGCAGCAAGAAGAACAGAAAGAGAAACAAGAACAAAAAGTAGAAGAGAAGCCGAAAGAGGAAAAGCCGCAGGCACAACCAGAGGTAAAGAAAGAAGAGAAACAACAGGAACAACCGAAAGAGCAACCTGCTGTAAATAAGCAACCAGAGCAGCAACAAGTACAAGAAGAGAAACAACAACCGAAAGCACCAGAAGTAAAAGAAGAAGCAAAGGTTGTGAATCAGCCGAAAGAAACACCGAAGCAGGAGCAAAAAGTTGATCCGAATAAAGCGGAGAAAACGATACCGACTCCGACCGTTCCAAATTCTGAACAACGAAAATCAGATCCGGTTCCACCGCCTAAACCGCAAGCAAAACAAGTAACAATCTCGGTAAAAGGAAATAACGGATATATAATGGGTGCGAAAAAGATGGATGTACAAGATGGCGATACTGTGTATAAAGTATTACAACGTACAGGATTAGATGTTGATGCAAGCGGATCTAGAGATAGTATTTATGTAAAAGGTATTAATGATTTATATGAAAAAGATATTGCGGATACTAGTGGATGGAAATATCGTGTGAACGGTGCTTTTCCAAACCATAGTGCTGGTGTAGTTACGGTAAAACCAGGAGATACAATTGAGTGGGTATACGTATTACAATAAGAAAGGCATTCGGTAAAGGGCTATGAAAATAAGTTTTTCTTCTTTACATCCTTTTGTGAATTTTTTCTATTATATCGGGGTGATGATACTATGTACGATGTGTCTTCATCCTCTTTTTTTAATTGGAGCAATAGTATTAATTATTATGTTAAATGTGGTGCAAGGAAATAGCGAAAAGATAAGAAAGATGCTACCGAGCACAATTGTTTTCTTTTTTATGGTAATTTTATTTAATTCGTTATTAACGCATAGAGGTCGAACTACGTTATTTTGGTTAGGTGATAGCCGTGTTAAGCTTGAGGCGATTATGTTTGGAATAGTAATGGGGTTATTACTAGTTGCAGTTATGTTTACGTTTGCGTCATACAATGATATTATTTCCAGTCATAAATTTTTATATTTGTTTTCAAGAATTTCACCGAAAGTTGCATTGTTAACGATGATTACAGTGAGATTTGTTCCTTTGTTTATAAGGCGATTAAAGAAAATCACACTCGTCCAAAAAACGAAAGGTGTGCAGGTAGATTCAGGTTCGATAATAGAACGCGTCAAAAATGGTATGCAATTGCTGCAAGTATTATTAATTTGTTCATTAGAAGATGCACTGCAAACGGCAGATTCTATGCAAGCTCGTGGATTTGGTGTAACGAAGCGTACGACGTATATTCGCTATAGAATGGAAAGGCGTGATTGGTATACGCTCAGTTATTTAATCATTTTATTTATAGCTGCTATTGTATGTAGTAATTATGGCGGAGGGAAATTGATTATTTATCCGAAAGTCGAATCTATTTTATTCCAGCAATACGATGGAATGATGTTTGTATTATTTACACTGTTTATTAGTTTACCAATTATGATGGAAGGAAGGGAATGGATATGGTGGCGCATGCAGAAATAAACAATTTATCATTTGTATATGCTGATGAAAATAAAAAAGCGTTACAGCATATTTCTCTTTCTGTTCAAAAAGGTGAGTTTATTGCACTTGCTGGAGGATCGGGATCTGGGAAGACGACGTTATTAAAACATTTTAAAAAGGAGTTACTTCCAATTGGTACGCGTTCTGGAGAGATATTTTATGAGGGTGTTTTAATAGAGGAAGTAGCTGATTTGTTATCTGCCCAAGAAATTGGGATGGTATTTCAAAACCCAGAAAACCAGATTGTTATGGATACAGTGATTCAAGAATTAGCATTTTCTTTAGAAAATATCGGATTATCATCACATATTATTCAAAAAAGAATAGCAGAGCTTATTAGCTTTTTAGGATTTCAAGATTTATTGCATCAATCTGTTCACACGTTATCTGGTGGGCAAAAGCAACTTGTTAATTTAGCTGCGGTATTAGTTATGCAGCCGAAATTGCTATTATTAGATGAACCGACAGCGCAGTTAGATCCAATCGCTGCAAAAGAGTTTTTAGGATTATTAAAACGGATTAATGAAGAACTTGGAATTACGATTATTTTAAGTGAACATCGTTTAGATGAAGTTATCCCGCTTGCAACACGCGTTGTTTGTATGGATAATGGCCGTATTATGTATGATGGTAGTCCTAAAATTGTTATTACGGATATGTGGGGAGTAGAAACATTCCGTCCATTTATTCCGCAAATTCCAAGGCTATTTTTAGAGTGGAATGTGAGAGATATTCCGTTTACAGTGCGAGAGGCGCAAATGAAAATGAATGATTTTGCAGCGATATCATATGTAAATGACCCAATAGCACA
Organism: Bacillus sp. FSL K6-2944; assembly: GCF_038005385.1. Lineage (NCBI taxonomy): Bacteria > Bacillati > Bacillota > Bacilli > Caryophanales > Bacillaceae > Bacillus > Bacillus sp. FSL K6-2944. The sequence continues at coordinate 2,079,407 of NZ_JBBOTE010000001.1, read as the reverse complement.
AAGTGAAAAGCAAGAGGTAATTTTAAGCGCAGAGCATATTTCGTTCCAATATGAAAAAAATAGTCCGCTTATTTTACGTGATTTATCAGTTTCGATTGAAAAAGGAAAATGGGTAGCGCTCGTTGGGAAGAACGGTACAGGTAAGTCTACACTGTTAACGATTTTAGCAGGATTACAAAAAGCGAGAAGAGGAAAAGTAAAGTGGAACGGAAAAGTGATACATAAAATTGATTCGAAAGAACGGTTTAAAAGTATTGGGTATGTATCGCAGCATCCGTATTACCATTTTACATTTGATACAGTATGGGACGAGGTTTATGAACGTGCGCGTGAATTATATGGAGAACAAGGAAAAGAAATAGCAGAAGATACGCTAAAACAGTTTTGGTTGTACTCGCTTAAAGAACGCCATCCGCATGATTGTAGCGGAGGAGAGCAACAATTACTTGCGTTATGTACGACGTTATTATCAAAGCCAACGATATTATTACTTGATGAACCGACAAAGGGATTGGATCCATGGAAGAAAGAAAGAGTAGGAGAACTATTTAGGAAGCTGCAAAAAGAAGGTACAACAATTGTAATGGCAACGCATGATATTGAGTTTGCAGCGAAATACGTGGATCAATGTATGATGTTATTTGATGGAACAGTCATTATGAATGATGCACCGAAAGAATTTTTTAGCGGCAACTTCTTTTATACAACATCTATTAATCGATTCATTCGAAAAGAATTGCCATATGCATTAACGTGGGAGGATGTGTACGAAGCTTGTCCAAACGATATGTTGCATTCATAATATGTATCTTTGCAGTAATAATCGGCACATTACTCTTTACGACACTTGTCATGGACGGTTATTACATGTTAAGTAGTTTGTTTCTATTAGCGGTTATTATGTTACCTTTCTATATCCGTTTTGAAAGAAAGGCGTTTGTTTCACGTGAAATTGTTCTCGTTGCTGTATTAGCGGCAATTGCAGCAGTAAGCCGGGTGCCATTTTCTATTTTACCAAGTGTACAACCAACTTCTTTTGTCATTATCGTTTCTGCAATTGTATTTGGAAGTGAAACTGGTTTTATGATTGGTGCTACAGCAGCAATCGTATCTAATATTTTTTTAGGACAAGGTCCATGGACACCGTGGCAAATGTTTTCGTGGGGCATGATTGGTTTTATAGCAGGTTTACTTCGTAATACAGTTTTTATGAAAAAGCTATGGGGAAGACTTCTTTACGGAGTAATTGTTGGCTTTTTATTTGGCTGGATTATGAATTTCTGGGGCCTTCTCGGTTTTATACGAGAAGCAACATGGGAAACTGTCATTTCGTATTATATCGCAAGTTTTTACTTTGATTTGAGCCATGCGATTTCGAATGTTATTTTCTTATTACTATTTAGTACTTCATGGATTACGATTCTTACAAGATTTAAAAAGAAATACGGTATATTAGATGAGCATAACGTGACATAGAAAAGCATACTCATATAAGGTAGGGTCGCGACTTACATATTCGTTTGCCTCTTTCATGCTTCTTACATAATGTAAGGAGCATTTTTTTGTCAAAAAATCGATTCAATATGCATCCGCTATTATATAAAATTATTTGTATAATTGTAGGTGAGAACTTTTTTCAAAAGGGAGGTGTATAGTTAATGAAGTTAGTTATTCCGAAGCAACATGGTGCATGGGCCATGCTTGTTATTCCTTTTTTATTAAGTGTCATACTTGGGAAACCTACTATTTATCATATTCCATTGTTTTTAGCGTGGTTCTTTATCTATTTAGCTACGTACCCATTTCTTACGTACATAAAGCAAAGACGAAAAAAAGAGTTTTTACAAGTTGCCATTATTTATTTTCTTATTGCGTTCCTATTTGGGATGATTTCTTTATTATATGAGTGGCGAATTCTTTTATTCGTAATAGTAATGATTCCATTATTTATAGTGAATATGTATTACGCTCGTCAAAAAAATGAAAGAGCACTATTAAATGATATTTGTGCGATTATTGTGTTTTGTATCGGTGGGTTAATTAGTTATTCCTTTTCAATGAAGCAAATCGATCATACAGCATTATTCATTGCGCTTATTTCATTTTTATACTTTTTAGGTAGTACGTTCTATGTGAAAACGATGATTCGTGAAAAAAATAATCCGAAGTATCGTCTTATATCTTGGGGATATCATATTGTATTAACGATAATCATATTTGTGATTAATCCGTGGTGTTCTCTTATTTTTATACCAAGTGTCTTTCGAGCAATTGTGTTGTATGGCAAAAAAATTTCTATTATAAAAGTAGGAATTTTAGAAATTGCTAATTCTGTATATTTTTTAATCATAACGGCAATAATTATGAAGTATGCCATTTGAAAAAACTTCCCATCAATTGATGGGAAGTTTTTAATCTTTTTCTAAAATGTGAACGGTGTACTCACAACGTTGAATAGCTTGTTCAACAGCATAAAGTGATTGTTCAATACGAGCGCGATTAAAATCTTTTTCAACTGTTTCGAGCGCTTCTTCTAAACAATTTTTAGCTTCTTGTAATGATTGAAAAGAATCTTGTACATATCCGCGAGCATTTTGATGCATTTCATAATCCTCCTTGCATGTTCGTATATGGGTAGTATGAACAGTAAGGAAGAAAATATAATTTGTTATATTTATTATATTTGTTTGACAATTGAAGTGGAATTACGTATAGTAAGAATTAAGTGAATATTTTCTTATCCAGAGAGGTGGAGGGACTGGCCCGATGAAACCCAGCAACCGCGATGCAGGTGCTAATTCCAGCAGAACATATTTGTTCTGGGAGATAAGACGAAGATATATACGTAACTTCTTCTTATCGGAGAGGTTTTTTTATTGCAAAAAAACCGATTACGAAAATTTATATTAAGAAGAAAGGGGTTGCGCATTACTGTGACACTCGAAAAATACGTAAAACTGCGTAGTACAGTTTATGAATATATGATAGAGCAAGATAAGCCGATATCATTGTTAGATATTCAAGAACATATCGTTTCGCATCATGAAGGAAAATTCACGAAAAAGATGTTGCATCAATTTTATTTATCAAGATTATTAGACGAACTAAAACTGGATGGGAAAATTACATTAGCTGATGAATATCTCTATGCTGAAAAAGGGGTATTGTATAAGGCGAGAAAAGGGAGCTAAGCTCTCTTTTTTCTTAAAATAACGGAGTATGTAGAGTAAAAGACTGCTAAAGCAGCCTGATACAGGGAATGGTGTTGAGTGTGTAGTGTCAAAAATTGAATGTGCCTGAAAGAGGCAATTCATATCGGCTGCAAATGAAAAGAGACACCTTCGCCGAATAGGTGTCAGTCGTTTTGTCACGTAGACTTGCTACTTAACAGTAATTAGAATAACATGCAGGATTTTTGAAGTCAAAAGGGAATTAAAGGAAGGGGTACAATTATGTACGCTTACTTATTAAAAGATATAACGAAATGGATCCCAAAGTACATTGTAGATAAGGGATATGAATATTATGAAGATGGGCATGTAGAAGATGTTGAAATACAAGATAAAAAAGTGTTTGCTTTCGTTACTGGAAATGCAGGGAATTATGAAGTAGTTATCGATCTCGAAGATTTTTCAGAAAGTAACTGTGAGTGTCCCTATGAAAATTATTGTAAACATATGGTGGCAGTTGTTTATGATATGCAAGGTGCTGGTGAGAGTGCAGTTAAAGAGAAACTGAAAGATTTAGAAAAAGAAGAGTTACTTATATTATTAAATCGATTGTTGCAAAGTTCGAAAAACGTACAAATTGTAGAGAAGTTATTAAAGAAGGAGAAACTTTAACGTATAGAGGGAGTTGTTTTGTAGTGAACGTACTAATTATATATGCTCATCCTAACCCTTCAAGTTTTAACGCGGCGATTTTCAATCATGTGCAAAAAGGACTACAGGAAACAAATCATTCAGTTACCGTACTTGATTTATACAAAGAACAATTTGATCCAGTCCTCGTATTTAATGAAGAGAAGAAAAGACGCGATTTAGTAAATGAAGAGGAAACAGCTCGGTATAGAACGTTAGTAGAAGAAGCAGATACACTTCTATTCATCTATCCAATATGGTGGTGGGGGATGCCAGCAATTTTAAAAGGATTTATCGATCGTATTTTCGTAGCTGGATTTGCTTATAAATATGAAGGGGCTCTGCCGAAAGGATTATTGCAAGGGAAAAAAGCATGGGTTATTAATACGTTAGACTCGCCTCTATGGTACGTCGCATTGTTATATCGATCAGCAGATTGGATTATGATGAAGAGAGGTATTTTACGTTTTTGTGGCATTCGCGATATAAAACGGTCAGTGTTTCAATCTGTGAAAACGAGTAAAGTATCAAAGCGTGAGAAATGGTTATTACAAATAGAAGAAAAGGCTCGTGCATTATGAATGAAGTCGATCGTATTATAAACTGTGTTCAGTATGATGGCGAACTTTTTCGGAAGTATGTTACGTGTTTACTTCAATTGAAAAAATGTAGCGAAACATTTCAGCAAATTCAAATAGAGTTAAGAAATGATTATTTAATAAGAGGAATTTGTGAAAGAGAAGTTGATCAGGTAGTACGGGGAAGTAAAGAATATGAAATGCATTTTCTTCCTAAAGTATTACAGTGGAATTTTTTGAGGGAAAATCCACATCTAATTGAAAAAGTGTGCGAAGATTTTTTTGCATTTGAGTCATTACATCTTACGGAGTTAGAGTGGGAGAAGATTATAAATTTCATGGGAAATAAGTGATTTATTATGTAAAAAAGCTAGTATAAAACTAGCTTTTCGTTTAAATAAATAAGAAGCATAGACTAATGATAAAACCCGCATATAGTAAGTTCACAACACAAAATCCCATAATGTCACGAGCTCCTAAACCAGCTATCGCTAATGCTGGTAATGCCCAGAAAGGTTGAATTAAATTCGTCCAAGCATCGCCCCATGCAATTGCCATTGCTGTTTTTGCAGCAGGTACACCAAGTTCAGCGCCAGCTGGAATCATAATTGGTGCTTGCACAGCCCATTGACCGCCGCCAGATGGAACGAAAATGTTAACAATGCCAGCACTTAAAAATGTAAAGAGCGGAAAAGTCGTTTCATTTGAAATGCTAATAAAGAAATTAGAAATAGCTCCTCCAAGTGAAAGTCCTTCACTATTTGCTCCAATCATCATGCCCATAATTCCTGCGTAAAACGGAAATTGAAGTAAAATGCCAGAAGCACTTTTCGTAGAGTCTGAAAAAGCACGAATATACTGAATCGGAGTACGGTGGAAAATAAGACCTGCAATTAATAACATAAAAATCACGATATCGAGAGTAAGGTTAAAACCTTTCGTATAAAAGTAATTGAAAATATAAATGAGACCTAACAATCCAACGCAAAGTGTAATAATAATGCTATTTTCCATCTTTTCAGCGAACGTATTTTTTTCTACTTCTTGAGCAGCAGCTTCTTCATGGAACACGCTAGGATCTACTGTAATCGTATGTTTTTCATCTGGATGCATCGCTTTATTAATGAGAGGCATCGTAATGAGAAAAATAATAACTGGAACGAGAGCGTATGGTGAGAATAACGTTTCTGTTATTGGAATCGCCTCTTTAATACTTCCAGCAGTCGTTTTAATTAACGTTTCACCGCCTGTTGCTAACGTAAGAGGAATAGAGGCAGAAAGACCGGCATGCCAAATGAGAAATCCAGAGTAAGAAGAGGCGATTGCTAGTCTATAATCTAATCCGTCCAGCTGCCTTGCCACTTCTTTTGCGTATAAAACAGATACAACAATTCCAAAGCCCCAGTTTATGTATGCACCGAGTAAACTTACAATTGAAATGGCAATAATGCCTTGTCCAGTTGTTTTTGGTAGTCTGGCAGCTTTCGTTAATCCTTTTTTAATAAGAGGAGCATTTGCTAAAGCAGATCCAGTCACGAGTACAAGTGCCATTTGCATAGAAAAGGCGAGGAGTCCCCAAATTCCATTACCCCAGTGATTAATCATTTCTACAGGTGTTTGGTGAGTCGCAAACATACCAAAGAAGATAACGAAAACAGTTAGTAAACATGATAAAATAAACGGTTCTGGCAAGAAGCGTTGCACTAAGGCGACGCAACCATTTGTAAAGGAACGAAACAAAATAGATCAACCTCCTTATGTATATGTATTACAATTATTCGAGGTTGTTTAGGAGATAACCTTCAACGTAAAGAAAATTCAGATATTTACAGAGTGGTAATTTATTGATAGATTGATATAGAGCCTCGTATCAAATTCTGCTTTTAATATACTAGAAGAAAAACGGTTGGAAATGGGGTAGCACTTATAGGGATAGTATAGAGAAAGGTTACTAGCTGGCTTCAAAGCAACTGTTGCAAACTGGTCAAAAAATAAAGTTCATCATCCCGGAAGAAACTTTATTTTCATCTATAGAAGAAATTTTCGACCAATATGAACAGACAATCTTTGTAAGGGAAGTGTTTTAATACATTCTCCAAAAGATGTGGGTGTATTAGTTAAACGCTCAATTAAAATTGTAACCTGCTTATAAAATTTTCGATAGGTGTATTTTAGGTAATTGTTTTTTCAATCTTTTCTAATAACGAAAAGATAATTGGTATAGTAGTGTAAATAATGTACTGTAATGAAAAAGCTTCCACTACTGTGGAAGCTTTTCTAAATGATGTGCAATATCAATATACATATTTGAGTAAGTCGAATGTATTTCATTACTTGGCGTTGCGTTAGAAGAGAAATGAACGATTACCATATTTGCTTTCGGATCGATGTAAAGTGTTTGTCCGTAACTACCTAACACTTCAAAAGCACCTTGTTCATTGTGCGGAATCCACCATTGATTATGATAAGAAATGGAAGCTCCAGGGCCAATTGCAAGTTCACCTTCTCGGACATTTTTTACACTTTCTGTAATAGAAGAAGGGAGAATGTGTTTTCCGTTATATTCCCCATTGTTTAATAGTAATTGCCCGAATCTCGCCATATCTCTAGCAGTTGCATTTAATCCAGCACTAGCTTGTTCTACTTTTGTTTCATCTGTAACGTAATACGCGTTTTCTTCCATACCAATTTGAGACCAAATTCGTTCGCTTACATTTTCAGCTAGTGATTTACCAGTAATAGTTCTAATAATCCAAGCGAGCGTTTCTGTTGATCCGTTATTGTAAGAAAAGGAAGAACCAGGCGGTGCAGTTTCTTCGGCTTCCCGTAACATATCATAAATTTTCATCGGACCGTCGTAATTTTTGCCGCGGGGTAAAATATTGCTAGCTAAATATAATTGTGCATCTTGATTTTCTAGCCCAGGTTGCTCATATCCATGAGTAGGATATTCAGCTGAAACTTGCATGTCCATTAATTGCTGAAGTGTGGCATTACCGAACGGTGTGTTTTTTAATTCTTTTATGTAAGTGTCAGCTGTTTCTTCTAAGTCAATACGTTTTTCTTCAGCGAGAGATTGTATAATCGCCCCGGTAAAGACTTTTGCTAATGATGCCATACCATGAGGTTCATTCTGTTTATACCCATTGAAATATCGTTCATAAACAAGTTGTTCATTATGTACAACGACAAAAGCATCTGTTTTGTTATCGTCTAAAAGTTTTTTTAGAGGAGTTGTATTTCCGAATCTACGCTCCACAGCAAAATCGTCTAAGTTTTGCAATGCGGAAGGGAAGTGAGCAATTTGGTCAGGATTGTTTTTTACGTCATTAACTAAAGTGAATTCTTTCATGTGTGTGTACGACCAACGCAAGTAAGGGTCATTTAACCAGTTTTCTTTTGTCACATTATGTTTTGATGGGGTCGTTTTATTTTGTTTGAAGTAAGTAAACCCAAGCCCTGTAATTACAAATATGAATGTTAGTATAAGTAAGAGTAGGGGAGATTTTTTTAGTTTCATATATGGCCCTCCTTTTTATTTCTACTATAAGTATACGCTCGTCTTGAAAGAAATACAAAATAAGGAAAGTAAACGGGGAAGTTTACTTTCCTTATTAACGCTAAGCGGAAATTTTTCCGTCTGTAGGTTGTTTCTTGAATTTTTGTTTTCGTCCGTGTAATCCATAATATAAAAGTAAAGTGAACGCAACGATAATAGCTGCGATAAAATACATATTATGATAACTGGATTTCGCTGCGACAATACCTAAAATGAAAGAACCAAAACCAATACCACTATCAAAGAATGAGAAATACGTAGCTGTCGCAGAACCACGTCTATGGTTTGGAGCGGCAGAAATCGCAATCGTTTGGAAACTCGGAATTAATGTCCCGTAACCTAAACCGATTAGCATACCTGCGCCAAGGAACCAAAATGAAGTTTGTGCTTGGCTTAATATGAACATTCCGATTGTGAAAATAATGATAGCAGGGTAAACGAGTACATTTTCACCGAAGCGATCAAAAATCTTTCCTGTAAATGGACGAGAAATGACAACAACAAGTGCGTATAAAATAAAGAAGTAACTTGCAATTTCACTTAAACCGAGTTCTTTCGCATAAATAGGAATAAAGGATAAAATACCACTATAAGAAAAGGCTAAAACAAATCCTGTAAGTGCAATCGGAATAGAAGATGGTTCGATTAAGTCTTTCCATTTCATTTTTTCACGTTTTTGTTTGCTAACAGGTGCTTCGTGCGGAATATCTACAAGTAGTCCTAATAAAAATGCAAGTAATGAAAATACGGAACAAACGATAAATAATACAGTAAACGAAAAATGAGAAATAATTGTTAAACCTAAAAAAGGACCAATTACCATCGGCAGACTCATAAATACGCCGAAATATGCAAGCGCTTCGCCTCGTCGATGAGCTGGCGCAACATCAGTTACAATCGTACCAGTAGCTGTCGTTGCCATCCCGAACCCAATACCGTGCAAGAAGCGAAGGGCAAGTAATAAGAATAAACTTTGCGCACCGAAATACATAACAGTAGCGGCTAAAAATAATGAAAGTGAAATAAATAATATTTTCTTTCTTCCTAAATCATCGAGCCATTTTCCTGTGAATGGTCTACATAAAACAGAAGAAATAAGAAACACAGTTGCAACTAAACCAATTTCCTCAGGTTTTCCTTTTAGGCCGTCTATAACATAGACAGGCAGAGTAGTCATAAGCATGTAAAATGTTAAGAAGAGAAATAGACTACTAAAACAAGTTCCGAGGAAATCCTTCGTCCAAAGTTTCTCACTTTGCATCGTCATCCCTCCAATTTAATCTAAATTTTTAATAATTTGTTGTAACACTTGAAATGCTTGATGTAAATCATCTTCATTAATACCTTCTAGCGTTTTTTCTTCGAAAGTATCAACTTCTTCTTGCCATACTGGAATCATCTTTATCGCTGTTTCGGATAAAGAAATGAGCTTCTCGCGGCGATCTTTACCTTCTGTACGAATAATCCATCCCATCGTTTCCATACGTGTTAACGTACGAGTCATCGTTGGTGATTCAACATTTAAATACTGGCACAATTCTGTTTGCGTACAAGAACCAGTTTGATTAATGCGGAAAATAACAGCCCATTGCGCACTAAATAACCCTGTTGGAGATACACGTTCATTAAATTTCTTCGTAAACTTTCGAGAAGTCTGGCTGACGATGTGAAAAAAATGTTGTTTTTCGTCCATGTATTTTGATCCTTTCAAATTAGTTACCTAGCTAACTATATACTTTTTTATAATAATTGTCTAGTAATAGACATGTTGATTTATGTAAAAAATTCTTATAGGTTTTATGTTGCGAACGTATATTCTACGTGCTATTCTTTAATTAAGTAAAGAATTTTCTTTCTATTAAATAGAATGGGGGAACTTGTGATGATTAAGCCTGCAACAATGGAGTTTGTTTCACTATCGAACGGAGAAACGATTGCATATCAGGAAGTTGGAAGGCGAAATACAGATATTCTTGTACTCATTCACGGGAACATGACATCGTCACAACATTGGGATTTAGTTATTGAAAAGTTGCAAGATCAATACCATATTTACGCTCTTGATTTAAGAGGGTTTGGACAATCAACGTATAATCAGTCGATAGATTCATTACAAGACTTTGCAGACGATGTAAAATTATTTATTGACGAGTTAAAGCTAGAGAAATTTTCATTAATGGGCTGGTCAATGGGTGGTGGCGTTGCGATGCAATTTACAGCGAATCACCCAACTTTTGTAGAAAAGTTAATTTTAGTAGAATCAGTAGGAATGAAAGGATACCCAATCTTTAAAAAAGATACGAATGGGCAGCCGATTGTATCAAGTTTAGTAAAGACGAAAGAAGAAATTGCGCAAGATCCAGTACAAATCGCTCCAGTATTAGATGCGATAAAAAATATGAACAAACTATATTACCGTACAGTATGGAATCTATTAATATATACACATAATCAACCTGAACCGGATCGTTATGAAAAGTATTTAGATGATATGTTAACGCAACGTAATTTCGTAGATGTGAATTATGCGCTCATTACATTTAATATTTCAGATGAACATAATGGGGTTGTAGAGGGAAGTAAACAAATTCATCGTATTAAAGCGCCAACACTCGTCATACAAGGTGATAGAGATTATGTCGTACCGCAAGTAGTCGGTGAGGAATTAGCGAAACATTTGCCAAATGCAGAGTTGAAGGTATTAGAAGATTGCGGACACTCGCCGTTTATTGATTGTTTAGATGTATTTATAAAACATGTAGAGGATTGGTTAGAACAGAAATAATCCCCGAAATGAGAAGTGTTGCATATACTATAACATTTGTATGTATAAGGGGAGATTATCAATGCATAAACCATCCTTAATCGCTTATTCGCCATATAATCATCATATCTATACAAAAATAATGATAGATCCGATGTATATGCAAGTTTCACCAGCTGTAGTTCCTTTACAAATGCAGCAGCCACTAACAGCTCATATGCAACATTACTTATATGGACCTTCATTTTATGAAAATCCATATTTTAAACACTTTCATTACAATGTGAAAGCGCAAGTTTGGGAAGGATAAGATAACAAGCTAAAAGGTTCATTCTTTTAGCTTGTTTTTTATTGCGAATATTCGTACACGCATTTGAAGAAACAGTTTATAATGAAAAGTGGAAGCGTGAGAAGGAGAGGGACAGAGGATGTCAATGCGTTTTACTTTTTGGATTATGGTTGGGATTGTAGCAATCTCGGGTTTGTCACAAGGAATGCTCTTACCGGCCATTGCAATGATTTTTGAACAAGAAGGGGTTAGTTCAAGTATTAATGGTATTCATGCGACGGCATTGTACATTGGGATATTAGTTATTTCGCCGTTTCTTGAAAAACCGATGCAAAGGTTTGGAATGAAGCCGATTATTGTTATAGGTGGGTTTCTCGTTATTATTTCATTATTCTTTTTTACACAAACATTTTCATTTTGGGTATGGTTTATCCTTAGATTTCTAGTTGGAGTTGGAGATCATATGCTTCATGTCGGAACACAAACATGGATCACGACAACATCAGACCCAAGTAAAATAGGGAGACAAGTATCGATATACGGTGTATTCTTTGGAATTGGTTTTGCCGTTGGTCCGTATTTAGCAAGCACTGTGCAGTACGGTCTTGCAACACCATTTATTATATCTACTATACTTTGTCTAATAGGTTGGCTTTTACTACTTCCAACAAAAAATGCATTCCCAGCGCAAGATGAAAGAGAAGTGAAGAGTGAATCATCATTTTCTCGTTATAAACAAGTTGTTGGATTAGGATGGATTGCATTGCTAGGTCCACTTGCATATGGCGTACTTGAAGCGATGTTAAACAGTAACTTACCAGTATACGCACTTCGTAAAGGGTGGTCTGTTTCAGATGTATCCTTCTTGTTACCAGCATTTGCAGTTGGGGGTATTATTACACAAATTCCGCTCGGTATATTAAGTGACAAATACGGAAGGGACCGTATATTAACGTGGACGTTTAGCATAAGTACGGGCATTTTTCTACTTGCCGCCGTATTTGATCAATATTACTGGATCGTCTTTGCCTGCATGCTTTTAGCGGGTATGGTTATTGGATCGTGCTTCTCTTTAGGGCTTGGATTTATGACTGATTTATTACCGAGACATTTACTACCGGCAGGTAATATATTATCCGGAATCGCTTTTAGTTTAGGAAGTATTATGGGACCTGTATTAGGCGGCGTATTTATAGAAAAAATACAGTATACAAGCTTTTTTATTGCGGTTATGATTATAATGGGAATTCTCGCAATGTTATATATGGTCTACATGAAAAATCAATTTGCATCAAGAAAAATAGAAAGTAGGTTAGGGCATGACAAAACAACCTAATAAAAAGAAATTTGAAGTACTTGAAAATGAAACAATTACAGACTGCTTAGCACGTATGGAACAAGAAGGCTACGCTCCGTCTCGTCGTATGGAAGAGCCAATCTTTCATGAAGTAAAGAAAGACGGCAAAACAGTAGTTGAGCCGTGCGGTAGGAAGATTGTTTTTGAAGGGAAATTGAAGTAATCCAATAACAAATTCTCTTTATAGTATAGAGCCATCCAATAGTTGGGTGGCTTGTTTTTTTATTAATCAATGAAGGAATTGAATAGAATGAATCTCTCGTTCATTTCTCCTAATGGGCTTCTTTATATGGGACAAAAGATTGCTACTTTTTTCGTATATTGGTAAAATAAGTTCTTGGGTCTTACTTATTGTTATCGGTATAATGTTTGTCGCTTGAATGAAAGAAATTAGTTACAAAAATTTCGCACTATGCAAAGGGGTACAGCAACGATCCCTTTTTTGGAGGCACTTTAAACATAAAGCGAGAGAAGAGGCTATATGAACGATTCTCCTATCTTGTTTAAATATTAAACAAGTTATTGCAATTGGAATAGGTATATCAAACTAGTCGACATCCTGATGGATCATCTTTTTCTAGTAACCTATCACTTCTGATGGAATCGATAGATTGCTAGAAAGCGGAAAACAATTATTAGTATATTCCGAAGCAGGTGTAACAGAGTGTCCTTCCATAATTAAGGGTAAAACCAAAATACGTTGTTTTAAAGAATGATTTGTTAGAACTGGTTATAAGGAATAAAACAGAAAAGAGGATCACATGTTAGATACTTTACAGAAAAGTAAAAAGTTTTTTTTAGTATGTCTTATTTTTTTAGTGCTTTTAACCGCTTGTGGTAATACAGATGTTAAGACATCTAAAGCTTCATTACCACCGGCTGAATCCAATATAGATACATCATTAAAAGCACCGAATTGGGTAGAGAAAAGTCCTATCCAACAGTCTCCTAATTTTACGGAAGATAAAAAAGTACAATCGGTTGTGAATTTAATAGCAACGGGTGATAATTTATATCATGACGCAGTAATTAAAGATGGCAAACAAAAAGACGGTTCATATGATTATAATTATATTTATGAAAATATCAAAAAAGCTGTTAAATCAAGTGATCTTGCTATAGTGAACCAGGAGACTCCGATTGCCGGAAATAATTTAAAAGTACAAGGATATCCGACTTTCAATACACCTGAAGAAGTAGGCCAATCTTTAGTGGACACTGGATTCAATATAGTGACGCAAGCGACAAATCACGCTATGGATATGGGTATTAAAGGTGTTGCGAATACAAGAGAATACTGGAAGAAATATCCGGATGTTATCCCGGTAGGTATTAATGAGAGTCAAAACGAGCGTAATGAAATAAAAACGATTACAAAAAATGGTATTCGTTTTGCGTTACTCAATTATACATATGGTACGAATGGAATTAAAATTCCAGCTGATAAGTCTTGGGCTTTAAATTTAATTGATAAAAAAGCGATACAAAATGATGTGGAAAAGGCGAAGAGTAGCTCTGATATGGTGATTGTTATGGTGCATTGGGGAGTAGAATATACCTCAACACCTTCAAAGCAACAAAAAGAAGTTGCTCAATATTTAACAGATTTAGGTGTAGATGTAGTAATTGGAAATCATCCACATGTAATTCAACCAATTGAGTGGAAACAAAATAAAGATGGACATGAAACGCTAATCTATTATTCTCTTGGAAATCTTATTTCTGCGCAAGAAAAACTAGAAACATTGGTTGGAGGATTATCTTATGTACAATTTGTTAAGTATGAAGATAAAACTTTTGGTATACGACAAGCGGCAATCGTACCGACAGTAACCGACTATGCTGATGGTAAGAAACAATTTAAAATTCAATTTTTAAAAGATTATTCGGATGAAAATTCTAAAAAACATGGAATTAAAAAATTTGTCGGCCCCGTTTCTTTGAAGGATTTCAAGGAGATTCCTAGAGACGTGTTGGGAAATTGGTATAAAGACTAATAAACAAAAAGGGAATGAGATACAATTAAAAAATTTATAATTTTAGCATTGGTATTAGCAATGGGATGGAGTCTTGCTGCTTGTAGTGGAAAGCAAACATCTCAGGCAACTACTAATAATAACGATAAAAATAAAAATGAAATACATGCGAAGAAAAAAGATGTTTTACCTATCTCTGATGTTAATGATTGGAGAATTATCCTTGTAAATAGAGAGCATATGTTATCAAAGGAACTAGGAATTGAATTAACAAGTATCACCCAAAATGCGAAGCCAAATATGAAAATAGATAGTAGAATTGCAACTTCCTATCAGGATATGGTAGCAGCTGCAAAAAAAGAGGGAATCAATCTTTATTTAAGATCAGGTTATCGAGCTATAAAATTACAACAAACTTATTATGATGCTTCAGTTAAAAGCTATAAATCTCAAGGCTTGTCGGATAAAGAGGCTAGTGCTAAGGCATTGGAATATCTTCAGTATCCTGGTGCAAGTGAACATCATACTGGATTAGCGTTAGACATTATTTCAGTTGAATGGCAGAATACTGTAGAGGATTTAAATGCAAAATTTGAAACTACCGATGCATTCAAATGGTTAGATAAGAATGCTGCAGAATATGGGTTTACTCTCCGCTATCCAAAAGATAAAGAGAATATTACTGGCATTAAGTATGAGCCATGGCACTATCGTTATGTAGGAAAAGAAGTTGCTGTTTATCTAAAAGAAAAAGGGTTAACTTTAGAGGAATATAACGAAAAAATTAAGTCTGGTAAGTAAAAATATGCTGTAATTTTATTAAACATTATGCACTGCTACAGGAAAAGGTGAATCTGAGGATGTGTTAACCTTCCGCCTAGTATTGTAAAAACTGAGTATGATAATTTGAGCACGTATGAACCAGTTATCGTGTAAAAAGATGTATGTATTAAGAAATTAAAGTTAAGGATCTGATATTCATATCAGATCCTTTTTCTATCGTTCTTTTAAGAGCGACTGAGCCAAAATATTGGAATGAATATAAAAATAAAACATCCTAAGGAATAGTATAACGAGTCCGGGAGCCTACTCGTACGCTTCATTGGGATTATCCAGAAATAGTTGTTGATGAAATAAGAAAGAACTGGTCTTACTCTCAAGCAAGGATTTAATATGAATGAATTGGATAAAAGGTAGTAATAAAAAACACTGCGCCTGGCAGTGTTTTTTATTATTTCTGCACATAAATACATAGTCATATTGATTAAAGTTTCACTTTATTGAAGAAAAATGCGAAAGCCATTCATAAAATATGGAAATGTTAAAATCCCTTTGATAAAATAGCAATATGTAAAAATAATTATTTGTTAATTCTTAATGCAATGAATATTCATGTTTAAATATACGAATTTAACTACATAGTTATTGTGCTAAAGGGGGAGAAAGATGTTAGATGAATTGTACAATGCTTTTTTAAATGCGTCTGGTTTTACAGAAAGTGCGAGGAAACGAGATCGGTATGATGATTTACATGATTATTTAAAAGATAAAGAAAGAGAGTTAAAGCAATTCATTCAAGAGGCTGAATCAGCAAAGAGAGAGTATGAGAGTAAAAGTAATGGTTTAGAAGCTAATAAAATTCCAGCAGTTGAATTTGAACAAAAACGTCATGAAAAGGATGAAGACTTAAATACAGTATTATCCTATTTTAAAAGTGCATTAAGCGATATTGGATCTGCAAAAAGTACAGCTTATGCAAAGTATTTGGAATATAAAGCGAAAGCAGAATCGGAGAAAGCGTCAGCATACGCTGCAGCGACCAAGGCTTTTGAAGAAAAGAAAAAGGAATTTGAAAACTTTATCCATTAAGCATACAAAGAATGGAGGGAACCAACATGAGTGGTAAAGAGGTTGAAATTATAGGAAGTAACACTGCAAGTGCCATTTCTTACGCACAAAACATTGAAAATGGTATGAAGGATTCTTTAAACCAAGCGAAAGACTTAAAAGCATATGTCACAGGTGCGAAATGGAATGGAAAAACGCGAGATGCTTTTTTAAGTTATCTTGATTTGATCATTCAATATAATTCAGAAATGGTAGAGGCATTTGAAGGGCATACGAAAGCTTTGAAAGAGTTAGATAAAAGCATTCAAACGTACGGAGATAAATCGGAAGTAAGGGCGATAAAACAACTGTGATGGAGAAACGAGGGATAAAAGAATGGGGAAAGAAATGAGTTTTGCACCTGCTGAATTATATGTTCTCGCAGGTGCAGCTGGGGTTACCGATATATTTGGATTGCCAAACCGTGACGCAATTATTTTACTTGATGCAGAATGTGTCACGAAAGCAACTACGAGTTTAAAAGAAAAAGGCCTACTTACAAGTGAAAATGGAATTACCCCTGCAGCTTTTCAAATAATTGAACTATTAAAGGAATATGAAAATTGTCATGAATACACGAGAATGAATAATGTATTAATTGGCTTTTTAAAAGAGGATAAAGACCGAGTGGCTGTATTAACGGAAATAGAACCAAATAAAAAATACGAGATCGACTACATACCAAAGCCAGACGTATATTTTTCATTATTAACACGCATTCCTTTCTTATTGAGAGAACCGAGGGAAATAGAAGATACATTTTTCTCAAAGAGAATGACAGAGGCAGAACAACAAACATTTGAGGAAAAAGATTTATCAAATAAAGACGTTATAGCGATAGAAACGTATACGAGGCCTCGAAGTAATAGAGGAGGAAAATGGGAATGTTTCTTATATTTTACTGAAGGAGAAGATTTCGTTCAAATAGATGTAGATCGTAATCGATATGACTGGGTGAGCCTCTATGCGGTTAATAAGAAATTGTATGACGTGTTAAAAATGCCATATAAAAAGTTAATTGACCCGAGACAATTCTCGTTAGGAGGTATTCAATAATGCAAGTATCAATGGGAGATAGTGGTTCTGGTGGTGGAGAAGAAGTATTAGTTAATTTTCAAGAACTACTTGATATAGTAATGAAGTTAGAAAATATATATAAAATCCATGTAGACGTCATTGGAACGAATATTGAGAGTTTATTAAGCTGTGATTTTTATCAAAAAGGTGAAGCGATGAGAGTAATTGAAAAATATCCTGATATATTACACAAAACACTAGAATTGGCTGAACACTATTCTAGGTCAGCGACAGTTGTAGGAAATGTATGTGTAGAAATGCTTGAAAAGGACGAACAATTACGTGAAATATTAAGTAAGTTGTAGAAATCACCATACGGCTGGGGGGATGAAAACGAGATGGATGTGAAATATAGACCTGAACCATGGCAAAACATGGGGGATGGTATGAATCGAATTACAAAAGATGCACTCATGAAATTACGGGAAGCAAATGAATCATTAAAAAGAATTGATGGAAGAATACGAGATTTAGACTCGGATGGTAGTATACATTTTAATCCTAAAGATCAATCGCAAAAAATCGGGGAATTACTTGATAGTTATACGACATTACAAAAATATTGCGGAGAAGCAGGGCGATTAGTCTCTGAACATATAGATAAACCTTTTTTAGTAGAAATGGATAAATTCGCTCAAAAAATGAGAGATACATCTATTCTCAGTTTTGAAACAAATAACCGAATTGGCTCTACAACAACGACAGTATTACCAGGTGCGCATGCGGGCTACGGAAGTGTACCACAAACAATACAGAAGAAGAAAGATAAAATAACAGTAGAAGATATTTTTAAAGATTCACCTGCATTTGATAACGTACTGAGAGCGGAGTACGAAGAACTAAAAAAACAAAATCCAGATGCAAAATTAAATTATGAAGAATACAAGAAAGTAGTCCCATCCACACGAGGATTTGAATACAAATCGATAGAAGATGAACAGAAAAAACTAGAAATGGTGCGAGACATAGGAATAGGCGTAGGAATCATCATCACAACAATCCTTTGTCCACCACTCGGGGCCGCTGCCGCAGTAGTATACGGCGCTGTACAAATAAAAAGTGGTATCGACGGAGAAGACTGGGGAACACACCGGAAATTGAGCCAAGAAGAGCGTGTAGGAAACATCATTTTTGGCGGATTAGATGCAATCCCAGTTGTGGGAGCGGTAGGAAAAGGAGTAAAAGCATTCAAAGGCACGAGTGAATTAGCTGATTTAGCAAAATTATTAAAATTCAAAGAAGGAATGCCTGGTTTTAATCCAAATTTGAGTAAAAATGTGGTACAATCATTGCGTGATAATAAAGCTATTATGCTTGACCGTTTGAAACTAGCAAGCCTTAAAATGGAGAAATCCGGAAATGAAAAGATGTATCAACTTGGCGAAAAAATAGCCAAAAGCATAGATGATAGGACAGCCAAATCAGCAAGTTTTGAAGTTGACGGAAATGGCTTACTAATATCTAAACAAGGTGGTACAGATTTCCAAAGATGGGTGAATAAGCATAGTGCAGAAAGTAATAAGATTATAGATGATAAGATTAAGGGTGTAGAGGCTTCTCTTGCTAGTAAGGGTACGGGTGAAGGACCTGTAAAAGTAAACTATGGAGAACAATATGCTAGGGAAAAACGTAAAAAGATATTAAAGCCAAATGTTGAGTATACAAGTAAAGAAGGATATACATATACAACAGATAGTCAAGGGCGTGTTGCAAGTTGCGAGGGTAGCCTTCAATTAGGTGATGGTAAGCGGAATAACTACGCTCAGAGAGTGGTAGGTGGGAATGACCGTTTGGATGATGATGACGGCGGACATTTAATTGCAACTATATTTAAAGGCTCTGGTAATATGGATAATTTAGTTCCAATGAATAGTAACTTAAACAGAGGAGAATGGAAAAAACTAGAGAATGAATGGGCTAATGCTCTTAATGATGGTGATAAAGTTAGGGTGAAAATAACGCCGAATTATAGCGGGAATTCAAAACGTCCAGACAGTTTTGTTATTAGATATAAAATTGGTGATGAAGATAGATGGAGATTAAAGAATTTTGATAATGTACCAGGAGGAAAATTAGATGAATGATGAAAAATTAAGCAAGTTATACAATGAAATAGCAGAGGTTGTAATTGATACAATTCCAGAGAAGTGGTTTAAGGTTTACCTGTATGGTGAGGTTGGGGAAGGTGCTCAAGAATCATATTTTTATTACTACCCTGAAGAGAATAGTACTCCTATTTACAGTCATAGTATTTTTGAACTCTTTAATGTCCCAGAAGAAGAATATTTTAAGAAGTGGCATCGTTTGTTAGATTGTATTAAGAGAATGAAGAAAGAGTTTATTGATAATGATCAAGAAGCTTGGACAAATTTCACTATGATTTTTGATAATACAGGAAAGTTTAATATTGACTTTAATTATGATGACCTTTCAGATGAAAATTCCCACGAGAGAATGATTATTTGGGAATATGAACATCTTGGTCTTATGCCTAAAAGTAATTCAGGGAAAAAATACTTAGAAAAGCATCTTAAAAATCTTGAAGATACAAAAAATTGAGTGCAATACCATATATGATAAAAGTTTATAGTGGTTTAACGTAAACATGCATAAGCATATATGAGAAGTGGGTAGAAAAAGAAATGGCTATTTTGAAGAGTAAACTCCATGATGGTTGTACCATCATGGAGTACTATGTACAATGATAGAAAAGAAAAAGAAGTACGAGCTTTGGCGAGATGACATTTTACTGGGTGCTGAATATAAACACATGGAATATATATTAAACTAACGAACTCGTACAAACTCGTAAGTTTTAACGTAGTAGTTGTTACCACATATAAAAGGTGTCATACTGTTACTACAAAACTTACAAATTTATGCTGCTTAAAAACAGATGAAACTTAAAGCACTTGATTGTCTATTTGAGGCAACAAGTGCTTTTTTGTGTTTTAGCGTAGAAATAATGTGGTACAATCGCCTAGGGAAAATAAGACTTTAAAGAATGCACTAGATGCTATGAAAAATACTCCTATTCCAGTAACGGTTAGGATGGTGGATACTGGAATAGGAGTGAAGCTTCCTTCAACTGTTGGAGAAGTAACTGGAAAGTTTTCAAAGGCAAGTACGGTAACTAAGGATGACGCTTATCAACTTGCTCATGGGCATAGTAAATTAGAAGGAAGTAATAAAACTAGCGGAGTGGGTAATAATAGCTCGCGTACTGACGAAATTGGAATCGAATTTAAACATAATCGGAAACATAATGAAGATGAGATTATACGACAATTAAAAAACCAAGAAGATGGACTGGGAAAATTGACAGTTTATGAGTTTATTTAGAATCGGAACCAATTTTTTAAATATGGGAGATCAAAACAAGCAAATTCAGCTCAAAGATTAACACGAAAACAAGCTGTGCAAGATAAGATTGATGAATTTATGGAAGAAGGTTTTTCATTTAGGGAAGCAGAAGAGCAAGCTTTAAAGTGGATAAAGGATAAAGCTGCATTACATGACCCAGATCAAATTGCGGGTGGAAATCCATTAAAAATAACTGGCATGGGTGATTCTAGAATTAATTCATCAATAGGTTCGCAGTGGAAAAGCAGGATTGGTAATGTGGATAAGGAAATTAGACGAGTTGCTGACACCTTATCAGAGGAAGAAAAAAATTGACATATCTTAATGTTAGATTGAAATCGGAGTAGGGGGATACTATGGAAAATATAAATGATTTTATATCTTTCGAAAAACCATCAACAGAGGTCATTGAAAAGTATACAGGGAAAGTTCCAGATCAAATAATAGATTTATGGAAATGCTATGGGTTTGGGAGTATGTTAAATGGATACTTAAGAGCAATAAACCCAGAAAAATATTTAGATATATTAAAGGAAAGTTATGTCCGTTATGAAGAAGCTATCCCAATTTTTACAACAGGTATGGGAGATATTCTTGTGTGGGAAAATAACTATTTATTATTACTTAAGTATCGAAAAGGTACGGTAGATGTAGTAGCTGGAAAATTCAAGTTTTTCTTTAAAAATACGAAAGATGATTATTTTTTAGAGAAAGTATTGGATTGGAAGCATTATCAGCAGGCATTAAATAAATACGGAAAGCTTGAAATAGATGAATGTTTTGGTTACACACCTTTACTTGCACTAGGTGGACCAGAAAAAGTAGAAAACTTACAAAAAGTCAAACTTATCGAGCATGTTTATTTAATTACTCAATTTATGGGGCTGATAGAATAATGAAAGAAGAAACTGGAAGGTGGATTAATCCTCTTTCAGTTTTTTTATTTAAAAGGCTATTAATGTAAATGAAGCTTTAAAAGATACGATTGAGTTAATGTTATAATATAGAAATGTGGTAACGAGAAACTTGGGTTAAATTTATAAAAAGTAATTTTTTATGAATTAAGGCTAACATAAATTCCTAGTATTATATAATTGAAATTAAACTAGCAAAAGGTGCGGACTCCGTAACCCCATTCGCTAAAGGTGTAGAAATACTGCTAGATGGAAGTGTCGCTAGAACTGGAACAAAACTATAGCGGGAAATTCCAAGAAGCCCATGACGCCTCAAAGGCGAGTATTCAGAGTAGGATCTCGAATTTGGAGAGTGGAGGGGTTAAGGGTACGGGTAACGCTGTTCATAGATCTGAAATTGACGAAGTAATTAAAAATAATTACGATAAAGACGGAAATTTGATTAATAGATCAATTGTGCCTAAGGGATATGATAGTGTTGAAGATTTCTTAAAACAAGTAGATGATACTACTATCAAAGAATTTGGGTATGATAGTGTTGAAGAGTTTAAATCAGTAGTAGGATATGTTGATGACTTTTTAAACGCTTCACCTAAAAATAATATAATTAATAAAGGATTGGCAGGAGGAACACATGTGCAGGGTGTAGGCTATGATGTGTTAGGTTTTCCTATTTTTAAAGGAGATAACTTAAAATTTGCGTTAAAATTAAAGGAAGAATATTATGTTATGAAAGATACAGATCAGTTTAAAGAGTGTACAAGGATATTAAAAAAGGCAATTGAAGAAGGTAAAGTATCAAGGGAACTTTTTACTCCACAACAGCTTAATCAGATTGAAAAGGGGAGAGCAAGAATAAAGGGGCTTACTTGGCACCATCATCAGGTTCCTGGAAAGATGCAATTAGTATTAACAGATATTCATGGGGTTAACCATCTTGGTGGAAATAAATTATGGGGAGAGGGTATTAGATGAGAAAAGATTTAGAGTGGGAATATGCTGATGCAGAAGTATCAGAAACTAAGATTAAAGAAATTGGATTACAATTAGGCTTCCAGTTACCTCAAGATTATATTGATTGTGTAAAAATAAATGGAGGTGCGAGTGTATTACCAGAAGAATTTAATGTAGGCAATGTAGAGCGTTGCTTTGGTAGTTTATTTAGTTTTGATGAGGAAAGTAGTGAGTACATTGTTAAAAAGTATGAAATATACAAACCTACGCTTCCGCAAAAAGTATTCCCTATTGCAATTGATCCAGCTGGAAATTTAATTTGTTTAGATTATAAAAATAATACAGAAAACCCAATTGTAGTTTTTTGGGAACATGAGAATGCTGGCGAGAAAGAAATGTTAATGCATCAAGAAGGTTTAACAGAAGCACAAGTAGAAGAACTGGCAAGAGAAAATGTATTTTTTGTTGCTAATACGTTTACAGAGTTCTTAAGTAAGTTACATGATTAATAGAAAGTCAAAATTAAAATGAACATACTACATAATATCAGTGCTATGTATACTGTTGATACAAAAGAACCTCCTTCGAAAGAAAAAGAAATTAAAGCGCTTCAGTATTTCTCAGTAATAGATGTACCTACAGAATATATAGAAATGCTTCAGCTAGCTTCAAATGTTGAAATTAATGTTAATGACCAAATGTATATTAGGATATGGGGAGCTTCGGACTGCATAGAAATGAATGAAGCTTATAAAGTGCAGAATTACCTTCTTCATTCACTCGCAATTGGTGATGATGAAGGTGGGGGTGCATTAATTTATCTACAAGGTAAAGATGGTTTTGGTATATACTATAACAGTTTTGGAAATTTGGACATGGAGGATGCAGTTAAAATTGCACCATCTTTAACCGAGTTATTAGTAAATAATGTTGGTGTGAATATCTTATTAGACATTTGAGAACATGTAGAGAATTTGGTGTTATAGTTTCATTGTAATTTGTTTTCTAATAACTATAGGGAATACAGCAAAGAAAAAATAACAATATCTATTATTAATATTCTTGGCTTAGTTTGTTAGTAAACAACCAGATACAAAAGAATACATATAAAGTATGAATAGGGATGTAGTAAAAATGACAATGATACAATTTAATTCTTATCATCAAAAAGTAGAGATAAAGAAAAGTTTAGAACTTATTAACTTAGAATATAAAAAAATTAGAGAGTATGTAAATTTTGATGTATGTTCTTTTGAGCAATTAGATGAATTTCAAGTAGGATACAGCATTGACACCGATGGAAACTCCCTTGTAACCGATGAGGAAGATACTTGGGATGCAAATTGGATTGTTATTGCATATGAAACTATGTGTGGAGATCCAATTATTATTGACTTAAGTGAGGAAGGATACCCTATATCTTCACTCATGCACGGAATGGATAGTTGGAGTGGTGGCGATTTTCTTGCAGATTCCATGGAATCATTTATTAATTTTATGAAAGATATAGGTGATTTTCTAACTGAGAAACAAGTGTTAGAAGGTAAAAGAATGATACTAACTAAAGAATTGGATATATTGTTAAATGAGTTTTTGAAAAGAAATAAATTTACTGATTTTGAAATATGGCACTCTTTATTAAGTCCGTTATTTGATATTGCAGAAGAATACGAGCAAACAATGGAGAAAAAAGTAAAAAAGATGAAGGAAGAAGGAAAGAAAATAACGGAAATTGCCCACATGCTTAATATAAAACCTAAAGAAGTGTATGAGTATATTAAGAAAGTTTAATAGTGCCTCTTCACTTTAGAGAGAATAACCAGGCACGATAATGGAGCGATACAGGCAGAAAATGCTTGGATTTTTTATAAAGCCCAAACAAAAATCTGCTGAAGAAGAATCCATTTTGATCAATCTTTTTTCAAAATGGATTCTTTTTATTTATCGTAAAACTTAGGATTAAGAGTTGTTTTTGATTAGACTTTATTTCAAAGCGAGGGCATTGGGGTTTCGAGGTAGCTCTGCATGAGTAAAGATACTTACAAAAAATCAATGAAATCCAAAAGAATATCCATAAGTGAATACGGTATGGAGAAGGGGAATGAAGGACGACGGACGCGAAAGGTGGCTACAGGGATGAAGTATGGTGAAAATACTAAGTTAGTTGAGGAAGTTATCGAGTATATACAAAAGAGAAGCTTATTTGATAGGAATGATATAAAGTTACATGAATTATTACATGACATTGAAATGACTCATGATTTTGATAAAGCACAGGAATTGGCTTGGTCTCAAGATTTGGATGTTACCCAAATCATTTGGGATGATATGAAATCGGATGAAAGTGCAAAATTATTAGAAGGAACTTATAATCCTACTATGGAATCAAAAAAAGAGATGTTATATGAAGTTTTTTCTGATAACTATAATTATTATCAGGAATTTATTTCTATTGACCATATAAATATTCTTGAAGAAGTAGAAAGAGACCTTGAGATGTGTGCACTAAATCGTTTAGTAAATGGAAAAGTGGATAATTTTTATGAAAAGGTATTTAAGGTATATAAAATGGGAGGATGGCCTTGTGGATGGAAAGGTGAGTACATGAAAGGGAAAATGATTGTCTACTTACCAAATGAAAAATGAAGGCTTACATACCGACATACTTTATGGATTTCATAAACTCTATTGTGAAACGATTATAGAGAGATGACAGGCGATACGTTTAAATATCTTGATCGTTTAGGAGGAATTATTAAATGATTAATCTATTTAATATTCCAGATTTAATAGAAAAGTCAGCAGCGAATGATATTGAAATTCAAGCAGTAGAAAATCGTATGAATGTTACATTACTTAATGTATATAAGGGATTATTGAGATGTACAAATGGCTTTTCAATCGGTGGTGGGTTACTTATTTATGGTACGGAGCATATTGCAGAGAGGAACGAGGTTTGGGAGGTAGATGAGTATGCGAGGGGGTATGTCTCAATTGGTGATGACGGTGGTGGTAATGTATTTTTAATGGCTCAACATGCAGAGGAAAAAGAGGTGGTAGTAATTGATTCTGGGGACATGAATCCAAGCCATGCTACTGTAATTACCGCTGATTTTAAAAAATGGGTGAATAGTGGTTGTGTAAGTGAAATAGAACAGAAAACAATACATAAGTCATCTGATATTTGTAATATAGTTTTAGTGAAAACTCCTAATGAAGGTTTGAAAGATTTAATAAGAATAAAGAACGTATTAGGGCTTGAGATTTCCGCAATTGATTTGTTAAAGGGTTCAAAAAATTTTCCTTATATATTAGTAGAGAGATTTCCATACGGGAAGGCGAAAAAACTCATTGAAAAATTAGCAATTGATAGTACTATACTGAGTATAGAAGTGACTGGAAAAAACAGTTAATGTTAGAGGGTAGCTTTCATACGAATAGAGAAATCGATATTGATTCAAGAGATTAAATGGAGAGAGTTAAAAATGATTATAAATGATGCAGTTTTTGGTGAGATGGCTATTGTTGAGTACTTATTTGATAATGGTGCAATATTAGATGTTAGTGATCCAAATAGAAATTCACTATTCTCAGCAATTTATGATAGGCATTTTAATATTGTAAAGAATGGTATTGATATTACTGTAAAGTATACAGGGGATACTATGAAAGATTATAAAAGATATGGGAGCTTATGAATTTGCTACTGAAAGAGGACGGAAAATTGCTGAATATTTAAAAATGTACACTTGAGGTCATATATTGAGGTAATAGAAAAGCGTGGAACCCCTACATATAATGAATGTTTCAGGTTTGTTCCTTTTCTTGGGTTAAGCGGATTATAAAGGTTGAAAACTTAGGATCATATTAATTTAATTATCCAATTCATTTAAAAGGAGAAATTTATATGGACTATCAATCTGAGGTTAAGAGATTATATAGTTGTAGATTTTTAAAAAATCAATCGGAATGTGAAGAGTTTGACAGTGTATTAGAAAACTTAGCAGATTGTACTGATAAGGAACTTATTCAAGAGTTGTGTATAGTATTTGAGGATGAAACACAAGCGGAAGAGGTTATGTTTGGTCTAGTTCATTTTATTGAAAGTTTTGAAATGGAAAAATATTTAACGGAGATGCCTAAAGCTTTACCAAAAATGGTTGAGAGTGCAAAAGAGTGGGCAATGCTACTAAACATAAGAATTTTAAATAATGATTTATATAGAAGTGAGTATGCTAAAGTACTTGTAGGAATGAATCATGATATACAACTAATGATAATTAATTTACTTAATGAAATTATTGCTGATAACCCTAAAAGATTTGAGAGGACTGCCAATGAGGTTCTTAGTCAATTACAAGAAGTTCATAAAAATAAATAAGACTTGTAGAACTACTGTATTATAGATAAAACTAAGAACACCCTAGCGAAGAGCTAGGGTGTTTGTGTTATATAGTTTCACCATATGCTTCCGAATTAGGAGCAGGAGTAATCAACGAACCTTTTGTAGCGTTTCCTATAATAGAATGTAGGTGTTTAACGTTTAAATATAGGAAGAAAAACAATTAAGCTTTTATTTTATTTAAAATGGATACTTTATTAGTAGTGAATAGTAAATAATTTTGCTTTACTGTCTTAATTAAAATACGATCAGTTGTACCATATGCTGTTCCAATTCGGATTGCGCTTTTTTCTTCAACACCAGCATATGTATTATCTTCCATTACCTCAGTGATTTCACATAATGGAATATGAATTTTAGAGAATTGCCATGAAATAATTAGTTCATCTTTTGTTTTTTCGACATTAATACCTAACATGTTACCAGAACCTTTCTATAATAAAATTTTACTCTTGCTATTTTATTATAGAAATTTATAGATAATATTTCTATTTTTTTACAGGAGGTATATAATTTTATTCCTATTATAACGAATTCTACAATAGAAAATAGAACGTATATTTGGTATAATCGAAATATACTATATGAAACGATGTACATGAGTTTGAGATTTATGAAAAAAGGCAAGTAATACATAATAATAAATACGCTATAGGATTCAGTTCATGGTATACAAATCAATCGTTAGAAAGGAAAAGAAGTATGAATCAAATTTCATTCGAAGATTTATTTGAAGAAGAAAACAAACTAGAAAAGGTGGAGGTAGCTGAGATCCCCGTACCTTTATCGCCCTTACAAAAGGATATTTTAGAGTTAATTAATTCTGAAGAAATAAGTGCACTTGAGTTATGCGAACAATTAATACGAGCTGGTAAAATATCAGATGAGAGATTCACAACGAATAAGCCTAAAGCATATGGGCAAGTATGCTTACTATTAGAAGATTTTGTTAAAGAAGAAAAGCTTATTTTTGTCAAAAATGATGAGAAAAGAGATAGAGTATATAAATTGAAAGAAGAAGATTTTAACGAATAAAATGTATAAAGTATAGTAATGAAATAAGTAAGTCCTCATATTTGTGTTGAAAGATTATTTTTACATAAGTGTGGGGATTTTTTTTGAGGGAGGATGTATGAAACCTATATTGCTAATAATTTTACGGAGCTTTTAAATAAGTTACATGATTAATAGTGGGAAAGGATTCAAACTTATCTGGCAGTGATAAATGAAAATAGTTACATAACCTTGATCCTAATAAAGTGGAGATTAAAATGAAACCGAATAATTTTACAATGGCAATGTATCCTACAGTAGCATTTAACGAAGAAGAGATATTAAATCGTCTTTTAGATGTATTGGAGTCAAATGAAAAATTTGCTCCTACTCATTGGAGGAACTGTGAAACAGTGAAGGTAGAATATAACCGTCAGGAAATTATAGAAAAAGTAATTTCGGAGCGTAGAGTATGTGAAGTTCACCTGTATCGTGATAAAACAGTGCACTAGTAACTCTAAAATCAACCATTATGTATGTTTTGGGGTTACTTGACGTTAACTCTACATCAGTAGAGTTAATAAATTATTTAAATAAAAAACTGTTAATATACAACTAGAATTAATGACGGGTTATATTCACTTAAGAATATAACCCTATTTATTAGAACCAGTAGTATATAAGGAGATTATCCCACGAGTTATTTGCAAATATTAGACGCTGTAAAAGAAAAAAATATTGACTTTTATATCATTATTGATGTTGTCCTCAATTTTCCTCATGTAGCACTTGAAAATCAGTAACAAGTGAAACAATTTTTCCTGCTTCATCGATTCCCCAATAGGAAGGATAAAATCCATCTCCATAACCTGAACGGAATATAATGATATTACTTCCTGTTTCCTCACACACCACGCAATTTCCCCAATCTTCATTATGTTCTGTTAGTATGTCATCTATAAGATCATCATACAAACTAGTAAATTCTTCTCCTAGTTCTTGTTGTAACCTGTCTTCTATTTCTTCTAATTTACCAATTGCTTCAACATCTGCAAAGCAGCCTAAGCCTGTATCAACTGGGTAACCAAAAATATATCCGTCTTCCAGTTCACTGACATTTTGTCCTGGTTTTGTTGCCATCTTCCATCCTACCGCTTTTGACTCCGACAATTTCAATTCAGCACCAGCAATGACTCCATCTTCCTTATGCCACCAAGCAACAATTGGATATGTACCTGGCTGAATTGTTTGTTCGAAGTGATTTTCATTAAAAATAAGAGGATCACAAGCGACAATTTTACCTGAAGTAACTTTCAACTGTTCTAGTGCTTCGGAACGCAGAGCCTCACTATCCGGTTTAGATAATTCACGTAATAACTTTGACATAATGTTTCTCTCCCTTTCCTTTTAAAATCTTTGTTGGTGCTGCCTCCCATATATTTTTATATGAGTTACATTTGTGTTCTGTGGTATTTCTAGCGCCTTTGTATGTTTCTATAACTTCAATATTATCGCTATGAACTTCTAAAAACTCTGCGGCATATCGTACCTGCGTTTTTCTAATATTTCCGCAACATATTCTTCATGCGTTTTACGTTTTCGGATATATTGCCCCGTACAAGTGTAGATAGAACAAACCTTTATTCATTGAAAAATATAACAAATGAATTTGACTTTAAAATTAGACCCAGTGTTGAGGATGTAAATAATAATCCACCCGTTGATTATATTATTTTAAGGGTGAAAATGCATTAATTAAAAATTCAATAAAAGAAGATCGAACTAGATAGTCTTTCTAGATTAATCTTCTTATTTTATATTCTCAAGGGATATCCCACTTCACTGCGACTCATTGCAATATGTCTACTTCTGTGACACATTACACAATTGTACAGAGATAATGAAGTAATATGAAAAAAAATATAAAGATTTAAATTTAATCCTATATATTTTTTATAAATTCTAAAAGTAAATCCCTTATTTTTGGTATGATTGACAGAGACTATTTAATTTCTTATGAATATTCTTGAAAAGGAAGTCATGCTGTATGAAATCAATAAATGTAAATGGGAATATATATTATATTGAATCTGTTCCTTTTGAAGATAAGAGTGAGCAGGATGAAGAAGGATACTACGAATATTTTTACAAAGGAGTCAATTTATCGTTTCACTCGGACAAAGAAATAATTAAAGCCCGAATTTATGACGACGAAGAAATAATATATTTCTTAAAAAATCCATTTCTTGCTTTTGGTAAAGATTTTGAAGCTATAAAAGTATATATAATTAAAGAATATGATGTAAATAAATTTAAAATTCCAGGTGAAAAAAAGCCTATATAGAATTATAGCTATAATTCTATATAGGCGTTACCATGACCAATTATAATAAAACAGGAAAACTCACAAAGTACTTATGCCTGTGGGCTATGAAAGGAATGTATTCGAAATTGAGTAAATCAAGTGAAATAAGTAGATTTGAAAATAGATTCTCAGAAAATGTGATTGAAATAGCAGCTGTCACAGGGGCATTAGGAATCGGTGCATCAAAAGGCGGTGACAACATTTTGTGGACTGCGTCAATTGATTTGATTGCGTGGAAAGAAAAGACTTACATAACAATGAAACGATTAGAAAAGAAGACATACGACTGGCATGGTTGGTTGATGATGCAATTAGTTATTTCGGATAAACGTGATGTGATTTGTTAGGAGGTGAAGTTAAATGAGAAATGATTTAACATGGCCAGTACCGGATGAGACAGTTTCAGCAGAATATATAGACAATGTGGGAAAAGGGATAGGGTATATATTTCCAAGTGACTATGTAGAATGTGCTACAAATAATAATGGTTCAGCTGTATTACCTTATAAATTTGAAATAGATACGATAACAAAGGCATTTGGAACTTTACTTTCTTATGATGTAGATAGTAGAGAATATATCGTTAAAGTATATAACCAGTATATTTCTACTCTACCAAATGAATTGGTGCCATTCGCATTTGACCCAGCAGGAAGTTTAATCTGCTTTGATTATAAAAATCATAAAGAAGATCCAATTGTCGTCTTTTGGGAACATGAGGGGGCATGGGAAAAGGAAACATTGATGGAAAGTGAAGGGATTACGGCTGAGGAAGCAGAGGAAAGAGCAAGAGAAAATGTATACCATATTGCTAATAATTTTACGGAGTTTTTAAATAAGTTACATGATTAATAATATTATTCATATGAAATGGTTCGTATAAATGTAAGCAGCAATAAAAGGAGAGAGAATGATGGACTTAGAGCATTTAAAAAAAGATATTTGGTATGGAAAAGTTTCTAATCATACAATTGAAACTCTTAAGTCTAACTTAAGGGATAGTGCAACAGAGACAGAATCCTTTATTTTAATTAACGAATTGTTAAAGTTAGGTGATTTCTCCGTAAAGGGGTTACTAATTGAACTTATGAATAGTACTCGAAATGAGCTTGTTTTGCATTTATGCACTAGACTATTTTGTTCAGTAGCTACTCATGATGATTTATTAGAAACGAATAATTTGAAATTCCTTTCAAGTGCTTCAGAGGATGGAGTTCATAATTTTGTAGTAAGTGCTAGTGAAACTCTTTCATATCATGTAGTACCATATCTTTTAGCATTACTAGAAGAGTGGGAAGATACCTTTGTTGAAAAAGCTATAAGAAATGAACTTTCATGGATGCTTGGAATTAAGGACGAGTATTATGAAGTATCGTTAGAAGAATTTAATGAAGCTTATTCTAAATTTATCGAAAATAACGATACGCAAGAATACTATTATCGTAATAGACTATCTTTTCCTGGAGATTTGGCAAAGGAGTTAGTTTCGGAAGTTATGAGTTCTTTAAGAGATAGAACTACTTATAATGTTGTTACTATACCTTCC
This sequence comes from Bacillus sp. FSL K6-2944, assembly GCF_038005385.1. Lineage (NCBI taxonomy): Bacteria > Bacillati > Bacillota > Bacilli > Caryophanales > Bacillaceae > Bacillus > Bacillus sp. FSL K6-2944. The sequence continues at coordinate 2,047,523 of NZ_JBBOTE010000001.1, read as the reverse complement.
GTTTTATCAATTTGGAGTGGAATCAAATGTCCTATTCAATACGATACGATAATAACAAATGAAAAAAATAGAGAGTTGATGTCATATATCGATGTTTTAACAAAGAAAGAATGGAAGATTGGTAAAAAGTATTTTTATGGACATGTAGTCGTATAAGAAAGCAATATACGAGTAAAATCGAATACAGAGTGTATGATATACAGGAGGATAAAATGATCTCACCACAAGATTTTTTAGTGAATTGGAATGAAGAAATATACGGTTTAATTCATTATAATGAAAAAATCATTCACTCGTTTTCCTTCTCGAAAGAAACGAAAGACTTCTTAATTAAAGCAGGTTTTCCCGAGTCTGCTCCTCCATTTCTTACATTTGAATCTGCGGATAACGGTGGCGGGATAAGGTTGAGCAAGATACAAAATGAATTAGGTACGATGTATGATAAGTTTATATATTTTGGATTTACTGGTAGTGGGAATCCAATCTGTATTGATGAATCTAAATCACAACTCGTATATATAGATTATGACAATGAAAATAAAGTCGTTCTTATAAATAGTACGATAGAGAAGTTTGCAGAATCTTTACTTGTCTATGTGGAATTTATAAAAGAAGTAAAGGCTGCCAATGGAAGAAAGGCTTATATTGAAAAAAATATACCTGAAGATTTGGTGGAGTGGATTTCTAGTGCACTTCAAGAAATTGATGCAGTTGCTTTAACGGAAGGATGTTTTTGGACAGAAGAACTAGGGAGTTTTAGTGAATAAGTGTAGATAATACTAGATGGTATTTTTAGTGTGGGAAAAATAAAAATACATCTAGTAGCCCAATTAAATCTTAAAAGACATAAACACATCAAGAAGGTGAAAAAATGATATTACCAGAGGATTTTCGGGAGAAATGGGATGTTAATAAAGATGGCCCACTCATTACATTTCCTGAAAAAGAATTAATAAACAAAAACTTTTCAGCTGAAGTGAAACGATTTTTGTCTATAGGAGGCTTGCCAGAAACACCGCCACCATATTTAGAATTTACTTCATCTCAGTCTTTCGTAAGGTCTATTATAAATGTATTTCATATGCCAGAAGAGTTTCGAAAATATTGGTATTTAGGAACAACAAGTTCTGGAGATCCAATTTGTATAATTGAAAAACAAGAAAAAATAGTATTTCTAAATAATAGTGATGCGTATAAAGAAGTGTTTATGAATTCTTCTATACAACAATTTGCAGCATGTTTATTAGTATATTCAAAAATGATTGATAAGGCAGTAGAGATAAATGATAAATGGTGAGGATGCCTTTATCGATAATAATATACCAGATTGTACAATAAGTTGGTTGAAGGAAGAAGTGAAAAAAATTGATGATAAGTGTATGGAAAAGGGTTCTTTTTGGTGTATGGAAATTGAGAGCTTATATGAATAATTAGAAGTGAAAGAAAAGAATAAATGGAGTACAAAGAAGAAAGTGACCGTATTTGAACTGATATTCTTTGTATTTATTGGATTATCTATTATCGAAGGGTATCAGAATAGTAAACTAGTTGAAGAAGGTACATCATTACATGCAGAAATTGTAGGTAGGCATGTAGAGGAGGAATTCATATTTACACACCCAACATTAGTAGTTGAGGTAGACGGTAAAAAGCATAATGTATGGGTAAGTGAAGAGACATATAACGGAGCAGAGTGGTTAGGTAGACTAAAAGTCATCAAAACAAAAGATGGTAAAGTGGAGAAAGACCCTAGATATGAGGGTGAAGACTTAATCACGAGTTATTAAGGGACAAGATAAGGTTCCTATAGTGGTAGAAAGAAATGGTTCACTATTTGTTTTAAATAATGTAAGTGGAAAGAACGAATTCGAGGATTTCGAACGTGGTTGTTTATAGAGGTTTCGAATAGTTTAAATGAGTTGATTTCTAGTTTGAGATTACAAAAATAGTAAAGTGAAGAATGTTTATATGAATTATAGACCGGCTAGAGGGGCGTGGAAAAGTGGAATATAGTGGAATGGCTTCAGTTTGGTTTGGAATTTCTAAATCACTCCAAAATCTTGAGGAGTATGTCGATATAGATTACACGATAGATGGTGATTCAGTTCATTCAAAGTTTGGGACGAGCTTTGAATTCGGTTATTATGATGAAGATAATATTGAAATTTGTTTTTATAAGAATAATAAAAGGGAAATTGAACATATTTTAAATGATTTTTCTTATAGTGAACGAATTATTCCTAAAATAAAAAAGCTAGTAAATGGAGATAGTTTAGCGAACGATATTAACTTTGCTATTGTTCTTTATGATTTTAAATATAATGAAGTGAAAAGAGAGGATATGTTTGATGGTTTAGAGGTTACATTTATTGGTTCTATGCCGTACAGGTAGTTTGCAGGGAGCTGCAAATTCATTTCATAAACACATGGATAAACCTTGTAAAGGAGGGATACAAATGCATGCTTTGCCAAATCGTTTAGAAGAAGTCTTGGAAGAAGATATATATAAACGGGAAGATAAAGGTCAGGTGAATGAAGTAATAAATAGGTTAGGTGTAGAAGTGTCTAATACATTTAGAGAGTTTTATTATCGATTTGCAGGACCTTTTTGGGACGAGCACGTTCCTTATGAATTACTTGATATTATAGATGAAGAGAATAATATTGAATATTACACAATTATTGCTCGAAAGGAACATGGATTTCCTAATAAGTATTTAGTTTTAACGGAAATGACAGCAAATGCTGCATTGGTCCTTGATAGTGTAACTGATAAAGTTTACTCAGTAAATTTTGAAGGTGGAGATGAATTACTTTTAAATGGAGAATTAAAGGAGAGTTGGCCAACGTTTTATATGTTTTTGAAAGAATATTTCAAATGTTAAGTGTTGATGGGAGTTAACAATAAGCAGGGCCACCTTAGTAATAAGTGCGAGAGGAGTGACGGATAAATGACAATGAACGATTCAGTTTTTGGAGAGATTGAATATAATTATGCTTGGGGTAAGCGTATGCTTATAACTTTTATAGGCAATGTAACTGAGATTGATTTGATGATAGATGGTGAAGAAGATGAGATGTTTGATGAAGGGCAGTATGTAGCGTATCAATCATTAATAAAAAATTGGGAAGAGGTACAAACAAGTTTACTACAGTCTATATTAGGCTATTACAAACAAAGGAGATGTGAATTGGGATATGATATTGGAGTGCAAGAAAATTATCCATTAGTTGAAACAACTGATCAAATACTAGAGATGATCGGTTTAGAGGGTATTGTTGTTCCGTATGCAGATATTACGGAAGGGCGAGAGGTTGGAATTACATTTAATTGTACGTGGGATATAGAAAATGGTGTAGGAGTTCGATTATTAAATGAAAAGGTAATGGAAGTAGGTTATCAGGATATTATTTTTTAATATAAGTTAAAAGTAAATGAGGGGATATATAACCTGAATGAAAAAGGTATCAATCTTTATCAGATTGACACCCTAATACGAATCTTTTTTAACACCTTACATACTTACGCTTAAAACCAAGTCTTCCTCTATCAAGTTCTTTCTGAATACTCTCTGTAGCATTTAACAAACTGCTTTTTTTCTTATCACGTTTGATTTCAACTATACCAACTTCTTTTGCAGTCTCAACTGCCTTTTCGTGTAGTGGTACATATGAAATTGCCACGGTGTTTAGGAAATTATTCATAGCGGATTTTGTTCGTTCTGGAGAATGATGAATTGTATCTTTCACCATTTCAAGCATATCGGAAATTTTACTTTCGGAAAATTCATTGTCTTTGCGATTTCCTAATAGCCAACAGTAGCAACTCCAGCCGGCAGACATTTTAAGCTCGTCCCCACTTGCAATCCATTTATCAGCAACATCTTGTGCGATATTTGACTCCGATAAAGTTACTGCCACCACATAATCAGATAGCATATAAAAATATGCCCCGTCTATCCAGCGATCAAAATCAGACTCACTCATAGCTTTTGGATCGGCAATAATACCTGCAAAGTACATAGCATCGTAGTTGCCTGTGGCATAAAGTTCTTCAGCTAATTCTTGATTTAATTTTATTTTTTTAGCGATTGGTTTCATGGCACCTGTAGCTACTCCGAATACTGGCTCATGCGCACCGTTAGATATGTATATTTTTTTCGTTCGTTCCTTACCTAGAGCTTCAAGTTCTTGCATAACTGTTTTAAGATCCATAGTTTTGCAACTTCCTTTCTTCATGTGAAAGCCTTTTTAAGCTTTTCGTATTTCATATGTTAATACTAATTGTATTCAAAAGGTATGTCTACTTTCTAAAAGTATCGAAACTTGGTTTGAATTGTAGATGAAATAAAGAGCTAATTAAAAGAATGGTATAATATAGAAAAAATAAGTGATGAAAATTAAATAGGGGGAATTTAATTGGAAATAAAATTGAATCGATTATATAGAGAGATAGCGGAAACGGTTCATGCCATGATTCCAGAAGAATGGGAGAAATTTTATTTTTATGCACAAATATCAGAAGATGGAGGGGGAACTTACTTTTTCTATAACAACTTCAGAAATAAAGAAAATTATAAGTATAGTGTAGAAATTCCTTTTAAATACGAAGTTGATGAAGAGGAGTTTGAAAGGAAAGAAGATTTTTTATATAAATTGAGTAAGGAATTAAGAAATGTTTTCAAAGATAATCAGCAAGAGCTTTGGTACTCTTTTACAATGTCTCTGGAACATAGTGGGGAATTTAACATGCATTTCGATTATACAAATTGGTTCGATACAGAATATAGTTTTAGTGATCAGATGATTATTTGGAAACATAAATACTTAGGTGAAGTACCAATTGATGAAAATGATAAAGCGCTAATTCATAAGTATGACAATGAATTTCCGAATAATCCTATTTGACTGAAAGGAAAGAAGAAATGGTTTTTATAAAAATCATGAATTTTAAAGCGTAAGTTGAATGAGAATATATATTCATAATGGAGGACGCTATTAATGGAAGTACACGGAATGGTTTCAATATGGTTCGGTAATATGCAAACGCAAGATCAGTTGGATACATATATAGATGTTACGTATGATGAAGAAGGAGACTCTATACCAGCAAGATTTTTTGTTGATTTTAATATTGATATGATTGATGTAGATGAAGATTTTATTGAAAAGGAAGTGTTAGAAGAAGCGAGTGATGACATTTCTATGTTATTAACGGGATGTTCATATGATGATAAAATACTTTCTCGAATTAAGGAAGTAGTTAAATTAAATAAATCCTATAATTCTATCGTTTTAATTTATAATTTTCAATATGACAATTCAGTAAGTAATTGTGAAGGTTTTAATTTTGTAACTGCTACAAGTTATCTATAGTTAGAAGTAAAGTACAGTAGAATAAAAATGATTTGTATAGTTTTTCCAATAAATATTTGGTATGATGGTGAATGGGAAAAATATACAAGTTGTTAGTTTTTCAAAAAAGGGGGATTGAATTGAAAAGAACGCCTGAATTTGTATTAGGTTTAATTGGTGGCATTTTGGGAATTATTATTTCTATAATATTAATAGTTGTAGCGTTTAATATTATGGAAGGTGTTGATTACGAACTTTTAGCTTATTACTCTATTATTTTAACGGTTCAAATAGGGTTGTTCATTTTATCGTGTTTAGTAAACAAGGTTAATAATAAAGTTTATGGAGTTTGTATGATTGTGATTCCTATAGTTATGTTATTTATGTCATTATTCTTTTTACTTATTCCGACAATTTTACAAATTATATCTGGTTCATTTGCATTTAGAACATTAAAGTTAGAATCGAATGTAAGCTAAATATAATTATTAACGTCTGAATATTCGGTTTTTTAAACGTTTTCGTTTGCAGTTCAAATTAACATAAAGCACAAAGTTGTATGCTTTAGGAGGAGAAATAAATGATTATTTGGTCTGGTTGGGGTTTTTTAGTCGCAATTATTGTAATTATTAATACTCTTTTGGGTAAGGCTATCTTTGGATCTATAACGGGGGACGCTACATATTTTCAAGACCATAGTTGGCCAATGGCGGTAATGTTTATTATATCAGGGGTTATGTCTTGGTATTTAGGTAAATATATTAATAAGCCAGATGGTAAAGTTTATATAGATGCCGAAACTGGTGAAAAAGTTATGTTTAACAAAAAACACTCGCTATTTTTTATAAAAATGGAATATTGGGGACCAATTTTAGGAGTTATTGCAGTTGTAACTTTAATTACAAGATAAAAAAAGAGGATGGGTATAGTAAGAGTAATCTATTCAAGTAGAAGGAGAAATCAGTCATGAATGCAAAGAAACTACTAGGGGTAGCAGTTCCGGTCATGTTGTTATTTGGTTGTGGAGTTTCTGAGAAAACGAACACTTCTAAACAGGAGAAAACGGAAGAGTCTAAAGTAAAAGAATCGAAGTCTAATAGTAAGAAAGAAAAAGTTTCAAAGGAAGACTATCCTAATAAAGTGTATAAATTAGGGGTAGAGTTTGATAAGTTGTTTGCGGAGCATAACAATATTACAAGAGAGGTTTTTGACGGTAAGAAAAAGAAATCAGATATAGTAGATAGTGTGAAAGAATTAAATAAAGTGTTAGATAAATTTGAGTCGATAGATCCCCCTGCAGAGTATGTAAATCAACAAAAGGATTTTGAAAAAGCAATTGGTTATTTTAGAGAGTCTTTTTCTTTAATAAATGAAGTATTCACCCGAAAAGAAAAAAGAGAAAAAGGCGATAAGACTGATAAAGAGTTAATGGAGAAATCCGAAAAGTTAGTGAAAGAAGGAGATATTTACTGGCTTAAGGCATTCAAAGATCTTGAAGGGGATATTAAAATCGGTGACGGTACAGTATCTGTGAAAGATTTGAAAGAGTTAGATAAGAAAGCTGGAATTAATACGGATAACGTTATGAAGAATGTGAAAGATGGTACGGAATTAATCGGTAATTGGGGATTCAAAGGAACAGACGGTTTCATTATGTCACTTATTCTAAAAGGTGATAAGACATTTGAAACGTATGGTAAAGGTGAGTATCCAAATAAAAAGAATTATATTGAAGGCACTTGGGAATATGATAAGGAAGCTTTTACAATCTATTTACATCTCAATAAACGTTTAGTAGACGGTGTAGAAGATACAATTCAAAAAAAGAAAATAGCATATAAAGTTCAAGATTATGATGGGGAAAACTTGCAATTATTTAATGAGACGTCATTTCATACAATTAAGTATGTGAAGCAAAGTTAAAGTTATGTAGGACTAGGTTTAAATGGCCTAGTCCTTCATTAAAGAGTGGGTATGTAAAGAATATGTTATCTTTCGTTCTGTTTACTTAATATCATGTTATTCTTTAATAGAGTAATAAATGGAGTTTTGCATTAAATATATGAGGTTGGTTACAAATGATAAAGAAATTTACTAGATTAGTATTAATAGTGGTTATCCCAATCAGTCTTATTACAGGTTGTGGGACTGCTGAAAAAACTGAAGCACAAAAGCCGAAAGCGGTACAAACGGAGAAAAAGGACTATATGGATTACTCATATGGTAGCAAAGGTATATTAGTAAGTGGCAAAGCGAAAGAACGGCAACAATACGAGATTGGATATATGGATGATAATAAATTAATTGGGATTGATGAAAATATTGAAGACTGCATTATTTTAGATAATAAAGATGAAGCAGGTCTCATTTGGAAACAAATAGAGCGAGGATCTATTATTGAAGTGCAATACGGTAAGGATCGCAATGATATCGTAGGCGTGCAATTCGTAGGAGATCGTGAGTCATATGAAATTAGTGATAAGTTTGATCGGAATACGATAAATGAGATTGTTGAAAACGTTAAAGGGAATTTGTAATAGATGTATTTCGATAGTATAGGATCTCTTATTATGAAATTGTATGCCAGTTATTTGTCTAAGTTTAAATTGATTATTTTGACGGTATTTGTAATTAGTTGTAAAATAATGTTTGTTGATGAATTTTATAAAAAGTATGTTAGATGAAATTCATCTGTAGGGATGACATATAAATATTTTCTTAATGGGTATAAAATATGATAATTTAAATATACGAATAAAAAGAAAATGCATTAAAAGTACATAGTAGATTCATATTTTAAAAAATTAATGTGACAATAAAGGGAGGTTGAGATACATACACGGCGGGAATGTGTATGTATCTATTATAATAATGAATAAGACAATCAAACAACAAGTAATCGCACTATCAACAAGTCTAGTGATTTTAGGGAGCGTACCTTTATCAGCATCAGCAGAAGAGATCAACAAATCTCAAACTGATCAACTTAATATTGCCCAAGGAGAACACGGAACGAGCGGATTAAATTATTCTAATTTCAAGTTGGAAGTTCCTGATCATGTACAAATTAACGAAGCAGAAGTATCTGAAAATGAAAAAATGCTTTTAGAAGAATATAAGCATAAACATGATGAAACAGAAGAATTAAACAAAATGCAGGATACTAAGAAGGGACAAGTAGCAGAAAAGGAAGCTATTTCAAACATTGAAAAGGCATTTGAATCTGTAGATGGTCGAAATGATGGATCTGATCGTCAAATGAAACCTGTTGCAAAGCCAAGAGGTATTCAATATAGTGCACAGAGTACGAAGAAATATGGAACACTTGCAGGAGTTCCATTTGTGGAGTGGATTGTTCCAGCAGGAAATCCTGATATTCGTCCTGCGAATCCGATGAAAGCACGTTACATTACAATCCATGAGACCGCAAATACAGCCGCTGGTGCTAATGCTGAAAATCATGCGAAATATTTATACAAGCAAGCAACTGAAGGCACTTTCCGAACAGCTTCATGGCATTTTACTGTAGATGATAAACAAATTTATCAACACTTACCAACAAACGAAAATGGTTGGCATGCAGGAGATGGAGATGGTTCAGGAAACAGGGAGTCTATCGGTATCGAGATTGCGGTTAACCAAGACGGTGATTACAATAAAGCGTTAGAAAATGCAAAACGACTTGCAGGTTATTTAATGAACAAAGAAGGAATTGGTGCAGATCATATATACAAGCATCAACAATGGAGTGGGAAAAAATGTCCTGACATTTTAATTTCACGAGGTAATTGGGCTGGTTTCGTACAAGGAATTCAGTGGTATGCAAATATAAATGCGCAGATTGATACGCCTTTACAAGATAAAAATGACTCATTTAATCCAAATGAAAATAATCCAGCTGAACCTAGCATGGAACTAGTGGTAAATGGTAGTGGCATCAATGTACGTAGTGATGCGGGCATTGAACATCGTGTTGTACGTAAAGCTTCAAACGGAGATCGTTACAAAGTATTAGCGGTTAAAAATGGTTGGTATAAAGTAGGTAATGGAGAATGGATTTTCTATGACCCAAGTTGGATTAAAATTAACTACAATGTACCAAAGGAAGAAGTACAAAAGCCTAAGGAAGAAGTACAAAAAACAAAAGATGATATTACAGGTGGATGGTTTGAAGGGCATATTCGTAAATTAAACAGTCTAGGTATTATGCAAGGCGAAGGCAATGGTGTATTTGCTCCATATCGAAATGTAACGAGAGCGGAGTTTGCGAAATTAATCTCGAATGCTCTTAAACTACCAGAGGGAAATAAGTCATTTGTAGATATTAATGAGGCACATCCATCACTTCATGACGGTATTAAACGTTGTGCAAGTGCAGGAATTATTAATGGTCGTGGTGAAGGGATTTTTGATCCTAACGCACCAATTACTCGTGAAGAAGTATCTATTATGATTGACAAAGCATTACGATATAAAGGAATTACAGGTGAGTTAGTAGCATTACCATTTACAGATAAGCATTTAATAACATACAAAGAATCGGTTCAACGATTATACAGTTTAAAGGTAGTTAATGGTATTGGAAATAATGAGTTTGATCCTCGAGGCACAGCAACTCGTGGTCAGGCGGCTGCCTTTATTGTGAAGATGTTAGATTCAATGCAAAAATAAAATGAAACTTTAATCAGTGAGGGCCACTCGCATTGCAATCAAGCAGTTTATTCACCAAATTTTGAAATGAGAGTTTTACTGCCCGCAAATAGCAGAAGAAATTGTATGTAGAAGCTGACATTGGTAGAAGTAAAAAATAAGAAGAATTTGAAAGGAGCTATCCAAAATAATAATTTGGAATAGCTCCTATTTAGTAGGAAGAACAATTGTATTTGATAGATTGTAATGTAGAATGCCCTTCCAAGCCCCTCATAAGCCCCTACCAAGTAATAAATCACTAAGAAAAAACAAAAGCAAAAACAAAAACAACTACAAGAACAAAACAAGCGCGAAAAAATGAAACCGGCGTTGTAGTAGTAAAAAAATTGTAATTCGAATGCCAAAACCATTCCCGCATTCCTATCTTTATAATGAAGGATTAAAATTTTCCTATTTACTAGCAAAGAGTGGAGGGAAACATATGGCGGTATACCGTAATGTGCAGGTGAACTTTTGGCAAGATGAATTCATATTAGATTTAACGCCAGAGGAGCGTTATTTTTACATATATTTGTTAACTGGTACGAAAACGAAGCAATGTGGTATCTACATATTACCGAAGCGTGTGGCAGAGCTTGAAACAGGTTATAGTATGGAGACTGTTGAGAAGTTGCTAAACAGGTTTGTTGAGTATGGAAAGATTCTATATGATACGGAAACGAAAGAGGTATTCATAATAAATTGGTTACACTATAACCCTATTTCAAATACGAATGTGGAGAAGTGCGTATTACGTGAGTTAAAGACTATAAAAAGTAATGAGTTCATACATATATTTTTACGTAAATGCCTTGAAAAAGAATACAAGATTCCATTAGTACTGCAGCATTTTGGTATGCCAAAAGAAGAGGATAATAGTAGTTCACAAGTAGTTATTGAAGAGAAAGAAGAAACGGAAGAGATAGAGGTGGAAACCATAGAAGAGGACGTTCCAAATAGTGAAGTTTATAAGTTTTATGAACAAAATATTAGTAGTTTATCCCCATATATTGTGAAGGAATTGAAGAATTGGATACAAAGACTTTCTGGAGAGAAAGTGTTAGAGGCACTTAAAATTGCGTTTGAAAATAATAAGAAAACGTTAGCTTATGTGAAGGGGATTTTGAGGAATTGGTGTAAGAAAGGACGAGTAGATTTTAGTGAAGGAATGCATAGGAGAGAAGTATTTGGTTCGTATGATCCATAGTTTGGATAAGGATTTTTTCTAGTCTAAAAGGTTCTTTTACTATAGAAGCGAATAGTGTGAGAAAGGGGTGGTTATATGGAAGTCGTTATAAAGAAGAAACGAAAAAGGGGAAAAAGAATTTTTATTTGGGCTAGTAGTATCGTTCTTTTGTTAGTTATTTCCGCTGCGATTTTTTTGAACATATATACGCTGAAATCTATGCCAAAGATAGATGGAACGATAAAGCTAGAGGATTTACAACAGGCTGTTACGGTGAAGCGTGATAGTAAAGGTGTACCGCATATTAGATCGGAAACTGCACATGATTTATATTTTTCACAAGGATATGTGCAAGCGCAAGATCGTTTGTTTCAAATGGACTTAAGTAGAAGACAAGCTTCTGGTATGTTAAGTGAAGTTGTTGGGGAAGCAGCTGTTGACCGAGATAAATTGTTTCGAACACTCGGTTTACGGCGAGCGGCCGAAGCTTCAGTTAGTCAATATAATGGAGAAGCGAAAGATGCCCTGCAGTCATTTGCTGATGGGGTGAACGCTTTTATACGTGAGGCGAAAAAGGAAAAGAAATTACCAGTTGAGTTTACTATATTAGGTTATGAACCTGCTGAGTGGTCAATTGTTGATACTTTAACGATTGGGAAGTATATGGCGTTTGACTTAGGAGGACATTGGCACGGACAGGCATTTCGATATTGGGCGCTGAAAAATCTTCCGAAAGAGCAAGCGAATGAGCTATTTCCTGCATATCCGAAAGATGCTCCTAGATTGCTAGCTGAACTGAAAAATACAAATGTGGACGTAGCACAAAGTTTTTCAAAAACGATAATTCCGCCGGAGTTTAACGGTAGTAATAACTGGGTTGTGAGCGGTGAGAAGAGTGCGTCAGGTAAGCCAATTTTAGCAGATGATCCTCATTTATCTCTTGCGACGCCTTCTATTTGGTATCAAACGAGACTTGAAATGAAAGGTTTAAATGTGAGTGGCGTTATTTTCGCTGGAGTACCAGGTGTTATATTAGGACACAATGACAAAATAGCGTGGGGTGTTACGAATACAGGGCCTGATGTGCAAGATTTATATATTGAGAAGAGAAATCCTAATAATGAAAATGAATTTCTGTATAACGATAAATGGGAGAAAGCTACCGTTGTAGACGAGTCTATTAAAGTAAAAGGCGGGAAGACAATTCCTTATAACGTTACGATTACGAGGCATGGACCAGTAATTTCAGAGTTTGCGGATAAGGGGAAGGAGAAAACGAAAACAGTATTCTCTTTAAAGTGGACAGCTTTAGAACCGTCAGCTGAGTTAAAAGCTGTATTAAATATGAACAAAGCAAAAGACTGGAATGAGTTTGAAACCGCTCTTCAAGATTTTCATACACCAACCCAAAACTTTGTGTTTGCATCAAACGACGGCACAATTGCTTATAAAGCGAATGGAAATATACCAGTGCGTAAAAAAGGTGATGGTAGCTTACCTGTTCCAGGATGGACAGATGAATATGAATGGGAAGGGTATATCCCGTTTGATCAACTTCCAAAAGTAATTAATCCAAAACAAGGGTTTATTTCAACTGCGAATAATAAAATTGTTGATGATGATTATCCGTATCATATTAGCAATACGTGGGCGCAGCCATATAGGCAAATGCGTATTCAAGAATTTTTGCAAGAGAAGGAAAAGTATACGGTGAAAGATTTAGAAGAGTTACAGATGGATCAAAAGAATTTATATGGGAAAGAGTTTACTCCTATATTTTTAAAAGAGTTAAATAAAGCATCTTTAAATGAGGTAGAGAAAGAAGGCGTAGACCAATTAACAAAGTGGAATTTTTACGATAGTAAAGATGAAGCAGCACCATTAATATTCCATTTGTTAATGAAAGAGATTTCAAATACGTTATTTTCAAAAGAAATACCGAAAGATGTAATGGAGTTATTTGAAGGGAAGTCACAAGTTGTTGATGAATTGATTCGAAAAGAAGTAGCGGGAGAAAATAGCGTTTGGTTTACGAAGTACGGAGGTTTCACAAAAGTTGTGCATACATCGTACGAGAATGTAATGAAGAAATTGCAGAAGGAATATGGACCCGATATTGGAGAGTGGAGGTGGGGCGATTACCATCAACTCGCTTTTACACATCCAATTTCGAAATCATCGAGTATGTTAGCATTACTCGCTTTTAATCGTAAGAAACCAGTTCCGATTGGTGGGAGCCAAGTTACCGTGCAAGCAGCGAGTTACGGCGAAAACGGCATTGTAAATCACGGGGCGTCTTGGAGATTCATTATTGATACGAAAGATATGTCAAACGGTTATCATATCGTAGGGCCAGGACAGTCGGGCCATTTTAGAAGCGATTGGTATCATGATCAAATAGATGATTGGGTAAATGGCACGTATCATACGACTACATTGAATACGGAGGGGATAGAGGGGAAGGTGCTAAATTTAGAACCGAAGTGATAGGGTGTTTTTGTTTGTGGAGGGAACTAGTAATACTCTTTTTGATAATGAAAGCTTATCATTTAGAACATAACCCAGTTCTTAAATAATTTTAACAGCCAGCCTACTATCATTTAATTTGATAGTAGGCTGTTTCCATCTTCGAAATACGCTGTAGCAACTTCTTCAGGATTACGATTATTTCCACATGCTGTAAGTGCTGTAACTAATAAAGTCATTACAACTATTAACATGATCATTCCAGTTTTGAGGGGAATTAGTTAACAAAGACTAGGTATTATTTGCAACAGAACTGTTCCTCTATCCCCCTTGTTTCATCATTTTTCTAGGCCAGCCAACTTGACAAATGTTTTTTTATCAAACTACAATGAAAATCATTATCAATAATATAGGGAGGATACTTTGGTCAATAAATGAAAAACAATATATTTATAGGTTAATAATCAGATTTTGTTAAGTTGTATGTACTATTTTTAGTTTAGCGTTTCCCAGAATGTACACCAATTAATCTCGCGAATTACAAGAAAACTATTATTGAAATGAGGCGTGTATTGTGAAGTTAGACGTGAATGAGTTAGCAGAGTATCTTGCCAATACTCCTTTCCCAGTAGAAGGAGTATATCGTTATGCTAAAAATCCAGGTGTGCCTTTTGCTGAGTCTACAGATTCTTTCCCAGGATTTGTATTTCCAATTACAGGGAAGACGCAATTTCAATTTAATGGTACGCCGTATACTCTTTCCCCAGGAAAAGTTATACATGGGGGTGCAAAAATGACATTAGCCCATAAAATGCTTGGTGAAATAAACTGGGAATATATTCTTGTTTTATATCGGATAAGCAATTCAGAACGAGAAGACTCTGGCTTTACTCATCAGCATTTTGAATTATTAACAGGACAATCTCCTCGTCTTGTCGAATTACTTATGCGTCTTTGGGATGTATATAATCAGCGTGGAGGCATTTCGATGTTTCAGACCGAAATGCTGTTTCGCGAAGCGTTGAATGAAGCTTTATTAAGTGTTTTCAATAGAGAAAGCAATTATGAGTCGCATACTTTATTCGAACGAATATCTAGTTACGTTCGTAAATACTATTATAAAGATATTACAATTCATACACTTACAGAACAAAATAATGTTAATCGAAATCGTCTTTCTTACGTGTTTAGAAAGCATGCAGGTATGGGGGCAGCAGAATATTTATTGAACTATCGTATAAAGATGGCTCAAAAAATGTTATGTACAAGTGATGTGCCTGTACAACAAATTGCGCAGGCTGTTGGAATCGCAGACCCTTTTTATTTTAGTAGAGTTTTCAAGAAGCGAGTTGGCATTTCGCCTACTAAATATCGCGAGAAGTTCATCAATAATCCATACTAATGTCAACATGGGTCCATTCTTATTTGAAAATCACTGTTCTATACTTATGGAGAGTTAAAGGAAACATTGGATTGAAAGTACTTTCATTGAAATCACTCCTTTGTACTATCTGAATGAAAAGTTCTGGCCGGAGCATTTTCTTTTTAAGCGTAATAACGACTTTTTTACTTATATTACTGTAATATAGTGGAATTTGAAAGTGAGGAGGGATTATTATCCATTACCAACCTATTAAACTAAATGACGAGTTATCTAAAATTAACGATTATTGGTATCCACAAGTGATTGGTGAAATGAATGACGATCAAATTCAGCTTTTTAAAGCTAATGGAGATTTTATATGGCATGAGCATCCTAATACAGATAAGCTATTTATTGTGCTTGAAGGGGAGATGTTCATCGATTTTCGTGATGGACAGGTGAAAATTTCTAAAGGCGAGATGTTTATTGTCCCGAGAGGCGTTGAGCATAAACCTTTCACTGAAAAGGAATCCCATATCATGTTGGTAGAGCCTAAAAGGGAAATGGATTGATAATTGTAAAAAGATAAAAAAGGAGCGGAAATCCGTTCCTTTTTTATTTATCTTACTATTTTTAGGAGCTTAGTATGAGTAAGATGTGAATAAAGGATGAATAGCATTTTTATCAATAAAAATTTATTGGATTTTTTGTGGAATATATATGAAACGTTGTATAAAATAATCAAGAAAGCCAAAAATTATAGGGGGAAAGTTGTGAAGAAAAATAAGAGTTTAATAAGCTTTTTAGGAGTGTTTCTTATGTTGTTTTCTTTTTGTTTTCAAGGAAATGTACAGGCAGATGTAAATACTGTTCAATCTGGAAAAATCAAATCAGGAAACGTAACAGTATGGGAAGTTGGAAATGTAGCGAAAGTATTAGCGGATGTGGAGCGCTTAAATTTAAATACAGTAAATGTACCGATTCAAGTAGATATCCCAAATGTGACTTCTACTAACATGGTAATTAATCAAGCGCAAAAGCAACAAGCTATTATTTTAATTCAAGAATTATTAAAGCGTAATATTCAAGTTATAGTGGAACCGTTCCCGTATATTCAGCAGGGGAATGTTGGAGAGACAGAATGGAACCCAAGTAACATTAATGATTTCTTCTGGAATTGGAAGACGGTTATTCTGCAAGATATTTTTAATTCCATTACAAGTAAATACAATGTGTATGGACTAAAGATTGCTTCTAATTTCGTGAATATGGAGTATGCAGAAGGATACTGGAGCGATACAATTGATTTTGTTCGTAATCAGTATAAAGGAAATGTTTTGTATCAAATGAACTGGTGGTTAACAGCAAGCTGGGACCCTTCTTATGAAGCGAAGTTTAAAGAGAAAATCAATCGCCCGTATTTAAAAAAGGTGGATATTGTTAGCATAGACAGTTGGTTTGAAGTTTCAGGAAAAAGAAATCCAACATATGAAGAAGTGAAGCAAAGTTTATTTGCGACAACAGTATATAATCGTGGGCAAAATGTTGTTCAGCAATTGGAACAATTACATAATGCAACAGGAAAGCCAGTTTACTTCGGTGGATTTAACGTTCCAGCACGTGAACTTGGATTACAAAATCCATGGAATCCAGATGTTTCAAATGTGTTTTCGAAGGATGTGCAATTAAATGGATGGCGTGCTTACCGCGATGTATTAGAACCGAAACCATATTTTAAAGGTTTTTCAATTTGGTTTATTGGCTCTAATGATAGTACACATGCGTATCAAATACATAGTAAAGAAGCAGAGGCAGTTATTAACGGGTGGTACAGAAAATAAATTTTATAAAATAGGTAAGTTTTAAAGTTTACTACATATATTTTTAGTGAAAGGCCTTTCACCATCTTATCACCTAGGGGGCAATCATAATGAAATTTTTGTCTTACCTTACAGTAATTTTGGTGATTCTTGGCGGTTTGAATTGGTTATTTGTAGCGTTAGATTACAATGTAGTTGAGAAATGGTTTGGTTCTATGCCGGCGCTTGTGGACACTATTTATTGGCTCATTGGTCTCTCTGCTATTTATCAAATTTTTGATCGGTTCTTTACGAACGACTAGCTATTATTCTTTTATTATTAGAGTGTTAAGTACGATTATGTACTTAACACTTTTTTATATGACCATAAAAAAGTCTGCACTTGCAAGCGATTCCATCGCGTCTTGCGCCCTAATAATAGAAAACAAATTGACCGTATATTATATTTTAGGTTATAATTCAGAAAGTTTAAAAATATCCAAATGAAAAATAGGGAGGTTATGAAGGTAATGGAGAGAGTCTATAATTTTTCAGCAGGACCATCAATACTCCCTTTGCCAGTTTTAGAGAAAGTGCAAAAGGAGCTTTTAAATTATAACGGGACAGGCATGTCAATTATGGAAATGAGTCATCGATCTTCTTATTTTCAAAGTATTATAGAGGAAGCGAGTAACTTACTTCGTGAATTAATGAGCATCCCTGATGAGTATGAAGTTTTATTTTTACAAGGCGGTGCGTCATTACAATTCTCTATGATACCACTGAACTTAATGAATACGTATAAAAAAGCTGGATACGTACTAACTGGCTCATGGTCTAAAAAGGCACTGCAAGAAGCCGAAAAAGTTGGGGAAGTACAAGTGATTGCTTCTTCCGAGCAAGAGAAGTTTACTACGATTCCTAAACTGGACGGTTTACTAAGCGATGAAAAACTAGATTATGTACATATTACAACGAATAATACAATTGAAGGGACAAAATATGTGGACATTCCACATGTAGAAAGAGTGCCGCTCGTTGCGGATATGTCCTCAAATATTTTATCAGAGCGATATGATGTTTCGAAGTTTGGTCTTATATATGCGGGGGCGCAAAAGAATTTAGGACCTGCGGGCTTAACGATTGCTATTATAAAAAGAGATTTAATTGGGGGAGCAGATCGCTCTTGTCCGACAATGTTAAATTATGAAACTTACAGTAAAAATAACTCCTTATATAATACACCGCCGTCCTTTAGTATTTACGTAACGAAACTTGTACTAGAGTGGTTGAAAGAGCATGGCGGAGTATCTGCGATTGAAGAACAAAATAGAATGAAATCTTCACTTCTTTATAATTTCTTAGATGAATCAAAATTGTTTACTTCACCAGTTGATCCTACGTATCGATCACTTATGAACATTCCGTTTACAACACCGTCAGAAGAGCTGAACAATGAGTTTTTACAAAAAGCGAAAGAACGAGGACTTGTTACGTTAAAAGGGCATCGATCAGTCGGTGGTATGCGCGCTAGTATTTACAATGCGATGCCAGTACAAGGCGTACAGCAATTAGTAAATTATATGAAGGAATTTGAGCTTGAGAATAGATAGGGAGATGGGGATATGTTTCGTGTTCAAACGTTAAATCAAATTGCAGAAAAAGGTTTGCAAGTTTTTACTGAAGAACGTTATGAAGTAGGAGATAGAATCAATCATCCAGATGGAATTTTGCTTCGTAGCTACTCTTTACATCAAGAAGAGTTTTCAAAAGACTTAAAGGCGATTGCAAGAGCTGGCGCTGGTGTAAATAATATTCCTGTCGAGCGATGTACAGAAAAAGGAATTGTAGTATTTAACACGCCGGGGGCAAATGCAAACGCTGTAAAGGAACTTATTATTGCCAGTCTTATTATGTCTTCACGTAACATTATTAATGGTGTAAGTTGGACGAAAAACTTAGAGGGTGAAGAAGTACCACAGCTTGTTGAATCAGGAAAAAAACAATTTGTTGGATCAGAAATTGCAGGGAAACGTCTAGGTGTTATCGGACTTGGCGCAATCGGTGCTTTAGTTGCGAACGATGCGTTAGCGTTAGGGATGGATGTTATCGGATATGACCCTTACATTTCAGTTGAAACAGCTTGGCGTCTTTCTACACATGTGCAAAGAGCATTTAGCCTTGATGAAATTTTTGCAACATGTGATTATATTACATTGCATATTCCTCTTACGAATCAAACGAAGGGGATTATTGGGGAACACGCTGTAGAGAAGATGAAAAGAGGGATGCGTCTATTTAATTTCTCTAGAGGAGAACTTGTAGATGAAAAGGTTCTTCAAAAAG
The DNA here is from genome assembly GCF_038005385.1 of Bacillus sp. FSL K6-2944. Taxonomy (NCBI): domain Bacteria; kingdom Bacillati; phylum Bacillota; class Bacilli; order Caryophanales; family Bacillaceae; genus Bacillus; species Bacillus sp. FSL K6-2944. The sequence goes on along the minus strand of NZ_JBBOTE010000001.1, from coordinate 2,028,319 downwards.
CATTAGAAGAAGATATTATTACACATTACGTAACGGACTTCCCGAATGAAAATGTAATAAAGATGAAAAATGTAACAGCGACGCCTCACCTTGGTGCATCTACGTCTGAATCAGAAGAAAATTGTGCAGTAATGGCAGCACGTCAATTACGTGAATATTTAGAGACAGGAAATATTCGTAATTCAGTAAATTATCCAAACGTAGAATTGCCGTATATCGGAAAGAAACGAATTACAATTATGCATCAAAACGTCCCGAATATGGTAGGGCAAATTACAGGATGCTTAGCGGAACATCATATTAATATTGCCGATATGATTAATCGTAGTAAACATTCTTGGGCATACACAATGATTGATATCGATAACGGAATTGATGATATAATAAAAGAGAATATTGTAGAAAATATAAGCAAAATTACAGGTGTTGTAGCCGTTCGAATGATTGTGTAAAGGAGAGAGGAATGTGGCAAAAATACGACCGTTTCGGGCCATTCGTCCAGTAGAGGAAAAAGCGGCACAAGTGGCAGCTTTACCGTATGACGTATTAAATAGTGAAGAGGCAAGGGAAGTTGTAAAAGGGAATCCATATTCTTTCTTGCATGTTGATAAAGCAGAAATTGATTTAGACCCGGCGCTTTCACCGTATGATGATCGCGTGTATGAAAAAGCGGGAGACAATTTAAAGCAATTTATACGAGAAGAAGTGTTCATACAAGATGAAGAGCCAGCGCTATATATTTATGAACTGACGATGCAAGGAAGAACGCAGTCAGGCCTTGTCGTTTGTACATCTATTGATGAGTATGAAGATGATACAATTAAAAAACATGAAAGAACACGTCATGAAAAAGAGCTAGATCGTATTCGCCACGTAGATGTGTGTGACGCCAATACAGGCCCAATCTTTTTAACGTACCGTACAAAAGATGAAGTAAAGCATTTAATTAGAAGCTGGAAAGAAGAACATGCGCCAATTTATACATTTACAGCAGAAGACGGTGTTAAGCATGTTGCGTGGAAGATTGCAGATGAAGATGTAATTACGACTTTAGTAAACGCATTTGAAGATATTCCTAATCTTTATATTGCAGATGGGCATCACCGTTCTGCATCAGCTGCAAAAGTAGGACTTATGCGAAGAGAACAATATCCAAATTACACAGGAGAAGAGGAATTTAATTTCTTCTTATCGGTTCTATTCCCTCATGATGAATTATCGATTTGGGACTATAACCGAGTTGTGAAAGATTTAAATGGCTTATCAGAGGAACAGTTTTTAAATCAAATTACGCAGTACTTTTATGTAGAAGAAGCAACTGTTTCTCCGTATAAACCAAATGAGCCCAAATCATTTGGTATGTATGTAAATAAGAAGTGGTATAAGCTTACTGTGAAAGAAGAAACGTTTGATGCGAATGATCTTGTTAGAGGTTTAGATGTATCTATCCTGCAAGATCATTTATTAAGCCAAGTACTTGAAATACATGATCCGCGTTCTGATTCACGTATCGATTTTGTCGGAGGAATCCGCGGATTAGAAGAACTAGAACGCCTTGTGAACAGCGGCGAATACAAAGCAGCATTCGCATTATATCCGACATCTATGGAAGATTTATTAGCAATCGCAGATGCCGGTGAAGTCATGCCGCCAAAATCAACGTGGTTTGAACCGAAACTGCGTAGTGGGTTGTTTGTTCATTCTTTAAAGTAAATATTGACTTCTATAGTTTTGAAAAACCGAAATGATTTGAGTTTCGGTTTTTCTTATTTTACAAGTGTTTTTGAGGAGGGGGATCGATGAAATTGCAAGTAGGCGAAAAAATTACCTTTGAAAGAACTTTTACGAGAGAGGATGTTGTTTTATTTACAGAAGTATCTAAAGATGAGCAGGGGAGATTTGTTGTACAAGGCCTATTAACATCAACACTACCTACAAAAATTGGCGGAGATTATAACGTACTAGCTCGTCAACAAAAAGGACATTCCGAGTATTACAAGAAATGTCCTTTCTGCTAAAATGTAAGGTATTTTGCTAAAATTCAAACTCTAAAATTAGTTTACTAGTTTGACCTGTAAACTGATAATTATAGGACCCTCTCAGATTTTCTAAGTTACCGGTAGCTTTAATAATTGTTCCTGGGGAATCTAAATTTCCTTTATCAAATATTCCTTGCTCTATAGCTGTGAATGTCCCTTGTTGCCCCTTATAAATTCCTTCAAAGTGTAAAAATCCAGAAATTTTAGCCGTAGCCAAGTGACCATCATTTATATTTGAGTCTAGATAATATAATAAGTATTCAACAAAAGCTTTTCCTTTTAATTCTCCATCAATATCATATTCAACATGGGCAATATTAATAGGGAAATCTTTTCTAGTATCATCAATTAGTTTTTCATCCCATTTACTTACTGTAAATGTTACTTCCATACACGTAAATCCCCCTTTATCATTAGATAAGTAATCTCCATATCATTTAAAAAGTACTAATTCACAGTCATATCTTATAGGAGTGTTTTTATTTATTTGAGCCCTGTCATATCGTTATCTTATCTCAGAATCACCTGCGCCTCCCCATGAAGGACTTACTGTTGTCACGGTGTCTCCTGCTTGTAACCTCTTTGGTTTTATTAACATGTTAACTCCGCTGCTACAGAATGTAATGGACTACGATTATACAAACTGTATCATTGAAAAACATGATGTATGACATTAGTTTCTTCATCATCAATCCGTTTACCTGCTGGGATTCAAGAATTCAGTCTTAGTGTTGAATATAGGAATAACCGATTTATATTTGAAAATCAAAGTATGCATCATTGCATGAGGAAAACGGTTGTTATTTTTATAACCTGTAACTATAATGATTACAGGTTGGTCGATACCAATCAAAAAAATAAAATCATCATGAATGGAGATGTTACATATGGGTATGAAAAAAATAATTTTAGCAGGTGCTTTAGGAATCGCAGCATTATCAGGAACAAATTTACCAGGATTAGAACTAACAAAAGCGAGTGCAGCTTCTATTGAATCGAATTTCTCGACGTTAGAAGGACGAGTAGTAGAAGTAGATAACGGTGTGATTGTTGTAAAATCTAAGCAATATGAGGAACCTGTTAGTGTGTATATTGATTCACTTTCAAACGTGAAAGTAGGAGATGAAGTAAAAGCTACTGGATCTATGATGCGTAATTTTACAGAATATATGGTTGCAACTGCAGTTGAAAATACAACAAACAAGTTAGGTATGCACATGAAAGAAGATGGCTCACCTAATTATGTAATTGGAGAAGTATCAAAAGTAGGAACGATGGAAGATGAGGGAGATGGTGCTACTAAATATGTTGTAGTTGAGTATCCATCGTTAAATGGGAAGAAAGATATTATTGATGTTTTCTTAACAAAGGGACAAGTATTTAATGTGGGTGAGAAAGTGAAAATTGATATGAAGTATGTAGGGTGGGGCGGAAGTTCTATTAACTGGAACACAGTTGACCATATTGAAAAAGTTCATGAAGCAAAGACGAACACTGAAAATAATGATGATGTATGGATTTGGTCTTAATAAGGCGAGTATAGGTCGTTATTTGCAATTTTCTCCAAACAATATATGTAAAAACTAAATGTATCATGCAGTACCCATCTAATTCTCATTGCGTATGACAATTAGATGGGTACTTTTTTATTTGAAATTTGTGCAAGTCAATGTTCAGCATTTCTTTTTAAGAGTAAATTACGGGTGAAATTAAAACTTTATTTGCAGTACATAATAAATAATGTTGATTTTTTATCTTATATTAAAATAAAAACAAACCACTGTTCGATTTGAATATTCCACGATATAATAGTGAGAGTTTATGGCAGAATAAATATTTACATAAGAAGTGAGGTACTGTATGAAAAAAAGAACGACAGACATTATTTTTATTATTATCGGTGCATTTCTTTTTGCGTTAGGTGTCAATTTATTTGTTATTCCGAACGAGTTTGGTGAGGGCGGGGTAACAGGTATCACGATTATTACGTACTATTTATTTGAATGGTCACCAGGTTTAGTCAATTTAATTTTAAATGCGATTTTGTTAATAGTCGGCTATAAATTTTTAAATAAGATTACAACGATTTATACGATTATCGCTGTAGTGACTAACTCGCTATTTCTTCATTTAACAGAAGGCTGGACGATTGCTTCTGATGAAATGCTCGTAAATGCCATTTTCGGTGGAATATTTATCGGGTGTGGTATTGGTCTTATCATTCGCGTTGGTGGAACAACTGCAGGTACTACGATTTTAGCGAGGATGACACATAAATACTTAGGCTGGAGTATTAGCTATGGTCTACTGTTCTTCGATTTAATCGTTGCGTTTTCATCTTATTTCATCATTGGTGCAGAAAAACTGATGCTGACAATTATTATGTTATATGTAGGAACGAAAGTAATGGAATTTGTAATTGAAGGCTTAAATCCGAAAAAGGCCATTACAATTATTTCTGATAAACCAGATGAAATTGCCGGGAAGGTGACGACTTTAATGGGTAGAGGGGTTACTGTGTATTCAGGTCATGGCTATTACACGAAAACTCCGAAGGACATTCTTTATGTTGTTATTAATAAGCAAGAAGTAGTGAAGCTAAAGCGGATTGTTCAAACTACGGATCCGGCTGCCTTCATCGCTATACACGATGTTCGTGACGTATTCGGAGAAGGATTCGTTGATATTTCGAAGGCTTAAAAATTGTTTTTGATTAAAATAATCTTAATACTAAAACGTGAGAATCTATTTTGAATAATCTTTTTTCAAAATAGATTCTTTTTCTTTTTCTTGCAAAAAATCCAATTGTTTCTTAATGTAGTGATGTAGAAGGATGAACGAGAGAGGGTTTAATGAAGATGATACATATTTTATTAGCTGATGACGATAAACATATTAGAGAGTTATTGCATTATCATTTACAAAAAGAGGGGTTTAAAGTTTTTGAGGCGGAAGATGGAAAGGTAGCGCAAGACGTATTAGAGAAGGAAAACATTCATCTTGCGATTGTAGACATTATGATGCCGTTTGTTGATGGTTATACGTTATGTGAAGAAATTCGGAAGTATCATGATATTCCTGTTATTTTATTAACTGCGAAAGACCAGTTAGTGGATAAAGAAAAAGGATTCATTTCTGGTACAGACGATTATATCGTAAAACCATTTGAGCCAGCTGAAGTCATTTTCCGTATGAAAGCTTTATTACGTCGTTATCAAATGCTGAGTGCAGATATTATTACGTTGCACGGAACGACAATTGATCGAAAAGGTGTGGAAGTAAAGTGTAACGGTCAAACAATTTTGCTTCCTTTAAAGGAATTTGAGCTATTATCACAACTTGCTAGTTATCCTGGAAGAACATTTTCAAGAGAAGAGTTAATTGAACTAGTATGGGGAATGGATTTTGAAGGGGATGAACGAACAGTTGATGTTCATGTGAAAAGGCTCCGAGATCGTTTCTCAAAACGAACGGATGATTTTCAAATTACGACAGTACGCGGACTCGGATATAAGTTGGAGCTGAAATAAAATGAAATCACTATATTCTAGATTTGTATTTATGACGGTCGGTATTATGCTACTTAGTAGTATTATCGGCTTTTTATTAACGAACGTATATTATCAAGTGAAGTTAAAACCGTATAATAGTGAAAAGATTTTAAAGTATGCGGAAGAAGTTAAGTCATTATATGAAAAGCAAAGTGAAGAAAATCAAGAGGCATACTTACAATCTATTGCGAAGTTAGGGTATGAAATTTATATTGTAGATGATCAAAAGAATGGAAAGCGTATCGGCAATGCGTTTCGTAAGACGTCTATTAGCGATGCTACTGTTCATAAAGTATTGCAAGGGGAAACGTTTAATGGTGTTTCTACGTATCCAACGCGTCTCTTTATTACCGGTTTTTTCGATAATGAATTAATAAATAGTGTCGGTGTACCGGTAAAGCACGGTGATAAACAGTACGCTTTATTTATTCGTCCCGACATTCAGAACCAATTTGGCGAGATGCGAATTTTCTTAGCGGTATTACTTGGGTTTATCGTACTATTAAGCATTATCTTTATAGTGATTGCAGCAGGTTACATCGTTCGCCCAATTCGTAAATTTACGAAGGCTACGCAAAAAATTGCGAGTGGGGAATATGAAATTGAATTAGACGTAAAACGAAAAGATGAAATAGGAACGTTATCTACAAGCTTCCAAAAGATGACGAAGAGCATTAAAGAACTAGATGAAATGAGACAAGAATTTGTTTCGAACGTTTCACATGAATTCCAGTCGCCGCTTTCTTCCATACAAGGTTTTTCAAAAACGTTGCAAACAGAAAAGATGAGTGAGGAAGAAAGAAATCATTACTTACAAATTATTGAAGGCGAAAGTAAGCGAATGTCTAGTTTATGTAAACAGTTACTTACGCTCGCTTCATTAGATAAGGAGGAAAAGGTTTTACAAATAAAAGACTTTTCCTTACAAAAACAAATTAAAGACGTCATTTTTATGCTTGAATGGAAATGGCGGGAAAAAGATATCGCCGTTGAATTTGATGTGCCAGACATTACAATTCAAGGTGATGAAAACTTACTTCATCAAGTATGGAGTAACATTTTCACGAATAGCATTAAGTTTTCAAACGATGGTGGAACGATTGAGTTTTTCGTGGAAGAGTTAGAGTCTAGCGTTATAATTTCTATATCAGACAACGGAATCGGTATGGAAAAAGAAGAAATGGATCGTATTTTTGATCGTTTTTATAAGGTGGATACAGCGAGAGCACGAAACGTAGAAGGTAGCGGTTTAGGGTTATCAATCGTGCAGAAGATTGTTGAACTGCATAAAGGGACCGTTTCGGTATATAGCACGAAAGGGGAAGGGACGACTGTTCGGGTTGAACTTCCTAAATAGATGAAAGAGGCTGTTTGGGAACAGCCTCTTCTTTTTTTGTCGCTAGTATACGTGTAAAATGAAAAAATATGAGTCATTTTAATTGCATAATCGGATGAGTTTATGGAGTGGGATTAGGAGGAAGTTTATTTAAAAATGTAGAATCTCTACAGAGTTAGAGGAAGTGTATTAAAACTTGAACTGTGTAGGGAGGAAATTACTTTGAAACGAATTGACTTGTTATTAAATAAACTAGATTCAACATTCGATAAAGAGAGTTGGTATGCACCGTTTAAACATGCTATAGAAGGACTTACAGCTGAACAGGCTATGTGGAAACCAGCTGGAGAGACAACGAATACCATTTGGGAGAATGTTAATCATCTCACTTATTACAAAGAAAGACTTGCTGCAAACTTGGAAGGACGTGAATGGACATATAATCTTGACGGTAATGACACCTTTTATCTTACTAAGCAATCTAATAATGATACGGAATGGAAGGAAGTCGTTGAACGCTCTGAAAATGCTCAGCGTAATTTAAGACAGGTATTAAGTGCAATTTCTGAAAGAGAGCTTGAACAAAATTCACTTGAAGGTAAATTACTGGACATCATGCTTCATGATGCTTATCATACAGGCCAAATTATTCAATTAAGGAAAATGCAGGGGGCATGGCCATCAAAGCGTTAACGGCACCTTTTAGTTGGTGCTATTGTTGAATAAATTTTAGATATTCAAACGACTTTATTGTTATATTTTTAACCCCGTCCCCAATTTAGAACGGGGTTATGTTTGGTTGCTATAAAGCCGCACCTTTCCCGCGTTCTTCCTTAAACCGAAGCTCAAAAGTATCCGCTGTAATTTCATCAGCTTTTGGAAAAGCCCGTAATTTCGGATGAAGTAGCCATACGAGGGAAATGAATAAAATCCCAATGCTAGCAAGCGCGAAAATAAGTTGGCTACTATATACATTCGCAGTGTATCCGCCAATTAAAGAGCCGAGTGGCATAGCAATTGTGCCCATGCTTCGTGTGACTGAATTGATACGCCCAAGATATTGATTTGGAATTACAATTTGACCAATAGTCGCAAATAATATGTTGGTCGCACCAATTGGTATCCAAGCTAAGCCGAATAAAAAAATGGATAACCATTGAAACGGTACAACTGTAGAGAGAAACCAAAAGAAAGCGCCAGTTGCAAAGCTAATAATGGAGACACGGCCAACATTATGTTTACCAACCCATGAACTGAATAGTGCTCCAATTAAACAACCGGCGGATATAGCGGCTAAAAAGAAACCATATAATTTTACACCGCCTAAAGAATCAGCGAAAGAAGGGAGTATTGCCATCGTCATACCGATTGAAAAATTAGCGACAACGGAACCGATTAAGAATACGCCCATTAAGGAACGGAAGACAATTGAAAAACCTTCTTTTAAATCAGAGAAATATTGTTTAGTTGAAAGTGATGTGCCCGTTTCGGTTTGCTTTGGTATTTTCAATGAAAAGAACAAAAGGGCAGTAATCGCGAATGTGAAAGAGTCAATTACATATAAAGTGATCGCGCCAAATAGTGCTACTAATATTCCAGAAAGCGTCGTACAAATTAAATCAATGCCTTGATACGCAAATGAGAAGAGAGAGTTTCCTTTTAATAATTGTGTTTTATGCAGTAGAAGTGGTAAAGCTTTCGATTGTGCGGGATAGGCGAATTGTTCAATAAAGGCTACGATAGGCATAATGATGAGTAGTAGTTGGACTGTTAATAGATCGAAGTAGTGTGTAATAGGAATGATTAAAATAAGAATGCATTGCAGAACTTGTGTAATGACGAGGGTGTTTTTAATGGACCATCTATCAACGAATGGACCAGTAAGAAATTGAAGTGCAGAAGGTAATAATGTAAGAAAACCAGCTAATCCAGAATAAAAAGGATTACCACTTAGCTTATATACGAGCCACATCGCGGCTACATAATACAAACTATCTCCTATGTTTGTAAAAATTCTCCCTAAAAATAATAAGAGGAAATTCCGGTTTTTTAATATGTCCACTTTATCTACTCCTTTATAATAAATTTATTCGGTAAAATAAATTTGACCGTATCAGTAAAAAAAATCGTATTACGATTTTTCTTCTTCTTTAATAAATTGCTGCATTGTTCTCTCAGCGATTTGAAGTGCAGTAGTAGAAATATAATAAGGTTTACTATTCGGATCTTTATCTGCACCTTTTGTAATTTCGTTTAATTCAGCCATCAATTGATGAAACTTTTTCACCCACACTTGAAATTGTTCTGGCGTAGCATCAAATTCCCAGCAGGATGAAACGTAATTCCACTTAGCTGGATCTTCACTTGCATTTCGTAATGTAAAAGCTTCTTCTGGTGCAGCGAGAATTTGGCTTTTCGTTCTTTCTATCATTTGTAAAAAGATTTGGCGACCTGATTCGCTTAATATTTCTAAATGAGGTAATAGATCTGCAGCAGGGGTGAAGCCTTTAGCGACAGATTGATAAAACTTTTGAACAATCCCATTCTTTTCTTCTGTATAAACGATCTCTATAAGACCATTCTTTTCTAATTCTTTTAAATGATAATGAATTTTCGCCCTTGAAATGCCGAATTTCTCAGATAGTAATTGTCCAGTATAAGGACGTTCGCATAGACGTATCATCATTTCGGAACGTAGTGGATCGCTTAATGCTTTTAGTTGGCTATAAGTAGTTAGTGTTAATACGGGCTTCAAAATGATCAACTCCTTAAATGAAATTACTCGGTCAAGATTATTTGACTGAATTGTATCAAGGATTTCAATTATTTTCAATACTTTCTGAAAATTAAATCTTAATCTCTGTAATCTTCTGTTCATATTCCGTTCATATTTCTTTTTTATGATAAGTGCATAGAAAGAAAGAGGAAGGAGCGAGCGAAATGTTTTTAGCTCTGCGTGAATTAAAACAATCAAAATTAAGATACGGATTAATCGGATTGATTATGGTGTTATTATCATTTTTAGTCCTTGTTATTTCAGGATTAGCAAATGGATTATCATATGATAATGCTTCATCGATTCAAAATATGGAGGCAAATAAGTTCGTTTTAGCAGATGATGCGGAAAATAAATTACTTCGTTCACAAATTAAGAAAGACGATGTAGATAACGTAGTAAGTCAAGTAGGCGAGAAAGAGGCAGTTCCGTTTCGGGTGAAAGTTTCAACGTATGAAAAGAAAGATAGCTCGAAAAAGGTTGATATCGCTATTTTCTCAAGCGAACGAGATTCATTTTTAGAACCGAACATTGTAAAAGGGGAGAAATTAGGTACAGCAAACAACGAGATGGTTGCTGATGAATCGATTAAAGAGAAGGGAATCGATATTGGAGATACAATTATCGATCCTGTTTCAAAGAAAGAATTTACAATCGTCGGATTTACGAAAGATCAAATGTTTAGCCATACACCAGTCGTTTATGTAAATGAAGACGTATGGGGATCTATTTCACAACCAAACCAAAAAGATTATAGTGCAATTGCACTTAATACAGATAAAGAAGTAAAAAATGCACACGTAATTGACAAAAAAGAAGTGCTACAAAGTATTCCAGGATTTAAAGAAGAGCAAGGAACGTTAACGATGATTATTGCGTTCTTACTTGTAATCGCTGCATTACTAATTGGTGTATTCTTCTACGTCATTACACTGCAAAAAACACAGCAATTAGGTGTATTAAAAGCAATTGGTACGAAGAACTCGTATTTAGCAAATAGTTTAGTCGTACAGGCGTTATTCTTATCAGTCGTTGCGATGGTAATTAGTATCGTTCTTGTACAAGGATTAGAACAAATTTTACCAGCAGGTATGCCGTTCTTATTAACAACACCGATGATTGCACAATACACAGCAATCTTTATCGTAATTAGTATTTTAGGAACACTTATTTCGTTATACCAAGTATTAAAAGTTGATGCATTAGAAGCAATTGGAGGCGGGATGTAATGACTTCATTATTAAAATTAGACAAAGTAAGTAAAGTGTACGGAGAAGGAAATACGGAAGTAACAGCCCTTCATCCGATATCACTTGATGTGAAAGCTGGAGAATTTATCGGAATCGTCGGTCCTTCTGGATCAGGGAAAAGTACGTTATTATCGATCGCGGGTGCTTTATTATCACCGTCAAAAGGAGATATTTACATTCGTGAGCAAAATATTACACAGTTATCAGAAAAGGAAATGACAGATATTCGTTTGAAAAAAATCGGTTTCATTTTCCAGTTTGCAAACCTTGTTCCATATTTAAATGTGAAAGAACAATTACTTTACATTGCTAAGTTAAAAAAAGAAAGTAAACAAGAATCAGAAAAGCGTGCGGATCATTTATTAGCGGCATTTGGATTAGGAGAAAGAAAAAATCATTATCCAAATCAACTATCTGGTGGGGAAAAACAAAGGGTAGCAATTGCTCGTGCGTTCATGAACAACCCAGATTTAATATTAGCGGATGAGCCAACGGCAAGCTTAGACTCAAAACGCGCACGTGAAGTTGTTGAAATGATGAAACGTGAAGTGAAAGAGAGCCAAAAAGCAGCAATTATGATTACACATGATGAAAGAATGCTTGATGTATGTGATCGTATATTGACGCTTCGAGATGGACAGTTAATATAAAGAAAAAGGCCAACCGTATATGCGGTTGGCCTTTGTATCATTGTTTTTAATAAGTATAATGGCTTTATTTTGAGAATAACGTTTTAATTTTATTGCGTGTTATTAATAAAATCCCGCCTAATACAGATAGCATTCCTAGAGCCATATTGTTTGATTGCTCGCTACCAGCGTTAGGAAGTTCTTTAGCGTTATTGTTTTTAGTACCATTATCTGCTTGCGTTTGTTTAGACTGTGATACTTCATTAATCTTGTTATCAACATTTTGCTTCGTTGTATGTAACTCAGCTAATTTGTCGTCAATTTTTTTCTCAGTATGCTTAAAGTCGTTGATTTTAATATCTAAGTCTTGTTTTTTCTTTGTTAAATCGTCTGAAACAGTTTGTTTCGATTGTTTAATTTCGTTAATTTTATTTAGTAAATCTTCTCTAGCCTTTTGTAATTCAGCTAGTTTGTTTTTTACATCTTGTTTAGCTAGTTCTAAGTTAGCGGAAAGACTGTCTAAATTGCCTTTAATTTTCTTAAGTTCCTCTAACGTGTTACCAGTATTCGGCTTGTTTTCTTTTAGTTCAGCGAGTTTGTCTTCAGCAGTTTGTTTCGCTTTCTTTAACTCAGCTAATTTTTCATCTACTTGTTTTTTAACTTCCTTAAGTTCATTAACCTTTTGATCAATGTTCTCTTTATGTTGCTTCATTTCATTCACTTTTTCATCGACAGTTTGTTTATGTTCTTTAATCTCATTCACTTTGTTATCGATATTTTGTTTATGCTCTTTTACTTCAGCAACTTTATCTTCTACTTGTTTTTTATGCTCTTTAATTTCAGCGATTTTATCTTCGGCGATTTGTTTGTCTTGCTGAAGTTTTGCATCTAACTCTTGTTTATGTTGTTTAATCTCGTTAATCTTTTCATCAGCAACTTGTTTACGTTCATGTAGTTCATTCACCTTAGTATCAACATTTTCCTTAACTTTGTTAAGTTCATTTAATGTTTGATCCACGTTTTCTTTGTGTTGCTGTAATTTCGCATCTAACTCTTGTTTATGTTGCTTAATTTCAGCTAATCGATCTCCCGTACTTTGCTGAGGAGTAGCATCATTTACTTCCGCATGAGCAGAGTTCGCGCCAGCAATCATTGCTAAAGCTAGTGTAGACGCAGCAATTGTTTGTTTTGTTTTCATATTTTTGTACCTCTTTTCTTTCATATGCATGAGCTGTTTTGTGTAAAATTGAGCATATAGAAGTAGATTCTTCCATCATTATATACCATCTGCGCCGTCTAGAGGAAGTATTTGCATAATAATCTATGATTATGTAATTTTTATAATCTCTTATTTCGGATAGGGGAGAACTCTTTAGCAAGATGGACAATTTTTAATATAGTAGAGTTTCCATCCTTACTGTTACGAATAACAAACAAATAATCAACCTCGTTTTCTATAGGATCTACTACATCATCGTGAAGTAATTCAGTTTGTTGTCGATCAAGTACTTCTTTGAAACTAGAATATCCACCTCTAAAAATATTCGTACTTCGCGTGCTTCGAGCCACTCTTTTGTAAAGTACATCATCTGGAATGTCAAAATGAACTAATATGCGTACATATTCATTCTGTGGAAATAATTCGTTTAGTAAATAGAATCTTCCGTTTTTACTGCGATTGGAATTACAAATAATAAGGTGTAAATTTGTATGTTCTTTCGCATAATCAACAATGAATTTAGAAAGACAGTGCTTAAATGTATTAGGGCCTTTAGCCGGCTGTAATTTTTCGTGATGCGTGTTAATAAATTCAGCTTGATTATCTTGATCCATAACGAAAGAGTGGGGTAACTCTTTTTCTAATGCTCTTGCAAATGTAGTTTTTCCACTGTGTGTTTTTCCAACTGTAATGATAACTAATCTTTTCATGACGCCCTCCATTTGTGTTGTTATAAACTGGAATATTCGGTGTAGATCGAAATCTTCCTGCTAGAGATTACACAAATTATTGGAGAGTTAGTAGGCTGGAAATTTGACAAAAAAACTTATTTGTGCTATAATTTACCAATATAAAAATAAGGTGTATAATAGGGTTCTCCTGGCCAGGGGAACCCTATTTTTGTTGTGAAAATGAAGGAGAGTGTATGTGCGTGAAACAAGGTGAAGCAAGTGTAACGTCGTTAGTATCAGCTTTCAGCAGGGCATATCATAGTGAATTTGATAATCCGAAAATCTTTGATGATTATGTAGCTAAAGAGTTCATTTCACAAAAAGAACGTAACAATATTGAAACGAACATGGTTCAAGGGATTCACTTTTTCAATACAGACATTGCAGAGCAGTTTCAAGACAATCCAAAAGAAATATTAAAATGGATTACGCAAGTTCAGTTATCGCCAACACCTTTAGCACGTGCCGCATATTGTGAAAGAGTATTACTACATGAAATTACATTAGGAGCGAAACAATACGTCATACTCGGTGCAGGCTTAGATACGTTCAGTTTTAGACACCGAGAATTAGAAAATAAAATAGAAATATTTGAAGTGGATCATCCTTCTACACAGGCGTTTAAGAAGGAAAGAATAAAAGAAGTAGAACTTGAAGTTCCAAAAAACCTTCATTTTGTTTCAATGGATTTTACGAAAGGATTTTCCTATGAACAGTTACGCAATGAAGGATTTGAACATAAAAAGACTTTCTTTAGCCTTTTAGGTGTTACGTACTATTTAACGAAAGAGGAACTTGCTAGTTTATTAGAATGTTTATTCGAGATGGTTCCGGCAGGTAGTTCTATCGTTTTTGATTATCCCGATGAAAATTTGTTTACGGAAAAGGGACTGTCCAATCGAGTTGAAAATGGCTGCGGTAGGCGGAGAACCGATGAAATCATGTTATTCTTATGCTGAAATGGAAGCACTGTTAGAGAAGGCGGGCTTACTCATTTATGAGCACTTATCACCAGAGGATATAAATACATTATATTTTGCCGGAAGAAATGATTATTTGAAAGCTTTCGAGACGGTACATTATGTGCATGCGGTGAAGAGGTAGGAAATTAACAGGCATGGAGAGGAATCTCTGTGTCTTTTTTTATAAAAAAGGAAATGAGATGTAGTGGTGGGAAATATATTTATATAATATGTATGAATTGATTTTTTGTAGAAACTAAAGGAAAGGGGAAATAGAAGATGTTGAAATTACAAGGGAAATACAACGAAGCGAAAGTGTTTACTACGAATGTAGAAAAAACTGCAGCAGGTCAAATTATTGATCTTTGTAACCAAGAATTCGTAAAGGATAGCAAGATTCGTATTATGCCAGATACACATGCGGGTGCAGGTTGTACGATTGGGACAACAATGACAATTCAAGATAAGATTGTTCCTAATTTAGTCGGGGTTAACTAATCGGCTCAGACTTTAAACTACTCACTCAATTGACTGGGAACCCTAACGATAAAAGGCGAGGGCAATCAGCAGCCAGTGGTTATGGTGACATAATCGAATGGTTCAGAGACTTGTACCATGTTAGCAGACTAAGGTACAGAATTATTCCTCATCCATTTTGAATTGAAGAGGAATAATTAATACGGTGAGCCTACAGTAGAGACTGCATATCTCGATGACTGTAGAGAAGGTATAGTCCACTCTTTCAGGAAACTGAGAGGTAAGTACGATATTGGTTGTGGCATGGAAGTTGTTATGATTAATAAGAAAAAAGAGGAAATCAACTTCGATCACTTAGACGAAACGATACGTAAATTTGTCCCAAGTGGTTTTCGTATTCGAGATAAGGAACATAGATTTTCAAAAATGATTGATTTTGATAGTGTAAGAGCCCCGTTTACATTGCAACGTGCTCAAAAAAGTATTGGTACACTTGGCGGGGGCAATCATTTTGTCGAACTGAATGAGGATGATAAAGGAAATGTATACATTGTCATTCATAGTGGTTCGCGTAATTTAGGGAAACAAGTAGCAGAGTATTATCAAAACTTTGCTTACGAGCAACTTATAAACGTTAAATCTATTAAAGAAGAAATTATTGAGCGTTTAACGAAAGAAGGTAGACAACAAGAAATACATGAAGCTTTACGTGAAATTAAGAAACCGGTGATTCGCAAAGAATTAGCTTATTTAGAAGGACAAGGATTTAAAGATTACATGAATGATATGAAAATTGCTCAAAAATATGCGGAGTTAAATCGTAAAGCAATGATTGATGAAATCGTCACTAAAATGGATTGGAAAGTAACCGATCAATTCACTACAATTCATAACTACATCGATATGGAAAATATGATTCTACGAAAAGGTGCCATTTCAGCTCAGAAAGATGAACGAGTAATCATTCCAATTAATATGAGAGACGGTTCTATCATTGCATTTGGTAAAGGGAATCCAGATTGGAACTTTTCTGGCCCTCATGGAGCAGGACGTATTATGAGCCGTAAGAAGGCGAAAGAAGTACTTAACTTAGAGGATTTTCAAAATACAATGGCAGAGGTTTGGACTACATCTGTTGCAGAAAGTACTTTAGATGAAGCACCAATGGTATATAAGCCAATGGATGAAATTATTGAGAATACAAAAGAAACAATTGATATTAAACATATTATTAAGCCACTTTACAATTTTAAGGCGAATTAAAAGAGGAGTAATGTTTATTAAAGAAAGAGAACTTGAAAAGATAGCATATTTTGTGGCGGTTATATAACAGAGATTAAAAAGACAACATATTAAACTAAGAGATTCATCATATTCATTTACATGTATGTAATGTAAAAGGCTAGAAAGCTAGATTGGCGCGAATTGCTAATTGTGGAGTATGTAAAAAAGACAAAATCTCTTAAAAAACACTTAATTTTTTATTCCATTAATCTTTACAATCGCCCCCTATAATGTGAATTGGACAAGCACCTAAGAGAAAGCAGAACATGTCAGTTTGTACTTTCTATTATTAGGGGGGAGAATTTGTATGAAAAAGACAGTTGCTTCGTTAGCAGTTATGGCGGCATTATTACCGACGTTTTCAGCACATGCGGAAGGGAAAGAGCAAGCCCGAAAATCAGCTACAACTTTTAATGTTATTAGTGATATTCAAGGTGATTTAGGGGATTTTGATCATGTGCTAAAAGATATGAACAAAGTGACGCCACTTTCTAGAGCGCTTATTATGAATGGGGATATAACGCCGACTGGACAACAGTCACAATATGATGATGTAAAGCGTGTGTTAAATAAAAATAAGCATCCAGAAAATGTATGGTCTACTGTTGGGAATCATGAGTTTTATGCTGGTAAATGGACAGCAGATGGGAAACTTTCTCAAAGTACATGGCCAAATGGTGTAACGGAAGAAACACTATTTGGTCGCTACTTACAATTTAGTGGACAAGAAAAGGTATATCATAAAAAAGAATTAGATGGGTATCCACTTTTATTTTTAGGAACTGAAAAATATATGAAATACCACGATTCAAAAATGTGGGACGAAGTATATATGAGTGATGAGCAATTAGGTTGGTTAAAACAAAATTTAGAAGAGTACAGTCAAAAAGATAAAAATAAGCCAATCTTCATTTTCTCTCATCACGTTTTACCTGATACAGTATCTGGATCAAGGCAATCGCCGTACTTACAAGATTATTTAAACGTCGATAAATTGTACGATATATTAAAAGACTATCCGCAAGTTGTTTTCTTCACGAGTCATACGCATTGGGATTTAAACTTACCTGACTGGGCTGGTAAAAAGAAAATTAAAGGCGGAGATGAAAAAGGTTTCACTGTTGTAAATACGGGCGGGATTGAAACAGGCTGGATGTCAGCAGGACCAAATGGAGGAGAGAAAACTGCTCCAGATGGCTATTCATTTAAACAAGGGTTACAAGTGAAAGCATATGGTAACGATGTAATTGTGACAGCTTACGATTACAAACGTGATAAGGATATAAAGAAGTTATTAATTAGTGATTCAAAAATTGCGCAGATGGCACCAAATGTAACGGCAGATGATAGTAAAAATATAATTGTCGGTGCAACTGAATATATGGAGTATTCTATAGAAGGAACGAATGAGTGGCATACGTATAGTAAAGCAAACCCTCCGAATTTTGATGGGGATAAAGTCGTATACGTACGCCACAAAGGTGAAATGAATTTAGAGCCGGGATTAACACAGTTACTTCGTTTTTCGGTCAATAAGTGATTGGAGGGAGCCCACATTTGAATGTGTGGGCTCTTTTTTTGTTGATGAGAAAGGGGTTGCCTGGCTGTCGTTTTTTGTCGATAGATCGATATATTAAGAAAATCGTTGATATACTGCAAGTTACGATCGATATATTTGAAAAATCGTTGATATATTGTAAGTAATGAACGATATATTTAAAAAATCGTTGATATAAATTTCATGTACCGTAATTAAGTTAAAATCATTAATACGGTTTTACTTATCAAAATGAAATTCTAATACATTTTTAACCGAGAAAGATGACTTCACCATTTTTACGTGTAATAATAGTAACGTTACATATATTGTGAAAGAAGTACAAAAGGAGCGTTACAATGAATTTAGCTAAATTCCCGAGAAAAAAATATACAGAATCATATACACCAATTGAAAAGTTAAACAATTTTTCTGAAGCACTTGGTGGTCCGACTATTTATTTTAAACGAGATGATTTACTTGGTTTAACAGCCGGTGGCAATAAGACGAGAAAGTTAGAATTTCTAGTTGCAGATGCACAGGAAAAGGGTGCAGATACGTTAATTACAGCTGGTGGTATTCAGTCAAATCATTGCCGCCTGACACTTGCTGCTGCGGTAAAAGAAAAAATGAAATGTATTCTTGTATTAGAGGAAGGGCTTGAGCCAGAAGAGAAGAGAGACTTTAACGGAAACTATTTCTTATATCACTTATTAGGTGCTGAAAACGTCATTGTTGTACCGAACGGAGCAGACCTGATGGAAGAAATGCATAAAGTAGCAAAAGAAGTAAGTGAAAAAGGAAATACACCATATGTAATTCCAGTTGGTGGATCAAACCCTACAGGCGCTATGGGATACGTTGCTTGTGCACAAGAAATTATGGCGCAATCATTTGAGCAAGGAATTGATTTCAGTTCAGTTGTTTGTGTAAGTGGTAGCGGCGGTATGCATGCTGGTTTAATTACTGGTTTTTCTGGAACACAAAGCCATATTCCTGTAATCGGGATTAATGTAAGTAGAGGAAAAGCTGAGCAAGAAGAGAAAGTAGCAAAACTTGTAGATGAAACTTCAGCACACGTTGGTATTCCAAACTTTATCTCGCGCGACGCTGTTACGTGCTTTGATGAATATGTAGGACCAGGCTATGCGTTACCAACGCCGGAAATGGTAGAGGCAGTTCAGTTACTTGCGAAAACAGAAGGTATTTTACTTGATCCAGTGTATACAGGTAAGGCAGTAGCGGGATTAATCGACTTAATTAGAAAAGGTAAATTTAATAAGGAAGACAATATTTTATTCGTACATTCAGGTGGTTCACCAGCTTTATATGCGAATACGTCTCTATTTGCGTAAGTGTAAAAAGCATTGGGTATCCAATGCTTTTTTGTTATATACTGGACTATTTGAGCTGCGGACCAATTCTATCACTTTAATTAACTAAAAGAAGAACTTCCCCATCCCGATTAAACTACTGATCATTCCTATTCCACTCATGGTGCCTTTTCCTGCTGTAAGTAAGTTTCCAAGCAGTCCTAGCTGACCGTTACCTCCGTTATTTCCCCATCCTATTGGGGCCCACGGACCACCCCATCCTGGAGGGTTTCCAAAAACACCCGAGTTATTGGTATTGAAATGAAAAGGCTTGGCTGGCGGCGATAGTAAAGCTGCAAGATGACCTTGTGCGAACATCCCTGTATGATTGAATGGTTGCGCCCAGGGGAAGGGAGGTTTTTGAAAATTAAAACCTGCATGACCTGGTAATGGAGTCCAATTAGCAGGGTGACCTTGTGGTATTATCCCTGCATAATTAATTGGCTGCTGCCCCAAAGAGAAGGGAGGAGGTTGGGGATTGAACCCCGTATAATTGGCTGATGAATCCCAACTAACTTGATAAACTCGGTAACTCCAATTCTCAGGAAGCTTCAAATCATTCATTACCTCAAATTTAGTTATTTCGGGCTGTGAATATAATGAAATTTTGTTATTATATTGTTCCCCGTTTCCCTGTGACTTCAAATACCAATATTGGTGCATACGCTAATTCCCCTCACTTTAAAAATGTAATGTTAGACTTAGCCTATGTAATATTCCTTTTTTTGGATGGTTACATAACTAGATCTACAAGCCTGTATTTAAAGGAATGGGTGCGTGGTCTTGTTGATTTTTCTCACTGCCTGTAAAATTCCCATTGATTTAAAGTTTCACTTTATTTTAGAAGGGGATTTTCAGTTGCTTATTTTGTGTATTTCAGCCTAATTTAAATTCCGTTAACAAACGTTTTTATAAAGGTTTCATCAACAAAAAGATTTTAAAATGGTATGTTGAGCAAGTGGAATTGCTAAAAAGAGAATATCCATTCGAAGAGTTTGGCAAAATACTGCAAGGGTAATGTTTTCTTGTGCAAATATGTAAATGATTTAAACGAATCAATGAAATTTATAATGAAGGGGCAATTAAATATATGAGTGAAACATTACATAAAAGAAAACCACCATATTTAATGCTTGTAATCCTTTTTATTGGGGCATTTGTTTCATTTCTAAATAACTCCCTTTTAAATGTAGCCTTGCCATCAATAATGAAAGATTTAAACATTCAAGATTATTCAACGATCCAGTGGCTTTCTACAGGGTATATGCTTGTAAGTGGTATATTAATTCCGGCATCAGCATTTTTAATAACGCGTTTTTCAAATAGGAGCCTATTTATTACATCTATGGTGATTTTTATTCTTGGTACTGCCTTAGCGGCTGTAGCACCGAACTTTGGTTTATTACTTACTGGTCGGATGGTTCAAGCGGCAGGCTCTTCAGTTATGGGGCCTTTGTTAATGAATATTATGCTAGTAAGCTTTCCGAGAGAAAAAAGGGGAACAGCAATGGGGATTTTTGGACTAGTTATGATTACAGCTCCAGCAATTGGACCGACACTATCAGGTTATATTGTAGAGTATTATGACTGGCGTTTGCTGTTTGAAATGATTTTACCGCTAGCAATCATTAGCTTACTGTTAGGGATTTGGAAATCTGAGAATGTCATGAAACAAAACAAAAATGCAAAACTTGATTATCTCTCATTACTATTATCTTCTGTCGGTTTTGGCGGTTTGTTATATGGATTCAGTTCTGCAAGCTCCGATGGTTGGACAAATAAATTTGTCTTAACAACCTTAATCATAGGCGCTATTGCCCTAATTGCTTTCATTATTCGTCAATTAAAAATGGATGAGCCGTTATTGGATTTACGTGTTTACAAGTACCCAATGTTTGCACTTGCGTCTGTAATTGCAATTGTTAACGCGGTGGCCATGTTTTCGGGTATGATTTTAACACCAGCTTATGTACAAAACGTCCGTGGTATTTCGCCGCTGAGCTCTGGGCTGATGATGCTTCCAGGTGCGGTTATAATGGGGATTATGTCACCAATTACAGGTAAACTATTTGATAAATATGGTCCTCGGATTCTTGGCATAGTGGGGCTTTCCATTACAGCTGTTTCAACTTATATGTTGGCAAGTCTGCAAATTGACTCTAGTCACACACATATTATTCTTATCTACACACTGCGGATGTTTGGGATGGCGATGGTTATGATGCCACTTATGACAAATGGTCTTAATCAATTGCCAACTCGCTTAAATCCGCACGGTACAGCTGTTAATAATACGGCTCAACAAGTGTCCGGTTCGATTGGTACTGCTATTCTTGTTACGATTATGAACTCTGTAACAAAAACAAAAGCTGAAAGTTTAATGTCTCATATAGATCCAACAACCTTTACAGAAACTACGAAGGCAATAGTAACTCAGAAGGCTTTATTATCTGGAATTCAATATTCATTTTATGTAGCGCTTGGCATGAATGTTGTTGCACTACTATTAGTTTTTTTCGTTAAACGTGTAGATACAAGTGCGGAAGCTGTCGAGAAGTTAAATCGGTAGAGAAGAATAAAACGTTAGATAATGATTCCTACAAGTTGTTTGCTGATTAGATAAACTATAAAGAAATACAAATTTTTGCTACTAAGGCGCCGGTATTTAAAATGGGAAAAGAACTGAAAGAAGCAGTGACATAATTATATAGTGAAAGAGGACCTGATGTTCATATCAGGTCCTCTTTCATTAGTAACACGGTATATTGCTTATTGTATTGGTTTAACTAAACCACTGATTTTTCAAATACTACAATCTTAAGCTCGTCAACTTCTCTATTTTGGGGTGTTTTAGAAGAAAATAAATCAAAATAATCGTTTTTATAAACAAATACAAGAGATGAGATCCGTTTGCAATTTCTCATAAACATTACAAGTTTAGATTATCTTTTAATACCAACATTAAAAGGCTCCAACTATATTTATTCGCTTCATTTTAATTTAGTATTTTTCTACAAGTTATAAATCTAATTGCCAAGCTTATACGCAATATCATAATCATGAATAGTTAGGGAAAAGATAAAATAAGGTAATCAATTACATATCTTTATTTCATGCTTTTTTGAAAGGGTGTTTTTAATGGAAAAAAAAGTATCTGCCATTCCTCAGCCGAAAACATATGGACCGCTGGGTAATCTCCCATTAATCGATAAAGATAAACCGACCCTATCCTTTATCAAGATAGCGGAAGAGTATGGTCCCATTTTTCAAATTCAAACTTTAAGTGATACCATCATTGTCGTTTCTGGACATGAATTGGTAGCAGAAGTTTGTGACGAAACACGGTTCGATAAAAGTATAGAGGGTGCTTTAGCAAAAGTTCGTGCCTTTGCTGGAGACGGATTATTTACTAGCGAGACTCACGAGCCTAACTGGAAAAAAGCTCATAATATTTTGATGCCTACATTCAGCCAACGGGCAATGAAAGATTACCATGCCATGATGGTCGATATTGCTGTACAACTCGTTCAAAAATGGGCACGGCTTAATCCGAATGAAAACGTAGATGTTCCGGAGGATATGACTCGTCTTACGTTAGATACAATTGGTCTATGTGGTTTTAATTACCGATTCAATAGCTTTTATCGTGAGACACCTCATCCTTTTATTACTAGCATGACCCGTGCTCTAGATGAGGCGATGCACCAATTACAGAGGCTGGATATAGAAGATAAACTCATGTGGAGAACGAAACGTCAATTTCAGCATGATATTCAATCTATGTTTTCTTTAGTAGATAATATTATTGCTGAACGTAAAAGTAATGGGAATCAGGAAGAAAATGATTTACTTTCCCGTATGTTAAATGTGCCAGATCCGGAAACTGGTGAAAAATTAGATGATGAAAATATTCGTTTCCAAATTATCACTTTTTTAATAGCTGGACATGAGACAACAAGTGGATTGTTATCTTTTGCAATTTACTTTTTATTAAAGAATCCGGATAAGTTGAAAAAAGCCTATGAAGAAGTAGACCGTGTTTTGACAGATCCTACTCCAACATACCAACAAGTTATGAAACTGAAGTATATACGGATGATTTTAAATGAATCGCTACGTCTATGGCCTACCGCTCCAGCATTCAGTCTCTATGCAAAAGAAGATACAGTTATTGGCGGGAAATACCCAATTAAGAAAGGAGAAGATCGTATTTCTGTTCTTATTCCACAGCTACATAGGGATAAAGATGCATGGGGAGACAATGTGGAAGAATTCCAACCTGAACGATTTGAAGAGCTGGATAAGGTTCCTCATCATGCTTATAAGCCATTTGGAAATGGCCAGAGAGCATGTATCGGTATGCAATTTGCACTTCATGAAGCCACTCTTGTAATGGGAATGCTTCTTCAACATTTTGAATTAATCGATTATCAAAACTATCAGCTGGACGTAAAACAAACATTAACGCTAAAGCCCGGTGATTTTAAGATTAGGATTCTACCCCGAAAACAAACTATTAGTCATCCTACTGTTCTTGCATCTACAGAGGACAAGCTGAAAAACGATGAAATTAAGCAGCACGTCCAGAAGACACCTTCTATTATTGGGGCCGATAATCTTTCACTTCTTGTTCTGTATGGCTCGGATACAGGTGTAGCAGAAGGTATTGCAAGAGAATTAGCAGATACAGCTAGTTTAGAAGGAGTTCAAACGGAAGTGGTAGCTCTTAACGATCGAATTGGAAGTTTGCCAAAAGAAGGAGCGGTACTTATTGTGACTTCTTCTTATAATGGAAAACCGCCAAGTAATGCAGGGCAGTTTGTGCAATGGTTGGAGGAACTAAAACCAGATGAGCTAAAAGGGGTTCAATACGCAGTTTTTGGTTGTGGAGATCATAATTGGGCTAGTACCTACCAACGGATTCCAAGATACATTGATGAGCAGATGGCTCAAAAAGGAGCAACAAGATTTTCTAAACGCGGAGAAGCAGATGCAAGTGGTGATTTCGAGGAACAGCTTGAGCAATGGAAACAAAACATGTGGTCTGATGCGATGAAGGCGTTTGGATTGGAGCTCAACAAAAATATGGAAAAAGAGCGCAGTACTTTGAGTCTGCAATTTGTTAGTCGTCTTGGAGGATCTCCTCTTGCACGAATATATGAAGCAGTTTATGCATCTATACTAGAAAATCGTGAACTCCAATCATCCAGCAGTGATAGAAGTACACGACATATCGAGGTATCTTTGCCAGAAGGCGCTACATATAAAGAAGGAGACCACCTTGGAGTGTTGCCAGTTAATAGCGAGAAAAATATCAACCGAATTTTAAAACGTTTTGGATTAAATGGGAAGGATCAAGTTATACTGAGTGCAAGTGGACGAAGTATAAATCACATACCTTTAGACAGTCCTGTTAGTTTATTGGACCTTCTTAGTTATAGTGTTGAAGTTCAAGAAGCAGCCACTCGAGCACAAATACGAGAAATGGTAACATTCACAGCATGTCCTCCTCATAAAAAAGAATTGGAAGCATTATTAGAAGAAGGAGTTTATCATGAACAAATATTAAAGAAACGGATTTCAATGTTGGACCTTCTTGAAAGGTATGAGGCTTGTGAAATCCGATTTGAACGCTTTTTAGAACTTCTTCCTGCGCTCAAACCGCGTTACTATTCTATTTCAAGCTCTCCACTCGTTGCACACAATCGTCTGAGCATTACGGTCGGTGTTGTTAATGCGCCTGCATGGAGTGGGGAAGGGACATATGAAGGAGTCGCTTCTAATTACTTAGCTCAGCGTCATAATAAAGATGAGATTATCTGTTTCATTCGAACGCCACAATCAAACTTTGAATTACCTAAAGATCCAGAAACACCAATTATTATGGTTGGGCCAGGTACTGGAATTGCACCATTCCGTGGATTCTTGCAAGCGCGTCGTGTTCAAAAGCAAAAAGGTATTAACTTAGGACAAGCGCATCTATATTTTGGTTGTCGTCATCCTGAAAAAGATTATCTCTATCGTACAGAATTAGAAAATGATGAAAGAGATGGATTAATCTCTTTACACACAGCTTTTTCTCGTCTAGAGGGACATCCAAAAACATATGTACAGCATTTAATAAAACAAGATAGAATCAATTTAATTTCGTTATTAGATAATGGAGCTCATCTTTATATATGTGGTGATGGAAGTAAAATGGCTCCGGATGTAGAAGATACCCTTTGTCAAGCATATCAAGAAATTCATGAAGTCAGTGAACAAGAAGCAAGAAATTGGTTGGATCGTGTGCAAGATGAAGGGCGATATGGAAAAGATGTTTGGGCTGGTATATGAATGTTTCTTAATTAGTTACGTATTAACTAATGAATTTCTTTCGAATAAATTTCACTTTATTAGTATAGTGTATTTAGATGAATAGTGATTAACCGGACTATTTAGTATCTACTAAATAAAAAACAGGACCTGATATTCATCTATCAGGTCCTGTTTCACATAGACATTATATATGGATATTTTCCACACATTATCAATGTTTGTAATGTAGTTAGTCTTGTGGGTCAGCAATAAAATCAGATATTATTTTTTCAATATCGAAAGGAGTAATCCCTTTATCCAAAGAAAAAATGCTTTCTGCTTCTTCGATGTCTTGAACGAGTTCACCTCTAGCTTCAATATGTAATCGGAACAAGTCATATAAATTCGGTTTAACTAAATTAGTTAAAGCCTTTCCAACAAGTATCATACCTTTTTGATTAGCCTCGATGGTATTATCATAAGTTAGATCTCTTGTAAGAGACAAATCTGTCCAAATCAATTTTCGTTCCTTTAAGTCTAAAATAACTGGAATAGAGATTTGGGTGTCGGCAGTAATATCCACTTTATCTTGAACAGTAGAAGGTTCAAATATTTCACCTGAACCAGGATATTGACGAACCATCCAACCAGTAAAGCATTCTGGTAAATCTTTATATGGTTGGTCTGTGTAAGAAAGCAAAGTCATAACTACATAGCGTCCACCATATTTCAGCACAGACGGAATATCGAAATCAATGAATTCAGATGCTCCCTTTGGTGCAGAAGTAATATCTCCGCTATGGTAGGCTTTGAAATTTTTTGAACGTAAGTTCGTGAAGGATACATGTTCTTTGTATTGCCAATCTTCGTCGTACATTGCAGCAGACAAATCAATGTCAACACGTCCTGTATGTTGTCCATTCACATAGCCTTCTTTCCACCATAGGAAAAAACGAATCGTATCTCCTTCTGGCAAATCTACTTTACTTCCTCGAGATAATGTGCGAAGCGCTTTGCTGGCTGAACGTTGAGAGAAGGGAACTAAGTGATTTTTTAACTGTTCATCCAAAAATACTTTTCCGAGACTTGGAAGTTCTGCGAAGCGATTTTTTAAAGTATCTTCACACATTTTTACAATCATTAAACAAATATCCTCTGAGATAAATGGAAGTGTATTTTCAATACCTATAGCTTTTGCTACATTTCCCTTTGGAAAAAAGGTGCGAAATTCATTTTTATCATTTCGATGCTTAAAATGAGCCGTGAGTTGAAGTAATACAGGAGTAGAAACGTCTCCTATTATACTTAGAAACTCTTCGAGAATATTGAAAACATCTGTTGACGTATCACTACATAAACGGATTAAATGATCCAAGCGTCTGGCAAATTCCCCCGGGCGAGTTTTTAAAAGATTTTTCGCTGTCATGATATCACGATTCAACAAAGCTGCTTCTATTTTTCCATTAAATGTTTCAACTTTAATGTTGTTGCGAAGAATCTCAAATGCTCGGTGGGTTTTTGGGAAACGAGTATGATATTCTGCTGGATGAAGAATTTCACCTAAACGAATCCAACGTTTTTTGTATCGAAGCATATCTTCGGTAATGTTTCCGCATTGCTCTAACAATCCTAAAAGGAAGCGTCTTTCTGCTCGGTTAAACTTCTTGAATCGAACGGAGGATGCTAAACTCACATCGCCTTCAGATAAAGCAACTGCAAGGCGAAGAACATCAGTTGCTGTTTTAAAATACTTTGCAGCAGCATCGGCTGATATTTTTCTGTTTATTAATAAAACCCCAATTATAAAAGACATATTTTCCTTATGAGGGATTACATTAGGTAGAAAACAGGAAACATCTTCAGTGTGTGTAATAGCCCATTCTACATCTGTCTTATCAGTTGAGGAAATAGAGCTGTTTGCACGAATCAATTGAGAAATCATTTGATTGAAATCTTCTTCACTTCCTAAGTCAATCACTTTCAAATCAACGCTATCTAAAAGAGGAAGTCGTTCTTCTACTTTTGATACAGGTAGGCGCAACGTCACATAATGAATAACGGCATTGATGTATAAATCAGCGTCACTTAAATCCATCATTTGTTGCGGAAAGTTTGGATACATAGGAGTAAACTGAATATGTGCACCAACCATTTCTTTTAAATGTTTTACCAACTCTTTGTAAAACGATGTGAATGCACCAACCGAAAGTGTTTGCAACTCTTCTATTAAAGGCTCAGAAAAAGTAAATCCTAAACTTTCCAAGTTTTTTAAAACAGTGGCTAAATACATGTTCGGTAGTTTATTTTCTTCTCTTTTTATAATTACTTTCAAACTTCTTCTTATGTAAATAGAATTTTTCATGAGAACGCCAGCTATTCACTCCTTATAAAAGAGGGGAATAGTCTGACTGTCCTCCTTTCAGTGGTAGATTTTTATTTTTACATGCATAAACACACTAATTGTAGAGAAATGCACTGAGGGTATAAAGCTATTTTTTAGTGAAAAATTAGGGGTATAACATTTAGTTGTTAAGTGGTAATTTGTTAATTAAGAAAAGAAAACCTCTACATCAATGGTTGATAAACTAAAGTTTATTCAATCCCAAAGAAGAAAGAGGTTTTATAGTCTAATTATTTTTCATAGGGAATTGACAATTCTAAAACAATTTGAAATTTCTACAAAGAAGGAAGAATTGTCATAGCCTATGTGTTTAGCAGGAAAGTAACATCCCTATTTCGCCAAAGAAGTTAGAAGGAAGGAACGTCATAGCCTGCTCTATTAGTATATTCTCATGCGAAGAGCAATTCAAGTATACTGTCTGATTTTTTATATTTTTCTTAAAGGGGAATTTTCATGTTTATCCCGCATTGACGGGTAGCCCGATTGGTGAGGGGGATTAAAGTTTCACTTTATAAATAGGGAGATCATCACATGCCCTTTTTATAATACAATTACGGGAGGATTTTTATTTTTGATATATTATACCATTTATTTGGTGGTATAATATGGTATTGGTTCTGTGGAATGGAGTTGAATGAGTATTATAAATACAAAAGGTGAAATTAAAAAAACGAAAAGAAAAGTATTACTAACTATACTTACTATGTTAGTAATTATAATTGGATTTGGATATTGGAAACTTTTTAGTTTGCAAGGTGTTCCAAAAGGGGAATTAATTCGAACAGTGGAATCTCCAGATGGAAAATATCTCATCAAGACTTATTTTCATAATGCAGGATCATTAAGTGCGGATGCTGTTAGGGGTGAATTAGTTAACCTTGATACAGATTCAGAGAAAAATATATATTGGAATTATCCAGATACCGATCCATATATTGAATGGGTAAATAAGAATATTGTTAGAATTGGAGATCAAACTTTAGATATTTCACAGAAAGAAACCTATGATTGGCGTGATGATGATGAGCACGTTAAAGAAATGCCTAAACAGTTTAGTAGATAAAACAAGAAAATTTAAATGTATTTAATCTTATTCGTTTAACTATAGATAGGATTATATGAGTGAAAAAGTCCATTTAGATCTTCTAAATGGACTTTTTTAGGTTTCTAGATACGACTACTGATAAAAATGGAACAAACTTGTTACTTAGGTTGTCTATTAAGTATACGTATAAAACAGGTGTTCATGATAGTTCAATCATTTGATGAAAAGTGAGATGCAAGAAGAGTGATATCCGATACACTCTTTAATTGTATCGATATGTATAACACCTAGAAAAACTATATATTCTTGAAAGAGGTTGAAAATGTATGATAGTCTTAAACAAGTTTTTTAACATTTTACATTACAAAAAGATGGTACCTGTAGTATTTCTTTCATGTGCAACGCTTATAGGCTGTTCCGATGGCAATACTCAGTCTGAATTACCTAAACAAACAAAACAAACAAATCAAACCAAACAAGAAACTACTGGTAATGATTCTTTTGCTAAACTTGAAAAAGAATTTGATGCTAAACTCGGTATTTATGCATTGGACACTGATACGAATCAAACCGTTACGTATCAATCAGATAAACGGTTTGCATACGCATCTACCCACAAAGCTTTAGCTGTGGGAGTACTTTTACAAAAGAAATCAATAGAAGATCTAAATCAAAGAGTTTTGTATACTCGTGAAGATCTTGTTAATTACAATCCAATTACAGAAAAGTATGTTGATAGGGGTATGACTCTGAAAGAGCTTGCAGATGCTTCCCTTCGATATAGTGATAATACTGCCCAAAATCTTATTCTTAAACAATTAGGTGGACCTAGTGAATTCAAAAAATCACTGAGAGAAATAGGAGATACCGTTACAAATCCTGAACGTTTTGAACCAGAGTTAAACGAAGTGCATCCAGGAGACGTACATGATACTAGTACCCCAAAGGCATTAGCTACTAGTCTTCAGGCTTTTGCGCTAGGAGATGTACTTTCAACTGAGAAACGGGATTTATTAATAGATTGGATGAAAAGGAATACTACGGGAGACAACTTAATTCGTGCTGGAGTTCCAGGAGGATGGGAAGTAGCTGATAAGACTGGATCAGGATCTTATGGAACCAGAAATGATATCGCAATTATTTGGCCACCAAATAAAAAGCCAATTGTTCTTGCGATACTTTCTAATCATGATAAAGAGGATGCTAAATACGATGATAAGCTTATTGCAGAAGCAACCAAAATAGCGCTGGGTGTCTTAAAAGCTAAAAATAAATAATAATAGTATTAGTTATTGAAATTTTCTTGTTTTTTAGTCACAATACTGTGACGGTCTTTTTGTGTATTTTACAAAAGATCGTCTTAAGTAAAGAAAGAAGATAGAAACCATCTCTATTAAGTTTATTAACTAAGTAACAACAAATATATGCTTTATTGGATACTTATTGCATTTAATGTGGAGGAATAATATGGAGTCAAAAATTCTTATTGTTGATGATGATAAAGAGATTAGAAATCTTATCTCTGTATATCTGGAAAATGAAGGCCTAAAAACTCAAAAGGTAGAAGATGCTATACAAGCTTTACAACTGTTAGAAGAAAAGGAATTTGATTTGATTATTTTAGATATTATGATGCCGAATATGGATGGCATTGAAGCATGTATGAAAATTAGGGAAGATCGCAATATGCCTATCATTATGCTATCTGCAAAATCTGAGGATATAGACAAAATTCAGGGCCTAGCCTCTGGTGCAGACGATTATTTATCAAAACCGTTTAACCCACTAGAATTAATTGCTAGGGTAAAATCCCAATTAAGAAGGTTTAAAAAATACAATACGTCCATAGAACATAATAAAAGTATTCTAGAAATTGGTGACTTAACCGTGAATACAGATACTCGTCAAGTATGGGTAAGGGGAAAAGAAACAAGGTTAACTCCAAAAGAGTTTGCTATTCTCGAACTACTCGCCCGTAACAAAGGGATTGTCCTGAGTGTAGCAAAAATATATGAAGCAGTTTGGAAAGAGGTTTTTTATAAATCAGATAATACCGTCATGGTGCATATTACAAAAATAAGAGACAAAATTGAAGAAGATTCTAAACATCCCATTTATATTAAAACTGTTTGGGGAATTGGGTATAAAATATGAAGAATGTTAGTTTCAGAAATAAGATTATTATAAAACTTCTTGGTGCTGTTGCAATTAGTTTTTTTATTTCATTTGGTTTAACAATCCTCATTGTGCAATACGTCATAGATCCATTTTTTATAAAACACGAAGATTTTGGCATGTTTGAAGTGAGACTCGCAATGTTGTTCTTATTTACGTTCGCAATCTTAAACTTTATAGTAATCTTTTTGCTATTGGTTCGAAAGAAAATAGTATATTTGAAGCTCATTTCGGAAAATGTGAATGATATTGCAAATGGAAAACTGGGTATAACAATTGGGATTAAGGGGAAGGACGAATTGACCCAACTTGCTCAAAATATCAACTATATGTCCAAGGAATTGGAGAATACATTTGAACAAGAAAGACAATTAGAACGTACAAAAAATGAACTTATCACCAATGTATCTCATGATTTACGCACACCTTTAACATCTATTATTGGCTATATAGATTTATTAAAAAGAGGGCAATACAACAGTAACATACAATTACAGGAATACCTTGAAACCACGTATTCAAAGTCACAGAGACTGAAATATTTAATTGATGAGCTGTTTGAGTATACTCGTTTATCAGGTATAGATGCTAAGTTAAACCTTAATGAAGTTGATTTATCAGGTTTGTTGGAACAAATAGTTGGAGAATACATACCTATATTTGAAAAGGAAAGTTTAATCGTTCAAAAATCAATTACGCAAGAAACAATACCTATCTTCATAGATGTAGAAAAAATGGTACGTGTTTATGAAAATCTTTTTATGAATGCGATAAAGTACAGCATGAAACCATCCGAATTATCTATATGTCTTGAACTAATAGGTAACAAGGCAATGTTGAAAGTATCAAATAAAGTCGAGAAACCGCCTGTTAGCGATCCAAATAAATTGTTTGAAAGGTTTTTCAGGGGGGACAAGGCAAGAAAAGATGACCAGGGAAATGGACTGGGACTTGCTATTTCAAAAAGAATTGTTGAACTTCATCATGGTAATATACATGCAGAATATAAAGATGGTTGGATGTCTTTTATTGTTGAACATTCAATTAGATAGAAAGCTTATGGAACTACAGGTTCCATAAGCTTTTTTTAAAACTTAAGAAATCTTAAGGATTTTACGGGGTGTTTCCTAATTTTCATAGTTTATCATGGGTGTATTCAAAGTGATGAGATAATATGAAGCGACCTCCTAGATTATCAAGTCAGGGATTTTAACCCATAATAATGAATGAAAACATTATGAATGGGGTTATACCCTATGATAATAGGAGGCCACTATGGAAAATATAATCTATATTGGGATGGATGTCCACAAGGAAAGTTTTAGCTTATGTGCACTACACGGAACAACTGGGGAAATTGTAAGAGAAGCACGATGTGCTTCAAATGTATCTCTCGTAAAAAAATTCGTTGAGAAACTGAAAACAAAATATGGTGAAGATATAAAAATTAAAGCTGGATATGAGGCTGGTTGTTTAGGGTATTCACTTCATAATCTTCTTGAACAAAATGGAATTGATTGTGATATTTTAGCTCCCACAACAATGTACAGTTCATCAAAAAATAAAATGGTTAAAAATGATAAATTCGATGCCAAAATGATTGCTCTTAATTTAGCAAATGGCACCTATAAAGAAGTATATGTTCCAGAAGAAGAGGATGTTGCCGTGAAAGAGTATATCCGCATGTTAGGTGATTTTAAAACATCTTTGAAAAAAATAAAACAACAGATAAAAGCATTCCTTTTAAGGCATGGCTATGTGTATGAAGGGAAATCAAGCTGGACAATCGCTTATATGAAATGGTTAAAGAATCTTGATCTACAAGGATTATTCAAAGAAACGTTAGGCGAATACCTATTACAGTATGATGTTCTAGTCGATAAAATTGAGCGGTTCAGTCTGAGATTAGAAGAATTATCTCATCGTGAAAGGTACGAAGAACCAATCGCAAATTTAAGATGCTTAAAAGGTATAGATACAACATCGGCAATGACTGTTCATGTGGAAATTGCAGACTTCACTCGTTTTCCCACGGCTAAAGCATTTATGGCTTATGTAGGATTGACACCAAGCGAAAGCTCAAGTGGAGAAAAAATCAGTCGACGTTCGATTACAAAACAAGGAAATTCGACCGTTAGGTCTACTCTTGTAGAATGTGCAAATGCGTTGGTAAAAGGAACAATCGGATTAAAATCGAAGCGAGTGAAAGCAAGACAAAAAGGGCAACGAAGCGAAGTGATTGCTTATGCGGATCAGGCTGTAGAAAGGTTACAAAGAAAATATTATCGCATGATATATCAAGGGAAACCTAGAAATGTTGCCGTTACAGCTATCGCAAGAGAACTGGGGTGTTTTATATGGGGATTAGAAACAGGTAAAATTCACCGAAAATAAAGAGGGAAGGATATGAAGTTGATTGATTCATTCATAGTTAGAAACCAAAGGTATCAATTGATGGCATAGATGAGCTTCAGAGATAGTGAATTACAGGTCTGGCTATCTATGACTCACCTCTTCTGGCATGGCTGAAATTCTGATAAACAAGCTATTTATTAGAATTTGAAAAGGTGTGATCCACGCAGTGAGATTATAAGAGCCTAACGACGAACCATTAACCTGAGGTAACCAATCCACGAATAACAGAGTGGTTAACTGTCGATAGATCTTATTTCTGAAGCTTTTGTATGCCATCAAGAAAAATATTATGGGTGAAAAACTATTGACAAAGGTCACTTCATAACAGGTGAGCAAAGAAGATAAAAGGAAAGATTTCATTGTAGCTTAAGTGTGGAGGAAACATGTCTATTTTGTTAGTAGTAAACAAATTTAGTAGCTTATTGTAATGAAATAAAAAAATGTAGGAGGATATAAATGATAAAGCCAGTTGTAGATGTAAAAAACATTCAAAAATTGTACGGTAAAAAAGGTGAGAATCAATCACACGCATTAAAAGGTGTATCATTCTCAATTCAAGAGGGAGAGTTTGTTGGTATTATGGGGCCTTCTGGTTCTGGTAAAACAACATTATTAAATGTAATTTCAACGTTAGATAAAGCGACAGGCGGCGTTGTTGAAATTGCAGGAACGGATATTACGAGGATGAAGCAGGGGGAACTTTCTGATTTTCGTTCACAAAAGTTAGGATTCATTTTCCAAGACTTTAACTTATTGGAGAATTTATCTATCTATCTATGAAAATATCGCACTCCCACTTTCACTTCAAGGTGTTTCATCTCGTAATATTGGAAAGAAAGTAGAAAAAGTAGCTGATATGTTAGGCATTACAGCGATACTTCAAAAATATCCTTCTGAAGTATCTGGTGGACAAAAGCAACGTTCCGCAGCAGCACGTGCGTTAGTTCATGAACCAGCAATTATTTTGGGAGATGAGCCGACTGGAGCTCTAGATTCTAAAAATGCAACGAGTTTACTTAATGCCATGACAAGCTTAAATAAAGAGCAAGGTGTATCCATTATGATGGTTACGCATGATCCTTACAGCGCAAGTTACTGTCAACGTATTTTATTCATTCAAGATGGTGAGTTATATAAAGAAATTCATCGCGGTAGTACCCGTGAAGAATTCTATAAAGAAATTTTAGATGTGCTTGCAAACTTAGGCACACAAAAAGCGTAAGGAAGGAAGTTCAATCATGTTATTTAAGCTTTCTATGTCAGGCCTAAAAAGTAAGTTGCAAGATTACATTGTTTTACTTGTTGGTCTTATTGTCTCTATTTCAACTTTTTATATGTTTCAAACGCTAGCATCCAATAAAACGTTCCTTGAATCTAACTCTTCTATTAGGGATATTGTGGCTGTCTTTAAAATTGGTTCCGTTTTGTTAGCGATTATCACATTTTTCTATATTTTATATGCAAACTCTTTCTTATCAGCTCTTCGTCAAAAAGAATTTGGTATGTATATGATGTTAGGAGCAAAAAAGCATAAAGTTACCTTACTTATGTTCATTGAAACAATCATATTAGGTGCCACCTCTCTTTTGATTGGAATTACAATTGGTGTAGGACTTGCAGAAGGTATCGGTCAGCTATTAATGAAACAACTCGAGTTTGCTGGCGAAGGTTATAAAGCTTTTTATCTGCCATCTATAGCTATTACTTGCATCTTCTTCTTTGCACTCTTTGTATTATCTGCAATTATGAATAGTATTAAATTATCTCGTATTTCTGTACTGCAACTTGTACATGCTGATGAACAAACAGAACGTGTTGCCATAAAAGGAAAAATGACAGTTGTAGTTGCATTCCTTGGTATTCTTTTATTGGGTATTGGTTATGCATCACTTATTTATATATCATATGCAAATTCGCTAATTGTTTTGGGATTAATGGCTGTTGGATTAATCTCAGCAACTGTTGGTACTTACCTTATATTTGGATCACTTCTTCCAGTTATGATTAACAAGCTAAAGAGTAATAAAAAACGTAGTGAAAAAGGCCTCAATGCTTTTACTTTTGCACAATTAAATTTCCGCATTAATAGTCTAACAAATGTGCTTGCAACAGTAGCAATTTTAGTGGCTCTTGGTGCTGGTGGAATTGCTTGTGGTATGGCATTTAAAAACAACATCCTAAAAATTACAGATCAAATACAAATTTACGATTCAGTCATTCATAATCCAACAGTGGAAGAAAAGACAATTTTGGGTAGTATCTTATTTCAAGAAAAACTTGAATATCATTACAAAGTTGATGATAGATATGTTTATTATCTTAAAGAAGATGTAGAGAAAAATCGCCCTTTCTTGCAAGGTATGAAAATAGAGAAAGCTTCAGAGGAAATACCAATTGGTGCATTTTCAATAAAACGGGCTGAAGGAGAGACAGACACAAAACAATGGATTCAGGTTTTCAGAACGATCCAGCCCAATTATTTATATCCTGATTATGAAATAAAAATTGTAGATTATAACATATACAATGGATTGAAGGGGAAAGAAAGTATTGTGTTTATGGGGAAAACAGATGATTTTGGATCATACATAAAAGAATGGAAAAAACTTGATGAATTACAGATAGCAAAATATAAAAATGTGAAAGCGGAAGAATTGGGTAGTAAGTATCAAACATATATTATGAGTCATGATTTTGCCAGCGGACTAATGTTTATGGGTTTCTTCGTTGGAATTGCATTTTTAGCAATGATGGCAAGCTGCTTAATGTTTAAAGTTCTGTCGGGAGCATCAAAAGATGTAACACGTTATCAAATGCTTCATAAAATTGGTGTTCGCCGAGAGTTATTAACAAAATCGATTTATAAAGAGTTATTCTTCATATTCTTATTCCCAGCAATTGTAGGGATTACTCATATATTAGTTGGTATGAACATGTTTAGCCCTCTTGTAATCGATCCGTACTCTCGCATTTGGTTACCACTTGTTATTTTTGTAGTAATTTACTCGATGTATTACTGGATTACTGTTCAATTATTTAAAGGAATTGTACTCCCTAAAAAAGATTAATGTAATGATGTTGTTTATCCCGCATTAACGGGCAGCACGATTGGTGAGGGCTCATAATCAGTGGGGGATGAACAAACCCCACTGATTAAAGTTTCACTTTATCTTCTACTGTACCTTGTAACTACATTTTACCTTGCTGTAGAGAAACAAAAAAACATTTTTCTTATTCAATAATTCCAATTTCTAGAGCCTTTTGCACAGCTTCTTCTTTGTTGCGGACTCCTAGCTTTGTATAAGCTGTGGAAGCATAATTTCTGACCGTACCATTCGATAAATATAACCTTGATGCTATGGTAGTGTATCGAAGTCCCTTGGCTACTAGTTGCAATATTTCTATCTCCCTAGCTGTTAGCTCATAAGCGGTTGCTTTTGATTGTGGTGTCTCTTTTTGCGCATCAAACTTTTCAAATATTTTGTGAGACATTCCCTGATCAATCAGTGTCCCACCTTTGTGAATAAGTCGGATCGTATTAGCTAGCTCCAATGTTTCAATAGATTTGAGTAAAAAACCATCCGCACCGTTGCGAAGCGATTCCAACGCCTGTTCGGTATCCTGAAAAGTGGTAAAAATCAATATGCGGATATGTGGCCATTGTTGCTTAATCTTTTTGGTTGCTTCGACTCCATCCATGTGTTGCATATCTAAATCCATAAGTATAACATGAGGTTGAAGGCGCCCACACAAATCGATGGCTTCATTGCCATCCTTGGCCAAACCGACTACATTTAAATCTTCATATCTATCGAGTAGTGTCCTCAAACTTTCCCGAACAAACGGCTGGTCGTCTACAATTAACAAACGAATAAGTCCATCTTTTATTTCAGTTTGTCGCGGTATGGTACATGTAACAAGCATTCCTTCATCTGGCTTTGTATATACAGACAATTGACCTTGCAAATTCATTGCTCGTTCTTTCATCGCATTCATACCGAAGCCTTCTTGCCATTCTACATTTCCTTTTCCATTATCTTGAACTTCTAATCTCGTATATTGTTGTTCAAACTGCAATGAAACTATAATTTCAGTTCCCTGACCATGACGTACTGCATTCGTAAGGGACTCTTGTAAGCAACGAATGAACGCTATCTTCGCTTGCCGAGACAATTCATATTCCTCTCCGTATGCCCGAAAACTTACATTAACCAGAGCGTGCTCCTGAAATTCGGCTCCAAGATTTTGGAGAGATTGAATTAAGGAAGGCGATTGACAAGGAGACTCCATTTGATGTAGGTAACCTCTCACGTCCTCGATGCTTTTACGTCCCATTTCAAGCAGAGAATCTAGCCTCTGTATACCCATTTCAGTAGCAAGTTCGGTGCGCAACGTTTCCATCCCCATAATAATAGAAGTATAAGCGTGACCAACTGTATCATGAAGCTCACTCGACAGTCTGTTTCGTTCTTCCGCCAGTGTAATGCGTTCAATCTGAGACATATATTGCTCAAGTACCGCGTTTTGTTTACGAATTGATTCATTTTGTTTATGATTGACGATTAATAAATGAAAAGCGAAGCCCATTACATATGCGAATCCATAATAGGTGACCATAATCCAATAGCTATTACTTGGCGCAACCGCATAGAAAATTCCAGTTGTTATAAAAACCGTTATTGGAGCTGTCCAATAATAGGACAAATGCTTACTATTCGCAGCAATTAGAAACACCGATATAAGAAATGTGTTGTAAGCTTCTGGAAATAATAGGGTTAAATATATACATAGTCCACCATATAGCAGTATTTCTGTGAACAAATAATATTTATAATTGAATAGTAAGGCTACCCATGGAACAGAGAAGGCAATAATTTCCCAAAGAATAATAATCCAAAGTGGTAATGTTAAACCATCCTGAAAATTTAATGTAGCTAGAATGATAGACACACTAGCAAGTAGGCGTACCCCTAACATAATCCAATCATACCAAAACCAATACTTAACCATATCTAACAAGTCCTTTACCCCCTAAATAGCCTACCATTTTACTTCCTACATAATAATTTAATCCTTCCTGCCTTATTATACTTTTTAATTTAAAACTACGATACTACTCACAGACTGCAAACTTCTATTGATTTAGTTGCCGAATCATACTACGTGTATAGCCCCCAATTTTCTTTGTCAAACCATCGACTATTCTAATACTTATGGCGGTAAATACTATACCCATAAACATTACAAAGAGTGACTTGGCAAAAG
The DNA here is from genome assembly GCF_038005385.1 of Bacillus sp. FSL K6-2944. Classification (NCBI taxonomy): domain Bacteria; kingdom Bacillati; phylum Bacillota; class Bacilli; order Caryophanales; family Bacillaceae; genus Bacillus; species Bacillus sp. FSL K6-2944. The sequence continues at coordinate 1,989,557 of NZ_JBBOTE010000001.1, read as the reverse complement.
TATCTATTTGTATAAATATAATATTCATATCGATGTATCGATACAGTAGTGGTGCCAACAGGAACATAAGTGGCATTACGTAAAAAATGATTGCACTAATGAGACTGAAAATGCCAATCGTAAATTTCTGCATTAGCCAATAGACAGCACACCAAGTGCGACGATCTGTTAGCACTAATTTCACCTGAGACCAGTTCGATGTATCCATTGTTATACTTCTATCGTAAGAGTCTGTTGAAATATCTGTATAAATTTTCGTCTGTATGCGCTCGAATTGGATAAAGGGTGTGGTAGTCTGTAGTACGCGCATAATTAATGGAATCCCAACAACAGTAAATGAAAGGGTTAAACTAAATAGCAGAGCTATTAGGTAAAAACAAAAATAAAACAATCCTGTACCGAAAGTTAGCAATAAAAAATAACCATTCTGGATGAATCTTGATTTCATAAAGTTCATCGCTCCTATCTGTGTAATAACCGAATCATACTGCTTTTTTTGTCATTCTCACTAGTGTAAAAGTGTCATATGACAGTTCTAAATGATGTTAAAAAGGGGAGAGCAGCTTACTTCTGGTTAAAAAAGATGCTTTTATCCCGCTATTTACTGGGCAGTAAGACTCCCACCTCAAAATTCAGCGTTAGGTGGGGGGCGGGCTGCCGGTAAACGCACGATTGGTGAAGGCTAATAATCAGTGGGGGATGAACAAAAACCTGTTGATTAAAGTTTCACTTTATTAATCCTCACAAAACAATCCCGTTCTTACATCTGCAAGAACGGGATTGCTTTGTACTTTTATTTAATATGAGATGGACTTGTTTTTCGAATATGAAAAATAATATCAAATTGCTCAAGCAATGAAGTATCAAAATACACCGAACTGTTCGGGAGGATTTGTCCCCCTATACTTAGTAATGGTCTTTTTGCTTTAACCCATTTTTCTGCTTGTCCTTTAAGGTGACGGTTATCCAATAAAAACATTTTATATGGCACTTTTCCGAGAGTATAATTGAAACTTTTTACATCTTGTGGAATAGTGTCGGTTGTAATCTTACCTCCAGTGGAAGGATCATATTCGCTGTATAAGGTAAAATTCCCCTCCGTAGTTGAACTACCAATTGTGACATAATTATTGTCTAAACGTTCCTTCAAAAACTGCCCCGCAACATAAGGGTATAATTTCTCATCGATAATTCCTTTAGCTATATGAATATTGTGTGCCCATACCATCGTTTTACCACCAAATGTCTCTTGTGCCCACATTGCATGATCGGCCAAGTATTGTTCATGTAGTTTTATTATACTTGGATAGTCGTTAGGGAGTAGCATTGTGGTAAATTTCTCTATTGCACTTGCCGCTGCTTTCGCCCAGATGTACTCGGATGGAATTATTTCTGTGTTGGCTTGCTCATTCTCATCTTTTAGTAATCGGGCTACTCTCTCAGCGTTTGCTTTAAACTTCTCTTTTCTTTCAGGAGCAAGTTTCATATATTCCTGTATACTTCCAGTAAAAGAAGACAATTCTTTATAATTTTCTTCTACTTCTGCCAGCAAATCTGGTCGATGGAGCCTTACATAATCAATTACTTTATTAAAGCTACCTTGGTCCAATGTCTTTAAGTCGAGCCCAATAAATTGGATCTTTTTTTTATTGGATGGATCAGCATTATAATCTTTCATCCACTCAATCATGGCTATAATTTCATCAGTAGGATATAACAATTTTAAAAATTCCCTAGGGTTTCCTTTTCCTGTTTGGATATATTCATTTAGTTTTAAGCCGTTTCCCCAATCTTCTTCCATTGCAAAATTCGTAAAACCCATTTCAGTAACCAAATATTTCACAAGGCGAAACTTCATAGTAAAAATTTCAGAGCTTCCATGAGTATTCTCTCCTAATCCTACATATTGCGCGTTCCCAATCATTTTCTTAAGTGGTTTTAAATCTTCAAATGGTTTTGACGGCTCTATCGTTTTTAATGGGTTAGCCTGTGATTGTATTGATTTAACTATATTTTTTTGGACTGATTGACCTGAATTTTCGACTGCTACAGTTTGAGCGTTTCCTACTTCCGCGCATCCTGTGACTAATAAAGCTGTACTAACCATTGCAATCATTATTTTCTTATTCATTTTTGCCCACCTCAATTGAATTATTTTTATAAACAAGATTGATTCATGTACTTGCACGAATCAATTGCCTTAATTTAATTGTTATTTATTCCATATCATATTTTCTAGTTACATATTGTCATAAGATTAATTGACACAAGTCATAGGTTAATCATTACACTTTTGTACTATCGGCTATGACAGTTTATAAATAATAATTAAATTGTTGAATCGCAAGTAAGACTAGATTATGAATTTGGGAGGGATTTTAAAGATGAATGATCTGTATGTCAAAATATTTTTATTCTAAGTTGTAGCTGTTGAAATGACAGGAAGTAAATTTGATAAACAAATGAATAAAAGGGGAAGGGCGGATTACAATGTTATTACACGCAAAATCGTTCCACAATAAAGATAAAATCCATCGTGCTAAAATAGGACTTCAACTTTTTCTAAGTATCTTAACTATTACTTCTATTATCCTAAATGTACTAGTAATGATTACTAAAAGTATGCCGCTTATTGTGGTATATATGTTTACCCCGGCATTTTCTTCTATTTTGACTCGCATAATATTGAAAGAAGGGTTTAAAGATGTATCTTTTAGTCTCGGTAACTTAAAGATATGGAAGGGGATTGGTTTTGCTCTGCTAATACCTATGATTATTTGTGGAATTACTTATTCTATCGCCTGGTTGAGCGGAATTGCGAGGTTTCAGCCCCCGCAAGGTGGTATGCTAGAAACTATTTACAATATACTTGGATTTCAGTATCTACCGATACCATTAAGTTTCATTTTTATAGTAGTATTGAGCGGAGTATTAGGTAGCTTGCTTAACTTAATTCCAGTTATGGGAGAAGAAATGGGTTGGCGAGGTTATATGCTTACAAGACTAATCGATGCAGAGTTTTCACGCCCAATCCTTATTAGCGGATTGATTTGGGCAACGTGGCATGTTCCAATTGTTATTGCTGGTCTATATGTAGAAGGAACATCTGCCCTACTTTCAGTACTTGGCATCTATTTTTGTATTGTGCCATTCAGTTATATTACAGCTTATTTACGACTTATCACAGGTAGCGTTTGGCCTTCGGTTATCATTCATACTACTTGGAATGCCGTTATTCAAGGACTTTTCGCACGTGCAAGTACAGGAGATCAAACTGAGATTTGGATTGGAGAATCTGGTTTGATAACCGCTATTATTATCTTGGCTACTGCAATAATTATGTCTCGAATCGTAAATTTTACTAAATAGCATACGGATTTGTTTTAAATTCAATTAGTGTAATATGACGAGGCTGAAATAAGATGCTCCTAAAAATATTAGAAAAAATCTAGTTGAACAGACTCTTACTTAATCTTAGGCTGCTGGATATATGGAAGGCATCAAGCTAAGGGTTTAATTTATAAAAATAAACTTGATTGTCATAAAAAAATAATGTTTTTCATTTAAAGGCTATGAGATGAAATTTCATCATCTTCATCACATTAGACCTTCAGGAAATAAAAAGTTAAACGATTATACAAATACTCTAACTGAAAAAACGATAGTCCTTTTATCAAAAATGTAGAAGGACTATCGTTTATTTTTTTGACAAAATTAGGGATTGATGTTCATGAAAATGGATAATATAATTCGTATTTTACGTAAAGAGAAAAATTTCCCCCTAGAATATTAAGCTAAATATCTTGGTGTGACGGTTAATTTAAGTTTCACTTTATGACTTGTAAAGGGCTGTTCAATGCATCGTACTATTAAAAAATCTAAATTAAATCATTAAATTGCGATAAAATGTGGTCGGAAATAATGAAATTTTAGGAAAAATAAGGTACACTAGTCTATGATTTTAGTTGAAAATCGTTTGACGTTAATGCATACGGGGGAAAGATTGATGAACAACAATACAACAAATGAATCAGTTGAAGAAATTGATCAAAAACGAGTAAGATCAAAAAAACGTTATACAAATTGGAAGTTTATCGCAGCGGGTATTGGTGTAATTGCACTTCTTATTGGGGGAATGAGTTATTATCAGGCAACTCACTTCAATTCGAATGTTACAATTAATGACACAAAAGTTGGTGGTCTGAGCGCTAATCAGGCAATACAAAAATTAAAGACATCTGGACTAGCAAACAAAGTCTATGTTGATCAACAACAAATTTTAGATGAAAAAGATACAAAAACGGAACTTACGGAAAAAGATTTGCCTCAAGTTAAGAAACTATTAAAAAGTCAGTGGACATTTTTCCCTTCCTCAAAGGGAGAAAATTATTCATTACTACCAGAGAAGGCAGATCAGTATCGTAGTGAAACGATGAAAAAACTTGTAGAAGAAACGCTCATCTCTATGAATGAAAAATTAAAAGCGCCTCAAGATGCTATGGCGAAGCTAGAACAAGGGAAAATTGTTATTTCGAAAAGTGTTGAAGGAAAACAGTATGACGTTACTAGTCTACTGAAAGATTACGATAAGCAAAAATCTAAAAGCGAAATTCATCTGAAGTCTGCATACATAAAACCTATTAAAGAAGACGATCCGATTGTCAAAAAAGAGGAGAAAGCACTACAGAATCTTCTTGGGCAGTCTGTTGAGTATAAAGTGCAGGATGAAGTTTATCCTTTAAAAGCGAAAGATTTAATTCAAAATGCCTCTATGTCAAAGGATATGAAAGTTACAATTGATGCGAGTGACATTAAGAAGAAAATTACTGAAATTAATAATGCCAAATCAACATTAAATAAAGATTTCTCATTTAAAACGCATTCCGGTTCAGTCATATCAGTAAAAGGGCAAGGCTACGGCTGGGCACTAGATGTTGAAAAAGAAACTAAACAAGTTCAACAAGCCTTTGAGAAAGGCGAAAAGGCGCTTTCTGCTTCTAATATTCACGGAAATGGTTGGGAGAAGGAAGGTATCGGTTATAAAACAACAGCGAATAATGGCATCGGAGACACGTATGCGGAAGTTTCAATTGCAGAGCAACAAATTTGGATTTACAAAGATGGAAAATTAGTTGTTACAACAAATGTAGTAACTGGTAAACATAGTACTGGTGAAGATACATCACCAGGTGTGTGGTACGTCCTATATAAACGAACACCATATACGCTAAGAGGTAACGCAGTAGGAAAAGCTGATTATGCGGTTAAAGTAGATTACTGGGTTCCATTCACAAATAGTGGTCAAGGATTCCACGATGCCGGCTGGCGGAAAGACTGGGGAAATAATGCTTATTTAACAGGAGGATCAGGTGGATGTGTGAACCTTCTTCCTAATGTTGCAAAAACTGTATATGATAGTTTGAACACGTATGATCCAGTTATCGTGTACTAGAAAATAGCTACGTATCAAGAAATAAACAAAGCAGGAAATCTTATCTGATGGTATATGAATAAACACCTCTTGCATTCGCATACTAAGTGTGCAAATGCAATGGAGGTGTTTTTGTTTGAATACAAGAGTGTATTGCTTATAAGAAACAAAGTAGAAAGAGATTAAGAATAAGTATTCAAATAATCAATAAAATTGACAATGAATATCATTTTCACTTAATATAGAATCGTCGCATTTAATTAGACATGAATTTTTTGTTAATATAATAGATTTCTATTAAGTTGTCATATTTACGAACTATCATTAAATATTTTAAGAATTTAAACGTAGGAAAGGGTAATATAAAATGAACTGGAAAAAAGGCGGATTATGGGTTATTATTTTTTTCGTTGTAAAAGGCACGATTTCTACACTTTTAATCGCTACAGGTGCTAAATATTTTGATTTATCATTTATGCAACTTATCTTATTAATTCTGACCTTATTAGTGATTTCTCTAATAAGTCGAAAGTTACTGTATAGACATAAACAAAACAAAAAGCAAAAAGAGCTAAATATATAATGAAGCCCCAGAGACCATTGGATTTCTGGGGTTTTATTTTGATAGTTTTTTCGCATGTATATTAATTTAACAGAATAGGTTGTCCAAAATGATAAAATCGATGATGTTTAAAATGCGTCAGTTATTTTTACATAAGGATTGTTGAGAGCCTTTGAATCAATCTTTATTCTGAAGCGACAGACACGTATAAATTATGCTCTTTTTTCAATTGGTAGTTTAAATGTAAAAGTACTGCCTTCTCCTAATTTACTTTCAACCGTAATTTCTCCTCCATGTAGTTCGACAATCCATTTTACCATCGACAATCCTAAACCTGTGTTTCCGATGTTTGAAGATGTTCGTGCTGCGTCAACTCGATAGAAGCGGTCCCATATTTTAGTAATATGTTGCTCGCTGATGCCGATGCCATTATCGGAGACTTTACCTATTATGTTGGTTTCATCACGGAATAGTTGCATATGCACAGTTCCGCTCGCTTTACTATAAGCAATCGCATTCGTTAGTAAATTCATTAATAAACGCATCATCAATGTTTGATCTGCTTTAATAAATAGGTCTTCCTCTATATTAGTTGTTATATCAATCGAAGCTTCTTGAACCATTAATGAAAGCTCTTCTACAACGATTTCCGTTAATTCACTCATATTGATACATTCAAATTGGAAAGTATTATGATTTCCTTGGTCAGCTCTTGCTAATAATAAGAGTTGTGAGATTAGAGCGGACATTTTACGTGATTGCTTTAAAATTACTTCTAACGATTCTTCCATTTCTTTCGGGTGATTCCTCTGCGATAAAGCGTATTCGCATTGTGAAATAATAACAGATGTTGGTGTTCTTAATTCATGAGATGCGTCAGATGTAAATTGTTTTTCACTTTCGAATGATGTCTCCAATCGCACAAACATTTTGTCAAAGGTTTGTGCTAAATGATATATTTCGTCTTTCGGTGAACCTTGTAAATTAATTCTCTTCGAAAGGTCTTTACCATCACCAATTTTACTAGCTGAATCACTCATTTGTTGCACAGGTCGAAAAGCTCTTTGCGTGATAAAATATCCCCCGAATGCCGCAATAAGAATAAGTAATGGGAATGAGATGATTGTTACCACGATAAGCGTATTTATCGTTGAGGATAATTGGTTCATAGTCATTATTCCACGAACCCAGACTTGCTCATCGCCGCCTGCATTATGGAGAAAATCATATACTATCCATTCTTTATTGCCGTCTTTAATGGTTTGTATTTCATCGGATTTAAGCGATATCTTTTTATTAAAGCTTGTTGGACTATGTCCTACCAACAGCTCACCTTGTTTACTATAAATACTAATATTTACTCCATCTTCTAAGGTTTCAAAATCATCGTCAATCTTTAACTGCCCATGCTTATATTCGATATCTTCCATGCTTTCTTTTACTGTGCTCTTTAATTGATCTTTCATATTAAAAAGCAAAATTTTATCTGAAGAAGTTAAAATAAAAGCTAACACGAGTGCCATAATAATTACAATTAGCCCCGTATACCACAGGGTCACTCTCATTTTTATTGATAGTCTTTTCATGATTCTACTCGCAATACGTAACCAGTTCCGCGCACTGTATGAATTAACTTTGTTTCAAACTGGCTATCAATTTTTTTACGCAGATAGCGGACGTAAACATCAATAATATTCGATCCGCCTTCATAGTCGTAATTCCACACATGTTGCTCAATTTTATCTCGTGTCAGCACAACTTCTTTATTACGAATCATATATTCTAAAATAGCAAATTCTTTACTGGAAAGAGTGATAACTTGGTCTCCTCTTGTTACTTTATGCATATTGCAATCTACCACTAGGTCAGCGATTTCAAACACATTAGATGTATTTCCTGTTTTTCTTCGCATTAACACTCGAATTCTTGCTAACAGTTCATCAAAAGCAAACGGCTTTACTAAATAATCATCTGCACCTAAGTCGAGTCCTGTTACACGATCATCAATTGTATCTTTAGCTGTAAGAAGCAAGACAGGAGTTGCATTATTGTCCGCGCGTAATCTTTGTAATACGTGTAAACCATCTATTCCGGGAATCATAATGTCAAGGACAATCAAATCGTAGGTAGCCATGTTTATATAATCCAGGGCATCTTCTCCATTCCCACATGCATCGACACTATAATGTTCTGCATTTAATCGTTTCACCAATATATTTTGTAAGTCTTGTTCATCTTCGACGATAAGAACTCGCATTAACATTCTCCTTTTCTTCTTATTAATATGTATCACTATAATTCCAAAACATTAAAGAAAGATTAGAAACTAGTTAATTATATCATTTTATCCCGCATTAACGGGCAGTAAGACTCCTCCCTCAAAATTCGGTGAATGCGAGGGAGGTAGGGATTAACTGCCTGTAAAAGCCTTCACTTTATTTTTTTGTATATTAATCTTCCTTTAATGTTTGTTCAGTAATATAAAGGCAAGGATAAGGTGCACATGTAAAGGGAGGAAAACAGAATGGGAAAATGGATGCTGATTGGAGCAATGTCCTGTTTATTCTTAACAGCTTGTTCTACTCAAGCTGATAACAATACAGAAGTACAACAACTGAAAGTGGAAAATGATAAATTACAAAAAGAAGTCGCTCAATTACAACAAGAACCAAGCAAAATAGGGCCTGCTACGAATGATACGAAGCAAACACAAGATTTCAAAACCGAAGTCACATCTATTGTAGAAAAGGCAAATAACACGAAACCAGTTGGAGCAAAAGAAGAAAACCTAAATACGTACTTAGCAGTAAAAAAAGAAATTGACCAACTGGATGACAAGATAGATCTATCTGATAATCAGCTAGAAGCAGATTATCACGCTGGAACGATAACTGTTGAGCAATATCAAACGCAAGAAAAAGAACACGATATACTGGAAGATCAATTAGAGCAAGCAGAAAATGCACTTGAAGCAAGATTTGGAATAGATGATTAATCATTAAGGAGTGGATGAAAATGTTAAAATATAAAAAGAAAATAATTATAAGTGTAATTGCTATTTTAGTAAGTGGTATTGCTATTATTAGTGGATATTATGGCATGGGTTACAATTATGCAAAAAAGAATGAAAACTACACAGAGAAACAAGTTCGTGAAATTTCTTTAGCTCATACAAATGGAGAAATTATGAATGTGAAAAAAGAATTCGAATTAGAAGATGACAACTTAGCACAATCAAAATTTGAATATGAAGTGGAAATCAAGACACCTGATAATCTGTTAAATATTTTAAAAGTTAGTGCAAGGACAGGTACAATAGAAATTGATAATGAAGATTAAATAAATATCGCGTATTTGAAAAAACTCCGAACAAAATTTGTTTGGAGTTTTTTCATGTTTATACTTTACTATTTTGAAAGGGGAGTGCTACATCGCTATTAAACTAACAAAACAAAATAACACCTAATATGAAAAAATACGCTGTTCTTTCTGAAGAATCCTAGGAAAGGGTAACTTGATATATCACCGCTATAAAAGTATCGTTCCAATCCAAATGTATATTTGTGACGAGTTGAATTCAAACTTAATACCTTAGATTCACAGATTGTTCTTTTCCTCAAATCGTGCAGATTTGATTACGTATAATTACATAAAAACTTGTCATCGTAACTTTGATATCTTGCTGTTACATTCCAAAATGCGTACAACAGCGTGCCTTCAAGGTTATACTGATGCTGGAGGTGATTCAAAGTGACATAAAATCGGAAAATGAGCTTTTTAATAGCCAAGAGAGCTTTAAAGATCAAGTCTTCATTTTGAAACTAAAATCGCTTTTATATTAGGCTTCGAATTTTTATGTGGTACAGACATTAGTTGAAAGATAGGCTTTTCCTGTTCTTATTTATATCGTTAACTTGATAATTTATAAATATGAATTTAGTGGGGGGATATTATGAAAGATAGCAAACGTTTTAATTTTCACAAGCTTTGGCTAGGACAGTCTATAAGTTTGTTAGGTACCCAGCTTACAATGGTAGCTTTGCCTCTTTTTGCATTAGAGGTGCTACAAACAAGCGAGGCAAATGCTGCCATGCTTCGTGGGATTATATTTGTACCCTACCTAATTTTCGGGTTAGTAGCCGGTGCTTTAATAGACATTTTTCATAGGAAAAATGTCTTGCTAATTTGTAGTTTATGTCAAGGAGTATTGTTTTTATCAGTATTCATACTGACTGTAACAAATATTATAACGTTCCCTTTACTGGTATTTATCATGTTTTTAAATGGGATATTTACCACGTTTTACAACATTGCCATTCCTTCTTTCTTACCTGAAATAGTAACAGATAAAGACTATTTAAAAAAAGGAAATGCTCAACTAGCACTTTCGGAGTCTCTTTCTGTAGTAATTGGTCCTATGCTAGCAGGAATCATCATTACTCTATTTGGATTAACAGGCTCTTTTACTATTGACGCAGTAACGTATTTTGTTTGTTTTGCATTTGTATTATTTATTTCCAAGTTTAAACCGCATACAGAGGGCTCTTTAAAAGACGTAAATATAAAATCCATATACCAAAACATATATGAAGGCTTGGTATATTTTAAAAAACACCCTGTATTAGAACCAATTGTAACCTGTGGCGCTGTTTACGGTTTTTTTAAATACATACTAAATAGTATTTTAGTAATATTCCTGTATAAGGTAATGGGTCTATCTGAACTTGAAATAGGGTTTGTTGTAGGCTCAGCAGCGGTGGGATTTTTAATAGGTAACACGATACTCATGAAAAAAAGTCAACAAATTAATAATACAAAAATGCTTATTTATAGCGCTACTGTATCAGTTACTGGTTTGGCCTTTATACCGATAATGGGATATATGGGAACCATTATCGGTATAGTAGCTGCAAGTATCATACATGGTATGGGAGAAGGTGTATTTGGCCCTTACGCTGCAACCATACGACAACTTGCCTCACCAAGTCACATGCTAGGCCGAGTAAATGCTGTACAACGTACGCTGAATTGGGGGGCTTGGGCATTAGGAAGTTTTGCTAGTGCATTTTTAGTTTCAATATTTGGGCTTCAAACTACGTTATTCATAGGGGGATTCGGAACAACATTTTGTTTAGTGGCGTTGTTAAGACGTGGCGTATCAAAAGGAAATGATATTGAATATACGAGTTCATTTTAGAGGAGATGATTGTGATGCATAAGGTATTAAAAGGAACTGACATAGAAAATAAACCCCACATTTTATTTATAGGGGGATGGACAAAGCCTATACAAGATGCATTAGACAGTGGCTATATTGTTTCGTACATAGGATCGTACGCTAAACACATATATTTTGATGGGACTATCTTAGAAAAATGTTTCTATAAAAAAGAATTAGACACGACAAATATACCCTTGTCTATATACTATGCTGAAGAATTATTCAAAGAGAAACCATTTGATGTGGTTGTATCTTTCAACGAAACAGCATTAGATACAGCTTGCATAATTGCAAAGATTTTTAATGTTAAAGGGCCTTCTTACAATGCTAATATGATAACCCGCAATAAAGACATGATGCGTGAAATGCTAGCAGGTAAAGACTTTTCGATAGATTCGACAGTTTGCAATACTATTGAAGACATTAATGAATTTTTGAACAAAAAAGATAGTATTATAATAAAGCCCCCGATTGGCGCAGGTGGTAAAGGTGTATCTAAGCTAGACACGGGAGATGACGTAGAGGTATTTTTTGAAGAAAATGGTATTCAACTACCTGTTTTAGTGGAAGAGTACATTGAAGGTGATGTAGTTTATACGGTCGAAGCCGTTTCTTATAACAAAAAACATTCTATACTAGCGATATCAGCTGAAGTATTTAAAGAAGGTACGTTTATAATAAACTATACTATTATGCCAGCACCTATAGATGAATCTCAAAAACAATTAATTATGGAAAAAGTAATGCTATTTTTGGACGACATGCAAATGGAAAACGGCATTACTCATACAGAAGTAAAGATAGACAAAAAAAATAAGCCGATAATTATAGAATCTCAAGTTAGGATAGGTGGTGGTAATATCTGGAAGATGGTGGAACTAACAACCGGCATATCCCAATTTGGATACTATTATGATGCGTTAGCTACTGAGACTATAGATGAATTTAGATGTGTATCTTCAAAATGTCATGCTATGTCTTTAAGCTTGATTCCAAAACCAGGTTGCTTAAAAGAAATCAAGTATAAGGAGTTAAGTAACATATCCGAGGTCGTATTAATTGATCTATTACTAAAAGAGGGAGACATCATACCACCTATTGTAGATAGCACTCAACGCAAAGGATCTATATTATTTACGACTAGTGATATGAAACGTATGTACGAAGTTGTAGAGGAAATATGTAACAATATAACGTTTGTTTATCAGGATTTAACAGAATGGAAACCTTCTTTTAAAAAATATAAGTAAACAGAAATGTGGCAAATGAATGGTCTATATAAAAAAGAGAAATTTTCGAATTCCCTGATAGCGCTAAACCTAAGCAAAATAATGAACTATCCTATAGAAGAAAGTTGAGGGAGCTAATCGCATATGTTTTATTGAAAGGATGTGATTGAATTATGGAACGGCCGAATTGGGGAATTGGAGGATTAGTATTCGTTGGCTGTATGTTTCTTGGTGGAGGAGTGGGATCTATGTTAGGTAATGCCCAAACTGGATGGCTAATAGGAATGGGCATTGGATTTCTTGGGATGGCTTTAACGAGACTGTTCAGAAAATAATGTAACTGAGATTCTTCTTCTGGTAAATAAGGAAATATGTAAGTAATTCATGGCATAAGAGTTCTATAAATTATAGTTAGAATCTTCTCTTTTGTATTTGTCTTTTCTAAATTTCTCCATACATAGATACGATTCTCAAGTCGGAGGATAGCACCTTAGGGTGTCTTTTTTATGCTTTTTAAAAATGTCTTACCATATAATAGCTGAGTTTTGCTTTCAGTCTCCAATGCCCATTAAACATAAAATGAAAATTCTGCACCATTTAAACTCTGATAACAATTCATACGATCAAGAATAATTGAGCTAATAGCTCTCGGTAGATTGCCATCATTTTTTTATAGATTAGATTCATTACCGTTTCAGACCTATGTATTCATTCATAACCTAACAGTAAAAGGGGGGATGATTAAAGGTATGGCGTTTAATGATGAATTAATTTGTCAACAGTTTGCAAGAATTATCGGCGGGCAAGAAGGATTCGCCGGTGGGAAATGCGTGGCAACAATAAACAGGGATGAAATACGAGCAACAATCTTAGGAAAACGTTTTAGAGTAACAACTTCCTTTTCATTCGAATCACGAGACAATAAAACTGGACGGGCATTATGCCTAGGCCGAGTAGCACTCTTACAAAAAGAAGTCACTGAATTTGTGGCGACAATTATTAAACAAGGAATAATCGTTTCGTCTATACACAATGAGTGGTTATGTGATGATCCAAATTTGATTTACGTTAATATCGAAGACGTTGATGATCCACTAAATTTTGCAAGAAAAGTGAGAAGAGCATTGTGCATTTAACTAAGTTTTTTAGTTAAATGAGTGATTACGTTAAATAGAAGATTTCAGCGTGTTGAATGTTATATTTGTAAAATAGATTTAAGTGGATGGTTTTATAAAACGAAAGAAGGTGTTTCATATTTGGAATGCCTTTTCTTTATGTTTTCGTTGCTAATGTGGGTGGTTAACTGATTATATGCTGTTTATCTTGTAACAGCAAGAACTGGACGAGGTATCTTGAAAGGTGTTTGACAGTCTGTAGATACCATATTTTATCAAATGTTATTAGAATATCATAAAACGACAGGGGAGAAATCGCCAGAGAAATACGTCAGATTAGTTATTCCTGCTATAAGCTAAGGGTGCGATTTTGTTTTCGAAAAATAATAGGTAAATCATTTGACAATTAAAATAATCTACTTTAATATATGTGCCATAGCATATATATGGTGAAACAAATACATTCATTGTGAATGATTGACTGGTATGCTATATCCTTTTATATCTTAATTTATAGAGGTGATATATGAACTTACATGATTTAATAGGCTATCTTGTTCACCGTACTGACGTGAAAATGACCAATTATTTTACGAAGAAATTAAAGCCGTATGGAGTTACGCCAGAGCAGTGGGGGATTATTAGTGTTCTTTGTAGCCAAAGGAGCACTACTCAAAAAGAGTTGGCGGAAGCTATTGATAAAGATCAAACTACTGTTGTTAGAATGATACAGTCAATGGAGAGAAAAGGGATTGTAAAGAAGGCTTTGAATGACCAAGATAGGCGTTCACATAACCTTTTTTTAACTGAAAAAGGTGACGAGTTAAAGAAAACAATCTTGCCTGTAGTGAAAGACGCTCACCATTTCGTTACGAGTAATTTGAGCGAGGAAGAAATTAAAGTATTACAATCGTTATTAAACAAATTGTATGATACACGCTATTAATATTTGTTCCTTATTGATGCTATGCTATTCATAAGGAACAAACTTTGTTTTAGGTATTATATATGCTATAGCACATAATTTTTTGTTTGTTTTGAGGAATGGGAAGATAGCTTTATTTTGTATGATATCTGATTCAGGTTCACTTTTTGCCTAGTACCAGTCAAATTTTTGTATTATATATGCTATAGCATATAATTTTCAGCCCTTTAATATTGAAAAGGGTAATGTAAATTGAAGCGACTTCCATACGGGTAATCTCAGGAAATAGGATAAAGGTAGTGACTATTATCTGAACAATACTGAGTTTTTACCAAATAATAAGAGAGGTGTGATTACTATTTTAATTTTCATCAATATTGTAAAAGTAGTGTTGTCTCTGTTCTTTTTAATGACAGGAACGAAAATTATATCCGGGAAAATGGCAGATGAGTTCAAACGATTTGGTTTACCTTCGTTTTTTAATTTCTTAACTGGAGCTTTTGAGATTGTAGGAGCGATTGGAATGTTGATAGGAATCTGGATTCCAGTAATAGCTTTATGGGCAGGATTGTTATTAGCTGGTACGATGCTTGCAGCCGCATTAACTCTAATTGTATTAGCGAGAGATCCCTTTAAGAAAGCAATACCTGCACTTGTTTTGTTTGTCCTTAGTTTAGGGATAAGTTTGTATCACATTTTTTAAACATAACTGAAAACTATTAAACTTTCACTTTATGCGTTCAAGTTACTATCATTATGTGATTATGTTACAAATAAGGGGATTCTCAAATTAGTGCTTGAATAATAATAGCAATACGAATTTAGACATTACGATCATTCGGATCATAATCAGTAAAAGAATGGCAAGAATTTTATATTAAAAATAGGAGTGAGTGAAAATGGCATATTTATTACAAGTCGATTTTCCGTTTGAAGGTCCTTTTGGTGAAGAAATGGAAAAAGGATTTTGGGATTTAGCAAAAAGTATTAACGAAGAAGAAGGATTCCATTGGAAAATATGGACTGAGAATGAAGAAACAAAAGAAGCTGGAGGCATTTATGTATTTGAAGAAAAACAAGATGCTGAAAAATACGCGGAAATGCACAAGAGCAGACTTGAAGCAGCTGGTGTAAAAGATATTAGAGTGAAAATTTTTAACATCAATGAAAAGTTAACGGAACTGAATCGTGGGTATATTAAATAATTTCGAAAGTCGGAGCAAGCGTAAAAAGGAGGGGGATAATCCCCTTCTTTTTTTAATTCTTAAATTGATGGTGAGGGGACTCGCATAAAAAATAATCAATTATAAAAGTGATTTTGAACGTAAGGAATTTGTAAGGAAGAGGTAAGAAAAAAGAGATTTTCCTTGTGTAAGATGAAAATGTAAAGAAGAGTGAGAGGAGAAAAATACTATATATTTCTATAAAAAACAAATCAATTAATAAGACTTGTTTGGAGGAAAAGAGACATTACAGATTCAATGTCGTCCTTTTGCAGTGGGGTAAGAAGAAAGCTGTGTGATTAGTTCCAAACAGCAAATAACCATTTATACAATATGAATAGGGGAGAGGATTATTTTGATGAAAAAGCATCGTCAAATTACATGTACAGGTTTAGCCCTTTTAATAACTGGAGGTTCCCTGTTTTATACAACTCCAACCTCAAGTGTAAAAGCGGAGTCCATTCAAAATGTATCTAGTTCGTTACAAACAAGCAACCAAAGAGATCGAAATTCCGTCAAAGAGGCCATGCAGGATACCTTGAAACTTGGATATCCAGGGATACTTGCTAAAACTTCTAAGGGTGGAAAAACATGGAGTTATGCGGCTGGTGTAGCGGATCTAAGTACCAAGAAACCAATGAAAACAGATTTTCGATTTCGAATTGGCAGCGTGACAAAGACGTTCACTGCAACAGTTGTACTTCAATTAGCAGGAGAAAACCGCTTGAATTTAGACGATTCTATTGAAAAATGGTTGCCTGGTGTCATTCAAGGAAATGGATATGATGATAAACAGATTACTATCCGGCAATTATTGAATCACACAAGTGGTATCGCTAATTACACAAGGTCAAAGGATTTTAATATGATGGATACAAAAAAATCTTATACTGCTGAAGGATTAGTAAAGATGGGAATATCCATGCCTCCAGATTTTGCCCCAGGAAAGAGCTGGTCGTATTCAAATACAGGATATGTATTACTAGGAATTCTTATTGAAAAAGTAACTGGGAACAGCTATGCGGAAGAGATTGAAAATCGAATTATTGAACCACTTGAATTAGCGAATACATTCTTACCTGGAAATTCAAGCGTCATTCCAGGAACCAAGCATGCCCGTGGATATATCCAATTAGACGGAGCAAGTGAGCCAAAAGATGTTACTTATTATAACCCAAGTATGGGGAGCTCGGCCGGAGATATGATTTCTACAGCTGATGATTTAAACAAATTCTTTTCTTATTTACTTGGGGGCAAGTTATTGAAAGAACAGCAACTAAAGCAAATGCTTACAACAGTCCCTACAGGAGTAGATGAGCTTGGTGATTCCGGGCTTGGAATTTTCAAAATGAAGCTTTCAAACGGTGAATCGATATGGGGGCATGGAGGAACCATTCCTGGCTTTTTAACTTTTGCTGGAGGCACACTTGGAGGCAAGCATACATTGGCAGTCAATTTGAACAGCCTTAAAGCTGATACTCCTGATTCTTTTAAAAATATTTTACTTGCTGAATTTAGCAAGTAGTCTAAAAGTAAAAACGGGTAAAATTTATCATAGTTTCATAGTTAAACAAAGGAATGATGAAAACGATCAATTATTTAAGGAGGTAATTCCGTGATGAAAAATAAGCTAACTGGTGTGTTAGCCACTGCATTAGCGGTAACTATGATTCTACCAACAGGAGCGAAAGCATTTTCTGAAAGTAAGACTACTGTTGTAACTGGTGAAGAAGTAGCTAGTCAGGAACTGAAGAAGATTGCAGCAGAGAAAGCGGAGCTACTTACGAAGTCCCATGGGGCAGCTAGCGTGCAGTATGCACTAATTGATAATGGAAAACTTATTTTGTCTGGTCAGGCTGGCAAGAACGATATGGAAGGGGAAAAGCCGCTAACCAAAGATACTTTATAAGGGATTGGTTCAGTTAGTAAAATGTATGCAACAACGGCTGTAATGAAATTGGTCGATGAAGGAAAAGTCGATTTGGATGCTCCTGTTGTCCGCTATGTTCCTGATTTTAAGATGAAGGACGGTCGATACAAACGTATTACACCGCGTATGTTATTGAATCACTCCTCTGGATTGCAAGGTTCTACGTTAGGTAATGCATTTTTATTTAACGATAATGATACCTATGCCCATGATACCTTGTTACAGCAATTGTCAAATCAAAACTTGAAGGCGGACCCTGGTGCTTTCTCGGTATACTGTAACGATGGTTTTACGCTGGCCGAAATTTTGGTGGAAAGAGTTAGTGGTATGAGCTTTACTGAATTTCTACATCAAAACTTTACAGGGCCTTTAAAAATGAATCATACGAAAACGCCGCAGGACAAATGGAGGGATGAAAATCGGGCTGGACTATATTACCCGGCGTACCAAGGGCAACTTCCAATTGAATCGGTGAATGTTATTGGTACGGGAGGTATATCTTCCACGGCAGAAGATATGGTGCGATTCTCACAACTATTTATGGGACAGGGAAAAGGAATCCTCTCTGATAAGGTAGTTAAGGAAATGGAGCAAGAGGAATATAAAAAAGGAATGTGGCCGGGGGCTGGCGAGAATATTTTTAACTATGGTCTTGGCTGGGATAGTGTGAAACTATACCCATTCAGTGAATATGGGATCAAAGCTTTGGCTAAGGGCGGCGATACGGCATTGCAACATGCTATATTAGTCGTGCTTCCGGAACAGAAAATAGCAGCGGCTGTATTGACATCTGGTGGACGGAGCTCTACAAATCAGCTAATGGCAACTGAATTGCTGCTCGCTACGCTTAAAGAAAAAGGTACTATTAAGGAAATCAAGCCGAACAAATCCTTTGGTAAGCCGGTCAAAGTCAAAATGCCTCAAGGCGTAGCAAAGAAAGCTGGATTTTATGGTAATAGCGAAACTCATTTCAAGATTGAAATTACGAAGAACGGTGAACTATTCTTACCATCTAATCCAGAAAAAAAATATGTATATACTGCTGATGGAAGCTTTATTAATGAGGGGGGTACTTCCAAGCTCAACTTCGTAACCGAGAAGAATGGAAGAACTTATTTGAAGGAGAGCGCATATAAATCTCATCCAGGTTTAGGGCAAAGTGTGATGACCCACTATTTAGCTGAGAAACTAGAAGATAACGTGCTTTCGAAGAAAACCGCTGCTGCATGGGCAAAGAGGGAAGGTGTCAAGTTTTATCGTGTAAACGAGAAATTTAGTTCTATTCAATATCTTGTTCAGTCGAAACATCTTAGTACTCAAATTACTCGCAAGGAAGGCCCAGCAGGCTATTGGGATGGCAGAAAAATTACAGGTCCGAACACCGCGGTGCATCAGATCCAAGTACCCGTGATGAATGGTCGTGATACGACGGAAACGCATTTCTATACAGAAGGCGGCAATGAATATATGGAGATGGCTGGATTGTTATACGTAAGTGAATCAAATGTAAAACCAATTGATATAGGCCAATCATCCAAAGTTACGTTGGATGCAAATGGGCATGCGAAATGGTTTACAATTCCACAAGCGGCAACAGAGAAAAGAATGACCGTGACGTTGCCACCAAAGGGTTCGTTTGCGGTGTATGATGAGAAGGGAGTTTGCATCAACTTTAGCATCGTGAGTGGCAATAACAAGGCGAAACTGCCGAAGAACGGAACAATCGTATTCGCTGGGGCACCGAAATCGGAATTTGCAATCTCGGTGAACTAGCTACAATTTAAGATGATCTAAACAAAACCAGTACGGCACAGAAAAGATGTATTACTGGTTTTGTTTGTATTTATGCATTATCAATGAAAAAACTTGAATAATATCACGCTCAAGCACTATAAAAACATCAAAACTAGAAAATTAGTATCTCTAGAAGATGTACAGTTTTTTGGGAGTTGAATAATTTTAACAGGGTAGAGAGATTAAATTTCTACTCTTTTTCTTCAATTAATAGAAATGTATGTACATACACATTATATTTTTATTCCATAAATTTTAAAATTTTGTTCACGATAGTTTGAAATTGTAAAAAAAGAAAATATGTGGCACGACATCACTTTGTTTTTATACAGCTTTGTAATTAAACTATAATATTGTATTTTTTCTTCATTATTGAAATTAGTAATAATAAAATGTATTATTGAAAAGCACAATTTATAATTCAAGTAATCAAGCATATGTACCCATAGTAATTTGAACATTCAGAAATTATAATATTGTCTAAAAACGAGGTGAGATTCATAGAAACAGTACATATTAAGTGGTATGGCATGTATAGTATAAATGACTTTTATAATAGGGAAGAAGCTTCTAAGAAGGGGATATTTGCAATCTCTAGAGTATATGCTAAGAATGTAACATTGCTCTATATAGGACAAACTAAAAGAAGCTTTATACAAAAGATAAGAGAACTTAATAAAGAGTGGGCTTTTGATGAGAGCGAATTAAAGATTACATTAGGAATAATAGAATTTCCTAGTGGTGAACTTTACTCTGAAAAGAAGGTAAAAGAGATAAAATCTCTTTTGATTTTACGACATACCCCATTAGAAAACGAAACATCTTTATTATACTATAGAGGGAAATTTAATTTTAAAATTATTAATAAGGGAAGAAGAGGTTTAATTGTTAAAAAGCTTTCTACAGGAGATCTAATGTGGACGTAATTGGAATCACCTTTGAATAAAATTGAAGGTTTCTTAATTGCAGAAGCTTATCAATTTTTAATGTATTAAACTATTTTGAATAACATATGTCAGATACTTGAAAAAACACAAATTTTATTATGATATGAAATCCTGTATGGAAAGTGTAGTTTATTTCTATTGTTTAATAAAAATATTAAGAATTTTAGGGATAATACATAAAGAGTAGAGGAGAAAGTAAACACGGAGGTTTGAAGAATGGGACAAGTAAGCAGATTTCAAGAAAAACAACAGAATCGTCGTCAAAAGGCAATTTTTAATATTGCATTTACTTTGGTATTAGTGACAGTTGGTATAGTGACATACCAATTGTTTACCCCTTCTAATACATCAACGAAAGCAATTGCTCAAGAAAAGAAAGTAACAAAGATAGAAGAGAAGAAAACTGAAGATAAAGAAACAGCAAAGATAGAAGAGAAGAAAACTGAAGATAAAGAAGCAACAAAGTTAGAAGAGAAGAAAACTGAAGATAAAGAAGCAACAAAGTTAGAAGAGAAGAAAACTGAAGATAAAGAAGCAACAAAGTTAGAAGAGAAGAAAACTGAAGATAAAGAAATAGCAAAGATAGAAGAAAAGAAAAGCGAAGATAAAGAAGCAGCACAGTTAGAAGGGAAACAAAAAGTAGAAAAATCGGTAAAAACGAACGGAACTGAAAATAAAGAGGAAGAAAAAACGGTATCTCAAGAAAAGGATCCTCAAACTAATCCTTCATGGAAGCCAATTGGTACAGAGCAAGGAGCAAAACCTGATATGAAATTTAAAGAAGGAACAGTAGATTGGAGTGAGATGAAAAAAGCAATCTCTTATGCTGTTGATGTTCCAGAGAGCCAATTGATTTTCGATTTTATTGGAAATAATGGTAATAATAAAGCCTACGGTAATGTACGAGATAAACAAAGTAATAAAAAATATAAGGTTAATATTGATTGGGTAGAGAATCAAGGGTGGAAACCAGCATCTGTACAAGTGGTAAAATAAATAATAGAAATGTAATTATATGTTTAAAAGGAAAGTAGTATTAGGCACTCATGGAGCTGTAATGACTTTGATGTTGTATGAACTTAGCTTGATAGCGATGGGGTACCGCCAACAAGACTCGAATTTTGCACGCTAAGCAAAAAAAACAATAAGCTGTCCACATGGACAGCTTATTTACATAATTCTTGTTATTGGAAGTCGTTTTGAAATTCTATATGTTTACTTTTTTCTTGTTCTTACGAATAAACCACAACACCACAGTTAAAAATAATAAAAAACTCAGTAAAAAGAGCGGTATTTTTTGAATAAAGAAAAATCCTTTCCAGAAATCTAACCTAGTACTATCAGGAGAATCTGTTGCCATCCCACCTATAAAAAAAGACAACGGAATAGTAAGTATATTTATCCCTAAACCGATCATTACGAATGATAGATTTTTACTCCAGATTTTTGGTAATGCAGCCATAATAAATAAAACTAATGCAGTACCAATTATAAGAAACAGTACTCCAAAATAAAATGCAAAATATAAAATAATTCCCATAATCCCCCTCCAAGACTTTAATTGTACCATCAATAAGGGCAATTTTGGATGAATATGATATTCGTATATAGTTAACATAACGTCCCATTATCGATAGCAAATAATTTCATAGAATCCTTGTATGTACAGGGGATCTTGTTTTTTGGTCTATGTATCTCTTATATAGGATTTTATACATCATTGATGTAGCGGGGATATGAGGGAGCCTCGCTTTTCTTTTTTTGCATAAAATTTTGTATGAAAACAGTTGAGTTATAATGCTTTATGCTGAAAAATAAAAACTTTTCTTTGAATTTGAAAAGAAGGTTTTACCTTGTCAAGTGTTGAAGAAAATGAGGTAGCAACTGTTGCTACAGATAGTGTAGCGGATACAGAACACGAACTTCATCACATGAGGGTCATCCGAAATCGGTACTTGAGTTAATCGTCAGCTGAGATCTTTGGAATTGAACTGACGGGTAACTTTAACAAAATAAGGAGTACAATTAAACAGCCTAAAATATGCAAGTTTTTATGCGAAACTGCTTGCGTATTTTGGCTATTTTTGCATTCGTAAAAGTGCTATAAGTAAACAGCATTTTTAAATTGCCAAATACCCCCATGAGATCAATGGGACTTATATTCCACTTCTTTATCAGAATTATATTAAGAAGTGGAAATAGTATAAGTACCCAAAAAACGATAATAAAAACTGTATTCATCAGTTTCTACTCCTTATGTGAATCATAAAGTTATTATCCCGTTTATTGTGGGCTGACTAAAGTTTCACTTTATCTCTCCGTCTCAAAAAACTCAATCCACTCTCCATCAGGGCCAGCGAAGAATATGTAACGTGTTCCATCTGGTAATGTTTCGATTTCTTCTCCTAGTAAAAAGGTTACGCCGTGTTTTTGTATTCTTTCAATTTCATCCTCTAATGAGTCTACCTTAAAGCAAATGTGATGTACTTTTCCTTCTGCCGGAAGAGAAGAGTTATAACCTTCAATGAGTTCGAGTATCGTTTCCTTCGATTCTTCCACACCTAAAAAAGCGAGTTTTAAGTCTGGGTTCGGGTGCCCCATACGTTTAAGGAGCTGTAAGCCGACTACTTCTTCATAAAATGAGATAGATGCTTCTAAGTTTGCAACCATAAGTCCAACGTGTTCTATTCTTCTAACTGGCATGTAGATTCCTTCTTTCTGAAAATTATACACAATATATTATTGAAAATTAAGAAAATAAGCAAGATAAAAACCTTACAAATTTTAGCGTGTTATATGGTATAGTGAGAAAGTATGTTTGGGGAGAAGGAAGGAGATTATACGATGAATACAACTACTCAAACTCCTTCATTATCGGAAACGATGAAAGAGTGGCATTATGCATTAGCATATGAAATTAAACATTGGAAAACGATAGGTGGTAGTAAAATTTCTATCATGAATGGTCGTTTTTTATATACAGATTATGAAAGTACAGTATACGTATTTCAGCTTATTTCGGAAGTAAGCTTACCTGAAGGTTCACCGATTCGAATTGAGTTCGATGGTGAGGAAGCGACAGGAGAAGTATTATCTGTACATGGATTAGAAATAGAACTGAAATTAAATGATTATATACAAGGTGAAATAAGAGAAGCGGTTTTATACAGTGAACCGTGGCAACTTTTAGAGCAACTGCAAGAGCGATTGAAAGAAGCACGTAAAGATAAGCTGAAACGTAATCGTATAAAGCGTCTTGTTGATGGGACGAGCAGCCCGAAACATATTGAGAAGATGAAAAATCCAAAAAATGAACTGGCATATCGCGCGTTTTATAATCCGACAACGTACGTATGGGGACCGCCGGGAACAGGGAAGTCTTACAATTTATCACGTATTATTTCGGCCCATTATCAAAAAGGAAAATCGGTACTTGTGTTAGCTCATAGTAATGCGGCAGTAGACGTATTAATGAGTGAAGTAACGAAGCAAATTGAGAAGAAAAAGAAATGGACGCCTGGCGAAATTGTTCGTTACGGTTATAGTCAACATGAACATATACGAAATCATGAAACGTTACTTGCATCTAAGTTAGTTGAAACGACGAACGGATCATGGGGTGAGGAAAGACTCTACTTGGAAGAAACACGCCAAGAGCTTCGTGAAAAAATCTTATCGTATAAGGCAACGTCCTCTGATAAGAAGCGTATGCAGGAGATTGAAAGTGATCTTCGAAAGCAAAAGGCTAAAATTAAAGAAGTAGAAAAAGAATATATTGAAAATGCGAAAGTAATCGGCGCAACTTTATCGAAATGTGCCATTGATGCGCTAATTTATGAGCGTACATTTGATTTAGTTGTCGTAGATGAGGTGAGTATGGCGTTCGTTCCGCAAATTGCATTAGCTGCTTCACTTGGGAAACGTATCGTCGTTTGCGGTGACTTTTTACAGTTACCTCCAATTGCGATGGCAAATCATGAACTTGTTCGCAAATGGCTTGGGGAAGATATGTTTTACCATGCTGGAATTGTTGAGTCTGTTAATAAATCAGAAGCACACCCAAACCTATTTATGTTGCAGGAACAAAGACGTATGCATGCGGATATATCGAAGTTTACGAATTCGTTTATTTATAAAAATAGAGTATACGATCATCCGTCTGTTTCAGAGCGTAAAGAACTTGCGCAATTGCAGCCGTTTGCAAATGAAGCGAGTGTTTTATTTGATACGAGCCAAATGGGAGCTTTTTCGTTAAAAGATGCTGCTTCTGGTTCACGTTTTAACATTATGTCTGGTTTAGTAGCAATGCAAATGATGTTAATCGGATTGTTAGACGGTGTTCAATCAATTGGTATTGTGACACCTTACAGGGCGCAGTCACGCTTTTTATCGACGTGTATTAGAGAAATGTTGCAGAGAACGAAATATCAAAACATACCAGTTTTAGCGGCGACAGTTCATAAGTTCCAAGGTTCTGAAAGAGATATGATGATCTTTGATACGGTTGACAGTTATCCGCAAGAACGACCTGGCGTATTATTCTTTGACCATAAAAACCATCGCCTCGTCAATGTAGCAGTGACAAGGGCGAGAGGGAAGTTCATTCAATTATCAGATTGCCATTATATGCGTAAAAACCTTTCGAGAAAACAAGCGTTATCACAATTAACAGCTCATATAGAACGTCACGGAGATGTGTATGATCGCACGACATCAAGACAATTGTGGGAACGGAAAATTTCGAAACGTTTACGCTGGTTTATGGAAATGAATCTTGAAGAGCCGAAAGGGCTATTAAAAGATATTTTAGCCGCAAAACGAAAAGTTATTATTTCACTTCCAAGTACAAAACAAGTGGATAAGCGAGTATGGCAAGCGTTAATGCGTACAAATGCGCAAATAACAGTGTATAGTGATGGACCAGTTCCACTGAAAAATGTAAAGTTACAAAGACAAAATAAAGCATTCCCGTTTATCGTAATTGATGATGAAATCTTCTGGGCAGGCGCACCGCTTACATCTCAAATGATGTTTGAAGGTAGTATGGAATTTCCGTACGTATGTGCAAGACTGCAAGCACCTGAGACAATTGGTGTATTAAAAGGATTTTTAGATATTCGGTAAATTCGGATAGGAATTCCTTGACTTTTACTTGGAATGAACTTAGAATAAAAAATAATTTAATATAATTTTATGAAAATTCTTATCACGAGAGGTGGAGGGACTGGCCCTATGATACCTCGGCAGCGGATTCGTTATGAATACTGTGCCAATTCCAGCAAGGTAACTTGAAAGATAAGAAAGAAGCTCATTTTGATTGTATATACAGAAGCCTCTTTCTATCTTTTAGAAAGAGGCTTTTTTACGTGAAAATAAAAGGAGGAAGAAAAATGGGAGCGACAGGAGTAGCGTCACAAAGAAAAACAATTGAAGAGAGTATCGAAAGAAATAAGGAAAAGTACATAGAAACAAGTCATGATATTCATGCGAATCCGGAGATTGGAAACCAAGAGTTTTACGCATCAAGAACGTTAAGTTTATTACTAGGTAGTGCAGGGTTTCAGTTGCAGCACAATATAGCTGGACATGAAACGGGATTTATCGCGCGAAAAAGCTCTGGAAAACAAGGACCAGCAATCGCATTTTTAGCTGAGTATGACGCTTTACCAGGACTTGGCCATGCGTGTGGTCACAATTTAATTGGCACAATTAGCGTTGCAGCAGCGATCGCATTATCAGAAACGCTTGAAGAAATTGGCGGGGAAGTTGTCGTTTTCGGAACACCAGCTGAAGAAGGAGGACCGAACGGTAGCGCAAAATCGAGTTATGTAAAGGCAGGCTTATTTAAAAATATTGATGCAGCGCTTATGATTCATCCGAGCGGAAAGACAGCAACAACGAGTCCTTCACTAGCAGTCGATCCACTTGATTTTCATTTTTACGGAAAAACAGCTCACGCTGCAGCTTCGCCAGAAGAAGGGATTAACGCATTAGATGCGGTTATTCAGCTTTATAACGGTATTAATGCACTTCGCCAACAACTTCCGTCAGACGTGAGAATTCATGGCGTCATTACAGAGGGAGGAAAAGCACCTAATATTATTCCTGACTATGCCGCAGCAAGATTCTTCATCCGCGCAGCAACGCGAAAAAGATGTGCAGAAGTAACAGAAAAAGTAAAAAACATTGCTGAGGGAGCAGCGTTAGCAACAGGTACAAAAGTAAAAATTCATCAATTCCAAAATGAAATCGATGAATTACTCGTAACAAAAACATATAACGATATCGTAGCGGAAGAACTAGAACTATTAGGTGAAGATGTGAATCGTAAAGAAAGAGTAGGGATCGGTTCAACCGACGCAGGAAACGTAAGTCAAGTCGTACCGACAATTCATCCGTACATTAAAATCGGACCAGATGATTTAATTGCACATACGAATGAATTTAGAGAAGCAGCACGTTCAGAACTTGGAGATAAAGCATTAATTACATCGGCAAAAGCATTAGCAAATACGGCGTATCGATTAATTACGGAAGAAGGGTTGTTAGAGAAGGTGAAGGAGGAGTTTAGAGAGGCGCAGAGGAATCAAGGGTAAGGGGATTAAGGTACTTTTTTCGAATAGCAATCTAATTAATAAGTAGAGATATAAAAAAGAACATTGAAATATCAATGTTCTTTTTTGTTTAATAATCATTAATTTTGTTGGATTTTCTCATAAAGGAAAAGCTTTTACTGTTAGCGGAGGATAATACGTATCCATTATTAGAACGACAATTTCTCCTCAAACTCACTCTTTAAAACAATTAAAGGAGATGACAAGCCAAATTGCATTAAAGAGTCTAAAAATGTAGCGAGAGAATCCATCGAATCGCTCATGACCTTCATCATATAATTAAATTCCCCACTAATTCGAAATAAATCTGTTACTTCAGGAGCTGCATTACAATACTGGATAAAATCAGAGCATTGGCTCGTTTTAAACATGATGAATGCTTGAATGTTTTTATTAATTTTTGCAGGCTCAAATTTCGTTCGATAAGCCGCTATAACTCCTTGATCTTCAAGCTTGTTAATACGTTCTTTTACAGCAGGTTGCGTCATGGATATAATTCGACCTATTTCTGAAACAGAAATTCTCGCATTTTCATACAACAAGTTCATAATTTTATGATCGATTTCATCCAGTTTTACGGCGTTTTGCATTGTGTAGCCTCCTTATTTTGTTTTCTAAAGTAAATCGCAAATTATAACTATAATATCATAAGTGAACGAACTAAATTACCTATAAATCTATATTTAAAATGATTGGTTTTTGCATGAAAATATAAGTATAGCATTCATCAAACGGAAATTTCATCAGCGGAAGTAAGACTTGGTTTTACAGGGTCCATTGCATACGGTTTAAGTAAAGGTGCACTAAATACGATGACACTTCCTCTAGCTAAACATCTTGGAGAAAGAGGTATAACAGTGAATACAATTATGCCTGGATATACGAAGACAGATATGAATGCGAAATTGCTAGATGATTCAGAAATACGGAATTTTGCTACGAATTCATCTGTGTTCGGACGAATAGGGCAAGTTGAAGATATTGCAGATGCAGTAGCATTCCTTGCTTCTTCTGATAGCCGCTGGGTAACGGGGCAGATTTTAGATGTTTCTGGTGGGTTTTGTTTATAGGGGCACTACTCCATACCCATCAAGATAATCAAGTAAATTACTAGTTATGAAACGATCCTCGTTTCATAACTAGTAATTTATAGAAAGGTAGGGATGATAAAGAAGTCTATTAAAACGTGATTTTTTCGCTAGGCAATTTGAATAAGGGGGCTATTTTTCATTATTCGTAATCTAAAATAATCAAATTTTATTTTACAGTAACAATAAAACAAAATTATTGACCGCATGGTACAAAAAGGGTATTCTATTCATGTTATCTTTAAAATGAGAGGAGGATACGATTGAATAAACGCGGCAGACCTCGAGAGTTTGATTATTCCTCAATTGTAGATGTTGCAATGAAAACATTTTGGTTAAGAGGATATGAAGGGTGTTCTACACAAGATTTATGCAGTGATACAGGACTTGGAAAAGGAAGTTTATACAATACTTTCGGTAGTAAACATGAACTGTATAAACAAGTATTAGAACGCTACCATGAAATTGGGATTAGGGAACAAAGGAAATTGTTACATACTCCAATTCCAGTTAAAGAACGATTAAGTAATTTTTTTGAATGGGCATTGAAAGAAGACTTTGAGAATATGGATCAAAAAG
Source organism: Bacillus sp. FSL K6-2944 (assembly GCF_038005385.1). NCBI lineage: Bacteria > Bacillati > Bacillota > Bacilli > Caryophanales > Bacillaceae > Bacillus > Bacillus sp. FSL K6-2944. The sequence goes on along the minus strand of NZ_JBBOTE010000001.1, from coordinate 1,960,899 downwards.
GATGTTTATTGATTAATGCCAGTATAGAACGTGCTAAAAACGATTTAATGGTACAAGAAATTTTCTCGAAGCATGTTGAACTTCTTAAACAAGCTATTGAAACAGTGATGGAGGAAGGATTGCAAACAGGTGAAATTTTAAAGAAGCAATCAGCTGAGGAATTAGCTAGTCTGCTTTTAAGCAGTTATTACGGATTCCGTGTTCTTAATGTATCGATGCAAAATCGGATGTTGTCTGAACAAGTTATCAAAGGAACAATAGAGTCTATTTGTGGCGCTTAGTGCGCTCTTTTTTCGGACTATTTTTGTACCGATCATTACAATAATGAATAAGGAGTGTTTTTATGCCATCGATTATTTATTTATTAGCTTTAGCAATCTTTTGTATGACTACATCAGAATTTATGGTTGCAGGTATGATGAATGAACTTGCTCTTGCATTTCAGGTTCCTGTATCATCTATTGGGTATTTAATTTCAGCTTATGCAGGAGCAATGGTAATAGGAGGCCCCATTTTAACTGCAATCCTCTTACGAATGCACAGCAAACAAGCATTATTGTTTTTAATGTTCATATTTTTAATTGGTCAATCGCTCGGAGCTATTGCTTGGAACTATGATATTATGATGATTTCACGTATTATAACTGGTATTGCTTCAGCTTCAGCTTTTGGAGTTGCGATTTCCTTTTCTGCGACATTGGTTCACTCTGATTCAAGGGGAAAAGCTGCATCAATTGTACTTGCAGGTTTAATGTTCGCAACTGTATTAGGTTTACCTATAACAACCGTTATTTCGCAATATTTTGGCTGGCGTATTAGTTTTGGGGCTGTTTCTGTTCTTGTGCTAGTATCAGGGATTATGATTCAACGGTTGTTACCATCATCTTCAAATAAAGAGCAATTAAATTGGAAAGACGAACTTCTGCGATTTAAGAATATTCATCTTTGGGCAGCGTACGTAACAAGTATGTTCATTATTGGTGGTACGTTTGCAGCATTTAGTTATTTCACTCCAATCTTTACAAATGTCACAGGCTTTTCAAGTGCAAGTATTCCATATTTACTTGCTCTCTATGGTAGTGCGACCGTAATTGGGAATATAATAATTGGCAAGTTCGCTGATAAATTTACAATGAAAATACTTATGGGTGGATTAATTATATTAATCATAGCGTTGTCTTTATTTGCTTTAAGTGCAGAGAATAAATACATTGCAGTGATTTCTACGATTTTTATTGGTTTAACTGGTGTAGCATTGAATCCAGCTATGGTTGCGAGGGTGATGAAAACAGCTAGTAATGGAATAATGATAAATACCGTTCATAGTTCTTTTATTACGCTAGGTATTCTTATTGGTTCGTCACTAGGTGGTCTTGGGATCAGTAAAGGATATGGTTTTGTATCTCCTCTATGGATTGGAGCTTGTTTAGCTATCCTTGGGGTAATTTCATTATTCCTATATTTACATAAAGGAAAGGCAGATTAAGATGTTTAAAATTTCTTTATTTGAGGTACCGCCACATCACCATCAAGCTAATACTTTCATATATCCCTAAATTAAAAAATTCTTTTTCTACAGATAGCTATTCTGAGAAGCCGCTCATTTTTTCGTTTAGGGGACATTTCTTTTTCTTAAGTTGATGGGTATGTATGGTGATCTCTATTAGACGATAGTGAATTAACAATTTCGGGGTCCAGTTCAACTTTATTCAAAATAAGATTTTTTTGCAGTAAAATCAATGTTAGTGGAACTTTTTTAATCAAACTTTTTTAAAAATTAACATAAATACTTGCAATGTTTAAATTAGTACTATATAGTTCTAGTTATGACAAAGGTAAAATTAATGAATCAAAAACGTGTGATTGAAGTAGCTGCAACATTATTTTTAGAAAAAGGGTTTGCTTATACAAGTATGGATGAATTAGTACGTGTAAGCAAAGTTTCAAAGTCTAATGTGTATTATCACTTTTCTAATAAGGAAGTATTATTAGAAGGGGTCGTTGATTATTGGATTGAAATGTATCAATCTGCAATTGATGACATACTTTCTCAGAACCAATTTTTAGTTGAAGATCGTATCCAACTGTTTTTAAAGCAATTATCACAAGGAGTTCAGTCGAGGGAGTATAAGGGGAGCTGTCCATTTATTACTCTTTATATTCAAAGTCCTAAACAGGCCACGCAAATAAAAGAAAAAATAGGTCTTTTTTTTACAGGATTACAAAAGAAAGTTTCTCTATTACTTAAACAAGGGGTAGAGAATGGAGAATTCAGAAATACGATTAATATTGATGAGGTTGCATCACTTTTTATTACAAATCTTGAAGGAGCGTTATTTATTTCAGAAACATTGAAGGATGCAACTGTAATCACGAAAACAGCAGATCATTTTTTAAAATTGCTTCGATAAAAGAAGCATTTTTTTTACATCAAATTAGTACTAAGTAGTACTAAAAGGGGATTTTATATGAGAACAGTATTTTTAACTGGTGGAACAGGCTTTATTGGAAAACAATTAGTAAAAGAATTAGCCAAAGAGGATGTTAAAATTCTTCTTTTAGTGAGGTCGAAAAATAAAGTAACACGCCTTTTTCAAGAAAGAGGCATCTTAAAAAAGGAAGTTATGCACTTTATTGAAGGTGATTTGACGAAAATAGATTTAGGTCTAAGTGCTGAAGATAAGGAGAGGGTATTGAAAACGGATGTGATTATTCATGCAGGAGGCCCCATGGATATTCAAGCGACAAGTAAAGAGGCAGCTTCCGTATTTTTAAATGGCGCCAAACATATTAGTGAATTAGCTAAAAGTATTCATCAATTGAAGGGTTTGCAACAATTTATTCATGTTGTAGGTTATATGAGTCCCTTTGATGATAAAAATAGCAAGATTGCAATTGATGTGTTTAAAGAAGGAAACAATTATTTGAAAATAAAAAATCCATATGAGAGAACAAAATTTTTAGCAGATCTTTATATCCGTCAGCAGGCATCAGCAGTAGGTTATCCGCTTTCTGTAATTAATCCGCCAACTGTAGTCGGTAGTAGTAAAACAGGGAGTACAGAGCAGATAGCAGGATTAGGTTTGCTTGTGATGAGTATGCGAAGAGGGCTCATGCCAGTGATTCCTGGAGGTAAGGGATATAGGTTACCACTTATTTCAAACGATGAGCTTGCGAAGTTTATTGTGCAGGTTTTCAGATTGGAGCAACCGACTATTCAAACATATACACTTGTTGAAGACAAACAGCACGATCAAAACATTGCTGAATTATTAAGTATTATGTCGGAAAGTATGAATATGAGGGCACCAAAAATCTCTGTTCCAATGCCATTTATGAAAGCAATTATGAATAGTGGAGGAAGTAAAATAACAAAAATTCCTTCTGATGGACTGAATTTTATTACAAAACAAAAATTTTCAAATGTTTCAGCGAAAAAAATTATGGGAGGAGATTGGTTTAAGAAGACGAGTGTAATGAAATTTTTCCCTGCCGTAGTAGCTGATCTGGATTATCGAATAATGTATCAAAATGGCCGGCATAATCATTTATTTAAACGAATATTATGCGATAACACTACCCTTTACCAATTACAAGGAAAGGGTAAACCGTTTATTTTATTACATGGTTTATTGAGTGATGGAGAGGATTTATTTCCTTTAGCACAAGAGCTTCATGAAAAAACTGGTCAACCTGTATGGATCTTGGATCTTCCAGGTTTGGGACGGTCTCCTTTTAAACAAGAGAAAAATCTTCTAAATATCTATTTGAATGTAGTGAAAAAGTTATTGGAGAAAGCTACGAATGGTGCGCATCTAATTGGACATTCATTCGGTGCGTTTATTCTTCTGGAAGCATTGGTACAAGAGTACATAGATAAGAAGTATTCAATCACTTTACTTCAGCCACCTGTTGCTAAAAAAAATGCTAAATCGCTAAATGTTCCTCAAGTTATGAACAAATGGACATTAAAATTAGCAACTACTAATTTGATAGGGCGTTATTTATTAAGTAATGGTTTGTTTGAAAGTACGGAGAGCATCCCTGAACATTATATTGAAAAGATAAGTAAAAGTTTTACTTCTCCTAGAATTTTAAATACTACGGTTCAGCTTAACAGTTTACTACTGAAAAACGATCAAGGTGATTTCAATGAAGTAACAAAGTATAATCTTCACATTATTTGGGGGGATTATGACAGAGCCTATTCTGCTCCATCGCATCTTGGTAAGGTTGATTTTGTTCCATATGGCCATCATTTTCCTCTTAGCCACCCGAGTGAAACGGCAACATTAGTAATAAAAAATAGTAATACTAGCAAATGAGAGTGTGGGATAAATAAAAAGTGTGTAGTAAGATCGTTGTGTCTTTGAAATAAAATCATACTGTTTGGAGTCCCGCGAACAAGACGCGAATTTTGCACGCTAAGCAAAAAAACAATAAGCTGTCTACATGGACAGCTTATTTACATTATTCTCGTTATTGGAAGTTATTTTTAACTTTTCCTGATCTGAAAGAGTCAATCTTTTTTTATATAATTTATCAATAATTATTCTTTTTTCTCCGGCTGATAGGAAAGAATAACGACACCTGAACCAGTCGTTCTTGTTTCGATCAGTTTTAAAGCCTTTGTATCGTTTCCGGTTTTAAAGAGATGCTTTCCGCTTCCCACGATAACAGGATTGACCATAAAATGATATTCATCAATGAGGTCGTGTTGCATCAATGTCTGTATAAGCTCACCACTACCATAAATTAAAAGGTTCTGACCGGGCTGTTCCTTCAGTTTCGATATTTCTTCTACAATATTCCCCTTGATAAGGTTTGCATTCCATTCGGTTTCTTCCAAAGTTGTTGAAGCAACAAATTTAGGCATGCTGTTCATTTTATCAGCAAAACCCTCTTCATCAGTCATAGAAGGCCAGGCAGCTGCAAAACCTTGATAGGTTACTCGCCCTAGTAGAAGCGCTTCACTTTCAAACAGTAAATCGGATTGAAACTTTGCTACTTCTTCATTGAAATATGGAGCAGTCCAAGCTGGTTCCTCCATGACACCATCTAGTGAGAGGTACATCGATACAATTATTTGTCCCATTTTGTTCTCCTTTAATTTTAAATTGAGATTTTTACATATTGGTAACACAATTATTAATTCTCCAGTTAGAGAAATTCTCCCTTTTTAATAGTTTCGACAAAATGTATTTATATATGTTTCGGAATAACCTAATATATATTAATAACTTTGAAATATTGTATAACTTCTAATTTTTATGCATTATTGATTAGCATTGCTTATTGTGCTAACGAATCAGGATAGTGTGGCGACTAACTAAATAGTTGCTTATCCACAATTATTAGAAGGGAAGTTCTATTATTTCGCGAATTTATTAGACATAGACGAGTGCTATAATTTTCTATATCTACATAATGAGGTGACTACGCATGAATCAAAGACCGTCAGAAGAAGAATACGCCGGAAGCTCCGGCGAATATATCCGTTTGGTGCCGGACGGTAACATCATCGACATTCTGCTCGCCCAGGAAAAGCAAATGACCGAGCTCCTGGCATCGTTGACCGAAAGCCAGGCCGCATATCGGTATGCGGAAGGGAAATGGACGCTGAAAGAAGTCGTGGGCCACATTGCAGACGCGGAACGCGTCATGACCTACCGCCTGCTCCGGTTCGCAAGAGGGGACCAGACACCTCTGACTGGTTTCGATCAGGAATTGTTCATACCTCCTTTCGGAAGCTGGACAACCGCGCAATTGGCCGAAGACTACCGGGCCGTACGGCAATCAACGGTTACATTGCTGCGCGGGCTACCGGCGGAGGCATGGAATCGTAAGGGCACAGCCAACAACCTAAGCATTACGGCGCGCGCCCTCGCGTACGGCGTCGCAGGACACGAGCTTCATCACATGGGGATCATCCGAAATCGGTATTTGAGTTAATCGCCGGCTGAGGCCATTGGAATGGAACTAACACCTCTCATACAATCTTAGATAACGTTCTTATGGGGGTCCCGTCCCACAACCATCTTAGACTATTTTTGAAATTAAAAGCACGTTACTATTCTCTTATGTTAATGAGAAAGGGTGACGTGCTTTTTATGAATATGTACCAAAAACAAGAGTTATCTTTATTTGCGAAAGAGTTATATCGATTTTTCTCATTTTGGGGTATTTGTTTTTCTTAGATTGAGGGTGATGGGGCACTACTCTATAATGATCAAATTAAAATTTAAAATAGTTATAGAGACTCCATTTCTCGGAAATGTTGTAACTATTAAGTTGTAAAAAGAACCGTAGTTTTTCTAAATCAAAAAAACTTGATTAATAAGTTGCATAATGAACTCACTAGCGTATATACTATAAATATCAAAAAAAGTTGATGAAGGGAAGTGAACTACAGTGGTACAAGATTTTCAGCTCTATGAGAAAAAGTTTAAAGCGTTGGCTGATCAAAAACGTTTAGAAATCATGTATGAACTTTGCCAGCGGGGCCAGACGTGTGTATGTGATTTAACAGAAGTTTTTGAAATGACGCAATCTAAGTTGTCCTATCATTTAAAGATTTTATTAGATGCGGGTTTAATTGTAAAAGAAACAAAAGGTACGTGGAGTTATTATGATTTAAATGATGCGGAAGTGAATAATTTATTATCAGAAGAATTGTGCTGTATCTTTAGAAAAACAGGGAAAGGTAGTTGCTGTTAAAATTTTGAGTTATTAATCAAAAAAAATTGATTAATGATATATAAAGAGGAGGAATAAGGTATGAGATATGTTCACATCGGTATAAACGTTACGAATTTAGAGAAGTCTATTGAATTTTATGAAAAGGTATTTGGTGTATCACCAGTTAAAGTGAAAACAGATTATGCAAAATTTTTATTAGAGACGCCAGGACTTAATTTCACGCTGAACGTGCGAGATGAAGTGAAGGGAAATCAGGTAAATCATTTTGGTTTCCAAGTGGATACAGCTGAAGAAATTACATTGCATAAAGAACGATTAGAAAAAGAAGGTTTCTTCGCGCGTGATGAGATGGATACGACTTGTTGCTATGCAGTACAAGATAAGTTTTGGCTAACGGATCCCGATGGTAATGAGTGGGAGTTCTTTTATACAAAAGCAGATAGTGATGTTCATAAAATAGAAGATCCATCTTGTTGTACGACTCCTACCGTAGTAGAAAAAAATTCTTGTTGTTAATAGGAGCTGGAAAATAAAATGAAACGTTTATCCTTTCTAGACCGATATTTAACACTATGGATCTTTCTAGCAATGGCTGTTGGGATTGGTTTAGGGTTTGTGTTTCCTAGTGTAGTAGACGGACTAAATACATTACAGGTTGGAACGACGTCTATTCCACTTGCTGTTGGTTTAATTGTAATGATGTATCCACCATTAGCGAAAGTTCGCTATGAGGAAATGGGCCGAGTATTTAAAGATGTAAAAGTGTTAGTTCTATCTTTAGTACAAAACTGGATTATTGGTCCGGTACTTATGTTTGTGTTAGCAATTATTTTTCTTCCTGATAAACCAGAATACATGGTTGGTCTCATTATGATTGGGTTAGCACGCTGTATTGCAATGGTCATTGTTTGGAACGATCTTGCCGATGGAGATAAAGAGTATGCGGCAGGTTTAGTTGCTTTTAATTCGGTATTCCAAATGCTCTTTTTCTCAGTTTATGCATACGTATTTGTAACTGTAATTCCAGAATGGTTAGGGATTGAAGGTGCTATTGTCGATATTACAATGATAGAAGTAGCAAAATCAGTATGTATCTATTTAGGAATTCCTTTTATAGCAGGTATGTTGACACGCTTTGTACTCGTTAAGTTAAAAGGAAGACAGTGGTATGAAAAGGTGTTTATACCGAAAATTAGTCCACTTACATTACTTGCATTGCTATTTACGATCATCATTATGTTCTCTTTAAAAGGGGAGATGATTGTTAGCGTACCATTAGATGTGGTAAGAATAGCGATTCCGTTATTAATCTATTTTATTGTAATGTTTTTTGTTTCTTTCTTTATGGGAAGAAACATTGGTGCAAACTATTCGGTGACTACAACGTTAGCATTTACAGCAGGTAGTAATAACTTTGAGTTAGCGATTGCTGTAGCGGTTGGTGTGTTTGGTATTCATTCAGGCGCAGCATTCGCAGCTGTTATCGGACCGTTAGTTGAAGTCCCTGTCATGATTGCACTTGTAAACGTCGCTTTTTGGTTTAAGCGTAAATATTTTAATGACCAACCAGTATAATTTAAAAACAAAGGCGGAAAACAACATGGAAAATAAAAAGACAATCTATTTCTTATGTACAGGAAATTCATGCAGAAGCCAAATGGCAGAAGCATGGGGCAAACAATATTTAGGAGATAAGTGGAATGTATATTCTGCAGGAATCGAAGCACACGGAGTGAATCCAAACGCAATTAAAGCAATGAATGAAGTGAATATCTATATAACAAATCAAACATCAGATATAATTGATGCAAACATTTTAAATAATGCTGATTTAGTCGTTACGCTTTGTAGTCATGCGGATTCTGTTTGTCCTTCGACACCTTCGCACGTAAATCGTGTTCACTGGGGATTTGATGACCCGGCAGGAAAAGAATGGTCTGAATTTCAACGTGTTCGTGATGAAATTGGTGAACGTATAAAACGATTTTCTGAAATTGGGGAATAAATAAAGGAAAGAGCCAATCTTCTATTGTGTTGGAGATTGGCTCTTTTTTATTATGTATTTCATTTACTTATCGCATCGCTTTAAAACCACTCTTAGGAGTAATACAGAATATTATGTGAAGATGGTAAAGTTTCATTTTATAAATTTTACTTTATTAAAAGTTGATTTGTTAGAAAGGATAATCATTTATTGCTATAATGAATGGATGCGTGGCAGGAAATAGATAGAAAGATACTGCTAGTAATTTATACTTAAAATGTAGGGAGATTGAACAGAGTTATGGGGAATGAAAAGGAAATTAGTTCCGCTAAATTAATATGGAAGATGACGCGCCCACATACATTAACGGCGACGTTTTCTCCTGTAATTTTAGGGACAGTGGCATCACTTTATGTTGCCAAAATTGATTGGCTTTTATTTATTGCGATGATGCTTGCATGTTTAGCGCTGCAAATAGCAACGAACTTATTTAATGAGTACTATGATTTCAAACGTGGATTAGATACCGCTGAATCCGTTGGCATCGGTGGCGGAATTGTCCGTCATGGATTGAAGCCAAAAAATGTGTTAACAGTTGCGCTTTTATTATATGTCGTAGCAGCTTTTATTGGCATTTATATTTGTATGAATAGCAGTTGGTGGTTAGTGGTTATTGGTTTAATTGGGATGGCAGTTGGCTATTTATATACAGGTGGTCCACTACCAATTGCGTACACCCCGTTTGGAGAATTAGTTTCTGGGTTGTTAATGGGGACATGTTTTGTACTCATTGCTTTCTTTATTCAAACGAATACGATAACGATTGAAAGTGTATTGATTTCCATTCCAATTGGAATTTTAGTCGGTGCAATCAATATGTCGAATAACATCAGAGATATCGAAGAAGATATTAAAGGTGGAAGAAAGACATTAGTAATCCTCCTTGGGAGAGAGAAAGCTGTGGTAACACTAGCGGTAGCCTTTTTCATTGCGTATTTATGGATTGCCGTAATTGTATTAATGGGTTATATAAGCCCTTGGGCATTAGTTATGTTCCTAGGTTTGAGAAAGCCAATTTCTGCGATTCAAAGTTTCCAAAAAGGGGCAAAGGATCCTGGGTATATGCGCATCGCAATGAAATCAACAGCGATGACAAATACGATTTTTGGCTTCTTATTATCAGCAGGATTATTAATTAGTTATTTGTTTTAAATAAAAAATATGGTTAAATAACTTAACCCCAGTTTCTCAATTTTAATATAGAGAGATTGGGGTTTTTATTTTGACTTTGTTTAATGTTAAAAACAGTTTCATTTGAAATGCAAATACCAATAAATTGCAACTTCATCATTTTCAATATCCAAACCTTTATAAACAAGAAAATCACACCCACCAATTACAAATCCGCATTTTTCATAGAACTTACATGCTGCGACATTATTATTTTGCGTTTCAAGCATGATACCTGGCATATTGCCTTTTTTTGCCCACTGCTTTGCTTGATCAACTAATCTTTTACCAACTCCGAGTGTACGATATTTTTTATCTACCGTTATATCTTCTATGTAAGCATAGTGGTTCCAATTCTTTTTCAATACCATTAATCCAATGATTTGGTTATGTAACAGTGCTATGTAAATGACTTGATTAGGTTTATTTATATATTCATTGTAAGCCAGTTCTTCATTATCATCTTGATTTTGTAAATAACTTTTTTCATAACTCGGAACGTCTTCTACTGTATATTCTATACGTTTATTTCCATTGGAAAGAGAAAGAATTAACCGAGCATTCACTATAAAACTGTCATCAATCTCCGGGAGATTATCTAAATCATTTGTTTCTAACTCTCTAATTACAAGGTTCATCGGGGCACCTCCACATAATAATATTTCTTCTAGTTCTTCATTTGGTTCAAATGAATTCCAATTACAAAATTATAATAGAATTTCAATAGTACGGCTATCTTTGTATTTTATCTTTATACCAGCATGTTGTTATCTTGATATGAAAATATTGTTTAGAAAGAGTAGTATCTTTTATTTTGGATGTATATCCAGTTTTCAAATTTAACTGTAGTAGAGAAACAAATATTTTTTTAAAGAGTGGATGCCATACGTTATTCTTTAACTAAATTCGACATTATCTGCATTTTATCTTCACCTTCCTCTATTAATCTATTTATTGTAAACATCAGCTGGAGTTAATGCTCAGCTGTATAAATAATGAATATAAAAATTAATAGGGAAAGGATCGAAAAATAATGAAAGAATCACAAAGTAAGAAAAAAACAAGTCGACTAACTAAGGTAATAATATCTCTAGGAGTTGTTTTAGCCACGACCTTTTTCACCTTCTTTTTAATAGGAAAATGGAACTCTATCCCAGCGAAGGGAATAGCTAACGAAAGTAGTAATCAAGTTAACACGCAACAACAAGAAAATAAAAAAGAAACACCACCAGCAAAACAGAAAAGACCTGATGGAAAACCGGTGGGAAAGGTTGTTTATTTAACATTCGATGATGGTCCTAGCGAACTAACTGGGAATTTTTTAGATGTACTAAAAGAGCAAAATGTCGCCTCGACATTTTTTATGCAAGGTAGCAATTTACAAAATACAGGTTTTCAGGAAAACGTAAAGCGAGCAGTAAAAGAAGGGCATTATATTGGTGCACATAGTATGACACATAATAGTGATAAGCTATACAAAAAAGGACAATTTGTAACGGAGATGAAAGAAACGTTAGCTCTTATTCATAATATTACGGGTACAACTCCTAAATTAGTTCGTCCGCCATATGGATCTGCACCAGGATTAAAGGGGCAGGACATTCGTAACAAAATTGTAGAAGCAGGAATAAAAGTTTGGGATTGGACGATAGATTCAAATGATTGGAAATTAAAAGGTAACCCACAGCAAATTATAGAAAATGTAAAGCGTACAACAACAGAAGATGTGGAAGTAGTTCTAATGCATGAAAAACTACAGACATTACAAGCGCTTCCGGAAATTATTAAATTTTATAAGGAAAAAGGATATGAATTCGGGGTATACAATGAAGCGGATCATTTTCAACTAAACTTCCAGAAAGATCAACGTCTATAGTATAAACATAATTATTTTAAAAAGGTGTTTTCCATTACTAAATCAATAACTAAGCCAAAAGTCGATTTCTTATTTTCTCCGGAATGTCCTTTTTGAAATCTATGCAACAGAGTCTTTATAGTAAGAGTATTTTGTCGGGGGATAATCAAAAAATGTATATTACAATATAAAAATTCACCTTAATACTAAAGGATACATGACAACGATTCCTATAAATTCTTCTCAATAATTGAAAATAAAATCAATCCAGATTATTATATTGTTATTGTAATTATAAATGTAATTACATTTTATTGAAGGAGGATACAAAGATGAAAAACTCAAAAGGCTCTATTGAATCAGAGATAAGCAAAGCAATTACTCACTGGGAAAAGGACTACCTAGGACGCGGGTCTATATCCGTTAAGACAGATATATTACGGGATATGATTATCGTAAATTTACAAGGTATTTTAACGCCGGCTGAATATACGGTTTGCGAAACAAAAGACGGTATGCTAACGATAAAGAAAAATCGTTCGGAGCTAGTTGAATCTGGAATTGAAGATTTGAAAGAGATTATACTAGAATTAACTGGAGAAAAAGTGAAAAGTTTTCATACGGATATAAGCTCCCGTACTGGTGAATGAGTAATGATTTTTAAATTGTTTCATAATCTTGAGGAAAAATTTTGAAAATTAAAACCACTGTAGGGTTAGTGGGAGATAATTAAGAAACCTAAAAGTTTTGCGCTTTATTTAAATTTATTAACATGATAATAATTAATAACTTGAAATTATTTACGTATACTGAATTTTAATTGGAATAACGCTCAAAAAAACTGATAAATAAATTGACAAACTGCTTAATATAGTTTATCTTATAATTGTTTTAAAAAATTAATAGATGCTTATTTTAACTGTTTGCTATAATTAAGGCTTTAGCATTTTTTTAATATGTAATATTGACTAAATGAAAAAGTTTCTTAATTGAAAGATAGCGCATAACATAAATTGATATATTGATTGCATAATCTAGGAGATCAGAGATATACTGTTATTTTTAATAGGAGTAATACATACATTACTATCCTCTATAAAATGGGAGCTCTTCAAAAAACTTTATTGAAGTTAGTTGAAGTGAAACCGACAATCTCCATAATTCAATGATGATATAAAATCATTGAATTATGGAAGTTGTCGGTTTTTTTTATGGGAAAAAACGATGTACTAAAAAGAGTGAATGAAAATTGAAATTAAAAAAACTATCGTAATGAAAAGGAATTTTTATAGGCTATTTTCGCTTAGAAGGGAGTATTTAACATGTTAATTTCGCTGAGTTCATCAACACTGTTAACTTTATTTTTTATGGCGCTTAGTGCTTCTTGGCTAAGTGGATTATTGTTTTTAAATGCAAGGATACCTTTACGTTTTGTTCATATCCATATTGGTATCGCTGCTTTACCTTCATTGGTTTCTTTACTCGCACTTGTTAATAACAATGGAGATAGAGTTGTGGGGCCTTGGCATCTAGATACTTTAGCTTGGTTAATGGCTTTCTTTGTTCTTACAATTGGTTTAATCATTCAGCGTTTCTCTGTACGTTATTTAATGGGAGATCGCTCATATCGAAAATACTTTGCACTTTTTACATTTACTACAGGTGTATCTTCGGTTGCATGGTTAAGTGATGATCTTCGCTTAATGCTCATTTGTTGGGGAGCAACGCTTATAGGATTGGTTCTACTTATAGGGCTAAATAAAGGGTGGAAAGTAGTTAGTGAAGCAACTAAAATCTCTGGCTACCTATTTACAATAAGTTGGATTGCCTTACTATCAGCTATCATTTGGCTTTTTCAAGTAACAGGACAGTGGCAGTTAACATCAGTTTTAACGAATGAAAATGTAGTGCTACATGGAACATTGGAGAGAACAGGAATTAACTTATTAATTATATTAGCGGTGATGATTCCAGCAGCACAATGGCCTTTTCAAAGATGGTTAATTGAGTCTGCTGTTGCTCCAACTCCTGTTTCAGCTATTATGCATGCGGGTTTAGTAAATGCTGGTGGTATCATGTTAACTAGATTTTCACCTCTTTTTCATGATGATATTGCACAAATAATTTTACTAATTTTCTCTAGTATTTCTATCTTAATAGGTACAGGAATTAGTTTAGTCCAAGTTGATTATAAACGTCAGCTAGTAGGTTCAACTATTGCACAAATGGGATTTATGCTTATTCAATGTGCATTAGGCGCCTATTTAGCGGCTATTATTCATTTAATTTTACATGGTTTGTTTAAAGCTACACTATTTTTACAAGCTGGTTCTTCCGTGCAACGTTTTGGGGTAGTGAATCAGTCTAATGAAAAGATGTCCAATTTATGGATTATAGTTGGGCGTGTTTTAGGATTATTTATAGCAATTACTTTCTGGTTTATGACTTCTGGAGAGGGGTATCAACTAGTTAGTGCGTTAATCTTAGGCTGGTCACTATACTTTTCATGGAAACAGCTTGTTGTTTTTGGAGAGGGAAGAATGGGACGAATTGCTGGCGTAATTGTTTTGATTGGATTTTCTCTCATTTACTTTACCGTTCATAATTCTCTTTATAAATGGTTGCATACTGATATTTATCAAAGTGTTCAACCTTCAGCTCCAGCCGTTATCTTTGTTATATGTATTTTACTATTTAGTAGTGTTATTAGTACTTTCGTTACTCGTCATCAATCTTCTACTTTATTCGCTGTACTTTATCTTTGGTTAGTTCGAGTAGGTGAGGCGAGACGAAAGTCAGTAGAAAGTCACCCAAGCTATCTGAAACATCATGTATCAAAGGGAGGTAATTCGTGATGAGCATACCGTCAATATTAAAGAAAGATACAAACATTGATATGCAAGAAAATAATATAAATGATTTAGTTGCATCTGCTAGCCGAGTTATTGCGCCACTTTGGCCTATCTCTACGTTTGCAGCTCACCACCCTTGGATGGGACTTGAAAAGCAATCATTTGAACAAGTCGCAAATTGGTTAAAAGAAGCTCGTAATGTGGATATTTATCCTAGTGCCTCCATGATTCATTTGGCAAAAGCGAAAGGTGAGATTGAGGAATCATTTTTACAAATGAGTTTGTCTCGTTGGCTGGATTCACAATCTTTTCATATTCCGCGAGAGAAAGCAGAGCGATTTTGCCAAGCAGCTTTAAAGTTAGAAAAATTACCTTCTAGTCTATTATCATCGCCAGAAGTAAATAAATTGGCAGAAGAAATGAATTATATAAATACAGCAAGTATGCAAGCCTCTGTTATGCAGCCAATAAGTTCGCTTATAGAGAGTCAAAATAGTGAAAACCTATCTGATGTTCTTAATTATCATATCATTAAATGGTGTAAATTATATCTTGATGAATCCGGATCAAATTGGACGATGCCAAATCGAGAGAAAGGTTTTTATCGCGCATGGCAACACCTTATTAAATTTGATCCAGCGCTCAGTAAAAATGAGCGTAAAGTTTTAAAAAATTGGCCACAAGATGCCGAAGTAGCTTTAGCGAGAGCATTATCTGAACTAGGAATTTCTGAATCTAACATACAATCTTACCTTGAAGGGCACTTACTTTCTTTGCCTGGGTGGGCAGGAATGATACGATGGCGCTCACAACAATCAATTCAGGAACAGGAACTTCTCATAGAATATTTAGCAGTTCGAATTTCTATGGAGCTGGCTATTGTAAAACCTTATTTACCTTTAAAAAATCAAAAGGTTGAGAAAAAAGTTTCGATCGTCCCACTTATAGCTTCTTGGATTTATTGGGGGAATATTTCAACACGGGAATGGTTACAAATGCCTGCTACTGAACAAAGTGAATTATTAGTATTCGCTTATCGTTTTGATGAAAATATTCGCAAGAAACTTTGGCTGGAAGCTTGGGAACAAACGCATGCAGAGCAATTAAGGGAGAAGATTGCTTCTACACAACGTGCAACCAATGATAAAAAGCGTGTATTAGCTCAATTAGCATTCTGTATTGATGTACGTTCAGAACCGTTTCGTCGCCACCTTGAAAAATTAGGTCCGTTTGAAACATTTGGAATAGCTGGTTTCTTTGGGTTACCAATTGCAACTAGTGAACTAGGTAGTAATAACAACCATCCTTCTTTGCCAGTTATACTCAAACCGAAACATCAAATAAAAGAGCTCACAAATGAAAATGAACTTAAATCTTATGAGCAACGTAAGAGGGTAGGCAGTTCGGTACGTTATACGTTTAAAACGATGAAACAGAACGTACTGACAAGTATGGCGCTACCTGAGTTAAGTGGTCCTTTACTTGGTCTACAGATGGTGACAAGAAGCTTTGTCCCAAGAGGAGTTGGTGGTTTCATTCGTAACCTTCGTAAAACTATGTTACAAAAACCTGATACAACATTCTCGCTTAATCATGTTCATGACACAAAGGGCGAGATACCTATCGGTTTTACGAAAGAAGAAAAAGTGAACTATGTGCGTCAAGCTTTAAAAATGGTGGGACTGACAGAAAAAGTTGCTCCTTTATTTGTAATGTGCGGACATAGTAGTCAAAGTACGAACAATCCTTATGCTGCAGCACTTGAGTGTGGTGCTTGTGGCGGAGCAGCAGGAGGATTCAATGCAAGAGTTTTTGCTACTTTATGTAATCTCCCAGAAGTGAGAGAGGCGTTGTTTGCGGAAGGTATTAAAATTCCTGAGGATACCATTTTTGCAGCAGCTGAACATAAAACAACAGTGGACGAATTGGAATGGATTTACGTCCCAGAACTTTCGGAAACTGCGCAAGAAGCATTTGATTGTATCGAATCGATTATGCCAAATGTGAGCCAACATGCAAATAGAGAGCGTTTAACGCAATTACCAAATTTTAAAACGAAAATAAAAAATGCGAGTAAAGAGGCACATCGATTTGCAGAAGATTGGAGTGAAATACGTCCAGAATGGGGATTAGCTCGTAATGCATCTTTTATTATCGGGCAACGAGAATTAACTCAGGATTGTGACTTAGAAGGTAGGGCTTTCCTTCATAATTATGATTGGAAACAGGATGAAAGTGGCGATATATTAGCTAACATTATTGCAGGACCAGGAACAGTAGCTCAGTGGATAAATCTACAATATTACGCTTCAACTGTAGCTCCTCATTATTATGGTAGTGGAAACAAAACAACCCAAACTGTAACCGCGGGTCTAGGTGTTATGCAGGGAAATGCAAGTGATTTGTTGCCAGGCTTACCTTGGCAATCCGTTATGCAGTCAGATAGTGAGACGTATCATTCACCACTTCGTTTACTAATTGTAATTCAAGCGCCTAGTCAATATATAGAACGTTTGCTAAATAATGATTTCACATTTCGAGAAAAAGTTCAAAATGGATGGGTTAGACTTGCAAGTGTTGATCCAGAGGGACACTGGAAAAACTGGTAACAATCATGTAATGAATTATCAACTATTGTTACTAGCTTAAAAGTTTCATAAATACAATAATGAAGAAGGAGTGCTCCATATGAATTCAAAGAATAAAAAAGTTTTATTGTTAACAGACATTAAACATGAAATAGAGCCTATTATCCAACAAGTAACTAACATTCAACAAGAAAACATGTTGACTATACACAGCTACGATTCTGTAATTGTACATCCTTATGGAGATATAATGAGATCTATTATTATTGCTATTTATCAAGAAAATGTTGAAGAAATTTTTGTTGTAGGAATAGAGGATAAAGAAACTGATGTAGTTAATCTACAAATTCAACGTGATTCCATAAAAAATAACAGGGAACTAGACTATCTCTTTGAAAATTGCATGCCTGAATTTTCAAGTGGTAGCCTTGATGAATGGCTAAGTGGAAAAGAAAATGTTAGTGAAAATATTGAGAAGAGTATAGATATGATTTGTCATCATCCACTAGTACCGTCTGATGTTAAAGTTCATGGTTTCAAGATTGATAGAACAGGGGAAAAAGAAACGGTTGTTAAAGTTTCTGTTAATAAAGTAGTGAAACAAATGCATTCTTATGTGTAAGTTATCGATAGATAAGCAACTTTTATTTGGTAGATACTATAATATGTTAAATATTTGGAGTTGTTTCCTTTAAAAAGAGTAAAAGAAATCTTCTATAAATGGAGATCTTTTGCTCTTTTTATAATAAAAATAAAAAATTATTTGACGTTTTTTCGAAAAAAATTTTTAAGACAAGGCTTTTAGGTTTATGAAAACCTTTATTCATGATAGCAAGATAATTTTGATAAGAAGTATATAGTAAGAATGATTTGGAGATACCGATGGGGATATAACTATTTTATTTAGGACGGTGCAATTAAAATGGATTTACAGAAAGGGAAATTATATTGGAACACGACTTTTTCTAATACACCTTCTTATCCTCGTTTGGACGAAGATATAAAATGTGACGTACTAATAATAGGAGCAGGAAGTTCGGGTGCTCAATCAGCATACTATTTGAGTGAATCAGATTTAAATATTGTTATCGTTGATAAAAGAAAGGTAGGACATGGAAGTAACCTTACAAATACAGCACTTATTCAATATTTAGGTGATAAGATGTTTTTTGAACTGGTAAATACATTTGGGGAAGAGTATGCAGTTAAGCATATGAAATTATGTGAACAAGCTATTAATGATATTGAATATGCTGATCAAAACTTGCCTTATTGCTCTGACTTTAAACGACGTGACAGCTTATATTATGCAAGTTATGAAGAGGATATAAAGAAATTAGAAAAGGAACTGTATTATTTACATAAGCATGATTTTAAAGCGGCTTGGTTATCAGAAAAACAAATTGGACAGAGATATCCATTTAAAAAACGTGCAGCTATTTATACGTATAATGATGGTGAAATAAATCCTTATAAATTTACACATAGTTTATTAGAACAAGCTGCTAATAAAGGAGTTCAAATTTATGAAGATACAGAGATTGTTGGCAAAAAGTTAGAGAAAGAATGTGCTATCTTTTATACAAAGGGGGGCAATTCTATTACTGCCAATAAAGTAATTGTGGCTGCAGGATATGAAGGGTTGGAATTTAAAAAGGAAAAGAACGCTACACTGATTAGCTCATATGCAGTTGTTACTAATCCTGTAGAAGATTTATCTTCTTGGTATAAACGTACTCTCATTTGGGAAACTGCGAGACCATATATTTATATGAGAACTACTGCAGATAACAGGATTATTATAGGTGGGTTAGATGAAGATACAAACATTGCTCAAGAAAGAGATTCAAAATTAATCCATAAAAAAGAGAAATTAGTAAATGAATTTAATAAGCTCTTTCCCAATATAACAGTTGAACCTGAATTTTATTTAAGTGCTTTTTATGGTGGTACTCATGATGGTTTACCTATAATTGGAATGTATGAAGAGTTTCCAAATTGTCACTTTATCTATGCGTATGGAGATAATGGATTAGTTTATAGTATGGTACTTTCTAAAATTGTTCGAGATATAATTATTAACGGTTCAAGTCCAGATTTGAATTTATATTTACAAACTAGACCAAAACTAAATGAGTAAACTGCATGTATACAAAATCATAGTAGTAAGGAGCATATTTAGGATTCCATTATAAAAAAGCTATTTTAAATGTATTAGTTTCATGTGACTATTTGTTATGTTTATGAATGCTTAAATAAAGCATTCATAAACAATATTATTTGTTAAATCCATTCATTTTACTAAGTTCAGTTATTTGTATAATCCATTCTTTTTTTAGGTAGGGTAGAGTTGCTTGGATATGATGATATTCCCATTCTTCCTCAATGGTAGGGTAAAGATTAAATAAGTATTTTTCTTCATCATTTGTTACACTTGCTTTAGGATTGCCAGTAAGTTTAAAATAAATGTCGCACCATCCGCTATAGTTTGTTAACATGAATAAAAAATTAGGACATGTGAATTCGATGAGGTATATTTCTTTCTCTAATTGAATATCTGATAGTAATTCTCTTGCAGTCTCATAAGTAGGCTTCTTTTGGTAACCATTGCATGAATGCCATGCCCAAATGGGTAAATCTATAATAAATTCAATACCTTTCTGTTTCATGTGTCTTACAATGTATTTATATGCTGTGCAATCTTCTTTACTAACAAAATAGGATCGGCTATAAGCTTACCTTCATTCAAAAGTGTATTTATGGCATTTTGGTTTTGAAAAGTCCACAGGATTGTTGAATCTATAGATGTATTTAAGTTTGATTGTTTATAAAATTGTTTTTTCATCTTTCTCTCCATTTTCTTTTTTATTTTATAAGAGTTTAAGATAAGTACAAAGTGCATTATATTTTTATCTTTATTAAGAGTTGGAAAAATCCATTAAAGATAGAAGAGTTTGTTTGCAATTACAAAAAATGATTCTTATAATCATTTAAAAATAACAGAAGTATTTGTTCTAATAAAGAATGAATTGTGCTTTAAGAATTAGAAAGGATAGCCATGCAAAATAAAATTATTGTTATGTTTCAAAAAGATTTTCGTTTATATGATAACCCAGCTCTATTTGAGGCTGTTCAGTCTGGTGAGGTTCTTCCTGTATATATACAAGATGAAACTTTTTCAATAGGAAGTGCGTCAAAGTGGTGGTTGCACCATGCTGTAATAGATGTAAAGAAGCAACTTGAGGCATTGGGCTCTACTTTAATAATTCGTAAAGGACGTACGGAGGAAGAAATACTTTCTCTCATAGAGCAATTAGATATAACGGCTGTATATTGGAATATTTGTTATGATCCGGACAGATTACAATCTAATCAAAAAATGAAAATGATGTTAGAGGATAAAGGTATTATCTGTAAAGAATTTAATTCGCATTTATTATTAGAACCGTGGATTATTAAAAAGAAAGATAACACTGAATATAAGGTGTTTACGCCTTTTTACAATGCATTTCAAAAGCAGGTAATACCTAAACCTTTTAGCAGAGTGCAGAGTATAAAGTGGGGAAACTCTTTACCAGCAAGCTTATCTGTTTCAGAATTACAATTGTTGCCGACTATACCGTGGACATCTCATATGGAAGTAATATGGGATCCGACAGAAGAAGGGGCATATAAAACATTCAAGAAATTTTTCTCTAGTAAATTAGTCTCTTATAGTGAAGGAAGAGATTTTCCAGGTCAAAATGTCCATTCGATGTTGGCACCGTATCTTTCATTTGGTCAAATATCAGTAAAGCTAATGTTTCATTACTTAATAAATAAAAGTACCGAAAGACAATGTAGTCTTTTTGAAAAACAAGTTAATAGCTTTATACGTCAATTAATTTGGCGAGAGTTTTCTTATTATTTACTATATCATTATCCATTTACAGTATATAAACCTCTTAATAAGAGCTTTGAAAATTTCCCGTGGGATAAGGAAGAGGAGTTATTAAGAGTATGGCAAAAGGGGAAAACGGGTTATCCGTTTATTGATGCGGGAATGCGAGAACTATGGCAAACAGGTTTTATGCATAACCGGGCAAGAATGGCTGTAGCCTCTTTTCTTGTAAAGCATTTGTTAATTCCGTGGCAAGAAGGAGCAAAATGGTTTATGGATACACTACTAGATGCTGATATTGCAAATAATACAATGGGATGGCAATGGGTTGCTGGAAGTGGAGCAGATGCATCACCGTACTTTCGTATTTTTAACCCAATCACACAAGGAGAAAAGTTTGATAAAAATGGAGAGTATATAAGAAGATGGGTACCAGAATTAAGAGATATCCCAAACAAATATATACATAAGCCTTTGGAAGCACCTGAGCATATTTTACAAAAATCCAATATAAAACTTGGGGATACATATCCTTTTCCGATTGTTGATCATAAGGCAGCACGGGAGAGAGCCCTTTGTGCATATAAAAGTATGAAAGAATTTGTATGAAATAGGTTAAACAATATGTATTTTGAATTTTAATATTAGAATTTTATCCATTACAAGGACATACTAATCATATAAAGTTTCTATAGTCTTCTAGTAAAAAGGAGAATGTTTATGAAAAAATCTAGTATTATAGTATTTTTACTAACATATGGTTTGTTTTATGTTTCTAGTGTTTTATTCCCTATTGATCGTACTTGGTATGATGCGTTAGAAAAGCCGTCTTGGACACCATCTGGTATGACAATCGGAATGATATGGGCTGTATTATTTGGACTTATTGCATTATCAGTTGCAATTATTTACAACAACTATGGATTCAAGCCAAAAACATTTTGGTTTTTATTCCTTTTAAATTATATATTCAATCAAGCGTTCAGCTACTTTCAATTTAGCCAAAAGAATTTGTTTTTAGCAACAGTAGATTGTTTACTAGTCGCTATTACTACGTTACTTCTCATTATGTTTTCTTCCAATTTATCTAAAGTATCGGCATGGTTGCTAATCCCATATTTTTTATGGGCTACATTTGCTACATATTTATCTTGGACAATTTATAGTATAAATTAAAGACGTAAATGAAAACTTGAGCACAATGAAAATGCTCGAGTTTTTACGTTTATTAATGGTAATCTAAAGTATAGAATATACACATCATAGGGAGGTCATATATGTGAAGAAATGGATAAAAATTGTTCTGTACTCTTTACTAGGTATTTTACTCATCGGAAGTATTACTTTTTTAACTTGGTCTCAGTTTACTTATAAACCAACGAAAGAGGCTTTGTCTTTAGTAGATGATAAAAAAGATGAAGATTATATAGCTTTTGGAGAGAAAGATGCAAATATAGGGGTTATTTTTTATCAAGGAGCTAAAGTAGAAGCCGAGGCTTATAGTTACTTAGGGGAAGCACTTGCAAAAGATGGGCATTTTGTAGTAATGCCTAAGTTACCATTAAACTTAGCGATACTTGGAATAAATGAGGTAGATAGTGTAATTGAAAAGTACCCTGAAGTTCAAAAATGGTATGTTGCTGGGCATTCAATGGGCGGAGCTATGATTTCTAGGTATGCCTTTCAACATGAAGAAAAGGTAGACGGAATTATTTTCTTAGGTTCTTATCCTGCAGATGATTTCTCTGCCAAATCGATTCCAATGTTATCAATTTACGGGGAAGTAGATGCTTTAGCAACTGTAGAAAAAATAGAGAACAATAAAAAGTTAATGTCAAAGAATAGTACTATGCACATGATAAAAGGGGGGAATCATGCTAATTTTGGCATGTACGGTGAGCAAAAAGGTGATAATGCGAGTTTAATTACGCCAAAAGCACAACGAGATGAAACAGTGAAAGTAATTGAAGAATGGTTATTGACACAATGATAACGAATTTAATAAATCTACCGAAAGAATTCTCCTAGCGGTAGATGGGAGAGAGAATAAAGAGCCAAATCGTACGAAGTGGCTCTTTTATTTATTTGCTATCTCCAATTGTCCCCTTATTTTCTCCGGAATATCCTCTTTAGAAATAATATCGTAAGAATACACATATTTTCCTTTCACATGAATTTTTAAGTATGTTTTTCTTATAAAATCATTAGGCGTGTTCGTTCCAACTGTATATTCTTTTTCATTACTTAATTCGTCAACAGCTTTTAGTGAGTACATAGCTTTTCCTTTATGATGATAATCTGGAACACCATATCCTTTCGCAACGGCATATACATTTTTTTCTTCAGCAATCGGATTAAATCTGTCTAAATCTCCACGTAATATGAAAGGTAGTAAGTATATAGGGAGGCCTATTCCTAGTATGCAAATTACAAATTTCTTCATGATCGTTTCTCCTTTTGTCTATTTACATTTTTGAGTATAGAAAAAAGTTCTTATGAATATAGAGGGAAATTCTTTAAGTTTTTCTTAATAAAGTTTAACTTTGTGAAAAAAACTAATTTGAGCATTAAGTTTACGAAATGAATAGCCAAATAACCTATTTTCTTTATTTTTTGATGGTAGGTTATTAGGTTTTATATTGGTATGAGTGAATTAAGAAATAAGTGAGGTTTAGGAAATAGAATGAATTTATCTTATAGTAATAAGAGAATTACCTGAATAAATGATAGTGAGAACAATTAAAGAAAGCATCTAGTGGGGTGCTTTTTTCTTTTGAAACAGAGAATCTCATGGGTCGGTTACATGTAATTTCGTGCTGTGCTTCTAGGTCATTGGAAAATCCAACAATAAAAAAAGAGGGGGAAGGTGTTTTTTATTGAAGTTTGTTAATGATAGATTTTTAACTTGAGAGGGGGATCGTAAAATAGATTATTAATCTCTTTGGTAATTTTTATTTTCCTTATAGTTGGCATATTGTATTAGAAATTTTAAATTTTGAAGGGAGAATCAATAGGTATGGGTAAGAAAAGAAGAATAAGTAATAAGTTATTACTTATCAGTGCAATTTTTACAATAGCAATTCCCTCAGTCTCATA
Organism: Bacillus sp. FSL K6-2944; assembly: GCF_038005385.1. Classification (NCBI taxonomy): domain Bacteria; kingdom Bacillati; phylum Bacillota; class Bacilli; order Caryophanales; family Bacillaceae; genus Bacillus; species Bacillus sp. FSL K6-2944. The sequence continues at coordinate 1,936,715 of NZ_JBBOTE010000001.1, read as the reverse complement.
TGCGGAGGAAGTAATTTCACCTGAAAATTTTAAGAGTTCTTCAAATTTGTATAAGGCACGGAATACGGAAATTTTGAAAACAAATTTATATCCTAATACATATAATAATCCATTTAACCATCAATTTATTTCAAAATTAAAGGAAGTAAACACAAATATAAAAAAAATAGACAATAGTGATGATGAAAATCCTGTTATATCTACTACTCTTTCATTTATTCGCCATATGAATAGTGAAGATTATAAATCTGCATTTGATTTAACCTCAAGGTCATTACAGAAAATAATATCCGAAGAATGGTTGAAGAGCTATTGGGAGGGACTGCCAGTTCAATTACAAGCAGGTTCTTTTATAGAAATTGGAGAGGTTACACAAAAAGAGACAAATCCTGTTCATACAAATGTGGAGATTCAATTAGTTTTTGAAAAAATGACTGTACCTTTACTAATTAAACTAGATCCATCCGGAAAAATAGACGATTTTCAACTAAGCATGTCGTTTAGTCCTGTTGCTGAGCGTCCATCATATAGTAAGCCTGAATCATTTGTTGATAAAGAAGTAGTAGTTGGAAGTGGTGCATTTCCATTACCAGGAACATTGTCGGTTCCAAAAGGAAATGGTCCTTTTCCAGCGGTTATTCTTGTTCAAGGATCAGGAGCAACTGATCAGGATGAAACAGCGTTTGCTTTAAAACCATTTCGCGATTTAGCTGAAGGTCTTGCATCGAAGGGAATTGCTGTCCTTCGCTATAATAAACGAACGTATGAACATGGGCTGAAAACACAATTCAGTCCCTTCTATACAGTTGATAAAGAGACAACAGATGATGCTCTTCTTGTAACTCAATTTCTTAAAAATGAGCCTCTAATAAATAAGAATCAAATATATATTCTTGGTCATAGTCAAGGTGGAATGATGCTTCCGAAAATGATTGAAAAAGACCAAAATCAAAATATTGCTGGAGCAATTGTAATGGGAGGGCCAGCTCGTACGATCCAAGACGTTGTTTTAGATCAATTTGAGTACCTTTTCTCTATTGGAGCAATGAACCTGGATCAATATAAATTCTACAAATCGCAATTTGAATTATTAAATGATCCCAACTTCTCTGGTCAGAATCCCCCAAAAGATTTTTACTTAGGGTCAGCAGTATTTTGGGATTCTATACGGAAAATTAAAGCGGCAGAAATGTCAAAAGAACAAAAGACACCGCTTCTTATTATTCAAGGAGAAAGAGACTATCAAGTTCAATCAAAAATTGAAATTCCTCTTTGGAAAGAACAATTAAAAGAACGAGATAACGTAGATTATCGACTATATCCAAAGTTAAATCATTTCTTTACAGAGGGTGAAGGGGAAATAAGTAAGCCAAATGAATATTATAGTCCTGCTAATATCCCTGAGTATGTTATAAATGATATTGCTGCTTGGGTGCAAGGCAGATCGCAATTAAATTAGCAACCATATGTTTTAATAAAAACTTTCTTTCCGTAATCAAAATAGAAATATTTTGATTAGGTTATATGTTTTTTAAAAGCACTCTTTAAAAAGGAGTGCTTTTTTATTTTTCTATGATTTCTATAAAACAATGGGCTTACCTTCCAAACAAATCGTTATTTGGAGCGCTTTTATCAAAGCAAAGTTCTTGTGACATTTCTTTGATATTAAAAACATGAATAACCTATTGTATGAAATTTTTTGAAAATTTAGGTTTAACATCTTTAAAATAGGTGTATTACATATTACATAACAACTAAATAAGAAAATAAAAAATCTAAGGGAGGAAAAATACGATGCATAAGAATGAAAGAAAACCGGTGGTTTATGAATATCAAAATGAACAGGAAGTAGTTATGAAAGTAAAAGAGCTAGAATTGAAAGGGATTCACCAAGATGACATTTACGTCTTAACACATGAAAAACATATAACAAAAAAGATTGCGGATGATACAAACACAAATACGATTGGAGTAAAAGAACAAGGGTTGGGCACAAGTATTATCAACTTTTTCTCCAAAAAAGGGGACGAGCTCCGAAATCAAATGGAGGAAATGGGGTTGTCGAAGGAGGAAGCTAACTTATATGAAGAAAAACTAGATCAAGGGAGAATTTTACTTCTAGTAACAGATGAAACACTAACGGAGAGTGATAGGCAGCCGCAAAACTATCATTCTCTCTAATAGATTGCAATATCTGATAAATAGATAAGTTAATTATTTTAGGTTGTAGCATGGAAGAAAATAAAAGTAGAGAAGGGTGAGAAAAATGAAACATACAATATTTAAATATGCTGTGATTGGGATTACGACCGGAGTCATGGTATCTCTGTTAAAAAAAGAAAATCGGAAAGCTATACAAACAAAAGGAAAAAGCGTAAAAGACAAACTACAAGAAGGAAACATAAAGGAAACATTAGAGAAGGTAACCGAGACAAGTAAACAATTCTCTGTAACTGCAGCTAATGTTGCAAAACAAACATTACCACAACTGCTTACAGCCACACCAGTTGTGATTTCTACCATTAAAGACTTAACAGAAAACGAAAATAATAAAAAGAAAACAGATGAAAAGGATTACGAAATAAATGAAAATAGTAAGAACTTAGACGGGGAAAAAACGAAGAATGAAAAGAAATATGTGAAAGAAGGGAAAGAAGAGAGTGCCTAGATGTAACTCTAAAAATAGAAAGTGAGGAAAAAAGTATGAAATCTCTGTATGCAATTGATGTAGGAATTGGCTTTACCAAAAGGGCATATCGCCAGGATGTAGATTCTGAGATGACGGTTAAGAGTGAAGCTTCCACACTAGCCCCTGTACCTAATCATGCTGAAAGTGAAGATTTAACAAAGGTAAGTTTTATAGACTTAGACTTTGCATACTACATGGGAAATGAAGCACATCAATCTGACGCTTCATTTCTTCCTCCATTTGACGAAGAAATAGAAAATTATTATGAAAGCGAACGATTTAAACAACAAATATTTGGTTGCATTGCAAAGGATTATAAAGAAAATGTCGTGTTACCTTTAGTTGTTACCGGGCTTCCCATCAGTTGTTTTGGTAGTCAGCATGAGCAATTACAACGTGCACTAAAAAAAGAAACTTCCGTGCAAATTGATGGGAAATTTATTCATATTACGGTGGAAAATGCTTTGATTCTTCAGCAACCGGTCGCTTTACATGCCTATTTCTTAAAAGAGGGAATCATTCAGGAACGAGATCGCATCTTAATTATTGATGGTGGATTTCGCACATTAGAAATGACAGATATGAAACAGAATCTCATTTTAAATCATTATGAGACGGAACTAGGATGTAGCAAGCCTTTGAAAAATATTAAGAATATCGTGCAGAATCATGAGGGTGAAAGTAATCAATTGCATATTAACGACATGCCAAACATATTAGAAAAAGGATATGAATGTCGAGAAGAAAATCCTGAGACAAGTCAGGTTCATACTTTGATTCAAAAAGAGTTGGATGCACACTTCCAAGACGTTGTGCGTGTATTACAAGAACAATTTACGTTAGAACAGTATGATACTATTATTTGGACAGGAGGAATAGTAGATCTCCACAAAAAACGAATTAAAAAAATGCAAAGTGAAATTTCTTCTTTCCGTATGGTAGACGCTTCGAAAGAGGCTGCACTTCATGGATACTACATTATTGGGAGTCAAGTATTTGACGACATCACCAATCAATCTGCATATGAATCCAAATTATAATAACGACTGAAATGGAGTTCGTTGAATAGACGTGCCAAATTATGTAGCTTCTTTTCCACATATAATAAATTCTTTATAAGAAAAGATAAAAAGTGCTTGTATAGAGGAAATGTTTAAAATTGAGAATGAAAATAACTAATATAGGGGGTCTTCCTTTTAAAAGAATAAGGCCTCCTATGTCATTTATTTTGTAATTTAGATGATCTAAAAACTTTTCCTCCAAGACATGAATACCTACATACAAATGTCATATTACGGTTATGATTCGATTAAACATAAAACAATTTAGAAAGGAAGAATAATATGGAATGCATAAAAATGACGAAATGGAGTTGGTATCATGTGAAAACTAGTGAGCTTGAAAAACTTTCTTCTATAATCCCTCGTGATGTAACATCTTATTTCTCTCAATTTGTAAAGAAAATAAGTTCTCCTTGTGAAAATGGATTATATGTTTATACGTTATCACCAAGTCAAACTTGTGTATATGGTTCGTTTTTATATGATCAAGATAAAAAGGACGCCAAAATTCAAAAATTTCTTCATTATTTCGTAGCTCATGGAATACTGATAACAGTTCAGGAAAAAGAGGAAGAGGATTTCAAAAAATTAATACATAATTTCCCTATGGGTACAAAAAATTGTAATAGTTCCGCTGAAGGATTATGTGCTATCTTATCAATGTTTATATCTCATTATTTGCGAAAGGTTGACTACTTTGAAAACAATTTCAGAAATGTATTATGGGATTTTTATCATCATAATAACATAGCAGTTTTAGAAAGGATTTATCATATTCGTCATGAATTATTTATGAACACACACGTGTTTCGCTTAATACAAGAAGTGTTACAAGGCCTAAAAGAAGCTTGGTTAGAAAAACTAACAAACACCCTTTGTTATAAACAAACAAGCGTAAAATTAGAGCGTGGATTACAACTCGTTAAAGAGTACCAAGAAGAATTAGACACGATGATTCATTTGCAAGAAGTTGTTTCTTCTCATCGTGGGAATGAAATTATGAAAGCTCTTACTGTATTAACTGCTGTGAGTACGCCTTTGACAGCCTTAGGAGCATTATGGGGTATGAATTTTAAATACATGCCTGAACTAGAATGGAAATATAGCTATTTAATCGCTCTCTTATTTATTATTTTCACAACAGGGGGGATGTATATGTATATGCGATTCAAAGGATGGACAGGTGACTTATTACGAGTAAAGAAAAAGAAATCTTTTTTTAAATCTAATTAATCCTGTTTATAAAAAATATGATAGATATATGATTTGTAATATTTATTAATCGAGATAGCACCATATCCCCATCAAGTTAAAGTTTTGATGTCCCCGTAATGATAAAAATGGTGAATATTTATATGAAAGATTAGAGCTCTCCTTCTTGTAGGAGAGCTCTAATCTTTGTTTAAAAACTATATCATATACTCTGAAATTTGTCCGGATTCAATTTAGAATATGGCAAAAGAGAACTTGCCATTAAAAACAAGCTCTCTTTAAAAGAAATAACGTAATTGAGATACTTATATAGTAACAATTGTTTTCTTCTAATTCCATATGTCATATGTTGAGAAATAAATTATGATTGGATTGATAAAGCTAAAATGAATGATTGACATAATATTTTGACGATAATATAATGAATCTCGAATTCAAGATAACTTGTAAAGGATTGGTAATTATGAGCGTGATTAACGATGAGAGCTTATCTTTAAAGTTATTTGTTATATTATCAAGGGCAGTACAGTCAATTACTAAGCGTATTGAAGAGGATATAAAAAGTTATGGACTTAATCCAACTGAATTTGCAGTGCTTGAGCTACTATATAGTAAAGGCGATCAGCCTATACAAAAAATTGGAGACAAAATATTACTTGCAAGTAGTAGTATCACGTATGTAGTGGATAAGTTGGAAAAGAAGCGGTTCTTAATACGAAAACCATGTCCTAAAGACCGCCGTGTCACGTATGCGTCAATTACTTCAGAAGGTATTGAATTGATGGATATTATTTTTCCTCAGCATAAAGAGGCGATTCGGCAAATATTTGGTGGTTTGGACTATATTGAGAAAAAAATGATAATCGAAAAGTTGAAAAAATTAGGGTATTATGCACTCGAACTATAAATTTTTAGAAATATATCTCGAATTAGTAATGTCCTAATTAAATATAAATTAAATAAATAGGAGGAAAAATTAATAAATGGTAGTAAATTTATTATAATACAAAATGAATAAAACATGTAATTTCAATTGGTATAGTATGAAATAAAGTTGTTATGTTAACGTATACATATCGTCCTTTAAATTATAAATCTTTCATAAAGCGGAGAGTGGGTATCAAGAATGGAATTACGTCATTTAGAGTATTTTATTCAAGTTTGTAATAATAATAGTTTCACTAAAGCTGCGGAAGTTTTAGGTATTTCACAGCCGACTTTAAGTCAACAAATACGAGTTTTAGAAGGTGAACTTGATACACCCTTGTTTCATCGAGTTGGAAGAGGTATCAAAATGACAGAAGCGGGTAAGCTGCTATTTGATAAAGGAAAATTTATCATGCAACAATTTGATGACGTTTATAATGAAATTTTTGAATTAAAGGGTGTAAAAAGAGGTGTAATTACTATAGGAGGTTTATTAGAGGATCTCACTTATTTAACACCTTATATTATGAAGTTTCAACAACATTATCCCAACATCGTAGTAAAGATTATAGAATCTGAAGTTGCTGTAAATCAAATCGTTGACAAAAATATTGATTTCGGGATTACACGTAGTGCTCAAATTCCAGACACATTAACAAACACCCTTTTGTATAGTGAAGAGCTCGTCCTTGTAATTCCCAAAAATCATCCTTTGAATGAAAAATCATTTGTTTCTTTTCGAGAATTAGTAGGGCTCAGTAGAGTAATGGTTTCATGTAGTTGTCGTGAATCTATTAAGATATATTGTGAGAGTTTAGGGTTATCTTTATCTGAAGCAAATATAGAAACAAAATCTTCTATTTCTCTATTGAGCCTTGTATACAATGGACATGGTGTTGCCATAATACCTCTTTCACTGGTTAACTTTGTTAATAATGATACTTTGAGCATAGTTCGTATTACTGATCCAACACCAAGTCAAGATATTAATCTTATACACTTTGATGATAAATTTTTAAGTTTTGCAGCACGCATCTTTATGCAGAAGTTAAATGATTCTCAAAAAGTATCAGTGTAATAGAAATAATAATGATCCTAGTGTAACAATTGAAAAAATTAAAATCTATATTAAAGTCGAAGGACAGTGGATTTATATGTGTGGTGTAGTCGATCAAAAAGGGGGATACCATTGACTTTTAATTAAAGAAAAAAGGACAGACTTTGCAAGGAGAGAAGGCTATCAAAAACAAGTTAAGTTAATCAATCAATTCTTCGGTCTTATCGCATAGTAACAGATTCCATGTAGGGATATACACTGCTATTTTGAATTTATATATCCGTATTGTAGAAAGAAAACCACCGGCATTATACCGGTGGTTTTGATTTAGAAAGCAAAGCAAGTACAACCAATACCCCATTTAGTTCCATCTTTTCCTATTACGGTATGAGTGTGTTGATGGAGAGGGTTACTACAACTATGTAACTTGTTATCATGGGAATCGTGAGAAAGTATAGTGTTGGCTAGGTTAGCACCACCATAACCATAAACGTCCGTCGGTGACCAATCAGGTGATGCTGGCGGCAATTCAGGTGATAAGTTTTTAAATTCATTATTTCCATAAACAACCTGCCCACCCATAATGGTGAGCAATGATTCAAGGTCTTTGATTTCTTCTTCCGGCACAGTAAAGTAGTCAGCAGACAATACAGCAATATCAGCAAACTGACCTACTGCCAGGGTTCCTTTTTTACCTTTATCACCAGAGAACCACGCACTTCCTTTTGAATATAATTCCAGGGCTACTTTTCTATCAAGTTTATTTTTTTCATCGTATATGGAAAGCCCACCAATGGTTTTTCCAGCAACCATCCAGTAAAGAGCAACCCAAGGGTTATAGCTGGAAACCCTGGTTGCATCACTACCGGCGCCAACAGGTATACCAAGGTCTAACATACGATAAATCGGAGGAGTATGCTTTGCAGCTTCCTTTCCGTATAAGTCAACAAAGTATTCACCTTGAAAAGCCATGCGGTCTTGGATGGCAATACCGCCATTTAAAGCCTTAACACGTTCCATACTACGATCTGAGATTGTTTCTGCATGATCAAACCACCAGCGTAGCCCATTAAAAGGAATTTCTCTGTTAACTTCCTCAAATACATTTAAGAAACGTGTGATTGACTCGTCATAAGTTGCATGTAAACGGAATGGCCAACGGTTTTCCACCAATAGAGAAATTACTTTCTTTAAGTCGGCTTCCATTACTGTAGCTAGTTCGGGCCGTGGCATTTGAAATTTTTCAAAATCGGCTGCCGAGAATACTAACATTTCTCCGGCACCATTCATTTTATACTTATCATTTCCTTGACCGGGAGAAACAATTTTTGCCCATGAAGCAAAGTCTTCATATTCATGATTAGGATTTTGCGTAAATAGATTATAAGCAATACGCAAAGTTAATTGTTCCTTCTCGGCTAAATGTTCAACAACTTTGTAGTCATCAGGGTAATTTTGGAAACCACCACCTGCGTCGATGGCACTTGTAATACCTAATCTATTTAATTCACGCATAAAATGGCGAGTTGAGTTAATCTGGTCGTCAAGATTAAGTACTGGAGCTTTACCCAAACTTGAATAAAGAATAGAAGCGTTAGGGTTAGCGATTAAAAGGCCCGTTGGATTACCTCTTTTATCCCGCTGAATTAAACAGCCTGGAGGGTCTGGAGTATCTTTCGTGTATCCCAGTGCACGTAGCCCTGCACGATTTACAAGTGCTCTATCGTAAAGATGTAGCACAAAGACAGGCGTGTCTTCAGAAACAGCATTAATCTCTTCTAATGTTGGCATCCGTCTCTCTTTAAATTGAAATTCAGACCACCACGAATCACGTGTATATGGGAGTCATTCAGGCCTGGAATAGCTCTCTTTCTTTTAAGGTCTATTTTTTTTGTTTTTTCCGTGGCACTATTAAGAAGCTCATCTCCACCTACTGCAGTGACTAAACCATCAGTTATGGCGATAGCAGATACCTCAGGCTGAGAAGGGTCAAGGGTAGTAATTTTTCCGTTATATAAGATCATATCCGGTAAATTCATGTTCACACCTCGTCTACTTTCTATTATTTTGTAACCATGGATGAAATAATTTACCGAAAATCGGCATGACTACCCATGATAGCAAGGACACTATACATACAGAAACAAAAAAAGCTGACATAATAGGATTCATATGTTTTATAATAGGTCCTATCACTTTAGGAACTAACATGCTAAGAGGCCATACACCCAGAAGGGTAACGATAGACATTTTCCATTTTGGCGGTGGAACTGGCGTTTTCGGAGTAACAAACCAATAAGCCAAACTGCTTTCAGTTTTGTAAGTTGGATTAGTGGCTTGAAATTGCTCCGCCGTTTTTAACAAATCCCGGCGAACATCTGATTCTTGCCAAGTACGTAGATGCTCATACGTATCAAAGCGAAAAATAACAGTATACTCTCTGGATTCGTTACTTGGGACTATTAGATTTACACCTAAATGTCCTGGGAATTTAGTAGCCGCAGCCTCAATTTCATGTCTCCATGTTTCAAACTGTTTTTCTCTACCTTCTTGAATTTCCCATGTAACAATGGTTGTTACTGGATTGCCAGCATCCATCGTGTTCCCTGTATAAGTCTCTTCGACAGCTACTCCTTCTTGTTTCATATTTTCCTGCTTGGAAGCGCGCCATGCACCATAGTATATGCGTATTCTACACCTTGACCATAAGCACCAGTGTGTTCCTTTACAATCTCCATTACAGCATCATAAGTGTCTTTGTGTGCCCAGTCACGTTGGTATTCAAGTAAAACTTGAATTGCTGTCACTGGAATTGCACCAGCTTGTTCTACACGACGCATAGCAGCGTTATGTGCTGTCAAACTAGTACCACCTGAAGCATCATCAACTGCATATACCTCATAGCCAGCTTTAATTGCTTCAAGCACAGGGAATGCAAGGCAAACTTCAGTCCAAAGTGCTGCAAATATTAATTTCTTTCTACCGGTTGCTTTTACTGCCTCAACAAATTTCGGATCTTCCCAAGAGTTCATTGAACTACGTTCTATAATTTCATGGTTTGGGAATATATCAAGAATTTGTGGCCAAAAATAACCAGAAAAGCTGCGTGTTTCAACTGTAGTAAGAATAGTAGGTACGTTAAAAGTTTTTGCTGATTTAGCAAGTAGCATAACGTTATTAATCAATGTTTGTCTATCAATACTTGCAACTCCAAAAGTCATTTGAGGTTGAAAATCAATTAAAATTAAGGCACTGTTCTCCGGATTTAACAATTCTAAATTACTCATAATAAAACGCTCCTTTTTCAATTGTTTATTGAAAGTAATGTATCTTCTGTCAATTGAAGCTCTACTATACTTTTTAATTTAAATTTAGTGCTGATTTAATCAGCACTAAATTTATACTATCTACTTTAAAAAAGGTGATTTAAAGCTATTTCCTTGAGATACATTTATGCATTTTGTTTACTAAGATCTCGCTGAGCTCCTCTATAGCTTCCAATTATATTTTGATAGCCTGGAAGATTGCTAGCAAGCAAATTGCCAAAACCTTCGACATCGTTGCGCCAATCGCGTTGTAATTCGCAAGCTACGCTAAACCAGTTCATAAGTTGCACGCCACTATGTGCCATACGTGTATTGGCAGCATCTGCAACTTGTTTACTGAAAGTTCCTGAAGCATCAGTAACAGCAAATACTTCATATCCAGCTTTTATAGCGGAAAGTGCCGGGAAAGCAACACAAACGTCCGTAACTACGCCTGCGATGATAAGTTGTTTTTTTCCAGTTTCTTCGATTGCTTTTACAAAATCATCATTATCCCATGCGTTAATTTGTCCAGGTCGAGCTATTTTTGGTGCATGAGGAAAGAGATCAACCAATTCTTGCATTAAAGGTCCATTAGGCCCGTTTTCAAAACTTGTTGTTAAAATAACTGGTAAATTAAAAAACTTAGCAGTATGAGCAAGAGCTAAAACATTGTTCTTGAATTCATCAACACCATAGTCACGTACTAGTCCGGACATAAGACCAGTTTGATGATCTACTAAAAGCACAACAGCATCATCTTTGTTAATACGAGAATAGAGATCAGTCATTATGTATTCCTCCTAAAAATTAAGTAATCGAAGAAAGTTTAAATAGTCGGATACTATCATAAGTTTCTTCGTTTATAACTAAGCTGACCAATAATATTGGTTATAGCAGCATTCACAGAACATGAAGTGCTATACAAATTTATAGTATTTGAAAACTGATTCGTTAATCAATTCTAAATTATCTATAATTCGTATAGGTCGTAACTATAGTTGTTTTCACTATAAAATAGATTGGTTTTACCTATACATCCTATAGATAGAACGATATTGATAGTCACCTATTTTTGTTATTACAATTGAATAGGAGTAATGTTCAGTAATTATTTTATGATGCAAAAGGTATTAGAGGGGGGATTGTTCCAAAAGGAGAAAATGAATGCATTGGAACAATAGAGTTTCATACTTAGAATTCACAACATAAACGTGCATGAATAGGTTATGACGTTCATCCAGATTATTGAAGAAAAGGATACATATTGGAATATTTTCGGGAGGTAGAAGCATGGCTAAAATTACTGTAGGAACCGAAAAGCAAGAACCAATTGAGATATATTATGAGGATCATGGCACAGGAAAACCAGTTGTACTCATTCATGGTTGGCCGTTAAGTGGTCGATCTTGGGAATACCAAGTTCCCGCTCTTGTTGAGGCTGGATACAGAGTTATAACATATGATCGTCGAGGATTTGGACAATCATCTCAGCCGTGGGAAGGGTATGAATATGATACCTTTACTTCTGATTTACATCAACTATTAGAACATTTAGAGCTTCAAAATGTCACACTTGTTGGTTTTTCTATGGGTGGAGGCGAAGTAGCCCGGTATATTAGTACGTATGGAACAGATCGTATTGAAAAGGCTGTTTTTGCTGGGGCAGTTCCTCCGTATTTATACAAATCAGAGGATCATCCTGAAGGGGCCTTAGATGATGCAACAATTGAAGCATTCAAAAGTGGTGTGATAAATGACCGCCTTGCATTTCTTGATGAATTTACTAAGGGATTTTTCGCGGCTGGTAATCGAACAGATTTAGTTAGTGAGCCATTCCGTTTATATAATTGGGATATTGCAGCCAGTGCATCACCTAAAGGAACACTTGATTGTATTACCGCCTTTAGTAAGACAGATTTTAGAAAAGACTTGGAGAAGTTTAATATACCTACTCTTATTATTCACGGTGATTCTGATGCAACTGTACCATATGAATATAGTGGGAAATTAACACATGAAGCAATTCCTAATTCTAAAGTAGCCTTAATAAAGGGTGGTCCACATGGGCTAAATGCAACGCATGCTAAAGAATTTAATGAAGCACTCCTATTATTTTTAAAGGACTGATTACAACTATATAATTGTTAGTTGATAAATTATAAATAAGTAAAAAATAAAGCTTTATAAAAGATGCTCTTGGATAAATCCAGGAGCATCTTTTTAAATGGTGGTATTGATATGTTAGGTTGATAAATCTTCATTAGTTTCGAATTGAATATTCTTCTTAACAGCAAAAATTTATTGTTTAGAGTTTTTTTAGGTCTTTTAGATGTATTGCTATATTACTATCAAGATAATATTTCTTCCTCAAAACAAAGAAATGTACATTTTTTGAGGAAGAAATATCTTGTCAGAAAACAATAAAATCTTATTAATTTTTATAATTGGTAGAATTTTCATGGAAATAATTCTCTTAATATATTAAAATAACATCGTATTATGTCAGATTTTAATTAGGGGAGAGAAATTTTATGTTGAAAAAAATTATTCCAGTTGCTTTAGCATTAAGTACAGTTACTTTTACTAGTGTATTTGCTGCGCCTTCAATCCAAGCAAGTACAGAACAAAATCGCTACATAGATGTACAAATGCTCGGTATTAACGATTTTCATGGGCAACTAGACACTGTAAAAAAAATTAACAATAAAGATGCAGGGGGAATTGAGTACTTAGGGGCTTATTTACGTGATCGTGAAAAACAAAATCCAAATACATTAAAGGTACATGCTGGAGATGTTGTTGGAGCAAGTACTCCTGTTTCAGCATTATTACAAGACGAACCTACAATTGAATTTCTAAATGATTTGAAATTCGATGTTGGAACGATAGGAAATCATGAATTTGATGAAGGTGTTGAAGAAATGAACCGCCTTATTTATGGTGGATACCATGAGAAAACAGGAAATTTTAAAGGAGCAAAATTCCCATATGTTGCTGCAAATTTCTATAATAAATCCACCGGTCGTTTATTTTTACCACCATTCACTATAAAAAAGGTACAAGGAGTTCCTGTTGGCTTTATCGGAGTCGTAACAACGGATGTTCCTAACCTTGTTATGCCTACTATGCTAAAGAATGTAGAAATTACAGATGAAGTTGAAGCTATTAACAAATCCGTAAAGCAATTAAAAAAACTAGGCGTTAAATCTATCGTTGTTCTTGCACATAACGGAGGTATAACAGATGGGAACGGCGTAACAAATGGTGATATCGTCCGATTAGCAAATGAGACTGATCCAGAAGTCGATGTTATTTTTGGTGGCCATAGCCACACCTATGTAAATGGAACTGTTAATAATAAACTTGTCGTACAAGCAAATTCTTATGGTATGGCTTTTGCTGATGTTGATGTAAAGATTGATCGTAAGACACAAGATATTGTTGAGAAAAAAGCAGAAATTGTTACAACTTATCATGAAGGCATAGAGCCTGATAAAAAAATAAAGAAGAAGATGGAGAAATATCAAGCAAAAATCGCACCTCTTGTTAATGAAGTTGTAGGTAAGTCTATCGCTCCACTAGATCGCAAACAAAATATGGCTGGTGAATCTACTCTTGGAAATTTAGTTGCTGATGCTCAGCGTACAACAATGCAATCCCAAATTGCACTTATGAATCCTGGTGGTATTCGTAATGACTTAGATGCTGGTGATATTACATGGGGAGAGATATATGGTATTCAACCATTCGGAAATCAATTAATAAAAGTAAATTTAACAGGTCAAGACATTCGTGATATTTTAAATCAACAATGGCAAAAAGACATAACAAGAATGCTTCAAATTTCAGGTATCCAATACACTTGGGATGCGAACAAGCCTAATGGAGAAAAAGTAACAAGTATTCGCTTAACAAATGGAGAAGAAATTATTCCTTCTAAAACTTACAGCGTCGTTGCGAACGCATTTCTAGCTTCAGGTGGAGATGGATTTGTATCCTTTAAAAACGGTAAAGATGCTGAAACAGGACCAACTGATTTTGAAGCATTAGTAGATTATATAAAAAAATCAAAAGAACCAATTCAGTCTATTATTGATGGAAGAATTCAAAAGATAAATTAGTTTTTTATTAATCTCAAAAACAACTAGATTACCTGTGCGCTATACTCTTTAGTGTGCAGGTAATCTATTTTTTTGATTTGAAATAGTCTAACTGTGGCCAATGGGTATACCGTCTAGATGCAGAGTGCCGAAAAAAATGAAGTGAACAAAAAATAACCCCTAAATTAACTCTATGATAAAGAGACTACAAACAATCAAAATTTGGAACTTCATATTAACCATATATTAACTACGTTAATAATACATACTGAAATTGAATACTTTAGATAACATCATTTATAACGAATATCTGTACATTATAATGTTATGCAATGAGGAATTTACAATACAATGAATTGAAGCTTATTTAGTTTTATATTCGTATAAGTGAATTAAGAATTTCTTAAGAACCTATTAAGAAATAAGTGAGTTTTAGGAACTAGAATAAATGTATCTTAACAGTAATAAGAAAATGAATGTTTTAAACGGAAGTTGGCAGAGTATGTCAAAAAGCTATAAGTAAATATTTCAGGAGGTTTTTTATGAAAAAGAAAATAATTATTGCAATTGTTGTTTCTGCTATAACAATGACTCATTTTGTAGGAAATACTTATGCAGATTCGAAAACAGAGGTTTCTGTTACAGCTCCCTATAATACAAATCAAATAGCGAAATGGTTAGAAGCACATGCAAAGCCTTTAAAAACAACTAATCCAACTGCATCTCTTAATGATTTGAAACCACTTAAGGATATGGTAGGTTCAGCTTCAATTGTAGGTTTAGGTGAAGCTACGCATGGGGCTCATGAAGTTTTTACGATGAAACACCGCATTGTTAAGTATTTAGTATCTGAAAAGGGCTTTACCAATCTAGTTTTAGAAGAGGGATGGGACAGGGCCTTGGAACTTGATCGATATGTTCTTACTGGTAAGGGAAACCCAAGCCAACATCTAACACCTGTATTTAAGACGAAAGAAATGCTAGATTTACTTGATTGGATTCGGCAATATAATGCTAATCCAAAACATAAACCGAAAGTACGTGTCATCGGGATGGACATTCAATCAGTAAACGAAAATGTTTATAATAATATAATAGAATATATTAAAGCGAACAATTCAAAACTGTTGCCTAGAGTAGAAGAGAAGATAAAAGGGCTTATTCCTGTAACAAAGGATATGAATACTTTTGAAAGCCTTACGAAAGAAGAAAAAGAAAAGTATGTTTTAGATGCTAAACAAATTAGTGCTTTATTAGAGGAAAATAAAAGTCATTTAAATGGGAAATCTAAAGAGTTCGTATGGATAAAGCAAAATGCTCGTATTATTGAACAGTTTACTACAATGTTAGCGACACCTCCTGATAAACCAGCGGATTTTTATTTGAAACATGATATTGCAATGTATGAAAATGCGAAGTGGACTGAAGAACATTTAGGAAAAACCATTGTATGGGGACATAATGGACACGTTTCGAAAACAAATATGCTTTCTTTTATATACCCTAAAGTAGCAGGGCAGCATTTAGCAGAATATTACGGAAAACGGTACGTATCTATTGGAACGTCAGTTTATGAAGGACAATACAATGTGAAGAATAGCAATGGTGAATTTGGCCCCTATGGAACATTAAAATCGGATGATCCAAACAGTTATAACTACATCTTTGGACAAGTTAAAAAAGATCAATTTTTTATTGATTTACGTAAGGCGAACGGCGTGACAAAAACTTGGTTAAACGAACAACATCCAATTTTCGCTGGAATAACTACCGAAGGGCCTGATATACCAAAAACTGTTGATATATCATTAGGTAAAGCGTTTGATATACTTGTTCAAATTCAAAAAGTGAGTCCATCTCAAGTACATCAATAAATTTAGAATCATGTGCCTTAATGACAAATTTCATAGTGTTTCATATAACACAATGAAATTTGTTTTATATAGCAAGAAGAATAATCGCATTAGAAAAAATCAGCAGTTTAACCTGTTAAGAGTAAAACGAATCTTACAATATGTAAAGCGCAAAAACACTGAAGCGAAAAGCATCGGTGTTTTTTGCGCTTTCGGGCACAGATGCTACTTCAACCCTAGTGTACAAGTAATTTTGAATGTAAGGAATTTGTAAGGAATAGGTAAGAAAAAAGAGATTTTCATTGTGTAGGATAAAAATATAAGGAGGCGTGAAGGGGGGAACAATTACGGCCTACATATAAAACAAACAATCAGTAACAAGAGTGTTTTGTGAAAATAATGAGTACAATGATTGCAAATGCATTGTTGCCTTTTCATCATTTGGAGAATGGATAGCTGTGTGGTTCGTATATGACACTTCTATCAACTATCTATACAATTTTAATAGAAGAGAGGAATTCTTTATGAAAACACGCAGTAAAATTACATGTGCAAGTCTAGCACTTTTAATAGGTGGAAGTTCCCTGTTATACATAACACCAACATCAGTTGTAAAAGCAGAACCTACGCAAAATGTATCTAGTTCGTTACAAACAAGTACGCAAAGCGATCGTACTTCCGTTAAGAAAGCAATGCGAGATGAACTGCAACTTGGATACCCGGGAATACTCGCTAAAATTTCTAAGGGGGGTAAAACTTGGAGTTATACAGCTGGGGTAGCGGATCTGAAAACTAAGAAACCAATGAAAGCAGATTTTCGCTTTCGCATTGGCAGTGTGACGAAAACGTTCATTGCAACAGTTCTACTTCAATTATCTGGAGAGAACCGTTTGAATCTAGACGACTCCATTGAAAAATGGTTACCTGGTGTTATTCAAGGAAACGGATATGATGGTAACCAGATTACGATCCGGCAAATATTGAATCATACAAGTGGTATTGCTGACTATATAAATTCAAAAGACTTTGATATTACGGATATAAAAAAATCGTATACGGCTGAAGAATTTGTAAAGATGGGGATTTCACTTCCCCCAGACTTTGCCCCAGGAAAGGGTTGGTCTTATTCAAATACAGGATATGTAATACTAGGAATCCTTATTGAAAAAGTAACAGGAAACAGCTATGCGGAAGAGGTTGAAAATCGGATTATTGAACCGCTTGATTTGTCAAATACATTTCTACCTGGTAATTCAAGCGTGATTCCAGGCACCAAGCATGCCCGTGGCTATTTGCAACTAGACGGAGCGAGTGAGCTAAAAGACGTTACTTATATTAACCCAGGTAGCTCGGATGGAGATATGATTTCCACTGCTGACGACTTAAACAAATTCTTCTCTTACTTACTAGGTGGCAAATTACTGAAGGAACAGCAGTTAAAACAAATGCTTACTACAGTTCCTACAAATAGAGAGGGAACCGGATATGGTCTTGGAATACTTGAAATTAAGCTTCCGAACGGTGTCTCGGTATGGGGACACAGGGGGGGGCGTTCCAGGGTTTTCCACTTTTGCTGGTGGAACACTTGGAGGTAAACATACACTCGCTATCAATTCGAACAGTTTAAACATTAATAACCCGGAAGTTTTTAAAAACATTTTACTTGCTGAATTTAGCAAGTAGGAAAAACGGATAAATTTTGTCATTTGTAATTTCCATCGGAATGGATTACCGCTTGAAATGAGTATAGAGGGATTAAGTATCTAGAAACAATCAAGCCAATCATGAAGGATGGCTAAGTAAAAGAATTTGTTTATACATTGGCCAATTAAAAGAGCAACAGATATAATGAGTGATTAGTATGTATCTAGTATTGCATTTGTATTGGTATCGTCACGGATTGTAAATTTGTATAAGGTGCGAAGTTTAATTTAAGACTTCGCACTTTTGATGTTTAACAGCTTTTATTACGAAGCTATTAACAATAGAAAAAAGGAGAATGTAACTAGTTATGTGGATACTACTGTATGATTGGTGCAACAAATTGTGACTCTAACGTATTTGAAAGGCCTGATAAATTCAACGTTTATCGTCCTGACATTGATATTAAAAAGGCATTTAGTGGTACTGCAAGACATCTTGCTTTTGGATTAAGTATCTATAATTGTGTAGGAGCAGCATTTGCAAAATTAGAAATTGAAATAGATTCAACCATTAAAGATAATATTAGCAGGAAAAAATTGAGGGACATTAAGGATTTTGTGAAGAAGATTTCAAAAATGAACTGAAATCTAATAAACAACGTAAAAGCTAAAAGATTTTCGCTGTGAGAACATCTCAAAATATTAAATTGATGGTAACTTTGTTGTAGCTCTTTAAACATACCTATATTAAAACCCAAATATCTCAGCATTAAATTGAGAAATTTGGGTTTTTCTAAAGGAATCAATTTTTTAAAAAATTTTTAGAAATTTAAACATAAAGTATTGTATACATGTAAGTATGATTAAAAATGAAAAGTTGTAAATGCTAAATTTAATTAAATATGCCTTGCTCTCTTTAACATTGGCCTGAATGAATAGTTTATAGGAGATTACACTGGCTAAAGATGCGATGATTGTTCCGAGCCCTCCAATATTTACTCCTAGTAATAAAGCTTTCCAATCAGAAGTAAAGTTTGATAGAAGAATTGAAGTAGGAAAATTGCTAATCAATTGACTCAAAAATATGGAACTAAAGAAGACTGAAGTATCTCCTCTTAAATTAGCGCGAGCAAATGTCTCCAGTGCATCCGAATGTGAAATGTTTCCGATGAAAATAAAAAAACAGACAAAGGTTATTAGAAGAAAGTAATCGATCTTAAATAGTAAGTTTCTATCTAACGTAAATGCTGCTATCAATGTGACTATTAGTGCAATGTAATAATTAATGACACCAAAAATAGATGCAATGATAGTGATAAGTATTAAAATCCAGACGTTAGCTTTTTTTCGATTTTTCACGGTAATAACAGGTAGTTCTATTTTCAAATCTGTTTTTTGAAGTTTTTGAGTACATATAAATAACAAACTAATTCCAAGTACAGCTAAAAGCAGGATTGAACCTAAAAATGGGATGAGCTTAATTCCATAGTAAGAATATAGGTATAAATTTTGTGGGTTTCCCATAGGCATCAAGCTACTACCGATGTTTGCCGCAATTGTCTGCAGGATGATTGTATCCATCATGTTCATTTGTGTTTTTTTACTAATGACAAGTGTTATTGGTACAAAAGTGAGGAGAGCGACATCATTTGTTACAAACATGGAGCAAATAAAGCATAACAAAATTAGAATAATAGATATTGACCTGCTGTTATTGCATTTATTTAAAATGGCAACGGCAAGTTTGTCTAATATCTTTAGCTGTTCCAAGGCCTTAATGGCCACCATTAGATTAAATAAGCTAATTAACACTTCAAAGTTAATATATTCGATCTTTGGCGAATGTATTAAGCAGCTTACAATTGCTAGTATCAGTGAAATGGTAAGCACTAAATCCTTTTTTAAAAATTCGAATTTCATAAGGAGTCTTTTTTTATTTTGAACGAATACTATTTCTTTCACAATACACCACCTGTAATCTATGTTAGTAAATATACGTTTTTTGGGATAACTCGATATTGCTAGAAAAGAGGATGTCATAAGGTCCTAAATAAGAGTTTTGTAATGTTTCATCCCTTCAACAAAATCCTTTTTTTTCTTAGTGTCTTTCATGTTGTAAATATGTGCAATATAGACGAATCCAACTAGGGGGATTAATTGAGAAAACAAATGTTTTTTGTATGATACCATAAATAAATTAAATGCTTTGTTTTTTTAATATTCTTATAATATCCTATTGATTCTTGATTTCAAATACTTTATATGAACTTCTAAAAGAGAAAAAGTATGCATGTTTTTATGAAGAAAATAGAGGCTTGTCAAGGGATAGGTAGAACAAAATCTGCGACGTTTGGATACTGTATAAAATTCACAAAATCTCAGTGTTTTTTAGATGAAAAAAACTTAAAATATTTTTTGTTTTTATAAAAATCTGTACTTTTTCGTAACATTCTGTACGTTTAATTATAAATTAAAGACAAGATTTTCTTAGTTGAATAGTGAAAGCGCTTTATAGAGTTTTCGCGAAGTTTTTACCTAGCCTATTTTTGAGATTAGTAGTGAGAAAGGAGATATTTCCATGTTCTTGAGAAGATTAACAAAAAACCACTTAATCACTATTGATTATTATGATTTAAATCACCGGTAAACGAAACAAACATAGTAGTACAACAATGTTAGTGGATAAAAATATTAGTTTTGCAGAAAGGGGTAGAGCATCCGTTTGTATAATCGTTAAGTACTTCAAAATTTCAGTTTTACGGTTACATGTTGTGATGTTTGCTTAAACAGGCCAATCCGATTCATATAGAAAATTTTTATCCTTGTTGTATTTGAATATGAAAGAGGTATTTATACCAGGAAATATAGGTGATTTTATATAGATTATGATAGATAAATTTTGGTATGGAGTGATGATATGGAAAGGTTTTTTGTAGATTTAGTCGGATCAACAAATGATTTTTTATGGTCTAAATTGTTAATTATTATGCTTGTTATTTGCGGAATTTATTTTACATTTAAATTGAATTTTGTACAGTTTCGAATGTTAAAAGAGATGGTCCGTGTATTAATGGAGGGAAAAAGTGGTGCTAAAGATCAAGTCTCTCCTTTTCAAGCGTTTTGTATTGGTATGGCAGCCCGCGTTGGAACAGGGAATATTACAGGAATTGCGATTGCAATTGCATTAGGTGGTCCTGGAGCTGTATTTTGGATGTGGATTATTTCTATTATCAGCTCGGCATCTAGTTTTGTCGAAAGCACATTAGCACAGATATATAAAGTAAAAGATAAAACTGGTTTCCGCGGTGGTCCATCCTATTATATGGAAAAAGGATTGAATAAACGTTGGATGGGAGTATTATTCTCTATTTTAATCACAATTACTTTTGGACTTGTATTCAATTCAGTACAATCAAATACAGTTACAATTGCTTTTCAAAACTCATTTGGTACAGATCGTCTAACAGTTGGGATAATCATGGCCATTGCTTTCGCTGCGATTATTTTTGGTGGTGTACAACGTATTGCAAAAATGGCTGAATACAAGGTGGTATTTTTAGCGGTATTATACATTGGAGTTGCATTATTTGTTGTAGTTACCAACATATCAAAAATGCCGGAAGTTCTTTCTCTTATTGTTCAAAACGCATTTGGTTTTAAACAAATAGCAGGCGGTTCAATTGGTGCAGCACTTATGAATGGAGTTAAACGTGGTTTATTTTCAAATGAAGCTGGTATGGGAAGTGCACCAAACGTTGCCGCAACAGCAACAACAAGTCATCCGGTGAAACAAGGACTGATTCAAGCATTTGGTGTATTAACGGATACACTGATCATATGTACTAGCACTGCCTTTATTATTTTGCTGTCTGATGCATATAAACAACCGGGGTTAAATGGTATTGCACTTACACAAGCAGCATTAAGTGAACACATAGGTCCTTGGGCATCGGGTTGTCTTGCTATCTTTGTTTTTTTATTTGGATTTGGTGCGTTAATTGGCAACTATTATTATGGTGAAACAAATATTCGCTTCTTACATACAAGTAAAGTGTGGTTAATGATATACAGAATAAGTGTGTTGGCTATGATTGTATTTGGTTCTGTTGCAAAGATTCAAATTGTATGGGATTTAGCGGACTTATTTATGGGCTTTATGGTTATTATTAATTTAATTGCTATTACCTTACTTTCAAAAGTAGCATTTGCGGCGTTACAAGATTATATAAACCAGAAAAAAGCTGGTAAAGATCCTATTTTTTATAAAGAAAACATTAAAGGGCTTGAAAATATTGAATGTTGGGATAGTTATGAGAAAACTTCAAAAAAGAAAAGTGTGTAATAAGAAGGATATTCAGACTGCAATATGTCTGAATATTTTTCTTGGTTCTAGTGCAAATATTATTGATTATAGTAAAGAAAAAATCATTCTATATAAAGTTAATAGTACGGGGGAATATGATTAAATGATAAAGGATTCTAGCGTTCAAGTTGAGGGTCAAGAAAAAGTTTGCTTAGATCAATGGGTAGCTCATTATCGAACGTATGCAGCTAAGGGACGAAGCGCCAGTTATATTCCTGCTCTGGGGGAAATAAATGTATCGCAGTTAGGTATTTGTATAGTAAAGCCAGATGGAACAATGATAAAATCAGGAGATTGGGAGATACCTTTCACATTACAAAGTATATCAAAAGTAATCGGTTTTATAGCCGCTTGTTTAAGTCGCGGTATTTCTTATGTATTAGAACGAGTTGACGTAGAGCCAACTGGAGATGCCTTTAATTCAATTATTCGTTTAGAGATACATAAACCAGGAAAACCTTTTAATCCTATGATTAATGCTGGAGCAATTACGATAGCTTCACTTTTGCCAGGGACATCGGTGCAAGAAAAATTAGAATCTCTATACGTATTAATTGAAAAAATGATAGAGAAGCGTCCCGCTATTAATGAAATAGTATTTCAATCAGAATGGGAAACGGCTCATCGTAATAGAGCATTAGCATACTATTTAAAGGAGAACGGTTTTCTAGAATCAGATGTGGAGGAGACACTAGAGGTTTACCTAAAACAATGTTCGATTGAAATAAATACAGAAGATATTGCCTTAATAGGGCTTATACTAGCACATGATGGATATCATCCTATTCGCAAAGAACAAGTGCTCCCTAAAGAAGTAGCTAGGTTAACAAAAGCTTTAATGCTAACTTGTGGAATGTACAATGCTTCTGGAAAATTTGCTGCTTTCATTGGATTACCAGCTAAGAGTGGGGTATCGGGCGGAATTATGACACTTGTTCCCTCAAAATCTAGGAAGGATTTATCGTTTCAAGATGGATGTGGTATTGGTATTTACGGACCAGCCATTGATGAATATGGGAATAGTTTACCAGGAATTATGTTGTTAGAACATATTGCAAAAGAATGGGATTTAAGTATATTTTAAAAAGGAGCACAGATATTTTGGTGTTAGAGCGAGTCCAAAAGTGTTCAGACCTTATATTGTGTCTGAACATTTTTGAGTTATAAAGTATCTTTCTAAAGTAGAAGGGTGTAATGAATACTCACAATCTAGAATGCTTTCGTTTATATCTTATTTATCAGTTTTTGAAAAAAATAGAGTAAGTATTGTATTAATGCAAATAGGTTTGTATACTGACTGTTAGGCGAAAGTGAGAAGTGATTATTTTGAATCTTAGTAATTTAGTAAAAAAAGACATCTATATTCTCGTTTTAATGATACTTACAGTACCCTTAGTAGGTGAAATAAAGTCATTTCCTTTAAATGAAACATTTAGAATGAGCTTTGGCGCACCAACATTTTTCTTTTTTTTGTTATTGTTTCGACGAATTCCAGCATTCTTACCGGGTTTTTTAACAGCGATAGTCGTGGTAGTATTTCGTATCTCAATGGATGTCATTATAAAGGGAAATATGGATTGGCTAGCCGCTTTTCATACTCACTATCCTAGTTTTTTCTTTTATTTTACTTATTCGTATCTCTTTCATTTAGCAAAAATCAAACGTTTTTATCATCAACCACTAATGATTGGTTTTATTGGTTGCATGATTGAAATACTGTCAGACTGTGTGGAATTAATGATTCAATATTTCGTATTAAAAACATCGATCACATCCGAGGCAATAAATGAGATCATTGTTATCGCATGTTCCCATAGTTTTATAGTTCTAAGCTTTTTCAATATGATGAAATTGTATGAAGCGCAATCAAGGGAGAGACATATAAAGAAGCAAAATGAACACATGCTCATGCTCATCTCTAATTTATATGAAGATGCTGTTCATTTAAAGAAAACATTACAAGATGCTGAGAATATAACAAAAAAATCCTATGATTTATATAAAACCTTAGACTCCTTTGAGCACAAACAGATGGATTTTCAGTTTGAGGATTTAAGGCAACAGGCATTACAAATTGCTGGTGAGGTCCATGACGTTAAAAAGGATAACCAACGTATTTTTGCGGGACTTTCAAAATTAATTTCTGATGAAAGTTTTACAGATTATATGTCTGTGCATGAACTAGTAAATATCATTATACGGGCAAATACGAAATATGCACGGTTGCTAGAGAAAGACATCCAATTTGTGTATAAAATTGATGGTGTGCATCCTCATTATCATATTTACACAATCTTATCTATTATAAATAATATCGTTACAAACGCTGTAGAAGCTATCCAAGGTATGGGAACCATCACAATTGACATTAATAAAGACCACCATTTTGTTGAATTTCAAATAGGCGATAATGGTCCTGGTATTTCTTCAAAATATAAAGATTCAATTTTTGAGCCTGGGTTTACTTCTAAATATGATGATTTAGGCAACCCATCGACAGGTATCGGATTATCGTATGTTAAAGAAATGGTCGAACAACTTGAAGGTGATGTTACGCTTGAGGACAGAACCGAAGGAAAAGGATCAATTTTTATAATTAGATTAGGGATTGATCATATAATTTCGAAAGGGTGATTCTATGTATTTTTATATAGTAGATGATGAAAAAGCGGTTCGCTCAATGTTGGCTCAAATTATCGAGGATGAAGATCTTGGGGAGGTTATAGGAGAAGCTGAGGATGGTTTATCTTTAGAGCAACAAATGGTAATCCTTAAAAATATAGACATTTTATTTATCGATTTGTTAATGCCGAATCAAGATGGAATAAAAACAATTCGTCAAATAAAGCCTTCGTTTAAAGGGAAAATCATCATGGTCTCTCAAGTAGAATCAAAAGAATTAATTGCTGAAGCTTATTCGCTTGGTGTTGAATACTATATTATTAAGCCAATTAACCGGATTGAAGTATTAACAGTTGTTCGGAAAGTCATTGAACGAATTCGTTTGGAAAAATCAATAAAAAACATTCAAGAATCGCTTAATATGGTACTAAAATTGGATAGTAATTTAAGTACGCAAGAAAAATACCGTAGTGAAAAACATTTAAATACTTTCAATCATTTTCAAAATTCCATTCATTTTCTTTTGTCTGAATTAGGAATAGCCAGTGAAAGTGGAAGTAAAGATTTAATGGATATGCTAGATTATTTATATAAATATGAACAAGATAACACGTTGGAACAAGGCTTTCCCTCACTAAAAGAGATTTTTATGAATTTGGCTCAAAAAAAACTTGGGGATTCAGCTGAAGATGCCGAATTAAAAAGGTTCATAGAAGCTTCCAAACAACGGATTCGGAGAGCAATTTATCAATCATTAAACCATTTAGCATCCCTTGGACTTACTGATTTTTTAAACCCGAAGTTCGAAAATTATGCTTCTAGATTTTTTGATTTTACTACCGTAAGGAGAAAGATGACAGAATTGAATAATGAACCAACATTACCTGCTCGTATTGATACGAAAAAATTTATTCAAGTTCTTTATTTTGAAGCAAAACGAATACACCTGGAGTTAAGATAATAAACTCTTGCTAAGTATTATTTTCAATTGATAGATTGATAATTGTTTTCATGTTATTGGTTTTATATAGTTTTTCTAAGAGAGGATTTTCCTTTATTTCATATTGGCTTTAAAATCAGAAAATTCCGTATCGATTCGGTAGAAGTGTATGAACTTAAAACAAAAGAATATGTATTTTTTACACATTAATATTCATTAAAAAAAACGAGTATTTTCACAATAAAATATAAATACATAGTAAGTTGAATTGAAAAAAAGATGCTATCTTCTGGCATCTTTTTTTCTTTAAGAGGAAATATCATTGATCCTTATATTATTTGAAATTCAAATGCGGGCATATAAATAGGGGAAAAGGAGATAATATTTAACAAATTATAATTGGAAATGGTATTTTAGGTCAGAAATGTTTTTATACTAATTAGGTTATTGGTACTAAATAAGCATAATGTCTCGCTTTTCTGCTCTTTAATCTTATCGTTATTTTTTATTAAGTACATATCGTTTTTTAGAAATCTCAATCCTAGCAGAGTATATAAATTGGGTGATAAAAATGTGGAACATAATTACTTCTTATCTTCCAGATTGGAAAGTCTTTGTACAAGCTTTTATCTTGTTTTTAATTCCGTATACTATCTCAAGATTTTTTCATTGGGTTCGTATGTCAGAGAAAGAGTGGGAAGAATGAGTTGGTGGAAGTCAAGAGACAAACAAGTGAAAAAAAATAATATTCAAAGTAAAACGAAACAAGAGCATAAACCATCTCAAAATACAAACGTTCATTTCACAAATGATTTTGCCTCTAACTTAGAACTTATAAAGCAACAAATCGGACATAATTCTGATGTTCGATTTCGGAAGTTTAATATTGGACGCACAGATATTCAGGCTGGGATCGTTTTTGTTGATGGTCTATCAGATAAAGAGATAATTGACAAACATATTATGAAATTACTAATGGATGATTTTTCTGATGAATATAAAAATGAATCTTCTTATGTGGAGGGGACTGTTTCAAAAGAATATATTAAAAATAAAGTTCTTACAATTAGTGAAGTAGCAGAAGTCCATTACATAAAAGATTTAATACCCAAAGTATTGATAGGTTCAACAGCTCTTTTAATTGATGGTTTAGCAGATGTGTTTATTCTTGGTACAACAAAAGCAAATAAACGAAACATTGAAGAACCAGTATCGGAGGCATTAGTCAGAGGGCCACGGGTCGGTTTTACTGAAGTATTAAGTGATAATACCTCACTTTTGCGACGACACTGTGCGGATGAGAGCTTATCATTAGTAAAGCTACCAGTAGGAGAACGTGCAAAGAAAGAGTTAGTCGTCGCATTTATTAAAGATCTTGCTAGTACAGAATTGGTGGATGAAATAAAAAACAGAATTCAGAAAATTGACATAGACAGTGTACTCGAATCTGGTTATATAGAGCAACTTATTGAAGATAATTATCTCAGTCCTTTTCCGCAGATTCAAAATACAGAACGACCTGATCGTGTTATTAGTGCTTTGATGGAAGGTCGAGTAGCTATTTTGTTAGATGGAACACCATTTGTTTTAATTGCTCCAGTTACATTTAGTATGCTGCTGCAATCACCAGAAGATTATTATGAAGGGTGGCTTCCTGGTACGCTTCTCCGCTTATTACGCTTCATGACAGCTTTTGTTTCATTATTTGCTCCAGCACTGTATATTTCTTTTATTTCATTTCATCCAGGATTAATTCCCACTAAGCTCGCTATTTCTATTATCGGATCGCGAGAAGGAGTTCCTTTTCCCGCTTTAATAGAAGCGTTAATTATGGAAGTAGCTATCGAAGTTTTGCGAGAAGCAGGTTTACGTCTGCCTAAACCGATTGGACCTGCAATGGGAATTGTGGGCGGTTTAATAATTGGTCAGGCTGCCGTAGAAGCAGGAATTGTTAGTCCAATAATGGTTATCGTTGTTGCGGTAACAGCTATTTCTTCTTTTACTATTCCGCAATATAGTGTGGGAATTACGTTACGCATTCTTCGTTTTATAGCTATGTTTTGTGCTGCGATATTTGGCTTGTATGGAGTTATTCTCTTCTTTCTTTTACTTTGCAGTCATTTAGTGAAACTGAAAAGTTTTGGCGTTCCTTATACCAGCCCTGCTGTTCCATATCGATTCAGTGATTGGAAAGATTTTATGGTTCGCATGCCATTAAAAATAATGAGACGTCGACCGAAAATAATGCATACCAAAAAAACTATCCGCAAAAGGTAGCTGATGACGAAAGGAAGTGGCCTTCAGTGATTACTATACCTAAAGACCGAATAACAACTTCACAAGCAGTTGTTATTATTGTAAATTACATACTTGGGACAGGAATTCTTACTTTGCCCAGAGCATCTGTGGAAAAAGTGAAAACACCAGATGTATGGTTAAGTGTGATATTAGGTGGGATACTGGCAATGGTTTCAGGAGTAATTATGGTCAAATTAAGTCAGCAGTTTCCAGAAAAAACATTTTACCAATACAGTCA
This sequence comes from Bacillus sp. FSL K6-2944, assembly GCF_038005385.1. Lineage (NCBI taxonomy): Bacteria > Bacillati > Bacillota > Bacilli > Caryophanales > Bacillaceae > Bacillus > Bacillus sp. FSL K6-2944. The sequence continues at coordinate 1,908,404 of NZ_JBBOTE010000001.1, read as the reverse complement.
AGATATTGTAGGGAAATGGATAGGGAGATTGCTTAGTTTTCTTATTATAGGGTATTTTCTTACAACTTCAGCATTTCAAATTCGTTCAATGGCAGAAGTAATAAGCTTTTTTTTACTAGAAGGAACCCCCACATGGGCTATTGTTATGCCTTTTATGTGGATAGGTCTCTATTTGATTATGGGTGGTATTAATTCAATTGCACGGATGTTTGAAATAATATTTCCTATTACTGTTTTTATTTTTTTAATCATTTCCTTTATGAGTATCGGAATATTCGAGATAGATAATCTCCGTCCCGTATTAGGTTTGGGAATTAAACCAGTGTTAGATGGGATAAAAACAACGTCTCTCGCATATACAGGTCCTGAAATTATGTTAATTCTTTTGGTATTTATGGAACAACGAAAGAAAGCAGTAAAAGCTATTTTAGTTGGAATTTCTATTCCGTTAATCTTTTATGTAATAACTGTTGTAATGGTCATTGGTGCATTATCAGTTGATGGGGTTGTAACAAGAACATGGCCGACAATTGACCTTATGCGCAGTTTTGAAATTTCTGGTTTGATATTTGAACGTTTTGAATCTTTACTGCTTGTAATATGGATTATGCAAATATTTGCTACCTATACGATTAGTTATTATGCAGCTGCATTAGGATTAGCGCAACTCTTTAAAAAGAGTATTCATCCGTTTATTTTTGCTTTGATTCCAATCATTTACATCATTGCTATGACTTCGAAAAATATAAATGACTTGCTTAAATTGGGGGATATGCTCGGTAATGTTGCATTATTTTTATTTGGTTTACTACCACTGCTTCTTCTTATTATTACGCGATTAAAAGGAGGAGTAGTGTGAAACATAAATTTAATTATATGCGGTTCTATTTGGCTTTGTTATGGACGCTTTTGCTTCTATTTTTAACAGGGTGTTGGAGCAGTAAAGAAGTAGAAGAGTTGAGTTTAACTGCAGGTATAGCACTAGATAAAGGGAAGGATTCAACAATTGAGAAAGAGGATGAGGAAGGAGGTTATCCTAAAAGAAATCTTATAACAGCTACTTATCAAATTGTTAGTTCGCAAGCACAAAGTAAAGGAAATGGACAACAAAAACGTTATATAAATGTTTCTGAGACCGGTGATTCCATTCATCAAATTGTTCGTGAGTTTTCATTGAAAAGAGAGAGCACAATGTTCAGCCCACATTTAAAAAACATTGTTATTAGTGATAGTCTTGTACGTACATACAGTTTAGAACAATTACTTGAACAGTATCTCCGTGACAATGAAGTTCGGCTTAGCTGTATGCTCTTAATTAGCAAGGGTCTAGCGAAGGAGGTACTGGAATCAAACAAAAAGGAGAAATCCCAGCATTTCGTTTGTCTGGAATTGCAGATAATAGAAATAGAACAACAAGGATTTTACCTCCTGTATCGCTCGCTAAATTGGAAGGAAAGATGCGGTCAGGGTCCAGTTTTCTTTTGCAAAATGTAATCTCGATAAAAGGAGAAACAAAATTTGCAGGAGCTGCTGTAATTAAAGGAAAGACAAAAAAGTTGATGGGCTTTTTAAATGAACAGGAATTGGAAGGAGTAGTATGGATAAACGGAAAAAGGAATGGTGGTGTGGTAAAAACTTTTGATAAAGAATCAAAGAAACTCATTATATACGAAATAAAGTCAATAAAAAGCAAAATCATACCACATGTTAACGGAAATAATATTTCCTTTGATGTAAACATTGAATCAGAAGGGCGTTTGTCTGAAAATTGGATACAATCAGGAAAAGATTTTGAAAATGAATTTTTAAAAAGGGAAGAAAAAGCTATTGAAAAAGAAGTAAAGCACTTAGTACATCATGTTACAAAAAAAATACAAAAAGAATACCAAGTCGATATTGCGGGTTTTGGCAACCAATTAAGAATTAAACACCCGAGAACATGGGAGAAAGTCAAAAAAAATTGGGATCAAACATTTAGTAAGGTACCGATTAAATATCATATAAATGTAACTATACAAGATTATGGAGCGTCAAGTTTAAAACGGTGAGATACCTTAATTGAAATTATATTTGCATCAAAACAAAAATTTTAGTAACTTTTTGTTTTTTTATGTCCTTCTTATTATAGATTAAAGAAATGATTTTATCCCGCTATTTGCCGGGCAGCAAGACCCCCACCTCAAAATTCAGCGAAAGCAAAGAAGTTATTAGAGGTATATGTAAGCTCTATATAGGAAGGAGAATTTTGAAATTCTATTGATAAACCAAGTAATTGTAATAGCCCTTATTTAGAATAATAATTTCAAAATCAATAAAATTTAGAGTAGAAGGAGCAAGAGCAAATTATTATGAATAAACAAATAGGATTCATCGGATGTGGAAACATGGGTATTGCTATGATAGGTGGGATGATAAAAAAAAATATAGTTTCTCCAGATCAAATAATTTGTTCAGATTTAAACGTCATTAATTTAAAAAATGCTAGTAATGAATATGGCATAACTATAACTACTAACAACAATGAAGTCGCTAACAGTGCTGATATTTTAATTTTATCAATCAAACCAGATTTATACTCATCGGTAATTAACCAAATAAAAGATCAAATAAAAAATGATGTAATCATTGTAACTATTGCTGCAGGAAAAAGTATTAAGAGCACTGAGAATGAATTTGGTAGAAAGTTAAAGGTTGTTAGAGTAATGCCTAATACACCGGCACTTGTTGGAGAAGGAATGTCTGCGTTATGTTTTAATGAAATGGTTACAGAAAAAGATATAAAAGAGGTACTGAACATATTTAATATTTTCGGCCAGACGGAGGTCATAAATGAAAAACTAATGGATGTTGTTACATCTATTAGTGGTTCTTCTCCAGCATATGTGTATATGTTTATAGAAGCCATGGCAGATGCTGCTGTACTTGGCGGTATGCCGAGAAAACAAGCTTATAAATTTGCGGCTCAGGCTGTATTAGGTTCTGCAAAAATGGTATTGGAAACAGGAATACATCCAGGTGAATTGAAGGATATGGTTTGTTCCCCAAGTGGAACGACGATAGAAGCTGTAGTAACGCTAGAAGAAAAAGGTTTAAGAACAGCTATCATTTCAGCTATGAAACGTTGTACGCAAAAATCTATGGAAATGTCTAGTTTAACTAGTAAGTGAGAAGCGAATTTATATAATATTTCAAATCTATTTAATGTAAAAGAAATATTATGAGGCTAGTTAATGACTAAGTAAATTTATATACAACACTAACGAGAAGAACAAACCTTATTTTAAAGGGGATACAGAAAATATGAGTAATTTACTAAAAAAGAAATCCGTTACACAATTGTTAGAGCATAATCAAAGCAAGACTTTAACGAAAACATTAGGAGCATTTGATTTAATTATGTTAGGGGTAGGCTCGATAGTTGGAACGGGTGTTCTTGTGTTAACTGGATTAGTAGCAGCAACAAATGCTGGTCCAGCAGTTGTTTTTTCATTTATACTTGCAGCAATTATATGTGGATTTATAGCATTATGTTACGCGGAAATTGCTTCTACACTCCCGGCGTCTGGTAGTGTATATACGTACTCATATGCAACAATTGGTGAGTTTGTTGCTCATCTAGTAGGTTGGTCATTGCTGTTAATATATATCGTGGCAACAGCAGCTGTCGCTGCTGGATGGACAGGCTATTTCCACAATTTAATAAAGGGATTTGGATTAGAGATACCTAAAGCTCTAGTAACGATTCCTTCGCATGGTGGTATTGTGAATCTACCAGCAGTAATTATTACATTGATATTGGCATGGATGTTATCTCGTGGTACGAGAGAAAGTAAACGAATCAATAATATAATGGTATTGATTAAAATTGGAATGATTTTGTTGTTTATTACGGTTGGTATATTCTATGTAAAACCAATGAACTGGATACCAATTGCACCATACGGTTTAAGTGGAGTTTTTACGGGTGGAGCAGCTATTTTATTCGCTTTTACGGGTTTTGATATATTAGCAACTTCAGCAGAAGAAGTAAAAGATCCGAAACGTAATCTTCCCATCGGTATTATTGCATCATTAATCATATGTACAATTATTTATGTTATGGTATGCCTTGTTATGACAGGAATGGTTTCCTATAAAGAATTAAATGTTCCTGAGGCAATGGCTTATGTAATGGAAGTTGTAGGACAAGGAAAAGTCGCTGGTGCAATTGCTGCAGGTGCTGTAATTGGCCTTATGGCTGTTATTTTTTCCAATATGTATGCGGCAACACGAGTATTTTTTGCAATGAGTCGTGATGGATTGTTACCGAAATCATTTGCGAAAGTTAATAAGAAAACTGGAGCACCCACTTTTATAACTGGATTAGCAGGAATAGGGAGCTCTATAATAGCTGGGTTTATTGATTTGAAAGAATTAGTTAATTTAGTTAATATCGGTAGTTTGGTGACGTTTGCGTTAGTTTGTCTATCAGTTATTATCCTTCGTAAATCACATCCAAATTTAAAACGTGGATTTATGGTACCTTTTGTACCTGTATTACCATGCGTTGCAATTGTATGCTGTGTGTTTTTAATGCTAAATTTACCGTTAAGGACATGGGTGTACTTTAGTATTTGGATTACTATTGGGGTAGTAGTATATTTCCTTTATTCGATAAAATACAGTAATTTAAATGAGGAAACGATCTCGAAATTACATGATAAAATTGCGAGATAATAACGATCGAAAATTTTATTAATAATCATATTGATAGTTGAGTAACATAGAAGCAGTTTTTTGACATTTAGCAAGAGATAAAATAAGAGATGCTAGGGCAGCTAAGTACTTTTTTAGAAACCTTGCTTGTTTTTTACGATTTAAAACTGCTAAGGAGAGAGAAGTATGAGTGAATTGCATTTTATGAGTATAGAAGAATTGGATAATAAATTGAAAAAATCTGACAGTGGTATTTATTTCATTAAAGACTATAATGACAATATTATTTATGTAGGCAAGGCTTTTAGTATAAAAAGTAGAGTATTAGCTCATTTTAATAGTTATTCCAATATTGAGGAATATGTACATTTATTTAATAAAGTAGCGTATCTCATTGAAGATAGTTTGTTAAAACGCTCATTGTTACAAGTTACTTACATGATTAAATATAAACCAGTATTAAACAAAGAAGTACAAAAAGAATTCCCAGAGTTGTATACTCAATACATTAAGCAGACAAATAAAAAATCTATGTTGTTAGAAATTGATGAAGCTAAAGAAAAAAGGGATGAGTTAAAGAATAAATTAGTAAAATTAGTGGGTGGAAAAACTATGTTTTATGACATAATTTCTCTGTTAAATAATGGATATAACTATCATGTCCTCGCAAAAGTATTGAGCATAGAACTTCAAACTTTAATTATAATAAAAGAACACCGAAATAAATTCCCGATACCACATAATTATAAGAGGACAATAAAACATCAAGATATAATGTATGCTTTATCTGGAAAAAAGAATTTAAGTACTTAAAGGTTAAACACTTAACTTTAAAATAGTAAATTCGTTGCTTTTGTAGCTTTTATTGTTATATTGAAATGCAATGTACATTTGTGTTTCAAATTTAATTGGTGAAATAAGGGGAGGGAAAGGGTTCCTATAAAAATACTGGAATAAATTAGGTTATTCATGCGTAAATAGCATAATTAGGTACATGTTATTTATAAATATTCAAAGATACGAAAGTAATACAAATGAAATTCTTATTTCTGCTACTACAAGTACTATTGAGCAAATGAAGTATGAAAGTGCTTTTGAACTAGGGGTCACACGGGGACCTGATACATCACATCATCTGCAAATGGTTCGGATCGGTGGAGAGATTACAAAACGCTTAGTTTGAATGGCTGAAAAACAGTTAACAGGTCAATACAGACTACACTAAGAAAATAATCCGTATATATACGGATTATTTTTCCTTTAATTTACAAAAAAATAAATTTCGAAATTGAAAAAACCTCTCAGATTCTTTTGTAATGATGTTTTTTAGTTATGTTAATGACGTAGGTATTGGAAGGTGATAAATTCGATACGAGCGATGTATGAACCCTTTAAAGAGTTTTGGTGTTATTTGCAATTTTAATTCCATAATACTTAAGCCGATATAATAAAATGTTTTATGTCTAAATCGATATAAAGGAATAGTTTTTAAGTGATATTTCTTTTTTTATAGAATAAGCAAAACTTGATATTGTAGTAAGAATTGTTTTGATGTCAATTTACTGTGCACCTTGGTTATTGAAGTTTTTGGTTGATTAACAACTATTGTATTTGGAAATTAATAATAAGTTTATCTCGCTATTTGCCCGTAAAAGCCCGATTGGTGTGGGCTAATAATCAGTGGGGATGAACAAAACACCCACTGATTAAAGTTTCACTTTATGTGATGCGGTACTAAAACCATCTAGTTTGCTATTTTTAGTATTTGTAAAGTCTATATATATTTTCCTCTTTTGTGGAAAGTAAGCTAATGTTGCGACCAGTAATATAGTGTCATTTTTTTGAAAATCCCATTCGTTTTTTTATTTTTAGTTGATGAAAAGACCTTTCTCTCAATTAAATGTTTAGTTGAGTACTTGAATTTCCTCCACCTTGTATTTTTCAAAGCATAGTGCTTCAAAAATAGCCGTATCGCTTTCATCTGTTTCCAATTTCACAACTTCTTTATTATCTTTTTTTAAAATTTGGAGCAGAATAGTTTTTCAGTTTCATATTTAAATTAGCAGTATTTATTTTTTTGAATTCAATTTGTATAAGTGATTGAATTGGAACTTTGACTGTTATTTCTTGCGGTGGTACAGTATCTCCTGTTACTTTCGCTTTATTTTAAATCTTTTTCCAGCTTGGTCCTCGCATTGACTACCACTGTATTTTGTAGTATTTCACTGTTTTCTCAAGTTCAATAATTATATCTTGTAGAATTAAGAAAAGAACTTAGCTTATTTCCTTTACTTATCTTATCTACTCTGATATTTAGATGCTAACTACAATTAAATAATATATGATTTTTATAAAAAAGATATAGTAATATTTTGTTGTGAATTGTACTAATTTGATATTTTATAGTATTATTTGTCGTGAATTATATATAACAGAATATATTTTATAGATCTATAAAGGAGAATGTAATGAATACTTCTATCGATATACAACACTTGTGTGATCTTGCACATAAAGCATTTAATGCCCCTGTACATATTTTATCTGCAGACAGAAAAATTTTATATCATTCTACATCTGATAATGTTTGTAGTCCTTTTTATTCTTCAAAAGAAGAACATCTTACTGATATTTATCAAGAAAACGATCCCTTTAACTTGCCACTTTTCCGAAGTAACAACTATCTTGAAAATTTTGTTCTAATTCATATAGAAAATCATGATGATATTAAAGGGACTATTATAATCGGTCCTACTATACATTCAAAAGATTCAGATGATATGATCATAAAATTTCAGAAAGAATTTAAATCAAATGATAACATTCAAGAAAGACTTGCCTATTATCAGTGTTTATCTGAGATTAAAAAAACTACATTAATTGATATGGGAATTTTATTACATTACATGATTTTCAATGAAAAGTTAGATGTAGATATTGTCTTGGAAAAAAATAAAGTACTAGAGGAAGTTCCTAATAAAATTGTGAAACCGGATTTATATATTTTAAAACGCCGACAAAACAAACCTAAAACGCACAATATGGCATTAGTAAATGATTTCTTTTCGACTATTAAAGAAGGAAATAAAAAAAAGTTAATACAGTATATGTATGCGGTTTCGCAAGAAGATGTTGAACTTATGCTAATAGAGGATCCGCTCAGGAATCAAAAAAACCTTGGAATTATTGCGATTACCTTAGCCACTCGATATGCAATAGAAGGAAACCTGCCACCAGATATTGCTTTTGCCCATAGTATTTTATATATACAAACCCTAGAACAATTAGATAATGTAGAATCTGTAAAGCGATTATCAGGGGACGCTTTACGTACCTTTGCAGATCGTGTGAAAGAATACAATGCAAAAAAGTATTCTTACGCGGTTACTACATGTATAAAACATATTAATAAAAATGTTTACGATGGAATATCTCTGAATGAACTTGCTAATCATTTAGAAATTACGCCTACTTATCTGTCTAAACTATTTAAAAAAGAAATGGGAATTACTTTAAGCGAATATATTCAAAGGGAAAGAGTGGAAGAAGCAAAAAAATTATTAACACTCACTACTTATTCGTTATCAGATATCTGTGCGTGGCTTAACTTTAATGACCAAAGTTATTTTATAAGAGTTTTCAAAAAAATCACTAGTATGACTCCTAGGCAGTACCGTGAAAAATATACAGTAATATAAGCTTGTTATCTGCTGTCTTCAATGTAAAGACTTAAACATGGGTATAAGTATCCCAAAAAATGAAAATACACTAACCATTATTTTGCTAAAGAAAACAAAAAGACAGAAGGCTGCAAAGTGTTTCAAGTAAGCTTTGCAGCTTTTTTGTAATTTAAAACCTATGTTTATAACGATGATAAGTTTATAGACTAATATCTTCATACTGAATATTTGTTAATAATGATACTAGGATGTTTTGTGAAAAAATCAACAATATAACATATATTACTAAATATATCTACATTTTATGCAATTATACATAACTAAATAAAGGTAAAAAAGTATAAAAAGACCTATTATATTATTCTATAAGTATTTTTTCTAAAATAAAATTTCTTGGTTGAGCTAAAATAGTTATTTTTAACCGTATACACATTAATTTGTAATCATTACAATTACAGAAATGAAATTTACGAATAACTATATTTATATAATTTTTTTCGGTTCATATTTTTATTTAACAGTAAATTATCGATCGTAATCGACAAAATTTTTCTATTTACGCATTAAAAATTTAATGTTTTAATGAACAACATAACTGGTATGACCAGACAGAAAGGATAAGGTTACGCTAATAGGAATTATAGTGAAGTTGTAAGTAACATTATGTCGTTAATAATTTTATAAATAGTGAATTTATTTACAAGAGGTCAAGAATCAAATTTGTAATAAACCTGTTCTAAGTTTCTGCATAACAAAAGTGAAGTTATTCCGCAATAAAAGTATAAGCGATGTACAGTATAATTTCACCTTTTGTAGTCTAGTAAGGAGCTTGCTGATAAAACTAAGAGTAATATTATTAAATTTAAATTAAACAATGTTATGACAAGATTAACTGTAAGCATTGGTTTATTGATTCTCGCAGTTCTGTAAGTTAAACCGCAATTCTAGGGAAGAATTACTCATTTACTATTCATAGGGTGCTTGATTCAAATATAGTTAATAAATTTTTGTTATTTATATTTGAAAAAATAAAGTATCGAAGTGAGAAGTAAGTAAAATCCTTACATCCTATTAGAAGTAAAAAATAACGATATTATCCTATCTGAAAGATTTCTCCTTCTTAACCAGTTTACAAAGAGAGAGGTCGTACAAGTTATATGAATTAAGTTATAAAAACAATGGTAAAGGAGTGTACGGAATGAAAACTAAAATAATTACAGGATTATTAGTCACATCCATTGTAACTGGAGGGAATATTCCTATCAATACTCTCGCAACACCAATCGTTCAAGCGGAAACTCAACAGGAAGGCATGGATATTTCCTCTTCATTACGAAAATTAGGTGCGCAATCTAAATTAATCCAAACGTATATTGATCAATCTTTAATGAGTCCTAATGTACAGTTAGAGGAAGTCACAGCTTTAAATACAAATCAATTCCTAATCAAACAAGATATGAAGGAATGGTCATCGGAACTCTATCCACAGTTAATTCTATTAAATTCAAAAAGCAAAGGATTTGTAACAAAATTTAATAGCTATTACCCGACATTAAAATCGTTTGTAGACAATAAAGAAGATAGAGAAGGGTTTTCGGATAGACTTGAAGTACTTCAAGAAATGGCTATGACGAATCAAGAAAATACGCAACGGCAAATCAATGAATTAACAGATCTTAAATTACAGCTTGATAAAAAATTAAAAGATTTTGATACCAATGTGGCAACTGCGCAAGGCATACTAAGTACAGATGGAACAGGAAAAATAGATCAGTTAAAAAATGAAATATTAAATACCAAAAAAGCAATTCAAAATGATTTACAGCAAATTGCATTAATACCAGGGGCTTTAAATGAACAGGGATTTGCTATATTCAAAGAAGTTTATAGTCTTTCAAAAGAAATTATTGAACCGGCTGCTCAAGCAGGGGTGGCAGCGTATAACAAAGGAAAAGAAATTAACAACTCTATTTTAGAAGCGGAGAAAAAAGCGGCGCAAGAAGCGACAGAACAAGGTAAAACTGCTCTAGAGATTGAATCAGCAAAAAAAGCAGCTCGTGAAGCAATTGAGAAAAGCAAACAAGGTGAAATAGCAGCCGCAGCCGCAGCAAAAACACAAGAGTATGACCTGATGAAGGTCATTGATACCGAAAAGATTAAGAAAACATTTGGCGTTTTTGCTGAAGTAAATAAATTAACAGCAGAACAGCGAGCATATTTAGATGATTTAGAGAAACAAAATCAAAAAATATATGATTTAACAACGAAATTATCAATAGCTGATTTACAAAAATCAATGCTTCTTCTTACACAAAATGATTTGCATACGTTTGCAAATCAAGTAGATGTAGAACTTGATCTACTAAAGCGCTATAAAGAAGATTTAAATCTAATAAAAAATAGCATTACAAAATTATCTACTAATGTTGATACAACTAGCGAGCAGTCTCAAAAAGATACATTAAGACAATTAAAAAATGTAATAAGTTACCTTGAAGAACAAGTATATAAATTTTAATATTGCGTTTTTTCGGAATTCATAAAGATTATAAGCATTTAGCGAAAGAAGGAGAATAGTCATGAAAAAATTTCCATTCAAAGTACTAACTTTAGCTACATTAGCAACTGTTATAACTGCTACTACCGGTAACACTATTCATGCATTTGCACAAGAAACGACCGCTCAAGAACAAAAAGTAGGCAATTATGCATTAGGCCCCGAAGGACTGAAGAAAGCATTAGCTGAAACAGGGTCTCATATTCTAGTAATGGATTTATACGCAAAAACAATGATTAAGCAACCAAATGTAAATTTATCTAATATCGATTTAGGCTCAGAGGGGGGAGAGTTGCTCAAAAATATTCACCTTAATCAAGAGCTGTCACGAATCAATGCGAATTACTGGTTAGATACAGCGAAGCCACAGATTCAAAAAACTGCTCGTAATATTGTAAATTACGATGAACAATTTCAAAATTATTACGACACATTAGTAGAAACTGTACAAAAGAAAGATAAGGCAGGTCTAAAAGAGGGTATAAATGATTTAATTACTACAATCAATACAAATTCAAAAGAAGTTACAGATGTGATTAAGATGCTACAAGACTTCAAAGGGAAACTATATCAAAATTCTACAGATTTTAAAAATAATGTTGGTGGTCCAGATGGGAAAGGTGGATTAACTGCAATATTAGCAGGTCAACAGGCAACGATTCCACAACTTCAAGCTGAAATTGAGCAACTTCGTTCTACTCAGAAAAAACATTTTGATGATGTATTAGCATGGTCAATTGGTGGTGGATTGGGAGCAGCTATTTTAGTTATTGCAGCTATTGGAGGAGCGGTAGTTATTGTTGTAACTGGCGGTACAGCAACACCGGCTGTTGTTGGTGGACTCTCGGCTCTTGGTGCAGCTGGTATCGGTCTAGGAACTGCGGCTGGTGTCACAGCATCTAAGCATATGGACTCCTATAATGAAATTTCTAATAAAATCGGAGAATTAAGTATGAAAGCAGATCGTGCTAATCAAGCAGTTCTTTCGCTTACTAACGCGAAAGAAACATTGGCATATTTATATCAGACTGTAGATCAAGCGATATTGTCTCTAACAAATATTCAAAAGCAATGGAATACAATGGGCGCAAATTATACAGATTTACTGGATAATATCGATTCTATGCAAGACCACAAATTCTCTTTAATACCAGATGATTTAAAAGCCGCTAAAGAAAGTTGGAATGATATTCATAAAGATGCAGAATTCATTTCAAAAGATATTGCTTTTAAACAGGAGTAGAACTGAAATTTAACACCTAAATTGGAGGAAAATGAAATGATAAAAAAAATCCCTTACAAATTACTCGCTGTATCGACGCTATTAACTATTACAACTGCTAATGTAGTTTCACCAGTAACAACTTTTGCAAGTGAAATTGAACAAACGAATAATGGAGATACGGCTCTTTCTGCAAATGAAGCGAGAATGAAAGAGACCTTGCAAAAGGCTGGATTATTTGCAAAATCTATGAATGCCTATTCTTATATGTTAATTAAGAATCCTGATGTGAATTTTGAGGGAATTACCATTAATGGATATGTAGATTTACCTGGTAGAATCGTACAAGATCAAAAGAATGCAAGGGCACATGCCGTTACTTGGGATACGAAAGTAAAAAAACAGCTTTTAGATACATTGAATGGTATTGTTGAATATGATACAACATTTGATAATTATTATGAAACAATGATTGAGGCGATTAATACAGGGGATGGAGAAACTTTAAAAGAAGGGATTACAGATTTACGAGGTGAAATTCAACAAAATCAAAAGTATGCACAACAACTAATAGAAGAATTAACTAAATTAAGAGACTCTATTGGACACGATGTTAGAGCATTTGGAAGTAATAAAGAGCTCTTGCAGTCAATTTTAAAAAATCAAGGTGCAGATGTTGATGCCGATCAAAAGCGTCTAGAAGAAGTATTAGGATCAGTAAACTATTATAAACAATTAGAATCTGATGGGTTTAATGTAATGAAGGGTGCTATTTTGGGTCTACCAATAATTGGCGGTATTATAGTGGGAGTAGCAAGGGATAATTTAGGTAAGTTAGAGCCTTTATTAGCAGAATTACGTCAGACCGTGGATTATAAAGTAACCTTAAATCGTGTAGTTGGAGTTGCTTACAGTAATATTAATGAAATGCACAAGGCGCTTGATGATGCCATTAACGCTCTTACTTATATGTCCACGCAGTGGCATGATTTAGATTCTCAATATTCGGGCGTTCTAGGGCATATTGAGAATGCAGCTCAAAAAGCCGATCAAAATAAATTTAAATTCTTAAAACCTAATTTAAATGCAGCGAAAGACAGTTGGAAAACATTACGAACAGATGCTGTTACATTAAAAGAAGGAATAAAGGAATTAAAAGTGGAAACTGTTACTCCACAAAAAGAGGGAAATATTAATTCTGTTGTAAAGTGAACTAAAACATGGAAAGTCTATGATTACACTGTTAAACAGAAAAGTAATAATTAATAAATCCTTATATAACAGAAAGGCGGAGTCTCATTAAAGACTTCGCCTTTCAATTATATATAAGTATGATTCGAATAAAAAATAACCTTGTAGTTTAATTGCTTTTTTAAAATTTGCAACAGAATCGGTTAATTTGAAGTAGATTATATACATTTTCTTTAATACTTAATGATTTGAAGGCTGCTAAAGAAAGTTCAAACGATACTGATAAAAGATGTAGAACTCATTTTGAAAGACATCGCTTTTTAATAAGATTAGAACTTGAAACCATACCTTATATAGGAGGAATACGAAATGATGAAAAAAATCCCTAATAAACTACTCGCTATATCAGCGTTTTTAACTATAACAACTACTTATGTAGTCATACCACTAGAAACTTTTGCAATTGAAATTGAACAAACGAACACTGAAAATATGTCTCTTTCAGCAAATGAAGAACAGATGAAAAAAGCTTTGCAAGATGCTGGTTTATTTGCAAAAGCTATGAATGAATATTCTTATTTGCTAATTCATAATCCAGATGTGAGTTTTGAAGGAATAACTATTAATGGAAATGCAGATTTACCTAGTAAAATTGTACAAGATCAAAAGAATGCAAGAGCACATGCTGTTACATGGAATACACAAGTAAAAAAACAGCTTTTAGATACATTGACAGGCATTATAGAATACGATACAAAATTTGAAAATTATTATGAAACATTAGTAGAGGCGATCAATACTGGAAATGGAGATACTTTAAAAAAAGGGATTACAGATTTACAGGGAGGAATTCAACAAAATCAAAAGTCTGCAAAAGCATTAATAGAAGAATTAATGCAATTAAAAAATGCTATTGGAGAAGATGTTAGAACATTTGGAAGTCATAAAGAGACATTGCAATCGATTTTAAAAAACCAAGGTGCCGATGTGGAGGCTGACCAAAAACGTCTAGAGGACCTTTTAGGACAAGTAAAATATCAGAAAGATATAGAATCTAAGGGGTTAGACATGGTGAAAATCCCCTTTATTCCAACCTTGATTGCTGGTGGCATAATGATAGGTGATGCAAGAGGTAAGTTAGGTTGGCTAGAACCTGAATTAGCAAAATTGCGTCAGACTGTAGATTATAAAATAACATTGAATCGTGTAGTTGGAGTTGCATTTCATAATATTAGTGATATGCATAGTATGCTTGATAGTGCTATCACTGCTCTTACCTATATGTCTACGCAATGGGAGGATTTAGATTCTCAATATTCGGGTGTACTGGGACATATTGATAAAGCTGATCAAAAAGCTGATCAAAATAAATATAAATTCTTAACCCCTAGCTTGAATGCAGCGAAAAACAGTTGGAAAACATTAAAAACAGATGTTGTCACTTTGCAAGAAGGGATAAAAATTGCAGAGAAAAAAGAACAGGATTTTTTGAATCAGCTTCGTCCATCAAACGTTTTCTACTTTTATAAAAAGATTCATAACGCATACACTTTTGAAATAAAGACTGGAACAAATGCGCCAAATGCGTCTTATAAAGTTATGAATTTAACTAAAAACACTGTTCATAATATGTGGAGTGGAGGGGCTAATACTAACATGTGGGCTGATTGGCTTTCATTCAATCCAAATGATGAATTTGCGGTAGTAGCAGTAGTGGATGGTAAAGAATATGTTGTGTATAAAGACAAAGTACAAAATATAATGAACTGAATCTGAAAGTAACGAAGTAATTGGAGCTGGACAATAAACTAGACAACAAGTTAATTGAAAAATTGTAATGGTATATTTCTCCTTATGTCCTAGAATACTTAGCTCAAGAAAAAGTAAATATTGAACCAAGGCGTTACTTGCATTATGTGTATGGTTTTACCGAAAGGTTTCAAGTACATTACCCATACAATTATGTAGTTATCCTGAAGCATCTACAGGTGTTCTTATCGACCTTGAAGAACTACTTAGCTTCCTAAGTGGAGTGATTTTATGCAAAATTAAGTGAACGTTTTTGTACATAGATTAGTTGACATTCATATAGATTTTTTCCATTTTCAAAGATAGTTTTGTTTTTTATGTTATTTTTCAAAAATTACTGCTGAAATTTCTATATTCATGACTCAGTATATAATCATTGTTTGATGAAATGACATACCACGTCCCTTAGAGTTTCATACGTATTACGATAACTTAAAGAAAAAAGATAATAGTAGTCAACGGTTACTATTATCTTTTTTGAACTATTTTTCATTAAAATATCCCATCTGCTGTGTTCCTTATTTACTTTTCCAGATTTTATCCTAGTTTAAAATTTATGCATTTGAACTGTTTATACAATTTGTAGGATTTTTAGCTTTTTTGTCGAATACACTTAATGCAAGGAGGGACATTACATGATTATTAAAGATTATTTCATCAACCTTTCTATTTTTTCTTTATTAGTTAGCGCAGCAATATTTATTCAAGTGTTTACAATTAATTCTAGTCGATATTTCGAAAAGCTCTATGGAGGGATTATTGCAGTTACGTTAATGTTCTTTTCTTTTCCATACATGGGATTTTCCTACGATCTTCGAGTTGTTCCTCTTATTCTATCTTTTATTTACTTTGGTCGTATTGCTGGTTGGATTACGCTAATTAGCATAATATTAATGCGTATTTTTTACATTGGAGAGTATTGGGAACCTCCTGTGATTGCTTATTTATGTATGGGGATTCTATTTTCTACTTTTAAAACTTATTTTAAAAAACTACATCCTTTTAAAAGTGCATCGTTATATTTTTCTGTTTTTATTGGAATAAAGTGGTTAGTTGGCGTATTATTTAATACTACATTACTTTACACAGGAGGCCTATTATATATAGCGTTAGGACTTTTAATTGGGCTATTTCTTATGGAAGCCTACCAGAGATTGTATTATTTAACACAGGACTTATCTAAAATGAATCGAGAATTAAAAAAATCGAAGCAAGAACTTACAGATACCGTACATGAGCTTCAAGGAGGAATTTTTAAATTTAAAAAAGTGGATAAGCACTTTATACACACTTTATGTGATGGACAGTTTTATTATCAAAACGGATTTTATTCTGAACAGGTGGTAGGAAAAAGCTTACGTACTATTGATGCTTCTATTATTCCTCCACATTTAGTTCCACAATTGATGAAGTACTATCTCCAGGCATGGGAAGGAAAAGAAATTATATTTGAATTACCTTGGCCAAATGATAAAACTATTATTCTTATTGCGCTTAGGCCAATTAAACGAAATGGACAAGTTATTGAAGTTGTTGGTTCTACAGTTGATATAACCGAAAGGAAAAAGGTAGAATCAGAATTAAGCGCTACCAAAGAATTATTAGAATCATTTATAAAGCATAATCTAGATGCTATTACCATTTCTGATCGAGAAGGGCATATTTTACAAGCCAATAAAGCTTATGAAAAGATATTTGGGTGGTCATCACAAGAAATCATAGGTAAGAGATTACCTTGTGTACCGGATTTTTTAATGGAAGAATCGCTCGAAAATATTCAGAAAATTCTAACAGGAGAATCGGTGGTTACTAGATTAGAAACTGTTAGACAACGGAGTGATGGGAGTCTTCTTGATATCAGTCTGACAGTTTCTCCTATACTAGATGTAAGAGGAAATGTGATAGCTTTATCAGCAATATGTAGAGACATCTCTGAAAGAAAACAAGCAGAAAGAGAACGGCATCGATTACACCAGCAATTAAGAGATAGTGAAATGAAGTACCGTGCACTAATCGAACAAGCAACTGATGCGGTATATGTAGTAGAGCTGAATGAAGATAATGCTCCAAGTCGATTTATTGAGGTAAACCCTGTTGGGTGTAGAAGATTTGGATATAGTAGAGAAGAGTTGCTCTCATTATCATTTTCAAATATAGTACCACAAGATTCTCAAATAATCGTAAGGTTATTAGAAAAAATTAAAAAAGGACAAACTTCCTTCACTTTGCAAGATGAATATGTTTTCCCAACAGGAAAAGTAATAACAACTGAGTTTAGTGTTCGTGTTTTTAACTTAAATGGTAAAAAAGTTTTTCTAAGTATTTCTCGTGATATCACTGAACGGCTAAAAACAGAAGAATTATTACGAAAATCTGAAAAACTTGCTGTTGTAGGACAATTAGCGACTGTAATGGCTCATGAGATTAATAATCCATTAACTGCAATGAAAGGGTTCATGCAATTACTAAAATCAACGGAAAATGAGAATAATCAGGGTTATATTAATATAGTATCATCAGAGATTGAGCGTATAGAGAGCATAACAACTGAATTTATGGCGGTAGCCAAACCACAGGTAGTAAAAATGCAACCTAATAACATTAGTGTGCTAATGGATCAAGTTGTAATGCTACTACAACCTCAAGCAATGATGCATAATATAAAATTTAGAATCGATCTTAACCCTGGTATTCCATTGATTTCATGTGAAGGAAATCAATTAAAACAAGTATTTGTTAATATATTAAAAAATGCAATTGAATCTATGCCGATGGGAGGGGAAATTCTGATTCAAATAAATATACTTGATAATAATCAAGTAAGCATTCGTTTTATCGATCAAGGGTGTGGGATTCCAAAAGAACGTATACCATACCTCGGAGAACCTTTTTATAGTATTAAAGAAGAGGGGATTGGCTTAGGATTAATGATCTGTTATAAAATCATTGAAACACATCAGGGAAAGATATTTATTAAGAGTGAAATGAATAAGGGGACTACAGTTGAAGTCACTCTCCCTATTTGTACACTTCAAAATTAAGATATTCTCTTACTGAAATTTTTTAAGAAACCATACAGAATGTAATGCCAATGTTACTTAATGAAATAATAAAGAGAAGAACACTGGTAAATGTCCCCTATAGAATAGCCACTTGAAAAAGCCTGTTATAAAAACATCCTTTCTTTAGAACCAAAAGAAAGGATGTTTTTAATATTGTAATTTTTCTTGGAGACATTTCAAATTTTTACTTGTAATACATTTTTTAACTAATTTTGGTTAAGTTAGTTAAAAAGGCATTATTTTTAAGGAGCATATTGACATATAAATATCCCTCATTTTTAAAATAGAAATTTCTAAAAACTATATATAGGTTCTTTTTGAAAGGAAGGGTATTATCAATTGAAACCACATGAAAAAGTACCTGTTCACTCTATAAAATCTTTGCAGGAATTAATGCAATTACTAAAAAAATCTAAAGATTTTATAACGTTGGAGATCGCTTCAAACAAATCCTCTATAGTCATTTCATATTTTAGAACCTTAATCGATGTAAATATATTTCATGAAGAGGTTTTAACTTATATAAAAGAGAAGAGCTTCGATTCATTACAAGATATTCGGTCTGTCTTACCCTTTGAAAATTCAAAAATAACAAATCAAATGGAAGATATTCAGGATAGTATTTTAAACGGCTATATACTTATTCAGTTCGATACAGATAAATTAAATGGCTTGTTAATCAATGTGGCAAAGAAAGAAAAAAGAGATATTACAAAAGCTGAAATTGAATACAATATCGTGGGTCCACAAATCGCGTTTGTTGAAGATTTAGATGTAAACTTAAATTTAGTACGTAGAAAGCTTCCAACACCTTATTTACAAATGAAGGAATTGAAAGTAGGCTCTCTATCTAACACAACCGTTGCGATTGTATATATTGAGGGAATTGTAAATGATCAAAATCTACAAGAAATTATAAAAAGGGTGAGTCTAATAAAAACAGACCACGTTTTGGATAGCACGTATTTGATGCAGTTAATTGCAGACAACCCGAATTCTATATTTCCTCAATTTTTGAATACAGAACGACCAGACCGTGTAGCAGCTGTATTGGCAGAAGGGAAAATTGCACTTTTTGTAGATGGCTCACCTTATGCAATCACTCTTCCAACAACATTAATTGACTTTTTTTCTACGACAGAAGATTACACCATGCCTTGGATTATTGCCTCTTTTTTTCGTCTATTAAGGCTTTTTGCTTTTATGTTTTCTGTCTTAACGACTCCATTATATGTTGCAATCTTAACATATCATTACGAGCTTATTCCAAAAGAACTTCTTGAAACGTTAATCATATCGAGAAGTAAAGTACCTTTTCCTCCATTAATTGAAGCGCTTTTTTTAGAAATAACGATTGAATTACTGAGAGAAGCGGGGGCACGTTTACCAACTAAAGTGGGTCTAACTGTCGGTATAGTAGGTGGTATTGTAATTGGACAGGCATCTGTAGAGGCAAGTCTTACAAGTAATGTACTTATTATTATTGTTGCACTTTCAGCTCTTAGCTCATTTACAGCACCAATATATCGAATTGGTAATACAATTCGAGTAATTCGTTTTCCTTTTATAATATCTGCACACCTGTTGGGTTTATTAGGAATTGTTTTAACAAGCTCTTTGCTTTTAGCACGTTTATTACGTACAGAATCATTAAGACGTCCTTATTTGTTTCCTTTTTATCCTACACGCCCTACAGATTGGAAAGACAGCATTATCCGTTTGCCGATCTCAGCGATGTTTCGACGTCCTATTTTTTCAAGATCTAAACAGCGTTTTCGTTTTAATCCAGAAGAGGTAGAGAAAAATAAAATTAAATCACGAAATGATTTTGATGATTGAAATTAACAGGGAGGAGCATTATGAAACAGATCCCAATTGAGTATCAAGTCTCTCCATATATGGTGTTTTTTTTAATTATTACTATACAGATGGGGGTTGGTATGCTTGGTTTTGAAAGGATTAGTGCAAAATTAGTTGGAAATGATGCGTGGATTAGCACGCTGCTTTTTGGAATATCTGTTAATCTTATGATTTGGATCATATATCAGATTTTAAATCAGGGTAATGGAGATATCATTGCAATCAATCAAGACGTACTTGGAAAATGGATTGGTGGATTGTTCAACTTCATTTTTTTATCTTATATTGTATTGTTAGGTGCAACAACACTACATACCTATATCGAAGTAGTACATGTTTGGATGTTTCCTTCCATTTCATCTTGGATTATAGCAGGGGCTTTTTTGGGTCTATGTTATTACATTGTGACTGGAGGATTTCGTGTAGTTGCTGGAATCGGCTTCTTTGGAATCGTTATCCCAAGCATTCTAATCTTCACATTTTTTTATCCTTTGCAGTATGCAGATTTCCAAAATTTATTTCCAATTGCACAGCATTCATTCCTAGAAATTATGAAAGGAATGAAAGGAAATATGTTTAGTTTTTTTGGATTTGAAATGTTATTGTTATACTACCCATTTATTAAAAAGGCAAGAACGTCTCAAAAATATGCGCACTATGCAAATTTAGTAACGACTATTGTCTACACATACCTTATGATTTTAACTCTTGCGTTTTTTAGTGAAAAACAACTAGCGAGCGCGATATGGGCATATTTAAGCATGATTAAAATTATACAATTTCCCTTTATAGAGCGGTTTGAATACATTATTGTTTCTGTTTGGGCTTTTTTTATATTACCCAATGTTTCCTTTACATTATGGGGAGTAAGTCGTGGTATAAAAGAGGCACTGGGAATAAAGCAAAAATATGTTTTGCCAGTTATCATCCTGTTCATCTTTGTTTTATCATTTTTCTTGAATAACCGTAATAAAATTAACTTATTAAATACTTGGACAGGTCAAATTGGCTTTGTATATATATATGTATACCTACCTATATTATGGCTAATTCAAACCGCCAAAATAAAGTTAAGGAGATAAACATGAAGCGATGGATACTTTTCCTTATAGTAAGTGTCTTCTTAATAGGTTGTGCTAAAACGAAAATTGTGGATGACATTGACTTAGTTCAAGTTGCGGCATATGATACCGAAGCAAAAGGTAAGCTAAAAGGAACCTTTGCGATTTCAGCTTATAAAGGAGGCGGGGAAGGTGAAACGAAAATCTATTCAGCATCAGGCCAGACTGGTAGAGAAGTTCTTGCAAGAGCATCCGAAAAATCTTCTGGACCTCTAGAGTTGGGGGAATTGCGTGTTATTATATTTAATGAAAAAATAATTGATAAGGGAATGCAGGAAATTTTAGAGACTTTGAACCGAAATCCTAGTGTAGGAAATGCAATTTATTTAGCAATTACAAATGTAAAAGGGGAATCACTATTAAAGGGGAATTATTCTGAAGAAAAAGAAATTGCTTCCTATCTATCCTCTTTACTGGAGCAAAATATGGATAATGGAACGCAGCCAAAAACAAATTTTTTTATGTTTTTAAACCAACTTAATGATGATGCGAGAGATTCATATTTACCGATAATATCTAAAAAAGGTAATGTGTTGGAGTTAGATGGAATAGCACTTTTTAAAAGATGTAAAATGGTTGATAAAGTAAACCCTAAAGATTTATTTGTATTTAAATTGTTGACAGATAATTTTAAACAAGGTACATACCAATTCAAACTACCTGGTTCCTCAAATACTTACGCCACGATAGAGAATATAAAAGCTAGAACAAAATATAAGATGGAGGGGAATAGTAAGCATCCATTCGTAAATGCTCATATTCAAGTTAAAGCTGAAATTCAAGAATTTACAAAAACAAAAAATCTAGATAATCCTAAAGAAATAAAAAAATTAGAAAAAATTATGGAAAAAGAAATAGAAAAAAAAGCAACTACATTGATAAAGAGATTTATTAAAAAAGACACAGATCCTATAGGACTTAGAAAGCTTGGTAGAACTCACGTAAGAAAATGGAACAGTCAAGAATGGGAAGAATCCTATAAACATTTACGTTTTCGTGTAACAGCTGATGTAAAAGTAACCCAATCTGGTGTTACAGAATAAATCAAATAAGATATGGAAAATTTTAATAAAAAAATATAGTCTCGCAGGAGATTAGGGAGAAGAGAAACGATTAACAAAGAATTTCATAAATAGTAAGATGCTTTGTTAATCGTTTTTATACCTGTAGCTTTATCACTTATAGTAATCATAATTATAATAAAAGAACAACGAAACAAATTCCCGATACCACATAATTATAAGAGGACAATAAAGCATCAAGATATAATGTATGCTTTGTCTGGAAAAAAAGAATTTCAGTACTTCAAGGTTAAACACTTAACTTTAAAGTAGTAAATTTGTTGCTTGTAGCACTTCAACTAGACTGTGCCCCCGAAAGTTAGAAAGGTCGGTTTATTAAGTAGCCTCTAGGGAATGAGCCTAGTACAATACTGGATTCATTTCCTTTTATTTTTCCTTGATTCTTTCATGATTATAGTATTTTATATACTTTGCTAATTCTTGTTTAAATTCTGTTATACTTTCAAATTCTTTCGATACAGAAATAGACATACAAAAACGCCATTCTTTCTTATAAATCTACAGAAAGAATGGCGTATTCTTCAAAAGTGAGTTCCTTTATTGAAAAGTTTTAGTTCTATATGACAGATAAAAGGGCAAGCAACGCTAAAATAGCGAGAAATCCTTGTTTCATGATAATTGATTTATTGGATGTGAAACCTCCGAAAATAGCTGCTACCACTATACAAATGATGAAAAATAATTGAATCATATAACCAATGGGATTGTTTCCAAGTATAAGTCCCCGAATGAGGCCAGCTGCTAAGAATTCATTATATAAACCGTTTGCAAATTAATTGTCTAAGTATTTCTAAGTTTAAAGAGTACAGTGTCTTCGTTTTTTATTGAATCAACTTTTACATGTTGGTTCAATATTTTCTATTCTCTTGGAACTTAGTTCTCGTTTACTTCTCACAAAAGCAATAAAATCTATTATCTCTTCTGTTGACAGTGCTTCTCCATCTATTAAAAGTGTTGGATCTGGATCGTTTAGGAGTCTTGTAATATCAATTACATCTTTGTTTTGATGTGAATGTTCAATTCGGCCTAATATATAATCTACAGATGTATCAAATAAATCGGCTATTTTTGATAAAGATTGTAATGAAGGTAATCTATAACCATTTTCATACCCGGCATAGGTGCTTTTCGCAATCCCAAGTCGATCTGCTGTCTCTTGTAAGGACCATTTTTGATTTTTTCTTAATTTAGATAAACGTTCCAGCATTCATCTCATACCCCATCTAATTTTATTAAATTAATTATAACATAGAAAAAGAATCAAGAATAGAAAAAAAGTACGCGTATTGAATACAAAATCTTGATTAATTCAAATTAAGTTCTATAATGATAAATATAAATACGCATTACGCGAACGATATATCGTTGTTTATTTTATGGAGGGGTTGTGTATGAAGAAAATTTTATTACTTGCAACTGGTGGGACAATTGCATCTGTGGAGGGGAATGAGGGGCTTGTTCCAGGATTGTCCGCTGAGGAATTATTGAATTATTTTTCTAAGTCTTCTCGAAACTTAGAAATAGATTGCAAAATCTTAATGAATATTGATAGTACCAATATGCAACCTGAGCACTGGAAAGAAATAGCTAATGCTGTTTTTAATCACTATGATGACTATGACGGGTTTGTGATTACACATGGAACGGATACGTTAGCTTATACATCTTCTGCGTTATCTTATATGCTGCAAGGTTTAAGAAAACCAGTTGTTTTAACAGGTTCACAAGTACCTATTAGTTTTAAAAAGACAGACGCAAAGAAAAATGTAGCTGATGCTCTTAGGTTTGCCGGTGAGGATGTTGGCGGTGTGTTTATTGTTTTTGATAGTAGGGTGATTATTGGGACGAGAGCAGTTAAAATGCGAACAAAAAGTTATGATGCATTTGAAAGTGTGAATTATCCATATGTTGCTGAGGTAAATGAAGATGAAGTGAAATATCATTGGAAGCCGACTTCCTCACATAGTGAACTTTCAATAAATACTAATTTATGTACGGATGTTTTTCTTATGAAATTGTATCCAGGTACAAAGCCTGAGGTATTTGATTGTTTAAAAGATTTGTATAAAGGGATTATTATTGAAAGTTTTGGAAACGGTGGATTACCTTTTGAAGGAAGGAACTTGCTTTCGAAAATTCAAGAGTTGACTGAAATGGGGATTGCTGTAGTGATTACTACTCAATGCCTGGAAGAAGGAGAAGACATACTTCTCTATGAAGTAGGACGGAAAGTGGCGCAACATCAAGTAATATTGTCTGGAGATATGAATACGGAAGCCATCATAGCAAAATTGATGTGGGCGCTTGGGAAAACTAATAAATTAGAAGAGATTAAAAAAATTATTGAAGAGCCTTTAGCCTACGATTTAACAATAAAATCTGATAAGGATTGGTAATGACTTCATATGATTTATTTAGGTTTTACATTTAATATGGGGGAGAAATTAAAATGGCAATGACAAACAAGAACGTGCGAGTGGAGAATGATTTTTTGGGAGGAAAGGAATTACCTATTGAGGCATATTACGGAATTCAGACTTTACGCGCTGTTGAAAATTTCCCGATTACAGGGTATAAAATTCATGAAAGTTTAATTAGAGCGATCGCAATTGTAAAAAAAGCAGCAGCGCTTGCGAATACAGATGTAGGAAGATTGGAATTGAACAAGGGCGGTGCGATCGCAGAGGCTGCTCAAGAAATTCTTGATGGAAAATGGCATGATCATTTCATCGTAGATCCAATCCAAGGCGGAGCGGGTACTTCAATGAACATGAATGCAAATGAAGTCATTGCCAATCGTGCTCTTGAATTATTAGGGATGGAAAAGGGAGACTATCATTATATTAGTCCAAACAGTCATGTAAACATGGCGCAATCAACAAACGATGCATTCCCAACGGCGATTCATATCGCAACATTAAATGCATTAGAAGGCTTATTACAAACGATGGGTTATATGCATGATGTATTTGAATTAAAAGCAGAACAGTTTGACCATGTGATTAAAATGGGTCGTACACATTTACAAGACGCTGTGCCAATTCGCCTTGGACAAGAATTTAAGGCGTACTCTCGTGTACTTGAACGTGATATGAAACGAATTCAGCAATCACGTCAACACTTATATGAAGTGAACATGGGAGCAACTGCAGTTGGTACAGGCTTAAATGCAGATCCAGAATATATTGAAGCAGTTGTAAAACATTTAGCTGCAATTAGTGAACTACCACTAGTTGGTGCAGAAGACTTAGTAGATGCAACGCAAAATACAGATGCATACACAGAAGTATCTGCAGCACTGAAAGTATGTATGATGAATATGTCTAAAATTGCGAATGACCTTCGCTTAATGGCATCAGGTCCACGTGTTGGTTTAGCAGAGATTATGTTACCAGCTCGTCAACCAGGTTCATCTATTATGCCAGGGAAAGTAAACCCTGTTATGCCAGAAGTTATTAATCAAATTGCGTTCCAAGTAATAGGTAATGATCATACAATTTGCCTTGCTTCAGAAGCAGGACAATTAGAATTAAACGTGATGGAACCAGTACTTGTTTTCAACTTACTGCAATCGATTAGCATTATGAATAACGGTTTCCGTGCCTTTACAGATAATTGCTTAAAAGGAATTGAAGCGAATGAAGATCGCTTAAAAGAGTATGTGGAGAAAAGTGTAGGAATTATTACAGCCGTGAACCCTCATATCGGTTATGAAGCAGCAGCTCGCGTTGCGAAAGAAGCAATTGCAACAGGCCAATCCGTTCGAGAACTTTGTGTGAAAAATGGTGTATTGTCACAAGAAGACTTAGAGTTAATTCTAGATCCATTCGAAATGACACATCCAGGGATTGCAGGAGCAACTCTTTTAAAGAAAAATTAAAAGAAGAGGGGGGACAAGTCCCTCCTCTTTGTTTACAATATAGGGATTTTATATGTGAATAGAGGTAGGGAGATTATAAGTAAGTAACAGTGGCGTTTAATAGTTCATAGAAACAAAATTAAGAGGAGCAGCAATATAATCAACATCACTTTTAAGTTAGTTAACATTGTTATCGTGTCCGCTATTTGGTTACTTAATACTTTAATTCATGTTTTTACCAATTATTTATTACCTCAAAATGCAAAGTTTTTGAAAATAACTATTTTAGATGTGAGATGAAAATAGGGGATAGATACTTAGCATTTAATAAAAAAAGATAAGATTACGAAATGTAATCTTATCTTTTCATTAAGAATAATGAATTGTAGCTTTAAGGCTTCAGAATGACTTTTATACAGTCGTCTTCACGATTATTAAAAATCTGATAACCATAACTCGCTTCTTCAAGGGGAATTTTGTGTGTAATAATCTCTTTTGGATCAAATTCTTTATTTGTTATTTTTTCAAATAGTTCCGGCATAAAATGAATGACAGGTGCTTGTCCCATTTTAAGATTAATATTTCTAACCCAAAATGCACCGAGTGGAAAGGCGTTATAATTGCCACCATAAACGCCGGTCATTTGAACCGTTCCATATTTTCTTACGGCTTTCGTAGCGATTTGAATAGGACCGAGAGTTCCACCTTGTAATTTTAATTTTTGTTCCAGAAATTCTAGAGGCGATTTTTTTCCATCCATCCCCACACAATCAATAACTACATCAGCACCGCCACGTGTAATTTCCTTTAAATGTTCTCCCATATCGGGGAATTTTGTAAACTCAAATACCTCAACATTGTTAATCTTTTTTGCATAATTCATCCGATAATCTAAGTAATCCACTGCAATTACACGTTTAGCACCTTGCATCCAAGCGAATTTTTGTGTCATTAATCCAACAGGTCCACAACCAAGGACGATAACAGTATCACCTGGCTTAACGCCTGCGTTTATTACACTCCAATAGGCTGTTGGTAAAACATCTGATAGAAATAGTAGGGATTCATCTTCAAGTTCGCATGATTCCGGTATAACAAATGGAGTGAAATTTCCAAAAGGAACTTTTAAATATTCTGCTTGTCCGCCCGGATGATTACCAAATTTCTCTGTATAACCAAAGTATCCACCAGAATCGTAATGAGGGTTTGAGTTATCACATTGACTTTCCATTTCATGTTGGCAATAGAAACAATGTCCACAAGAAACGTTGAATGGGATGACAACACGATCGCCTTTTTTCACTTTAGTGACATCTGGCCCGACTTCTTCAACGATTCCCATTGGTTCATGGCCGATAATGTATCCTTGAGGTAAGGGCATGTTGCCTTGATATAAATGTAAATCAGAACCGCAAATAGCGGTTGAAGTAATTTTTACAATAATATCATCTTTTTTCTCTAATTTTGCATCATCCACTTGTTTAACCTGTACTTGGTTTGGTCCTTGATAGGTTACAGCTTTCATCTCATATCTCCTTTTGGATTATGTCTCAAAACATAATTTTATTTAATCTCTTGGTGAAATAGAAATCTTTCTTTTGTTTACTGAAGGGAATTAGAAAGTATACATAGTGTTGTTATGAAAGTATGTTATATCAGTTATTCTTTCTTATATGTTTTGCCCTACTTTAAGAAAAAAATCAATTTTTATTCATAATCTAATTTCCATAAAAAGGATAATTATTATTTCATAATTTGTAGCATATTAAAAACATCGGAGGTGAAACAATATGGGAAAAAATAATAGTGGAAGTCGTAATGAAGTATTAGTTCGAGGCGCTGAACAAGCTCTTGATCAAATGAAATATGAAATTGCACAAGAGTTTGGTGTACAACTTGGTGCAGATACAACAGCTCGTTCAAACGGATCTGTTGGTGGTGAAATTACAAAACGTTTAGTAGCAATGGCAGAACAACAACTTGGTGGTAGAGCTAACCGCTAAGTAAATTGGCTTAAAATATAGCAAATATGTAAATCAATTTCTTTTGTGTATTCATAAAAATAAAAAACCTTATATTAAACAGATTCTCACTCAAAGATTATTGATAATCTTCTTTCATAATCTTTGAGTATTTAATTTGTAAACTACTTTCCTAAACAATAAACACGCAGTGTTGGAAAGGTGTTTTCCATGCATAGTAGAAAATCTTTTGCAGGAAAAAGCATACTTAAAAATTTGATTTCAATATTGAAATCAATATTTATTATGATATTTTCGAAAGGTAGGAATTTAAAAATGGGTATATTAAGTGGAAATCCTCAAAATGAACCTTTACATTACGGAGAAGTATTTCACATTTGGAGTTATCTTCTTGCTGCACAGGGTGCAATTGCAAGTCATCAAGTGTTTATGAATCACACAGGTGATGAAGATTTGAAGAAGTTTTTAGAAGGCTTAATTGAAAATGATATGAATTCGGAAATAGAAGAATTAAAAGCTCTTTTAAAGATTAATGGGGTCGCTTTACCGCCTGCTCCTCCAGAACGACCAGTTGCATCTATTGAAGACATTCCTCCGGGAGCGCGTATTAATGATGTTGAAATTGCTGCAGCTGTTTCTACAGGATTAGCAGCTGGACTTGTGACATGTAGTCAAGTAATGGGAAAATGCCTTCGAGAAGATGTAGGTATGTTATTCGGACAATTTCATATGAAAAAAGCGCAGGCAGGTGTAACTCTGCTACGTTTAAGTAAGAAAAAGGGATGGGTAGTTCCACCTCCATTACATGTAAGAAATTCTGACCAAGCGTAATAAACAAAAATAAAAAAGTGGCGTTGGCCACTTTTTTATTTTTTAGGTGTATCCTCAAGCTTGGACTTATTTATTGTGGAAGAATCCATATATTCATCTGATATCTCCATAGCGTATTTATCATGGGGAATATGATTATGTTCTCTTAATTTATTGTCATTACGCAGTACTAACTTCTGCATATAAATATGGAAGAAAACTTCTATTCCGCCAATAATTAAAGCAGCTAAAAATGAAGAAAATCCAATATTACGAGTAGCATCTAAATTAGTAAACAAGGATGTTAGTAACCAAGTTCCGAAAAAGCTTAAGCCGAAATCTGCCATTGTAGCAATCGCATTTCCGTATTTAGGTAAAATGAAGAGATCTCCGATTAAATAGGCAGTTCCCGTAAGGAAAAGAGAAATTAATAATACTTTAGGAATTGAAATGCCTTGAAAGATACTGAGCATGATTAGCAATACTGCAGTTATCGCTGTGTACTTAATTAATAAGGCAACAATATGTTTCATTATTTTCCTCCATTGTTTAAATGTATATGGAATACAATATTTCATTAAAAACGGATTATGCTTTTATATAGCGTAACCCGTTTTAATCACCCTTTAATGGTAAGAGGTACAACCTGGGTAAGAAGCAGGCTTATACTATGGATAGTATTTGCGGAATATCGAGCTTTATTCACAAAGGATAGTTCCATTCTTATAATAGAGAGGTTGCCTAAGTACAGTTTTTTTCATATTAAACTTAATATTTTTTGGTGTTTTGATTTTGTATCATATTCTGATTCGTTAATATAAAAATAAACAAAGTATTCCCGCGTTTAATGCATCTTTTTATCTATATATTTTCCGTAATCAGGTACAGCAATTTTATCAAATTCTTGAACGAGTGTTTTGAGGCTTGTTGATAGCAATTCACCCGACATCGGTATTCCATGTCCAGTAACAGCGGTTAGAGGCTTTAACTTCTCTAGCTTAAGAACTGACTCTTTAGCGGCTTTCCAGTCTGTTGTTAAATAACGAGGCGGACCGCTTATTTCCTGTTCTTGAGTTATGACTTTATATAGATACTCCTGTTTCACTGTAACAAAAGCGTCCCCAGCAATTAAAGTTCGGTCTTTTTCTCGGAATAATGAAATATGCCCTGGAGTATGTCCTGGTGTATGAATCCATCTAAACTCTGGCATATGGGGAACACTTCCATCGGTAGGTAGCGCTTTTACGTTATTTCCTAAGTCAATTGGTTCGTTTGGGAACAGAGGAGACATTTTCGCTACCATACCACCTTCAACTGTAGGGTCTGGTTCTGGATAGCTTTGTTGTCCAGTCAGGAACGGTAGCTCCATTTGATGTGCATAGACGGGAACATCCCAATACTTGATGAGTTCAATTATTCCCCCAACATGATCAAAATGGCCGTGAGTTAAAATAATTACTTTTGGGCGACTATTGGTACCAAATCGATCCTCAGCGATAGAGATAATTTCATTTGCACATTTAGGCATTCCAGCATCAACTAAAACAAAATCATTGGTCTTAGGATTTCCAACAAAGCATATATTGACGATTTGAATCGTGTAACAAAATAAATCAGGCAATACTTCGATGCCGTGACCACTTTCAATTGAAGTTGCTGGAATAAACTTGTAATCACTTCCATAATTCATTTCATTGTCCAATTTTTCTCCCCCTTAATATATTTTAATACGACATTATAGTTCCCTAATCTTGAAAATTCATTTTGGCGAATTTGAGAAAAGAATTAATGCGGGATTAAAAAACAATAATTTAGTCCTAGAATTAAGAGGGATTCATATCAATTTATATAAAGTGCAAACAAAAAATATTGCTTTTAAAGTCACAGATTCTACTATTCTTGAGGCGAATTTATGGCTTAATAAAAGATTTATAAAGATATTACAATATGGATTTATATAAAAAAGACATAACAAAGTTCGATAGAAATCCATTATGTCTAATGATTGCTTTTCATAATAAAAGAATGTTTAAGTTTGGTGATGTAATTGAAGTGAATTAGAGGGGAAATAGAAGTGATGATCTCTTCCTAACTTAATTATATCATGTAATTTACGTTCGAAATAGACTGTTTCTTCTCATTTACTACTGTTACAATCAAGAACACATGAATAGTAAGGAGAGGTGCCAAATGAGTTCTTTCGTTCTCGATTTTCAGGAAATAGAAAAAACGCAGCTTTTTCTCGTTGGTGGAAAAGGATTGAATTTAGGGGAGTTATCCAATATTCAAGGGATACAAGTGCCAGAAGGATTTTGTGTTACAACGGTAGGGTATGAACAGGCCATCGGAAAAAATGGAGCGTTTCAAACTTTATTGAATCAATTAGCAATGCTAAAAATTGAGGAACGAGATCGAATTGGCGAAATTAGTAAGCAGATTAGAGAAGTCATTATGGCGGTGGAAATTCCAGTTGATGTAGTGGAATCAGTAGCTCATTATCTCTCGCACTTTGGCGATGAACATGCATATGCAGTGCGTTCGAGTGCTACTGCTGAAGATTTACCGTATGCCTCGTTTGCTGGTCAACAAGATACGTATTTAAATGTTATTGGAAAAGAAAACATTTTGCAGCATATTAAAAAATGCTGGGCTTCTTTGTTTACAGATCGGGCGGTTATATACCGAATGCAAAACGGTTTTGATCATAATCAAGTTTCTATATGTGTTGTCATTCAAAAAATGGTTTTCCCTGAGGCTTCAGGGATTTTATTTACTGCGGATCCGATTACTTCGAATAGGAAGGTGTTGTCAATCGATGCCAGCTTTGGACTTGGCGAGGCGCTAGTATCTGGATTGGTTTCTGCCGATAATTATAAGGTAAAAGAAGACGAAATCGTCGAAAAGGTCATCGCAACGAAAAAATTAGCCATCTATGGACGAAAAGAAGGCGGAACAGAGAGAAAGAAAATTTCTCCTAATCAGCAAAAAGTTCAAACACTTACTGAACAACAAATTTTACAACTAGCACGCATCGGAAGACAAATCGAAGCTTATTTTGGTTGTCCGCAAGATATTGAATGGTGCTTAGTTGATGATACATTTTATATAGTCCAAAGTAGGCCGATTACGACTTTATATCCAATTCCAGAAGTAAATGATGGGGAAAATCACGTATATGTATCGGTCGGTCACCAGCAAATGATGACTGATCCTTTGAAGCCATTAGGAATGTCTTTATTTCAGTTAACATCTTTCGGACCAAGGTTTCAAGCTGGGGGAAGGTTGTTTGTTGATGTTGCACAAAGATTGGCTTCACCTGCAAGTAGGGAGTTTTTATTAAATACAATAGGTGAGTCGGAGCCGCTTATTAAAGATGCATTAATGACTGTAATAGAGCGAGATAATTTTATCAAATTGTTACCGGATGATGAAAAAGAAAATAGTAAGAGAATGCCGCCTGCAGGCTCACAACCACAAATCGAAAATGATCCAGCAATCGTTACGGATTTAATAAAGAATAGTGAAGCATCGATCGAAGAGTTAAAACAAAACATTCAAATGAAATCAGGATCAGATGTACTTAGTTTTATTTTAGAAGATATCCAGCAATTAAAGAAAATATTATTTGATCCGCAAAGTATGGCTGTAATTATGGCAGGTATGAATGCTTTATCATGGATCAATGAAAAAATAGAACAATGGCTAGGGGAAAAGAATGCAGCAGATGTACTTTCACAATCTGTACAACATAATATTACGTCAGAAATGGGGCTAGCGTTATTGGATGTGGCAGATGTGATCCGGCCGTATCCGGAAGTCATTGCGTATTTACAGCATGTAGAAGATGACAGATTTTTAGATGAATTAATTCAGTTTAAAGGCGGGGAAAAAGTTCGGGATGCAATCGATGCCTTTCTAAATAAATATGGAATGAGATGCAGCGGAGAAATTGACATTACGAAAACGCGCTGGAGTGAACAGCCAGCTACAATTATACCGATGATTTTAAATCATATAAGGGACTTTGAATATGGTGCTAGTAAGCGGAAGTTTGAAGAAGGGCTGCAGGAAGCTTTGAAAAAAGAAGCAGAGCTGTTAGAGCGATTGCAGCACTTGCCGGATGGGGAACAAAAAGTAGAAGAGACGAAGAGAATGATTTGTAACCTCCGCAATTTCATCGGTTATCGTGAATATCCGAAATACGGCATGATTCATCGTTATTTCATATATAAGCAGGCATTACTGAAAGAAGCAGAGAAACTTGTGCAAAATAATGTTCTGGATGAAATAGAAGATATATACTATCTAACTTTTGAAGAACTTCACGAAGTCGTCCGCACAAATAAACTAGATTACAAGATTATTCATAAACAAAAAAATGCGTACAAATTATATGAAAAACTAACACCTCCGCGTGTTATCACGTCTGATGGAGAAATCATTACAGGTAAGTACAAACGCGAAAATCTCCCGGCTGAAGCAATTGTAGGTTTGCCTGTTTCTTCTGGAGTGGTTGAGGGGAGAGCACGCGTTATTTTAAACATGGAAGACGCGAATTTGGAAGATGGAGATATATTAGTTACGGCATTTACCGATCCTGGGTGGACACCTTTGTTTGTTTCTATAAAAGGGTTAGTCACTGAAGTCGGCGGGCTTATGACGCACGGAGCAGTGATTGCACGTGAGTATGGCCTGCCAGCAGTTGTTGGAGTAGAGAACGCTACGAAACTAATAAAAGACGGGCAACGAATTCGGGTACATGGAACAGAAGGATATATTGAAGTGTTGTAGTTGTATTTTAGATAAATAAAGAAATCGTCCACTAAATATAGTGGACGATTTCTTTATGATTTTAATAGTTTTATCAACTTTCATCAATATTTTCTGAAATATTGATGAATCAGAATGTATGTTCATCTAAAACAAAGGATTTTTTCGAAAATATTACAAATTCAGACAATGCATTGATAATTTTCTGAATTTTCCGTAATATATAAACGTTGTATCTTATTTAATATTGGGGAGGAATAGGGATGAAGAAAAAACCTTTTAAAGTGCTGTCTACGCTTGCGGCGGCAGCTGTGCTTAGTTGCACATTTGGGTATGGGGGTCAATCTGTTTATGCGGCAACGCCGTCTAATGGAGGAACTTTAAGTCCCATTGATGAAAATTTAATTCAAGAGGAGCGTTTAGCAGATGCGCTCAAGAAACGCGGTGTAATTAATGAATCTACGTCGAAAGAAGACACATTAAAAGCTGTTGAAAAATACGTAGAGAAGAAAAAAGGAGAAAATGCGGGAAAAGAACCAGCAGCGGGGGATAGTGTTACGAGAGAAGCGGCTGACTTTTTGAAAAAAGTTAAAGATGCAAAAGCAGATGAGAAAGAAAAAGCAGATCAACCTGCTAGTGGTCCAGTAGCGGGACAAGAGCCGGTTAAAGGGGGATTAAACGGCCAAGTACCAACTACTTCAGCGAAGCAAAAACAATATAACGGTGATGTTCGTAAAGATAAAGTTCTCGTATTGCTAGTAGAGTTTGCGGACTTTAAGCATAACAATATTGATCAAGTACCAGGTTATATGTATTCAAATGATTTTAATCCAGAACATTATCAAAAAATGTTATTTGGTAATGAGCCATTTACACTCTTTGATGGTTCAAAAGTACCAACATTTAAACAATATTATGAAGAGCAATCTGGCGGTAGTTATACAGTAGATGGCACAGTAACAAAGTGGTTGACAGTTCCTGGTAATGCGGCAGATTATGGCGCAGATGCAGGAGATGGCGGTCATGATAATATGGGACCAAAAGGACCTCGTGATTTTGTAAAAGAGGCATTAAATGCGGCTGTAGAAAGTGGTATTGATTTATCTGAATTTGACGAATACGATCAATATGACAATAATGGTGATGGCAATAAAAATGAACCAGATGGTCTGATTGATCACTTAATGGTCATTCACGCTGGAGTTGGGCAAGATGGGGGCGGTGGTAGACTAGGTGATGATGCAATTTGGTCACATCGTTGGCACCTTGGAACACCATATCCAATTGAAGGAACAAAAGCAAAAGTTGATAACTGGGGCGGTAAGATGGCAGCATACGACTACACAATTGAGCCAGAAGACGGAGCGGTTGGTGTATTCGCACATGAATTTGGTCATGATTTAGGTCTTCCAGATGAGTATGATACGAAGTACACAGGAGCAGGTGAGCCAATTAACTCCTGGTCTGTTATGAGTGGCGGTAGCTGGGCTGGTAAAATTGCAGGAACAACGCCACCGAGTTTCTCTCCGCAAAACAAAGAGTTCTTTCAAAAGAACATAGGTGGAAACTGGGCCAATATTGTAGAGGTTGACTATAATAAATTAAATCGTGGTATTGGCTATGCGACGTATTTAGATCAAAGTGTAACGAAATCAAATCGTCCTGGTCTGATTCGTGTTAACTTACCAGATAAAGAGGTGAAAGGTATTCAGCCTGCATTCGGTAAGAAGTACTACTATAGTACAAAAGGTGATAACCTTCATACAACATTAGAAACGCCAGTGTTTGATTTAACAAATGCAACAAATGCGAGGTTTGATTATAAATCAATGTATGAAATTGAAACGGATTATGACTTCCTTGAAGTACATGCAGTGAAAGAAGATGGTACGAAAACGTTAGTGGATCGAATTGGTGAAAAAAATGTAAAAAATGGTCTAGACACAACAGATGGTAAATGGGTAGATAAGTCTTATGACTTAAGCAAATTCAAAGGTCAAAAAGTAAAATTAGTATTCGAATACATTACAGATGGTGGTTTAGCGCCGACCGGTTTTACTTTTGATAATGCTACATTAACTGTAGATGGAAATGTTGTGTTCTCTGATGATGCAGAAGGCGAAACGAAATTTAAATTAAATGGTTTTGTTGTAGCAGACGGTTTTGATAAGAAGAAGCATAACTACTATTTAGAGTGGAGAAACTATGCTGGTGCTGATCAAGCGTTAAAATATAGCAGTGGTGTACCATATAATACAGGTCTGCTAGTATGGTATGCAGACTCTAGCTTTACAGATAATTGGGTTGGTTTACATCCAGGTGAAGGTTTCTTAGGAGTTGTTGACTCTCACCCAGAGGCAATTGTTGGAACACTAAACGGCAAACCAACTGTTAAAAATAGTACACGATTCCAAATCGCAGATGCTGCGTTCTCCCTTAACCAAACGCCAGCATGGAAAGTGGTATCTCCAACACGCGGAACATATGATTACAAAGGATTACCAGGTGTAACGAAGTTTGATGACTCTAAATTGTATATAAATGATTTAATCCCAGATGCAGGACGTAAATTACCGAAATTTGGATTGAAATTTGAAGTAGTTGGACAAGCAGATGATAATTCTGCAGGTGCAGTTCGTTTATATCGTTAATAATGTAGAAGCTGTTGAAGGGGAGTCCTTTCAACAGCTTTTTTTACAGAAACATAAATTTCAAGTTATTAATAAAATAATAGAAATTACTAAGCAAGCGGGCTTATTTCTTTAAGCCAGCAGCATAAAAAGGTCCATGAACTGCGATTGTTGATAAAAAGCGAGCAATCTCCTCAGGTGTTTCTTTTTGTCCATTATTTAACCATTGTTGGATGACACCTATATGTGCAGATGCCATATAAGAAGTTAAATATTCGCTTGGAACAAGTAAATTCTCCTTATTAATGAGAGGACCATTCGTATCTTCAAATAATGTTTTCCACATAAAGTCTTTCAGTTTTGTTTGGAAAGATAAATCTCCTTTCGGACTTAGTACAGCTCTCATAAAATCACTATTTTCATTTAGAAATTCAAGAATAGAAGTGATAAGTATAAATGGCATTGTTGGAGAAGGATTTGATCCAAGGTCAGCAATAACTTCCGGGAATTTCTGTTTAGCAATGCTAGAAAACTCGTACATAATGTCTTCTTGGCATTTTGTCATTAAATCAAATTTATCTTGATAGTGCGCATAGAAAGTACCGCGATTAATGTTTGCTTTCGTTGTAATATCTTTCACTGTAATGGCGTCAAAACCTTTTTCTTCAATTAGCTCCACCAATGCATTTCGTATGGCAGTTTTCGTACGAACAACACGCAAATCTAAATTATTATCGCGCAAAGCATATCCCTCCTTAATTTTACTCAACACATTTGGAAAATGTGTCTTATAACCAACACATTCACGATTTTTGATTATTGTATAAGGTTCAACTCGAACATATAATTCAAAATATAAATAAACAACACGTTGTTGGTTATTATAGATCAAATTAAGGGAGGAGAAAAGAAAATGTTTAAAAATAAACTTTTATTTTTATCACCAGTTATTGCACTACTTGTTGTTTTTATTTTTTCATTAACGCTATTTCCAACTGTTCAACCGCAGCCGAAAAACTTGCCAATTGCAATTGTAAATGAGGATCAAGGTGTAGAAATTCCAAATCAACCGAAAATGAATATGGGGCAAACGATCGTTGATAACATGAAAAAAACAGCGAAATCAGAGGAAGAACCCGCAGTGAAGTGGGTAGAAGTAAAAAATAAAGAAGCCGTTCAAAAGGGATTAAACAATAAAGAGTATTACGCGGCATTAGTCATCCCGAAAGAATTTAGCGCAAAACAAGCGTCGTTACGAACACCACAGCCATCTTCACCTGAGATAGAAATATATATTAATCAAGGAATGAATACGGCTGCATCAACTATGGCAGGGCAAATATTACAGGCGATTGTTGATAATATGAACAATACTGTTCGTACACAAATATTAGAAGGATTGAAAGCAAAAGGAGCTACTGTAACAACAAATCAAGCTGAGAAATTAGTAACACCTATTGTAAAGAACGTGAAAAATGTGAATGGGGTCGGCAAAAATAGTGCGAACGGTAACTCACCAATATCATTATTCCAGCCGTTATGGATTGCAAGTTTAGCTAGTGCAGCGATTATTTTTATTGCGATTAGTAAAATGCCAGTAAGCTCAAGAAAAGAAAACTTTCTGTTAAAAGTAAAACAAATCGTAACAGGAGCTATTGCGACACTTGTAATTGGGTTTGGTCTTACATGGATTGCAGATGGGATGGTAGGGTTAAATATTTCGAACTTCACGGATACAGCTCTATTCTTATCCATTACTTCTTTTAGTTTCTTCTTAATGATATCTGCAGTACTATCATTAGTTGGGCTAAAAGGAATCGGTTTATTCGCTTTATTACTATTCTTCGGGGCACCGTTATTATCATTAGCACCTGAGATGTTGTCTCCGTTTTATCAAGACTGGGTTTACTCATGGTTACCAATGAAATTTATGATTGAAGGCCTAAGAGAAATCTTCTTCTTCGGAAAAGGGTTAAGCTGGAATACACCTGTTACTGTACTCGTTTGGATTGGTATAGTAAGTATGGTTACTATATTAGCAACTGCACTCAAACGTAGTGTAGTAAAAGGGCATAAAACAGAATTGAACGCTTAAAAACAAGCCGTTTCACTAATTAGTGAAACGGCTTGTTTGTGATTTTTTCTCAATGTAAATGCTTGATTGTTGAAAAGTGTAGTGTTTAGAATTAAGGCGAAATCTTTAAAGATCGCGTACGTTCCAAACAATCTCACCACGTTCATCATCCCACGTACTGTGATGCCGCTTAAATCCTATCTTTTCTAGTACCCGGAGGGAAGCGATATTCCAAGCACCTACAGTCGACCAAAGTCTTTGGCGCCCAGTAGCAATCGCCGCGTCCAGTACAACAGATGCGGCCTCAGTCGCATAACCTTTACCATGAGCGCTGCGGAACAACTCGTATGCAATCTCCGGCTCTTCAAGTGTGGAACGACCGATAATTAAGCCACAGTACCCAATGAAATCGCCTTCGTCTCTCCTTCGAATAGTGAGAAGGGAAATACCATTTTCGTCTGCCTTCTTGCGCATCTCAATAAGCCGGTTACGAACGGAATCAACGGCTGGAATGTCCACGCCACGTTCGCCAATTAATTTGCTCAGCCAAACGGAATCGGATTCCTCCCACATACTAAGCTCAAGTCTTTCGGTTTTCAGCTGGAAGGCCATAGTTTTAAATAAAGATGGCATAGTGGTACCTCCTAGTTATATGACTGGATTCATAATAGCTTCGCATCTCAACACCACATCTGGTTGGAAACCTGATTCATTCGCGAATTTATAGCAACAGCGTACAAAAAAATAGTGATATTTTATCCGCTATTTGCCGTGTAGTAAAATCCCCACTGATTATAGTTTCACTTTATGAATAAGCAATTCCTTTACAAAATAGACCCTTTTCTCAAACTTTTCTTTCAATCTAAAGCCGTCCCGTTATATACACAGGCTCCTACTATTTCTAAATGCATAAAATGTTAAGCGAAAGTATGGGGGGATATGATGTATAATTCGAATTATTATGATTGGTATAGGCAGAATGATAAGTTAATTAGTGATATTGAAAAAGCTATAAATGGAGAGTATAGCGCTATAAGCTGCTATGCAAAATTAGCGAATATGGCTCCAAATCAAGTAGAACAAAAACAAATTCTTGAAATTCGTAATGATGAAATAAAGCATTTCCACAACTTTGTACAAATTTATACGAACTTAACTGGTAGGCAGCCAAAACCACAAATTACTGAAGACTGCCCAAATACGTATTTACAAGGATTAGAGTTCGCTATACAAGATGAACAAAAAACAGTAGATTTTTATTTGGAAATTTCAGATGAGACATCGGATGTACATTTGAAAGAGTTGTTACGGAGAATAGCTGCGGATGAACAAAATCATGCAGTATGGTTTTTATATTACTTTGTAAAGTCGAAGTGAGCATTAAGAATGAACGAATGATGTGGTGCATATATTAAAAAATATTTTAAAACGTAGTCCAACAATTGAATGAAATATTTAAATGTAAGCAGAAGGAAACCGTTTCGCTAGTCGTGGAGCGGTTTTTTTTATGATGTACTTATGTATCGACAAAATATAGTAATTACATTTCATATATAATGTATGAAACGAAAATGAATAAGTTAGGAGCAAGTATATGAAAAGAGGGATTACAGTAGATATTCTAGATGGATATGATAATTTACTTTGGAAAGTATTAAAGCCAATTGATATTACTGTATTTGATTGGCAAGTCATGGGAAGGGAGGAAGCTTATATAATAATAGGGAATGAATTAGGTCCAGAATTATTTTCAGAAGATAACGAGATCATGGAGGGATCAGAATTAAAAAAGCTAATAAAAGATAACATATATTATCTTTTATTTTTAGATCTAAAAGCATGTCCAAAAGGAGAGGTAATAGGAGAAATTGCAACATTTGAAGAATTTAAGGAGAGTAAGTGTGAAGTAGTCGTATTAGTAGCGGATGGCGAGTATATACAAATTTATGCGAAAAACCAAGAAGAGATTGAAATGATGTATGAAAACGCAGTGAATCAAGGATTTTATGTAGAATATATTACAGATGAAAATGATGGAAGGACTCGTTTGTCAGTATGGTAGCAATTTGAAAGGGGAAAGGCAATATGGAGAGAAATATAAGTAAAGAATATGCAATTCGAATTGCTACTGAAAATGAAAGTGATAGTATTATCCTTTTATTAAAAGAGGTAGCACAATGGCTACAATATAAAGAAGTGGATCAGTGGCAGTATCTTTTAGGAGAGGAAGCTACGGCTGAAATACTAGAATGTATAAGAGAGAAATATACATATGTTGTTCTGAAAGAAGCTGAAATAGTTGGTACGGTTACAGTTTCTCCTAAACAAAATGAATGGGATGAACATATTTTTGGTAAAGAGGAAGTTTCTAATTCATTATATATTCATAGATTTGCGGTGAAACGGAAGTATAAGGAAAATGGAATAGGAGAATGGATTTTACGGTGGGTAGAAGAGAATGTGCAATGTGATAAAGAGTATTTGAAGTTAGATTGCGTGGGGCATAATCGTACGTTGAATGATTTTTATAAGAAAAATAGTTTTGAATATGTTGGAAGTACGGATGGGCTTAGTAAGTTTCAAAAGAAAAGGAGAATGTGAATGCATCCAATTAACGTAAGTTTAGTTGAAAAGTTAATACAGGAACAGTTTCCTGAATGGGCCCATTTAGAAGTGAAACCTGTAAAGTTTAGTGGGCATGATAATAGGACGTTTCACTTAGGGGATGAGATGAGTGTAAGATTGCCAAGTGATGTGGCATATGCACCGCAAGTAGAGAAAGAAAATAGTTGGCTTCCTATATTAAATAAGGGGCTTTCTTTACCGATTTCTACCCCACTTGCGAAAGGAAATCCGTCTGAAGCGTATCCATTGCCTTGGTCTATTAATAAGTGGATAGAGGGAGAAACAGTTACGAAACAAAACGTTCGGGATTTAAATGAATTTGCGGCGGACTTAGGATCTTTTTTAGTAGAATTGCAATCTATTAATGCGAGTAACGGACCTTTAGCTGGAACACATAATTTTTACCGAGGCGGACTTATATCTGTATATGATGAAGAGGCGAGAGTTGCTATTGAAAATAATAAGGATGTTTTTGACGAGGCATTATTAAAACACCTTTGGAATGTAGCACTTAGTTCAACATGGGATCGTAAGCCAGTTTGGGTTCATGGAGATGTAGCGCCAGGGAATTTACTCGTTAAAGATGGAAAGCTTTGTGCTGTAATTGATTTTGGTATTTTAGGTGTAGGAGATCCTGCTTGTGATGCAGCGATGGCGTGGACGTTTTTTGATGAAAATAGTAGAAATGTATTTAAAGAAGTATTACGCATGGATGAAGAAACGTGGAATAGAGCGAGAGGATGGGCACTTTGGAAGGCGTTAATTACATATGATGCGAATAGGGAGAGTAATGAAAAAGTAGCAGAAGAGTCGTATCGTTTCATTCAAGTGATTGTGGATGATTATGAGAGGTAATAGAAAAGCCTATTTTAAAATAGGCTTTTTCATATGATTAAATAGTAGAAATGGAAAGAAGGAATATAATATAATTGTACGGAATATTTAGATAACGGGAGGTGTCGAATTTTGAGTGAAATTGAATTAAAGAGTAATGTAATTAAGACAGGGCGAGAGAAGGGGATTATTCTTCGGTTTATACTTGCTAGTCTCGTTGGGGTGTTTATGTTTTTCGTTCCTGTTACGATAAACGGTGCATCGTCTATTATGATTGATCATATCGTATCGTGGATTAGGGCTTCGGTTCCTGGCGTAGTACCTTATTATGCATTATTTGTTATGGCGATTGGTGCGATTTATCCATTTTATACGAAGAAATGGAATGCATCTATTGTAGACATTTGTTTTTCTATTTTAAAAGTAGTTGGCGTTGTTTTTGGCATATTATATTGTTTAAAAGTAGGACCAGCTTGGTTCTTTGCGCCAGATATTGGGCCGTTTTTGTATGAGAAGCTAGTCATATCAGTAAGTTTGCTCGTTCCAATTGGCTCGGCGTTTTTAGCGTTATTAGTCGGATATGGATTGCTTGAATTTATCGGTACATTTTGTCGTCCGATTATGAGGCCATTATGGAATACGCCGGGGAGATCGGCGATTGATGCAGTTGCGTCCTTCGTTGGAAGTTATTCGCTTGCCCTTCTTATTACGAACCGCGTGTATAAAGAAGGAAAGTATACGACAAAAGAAGCGGCGATTATCGCTACAGGATTTTCTACAGTATCCGCTACATTTATGATCATCATCGCAAAAACATTAGATATTATGCATTTATGGAATGTTTATTTTTGGACTACACTTGTTGTAACATTCATCGTGACTGCTATCACCGTAAGAATCCCGCCCCTTAGTAGAAAACCAGATACATATGTAACAGAAGAAGGGTTCCCAGAGCCTGTTTATAAAGAGAAAATGTTGGAACGTGCTTGGGAAGATGCGTTAGAAGTATCAAAGTCTGCACCGAGCATTATGAAAAATATTGCAGTGAATTTAAAAGACGGATTTATTATGACAATGGGAATTTTACCATCCATTATGTCAGTAGGATTAATTGGTATCGTCTTAGCGAAGTTCACGCCAATATTTGATTGGATCAGTTATATTTTCTATCCGTTTACATGGCTATTACAATTACCGGAAGCAGACTTAGCTGCTAAAGCGGCATCCGTTGGTATTGCAGAAATGTTTTTACCGTCATTATTAGTTGTAAGTGCGCCACTTGTGACAAAGTTTGTCATTGCAGTTGTTTCCGTATCATCTATACTGTTTTTCTCCGCTTCAATTCCTTGTATATTATCAACAGATATTCCGTTAAAAGTATCTGAACTTATTATTCTGTATGTGCAGAGAACGATTTTAACGTTGCTTATTATTACGCCGATTGCTTATTTGTTGCTTTGAAGTTTTAATGAGATAAAGTTAAACAAAAGAAGCCGTCTGTAAAAAGAGGGCTTCTTTTGTTTAAAAGCGGGATATTCTTATTTATTTTTCGTATATGACGTAACGCTTCTTAAGAAGATTCCTAGTCCCGCAAAAAAGAATCCTAAGCATAATAAGCTGCCTGGAGTTCCCCAAGTAATTTGATCTAGCATTTTTTATCCCCTCCCGTTTATCATTGAAAAAAGAATTTATTGTAAATTATCAAAAAATTATTTGTAACTACTCAGCCACCTTTCGGTGTCTTTTTTAAATTTTACTAGTTTCATATGCCTCCCATTTGTAAATACTGAGTATATCAAACAGGGGAGGTGAATCTTATGGTCGATCGAAAAATTATTTTAGATACATATAAAAAAGGACCTGAAGCTGTTATTTCTTTATTTGAAGAAACATTTTCTAAGTTAGAAAAACGTATACAAGAACTAGAAAATGCTTCAAAAAAAAACTCCAAAAATAGTCATAAGCCACCTTCTACAGATGGTTTGGGTAAGCCCGTTACAAAAAGTTTGCGCAAACCGTCTCATCGTCAAACGGGTGGCCAGTTGGGCCACAAGGGACATACTCTTGGTTTGACAGCGACTCCAGATCATACGATTACACATTCTCCTACATATTGTACTTGTTGTCATACTTCCTTGAACCACGAGCCTGTAAAAGGGTATCGCATTCGCCAAGTGTATGACTTACCACCTATTCAGATCGAAGTGACAGAACATAAAGTAGAACAGAAAGAATGCCCACATTGCCATTCTATCCAAGAAGCCCAATTTCCTTCGACAGTATCTCGTCCTGTTCAATATGGTCCAAATATAAAAAGACTGATTCCCTATTTAACGCATTATCAATGCATTTCTTTGAAGCGAACAAAAGAATTCTTTCAGGATTGTTTTGGACATTCTATAAGCGAAGGAACCCTGGTAAATCATACACAGGCTTTCGCTTCTCAATTGCAGCCATTCATAAAAGAAGTAAAGGAAAAGATTCTGCAGTCTCCTGTTGTCCATTTTGATGAAACTGGTATGCGTGTAGAAAACAAAACACAATGGTTACATACTGCCAGTACACCGGAGGTGACATTGCAACATATTCATCAAAAACGTGGAAAAGAAGCAATGGATGCTGGAGAAA
Organism: Bacillus sp. FSL K6-2944; assembly: GCF_038005385.1. Lineage (NCBI taxonomy): Bacteria > Bacillati > Bacillota > Bacilli > Caryophanales > Bacillaceae > Bacillus > Bacillus sp. FSL K6-2944. Next base: position 1,863,913 of record NZ_JBBOTE010000001.1, on the reverse strand, counting down.
TCTTGCCATCTTTTTCTGGAATTGCGATGCATGATGGTTGGAAATCGTATGATGCGTATACAGATTGTCGTCACGTTTTATGTAATGCCCATCTCTTACGAGATTTACAAGGAATTATAGATAGTACTGGAGAACAATGGGCACAACAGATGCAGAAATTTCTAACGCAAGCGTTGACGATGAAAAAGCAATCCGAAGGTACCATGCCAAAAGCGACGCAAAAGAATCTGTTTATTATGTATCAATCCATATTGAAAGAACAACAGATTCTTTCCACGAAACAAAAGAAGAAAGGAAAGCAGACGCCTTCTCAAAATTTATGGAATCGCTTCGTCAAGTATTCTGACAGAATTCTAGCGTTTTTAGAACATCCAGCCATTCCATTTGATAACAATCAAGCAGAACGGGATATTCGGATGACGAAAGTAAAACAGAAAGTGTCTGGGACTTTCCGAAGTAAGAAAGGCGCAGAATCTTTTTGTCAGATACGAAGCTTTATGAGTACCATGAAAAAACAAAAACAATCGGTCTTACAAGCGATAAACCAAGTCATAGAAACTAGAACGGTTCCTTGGAATAACACGACTTCATAAGAGAATTTCTCTATTTGGCATAGATTCTTTCTCTGATTGGAGTATTTTCTTTTCATGTTTTCGAATCGGAAACATGTATTTGGCCTGTTTTTTTATTTGAAGAAGCTGAGTAGTTACAATTATTTTTTTAATGATTACTGATGAGTCTTCCTACCTTATACGAGAAGAATATATTTGAAAAGAATTCTTTTCTTTATATTTTTTTATTCTTATAATGCGTTTTTGATTCTTATGATATAGTAACAACAAAGGGGGCTTAAAAATGGAAATTATTCACGAAAGAGCAAAGTTGCGGTTAATGGATAATACTGATGTCGAAACTTTGTTTTCGATTGTAGAAGGAAATCGGGATATTTGGGCGTATTTAATCTCTAAAATGGATAGTGTGCAAGATATGCAACAATACGTTCAAAAAGCGATAAAGGGTTACGGAAGAGGTACTCAAATACCTTTCATAGTCGTAGATCAACAGTCGAATAAGATTGTAGGAAGTACACGTTTATATAATATTTCAGTAGAAGATAAGACAGTTGAGTTAGGGCAAACGTGGTATCATCCGAGTGTGCAACGTACGAGTATAAATACAGAGTGTAAGTATATGCTTCTTCAGTATGCTTTTGAAAAATTGCATATGCTGAGAGTGCAAATTAAGACGGATGCAAGAAATGAAAAAGCACAACGAGCAATTGAAAGGTTAGGCGCAGTAAAAGAGGGTGTGCTTCGAAATGAAAGAAAATTACCGAATGGTTATGTGAGAGATGCGGTGGTGTACAGTATTATCTCGAGTGAATGGCCAAGCGTAAAAGAAAAATTGTTAGAAAAATTAGAGTTGTATAAAGAAAAGTTATAATTCGTGTTTTGAAAGGTATATTGTTCGTGAGATATGAAAAATATACCTTTTTTCTTACAAAATGCTACTTTATTTTAATTCCTTTTGTTTCATCGTTCCCTTCTGAGAAAAAATTCGTTACAATGTAGTTGTATGGTAATAAACTTATGAATTTAAAAAATGTAATGAAAACCGCAAATGAAAATGAATTGATAATCCTCAATTTTAAATGAAAACCCTTTTATACATAAATAACAAGTAAAGTTCCTTCTTTTAAATAAACTCAAACAAAACGATTTGATATAAATGTTTTTTATAGAAGTATGGATGATGTACGGAGGCAATTACAAATGAAAGAAAATAAGAAGAGTAAGAAAAGACGAATCTTTCAAGTATTTTTACTAATGATTTGTTCTGCTATTTTATATGTAAGTTATGCAGCTTACGATATTTGGAGTTATCGTTTTAAAGCAAATGATGACGTGAAAACGGATGCTGGTATCGTACTAGGAGCAGCTTCATGGAACGGAAAACCATCTCCTGTATTTAAAGAAAGAATTAATCATGCGATTTCTTTATATAAGAACGGAAATATTAAAAAGATTATTTTTACAGGTGGTACAAAGTTCGAGGCAGAACTTGAGGAAGCACGTACTGCAAGAGTATATGCAATGAAACAAGGTGTAAAAGAGGAAGATATTTTAATTGAAACTAAATCCCTTTTCACTGAAGAAAATTTAAAAAATGCGAAGCAAGTTGGAATAGAGAACGGCATACAAACATACACGATTGTAAGTGATCCACTTCATATGAAACGCGCAATGAGAATCGCAAAACATATTAATATTGAAGCGTATGCTTCACCAACGCCGACATCAGCATATAAAACGTTAGATACAGAAATACCATTCTTCTTTAAAGAATTATTCTCGTATATTGGATATGTAACCTCTTTGCCGTTAAAAGCATTGAAGGGGGACTAATATAAGAAAAGGATCTATCCTTAAATAGGAACTTTTCTTATTAGTCAAAAACATTGTATTTTTATCGGAATAGTGAAACAATAGAGAGGTAGCTTCATATAATCATAATGACAAAATGAACGGTTTATGAATCGAGCATAAAGTGAAACTTTAATCAGTGGGTGGGTTTCTCACTGATTATTAGTTGAACCAATCGGGCGTTTACGGGCAGTTGATCTCCCACCTAACTTCCTTTGCTTCACCTGAATTTTTAGGTGGGAGTTTTACTGCCCGTAAATAGCGGGATAAAGGAGATTATAGTATGGCACTCTCATTTGTTGAAACAGAAGAACAGTCTTTAATTATTGAGAAAATAAATAAATTGATTCCGAAGTTCATGGAAAGGGAGCATCAGCTAAGTGAATTAGGATCATTTCCGTATGAAAATATAAATGATTTGAAAGATATCGGATATACGAAATTAACGTTACCGAAGGAATTTGGTGGTAGTGCCATTTCTTTATATGACTTCGTTTTATTTCAAGAGAAAATCGCGGAAGGCTGTGGAGCTACTGCATTATCGATTGGCTGGCATCTTGGCATTGTGAAGGAGCTAGCGGAAAATCGCTCTTGGAATGATGAGATGTTCAAATGGTTTTGCGAAGAAGTACGTAATGGTGCGCTCTTTAACAGGGCAGCAACAGAACCGAAAACAGGGAGTCCGACGCGTGGCGGCAAACCAGAAACAATAGCGGTTCAACAAGGCGAGAAGTGGGTTATAAATGGAAGAAAAACTTTTACAACGATGGCGCCAGCACTTGATTATTTTATTATTTCAGCAAGTATGGAAGGCCGTGAAGAAGTTGGTGAGTTTGTTATTCCAAGAAATACACTCGGTGTATCTATTGAAGAAACGTGGGATAGCGTTGCAATGCGAGGGACTGCTAGCCACGACCTTGTCTTACAAAATGTAGAGATAGACAACCGCTTTTTTACGGATGTAAAAGGCGGGAAAGTGAAACAAAAGGGTATTGGCTGGTTGCTACATATACCAGCATGTTATTTAGGAATTGCACAATCAGCAAGAAATTATGCAGTTCAATTTGCGGAATCATACAAGCCAAATAGTTTAAATCATTCTATTAGTTTATTGCCGAATGTTAGAAAATTAGTTGGAGAGTTAGAACTTGAGCTTATGCAAGCTCGTGTCTTTTTATATCAAATTGCGAAAAAGTACGATGAGGCAGAAGATAAACTATCACTGCAAGCAGAATTAGCAGCTGTGAAATATGCTGTAACAAATGCGGCGATATCTATAGTGGATAAATCGATGCGCATCGTAGGAGCAAAAAGTTTATCAGAAAAAAATCCGCTCCATCGTTACTATTTAAACGTCAGAGCAGGATTACACAATCCACCGATGGATGATGCAACATTGTCTATGCTGGCGGATGCGGCGTTTCGGTCGTGATTTTTGAAGTTTACATTTTATTGTTTATGGATATTATAGTTGTTTTGAAAGCACGGGTTTGATTAGTAATCAAACCCGTGCTTTTTATGTGTATGAAGTACTTAATGGAGATGTAGGTTTTTAATATAAATGATTATCATGGTGTTGTGATTGTTTCTTGTTGAAAAATTCTTATTGTAATGCCAGTTTGGAGGCTGTATAAACATTTTTCGTATTTAATCCCAAATTAAAGGTCTTTCCAAGTTAACCATTCGCAAATATTGTAAAAATTGACCCGCATGGACCGCATCATGATAGGCAATTCGTAATAGCATATCACCTAAATATCGTTGATAGCCAACATCGCTTCGATCAATAAGTCTTGAATCTAGCTCGGCTATGCTTATTGATTGAACATATTCTATGAAGTCAGTAAAGTGTGATTGTGCCAATTCAATTTCTTTTTTTACACAAGTAATTGGCTCGTCATCATACGGGGTACGTATGTCGTTTATTGAACCGTTGTTTTTTATAATCATATGATAGTAAAAAGTTGAGCTCCATACGTGACGAATCATTTCACCAAAGGACATAGCCTCAGGATCAGGCTTCCAATTAAGAAAATTATCGGGAAGAGAATTCCATAATTTTTCTGAGCGCCTTCTCGTTTCTTTTAAATTTAATATACTAAGATCAATTGCATTCATAATACATTCTCCTTTACTATTAAACTTAAAATAATTGTATCAATTTAATAGTTAGGGTATCATCGAAATATGAATGTATATCCGAATATCTCATATATAGCTAAACTAATTGCTGAACCTACAAGAGCAATCATCTTAGATTGTCTAATGAATAATCAGGCACTACCTGCTAGTGAATTGGCTTATATGGCAAAAGTGTCACATCCAACAATTAGTTCGCATCTTTCTAAATTAGTAGAAGGGAATTTACTTACAGTTGAACAACATGGTAGACATCGTTACTATCGACTTGCTAATCAAGAAGTTGCAGAAGTGCTTGAAAAGTTAGGGACAATTGCACCAACAGTTCAAGTTCGCTCTTTAAAACAATCAAGCCAACTAAAACAAATTCGTTATGCTCGAACTTGTTATGATCATCTTGCAGGCAAACTCGGTGTAGAGATAACTGAAAAATTACTAGATAGGCAATTTATAATTTTAGAGGATGGAGAATACATTGTAACGGAACAAGGTAAGAAATGGTTTCTGAATTTTGGAATAAATGTTGATGAGGCAGATACAAAAAGGAGGGTATTTGCAAAACCTTGCCTTGATTGGAGTGAACGGCGTTACCATATTTCTGGTTGGTTAGGGTCTGCAATTGCAAAACTGCTTTTTGAACAGGGATGGATTACGAAAACGGATAAGAACCGAGCTGTCCATCTTACAAAGAAAGGTGTAAAGTTATTGGAAGATCAATTAGGCATTGATCTGAAAACTGAGGAAAGAAAAGCTTGAAATTAGAAAAATCCGTCAAAATGAAGGGCTTTTTTCATTATGGTAGGAGTGTACATGAATAATAGGATGTTACCAATAATCGTTGCCAATAAAAAATCTTTCTTTTCATTCTTCTTTTTTAAGTTTTAAAGGAGAAAGCTAGGCTTCTTATTTTTACTAATGTTATAATAAGAAAAAAGCACGAAAAGAGGTCATCTCATGCTAGAGGTTATTGCAACATGTTTAGAAGATGTAAAACGAATTGAAAGTGCTGGCGGGAAGCGGATTGAATTAATTTCATCTTATACAGAAGGTGGTTTAACACCGAGTTATGCTTTTATAAAAAAAGCGGTAGAAGTGGTAAGTATACCAATTCATGTTATGATTCGTCCGCATGCGAAGTCTTTTACATATACGGAAGAAGAAATTGAAATGATGAAAGAAGATATTATAGTTGCACAGAAGTTAGGAGCAGCTGGTGTAGTATTAGGCGTATTAAGCGAACGAAATGAAGTGGATGAAGAGAAATTAGCGGATTTACTATCTGTTGTAGATGGAATAAATGTAACGTACCACCGTGCGATAGATGATATAAAAAATCCAGTAGAAGCGATGAGCACTTTAAAGAAGTTTCATAAAGTGACTCACGTTTTAACTTCAGGTGGACAAGGAAATATAGTAGAGAATATTCCGGTGCTTACAGAAATGCAAAAGGTAAGTGATGGTCAAATTCAGCTTGTAGCTGGAGCTGGCGTGACGAAAGAAAATATAAAGCGATTGCTAGATGAAACTGGAATCACGCAGGCGCATGTCGGTACAGCGGTAAGAGAAGGAAAATCATGTTTTTCTGAAATAGATCCTAATTTAGTACAAGAATTAGTTGAAATAATAAAATAAGTGCTTAAGAAAGAGGAGAAACGATGAAGGAAAATACGAAGAAAGAATTATTCTCTTGGGCTAAAACGATAGGTTTTACCCTTGTATTAATTGCTATTATTCGCGGTGTTTTATTTACACCTTCTTTAGTACAAGGTGAATCAATGATGCCCACTTTAAAAAATAACGAAAGAGTTCTCGTGAATAAGATTGGTTATAGTATAAGTGGATTAGATCGCTTTGATATTATCGTCTTCCACGGGAAAGAAGGATACGATTTAGTAAAACGAGTAATTGGTTTGCCAGGCGATACAGTTGAGTATAAAAATGATGTTTTATATGTAAACGGAAAAGCGATGGAAGAACCATATTTAAAACAGTTTAAAGAAAAAGCAGTAGGCCGTGTATTAACTCCAGACTTTACGTTAGAACAAATCACTGGGAAAACGAAAGTGCCAGAAGGCAAAGTATTTGTTTTAGGGGATAATCGTGAAGTTTCTAAGGATGGTCGCATGTTTGGCTTTATTTCAGAAGATGAAATTGTCGGAAAAGGACAAGCTGTTTTCTGGCCGTTGGAACAAGTAAGAGCGTTATAAAGTGTGGTGAAGTATGGGAGAGATATTCTTCCATACTTTTTTATTTGCTTAAAATCTATTGATTGAATTGAAAGAATATTTTATAATTTTAAATTATATGTTTGTTTCGAAAAACGGAATTTAAGTTCCGTAATTCGGAACGAAAGGGAGATAGAATGAGTATAAATAAAACGGCAGTTAAGACAATGGATATTTTAGAGTTGTTTTATGAGCATGAAGAGCTAAGTTTAACTGAGATGGTTCAGCTTACAAATATGCCGAAAACATCTGTTTATCGTTTAATTGGTTCGTTGGAAGAGATGGAGTTTTTACAAAAAAACGAAAAGGGGAAATATCGTTTAGGGGTCGTATTTTTACGGTTCGGTCAACTTGTTTCACACCGATTATCAGTAAGAAATATAGCAATTCCTTATATGAAAGAACTTAGAGATAGTTTAGGACAGGCAGTTAATTTAATAATTCAGGATGGAAATGACGCAATTTATGTTGAAAAAATGGAAGGTGTTCAGCCGGTACGCGTGTATACGGCGGTTGGAAGAAGAGCACCGCTTTATGCTGGCGCATGTCCAAGAATTTTACTATCGTATTTCTCTGAGGAAGAGAAACGGAGATACATAGAGGAAGTGGATTTAAAACAGTTTGCAGATGGAACAATCGTGGATAAGAAACAATTGTTAGAAGTGTTGCAAATGGCAAAAAAGGAAGGCTACACCATTAGTTATTCTGAGTTAGAAAATCATACAGCCGCGATAGCAGCACCCATTTTCGCGAGCGATGGAACGGTTGTAGCAGGCATTAGTATTTCGGGATTAGCAATTGAGTACAACGAAAGTAACATTTCATATTTTATTGCGAAGGTGAAAGAAACAGCGCATCGCATTTCGAAAGAACTCGGCTTTTTGGCATAGAAAGAGGGAGTAGGATGAAATTTTCTGCGTTAGGGGATCAAGCAATTATTGTTACATTTGGTGAAGAAATTAAGAGGGATATATATGAGAAAGTACAGCGGTTATTTCAAGCACTGCAGCAACATCCGTTTGCAGGAATGATAGAGTGCGTTCCGTCGTTTACTTCATTAGCTGTTTACTACAATGTATACGAAGTATGGAAGGGAAATGAGAGAAGTGAAAGGTCACATGATTACGTTCGCCAGTATATAAAGGAGCTGTGTGATTCTTATAAAGAAGAAGTAAAACAGGATGTGAAACATATTTCTATACCAGTGTGCTACGGGGGAGAATATGGACCAGATTTAGAAGAAGTCGCGCATTATCACGGTTTACAAGTAGAAGATGTGATTCGAATACATAGTGAAACTACATATTTTGTATATATGCTAGGTTTTACACCAGGGTTCCCGTATTTAGGAGGACTTTCAAAAGAATTAGAAACACCTAGAAAAGAAACACCACGGTTACAAATCTCTCCTGGTTCAGTAGGTATTGGCGGAAATCAAACAGGTATATATCCGCTTGAAACACCAGGAGGATGGAATATTATCGGCCGAACTCCTATTTCATTATTTAATCCGGAAGAAGAAATACCAACATATATTCAAAGTGGTATGTATTTACGATTTATTCCAATAACGAAGGAAGAGTACGTATCGCTTGAGGGGGCTAAAAAATGGATGTAGAGGTTTTGCATGCGGGAATGTTTACAACAGTCCAAGATTTAGGGCGATCTCATTATCAACAATACGGTGTGCCAGTTGGCGGGGTGATGGATCAAAGTGCACTTCGGATGATCAATATGTTAGTTGGTAATGAAGAGAATGAAGCGGGACTCGAAATGACGATTATGGGACCTAAATTGTTAATAAAGAAAACGACTTTACTTGCGATTGGCGGAGCAGATATGGAACCGTTATTGAATGGAGAACGTATCCCGTTATGGCGTCCCATTTTAGCGGAAGAAGGTAGTATGCTTTGTTTTGGAAAAGTGAAAAGTGGTTGCAGAGCGTATGTAACTTTTGCGGGTGGTATACATATTGAGCGTACAATGGGAAGCAAAAGTACGTACATACGTGCTGCGATTGGTGGTATAGAAGGAAGAATGCTGAAAAAGGGTGACTACTTCCAAATTGGTGCACAACCAGAAATGGCGAGTCGTTTCATTCTAGACTTACAAAAAGATGCGAGAATAAAAACGAAATGGGCAATTAGCAACAGCGTACTACCAAAGTATAAGAAACATCCAAAGCTTCGTGTCATAACTGACTTTGAATACGATCAATTTACAGAAGAAAGTAGAAAGGCATTTTTTACGAAAGAGTATAAGGTATCTAATTATGCTGACCGTATGGGCTATAGGGTTGAGGGAGAGGTTTTAAATAGGAATGAAGAAAAAGAGATTTTATCGAGTCCTGTTACATTTGGAACCATTCAAGTTCCTAATGGTGGACAGCCGATTATATTAATGGCAGATAGGCAAACGACAGGTGGCTATCCGAGAATGGGAAATATCATTTCAGTAGATTTACCTCTTCTTGCCCAGCTAAAGCCGGGGGACTATGTTTCTTTTGAGAAAATTACGCTTGAAGAAGCGGAACAATTGTACATAGAACAAGAAGTAAATATGAATTTATTAAAGAAATTCATCGCTTTACGAAGCTGAAATTAGGAGGAATACATTATGACTACAATCGATTTAAACTGTGATTTAGGAGAAAGTTTTGGCGCTTATAAAATGGGGAATGATGATGAGATTCTTCCGTTCGTTTCCTCTATAAACGTTGCTTGCGGTTTTCATGCGGGTGATCCGTCTATTATGCGTCAAACTGTTGAAAAAGCTTTGGAGCATAACGTAGCAATAGGGGCGCATCCTGGATTTCCTGATTTAATTGGATTTGGTAGAAGAAACATGAATGTTTCAGCAAGTGAAGTATACGATTATGTTCTATATCAAACAGGCGCATTAGACGCATTTGTGAAAGCGGCAGGCGGGAAAATGCAGCATGTAAAGCCGCACGGTGCCTTATATAATATGGCGGCGTCTAATCCGGAAATTGCAGATGCAATTGCAAAGGCAATTTATCATATAAATCCAAGTCTATTACTTTATGGATTAGCAAATAGCGAGGCGTTTATACAGGCTGCAGAAAAATACAAAGTAACTCTTGTACAAGAGGCTTTTGCGGATCGTACATATAAGCAAGATGGTACATTAACGAGCCGTACAGAAGAAAATGCGCTTATAAAAGATGAAGACGAAGCGATAAAGCAAGTACTTCAAATGGTGAAAGAAGGCCATGTAAATGCGGTCAATGGAGAGAAAGTAGCAGTTCAGGCGCAAACAATTTGTTTACACGGTGATGGGGAAAAAGCAGTGCAATTTGCAAAAAGAATATACAGAACATTCAAACTTAATGATATTTCTATTTGTGCACCGAAATAAAAAATAGGGGGAAGTGCTGGGATGATTAAATTAATCGGAATACTACTTGTTGCAGTGGGCTTTTTATTTAGATTAAATACACTTTTAGTAGTTATGGTTGCAGGTATTGTTACTGGTATGGTTTCAGGATTAAGTTTTTATGATGTGATCAGCATGTTCGGTAAATTTTTCATAGAAAATAGATATATGTCTATGCCAATTATATTAACTTTACCGGTAATCGGAATTTTAGAGCGTTACGGTTTAAAAGAAAGAGCAGAAGCACTTATAACGAAATCAAAAGGAGCAACAACTGGAAGAGTATTAATGTCATATTTTACGATAAGAGAATCATCAGCAGCACTAGGGCTTAATATTGGTGGGCATGCGCAAACAGTAAGGCCGCTCGTTGCACCGATGGCAGAAGGGGCCGCGCAAGGTAAATACGGTAAACTTCCTGAAAAATTAAGAGAAAAGATTAAAGCAAACGCAGCAGCTGCTGAAAATACAGCTTGGTTTTTCGGAGAAGATATTTTCATCGCAACTGGAGCTATTTTATTAATGAAAGGATTCTTCGATTCAGTAGGTATGCATGTCGGAGTATGGGATATGGCACTTTGGGGCATTCCGACAGCAATATCTGCACTTATTGTAAGCTGGATTAGATTTAGAAGGTTTGATAAATATATAGAGAAAACAATGAAGACAGAAGGAAAAGAAGAGAAGGAGGCAATTTAATATGAACATCATCACAATGGATACAATCTATTATGTATTAGGGATAATCGTTGCTTTTATCGCTGTTCGTATCGCATTCGATCGTGAACATCCAAACAGATTCGGTTCTAGTTTATTTTGGGCATTGTTTGCAGTTACATTTTTATTTGGAAATGTAATTCCTTCGTTTTACGTTGGCTGTATCGTGCTCGCTATGGTCGTTTTAGCCTCGCTAAATAAAGTAACAAAATCAGAGGAAAAAGAAGTTCCAGTACAAGAACGTGTGAAACATGCTGAGAAATTAAAAAATAAAATTTTTATGCCTGCACTATTAATTCCTATTTTTACAATTATCGGTACGTTGACCTTAGGGAAAATTAAATGGGGAAATGTCTCTCTTGTTGATCCAGATAAAGTAACATTAGTTGCACTAGCGCTTGGTGCATTACTCGCATTTGTTGCGGCGATGCGTATTACAAAATCAAAAATAACAACACCTGTACAAGAAGGAAGCAGACTATTACAAGCTGTTGGCTGGGCTGTAATTTTACCACAAATGTTAGCAGCACTTGGCGGTATATTCGCGAAGTCTGGCGTTGGACAAGTTGTTTCAGACTTAGTCGGACAAGTGCTACCGACAGAGTATCCGTTCGTTGCCGTTATGGCGTACTGTTTAGGCATGATGCTATTTACAGTCGTAATGGGAAATGCATTCGCAGCGTTTGCTGTTATTACTGGCGGAATTGGCTTACCTTTAATAGTTCAAATGCACGGCGGAAACCCAGCAATTATGGCAGCGCTCGGTATGTTTGCTGGATATTGCGGAACGCTGCTTACACCAATGGCAGCAAACTTTAATATCGTACCTGCGATGCTTTTAGAGCTAAAGGATAAAAATGCGGTTATTAAAGCGCAAGTACCAATTGCTCTTTCAATTTTTATCATAAATATGTTTATTATGTACGGCCTAGTATATCGTTTCTAATTAGGAGGATAAAACTATGAAAACAGTATTATTAACAGGGTTTGATCCGTTCGGCGGAGAAAATATCAATCCAGCTTGGGAAGTAGCAAAAGGTTTGCATGAAAAAACAATTGGAGAATACAAGATAATAAGCAAACAAGTACCAACTGTATTTCATAAATCAATAAGCGTATTAAAAGAGTATATAGAAGAACTAGCGCCGGAAATTATTATATGCATTGGACAAGCTGGGGGCAGACCAGATATTACGATAGAACGTATCGCAATTAATATTGATGATGCAAGAATCGCTGACAATGAAGGGAATCAGCCGGTAGATGTACCGGTTGTAGAAGAAGGAGCGATTGCGTATTGGTCTACACTCCCGATGAAAGCAATCGTAAAAAAACTTCGCGAAGAGGGTATACCGTCATCTGTTTCACAGACGGCAGGCACATTCGTTTGTAATCACTTATTCTATGGACTTATGCATGAACTAGAGAAACATGATAAGAAAATAAAAGGCGGATTCATTCATATTCCGTTTTTACCAGAACAAGCGAGTAATTATCCAGGGCAACCGAGTATGTCACTTTCTACTATTCGTAAGGGGATAGAATTGGCAATCGAAGTAACGACGACAGTTAAGGTAGATATTGTAGAGGTTGGGGGCGCAACGCATTAAGTAAAATGAATTGTACAACACCTCCTGTAAACAACTGGTATAATAAGAATAGGAAAATACATAGAGGTGATTTTTGTGCAACAATTTGAAGAAGTACGTTCAATTTTAGAAAAAGCGAAGAAAATTACAGTATTAACAGGCGCTGGTGCAAGTACGGAAAGTGGTATTCCAGATTTTCGTTCAGCAAATGGGTTGTATGCTGATGCGAATGTGGAGATGTATTTATCAAGAGGGTATTATAATCGAAGTCCGAAAGAGTTTTGGAAGCATTATAAAGAAATCTTTCAAATTAATACGTTCCATCAATATAAACCAAATCGTGGACATCGCTTTTTAGCTGCGCTAGAAGAACAAGGGAAAGATATTACGATTTTAACGCAAAATATTGACGGTTTACATCAATTAGGTGGCAGTAAGCATGTCATCGATTTACATGGAACACTTCAAACAGCACATTGTCCAAAATGTAAATCAGGCTATGATTTACAGTATATGATTGATCATGAAGTACCGCGTTGTGAGAAGTGTAATTTCATTTTAAATCCAGACGTTGTTTTATACGGAGATACATTGCCGCAATATCAAAATGCTATCAAACGTTTATATGAAACAGATGTGCTTATCGTTATGGGAACATCACTAAAAGTACAGCCTGTCGCTTCATTCCCGCAAATTGCAAAGAGGGAAGTAGGAGCAACAACTATTTTAGTAAATGAAGAGTTAACAGGACAGGAATATAACTTTGATTTTGTTTTTCAAAATAAGATTGGTGAGTTTGTTGAAGGGTTATCTTCAATGAAATAAGTTATCGAAAAAACTGAGGTATCTGCCTCAGTTTTTTATTTGAGTAATCACTGTTTTAAGCCATATGAAAACATTTTGATAATGTAGTAACAACATCTCTATAATTTATAAAAATCAATTTGCCCATTTTTCTTTTAGAATAATATTCATGTTATTGTGCATTAAGGGAATGGTAATAAATAGGGTATAAAAACAAAAAACTGAAAATTAAATCTTTTATTTCTTTTATAATTAATATAAAATTCTATATATATCATATAAATAAATTTGATACATAATGATTTTGCGTAGAAATGTTAATAGAATGAAGCGAGGGAGCGAAATGAGACAGAAAAAGGAGCAGAAAAAACAATCGAAAAAGAAAAAGACTCATATTCCATTTCGGTTAAATGTACTATTTTTTATTGTCTTTCTTTTATTTTCAGCTATTATAATTCAATTAGGTAAAGTACAAATCATTGATGGAGAAACGTATAGAAATGAAGTAAATAAAAAGGAAGATGTAACGGTAAGCACTCCCGTTCCTAGAGGGAAAATGTTTGATCGGCAAGGTCACGTTATTGTAAATAATAAACCATTGCGAACCGTTACATATACGAAAATGAGAGGAGTAGACTCGAAAGAAGTTTTACAAGTAGCAAGAGATTTAGCCAAACTAATTGAAATGTCGCAAGAGGACATGGATAAGTTAACAGAGACAGATAAGAAAGATTTTTGGATGCAGTTAAATGAAAAGCGGGCAGCGGCGAAAGTAACAAAAGAAGATGAGAGTAAATTTAGAAAGCAAGAAATAGAAGGAAAAGAGTTAGATAAAAAAGTAGAAGAACTGCGCCGGGAAAGAATTACACAAGAAGAACTAAATGAGCTTTCAAAGGAAGATATAGAAGTATTAGTAATTAAAAGCAAAATGAATGCGGGATATAAAATGACGCCGCAAATCGTTAAAAAAGATGTAAGTCAAAATGAATATGCTGTCGTTAGTGAAAGGTTGGCAAGCTTACCAGGGGTAGATACGACAGTAGATTGGGAACGTGAATACCCAAATGATAAAATACTGCGCTCTATACTAGGTAGCGTTTCTAATGAAAATGAAGGATTGCCAAGAGAACAATTAGATTATTATTTAGTTCGTGATTATAATCGAAACGATCGTATTGGTAAAAGTTACATTGAAAAACAATATGAAGATGCACTACATGGAACGAAGGAACAGTCTAAAAATATTATGGATAAAGCAGGGAAGATTGTTCGAACAGAAAAAGTGACTGAAGGAAAAAGTGGAAATAACTTGATGTTAACAGTCGATATGGATTTACAGAAAAGAGTAGAGGGCAGCCTTGAAAAGAATTTACGAGCCTTTCATGCTGCAGAGCCGATGATGGATCGTGCGTTCGTAGTAATGATGAATCCGAAAAACGGTCAAATTTTATCAATGGCAGGAAAGAAAATTGTAAATAAAGATGGCGGTATGCAAATAGAAGATTATGCATTAGGAACGATGACAAGTTCTTATGAGTTAGGGTCAACTGTAAAAGGGGCTACTTTATTAACTGGATATCAAACAGAAGCGATTAAGCCGTATACACACTTCTTTGATGCGCCAATGTATTTTAAAGGAAGTTCTAAGCCGAAGAAATCGTGGAAAGAATTTGGGGATATTGATGATTTAAGAGCTTTGCAAGTGTCATCGAACGTTTATATGTTTAATACAGCTTTAAAAATGGCAGGCATTAATTATGTTCCAAACAATCCATTAGATATTAAACAAGAAACATTTAATAAAATGCGCTACTATTTTAGACAATTTGGCCTAGGTGTGTCGACTGGTATTGACCTGCCAAATGAATCGATCGGTCAAATAGGTAGAACTGATAACATACCCGGATTTTTACTTGATTACGCGATTGGACAGTATGATACATATACGCCGCTTCAGCTTGCACAATATATTTCAACCATTGCAAATGGCGGTTACCGAATGAAACCACAAATTGTACAAGAAGTTAGAGAGCAACCGAATAGACCAGAGGATGTAGGAAAAGTCGTTCGGTCGATTGAACCAGTTGTATTAAATAGAGTGGATATGGACACTTCGTACATTAATCATGTAAAAGAAGGATTTAGAAGAGTTTTTCAAGAAGCTGACGGAACAGGTACCGGAACGTTTAAAGGTCTACCATATAAACCAGCGGGAAAAACAGGAACAGCTGAGACAGTATATGGTGGAGAAAGTGATATTGGAAGAGATGAGAACAACAACCGAAAAAAATGTTATAATTTAACTCTTGCCGGTTATGCACCATATGATGCGGATCCGGAAGTAGCTTTTTCAGTTGTTGTACCATGGGTGAATGATGATAAATCAGGAATTAATTCTGCGATTGGTAAAGAGATTTTGGATGCGTATTTTGAATTAAAAACAAATAGATCAAATGCAAATTCAATTCCAGTAGAACAACCGAACAAGGCACAGTAAAAATAGTATCACTGCATGGAAACATATTGTGCAGTGATATATTTTTTGAGTTAAAAAGCGCTTTATAAGGTGGGAATGGATATGAAAAAGGAGATTAAGAGAGGCTGGGGAAAGTACATACTATTTATATTGGTGATAGTCATAGGCTACCATTCTTTTACTTTATGTAAGGTGGAAGGGGAATCGATGCAGCCGACTTTATATGAAGAAGACTACGTATTTGTAAATAAAGCGGTAGTACGTCTTTCTAATTTACAACACGGAGAAATTGTCATTATAAAAGAAGAGGATGAATCGAAATATTATGTGAAACGTGTAATAGGGCTTCCTGGTGATGTAATTAACATAACGAACGGAAAGGTATATGTGAACGATAAAAAGCAAGAAGAACCATATACAAACAAAGATTTATTTAACAACACACAAGTATTTTATAATTTTCAAAAGACAAAAATTCCGCCAAATAAGTTATTTGTAATGGGAGATAACCGCGAAGTAAGTAGAGATAGTCGAAATGGCTTAGGATATATTGAAGAAGATAACATAATAGGCAAGGTGGAATTTGTATATTATCCTTTTTCAAAAATGAAAATGATAGAATAAGTGGGGGATGAGCAAAACCCCACTTATTAAAGTTTCACTTTATTTTCTTTAAAAAACCTTTTGGATTAAATGATATGAAAAATTTATGTTTAGACTCGTCGATTATGAAGTTATTATTTTTAGTTAAAAACTCATCCACAGCTTCCATCGGGCCAGGACCCCAATCGGGAAGAAGCGGATTTCCATTAATGGAGGTATCTTCTACAATCATATAACTGCCAGTAGTGACGATAGATTTATATAGTAATAGTTCTTTGGAGACATGTTCTTTACTATGATCAGAATCTAAAATAACTAAAACCACATCATCAGGTTTGCGCATGCTTACAATTGTTTGGATGGCCTGCACAGAAACAGAAGATGCTGTTAAATACGTAATCCGATTATGTGATGGCCGATTTGGCTGCGGAGTTATATCGATAGTAAGTACGTGACCTTTTCCAATTAAATCTAACATAGAAGCTAAATACAGTGCACTACCACCGTGAAAAGTCCCGCATTCAATAATTAAATCGGGCTTTAATTCATAAATAATTTCTTGATACAAAAAGAGATCAGAGGGAAGTTTACAGATTGGAACCCCGAACCAGTGTGTATCGTTTAACCACACGAGGCTGTTGTAATATTGGTTTAGAAATTCATTGCTTATATTATCGATTTTAAATTCTCCTTTCTAAAAAGGATTCTCTCGTTTGACGTAAAGTGTTTACGCATGAAAGTTGTACTATATATTATGTAGTAAGGAATTGTAAGGCGAGTGTTTTTACTTGAAAATAAGCCAAATAACTCATGTGGAAAATGAAAGGAAATGATCGTATGTACAAATACACAATTTGTTTTATTAGAAAAAGCGATAAAATACTGCTATTAAATAGAAATAAAAAGCCGAATATGGGGATGTGGAATGGTGTTGGAGGAAAAATAGAAGAGAATGAAACGCCATACGAAGGAATAATTAGAGAAACGTTTGAGGAAACGGGTATAGAACTTTCAAGTGTAACGTATAAAGGGACTGTTGTTTTTAAAGGTAAAGATGAGCCCCAGGCTAGTGAAGGAATGTATGTGTTCGTTGCTGATTTTCCAGATGGAATGCAAATGAATACACCATTACGTACGGCTGAAGGATTATTAGAATGGAAAGAAATTGATTGGATATTAGATGGTGATAATAGAGGTGTAGTTAGCAATTTACCAAAATACTTACCGACAGTATTAACAGAAGAAAGTAAGTTAGAACATATGTTTACGTATGATAACCGGAATATTATTCATTACACAACTGCATGTTTGACAGAAGATGATGCGAACAAGCGATATGAAAAACAACTCATTTCTCAATAGAAGAGGATAGTGAAAAATCACGTTTTTGTTCTCATTATATATACGAAGTGATTATATGTTTCAGAAATACAATTTATTGGTCAGAATTGTAATATGTATGATATAACTTTTCTTATGGTGAAAGAGTAGAGAACATACGTAAACGGAACAAAAAAGGAGGTGGCTTTGCCACCTCTTTTCCGTTAGTCACGAATCGCCTTAATGATAAATCGATGTTGCTTCACATCAAAATATCCTTTTTGCAAGATGATTTCATGTATACGATATAGTTCCTTATAATACCTTTCGACAGTAAAATCAGGAATTTGCCACGGAATCGCTTTTAAATAATAGACAATAGCGCCAATATCATAAAAGCGTTGGAAAGGGAATTCTTCTTTTGCATCTAAGATAGTAAATCCATTTTCCTCTAACTCACTACATGCTGCTTCAAGTGACCAACTTGCAAATTCGTTATTTAGCGGTGCGTTAAATTGCTCATTAAGTTCCACACAATCGAGACCACCAATTTGTTGTGTAAGGAAAATCCCATTTTGAGAAAGGATTCTTTTTACTTCAGAAGCAGCATATGATTCATGTTGGTTTAGGATTAGATTAAACTGACCATCTTGAAATGGCAATGCAGTATCATCGTTCACCTCTACAACAGTAACCCCTAAAGGCTCTAATTTCTTTCGAGCAATTGGCACGTTTGGAGCGTAGCCCTCAGTAGCATAAATAGTTGACGGGAACGGTTGTAACATAGATAAAAACTCTCCGCCGCCAGTCCCCATATCTAGCATTGATTTAGCGCGTTGCATAAGTTGGAAAGCAGTACTGCCGTACGACCACGATAAAGGCTCGCTCTTCATTCGACCCGTTTTTGAAATGAAAGAAAAATCCCAACCGCTAAAATGTGTATTTGCACTTTCTAATAAAGTTAAAAATAATGGATCACGTTTCATAATTATGTCCTCCTATTTTTCAATGAATGATATGATGAGAAAGGAGAACGGGAGGACCTCTTATGAAAGAGAAGCGGTTTTACGTTTCGTGTTCGAATAGATTCATATAAATTCGCTCCTTGTGAGAATGGTTATTTATATATTCGGGATAATTGAGTGGAAATCCTTTGAAGGAATAAAAGAAGGCAGTTGTTTAATGAAAAAATAAATTGAGTTATCTATTTTTATAGTGTAATTGTTCATTCATACGCATAAAAAATTATTCTCTCCATAAAATAGTAAAATTATATTGGAGGTTGAATTATGAAAAAATTTAGTGTATTTTCAATAATCTTGATGACTTTTGGACTATTATTATTTGGATTAAATAGGATAATAGATAGCTATTCTGAGCCTATTATCCTATTAGGGTATATTTCTTTTTAAATTGGAATGGTTCTAAGTTTTATAGCAATTGCTAGACGTGAAGATGGAAGAGTAAAATTCATATCACTTATCTTTTTCTTTGTTGTCCTGTTTTTCATTACTTGGTTTGAGCCGGTTCAGGTACTACGAATTATTACTTGGCTAAAAAATATCTATTAAAATCTGAATTATTGGTAAAAATGGGAAACCTTAAATTTAGGTTTCTTTTTATTATATTCGATTATCAATAGTAAAATTTATTAGAGCCATTAATAAAAGAAATAGATATATAAACCGAGTGTAAAAATATTTTAATTCTTTGAAAACATTCAGCGATTTAGTATTCTTTATATATGGAATATTTTGTTTATGCGAAAAGAGGGCAAGGTGCTATATGAAAAGAATGAAAAATGTAATGTTACTATTGTTATGTTTCTTATGTTTAAGTGGGTGTAATTATAAAGATGACGATCAGGTGAAAAAATATGTGAAAAAAAAGCACGGAATTGATGTGATTGTAACACATTGGGGTGCTATAAACGAAGGGAATATGGGGCATACATATCATACTGTTCAAGCAAAAAATAACAAAAATATTCAATTTAGAGTAGAGGTAGATGGCTTCTTATATTCAAGAATAAAAGGTGATGAATATCAATACGGAAAAAAAACATATGAGGAATATAAGAAATTTAAACCAATGCTAGAAGAAATTAAAAAATTAGGTTACGTGGAACCTGAAAATAAAAATGTTTTTCAATATATAGTGGATGATGATATAGAGGAGAAACCAACGGATACGTTATTATTAACTTTAAAAACGAGTGACAAGATTGATTACAGTCAATTTGAATCAAAAGAATTAGATCGTTTATATGCTCTAATCCAATTCATTCAGAAGAGTAATAGAAAGATAACAACACTTGAAATTGAGGATTATAATGGTGAATCTATAGGCTTGCCTTTTCAAAATGTGCAAAAAGCTATAACGAAAGAAGAACTGCTTTTAACAATGAAAAACACAGTAAGCGGTTATTGGACATATTTGGTTCAAACTGAAACAAAAGTAGGCGTAAGGTTAAATGAAATTCAAAATGATCGTTTTGAAATTGAGGATATTACTTGTCCACACCCGAAAGACGGCAATTGTCTAGAGTATGAATTGACATTAGTTTTCAATGACAGTGAGATAAAATATAGAAATGATCCATATGTAATAGATGATTTGAGAAAGGTAGTCACTATTCTTAAAGAAGAACTATATAATAAGGAATTTAACATATATTTAAGGAACAAGGATGGAACAAGTTATTCACTCTGGCTATCATCCGAAAAAATTAAGGAAAGTAATAACATAGAAGAGTTAGTAAAATAATGATATAAAGAAGAAATTTAAAGTACTTTTTATGTTTGTTATTTCTGTATTCAAAAGGAAAACCGCTTATACTTCATTTTTGAAGCATAAGCGGTTTTGTTTAAAATACTCAAAAACAAAAATCTTTTGGTAAAGTACCATTTTTAATAACTGTTCTTAACCCATGTTTTATAATCCAAGGATTAATAGGATGCTGTTTATCACGTAATTGCTGTAACCACTGAAAAACGAGTTCTTTATCTTCTTTCGTAATATCGTTAATATGATTGGCTACAGATTTTTGAACATATTTAGAAGGGTCATTCATTAATGGTTCAAGAAGTTGTAAATTGTACTGAAAATCACCTTTTAGAGCTCCTATTTTTTTAGCCCAAGGAAGCCTTGGTCTTGTACCTTCAGAAACTAATCTCCTAATGTGGCTGTTTTCGTCATGAATCCACTGTTGTAATATGTTTAGTGTATCTTCATGGTATGTTTCAAGAAAGGGCCGAATGGCATATTCAGCAGTATTCCTTTTCGTTATTTCATACATTGCATTAAACGAGATTTTAAAATCGTTAAGCCCATATTTTTCAACGTATTTTGCAACAGGCATGTACATATATCCATTTGTAAATGTGCCTACTTCTGTTGTATTTTCTGGTCCTAATGTTTTCAGTAATATATGTATTGCTTCATTAAAATCTTTTTGTAATGCATTATGTAATTCATCTGCTATTACTTCTATACGCTGCTTTAACTCTAAATTTTCAACTTTACATGTCACCGAATCTACAAAGATGCTTTTAGAGAAAGAAGGATCATGTTTACAAATAGAATCAGCTATTTTTTCGGCTAATTCTTCATTAAATAAAAATTTTAACGGAACATATTTACCCATTTTTTCACCTCGGTGGTCAAATGAAAACAATTTTTATTTTTTAATCGACAATCCATAAACCAAAGTCTCACTCGGAGTCGTAATACTAAAACCTGTCGTCTTATAATCAAGCTTCACTGTATAACCAGTGTAGTCTTTTGTAAATGAATCCATTTGTACGATAAGCTCCGCATCTTCATATACAACATCATCTGCGTTAAATGTATCCCAAATTAAATCGACATCAACGAAAATACTACAAGAATTTGTCATTGTTCCTCTAATGCGAATGATCTTTTTGTCTTCACGTTCTAATCTATGTATAGCTGCTTTTGCTTCATCAGTAATGCGAATGTTCATTGTATCCCAACCTTTTATTTATATTTCTTCTATTATGGCAAAAACAGGAGCAATAGGGAAGCAAAGAGGTTTGCAATAAAAAACGAGCAAACAAATTTGTTTGCTCGTTTCACTTTATTTTAGTTCACATTTATCAAGTGGAATCACTTTTGTTTTTTTCGTAAATTTATATCCTAACCATAGTACTAAGAAGAGTGGTAAACCGATGTAAGAAACGAGTACGCCATTCCAATCGATTGATTCACCCATAAATGCGCCGTAGTTTTGTCCTAAAATTACGATGATACAAAGTGTAAATGCGAAGATTGGACCAAATGGGAACCATTTTGCTCTATATGGTAAGTCATTTAAATCTTTTCCTTGTGCGATATATGCTTTACGGAAACGGTAATGACTAATTGCAATTCCAACCCATGCGATAAAGCCAGACATTCCTGATGCATTTAATAACCAAATGTATACAACACCGTCACCGAATAAAGAAGCAATGAAAGCGATACTACCGACAATCGATGTTACGATTAATGCGTTAACAGGTACACCGCGGCTATCTAATTTACCAAGAAACTTTGGTGCTTTTCCTTGGCGAGCTAAATCCCAAAGCATACGAGTTGATGCATACATACCAGAGTTACCAGCAGATAGTACTGCCGTTAAAATAACAGCGTTCATAACAGAAGCAGCAAAGGCAACGCCCGCTTTTTCAAAAATAAGTGTAAACGGACTTACTGTAACATCACTTGCAGCAAGGCTTTCAGTTGTATAAGGAATTAATAAACCGATAACGAGAATTGCAAGGATATAGAATAAAAGAATACGCCAAAAGATTGAACGAATCGCTTTCGGAATATTACGCTCTGGATCAGAAGTTTCACCAGCAGCTACTCCTAATAGTTCAGTACCTTGGAATGAGAAACCAGCTGCCATAAACACACCGATAATTGCCATGATACCGCCGTTAAATGGTGCATCTGCAACAGTGAAGTTTTTAAATCCAACCGTTTCACCGCCCATAATTCCAAAAATCATCATGAAACCAACAATTAAAAAGATAATAATCGTAACTACTTTAATAAGTGCGAACCAATATTCAGATTCACCAAACCCTTTAACAGATAAATAGTTTAAAAGGAAAATAATAGCTAAACATAATCCGCTCCAAATAAGAGAAGGGGTATCTGGGAACCAAAATTTCATAATTAATGTTACGGCTGCAAGTTCAGCAGCAATCGTAATTGCCCAGTTATACCAATAGTTCCATCCAAGTGCAAAGCCAAGTGATGGATCAACAAATTTTGTTGCATACGTACTAAAAGATCCAGTAACAGGCATGTAAGCTGCAAGTTCAGCTAAGCTTGTCATTAAAAAATAAACCATAATTCCAATTGCGGCGTATGCAATTAATGCGCCACCAGGTCCAGCTGTATGGATGACACCACCGCTGGCAAGAAATAGTCCGGTACCAATTGTACCACCGAGAGAAATCATCGTAAGGTGACGAGATTTTAATCCGCGTTTTAATTCACCTTGTCCTTGTGTAGTTTGCGTTTTAGAGGTAGATTGATTTGTTGCGCTATTCATGTTCAACACTCCTTTTCTTGTAGGTTAGGAAGGAGCGGGGGAGAAAAATACAAAAAACCGCCAAAGGAATTTGGCGGAACGTTTCACAAATAACCACCCCATCATACCCTTCCGTTAAGATAGCACCCCACGTTTACACGGTAATTTTGTAAACGTGACAGTTCTGTTCCTTTCGGAGACAGCCCCAGCTCATATTTCCAGAGAAGAAATATAAACTTCGGCAACTTTTCCTTTCAAACGGAGTCAGCTGACATTCTCTGTGTCTCGTCCGTTTTACTATTAAAAGTCGCAACCTCTACCTCATCGGATTGATGAGGATTTATATATTGCTAAGATTTTTAATATATGGAAATTGTAATGACTTTCTGAATATATTGCAAGATATTTTGTTAGGAAAAGTCAAAAAATATCGGTTATTGTATAGGAAACGCTTGCGAAACTCCACCCGAACCTACTATTATGTAGCAATAAGCAAAGAAAAAATTGTTATACAAATGTTTCGCAAAAAATATTGAAAAACCCTCTAAATTAAAAGAAAATTCAGAAAAATATAATTCGACATTCATAATAAAGTCATATTATTTGTTATAATTAGAGTAACGTTTAAGCAAAAAGGGGAAATCAAAATGAAATTAGAAACAGAAAGGCTCTATATAGTGCCGTGTACAGAAGAGAGGATTCAAGTCGCTAACGAGCAAGGATATAATAGCGGTCCGCATATTGTAGGGCATGTAGAGAATGTGAAACAAGATGAGGCTTTATTACCATGGGGGGCGTGGTATGTTCTTCGAAAAGAAGATGATAGCGTTTTAGGTGATATTGGGTTTAAAGGGAAACCAAACGAGAATCAAACAGTAGAAATTGGCTATGGATTCATTGAGAAATATTGGAATCAGGGCTATGCAACAGAAGCTGTAAAAGAACTAATCGATTGGGCTTTCAAAACAGGTGAGGTAGAAACAATAATTGCAGAGACACTTCTAGATAATTATAGTTCGATGCGTGTTTTAGAAAAGTTACATATGAAGAGAGTAAATGCTACAGAAATGATGATTAATTGGAAAATAGAAAAATAAAAAATACCGCTCTAAATTGAGCGGTATTTTTTATAGTTATGGTAGCATTTGCTTCTGATCATTCGGATACTCAGCCGTTGACGTATTAGGACGATTGGAATGATTACGAACAGCAATGAAAATAGAAATAATAACGACAAGACCAACTGCAACGTAAGAAAGTGAAATAATAGTTGGATCCACTTTAAATGTAGTAAGCAGTGTACGAATGTTTGTAAAGATAATAAGACCACCAACTAATACGCCAAGTAAATGAGAAGGAACGATGCGAACTAGCCATGCCGCGATTGGTGCCGCTACGATACCACCGAGCATGAGAGAAAATACCCAAACCCAGCTTACTTGTTCCCAGCCAAGTGAGATGAAGAAGCCGATTGTTGCAGCGAGTGAAACAGGAAATTCACTCGTATCTACAGATCCAATAACTTTTCTAGCTTCATTTCCTCTTGCTAGAAGAACAGGTGTCGTAATCGGCCCCCAACCACCGCCACCAGTTGAATCAACGAATCCAGCGAATAAACCAAGCGGCACAAGTTGTTTTGCAGACATACGCTTATTTGAAGTGACAATTTGTTTTTGAATGATGAATCGTAATAAAATATAAACCCCTAAAGTAAATAAAAATACGGAAATGTACGGTTTGATTACATCTCCAGGCAAATTACTTAAAAAACATGCCCCAACAAATGCGCCGATTGCCCCAGGTAATGTAAGCCTGGAAACTGTATATTTATCAACGTTTCCAAATTTGATATGAGATGCGCCAGAAGCTGCAGTTGTAACGACTTCAGCTAAATGAACCGATGCGGAAGCTACAGCCGGTGCAATACCAAACATTAATAATAGTGAAGTAGACGTTACCCCATACGCCATTCCGAGTGCTCCATCGATCAGTTGAGCGAAAAATCCAATAATAGCAAAGACAATTAATTTCTGCATAAATAATCCCCCTGTAATAATAAATGAAAAAGACACTTTTCCCGTATGAGAAAAGTGCCTTTGGTTTTTCCAATCAGCAATAATTAAATTTGTTTCATTATAATACATATTAATCGTATAAATCAACTAGGTTTTAAAGTTTTTGAATTGAATGAAAGAAAAATAAAATATACAATAAAAGGATGGAGAGAAAGGGGAGAAAGAATATGTTAGCATTTGATCATCTCGTTCACGCAGTGCAATATACACCGGAGGAAGCGGCAAAACAAATGCAGGAGCTTGGATTTCATACTGTATTAGGCGGAGAGCATACTACTTGGGGTACTTGGAATAGTTTAAGTTATTTTGACTTATCATACATAGAATTTTTAGCAGTTCAGCATGAAGAAAAAGCGAAAGAAGCAGAAAATCCATTAGTACAAGAAACAGTGGTGAAACTACAAAATGGAGAAGGAATGCTACAAATCGCGATCCGAACAGATGCAATTGAGGAGCTAGCAGTTAACTTTAATAAGTACGGCTTACATACGATAGGGCCATTTGAAGGGAAACGCATGAGAAAAGATGGCCGGCTTTTAGAATGGAAAATGTTATTTGTTAAGCAAGAAGAGAACGGACCGAAATTACCTTTCTTTATACAGTGGAATGAAACGGACGAAGAAAGAAGAAACGATTTACGTAACAGTGGGATGATCACTGAACATAAAAACAAAGTGCAACAAATTGAAACGATTCATTACGCAGTAAAAAACGTTCGAGAAACAGTAAGGAAATGGAAAAAAGTAATGGGACTATCTACAAGCTCAGTTGTGAAAAATGAAAAATGGAATGCTGAGAGTCAAAGTGTAGTGTTTGGAAATATTCATGTGCAGTTTTGTGAACCGATTGGAGAAGGGCTAGTACTAGAACATTTGAATAAGAATGGCGAATATCCATTTGCAGTAGAGTTTAAAGGTGGAGATAAACGAGAGCATGAAGTGCTAGGTAGTTTGTACATATATTAATAGAGGTGAACGTTGTGAAAGAAATGCTTAGGGAGATAGAGAGAATACTAGAATGGCCTCGTATGTTAAAAGCGACTGTTATTTCAAAAGGCTTTTCATTCGATGAGAAATATAAAATTGAATTAGAGAGTGGGGCCTCGTATTTTATTAAAGTATGCGATTCATCATATTTTGAACGGAAGCAGGAAGAATATGAATATATGCAGCAGCTAGATTCTTTACATATTCCTATGCCAAAATTAATTCATTTTATTAGTCTTACTAAATTCAATAAATGTGTACAAGTTTTTGAATGGATTGATGGATTAGATGGTGAAGATATATTAAGAACGTTGTCTACAGAAGAGCAGTATAGGGCTGGAAAAAAGGCTGGAGAAGTACTAAAAAAGATTCATTTAGTTGAAAAAGAAGATAAAAGTAATTCATGGGAAATATCTATATGGAGTAAATATGAGAGATACTTAGAAGCGTTGAAAGAATATGAAGTAGACTTTTTTCGTTTAAATACAGTGATAGATTTTGTAGGAAATCATAAAGATTTATTAAAAAATCGTCCCATCGTATTTTTACATGACGATTTTCATCCGGCTAATATAATGATTGACCAAAATGAGTTTCGGGCTGTCATTGATTTTGCTAGATTCGATATTGGTGATCCTATTCATGATTTTTATAAAGTAGCACTATTTACAACGAATATAAGCAAACCATTTGCGGTTGGACAAGTTCACGGTTATTGCGGAGGAGAACCTGATCTACATTTTTGGAAACTGTACTCATTATATGCAGCAATGATATTCCCGGCTGATATCGTATGGACAAACCGAAGCACACCATATTTATTAGATGATATGAAGGAAAGATTAAATGGAATTTTAGAAGATCATAATGATTTTTCATCCTATATTCCAAAATGGTATCAATCAAGCGAATTTAATAAATAAAGGAGTAATTTATATGGATAAAATAGCAGTAATTTCAGATATTCACGGTAATATTCAAGCATTAGAATCCGTGTTGAATGATATTAAATTAAGAGGAATCGAGCGCATTATTTGCCTTGGAGATTTAGTAGGAAAAGGACCTCATTCCAGTGAAGCAATTGAAATCATTCGTAAAGAATGTGAAGTAGTCGTAATGGGAAACTGGGATGATTTTATTACAAAGCCGACTGAATTTGAAGCATTAAAATGGCATCAAAAACAATTATCGGAAGAACAAAATGATTATTTAAGAAGTTTACCATTTTCAATCGAATTTTTTATGAGTGGAAAACTCATTCGTATGTTTCACGCTTCACCGAGAAGTTTATATGAAAGAATTCAACCACACGCTTCAAGAGAAGAACGTATTAGTATGTTCGAAAATAGTGATCTGACAGAAAATATAGAAGGAGAAAGAAAACCAGATGTCGTTTGTTACGGCGATGTTCACCAAGCGTTCGTTCAAAATTTCAGAGGGAAAACGTTATGTAATGCCGGTAGCGTAGGAAACCCATTTGAAATAACGCAAGCTTCCTATTTAATATTTGAAGGAACATATAATGAAAAAGAAGCGGCGAGCTTTTCTATTCAACTTGTACGAGTACCGTATGATATTGAATTAGCTATCAGATTAGCAGAAGAACTCGAAATGCCAGAAATTGAAGAGTATAAGCAAGAGTTACGGACGGCCTTATATCGGGGGTTTAAGGGGAAGTAAGCTAATAATATATCAACGATTTTTCAAATATATCTATCATAACTTAAAATATATCAACGATTTTTTCGATATATCAACGATTCGACAAAGGATATCGATTTACCGACAAATAGTGACATGAATTGTTACTTATAATTATATTATGTAAACTAATTATAAAGGGAGATATCATGAACCGAAAACAACGAATCAAAGAAATTGCAGATCATATTGTAAAGCTAAACTTAACCTATCCAACAAGAGTTGGAGTAAGTGGTATTACAGCATCAGGAAAAACAACATTTGCAAACGAACTAGCGGAAGAAATAAAAAACGAGGATTACCAGTAACACGCGCCAGCATTGATGATTTTCATAATCCAAGAGTGATTCGCTATGCAAAAGGAAAAGAATCTGCAAGAGGGTATTATGAAGATGCACACGATTATACAGCTTTCAAAGAAAGATTATTAATGCCTTTAGGACCTAACGGAAATTTACAGTATGAAACGATTTCTCATAACTTAATAACGGATATGCCTGTACATAATGAGCCGCTATTGGCCACGCAAAATATGATATTAATAGTAGATGGAACGTTTCTATTGAAAAAAGACGTTGCGTATTTATTTGATTACAAAATCTTTGTAGATACAAATTTTGAGATTGCGAGAAAACGTGGTGCTAAGCGGGAAACTGAAGCTTTTGGAAGTTATGAAGAAGCAGAGAAGATGTTTTTGAACAGATATCATGCGGCCTGTAAGTTGTATATAGATGAGCATAATCCGAAAGAACTTGCAGATGTTTTATTTGAAAATAGTAAATTTGATGATCCAGTAGTTCTATTTAAAAGACATTAATACAGTTTATATAGGGGGAATGAACATTTGTTTAGATGGTTTCAAAAAAATAATAAAGTGAATGAAGAGAAGGATGGACAATATTTAGAAATCAAAAATGAACAGATAAATGAACAGTTAAAACAAAAAATAATGGAACTAGAGAGTATAAGTGAAGACATTTGCAGTAAGTATCAAAAAATATATGAAGAACGTTTTGCGCAAAATGGTAAATTAAATTTGAAGCTGTCAATTAAAAGAGATATAGACGGTGATGAATTAGAAGAACTAACATCTAAGAATTGTTTAGAGTATGAATATAGATCAGAAATTAATTTTGAATATGATGCTTCAAAATCATGGGAAGTCTGTACTATTTCGCTTTGGTATTATTACCAAGGATATCGAAAAAGTAGTAGCATAGGAACACTTTATAGCGGAACGATTAATGAATTAGAAGAAGAAGTTAAAGCAACATTGGAAGAACTGTTACATAGTGAAGATAATTAATGATTCCATTTTATATTGCGTTAAGAATGGGTTTAATTTTATGATACTAATAGGGAATAATTTAGGAAGAGAAATTTAAAGGGGATAAAAAAATGACAGAAGTACTAGAACTAAAAGAAGAACTACTACAAATTAAAAATAATAATTATGCTGTACCAGAAGACGTAGATGCATATCCATATGCGCAGTGGATGCTAGATTATATCGGATCACCAGATGCTGAATTACGTGATGATTTAATTTATAGTACGCTTCACACATGGATTACAAATGATGTATTTAGACAAAAAGAGTTAAGAGGATTAATGTTACAAGCAATTAGTCCTGATTATTTATTTTATAAAATTGGTGAAAAGGGAACAGACTCTGTATTTAAACGTGCATTCTCCGTATTAATTCCACCACTTATTTTATCTGTTCATGAAAGAGAACCGTTGTTATCGGAAGAACAATTGTACAGTGTGGCAGAACAAGTGTTGGAATATGTATATTTAGAAGAAGATGTAAGGGGCTACGTAGAAGGAAAAGGCTGGGCACACTCTACTGCACATGCAGCAGATGCGCTCGATGCGTTAGCACGTACAATTCAAAATCGTGAGTTTTCATATGCGATTCTTGCGGCTGTTCGTCAGAAGGTTCGATTGAGTGATTACGTATATGTACACTTTGAGGATGAGAGATTAGTAAAGCCAATTATGTCGTTACATAACCAAAAGCTTTTAACTGAAGAAGAGTGGAGCAATTGGCTACATAGTATAGCAACTGTTGAGGACATCCGACATCCGCAGCGTGCTATTTTAGTACAAAATATTAGATCGTTCTTAAGAAGTTTATATTTCAGAGTTTTAGAGACAGAGGGTAGTACAGCCTTTACAGATGATATATTGGAGACTTTGAAGGGTTTGCGTAGGTATTAAAAATTCTTTTTTCTAACAGAAAAGTACATAAAATCAACATCTCCCAACCATACTAATAAAATGTGTTGGAGGTGAGTTTAATGGACAAAAAAGACTTTGAAAAAGTATACAATGATTATTTACATCAAGGGGAAGAGCACGCTCAATTTGAAATAGCTCAGGAAGTTACTTCAGGAGCAGAACAAATTGTTGCTGTTCGTAAAAATGATGAAGGTGATTTGATTGCTTTTAAAACAAGTAGCGGGAGAGAGTTAAATTATATGACTGCTCTTAATGAAGCGAAATCAGGGAAGTTAGCTCATGTGGACGTATTTCATAAGTATGGCAGAGATATTATACGTAGTGAACCTGATGGAATAAAAGAAAATAACTTAGATAATTTACCTTCATTTTAAACGGGTAAACCTCAAGAAGAGAATGTTCATTACGATATTCTCTTCTTTATTTTGCGAAGTTTTCCTAGCAAATAGACGATTCATTTTTAAAGTGCGATCATACTTTTAAAGAGCGCTCTAAATTTCTCTTTATCTTCTGCTGTAAATGGTTTCGGTCCCTTTGTACGTTTACCACTTTTTCGAACCATTGCACTTAAATATCGTGTTTGTAACAATTGTTCAATGTTATCATTCGTATACTTATAGCCTTTATGGTGTAGTACGATACAGCCTTTTGCTAAAGCGAGCGAAGCAAGACCGTAATCTTGTGTTACGATTAAATCTTCTTTTTTTGCTAACTGCATAATTCGGTAATCAGCAGCATCTGCTCCGGAATCAACATATATTGTTTCCACACCTTTCGGCTGCTCTGCATTAGAATAATGAGAAAAACTAGTAACGAGTGTAACAGGAATTTCCGCATTCGTAGCTTCAAAAATAATTACATCTTTTACAGGACAAGCATCTGCATCAACGTAAATTTTCATTTTTATCACTCCTATAAATAGGTTCGTGTTGATAATAATGGTAGATTTAGGTTTTGTCAAATGAGTAATATCTTCCTCAATTTAATACGTATGTATTTTTATAAAATAAACGGATATTTCGAACTAAATAACGAATGTACTATAGATTTTAATAAGTGGTTATATGTAGTGATGTGAAAATTTCTTAATACGAAAGTATTAGGAAGTTTTATTTGAATTTCATTCTGCGGATTGATTTTTAATAGTGTTTATTTGGATAAAATAGCAATAGAATATATAAATAAAATGTATTTTAAATTAGAGGATCATTTCATGTTACTGCTCTATGCAATGGTTTCAAAAGATAAGTAAGTCTGAAATTAATCAGGAGGGCCGAATGAGGAGTTTCGATTTATCACAAACAACTATTAATATATCAAAAAATGATCTTATTTATAAAACGAATGATAATAAGTATTGGGTGTATGAAGTGATTTTTCAATCGCATGAAGGCATACCACCTCATAGCCATCCATTTGGAGAAGATTGTGCAGTTGTGTTGTCAGGTCATTTGGATTATTATATTTCAAATAAAATAATGATTCGTGCATCAAAAGGAGAGATTGTGTTTGGGTGGAAGAACCATATACATGGCTATAAAAATAATGAAACAGAACCCTTGCATCTATTAATTTTCGTTGCGCCGAATAAAATTGGGCTAGAATATTTACCTGATGATGATCCAAAAATTGTGCACGTACCGGAAGAAAAGCGAATAATGAAGCTTTCCGAATATCAAGTAGTACATTCCCCTTTTTCTTCTTTTGAAAGAATAAAAATAGATGGTGAATATTCAGAAGCATATAATGAGAATGGACTTATGGTGTTTATTGATATCGAAAATAAACAAATGTATATATTTGAGGGTGAGAATGTGGAGATAAAAACTTCAAATCCCATAGTATTTATTAAGTATACAGCTAGATTGTGAGAATGGAGAGTTGCTTTTCTGTATTTATAATAGATATGTAGTTAAGAATATTAAAGAGGAATATTTTACAGAAAATAGGGGATGAGTTTTATTATTTAACTTGTAGACAACGAAATAGAAATGACCATTTATTGAGGAGAGCGATATTTATATGCAGTTATATTTTTATAATGAAAACTTCAGAAATACAATAAATCAATATACATTGTCAGAAGAGCAGCTTTGTTATACAGGTTTACCTAAAAAGCTTGTAAAACTATCGAGTGAGGATTCAGATCGGCATTCAATTTTAGCTATGAAAGATAATGAGCTTGTAACGTTTTTTGTTTTACATAAAAATGACGGGGTTAAACCATATACAAATAATGAAAAATCTATTTTAATAAGAGCATTTTCAACAGATTTTCACCATCAAGGGAAAGGATATGCAAAACAAGCTTTAAAGATATTACCTGACTTTGTCCGAAATAACTTCTTAGGTATAAATGAAATTATTTTAGCAGTAAACGTTAAAAATGTAGCTGCACAATCTTTATATGAAAAATGTGGTTTTTGTGATAATGGGGTTAGAAGGATGGGGCGGAAAGGTGAATTAATCATAATGAGTTACAATTTATAAGAATCATTCTTAGAAGTAGGGAAGAAAGATAAAGAAAAACGAAAAATTTCGAAAAGAAAGCCCCTGTATCAATCATCAGGAGCTTTCTTATAATTTAATTTTGGAATGAAGCTTCTTTTCATTATTTTTTGCTTACTTATTATCTGGAGTTAATGAATAAAGAAGTTTTAAATGTATTAAAAAGTTATTTTATTTCCCACAAACCAAAATAGCCTCCCGCAAACGAGAAATACCTTCCTCAATTTGACTAATATTCACTTTTCCATAAGATAAACGTATATAACCATCTTTTGCGCCGAAAATACTACCTGGCATAAAAGCAATTTCTTGTTTTAAACTTTGCATAATAAGTTGTTTTTCGTTTATCGGTTCTTTTAATTTTCCCCATATGTATATTCCACCGGTCGGATTTGAAAAAGAGATTTTATCATGAAGTTGCTCGTTTAGAGCGTGGACGATAACGTCTCTTTTTTCTGCTAGTTGTTTTCGTAACGGTACGATATGCGACTGAAATGGTACAGTTTCAAAAAATTGTTGCATAAGCCACTGTGGGAAAATGCTCATACCTAATTCCATTTGGTGCCTTGCGTCGGATAACCTTTCTACTACAGACTGCGGGGCAACGAGCCAACCAACTCGTAAGCCTGGTGCAATCATTTTTGATAAAGAATGTACATAAATGACAGTTCCATTTTCATCAATTGATTTCAAAGTAGGGCAAGGTTGTTTCTTTTCTAGCGTAAGTAAACTAGACGGATCATCTTCCACAATCGCAATTCGTAAGTCTGCACAAAGTGATAATAGTTTTTTTCTACGGTTTGGATGAAGCATCGTCCCCGTAGGGTTTTGGAAATTTGGATTTAAAAAAATCATTTTAATGCGGTGCTTTCTATATAACTCCTGTACATCATCTGGGTTAATGCCGTGTTCATCAACAGGTAATGGGAAAATACGAATACCTGCTGATTGGAATAGAGGCAGGGAATAACAGTGTGAAGGACTTTCGAAAGCAACAGCATCACCTGGATTTAATAAACATTGCACGATAAGGTGAAGTGCTTGCTGTGCGCCAGATGTAATCATAATGGATTGTTCAGTCGCCTCAACTTTTAAATATTCCTTCATATATTTTACGACCGCTTGTCTTAGCGGGAGATAGCCTTGCGGATGATCGTAACTTAATGAATGCGTTAACGGTTGTTCACGTAAAATCGCTTGTAGTTGATCGTGGGGATAAAGATTACAACCGAGCTCTCCGTTTGCAAAATCAATAATATTTTCATTTTGTTGTACTTCTGCCCGAATATGGCGAAGTAGTGGTAAGTTTGGTAAAAAAGTACCACCTTCTACGAAATTTCTCCAGTTCGGCGTTAATGTTGGAGAAACACCCCACATATGTGTACTCACGCGTGTTCCTTTACCAGTCGTACTCTCTACAATTCCCATAGCACGTAGTTCATTATAAGCAGTCGTTACTGTACTTCTGTTTACATTTAACTGCGTAGCTAATTTCCGTTCTGAAGGGAGGAAGCTTCCTGGAGGAAGTTCTCCATATGTAATACGTTTTTCAATAAAGTCAACAACTTGCTGATAAATAGGGATTTTACTGTCACTATCTAGTTTCCATTCCATAAAAAACGCCTCCGTATCTCTTATATACATCAAGTATAGCAAATTGGCTGGGTAAAAAAACAGCCAATTGGACGGTGTTATATCCAGCCAATTTTACTATGCTAAATAGGGAAGGGGAGATTCGGATGAAACGATGGCAAATGGAATGGCTCCTAGTATCAGTTGCATTAGTATGGGGAGCAAATTATACAATAGGAAAGTATGGAGTGGCATATATGTCATCCATTCAATTTAATAGTTTACGATTTTTAGTAGCATCACCGGTATTATTACTTATCACTTTTATGATGGAACGCTCATTACGTATTGAAAAAAAAGATTGGTTACGATTAGTAGCAGTCGGTATCGTTGGTACGGCAATGTATCAAACGATGTTTATGCTATCTGTGAAATATACTTCAGCAACGAACGCCTCATTATTAATTGCGATGTCACCTATTTTTACAGGGATATTAGCAGTATTGCACAAACAAGAACGTTTTTCGATGAAAGTACAAATTGGTTCAATAGTAGCGTTTATTGGTGCAGCATTCGTTTTATTAACAGGACATACAGGAGGAACTACTTACGAATATGCGTGGCTCGGAAACATAATTGGATTAGTCGCAGCGATTGCGTGGGGATGGTATCCAATATTAGCGCAACCTCTTATAACAAAATATTCCGCAATGAGAGTCACATCATGGTCTACTTTAATTGGAATTGTACCTCTCGTTATATACTGTTTATTCAACGTAAACACATTAACGTGGCCAGTAGACATGCCAAGTTGGGGTTCACTAGCATATTCAATTATTTTTGCGACAATCTTTGGGCTAGCAATGTGGTATGTCGGTATTAGTCAAATAGGCTCAACGAAAGTAATGGTTTATATGTATCTTGTACCATTGTTCGCAGTTATCTTCGCGGCAGTAACTATCGGAGAGCAAATCAACATGATGCAACTCGTTGGCGGACTTATAATCTTTATCGGCTTATATGTTGTAAAAAAGGGTGGAATCAAAAAGCCAGCTCTCAATTTGAAAAAAGTAAGTTAACAATAAAAAGGATCTCTTTCATATAGAAGGAGATCCTTTTGGTTTTTGTAATAAAAGCGCTTGTTCAACAGCCCATTTTTGATGATCATGAATGAGAAGCTCTACAGCAAGTAAAGGAGACATCCACCGCAAAACATGATCTTCCTCATAGTTTTCAGTTTGTGTCTGCACCATGTTCGCAATATAAAAAAATCCATCGTTTAAATAATATGTATCTTCTTTTTCCGCATAAAAATATCGCATTGCATTACCGATATATTGATTAATTTCAATTGCCCATCCTAATTCCTCTAGTAGTTCACGATGTAAGCATTCATCTTTTGTTTCGGTACCTTCCATACCGCCACCAGGTAAAAAATAACGGTCTCCTTTTTGGATAATAGCAATGTTTGAAGAAGTTGAGTTAAAAATAATTGCATAACAACTAGGCCGTAATACATATTGCTCAGTAGGCTTTTTATAACCAAAAATAAGTTTAGATATCATAAGACACGTCACCTCTCTATAAAATACACAAAAGGAATAATAAGGTAAAAATAGAATTGTATAAGTATAATCTTACGAGATTGGAGTGATAACAAAATGATAAATCGAAAGTGTTCGCGCTGTAAAGAAATTACAGGTACATTGCACGGTGGTAAAAAAATTAAGGAAGAATTTCTATGTGAGGACTGTTTACAAAAAGGAATTGCGAGCGGTGAAATCGAATTATCACAAGTGGAGCAAGAACAAACTTCGTATCTTTCTATAAAAATATTAAAAATAATGAGTGTGATTTATTTAATAGCATCTATTTTAATGGCTTTTTCAACCGGTCCATTTATACATCATATAGGATTTGATGAAATGTCCATTTCAGGCCCAGAATTAGGTTTAATAAGTATTGTTATGCTAGGTTCTTTATTCCAGTCTGTTCTTGTATTTTGCGGGATATGGGTATTCATCCTTTTAGTAGAAACAGTCATTAAAATTTATGAAAAAATGAAGTGAGTGAGAGGGAGAAACATATGCGAGTAAGAAACATCCAAGGGGAAGATTATGTAAAGATTCATTCTGTTTTAAATGATTGGTGGGGCGGGAGAGACATGGCTGCCATGTTGCCAAAATTGTTTT
Source organism: Bacillus sp. FSL K6-2944 (assembly GCF_038005385.1). Classification (NCBI taxonomy): domain Bacteria; kingdom Bacillati; phylum Bacillota; class Bacilli; order Caryophanales; family Bacillaceae; genus Bacillus; species Bacillus sp. FSL K6-2944. The sequence continues at coordinate 1,827,398 of NZ_JBBOTE010000001.1, read as the reverse complement.
TCGTTCACTTTCAAGAAACGAGTTTTATCATTGAAGAAGATGGCGAAACGTTTGGTTTCTTATGCGGATTCTTTTCGCAAACGCATAAAGAGGAAGCGTACGTTCATTTTATCGGGGTAAATCCGAAGTATAGAAGAAGAGGAATTGCATCGACATTGTATTCGTATTTCTTTGATGTCGCACGTGCAAATAATTGTAAAGTTGTAAAAGCAATTACGTCACCAGTTAATAAAAAATCGATACAGTTTCATAGGGAGATTGGCTTTCAAATTGAGGCTGGGGATGATGAGATAGAGGGTGTATCGGTACATACAAATTATGATGGGAATGGCGGTAGTAGAGTTTTATTTTTGAAAAATGTGTAGAAAAATAAGCTTTACCAAAACCCACTGAGTTAAATGTATATGAAAATGTTATCCGTTGCATAAAGAATAGCTGACTTTGTTAGCTTGATAGAAGCTAGTATGATAGTCGAAAGGAATTTCCATAACATAATTTCATCTAAAAAAGAGGGATCTATATGAATTTTGAGAGGGATAGATATTTTTTACAGATGGCATTGGAAGAAGCAGAAAAGGCATTAAAAGAAAACACATATCCAGTAGGAGCAGTTATTGTTGATGGAAATAATAATGTCATTGCAAGAGGAAGGAATAGAGTGCATCCAGAAAAAGACATAACAGCTCACGCAGAGTTAGACGCTATTCGCAATGCAGGGGAAGCAATGTTTGATGCAAAAATAAAAAATGAGAGGTTTACTATTTATAGCACGTTGGAACCGTGCCCAATGTGTACAGGTGGTATTTTATTTGCAAAAATACAGAGAGTAGTCTGGTTACTAAATGATGACTTAGGTTTTGGTGGATATAAAAAGATAAAAAATGCTTTAGTTTTCGAAGGGAAATTTAATAAAATCGACATGGTGGAAGAACCATTTGAAGACTTAAAAACAAGACAAAGAGAACTTATGAGACAATGGGAGCTAAATCCCAATAATATTATTAACTTGCGTAGGGCTATAAAAAAATAGTTATTTCTTTAAATTAAATTAGGATAACGCCACATTACCATCAGCTTAAAAAATATAGTGAAATTATATCGATTTAACAATAAAATATGGAAGAATCTATTACGAATAGAAAGCCGTCCTAAAAGTATTCTAGGATGGTTCTTTTTGTTGTGAGGAGCTAAAAGTATGGAGAGTAAACAAAGTAGAAATGAATACTTACGACGCATTTATAAAGTGCAAGATTATATAGAATCAAACATAAATGATTCACTTTCAATTGAAGAGTTAGCGGATGTAGCAGGATTTTCAAAGTTTCATTTTCATCGGATTTTTAAGGGGATAGTAAACGAGTCATTATCACGGTATGTAAACCGATTGAAGTTAGAAAGGGCAACACATCTACTTACATATCGGACAGATATGACGATTACAGATATTGCGTATCACTTCGGATTCACAGATTCAGCAGTTTTCTCCCGAACATTTAAAAATTATTACGGCGTAAGTCCGTCTCAATATCGAAACTATAATAGCAAGAATTGCAAAGACGTAAGGGGAATTTCTCAATACAATGAATGTAAGAAGGTTCGAGGAAATGTTGAAATTGTAACAGCGGACGATATAAACGTCGCATACATAAGACATATCGGTACATATGAGGAGTTAACTATAGCTTTTCCAGAAATGATAGAAAAACTATTTCATTACGCAGCTAAGCAAAACTATCATGTATTTGATGATACGAAAGTATTAACCATTTACCACGATCATCATGAATTTACTGAGGAATATCATTTAAGAACAAGTTTATGTATAACAATTTCAGATGAATCCACAGTAGAAACGAACGACGTTGGAATAATGGTAATACCTTCTGGAAAGTATGCAGTAGGACATTTTGAAATATGCCAAGATGAATATAAAGGAGCATGGGATTTCTTATACGGTGAATGGCTGCCAAATAGCGGATATAAACCGAGAGACTCGTATCCTTTTGAAGTATATAGAAATGATCCAAAGCAGCACCCGGAAAATAAACATATAGTTGATATATATGTACCTATCGAACCTTTTTAATTATAGGTTAAAGGGGAAGGAATAATGAAAACTGCTGAAAAGTTAGATCAAATTATACAAGAAGAATATAAAAATATGAATGGCATGTTAGTAGTGCGGAAAGGTAATGTTATTTTTGAAAAATATTATAACGATTCCGGTCCAGATGATGCATTTCACATAGCGTCAGTCACAAAAACGATAATCTCTGCGCTAATTGGAATATGTATAGATAAGGGCTATATAAAAAGTGTTGATCAAAAAGTAATAGAGTTTTTCCCTGAATATAAAGTAAAGTCATCTGAAGTAACAGTGCGACACCTACTTACAATGACAGCTCCATACCCTTTTGTAGACTGGCAGGAACCGTTAGAAGAATTATGTACACAACCAGACTGGGTACAGTATACACTTCATAGAATGGGGAACGGTGGAGAGATTGGAGCTTTTAAATATTCATCTGCAGGAGCGCATTTACTATCAGCAATGATTACGAATGCAACAGGGAAAAGTGCACGTGAATTTGCGAATGAGTACTTATTTCAACCACTCGGCATGAGCGAAATTCCAAACTACAATATGAAAGCATTTGGATTCGATGACTTATTCGGAAAAGATGTGAAAGGATGGGTTCACGATCCAAATGGTATTTCGACGGGCGGCTGGGGAGTAACGTTAACGGTTAGGGATATGGCTAAGTTTGGACAGATGTATTTGAATGAAGGTATTCATAATGGAAAACAAGTTCTATCAAAATCATGGATAAAAGAATCAATAGCGATGAATTCAAATCAATATGGTTACTTATGGTGGTTACGAGAAGAAGAGGGTGTCTATTCGTATTGTGCAATGGGTGATGGTGGGAATATGATTTGTTGTATTCCGAAGCAGGATTTGGTTGTAGTAATTGCTTCTGAAGCTAAGCCGAATGCACGGGATAGATGGGAATTAATTAAAGGGTGCATACTTCCTTATTTAAAAGATTAATATGGTTATTTTTATAAAAATAAGAATGAAAGGTTTAGTTAAACTTGTTTTGTTCTCCATGATAGAAAAAAGTGTTGTGTTAACAAAGTTATGTAACTAAGATTATAAAACTTCAACACCTATACCATTATTAAATAATTGCAAGGTGTTGAAGTACTTTTTAATCTATTAAAGCTGCTTTCAACTAAAAGAAGAAACATCTTTTTTCTTAGCTGTTTAACTATTTTTTAACTTTGTGAAGTATGAGATACATCGTGCCCAGCACAATTGCTAGTAAGGTAAATTTAATTAATTCTATTAGGCTGGCATCCCACTTGTTTTGTACTATATCTGTTAAATAAAATACATTAAACATACCATGTGAAAATGCGGGTGATATTACAGAACCGCCATATTCTCTCGTGTACGTTAAAATTATAGATAATATAAATAATAAAGAGAGATAACTTAATATTCCTACAAACTGAAACTCATAATTTTTATAAAAGATTGCTATTGGTAAATGCCATGAAGACCAAATTGAAGCTATAATAATAGCTGTTTGTATGAATGTATATTTTTTTCGTAAATAGTAATGAAAATTCCCTCGCCATATAATCTCTTCTAATAATGCAGATAAAGATCCAACTGTAAGACCAACGAGCAAGAGAAATCCTACTTCATTCCAATGATGATATAAGAACTTTATATCATAAATATAAAAATAAAAATGGAGACATAGCCCTAGAAGTAGTGGAAATAATATGGAGAAAATTAGTGTTTTTATTTTTGAACGTGAAATTCCTAGTGTATGAACTATTTTTTGTTTCTTATATAATGTTTGATATGAAGTAACTGCTAAAAGCGGAACAACCATTGTAAACCCTAAATAATTACGACCATTTTCTATGTTCAGCAAGATGATATATACAAGTGATGTAAGAAAATAAATACATAATGTTGAATGATAAACTATGTGTTTATTAATATTTTTCACCTGCCTAAGTATGTATAAGTGGTTAATCGAATATCCGATATTTTAATTATATATGAAATGGAAATCGACAGAATGAATATTTCCATATTATTGTTTTTTAGATAGAAAAAGTGTCGAAATTGCATATATTGAACTTGTAGAAAAAATTTAATTATCCCCGTAACTTTTCACAACAAAAAATCGTTAAACAAAAGAATAGATTTTTTATCACGAATGGGGGAGAACCATGAAAATGTTAATACTAGGTGGTACACGATTTTTGGGAAGAGCTGTGGTAGAAGAGGCTTTGAAAAGAGGGCATGAAGTTACATTATTTAACCGCGGAACAAACAAAGAAGTTTTTCCTGAAGTGGAGCAGCTGATCGGTGACAGAAATGGCGATGTATCAAGTTTAGAAAATCGAAAATGAGATGTTGTTGTGGATACATGTGGGTTTTCTCCGCATCACATTAGAAATGTTGGAGAAGTACTTAAAGATAATATTGAACACTATATATTCATCTCAAGCCTTTCCGTATATAAAGATTGGATTCCGCATGACATAAAAGAAGACTATATATTACAACCAGAACCGACGGATGATCAAATAAAGGCTGTAGAGAATGGTGAAGTTTCACCTTATGAGTATTATGGTGCACTGAAAGTATTATGTGAAAAAGAAGCAGAGAAGTATTGGCCGGGGCGTGTATTACACGTAAGAGCAGGACTTCTTTCAGGAATGTTTGATTATACAGATCGACTTCCATACTGGATCGGGCGTGTAGCAAAGGGTGGGAAAGTATTAGTACCAGGAAGAAAAATTCGTCCCGTGCAATTAGTTGATATAAAAGATGTCGCGAGATGGGGGCTAAATATGGCAGAACATAATAAAGCAGGAACATTTAATATAACAGGTCCGAATGATGAATTGACGATGGAAGAGCTATTAAATACGTGTAAAAAGGTTACGAATAGCGATGCTGAATTTGTTTGGGTAGACGAATCGTTTATGAATGAACATAATGTGCAGCCTTGGACAGAAATGCCTTTATGGCTTCCAGAAATTTTTTCATTAGAAGGGGAAACGAAGCCGTGGAAAGGCGGGTTTACTATAAGTATCGAGAATGCTGTGAAAGAAGGGCTTACTTTTAGAAGAATAGAAGAGACAGTTACAGATGTGTATGAGTGGATGGAGAGTACGGAAGAATGGGAATTAAAAGCAGGTATTTCAGGGGGAAGAGAAAAGGTGTTATTGGATAAGTGGTATGAAATAAAGAGAGTTTAAATAAGAATCTTGTGAAAAAAGGACTCTGTTTATTGGTTAAACAGAGTCCTAATATGAATCTACCACTCAATCGGTTCTTCCCCGTACATCTCCCATAGCTTAGGAAACATCTTTTTTAAACCTTCTTCATCGTCTTCATCCCAATCTAACTCGATATCAACTTCCTCAAACTCTTCATTTGTTAAGACATGGTATAGTGTAAAGTATGTATCATCTTCATCCCCAGTCTTCTCCATGTAAACTTCTTGCCCGAAATATAGAGTAAGTTCTTCAATCTCTGGGACGTCATACTCACTCAAATTTTCTAATACAGGAATTAATCGTTCTGGATCTTCAATACAAGCTTCGTATGTCTCTCTTCCTTGATATAATAACCATCCGCGGAAGTAATCGAAAGTATCATCTGAACAGCCACCCATAATAATATAGGCTGCTGCCCATAAACGGGAGGTATAGGAGTCTTTCAAAAGGCGATGCATATGCGTATCAAAAGCTACAATTTCATGTACTGTACGTTTAGCAAGGTGGGAAGTAAGCCATTCTATTTGTTCTTCTTGGTCTTCACCTTTCGTTTTTGCACGATTAAGCAGTTCCCAAAATTCTTCTTCTGTTATCGTTTTTTCTTTTATGTAATCTTCCCCAGGGAACGGGTCTGTATATCCTTTTTTACGTTTGGAAGCAACTAGTTTGTTAGCTTCTTTCATACATTCTTCTTCGGTTTCAAACTCTTTCGCTTTTAAACTACCAGCTGTGCCGATTTTTCCGTAAAACACAACGTAGTCTTTTTCTTTCACAACGATTTTCCAAAACTTATTTGATTTCTCAGTTTGCTGGATTAATAACGTTTCCATCCGTACCCCCATAATGTTTTCTAGTGTGCAATATGATTGTAACATATGTATATACACTTGTAATGATGAAAAATAATAGTTTAGAAAATTCAAAAACCATTGAATGGAGTGGATAAATTTAGTAACCTTATTTGTACAGTAATTACATAATTGTTTTGTAATAATTCGATATTTATATAAGGGGGCGTTACGGATGGATCTTACGTTTAAAGTTGAGGAAACATGTTTTAATTACCGCGTTGGAGCAATTTGTAAACATGATAATAAAATACTCATTCTGCAAGGTGACGGTGAAGATTTTTGGTATGTACCCGGCGGTAGAGTAAAAATGCTAGAGAATAGTGAAGATGCATTAAAACGAGAGCTTGCGGAAGAGATAGGTGTTCCTATTAAAAGGAAAAGGTTAATATGGTCAGTAGAAAATTTCTTTACACTTTCTGAGCGAAAGTTTCATGAAATTAGTTTTTATTATGAAGTAGAGCTACATGAGTTACCTGCGAGTGGAGCGGATCAATATATTTTGGAAGAAGAGGGTAGAACGTATTTGTTTAGATGGGTGCCAGTAGAAGAACTGCATACATATAACTTACAGCCTGCATTTATAAAAGAGAAAGTAAAGGATGTATCAGTTCACACAGAACATATCGTATTACAAAAGTAAATGTATTCGGAGGGGAAAATGGTGAAGGGAACTAAAAAAGAGGTACATATAAATGACAAAGTAATTTATTACACACATATCGAAAAAGGTTCTAGTACCGTTTGCTTTATGTTTTCAGGTTCAGGATACAATTATGATAAGCCGTTATTTTATTACGCGACGATGTTAATGCTTGAACATAAAATAGATGTTGTACATATTCATTATTCTTATGATGGACAATTAATGAATAAACCAATGGAAGAAGTAACGAAAGTAATGATGGATGATATTAATCCGGTAATAAATGAAGTATTAAAAGATGAGCAATACAACGAGACTATGTTTTTAGGGAAGTCACTCGGAACAATTCCGATTGCAAATGATTTAATGAGGAGAGAAGAATTCGCGCAGTCAAAAATGATACTATTTACACCTTTACTGACGTTTGATACAATTTTTGATTCTATCTTACATAGTCGACACGAAGGGTTTTTAGTTATTGGGGATAAAGATCACCAATACAATGCAGGTCAAATTGATCAGTTATATAAAACGAATTTACAGATTGAAGTTGTCAAAAATGTAAATCATTCTGTAAATGTTGGGGGATATGAAACGGAAAATTCAATTGAGGCTATAGCGAAAATAATAGGAAAACTTAAAGAAGTTGTTAGGACAAACTAACCTATTAATACATGCAAAAGAGGTGCGAATTGCACCTCTTTTACTTTAATAAGCCTTCAAAACATGAAGTAAATAATCCTTACGATTCAGCGGATTATAATCAACACGTTTTCGAGTAGGGAAGGGAGCCATAAGCTTTGTGAAACCAGCTGGCTTCGTTGTAAATATGCCTTCTCCTTCTGTAAATGAATGAAGCATGCGTTTAAAATTCTCTGTTTTCGCAACAGGTAATGATCCTGTTAACTGGTAAGAGTTATTACTTAATATAGGCTCTCTAAAAGTTGCTGGAACGGCAGCGAGCTTATATATTGCGGTACTAATTGCCTGCTCCGGTACAGTTAATTCAAACTCATTTACTGGTTCATATACATATGTTTCAGCTTGCTTTAAAGCATCCATTAATACGATCGGTGTCAAATTTCTAAAGTCACTCGCTGTTGTAACAGGACTAGCATAACCAGTATGTGTTAACGTGACCATAACATCTGTAACTTCCCAACCATATAAACCTTGTTTTAACGTTTGAAATACTGTATCTTTAATTGCTTTATGAAATGCTAAAGGCAATGAACCAAGCTCAACACCTAATTTATACGTTATGCCAGAGTTAAGTTCACCACGTTCAATTTTAAAACCAATTGTTGCGTAAAATGGATTCGCTTTTTCACCCATGACTTCAACGGAATTCCCAATGCCAATTGGCTTTTCAATACATACAACTCGCGTATTTGAGAAAGTAACCTGTAAGTTATATTTCTCATAAAGTGTTGTTTCGATAACCTCTTTTTGTACTTCACCGAAAAGGCGAATATAAAGTTCATTATGAACATCATCTTTCCACACTTTAATAAGTGGATCTTCTTCACAGAGGTCCATAAGTGCAGCGTATAAATCATGAATTCGCTCTTTAGGTACCGCATCAATCGCTGCTTCCATTTGTGGTTCGGCAAAGTGAATATCTTTTATATAATCCGTACGTTCACCGATAATATCACCAATTTTTATATCATTCAGTCCCCACACTTTGCAAAATTCTCCGCTAGGAACGATAGTAGATTGAACAGCATTTCCGCTATGAAACATACACATTTTTTTAATCTTTTCTTTATGTGGTAGAGACTCATCGCGCTGTATATCAACATATTTTCTAACATGTAAGCTACCTGAAAAAACTCTTATATACGCAACCTTTTCTCCAGAAGGTTCACGTTCAATTTTAAAAACAACACCGGATAATGGTTCCTCTTGTGCCGATGTAAGAGCTGGCATTAGGGCCGGAAGTTTTTCAAGTATTTCAGTTACTCCTATACCTGTCATTGCTGAACCGAAAAAGATTGGATACACATTTGCTTGCTGTATTTGCTGTTCTAGTTTTTCTCTTAATAGTGCGTCCGGTATTATTTCGTTATTTACATATGATTCAAGTAATGATTCATTAAATGATGCTAACAGTTCCATACAACCGTCATATGATTTGTATTCAATGATCCGGGCTTCTTTCGTTCCTTCGTTTAGAACAGAATAGAAGGGGAATGCTTCATTTGAAAGAACCTCTTTTATTTGTTTCATAACTTTTTCAGTGTTTGCTCCACTACGATCAATTTTATTAACGAATAAAATAGTCGGTATGTTTAGTTTCTGTAATGTTCGCATTAAAATTTTTGTTTGTGCTTGCACACCTTCAACGGCAGAGATAACTAAAATCGCACCGTCTAGAACGCGGAATGATCGCTCCACTTCAGCGATAAAATCAGCGTGTCCAGGTGTATCAATGACATTTACTTTTACATCATCAATAAAGAAAGAAACGACAGATGCTTTAATCGTAATTCCGCGTTGTCTTTCTAATTCCATTGAGTCAGTTTGTGTATTACCACTATCAACTCGGCCAATTTCTTTAATCACATTCGTTTCATAAAGAATACGCTCAGTCAAACTCGTCTTGCCAGCGTCTACGTGCGCGACAATCCCTATATTTATTGTTGTCATTTGTGAATATCCTCATTTCATTTTCCATTTTCAATTCCTCATTTCTATTTGTATATTGCCGCATTATCAATCACTCTCCAGTTCTTTAAATTAGTATTATTATAGTGCAATTAACATTATTTGTAACGCTACAAAGCGCCTTAATTTGGAAAAAATAAAATGAAAACAAAATGCTTGCATTCTAAATCGATATAGATTATATTAATTGACATATCAACTATTGATACATCAAATGTTTTTATTTTGATTGTAAAGGAGGGTTAATTTGACAAGTTCATGCTCAAAAGAAGCGATTATTTTATATAAATTACACTTTCTAAATAAAGAAGTAAGTTCGAAATTTGAAGGGTGTACGGGTATGAGCCAGTCTCGATTAGAGCTTATACTTCAATTATTTGAAGTAGGTGAAATTAGTCAAAAAGCACTTCAGCAAGAAGTGAATATTGATAATGCTGCGATAACAAGGCATTTAAAGCAGCTTGAGGCCAATGAAATGATTGTAAGACGTAAAAATCCAGATGATAACAGAATTACGTTAGTTTCTCTTACTGAAGAGGGACGAAATAAAATTCAGGCGTTTCAAGAGGAAAAAGAACGTTTTGCCGCATCTGCATTTAAAGGATTAAGTGAGGAAGAACGCGATAATCTTTTAAATATGTTAAATCACATTCAAGAAAATATAAAAGAATTATAAAAAAGGGAGAATACAACTATGACTAACTCAGTAAAAACAAATGATTTTAACGAAATTTTAACAGGACGTCGTTCAATTCGTAAGTACGACCCTTCAGTGAAAATTAGCAAAGAAGAAATGACAGAAATTCTTACAGAAGCAACACTTGCACCATCTTCAGTAAACATGCAACCATGGAGATTCGTAGTGATTGAAAGTGACGAAGCGAAAGCAACACTTGCGCCACTTGCGAAATTCAATCAATCTCAAGTAGAAACGTCTTCAGCAATGATTGCTTTATTTGGTGATTTAAACAACTTTGATAACGCAGAAGAAATTTACGGTACAGCAGTAGAGCGTGGACTTATGCCAGCAGAAGTAAAAGAAGATCAAATGAAAAAACTTTCAGCTTACTTCTCTATGGTTACACCAGAAGTAATGAAAGATACGGTATTAATTGACGGTGGTCTTGTAGCAATGCAATTTATGCTAGCAGCTCGTGCGCACGGTTATGACACTTGTCCAATTGGTGGATTTGAGAAAGATCAAATCGCAGAAGCATTTGGACTAGATAAAGAAAGCTACGTACCAGTTATGTTAATTTCAATCGGGAAAGCTGCAGACAGTGGTTACCAATCAGTACGTCTTCCAATTGAAAAAGTTGCAGAGTGGAAATAATTTTATAAAAGAACTTCAATAAGTGAAAGATGAGAGGGGAAGCACCATGATTATTATTCACGCAATATTTCAAGTAGACCCAGCAAAACAACAAGCATTTTTAGAAGAAATTCAGCCACTCATTCATGGTTCAAGAGAAGAAAGTGGCAATGTATCTTATGACTTATATAAAGATACAGAAAAAGAAAGTGTTTATACGATGGTAGAAGTATGGAAAGATGAAGCAGCAGTTGCGAGCCATAATACGAGTGAACACTTCACATCTTTCGTTAGTAAAGCAGCACAATTTTTAACTGCTCCGCTTAATATAAAAGCTTATAATGGAGAATTAGTAAAATAATAAGGTAGAAAAAGATGACTTTAGCATATGGCTGAAGTCATCTTTTTTGTATAAGTAGAATCCATTTTGGACTCAGTTATGTTGATAGATAAGCGTTGCTCGCATCCTCAGTAACAGTGCTTAATTGTATGTTAAATTCGAACATTCGGTTTATTGGGATATTTTTCCGTGGTATAATTTTCTTGTAAATAAAAGGTAGAGGGGAGTAAGTAATGGGAGAATTTCAAAGTAATTTGCATACGGCAACGCAACTTGCAACGAAAATGAGAAATGCTTCAGATAGAATGCAAAGTGCTACTAGTCGCTCTATAAATAAGGCAACGCGTACTACACTATCTGCGAACTTCAAGGCACAAGAAGCAAATCAACAAAATTTACAGATCACGAAACAATTTTGTACTGCTTTTCAACAAACAATTGATAATATCCATTCCGTAGCAAATGAATTTGAGAAAATGGATACAGGACTTCAAAAGACTTTTCAATAATGTAACAACCTACGTAAAGGGGAAAAGGTAGGGGGAAAAGATGAGTCAAGGAATTGAAACGAGAATCAATCAATGTAATCAAAAATTACGAATTATATTTGAAGAACAAAATGAAAACCGAATCGCGCTGCAAAATCAAGAACGAGCTGAGGCTAGTTTTCATGAATGGAAAAATAGAAGTAATCGTTTATTTAACCGAATACTAGAAACTTGGCACGGCGACAAAGAAGTGTTTCACCTTTTTACGAATATGCGGCAAGAAATCGGACAGTATGAAAGAAAACTTACATTCGAATTAGAAAATGAAAAAGAGACGTTGCTTAAAGAAAAACGGCATCTCAGTGAGAAAGAAAACGACCTTTCCTATGAACAGCAGCAACTACAAAGGGAGGCCAATACATGAGTTTAAACATGTATTTGGGAGAAGTACAAAGTCAAACTCAAAGTATGAACGCTATATGTAATGCTACGATTCAAAGTATGGAACAAGTCATTCAATCTATTGATGCCTTTGCGATAGACACAGTATTACAAGGACAAACATACAGTAGTGCAAAATCCTACCTTGTCCAAACATTTCGGCCATTAGCGCAAGGAATTATATGCTTATGTGAAGAATTAATTCGCCAAAACGAAGCATTTCCAAATGAGTTCCAAGCGAAAGTTGCTTCGACAGATGTGATTGAACAAGAAATAAGAGAACAAATAAGGGGAATTAATCAATCGATTACAAGTATAGAAGCAATAGAAGTACTTACACCAATGCCCGGAGTAGGTGCAATTGTAACGGTATTAGGTGCAATGAGAAAAAAACTGGAAGAAAAACTAGAGCATTTATATGAATTCAATCATTCATCCAGCAACAACTACAGCACCGCTCTCCAATTAGCAGCTAGCATCACAGCCGGACTCGCTGAAGTGCAAAGTGGGAAAGGATTTAGCCCTGTGAGTGGGACGTTTAGTATACAAGGATTGAATATGGATTGGGTGAGTTCGATTCAGGGGATTATAGAAGAAACAGCTCGAAAAAATGATCAGTCAATTAAAGATATAGAAACAAATAACATAATTGAGGAGAAATCTCCGGTTAGAAATGCTTGGGACGATGTGGCAGACGGTATAGTTGGCACGTTTGAAACAGCGAAAAAGATGTGGGAAGCTATTCAAAGAGGCTCGGGGAAAGCTATTGGTGATGAAATCGAGTCCGCAATAGCTTTAAGTAATATGGACATAGGAACTTTTATTAATGTAACCTATGCACTTTTCCATTTGGATGAAACTGCAAAAAATATGTGGCATGCATTTTCAAATAAAATAAAACGAGATATGATAGAGGGAGATGCAGAGAGTCGTACAGAATTGACTACCTATGGATTAACACAAATAGCTACCACAATATTAGGCGATAGGGCACTAAATAAAGTAGGCCATATCACAAAAGGAGCAAAAGCATCAAGTGGAGTAAGTACATTTGCTAATGCAGTAAAACTAGCAAAAGAATTGAAGCCTACGCTTGAAATGTTACAATCATTTAAGAGAGAGGCTTCCTATGCATTCTCTAGTGTTGGTGGAACTATCATAACCAAAATACCACAAGGTGAATTGATAGAAGCTTATTATAAGTTTGCGAAGTCTAAAGATGGTGGTAAGGGTACGGGTGGATTCAGTAATGGAACTAGTCGGGCTAACAAGGTTAATATACCCGAAAGTAGCATTAAACATTCAAATGTAGGTGACTTTACAACACATCCTAAAACAGGAGATATTTCAAAAATGAAGGGTGGAGGACATGGACAAAGTAATATTGAATTTTTGGAAAAAAATAATGTAGATTATAATATAAATAAAGTATACGAAAACGGTGTTAGGGTAGGTAATGTGCCTGGACACAAGGTGAAAGCAAAAAGAACAGGTTCCAATCAATCATGGTTTCCAGAAAGCTGGACAGAGTCTGATATTACAGCAGCAGGTGCTAAGATTGCTGAATTGCCCGGATTTGCGAATACAGAAAATGGTGTGGCTATTTTTGGAGAGTATAATGGGGTTAGGGTTGGAGTTATAAAAACAAATGGAGAGATAGGGACTATTTTTCCAGATGCGACTAAACAACCGTAGATAGAGTTTGGAGGATTAATATGGATATAGCAAACAAAATGGAAGTTATATTAAATGAAAGAAAAAAATTAAATTTGAATGATGACTATGGGATACAAAAAAGTTGGAATGAAATAATAGAAGTTCTCTCAGAAAATGAGGGAAATACTATAAGATATTTAGAGAACTGTAGTAAAGAAGAGTTATATTGGATAAGTGAAGTTTTGGAAGATATAGTAGAAATTATACAAAGTAAAGAACTAATTAATTGCTTAAGAAAATTAGATGGAAAATTTCCAGAATTAGAAATGACAAATGATATTGATATTGCAGAAAGTTATATAGAAAATCCTTAAATTAAAGGAATAGTTGGTGTGCTTAAGTATAGAACCATGGGATATAATGATACTTTCTTGAAATTCATAGATCATGATGGTTGTACCATCATAGAGTGCTATGTGCAATGATAGAAAATAGAAAACGAGGTACGAGCTTAGGCGAGATGACATTTTACTGTACGACGAATATTAAAGACTTGGAATGGTAAAAATTTACAAATTTATGCTACTTAAAAATATATGAACTTAAAGCACTTGGTTGTCTATTTGAGACAATAAGTGCTTTTTTAATTGAAAGGTAAGCTATAAATTTATCGAAATTATTTTTATGAATTAAAGCTAACAGAATATGCACATAGGCTTCAATTGCAGGTATATAGTTTGTTTTTCAATGTCAAAAAACATTAATAAAAACAGGGCAAAATTATTAAATAGCCGGGTCCATTGTAGAAATGTTTGAAGGTATCTCGCTCATAGGCGAATCTAATTTCTTAACTATCGTGGCAGAAGTAGGAACTGGTGGGTTAGCATCACCAATTGTTATTCCATTAGATATAGCAGCAACAGCTACTGGGGCAAGTCTTTTTGTACATGGTGGATTTGTTTGGAATAAATCGATTCAAAATACTAAGGATACTCTTCAAAAAATCCAGTCTTCTGGTGGAGGTAAGGGTGCGAGTAATCGAATACCTTCTTATGGAAAAGATTCTGTACCTAAAGGCCCATACCGTGAAGTAAATGGTTATCCAATAAAAGTGAAAGCAGGAGCTCAAGAAAAGCATATTCCTGATACACCGAACTATAAACAAGAATTAGCAAATGGAAAAAATAAGAGCATTTTCTATGGCGATAATAAAATAGCGCAAGAATTGCTTGATAAGTTCGCCGGGAAAGGTGAACTATTAAAAAACGGTAGAGAAAGAGTAGACTTTGGTGAGCCAATAGGAAAATATTATGACCGCAATACTGGTGAATACTATGAGACTACTAAAGGGTTGATCCATTATGGAAAAGATGGCGCTCATATAGTACCATCAAGACCATAAAAATCATAAGAAAAGAGGATGCAAATGGGGTACGATTCTTTAATTGGAACATTAATAAATTATGAACATAGTGACATGATACTAGAATGGAAAAGTGGATTGAGGATTATTGGAGAACTAGATACAGTTTTTGAAACAGACAATGGACTAGATGAGGATGATATAAATTATACAGAATATGATGCAGCTGTATTTAGAGTAAATAATATTTTATCTCGACCTAATACAAACGAAGGTACTGTATATAATTGGTTAAAACAAGAAAAAAGTTCATTGGTTGAAATTTCTCTCTATGATGATCCGCCAAGTGCAGTGTTTTTAACTGACGGAAAAAGAGTATGGGAAAGAAAAATGTGTAAATAATAGGTGGCATTTAAACTGTTACCTTATTAGTCAAATTAGATCTAGTTAATTTTGATATATGGTTTTTAAAGGAATCAGAACAGGCTACTAACATATACTCTGGTATGAAGAAAAGATATCCTAATCGTAAGCTGATTCCTTTTGCTAAAAGAGTTGATAATGATGATACTGCATGTTTTGAAATCGGCAAAGGAAGTAAAGTTCAACTTATTCATGATTTTGCTTCTGAAGGCTTTGAACAAAGAAAAGATAAGCATCCTATTATTTTAGAAGTTAATACTGAAAAAAGCTAGAGAAGAAGGCGTTAAATTTTATTTAGGAAATGAAAAAGTTTGGTTAGCAGATGAGATTCCTAGTGAGTTTATCGCAATTAATAAGAATTAATTGAATCTATTCTACTAGATTATGACGGCAGGAAAAATTTTTTCTTTAGGATATATATTTGAATGAACCATGTTATCTGTCTTAAAATAAACAAATAAATGGCGAGTTACTTATGGAAAATAATCAACAAGAGAGACTTCACATTTGAGGTCTCTTTTGTTGATTTAAATTGAAAATTATTATTTGAGCGAATGCACTTTCGTACCTTGCATTTCACAGGCACATAGGCTTCAATTGATGCTATATAGTATGTTTTTCAATGTCAAAAAACATTAAAAAAAACAGGGCAAAATTATTAAATAGCCGGGTCCATTCTAGAAATGTTTGAAGGTATCTCGCTCATAGGCGGATCTAATTTCTTAACTATCGTGGCAGAAGTAGGAACTGGCGGGTTAGCATCACCAATTGTTATTCCATTAGATATAGCAGCAACAGCTGCTGGGGCTAGTCTTTTTGCGCATGGTGGATTTGTTTGGAATAAATCGATTCAAAATGCTAAGGATACTCTTCAAAAAATCCAGTCTTCTGGTGGGGTAAGGGTACAGGTGTTGATGGTCAGGGAGCCAGTGTAGCAGGGAACATTGGAAAAAATGATAAACTAGCAAGTCAAGGGCATGTTGATGCTGGCGTTTCAGGTGCTCCAAAAGTTGATGCAGGAAAACAGGGTAAACATGTTCCTGGTCATGGGAATAATGTCTCAACCAAATCGCAGTGGGGAGCAGGGAAAAATGGAGTAGTAGAGACACAAGAAGCATGGGTGAAAGGAACACCAGTAAAGCCAGACGGAAGTGTTAGAGTGCATGATTTTGGAAAGCCAATAGGTCCAAATGGAGAAACGAGGGTAAAGGTTCATATGGATGGTAAAGGAAATATACATGGATACCCTGTACAATAAAGGAGAATAATTATGAGTGATGAGATACTAAAAGTTGTTAATAAATTATATAAACAAGGTGATTTCCAATATGTTTTGGGGAAATTTGTTGATAAACATTTCTGGGATGGAGAAATTAATAAAATATCAAATATAAACGTTGATAATATTACTGATTTTAGTTATTCATCATGTTTTTCTTACATTCTTCTACCACTAGATGTGAAATTTCGTTTTGGTAGTGTAGAATTCAGTGAGTATGTTCGGAAGCAATCAGAAATTAATTGTGTAATGCTAATGATTTCGGCAATCGCGCCATATGCAGTGGTTAAATATTTAAGATATAGATACACTAATGGTACAATCGAGCTAGTTGAAGAGTCCTCGCCATACAATGATGAATCTAAGAAAATAGGAAGTAGTATTTTAAAATTATTAGATAGTAACGGAATAAAGAATCTTGATAAAGAAACGTTAAGTATTGAAGTGGAGGATGTTTCGTTAGAGTTAAAGGAAACAGGTGTTACTATATATAATTGTTTATTTGAAGATGAGTATTAAAAAGAAGCATTAATGATTGTCCAGAAACCAAAGAAGGGATACAAATAATAGAGGTAGATTAGTAGTTGTTAAGAAGTGAGTACAGTTCGAAAATGTAGTCTCATTAAAAAGAGTGACCCTCTTTAGAAAACTTTTATGAGTGTACTCCATAGGGTAAATGTCCGAATATTTGTTAAAAATCGTTACGAAAATTACAATTTATGTAATAGGAAGATGAAAGTTAAAAATTTCTAGGGATAAACCAGTTTCAACACTAGGGCAAGTTAAAGGTGGATGTAGCTTCAGATATTAAAAAGATGAAATTAAAGTATACTGTGAAGAACAAGGATTGTACTCGATGTATATTTTTAGAGATAAAGAAATTAATTGCGCAAAAATGAATGAAGAAGCATCAGAAATAGACAGGGTGGGCTTGCGAGAAATGTGGGCTCACCTTTCGTCTGTTCAAATTGATTATGTGGTGGTGCTAAACTAAGTAAAACTAAAGATGGAAGACAAATGTCAAATGATTGGTTGAATGGTGCGAAGACCCGAAAAAATAGAATATTGAAGGCAGTTGATGGAGATGCAAAATTAGCATCAAAGATTACGAAAGCATTACAAGATCAGGAAGTTGAGAGAGTGTTATCAAAGGTTGATAGTAGTGGAAATGTGAAAACATTTAGAATAGATGCAAAGGGTAACATTGTTGGAGAATGGCCATAATTTAGAAGCGAGGAGGAATTGAATGGTATGAGAGATTATTTATGTATAGAAGAAAAGTGTAGAGAAGGAATTGAATATCATAAAGAGTTTATAGAGGAAAATAGAGAAGATATTAAAAGTTTAGAAGAAGATACTAAAAATGGAATTCAAAGATATTCTAAAGATAATAAGAGTATTATAGAAGGGACATATCTAGCCAATTTTAGATATGAGATGGAGGATATTAGGGCAAAGTATTCTTTAGGGGAAGATGTTAGTGTAATAGAAAAAGATTTTCATAATGCAATTTATGATTTAGAGAATACAGGAAGTAGGGAAATTGGATATTTAAGTCTGATTTGGATGATTTCCTTAGGAATTTTGTTAGAAACGGATAAAAAGAATATAGAAAGATTAAAAAAGATAGTTGATACAAAAAATATGAATGACGCAGTAATTGATTTCCTCTTATGCGCTAGTGATATTGGATACACAAACATGACGAACAGATATTATAAAGAAAATCCATATGCAAAAACAAGAGAGATTATAGAACTTGCACAAACAGATAAAAAAGAAGCGTCTAAAAGATTGCAAACGTACATGGAGAAAGAATGGTTTAAAGGCCATTATGATTATGAATGGAAAAATGCACATAAAGAACCTGGATATGTGGGGTATTGGAGCTTTGAGACAGCTGCAATAGTAAAGATACTCGGACTTGATGATACAAGTTTAAAAGATAATAATCATTATCCATATGATTTGGCACATTATAAAAATGAAATGAAATTCAAGCATATAGACCTAAGTGAATATCACTATGAAGATGAGACAGAAGAAATCGAGGATATAGTAGAAGGAATTGAACATAATCCTGCATTGGAAAATATTATTCCGCCAAAATGGCATTCATTGGTCAATGAATTAATACATGATTATGAGAATATGGATGATAGTAGTTTTTATGAAAAATACAAAAAAACGATAGGAATAGGTCAAGTGTGGTTCTTACCACAAGAGTATGAAGAAGAAAATGAGCAAAAAAATCTATTAGGAAGTTTAATTGTGTTTGCCCTGACGGTAAGAGATTATATATTACAACTGGACTATAAAGACGATTTAGAAGACTACATTGATAATCTTAAAAATTTCTGGAATGTTTCAGAAACAAAGTTAGTTCAATTTATATTAGAAAATGATCAAAATTATTATGCATGGGTACCAAAAGAAGCAAGCATCCCAAATATGTATGAAGTGAAGATTGAGAGTGTCGATGTACAGGAAGTTCTATAACGAACAAATCGAAATGGTTTTTATTATATGTAATATTAGAATGCATTTTACTAGTTAATTGAAAACAATGTATGCGTGGGAGTAAAAAGGATGTATTGTTACTAAAAATTAGAGGGAAAGAAGGCTGTTGGATTGAGTTAAGCACCTCATTGTCAATATACGACAATAGGTGCTTTTTTGCGTGCAGTGAAGAAAAAATATAAGTTTTCTTTTTGCTCTATTTCATATTTGAATTACATGTTATAATTTGGAAAAAATATATTCTTAATTTTTAGAAAATTAAAAGGTGGTAGATAATATATGAGTACATTAAACAAGATTACTAACAATATTTCGAAAGTTATTATAGGAAAAGATGAATCGATTGAACTGGCAGCTATAGCTCTTATAGCAAGAGGACACATTTTATTAGAGGATGTACCTGGGACAGGAAAAACAACATTAGCGAAAAGTTTGGCTAAAAGTGTGGACGCCAAATTTCAAAGAATACAATTTACAGCGGATACTTTGCCTGGAGATGTTATTGGCCTTGAATACTTTGATGTGAAGGAATCGGATTTTAAAACAAGGTTAGGACCCATTTTTGCAAATATCGTATTAGTGGATGAAATTAATCGAGCTGTACCGAGAACACAATCTTCGTTACTTGAGGTTATGGAAGAGCGTACGGTTACAATTGCGAAACAGACACATTCATTACCAGAACCTTTTTTAGTTATAGCAACGCAAAATCCACTCGAATCAGCGGGCACATTTCCTTTACCAGATGCTCAATTAGACCGATTTTTACTTACGATTCGCCAAGGTTATCCTACGAGAGAAGCTGAAAAGGAAATGATGAATCGGTTTCAAATGAATGATCCGTTAGAAACATTACACTCTATTATTTCAAGTGAAGAAATTATTACGATGCAAAAGCGTGCAAGAGAAGTGTTAGTAGGGAATGATGTGCAAGATTATCTTCTTGAAATTATTGAAGCAACTCGTAACCATGAGTTAATTGAAATTGGTGTAAGCCCTCGGGGAACGTTGGCATTTATGAGAGCAATTCAAGCACGGGCAATATTAAATGAAAGAGATTACTGTACGCCAGATGATATTAAGACGCTCGCTGCATCCGTTTGTGCTCATCGTTTAACGTTAACAATTGAGGGAGAGATGAAAACGACGAAAGAACAAATTATGAAAGAAATTCTTCATACGATTAGTGTGCCAGTGGAGAATGTACGATGAATCAACAGCTTGTGTATACACCTTTAGCGGAGCCTTTCGTAATGGGGGTTATGTCAGTTGTAGCCGTTATTTTAAGTGTATTTTCAAGTAATCTACTGTTTTTATCTCTCGTATTTTTATATGTAATTTTAATAGGTGCTATGCATGTATATATACGTAAAGTATCTCGTGTTGAATGGGAATACAGTCAAGGGAATTCGAATGTTTTTATAGGTGAAACGAATATGTGCAAAATGAAAATTTCAAACAAGTCGATATTTCCTATTCTTAATATCGTATTTCGATTTAAATGTGAAAATAAGCTAACTTGGAATCATGATGAAATAAACAAAAATCATAGTACAGGTTCAAATTATTATATGAATTTTAATTTAAAAGGAAGGGAGTCAGTTTTATTTGATTTGCAAGCTGTAGCGTTAAAAAGAGGCATCGCGAAATGGGAAGAAGTTGAAATTGTTATTACTGATCTCTTTGGATTTATAACGAACCATATAACATATAAACAAGTTGATACGCCCTCTTATTTAGTTTTACCAGCTGTTCCGAAAATACAAGTTCCTGAATTACAAGAATGGTCACGAGGATTTCGAAAAGCGATGTCTTCACCCTTATATGATGAAACGAAAGTAATGGGAGTAAAGTCTTATGAAAATGAAGATTTTCGTTCCATCCACTGGAGTGCAACAGCGAAAACAGGGACAATAATTGCGAAAAAGTATGAGCGAACACAATGTGATAAATACGCGATTTATCTCAACTTGCAAAATAAAAGTGGTGTTTCTTTGCGAAATGATATAGAGGAACTAATTGAATTAACAGCAGGTATATGCAAACAACTTCTTATGCAAAACTGTTCGTTTGAAGTATGGATCAATAGTGTAAAAGATAACGGTTTGCTACATATAAAAAATGGGGATAATCGGAAACATTTGCAAAATGTATTAAGGATACTTGCCTCGATATCAGACCAAGATACGCCTATATCTTCTTCTTACTTTTACACAGCAGGCTTTCGTCGAAAGGAACTGGATGCGGTTCCTTTAATTATTGGTACTTCACCAAAGAAATACAGTAGAACGAATAAATGGATTGTAATGAAAGAATAAGAAGGGGCTTATGTCATGGTGAATAAAAAGCGACATATGAAAGTGAAGTTATGGAGTGTGAGAACTTTAATCATACTTTTCTTTGCGATTAGTGCGATAACGTTATCACAAGGTATTGTGTATGTACAAGACATAGTAAAAGAGCGTTTTTTCAGTAAGACTAAGACAATATCGGAAAGAAATTATGACTTTACTAGTATAGGTGAAAATTTTGATGATTCCAAAATAGATGAAGATGAATATGAAGAAGTAAAAGATACGGGTATAAGAACGAAAACGGGTAAAAAATTTCAACCTTTCGAAAGAGAAAGTCTATGGAGTGCCGTGCTTTCTGTTCTTTCAAATGTATGGATTACTATAGTTTTTTATGTGATAATCGCAATATTAATTATATATGCCATCTGCAAGTATATTAGGAACAAATTGACGAGAACAGAAATAGTACAGGAGAAAGAATCGATCACAAAGCAAACTGCGGTAAGAAGCATAAAGAATGAAAAAGTCATTCATCAGTTAGAACGGCCGTTACCGACAGATAAGATAAGAAAAACGTTAGTTGAATGGGAAAGAACATTACCATTTCATGAACAGAGAAGGTCCTATGAAACGATACAACAATGGTTAAAAAGAATTTGTAGAACAAGGGATATTATCTCGTTATATGAGTCTGTTCGTTATGGTGAAAAGACGTATACGGATTTAGATGTGGAAGAAATAATGAAGTGGGTAGAGGGAGACGGGAAGGTGGATACATAAATATCCACCTTTTCTATTTTTATACGGAAATTTGATTAACATGAATTATTTTCTTATATGAAACCGTCTTCAAATAGGTAAACAAAATTAACTTTATTTACTTATACTTCATTACATGTTAACCTATACTTAATTTTTATAAATTATAATTAATTTTTGATTTTTTAAGGGTGTGAAAATGTAATGAAATCGGTATTAAAAAGCATACTTATTTCCTTTGTTTTTTCAGCAGTAGGTATGTGTTGGTTACTGTACGTATTATTCAAAGGAGACGGAGACTGGTTATTGTCTTGGATAGGTGTATTAATGGCATATTTATCTTTATATACTTTAATAGATTTATATTGTAAAAATACATACGATAAAAAAATAAATAAATGGCTTATAAAAACATCGGTGACTAGTTTTAGTTTTGCTGTATTAGGAATCTCATTTTGTATCATACATGAGCTATTAACACCGTGGAGTCTTAGTTTAATGGTGTGGTATTGGTTGCTAATGTTAGTATTATTTTTAACAACTATAATATCATTAATCAGTTTAGTATTTGTTAATCGTAAAAATCACAATTTCACCGTTGGATATAGAATGCTCATACTTCTAAATATATTTCTTACACTAGGACCAGTATTATGGCCGCTATTACTTTCTATTATTGGAAATGGTATGAATGCTAGTGCGGGCTGGTAAAAAGGAATATAAATTAGTTGTGTAAAGAATAGGATGAAAAGTTGATATAGAATTTTAAATGTTTAAGAGAACATGTTTACATAAAAAATGAAAACATGTTCTCTTTTTATTTGCATGCATAACTCTTCCTCAGTTTACCGTATTTAAATTTAAACGTAAGTATTTCGTAAGGAATGGATAAGAAAAAAGAGAGATTTATCATATAGGATGAAAGTATAGCTTGAATCAATCCGATATTAATGGAGGAGAGAAAGCCTTATGAAAAAATGTAATTCAATTAAGTTAGCAAGTTTTGCAGTTTTATTAGCGGGTACTGTTCTATTCACACCTGGTTTTACTGTGACTGCAGAGTCAGCTCAAAATATTTCTAGTTCGTCACAAGTACATGATCAAAAGAATCGTAATGGCTGGAAACAAGTAATGCAGGAAACAGTACAGCTTGGTGCTGTAGGAATATTAGCTAAGGCGTCTAACAACGGAAAAACTAGTAGTTTTACTGCTGGCGTGGCGGACTTAAGTACAAAGAAACCGGTGAATTCGGATTATCGCTTTCGGATTGGTAGTGTGACGAAGACGTTTACTGCGACGACTGTGCTTCAATTAGTAGGAGAAAATCGCTTACAACTTAACGATCCAATTGAAAAGTGGCTACCAGGTCTCGTGCAAGGAAATGGGTATGATGGTAATCAAATTACGATACGACAACTTTTGAATCATACGAGTGGTATCGCTGAATACTTAAAGTCAAAAGACGCGGACATAATGAATTCGAAAAAAACGTATACAGCAGAAGAAATAGTGAAAATAGGCCTTTCGCTGCCTCCAGATTTCTCGCCGGGTAAAGATTGGTTGTATTCAAACACAGGATACGTAATACTAGGAATGCTTATTGAAAAAATAACTGGAAATAGTTATGCGGAAGAAATCGAAAAGCGAATTATTGAACCTTTGGATCTATCAAATACGTTTTTACCAGGAAATTCACCCGTCATCCCAGGAAAGAATCATGCTCGTGGATATGTGAAAATGGAAGGGACAGGCGAGTTCAAAGATATTACGTATTATAATCCGAGTTTAGCTAATGCAGCTGGAGATATGATTTCTAATGCGGATGACTTAAATAAGTTCTTTTCATCTTTACTTGGTGGTAAGTTACTGAAGGAACGCGAGCTAAAAGAAATGCTTACTACAGTTCCTATAGAAGGCAAAGGGGTTGGTGACGCATACGGTCTTGGAATCTATGAGACTAAACTTCCAAACGGTGTTTCAGTTTGGGGGCATGGAGGAGGAATTCCTGGATTTGCAACTTTTGCTGGGGGAGTAATTGGAGGCAAACATACATTAGCTATCAGTCTTAACTCAATAGGTGGGGTCGATATTGTTCCGCAGTTAAATAAAATGATGCAAATTGAATTTAATAAATAGATGAAAAGAAAATGAATAGAATTTTGTTATAGTTGTATTTAAAAGAGGTGCTTTTTTAAGTTCGCAACTATGGACAGTAGTTGCATTTATGATATGACATCAAGTGTATTCCAAAGTGAAAATCAATCTTAATGCTTACGACAAAATAAAAAAGGATGTCAGTTACATGACATTCTTTTTATTTTGGATAAAAGAGGTATGTGTATAGTTCTGAAAATTGTTATTTTTTGAATTTTTACATATAATGAAGGGTATAGGGGCACCAATAGGGGAGTTATGAATGGAAAATACTTTAGTTGGTTAAATATTACTCGTTTTAATCAAAATAATTATGAGTTGATTTGGAGTTGAATACAATGGGGAAAAATCATTATAAATGGAGTAATAAACAATTACGAGAACATGTTGAAGTACTAGATGGTAAGAGAAGCACACACATATTATTAAAGAATGCAACATATTTAAATTCTTATATGCGCGAGTGGATGACAGCGAATATTTGGATATATAATGATCGAATTGTATACGTAGGGGAGCAGCTGCCAGAGCAATTAACGGAGTGTGAAGTTGTTGATTGCGAAGGAAAGTATGTCGTACCCGGTTACATAGAACCACATGCACATCCGTATCAGTTGTATAACCCAGAGACGCTAGCGAATCATGCGATGCAGTTTGGGACAACAACTTTTATTAATGATAATTTAACTTTATTTTTCACATTAAAGCGTGAAGAAGCATTTCGTTTATTAGATGAATTCAATAAGATTCCAGTAAGTATGTATTGGTGGTGCCGTTTTGACGGACAGACTGAATTGCAAAACGGGGAATCTTTGTTTAATCGTGAAGAAATAATAGAGTGGCTGCAGCATGAAGCGGTTCTTCAAGGCGGCGAGCTAACAGCATGGCCAAAACTATTACATGGCGATGATGAAATGTTAACTTGGGTGCAGGAAACGAAGCGATTGCAAAAGAAAGTAGAAGGACATTTTCCGGGTGCATCTGAAACGACTTTAGCGAAGTTAAAACTGTTAGGTACAGATTGTGATCATGAAGCGATGACAGGGCAGGAAGCTTTCACTCGTCTTATGCAAGGTTACACTGTTTCCTTAAGAAATTCTTCAATCCGCCCAGATTTAGAAGTTTTACTGAAAGAATTGTTGGAACTAGGCGTAAAGCAGTTTGATAGATTCTTTTTTACAACAGACGGCTCACATCCTTCGTTTTATGAAAATGGAATGACAAACGTTATGATTTCTACCGCGATAAAACAAGGAGTACCAGTAATAGATGCATACGATATGGCAAGTTATAATATTGCTCGCTATTATAATATGGAACATGTACATGGTTCGATTGCGACAGGTAGAATTGCTAATATCAATATTTTAGAAAGTAAAGAAAACCCAGTACCAATCAGTGCCCTTGCAAAGGGGAAATGGGTGAAGCGTGACGGTGTAAATACACATGAAGCATTACATATAGACTGGAGTAAACATAAAGTAACTCCATTATTATTAGATTGGTCAATAGAAAAAGAGGATATGATTTTCTCTAATAAAACGGGGATACACTTATTAAACAACGTTATTACAAAACCATACACTAGTGAAATTAATATAGACTGTGATGAATTGTCCACAGATCATGATGAATGTTTCTTTATGATGATTGCTCGTGATGGCAGTTGGCAAGTGAATATAGCTGTGAAAGGTTTTGCGAAAGAACTAGGTGGGCTTGCTAGCTCTTATTCTGGTACAGGTGACATCATTCTTATCGGAAAAAGAAAAGAAGATATGCTTACAGCTTTTCGTAGAGTAAAAGAGCTCGGTGGTGGAATGGTCATAGCAGAAAACAATGAAGTGTTACACGAAATAGCATTACCATTGCTCGGGATTATGTCTAATTTAAAAATGAGAGAATTAATACAGGAAGAGAAACAGATGGTGAAATTACTACAAGAGCGTGGCTACGCGCATGATGATCCAGCATTTACAATTTTATTCTTTTCTGCGACGCACTTGCCTTTTATACGAGTAACACCTATAGGATTATATGATGTGAAAAGTAGTAAGGTAGTTGCCCCGCCCGTGAATTTGATAAAGCAATATTAAAAGGAAAGATCCTATAAAAATTTTATAGCATAAGAATATTGTAAGCCTCAAATGATATAGTATCTAAATCATTTGAGGTGATATGTAAATATGAAAAAAATATTTTACATTTTAAGCGTATTTATTCTGTGTGTATCGATACAACACGTTGTACATTCCCAATCAGATGCACCAGAATTATCTTCGGATTGTCTCGAAGAAAGAAAAGTTAGAGATGAAAAGCATGTGAAGAATATAATACAGGACATTAAATCCACATTTAATTTAAATATTGATGAACATAATTTTTGGGAAGTAAGTAAAAGAGATCTGGAGGCTGCTCATTTGATGTATGGTGGAAAGGAAAATGATTCTTATTATAATTCGCTAACTAAAATTTATGATAGTGGTGGATTTAGCGAACAGCCCAGCTTATTTGTGAGGGCACAAGAAGCATTTTTACTTTATAAAGAAAAAGATAATATCAATGTAATGAAACGCCTAAAACTAGACGTTGAAAAAGGGGAATGGCTCGTTATAAAAACGAAAAAGAAGAAAGGGAAAAAAGTGAAATTCAAGCTGTTGCAATGTGAAAAAGATTATATGAAAAAGAGAAATGAATAACAAAATACTTATTCATACTGTTTTTATTCAACGATATTTTGCTGTTGATGTGAAATAGAAAAAGGTAAACGAACATATTAGCTTTATGGAATATGTTTGTTTACCTTTTTTTGAGAGATTTAATAATTGGGGATTATTTACTGGCTAATGAACTTATAATATTCAATGAATTTGTTCTTCATAAACATTAGATTTTGTGTCAAATGATTTATACATTACCGAACCACCTATGTATATTTTATTCTACAGTATTTATAAAAGAATGTTGGCTATTCATAAGAAATATGATTGGCACGGTTTTTGCTTGTATTACATGTAAGGAAGGGAGATTGTATGTAAGGAATCTGTACTAGTAATAGTATAAAACAAGCTACTATTGCATTATTAATCATAATTGTATTTATAGCGGAACTGTAAATACATACAAATAAGTGGTTTTTTTGAATTTAAAATTCTGAATTTTCTTTTAAGTTATTAGGGGGCAATGGGATGGTTAAATATTCGAAAATTTCTAAGTGGATTCTTGGTGTTGGATTAGTGACAATAACATGTAATGGTTTGCAAATTCAAGCAGAGACAAAAGAGCAAAATGTGAAGAACGTATTACAAATGGAGCCGGTAGGAATACAGAAATCTGTTGATGAATTGGCGCACCCTTCAAAAGTACAAGAAAATGCATCTTTTACAAAACGGTTAAAATTAGCGGATTTATCACAGCGCCCACTAGCACCAACCGATAATATTAAACCGTTAGCTGAAGAAAAAAAGTATTCAATGGCTGAGTTAAATCAATTAAATAATAAACAATTAACTGATCTTCTTGTGACAATTAAATGGTATCAAATTCCGGAATTATTTCAGTTTAATAGTGATAGTCTTAAATTCTATCAAGATGATAGCCGAATGCAAGCAATTATTAATAAACTAGCAGAACAAGGACAAGCTTATACGAAAGATGATTCAAAAGGGATTGAAACATTAGTAGAAGCTCTACGTGCAGCATTTTATTTAGGTTTTTACCATGATGAATTAAGCAAACTAAATGAGCGTAGCTACCATGATAAGTGTTTACCAGCTTTAAAAACAATTGCAAAAAATCCAAATTTCAAACTTGGTACATCAGAACAAAATAAAGTAATTGCATCATATGGAAAATTAATTGGAAATGCATCAGCAGATGTTGAAACGGTTTTATATGCAGGTGAAATTTTTAAACAATATAATGATAATCTTGCAACTTTCATTGAAGACCGAACAAAAGGAGACGCTATATATGAGTTGATGAAGGGAATTGACTTTGATATTCAGACGGATATGTACACGACTGGAAAAGAGCCAAAAGATACGATGTGGTTTCGGAATATCGATAACTTTATTAATGAAGTAAATCGTTTTGCACTACTTGGTACAGTAACAAATAAAAACGGATGGTTAATTAATAATGGAATTTATTATGCTGGCCGATTGGGCAAGCTTCATAGCACGCCGACAAAAGGACAACAAGTTGTTACAGATGCAATGCGAATTTATCCATATTTAGGAGAGCAATACTTTGTTGCGGCAGAACAAATTACTACAAATTATGGAGGAATAGATGCGAATGGAAAAACTGTAAATTTAGATCAAATTCGAGAAGAAGGTAAAAAGAAATATTTACCGAAAACGTATACGTTTGATGATGGAGCAATTGTCTTTAAAGCTGGGGATAAAGTTAGCGAAGAGAAAATTAAACGTCTATACTGGGCGGCAAAAGAGGTGCGTTCTCAATTTTATCGTACAGTTGGTAGCGATAAACCACTTGAAAGTGGACATGCTGATGATGTGTTAACGATGGTTATTTATAATAGCCCAGATGAGTATCAATTTAATCGTCAACTGTACGGATATGAAACGAATAATGGTGGGATTTATATTGAAGGGACAGGAACTTTCTTTACATATGAACGTACACCAGAGCAAAGTATTTATAGTCTGGAAGAATTGTTCCGCCATGAATTTACGCACTACTTACAGGGAAGGTACGAAGTTCAGGGATTATGGGGCCAAGGGGAAATGTATCAAAATGAACGTTTAACATGGTTTGAAGAAGGGAATGCAGAGTTCTTTGCAGGTGCAACGCGATTAGATAGTGTAGTACCGCGAAAAAGTATAATTGGCGGGTTATCTAATGATCCTGCAAAACGTTATACAGCATCACAAACATTAAATGCGAAATATGGAACGTGGGATTTTTATAATTATTCGTTTGCGCTGCAATCATATATGTATAATAAGCGCCCAGAAATGTTCGATAAAGTACATGATTTAATTCGCGCAAATGATGTTTCAAGTTACGATGCATACCGTGCTACATTAAGCAAAGATAATAAGTTAAATGAAGAATATCAATCTTATATGCAAATGCTTATTGATAATCGCGATAAGTATACGATTCCACAAGTATCAGATGAGTATTTAACTCAACATGATCCAAAATCGCTTTCGGACGTTACTTCAGATATTACGAATGAAGCGAAATTAAAAGATGTGAAAGTAACAAAGAATAAATCACAATTCTTTAATACATTTACACTACAGGGAACATATACAGGAAGTGTGGCTAAAGGAGAAGTTGAGGACTGGAAAGTGATGAATGAAGCAACAAATGATATGTTGAAACGTCTTTCAGGAAAAGAGTGGACTGGATATAAAACATTGACTGCTTATTTTGTAAATTACCGTGTAAATAATGCTGGGCAATTTGAATATGATGTTGTGTTTAGCGGAGTGAATACGGAAGAAGGTACGGCTGTAGAAAAAGAACCAAATAATTCATTTGAAACAGCAAACCCACTATCTTTGAATATTTTGTTAAGAGGAACCTTGAGCGATCAAGATCAGGGGGATAAATTTGTTATTGATGTAAAGGATCAAAAAGATTTACAAATTTCTGTTACGAACGAACAAAATCTTGGACTGAACTGGGTATTATATTCTGAATCAGATTTAAATAATTATGTAGCTTATGCAACAAAACGTGATGGAAACAAATTGCTTGGAAATTATAATGCAAAGCCAGGGAAATATTACTTAAGTGTATATAAGTATGGTGGTGGAACAGGGAATTATACGGTACAAGTAAAATAGTTTACTATAGTTTGTTTTGAAAGGCTACTTATCGCATTTTTTAGCGAAATAAAGTATGTAATGTTAAACATTAAACTAAGCCAACATATCCCTGTTCTAATTATAGAACAGGGATATGTTGGCTTTATATTTTCAAATTAAATAACCTCATTGGATTTTGACAAGAAAATAATTAATATAGATTTGAATTCTCATTCGTAAAGCATGTTTTAATCTTCTTAATGCTCTTTCATTTTTGTCTCAATGCTTGTTTTCAAATCAGTTGATACTTGATTGAAATACCCCAAAACGATCTCCCTAATATCATCGGATATAACTTTCAAATCACTAGCTAAGTTTTCAGCGAGATGTTCTTTTTCTATTGGCTGTAACTTCGTATAAAATTCACCAGCCTGCGTAAAGTCATCCTGTTTCATTATAGAAGTTCTTTCAAGTTTACCTTCAACGTACCTTCCTTCACCGGTTGTAATTTGATTAGCAGGTGTCCAATCTTGCTGCTGGTTAATCGTTAATTTGCGAAATTCTGGACCAATTCTTCTTCTTTGTGAATCACTGTAAATGTTAGCGCGCCCTTGCAGCATTTTATCATCTGATAGTTCTGCACCATCCAGTAAATTAGAAGGAGAGAATGCGACCTTTTCTACTTGTTCCATAAAATTTTCAGGATTTTTATTTAATACCATTTTCCCGACTGGTATGAGAGGATACGTCTGTTCATCCCATACTTTTGTGTCATCTAAAGGATCATAAGAAAGATGCGCTTCATCTTTCGGATCCATGAGCTGGACGTATAAACCATACTCCACTGGTTTACCATTTTCAATTGCATCATATAAATCTTTCCCGCTATAATCAGGATTTTCGGCAGCTAATTTAATTGCTTCTTTACTAGTAATGTACTGTACACCTTCAAACGGGTACCAATGATACTTTACATACTTTCGATTACCTTCCGCATTTCTCCATACATATGTATTAACACTATGTCCTGGAATGTGACGAAGACTTTTGGCCGTACCATTATTAGAGTATAAACGGACAACAAAATGAATAGATTCAGGTGCTTTAGCGACAAAACTCCAAAATCTATTAGGGTCTATTAAGTTATTTTTAGGTGAAGGCAATAATGCTTGAATCGTTTCAGGGAAACGCATTGGATCACGGACAGAAAAAACAGGAATGTGATTACATAAAAGGTCAAAAATGCCTTCTTTTGAATAAAATTTTGTGGAAAAACCGCGTACATTTCTAGCAGTATCCGGTGTTCCTTTCGTACTAACAGCTAACGAAAATCGAACCATAACAGGAACTTTCTCATTAGAATTTTGTAAAAAACTTAATTTAGTATGTTCAGACATCGAATATATCGTTTGAAAATAACCGAACGCACCAAATCCTTTTACATGAACAGGTCTTTCTAAAATTTTTTCATGAATAAATTGTTGTAATGACTCATGCAGTACACTATCTTGCTCTAGTACAGGTCCACGTGAACCAACTGTTTGAGAGTGAAATTTAGCTGGTTCAGTAAGTTCTCGATGTTTATTAAAGTCTTCTTCTAATAATTCTTTCCTATGTTTATCATATTTTTCATTCATCGATATAGCCTCCAAATTTTTTCGTCGATTGTTACTAAATATGATTTTATAGTCTCGATTATGTATGACATACAAAGTTCAAAGCAGTAACATACCGCTAGATGAAAAAAAACATATATGTAGTGGACCTGTTGAAATAGAAGAAATTATGGAAAAATGAATATCGGGAAGAGAAAGCACACGTTTTAATAAAAAATGTGGAAGAAAACCACTATTAAAATTTCAATCTTAAAACTTAATTTATAAACGATTATATAGAGAATAAACGTTAAAAAAGGAAAAATAACTAGGAGGAATTTAACATGTCGGATTGGTTTCAATTAGATAAAGAATATATGATGTCTACATATTGTCGGACAGAGGTTGCAATGGAAAGAGGAGAAGGATGTAAACTATATGATGTAGATGGTAAAGAGTATTTAGATTTATTTTCTGGCGTAGGAGTAAATGTACTAGGATACAATCATCCTAAAATTGTACAAACGACAATGGAGCAAGTTGTGAAATCGTTGCATTTACCGTTTCATTTCTTAAACCCAGTTGCAATTGAGTATGCAAAGAAATTAGTAGAGTGTACTTTAAAAAGCGGAAAAGTCTTTTTTACAAACTCTGGTACGGAAGCGACAGAAACGACATTAAAATTAATTGATAAATATAGATCTATTGCGAATGAAGAGCGTGACGGAGTAGTTGTGTTAAAAGATAGTTTTCACGGGAGGACGTTAGGGGCACTACATTTTACGAGACAAGAAAAGGTATATCAAAATTTCCCTAAAACATCTATTCCTGTATACGAAGTAGAGCGTGAGAATATAGACCAATTAGAGGAGACCATTATTAAAGAAAAACCAATTGCGATTATGCTAGAGCCTGTTTTAGGCAGTGGGGGAATTTATCCTTTATCAAGTAAATATTTGCATGGTGTTCAAAATTTATGTGAAAAATATAATGTACTTCTTGTCGTTGATGAAGTTCAAAGTGGTATGGGTCGAACGGGAAAACTATTTGCTTATCAAAATTTTAATATCACACCGGACATTATTCAAATTGGTAAAGGAGCAGGAGGTGGGATACCGCTAGGAGGGATTATTGTAGGTGAAAAGTTATGTGATGTATTTTCACCAGGAGATCACGGGACAACGTTTGCTCATTCATCAATGGGAACAGCTTTAGGTTTAACGGTATTAAATACATTACTTGATGATGGGTTAATGCAAGAAGCTTATGAAACGTCACTATATTTGAATGACAAACTGCAAGACATTCAGAAAGAAAATTCTTATTATATACAGGAAGTGCGTCATGCTGGCATGATGTTTGGAATTAGTCTGAATGATACGAATGAAAATGTGAAGAAATTACAGGTTGAGCTAATGAATAAAGGAATGTTAGTCGATGTAACAAAAGGGAATATTATTCGATTACTTCCGCCGTATATTATTACGAAAGAGGAAATTGACGCATTTATGAATCAGTTTATTATTTGTTTAGATAAAGTTGCTGCTGTAGTAAGTGCTTAAAAATTAAAGCTATATTTTATATAAAGTGCACTCTAATTGTTGGGGATAGTTTACAATTGGGGTGCATTTTTTATAGTTGAATTTTGTAAAATACAGTCGTTTGTATATGATAACGGAAAAATAGAAGGAATTTCGTTATATTTGAGTGGTGAAGAAAAGGGAAAGTAAGTATAAAGATAGTAGATAAAGCGGGTGTGCGCCCGTAGGGTCGCTTTAACAAATCATTAGGTGGCACTAATGTAGGGAAAGATCACATGTATACCCTATCATCAATCAACTAACCTGAAAGAGAAATCGGAAGGGGACAATAGCATGTTGATAAAGCTCTAAGTTGGCGAACTATCCCGTCAAGACTGAAGAGCAAGGTGAAATACTACAAACAAGGATGAAAGCTAAACTGCTTGAATGATAGCCTGAGGGAGTATAATGTCGCTAGTAGCGAAAGATAGTTAGAAACGTTACATGGTCCCAATAGAGTTGGAACCAAACTCTATGCAGGGAAAAGAATACCGTCCGCGTTCTTAATCCTAGTGATCCAGGACCACCCATCCTCCATAAGAGGAAAAAGGCGAAAGTCACACCCGATATTGTAGAAAGCCAGTTGTTAAAGTGATAAACGGGGATTACCTAAATCAAAATGCCTAATATTATTACAGGCTATTGAGAATGACTTCAAGGCACTGCCAAGAAGTGTGACTCATGAAAAATTGACAAGGTAACGGAGTTTTCGTAGTAGTCTGAGTTGGGGAAAGCCTAATACATGGCGAAGGGAAACAGCCTATTCTATCTTAAAACAAAATTGGAAAGTGTGTGAGACGCTATGAGAAATCCAAAAATAGTTTTAGATAATCTATCTTCCCATGCAACAAAAGAGCATTACGTATTTGAAAAGTTATATCGCAATCTCTATAACCCAGAATTTTATTATTTGGCCTATCAGAAGATGTATGCGAAAGAAGGGAATCTTACAGCGGGAGTAAATGACAAAACGATAGATGGAATGAATGTGGACCGAATTGCTGAGTTAATTAGCCAGCTTAAAGCACAAACGTATCAGCCTACACCGGTTAAACGAGTATATATTCCTAAAAGAAATGGAAATAAACGGCCATTGGGAATACCTTCATTTGAGGATAAGCTCATACAAGAAATAGTAAAAAACATACTTGAAGCTATTTACGAGAAGCATTTCTCTACATCTTCTCACGGATTTCGTCCAAATAAAAGCTGCCACACTGCTTTAATGCAGTGTAAAAATACCTTCAATGGAGTCAAATGGTTTATTGAAGGAGATATCAAAAGTTTTTTCGACCATATTCATCACCATATACTCATTAAACTATTGCGTAGAAATATTAAGGATGAAAAATTTATTAACCTAATCTGGAAGTTTCTGAGAGCTGGGTATATGGAAAATTGGGTATTTCACAATACATATAGTGGAACTCCGCAAGGTGGAATTATCAGCCCTATTCTTGCCAATATATATCTAAATGAATTAGATACATATATTGAAAAATATAAACTTAATTTTGATAGGGGACAGAAAAGACGACAAACAAAGCAGTATGGGACGTTGCATGCCAGAGAAATGACATTGAAAAGGAAATGTAGAGAACATTGGCATACATTAGATGAGAAAAAGAAACAAGAAATTAAGAAAAAATGTAAAGAAATATCAAGTATGAAAAGAGCTATATCTCAGGGCGAACCAATGGATGAAAACTATAAAAGGCTACAGTACGTCAGATACGCAGATGATTTTATTCTAGGAGTAATAGGGAGTAAAGAAGAGGCTATACGACTCAAAGAAGATATACATAAATTTCTTCGAAATCACCTCGGTCTTGAGCTATCCCTAGATAAAACTCTTATCACGCATAGTAGTAAAGCAGCTAAATTTCTCAGTTATGATATTAAAATAAATCGCTCCTTACAAGTAAAGAAAACGAAAAGAGGTTATCTTAGAAGAACGCAGCTAGGAGTATGTCATTTACAACTATCTAAAGACATATGGTTTGAGAAGTTACTAGCTTTAGATGTTCTTTTTATTACAAAAGAGAATACATGGAAACCTAAACATAGGGCTTACTTAATCACTAAAGACGACCTTGAAATTTTAAGTATATATAATGCTGAAATTAGAGGACTGTATAACTATTTCAAACTAGCCTGTAATGTAAGTACTCTCAATAACTTTAAATACATTATGGAATATAGCATGTATAAAACTTTCGCGGCCAAATATAAAACATCAATCGGTAAAATACGTAAAAAATATAACATTAATGGAAAATTCGCTGTTACATATAAAACTAAAAATGGAATGAAAACACGATTCTTATATCATGAGGGATTTCAGTGGGTCAAGAGTATTAAAGATAAAAATATAAATATTGATGAAATTCCCAATACATTAACATACACATGGCGAACTAGCCTAACTGAAAGACTTTTGGCTGAAAAATGTGAATGGTGTGAGTCAAAAGGAATTAAAATTCATATTCATCACATAAGAAAGTTAAAAGACTTAAAGGGGAAAAAGCTATGGGAACAACAAATGATAGCCAGACAGCGAAAAACGTTAGCTCTATGTGAAAAATGCCATCGAGACCTACACGCAGGAAGATTAGATGGATAGGTGGAAAGCCGTATACCTCGAGAGGGGTACGTACGGTTTGGGAGGGAGTATTTGGAAACCTATTGTAGAAATACAAAAAGGCGCTGGGTGCTTACCTTACGGTTTAAATAACTAATGATAGAACGTTTTGAAAATAATAGCATACGAATATATAAATAATAAGAATGAGATAATATGAAGCGACCTCCTAGATTATCAAGTCAGGGATTTTAACCCATAATAATGAATGAAAACATTATGAATGGGGTTATACCCTATGATAATAGGAGGCCACTATGGAAAATATAATCTATATTGGGATGGATGTCCACAAGGAAAGTTTTAGCTTATGTGCACTACACGGAACAACTGGGGAAATTGTAAGAGAAGCACGATGTGCTTCAAATGTATCTCTCGTAAAAAAATTCGTTGAGAAACTGAAAACAAAATATGGTGAAGATATAAAAATTAAAGCTGGATATGAGGCTGGTTGTTTAGGGTATTCACTTCATAATCTTCTTGAACAAAATGGAATTGATTGTGATATTTTAGCTCCCACAACAATGTACAGTTCATCAAAAAATAAAATGGTTAAAAATGATAAATTCGATGCCAAAATGATTGCTCTTAATTTAGCAAATGGCACCTATAAAGAAGTATATGTTCCAGAAGAAGAGGATGTTGCCGTGAAAGAGTATATCCGCATGTTAGGTGATTTTAAAACATCTTTGAAAAAAATAAAACAACAGATAAAAGCATTCCTTTTAAGGCATGGCTATGTGTATGAAGGGAAATCAAGCTGGACAATCGCTTATATGAAATGGTTAAAGAATCTTGATCTACAAGGATTATTCAAAGAAACGTTAGGCGAATACCTATTACAGTATGATGTTCTAGTCGATAAAATTGAGCGGTTCAGTCTGAGATTAGAAGAATTATCTCATCGTGAAAGGTACGAAGAACCAATCGCAAATTTAAGATGCTTAAAAGGTATAGATACAACATCGGCAATGACTGTTCATGTGGAAATTGCAGACTTCACTCGTTTTCCCACGGCTAAAGCATTTATGGCTTATGTAGGATTGACACCAAGCGAAAGCTCAAGTGGAGAAAAAATCAGTCGACGTTCGATTACAAAACAAGGAAATTCGACCGTTAGGTCTACTCTTGTAGAATGTGCAAATGCGTTGGTAAAAGGAACAATCGGATTAAAATCGAAGCGAGTGAAAGCAAGACAAAAAGGGCAACGAAGCGAAGTGATTGCTTATGCGGATCAGGCTGTAGAAAGGTTACAAAGAAAATATTATCGCATGATATATCAAGGGAAACCTAGAAATGTTGCCGTTACAGCTATCGCAAGAGAACTGGGGTGTTTTATATGGGGATTAGAAACAGGTAAAATTCACCGAAAATAAAGAGGGAAGGATATGAAGTTGATTGATTCATTCATAGTTAGAAACCAAAGGTATCAATTGATGGCATAGATGAGCTTCAGAGATAGTGAATTACAGGTCTGGCTATCTATGACTCACCTCTTCTGGCATGGCTGAAATTCTGATAAACAAGCTATTTATTAGAATTTGAAAAGGTGTGATCCACGCAGTGAGATTATAAGAGCCTAACGACGAACCATTAACCTGAGGTAACCAATCCACGAATAACAGAGTGGTTAACTGTCGATAGATCTTATTTCTGAAGCTTTTGTATGCCATCAAGAAAAATATTATGGGTGAAAAACTATTGACAAAGGTCACTTCATAACAGGTGATATATTGGAAAATAATGATATTCAATTTACTTCTTTACAAATGAGAACGGATAAATATGGTTGGGCTAGTATTCAATATACAAATAAAAAGCAGGCTATCTTATATACTCAAAATAGAGGAGTAGAATGGGATGTTGTCAATCCTCTTAATTCAATTGTATTATTTGGGTATCCAATAAACGCTCGAAGCTCTTGGGCATATGGTTTAACAAAAAAGAATGACGATTTATTGCCAGCTATATTTTATACAGTTAATAGAGGAGAAAGGTGGAGTGAGTTTATTTTACCGGTTGAAGAAGATTGGGAGAAATCGACTGATGTTCAAGTACAATTGCATGCTACGAATATGGATAGTATATGGATTGTATTATCTAGAAAGCTTGCATCAAATAAATTTGAACATAATTTATACTATTTGAAAACGAAAGGGAAAGTTTGGAAAGTAATAAAAAATATAAGTATTAGTGATAGTATTTCAGGGATAACATTTATAAACGATCTAATTGGGTTTATTTCATTACAAAAACATTATGAAACATCAACGGTATTTAAAACAATAAATGGTGGGGAAAGTTGGCATCCTATAAAAGATATTCCAAGTCTTGAAGGAATTAATAATGGGACTGCTATGGCTTATAAAGCAATCTATAAAAATAACTTATTAGTAATACCAACTAAAAAGAATGATGATGTATTTTTAATGAATTACTCATTTGATAAGGGGAATTCGTGGCATATTTCAAATAAAACAATAAATACTAGTAAAGTGGCTGTTTCGTTTTTTAGTTCCTATTATGGCTGGGTTATAAATAGTGAAAATGGAAGTGTGTATCAAATAATAAAAAAAGGAGCAAAATGGATTAAAGTATCAAGCAATCCATTGTTAAAAAATGTATTTTGTTTGCATTTTTTTAATCGGCGTAAAGGTTGGGCGTGTAATAAAAAAGGAATATTTACTACAAAAGATCGCGGTATAACATGGAAAAAGGTAGTATATAAAATTAATAATATTGATAAATTTATTTAAAAAAGTCCTAAAGAAATTAGGACTTTTTTTGTTTTTTATGGTGAGAGTTGTAACAAACAATGATAAGAGAAAGGAGGTAAGTGCAGAATTATATTTTTAAAAATAGACGTTTGTTTTCACACAGTATAATTCACTTTTGAATATGTTAATAAAGTAGCAAATTCATAGGAAATGGTAATACTTAATATTTTATGTCACATGATGTGTAAAGGGGGCGTGTAATGAAATCGTTAACGGTTATTATTTTGTACAGTGAAAGAGAGCAAATATTAGAAGAGTCAATTCAATCTATATGGAAGCTAAATCCTCTTGAAATTATAATTTTCGTTCCTAACGATAGAAGTAATTTGTATGAAATAGCAAAGAAACATAAATGCCATATTGTTTTGATGGATAAATATAGTACGTATTATGATGGGTATGAAGCTTCTGTAAAGGCAGCAAAAGGAGATGTATTGTTATTTGTAGATAGTAATTTTTTATTATCCACAAATGAAATGCAGAGATTTATTGAGCCAATTGTTACAAATCAAGCCGATGTAGTTTTAAATAAAATAGATAAATTGATAGAAATAGGTAAATGTCCAAATATGGATATTGTATGGAGAAAAATGTTAAATGAAATTTTAAGTCGACCAGATTTAAAAAGCAATTCAATACTTTCGTTACCATATGCGCTTACGAAGGAAGTAGTGGAAAATATCGGCTTTAATTATATGGAAGATATCGTTCTATCTCATATGAAGATTGTGAATCAAGGGTGGCGGATTAACGATCAATATGCAATCAATACGTTATCTAAAGATGAGACTATAGAGGAAGGAGGATATTTAATAAAAAAAGAGTTATCCAAAAATGAAAAAGAGAAAGTAGAAAGATATTTACGCGGTATAGCTAAATGGATAGAGAAAAAAGGAAGAAGAGTAGGGTTTACTGATGCAGGAAAAAGAAGAGATATTGTTCAAAAACTAGGTGAATGTAAGCGATACCCTTCCTATCATCAAGGGTGGGGAATGCATTCTTCAATTTATGATGGGAAGCAACTTTCTGTCATTATACCGGTACAAAATGAAGAAGAGACTATAGAACAAGTAATACTTGAGGCGAGAAAAATAGAACCACTAGAAATCATCGTCGTTGTAAATGGTTCGACAGATCAAACGGCTAATATTGCTAAAAGACTTGGTGTTACTATTATTGAATATAACGAACGACTTGGTCATAATGTTGGACGTGCTATTGGAGCGCTTGAAGCTACAGGAGATATTCTTTTATTTATTGATGGTGATTTTAGTGTTTCAGGAAGTAATTTGCATCATTTTACAAAAGCAGTTTCAGCTGGTGTAGACATAGCATTAAATGATTTGAATCCGATGTTACACCCTCCGTTTTATGTTGTAGACGTCGTAAAATATATGCTTAATTTAGCATATAATCGTCCAGAATTAAGCAATGGCTCATTAGTAGCAATTCCACATGCTATGAGTAGATCATGTTTAGATGCAATAGGCTGGGAAAGCTTACTATGCCCTAGCATTGCACAAGTAAAAGCAATATTACAAGGGTATAGAGTAGAATGTGTACATTACGTTGATGTTGTAAAACCGAATAGAATTCGTTTAAAGGAAAATGTAAGTCACAATGGGCATCCTCCAGCAGTATTAAGAATCATTGGTGATCACGTTGAAGCTCTCTCTTACTTGATAGAACAACTCGAAATGGATGGAAAGGGTGATTAAACTGTTAGACCAGTATAAAATAATTAACATTTCATATGAACAATTATGGCAAATGGATTTTCAAATTACAGAACCATTTATACTCAAGGTTGATTGGGATAAAGTAACGTATGAATTTTTAATTCGTATTAAGCCCGATGCTTCTAACACTATTGTTTTTGGATCCGGAGCAGGTGGGTTTCAAGAACAGCCAATTGGTCCACCTATTTTTCATCGACATTCTTGGATGGATGAATTTGAAGATACTGTTATATATTATAATGACCCTACGTTATATCTTGGAAAATTATCTTTAGGTTGGGGACAGGGAGAGTTAAATAGATTTTATTTACAAGATATAGCAAATATTTTAGAAATAGTATTTGTAAAGTTAAAAGTTGATTCGAAAAATGTGTTGTTTTATGGCAGTTCTGGGGGAGGATTTATGTCTTTAATTTTAGCTGGATTCGTTAAGGGCTCCACAGCTTTCATTAATAATCCTCAAACAAATTTATTAAAATGGATACCTGTACCAATAAATCTAGTTTTCGATTTGTCTTATCCAAATTTATCAAGAGAAGAAGTTGAAGAGAAATTTAGTGAAAGAATTAATGTTGTGAAATTTTTTAATCACATTAAATATGTACCGAATATTTATTTTTTGCAAAATTTCGCGTGTGAATTTGATGTGCAAAATCATTTGCTACCATTTATTTCCGAATTAGAGCAACTTGATAAAGACACGGAAGTAAATCAAATTATAATTGACTTATATTTTGATAAAAAAGCAGGGCATGCAGCTGTAGGGAAGGGTGAAACAATTGAATATATAAAAAAAGTAAAACCTAATCAGACTGTAAAAGAAGAACAAAAAGAAGTGGACCTATCAGTTGTTATAGTTTTAGGAGAAGAAAAATCAAAATTGAATCAAATTTTAAATAAAGTGCAGCATATAAAACCACTAGAAATTATTATTGTAGCTGATGATAGAATGAGTGCGATACAATCTATACCAACATTTGTTGAAAGTAACGTTGTTGTGATTGAGGAGAAAAGTAAATGGAAAGCACCAGTTCATGGGGCAAAAGTCGCCAATGGTGATGTAGTCTTATTTTTAAATGGAGAAGATGTTATTTTTTCGGTAGAATTAGAACGATTTATAGAACCGCTACTAAAAAAGGAACAGGATGTAATTTTAAATAATATAGACTCGGTTTGTTTTGAAAAGATGAGAGTAGAATGGCCAAGCATTGCTATGGTGTATAGAAAAATAGTAAACGATGTATTGGGGCGTATGGATTTAAAATATGATTCGATGTTATCTATGCCATATGCTATTACTAAAAAAGCAATTGAAGACATTGGATATGATATCTTGCAGAACCCTATTCTGTCCCAAGTAACTCTTATTGAGAAAGGGTGGCGACTACAATCCTCGTCAGCCATCACTAACACCTCCTTGAATAATATGCCTGCAAACAAAACCTCTTTCTATAAAAATGGATTAACTAAATTAGAAGTATATGAGATTAAAGAAAATATAAAAGCTTTGGAGAGTTGGTTACAACGAAAAGATGATAGAGGTAATTATACAGATGGAGGAAGAAAAAGAGAAATTATAGAGCAGTTAAAAAAACAAAAGAATTATTCACGTTTCCATAAAGGATGGGGAATGAATTCCTCTATTTATAATGGAAAACAGTTATCAATTATTATACCAGCACAAAATGAAGAATCAACGATTAAAGAAGTTATTCTTGAGGCAAGAAAAATTGAACCGAAAGAAATAATTGTTGTCATTAATGGGTCAACAGATCAAACAGAAGCAATTGCTAAGCAATCAGGGGCAACAGTAATTGTTTATGAAGAAAGATTAGGGCATGATGTAGGACGGGCAATTGGTGCACAAGAAGCGACAGGAGATATACTTCTCTTTATTGATGCTGATTTTGCTATTCCAGCAAAAGATCTTCATCCGTTAACGCAAGCTGTTGCGGATGGTGTTGATATGGTTTTAAATGATTTAAATTTAAATCTTAGATTTCCTCTATATATTGTAAGTTTATATAAATATATGTTGAATATTGCTTGTAACCGTAAAGATTTAGGGGTAGGATCTACAATTGCTGTTCCCCATGCTATTAGTAGAAAATGTTTAGAGGGAATTGGCTGGGACACTCTTCACACAGCGTGTGTTGCACAAGTAAAGGCAATATTAGAAGGGTATAAAGTCGAATGTGTCCATTTTGTAGATGTAATGAAACCAAATCGCATTCGGCCACAAGAGCATTTTGCGACGATAGGACATCCACCAGCTGTATTGAGAATTACTGGGGATCATTTAGAAGGACTTTCATATTTATTGAAGAATAAGGATTTTAAAGATTTATTTTAAAAGGTAAATTTGTCTATTGAATGAGTAACTTAAACATTTCATTTATGCAACTTGACGATATTTAGTATTGCAATGAAACTAAAATCAAAAATTTTTATTATTTTTAGCTCAGGTACAAGTGAAGAGCATGTTTCACTGACTGATAGTAAATGAACAAGTAACTAAAAGGTAAAGGCTTCTTTATATATATGAAGAAGCTTTTATCTTTTTTATTTTAAGTATGGAAGGTAAAGAGTAAATAAAGTTGTAACGGTATTTTTATTTTGGGATAAATTGATATTAGATATAAGAAAGGAGGGAATATCTTGTCTTGCATCAATAAAAGTTGTTTTCATATTTCTTTAGAAACTAAAGTCAATCCAAATGGTGGGGCAGAAATATTCGTAAGGTGCAATGATGAATGTTTATCTAATTTTAATGTAATACCGTTTATTGCATGTGTTTCTATTTCAGTAAAGGATGATTTGAGTTTTTTAGTTGATTTAGATAGTTTAATAAAACGTTAATTTTCTATGCAGTTAATAATAAAATAACATCTAATTTATAA
The DNA here is from genome assembly GCF_038005385.1 of Bacillus sp. FSL K6-2944. Classification (NCBI taxonomy): domain Bacteria; kingdom Bacillati; phylum Bacillota; class Bacilli; order Caryophanales; family Bacillaceae; genus Bacillus; species Bacillus sp. FSL K6-2944. The sequence continues at coordinate 1,783,877 of NZ_JBBOTE010000001.1, read as the reverse complement.
GACTTAGTAAGAGAGTTGTGTCCGAATTTAATTAACTGCATATATTGTTAAAAGAAAGGAGGGAGAGTTATGGCATGTACTACGAATAATGTTTGTTTAGATGTGTGTCTTAAAATTACAATTACCCCTGGTAGTGGAATTGATGCAGTAGTCGATTGTGGAGGCACATGTGGGACAAGTCCTACTATTGTAATTAGTCCTAGTGGATCAATTGTTATTACTTTACCATTAGTTGCATGTTTCTCAATTGCACTAAAAGATGATTTAAGTGTTGACTCTTCATTAACAAGCCTCTATTTTCAAACTTCTTAAGAAAGATACAGAAATGAAAAGCCTGCCTGCTACTTTTCTTTTGATCTAATGTAAAAATAAAAAAGATGGTTACAACCATCTTTTTTATTTTGCTATATATTTAAAATGAATTCATATATTATTTGGTGGTAAGAATATACAATTAAAAGTATTCAGTGTTTCTTTTTTGTTCAATGAGGTAAGAAATTGCTTCTATATGATCACCAATGATTTGTTGCGTTGCTAATGAAAGGTAGCCTTCCTGCGAGAAGTGTTTTTCTGGTCGAATTCGATTTATCTTGTCAACGTCGATAGAATGAACATTTTGTACATGCAATCCTGCTAAAATTGTTTTAACTTGACTTAAGGTTGGTGAAAGAAGAGAATCAAACCCAATTGTATCAATGCATTTTCGACTAAAAGCATGAGGGACAGCAGTTGTGGAGCCCATACCTAAATCTTTTCGATTACATGCTAAATTAACAACATGCTTACATGCAGTTACGATAGTATAAGGAACACGATACATGTAGTAGTGCTCTAATTTATTTAAAGCTAAATCGGTTCCATTTTGAACAGATTGTACAAATGGTAATAAATCAGAACTAGGAATTAAGAAATCACCATCAATAAATAATAATATATCACCTTTTGCAAAATATGCACCAACGGCACGTCCGGTATCAATGCCGAGTGCTTCTTTGTAAGTAATAACTGTTGCACCGCAATTCTTCGCCAATTCCTCTGTTTTATCTGTTGATCCATTAACAATAATGATGATTTCTAAAGGTTTTAATTTCTGAACCTCAAAAATGATAGATTCTATCGTTTTTTCTTCATTTTGAACAGGGATAATGATGGATAATTGTTTATTTCCATAAGTATTTGAATAAAACTTTTTACCTGTAATTATTTTGGGTATAGCTCTTTGTTCGCCGTTTTGAAGTTCTAAAATAATATCTCGCCTTCGATTATTATCAGTATAGTTTCCTCTTGAATTTTGTAATATATTTACCCAATTTTCAATTGCTTCTAGGTGATAACGAATGAGTTGTTTTGAGGGGAAGGAGGGAATTTGCGGTATAGAAATTTTAAAATGATTGCTAATGCGAAATTTATTTTTAATAATTTTCATTTGTGCCAATATCGGATTTAATAAACTTTCTGGAGTAATTGCATCAAGAATCTCTTTTGTTATTGCATAGGGAGGAAATAATAGTGAGTTAACATGTAAATCTGGACGATGAAAAAAATGATTCGTAACTTGCTGCCAAATCATTTCTATAGTTGGCTTTTGCTTTTGATAAAAAAAGTCATTTAAATTGTTTAATACTATGTCAGCTGATTCGTCTAGTAATGGTTGAAGAAATTGTGTAAGTAAGGAAGATTGGATAATGTAATTTGCATCTAAAAATAAGAGGTACTTACCCTTTGCTTTTTTTGCACCAATTACATAACAATTATTTGATTCTGTCGGTTCTTCTAGTGTGATAATTTTACAATTGTAAGATTGTGCAATATCAATGGAATCATCGATACATCCGTTAATAGTAAGGATAATTTCTAAAGGCTGTAGTTGTTCACAGGCTTTCAAAATTTCAGGTAAAACTTTTATGTTATGCTGTATACGAATAATAATAGAAATCGGATTTTTACACATAAGTAGTCTCCTTTTGAATCAGAGGTAGTTATTAATAAGGTTAGATAAAATAGGAGATATATATTTTATTATATACGTAACGACTATTTAGTTTTATCAGACTTAGAATTTTCATTACTTGAATTGGAACCTTTATTTATTCCAGACGCGAGTAAATTATTGAGAACGCTCAGGTCTAATTGCATAGGGATTGAGTTTTTGGATGTAGTTTTCTCATTTTCTTTTTTTGTAGTTAATATAGTCTTTATATTTTTTATTTCTTTATATTGTTTTAAGGTAATGAAAAATCCAGAAATAATGAAGAGAAAAGAAACAGTAGCAAGTAAAAGTATTATTTCCAACATAAAATAGCCTCCTTTAAATCTATAATAATACTATAGTTGAATGTAATAAGACAAAATTCGAGCTAATGAGTTCACTTTTTAAATATATGCAAATCTTTAGTAAAAGTTACTAATTTCTAGGTTAAAGGAAGCAATTACAGAAACGTATAGATATAAATAAATTAAAATTTCATTTGTAGTGTAAAGGTATGTGTTATATAAGCTGAACGTCATTCTATAACAAGTTAAACAGGGTTTAATTTTATATAAAAAGAGCATTTAATTGGACAAATAATTAATTATGTGAAATAATAATAACAGATAAGGAGACGTTGCTTTTCCTTAAGTGCTTCGAATTAATTTTATTCAATAAGAGAAGGTGTGCTTAAAGAAGTTAAATTAAATAAGGAGCTGTTTTATTATATGCAACAAAATAATGATTTAAATTTTGAACCTCAAGACGTTAATATTGTTAATCCTAAACAAGCCAGGAAAGCAGTAATTGCTACTGGTATAGGGAACGCAATGGAGTGGTTTGACTTCGGATTATACGCGTATTTAGCGGTAATTTTAAGTCAATTATTCTTCTCTGGTGTTGATAATAGTGGATTGCAACTTGTACTTACATTCGGTACATTTGCAGCAGCCTTTCTCGTTCGACCAATCGGAGGTGTATTCTTTGGTAGAATAGGAGATAAGTACGGCCGAAAAATCGTGTTAAGTACTACTATTATTTTAATGGCACTTTCTACATTATTCATCGCATTACTACCAACCTATGAACAAATTGGTGTATGGGCACCAATACTACTTTTAGTTGCCCGAATGATTCAAGGCTTCTCTACAGGCGGCGAATATTCAGGAGCAATGGTTTATATCGCAGAATCTTCTCCAGATAAAAAGCGTGGTATACTCGGTAGTGGTCTTGAAATTGGAACACTCTCAGGTTACATTGCTGCATCGGTAATTGTTACCATTTTGACGTTATTGTTAACAGATGAGCAAATGCTCAGCTGGGGATGGCGTATTCCGTTCTTAATAGCTGCACCAATTGGTTTGGTCGGTTTATACTTACGCCGTCATCTAGATGAATCTCCAATCTTTGAAGAGATGGAAAAAGCACAAGAGGAATCTGAAGACAATGAACAATTTTCATTCATGGATATTATTAAATATCACAAAAAAGACTTCTTATTAAGCACAGTAATTGTCGCCTTCTTTAATATTACAAATTATATGATTCTTTCGTATATTCCTTCTTATCTAACTCAAGTACTTAAAGTCGAAGAAACAACAGGCTTATTAATTATTTCTATTACGATGGCACTTATGATTCCACTAGCACTATATTTCGGTAAATTAAGTGATAAAATTGGTAATAAACGCGTTGTGCAAATTGGTTTACTTGGTTTAACTGTATTTGCAATTCCAGCATTTTTACTAATAGGTAACGGACATATTGCAGCTATATTTGCAGGTATTTTCGTACTAGGTTTCTTCTTAAGTGTATATGAAGGAACATTACCTTCATTATTACCATCACTCTTTTTCACTGATGTACGTTATCGAGCACTTTCGATCTCATTTAATATTTCTGTATCGATATTCGGTGGAACAACACCGCTTGTATGTTCATACTTAGTTCATGCAACTGGTAACCCGCTCGCACCGGCATTTTATTTAGCAGGTGTAAGTATTATTGGATTAGTTGTATTTAGTGTACTATTCGTTACAACTTCAGGGCGTGCGCTAAAAGGTTCATATCCTACAGTAGAAACGAAAAAAGAAGCACACCAAATCGCTAAAGAAGACCCTGAAGAAACACTTTGGTGGCATGAAGAGTCATTAGAAATTGAAGCAGGGAAGAATGCTTCCATTTAAAAAGCAACGTAGAAGTACAAAAAGACTCCTATGAATATAGGAGTCTTTTTGTTACGTTATTTCTTTCATTTCTTCAAACTTTTTTGATATGCATAAAGCTTATGAATCTCTTCCTTAAATTCATGTAGAAGTACAGTGTTTGCACTATTTGAATAACGCACCGTATTATAAGTATCTATAATAATATCACTTTGAATATTTACATCTTCTTCATCGTTTATTCTTTCTAGCCAAGCCTCAACAGTTTCTCCCCGTTTTCTATTTAAAGGAGGGGTTAACTTACTCTCTAGCTTAAAAATTTCCTTCCGAATTTCGTTATGTGGCGGTTTATTTCGTTTAAAACGATTTTGGCTCATTCCTTCTTTATCAGTAATGATAGTAGATTCGAAGGCGGGCATATTTGGTAAACTTAAATGTTTTCGTTTTTTTACTATTTTCCAAACGACGTAAATAGCGATAGCTGTACAGACTATTATTGTAGTGCTATTTATGAGTATTGGATCAAAATCAGGAATTTTTTTTCCGTCTTCAATTTTTGGTTTTAAGAGAAGTCCTTTATTTGCCCAAACATCTTCAGTATCTTTTAATTCCGCTGCTTTAATTAATGGCATTAAAGCATAGCCGAAGCCTAATGCGACTACTTCCGTTATAAAACCAAAAATAAGTCGAATGAAAGGAAATACTTGAACAATTAATATACTCATTAAGCCAATCGTAATGATAGAAGAAAAACGTAATAGTTGTTGTTTGCGATTTGCCCCGGTTAACCAAAATGTAATCATAAGATGCAAGGCTAACATTAATAGTTTCCACAACGGTGGAAAGGGTGCATAAAATATAGCTGAAACGACAAACCATACAATACCACCTAAAGATTTTTGAACTGGATATCCAGGTCCGACCACATGTACGATAAAGAAAAATAGTGGTAATATGATTGTGCCAAATAGAGAAAAAGGTAAAAATAAAGAGAAAAGAACGATTTGAAGAACTAAAAGTATTACAAATCCTGTTGTTTTTTTCTGCATAAATTTATGAATAAGAAATACTCCAATATAGCCTGTTGTTAAAAATATTGCAATACTAATTAGTTCATCTCTTTCTGTTAATAATGAAAGCAGAAGGAGCAGAATGAAATCATGAATGTGATATAGCCAAGTTTTCAACTGGTTCCACCATCCCTTCACTAGTAATGAGAAACGTTGGCTGCGAGAGAAGAGGGAGTTCATTTCTTTGTAAACCAATGTATATCATTGTAGACGATCGTTCTCTTTTTCTCTTTACATAATGAAGGAATCCTTGTTTTGGAAGTAACGTACTATCATCTGAAATACGGGCTAATTCTTCTAAAGCTTTTGCATATTGTGTTTGTCCTTCATTTAACGGTACATGTAATGCACCGCCTTCTGCTAATACACTAATAAACAATTCAAACGGAATGTGGTGCTTCGTTGCATACTGGAAAATGTATGTTGCATATGAAATAAGTTCTTCTACATTATCTTTCCAACCAAATCCACGATCGGCAGCTAAAGAAAGACAAATCGTCCAACTATAATTTTTTACAGGTTCATATTGCTTCGCCTGTAATTGTTGCATTTTAGCAGATGCCTTCCAATGAATAGAGCGGAAAGACTCACGCTCATATCGCTTTACACCGATAATAGATGTTTCATCATTGTAAAAAGAAAAATTCGTTCGATAAGATCCATTCAAAAGTTGCTGAAGTTCTTGCAAACCTGCTACTTCTTTAGGAGAAGGATACACAATAATTTCAGTCCTTAATTTATCAAAAACAGGTAAATGTACAGTTAATAGATGAAATGGATCTTTTAATACACATTCAAATTGTTCAATTTGAAACACACCACGCTTCGTGGCGGTTAATGTTAACCCCCATTTTTGTGCCGAATGTGCAGGTTGTGAAAATGGGAAAGAGAATAACGTTTTTGATATTTGTTCAATGCCTTGCTCTTTATGCGGTATAAGGGACGAATTTAAATGAAAGTAACAAACACCATTAACGATTGGTATGCTGGCTCCATTTTTTAAATGAATAAAAAACTGTCCAGATTCCTCAGGAAAAATCCGTGTAGTTTGTTTCTCATTTATGATTTGAAACTTCTTCTCTATGAAAGCGACATATTTATAAATAAAAATCGCAAATAAATAATAGAAGAAAAAGAGAAACATAAGCATTCGTTGCGGGAAAAAGAATGTGAAAAGTAATGCGATTGGAACGGTTAGTTGAATAATATGGAGTTGAAAAAATAAAGGCACAGTTACAACACGCTGTCCATTCATGCTTGTTCAATCTCCACAGGTACGTCAACTTCTTTTAAAATACTTTGCATAATATCATTCTTTGTCGTACGCAGGGCACCTTCCATTGATAAGACGATACGGTGATTCCAAACAGAAGGAACTAACAATTGTATATCTTCTGGTGTGCAATATTCTCTCCCGTGTAAAAAGGCTAAAGCTTGAACAGCACGTACTAAAGCTAATGTGGCACGTGGGCTTACACCGTTAGCGATATAATCATGATTTCTTGTAGCATGAGCAAGTTTAATAATGTAATGTTCTAACGGTTCCGAAACAAATATTTCTTTTACTCGTTTTTGAGCTTCTAAAATATATTCTAATGAGATGACAGATGTGACACTTTCTAATGGTAAATCGTTCCGAAAACGTCGCATCATTTGTAACTCATCTTTAGGAGTTGGATGACCGATTGAAATCGTCATTAAAAAGCGATCAAGCTGTGCATCTGGAAGAGGGAAAGTCCCTTGTGATTCAATTGGGTTTTGCGTCGCAATAACAAAGAACGGTTTCGGAAGAGGAGTTGACTGCTTCTCCAGCGTCACTTGTCGTTCTTCCATCGCTTCTAACAAACTCGACTGCGTTCTCGGCATTGCACGGTTAATTTCATCTGCTAGCAAAATGTTTGTCATAACTGGTCCAATTCTTAATTCGAATTCGCTTGTTTTTGGGTTGAAGTATTCAATACCTGTTACATCACTTGGAAGTACATCAGGGGTAAATTGAACGCGAGAAAAACTACCACCAATACTTTTTGAAATGGTTTTCGCCAGTAACGTTTTCCCAGTACCAGGCACGTCTTCGAGTAGTACATGTCCATCAGCAAGAAGTGAAACGAGCAGTAGATCAATAACATTTTCTTTACCAACAAACACAGATCCGATGTTTTCTTTCAATTTATTTATCATATGTACCATTCCTTTCATTATAAAAGAGCTAATATTTCTATATTTTAACAAATTATTCAGAAAATTGGTATGATTTTTTAATTCAAATAAATGGATATTTAATTATTAAATTACTCTTGCATATTTTGGAATATAATTATACAATATCGATATAAGATGTATCGTGAGTCGATATATCATATATCGATGTATCGGAGGTAGTTATAATGAATGCGAAGGCGCAAAAATATATTCCGTTAACTGAGGCGACATATTACATATTATTGTCACTCGTGAAGCCGTTGCATGGCTACGGAATTATGCAAATGGTAGAAGAGATGACAAATGGGGAAGTAAAGCTCGGCCCTGGTACTTTATATGGAAATACGACGAAATTACTAAAAGAGAAGTTAATTGTTGAAGTTGCCTCTACAGACAGAAAGAAGTGCTATGAGTTAACGCCGTTTGGGAGAGAAGTGTTAGAGCTCGAGTATAACAGATTGCAGAGATCTGTAAGGAATGGAAATAGTATATTAGGGGAGTGAATGAGAGATGGAGACAAAGAAGATATTCAAACCTTTTGCGATATGGAGCTTGGAAAAAGAAGAAGCTTTTTTAAGAAAAATGCATCAAAAGGGATGGGCTTTACAAAAGTATAATGTAATGTATACGTTTAAGAAAACTGAACCAAAAGATGTAGTATATAAAGCGGATTTTAGACTGGATTATAAAGATTCAAAAGAAAAACAAAAAGAATATATTGAAATATATGAAATGTGTGGATGGAAACATGTAACGAGTTTTGCGAAGTGGAATTATTTTTGTAAAGAAGTAGACGAGGAAAATGAGTTACCTGATATTTATTCAGACAAAGAAACGAAGATACAAAAATTTGTTGAATTGATACAGTTCGTTGCAATTATGTTTGTAATGTTAATTCCAGTGTTTTACTTATGTTTTCTTGGAGTATCAGAATCAGGATTATATAAAGGTATGGTTGGGTTTTTAGTTTGTATATATTTATATGCGTTTATTAATTTATTTAGGAAGATTAAAAAGTTAAAAAATGAAATATTGTAACAAAGATTGGGTTTATTAAAGAAGATGGTTGTATATTGAATGGAAATCATCTTCTTTAATTTCTATATATCCTTGTTTTGTTGGATATTTTTTATATAATAAAATATTGTATATTTAAGGCATAGAACTAACAGTTACAAAGATGATACCAGTAACAATACCTAAAAAAATCATAAATGAAGAAGTAATTAATAATAACGAACTAGCAATGAATATCACTTTATTAGATTTTTGTTTTTTATAAAGGAAATAAAGTAAAAGACCACAAATAGTAGAAAGTATCCATATAGCTAAACCGTAAGAACTCGAGATTTTCTTCCAATCGGAAATCCAAAAGTAAAAGATGATTATGTGACAAGTTAATAGTAGAAATGTTGATGGAAGCATTATCTTTTTATTTAAAATCATTTGTTTCACCTCCCTTATATAAATATTACTAAAATGGTGTGGAATTTAACATATAATAAGGAAGAAATACATTTTTAATTAACGTATTAAACGAAAAAATCCCTTATAGAAAAATCTATTTCTACAAGGGATAATCATATTTTTATTAGAAAGACTGATTTTGCGCAGGTTTAATAAATTGTTCAGGGTTTTCAACAAGTCCGCATACAGCACATTGGACACGGTATGTAGGTCCTTGATAAGCCATATGAAAAGCATTCATCGTTTCATTTGTGTATTCTTCTTCCACTTGACCAGTTTGTGGATTTATTTTGACTGGTTTTACTTGTTGCTCAAGAATATTAAAGCGAGTACGGTTCGTTTTACAACTTGGACATAGCATTGGTTCCATATGTATACACCTCCATTTGTATCATTTCTTAAAATCTTTAATTTTATGCAAGCAAAAAACTTTCTCAATATAAATAGGTGTTTAATGTATTTAAAATTCAGAAAAAATAAAATATAATAAAAGTACGAACTGGTTATGTCCAAACCAAATCTCCTGTTTTATGCCAATAAGCTGGGGGGCCGAGAAATCGGCCTCATTTTTTTTTGCTCATTACTACAAGGAACAAGGTTTTTATGAGACTTTTGTCGAAATTTTAGGGATAGATACAAAGGGGGATGTAAAATGAATTTGAAAATGAAGTACATCATTTTATATGTAGAAAAGTTTGAGGAATGTTTAAAGTTCTATAAAGATATTTTACAGTTACCTATAAAAGCAGAGCACGGCACATATATTGAATTTAATACTGGAACTACCATTTTAGCGATGAATACGCGGCAAGATGTGAAAGAATTAACAGGACTACCGCTTACAGAAGGTGAATTACAGTCTTCTCATTTCGAGTTAGGATTCGTTGTTGAGAATGTACAAGAAACGATTGAGCAATTTAGAGAGCAAGGTATTAAAATTTTAGTGGAGCCAATTGTAAAACCGTGGGGACAAACAATTGCCTACATTGCTGATCCAGATGGAAATTATATTGAAATTTGCAGTTCATTAGAATAGAGGGAGAAAGAGAGATGGGATTTCCGAAACTAGAAACAGAACGTTTATTCTTAAGAGAACTTACACTATTAGATGCAGAAACGATGTTCCAATATTTTTCGAAAGAATCAGTTATACGTTATTTCGGAATGGATTCTTTCCAAAATATTGAGCAAGCGAAAACAACGATTCAAACGTTCAAAAATCGTTATGAAGAGGGCAGTGTATTTCGCTGGGGAGTCGAGAAAAAAGGGACGGGCCAATTAATCGGAACGTGCGGATTTCATTTAATTAATAATCATCATAAACGAGCTGAAATTGGTTATGAATTAGATGATACATATTGGGGACAAGGATATGCATTGGAAGCATTACAAGCGATTTTAGCTTACGGATTTGAAATGCTGCAACTAATAAGAATCGCAGCGGTTGTATATGTAGAAAATAAAGCTTCTCAAAAATTGTTAATAAAAGCAGGATTTCAAGAAGAAGGATTCCTTCGAAAACATATGATTCAAAATGGAGTTGCTCATGATACCATTTTATATTCTTTATTAAAAGAAGAGTGGAAGAAGTAATGAGTACAAACGAACTTATAACGATTATGAAGAAGCATAGGGAAAATAGATTCATTTTAGGTATAGATGGTTTAAGTCGATCTGGAAAAACAACATTCGTAGCCAATTTAAAAGAAAATATGAAACAAGAAGGCATTCCGTTTCGTATTTTCCATATTGATGATCATATAGTGGCGCGTAATAAACGATATCATACTGGATATGAAGAATGGTATGAGTATTATTATTTACAATGGGACATTGAATGGCTAAGGCGGAAATTTTTTCAAAAGCTACAACATGAAACAAAATTGAAATTACCTTTCTTTCATGAAGAAACAGATATATGTGAAATGGAAAAAGTACAGATTCCTATTGTAGGCGTAATTGTTATTGAAGGAGTTTTTCTGCAGCGAAAAGAATGGAGAGATTTCTTTCATTATATGGTCTATTTGGACTGTCCAAGAGAGACAAGGTTTCTACGTGAGAGTGAGGAGACACAGAAAAACCTTTCAAAATTTGAAAATAGGTATTGGAAAGCAGAGGATTATTACTTAGAAACGGAATTGCCGAGGGATAGGGCGGATTTAGTCATTGAATGATTTGAAAATAGAAGGTGAATAGAATGAATATTTTATGGGATTTTGATGGGACGTTATTTGATACGTATCCTGCATATACAATGATGCTTTCTGAAATATTAGGTGACTCAGTAGAAAAACAAGAAATATACAAAAACTTAAAAATATCATACTCTCATGCAATTCAGTATTATAATATTTCATGCGAGCAGGAAGAAAAGATTAAAGTTTTGAAGGAGAAATTCACGCCAAAAGATATGAAACCTTTTGCAGGTGTCGAAGAGGTTTTGAAATTTGCAAATAAAAATGTGATTATGACCCATAAACATAGGGAAGGGGTTATGGGCATTTTAAAATATTACGGCTGGGAAAAATACTTCGTAGATATGGTTACAATTGACGATGGCTTTCCTCGAAAGCCAAACTCTTTAGCTTATAATCATCTGCATAAAAAATACAATATTGATTTAGCTATTGGAGATAGAGAATTAGATTTATTACCTGCAAAAGAATTAGGTATTTCAACATGTATGTTTCAAGGTAATTGTGATGTAGCGGATTATTCTTTATCACATTACTCGGAGTTTTTTAAGGTAGTGAGTGATAGAGAGTTTTCTTTATAAAAAAAGTTATTAATAAAGACTGTATCTTTCATTTTAAAGGTACAGTCTTTATTTTTTAGAGCTATTATATACCAATTGCCGTGGATTAAAGAATGATTGTATATCTTTAGTAAAGAAATAGTCAGGTTAGTTGTTAGATAGAAATAGACAGATAAAGTGATAGTGTCCGTTTTATCTGCTTTTTATCATAACCAAATTATGGTTATTCATGCTAATATAAACTCATAGCTATATAGAAGGGGTGGGATTAGTATGAAAACAGAAATAGTTCCTAAAAAGAAGTACAGTATAATAAGCTATATATCTTTACTCATCGGCATTTTGTGTTTTCTATTCGTTTTTATAACGCCAACAAGGATAGCGAATGCAGGTAATATAGTTGGAGATTATATTACAATTGCCCTGACAGGTGTAGGGATCATACTTTCAATAATCACAATGACGAAAAAAACAGAGAAGAAGGGGATTGCTATTCTTTCATTAATACTGTCCTCATCATTTTTTATATTTTGGATCATAGCGATTATCCTATTGTTTACTGGTCAAATTAGTTTTGCGCCGTAATGTGTAATAAAAAGAGTCCTTCTCGTATGAAGGACTCTTTTTACTCGGTATCTTCAGGTTGATATTCTAAAATATCCCCCGGTTGGCATTCTAATGCTTTACATATTGCTTCTAAAGTTGAAAAACGGACTGCTTTTGCTTTTCCATTTTTCAAGATAGAAAGGTTAGCCATTGTAATTCCAACCTTCTCCGAAAGCTCTGTTACACTCATTTTTCTTTTCGCTAACATTACATCAATATTAATAATAATTGCCATATTATTCACCTCAGACCGTTAAATCATTTTCTGATTTTATATCTATAGCATCTTTTAATAGTCTTTGGAGAACGGCAGCAAAGACCGCGATTACCATTGAAGCAAAAATCATAATCATTCCGATAATAATAATGCCAGGGGCGTCATCTCTCTCTGCCACGAGATAGAAAAGTGGCATACTTAATACATATAATACACTAATTGCCAATGCGCTGTACTTAATATTTTTTAAAGCTTGAACAGATAACTCTGAGAATGCGTTATTTTTATCAATATAGTTTAAAAGCTTAAATGTTTGGTACAGTGCGAAGTAATAAGGTATTGCTGTTGCATATAAATTGATAAATACAAGATATTTAATATATGCAATATCTGGATATAATTCTGCAGCGAAAGCTCCTATTTTAGGGACTAAAAAAATGCACATAGCAAGAACGGGGATTCCGATCAGAATCACAACGGTCTTTAAAAAGAGTGTGGATCCTTGTTTCATAAAAAGCACCTCATTTATTTAATATCTTATTAATTTAACACGAAATTTATTGTTTAACAATAAATTTTTGTTTATTTTGATCGAGGATTTATTGTTAAACAAGTAATTAATGAAAAGGATGTTAAATCTTTTTTATAAGATAGATGATACATACCGATATTTAATAAAGGAAAGAAAGGGAAAGTAACTATTGTTAGCTTTATGAGAATTGGGAACTAATAAAACATATGTAGGTTTTGGTATGGAAAAGGAAATAGTGTGTATTTAAAATGAATGCAAAGTTTATGGAGGAACAATCATGTTGAATTATGGTGTGAAGATGAAAAAGTTGCTATTAGTGGCAGCTATAATAGTAAGCGTATTAAGTACGGAAAGTATGATGAATTATCATGCGGCCAAAGCTAAGGTGAAAAAAATAGAACACCAGCCTAAAAATATAATTATGATGGTTATGGACGGAACGAGTTCAACGGCGACAACATTGGCTCGCTGGTATAAAGGGGCACCGCTTACGTTAGATCAAATTGTAACAGGAGGAGTTCGTACGTTTTCGGCGGAATCAGCTATTACAGACTCAGCGCCAGCAGCAACAGCATTAGCAACTGGAAATAAATCAAATTCAGGATATGTAGGTGTATTACCTTCTATTGTAAGTTCGCCTAGCTTAGAGCCAATAAAAGAAGAGGACAAGTTACGGCCGGTCGCAAACGTATTAGAGGGGGCAAAACGTACTGGTCGTGCAACTGGAATTGTTGCTACATCTGAAATTCAGCATGCTACTCCGGCGGGATTCTCGGCTCACCATGTCAATCGCAAGCAATTTGACGTAATTGCGAAGCAGCAAGTATATCAAAATATAGATGTCGTATTAGGCGGGGGAAAAGCAGCGCTGCTACCTATGCAAAGTAATGGAATCCGAAAAGATGGTGAAAATTTAGTGAAGGTGATTCAGGACAAAGGATACGATTTCGTTGAAACGAAAGATGCGTTATTGAACTCCAAATCTAATAAAATTTGGGGCTCTTTCTCACATCATGCTCTTGCGTTTGATATGGATCGTATAGCAATAAACCCAGAACAACCAACACTTTCTCAAATGACAGAAAAAGCAATTCAAACATTATCAAAAGATAAAGATGGCTTCTTTTTATTCATAGAAGGTAGTAAGCCTGATTGGGCAGCCCATGCTAATGATCCAATTGGGATGATTAGTGATATATTGGCATTTGATGAAGCGGTAGCAAAGGCGTTACAATTTGCGAAGAAAGATGGGGATACGATGCTCATCGCTTTAACTGATCATGGTAACAGCGGCATCTCTATAGGGAATAGGAATACGACAAAAGGATACAATACTACACCGGTTTCTGCATACATTGATCCATTGAAAAAGGCGAAAATGACACTTGAAGGAACTATAAATAAACTGAAATCTGATTTATCAAATGTAGAAGATGTAGCTAAACTATACGGTTTGGATAATCTAACTCATGATGAAAAAGAAAAATTAAAAGCGGCAAAAAAGAAAATGAATGTAGGACGAATTCTTACTACATTATTGGCTAATCGTGCAAATATCGGCTTTACGACAGGAGGACATACAGGTGAGGATGTATTCTTACATTCTTATGGACCTCAAAAACCAGAAGGCTTAATCCAAAATACAGACATTGCGAAGACGATGGCGAAAGCGATGGGCTTTAACTTAGAAGAAGTAACGAATAAAATATTTTTAGAGAGTGAACAAGCCTTTAAGAAAATCGGTGCAACTGTAACAGCCGACAAAACCGAAGGAGCAAACCCGTTACTCGTAGTAAAACATAATAAAGTAGAAGCACAATTATTTGGTAACAAAAATATAATTCGTATCAATGGTAAAGGGTATGAATTAAAAAGTATTATTGTAGAGAGTAATGGAAAGTGCTATGTACCAGAAGAAGCAATTCAACTATTTGTAGAGCATTCTCGTTAAAAAATTGCCAACCAGTTAAGCTAACTGGTTGGCAATTTTTTGTGTTTATTCTAAATATAAGGGTTCGGATTGTTTTGGAAAGTTTTCCAGATGAGACTTGTATAAATGTGAAAGGGGAGTTATATTTTTTCTTACATTAAAAAATTTCGTTTTGTAGAATAGAGAATTTATACATATAGTAAAGTCTAATGTGTTATCAATTAATATTTACGAAAAATATATTAATACTTTAGAATTTCTTTAATTTTCATTATTTTTTATTTAAGGTTATCCGTTATATTTATAATGTATTTATTTCAATTTATTGTATTTCAGCGCAGTTTTATATAATTATAAAGCAATCATCAAAATAAAATCTCCACTAGAGTAAATTTATTATTTTTTTTGCGAAAATTATTATGCAGCTAAGAAAACTGTAGTTTATTGAATTAGAAATATATTAGAATTTAGTTGAAGAAAGAGAGAGGGAATAAAATGAATATAGTGCACTTACGTCCTAAACAGCGGTCTAAGTATCGCATTATGCTAGGGAAGTGGTATTACTCTACAAAGAGGTACATTCAGTGGTTAGCAGACGGAAAAACATATGCAAAAAGGTTCCAACAAGAAAAGCTACCTTGTACAGCAATTCAGCACCAAACGATATTACTTCGTAAGCTCAAAGATGTAGATATGTGGTATCAACAGAATAAGGTTGTTAATTTGAAAATTGCTGTTAAAAAACTAAATGATATCGTCATTAGACCGGGAGAAACATTTTCTTACTGGCGTTTAATAGGTAAGCCAACGAAGAAAAAAGGGTATGTAGAAGGTATGGTATTACACTACGGATCTTTTCAAACAGGCATTGGAGGAGGTCTTTGTCAGCTTTCGAATTTAATATATTGGATGACTTTACATACACCACTGACAGTAACCGAACGATATCGTCATAGCTTTGATGTCTTTCCTGATTCTAGGCGAACTCAACCGTTTGGGAGTGGGGCGACTTGTTCCTATAACTATTTGGATTTACAAATTAAAAATGAAACGGACCAACCGTATCAACTTCACCTTTATATGACAGATGAACATTTAGTTGGTGAATGGAGAACAGTCTATCCGCAACTTTATCAATATGAAGTGTATGAGAAAGAACACTCAATTCAACCTGCATACTGGGGCGGTTATATACGACATAATGTGATTCAACGTAAAGTATATAATCTACAGAAACAGTTAATAGAAGATCAATATGTAACAGAGAATCACGCTATAATGATGTACGAACCACTATTAGCTTGTAATAATGAGAATAGTGAGTAATATGGTAACCCATAGATTAAATAGTATAGAGAATATTTAATTCTTATTTTTACTAAAAAAGTTCACTGTTATTTATAGGTGAGTTTGTTTTTCTATCGTATGTATTTCACCCTTCATAAAAAATATTTCTCAACATTTTATTTGTTGAAAAAGATTGAATATTCGTATTATAACGAATATTATGTTGTTATCGGCAAAAAACGATAATTTGCAGACACTGGGGAGGAAATACATTGAAAAAGAAAAAGAAATTAAAACCATTAGCGGTATTAACAACAGCAGCAGTACTAAGTAGTACGTTTGTTTTTGGAGGTCACGCAGCGCATGCTGAGACACCGACATCATCTCTACCAATAGATGAGCACTTAATACCGGAGGAGCGCTTGGCTGAAGCGCTAAAACAACGGGGGGTAATTGATCAATCTGCATCGCAAGCTGAGACGTCAAAGGCTGTCGAAAAATATGTTGAGAAAAAGAAAGGGGAAAACCCTGGGAAAGAAATTTTAACAGGAGATAGTCTTACGCAAGAAGCTTCTGATTTTATGAAAAAAGTAAAAGATGCAAAAATGAAGGAAAATGAACAGGCGCAGCAGCCTGAAGTAGGCCCAGTAGCTGGACAAGGTGCAGCATTGAACCCTGGGAAATTAAATGGAAAAGTACCTACTACATCAGCGAAGCAAGAAGAATACAATGGAGCTGTTCGAAAAGATAAAGTACTTGTTTTACTTGTAGAATTTAGCGATTTTAAGCATAACAATATTGATCAAGAGCCAGGATACATGTATTCTAAAGACTTTAATCGTGAACATTATCAAAAAATGTTATTTGGTGATGAACCATTTACTTTATTTGATGGATCGAAGATTAACACATTTAAGCAATATTATGAAGAACAATCTGGTGGTAGCTACACAGTTGATGGGACTGTAACAGAATGGCTTACTGTTCCAGGAAAAGCATCAGATTATGGTGCTGATGCGGGTACTGGGCATGATAACAAGGGGCCTTTAGGACCAAAAGATTTTGTGAAAGAAGCATTAAAAGCAGCGATAGCAAAAGGAATCAATTTAGCAGACTATGACCAATTTGATCAATACGATCAAGATGGTGATGGAAATAAAAATGAGCCAGATGGCATTATTGATCATTTAATGGTTGTACATGCTGGCGTTGGTCAAGAAGCTGGCGGCGGTAAATTGAAAGATGATGCGATTTGGTCACATCGTTCAAAACTAGGTTCAAAACCATATGCAATTGATGGCACGAAATCTTCTGTTTCGAACTGGGGCGGAAAGATGGCTGCATATGATTATACAATCGAGCCTGAAGACGGGGCAGTTGGTGTGTTTGCACATGAGTATGGCCATGATTTAGGCTTACCAGATGAATATGATACAAAGTACTCAGGACAAGGTGAACCTGTTGAGTCATGGTCTATTATGAGTGGTGGTAGCTGGGCTGGAAAAATTGCAGGAACAGAGCCAACGAGTTTCTCACCACAAAATAAAGAATTTTTCCAAAAGAATATGAAGGGGAACTGGGCGAATATCCTTGAAGTAGATTATGACAAACTTAGCAAAGGAATCGGTGTTGCGACATATGTAGATCAAAGTACTACAAAATCTAAACGACCTGGAATCGTTCGTGTTAACTTGCCGGACAAAGATATAAAAAATATCGAATCAGCGTTTGGTAAGAAGTTCTATTACAGTACAAAAGGAAATGACATTCATACAACACTTGAGACACCAGTATTTGACTTAACAAATGCAAAGGATGCTAAGTTCGATTATAAGGCATTTTACGAACTTGAAGCGAAGTATGATTTCCTTGACGTATATGCGATTGCAGAAGATGGAACGAAGACACGCATTGATAGAATGGGCGAAAAAGATGTAAAAGGCGGCGCGGATACAACTGATGGTAAGTGGGTTGATAAATCATACGATTTAAGCCAATTCAAAGGAAAAAAAGTAAAACTGCAATTTGAGTACTTAACAGATATTGCAGTAGCTTATAAAGGGTTTGCGTTAGATAATGCAGCATTAACTGTAGATGGAAAAGTTGTTTTCTCTGATGATGCAGAAGGTCAGCCAGCAATGACGTTAAAAGGCTTTACTGTGTCTAACGGATTTGAACAGAAAAAACATAATTACTATGTAGAGTGGAGAAATTACGCTGGTTCTGACACTGCGTTACAACATGCACGTGGCCCAGTATTTAATACAGGAATGGTTGTATGGTATGCGGATCAAAGCTTTACAGATAACTGGGTAGGCGTTCATCCAGGTGAAGGGTTCTTAGGAGTAGTAGATTCTCATCCAGAGGCAATTGTAGGGACATTAAATGGACAACCTACTGTGAAGAGCAGTACGCGTTACCAAATTGCCGATGCGGCATTCTCATTTGATCAAACACCAGCATGGAAAGTAAATTCACCAACTCGCGGTATCTTCGATTATAAAGGATTACCAGGAGTGGCAAAATTTGATGATTCTAAGCAATACATCAACAGCATTATTCCTGATGCAGGACGTAAGTTACCGAAACTAGGACTGAAGTTTGAAGTGGTAGGCCAAGCTGAAGACAAGTCTGCAGGTGCAGTGTGGCTTCATCGATAAAATAAGGTAAAACGAAGAGGAGCTGCGATAAGTCGGTGAAACTGACTTATCGCAGCTTTTTTCTTCTTGTGAAAAAACTTGCTGTTTTTTTATGTACTTATTGGAAAAATTCGAAGTTTCTTTTATAAATAAAATACTCCGCCTGTCCAATTATAGAAGCTATTTTGGGCGTAAGTAATTTGTAAGTAATGAGTAAGAAAAAAGAGATTTTCATAGTATATAATATTTATTATAGCTACTTTTAACACCTGATACTAATAGTGTGCTATAATATGAATTAGCAACAAAAAGGAAAGGAATTAGAACAATGACCTTAGAAAATACTAAAAATTTAAAAAAACAAGTTGCTCCTTTTGAAAAATCAACGATTAAAAAAAGTGTTTGGCAACTGATCAACACAATCGTGCCATTTATTATTTTATGGTACCTTGCTTATAAAAGTTTGTCAGTTTCTTATTGGTTAACATTAGTTCCAGCACTGTTAGCCGCTGGATTTATGACAAGAATTTTCATTATTTTTCATGATTGCACCCATTATTCGTTCTTTAAAAGTCGACGTGCAAATAGAATAGTTGGAACGTGTATGGGTGTTTTAACATTATTCCCATTTGATCAGTGGGGGCATGAACATTCTATTCACCACGCTACGAGTGGTAATTTGGATAAGAGGGGTACAGGGGATATTTGGACGCTTACAGTTGATGAATATGTAGCTGCACCATTTAGACTTCGTTTAGCATATCGCTTGTATCGCAATCCATTCGTTATGTTTGGATTAGGTCCGATTTATGTTTTCTTGCTTAAAAATAGATTTAACCGAAAAGGTGCAAGGCAGAAAGAACGTATGAATACTTATTTGACGAATATTATAATTGTTGCTGTAGTAGCTATACTTTGCTGGGCAATTGGGTGGCAATCGTTTCTGTTAGTACATGGTACTATATTCTTAATAGCAGGTTCAGTAGGGATTTGGCTGTTTTACGTACAGCACACATTTGAGGATTCTTATTTTGAAGAGGATAAAGATTGGGAATATGTGAAAGCGGCAGTGGAAGGAAGTTCTTTTTATAAGCTTCCTAAAATTTTGCAATTCTTAACTGGTAATATTGGATTCCATCATGTTCACCATTTAAGCCCAAGGGTACCTAACTATAAACTAGAAGAGGCACACAATAATACGCTTCCGTTAAAAAATGTACCAACGATTACGCTTGCTACAAGCTTACAATCACTACGTTTCCGTCTTTGGGATGAGAAAAGTAACAATTTTGTTAGCTTTAAAGATGTCAAAAATATAATTAAAAATAATGTTTCTGTTCGAGTGAAATCTGAACTATAATTGCATCGTATATAAAACTCCCCTTAATCATTTTCGATTTAAGGGGAGTTTGTGTTTAAAGAGTAGATGCCAGATAAGAGGAAAATTTACATAATTCAAATTGTAATTGAAGCAGATTAGGAATTGCTCGTACGTAAGTACAAATATAAGATGACAGTAAATGCATTATGTTAACAAATTCATAGTAAAAGGGGGGATCGTACAACATTATATCCAAAAATAAGAAAAGACTTGAACGAAAATTCCATTCATTTTTCTTGGTGTTCCGCATTCCATACACTTAAATAGGACGCATATTCTAATTCATCTGGATTCTCATGTAGCATAGAAATGAATTCTAATTTGTTTCCATCACAATCTAGAAAGTATACACTTGCAGCAGGCATCCACCTTTGGACAATTGGCTCTTGATTTCCTTTTCCTTGACTTCCTATCACTGCTATTCCATGTTCCTCTAACCACGCTTTAGAAGTCATTAAAAACTCTAAATTTACACCAAAAGCAAAATGTCTCGGCTCAAAGTCTTCAATGTTATGTACTTCCCATAGTCCAAGCATTTGTTGTTTATTTTCTCCGACCCAAAAGAAAGCCACTCTTCTTTTGGAGAGTTTTCTTGCTAACGTTAATCCTAGCTTGTTTTGATAGAAATTTATTGCCTTCTCTAAATTTCTTACATGTAAATGAGTTTCGTATATGTTCTGTATTATTATGATCATTCCTTTCTTTATTGGTAACTACCAATTGAATAGTGAATATAATTCTAAAGTTGAAATATGTATAAGCCTAGTAATGTACATCTATATCCGATATACCTATTTACTATTATATTGAAATTGGAATGTGATAAATCCCACTGAGGTAGTAAGTGTTTAAATGAACACTCTACTACTTTTGTAGGAAAGGGGATATATTCATTAAATTCAGATGAAATCATATTAAAATAATGAAAAAAGACCACACATGAAGTGAAACGCTATGTGTGGTCTTTTATGTATAGTCAAATATTACGAAGTCTCGCTAATTTTAGTTTCACTATGAGTGTTAGTAGAATTTCTTTTCTTAACTTTAAAGTGATAGTAAGTGTAGCAAAAGATGATAAATGGGACAGTGCAATAGATTCCAAGTCGTTGTTCTGGGATAAAAATAAGACTGATTAATATAATGCCATACAATCCAAAACCAAGAATTGGTACGAGTGGATAAAGTGGCGTTTTAAATTTTAAGTCTTCTAATTTTCCGCCGTCTGCTAAATAATGTTTGCGGAAAAAGAATTGAGAAACACAAATTGACATCCAAACAATAATGGTAATAACTCCGGAAATTGAAATGAGCCACAAGTAAACAGTTTCAGCAGCTACTACACTTGTCAAAAGAGAAAAAGCAGAAATAGCTATTGTCATGATTAAAGCGTTGAGAGGAATCCCACGTGATGATAATTTCTTTAAAAATGCTGGAGCCATTTCGTTTTTTGATAAAGACCAAAGCATTCGAGTAGCAGCGTATAGTCCTGAGTTTGCGACAGAAAGAACAGCAGTAAGAATAACAAAGTTCATAATATCAGCTGCATATGGAATACCGATATTATCAAAAACAGCAACGAATGGACTCTTTGTTAATCCAGCTTCTTCCCAAGGAATTAAAGCAACAAGAACAAAGATTGCTAAGACGAAGAAAAACATTGTGCGCCATATAATATTTCTAATAGAACGAGGTAAAGTTTTTGCTGGATCTTCACTTTCACCTGCTGCGATTCCGACAAGCTCTGTACCTTGGAAGGAATAATTGACTGTAACCATTGTTAATAGAATAGCTGCAAGTCCATTCGGAAATAAACCACCATGATTTACGAAATTTGAAAGAAGTGGAGCTGGTTCATCGCCTTTTAAATCAATAAAACCGAACATAGCGGCGCCACCAAGAATTATAAAAGCTATAATGGCAGATACTTTTATACTTGAAAACCAAAATTCTGTTTCTGCATAACTACGAGCAGATAATGCGTTAATAGTGAAGATGGTAACGCCAAATATTAAACACCAAACCCAAACAGGAATATCAGGAAACCAGCGCTGCATTGTAATACCGGCAGTTGTAAATTCAAGACCGGTCGTATTCGCCCAGCTTAACCAATACAACCATCCGATTGTAAAGCCAGTTGCAGGATTGATGAATTTAGTAGCATATTCCTGAAAAGAACCTGAAACAGGCATGGCTACAGCAAGTTCACCAAGACATAGCATAACGAAATACATTAATAATCCACCAGCAATAAAGGCAAGTACGGATCCACCAGGTCCAGCCTGACTTATAATAAAGCCAGATCCGTTAAATAACCCGGTTCCAATCACACCACCGAGTGCAATCATGAATAAGTGTCTACTTTTCATCGTACGTTTTAATTCATTGTTTGTATTGCTTACTTGCGCCATTGTTTTCCTCACTTTCGTAGTTGATAGAATAACGTTTGATGTTTTTCCGTATTATGGAATGTATTCCGTGATGTGAAATCTTGTTATAATTTTCAGATAATTAAAAAG
Organism: Bacillus sp. FSL K6-2944; assembly: GCF_038005385.1. Classification (NCBI taxonomy): domain Bacteria; kingdom Bacillati; phylum Bacillota; class Bacilli; order Caryophanales; family Bacillaceae; genus Bacillus; species Bacillus sp. FSL K6-2944. The sequence continues at coordinate 1,761,141 of NZ_JBBOTE010000001.1, read as the reverse complement.
AAAAGTCAATATTTTTTTGTTTGCGTTTTCAATTCGTTGTTAGTGATATGTTTTTATTGTTAGAAAATTAAATAAATAGATTGATTTCATTTCGAATGTTTGCTAAATTGATAGTTAATTAAGCGTACTAACATATTACGAGTAAAGTTGAGGCGAGTTATGGTACAGTCCATTGATCGAGCGATAAGTATTATTAAATTATTGAATTCTACAAATGAAAAAGAGTATTGGGCTATTTCTGATATAGCTGATGGAACACATCTCCCGGTTAGTACAGTACATAGATTACTTAACTCTCTAATGGAGCATGGGTTAGTTACACAAATTACAGAGACAAAACAGTACAAAATTGGACCAATGTGGATGGAAATAGGGTTGCGTCAATTGGAGAAGGTAGACTATAGATCTGTTGCGAGAGAAGTGATGAAACGTTTGGCTTCTGAAGTGGAAGAAAGTGTCTATTTGAATATTCCAAACGGAACACATTCTATTATCATTGAAAGAATTGATAGCCCTTTAAAAATTCGAGTTATCGATAATCTAGGAGAACAAATTCCACTTTCAATTGGTGCTGCAAATAAAACGATGCTTGCCAATATGAAAACGAATGAAATGGAACATATTGTAGAGTATTTACTTCCTTCATTACCAGAACAAAAGCAAATTCTTCTTAATCAAATAAAGCAAATAAAAAATGAAGGATATGCTGTCAGTTATGGTGAAAAAACAGAAGGGACAGCTTCAGTAGCTGCACCTATTATTGGATTTAATCATAAAGTAGTAGGAGCATTAAGTGTTGGGTTAATTAGTCATCGTATTAATGATGATCGACTATCTTTTCTTATTAGCAAGGTAAAACAAGCGGCTCATGAAATATCAATAAAAATCGGCAGTACATCAGAACTATAATTTTGATAGCTGTCGTCATTTTTTATTCATATACTGGAATTAATTTTCATAATGCGGAAAATAGGAGGATTTATATGTCAAAGTGGCAATCAAAAGAACAATTGGTTCAATTATTAAGCAGTCTTGTTGAAATTCCTAGTATTACCGGTTCAGAAGCTGAAGTAATATTGCCAGACTTTGTTGTGGAACAATTATCTGACTTACAGTATTTCAAACAAAACCCGCACCATTTGCAAAAAAATCCGACAGGGGACGGACGATATTTTGTTACAGCACTAGTAAAGAAAAGCGATAGTACAAAAAATACTGTAATTCTAGTAAGTCACTTTGATGTTGTAGATGTACAAGATTACGGAATATGGAAAGAAGATGCATTTAATCCTAAAAAGTTAACATCTATGTTTTATTCTCATAAAGATGAACTTCCAGACCATGTACGTGAAGATATAGAACATGGAGAATGGCTGTTTGGTAGAGGAACAATGGATATGAAATGCGGTCTAGCATTACAAATGGCAATGATTGAGCAAGCTTGCGAAGAAAGATTTGATGGGAATGTTCTTTTATTGGCTGTACCAGATGAAGAAGTAAATTCTGTAGGGATGAGGGCCGCTGTTCCGAGACTGTTAGATTTAGCAAGAGAGCATAACTTAGATTATAAAACGGTCTTAAACTCAGAGCCTATGTTTTCAAGACATCCTGGTGACCAAAATAAGTATATTTACACTGGCTCTATTGGTAAAGTGTTACCTGGTTTTCTTTGCTACGGAAAAGAGACACATGTAGGTGAACCTTTTGCAGGGTTAAATGGGAGTTATATGGCTTCATTAATAACAGCAGAATTAGAGTTAAACACAGACCTTTGTGATATTGTAGAAGGGGAAGCGAGTCCTCCGCCAACTAACTTACTTCAAAGGGACTTAAAAGAGGATTATTCTGTACAAATTCCGCATCGTGCAGTTACATTATTTAATTTGTTTTTATTAGAAAAATCAATGACAGATGTAGTTTCATTGTTACGTCAAAAAGTAACGAAAGTAGCAGAGAAAATAGAAGAGTCGTATGAAAAACATGCATATCGTTTTTCTAAATATAATCCATTTATACCACCTAATCTCAAAGTAAATGTATTAACTTATGAAGAGCTTATCACATATGCAATTGAGCAACATGGACGAGGAAAAATAAATCATATTCAATCTAATATTATAAAAAATAGAGGAGATAAAGATGATCGTGCGGTAACCATTGATTTAGTAGATAAATTAGCGATTTTATGTAAAGAAAAGGCACCGATGATTGTACTTTTCTTCGCTCCGCCGTACTATCCAGCTGTGAGTTCACGCAACAATCCTTTAATAAAAGAGGTAGTTGTAGAAATGGAAAAGTATGCACACTACAATCATAAAATTACATTTGAAAACCAAAATTATTTTGGGGGGATTTCAGATTTAAGTTATGTAGGCTTGCAGTATCCACTGGATTCAATGAGTTCGCTTGTAGACAATATGCCATTATGGGATAAAGGTTATTCAATTCCGCTTCAGGAATTAGAAGAGTTTGATGTTCCAGTATTAAATATGGGGCCGGTAGGAAAAGATGCACATCAATGGACAGAACGTCTAGATGTAAACTACGCATTTGAAACGCTATTAGATATGTTACCGAAGTGCATTGAAAAATTATTAGTTTCTAATAAAATTACACAATCATAGTAGGGAATAGGTAAGGGATAAAACAGAACCTGTAAAGAAGATTTGAATAAAATTATTTTAATATAATTAAAACTGAAACGGCCAAACTCAATTATATATGAGTTTGGCCGTTTATCATGTAGTGAATTTCTAATTAAATTCATATGAATTCATAGCTAACGCGATCTCTTTTACAGTTTTACTTTTTAGTTTGACCAGATAGTTCAACAGACTTTTGCGTACAACGCTGCATAGCTGAAATAATCGCTGTTCTCAGTCCTTTTTCCTCCAATGTTGCTACAGCTTCTATTGTCGTTCCGCCAGGAGAACAAACCATATCTTTCAATTCACCTGGATGTATTCCTGTTTCTAGTACCATTTTTGCAGAGCCTAACACAGCTTGAGCAGCGAATTTATATGCTTGATTTCTTGGCATACCATCTAGTACAGCAGCATCTGCCATCGCTTCTATAATCATATATACATAAGCTGGTGAAGAACCACTTACAGATGTTACAACATCCATTAATTTTTCACTTACGATCTCTGTTTGACCAAAACTATTGAAAATGTTTAGTACATCTTCTAAATCTTTTTCTGTCACCATTTCATTCGGGCATAATGCAGACATTCCTTCTCCAACAAGAGCAGGAGTATTAGGCATTACCCTTACAACCTTTACTTTTTTATTAAAGGCATTTTCAGTACTTTCAATACTTTTCCCAGCAGCGATCGTAACGATGATAGCATCGTTTTTGATTATTTCTTTTATTTCATTAATTATTGACGCGTATAGGTCTGGTTTGATTGATAAAATTAAAATATCAGCATTTTTAGCTACTTCATTGTTGTCGGTAGTTGTAGTTAGCCCATATTTTTCACTAGCATTTTTTAAATTAGCAGTGTTTAAATCTGAACAAATAATTTGATTTGAAGACACTATATTTTTGTTTATCATTCCGCCAATCATAGCCATTCCCATATTTCCGCAACCGATGAATCCAATTTGTTTATCCATAATAACTCAATCTTGCTCCTTTTATAATCAATTATATCTGTTTGATATTATTTTCTTAGAATAAGAATAACATCCCTGTGCAATATAAAGAAACATTCTAAGAGAATATATTCCTTTTTGCAACACTAAAAGATAAAAATTAATTATATTCGACATTATGTAAATATATACACTATAATGTAAGGTTTTATGTTTATGAATATGAGTTAAACTTATATCATTTTGTATTTTCATTCAGTAGGGCGATAATTTCATACAAATAACTTGCGGCTCTATTTATTTTTAAAAATACCTCTTGACACCGAATCGAACTATATCGCATAATATAAAAAAATTAGATTGAAAATCGTTGAAGGGAACTAGTACATATGTCTTCTTGCGAAAGAGAGTGGAATTCACCGGCTGAAAGATTCCTCGTATAGAATATATCGAACCTATCCCTGAGTCTTAAATGAAAGTTTAGGCGTTCGCCTGCGTTATAGGCACCAAGTGGATATCTATGTATATCAATTAAGGTGGTACCGCGGAACAATGACCGTTTCGTCCTTTTTATTTTATTAAGGGCGAAGCGGTCATTTTTATTTTGCTCTTAAATACCTCATTGCAGCATTGATGAGAATAGATATAGTTACAAAGTGAATGAAGTGTAATTTATAAAAAACTTTGATTTTAGACTTGGGGGATAAAAAAGTGAAAAAACAACGAGTTGTTGTAAAGATTGGGAGTAGTTCCTTGGCAGATAGTCACGGAGGCATCTCTACAGAACAGCTTTCAGATCACGTTGCCGCATTGGCTCGGTTGAAAGAAGATGGGCACGAGGTTGTGTTAATTACATCTGGAGCCGTCGCTGCAGGTTTTTCAGCGCTAGGATATCCTAGCAGACCTGTAACGATTAAAGGGAAACAGGCTGCAGCAGCTGTCGGACAAAGTTTGTTAATGCAGGCGTACACGGAGGAATTCCGTAAATATGGCATCGTTACTGCGCAACTTTTGCTGACGAGGAGTGATTTTTCTAGAAAAGAACAATATAGTAATGCTTACGCTACGTTAGGAGAATTATTAAACCGCTCCGCTCTTCCAATTATTAATGAAAATGATTCCATCTCTTTAGAGGAGCTGACGTTCGGTGATAATGATATGCTGTCAGCTTTAGTAAGCGGGCTTGTTTCGGCGGATATGCTTATGATCTTTACGGATGTGAACGGGTTATATGACAAAAATCCTCAGAAAAATCCGGATGCAAAAAAATATTATTTTCTTCCTGAAGTTACGGAAGAAATTTCTTCTCTTGCAGGAGATGCTGGCTCAAAACTTGGGACTGGCGGTATGAAATCAAAAATCGACGCTGCAAAGACAGCGCTCTCTCTTGGTGTGAGTGTATTTATCGGAACAGGGCGTGGACAGGAAAAGTTTGTAGATGTTTTGAAGGGTAAGGGTGATGGAACGTATGTTGGTAATGCTCCTCAAAAAGAAATGAAGATGAACAAGCAATGGATTGCCTTACATTCGCTTGTTAGCGGACAAATTGAAGTAGATGCTGGGGCAGCTACTGCCATCATTCAGCATGGTAAGAGTTTACTTCCAGCTGGTGTTACGAATGTATCAGGATTTTTCCAAGTGGGTGAAGTTGTAGAGGTTGTAACGCAACAAGGGCGCGTAATAGGAAAAGGACAATGCACATATAGTGCAGAGGAACTAATAGATGTAAAAGGTATGCAAAGCCAAGATATTCAAGTAAGAGGCGAGAGACATAGTTATGAAGTCATCCATAGGGATCATTGGGTTTCACTTTAAAAAGGAGGAAATAAAAATGAATGAAGTGTTGGCAAAGGGGATAAAAGCAAAAGAGGTTGCTAGAGAGCTTGTGCTTAAATCTACAGAGCAAAAAAACGAAGCACTTTCCGCAATAGCTGATCAGTTAATATTAGAAACAGCTTATATTTTAGAAGAAAACAAGAGGGATATTGAAGAAGGTAAGGCAAAAGGATTTTCTGATTCACTCCTTGATCGTCTTCTGCTAACTGAAAATCGTATTATTGATATGACAGAGGGGATTAAGCAGCTAATTGAATTACGTGATCCTGTAGGAGAATGTGTAAGTGCATGGGAAAGGCCAAATGGACTATCTATTCAGGAGATGCGCGTACCACTTGGTGTTGTCGGGATGATTTATGAGGCAAGACCGAATGTAACTGTTGATGCTGCTACAATTTGTTTAAAAACAGGAAACGCAGTAATACTACGTGGTAGTTCTTCTGCTATCCATTCTAACAAAGCCATCGTTAGCGTTATTCACCGGGCGCTTAAGCAAACTAGCTTGCCTTCAGAAAGTGTACAGCTCATAGAAGATACAACGAGAGATAGTGCAAAACAGTTGTTTACATTGAACGAGTACTTGGATGTTCTTATACCAAGAGGCGGTAAACAATTAATTGATACAGTAGTGAGAGAAGCGTCTGTTCCAGTACTTGAAACAGGTGCGGGGAATTGTCATATATTCATTGATGAAACAGCAGATAAACAAATGGCGTTTAATATTATTATAAATGCAAAAACACAGCGTCCATCTGTATGTAATGCAATTGAGACGATTGTACTTCATGAGAATTGGGCAGAGCAATATGGTAGCGAGTTGTTTTCTTCCTTGAATGAAAGAGGAGTGGAGCTACGTGGTGATAATAAAGCAGTGGCGATTGATTCTTCTATCTTACTTGCGACAGAAGAAGACTGGGAAACTGAGTTTTTATCTCTCACACTAGCAGTGAAAGTGGTTTCCACTGTTGAAGAAGCGATTCATCATATAAATACGTATGGATCTATGCATTCTGAAGCAATTATTACTGAAAACGAGGAAAACGTCAGCAAGTTTTTTACTTCTGTAGATGCCGCGGCACTTTATCATAATGCATCGACTCGTTTTACAGATGGATCCGAATTTGGATTCGGAGCGGAAATTGGTATCAGTACACAAAAGTTACACGTAAGAGGACCAATGGGGCTTCCAGCATTAACTTCTACAAAATATGTGATTCGTGGAAATGGACAAATTCGAAAATAATAATAAAAGACACTCAATTGGCTTGGGTGTCTTTTATTATTAAAATTAATTACCATACAAATAGCCCAACGAGCATAGCACTTAATAAAGAAACAGCCATCCCGCTAACAAGAAGCTTCCAAACATTTTTACCGATGACTGATGATTTTTCTCCGCCAAATAATGAATTGTAAGTTCCGTAAATCATACCTACTGTACTAAAGTTAGCAAAAGAAGCTAGAAATGTCGTTGCAACCGCAACCGTATGCGGTTGTAGCGACTTTAAGTTTGATTTTAAATCCATCATTGCAACAAATTCATTCGTCGTTATTTTGATCCCCATTAATTCAGCTACATACATAGCATCACTGCCTGATAAACCGAGTAAAAATGCAAAAGGACTAAAGATAATGGAGAAGATTTTTTGAATTGTTAACCCCGTTACAAAAAATCCTAAAATCCCATTTAAACATGCTGTTAAAGCTACATAACCAATTACCATAGCTAAAATAACGATAACCATATTCATCCCAACTAACATACTGTTTGAAATAGTAGAAAAGAAATCCTTTTTTTCATGTTTTGAAGGTGTGTAAACAACGTCTTCTTCTTTCGAAACTTCCACAGGATTTAATACATTGGCTAAAATTAATGCGTTAATACAGTTTAATGGGATTGCGCTGAAAATATATGTTGCTGGAACCATTGATAAATAAGCACCAAGAATGGATCCGCTAACGCTACTCATACTCATAATTCCAAAAGTTAATAATCGATTTTCTTTTAAAACAGATAATTGATCACGAACAACCGCAAGTGCTTCGGTGTTTCCTAAAAACATCATTTGAATCGAAAAGAAACTTTCTAACTTTGGTAAACGAGAAATCTTTGAAATAACTGCACCTACTTTATCAATAATCCAAGTTAAGATTCCGAAATAAGAAAGAATATCGAAAAAAGTAATAACAAAAATGATAGGAAGTAACGCACTAAAGAAGAAATCAATGTGCTGACTTTCCATAGCTGAAGGAAATGCAAATCGAATACCTTCATTCGCACATGCTAGTAGCCAACTGAAAAATGACGCAATTTTATTAATGATAATACTGCCGAGCTTTGTGCCTAACATAAACCACGTAATAAAAAGCTCCAATAGGATGAGAATTACAATCGGTCTCCATTTTATATGTTTTTTATTAGGCGAACATAAGAAAATGATTAATATGACAACGAAAATCCCTAACATATTCAATATGAAATGCATGTCAACAACTCCTTGAGAGTTATTATTTGTATATAAAAAAGCATCTATTCTTCCAAATTTGGATTATGATTAGAAGTTATGTTAGGAATCAATGTATTTTAATTTGCTTTATTTTGAGCAATCGCAGTAATTATCGAACAATTAGCTGTTTTCAATTGTTTTGTTGGATATTAAACGTATGCGATTTTAAACATCGTTTATTCCGCATTAACGGGCAGTAAGATTTTTACCTCAAAATTCAAGGAAAGCAAAGAAGTGAGGTGGGGATGGGCTGCCCGCAAAATCCCGATTGGTAAGAGCTGATTAAAATTTCACTTTATAAATAAGAACGGTGAGTTGGCCATGAACCTTGAAGTTTCCGAAGCTGTATAATTTGTCCTGTATGATAAGCATCATGCAAAAGGATATTCATATATTGTTGCCAAACTGGTAGAGAAGGACTTAGTTGATCTAGTTCTGCTTCTTGAAGGGCGGTTAATGAAGATTGTAAGGCATCATGTACTTGAAGCGTTCGCTTTACGGTTTGCTGCCAAGCGGCATCATCATTAGGTCCACCTTGGATAAACGTCTCATCATTATTTTGTGGAGCAACAAATGTGTCGTCTTCATGTAAACGGGAAAGTAGGCGTTCTTTAAAGATTAATAAATGGTTCACATTTTCCCAAATCGTATTACTGGCAGCACCTTCTGGTTGCCAACATGCTTGTTCAACCGTAAGATTCTTTAACGCTTCTGATATTGGTGGGTACCATTCTTCTTCGTAAAAAACTTGTTGGACTCCATTTTGCAACATTTCTTTTCTTCCCATTCGTATAGCCTCCTGTTCATTTTTCTTAATAAAACCAATTCTCTTTTCTCTTCAATAAACCTTTTCTATAGTTGCACAAGAGGGTGAAAGACAACTTATAACAGAGCCATTAAAAAACTTCTTTTTAATATGATACTTAATAATCAAGGCTTTAATTGAGTCAGAATGAAAAAAAGTATAAACCTTTCTCTATTTGCTCATGGATTAGAGTTTTTTTGAAGTCGCAAAATAATTCTAAAAATATAGAAGGTTAAATTCGATAAAAATAGAATTTGATATATAGCAAACAAGGAGGGGATAAAAATGGAGGTCTATCACATAACGAGTAGAAAGAGGGAAACTTATAACGTTCAAGTGAAATATTCGATACTTTTCGAATGTGCGCTTGGCATTGCAGCAATTACTCATAAGAGGTTAATTGATACACTTGAAAAGAGTCAAAATGAATGGGAAGAAATTAAGAAATCATTAACAGAAGAAATGAGAGAGCACTTACAATTTGTCGAAGAAAATAATACGTGGAAAGCATTGCTTCAGTTGTTGTATGAAGAAGACATACAGGGTGTATCGCAGTTTCATGCTAAAATCGATTCACTTTCAGAAGAAGATTTGAAGTATACATGTTTACCGTTTTTAGGGGAGAAATATGAGAAAAAAAGACGTTTAGCCGCAAGTAGAGATGGAACTGCAATACATGAACTAAAGGAATTAACACATGATCATCAGTTTTTCTCTACGTACATTCGCTTTATATGTGATGTAGATGTACAGGTGCTGAAATCTCATTTAATCGCTGTAATGACAGGGTGGTATGAGAGTGTAATTAAGAGTGAGGAAGAAGAAATACTTTCTATATTAAAACGAGATTATGAAGCAAAAAATGAAATGAATAAAAAGATGAAGCCGGAAGAGTTTGTCGAGTGGGCGACTGGCGGAGTGAACTATATGCCAGAGCCAAGTGTTCATCACGTACTTCTTATTCCGCAAATGACGTACAGACCGTGGAATATTGAAGCAGATATTGATGATACGAAAGTATTTCATTATCCAGTTGCGAATGAAAGTATTCATCCTGAAGATCCGTATGAACCGAATTATTTTTTAGTTCAAAAACATAAGGCTCTTGGAGATGAAGCGAGATTGCGAATTGTAAAAATGTTGTTTGAAAAAGAACGTACATTACAGGAAATAACGGAAAGATTGCAACTCGGTAAATCGACTGTACACCATCATTTGAAATTGTTACGTGCAGCGAAGTTAGTTGATATACATGACGGAAAATATGTATTAAGAAAGAAAGCAGTACAGTCTTTAGCGAAAGAATTAGATATGTTTTTGAATAGATAATTAACAACGAGAATGTACATAAAGGGAGGAATATAAAAGAAAAGTTGGTGTGTGAAATTGAAAAATATATTGAAAAATCGTTCGTTCTTTTTTATGTGGATTGGTAGTGCAATCTCTGAATTAGGAGGGGCTTTCGGAACGTTATGTAATTCAATTCTAGTATATGAGTTAACAGGATCAGAAATGGCTTTAAGTAGTATGTGGTTATTATATTTCATCCCATCACTCATATTGCAATTAATAAGTGGCCCATTTATTGATAAATGGAGCCGGAAGTGGATTATGATATTTTCACAATGGATACGAGCGTCCGTATTTTTATTACCTTTGGTGATGCTAGTTTCGGGTAGTATAGAAGTTTGGCACATTTATGTTGTTCAAATTGTAGTGGGACTTATTACACCACTTTATACACCTGCAAGTCAAGCAATTACACCGAGCATTGTAGGGAAAGAACAACTTCAAGATGCAAATGCGTACATTGATGGAATGACTCGCCTTATGATGTTTCTTGCGCCAGTATTAGGCGGAGTAGTCATTCATTTGATTGGAACAGAACTTACATTATCTTTCGTATGCATATGTTTATTTGTTAGTGGCACTTTCTTATTTTATATAAAAGAAAATAGAACGTCGCAACCTATTCGGAAAACGTGGCTAGAACAGTTTTTTCACGGTTTTACATATTTTTTCACAAAACCAATCATCGTTTGGCTCGGTATATTTCTTACTTTCGTGCAGTTTGGAGTAGGGGTAACGATGGTCACAAATCTTCCTTATATAAAAGACGAGCTGTCAGCGGGATATGCAGAGTACGGTTATTTCATGGCAGGTTTTCCACTTGGCTACGTAATTGGCTCAGTATTAGTCGGAAAAGTAACATATAAAAGCCGGCGTATACTTATGCTTGGAGGATTGTTTATAGGGGGACTCACATACATTTCATTAGGATTCAATCATAGTATTATCATTGCAATAATAATTGAAGTAATAGCAGGGATTTGTATTGCATTTTTCAATGTTCATAACACGACAATATGCCAACAAACCGTCCCAAATAATATGATAGGACAAGTATTTTCAGTGCGTTTATTTTTTATACGATCCGCTATGCCATTAGGTGTGTTAGTAGGGGGGATATTGAGTGAAATGTGGGGAGTAAGAGCGCTATATGTAATCATCGGTGCAATTATATGTGTTACATCTTTAATAGGGATGTTACTTCCATATTTCAAATTTTTAGATGAGGCGATAGAAAAGAAATCAGCATAATTCAAAAAATTAAAACTTTACAATTGAAAATAATTATCATAATCAATTATAATAGAAGAATACTAGTATTCGTATAACAAAGAGGGAGTGGGATATATGTTTATCGAAACGAAAACATTTACAGTAAAAGAAGGTACATCAAATATAGTTGTAGAACGTTTCACTGGAGAAGGTATTATTGAAAAATTTGAAGGCTTCATCGATTTAAGTGTTCTCGTGAAAAAAGTAAGACGCGGCGACGAAGAAGTTGTCGTAATGATTCGCTGGGAATCTGAAGAAGCATGGAAAAACTGGGAAACAAGTGAAGAACACTTAGCTGGACATAGAGCGGGCCGTGGTAAACCAAAGCCAGATCATATTATTAATGTGGATCATGCAGTTTATTATGTGAAATCATCGAAATCGGCTTATCAACAGTCGTAATATATAAGTAGAGGATACATGTTGTAGAAGCAATCATGTATCCTCTTTTTTATGACTGGGGGGATGGGAATGATAGGAAATCTTTCATACATTTAAAAAAACGTTCTAGGCTATGGAGAAAAGTATTAGACTTATAAAGCATAGTCTTAGACGGAACGCTTGAATATCTTACCTTTCATATTTAAGTGTTATGAAAATGAGTCTACATACCCTCTGCTTAAAAGGAGATGAGTGAATGAAGTTAAATCATTTGAATTTATGTGTTGATGATTTATCAGAAGCGAGACATTTCTTTGAAACATTTTTTGATTTTCAATTTTTAGAGCAAAAGGGAAAGGCATTATTAGTAATGAGTGATGAAAGTGGATTTATACTGGTGCTGAGCGATCCAAAAGCATTTAAGGGAAATAAGGAAGTGATGTATCCTGAAGCTTTTCATATTGGTTTTTTAGTGGATACTTCAAATGAAGTTGATCAAGCGTATAATCGTTTAGTAGCAGGCGGCATTGAAATAGATAAGGAACCTTATTCGATGCGAGGTAGTAGTTATGGTTTTTATTTTACAGTATTTAATGGCTTATTAATTGAAGTGTCTTGTCTTGATTATAGAGAAGGTAAGAAAGTTTCAAAGCTTAATAGCGATCAACAAGAGTAATCATTTGAAGGTGTATAAAATTTAAGTATGTATCATATTAGAAGACGGATTATGAAAGTTTCACTGTAAAGTAAAAAAGACAGACTAATAAATAGTCTGTCTTTTCACATTAATTCTTCACATCATCATAAAGTTCAAGTGCCTCTTTCACATTCAATCCATTTTTCACAATGCCATGTATTGCTTGGATCATCGCAGCTGGGTGCTCGGATTGCCATATGTTTCGGCCCATGTCTACTCCAATTGCTCCTTCTTGCAATGCATTGTACGTAATGTTTAATGCGTCTTCAATTGAATCTAGTTTTGGGCCGCCCGCGATGACGACTGGGGCAGGGCATGTGCTCGTTATTTTTTCGAATCCTTCGCAGTAATACGTTTTAATAATATCAGCACCCATTTCAACACATACGCGGGAAGCAAGTGCTAGAAAGCGAGCTTCACGTTTTTGTAATTCCTTTGCGACTGCGGTAATGCCGAGTACTGGTAGGCCGTAATCATGAGCTTCAGAAACTACATTTGCGAGATTTGTAACAGTTTGTGTTTCATAGTCTGATCCGACAAAAACAGAAACGCCAACGCCAATTGCGTTTTGCTTCACTGCTTCTTTTACAGGTGTAACAATTGTTTCATTCGCTAAATCTTTACCGACGACAGTAGCGCCACCAGATACACGCATAACCATCGGTGTGCTGCAGTTTTCAGGAATGCAGGAACTAAGTACACCGCGTGTTAAAAAGAGGGAGTCTGTATACGGAAGTAAGTTTTTAACTGTTTCAAGTGGTTGTTCTAGCCCGTGAATTGGCCCTAAAAAGTAGCCGTGATCTATTGCTAACATAACCGCTCTACCATCAGGTAAAATTGTATTTAATCGATTTTTAAATCCCCAAGTCATTCAAAATCACTCCTTCGTTAATGTTGGATTTTCCGTTTGTACCGTATCTTTATTTGGTAAATGTGGTGACTTTATAAAAACAGCTTTAAAAGGTTTGTCAGAATGGTTAATCAGATAGTGAGATTCATGAGGGCGAACTTGCAGGACATCACCTTGTTTAATCGGAACTCTTTCGTTATTTACATAGAAGTCTATTTCACCTTCTAATGCATAAAAGACCTCTTCGCACGTCGTATGATAATGGTTTTGAAACTCCTGGCCCGGTTGAATGACAACAAGGCCAAGATCAATATTTGGCCCTTGTATTAAATATTTCGGCCCGTTATCACCGAAGCGATAGGAGAAGTCATTTTCATTCGCTTTTAACATACAGTTCACTCCTTTATGTAATGTGTTACAGTGCACCAGGCGCAATCCACATATGTGAGGTGAGCCCTTTATCAGCTAAAGCGAGCTGACTGTCATATACAGTTTTCCATGTTTCATAGAACTCTTTATATAGTTCGTGATTTTCAGTAACTGGTTCGAATGTTTGCTCCCACTGTACAAACTCTTCGGCAGTTTCTTCCATAGATGAATATATGCCAGCACCAACTCCAGCAGCAATCGCAGTTCCTAAAGCAGCTGCTTCTTTCACAACAGGTACTTTTACAGGAATACCGAGTACGTCTGATAGAATTTGTGGCCATAGTTTTCCTTTAGCGGCACCGCCAGCAAAAATAACTTCAGAAGGGAATGTGCCAGTTAGATTTTTTATTAATTTTAAGTTTCCAAGTGTAATGAAGGCTGCATTTTCTTCAATAGCACGAAACAGTTCTTTTTTTCCGCATTTGTCAGCGTCTAAACTTAAATTTAAGAATGAAGGTGCGGCATGACGCCAAGAAATGTAGTTCATAACGTTTGAAAAAGTAGGGATAATGCCATGTGAACCGACAGGTACGTCTTTCGCTTGTTCTTCTAGTAATTCATAAGCATCTACACCAAGTTTATCAGCAAGTTTCTTTTCTTCTTGGCAAAAAGCGTCTCGAAACCAGCGCATAACGAGACCTGGGAAAAAGGCGATTGTTTCATATTGCCATAGGTTCGGAACGACGTGACAATTTACTCGAATCGCAGCATGTGGATCTGTTATTGGCTCAGTAACATTCACTTCTTGTTGCCAAAAGCTACCCCCGCATATTAACGTTTGATTTGGTTTCACGATTCCTGTTCCGAGCGATGCCATTTGAGCATCTCCACCCCCGGCGACGACAGGAATCCCTTCACGTAATCCAGTTAATGCTGCACACTCTTTTGTAACGTTGCCAATTACTGTACCAGCTTCATTTACTGTTGGTGAAAATGGCAAAGATAGACCGCACTCCTTAGCGACATCGTTATCCCACACTCTATTTTGTAAGTCAAAAATACCTGACGTGCATCCGTTTGAGGGATCAATTTGTAGTACGCCGCTTAGTTTATATAAAATCCAATCGTTTAACATTGTAAAAGAGTAAATATTATTATAGACGTCGGGTTCATGTTTTTTTATCCAGAGTAGGCGTGGTAAAGCACCTAATGAAAAAGTTTGACCAGACTTTGTATATAAATCTTTTTCAAGATGTGACCGAATTTCTTTTAATTCACTAACTTCGACGGATGCGCGCCCATCAACATTTGCACACGCCCATATTTCTTGCCCATCTTGATCATATAAAACAAATCCTTCTCGCATACTTGTAGCGCTAATAGCAAGAATAGAAGAGGCAGGAGTGTTGCTTTTTTGAAGCACCTCTTTCGTACATTCTTGTACTAGCTTCCAATTTTCTACTACATCAAAGTTCATAGAGCCTGGATAACGAAGGTCAGATTTGTGAATCCATTCTTTTTGACTTACTGCAATTTGATTACCATGTAAATCAAAAAGAACTGCTCGAATGCTCCCTGTACCAGCATCGAAAGCTAATAAATGGGACATTAACAATCACCATCCTTTCGTAATAAGGAGAGGGCAGTTTCCTCATCGGTAATTAATGAATGAATAAACTTTCCTTTTAAGGCACCATAAATTGCATCTATCTTTTCAGTACCTCCAGCAACACCGACGACATGCTTCATATTGCGCAAAATAGAGAGGGGCGTGCCAATTAGACGATTGTGATGCGAGAGTTCTAATAAATCGCCATTTGTATTATAAAACTGTCCTAAAATATCGCCAGCACCGTTTTGACTACGAATATATGTCATCTCACGTAGTGTTAATTTTTCTTCTTTTACAATCGTAGCGTCTTGAGATAATCCCCCAATACCGACAACAGCCGTATGAGCAAGTGAAGCGACTTGAAGCATATCTTTTACACTCGGTTCTGATAGAATACTTTGTGCCATTTCGGTTGTAGACGCTAGAAACGGCGTAGGGATAATGTGAAGCTCGCCTTGCATGTAGTGTAAATAGTTTTGTTTTCTCGGGAGATAGTGATTTACCCCGCCTGTGAGCGTTACGATTGAAAGGTTGATAGAACTTTCAAAATGAATGTTTTCTAGCATTTTGCTAATTGTTTCTCCCCAGCCAATACCGAGTAAATCGCCTTGCTGGAGATGAGTTTCTAAATATTGTGCAGCAGCTTTTCCGAGAGAAGCGTGATAATTGTTTACTGGGGTAGGGATAATAAAAGCATCTTTTAAGTGGAATTTTTTCATTAGGTCACGCTCAATACTTAAACAGTGCAAACCAGTCCCTTTTACGTGAAATGTAACGATACCTTCACTCCGCGCTTTATCTAATAACCGGACGACTTTATTTCTTGAAATATGAAGAAGTGACGCGATCTCCTGTTGTGTTAATTGGTCTTTATAATAGTACCAAGCTACTTTAGTTAATAAATTTTCTTCAAAGTTCAGCTGAGTCATACTCTTCATCCCTTTCAACAATTGACCACAGCTTAAACATATGTACCATATATTTTGTTTATTCCAGTTGAAACGATTAATAGTACGTAGAAAAAAGTGTTCTAGATATAAAAAAAGGAATATACAATGCTACAAAACAAGTAGAACAAATAATCATTTTCTCAAAAAATGTTCTGGATAAAGGCAGGTGACATCATGTGGAGAACGTACCTTTATTACAAGTAAAGAAAATGAGTAAGGCGTTTTTAAATCAACTTGTATTAAAAGAAGTGAACTTACAAGTAGAGCGCGGAGATATATACGCTTTAGTGGGGGGAAATGGCGCCGGGAAATCAACATTAATGAAAATATTAACGGGGTTATATTCGTATGATGATGGAGAGATGTATGTAAAAGGAAGGAAGCAACAGTTTTCAAATCCATCAGAAGCACACCGAAAAGGTATTTATTTAATACCGCAAGAACCACTCATTTTTCCGCATATGACTATTGAAGAAAATATATGTATCGGGTTAAAAGAAAAGAAAAAGAAACTAAAAGTACAGATTCAGCAATTGATTAGCAGCTTAGGATGGGATATTGACCTTAATAAACTAGGAGGAACATTATCGATTGCGCAACAACAGTTAGTAGAAATCGTTAGAGGATTAATAAGAGAAGCTGAGATTCTTATTCTAGATGAGCCAACATCGACATTAACAACACACGAAATTAAGAGTCTTTTTGTGTTGATGAAAAGTTTACAAGAAAAAGGAATTGGGATGATTTATATTACGCATCGTTTTCCAGAAATCTTTGAAATTGCCAACAAAGTAGCAATACTACGTGATGGAATGGTTGTAAGCCAAGGTGATGTATGTGACTATACATATGACATGCTGATGGAGGGACTATTGCCAAAAGGATATAAACAGAAAGAGAAAATAGAAGTAGTTCAAGAGACAGTAAAGACGAAAAAAATATTAGAAGTGGTTGATATAAATGGTCACGCATTCGAAAATATATCATTCACTGTACATGCGGGTGAGGTTGTAGGTGTTGCTGGCATTATAGGATCTGGCAGAACGGAATTAGCAGAAGCGATATTTGGATTGAAAACTATAAAATCAGGGTCTATCTTATTGGGTGGAAAATCAATTGATACGTGTTCTTTGCATAAAAGGCTAGACGAAGGACTAGTTTATGTGCCAGAGGATAGGGCGAGGAATGGAATTTTCTCAATTGCTTCTGTTAAAGAAAATATTGCAGCAGCAAGTTTATATCAAAATAATCGCTTTTTTATAAATAAAGAAAAAGAAAGCGCTTTAGTTAATTCGTTTATAGAACAGTTCCGAATTGTTGTACAGGATATGAATAAAGAACTGGCATCTTTATCAGGAGGTAATCAGCAGAAGGTCGTGCTTGCGAAGTATCTTGCATGTAATCCTAAAATTATTATTCTTGATGAGCCGACTCGCGGAATTGATGCGAAAGCAAGGCTTGAAGTGTATGAGACGATAAAAAAAATGAAAAGGGAAGGACTCGCAATTTTATTAATCTCTTCAGATGTTGAAGAAATTGTCCAATTAGTAAACCGTGTATATGTAATGAGAAATGGGCGATTTGTTTCTCATATGGAAAAAGAACAACTGAGTGTGAATGAAGTTACACGCCTTGCATACGGAGGTGTAGCGGAATGAAACATATGTTAAAAATGCATGAAACGTCTATCATACTGTTACTACTAATTTATATAGCTATTGTAGGAATGATAAACCCTAGTTTTATTCAATTTAACTCGTTATCTTTACTGATGAAATCAAGCGTTATTTTAGTCGTGCTAGCAATCGGTCAATCGTTCGTCTTATTTACGAAAAATATAGATGTATCAGTTGGTTCAAGCATGGGGTTAAGTGCAGCAGTTTGCGGAATGATGTTAACGAATGGGTATAGTGCATTCTTGTCGATATTTGTAGCTATTATACTTGGGGCCATTATTGGTTTCGTAAATGGTATTGGAGTTGCGAAGTTTCGGGTACCAGCCATTATTATGACATTAGGCATGTTAGGAATTATTAGAGGTACAATGTTAATTTTCACAGGCGGGAAGTGGATTGAAGATATTCCAAACGATTTTAAGCAGCTGTCATCTATCATCATTCTTGGTTTACCTATAACTGTATGGTTCGTTCTTATTATTTTACTACTACTATACTTCTTTTTAAGAAAAGTGCCATTGGGAAGATACTTTTATGCGGTAGGTGATAATGAAGATGGCGCGAGGCTTATTGGTATACCTGTAAATAAAGTGAAGATATATGCGTTTATGATTTCAGGCATAAGCGCTGCGCTCGCTGGTTGCATATTTGTTATGAATATCGGTTTCGTGCCAAATCAAACAGGTACAGGATTAGAATTACAAGTAATCGCAGCCGCTGTACTAGGAGGAATTCATTTAAAAGGAGGAACAGGATCTTTATTTGGAGCTGCATTAGGAGCGTTATTTTTAGAAACAATAAGTAGCTCACTCGTCTTTTTAAAAATACCAGCATTTTGGAATAATGCTATTTCAGGTTTTTTATTATTACTTATCATCATATTAGATAGTGTTATGAAAAAGTGGAAGGCAGAAAGGAGGATGAATCTATGAAGTATGTATATAGATGGGAAGGGGTTCTAATTGTATTACTTCTTGTAGAATTCATCCTTTTTAGTTTAATAAATAGTGATTTCTTAAATATTAGTAATCTCCTTTTTAGTACAAATGATTTCCTATTTATCGCAATTGCGGCGATACCAATGACTTTTGTTATAGTAACAGGAGGAATTGATGTATCGATCGGCTCAATAATGGGGCTCACTTCGATCTTAATCGGTGTACTTTGGATGAACGGAATACCTATTTTGTTTGCTGTTATAATCGCCCTAATAATTAGTTGTTTAGCAGGCGCTTTAAACGGACTGATTATAAAAATGACGGATGTAGAACCACTCGTCGTTACACTCGGAACGATGTTTTTATACGGGGGAATTGCCCTCGTCATTTCAGGAGGGGCAGGTGCTTCTGGGTACGAAGGAATAAGCGGTTTACCTGACACATTTGTACAACTGGCAAACGGTAGTTTTATAGGAATACCGAATTTATTATGGCTACTGATCGTATTAACAGTTTTATGTACTGTATTATTTCACCGAACTATATACGGGCGCCATGTAAAATTAACAGGTGCGAACGAAAATACAGCAAAATACACCGGGATTAAAACGAAAAAAGTAGTCATTATCGCTTACATACTTTCCGGGTTAGGAGGTGGATTAGGAGGTGCTTTCTTAACCGCATATTTTGGTTCCGCACGTGCTGATATGGGAAGTGAAACAATTTTACCAATCATTACAGCAGTCGTATTAGGCGGGACACTTATTACGGGGGGAAAAGGAAGTATTATTGGTACTGTACTAGCGAGTATTTTTATTGGGCTCATGCAGTATGGCTTGCAAATGACGGGTTTAACAAATGAACAATCCAATGTAGTAATAGGTATTATCCTTATTCTTTCAGTTATTATGAGACATTTCAAATTACATCAATTCTTAGCGGAGAAAAGAAAGAATTTGCATAAGGGGGAAATGTCATGAAGAGAAAACTGGGGATTGTATTGATTGTATGTATTTGTTTAATCGGTTTAATTGCGTGTTCTAGCCAAACGGCAGATAAGAAAAAGGTTGATGATGTGAAATTTGCATTTATTCCGAAATTAACAGGAGTTGGTTTCTTCACATCGGGTGGTGAAGGGGCAAAAGAGATGGGAGATAAGTTAGGCGTGCAAGTGAAGTATGATGGACCGTCTGAAGCGAGCGTATCCGGGCAAGTAAAGTATATAAATAATTTTATTAACCAAAACTATGATGCACTTATGGTTTCCTCTACATCAGTTGATGGTTTATCGCAATCACTACAACGTGCTAAGAAAAAAGGAATGACTGTCTTAACGTGGGATTCTGATGTGAATCCGAAAGACCGTTCCTTTTATATCAGCCAAGGAACACCAGACCAACTTGCTAATTTATTAATAGAAATGACTTCAAAGCAAATTGGAGATAAAGGAAAAGTAGCCTTCTTTTATTCTAGCCCGACAGTAACGGATCAAAACCAATGGGTAACGAAAGCGAAAGAAATTATTAAAAAGAAATATCCGAACTGGGAAATTGTAACGACGCAGTACGGTGAAAATAATGCGCAAAAGTCTTTGTCAGTAGGAGAGAATATTTTAAAAACGTATCCTGATATTAATGCAGTCATTTGTCCAGATGCAACGGCACTTCCGGCAATGGCACAAGCAGCTGAAAATTTAAAAATGGATAAAAAGGTTGTCGTAACTGGCTTCTCTACACCAAACGTTATGCGTGATTACGTAAAACGAGGAACAGTAGCACAATTTGGTTTATGGGATGTAAAACAACAAGGTGCTCTCGCAACGTATGTAGCAAATGAAATTGTTGTAAAAGGGAAGAAGTTAAAAGTAGGGGATAGCTTCGAAGTAAAAGGAATTGGAAAAGTGAAGGTAGAGCCAAACTCCATTCAAGGATATGATTATGAGGCAGAAGGGAATGGAATTATCGTATTACCAGAACGAGTTGTATTTACGAAAGATAATATTGATAAGTATAATTTTTAGTAGACAAAAAAACGTCCGAATATATCGGACGTTTTTTTATTTCTTCATTAATTATGAACAGTTTCTTTTTCATTTAATCCAAGTGTACGACCAGTAGAAGTGTGAAGATCTTGGAACAATCTTGGATTTTCAGTTAGTGAAATGCCATATGAAGGAATCATTTCTTTTATTTTTTCTTCCCATTCTATCATGCGGCTTGGGAAACATTTTTCTAATACTTCAAGCATGACGTGAACAGCAGTAGAAGCACCTGGTGATGCGCCTAGTAATGCGGCGATTGAGCCGTCAGCTGCACTTACTACTTCTGTACCAAATTGAAGTGTCCCTTTACCACCAGCATCAGTATCTTTAATTACTTGTACACGTTGCCCAGCAACTACAATATCCCAATCTTCACTTTTCGCGTTCGGAATGAATTCGCGTAATTCTTCCATACGTTTTTCATGTGATAACATAACTTGCTGAATTAAGTATTTTGTAAGTCCCATTTCTTTTACACCAGCGGCTAACATCGTTAAGACGTTATTCGGTTTTACAGAACCGATTAAGTCAAGATTTGAACCTGTTTTTAAGAATTTAGGTGAGAAGCCTGCGAATGGTCCAAACAGTAAAGCTTTTTTATTGTCTATATATCTCGTATCTAGATGAGGTACAGACATTGGCGGAGCACCAACCTTAGCTTTACCGTACACTTTCGCATGATGTTGCTCTACAACTTTTTGGTTTTTACATACCATAAATAGTCCACTTACCGGGAATCCACCGATATGTTTTGATTCAGGGATACCAGTCTTTTGAAGTAGAGGTAGGCTACCGCCACCGCCGCCAATAAAGACGAATTTAGCAGTATGATGCTCAATTTTACCACTATTCATATCGTGTACTTTTACTTCCCAAAAACCATTTTTCGTGCGCTTAATATTTTCGACACTATGCTTGTAGTTTAGCTCGACATTTTTTGTTTTTAAGTAATCAAATAACATACGTGTTAATGCACCGAAGTTAACATCTGTTCCAGAGTCAATCTTCGTTGCCGCCATCGGTTCATTAGATGTGCGGCCTTCCATAATGAGTGGAAGCCATTTTTTTAATGTTTCAGGAGCATCAGAAAATTCCATTCCTTGAAACAGTGGATTTTTTGAAAGCGCTTCAAAACGGTTTTTTAGAAACTCAACATTTTTTTCCCCTTGTACTAAACTCATATGAGGTAGTGGCATAATAAAATCTTGTGGATTACGAATTAATTTGCTCTTTACAAGATATGCCCAAAATTGTCTTGAAAGCTGGAATTGCTCATTCACTTTTACAGCCTTACTAATATCTATAGATCCGTCAGCTTTTTCGGAAGTATAGTTCAGTTCGCATAGCGCAGAATGCCCTGTACCTGCATTATTCCATTCGTTAGAGCTTTCTTCCCCGGCACTTGCGAGTTTTTCAAAAACTTTAATTTCCCATTCTGGTGCTAATTCTTTTAGTAATGAGCCTAACGTTGCACTCATAATTCCTGCACCAATTAAGATAACGTCTGTTTTTTGCTGCATGTTGCTCATGATAATCTCTCCATCCCCTATATTGGCAAAAAAGTGTAGGTGTTTTCTATGTCTAAACCGTAAAAGAGAAACACCGCCTAGGCCCCACCTAGGTGTATACCTTTTTTGTCTCAATTATATAACCATCTCATACTCTATTATAATAATTAATAGACTAAAATATCTAGTGTTATCTGATAATTTTAAACTATTTAACGTTTTATTCGCTAAAAATCTTATTTAACAAGCTCTTTTAAGGTGATAAATAGAAAAAAATTACAGTTTGAAATTATCTCGAAAAAGCTTACGTATCCTTAAGTGACTAAATCGAGTACCTTTTTATAGGATTATTCTTTCTGTAATGGTAAGATTATTCTGAAAAATAAAAAGGAGGGACTCTAATGTGTACAAAAGAACAAATTTCAAACTTATTTCGAAACTTTTCAATAAAGGAATGTAAAGGGTCAAGTGATTTATATGAATATTTATCAATGAAAATTGCTGAAGATGAGGAAGTACTTACACTATCGTCCTATGCTCAGGTAGGTCAACCAGTCCCAAACTTACTATTAGGTGTAGTACATTATTTATTGCTAGCAGGGAAAGAACATCATTTAAAAACGTATTATAGTAGTTTAGTTGAAAATGCTGATACAAATTTAGATAAAGCTTTTAATCATTTTAAAGATTTCTGTAAAGAGTACCGAGAAGAAATCATTACTTTGTTACAAACGAAACTCGTTCAAACAAATGAAGTAAGACGGTGCGCATACTTATACCCAAGTTTCTGCTACATATTTAACAAAGTGAAGAAGCCGTTAGCGTTAATTGAAATTGGGACAAGTTCTGGGTTGCAACTGTTCTGGGACCAATATAGTTATTCGTACGGGACGGATGAAATGTACGGAAATATAAATTCAAATGTGCATGTAACTTCTGAAATAAGAGGGACGAATGTGCCGCATTTTCTAAAAGAAAGCCCATCTGTCGTAGAAAGAATTGGACTGGACTTACATGTGAATGATTTACATAATAAGGAAGATTATTTATGGTTACGTGCTTTAATTTGGCCAGAACATAAAGAAAGGCTTGAGATGTTTGATCAAGCTGCATCTTTAGTGAAAAATGAATCTGTCCAATTAATAGAAGGAGACGGTGTAGAGCTATTATCATCTATTATTGAACAAATAAGTGAAGAAGCTGTTATTTGTATTTTCCATACACATGTTGCAAATCAAATACCAGAACAAGTAAAACATAAGTTAGAAAAACAAATACAAGAAATTGGAGCAAAACGTGATGTATTCCACCTGTATAACAACATGTGGGATCGTGACCTTCATATTGATTATTATATTAACGGAAACGAATATCGTGAAACGGTTGGAGAAACAGAAGGGCATGGGAGATGGTTTAGCTGGAAGATTGGAAATGAGACGCTTATTTAGATTAATAGGGGCGCCCTCACTTGTAAAAGATGGGGCCATAGGCTCAAGCATTGACTAAATGGTTAAGGAATAAATGTATTAGTAACATACAAAAAATGCTTCGGAGAAATCCTAAGCATTTTTTGAATTACATTTAAACCCCATAATGGATCATGTACTTCTGTTCTGCTGCAGCTTGTACAATTTTTGAAGCTAACTCATTCAGCTCATCAGATTTTCTGAAGAACTTTGAGGATGTAACTGTTTCATAGAAAATTGCTAATGATTCAGGCGGGATAATTGTAATACCACAATAAGCTAAACCGTATTTCTGATTTTTGACTGTATGGAAGTAGGTTTTCATAATTGATAAATTTTGATTTAAACTACTGATAATATCATCATCAACAGATATACAATGATATTTCTCTGGTGTATAATCTTCGTAATTTTTTTGAGAAGTAAAATCGTCATTTTGTTTACGTGTAATAGAAATGATTATGTAGTTCATTAGTATAGTACTTCATAAAATATCTTCGTTTCTTCTTCGTGAAGACAGTTTACTTATCGGTAAACTCATCGGGAGCCCAAGTGGCGATTTCATTCCCAGGTGCAGCGACTACAAGCCATTGCTCACATAGGACACCAGCTTGCCAACATTCATAATAATCATGAAAACCATTTAAAAAAATAATTTGTCCACTCTCTAATGTAATAATTAAATGAGGGCTTTCTAAGCCAAGTTGTATATCGGTAACTTTTTGTCTTCTTATCTTACATATTCTTTCATATTCTTCTTTCTCAGAATAAACTTCAAATTCATCTTCATTTAATGGGTAGCTTTTTTGAGGTTTATTAAATAAACACCATTTGGATTCGATATTGATATATAATTGTCCGTCATAATCAACTGAGTCGTGAAAGTTTGTGAAATGAATCTTTATAGCGCCTGGAGAAATACCAAATTGTAATCCATCAACTTGTGATCCGATGAATAGATTTTTCAACACTTTTTCAGCGTGAATTTTATCCTCTGTATTCATTATTGAATTCCTCCTTTTCATAAAAATATACCTTATATTTTTATTGTAATAAATAAATTTTCATGTAAAATGAACCTTTTGTGAAAAACGAGCGAATATAGTGTGAAGGATTACGAGAGGGGAACGGAGCTTTGGATGAAGTACAATTAAAAGAATGGCTATATAAACGAAAGTATGTTATCTAAAAAAGACCTTGAGAAAGTGTTACTTTCGATTGTTGAATAGATATTTAGTAAAAGAAGCAACTAATAATTATATTATGTAAACTCTTTTTGTAAAACACCCATAAAAAAATGGATGTTTTATATTTTGATATATTAGGTGGAATATATAGTTTAAAAAAGCGGAATACTTTGCGGAAAGTTAAAGACATTTTTCGCAAAGTATTCCGCTTTTACTTCCATTAATCGGTCAAAGTTGCAACTGAAGTATGCATCTGGCCAATTTTTAATGGATAGGTCAGGAGTATTAACATAGACACCTTTTGTAAATGGAAGCATTGCTAAGCGGAAGTCTTCAACCCATCGAATACTTCCACCAGCACCTTCTGGCTGTTCCCAAGTAGCGAATATTGGCATGTTTGATAGTGCTTTTCGGTAAAAGTAAGCAGTTGCCTCATTTGGCACCTCAACAACAGCACCGCCTAATCTGTGGAAAAATACGGAGGTGGTGGAAAAGGGTAAGTTAAATCGTAATTTCTATTTGATTGCCTTCTGGATCGCCTATTACACTTTCATAATAGCCATCTCCAGTAAAACGTGGTCCATTTAATAAAGGATAACCAGCATCTTTTATCACCTTTGTTAGTTCATTCACACGTTCTTCACTACCGACAGAAAAAGCCATATGAGTATAGCCGGTTATGTTTAAATTAGGCTTATGTTCAATCCCTTTTTTACGCATAAGTTCAAGTCTTGCTCCAGATTCGAACGTAATAAAATAAGATTCAAATTGTTTCGTTTTATTATGATATAAAGAGTTTGCTTTACCATTAAAGTATTTCATATAAAAATCACGCATACATTCTAAGTCATTTACCCAAATTGCAATATGTTCAATTTTCATAGGTTTCACCAATCCTATCTGTATCAATTAGGCTTCCACTGTATTAAATTTGCATTTGCATTGCAACAATTTTGCTTCGCTATTAAAGCTAGTTGTTAATTTTTGATTATGTACGTACATACAATATGTAATTAAGTGAATGACCATCATAGTAATTACAGAAAAGGGTGAATGAAGCATATGAATCAATTTGAGCAAATGATGTACGTTGGTGTCATCATGTCTATTGTACTATCCGTAATGATTTTAGGGTCCTTATATTATAATCCTCGACTTTCGTTAACTGATTATCCGAAAGATATTCAAAAAGTAGTTTTTCCAAAATCGATTCATGAAAAAAAGCAAACCATTTATTTTAATATTGTATATAATACTATTCTTTTCGGTACTCCTTTCGTTTCTACATATATACTACATAAGCATGAAAAGTTAATGTATATGGATGCCTATTTACACACTTTTGGTATTTTAATGATTTTCAATTTAGTAGATTTACTTATAATTGATTGGCTAATTTTTTGCTGGATTACTCCAAGGTTTGTTGTGATTCCTAGTACGGAAGGTATGAAAGGATATAAAGATTATAAGTTTCATTTAAGAGGGGCTATTGTCGCTACTCAAATTTTAGCAATCGTAAGTTTATTTTTGGCGGGAATTGCCACAACTATTTAGTGTGAAGAAGGGCATGGAGCTTTTATAAAAGATAAGGAGATTTATAATATATAGAATTAGAAATAAGAATTTGATAGTATTGGAGTAAGAAGTTTTAATAACAGTATATTAAACAATATTAATATACTGTTGCAAATGTTTTGATATTATGTAAAATTATACAATTTTACGGAGGCATTTGATAAAATTCAAAAAAATTTAATGGAGGCTAATATGAAAAAAGTAATTGGCGCAGCAACAGCAACTGTTTTTGGATTGGGAGCGTTTACCACAACTGCTACCGCAGAAACAATCGTAACAGCAGATGTACTTAACGTACGTGAAAAACCGACTACAGAATCAAAAGTGGTCGAAAAAGTAAAGAATGGGCAAGAGTTAAAAGTCATAAATACCGAAGATGGCTGGTCAAAAATTGAGTTGAATGGTAAAGAAGTGTTTGTAAGTTCGGAGTTTACAAAAGATGTATATCATGTAACGGCGAATTTGTTAAATGTACGTACTGAAGCAAACACAGATTCAGAAATTCTTGGCAGACTAAAAAAAGATGATGTAATTGAATCAACGCATCAAGTAAAAGACGGATGGCTGCAATTTGAGTATAAAGGAAAAACTGCTTATGCAAACGTTTCTTTCCTATCAAGTACAGCACCAACTGAAAAGAAAACCGAAGAGAAAACGAAGCAAGTAGCGAAAGTACAAAAATCAGTTAAAGAAAAGAAAGAAGTAAAGACGCAGAAAGTAGCAAAAGCGAAAGAAACAACGAAAGCACAAGAAATAGTAAAGCCTAAAGAAGAGGCAAAAGTAGTAAAAGTTAAAGAAGAACCGAAAGCGCAAGAAATAGTAAAACCTAAAGAAGAGGCAAAAGTCAAAGAAGAAGAAAAAGCGCAAGAAATAGTAAAGCCTAAAGAAGAGGCAAAAATCAAAGAAGAAGTAAAAGTTAAAGAAGAAGAGAAAGTGCAAGAAATAGCAAAGGCTAAAGAAGAAGAAAAAGCGCAAGAAATAGCAAAAGCTAAAGAAGAAGAGAAAGCAAGAGAAATAGTAAAAGCTAAAGAAGAAGAGAAAGCGCAAGAAATAGCAAAAGCTAAAGAAGAAGAGAAAGCGCAAGAAATAGCAAAAGCTAAAGAAGAAGAGAAAGCAAGAGAAATAGCAAAAGTTAAAGAAGAAGAGAAAGCAAGAGAAATAGCAAAAGCTAAAGAAGAAGAGAAAGCAAGAGAAATAGCAAAAGCTAAAGAAGAAGAGAAAGCAAGAGAAATAGCAAAAGCTAAAGAAGAAGAGAAAGCAAGAGAAATAGCAAAGGCTAAAGAAGAAGAGAAAGCAAGAGAAATAGCAAAGGCTAAAGAAGAAGAGAGAGCGAAAGAAGTATCTAAAAACAACATACAGTCTGCTAAACGTGAATTAACGGTAGTAGCGACAGCGTATACTGCTGATCCAAGTGAAAATGGTACATATGGTGGACGCGTATTAACTGCGATGGGGCATGATTTAACGGCAAATCCGAATATGAGAATTATTGCAGTTGACCCGAAAGTAATCCCATTAGGATCTAAAGTATGGGTAGAAGGCTATGGAGAAGCGATTGCTGGTGATACTGGAAGTGCAATTAAAGGTAATCGTATTGATGTTTTAATGGGTTCAAAAAGTAAAGCTATGAATTGGGGAAGACAAACTGTTAAAGTGAAAATTTTATAGTAACTATAATGATCCAAATAGAAGTCAGTTCTCTTTATTGAGGCTGGCTTTTATTTTTTTAGTAGAAGGATAATAGGGTTTTTAAAGGGCTTATTACTAAACCTGTAACAAAACATAAAAATTGTATGATGTTTAGAAAATAAAACTATTAAGAATGAGATAAGGAAGTAGAGAAGAGAAGAGAAGAGTAGAGTAGAGTAGTATGTTGAAAACGAAGGATTAACGTATAATGAAATGTATAAATTGGATCAAATTGTTTACTAAACACTTTCAATCATAATAGTGTAATTAAGTTCAAAGGATAGGTGTATTTCATGAAAGAAGTAAGAGAATATATTGAAACAAAGAAACAAGGTGTATTAGAGTTGCAAATAAAAGAAACTGAAGAAAAGTTAGGTGCTGCTTTCCCAAATCAATATAGGGATCTTATTAAATTAGTTAATAATGCTGAAATAGGGGAATGGATACTATATCCGATTAAAGATAATAGAAATGTAACGAAAACTTGGGATGATATAGTTAGACAAAATGTTGACATGAGAGATGAGTATATGCCAGAAAACCTTATCATAATTGGTGACGATGGTTCAGGGGATAAATTGTGCTTTAAAATAAATAATGGGAAAATGGATGATAAAATATATATTTGGTATCACGCGGATGACGAAATGGAAGAAATATCTCCGAGTTTAAAAGAATTTATTATGGAAACTATTCAGGAAGACGATGTTTTTTAGTCTTAATTATTATCATTTTGTGAATCATTCTTATAAAAGGCGAGGATAGAATATGACAATAGAATTATATGGCGCACATTGTAATGAGCGGAAAGGGTATAGAGTAATTGAAGGAAGAGGTTCATATAATCATTACTTTGGCGGTCAAGATTGTAATTTGCCAGTATGTAAGTTATGCGGTGAGAAGATGCATCAAATTCTCTGTTTTGATTTAAAAGATGGGAGACTTGCTGAACTTAAAAGTAATGAACTAAATATTTTACCATTCGTTTCATGCTTGAACTGCGCGATGGTGTGGGAACCGCAATATTTTCAGTTAAGTGATGGAGGTAAAACAGTTCAAATCATAAAGCAGCAAAATACAGAAGAATGGATAATGGAAGAGGAAGATAAGTTACCAGTTTCATTACCAAAAACAACGGTAAAGCTTATAAATATGAAAAATGAAGATATACCTACAGATGAAGATAGTTACTGGGAAGCTTTTGACTTGTTCGGTTCTGAATATGTATGTAGATTATTAGGGGTACCGTTATATGATAATCTTCCAAAGGATTTGGCGTGTCCAACTTGTGCGAAAGAGATGAAATATGTTGCTACAATTACTCAAGATATTGAGGAACGTGGACTTATTTCAGTAGTTGATTTCCAGTTTGGGGAAATGAATATATACTATTATTTATGTATAGATTGTTTAATTATAAAAACTGAAATACAAAATATATAACAAGCCTAACATATTATGTTAGGCTTGTTTTTTGATCGCAACATCATTAAGAATTGCATCAAATATATCTTTTTGCGTAAAGTTATCTGTAAAAATAGTTTCTCGGGCAACCTTAATAGTATCGTGCGGATTATACCAATTTTGTAGGGAATCTTCACCAAATTCGTGTCGTTTGTCCCTTGTGTTATGTCGTCTAATAGTTTCCTCTAATGATAAATTAAAGTAATATGCAAATGCATTTTCATCAAAATAACGAATTAATTCTTTTAACATCTCACCATACCTATGACTGTTCAATATACCTTCTAAAATAACAAATTCACATTTTCCTTTTCCATACTTCGTAATTTCAAATAGTAAATCATGTGATAAATTACCCATTGTGTCGTGTACTCTAAGCATATCTCTACGTACAACATCCTGTGATACTAAAAGTGTCCCTTGTCCGAAATGTTCTTGTAGTTGTTTTGCAATCGTTGTTTTACCGCTTGCGGAGTTTCCTCTAAGAATGATTAAAGTGGATGTAAATATAGGATTAGACATAATGTATCCCCCCAACAGTATTAATTATATAGAAAATTTTAACAAATAAAGTGAGGAAAGTGTATAATCAATATGATGGATATTTAAGGAGGGGGTAAGATGGGGGATATATTAAAAAATGCACAACCAATATGGAAACGGACTTGGTTTCGTTATCTAGGGGCATTTTTTATTGTTCAGTTACTGTTTATTTTGTGTGAAATCACTGGGTGGGCACCAAACTTTAGGCCAGGCGGAGAGTTTTTTAATAGAATATTAAATTCTCAATTTTTCACTGAATGGTTCACACTCTATACAATCCCGCAATTTAACGTATTTACAGCATTTTTTGCGATTACATTACTACCATATGCATTAGTAGGTGCAATGAAAGATGTAACAGCAAGAAAAAATATAAAGAAATAATAGAGGTATAATATGCTTTTTCAAAAAGAAGGTTTATTGATTAGATACGTAATGGAAGATGATGCATCTATCATTTCTAAATGGTTAACGGACCCAGCAGTCCTGCGGTATTACGAAGGACGAGATAATCCGCAATCTGTAGAAAAGGTGCTTGATCATTTTATACATAGTCCAAACAGTAATGAAAAAAGATGTTTAATAGAATTTGATACCATTCCGATTGGTTACATACAAATGTACCCAGTGGATTCAGAGTGGAAAGCGTTATATGGCTATAAAGAATCACAAAATGTATGGGGTATGGACCAATTTATCGGTGAACCAGCCTATTGGGGAAAGGGAATTGGAACAAAACTCGTTCAGGCAGCAATTACATATATTATGGGTGAAATGGGAGCAGAAGCAATTGCAATGGATCCGAAAGTAAATAATGAACGAGCAATAAAGTGTTATGAAAAAAGTGGATTTAAAAAAGTAAAGATTTTAAAGGAACATGAGTTGCATGAGGGGAAATTAGAAGATTGTTGGATGATGGAATATAAACAATAATAATGGCTTATACAAATAAAGGGGGATATGTGAAATGAAAAAAGCATTAATCGTAATTGATGTGCAAGCGGGTATGTATACAGCTGGAATGCCAGTACATAATGGGGGAAAGTTTTTACAAACATTGCAAGAGCTTATTATGGAATGTCGTTCAAATGATATTCCGGTTATTTATATCCAACATAACGGTCCTAAAGACCATCCGTTAGAAAAAGGTACGGATGGATGGCGAATCCATGCGGCCATCGCTCCGCAAGAAGGAGATAATATAGTTGAAAAGACGACTCCAGATTCATTCCATAATACAAACTTAAGCGAAGTGTTACAAGAGAAAGGAATTGAACACGTTATTCTTTCGGGAATGCAAACAGAGTATTGTGTAGATACGACAACGCGCAGAGCATGTAGTGAAGGGTATAAAGTAACGTTAGTGAGTGATGCGCATAGTACATTTAATACAGAAGTGTTACGTGCTGAAGATATTGTGAAACATCATAACGCAGTATTGGGAGCGTTTGCGGATGTTGTTGCAGTAAAAGACTTAAAAGTGGTTGCCTCTAAATAAGAGGCAGCTTTTTATTAGAAAAAATAGCGTCAAATATTGTTAGTAAGTCGGTATTTTGAAATAATCACTTATATAATTTCACGTACCATAATGAAAAAATACAAAAAAGGAGCACCACATAATTAAAAAGGGCGCTCCTGCATTAAAACGTTACTTTTTCTTATCTTTATCCAATATATTTTGTTCTTCAGCAAACTCTGTACCATATGCAAAGCGGCGATTAATACGAATGTTATCATTGTTGTGCCTTGTATGAGAGTTAGAGAAGCGATGAACGATTACTTCAGATAAAGTGAAGACGATGGCAGAAAGGATACTGCCCCATGCAATTTGCATATAGTTGTCTAATAAAATATTACCGAAAATCCATACGCTTAAATATGTTAATAAGAAATCCGACATAATGGCACCAGTATTGCCAATTCGATTTAAAATAATTTTATCAACGAACATGTAGGATACGATTGTAACAAAGAGACTGAATGAAATAATTTGAACAAACGTTGCAGGGAAAAATAAAGCAAGCCCAATACTAAATGCGATAATGCACGATATAAACTTGATAAGCACTACTGTGAAATCATTCAAAATTTACACCTCCGATTTATACATAGTTTTTCAATAAATTCTGGAGTTCATACATTGTAACGGATTTATTTACATAAAACTTTTTCATGTTCGGAATTTAGTCTAAATATTATAAAAACAATGAAAAAATGTTATAGTAAAATGAGAGTGTATGACATTTTTAGGTAAGGGGGAATCCAAAATGTGGATTACTTCAGAAGTAGAAATTCCAGATGAGTTAATTGATCACCTTGAGCAAGGAAAGTTAGTGTTATTTGTTGGAGCGGGAGTTTCTATGAAAGGGAAATCAAACTTACCGAATTTTGATGATTTAGTTGATGAAATTGCAAAAACGTTATATGTCGAAAAACGTGAAATAACAGAGCCACATGATTATTATCTTGGTAAAATTGCGAAAACAAAAGATGTACATCAAGTCGCAAGAGATCTCGTTCATATAGAGAAATCAAAACCGAATCCATTGCATTATGCAATTCCAAGGTTATTTCCTTTAGATACAGATATCCGCATTGTAACAACAAATTTTGATCAACATTTTACAACTGCAATTAAAGAAATAAATAGAGATATCAATGTTTATTACGCTCCAGCTTTACCGACTGGGAGAGCTTTTAAAGGTCTTGCTTACATACATGGTAATGTAGAACAGGAGAAAGAGGCTTTAATTTTAACAGACGGTGATTTTGGAAGGGCTTACTTAACAGAAGGGTGGGCAAGAAGATTTTTAGTTGATCTATTCTCAAATTACACCGTTTTATTCGTTGGATATAGTCATAATGACCCAGTAATGAAATATTTAGCAACTGGTTTACCACCAAGTACAAGACGATTTGCTTTTGTCGCACAAGGAGAAAATACGTACCACTGGGAACATTTAGGGATAAGACCAATTGTGTATCCGAATAAAGTAAATAATCATCAATCTCTCGTAAAAGCGGTAAAACGCTGGGCGGAATTAATGGGTGATAATTATATTACGAAAAGAATGCGTATTCGGGATATTGTAACGGTTCCCCCGTCAGTAGAACAGGAACAATTATCATACATAAAGCAATCAATTAAAAAAATTGAAACAGTTCGTTACTTTGTGGAATTTGCTCATGATTATGAATGGGTCGAATGGTTAGAAGTAGAAGGTAAATTACAAAATTTGTTTATGCTTACGCCAAACTATAATGAAGTAGATGAATTACTTGCAGAATGGTTAGTCGAACAATTTCTTTTTAGTCATCAGAAAGAATTATTTCAATTAATTTATAAAAACTATTCTAAAATATCACCGTTATTATGGAGAACAATTTGTAACTACTTAACCGAAACGAAGAGTAAGATGGACCCGTTGTTGTTTGCAAGGTGGACACTCCTTTTATTAGAAACAGCTGAAAAAGATAGTAGCTCTATAGAAAAGATTTCTAAGTTACTGCAAAAATGTTCTTTTCCTGAGCATAAGGAAATTGCCTTATTGATACTAACTTTTATTTTAGACGGAAAACTGAAGTTAAAACGTGTAAGAAAATGGGGAAATGATACGCAAGAATCAATAGAACTCGAGGAATCGAGTCGCTTACCAGTATCTACATTCTCTCATGTGGAGCAAATTTGGAACGAAAAGATGAGGCCTTATATCGCTTATTATGCTGTTCCAATTATGATGATTGGATTAGAAAAATTGAGAATGTTGTCGTTAAGACAAACGGCACTGAAAAAAAGAAATAAGGAAAATATAGAGAAAGAGTTTCATCAAAATGATCTTGTATTTTTAATACGAATTGTAAAAGAGTGTCTAACTTATTTATGCGAAAACAATGAGAAAAAAGCGGCTTATTATATTACAGAAATGATAGAAGCAAATAGTGTACTTCAAAAGCAAATTGCAATTGATGCGATGAATAAAAATATTTTTGTTCGTGTAGATGACAAAATGAAATGGTTGTTACATGAAGGACTTCTTTTAGATTTCACTTATAAACACGAAGTTTTTCAACTTTTAAAAAGGCATTATGCACATTGTTTAGAAAAAACAAAAGAAGAAGTCACTCGAACTGTAATAAAGCATCTTACAGAAGAGAGGGTATTTGATGCATGTCTCGTATTAGACTTATTATTCAAGTGTGATTCAAATAGTCCATCTACGGCAAATGGGTATGAGTTAATGAAGCAAAAGCATCCTCATTTTCATTCCGAACGATACAGTGTACAAAAGAAAGAGGATACAGAGCAAAGTATTACTTGTAATGTAACTGCTGACGGATTATTGCAACTGAAAGATGTTGAAATTATGAAGCAAGTTCAGCAATTTTCGCAAGATCGTGTTTTGGAACAACGCCATTTTTTAGAGATGTTATCAAAAGCATGTAAATTAAACACAGAGTGGAGTATTTCATTTGCATACCAATTAGTAGGAGTGCAAGAAATAAGTAATGAAGTATGGTTTGTTTGTATTAGAGAATGGCGAAATAATCGAGGATTGACAAATGATCAAATCCAAAAAATTATTCCGCTATTGCAGAAATTTGTTAGAAATACTGCTTTTCATTGGTTAATTAGTAGTTTTCTATATGAAATTAGTAATCGACTAGAAGAGTTAGAAGAGAATAGTATACGTGTTGTAAAACGATTTGCTTTTTCAGTGTTTCCTCAAGTTATGAAGAGTGATACAGACTTTAAGCTTGGGAAACAAGATTTTTACAATGAATCAATTCAGCATCCAGTTGGAAAAATGACAGCTGTATTATTAAAGTTGTTATCATATGATCATTTATACGATCGTAATGTATATGAATATTTATTTTTATTTGAAGAACAAGTAAGAGTTAATTCGGAACGAACAAACTTTATGTTTGCTCGTTTAATAGCAGATATTACATTTCTATATCATATTGAAAAACAATGGTGCCGAAAATATTTGTTACCATACTTAGATTTAAAAAAACAAAATGAGATTACGGAATATGCATGGGCCGGCTTATGTTACACGCAAATAAATTTACCTTTATTTACAGAAATGAAGCGATTTATTAAGTATGCGGTAGAACATTTGGAAGTATTACATCCGCATACGAGAGAAGCTTTCTTGAAGTGGCTTAGCTTTGTATTTATTAAATGTGTACTATATTGGGAGCAAAAAACAGATTGGTTATACCCGTTACTCATACTAGAAAATGAAGAAAATAAAATTAAGTTTATGCAGTTTTTATGCTATTACGTCAAAACATTAAGCGTAAAAGAACAACAAAAATTTTGGACAGCTTGGCTCAGTGTATTTTTGCGAGAACGACCAAAAATGGGTGAGATAACTGCGAGAGAATATGTAATGCTTTTACGTATTATTTTATACATGGATGAAATATTAGAAAAAGGATTATGTATTATGTCTCGTACATTTTCAAGTGTACATGGTAAATGTACAGGTGAGGAAATGAAGCGGTTATTGATTGAAATGCTTCATAAAAAAGAAAGTATGAAAGCGCATAAAGAAATGTTTGCAAATGTGTTTTTTATTTTACTACAAACATGTCACGAAGCCGTGTTATTCGAAAAAGAAATCATACAAATAAAAGAATTATTAGTTCAGTATAAAGTAGAGGAATATGTTTTACATTTACTAGAAAATGAAATAATTCGCATAGGAATTGTAATGGGTGATTTACAAAAAGAATTATAGGACGAAAGTGGAATTTAAAAAAATATATAAAAAGTTGTTGACAGTGTTTTGAAAAGCGTTCTATAATACGAATCATACTTATTCAATTTCAAAAACATTTGAATAAACAAAGTGCAATGAAGAGATCACAGTAGTGGTTAGTCTTACTGTAACAGAGAGCTGGTGGTTGGTGTGAACCAGTACAGGGATAATCATGAATTACAGTCTTGGAGCATCTTTTTCGTAATAAAGATAGTTTTTCTTTATGAGGAAAAAGCGGTCAATTGATCGTTAACAGTGAAGAGAGGTAGACGGAAAGTTAGTCTACAACTAGGGTGGTACCGCGATAAATATCGTCCCTACTGATTTATTCAGTAGGGACTTTTTGTATTTTAGTGGTCCAACTTGAAAATTAAATAGTCATGCATTGAAAGGAAAAGCAGTAGTTGTTGTTTCCCTGTAACAGAGAGCTGGTGGTTGGTGCGAACCAGTACATAAACAAGAGCGAATTACAGTCCTAGAGCATCTTTTTCGTAGTAAAGATAGTATTGTCTTTATGAAGGGAAAGACGGTCAGATGATCGTTAACAATGAAGAGAGGTAGACGAAAGAAGTCTACAACTAGGGTGGTACCGCGATAAATATCGTCCCTACTGATTGGATCAGTAGGGCTTTTTTGTACAAAAAAGTGGATTTTTAACTAGTAGTTTATGTCTGTGTACGAATTATTAGTTTAAAATAAGAAGAGGTATCGATTCCACTATAAATTTGTATAATTAGTCAGTTCAGAAAATAGAGAATTTTTTATTCTCTTACTATACTTTTAAAACATTAGAGGAGGATTTCCAAATGGCAAATCATGAATTAGATCAATTACGTAAACAGGTAGATGAAATTAATTTACAACTATTACACCTTTTAAACAAACGTGGTGAAATTGTTCAAAAAATTGGAGAGCAAAAGCAAGTACAAGGCACGAAACGCTTTGATCCAGTACGTGAGCGTGAAGTACTTGATATGATCGCAGAGCATAACGAAGGACCATTCGAAACATCAACAGTTCAACATATTTTCAAAACGATTTTCAAAGCAAGCTTAGAGTTACAAGAAGATGATAACCGTAAAGCGTTACTAGTATCACGTAAAAAGAAACAAGAAAATACAATCGTTGATGTAAAAGGTGAATTGATTGGAAACGGAACACAAACGTTCATCATGGGACCTTGTGCAGTAGAAAGTTTAGAACAAGTTCGTCAAGTAGGGCAAGCGATGAAAGACCAAGGCTTAAAATTAATGCGCGGTGGTGCATTCAAACCGAGAACTTCTCCATATGATTTCCAAGGTTTAGGAGTAGAAGGACTTCAAATTTTACGTCAAGTAGCAGACGAGTTTGACTTAGCAATTATTAGTGAAATTTTAAATCCGAACGATGTTGAAATGGCATTAGACTACGTTGATGTAATTCAAGTTGGCGCACGTAACATGCAAAACTTCGATTTATTACGAGCTGTAGGTAAAGTTAACAAACCAGTATTATTAAAACGTGGATTAGCAGCAACAATTGATGAGTTCATTAACGCAGCGGAATACATTATTGCGCAAGGTAACGATCAAATTATTCTTTGTGAGCGCGGTATCCGCACATACGAAAGAGCAACACGTAACACATTAGACATTTCTGCAGTACCAATTTTAAAGAAAGAAACACATTTACCAGTTATCGTTGATGTAACACATTCAACTGGACGCAGAGATTTATTATTACCAACAGCGAAAGCGGCACTTGCAATTGGCGCAGATGCAGTAATGGCTGAAGTTCATCCAGATCCAGCAGTTGCATTATCAGATTCTGCACAACAAATGGACATTCCAGAATTCCATAGATTCATGGATGAGTTAAAAGGTTTCAAAAATAAATTATCTTAATTCCATATCATATATGCGTTGAAGAGGAAACAGTAGTGCTTATCTCACTGTTAAAGAGAGCTGATGGTCGGTGTGAATCAGTACAAAGGTAAGCATGAATTACAGCCTTGGAGCATCTTTCCCGACAACTTTTGGAGGGGAAGACGGTCAAACGATCGTTAAAGAAGAAGAGAGGTAGACGAAAGAAGTCTACAACTAGGGTGGTACCGCGATAAACATCGTCCCTACTGAGCGCTCAGTAGGGACTTTTTTGTACAAAAAAATAGTAAAGGGGCAAGAGAAATGAGATACATTACAGCTGGAGAATCACATGGACCGCAGTTAACAGTTATTTTAGAAGGTGTACCAGCAGGTTTGACACTTACGGCGGAACATATTAATAAAGAATTATTAAGAAGACAAAAAGGTCATGGACGCGGAAGACGTATGCAAATTGAAACAGATACAGTTGAAATTGTAAGTGGTGTTCGTCACGGGATGACACTTGGATCACCGATTACGTTAATTGTAAAAAATGATGATTTCAAACATTGGACGAAAGTAATGGGTGCAGAGCCAATTTCGGAAAAAGAAAGTAAAGACATGAAACGTACAATTACAAAACCACGTCCCGGACATGCAGATTTAAATGGAGCAATTAAATATGGTCATCGTGATATAAGAAACGTATTAGAGCGGTCATCTGCAAGAGAAACGACAGTTCGTGTAGCTGCTGGTGCAGTTGCAAAACAAATTTTAAGCGAATTAGGCGTGGAAATTGCAGGACATGTTCTTGAAATTGGTGGAGTAAAAGCAAAACATATTTCAAACTTATCAATTGAAGAAATTCAAACAATTACTGAAAACTCACCAGTTCGATGTTTAGATAAAGAAGTAGAGCAAGAAATGATGAATGCGATTGACAACGCAAAAAGTAGTGGAGATTCAATCGGTGGTATTGTGGAAGTCATTGCAGAAGGTATGCCGATTGGCGTCGGTAGTTACGTCCATTACGATCGTAAATTAGATGCAAAACTTGCTGGTGCAATTATGAGTATAAATGCATTTAAAGGTGCTGAAATCGGCGTAGGTTTTGAAGCGGCACGACAACCAGGAAGCAAAGTGCATGATGAAATTCTGTGGGATGAAGAAAAAGGATACACGAGAAGAACGAATAATGCCGGCGGTTTAGAAGGCGGTATGACAACAGGTATGCCAATTATCGTAAGAGGCGTGATGAAGCCAATTCCTACTTTATACAAACCGTTAGCAAGCGTTGATATTGATACGAAAGAAGCATTCCAAGCGAGTATTGAAAGATCTGATAGTTGCGCAGTACCAGCGGCGGGTGTAGTAGCTGAATCTGTTGTGGCATGGGAACTTGCAGATGCACTAGTCGAACAATTCGGAAAAGATCGTATGGAATTATTAAAACAAAACATTATGCAACACAATAACTACGCAAAAGAATTTTAATAAAAAGGTGGGTTTAACGTGCAAGTAAAAGATCAACTATCATCATTACAACCATATAAACCAGGTAAATCACCAGAACAAATGAAAGAAGTGTACGGAGATCATTCGTTTGTGAAATTAGCATCGAATGAAAATCCATTCGGCTGTTCGTCACGTGTTTTAGATGAGTTGCAAAAATCGTGGTTGGAACATGCTTTATATCCTGACGGAGGTGCTACAACGCTCCGTCAAACAATCGCAGATAAGTTACATGTGAAAATGGAACAAGTACTTTGTGGTAGTGGTTTAGATGAAATCATTCAAATAATAAGCCGCGCCGTATTACGAGCGGGAGATAACATTGTAACAGCGGGTGCAACATTCCCACAGTATCGTCATCATGCCATTATAGAAGGTTGCGAAGTGAAGGAAATTGCGTTAAATAACGGTGTATACGACTTAGAAGAAATTTCTTCAGTAGTAGATAACGATACAAAAATTGTATGGATTTGTAACCCGAACAATCCAACAGGCACATATGTGAATGACCGAAAATTGACTCAATTCATTGAAGGTATTAGTGAAAATACGTTAATTGTCATTGATGAAGCGTACTATGAATACGTAACAGCAAAAGATTTCCCAGAGACATTACCGCTTTTAGAAAAACATAAAAATATTCTTGTACTTAGAACATTTTCTAAAGCGTACGGATTAGCTTCTTTCCGCGTTGGATATGCGGTTGGACAGGAAGAGTTAATCGAAAAATTAAATGTCGTTCGTTTGCCATTTAACGTATCTTCATTAGCGCAAAAAGCAGCGACGATTGCTTTTGGTGATGACGAGTTTATTGAAGAAATAGTTCGTGTGAATACAGAAGGATTACAACAATACGAGAGCTTTTGTAGGGAAAATGATATTCCATTTTATCCATCGCAAACAAATTTCATCTTCTTGCCAGTTGAGAATGCTGGAGAGATTTATGAAGCTTG
This sequence comes from Bacillus sp. FSL K6-2944, assembly GCF_038005385.1. Taxonomy (NCBI): domain Bacteria; kingdom Bacillati; phylum Bacillota; class Bacilli; order Caryophanales; family Bacillaceae; genus Bacillus; species Bacillus sp. FSL K6-2944. The sequence continues at coordinate 1,720,745 of NZ_JBBOTE010000001.1, read as the reverse complement.
TGCACATGCAGGATTTATTATTCGTCCGTTCCCGAATGGTATCCGTATTACAGTCGGAACAAGGGAGCAAAATGAAGGGGTGATTTCAGTGTTACAACAACACTTTGAAAATAAAAAAAGAAAGTCTCGAGATGAGGAAAATGCGTAAAAAGGTAGTATTAATTGGAACTGGTTTAATCGGAGGCTCTCTCGCATTAGCAATTAAGAAAGAGCACGATGTAACGATAACAGGTTATGATATATTTCAAGAACAAGTAGAGCGTGCAAAAGAATTACACGTAGTAGATGAAATAGCAGTTGATTTACAGCATGCATGTGAAGAGGCACATTTAATTGTTTTTGCTTCTCCAGTTGAAGAAACGAAGAAGCTATTACACAAACTTGCGTCATTCCGTTTACGAGAAGATGTTATAGTGACTGATGTTGGTAGTACAAAAGGCACGATTATGAATGAAGCAGAAACTTTATTTTCAAAGGAAGTATCTTTCATTGGTGGACATCCAATGGCAGGTTCTCATAAAACGGGAGTTGAAAGTGCAAAAGCGCATTTATTTGAAAATGCATTTTACATTTTAACACCGATGCATCATGTGCCAAATGAACATGTGGAAGAGTTAAAAGATTGGTTAAAAGGAACGGGATCACATTTCCTTGTTTTAAATACAGAAGAACATGATTATGTAACAGGGATCGTTAGTCATTTCCCGCACCTTATCGCAGCAGGTTTAGTGAAGCAAGTAGAGAAACATGCAGGAGATAATCCGCTCATTCATCAGCTAGCTGCTGGAGGGTTTAAAGACATTACACGTATCGCATCTAGTAGTCCGAAAATGTGGAGTGATATTGTAAAGCAAAATCGTGAGCATTTAATGGTATTATTAAAAGAGTGGATCTCTGAAATGGAAGATTTATATAAAACAGTTTCTACCGGAGATGCATGCGAGATTCAAAACTATTTTGCAGATGCGAAAGAATACCGTGATTCTTTACCAGTAAGAAAGAGAGGGGCAATTCCTGCCTATCACGACTTATACGTCGATGTATTAGATAAGGTGGGGGCATTGGCTCATATTACGAGTATTTTGGCGCGCGAGGAAATTAGTATTACGAACTTGCAAATATTAGAAGCGCGTGAAGGACTGCTTGGGGTATTACGTATTAGCTTCCAAAGGGAAGAAGATCGTATGAAAGCAAAACTAGCGCTTGGAGAAGAAGAATACCAAACTTATGAAACAATTTAAATGAGAAGGTGAAAAACGTGAAAGAAAGAACAATACAACCTGTTAATAACGGATTGAATGGCAATATTACAATCCCAGGTGATAAATCCATTTCACACCGTGCTGTTATGTTCGGTTCTATTGCAGAAGGGAAAACAACAATTAAAGGTTTCTTGCCCGGTGCAGACTGTTTAAGTACGATTTCATGTTTTAAAGAAATGGGAGTAGAAATTACGCAAAACGGTGATGAGGTTACTGTAGTTGGTAAAGGATTAGAAGGTTTACAAGAACCGAAAGCTGTATTAGATGTTGGTAATTCTGGTACAACAATCCGATTAATGTCAGGTATATTAGCTAACACACCATTTTTCTCTTGCGTACAAGGTGATGAATCTATCGCAAAAAGACCGATGAAGCGTGTAACAAACCCATTAAAACAAATGGGCGCAAACATAGACGGCCGAGAAGAAGGAACATTTACACCGTTAACAATACGTGGCGGAGATTTAAAAGCAATTGAATATATTTCTCCTGTTGCAAGTGCACAAGTAAAGTCAGCTATTTTACTTGCAGGTCTTCGTGCAGAAGGTGTAACAGCTGTTACAGAACCACATATTTCACGCGACCATACGGAAAGAATGCTCGAAGCATTTGGTGTTAAAGTAACTCGCGAAGGGAAAACAGTGAAGCTGTCAGGTGGACAAAAATTAACAGCAACAGACATTCAAGTGCCCGGTGACGTATCATCAGCAGCATTTTTCTTAGTAGCAGGTGCAATCATCCCAAATAGTAAACTAGTATTACAAAATGTAGGAATGAATCCAACCCGTACAGGTATTATTGATGTTTTAGAAAAAATGGGTGCTACGTTCACTGTAGACCTAATTAACGAAGGGGCATCAGAACCAGCTGCAAATATTACAATCGAAACATCTTCATTAAAAGGAATTGAAATTGGCGGAGATATTATTCCTAGATTAATCGATGAGATTCCTGTAATCGCATTAGCGGCAACGCAAGCAGAAGGAATTACAGTAATTAAAGATGCACACGAATTAAAAGTAAAAGAAACAAACCGTATTGATACAGTCGTTGCTGAGTTAACGAAACTAGGAGCTCGAATAGAAGCAACTGATGACGGTATGATCATTTACGGAAAATCAGCTCTAAAAGGCAATACAGTAAATAGTTATGGTGATCACCGTATTGGAATGATGCTTGCAATTGCTGGCTGCCTAGCAGAAGGAAAAACAATTATTGAAGATGCAGAAGCAGTAGGTGTATCATATCCTACATTCTTCGAAGAACTTCAAAAGTTAGCTAAATAAAGTAATGAGAAGCAGATACAGGATGTATCTGCTTTTTTATATTGAATTTGTGTCGTTAAGTCATTATAATTTCATTCACCGCACTGTAATATTTTAAATTATGGTACAATTCAAATAAAGGAGGGGGGAGAAACATATGAACGTTATACGATTAAAAGAAGATAAATTTAGAGAAGCACTACGCTTATCAGAATACGCTTTTCAATATAAAGTAGAAGAAGAACGAATGCAGCAACAACTTACAAAAATGAAGGAAAGTCATGAAGTATACGGTATTATGGAAGGTGAGGACTTAGCTGCAAAACTACACCTCATCCCGTTTCATATTTACATAGGTAAAGAAAAATTTAAAATGGGTGGCGTTGCAGGAGTAGCGACGTATCCAGAGTACAGAAGAAGTGGGTATGTAAAAGAGCTACTTCAACATTCACTTCAAACAATGAAAAAAGATGGCTTTACAGTCTCTATGTTACACCCATTTGCTGTTACATTTTACCGTAAATACGGCTGGGAACTTTGTGCGAATCTTCTCGTATGTCATTTGACAAAGAGTGATTTAGTTATGAAAAAACAAGTGAATGGTACTGTGAAACGTTTCAATAAAGAAAATCACCCAGAAGAGGTCGAGAAGCTTTATGAAACATTTGCAGAACATTTTTCTGGTATGCTAGTTCGCAATGAAAAATGGTGGTTACAAGCTGTTTATGAGGATTTAACATTAGCAATTTATTACGATGAAAATAAAAGTGCAGCCGGCTATATGTTATATAAAATAGAAAACTATAAAATGACAGTAGATGAATTTGTTCCACTGCATAATGAAGCACGAAATGGTCTATGGAATTTTATTTGCCAGCATGATTCTATGATTAAAGAGCTTGAAATGACAGTAAGTGAAAACGAACAGTTGTTATATACATTGCAAGAACCACGTGTGAAAACAGAAATAAAACCATATTTTATGGGAAGAATTGTAGATGTAGAGCAGTTCTTAAAACAGTATGAGTTAAACTGGAACAATGTACAACAAGAAGTCATTTTACATATTACAGATTCATTTGCACCGTGGAATAATGTATCGGTGAGACTTGCAAATTATGAAATAGCAATTATAGAAGAACCAATGGATAAAGGGATCAAGCTAGATATAAATGCACTATCTACAATACTGCTTGGATACAAACGCCCATTAGAACTAAATGAATTAGAATTAATTAGCGGAAGCGAAGAGGAAATACGGGCATTTGAGAATGTAGTACCAGTGCGCAAGCCGTTTATTTATGATTTCTTTTAATTTGCATATAAGATGGAGTTGTTTTGAACAAAATTTTGGGATAGCTCCATCTCATTGTATTAATTTTTGTCGGTAAGTTGATATATCCTGAAAATCGCTGATATAATTTTATTCACATACAAGAGAATAGAATCGCAACTATACGTTGTCACGCACTTGACTTTTATTCCCTGTAATTTATAATTAAAAACGGAATGAATTTTCATTCCTGAAAATAGAGGTGGAAAAAATGGCTAAAAACAAACAAGAGGATATTTTTGATGCTGCGATGCAACTTTTTGCAGAGCGTGGTTACGATGGTACGACAATTCCAATGATCGCTGAAAAAGCAAATGTCGGTGCGGGTACTATTTATCGCTATTTTGAAAATAAAGAGGCGCTTGTTAACTCATTATTTTCAAAAAGTATGTTACAGCTTTCTGAAATGATAAAAACGGATTTTCCTGTTGAAGCAAATATTCGTGAACAGTTTAGTCATACGTATAACCGTTTATTTGAATTTGCGAGAAACAATGTGGATGCTTTTTTATTTACAAATTCTCACTGTGATAGTTATTTTCTTGATGAGCAGAGTAAGAAAATATTTGACGATTTTATAGGCTTCTTTATGAATATTATTGAAGATGGAATCGCAAAAGGTTTGCTTCGTCCATTGCCTCCAGTTGCTTTAATTATTATTGTATATCAACCGTTAGAAAAATTAACGAAAGTAATTGCAACAGGGCAATTAGAATACTCGAAAGAGTTAGTAAAAGAATTGGAAGAAAGCTCTTGGAACGCTATTAGAATCATTTGATTCTATAGCTTTATAAGGACAGGAATGAATATTCATTCCTAAATAGAATTAAAAAATGAGAGTAGGAGAGGGTATTTGTGCAACTAAAGGAATGAATATTCATTCCGGAAAGACTAGTTTAATAGAGTTTACAAAATAATGTAATAGAATAATAGGAATGAATATTTATTCCGTAACTAACGTAAATTTTAATCGCGGGAGATGATGCAAATGAGCAAGCTGAAAAATTGGAGAAGTTTATCTTTTCTATTATGGATAGTTATTACCATTACAATGATCGTAACGATGCCTAATATGGATAAATTAGTGAAAGAAAAAGGGCACATTACGATTCCTAATACAGAACAAAGTAGTATTGCTGACAAAATGATAAAAGAAATGGATAAAGACGGGACAGAAAAGCATGACATTATAGTTGTTTTTAATAGTGACAGTAAAACAGCTTTAACGACTGAGCAAAAAGAGGAAATAATAAAAACAATCAACGCTTTGCAAAATGAAAAAGAACAATTAGGAATTAAAGAAGTTGTTTCACATTTAGATAATAAAGAATTAGAGAAACAATTAGTTTCTAAAGATAATACGACTATTTTAACGCAAATATCGATAGATAAAAAGCATGGTGAAATATCGAAAGTTACAAATAACCTTCATAATAAAGTGAAAACGAAAGGGGTAACAACGTACTTAACAGGAAGTGATTTAATAGCAGGAGATTTCCTTACATCTTCTCAAGAGGGAGTGAAAAAGACTGAAGTTATTTCAATCATTTTCATTCTTGTAATATTAATCATTGTATTCCGTTCACCTATTGTTCCAATTGTTTCTCTTCTTACTGTTGGGGTATCATATTTAGTTTCAATGGGGATTATTGCTCATTTAGTAGATCAATTTAATTTTCCATTTTCTAACTTTACACAAGTGTTTGTCGTTGTTGTCCTGTTTGGGGTTGGAACAGACTATAACATTTTATTATTTACGAGATTTAAAGAAGAATTAAGTAAACAAGAAAACGCATTTTTGGCTACGAAAGAAACATTTAAATCGGCAGGGAAAACCGTTTTATATAGCGGGATAGCAGTACTAATTGGTTTTGCATCTCTTGCTTTAGCGAGTTTTAAACTATATCAATCTACTTCAGCGGTAGCAATTGGTGTCGCAGTTTTATTACTAGTATTAACTACGTTAAATCCGTTTTTTATGGTGCTTTTAGGAAAAGGGATGTTTTATCCCGTTAAAACATTTAAAGGTCATGAAGACAGTCGTCTATGGGGATTCTTTGCGAATAACTCAGTAGTGAGACCATTTGTAGCTTTAATTATTGTATTCGTGATATCAATTCCTTTCATATCAAAGTATTCTAATACACTTAATTACAACGATTTATTTGAAGTAGACAATAAATATGAGTCGAAAATGGGGATTAACGTAATAGAAGAACATTTTCCACCTGGTTTTTCTTCACCAAGTACGTTAGTCATTCAATCGAATAACAAGTTAGATGAGGCGAGTTCGCTTCAAACTTTAGATGAACTAACTGATAAGATTTTGAAAGTAAAAGGTGTTTCAGAAGTATATTCACCGACACGTCCAACTGGTGATAGGATTAAAGAACTATATATAAATAAACAAGCGGGTGAACTAAATACAGGTTTAGGAGATGCCAATGGTGGTATAAAGGAAATTAATGATGGATTAACTACTGCGAAAGATAAGATGGGTAATAAGGACTCAAATAGTCTTGCGAACGTTCAAAAGTTAATTGATGGAACAAATGAAGCGAAAAGTGGTGTATCAGCATTAGGAACAGCTTTAAATCAACTATCCAATGGCATAAATGACGGAGCACAAGGTGCGCGGCAAATTGAGAGTGGGTTAACTTCAGTAAATGAAAATATAAGTGTATTATCTCAAGCAACTTCACAACTTCATGCTGGCTATACACAGTTAGAAAAAGGTTTAAGTTCTTACGATCAATACTTCGGAAGTATTTCTCAAGCGATTGACGGTGCGAAGAAAGGTTATGAACAAATTGAAATGTTAATGACCAATTTCATTCAAACGAAACCAGAATTAGCAAATGATCCTAACATTCTGCAGACGTTAGGAATTGCTAAAGAGGCTCAAAAGCAATTAGGTGGGCTTTCAAATGAATTAAATAAATTGAAAGCGCAGCATAATGCGGCGATGGGATCATTTAAAGAAGCGAATCAATCGTTATTGAAAGTGGATAATGGCTTAAAAGAAATGAACAATGGAGTTACTAAGTTACAAAAAGGAGCAGCTGATCTTAAAAATGGATTAAATGAAGGTGCTTCAGGTTCAAAACAAATTGCGAACAAGTCATCTGAGTTACAAACCGGATTAACGAAAATAAACGATGGGCAAGGTCAGCTATTAACCGGACTGAAAGACTTGCAAGAACAGATGGGTCAATTACAATCCGGACTAACTAAAAGTACAGAAGGCCTTGAAAAGGTAAGTAATGGCCTAGGGGATGCTCAGAAATATTTAGGAGAACTGAACGAATCAAAAAGCTCTGAGAAATTCTATATTCCAAAAGAAGTTTTGGAGGGAGAAGATTTCCAAAAAGCTTTGAATACGTACATGTCACATGATAGAAAGACTGCTAAAATGACAATCATTTTAGACGTAAATCCGTATTCAAAAGAAGCGATGCCAATTATTCAAGAAATCAATAACACAATAGATGGTACTTTGAAGGGGTCGGAATTAAATCATGCGAAAACAGCAATCGGAGGAACGACAGCTAGAAACGTTGATTTAAAAGAAGTAACTGGGCAAGATTTCTTACGTACAGCTACAATTATGTTAATTGGAATCGCGATTGTATTAATTGTGATTACACGTTCATTATTAAACACCATCTTTATTATTGGATCGTTACTATTAGCTTACTTTGCATCATTAGGGATAAGTGAACAAATTAGTACGCATATTTTACATGTAGATTCATTAAGCTGGAATGTTCCATTCTTTAGTTTCATAATGATTGTCGCTTTAGGAGTGGATTATAGTATTTTTGTAATGATGAGATACAATGAGTTAGAAGGGGACCCAGCGACGAAAATTGTAACTGCTTCTCGTCATATCGGAGGAGTCGTATTATCAGCGGCACTTATTTTAGGTGGTACATTTGCTGCATTAATCCCTTCAGGTGTATTAACGCTTATACAAGTAGCATCCGTAGTTGGCGTTGCGTTGTTACTATTAGCTATCATTGTGATGCCAATATTGTTACCTGCTTTAATAGGTTTAACGAGTAAAATGAAGAATTATGCAAAGAAATTAAGTGAAAGAAAATAAAAGAATCCCCTTTTAAAAGTAACTGTTTCAGTTATGGGAGAGAACATATAAAATAACACACAAATTAGGGATGTAAATCACATATGATTTAGCATCCCTTTTTTAATTGTTATTGCATTGTTTAAGTACTTTTATCTAGTTAAATTGCAAAGGAAGAGAAAAAGAAAACAGTAAAAACACCAGCGCAACGATTGGGGATTACTGACAAAGTATTTGATTTAAAAGATATAATTTACTTTAGATAGTTCACTCAAATAATGGTGGACTATCTTTTTTTTAAAGGTAAATGGAAATTTATGTTAAAATAATGATAGAGATTGTGAAAAAAATGTTCTTAAACTAACGGTCAGGTTACTTTAAGAAGGATTTTTCAAAGGAAATGTTGAATATCGTATTTTGAAGGAGTGATTGCAGTGGAGTAAGTAATTTTTTAAATCTTGGTTAAATACTTTGAAGGAAGGGATTTATAAATATGAATACAAAACTAATAATAGTAGAAGGTTTACCTGGATTTGGAAAATCGACCACTGCAAAGCTAATAAATGAAATTCTAAGCCAAAATAAAATTGAAGTTGAACTATTTTTAGAGGGGAATTTGAATCACCCCGCCGACTATGATGGTGTATCTTGTTTTAATAAATTTGAATTCGATAGATTAGTATCTAACAGTGGAGATTTTAAAGAAGTGCTTCTTAAAAGAGTTTTAAAAAAAGGAAGCAATTATTTATTACCATACAGAAAGATAAAAAATGAGTTTGGTGACCAGTTTTCGGACGAATTATGTAATGATATTTTTAAAAACGATATATATGAATTGCCATTCGATAAAAATGTTGAATTAATTGCTGACAAATGGAATGACTTTGCTGAAATTGCTCTAGAAGATAATAAGGTTTATATTTTTGAATGTTGTTTCATACAAAATCCATTAACAATTGGGATGATTAAATACGGTGAACAAAAAGAAAAAATAATAAATTATGTAATGAAAGTTGCAAAAATCATAGAGAATTTAAATCCAATGTTATTTTATGTAGAACAAGATGATCTTGAATTTTCATTTAGGAAGGCATTAAAAGAAAGAAATCCAGAATGGTCCACAGGAATTGTCGACTATTACACGAACCAAGGCTATGGGAAAGAACATAACCATTCAGGGGTAGAAGGAGCGATAAAAGTTCTTGAAGCTAGAAGGAATTTAGAGTTAGAAATATTCGATATGTTAAAAATGAAAAAAGAAAAAATCAATAATACAAAATATGAAATTGACTCATATAGGTCAATGTTAAAAGATAAGTTAACAATACAAATGGTGAAATAGCTTTTTACACTACCTGGTGCTTTAGTTGGAGAAGGAAATGAAAACGCTCAGAATATTTTCTGAGCGTTTTAGTTTGCTATTTATAATGCGAAATGCATACAAATTATTGTGTTATTTCAATTGATAAACATAATGCTCCAATTATAAATGTTTTTTCAAAATGAATCCTCTTTAAAACGTGTATGTAACTTTAATCTAATTAAAAACAAAGGTTTTATTCGAGTTTGGAAAGAAAGGAATAGCAATCAACCGTTGCTATTCATCCAGCTTCTACTATATAATAGCTATAGTCTACAATAATTGAGTCGTAATATGCGATTTTTTAAGACAATCGGTGAGAAAACGCTGAAATAAGCGGTATTAGTAGGAGGACACAAATGATTACAGTAAGTAACGTTAGTTTGCGTTTCGCGGATCGCAAATTATTTGAAGATGTTAACATAAAATTCACGCCAGGTAACTGCTACGGTTTAATCGGAGCAAACGGTGCTGGTAAATCTACATTTCTAAAGATTTTATCTGGAGAAATTGAACCATCAACAGGTGACATACATATTACGCCAGGTGAGCGTCTAGCAGTATTAAAACAGAACCACTTCGAATATGAAGAGTTCCCAGTATTAGAAACAGTAATTATGGGTCACACGCAACTTTACAAAGTAATGCAAGAGAAAAATGCTATTTACATGAAAGAAGACTTTAGTGATGAAGATGGTATGCGTGCTGCTGAACTTGAAGGTGAGTTCGCTGAGCTTAACGGTTGGGAAGCTGAGTCAGAAGCTGCAATCCTTCTTAAAGGTTTAGGTATTGGTGAAGATCTTCATGATAAGAAATTGTCAGAATTAACTGGTGCAGAGAAAGTAAAAGTATTACTTGCTCAAGCTTTATTCGGTCAACCTGACATTCTATTATTAGATGAGCCTACTAACCACTTGGACTTAAAAGCGATCCAATGGTTAGAAAACTTCTTAATGAACTTTGAAAACACAGTTATCGTAGTATCCCATGACCGTCACTTCTTAAATAAAGTATGTACGCACATGGCTGACCTTGATTTCGGTAAAATTCAACTTTATGTTGGTAACTATGACTTCTGGTATGAGTCAAGCCAATTAGCTTTAAAATTAACACAAGATGCTAATAAGAAAAAAGAAGAGAAAGTAAAAGAGTTACAAAACTTCATTGCACGCTTTAGTTCAAACGCTTCTAAAGCGAAACAAGCAACTTCTCGTAAAAAATTATTAGACAAAATTACATTAGATGATATTAGACCGTCATCACGTCGTTACCCATTCGTTGGTTTCACACCTGAGCGTGAAGTAGGAAATGACTTATTAACTGTTGAAGGTCTTTCTAAAACAATTGATGGTGAAAAAGTGTTAGATAATGTGTACTTCACTTTAAATAAAGGTGATAAAGTTGCATTTATCGGCCGTAACGATATTGCGATGACAACATTATTTAAAATTCTTATGGGTGAAATGGAGCCTGATAGTGGTTCATTCAAATGGGGTGTTACAACCTCTCAGTCTTACTTCCCAAGAGATAACTCTAAGTACTTTGAGAATAGTGATTACAACTTAGTTGAATGGTTACGTCAATTTTCTCCACAAGATGAGTCTGAAAGCTTCTTACGTGGTTTCTTAGGCCGTATGTTATTCTCAGGTGAAGAAGTTAAAAAGAACGTTTCTGTATTATCTGGAGGCGAAAAAGTTCGTTGTATGTTATCTAAAATGATGTTAAGTGGTGCGAACGTAATCACACTTGACGATCCAACGAACCACTTAGACCTTGAGTCAATCACAGCATTAAACAACGGTTTAATTGCATTCAAAGGTACAATCTTATTCACATCTCATGACCATCAGTTCGTGCAAACAATTGCAAACCGCATTATCGAAGTAACACCAAACGGTGTAATCGATAAAGAGGCTACTTATGATGAGTTCTTAGAAAATGAGGAACTTCAAAAACAATTAGATGCAATGTACAAAGGTCAATAATATATAATGAAAAAACTCGCTCTTTTTAGAGCGAGTTTTTTTGTCGAGAAAACGTAACATCGCTGGTCGGTCAAATGAATAATTATTCAAATATAATATTAATGAACAGGAGAATTTTTTCATGTATGAAGGGATGTAATGACTTTAAGATTTAAAGAGTTAGTTGAAGAAGGGAAATGTAAGTGGAGTAATATAATCAAATCGTATTATTTTGTCATGTGAAATATGTACCAAATTTGGAGATAGAATAGTTTGCGAATGAGTTTATAAAGGTATATAGTATGGGGTGTCATAATTAGTGGATGAATCTTGGGAGAAAACAGGAAATGTTACAAATTTATTTTGTTAAATAGAAACCAAGGTCAAAATGTCTAGAAAGAAATAGTTGAATAAATACTAGCTTCAAATTATAATTACTAATATTCTTCATATAGTTAAATAAAGATAATCTATTTGAAGAAGAAAATTTGAATAGAGAGACAGACTTATAAAAAAATAAGCCTTGGATGATCAAAAGAGGTGGAGAAATGAAACAGTTCTTATTAAAGAGCAAAAGTGTGTTAAGCAATCATTTTGGATTCTTTCTGTTTGCCGTTATTTTATTGTGGCTCAAAACATATGCAGCTTATGTAACGGAATTCAATTTAGGAATTTCAAACACAATTCAAAAATTCTTGCTGTTTTTTAACCCGCTTAGTTCAGCAGTTCTATTTTTAGGACTTGCATTATTTGCAAAAGGGAAACGATCTTATATTTGGTTAATTATCATTAATTTGTTATTGTCGATTCTTTTATACGCAAACGTAGTATACTATCGCTTTTTCAGTGACTTTATTACGTTCCCGACATTAACACAAACGAATAACTTTGGAGATTTAGGTGGTAGTATTCTTGCGTTGCTACATCTTTATGATCCATTATACTTCTTAGACACGATTATATTAATTGTGTTAGTCGCAACAAAATTTGCAAATCCAAAACCAATTCGTGTTGCGAAGCATAAATTATCTCTAGTATTTGTAGCAGGTATTTTATTATTCAGTGTTAACTTAGGTCTTGCAGAGTCTGACCGTCCTGAATTATTAACAAGAACGTTTGACCGTAATTATATTGTGAAATATTTAGGTGCATACAACTACACAATTTATGATGGAATTCAAAGTGCGAAAGCATCGACAGAACGAGCATTAGCTGATGGCGATAATATGACAGAAGTACGAAATTATTTAACATCAACTTATGCAAGTCCAAATCCTGAGTATTTCGGTAAAGGAAAGGGAATGAACGTAATTTACATTCATTTAGAGTCATTCCAAAACTTCTTAATTGATTACAAATTAAATGGTCAAGAAGTTACACCGTTCTTAAACTCATTTACAAAAGATGCGAATACACTTTATTTTGATAACTTCTTCCATCAAACAGGACAAGGGAAAACATCTGATGCGGAGTTTATGTTAGAGAATTCAATGTTTGGTTTACCGCAAGGTTCTGTCTTTACAACGAAATCTCATAATACGTATCAATCAGCACCAGCTATTTTAGGACAACAAGGATACACATCAGCAGTATTCCACGGTAACTACAAAACATTTTGGAACCGTGACGATATTTATAAATCATTTGGTTTTAATAAATTCTTTGATGCGTCATACTACGATATGAATGAAAAAGACGTAGTAAACTACGGGTTAAAAGATAAACCGTTCTTTAATGAATCTATTCCGTTATTACAAACGTTGAAACAACCGTTCTATACGAAGTTTATTACGTTATCGAACCATTTCCCTTATCCAATCGATAAGGCAGAAGCAACGATTGAACCAGCAACAACAGGTGATTCATCAGTAGATACGTACTTCCAAACAGCACGCTATTTAGATGAATCTGTAAAAGGCTTCATCGATTACTTGAAACAATCTGGTTTATATGATAACTCAATTATTGTTATGTACGGAGACCATTACGGTATTTCAGATAATCATAACGCAGCAATGTCAAAAGTAATGGGTAAAGAAATGAACTCATTTGAAAATGCACAGTTACAACGTGTACCATTAATCGTTCGTGTACCAGGAGTGAAAGGTGGCGTACAACATCAATACGGTGGTGAAATTGACGTTCTTCCAACGCTATTACACTTACTAGGTACAGATACAAAGAATTATGTTCAATTCGGTTCTGATTTATTATCACCAGATCATAAACAAGTCGTTGCGTTCCGTAACGGTAACTACGTAAGCCCAACAGTTACTGCACTAAACGGCAAATACTATGATACAACTACTGGAAAACCTGTAGAATTTACAGATGAAATAAAGAAAAATGAACAAATGGTTCAAAACTCACTAAAATACTCTGACCAAGTCGTGAATGGTGACTTATTACGATTCTACACACCGGAAGGATTCACTCCAGTAGATCGTTCGAAGTATAACTATAACAACCGCGATAAAAACAAAACGAAGGTAAAAACGACTCCGGAAGGGGAAGCTAAATAAATAATAAAAGGCGCTATTCATATGAATAGCGCCTTTTATTTGTAAATATACCATCATTATGAGACAGAACCAGCTGTTGCTTTTTGTTTAGCCTTTCCGAAGAAAACTACGCCGATGATGATAATAATGATAAATGCCCATTTAACCAAAGGGTTACTTTCGAAAAATCCAGCGAACCATTTCTCATCTACAATCATTTTCGCGGCAGTAAAAGCTAAAACGGCTGCTCCAATCGTAATGATGACAGGAAAACGATCTACCCATTTTAAAATCAATGTACTGCCCCATACGACTACTGGAATAGACACTAATAATCCGATGATTACTAAAGAAAAGTTACCATGGGCAGCTCCTGCAACAGCGAGTACATTATCGATGCCCATTAACGCATCAGCAATAATAATGGTTTTAATAGCAGACCAAAATCCTTCTTCGGCCTTAATATCATGATCTTTGCCTTCAGCAATTAATTTATAAGCAATCCATATAAGGAGTACACCACCAATTAGAAGTAGCCCTGGTATTTTTAACAACCAAACAACAACTAAGGTAGCGAGGGCTCTAATCGCGATTGCCCCGATAGTTCCCCATATAATAACTTTCTTTTGCTGAACTTTCGGTAATCTTCTTGCTGCTAATCCAATTACAATGGCATTATCACCGGCTAACACTAAATCAATTACAATGATGGCAAGTAGGGCGGACAAATATTCGGCTGAAAGAAAATCCATATACATATCACTCCTTAAGAGTAATATGTGCTAAAGTGTTGATAATATAAAAAATAGGATTGAATTTGTATATTCAATCCATAATTTCTTACTGTATTTTGATATATGTTTTAATTTCGTATAAGTCGCTTTTGTATTCTTTTTTGTTTATCGTTTCGCTTTCTTAATTTTCGATTCATCTTTTTAATGCGGTTTTCTTTTCTATTATCCCAGTTATCACTTCGGATTTTACTAATAGACTTATCTGTCTTAGCACGAAAACGTCTTACTTTTTTCACGAAGGAGAGGGGTATTTTGCCGATAACACCTTGTTTTTCTAACGAATCCTCTTTACCTAGACACCAATCAGGATGAGATAATAAATAGTCGAAATCAAATGTTATCCCGTATTCTTTATCCATATATGTATACCATTCATCTAAAGTACACTTATTTTTTGTATGTAAATATGTTGATCCATCAGTCATAGCACAGCACCAATAGTCAAAATAGCTCCATAGTACCCATTCTTTCGGTACATCTAGTGTTAAAATTACCATTTTTGAATTTGTTCTACCCCAAGCTTTATGATTTCGATTTGGGTAATTATTTGCTTCCCAGACCCAAATAGGATAGTTACCTTCGTAATGAGGCAATCTTGTTTTAGCGACGCGCACCATCCAGTCATATGAATATACATCGTCTGGATCGATGAATTCTTTATTACCTTCTAAATAACCAAGTTTCTTAAATTGTTTCCATGCTTCTTCAGTTTGTACTGTATATACGATCATATGGCACCTACTTATTTAAACTAAATTATAGTATAACATGTGATTTTGAATTTTTATTGATATTAGAGAAGGGGGAGTTTGAGTCGAATATACGAGGAGTAATTCCCAAAATGATAAAAAGACTTGATTCCCAGCTAAAGGAAATCAAGTCTTTTCATTACATACGATTATCATGCCAGAAGTTTAATGGGAAGTGTTCGTTCTCATTATATGCTTCTAATTCATATCCTTTTTCTTTCAGTCCTTTAATAATTCCAGGAACTGCTTTTACTGATTGTGGATGAATATCATGCATAAGGATAACTTCTGTTGGATTTGTAGCACCATGTAACACGTTTTCTACAATTTTAGCAGATGCAGCATCAACTTGCATTTTGTTATATTTCCAGTCTAAAGAATCAATTGTCCAATCCCAAACTTTTAAGCCATTTTCTACAACTTTGTTGCGAAGAGCTTCGTTTAATCCTGGCATAGAGCCGTAAGATGGACGAGTTAATACTGGTGATTTACCTAAAACACCAGCGATTAAGCCTTGGTCTTCCTTCATTTCATCTACGTAATGACCTTCAGTGTAAAGTTTCTTGTAGTTATGAGTCATACTGTGCATCCCAACGTAGTGACCTTCAGCATCTTCGCGTTTTACAAGATCAGGGAAAGCTTTTACGTTTGAACCAATTAGGAAGAATGTTGCTTTTGCATTTTCTTTCTTTAACATATCTAAAAGCTCAGCTGTGTATTTTCCAGGACCGTCATCAAATGTTAAATAAGCGACTTTTCTAACTTGCCCGTTATAATGTTTTGGAGCTTCTTTCGGAGCAAGAGATGTTTGAATCTCACTTACAAGTTGAACAGATTTTGCTTCATCCTCTGTACTAGCTAGAGCAGTATGTACTGATCCAAAAGCTACTTCGTATGTGAATAATACCCCCGCACAAACTAACATAGCCCTTTTTACTAAAGTTGTCATTCGAATTCCATTGTGCATAATTTTCCTTCTCTCTATAAAAGTTCTACTCTACTATATTAGCAATTATAGGTAGGGAAATGCAAAAAAACTTTTTTACAAGTGTAAAAAAGTTTACTCAAAAGTATGCAAGATTTTATATCAATTGCAGTTTTGAAAAATAGGATGAATTTAAACTTTATTATTTAAACTTTCAATCACCAAATCATACTTTCGTATCACTTCGTTTTCGTTCCAATTATTGATTCGAATATTTTTGTTTTTTATTAAAATATTGGTAAAGAAACAATTACATGAAAAAAGGAGTGGGAATATGGATAATTATATTTGCACTACATGTGGAGTACAGTATCCCGAAAATGAAGAAGCACCTTCTCGCTGTAAAATTTGTAATGAGGAAAGACAATATGTTAATCCAATTGGGCAGTCATGGACAACATTAGAAACGATGCAAAATAGCAATTTATACAAAAACGAAATAATAAAAGAAGAAAGCGGTTTGTATAGCATTACTACTAAACCTAAATTTGCGATTGGACAAACAGCATTTTTAATACAAAGTAAAACTCTAAATGTTATGTGGGATTGCATTAGTTATTTAGATGATAAAACGATACAACGTATATATGATTTAGGTGGTATTCAAGCAATAGCACTTTCTCATCCACATTATTACTCTACACAAGTTAAATGGGCGGAAACATTCAATGTACCTATTTATATTCATGAAGATGATAAAGAGTGGGTGGTTCGTCCGAGTAAGCAAATTAAATTTTGGTCTGGGGAGCATCTGATATTATCGGAAGAACTTACATTGCATCGCTTAGGAGGCCATTTTAAGGGTGGAACTGTTATACATTGGAAAGACGGTAATGAAGGGAAAGGTATTTTGTTATCAGGTGATATTATACAAGTAGTTTCGGATCGAAAATGGGTAAGTTTTATGTATAGTTATCCCAATCTCATTCCATTACCAGCGAATAAAGTTAGAGATATGGCAGAGAAGGTAAAAGATATCCAATTTAGTCGACTATATAATGCATTTCATGGTGTGGTGGAAGATGCGAATAAAGCTGTACAAAGATCTGCTGATCGGTATATAAAGGCCCTGCAAGGAGAACTATTTCATACGTAATAGCTTGTAATTCATCTCTATATTTATATAACTAATTTTATATGAATTTTATACTAAAGTCCTATTGTTTATTAACTAATAGGTCTTTCAACTTAGGAAGTTCACACTAATGAGGGATGTTAAAGGGAATATATGTAACCTATACTAATTACTATAAAGCTTTGGAAAATGAAAAGGAGGAGATTTGCATGAAGAATTGGGTTCAATTTAGAATTGCAAGACCAACAGATAAATTTGAAGAAGTGATAAGTTTTTATGAAACAGGATTAGGTTTAAAACGTATAGGGGAATTTCACAATCATGAAGGATATGATGGGGTTATGTTTGGCTTACCAGATGAAGAGTATCATTTGGAGTTTACTACACATGTTAATGGAAGTCCATGTCCGGCACCGACAAAAGATAATTTACTAGTTTTTTATATGCCTATTAAAGATGAAATTGAAAAGATAGTGAATCGATTAAGTAATATGGGCTATCATGAGGTAGAACCTGAAAACCCGTATTGGATAGAGAAAGGAACCACAATAGAGGATCCAGACGGTTGGAGAATTGTGCTTATGAATGCATCTGAATAAGAAAACTATTTTCATATGAAATAGAGTGTAACAAAATGATTTAGACATAAATCCCTACAGTGTTTGTAGGGATTTTTATATAAGAAATTTTTATTGAGAGAGTTATTAAAATGTAGAAAGTATTTTGGCTAAGAACAAATGTAGTAAACATAATTTATGAAGGAGGTATAAAAGTAAGATAGTAAACCATTTTGAAGCGTTTTCTAAACATGTTGGAAATACACATCTTATTAAAAGTTCTTTCGTAGTTTATATCTTATTCTACGCAAAATTGATACCATCAAAAAACTGTATGTTTAACATGTACAGTTTTTTGATGGTATAGCTGTGCAATGTTTAGAAATTTCACATACCGTATTTTAAAAATAAATATAGGAAAAACAAAAAGTAATGTAGAATATATCGTACATACATATATACAGTTAACATAAAAGATAAAGAGGTGGGTATATGTTACTTGAGGAAGTAATGCAGCAACTAGAGGAATATGGAACAGAACAAAATCGAAAAACGTATAAAAACCACGGAGCGAAAGAGCCGTTATTTGGAGTTAGTTTTGCGAATTTAAAATTGTTAAAAAAGAAGATAAAAAAAGATCACGATTTAGCAGTTGAATTGTGGGAAACGAAAAATATGGACGCAATGACATTAGCAACTTATATTTTAGACCCGAAAAAAATAACGACAGAACAGCTTAATAGTTGGATTCAGGATGTTGATTATTACTGTTTAATGGATGTTCTGATGACATCTATATGTACTTCGCCAATTGCAATAGAAAGAATGGAAGAGTGGATAAAGTCTAATGATGAATGGATTGGAAGAGCTGGCTGGTCTTTATTAGCAAATATAGCGATTAAAAATAAAACGTTACATGATGATTTCTTCTCTCCGTACTTAGAAGAGATTAAAGAAAATATACATAATGAAAAAAATAGAAAAAAAGAAGCGATGAATAGTGCTTTAATCGCAATAGGAATTCGTAATGAAGACTTAGAGCGACAAGCGATTGAAATTGCAAGTGAAATTGGAAAAATAGAGGTTGATCATGGTGCAACATCATGTAAAACACCAGATGCAGAAAGCTATATAAAAAAAGCGAGAGAAAGAGCTGAAAAAAAGAAAGTGAAATAAGAAAAGAGGATCGGTTATGAAACCAATTGAAGCAGCACAAAACATAATTACATTACAATTTCCGAATTGTGATGTAGCTTTACTCGGCGGAAGCGTTGCACGAGGAGAAGCGACGAAAACATCTGACCTTGACATTGTAATAGTCGATCAAAGTTTAACTTCTTGCTATAGAGAATCTTTCTATAGTAATGGATGGCCTGTTGAGGTGTTTGTTCATAATTTCGAAACATATAAAACCTTTTTCAAAATGGATTGTGATCGAGGAAGGCCGTCGTTACCACAATTAGTTTCAGAGGGGATTGCCTTAAAAGGGGAACAGGAAATTGTTGAGAAATTAAAAAAAGAAGCGAATGATTTACTACATAAAGGACCAGCTAAATGGACCGAAGAAACGATTAAGCAGAAGCGATATTTTATTACGGATACTTTAGATGACTTTATTGGTGCAACAAAAAGAGAAGAAGAATTGTTTATCGCTAATTTATTAGCCGATTTAGTACATGAATATGTATTAAGAGTAAATGGTAAGTGGCTTGGGAGTTCAAAATGGTTTATTAGAGTGCTAAAAAGATATGATGAGCAATATGCAAACAAATTTGTAGCCGCTTTTGATCATTTTTATAAAACGGGAGGGAAAAATGAATTAATTCATTTTATAGAAAAGACGTTAGAACAGTATGGTGGAAGAGTGTTCGAAGGATTTTCTATTGGTAAATAAAGAGAGGAGAAAAAAATGAATGTACCATATGTTCAATTAAGAGAATTGACACTAGATGATGTAGAAGATCGCTATCAATGGTCATTAGATAGAGATGTAACAAAGCATTTAGTTTTACCAGATCAATATCCTCCGTTCACTCGTGGAGATACGAGAAACTGGATTGAAGCTTGTATAAGCCGAAAAAATGGTTATGAACAAAGGGCAATCGTTACTGAGACAGGTATACATATTGGATGGGTAGACCTTAAAAATTTTGATAAAACAAATAAAAATGCTGAACTAGGAATTGCGATTGGAAATAAAGACTATTGGGGTAAAGGATTTGGAATGGCAGCTCTAAACAGCATGTTACAAATAGGTTTTTCTCAGTTTGAATTGGAGAAAATTTGGTTACGTGTAGATGAAGATAATACAAAAGCTAAAAAGAGTTATGAAAGTGCCGGATTTGTATGCGAAGGGTTAATGAGAAATGATCGATTGAGACAGGGAAAGTTCATTCATCG
The DNA here is from genome assembly GCF_038005385.1 of Bacillus sp. FSL K6-2944. Taxonomy (NCBI): domain Bacteria; kingdom Bacillati; phylum Bacillota; class Bacilli; order Caryophanales; family Bacillaceae; genus Bacillus; species Bacillus sp. FSL K6-2944. The sequence goes on along the minus strand of NZ_JBBOTE010000001.1, from coordinate 1,700,416 downwards.
CTATCGTTACAGTATATTAAAAGAAGAGTATGAATCAAAAATTAATAACCTATAAAAATATTATGTAAATTAAAAAGGGGAAAATAAAATGATTCGATTACTTACAAAAGCGGATGCAAAAAAATATTGGGAGTTGCGTTTACAAGCACTACAAGTAAATCCAGAAGCATTTATAACGACTTATGAAGAAGCAGTACGTCAAGAAAACCCTCTTGAACGAGTTGCTAGTAATCTTTCATCCAACAGTAGTTTTACATTTGGTGCTTTTAATAATGAAAATCGTTTAGTTGGGGTTGTTACTTTATTAACAGAAGAAAAAGACGCATATAAGCATAAAGGACATATCGTTGCAATGTATGTAGATACTGAAAATCGAAGAAGTGGTCTTGCACGTGATTTAATACGTAAAGCAATTGAAAGGGCAAAAGAGATGAAGCTAGAGCAATTGAATTTAGGGGTTGTGTCAACGAACGAACCAGCCAAACGATTATATGAATCAATGGGATTTAAAACATACGGAATTGAAAAAAGGGCTATAAAAATGAATGGTGTGTATAGTGATGATGAACATATGGTGTTGTTCTTTTAAGAGAGGAAGTTTTGTATGAAAAAGGCGAAACTGCGACAATAAGATGGGGAATATGGCATATAGCAGATCATAATCGGTATCATCAAGCTCATATAAATCGATTGAGGAAATTATACAGAGAATATAAACTACATATTCTTTAATTTTTGAATGAACGAACGCCCCTAAATAATAATTAAAGGAGGCGTTTGTTTTTATTCGTTCGCTTTTCTTCCCAAGCTATCATTAAATTTTTATGATAATCTTTTGGTTTCTCAATAGAAAACCAGTAAATTGAATGTGCAATAGTTGGTAGCCATCTTTTATAGCGGATGCGTATATTTTCATGGTGAGTATAGTGGGTCGAGATTAAAGTAGATTTTGACCCTTGAAAATTTTGATATGTAATGGCCTCGATTTCATACCAATGCACTTTATTCCCATGTAAATCTACTACAATTCCTTCATCATCCTAAAGTGAAATGTAAGTTTGAATGTAGATTTTTCATCGCGTATACTAAAATATAGGTCATAGAGATAAAAAATTAAATACAAGGGGTTTTACAATGAAAGCAATTGTTATAGGAATACTGGCATCATTTTTCTTTGCCTTTACTTTTGTTTTGAACAGGGCAATGGACTTAGAAGGTGGAAGCTGGATTTGGAGTGCATCATTACGGTATTATTTTATGGTTCCAATGCTATTACTTATTGTTATGTATAGAGGGAACTTAAAGCAACTCTTTCAATATATGAAAAACAATCCGAAAGAATGGTTAGTGTGGAGTATCGTTGGATTTGGTCTCTTTTATGCACCGCTTAGTTTTGCTGGAGCGTTCGGACCAGGTTGGCTCGTTGCATCAACATGGCAAATTACAATCGTTGCAGGGATTTTGTTAACACCATTTTTTGCGGTGGATCCACTACATAAAAAACTTCCGATGAAGGAATTAGTAATGTCGGGCATTATTTTATTCGGTGTCGTTCTCATGCAAGTAGAACATGCTTCTTCATTAGGTATTCGTGAAACCGTTTTATGTGTAGTTCCTGTACTTATTGCAGCATTTGCGTATCCTCTTGGAAATAGAAAAATGATGCAAGTTTGTAAAGGGGAATTAGATGTATTTCAGCGAGTACTCGGTATGACATTAGCAAGTTTACCATTTTGGTTTTTATTATCTGGTTACGAAGTATCAACAGGCGGATTACCGTCAAGTAGCCAAGTTTTTCAATGTTTTATTGTAGCAGTTAGCTCTGGGTTAATCGCGACAGTATTATTTTTCTTTGCAACAGATCTTGTGAAAGATGATCCGCAAAAATTAGCAACAGTGGAAGCGACGCAGTCTGGTGAAGTTTTATTTGCGCTAGTAGGAGAGTTGATCTGGTTATCTGCACCAATCCCATCATCATTATCTTGGATTGGTATGAGTCTCGTTATTATTGGAATGATACTTCATAGTTATGTGGCTGTCGTTGTAAAAAAAGAAGAAAAAATAACGGCGTAATGAGATTAGCTCTTTTTATTAAGAGCTAGTCTTTTTTCATAGAAAGGGATGAAAGTATGAATTTACAGTGTGTTAAACAAATTGAGAAAGATTCAATATTAAATGTGCTACAATATGCCGTCGGTCCAAATGAAATAAGCTTAAAGAAGGCAGTAATATTTTATCAAAGTAATAAAGGGACTTTGTACAAATATGAAGAAAAAGCTTGTCTAGGTATTGAAATAATCGGAGAAACTAAAGCACGCATATGTCATATAGCAGTGGCTCCAGATTATCGTCAAAAAGGAATTGCACTGCAAATGATTAAAGAAGTGGTAAGGATATATCAATTGACTTATATAGAAGCGGAGACAGACGATGGGGCGGTAGAATTTTATAAAAGAATTGGTTTTCAAGTTAAAAGTTTAGGAGAAAAATATCCAGGGATAGAAAGACTTCATTGTTACATGGAAAAATAGTATAAAATATGCATATGGAGTATAGTTTGAAAAAATAGGATTTACATTTTTCTTCATTTCAAAAAAACTCTCGCTCATCATTATCTACGATTTTAATAGAGTTTTGAGGCTTCAGTATAATAATATACATATTTTTGTAGTAATGAATATGATTAAGTTAAAAATTAAGAAAAATATGATAATATATTTATATAAAAGTTTAAATTTACGTGGCTAGTGGGGGAACCAATATGAAAATGAATGAAATAGTAGCAAGTACACAATTTCCAAATACAATCGAAACAATAACAAAAGATTTAAAAGCATTAGGAGTCGAAAAAGGAATGACAATTATCGTTCATTCATCACTAAGTTCTATCGGGTGGATATCTGGTGGTGCCGTTGCTGTAGTAGAAGCATTAATGAAAGTTGTTACGGAAGAAGGAACGATAATAATGCCAACGCAATCTTCGGATTTGTCCGATCCGAAACATTGGTCAAGACCACCTGTACCGGAAGACTGGTGGCAAATTATCCGAGATAACGTCCCAGCATTTGATTCACGTATAACCCCAACAAGGGGAATGGGTGAAATAGTTGAATGTTTTCGTACATATCCGAATGTAGTACGTAGTAATCATCCGTTAGGAAGTTTTGCTGCATGGGGAAAACATGCAGTAGGAATAACAATGAACCATTCGTTATCAATGAGCTTTGGAGAAGAATCTCCATTAAGAAAAATATATGATTTAGACGGGTACGTATTATTAATTGGTGTTGGATATGATTCCAATACGTCTGTTCATTTATCCGAGGTGCGTTCTGGTGCATGTGAGTTAATACAAGTAGGAGCACCTATTATAGAAAACGGTGAAAGAGTGTGGAAAGAGTTTGTTGAAATGGATTACGAATCTGAGAAGTTTGTAGAAATTGGTGTGGAGTTTGAGCGAAAAGGAACTGTAAAAAATGGGAAGATAGGGAATGCAACGTGTCGTCTAATGAAACAGCGTGATATAGTTGACTTTGGAACAGAATGGTTTCGTAAGAAAAATTAGTAAGGGATGGTTACAATGAAGGGGAAAAAGGTATTAATTACGAGCGGTGGTTGTCTAGAAAAATGGGATCAAGTACGCGGGCATACGAATATGGCCAAAGGTACAATCGGAAGGATAATCGCAGAAGAACTTCTAGCTAAAGGGGCACATGTTATATATTTACACGGTTATTTTGCGGAGAAACCGAGTGATGTACATAGAGGGTTAGAATTACATCCATTTGAAGGAATCGTTGATTTACAAGATAAAATGAAAAGTATCATATCACATGAAAAGGTTGATGCAGTCATTATGGCAGCGGCTGGATCAGATTGGATTGTAGAGAAAATTTGTGATCAAGATGGTAATGTTCTTAATATGAACGGAAAAATTTCAAGTGATATAGCACCGATTATTCACTTTCAAAAGGCTCCAAAGGTATTAAAACAAATAAAAGAATGGGACCCAGAAACAGTACTTGTTGGTTTTAAACTTGAAAGTGATTTAAATGAAGAAGAACTGTTTGAAAGAGCAAAAAATAGAATGAAAGAAGCAAGGGCGAATGTAATGATTGCGAATTCACCACATTCTTTATATTCGCGCGGGGCTGTGCATTATGTAATTGGACAGGATGGTAAAGGGAAGTTGTGTAATGGGAAAGATGAAACAGCGAAAGAAATTGTCAAAAGCTTAGAGGTATTATGTAATCGTGTCACTGCTTTTTAAAATTAAGTTTTTAGATGAGAATGAATCCGCATAGTAATAAGTAAGCGAAACTTTAATTGGTGGGAATTTTACTTTTACACGAATGTGAAGCGTATACCAATCAAGAGCTATACACAGAATAATTGGTGAGGAGTGGATTCTATGGAACATTTATTAAAGCAAGCTATTAAACTTAGAAATGAAAAGAAATATGCGCAGTCTAAAGAGATGCTTATAGGATTAACAAACTTTACAAAGGATGCAGAAGTACTGTATCAATGTGCGTGGATACATGATGTAATGGGGCTAGAAACAGAAGCAGTTCCGTATTATGAGCAGGCAATCGCAAATGGACTTGATGGCGAATCGCTTTGCGGTGCTTATATTGGTTTAGGAAGTACATATCGTTGTATAGGGGAATATGAAAAGGCAATTACAGTATTAGAAGCTGGGGTGAAAAAATTTCCAGAGAATGCTCCGATGAAAGTATTTTTATCATTAGCAAAATATAACGTAAACGATCACGAATCAGCGATGAAATTATTACTTGAAACTGTCGTGAAAGTAGAGGAAGTAAAAGAATTTGAACGTGCCATTTCATTTTATAAAGACCATTTAAATGAGGTTTTTAAATAAAGGAGTGAACGTATGAAGGTTACACTATCACGAAGGCGAAAAGGTATTTGGATTGGACTCGTCTCTTTAATTATGCTATCAAACTATTTATTGTATGCCCTTCCAATTGTACCAGTTGCGCCGAAAGAAGTTGTGCTTGGGTCATTATTAGATTGCATGTTTGTCATTCCAATCATCACGTATTTCTTCATTATTCGAAAAAGATACTCGTTAACATATATAGTTCCTGTTGTAATAGCTGGTTATATTTTTGCAAGATTTATTATTCCAAGTGATTATTTACAAGCTTTTTCATTCATCTCTTATATTATTGTTGCGGCTGAAATTGCATTTGTAGGTCTAGAATTATTCCTTCTCTATAAAATTGTTAGAGTGCTTCCTAAAATAATAAAAAAATATAAAGAATATAGAAGAGAAAATTATTCCTTTTCTTATGCAATTGATGCAGCGTTTGACGCTACTATGAAAAGAGGTAAGTTAATAGATGTCATTCTAACAGAGTGTAAGTTAATCTATTATGCGTTTTTATCGTGGCGTGAAAAAGTACCAACAGGTAAATCTGTATACTCATATCATAAAAAGACTGGTGCTATAGGTGTGTATATCATGATTATTCATGCAACAGCAATTGAAAGCATTGGTTTTCATTATTTACTACATCAGTGGAATCCAGTAATAGCATGGATTTTACTTATTTTAAATGTATACGCGATGATTTATTTTATAGCTGAAATACAAGCGATGCGCAAAAATCCACTTGTCGTAACAGAAGAACAAGTAATCATTCAAATCGGATTAGGAAAGAAAATTGTTGTGCCATTTACACAAATTGATAATATTGCGTTCTACAAGGGTGAATTGCTAACGGCAAAAGAAGGGAGACAGGTATTGGATGCAACTGTTATGGAGTTCATAAAAGAACCTGCTACTTTTGAAATAACATTAAAAGAGTCAGTGAAAGCGCAGTTGTTATACGGCTTTTCTAAAACAGTAAGTCGTGTTTACTTAAATGTTGATGAAGAACGAAAATTTTATGATGCGGTTAAGGAAAAGTTAAAACATGAGTAATAGTACTGTTAGTTGCATAAAAACAAATGAGCTTCCGTTAGAAGTGAAAAAATATGAAACATGGATAGTGAAAAACTCTTTCTAAATAAGAAGGAGTTTTTATTATGTACTTGTATAAATCATTATATAAAAAACTATACACTTCTTTATTACTACATAAATGGATATAATTGAGGATAGAACTAGCATAAGGGGAAACAAAATAATGAATAAGTTACTTACATCGAAAATTGAAATTATAGAAAGAAAAATCCGGTATAACTCAACAATAGTAGATCACAATTGCTTATTACTTGAAAAGCAATCACAAAGTATCGTTTTATTTCACGAGGTGCAGTATTCATTTACAATGACTGCAAATGATACTAAGTTAACAATCCCAAAAGGGAGTTATACAATCGCATATTACTGGAAAGATCGTCCGTACAATTTATACGTATGGAGAGATATAAAAGGAAAGTATTTAGGTTCCTATTTTAATATCGTAAAAAACACACAAATAAAAGATGAAGTGGTTTCCTTTGAAGATTTAATCATCGATATTATGGTACTTCCAAATGGAGAATACTTCATATTGGATGAGGATGAATTACCAGAACCATTAGGAAATTTCGAAGGTGGTTATGTGAAGAAAGCTCTTTATGGATTAAAAGAAATCATTCCAAAAGAGCTGCCACCAATAGTTTTGGAGACAGCCAGAGTGCAGAGGAAATAAAATTTAATTACATAAATATTTTGAATGGGAATGAGTAGTCTCAAGTTATATGATCTAACTTTTTTGATAAATCTAAGGTTAGTAGCATATCTCTTGAGATTACTCTTTTTTTTGTAGAAATTTCGTCGCTTAGTTATTAAATCGATTTTAAATTTATGAAATAATATTGACTGAATCAAGTTCAGTCGTTTATGATTGAATTAGATTCAGTCGTGGTGAAAACATTGTAGGAGATGACGTATGAAAAGAATATCAAAAGAACCAGATGTAAGACGCCAAGAGTTAATGGATATTGGTTTTGAACTATATATGAAAAATGGTATGAAAGGATTTGGCATAAAAGATGTTGTGAATCATGCAGGTGTAGCAACGGGCTTATTTTATTATTACTTCAAGTCTAAAGAGAATTTTGTTGATGAAGTTTTAAATGACTGTATTGTGAAAAATATGGAGTTAATTGAAGAAATACTTGTTTCAAATGAACGGTCTGTCATGCAAAAGATGAAAGATTCACTAGATATATTTTGGACATTTATTGAAAAGTTAGCACCCTATAAAAATGTGAGTTCGTTTCAGACGGAACAACATTTTCAACTGGAACAGAAATTATTCGCACGTATGCAACCGTTCATTAGACAAGTAATTGAAGAGGGAGTGAAAACAGGGATTTTTTATACTGATAACTCATTATTAGCTTCTGGATTTATTTTATACGGTCTTAACAGTATTGCTCATTCAGAAGTAAAGTTGAATCTAGATACAAAACATGAAATGGTTAATTTAGTATTAACTACACTACGATACAATCAAAAGGAAGGAGAAAGTTTATGAAAATTATTATCGATGGAAATAATATCTCACAAGAGCAACTTATAAAATGGAAAAGAGAACGGATAAAAAAAGTATTATATACATTAGGACATAAAGAGCTTGAAATAAATGATACAGACGTCATGATAAAACAGCTAACGGAAATAAAGTTGCGATATACATACAATGAAATGTACGAAAAGTTGAAATCAAAACTTAGATTAAGTGCATTAGGTATGCGTATCTGTACTCTTTTATCTGGCGATAGACGAAAATTTTCAAAAACTAGTATTTATTTAGACGGGATTACAGCAGAAGTAGCTATACATGGAATTGATAGTTTGATGCTTGAACAATCACGTGAAAATAACAAAGTGAATTTATCTGCTTGTCCTGATCACTATGTACTAAGACCCTTTGGGGAAAATGAATTAGAGGTTATCGAAACTACTGGTAATTCTCCGTTTCCAGTTCAATTTTTCATTGTTTTTGGTGACGAAACCGGATTGAAAACACCGAGAGATAAATCTTATCAATACCAATCAACAGGTGTTGCACGTATGAAAGATGGTACTACTATTGGTGGAGTTCGACATCAATTTAAAGATACTGATACAGGGATAGAAGTAAGTCTAGTTGTTGAGTTCCCAGCCCTTTGTCCTAATAGTCTAATTAAATCCCATCAAATGCATTTAGCGTGTGAGTTTTCTTATTGGTTACAGTGGATTAAAGATCAGAAAAAATAGTAAGTAAACGATATCGTTTAAATAAACAAAAGTAAAATGTTCAAACAAATCATATGTATGTTTTAATAAAACCTAGTTGACTTATCGGAAATATTTGTATAATATGTACTTAATTCCATAACGTATTGCTGATTGGAGAAACCAAAGGCATTTTATCAACAGATAAAATGCCTTTGGTTTTTTTATTGCACAAATACTGAATCTGTTCATTTATATGAATCATTTTAAGGAGGGGAAGAAATGACTGTTTCAATTGATGGGGTATCAAAATATTTTTTGAAACAAACTGGTACGGTTCAAGTGCTAGAGAATATTAATTTTCAATTAGAGGAAGGGGATTTTGTTACAGTAATTGGTCCGAGTGGGTGCGGAAAAAGTACATTACTAAAAATTGTTGCAGGTCTAGATAATGATTTTGAAGGTGAAGTTGTTATTGACGGGGAGCCTATCTTAAAAACGAGCAAGAAACAAGGTTTTATTTTTCAAGAACATAGGCTTTTTCCATGGTTAACAGTTGAAGAAAATATAGCGGCAGATTTGTCGTTAAAAGATAAGTATGTGAAAGATAAGGTGAGAGAATGGGTTGAAATCGTTCGGTTAGATGGCTTTGAAAAATCGTATCCGAAAGAAATTTCAGGCGGGATGTCACAACGTGTTGCGATAGCGAGAGCGTTATTAAGAGATCCAAATGTATTATTACTTGATGAACCTTTTGGAGCGCTGGATGCTTTTACTCGAAGTCATTTACAAGAAGTATTGCTAAATATTTGGGAGCAGAAGAAAACAACAATGATATTCGTTACACATGATATAGACGAAGCGATATATCTTTCAAACCGAATCATCATTATGAGTGCAAAACCAGGGAAAATACATAAAGTGATTGAAAATAATTTGCCTTATCCGCGAAATAAAACTTCTCAATCGTTCCAACAACTTCGAACGAAAGTATTACAGCAGTTTGAATATGGAGGGTTGATTCAAACAAGTATATAGGAAAAGGGTGATTTTATATGTATAAAAAATTTAAAATTCTTTCTTTTGCTTTAGCTATATCAGTATGTTTATTAGGATGTGAAAAAAGTACAGCAAGTAGTAAGAAAGAAGATGTAACAATACAAATTGGTATACAGCAAGGGTTAAGCCCGCTATTACTAGCAAAGAAAAAGGGGTGGTTTGAAGAGGAGTTTAAAAAAGAAGGAGTTAAAGTGAAATGGACAGAGTTCCAAAGTGGACCTCCTTATTTTGAAGCAATCGCATCAAACCGATTAGACTTTGGTGAAGTAGGGAATTCTCCAGTCATTTCAGCGCAAGCAGCAGGTATTGGATTTACCGAAATCGCCAATACAAGTTATGCGAGAAAAGGAACTGGAATTCTCGTTCAAAAAGATAGCAAGATTGCGAGTGTAAAAGAGTTAAAAGGTAAAAAAATTGCAGTAGCAAAAGGAAGTAGTGCCTTTAATTTATTGTATCGAGCACTTGATAAAGAAGGGATTGATGCAAAAGAGGTAAATGTCATTCAATTACAACCAGATGAAGCGCAGCCTGCATTCGAATCAGGATCAGTAGATGCATGGGCGATTTGGGACCCTTTCATATCATTACATACGTTAAATAAAGGTGCGAAGGTGATTGCAGACGGTGAAACATTAAATGTCTCTTCACCAGAATTTTTAATTACGAGAACAAAATTTGCGAAAGAACATCCAGAATTAGTTGAGAAATTCCTCAAAGTTTATGAGAAAGCACGTGTATGGCAAGATGCTAACTTAGATGAAGCAATAAAAGTATATACTTCTGTAAAAAAGATAGATGCGGAGATCGTAAAAGAAGTGTTTAATCACGACAAACCAATTTTAGTTTCGGTAACGAAGGAAATAATAGCAGAACAACAAAAGACAGCGGATTTTCAATATAAGCTCGGTTCTATAAAGAAAGAAATTAAGGCGGAAAAAGTTGTAGATAATTCTTTCGTAGAAAAAGCATTGAAAGCGAAGTGAAAAGAGGTTTTGTAAAGTGGAAAATACGAAAGCTGTTATTAAACCAGCGAGTATAACGATTGAGAAAAACAGAGTTAAGAATGTGCGAAAGTTAAATGTAAAAGTTTTAGTAAGGGCGATTACTATACCGGTTATTATATTAATAATTTGGCAGTTAGCTGGCGTATTCGGTCTTGTTTCTAAAACAGTTTTACCAACACCATTAGATATTTTTCTAGCTTTCCAAGAGCTTATTAAAACAGGAGAGTTATTCGGCCATTTAAGTATTAGTGTATTCAGGGCTGCGGCTGGTTTCTTTATTGGTGGGGGCTTAGGAATCATTTTAGGAACGATTGTTGGATTTTCAACGAGAAGTGAGCAATATTTAGATCCACCTGTGCAAATGTTAAGAACTGTACCTCATCTAGCTGTTGCGCCACTTTTCGTATTATGGTTCGGTTTTGGTGAAACATCGAAAGTGTTATTAATTGCAGATGGTGCATTTTTTCCTTTATACGTAAACGCATTTTTAGGTATTAGAGGTGTGGATTCAAAGTTATTTGATGTTGCGAGAGTGTTAGAGTTTAGCAAAAGAAAACTAATTACGAAACTCATTTTACCATCTGCATTGCCTAATCTTTTACTAGGAGCAAGGTTATCGTTAGGTGTTGCATGGGTGAGTTTAGTAGTAGCAGAACTTATGGGATCTACAGAAGGTATTGGTTATATGATTATGGATGCAAGGCAATTTTCAAATACAGATATCGTATTTGTCGGCATAATTATCTTTGCATTTGTTGGGAAGTTTTCTGACTCTCTAGTACGTTTACTAGAAGCGAAGTTTTTAAGATGGCGAGATAATTTTAAAGGTGAGACTGGGAATTAACATATAAATTATTAGGGGTAATTTATATAGAATGTGTTAGTATACGATTCAAAATAAATAAGGGGTGTGTAAAGGCATGGAATTATTATGGTTTATTCCGGCTTATGGAGATGGTCGATATTTAGGAACGACAAAACGAGGAAGAGCAGCTGAATATGGTTATTATAAGCAAGTTGCTGCGGCAGCTGATTATTTAGGATATACGGGTGTTTTACTTCCAACTGGTCAAGGATGTGAAGACCCTTGGGTGTTAGCTTCAGCTCTTGCTGCTGAAACAGAAAAACTAAAATTTTTAGTAGCAGTAAGACCAGGACTAATGTCCCCTACAGTTGCAGCGAGGATGGCATCTACATTTGATAGAATTTCAGATGGGAGACTGCTTATTAATGTAGTAGCTGGAGGAGATCCAGTTGAACTACAAGGAGATGGATTATATCTTGATCATGATGAAAGGTATGAAGCAGCGGATGAATTTTTAAAAGTTTGGAAATCGACATTGCAAGGTGAAACGATCTCTTTAGAAGGAAAACATATTCAAGTTACAGATAGTAAAGTTGTATTCCCACCAGTTCAAACGCCATATCCTCCTATATATTTCGGAGGATCATCAGCTGCTGGAAAAGAAGTAGCAGCTGAACATAGTGATGTATATTTAACGTGGGGAGAGCCGCCAGAGCAAGTAAAAGAAAAAGTAGAAGAAGTAAGAAAACTTGCAGAAGAGAAGGGGCGTACAGTCCGATTTGGCATTAGATTACACGTAATTGTAAGAGAGACAGAAGAAGAAGCATGGGAAGAGGCCGAACATTTAATTCAATATGTGGATAATGAAACAATTGAGCTTGCTCAAAAGACATTTGCAAGATATGATTCGGTTGGTCAAAAACGGATGACACATTTAAATAAAGGTACGAGAGAGTCGTTAGAGATAAGCCCTAATTTATGGGCTGGAATCGGACTTGTAAGAGGTGGGGCAGGTACTGCACTTGTAGGCGATCCGCATACAGTAGCAGAAAGGATAAAAGAATATGAATCGTTAGGAATTGATACGTTTGTTTTATCAGGATATCCGCATTTAGAAGAAGCGTATGAAGTGGCAGAATTGTTATTCCCATTATTGAAAGACAAGAAGAAAGAAGAAAATAAAATTGTTGGTGAAATGATTGCTGATGCATATGCATTAAAAAAATAGTGAGAAATAAAGTTTCACTTATTTATTGCTTCATTTTGTTTACTGCCTGTTAATAGGGTATAAAAAATCCGCAAGTTATTCGCTTGCGGGTTTTCATCGTAAATTATTAGAAAATATGGTAAAATCAAAGGGTAACTTAAGGTGCGGTTGGTTGTTCAATTATCACTTCTCCGAGTAGGAGGGGGGTGATAATACGTGAGTGAAATAGCGTTGCTACTGCAGGGTGGACTGTTTCTCGTTGCATTGTTAACGTTCGTCGTCGTTTTAATAGACAAGCTCAAAAAATAACAACCCACCTATGCCTATAGAATGTGGGTTGTTTTGTTTGTAAGAAACAAATAGGATAAATGAACAATCCAATCTGCTAAGTTACGTGGACTAGTGTGTAGCCGCACACTAGTCTTTTTTATTTATATACAATTTATAATTGGTTTATGTGATTGTATTGTTCTTTTCATACTCATTATAACACAGTGTCTTTTCATCAAGAAAGGAGACCGTATGTTCTGGTATCTATTATATAGTAGGTGCTTTTTCTTTGAACAGCCCATCCATATACTGTTTTAAACTTTGGACATAAAATTTCTGTGTATTCACATTATTTACACCGACAATGGGTGATGGAAGGTCAAATCTTTTTTCTGATAAATGAACGACAACATCAAAGATGTCAAACAAGCGAATGAAGCAAAACAGACCGTCTTTATCGCTAAGTAAAATAAAGTAATGATTTTCACTACTTGTATTTAGCGTATTCCATAAAGAACTTTTGCTTAAATCACGTACAATGCTTTTTTCTTTTAGTTCCACGAAATCTGCATTTGAGAGAATGGTAGAAATATCAATTGCATCTTGATCTTCAAAGTAGCCATCAACTGCTTGTACAGCGAATGTATAAGCCATTTTTAATATACTCATTTTATATTTACGGTTATCTAATAGTAATTCACGTTGAATAGAACTCGCTACTTTCGTTACACGTTCCTCTTTCCAAATTTCATTATGTAAGGAAATATCGTGCTTTTTACATAGTTTCATAATTAATGCATTAGAATAAAGAATTTCGTCGCTTACTTCGACAACATCAGTCTCAGCAGCCGCAAGTTCCTCACCGTGCTCATTCGTATAGAGTGGGGAATCAATTTGTCTTTTCATTTGTTCAATCTTAAATTGACTCAATTTATGCCTAATTAAAGGACGATCAATATTTGTTGTCATTTGTTCATGACAAGTATCACAAATTGAGTTTGTGAAATAATATCCACATAATATTTCTGGAATGACATATTGTTCACTAAGTTTTTTCGTATCTTTTCTGCAAATGATGCATTGTGTCATTTTTATCACCTTTACCTGCAAATTTGTATGTAATCTCATTGTAGTGTATTTATTGGTATTTTGGAATATTGTAAAGGAAAATATTATGTGAAATTCATACTTATTTTGGTACAATGAAGAGAAGTGCTAGTTTAAAGGAGGCCATTTTTTTGAAATCAAAAGTGCACTTTTGGACATTAGAAGTGCTAATGGTTGTAGGAATCATATTTATTTGCACAAAAATATCATTTTTATTTCAACCGATTGGTATCTTCATATCAACATTATTTTTCCCAATCTTAATCGCGCTTTTTTTATACTTCATATTTAATCCTGTATTAATCTTTTTGGAGAATAAAAAAGTACCTAGAAATTTAGCGATATTGCTGTTATATCTTTTTATCATAACATTAACTGCGGTTGGCGTTGGAGTAGTTGTTCCTACGATTTCACAACAGCTAATGGACTTAGTAAAAAATATGCCAGGCTACATAAAAGAGGGAAAAGTATACATACAAGAATTATCACATCATAGGTTGTTTGAATGGTTATCTACACAAAACTACGTTTCCATTGAAACAATTGAAAAAAATGCGATTGAATACTTAAAAGATATACCAAATACAATTACGTCGAGTGCAACGGCTTTATTTGGTATTATCACGAACGTTGCATTAGTTGTATTTACTGTACCGTTCATTTTATTTTACATGTTTAAAGATGGACATGCCTTTCCAGGAAAAGCGGTAAGTTTATTACCAGAGTCTTACCGTGAAGAGGGGCTTCGTATCATTAAGGAAACGAACGAAACATTATCTGCATATATTCAAGGGCAAGCGCTCGTTTGTATATTTGTAGGTGCGTTTACTTTTATCGGTTATTTAATTATTGATTTACCGTACGCTTTCGTTTTAGGAATTATCGCAGCATTTACAAACATCATTCCTAACTTAGGTCCATTTATCGGGGCAGCACCAGCTGTTATTGTAGGACTGTTCGTATCTCCGATGCAAGCCTTATACGTAATTATTATCGTAACAATTGTACAACAGTTTGAAAGTAATATTATTTCACCACGTATTATGAGCTCGAAATTAAATATTCATCCACTAACAATTATTATTTTAATTTTAGGGGTAGGTAACTTTGCGGGAATTATCGGAATGATTTTAGCAGTACCAGTTTATGCAGTAACAAAAACAGTTGTTTCGAACTTAGTGAGATTGTTTAAGACGAAGAGAAGTAACCGAAAATAGTAAAAACTGAGGAAGATACACCGCTTTTTAAGTGGTGTATCTTTTGTTTATAAATAAATAATTAAAAGTGGGTTGATTTGATTTTATTATATATTTTTTATACATCAAATTCATTGATAAACTTGTGTGATATAAGCTCTATAAAACTATGTGGAATCCCTCTGAACTATCCAAATTATTTCCTTACAGCGTGCTATCAACATCATAATCGACTCCTTTCAATTCTATATAGTTAAACGATTAAAGGTGAGTGTAGTACTTGCTTCTACGATCTCGAATTTCATCAATAACTTGTTTATATTGTCTTTCTTGTTTTAATTCATTTTGAGATATTGTTTCTTTTTGAATCGTAATCGTTAAAAAGAAAAGGTGAAACTTCATATGTGAATTCCTCCTTTTGAATTGGAATTACAGATGACTACAGTAATGACTTTGTCTTTCTTTTACAGAATTCATAGCCTGATTAATTTGACGTTCATGAAGCATTTCAGACTCAGAAAATTTATTTTTTTGAATGGTAATGGTTAAAAAGAATACTTTAAATTTCATAAAATAATTGCCCCTTTATAAATGATTTAGAAAAAACGAGTGTAATAAGAAGATTGGCGCTCTTTTACTTCGTCCATAATGCTTTGGATGTGTTGTTCACGTAAAATCTCTTTCTGTGAAAGCTTACGTTTTTGAATGGTGATTGTTAAAAAGAATGCTTTAAATTTCATGAATATATGACCCCTTTAAAATATATTTTTAATACATTTGAGTGTAGTATGAACTTTTAATGTCAGTTATTTTATCAGTCAGTTGTTTTAACTGTTGTTTACGATTGATTTCAGTTTCAGATAAAGTATGTTTTTGAAGCACAGTCGTAAAAAAGAAAATATGAAAAGTCATAAATGAATTCCTCCTTTCAAAAAGGAATTACAGGTGATCACAGTAAAGTGCTTGGCGCTCCTTAACATCATTCATAGCTTTTTCAATTTGCTCATTATGAAGAATTTCATCTTTGGAAATTGTATTTCTTTGAATCGTAATACTTAAAAACAATACGCTAATAGTCATTGAATGTTGCTCCTTTCTTAGAAAAATAATGTAAGAGACTAAAAAATCGCGCAAAAAAACCACAGGAAGATACAGTTCTCCTATGGCTGGGCGTGAAAAAGCCACAGGAAAGTATACGACCTCCTGTGGCGAATTTATGAATTAAATGAAATAAAGTACGATTTTCAATTCTCCATTAGGGTGGTCGAATTCATATTTAATTGTCCAGAAAACACAGGTGCAGTTAACGCTAAAGTTAATGCATGTAATTGTAATTTCATCATTTCCTTCGACCTCCTTTTAGAATTTTTTTCTTACGTTAGTAAGTATATACAATTAATGGATAATTGTAAACATAAAAAATGAAAATTTTTAATTTTGATTAAAATGCGTATATTTAAAAAGGGATTTGAAAGTAAATATTGTAATTAACGAAATATCGATAAAAATGGGGGATGCTAAATGAAATATATGCATCATAACATAATCGTTATGCTAACAATTTTTTTATTCATTACGGCTTGTTCTAACGGGGAAAGAATAAAAGATATATATGATGTTAGGTCAGATGATTTTAAGAAATATACTGGGACATACGTTGGTAATAATTCAGATGTGGTTGCAATTATTAATCATTTACCCGGTGGTGGAACAGTTCAAAGTATAAGTTTAGAAAATGAAAATATAAAAGTGAACTATGGTGCAAAAGAGAGTGGAGCTCTTACAGAAGAAATGATTGAGACGTATTGGTTTGATGAGAAAGATACGATGAAGAAGAATTTTCTCTTTAATGCTACCTATCTAGTAATTTTAGTACCAAACGCAAAAGCTTATGAGTTTCAAATAGAAAATAAAAACTTTAAGATAACGAGGGAAGAAATGTTATCAATTTTGCATAGGGAATTCGATGATTTTCCAAAAGAAAAAGATATATGGGATAAAAATAAAGTTATAAAGTTCTTTAACGGCAATGAAGAAAAAATTAAAATGCTTGTGGAAGATAAAGATTTTCGGAAATCTTTATTCGCTAAATATCAAGTGAACCAGTTGAAATAATGGAGGGGAGAAGATGGAGTTAGTATACAAAATTTCTTATCATAGAATGCAGGATCATTATTTACCTAAGTTAGTACAGGCAATTAGGCTCGTTAGTGAAGAAGATTTGTGGAAACAAGAGACCTCTGTTAATTCAATTGGTGGAATCGTACTACATATTTGTGAACATTTACAGAGAAATACAAGGCGTTATAAGGATCCAAATATAGTTTTTGAAAATGGAATTGAAGAATATTTTCCAGTGAAACAAATAAGCTCTGAAGCTTTGTTAAAAACTGTTGAAGAAATATTTGATGAGTGGGGCAAAGCATATATACAGGTCTGGGAAGAAAAAAGGCATATTGATCTTCAAAGTCTATTACATTTGGTTGAGCATACAAGCTATCATTTAGGGCAAGTAGTAGATCGTACAAAATGTATTGAGGGACAACAGTTTAATTTTTGTCAAAATGGTATAAATGAAAAGAATTTGAGAACAAGAGTTGAAACTTCGAATTTTTAGAAAGAGAGACATTCTTAATTGAATGACTCTCTTTTTTGTAAAAGAAATTTATGGAAAAAAATAATTCTATGTGATATGGTTAATTACATAAGTAATGAACCTATGAACCTAAGGTGGTGAAAATGTGAAGCCGACTCTAGAACAAAATAAATTAATATACATACAAATTGCAGAAACGATTGAATCTGATATTTTAAAAGACATATTGCTTGAAGAAGAACAAGTTCCATCGACAAATCAATTTGCGAAGATGTTACAAATAAATCCGGCTACCGCAGCTAAAGGGGTGAATGTATTAGTGGATGAGGGGATTTTATATAAAAAGAGAGGGATCGGGATGTTTGTTGCAAAAGGGGCAAAAGAAGTTGTACTAAAAAAAAGACAAAATACTTTTATGACTGAATATTTACCTAAAGTGTGGGAAGAAGCGAAAGTACTAGAAATATCAAAAGATGAATTGATGGATATGATTCAAAAAATTACGAAGGAGGGGAAAGAGGGATGATTGCACTTGAAACGAAAGATGTAACGAAAAAGTATAAAAAGAAAATAGCTGTAAATGAAGTAACGATTTCATTGGAAGAGAATAAAATATATGGTTTGCTTGGAAGGAACGGAGCAGGGAAAACGACTTTATTAAATTTACTAGCAGGACAAATTACTTCAAGTAGTGGAAGTGTATCAATATTTGGTGAAGATGTTTTTGAAAATAGTAAAGCGATGCAAAATATTTGTTTCGTTAGAGTAAAAGAAGAGTCTCATTTAAGTTATAGCGTAAAAGAAATTTTTAAGATATGTAACATGTTTTATAAAAATTGGGATCAGAAGTTTGCTGAAGAACTGGCGGGTAAATTTCAGCTTAATATAACAGAGAAATACCATAAACTATCTCATGGCATGCAAACAGTTGTAGGAATTATTAAAGGGTTAGCAAGCAGAGCGACAATTACTATTTTTGATGAACCAACTACAGGATTAGACGCAGCACATCGTGAGTTATTTTATAGTTTACTACTAGAAGATTACGGGGAGTATCCCAGAACAATTATATTATCAACACATCTGGTAGAAGAAGTAACCCATGTTATTGAAGAAGTAATTATCATAAAAGAAGGTGCACTTGTTGTTCAATCAACAGTGGAAGATTTATTGCAACAAGGTCATATTATTTCAGGGCAAAAAGGTAAAGTGGAGGAGTTCTTGATTAATAAAAAAGTTATAAATAAAGAAATTTATGGGAATAAAGGTATTGCTGTTATATGGGAAGGGCTTTCTAATGAAGATTGTTACTCTCTTGAAAAAGAAGGTTTAGTAATTGATAGAATTACATTACAAAAACTATTTATTCACATGACTGGTGGTGAAGTGGAATGACGATGTTAATGAAACAATTGAGGTTACATATAAATTTTCATTATAAAGCAATTTTAATATTTTGGATTGTAGCTTTATTAATAAAAGGAGCTTTATATGCTGCTCATTTAAATGAAGCGAAAGTTGGTTATTTACCCGAAATTATCAATAATCCTTCAATTGCAATTATGATTTTTATAGTAGGGAGTGTTTTCATTGTTCAAGATGATTTATTTCGTTTAGCAGTTTCATTTGGTATAACGAGAATACAATATTTTATCGGAGCGATTTGCTATATTGTGTTGCAATCCGCATTGTTTTCATTCCTTCAAATACTGTTTTTACAAGATATAAAATATAACTTAGTAAATGTTAACTTTGGAGAGCAATTAATACAACAGTTTATTTTACAATTTTTATTTTATGTTACGATAGCATGTTTCTTTCAAGTAGTAGTAATTTTTAAGCAAAGATTTCAATGGATTGGTCTCATGATTGGTGGGTCGCTTTTCCTTTCAACAAATAGTGTGCTGTATGGAGAAGTAGGGATAAAAGGATTGTTATTTACAAATGATGTATCTTTAATAGATATCCCTTATTTTATTGTTATTTCAATTGGATTAACAATTCTTTATATCATAACTAGTAGTATATTTATTCGTAAAGTATCATTTGAACGAACAGTTTAAAATAGTGATAGATTATTCTTTTAGGGAGAAGGAAAATATATGGGAGACACGTCCTCACTAATAACCGTCTTTTTATGCATTGCACTACTGATATTTTGGCGTCGTTATCGCTCCATGCATAAGCCAATAAAGGGATCGGGAAAACGTATTTTATGGCCATTACTATTTTTAACACCAGGTATTGTATGGTTTTTAGGTCCCGTACATCCAGCTATATTACAAGTAATTATAGCGGTATTCATTGGTGTACTTTTTGCTGTACCGCTTATAGTATTAACAAATTATGAACGAAGAGATGATGGGAATATTTATACGAAAAAAAGTGCAGCTTTTTTAATTACTTTTATTGCACTTGTCTTTTTAAGATATGGTTCAAGACAATTTATCGTTGATTTAGATCAACAAACGATTGGTTTATTATTTTACGTTGTTGCAGTATCGTATATTTTTCCTTGGAGAATTGCCTGTTATATAAAGTTTAGGAAAGTTTGGCGGGAAAATAATAATCATGCTATATGAAAACTTCTCATTTGAGAAGTTTTTTTATTTTTACAGGTAAGCAAAACAAGTTGTTGAAGGGCAGGCTGTCATAGAATATGATACATATTATAATGAGGAAAAGTTGAGGGGATAAAAATGCGTACAATTTTACTTTTTCTAAACAACATGTTCATTAGCGAAATCGAGGACATTAGGCAAAAACATGATCCTTTATTTGGATTAATTTCACCGCATATTACAATTGTATTCCCATTTGAAAGTTCGATTTCAAATGATGAGCTGAAATTACATATTATAAATGTATCAAAACCGATACAGAATATAGAAATTGAATTTACGAATCAAATTACAAGTGAAAGAGAATATTTGTTTTTACGAGTTGAAAAGGGGAAAGAACAAATAGAGGAACTACATAATATTCTATATACAGGACCTTTATTACAATTTTTGAAAGAAGACATTCCGTACATCCCGCATGTAACAGTCGGAAGAAAAGAAAGTGCCGAATTAGCTGCTGAAGTAGTGAAGGAGATTCCTAGTTTTCATGGGAAGTTAAATTGTGTGATTGATAGAATAAGCGTGGAGCGAATTGGAGAGAACGGGGAATCAATTATTGAATTTGAAGTGCCATTTCTAAAAAGCTGACAAAAGTCAGCTTTTTATTTCGTAGCATGAAGTAATGCACCAATTGCACCGCTATTACCACCATCTTGTAAAAAGATTGGTGTTTTATTTTGATATTCGGTGTAGCTACTAATAATATGTTGAAGTTGTACGTTATTACATAAAGTCGAACCAATATAAATAATATGTTCAATGTTTTTTGTTTCAGCGAATTGAAGGCTTAATGCAGTAACGACTTCACCGACAAGTCCTTGTACAGTAGCTAGTATATCGGAGCTACTATTATTTGATTCTGTAATGGCTGCTTTTCCGAAGTTACTAGCAGTTAAGTTATTATCGATAGGGGAAAGAATACCACCATAAATATCTCCAACCGTAATATCTAGTTCTTTTCTAGATCCTACTTTTGTTAGAGGTATTATATCTTCAAAATGATCTATATTTGTTAACAATTTTGAGAGTCCCATAATAGTCCCACCGCCAACTCCGGTTCCACCAGCGCGAATATATTGTTCATTATAAACATAATGGATAGAAGTACCTGTACCGATATTGGTTAAAATAAAATTGTTTATAGTATGTTGTTCTTCTTTTAATATGAATTGGACACCTGCAAGAGTAGCTTCAAATTCGCTTAGCTCTATTATTTTATATGAACCTGTAAGCAGTTGCTGTAATAGTTTCGATTTACCACCCGTAATACATATTTGTTTTATGCCATTGTTGTTTTTAATCCAATCTATTATTTTATGTTGTTCATGCGAATAAAATTTTTCAAAAGTTAATAGCTTTTTTTTGTTAAAATAAGCTATTTTCGTTAATGTGCCTCCAGCATCGATACCGATAGTACGTTCCATTTTCCTGCTCCTAACTACGTAATATGTTTTCCTATTTACTTAATCGGTTGAGAATAGATATTTCCAACTGATATAAGGAACACTTTAATCTGCTTGATATATTAATAGTTTTTCAATAGTTACAATAGGCTGGTCGTTTACAGTTGCAATACCTTTACCAAGAACAAAACCTCGGCGATTGCGCGTTAGCTCATAATGTAAATCAAGTTTATCACCGGGATATGCTTTTCCGTGGAATTCAACTCCATCTAAAGAGGAGAGGAATCCTAGTCCTTCAGAATCACTTGTATGTACAAATGCACTAAGCTGAGCAAGTGCTTCTACAATTAACATATGAGGCATATGTTTGTGACTATCATTTATAAACCATTCGTTATTTGTAATGAGTTTATATCCTGTAACGAATTCATCTTGTTTTACATTTGTTACTTTATCAATCATTAAAAATGGATAACGATGGGGAAGTGTGTCTTTAATATGCATATGAAAGTACCTCCAATTAATAATACCCCTGCTAAAGTTAAGCAGGGGAGCCGGAATTAATTTTTAACTAATTCATTTACTTTTTCAAGGACGAAAATGCCGCTATTTCTAATGTTTTCAACAACTTGTTGCAACACTTCTTTATCTTGAACGAGTGCAATACGTACGAAGCCTTCTCCGTGAGGTCCAAATGCATGACCAGGTGTAACAACGACATTCGCACGATCCATTAATGCATAAGCGAAGTCTAGAGAAGTCCATCCATGTGGAATTTCTGCCCAGACAAACATACTACCAGCTGGCTTATCGACATTCCAGCCAAATGTTCGGAATCCATCGACTAAAGTATCTCTCCGTTCTTGATAAATATTGCGGTTTTTCTCACAAAATGCAGCGCCATTTCTTAGTGCTGCAGATGCCGCTTTTTGAATTGGTAAAAATACACCGTAATCGGTATTAGATTTAAATTGAGTAAGTGCACGAACAATTTCTTCGTTTCCAATCATATATCCAATACGGCTACCTGCTAAACTATAACTTTTTGACAAAGAATTGATTTCTACACCAACTTCTTTAGCACCAGGTACAGAGAGGAAGCTAATTGGCTTATTACCATCGAAATAAAATTCAGCATAAGCAAAATCATGGACAACGATAATATTATGCTTTTTCGCGAATGCGATTACTTCTTTAAAGAAATCTTCATGAGCCATTGCTGGAACGGGATTCCCTGGGAAGTTTAAAATCATCATCTTCGCTTGATCGGCAATTTCTTCAGGGATGACTTCTAAGTCTGGTAAGAAATCATTCTCTTTCTTTAAAGGCATGTAGTAAGATGTTGCACCAGCCATTTGAATACCTGTTTCATAAGCTGTATATCCTGGATCAGGAACTAATATAATATCACCTGGATTTGCATAAACCATAGGTAAATGAACGAGCCCGTCTTGTGAACCCATTAATAATAAAACTTCTTTATCCGCATTTAATAACACGTTATGAGTGTTGTTGTAATATTCAGTTACAGCTTCGTGAAATTCTTGAATACCTGATAATGTATACCCGTAGCTCTCTTTCTCACTCGCTGTATGTACCATTGTTTCTCTTACAAAATCAGCGGGCGGCATATCAGGATTTCCGATGCTCAAATCAATCATGTTATGACCTGCTGCAATTTTTTCTTTTTTATAGGCTCCTAATTCACTAAATATAGAAGATTGGAATGCTTTCATTCTAGTTGCTAACGTGTAAGTCATCAAAACCCCTCCTAAAACAGTGCTTTCATTCTGCATTTTTAATTATTCTGAAAACACATGTTTATATTTTATCATTTTTTTATGAAAATTAAAATGATTGACAAATTTAGAGGAAGGATTAGCCTATTTTGAAAAGTATCGATGTAAATAGCGTAGATGTGTTAATTGAAATGTCTATTATAGGATTCATTTTATATAATTTAAGGTATTCTCTAGTTTTTATTAAGTATATTTCTCATGTTTTGAATGAAAAAGAATACGAAAACAAGGGCTATTTTTGTGGCTGATTTCTAAAGTGAAATAACGCAGAAAATATTTTCTGCGTCTCCTCTGAAATGTAATCATTTCTTTTTATATGTGCATAATTTTTCGGCTGTCAAAAAGTATACATTTAGTGTACCGTCGGCAACTTTTAAAGTTTGGTCCGATGTAAATGAATTACCATAATCAATGTGATATACATTAGAATTTTTGACAAATGAGCCTTTATATAAATCGTCTTTATTCTTTGTTGTTTGCATTTCTACTAAATTTTGCACAATTTCCTCTTTATTTTCTTTTTTGACAACTGTTTCAAATTTATAATATACAGGGCATTCACCATTTTTATTGTCAACGACTTCCCAAGAACCGTATATATCGTTATTGTTGCATCCACTAAGTAGAATGATTAGTATAGGAATTGTAAGTAGAACCTTTTTCATTTTGTGCTCCTTTCTTTTAAATTTGAATAAACGTGCGAATACGATAGGGATATTATAATAAATAAAGTTTAAATTTTTTTAAAGAATTATTTAATTTCATATAAAAATTTAGGAGAAATTAAATAAGCATGAATCTAGTGTAAAGTCAGATTCATGCTAGTACCATAGCCTATGTTATGTCTTTTTTGAGCATAAATAAAGAGGAAAGCAGAAGCACTATTCCATTTAATATATATACGCTTGCGATCATAAAGGCTAACGTACCTGCGCCAAATCCTGCTTTATCGAATATAGAAGCAAATGTTGTGATAGTCAAAAAGATAATGGGAGTCAGTAGTAAAAATATGAAACCTGCCACGATTCTTTTTTTAAAACTATGTCCAGATAAGGAAATGGCTAAAAAGTTTAGGATGCTAAACAGAGCAATTGCAAAGAGCAGGACAATAAATACTTCGATGCCACCAGACATTTTACCACTCCTTTTATAAAGAGAACTTTTTATAATCTATTCGAAATTAAAGGAGGATACTCCTTTAATTTCAATAAACGTAATAAATAGGCGTATTATAAAACAAAGAAGTATGGATTCAATATTAGATCCATACTTCTTTGTTTATTTTATAAATTCGCAGATTGCGAATGCTGTTTTTCATAATGTTTCTGCTTAGAGAGGGAAATAGAAATAATCAATAATGAAACGACTCCGAAGATGAGAACCATATATTGTAACCCAATTGTATCTAAGAAGAAGCCTGTGCCAAGTAAGACGATTTGGAACATAACCCTCTCAAACATATTACGGAATGAGAAGAGGCGACCGTGATAACTTTTTTCCACTTTCGTTTGGAAAATCGTCGACATAATAGGGAAGAAGCAGCCAACACTAAACCCAAACAACCCAAATGATGTAAGAGCCATCCATTTTATATCGCTAAAGAACAATGACAGATGTGCAAAAGCAGTACAAACTGCGAAGAAATATAGTAATTTTTCAGGTTTGAAATGATCAGATAGACGTTTAATTACGAAGGCACCTATCATAAATGCGACACCTTCAATTGTATATATGAACCCTTTAATCGTAGGATCATGTTGCATTTCGCTAATGTTAATAACCATTAAATTAAACCCAGCTATAAATAATAGAGGGATGATACTTAATATAAGTGCTGTAAAAGCAATAGGAATTCCTTTTAAAATACGAAATACTTCCATAAAGCTATTATCTTTTGCAGCTTGTTTACTTGGTGTTGTTGATTTCTTGTCTTCGAATTGTAGGAAGAAAGTCGAGAGGAATAATAAGGCGTATGCTGCCATTGAGAAGGCATACATGTACTGTAAACTCATCACAACTAAAAGAATTCCACCTAGTGAAGTACCTGCAATACGAGCAATTGTACCAACATTCATATGTACACCGTTCATTTGTAATAACTCATGCTCACGTACGATGAGTGGAATTACAGATTGTAATGCAGGGAAATAAAATGCTGCTGAAATTTGAAGAGCAACCATAAATGCAATCATAAATGCGATACTTTCAAATTGAATAGCAAAAAACATGAAAATAACACTTAAAACTCGACCAAACCCAGCGTAAAGAAGAACTTTTTTCTTTTCATACTGATCGATGACACGGCCAGCCATAGGTCCAACTAGAACACCGGCTAATAGTCCGATAAATAATATAACTGATTTCATGAAATCAGAAGGGACATATTTTTGCATAAATTCAAGGTTGCCAAGAATACCAAGCCATAATCCTAGACCTGCAATAAACTCCCCAATTAAAACAATCCAAACGTTTTTATTACGCCACATAACATAAAACCTCTCCGTCTTTTAAAATGAAAAACGCGTATATAAAACCTCCTTATTTATGCAGTGTTTTTATACGAACTTTTTTAGAGTCAGAGTCTATATTACGTGTTTCATAAGTGGATTTCAATCTTTTTGATTTGTCAAAAATTTGATGTGTTAAGTGCTGAAATAAGTGAATCAAAACGTAAAAATTTTATGATTAAAGCTAATAGAAAGTAAGGATACATATAAAAAAGCAAGAACGTATAACTACGCCTCGCTTTTCTCAAGTACAAAACTAAATATTAGATTCACTTAGCAACATTTACGCTCTTGTCCAATAGCTAAAGCGCTAAAAGATAGAGGACCAACAACTTCTGCACTAGCACCACTAGTAAGGTTTTCTACAGTTAATGAATATTCGTGTGTTCCACTGCTAACGTTTTGATCTATAGCTTGAAATGTTTGTACGTAAAATTGTTCAGAATCTGTAGATTCAATACCTACTTGTGCATTAAAAATTTCAATATTATCACGGAAAATTCGGAATAAAACTTGTGAAGTCCCAGTTATTCCTTCTACACCAATTGTAGCGATTAATTCTACTCGATTATTACGTGAATCTCTACTTGAAATTCTCAATTTCAAATTTGCTAAAATTGCTTTATTTGGAGAAGCTGGGATTGCAAAAGTTGTTTCACCAGTTTTACTAATAGGTTGAGTAGCTTGGTAATCAATGATATGAGTCATATTCTTCACCTCCTTGTATGTTTAAGTTAGGTTTTTAGGAAAGGGATTTACCTATAAACCCAAGGGTATTTTAACTATTGTAAGATACTCTTACTTGTAGATAGAGTGTTGCCGTTCACCTCCCTGAATCGTTGTATTCGTCTTGGAGACTGGTACCTCTATCTAATAAGTAGTTTACGAATGAGTTGGATGTTGCTGACCGTTGGTCATTCTTCGTATCTCTAACAAGGCAGTAACGCTTATTAGATTAGAGGATGTACAACTATCTTATAGCTATAAAATAAGGAGTGAACCTCATGTACTATGTCGGAATTGATATTGCCAAATTTAAACACTATGCTTCCATCATTGATCAAACAGGAAAAGCACTAACTAGACCCATTTCGTTTCAAAATCATACGGATGGTGGAAATAAACTTTTAGCCTGGATACATCAATACGTGGATAACCCTACCGATGTATTAATTGGAATGGAGGCAACCGGACACTATTGGCTAGCCCTCTATTCGTTTCTTTTAGAAAAAGGGTTTTCAGTCATTGTATTAAATCCTCTTCAAACCAATGCTTGGAGAAAGGGAACAGAAATTCGAAAGCGTAAAACAGATTCCATTGATGCAACCTTAATTGCAGACGTAATTCGCTTTGGAAGATTTACAGAAACCGCTTTAGCTGATGAAACAATGCTGGCATTAAAACAACTAAGTCGTTTCAGATATTCGCTTGTACATAGCGTGAGTGATTTAAAACGAAAAGCCATTGTGGTATTAGATCAAACATTTCCGGAATACCATACGGTATTCTCTGATATTTTTGGAAAAACATCCTCCGAAATTTTAATGGAATATACCACTCCCAGCGATTTTGAAAATGTCTCAATTGAACAACTAACTGAACTTATGGAAAAAGCTAGTCGGAAAAGAATTGGCGAAAATAAGGCGAAACAACTCCTACAAATCGCGTCCCAGTCCTTTGGTGTAAGATTTTGTAAAGATGCTTTTTCATTTCAATTAAAAATGTTACTCGAACAAATCAAATTTATTGAAGAGCAAATTAAGCATTGTGAACACCAGATGGGAGAGTATTTAGTTGAACTGGACACCCCTATCACAACCATACCTGGGATTGGCCCCATTTTAGGTGCCACAATTCTAAGTGAAATTGGTAATATTCATCGTTTTGATAAACCAGCTAAGCTTGTTGCCTATGCAGGAATTGATGCTTCCATTTCACAATCTGGGCAATATGAAGCATCAAAAGGTAGCATGTCTAAACGTGGCTCTTCACACTTACGACGTGCCTTATTTCAAGCTGCCATATCCGCCTATCGATGTGACCCAGTGTTACAAGCGTTTTATAAAAAAAAGAAAGCACAAGGAAAGCATTATTATGTTTGTATTGGCGCAGTAGCTAGGAAATTGTGTTACATTATTTATGCCATTTTAAAAAGTAATAAACCATATGAAATTCCACCACATATAGAATAAGTTATATACCACTCTCTATTTTTTCAGCCTTTCGATAAAGGCTTATTTCCTATGCTTTTTAAATTGAATACCCATATTTTCACTTTAATTTACAGTTGACTTTTCATAGTTGGTCTCATATACTAGAATATGAAAATAGTGAAGAATTAGCTTGGACAAATACTAGATTATTTAATAGAGTCAACAACAATTATTGAAAAGAAGAAATTCACATAAAAGCATTAAGAATATATCACAATAAGATGATATTTTTCTTAATGCTTTTTGTAATTAAGCAGAGTATTCTTCTTTACGTACTTCAAAAAATTCATTACGTCGTAAGTAATTATAAATTTTCTCTGAAACCTCTTCTTCTTCAGACACCAAGAAACGATGGTCAAAAGCGTAGAAAGATTGACCTTTAATTAATTTTACGTAATACATATTAAACGCCTCCTGACACTAGATTATTACTTGCTTCATATTTATGATGGCCTATATGTCTGCTAAAAATACTTGGAGTTTCAAAGGGGATAAGCAGAGGGATGAAAGAGCTTACAATTCTGTAAGGTTTATGTCACCTTTTTCGATAGTTTACATTCGCTAATTTCTTCTATACTACAAATAAGTTACATAAAATAAGGGGGTAAAAAGATGGATGAAGTAATTGGAGAAGTTGTAGCAGGTATTTGTGAATTTGTAGTAGAAGTAACAGCGGATGCTATAGGAAATTTAGTTTCCGGAAATGATGAGGAAAAAGAAACATTATAATAATTTGTAAAAGAATAAAGTTGATCGAATTATAAAGGCTGATTTCTAAAGGGGATTCAGCTTTTTTATTTTTTACATTATATTAACTTAATTTGAATATTCATTTGTTATCATATTTAAGAAGCCTATATAAGGAGGTGAATAAACAAATATGTCGAATTCAGGGCCTGATTTATCTGTTTCTCGTTTGATTGTGGTAAATATAGAGGAAAAAGAATATCATTTTATTGTTCGTGAACATCCGATTGTAGGGAAATTTATATCGCTATTTGAAAATGGAAAAGAATATGGTTTAATAGATAAACAAATCGCTAATAAAGATAAATTTATTACATCGGAGCTTACTAAGTTAGATTATTTTAATATAGATGTTTTATATCTTACACCTGGGTGGATATGGATTGGTATGGATCAATTTGGTTTACATGCTCGTGAGGCTACTTATAACGAAGTAGATGTTATTATGAAGTTGAAAGAGGATTTATATTATATAGATATATATGAAGAAATAAAAATGTAGTAAATATTTAGTCAGGTTAGGGGGCAAGTTCCCGTAGCCTTTTTTGTTTAATGGAAGAACGTATAATCATATTATTTTGATTATAAGGGAACGTGATGAGAAGTGAGATGAAAAGAGGATTTGAAAATACATGAAGAGAATTGTAATAATTATATGAGTCGTATATGTAAATAACAATAGAAAGAAGATGATAATATGAGTAAAGAAGAGCTTGTGAAAAAACAGTTTGGCAGTAATGCAGATAAATATGTAAATAGTAAAATACATGCTAAAGGACTGGATTTACAATATGTAGTTCAACAAGTTGAGTCTCGTCATAATAATCGTCTTCTTGATGTTGCTACTGGTGGCGGACATGTGGCAAATATGTTAGCACCCATGTTTGAAGAAGTAGTTGCACTTGATTTAACAGAACAGATGTTAGAAAAAGCAAAAGTTTTTATAAAGCAGAATGGGCATGAAAATGTATCTTTTGTAGCAGGAAACGCAGAGGATTTACCATTTGCAGACCATTTTTTTGATACAATCACATGCCGGATTGCAGCCCATCATTTTACGAATCCGGCTCAATTTATTTATGAAGTAAATCGTACATTGAAGGATAATGGATTATTCATCTTAATAGATAATGTTTCGCCAGAAAATAATGAATATGATACATTTTATAATTTTATAGAAAAAAAGCGAGACCCAAGTCATGAACGAGCTCTAAAAAAGACAGAATGGCTTACTTTATTAGAAAAAAACGGTTTGCAAATGCAGTCATGTCTTACTTTTGATAAGAAGTTTGATTTTGACTGGTGGTGTAATATGATGGATGTCCCTTTACAAAAGCGTGAAAAATTAACAGAATGTATGATGAAAGCACCAAACGAAATGAAGGGATATTTTAATATTCAATTTAAAAATAATAAAGTAGAATCGTTCTATACTGAAATGGCTATGTTTATATGTAAAAAAAGTACAACGTTAAAAAGATAAATGTGTTGCAGTCTTTCTGAAGTACGATATACTTAGTACAGAGAAACTGAGAATTGAGGAATAGTTATAATGATTCGTGTACGCATTGAAGGTACTGAGGAAGAAATACTTGAATTTATGGGGAAAATGCCAGACATTCCTGGATTTGAAAAGACACATATGAGAGAGCCGAGAAAAGGAAATAACCCGAAATACGATTCAAGTAAAAATGTACTTGCATATTTGTCTTATAAAAAGATTGAAGTCGCCAATAAATAGGCGACTTTTTTAGTTTGCGCTGTTTCACCGCCTTGTCTTTTTCACATAATAATAATAGTAGATTATGCTGAAGAGGGGTGAGAATAGTTAATAAGAAAATTATCTTTTTTGGAGACTTTGGTATTGATGACGCCGTAGCGTTAATTTATGCAAATAAAACATGTAAATTAGATATTCTAGGTATTGTTGCTGAGTACGGGAATGTATCACGAGATATCGTTACGGAAAATGTTTATTTTTTAGAAAGGTACTATGCTACACAAGTGAAAATTATTGAAGGTGCGAGTAGACCGATGACAGCTGAAGAGCCTTTGTTTTTCCCTGAAATCCACGGGGATCACGGTTTAGGTCCTATTATTCCACCTGAGATGAGAATTTGTAAACGAGAAAATTTTTGTGAATTAATCAAATTAATCGAACCTTGTCCAGAAGATATTATAATTGTGGCGACAGGGAGACTAACGACGCTTGCTACGTTATTTTTATTGTATCCAAATATAATGGATCGTATTTGTTCGTATTATATAATGGGCGGCGCTTTCCTATTTCCAGGTAATGTTACACCAGTATCTGAAGCGAATTTTTATGGTGATCCAATTGCAGCAAATATTGTTATGAAATATGCGAAAAACGCTAGCATATACCCGTTAAATGTAACACAGGGCGCGCTTATTACGCCTGAAATGGCCAAAATAATAGATAAACAAGGAACTGGACAGGCGAAACTCATTAAACCAATGATTGATTTTTATTATGAGAATTTCTATAAAAAAGAATATCCGGGTATTGGTGGAAGTCCTATACACGATTTACTACCGTTTATCTCGTTTATAAATGACAGTATTTTCGAATATAAAAAATCGGCAGTGTGGATTAGTACGACAAATGATGTGACTAGGGGCCAAAGTGTAGCAGACTTTAGAAAAATAGCTGAGCCAACAAGGTTTGATGATCGGCCGATTCAAAGAATTGCTGTTGGTTTTAACTATGCAGCTTTTAAAGAAGAGTTTATGCGAACAATATTGAAGCTAGATTGTTCTTAATGTGTGTAATAACAAGTCGGATAAATCGTTAGTTCAAAAAAAGGTTTAATCTGTGTGTATTATTCTCAAAAATCTTAAAGTTGAACAACATGAATAACTTATGAAAAATGTCACATAACTAATGGTAAGCAATTGTTTCTAATTATATTTTGATTGGTGAAATGTAAAGGAGGTTATTATATGATTTGGTCTTTAATCGTCGGTGGTATATTAGGATGGCTTGCGAGCTTAATTACTGGAAAGGACGTACCTGGTGGTGTAATTGGTAATATTATTGCTGGTATTATCGGTTCTTGGGTTGGTTCGAAATTACTTGGTAGTTTTGGTCCAGTCATTGGGGGATATGCAATTATTCCAGCTTTAATCGGTGCGATCATTTTAATTTTCATCGTAAGCTTCTTATTACGAGCAATGCGAAAATGAATGTAAGGACTGTTTACATTTGTAAGCAGTCCTTTTTATATGTTATGCTAGTATTATACAATCAGGAGGTGTCAGCATTGAAATCATTTACAGTAAATTTCCATCAAGAAGATAATGCAAAAGCGACAACAGTACATAAATTAAGTGAAGAGGACTTCAATAAAGCAACTGAAAAAGGTACTCGTCATTTATTTGATTTAGATACAAACGTTGGCTTCTTCGTATTCTTTGATGCAGAAGATGCAGAAGGAAATGATCAATACTTAATGTTACAATATGAAGGGGATCATGAAGAACCAACTGCATGCTACGGATTTGATTTAAAACTATACTATCAATTTTTAGCACTATACTTAAACGATCTTGAATTCCAAGGCGAAACAGATGAGGAAGAGGAAGAATACGGTCCAATTCATCATTTAGCGCATTTACTTTATCATATTGTTGAAGATGGTAAATCAATTGAAGTGTAATATACATATTTGAAGCTGCTCTTTTTGGGCAGCTTTTTTATATGACATTGAAATGGTGTACTGTAAGCTAAATAAGGTGAAATTTTAATCAGTGGGGGTTTTGTTCATTCCCACTGATTATCAGTTCTCACCAATTTAGCTTTTACGGGCAGCAGGGCCCCCACCTAACTTCTTTGTTTCCGCTGAATTTTGAGGTGGGGATCTTACTGCCCGGCAAATAGCGGGATAAATTAATAATAGAAATTTATTTATTACTTTCATGTTAGCGTCGTAAAACACCTGTTATAATGATTGTAATTAAATTCTTGGAGGCTAATTCTATGCTTGTAGATGTAAAAGCTTTTATTAAAGCTGCAGGTTTAATATGTATTTCATCATTAAGTGGAGATAACACGTTTGCTTATAATTTTGAAACAGTAAAAAACACTATCGCTACATTTTTTAAGAAGCTAAGATTTACCGTTTAATTTCATTTCAACCAGTAGGAAAAGAGTAATCACTTCCTACTGGTTTTTTTGTTTCAAGGAGCTGTTGTGACAGCATGTTTTAAGTTATAGATAGAGGATATTATCATCGAGAAGAGAAGGTTTAAAGAAGGAGATGAATACGATGATTAACAATATAATTCCAAGTTTTTTAAAATTATGGGAAAGTGACGATTTAGAATTAGAAGTCCTTAATTAATACTATACTTCGCATCCGGTTGATTATCGAAATGAATAAAATACAATAGGGGGTAAAAATGATGAAAGTATATTTCAAAATAGTTATGTTATTTCTTGCTTTTACATGCACATTTGCATTAGCAGCATGTAAAGGGACAGACGAAAAAAAGGAAGCAAATCCAGCCTCGGAAAATCATAAAAATGAACAAAGCAATTCTTCAGAAGAAAAGAAAAATCTTGAAGCAAAACCAAGTAATGAAAAAACAACAAAACCATCAGCTGAGCAAGATTCGAAAGATAGAACACTTAATCAAAAATCAATTAACCACGTTAAAGATTTGTTTGAACTAGCAAAAGAAGGAAAGGTACCTAATGTGCCATTTGGAGCCCATACAGGGGATATTGAAGAAATTGAAAAAGCGTGGGGGAAAGCAAATAAAACCGAATATGCAGGGAATGGAATGTACGCAAATTTTACAAATAAAAATGTTGTTTTCGGATTTAATAAAGGGTCACAAGTTTTTGATGTACGCTCATATCATGCAGAACTAAAATTGATTACATTACAAGAAATTGAAAAAGCATTAGGAAAACCATCTTCAGTTAAAGAGAATGGTGAAGATAAAATATATGTATACAAAGTAAATAACCAGTATGAATTGAAATTTGTCATTCCAAAATCGACTGGTAAGGTCGATCATATTTCCGTATTTTCGCCAGAGGATAGTATTAATAAAATGGCAGGATAAGAAATTAAGTGATTTCAAAAACACCTCACTTTCTTGAAGTGAGGTGTTTTTAGTTGTAAACAAGGAACGTCTCCTGTCATATAAAACATACTTTCATATGCGAAATACTTCACTTTTATTTTTTAGCATTTATCCAATAAGAAATGTTGATCTACTGAAAAAGTAGTAACCTATAAATTATGTGTAGGATGGTTCACGATTTTTTTACGTTCCAAACTTTGAACAAATAGCGCTTGAACAATACCTCCAACTAATAAGAAGCTAGCACAAATATAAAACAGCATACTTCCATTTAACTTACTTAATATAACTGCACCAATAACTGGTCCACACGTTCGAGATATATCCCAGTGTATACCGTAAATTGAAAAATATAAACCACGTTTATCATGAGGTGCAATTTCTGAAACGAATCGTAATAAATGGTTTAGAGCAATACTTTCTCCAATGACTAAAAAGAGTAAGGTGAAGAATAACGACAATATCGTCGTTGAATAACTAAAGCCAACTGCAGCTATTGTATAGCAGGCGTAAGAAATAAGGATGATTTTCGCCATAGAAAATCGTTCAGACCATTTTACGAGGAAGATTTGTAGAATGATTTCCAAAATGGCTTTGCATGTTGAAATAAATGCGAGTATGAATACGAGATTAGGAAATACATGTTCTGCAAAAATACGATAATTCGTCTCAGTTTGTGCATAAAAAAAGCTAATAGGAAGTGTAGAAACCATAAGACCGAATATGGCGTAATGTTTAAAAACAAATTGCTTTGGTGAACTTGCCTCAACTGTTTGTTTCGACTTACTTATAGGTGGAACAGTTTCTGGGAGCTGGGTCCAAACAACAACAGCATATATCGTAAGAGTTACACTTTGCACGATAAATAAATATTCTGGGTGAGTATTATAAAAACTTGCACCGATTAAAGGGCCGACTACGGATCCGATTGCTCCCATCGTTTGTAGGAGAGCAAAAATCTCTGCTTGCTGCTCTTGTTTTGTTAAATCAGCAATTTGTGCACGCTGAGCTGGAATGTATAAGGAACGGCCAATACCATTAATGACATATAACAGTGCAAATATAAAAACGGATTGAGCGAAAACGAAACTACCGATTGCAACACCTTGTAGTAATAATCCGAGTAACATAATCTTTTTTCGGCCATATTTATCAGTAATTCCTCCAGCAATAAGTGTAAATAAAATGTCTGAAAGTGGCTGCAGTCCGAAAATCAGCATAGTTATTATTACATTGCCGTTTAACATTTTATTGACGTAAATAATCATAATGAGAGCTAACATAGATTCAGTCGTTCGGGTTAATAATTCACCGCACAGTCTAATAAAAATAGGTTTATTGTAACGAAGTAAGAGATACTTCAATATTAATTCCTCCTTTCTATATTGAAATGATAAGATGAAAGGAGAGTTGGAAAAAGGGTAGAAACAATAGGGAGTATTTTTCACCTTTTAGGGGGAGTATGATGTTTATTTTAGATCAATACATTGAACTATGGATTGCTTATGGAAAAGGGAAAAAAGAGGGAGAACGATTGGAAGTAACAGTGCAAAATATATCTAGAACACTATTTTGTACAGAGCGTAATAGTAAATTAATTATAAAAAAATTAGATGAGTTAAATTGGATTAAGTGGTTTCCAGGTCGCGGCAGAGGAAATCGTTCTAAGTTAATATTTCAAAAGCACCCGATGTCTTTAATTTTAGATAGAGGAAAAGAAATAACGAAAAAAGGGGATGTGAAAAGCGGAAGCATATTTGTGGAACGCTATAGCTCACATTTTCCATCGGTAAAGGGAGAATATCACTCCTGGGTGGATTCAATATTTGGTCATAAGGTTGAAATGACATCTGAAGGGAGAAGAGATGTACTCCGGTTGCAAGTACAAATGAATTTAGATATCACATTAGATCCTGTATACGCTACAATGCGTTCAGAATGCCATATGGTAAAACATATATTCGACACACTCGTGTATGTAGACGGTAATACAAACATTATAGAGCCAAGACTTGCATTTCACTGGGAATATAATGACGCTGAAAAAATATGGACGTTTTACTTACGAAAAGGAGTTCACTTTCATAATGGAAAACAACTTACTGCACATGATGTTATATACTCGTTGAATCGATTTATGCAGCTGGAAAATAATGCACATGCATGGATGTTACAACACGTTGAAAATATCCGTTCAGTGGATGACTACGTTTTCGAAATTCAATTACATACGGAAAATCGAATGTTTTTACATATGCTAAGTGCAGAACAGTGTTCTATCGTGAATGAAGATGAAGCAGGAGGGTTAATTGGAACAGGGCCTTTTCAATTATATAAAAGTAATGAAAATCTGTTCATTTTAGAAGGACATCCTTTATATTTTCGTGAAAGACCTTTTTTAGATCGTATTGAGTTGTGGAATGTAGAACAAGGTGTAAGTACATACGATGTTTTAGTAAAGGCGCAGTATAAAGATAAAGAAAAATATAATAAAGAATTGTCTCGGCTTGAGTCGAACGTGACATATATAACATGTAATCTTACGAAAGAAGGACCAATGCAAGATGCGTTATTTCGGAAAGCGTTATATCAAATCATTCATGGTTATACAATCGTTCAAGAACTCGGCGGAGAACGTGGAGAAGTGGCAAAGAAACTAATATTAGCAAATGAAAGCATAGTAGATATTGACGAAGATATCGAAAGTTTAATTAAAAGGAGTACTTATCATAGTGAAGTGCTACAACTCTACACATTTACAGGACGAGATCATGTTGAAGATGCACAATGGATACAAAAAGAGTGTGCGAAGTACGGGATTCGTGTAGAAAATAATTTTCTTGAGATAGAAGAGCTATTGGAAGTAAGTACGATACAAAAGGCCGATATGATGCATGATAGTGCCACAATAAGTGAACGAATAGAAGATAGTTTATTATATATGTTTCTTACAAAAAATAGTTTTATTCATGGACAAAGCAGCATGGACTTTCATGAAAAGTTGTCTCCTTATTTTAGACAAGAAGAATTAGAGAAAAGAGTTACACTGTTACGCGATATCGAGGATACTTTGTTACGTCAAATTCATATTATTCCTTTATATCGTAATAAACAAGAGGTAAGTACACATGAAAAAGTTCAAAATATAATGATTAATTCACAAGGTTGGATTGATTTTTATAATATTTGGTTTAAATCTTGATATATAAGGGCTTTTGCACATTTTCATAAGATGTGTAAGAGCCTTTTTGTATGTGAGAATAGGTTTGTTTTACACATTGTTACGCTACTTGTGATAAAAGTCTATTTACAGCGTAACAGTGTTATGTTACATTGTTATCAGGAAGGAGTGTTATACAGTTGAGTACAGATTTAATTTCAAAAAAAGATTTATTAGAACTAACTGGTATTTCATACGGACAGTTATATAGGTGGAAAAGAAAAAATTTAATTCCGGAAGATTGGTTTGTACGAAAATCAACGTTTACAGGTCAAGAGACATTTTTTCCGAAAGAAAAGATATTAGAGCGTATCGATAAAATCCAAACGATGAAAGAGGATTTATCACTTGATGAACTAGCGAACATGTTTTCACCGAGTGTGAGAGAAATTCTTTTAACAAAGGAAGAGATTTTACGCAAGGGGATTGCATCAGAACCAGTTTTACAATTTTTCATAGAACAAACGAATAAAACAGCAGAGTTTCAATTTGTAGACATTCTTTATGTGTACATGTTAGAAGAATTACTACAATCAGGAGAGATTAGTTTAGAAGAAGGAAAAATGGTCTTGCAAGTTTTACGTGAAAATTATGAAGCAATGAAACATAAAACTTGTGACTTAATCATTGTCCGAAAGTTAGGTATTTCTACATGTTTATTAGTTTCAAACGTGGACGATTTAATTTTTGAAAAAGGCACCAAAATCGTTTTACGCGAAGCGATTATGAAATATACCGAAGCATTAAAAACTAAATTGTTGTAGTGGAGGAGAAAGTATGCGTACAGATAATTTGATTATAAATGGTTACGGTTCATCGAATGGTGGCGAGTTTCATAAAGTGCAATTAAACGGAAAAGGAACTGTGAATGGAAATGTTGAATGTGAGCAATTTGAATGTAACGGTTACGGTGCAGTTACTGGCGATTTGAAAAGTAGCAGTGCACGAATTAGCGGATCTGGTAAAGTTGATGGCACAGTTCATGCTGAAACGATGCGAATTGATGGAAAAGCAACAATTACGCAAAATGTAAAAGCAAACAGTTTGAAAATTGCAGGAAAAGGTACGATAGGTGGAAATGTCACTGGTGAAGAATTTAAAGTCAATGGTCAAGCTACAATTGACGGTAATTGTGAAGTGGATACTTTTTCTTCAGAAGGACAATTTACAATCGGTGGTTTATTAAGCGCAGATGAAATTAATATAAATATTCACGGTACATGTCGAGCGAAAGAAATTGGTGGTCAAACGATTAAAGTAAGACATAGATCAGGTACATTTAGTAGGCTATTTAAAACAGTATTTGGCTTGCAGTTAGAAGCTGAACTATTAGAAGGTGACAATATCGATATTGATTATGCTCACATAAGAACGGTAAGAGGAAACAATGTTACAGTAGGAGCAAACTGTGAGATTGAACTGATTGAATATACGGGTGTTCTTACTGTTGATAAAAATGCAAATGTAAAAGAAATTAAGCAGGTTTAACGGAAGGGAGAAATCAATATGGAACATCCACATAGTCTCACAGTAAATGGTTCTGGTAATTCAGCAGGCGGAGATTATAATAAAGTGAAGATTCGCGGTGAAGGAACAATTACGAATGATATGAGTTGCAATGAGTTTAAAACGTACGGAACGAGTGATGTACGCGGTAATGTGAAAGTGAAAAACTATGTCGTGTATGGAGATAACGAAGTACAAGGAAATGTAGATGCGGAATATGTAAAAGTATATGGTAATACACAAATTCATGGTGATGCTCATATTGAAAAAACAAAAGTTAGAGGTATGATAGATATTGCAGGAAAGTTTTCAGGTGATTTCGTAGATGTAAAAGGTGCTTTAAATGTGAAGGGAGATATTGAAATAGAAGATTTATCATTAACTGGTGGTCTTGAAAGTGCTGGATTACTTAATGCTGAAAATATTCAAATCTCACTTCGTTATGAAGGCAGTAAGGTAAGAGAAATTGGTGGCAAAAAGATTACTGTTCGTAAAAAAACGAGATTTATTCCTTTTACTAGTCATGCTGGAAACCTCCAAACTTCGATTGTTGAAGGAGATGATATCTATTTAGAACATACGATTGCTGAAGTTGTAAGAGGCAACAACGTCACAATTGGTCCTGGATGTGAAATTAGTGTTGTAGAATATCATACTAGTTTTAATCAAAAAGGTAATGCAGTCGTAAAAGAACATAAACAAATATAAGTAGTATGAGGGAGAGCAAGAGATATGGTTGAGAAGAATAATAAGCTCGGCTTTGTTGTGGCGGGCTTATTGCTAGGTATTTTAATGGCATCGATGGATAATACCATTGTCGTAACGGCGATGGGAACAATCGTTGGTGACTTAGGAGGCCTCGAAAACTTTGTATGGGTCGTTTCTGCCTATATGGTCGCAGAAATGGCAGGCATGCCGATTTTCGGTAAGCTATCAGATATGTATGGTAGAAAGAGATTCTTTATTTTCGGTTTAATTGTCTTTATGATTGGTTCGGCACTTTGTGGTACTGCTGAAAATATTACACAGTTAGGTATTTATCGTGCCATTCAAGGTATTGGCGGCGGGGCATTAGTGCCAATTGCGTTTACTATCGTTTTTGATATTTTCCCACCTGAAAAACGCGGGAAAATGGGTGGCTTATTCGGAGCGGTATTTGGATTATCTAGTATTTTCGGGCCATTACTTGGCGCATATATTACCGATTACATTAGCTGGCACTGGGTATTTTATATTAACTTACCACTTGGCATTTTAGCACTTATTTTTATTACATTCTTTTATAAAGAATCACGCGTTCATAGAAAGCAAAAGATTGATTGGTTTGGTGCAATTACTTTAGTTGGTGCAGTAATTTGTTTAATGTTTGCTTTAGAACTAGGTGGACAAAAATATGATTGGGATTCTAGCTTTATTTTAAGCTTATTTGGTGGATTCGCCATTTTAATCATCGCATTCATTTTTATTGAACGAAAAGTAGAAGAACCAATTATTTCATTTGAGATGTTTAAGCAGCGCTTATTCGGAATGAGTACAATTATTGCTTTATGTTACGGTGCTGCATTTATGTCAGCAACTGTGTACATTCCGTTATTTATTCAAGGTGTATACGGTGGTACCGCAACAAACTCAGGATTATTACTTTTACCGATGATGTTAGGATCAGTCGTAACAGCGCAGTTAGGCGGATTTTTAACAACTAAACTTAGCTACCGAAACATTATGATTATTTCTGCGGTTATTATGCTAATTGGACTATTCTTATTAAGCACGTTAACACCAGAAACAAGTCGTGTATTATTAACAGTTTATATGATTATTATCGGATTTGGAGTCGGTTTCTCATTCTCTGTACTAAGTATGGCAGCTATTCACAACTTCGGTATGGAACAGCGCGGGTCTGCGACTTCAACGAGTAACTTCATTCGTTCGTTAGGAATGACACTAGGCATTACAATCTTCGGAATGATCCAAAGAACAGGTTTCCAAGATCAATTAGAAGAAGCATTTAAAGGGATGAGCGGGGGAATGAATACAAACGCTTTAGGGGATTCAAGAGCTATTCTATCAGAATCAGCAAGATCTCAAATCCCTTCGCAAATATTAGATAAGATTATTGACGCTCTTTCTAGTTCAATTGTTCAAACATTCATGTGGGCATTGGTACCAGCTGGATTAGCATTCATATTCATTTTCTTTATGGGAAATGAGCGCATGGTAATTAAGAAACAACAAACGAATAAAAAGAGTGAAACATCAAAAGCGTAATGAAAAAGCTCCTTTCTAATTGGAAAGGAGCTTTTTCGTATGTACAGATTTAGATTAGCCTTCGATAATTTCGTATTCTTCGTCTGCTAATAGTAAAATTTGTGTTTTCTTACCTTTGTTTTGAACTTCGATTACATCGTAAGCACCTAAGTCTCTTACTTTGCTTTGAGAAGCGTTAACCATAACTTCAATAGAATCAATTAAGATATCTTCTTCAATGTATGATTCAGGCAATGCCATATCTTCAGTATCTAATACACATGCGTATAGATTTTGTAAGTTTTCAGCAGTTGGGTTTTGTTCCTCAACATCAATGATGTTTTTTACTGCTTCCATATTTTCCTCTTTTGCTTGGTATACTTTAATTTTAGCCATTGTTTTAATCTCCTTTATAACGTAATCGTAGAGGCTACACCTTATTATAACGTTTTTTTCATGAAAGATGAAATTGTTATATGTATTTATAGTAAAAATTATGTGTCCTTACTCAAAAATGGTGTGATTTCCATATAAATGTACGATTAGGTAACGATATTGCTACGTTAACGTTATATTGTCCAAGCTTTTCTTATTTTCTTCTCATATATATGTAGTAGCAATTCTATATAGAGAAGGGATGGAGTGTAAGTGGGGTGTGAACCGAAACGTAATTGTGGGTGTTGCCAAAATAGTATATGTGAGTTTTTACAAAGTCTAGAACCGTATACTAAAGTTGAAAGTATCATAATAGA
This sequence comes from Bacillus sp. FSL K6-2944, assembly GCF_038005385.1. Taxonomy (NCBI): domain Bacteria; kingdom Bacillati; phylum Bacillota; class Bacilli; order Caryophanales; family Bacillaceae; genus Bacillus; species Bacillus sp. FSL K6-2944. The sequence continues at coordinate 1,658,860 of NZ_JBBOTE010000001.1, read as the reverse complement.
AGGAAACGAAATTGCTGTATCTTATTTTCTTTCATTTAATAAGAAAACAGGTATCGTATCATTCGTACAAGAAGACAATGAGGTTATATTTGTCGATTGTTCAAAGATTGATGCAATTCGAATAGGGAAAGTATGTAGCTGCAAAACAAAAGTTAAATATATTGAAGAGGACTTTAGCTTGCTAGGAAATGTTTGCCCGCATTGTTTAACAGAGGGGAGTACAATCTTTTTCGATTTTAACAATCCTGAATTAAATGTGTCTTTCCAAGCAACAACAATTAATCCACCTAGATGTACTGAATTTACAGATGATCTCGGGAATGTAGTAAAGCAAATTACTATAGTAGGTGAGGCGAGAGTTTCTAGAGATTTTGTTCAAGTACCTGAACTGGTAGGTTTTCGATTACTTTTATCACATCCAGCTGGAGACCCTTTAAACTACGGATTATTATTTATTAATTTTCCTGATACGATTTTTATTTTTATATTGGCATCAAGCGGATACCTTTCCATTTCGAACTGTTTAAAAATAGAGGGCGGAACTGGTGATGCCGAAATAGAAGAGATGAAAAAAATGATAGAGGATGACGTTAACACGTACAAATCAGTTGTTAAATTGACTAAAGTATATAAGAACGGTGAGACGGAATCTTTTATTTATAAAAATGAGTTATAACACATGTATTTAAATGCACCCTCAAACTATTGTTGAGGGTTGTTACATAATTAATTATGTTGGTCCTTCAAACCGTTTGTTAACGGGTAAGAAATATATTTATTGTTGACTTATTTTATATGTTGATCATTTCATAGTTAGTAGATGTTATAATCATTTTATGTTTACTGATATTTTATAAATATTCGAAGTTTTAATTTAATAGTCAATTGCTTTTATGATGAACAGGTGGGTATGTATATGAATACGAATTATGGAGCGCTCATGAAAATGTTAAGAGTAGTTGATTCTAAAGAAGGCGGGAATGTAAATGATATATGAAGCGAATATACATACAAGAAAAAAACTAGTTTCTATGTTTGAGGATTTCAATAACGTTGTTTTACTTTCTTATTTACAAGGGCATATGGGTACTGCTTGGGTAAATGATCTTGAAAATCCAAAAGTAGCACAAGTTACGGTAGGGATTTTTACATTTTACGCTGGAGACCCAAATACGAAAGAAACAGAAGAGTTATTACGTAATATTCCAGAAAGAATTTTAGTTATCGTAAATAGTGAAGAGTGGAAACAACGCTTAGAAACATTCCATGAAAGAAAAATAGATAAGTTTTTACGTTATAAATTCAAACGAAATCCAGAAGTTTTTAATCGTTCAAAATTAAAATCTTTTATATCAGCACTTCCAAAAGAATATGAGTTAAGAAGAATAGACGAGCATATCGCAAATAGCCCTACATTACATAAGATATCTGAAGATTTCACAAGTCAATTTCATTCGGTAGAAGATTATATAAACCGTGGTATAGGTTATAGCATTTTATATAACGGAGAAGTTGTATGCGGTGCATCCTCGTATAGTATTTATAATGATGGGATTGAAATTGAAGTTGCAACTGATCACAATCATAGAAGAGAGGGCTTGGCAACTGTAGTAAGTGCAGCTCTTATATTGGATTGCTTAGAAAATGGAAAGTATCCAAACTGGGACGCAGCGAATACTACATCTGCTAAACTAGCAGAAAAGTTAGGATATGAATTTGATAAGGCATATGATACTTATTTTGTGGATAATAGATGAGTGAAGGGTTACATACTAAAAAATAAATGCGCCCTAGTACGTAAGTCTAGGGCGCATTTATTAGTTGGTAAATATCTTCATAACAATCATATCATATTTTATCTTTTGAATGTTTGGAATTAAAGATATTTATGTGACTTTTTGAAAAAATAAAAGAGCAGCTAGCAAAAGCCAACTGCTCCTCTCCAAGGGGAAATGGAGAAGTACAATCATCTTATCTATAGTATTGACGGAACATAGAGTTTTAATCAAAGCCCGATTGGTGAGGGATTTGATTAAAACTCCCACTGATTAAAGTTTCACTTTATTACATTTACAATTTAAATAGTAGAACGTGTTTATCGTAGTTCTCCAAACACCAATTATATTTTTTTTGAATAATTGGATGGACTGCTTCTGTCGTAGTATCGACTTCAGTATATCCATATTTCTTATAAAAGTTTTCTAATTCCTCAAAAGGAAGACAATATACATTTTGTATTTGTGATTTTTTCGCAGTTTCTACTAAAAATGAAACAAGCTCACCAGCTAATTGAAGCCCTCTAAATTGAGGCAGAATAAAAATCCCGCCCATTTCTAAAGTATCTTCATCTATTTGGACTAATCGGCCAACACCTGCATACTCGTTGTTATATGTAATAATTGCAACTTTATCTCTCTTTAAATCACTTCGTACAAATCCTATTGAGTCATATTGACTATTAATCCATTTTAAATCGTTAGATGTGGCCAATTGAATACTCATATATATCCTCCTTCGGAATACTAGCGCTCTCTTCATTATATAGAACATAAGATACTATATCAAAGGAACCTTGAGGTAGCCTATTTGTTTAAGTTATTAGTTAAAAGTGTGGGGTTGCTGGCATTGAATTGATGGCTTCACCAAACATAGGATAATAATCTTGTGAATTTAGTGTTACATAGTCAAAATAAAAATTAATTCATGCGTTCGGTAACGCACGATGGTTTAAGTGTAGAGAAGATCATAGGGGTATTTTAATTAGTAGCTACTATATTCATTGAAGTTATTAAGGAAATGTCGTAATCCCTAGCCTTAGTGATACAAATCATATTAGGGTTTAGTAAAAAAACTCTTCCTGAAAAAGAGGGGGATTAAAGATAAGAGCACTTCGAAAAGTGCCCTTCAGTAAACGACTACTTATTCTAAAAAGAAAGGATGCAATATATTATATGAAGTTTAGTGTATTTAAGTATGGGTCTTTTATATAAAAGTTTTATTTTGTTCCGAATAAAAAGGCGGTTGTTTCCGCAACCACCTTTCAGTAAAACAAAGCACTTTTTATGAAATAAATTATGGATGGTCCCTAAAAAGGTATAGGATATACCCACATTTTTATAACTAAAGTGACGAACTCAGGTTATAAGGAAGGAACAATTATATTGTATGAAATCTATTCTAGAGTAGTCACAAAGAAAGTTGTCTTCTTATTAGAAGGCAGCTTTTTTTATTAGAAAAAGAAGTAGAAGATTAAGTTACTTGTCCAAACAAATTTTAAAAAAATACATAAAATGCTATTAGTTAGTCAATATTTTAATATTGCTAATTTTTAAGACTAAAAGGGGTGATTTTATGTGTGAATGTGAAGTTTGTAGACGAAAGAAAAATCGGGATCCATTAAACCGGGAGTTTGAGCCGAAAAAACGAGTTCCTGAGCCAAAAAAAGAGGATTGTGAGCTAAAAAAAGAGGATTGTGAGCCAAAAAAAGAAGATTGCGAATCATTAAATGATTATTCGTTTAGTAAAAATGCAAATTTTTTAGAGGAAGCTATACAAACAGATGAAATCGATCAAATTTCTGAGGAATATATTGAAATAGTTGATTCAGCAGATGTACAAGTTACTACTACAGATACAAAAGCTGCGCTATCTATCCAAGCGGCATTACAAGCAGCTATCGTAGTTGTAGTAAGTATTTCTATAGCAGATAGTGAAAAGGCAGATAAAATAACACAAGAATTATTTCAAAAATCAGCTATTAAACAAATTAATAGACAAAAAACATTTATTAAAAATTCTAGAAACGTAACCGTAACAACTACTGATACAGATATTGCAGTGAATATTCAAATTCTTCTTCAAATTTTATTAGCTTTATTAGTTAAACTAAACATTTTATAAAGTGTCTATCCTATTGATATTTAGCTATAAGTTTTCACTCTAAGTAAATGTTTTTTGTTGTAATACGTGGTACAAGCTTGGACTTTTTATTATGACTGAATTAATATTCAAGATTAATGGTAAAGCAAGTGTGGAAAACTACAAATAAAGATAAAATACATGATTTAACAGTAATGAAACTTATATTTATGTGAAGTGAAGGAAAGCTGTCTTCTTATTAGAAGTCAGCTTTTGATTTTATTAGCAAAAAGAAGTGAAAATAGAAGATTAAGTTACTTGTCCAAGCAATTTTTATTTCATTACATATAATGCTCGTAGATATTTAAAATTTTTATAGAAAATTGATTGGAGTGAATATTGTAAATGGATGATTTAAATAAATTTTCTTCCTTTAAGTTTGATAAGGATCAAAAGAATATAATTATAGACCTTTTACTCTCAGATATTTTTAATAGGCATGGGATAAATGAAGAAAAACTAAAAAATTTATCACCAGAAAAAAAGCAGCAAATTAAAAGTATTGTTTCTGAAATACAATCACAAGTTAATAATTATTTAGATTGAAAGGGGGTGAACACATGGACAAAACATGTCATTCAGATGAAAATAAAAAGTGGAGTGCATTAGATTCCTCAAATCCTCATCCATCTTTTAAAAATGCTAGCGTTTCAGAAGCAGCTGCGCAAGAAAGTAAAACGTATCAAATTTCTGAAGAATCTATTACAATTGTAGATTCCGCAGATGTAGAAGTTACTACTACAGATACAAAAGCTGCTTTATCTATTCAAGCAGCATTACAAGCAGCTATCGTGGTTATAATAAGTATTTCTATAGCAGATAGTGAAAAAGCTGACCGTGTAGCACAAGAATTGTTTCAAAAATCATCTATTAAACAAATTAATAAACAAGAAACTGTTATTAGAAATTCTAGAAATGTTACAGTTACGACTACGGATACAGACATAGCAGTAAATGTTCAAATTCTTCTCCAAATTTTATTAGCTTTACTAGTAAAATTAAATATTTTATAAAATGTTTAACTTGTTTTTATCTAGTGATTCTTACAGGTGAATATTCACTGTTTTAATTATAGTACAGGCTATAAATATTTATCATAACTGGACTAATATTCAACATCACCAAAGTATGAATGTAAACAAACAATTTGATGGAAAATAAAGTTTGGTTATTTTATGAAAATGTAAAAGCCATTTCCTTTATTGGATTTGGCTTTTACATTTTAAACAGTATGAATTTGAAAAGATTATATTAAGATAAAGAATTAAAATATAATGATACAAAATACTTATAAAATTATTCGTGTTTTAGAAAAATAATAAGAAAAAGGTGTTTAAAATAGAATCATTTTCATTAATAGTTCAAGTTTTGAAGAATAGTGCATACAATATAAAGTGTTTTCCTTTCTTCATTTAAGTTTTACGTATATAATTTAAAAGTACTATTTTTATTTTATTATTTTATATTTATAACAGAATAGAGGTTTAAAAATGGGTGTTAAAATCATTACGGATAGTGCGGCGGATTTACCAGTAGAATTGCTGCAAGCATATGATATTGATTTAATTCCACTCCGTGTATATGATGAAGCAGAAACAGAGTATTTAGATGGAGTAACATTAGAGTCAGTTACATTATTGCAAAAAATGAGAGAAGGCGCTGTTTATAGAACGTCATTGCCTTCACTTGAAACGTTCCAAGAAAAATTTGTTTCTTATGCAAAAGAAGGTAATCCTTGTATATATTTAGCTTTTTCATCTGAACTGTCTGGTACATATCAATCATCAGTTGTCATTAAAGAGGAAGTAAAAGAAACATATGCTAACTTAGATTTAGAAATTATTGATACGAAATGTGCTTCGCTTGGTCAAGGTCTTGTCGTTTTAGAAGCTGCTAAAATGGCAAAAGACGGCGCATCAAAAGAAGATATTTTAAAGCGTGTTGATTTTCTAATGAGCCATATGGAACATATCTTCACTGTAGCTGACTTACAGTACTTAGTGAGAGGTGGACGTTTAAGCAAAGTCGCAGGATTTATCGGTGGTTTACTAAACATTAAACCGATCTTAAACGTGGAAGAAGGAAAACTTGTACCACTTGAAAAGGTACGAGGGAAAAAGAAAGTATTAAGCCGTATTGTTGATATTATGGAAGAACGTGGTAAAGACCTTAAAGGTCAAACAATCGGTATGACTCACGGTGACGATTTAGAAACAGCGGAAGCATTAAAATCATTAATTACGGAAAGATTTGGCTGTGAAGTATTTATCGTAAATACAATTGGTGCAGCAATCGGTGCACATACAGGACCTGGCGTTATAACGTTATTTTTCTTAAATGAAGTAGAGTAAAGGATTGATCTTTTGATCAATCCTTTTTTATTTTTTAATCTGTGATAATCGGTCGATATGGTATTGATGAAGATAAAATCTTTGAAGTTTTCCTATATCAAATGCAATCTTGTAGAGGAAGTATTTTTTATATGTGTAATGATACTTAATGGTAGAAGAAAAGAGTATAAATAAGAATATATTTATAGGAATTTAAATATTTGAAGATATCAAAATTTTGCCATTTCATATATAATTGTGTGGGGAGAAATATCTGTAACTATTTGTAAAAATAGGAGGCGGCTATAAAAATGCAAGAAAGTGCTAGATGGGATTTAAATCGCTTGTATTTGAATGAGGATATTCTATTTCCGATTTTGGAGTTGAAAGAGCAATATTTTGTAACAAAAGATGTAGAGATTCTTTCAAAGCTTATACAAGTTATTGAAAAAGCAGAATACTATTTGTACTGTCGATCGGTTGAAGAAAGTGTTCCATCTGACCTTACTAAATTGACCGTGAAAGTGAAGGAACTAAAAAGTGAATTACAGCAAGTAATAAAACATAATGAAGTGGAAACTTCAGATAATACTAAGTTAATAAAAGATGAACTTAATGCGTGGGAAAATATGTACATACAATTACGGGATAGGATAGAAATAGAGCACAATAATAAACTATTATCCTTTGGACAAGCAAATACTATTGCAATGAATAGTGATAATGAAAAGGAAAGATTAGAAGTATTCGAGTCATTAACATGTGCTTTACATAAGGAAAAAGAAATCTTTGCTACTGTATTAAATCAAGTAGGGAGATTGCGTAATGCAAAGAGTAATGAAATAGAAGATAGAGAGATTTTAACACAATCTTTTCATGCGAACGGCATTTCAGAAACTGTATTATTCCAAATGTGGAATGCGACAGAAGAAAACCTTGATAAATTAGTAAGTGCTTTAAACGTGTATAAGAAAGGGAAAGCTTCAATTACATGGCATGCACTTATGACGGTAAAGGAAAGTAATGAGGTCATGATTCCTTTTTCAGTAGCAATACAAAACGTTTATGATGCATGGAAGAATATTGATGAAGAATTAGCAGAATTTGCACGTAATGCGATAGAAAGTGGTTGGGTAGATGCTGAACCGAGAGAGAATAAACCACCAGGCGGGTTTTGTGCTCCATTTTTCAGTGAGAAAGAATCGCGAATTTCCATTCGTTATGATGGGAGTATAAATAGTGTAAGAGTGCTCGCTCATGAATTAGGACATGCTTGGCATTTTTATAATATGAGTTTTGAACAATCTACATCTTTTTTAGATGATTATTTGCCAATGAGTACGGCTGAATCAGCATCTATTTTCTTTGAAACGGTACTCTTAAATTATCTAATTGAAACAACGGATAGTAAAGATACGAAAAAGTCATTACTTAGCTGGAAAATAAGAAATAGTTTTAATTATGTAATGGCAATACGAGCATCGTATCAGTTTGAAAAAACATTTTATGAAAAATGTAAAGAGGGTCCTTTAAGTGCTGATGAAATTGAGAAATTATCTATAATTGCACAAAAAGAAGCTTATGGAAATGCTTTAAGTGAATACCAGCCGTTTGTATGGATGAAATATATTCAATTTTATATAGCAGATGTTCCTTTTTACAATTATCCATACACGTTTGGATATTTAGTAAGTTTTAGCTTATTAGAAATAGCTCAAGAAGGTAAAAGTACTTTTCATTTGAAATATAAAGAGTTCTTACGAGAAACAGGAAAGGCTCCAGTAGAGGAGCTTATGAAAAAACATTTTGAAATAGATATAAGAAATTATGAATTTTGGAATAAAGCTTTTATTCAAATTTCTAAAGACATTGATGAATATTTGCAGCTTATGTAAGGGGAGAGTACAGTGGATCAGCAATTTATAAAAGGTATACCTTTTTCAACTTTAGAATATGCAAAAGCTATAAGTTTATTAAAAGGTTGGCTACATGAACAACAAGAGAAACCAAGGTTTGTAGTAACTGCAAATCCTGAAATTGTTATGTCTGCAAAGGAAAATACGGAAAAATCAAAGGAGTTTAAAAAGATGTTACTATCTGCGGATTTAATAACAGCGGATGGGATTGGTGTCATAATTGGCTCGAAAATATTAAAAGGAACTTTGAAAGAACGTGTTACTGGGGCGGATTTAACTCACGATTTAATAAAATATTGTAACGACAATGAATATCGTGTCTTTCTTTTTGGAGCTGTGCCAGAAAGTAATAAAAAGGAAATAGAAAAATTAAATGAGCAGTTCCCAGGAGCACAGTTTAAAGGACAGCATGGCTTTGTAAATGGTGAAGAAATAGAAGAAATAAAAATGAAAATTAAGCAATTCAAGCCGCATTTATTACTTGTAGGACTAGGTTCACCAAAACAAGAAGAGTTCATTTATGAAAACATACAAACATTAAACGTTCCGCTATCTATTGGTATCGGAGGAATGATTGATATAATATCTGGTACTGTAAAAAGAGCACCGAAAATAATGAGGGATACTGGAACTGAATGGCTGTATAGGTTACTCTCACAGCCGAAAAGATTAAAGAGACAACTTGTACTTCCGAAATTTTTATTGTCGGTTATGTCAGAGAGGATTAAAGGGATTAATTAATAAAGGGGACTACATACATGAACAGAATCGGCATTATCGGAGCAATGCAAATTGAAATAGATTTACTTTTAGAAAAGCTAGTAATACAAGAAGAACAGACAATAGCGGGAATGCCATTTTATATTGGAGAATTCATGGGAACAGAAGTAATTATTGCACGTTCTGGTGTAGGGAAAGTAAATGCAGCTGCATGTGCGCAAACATTAATTCATAAATTTAATGTAGACTCTATCATCAATACGGGCGTTGCTGGTGGATTACATCCAGATGTAAAAGTTGGTGATGTAGTTATTTCAACTAATGTTACCCATCATGATGTAAGTAAAAATCAAATGAAAAAATTATTCCCGTTTCAAGAGGAGTTTATTGCAAGTAAGGAATTGATAGAGTTAGCACGTAAAGCATGTAACAGTAATAGTTCAAATATTCAAGCTCACGAAGGAAGAATTGTAAGTGGTGAATGTTTTGTTGAAGATTCAAAGTTAAAGGCAAAATTAATAGACGAATACGCACCTCGTTGTACAGAAATGGAAGGTGCAGCAATTGGACATGTTGCCTACATAAATGATATACCGTTTCTTGTTATACGATGTATTTCTGACAGTGCAGATGATGAAGCTCAAGTTTCTTATGATGATTTCGCGAAAACTGCTGCAAATTATTGCTCGGAAATTATTATTGAGATTCTTAAAAATATATCTGGTAAAACTATAGTCCAAAAGGAGAGATAAGAATGTTACAAGCATTAATTTTTGATATGGATGGAACATTATTTCAAACAGATAAAATTTTAGAATTATCGTTAGATGATACTTTTGATCACTTAAGATCACTTCAATTATGGGATACGGTAACACCGATTGAAAAATACCGTGAAATTATGGGTGTGCCGCTACCGAAAGTTTGGGAAGCTTTATTACCGGAACATTCTATTGAAATAAGAGAACAAACAGATGCATATTTTTTAGATAGACTAATTGAAAACATAAAAAGCGGAAAAGGCGCTTTATATCCAAATGTAAAAGAAATATTTACATATATAAAAGAAAATAATTGTTCAATTTACATTGCTAGTAATGGTTTGAAAGGATATTTACGAGCAATCGTAACTTATTATGCTTTAGACAAGTGGGTGACTGAAACGTTTAGTATCGAACAAATACAATCGCTAAATAAAGGTGACTTAGTTAAAAGTATTATGAACAAATATGATATAAAAGAGGCAGCCGTAGTTGGTGACCGGCTATCTGATATAAATGCAGCGAAAGACAACGGTTTACTGGCAATTGGATGCAATTTTGATTTTGCGCAAGAAGATGAACTTGCTCAGGCTGATATAGTAATAGATGATTTAATAGATTTAAAGCGGATACTGCCTGCTGTACAGAGATAAATAAAGTGTGTGCATTTTTTTCGAGTCCTATATGTCTTATTTTATGGAGGGGAATATGCTTAAAAATAATTTTAAAATTAGTAATATTCCTGCGGTTTTGTGGGGAGATAAGAGTGAAAAAATTTTTATTGCAGTACATGGAAATATGTCAAATAAGGAAGATGCAGTTATTCAAATATTAGCTGAAGAAGCCGATCGAAAAGGTTATCAAGTATTAAGCTTTGATTTACCTGAGCATGGAGAAAGAAAGAATGATAACACTCCTTGTAAAGTACAGTTTTGTGTTAATGAATTATCTATAATTATGAACTACGCAAAAGAACATTGGAAAGAAATAAACGTGTTTGCATGTAGTATGGGAGCATATTTTAGCCTTTTAGCTTTTCAAAATGATGTGATAGAAAAGGCATTATTTTTATCACCAGTAGTTAATATGGAACGAATTATAGAAAATATGATGAAATGGTTTAATGTAACACCGGAGCTTTTACAAAAAGAAATGACTATAGAGACACCTATTGGTCAAAAGTTATATTGGGATTATTTATGCTATGTAAAAGAGCATCCTATTAGTACATGGAATACAGATACATATATTATGTACGGAGCTAAGGATGAACTGTGCGAATTTGAAACTATTAACTATTTTACAAAAAAACATTGTTGTGAATTAGAAGTTATGGAGACGGGTGAACATTACCTTCATACTGAAGAACAGTTAAAAATATTTGAACAGTGGTTACACAAACATATTGATTAACAAATTACAATTTATCTTGAACCTGTTAGAGAAGAATGGGGAATATATAAACTGATAGTATATTTGAGAGAAAATATAAATGTGAATGTATACACTTAAACAAACAGATGCTTTAGTTAAATAAGAATTAAACAACTATATTATCGATTTATATCTAAAGTGAAGAATACACATACTACGAATTGAATAAGATAACAATCATAAAAATGCTCAGAATCAAAAATTCTAGAGCATTTTTATGTATTTTCATAGTAAGGGGAGATTTACTTGAAAGATATACATATTCAACAAATTGAAGATTTAATGATATACGAACACGATTATCTTGTTCAGGAAAGCAAAGACGAAGGATTTTATTTCCTAATAAAACTAATAAGTGAATATGAAAATAAAATAAACACGTTTAATAAAACTGGTGAATGCTTATATGGGATTTTTCAAGGGGAAAAGTTAATTGGAATAGGAGGGTTAAATGAGGATCCATATACAATAAACAATAAGATTGGTAGGATAAGGAGATTTTATATTGCAAAAAAATACCGAAGGAAAGGATTAGGGAGGTTATTATTAGCGAGAATTATAAACGATGCGAAAAAACATTTTAATATTGTTGTTTTAAATACAGATACAGTACAGGGTGACAAATTTTATACTTCGAGTGGATTTCTGAAAGGGACAAAATATATGGGAGTGAGCCATTATTTGAACTTATATAAAAGGATATAGTGAATTATTGTTTACTTCTCCAGTAGAACTTTTGTTCTGTTTCGTGTAGATTGATGTTATAATTTATAAGAATCTAATATTAGAATGGAGAATTGGATGATGGGAGAAAATAAAATTATTAATGATTTCAATGAATATTCAATTTGGATAAATACATTGAAAGGTATGAAAGAGGAATTGTGGGTGGCACCAATATCAGAGGGGAAATGGACTATTGGCGAAATAATATCTCATATTATGAACTGGGATGACTATCTATTACGTGAGACATTATCATCAGTGAGAGATGGGAAGGGAATGGAGTTCCCTGATTTTGATACATATAATAAACTAGCATCTAGTTATGCCAAATCCGGTATATCTAAGATGAAACTTCTTGAAGAAGCAAAAGCTAAAAGAGAGTTACTCGTAAAAGAACTTAGATTACTATCTGCTGGAAATCTAAAGAAACCTTTAACGGCCAATGGAGTATCACATTGTCCTCATACCGGAACGCCATATTCTCTTATATATATTATTAAAGAATTTGTAGATCATGATAACCATCATAAAAGACAGGTTATTCATTTTTTAAATGAAAATCAAATTGTTAATTGATAAAGAAAGATCCCGCAAATCATATTTGTGGGATCTTTCTTACATTATAACTTAACCTTCATGTGTTTCAATAATAATCCTGGTTTACCTTTTACATAATAAAAATGCGGATTATTTTCATCATCATAAAGCATAATATAAGGCTTTTCATTTAGTGGGAGCAGTATAAGTACTTCGTCTATTGTAGTGTGTAACCATTGATTAGTAATAGAAACCGGCTTAGATAAAGGGATTTTTATCATATAGCCATCTTTTGGAACGACATTTAAGTTTTTAAATGGACCAGTTATTGCTTTAGCGTATTGAACTGCTTCTTTTTGGATTACTGGATCTAAAGATTGCTTTTGAATGACCATTTCTTTTTGACAATCAAATACTTCAATTTGTTGATTTGTATTTGCGAACGCATTTGTTGATAATAGAAATAGAAGAAGAGAAATGACCCCGATTTTTTTTATCATAGTACAACACCTGTTATGAAGTGACCTTTGTCAATAGTTTTTCACCCATAATATTTTTCTTGATGGCATACAAAAGCTTCAGAAATAAGATCTATCGACAGTTAACCACTCTGTTATTCGTGGATTGGTTACCTCAGGTTAATGGTTCGTCGTTAGGCTCTTATAATCTCACTGCGTGGATCACACCTTTTCAAATTCTAATAAATAGCTTGTTTATCAGAATTTCAGCCATGCCAGAAGAGGTGAGTCATAGATAGCCAGACCTGTAATTCACTATCTCTGAAGCTCATCTATGCCATCAATTGATACCTTTGGTTTCTAACTATGAATGAATCAATCAACTTCATATCCTTCCCTCTTTATTTTCGGTGAATTTTACCTGTTTCTAATCCCCATATAAAACACCCCAGTTCTCTTGCGATAGCTGTAACGGCAACATTTCTAGGTTTCCCTTGATATATCATGCGATAATATTTTCTTTGTAACCTTTCTACAGCCTGATCCGCATAAGCAATCACTTCGCTTCGTTGCCCTTTTTGTCTTGCTTTCACTCGCTTCGATTTTAATCCGATTGTTCCTTTTACCAACGCATTTGCACATTCTACAAGAGTAGACCTAACGGTCGAATTTCCTTGTTTTGTAATCGAACGTCGACTGATTTTTTCTCCACTTGAGCTTTCGCTTGGTGTCAATCCTACATAAGCCATAAATGCTTTAGCCGTGGGAAAACGAGTGAAGTCTGCAATTTCCACATGAACAGTCATTGCCGATGTTGTATCTATACCTTTTAAGCATCTTAAATTTGCGATTGGTTCTTCGTACCTTTCACGATGAGATAATTCTTCTAATCTCAGACTGAACCGCTCAATTTTATCGACTAGAACATCATACTGTAATAGGTATTCGCCTAACGTTTCTTTGAATAATCCTTGTAGATCAAGATTCTTTAACCATTTCATATAAGCGATTGTCCAGCTTGATTTCCCTTCATACACATAGCCATGCCTTAAAAGGAATGCTTTTATCTGTTGTTTTATTTTTTTCAAAGATGTTTTAAAATCACCTAACATGCGGATATACTCTTTCACGGCAACATCCTCTTCTTCTGGAACATATACTTCTTTATAGGTGCCATTTGCTAAATTAAGAGCAATCATTTTGGCATCGAATTTATCATTTTTAACCATTTTATTTTTTGATGAACTGTACATTGTTGTGGGAGCTAAAATATCACAATCAATTCCATTTTGTTCAAGAAGATTATGAAGTGAATACCCTAAACAACCAGCCTCATATCCAGCTTTAATTTTTATATCTTCACCATATTTTGTTTTCAGTTTCTCAACGAATTTTTTTACGAGAGATACATTTGAAGCACATCGTGCTTCTCTTACAATTTCCCCAGTTGTTCCGTGTAGTGCACATAAGCTAAAACTTTCCTTGTGGACATCCATCCCAATATAGATTATATTTTCCATAGTGGCCTCCTATTATCATAGGGTATAACCCCATTCATAATGTTTTCATTCATTATTATGGGTTAAAATCCCTGACTTGATAATCTAGGAGGTCGCTTCATATTATCTCACCATTACTATCCCCTCAAAAGCTTTAAATATTTTTCTGTCACATTCATGTAACAAAGATGTTGTATGATACAATTGGTTTTTGTTTAAAAGCAATGGAGGAAAAAATATGAAAGTTTTAATTGCAGATGACGAACAAGATATGTTAAGGATTTTAAAAGCTTATTTTGAAAAAGAAGGATTTGAAGTTTTTTTAGCAAAAGACGGGGAGGAAGCACTTCAAATATTTTATGATGAAAAAATTGATTTAGCTATTTTGGATTGGATGATGCCAAAACATAGTGGTATTACTGTCTGTCAGGAAATAAAAAAGAATTCAAGCGTAAAAGTATTAATGCTTACGGCGAAAAGTGAAAGTGAAGATGAATTAGCAGCGCTTCAAAGTGGGGCAGATGAGTACGTGAAAAAACCATTTCATCCAGGAGTACTAATTACGCGAGCGAAAAAACTTATTCAGCATGATGATATTATTCAAGTACAAGATGTAAAGATAAATTTTGCCAAAAATAAAGTATATAAAAATGATATAGAGTTAGAAATTACAAAAACAGAGCTCGAATTAATAAAATGCTTTTTAAATCATAAAGGAACGATTTTAACTCGTAAAAAATTGTTAGACATTGTATGGGGATTTGACTATTTTGGAGAAGAGAGAACGGTTGATACACATGTAAGAAGGCTGCGTAAAAAAATTGGAGAAAATATTATTAAGACGCATCGTGGGCTGGGTTATAGTTTGGAGGAACAAAGTGAATAAACTTGGGAAAAAGCTATTTTTAAGTATTTCTGCAACTGTTATTCTCATCTTTATGATTTCATTATTATTCATTAACAATCTCTTACCGAACTATAATATTTATAAAACACGTGAAAACTTAAATAAATTTACAACACAAATACAAAATACAACAGTGGAAAATATAGAGGATGTTATTCATACAATTGAAAGTGAAAATAACGTTACAATTGCGTATACGCCAATTAATCAGTCAGAAGATGCTATGAACGACGCGTTACGCATGCAACTTACGAAAAAGAAAATAACGTTAAATAAGCTTTGGATTACGAAAGACGAAGTTATGAAAGTGAAGACGGAAGGGCAATCGAATAAACTGTACGATCAAGGAAAGGTAAAAGCGAGTTTTTTTGCTAAATATATTGCGAAAGATGATACGATAATTTTAATTGGGACTTCCATTGCGAATTCAAATGAAATTATAAATACGTTAAATACATTTTACTTATATATCCTATGTTTCTCGCTCCTTCTTATTATTTTACTTGTGTGGATACTTTCAAAAATAATAACGACACCACTGAAAGAGTTAAGTGATGTGGCTCAGGATATTTCACATTTGCAGTTTAAAAGAACGAAAGTGAAAACGAATGATGAAATAGGAGAGTTGGCCAATAGTATTAATATCATGAGTGAAAAACTACATGAAGCACATCAAGACTTAACTGATCGTAATGAACATTTAAAACGATTTATGGGTGATGTAACGCATGAATTAAAGACACCGATCGCATTAGTAAAAGCATACTCTATGGGGATTAAAGATGGATTAGATGATGGGACTTATGTAGATACAATTATTAAACAAACAGATCAAATATCAAACTTAATTGAAGAACTATTACGATTTTCTAAACTAGAAAGAGATATTTTACAAAAAGAAGAATTCCCCATTGAACCACTGGTTCAGAGTATATTAGATAAGCATCAGATTGAACTGGATTCGAAAGAAATTAACTTGCAAGTAAATTGTAATGCGGGCAATACAATCGTTTATGCAGATTTAAATAAAATGAGAATGGTGTTTCAAAATTTAATTTCTAATGCGATAAAATATACAGCAAATCAAAACATAATAATTACATTAGAAGATAAAAATAAAAGTATATATTTCCAAATAAAAAATGGCATTCCTACGGATAAAATTAAGGATATCGAGAAAATTTGGGAGCCTTTTTACGTACTAGAATCTTCTCGTAGTAAAGAAAAATCAGGTACAGGATTAGGACTAGCGATAGTGAAAAGTATTTTAGAAAGGCATGGTTTTGAATATGGAGTTTCCTCTATAGATGGAGAAATTCAATTTTATATAAATGTGAAAAAGGACTAATGAAAATATTAGTCCTTTTTGCAGCTTTAGAGATTAGCGATATAGGATGAATCACCATAATTTTCGAAATTGATGTATTAAATGGAGAATTAGCAAATGTTCTACTTTCATTAAATTCACGTGAAGTTCACAGGAAAACGTTATATTTACATAGTTATATTTGAATTTAATGAAGTGAGGTATTCAGATTTGAAAAGAAAGAAATTAGTAATTGGTAGCATTTTAATGGGTATGACGTTATCTTTATCTGCATGTGGTTCATCAGATAATATTGTAACGACAAAATCAGGAAGCATTTCAGAAAGTGATTTTAACAAAAAATTAAAAGAAAACTACGGTAAACAGAATTTATCTGAAATGGTAGTAGAAAAAGTATTACATGATAAATATAAAGTTACGGATGAAGAGGTAACGAAACAACTAAAAGAATTAAAAGACAAGATGGGCGATAATTTTAATACATATATGGAATCCAATGGTGTGAAAAATGAAGATCAGTTGAAAGAGAAATTAAAGCTTACTTTTGCTTTTGAAAAAGCTATTAAAGCAACCGTAACGGAAAAAGATATTAAAGATCATTATAAGCCAAAGCTTCAAGTTAGCCATATTTTAGTAAAAGATGAAAAGACAGCAAAAGAAATTAAAGAAAAATTAAATAGTGGCGAAGATTTCGCGGCATTGGCTAAACAATATTCAGAGGATCCAGGTTCTAAAGAAAAAGGTGGGGAACTATCTGAATTTGGACCTGGTATGATGGTGAAAGAATTTGAGGATGCTGCGTATAAGTTAGAAGTTGGTCAATTGAGTGAACCTGTTAAATCCTCTTTCGGATATCATATTATTAAGCTAACGGATAAAAAAGAGCTTAAACCGTATGAGGAAGAGAAAGAGAATATTCGTAAAGAATTAGAACAGCAACGTATACAAGATCCTCAATTCCATCAACAAGTTACTAGAGATCTGCTTAAAAATGCAGATATAAAAGTATCTGATAAAGACTTGAAAGATACCTTTAAAGAGTTAGAAAAAAAATAAATGGAATGTAAGACAATCGATAGAAATATCGGTTGTCTTTTTCTCTATTTTTCCGGCTATTTGCCGGGCAGTAAGACCCCAAAACTCAAAATTCAGCGGAAGCAAAGAAGTTAGGTGGGGGCCCCGCTGCCCGTAAACGCCCGATTGGTGAGGGCTCACTTTATATAGAAGCTGGGAGTGGGAAAATACTTTCACACCTGTATTGAATTTTACTTAATAAGAAATCTTTGAGTTTCTCAACTATTATATAAAAATAAAACTGAATTTTCAGTTATTTTGTTATATAGTAAAAGAGAACGAATAAGGGGAGGGAACATTTTGAGTAAAAAGAAAATGGCAATTACACTGTCAGCAATGCTATCTGCAACAATTATACCTAGCTTTACTATGGATGTGCATGCAGAGAAGAAAGAAGAGACTAAAAATACGAAAATTGAATTAGAAAATGGGATGACAAAGCCGATTTATTCTCTCGATGAAGCCATTATCGAAAATTTATATGTAGAGACAGAAGTTGATAGTGATCGCGACGGTAAGAAAGACAGAGTATCGATAAAAGTTATGCGTCCAAAGACAGATTCGAATGTGAAGGTTCCTGTTATTTATGAAATGAGTCCATATCGATCTGGATTAAAAGATGTTCCTGTATATAATGTAGATGAAGAATTGTATGCGTATGAAGGAAAACCGTATGGAGCGGTTAATCTTGGTTCGTATGGGAACTATTACGTGCCAAGAGGTTATGCAGTTATTCTAGGCGAAAGTATCGGTACTGGAAAATCAGATGGATGCCCTACAACTGGAGATGAACAAGAAATACTCGGTACAAAGTCTGTTATTGATTGGGTAAACGGTCGCGCGAAAGCATTTACAGAACAGGGTGAGGAAGTTCAGGCAAATTGGTCTACAGGAAATGTAGGTATGACTGGAGTTTCTTATAATGGTACACTACCAAATGCTGTTGCGACTACTGGAGTTGAAGGTTTAAAAACAATTATTCCAATCGCAGCAATTAGTAGTTGGTATGATTATTATCGTGCAAATGGTGCAGTAATTGCGCCAGGCGGATATCAAGGAGAAGATACAGATAATATGGCAGAAGCAGTACTGACAAGGGAAAATCCTGAAGTTTGCGGACAAGTTATAAAAGAGTTAACGGCTGGACAAGACCGAAAAACAGGTAATTATAATGATTTTTGGGATAAACGCAATTATGTAAAAGATGCTAAAAATGTAAAAGCAAGCGTATTTGTTGTTCATGGTTTAAATGATTGGAATGTTAAGACAAAGCAGTTCGCGCAATGGTGGGATGCACTCGGAGAAAATCATGTACCTCGTAAAATGTGGCTACACCAAGGTGGTCATGGTGGGACATCAAGTAATAACTGGCAGCAAACACAAAATAAATGGTTAGATTATTGGTTGTACGGAATTGAAAATGGAATTATGGATGAACCAATGGTTGATGTGCAAAGAGAAAATAAATCGTGGCAAAAGATAAAAAATTGGCCAGATCCAGCGGCTGTACCTTCAAAAATCCGTATGTATTTAAGTAATAAATCAGTCAATTTTCCACTAAGTATGGGATCGGCTAATAAAGTTTTCTCATTCTTAGATGATGCACAAATGAAATCAAATCAATTAGTAGCAAACCCAGAATTAGAAGTAGCCAATCGATTAGTATATACAATGCCTGTACTTCAAAAAGATACACGCATAAGTGGTACACCAAAGATTTCAATTACAGGAAATATTGATCGATCTGTATCAAATTTAACAGCATTACTTGTTGACTATGGAGGAACGAAGCCGGAAATCGTAACGAGGGGCTGGATGGATCCACAAAACTTGAATAATATAGAAGATTCAACAGCGATTCAACCGGGCAAAGATTATACATTTATATGGGACATGCAGCCAGATGATTATGTCTTTAAAGCTGGACATCAAATAGGGGTCGTTTTAATTGCTAGCGACTATGATTATACAATTAGACCGAAAGCGGGCACGAAACTTACAGTGAAATTAAGTGAAGTGACATTGCCGATTGTGAAATAAATATTTTTTCCAAAGAGCTTACTAAAGTAAGCTTTTTGTTTTATAGTCTGAATTTTTAATTTTATATTTCAAATTGGAAGGTTATGTAATACAATATCATTATATTCTATGGAAAGTGAGTGATATATTATGACAGTCAGCTCTTTCGAAAGCGCATTAAAATTAGAGGTACAGGAAGATTAGTTGAATTGGAATCTTCCGTACGTAAAAACGGAGGAGAAAATAAATGTTTAGTTTTTATAGTACAGTTTGTACGGAACTGTATGATTACACAAAACCAGTCGGTTATTCTTTAAATGGTGATATTGAGTATTACAAAGAACGTTTAAAAGATTGTAGAGGTAGAATTCTCGAAGCTGCAGTAGGTTCAGGGCGTGTCATCATTCCGCTTCTAGAGGCTGGTTTTAAAGTGGATGGGATAGATTATTCACCTGAAATGCTTGATTCTTGCCGTAAACGGTGTAAAGAGAGAGGCTTACATCCTAATTTGTATGAAGGAAGCTTGCAACAATTTTCAATTCCGCATAAATATGAGGCAATTATCATTCCTACTGGATCTTTTTGTTTAATTGAAAATCGTGTGGATTCTATAAACGCATTGAAATGTTTTTATGAACATCTTAATCCAAGCGGACGATTAATCGTAGATATTATGCTTCCGCATGACTGGAAGACTGGGGAAATTCATACATCGACTTTTTCTTTGCCGAGTGGAGACGGAATCACATTAGAAAATAAATCAATTGAAATAGATTGGCTGAACCAAGTTACTGTATCATATTTGAAATATGAAAAGTGGAGTAAAGGACAGCTAGTACAAACAGAGTTACAACGTTTTGCGCTGCGCTGGTATGGAATAGTAGAGTTTAAACTCCTTTTAGAAAGTATAGGTTTCTCTAACATTACTTGCTCTGCCGAATATGATTATGAAAAAGAACCGTCAAATGCAAATCAAACGATTACTTTTGAAGCTGCGCGAAAAGAATAGAACTAAAACTATGAATAAAAAATAAGGCAATCGTTTTAAAATCGGCTGTCTTATTTTTTATTTTATGTAATGGTTTATAGAGAAAGATTGGAGGGAAATAAATGAAACTTATATTAATATTTGGCCCACAAGCAGTTGGAAAAATGACAGTGGGGCAAGAATTAGCAACATTAACCGGTTTAAAACTTTTTCATAACCACATGACAATTGATTTAGTAAGTCCAATTTTTGATTACAGTACGAAAGAAGCAAAAAGGCTAGTAAGTTTATTTCGTTTTCGTTGTCCAAGCATTCTCCTACTAATTACATATACTATTTATGTTAAAATCGGTCACTATTTTAGATGGTGCTATTTTAATATATATAACTATGCAGGGAAGAGGGGAGAATAAATTTGGAAAACGTAGAACAAGATAGAATTGAAAATCAAGTGTATTCAAATCGTGTAGTAAGATCAGAATTTGATGCGAATTGGGAAACTTGTATATCAAAGAGTGGTTATGTAATTTATATAGCAACAAGTAATAATGCTGAAGTAATAGTGCTTCTTGCAGATGGTTCAAGTAAATTATTAATTTTCGAAAAAGGCGGTAAAGTAGTTGTAGGTGGCGGTGGAACAAGTCATTACAGTAAGCCGCATATTGCAAGAAATATTTAAGATAGAGCATGTTAATTAAGAAGAAACTAGAAAACGGTTGTCATTCATGTTTAGGGCATGATAGACGAACCGTTTTTTATTTGTTTATAAATTTAGAAGAACTTCATTGATTACCAATACATCGAGATGAGCAGCGAAATTAGAAGAAAACTTGGCGGGTAATGGTACAAAATATTATGTACATTTGCAAGAATCTTACAGCGATATAAAAAAAGCATTTCCTATTTGGGGAAACACTACTTCTATGTTATAGTATAATAGTGTTTTTAGATGGTACTATTTTAATATATCTATAATTTTGTTATGTATTATTTTCATATTAAATTAGCACCTAAAGTATTTTTTTATATAAGGAGTAGTAATTAGAGAAATGAAAAATATAGACTTTATACTAGAAAGTGACGAGGCATTAAAACCGTCTGAACGATTAGTACTATTATTATTAGAGAAGCATAGAATGTTATATACGAACGATCTATTGGCATTATCAAATTTATCATATAAAACATTAACAGATGCATTAACGGCGCTAGTTTTAAAATCGTATGTGTTAAAGGAAACAGGTAAGGGAAGAAGACAGAATTGCTATAGATTAGTATGATAAGGCAGCTGTTTTAGAAACTTTTACATATGTTTTTTCAATTGTAAGGTGAAATTGTATTTTTGTTTTCGAACGAAAAATTTACTATAAGAGGGGCTAAGATAGTAGCGTTTCATTTTTGTAAATATAATTATTCTATCATTGAAAATACAAAAATAAAATAAACCGCATAAAACAGAAATAAAAAAACAATCCATTTTTAAAATGGATTGTTTTTTATTGGAATAATATTATTTGATATGTTGAAAGCATAAATAGCAGAATAAACATTACCTGTTTTAGTTCATGCAACTGAACAAATATGATGAAAACTATGTGTATAGTTTTTTGCTTGCTTTTTCAGTCACTCTAATGAAATCATGGTCTTCATTGTTTAAAGGCAGTATTTTTAACATTATTGCTATTCAGCATTAAGCACAAAAAGTGATATATAATATTATTATGTAAACTTAAGATTTTAAAAGGAAAATATAATAATGAATAGAACATGTAGAAGGAGATGCTTAAATATTTTGAAGGATGGGAGATTATTATGGAGCATTTACAATCAATAGCACAAGCTGTTATAAGTGGTAATAAGGAAAAAGTAGTGAAGTTTATAAAGGCGAGTCCAAGTATTGTTAACGAATGTAGTGAAGATGGATGGACACCACTTCATTTAGCAGCTTATTTTGGACAGAAAGAAATAGCGAGTTTTCTTTTAGAAAGTGGTGCAGATATACATAGTAGAGCGAAAAACGAAAATGAAAATACGCCTTTGCAAGCAGCAATTGCGAACAAGCAAAGTGAACATGTTGCTTTCTTAATTGAAAAAGGATTAGATGTAAATATTATGCAAAGTGGTGGCTGGACAGGACTTCACGAAGCGGCATTATTAGGAAATGAAGAAATAATTATGTTACTCCTTAAAAATGGAGCTAATAAGATGATAAAGAAAAATGATGGGAAAACAGCGTATGATATTGCATTAGAAAAAGGATATGATCATCTATTACATCATTTGAAACAGGAAGTGAACTTATGATGAATAAATGGAGTGTTGGTATATTTTTATTTAATGAAGTAGAAGTGTTAGACTTTGCAGGGCCATTTGAAGTTTTTTCTGTAACTGAGGTGAATGAGGAAAAACCATTTACTGTTTATACAGTTAGCGAGAATGGGGAAATGATTACAGCAAGGAACGGATTGAAGGTACAGCCAGATTATAGTATTGAAAATTTACCACCAGTGGATATTTTAATAATTCCGGGCGGGCTAGGTGCTAGAGAATATGAAATAAAAAATGAAATAGTAATAAAATGGATTCGCCAACAAATGAAAGAAGTAAAGCTGATGACTTCAGTTTGTACAGGAGCGCTATTACTGGCGAAAGCAGGTTTACTGGAAGGTTTAAAAGCAACAACACATTGGGCTAGTATTGAAAAGTTTAAAAATGAGTTTCAAAATGTTGAAGTTATAGAAAATGTAAAGTTTGTAGATGAAGGACATATTATAACATCTGCCGGAATTTCAGCTGGAATTAATATGGCATTTCATATTGTGAAAAACTTGTTAGGTGTGCATGTTGCGGAGGACACAGCGAAGCGAATGGAGTATGATATTAGTTTCCCAAATTAAAAAGCCCGAATTGGGCTTTTTATATTGAATGAATATAGTTAAGCTCTTCATCACTCAACATAGGGCGAACAGATGCATTTGCATTTTCTTGTGCTTGTATTCCTGTTTTGGCACCAGGAATTACAACACTTACTGCCGGATGAGAGAGTACATAGCGAAGTGCAAGTTGCCCTAAGGTCTGATTTTTATTTGAGAGCAACCGAAGTTTCTCTACAGTTTGTAAGTCTTCTTGAAACCAAGTTTCATTTGGCCAATCTTTGCGTAAATCTCCATCCGGAAAAATTGTTTTATTTGTGAATTTTCCAGTTAAAATGCCCATTTTTAATGGACCACGAATAACAGCTCCTAAATTTTTCTCTTGTAAAAATGGTAATATATCTTTTTCTGGTTTTCGATTTAATATATTGTAATCAAGCTGTACGATATCAATTTCGTTGTTGTTATTGAAATGATGAATGTATTGTAAATCATGAGTCGAAACACCGACTGCTCTTACTTTGCCATCACGTTTTAATATGTCAAATGCACGTAGAAATGCTTCTGTTTCCCTACGATTATGCCACCAAATATGACAAAAATAAAGATCAATATAATCTGTTTGAAGACGTTGTAAACTTGTTTCGAATACGGCGATGATTTTTTCGGGAGTATCATATACAGGAACTCCATTAGGGTCGTAGTGATGCCCGATTAAACCACCTTTCGTTGATAGGATAATATCATTGCGATGTCCTTTAATCGCGGTAGCCACCAACTTTTCGCTATGTCCTAAACCATACACATCCGCAGTATCAATAAAATTCACACCACACTCAATTGCTTTTTTTATAGCGGTTATAGATTGTTTATCGTTAACAGGTCCCCATTCATCACCACCGATTGCCCATGCGCCAAAACCTATTTCAGAAACAGTTATTCCAGTTTTACCTAATGTGCGGTAATGCATATTTCTCCTCCTTGTAAGCATGTTATAACATGGATATGTGGGCAAGGAATTTTTTGTGTGAAAAAACTCTTCTACAATAGTAGAAAAAGAATTACAGAAACTACTATTTTATAGCAGCATGTATAAAAAAAAACGGTGTAAATATGGAAATGTCGTCGAATGCTATCTTTAATTGGTTAATTTATGGGATATTTTTGTGAAGGAGTTTATTTTATAAGAATAGAATTTAATTTAGTAAGAAAACGTGCCGATGGTAGTGAAAAATATGGGTTAGGGGGATTTGAATGAGGAAACTCAAACGAGTAAATGTTCCTAATATACCAGAGCAATTATCACAACCTAGTGACAAGCGTAGGATAAATAAAAAGAAGTTAAGGCGACTTATTTTAATGGTCCTTTTTATTGCGGCAACTACTCTGTACGTTCAATATATTTTAACGAAACAACAAGAAGTAATTGATAAAAAGAAAGATACGATTACGGATCAAAAGAAGCAATTAGTATCTTTAAAGAAAGATAAAGGTTCTTTAAAGACTAACATAGAAAATTTAACAGACGATGAGGAAGAAATTTTGAAGTTAGCGAGAAAAGAGTATCAATTTTCTAAGTCAAATGAAACTATATTTGTGATGCCAAAGTAATAAAAACAGTTAGCCATTGAACTGCACCCCCAATTGTTAGACACCGTCTAACAATTGGGGGTGCAGTTTTTTATGTATGAATGTCATGGTACAAGGAACAATCACATATTGTAGAAATAAAGAGTTTAAGCTATTTTCATAAATATGGAATATGCACTAAAATAAATGTTGTTAAAATTCTGTCAATTATATTATAATACAAGGTAAGCGGATACATTTTTTAATCAACGTTGAGTTCCTCGCTCATACGACTATTAAGAAACCCGTTATCCTTGTATAAGAAAGGAAGATAGCTGTGTACGCTTCAAATACAATTTATATCGTAGGGGATGCGAAAGCACCTCAAAATAATCCCATTACTGAAAAGTTTAAAAGCTATTTCGTAGCATTTATACTTGTTAAGGATACAGGGGAAATTGTAGATGCAGACTGCTCAGCGACAATTGCATTAACATCTCAATTTGTTAAATATTTATTTCTACATAAAAATATAAATGACCCGGCGTTAGTAATGGAAGTAAAGAACCGATATTTCGGTTCTTCTCAAAAAGCGTTACTTGTAGCGCTAAAAGATGCACAGAAAAAATATAATCAGATTGCTGCTTTGTCTACTCAATCATAGACAAAATCCAGCCGTAAGAATCATTCTTATGGCTGGATTTTTTTATTTCACATTATCGTCCTACATTAAAAGTAAACGAAAACAAAGTAGAGAGATAGAAGAGTAAATGCCCAATAGGTTTACCCAATAATCCGTGGGTATAAACCTCCGGTGGATTAAAATTTCACTTCATTGGAGAACGAAAGGATGAACAAAATGAAAATTACAGATGTAAAAGTAAATCGTAGACGTGTAAAACTGCATACACCGTTTAAAACCGCGCTTCGTACTGTAACCGAAATTGAAAGTATAGATGTTTATATTCATACAGACGAAGGAGTGATTGGTAAGGGGGCTGCAGCCGCAACGCCAGTTATTACGGGGGATTTCACCAGCGGAATGGAAGAAGCGATTTTAGGGCCGATGCGTTCATGTTTAATTGGTCAAAATATCATTCAATTTCAGCAGTTACTACAGCGCATTCAAATGAGTTGTATTGGAAATTCAAGTGCGAAAGCAGCGGTAGATATCGCTTTATATGATGTATATTGCCAATATCAAAATGTGCCGTTATATGCATTGTTAGGCGGGAAGAAAGAAATTCATACCGATATTACAGTGAGTGTGGATGAGCCTGTATTAATGGCAAAAGAAGCGAAGAAACATATAGAAAAAGGATTTCAAACATTAAAGATTAAAGTGGGTAAAGAGGCGCATTTAGATTTGGAACGTATTGAGGCAATTCGAAATGTGGTACCAAGAAATACGACATTACGTTTAGATGCGAATCAAGGTTGGAGTCCAAAAGAAGCGGTTTCTATCATTCAAGAGATGGAAAATCGTAATTTAAATATAGAATTTATTGAACAACCAGTACACGCGAAAGATTGGGATGGGTTAAAGTACGTCAAAGATCGTGTGCAAACGCCAATTATGGCCGATGAAAGTATATTTTCAGCAAGTGACGCATTAAAGCTCGTTCAAGGAAGATATGCAGATTTTATTAATATTAAATTAATGAAATGTGGTGGCATACGTGAAGCATGGCGTATTGCTGATATCGCAGAAACAGCTGGTGTGAAGTGTATGGTGGGCAGCATGATGGAGTCTTCACTTTCCGTTAGTGCTGTTGCGCATTTAGCGGCAGCGCATCCTAATATTCATTATTTTGATCTTGATGCACCGCTTTGGTTAATGGAAGAGCCAGAAGGAATGACTTATTCTGGATCAAAAGTAAACCTTCAATCGACAGTGAATAGTAAATCTTAGGAGAAGAGACAAGTAAACTATCTTTTAAGGGGGATATATATGAAAAAAGTAGGAACTGCATTTTTAACAACTTTATTTATATTTTCATCGTTTACATCGGCAAATGCTGAAGAAAAGAAGGATAATAAAGCATTTATAGGTGTATCTGCTGCAACGTTATGGACAGCACCTGATTCATTAAGACCAATCGATACACCGAGTGCAACAAATCCAGTGGATCTATGGAAATGGACGAAATCAATGACACTTGACGAGAAACTATGGTTAACAAATGCAAATAAATTAGAAACACAAGCTTTACTCGGTCAAGAAGTAACTGTTATTGATAAGAAAGGCGAATGGGTGAAGGTATTAGTGCATGGACAGCCAACACCACGAAATGAAGAAGGTTATCCGGGCTGGATGCCTGAAAAACAATTAACATATAATCAAGAATTTGCAGATAAAACAAATGAACCTTTTGTCTTAATAACTAAACCAACAGCGATTTTATATATAAATCCTTCTGAAAAACATAAATCACTTGAAGTCAGTTATAATACAAGACTGCCGCTATTAAGTGAAGACACAATTTCATACCGTGTATTGTTGCCAAATGGTCAGAAAGCATGGCTACGAAAAAATGATGGAACAGTTTACCGATCTCAAACTGATATTCCAACTCCGGCGGCCAATGATTTAATTAACACAGGGAAAATGTTTTTAGGCTTACCGTATATATGGGCTGGTACAAGTGGTTTTGGATTTGATTGCTCTGGCTTCACACATACGATCTATAAATCGCACGGCATTACAATTCCGCGAGATTCTGGACCGCAATCAAGAGCAGGGGTTGCAGTTGATAAAGAAAATCTACAAAAAGGAGATTTAATTTTCTTTGCACATGATCAAGGGAAAGGTAGTGTCCATCACGTTGCAATGTATATTGGTGATGGCAATATGATTCACTCACCAAGAGCTGAAAGGTCGGTAGAGATTATACCGCTAAATACACCAGGATATATAGAAGAATACGCTGGTGCTCGTCGTTACTTACCTTAAAAATAGAAGGGGGTTTTTAAATGAAAAAAGTTGTTCGTTACTCATTAGTTAGTACTCTATTAGTTTCTTCATTTTTAGTTGGTTGCGCAAAAGAAAAAACTGCAACAAAGCCGAAAGATGAGAAGAAAGTATTACAGTTACTAGAAACAGGTGAAATTCCGTCGTTAAATTCAGGGAAAGTAACAGATGCAGTCTCGTTTAACGTTTTGAATAACGTAATGGAAGGACTATTTCGTCTATCGAAAAATGATGAAGTAATTGAAGCCGGCGCACAAAAATATGAAGTGAGTAAAGATGGAAAAACATATACATTCCAATTACGTGATGCGAAATGGTCTAACGGAGAGCCAGTAACCGCTCATGATTACGTATACGCTTGGAAGCAATTGGTAAATCCAGATACTGCTTCTCAATATGCATACATTGCGTACGATGTAAAAAATGCTGAGAAGATAAATAAAAAACAACTAGGTCTAGATGAATTAGGAGTAAAAGCGAAGGATGATAAAACATTCGTCGTAGAGCTAGAACATCCTGTACCGTATTTTACGAAATTATTAATTTTACCATCCTTCTATCCAATTAACGAAAAATATGCGAAAGAGCAAGGTGATAAATATGGATTAGAAGCAAATAAAGCGGTATATAATGGACCGTTTACATTATCAGAGTGGAAGCATGAAGCTAGCTTTACAATGAAGAAAAACGATAAGTATTGGGATAAAAAAGAAGTGAAGTTAGATGAAGTAAACTATCAAATTGTAAAAGAAATTTCAACTGCGGTAAATTTATATGAAACAGATAAAGTTGATAGAGCTGTTATTTCTACAGAATTCGTAGATAAATATAAAAATAATAAAGAGTTAAAACAATATACAGATCCAGTTATGTACTTCTTCCGATTTAATGAAAATGTACCGATTCTTAAAAATAAAAATGCACGTCTTGCGCTAAGTACAGTTTTTGATAAGAAGGGACTCGCAGATTCATTTTTAAATGATGGATCGGTTGCAGCAAACTATTACGTACCAAAAGGATTTTTAAAGGGCCCAGATAAGAAAGATTTTAGAAGTACGGCTGGTGAGTTTAATAAGACAAATGTAAAACAGGCGAAGGAATATTGGGAGAAAGCAAAACAAGAGACAGGTACAAATGAAGTGACGTTAGAACTATTAAATTATGACTTGGAAAACTTTAAAAAAGTTGGAGAGTACATTAAAGAGCAGCTTGAGAAAAACTTACCAGGATTAAAAGTGAATGTGAAATTACAACCACATACGCAAAAATTAGCACTTGAGAAGAAGAAAGAATATGAAATGTCGTTATCACGCTGGTTACCAGATTATCCAGATCCAATGACTTACTTAGAAGTATTCCTTTCTGGAAGTAGCGTCAATAATACAGAATATGCAAACCCAGAATATGATGCGTTAATTAAGAAGATTAAAACAGAATTAGGTAATGATGAAAAGGCTCGCTGGAAAGCAATGCAAGATGCTGAAAAAATGCTACTTGATGATGCAGTAATTGCACCGGTATTCCAGCGCGGATTATCTTACTTACAAAAACCATATGTGAAAGATTTATATGTACATCAATTTGGTCCAGCTACAAGTTTAAAATGGGCAGATGTACAAAAATAAAAGAATGGAGAAACAGACTTCATGTATGTGATAGTCTGTTTTTCTTATTTAAAGTTAGAAAAATAGTTCATGGTATAATTTATTAGTCTGTAAACAGTATTTGGAGGGGAAATGATGTCTATGTTTGAAGAAGAGAAAGTAATTTATACAAAAAGATTATTTATGAGGAAACCAATTGTAGAAGATATTAATCAGTTTTATAACATATTAAAAAAAGATACTGTTGGCAAATGGTTGGCTAAATCAAGAGGAATGTCGAAGGAAGAAACAAATGATTATATTGGGCAACTTATCTTACATTGGGAACAGTATGACTTCGGGGTATGGTTGTTATTTAATAGTGAAACAGGAAAGCTTTTAGGACATTGTGGTTTAAGAAAGGTAGATGAAACAGGTGCAATAGAAATTATGTATCTCCTTGACCCAGAACATTGGAGGAATGGGTATGCATTAGAAGCAGCAGAGGCTTCCATTAAATATGCAATAGAGACTTTGAATGTAACAAGAATAATTGCTAGAGTTAAAGTAGCAAATGAGAGCTCGAAAAAACTTTTACGAAAGCTCGGGTTTATATATACTCATGAAGTTAATCATAGCGGGCGTTTATTATCATATTTTGAACTTCATACATCATCCGAAGAATTCTAGACATTTCATATGTTTTTTTATTGTTAAAAAATAAAATTATTACTAAAATTCCAGTGTGAAATTTATGTAGAATCTTGTATAATTAACATGTTTCTATGGAAAAATTTTCTTGCGCTATTTATATAGGGCTTAATAGAACAAGGAAGGAAATACATACATGTATATAATAGATAAATAGAATGGGACATGTATAGAGACAAAGGAGAGAAAAGATGACGTGTCAAAAACAAGGGTTACAATTTAATAACGATAGAAAGAGGGACAGAAGATGAAAATGAAGCATGCTTTTGGTCCTATAATTTTAGCATGTGTGCTTTTTTTCATTATCATTCTAATCCCATCGAAAAGTTTAGTATCGCTTATTAGTGATAAGAAGGTAGAAGATGCGGCAACTTCTTTACAAAAAGAGAAATTACAAAGTGTTTTCTTACAGCAAAAAATGTTAGAGAATTCACAGTATTTACCGATGTACGGTTCATCAGAATTTTTACGAATGGATGCATATCATCCGTCTAATTATTTCAAAGTAAATCCAGCTGGTTTTACACCGTTTTTAATTGGAACTGGCGGTACACAAAGTTTAGCTCATATTTTAAATATGACATCTACTATGGATGAATTAGAAGGTAAAAAAGTAGTCTTTGTTCTTTCACCACAATGGTTTACAAAGACTGGTGTCTCACAAGGGGATTTCACTAATAATTTCTCCAAACAACAAGCATATCATTTTATTTTTAATGATAAGATAAATCCAGAAATGAAAAAGCAAATCGCGAAACGGCTATTAGATTATAAAGTTGTTCAAGAAGATGATATATTAAAAAATTCATTAGAAGGTATTGTATATAATGATACGAAACATAACATAAAAGCAGGTTTAGTTAAACCACTTGCTTATATGCATCGAAATATTTTAGATCATAGAGATATATTTAACTCTTTATTTAAAATCGAACCGATGAAGGAGAAAACAAATATCGGACTTCGTTCAATTTCTTGGGAAGACGCACGTAAACACGCAGAACAAGAAGGGAAAGCTGAGTCTACTACAAATACATTCGGAATTGAAAATCCGTATTATCATAAGAATAATCTGAAGAAAAAACTAAAAGGTTTAAAAAACTTTAGAGCAAATGAAACATATGATGAATCACCAGAATACGATGATTTACAAATTATTTTAGAGTTATTTAAAGAGAAAAATGTCAAACCACTCTTTATTTCTGTACCTGTAAATGGGCCCTGGTATGATTATACTGGCTTCCCGAAAGAACGCCGTGAAGTGTATTATAAAAAAGTTCGAGAACAGGTTGAGAAAGCAGGATATCCAGTAATTGATTTCTCTGGTCATGAATATGATAAGTATTTCTTAAAAGATACGATTCATTTGGGCTGGAAAGGTTGGATTTATTTTGATGAAGCAGTGCAGAAATTTTATTCTGAGAAATAAAGTATAGAAATCGGAATGGCTATGAGCCGTTCCGATTTTTTTAGTATAGAGGATTTTGGTGAGGACAATTTGGGAATGCATGTATATCTTGAATCTGTCTATAATCATAATGTTTCATTGCAAACTGAGCTTGATAAAGGTATTCATACACATATAATTGACCATCATGCGCTGAACATAATACACCAGAAGTTCCTTGCCCATTTATGAAGGAAATGCCGATAGGGCGTCCGATTAAGTACGGTATTTTTTGCTGCCAATGCATAGGGGAATCACTCCTTTTTGAGATAATATACGAAAGAAATGATCAAATGGTTGCTTATCCATGTAAATGTAGATGGAAAGGTATTATATAATTCCTGAAGATTAATTCATATATAAATAAAAAACCGCTATAATTCCGAATGAATTTATAGCGGTTTTTATTATATTCTTAAGCGAGATTTTTACGCTTTTTTGTCCATTTTTTTATAACGAAGTATAAAAGTATAAGTACGACGCCACCAATTGCGAATGATTTCACATACGGACCAGCAATATCATTTATATTCTCCCAATTTTCACCTAGTTTTTCACCTAAATAAATGAAAATAATAGACCAAGGGATAATCGCAAGTGCTGTTAATGTAGTGAAACGTAGTAATGGCATTTTTGTAATACCAGCAGGAATTGAAATCGCATGACGCACTACTGGAATGAAGCGTGCTGTAAAAATGACGCCAGTTCCGTAACGATTAAACCAATCTTCTGCAGCATCTATTTGTTTTTTATGTATGAAAATATATTTTCCGTAACGTTCTAATATAGGGCGTCCGCCGTATCGTCCAAGCCAATAAATAAAGATTTGAGCAATAACACCGCCAATTGTACCGAATACAACAGCGCCTATAAATGAGATACTTCCATTGAATACTAAGTATCCTGCATAAGCAAGGACAATTTCACTTGGGATAATTTCAATCATAAGTCCAAGCATAATGCCCCAATAACCTAATCCTTCAAAAAACGTTAATACTGAATGAATAAAACTACTTAACATTGTTGCACCTTCTAGTTTATGAATTTTTGAGTATAAGAACCTTTTATTTAATGACGTAAAAGGTTCACTATATGTAGATTATACCTTATTTACATAGGGGATTGCTATTTCAATTCTTTTATGTCTCTCATAATTATTATAGTAAAAGATATAAGCCACGTTTTCATGAAGGGTTAATGAAAAGATTATTAAAAATTTCTCATAAAAAATAGAAGCATTTCTGCTCCTATTTTTTAAGGCTTCACATCTAAGTTCTGTAAAAATAAAGTTGCTGTTACGTAACGCTTTGCTAACATTTGTACATAAGCGGTATGTACAGAAAGGGTCGCAATGATAATAGCGTTACGAATTGCTTCGCGTTGTTCGTTATTAATTTGATCGAACTTGCTTGCGATTTTATCAGCTTTTTCTTTTACGATGTTTTCAATTGTATGAACGGTATCTGTTGCATTTAATTGTAAGCAATTCCCTTGATTGAGTTCTTCAAATAGAGAAGAGTATGCTACATATAAATGAACAGGATTGATTAAATCATCACTTCGATCGGCTGGGTCATTTACAATAAGGCGTAATAGCTTACGAATGGATTCAAAATCAAGTGCTGTTTTTAAATCTTCGACAATAAATAGTAAGGCTGCTTGTTCAATTGAATATTTTTTCCCTTTTTGCGGAGAGCCAATCATTTCTTTTATATCTCGTTTCACCCAGTTTTGCATAGCAGTTACAGAGAAACTTGTGTTTTCAATCTGATTGCCAAGCGCAACTATTTCATTTAAAGAAAAACCGACATCAGTATCGTCAATTTTAATCAGCTTTTCAAAAATAGGTGAAAGTGCGGTAGTAATAAAAGCTGTAACGCTTTGTCCGCTTTCAATATCTTTTTTATGTGACTTTGCCCAAGCTTCCTGTAAAATACCGAGAGGCTTTTTCGTATTCCATCCTCTTAGTGATAGAAGAAGGGTAGCCATTTCGTTTCGTGTGAGATGAAATGTTTCCATCTTTTCACCTCCAAAATAATAAAAAGTTCTTATGAACTTATAATATGTTTTGTTTCATTTAAAGTCAATTCTGTTTTGCTTAATTTTTCCTTTGTCACCAAACTGTCGGAAGTAAATAATACTTGCATATTTCGACAAAAGTTCATATAATAAGTTCATAAGAACCTTTAAAATGTTCTTAAAAATAAATCTATCATTCTGAATTTACTAGAAAGATAGATTTCACATATATCTATATAAAAGGAGAATGGATATAATATGTTGAAAAAACTTGTAGCAGTAATGACAGCATTTATGGTTATCTTTGGGGCTAGCAGCTTTATGTTCGTAGATCATGCGGCAGCGAAAAGTTACAAATCTGGTAAAAAATCATTTACACCAAGTTCAGGTCAAAAGTCAAAAGTTGATTTAAACAAAAAAGACTCAAATGTAAATTCTCAAAAAACGACTCCAGATTCAAAAACGAAAGCAACAAACACAGCACCAAAAAGTAATAAAGGAAGCTTTATGAAAGGTTTATTACTAGGTGGTCTTGGTGGTTTACTAATGGGTAGCTTATTTGCAAATATGGGAGCTCTTGGTTCAGTATTAGCGTTTATGGTAAATATGTTAGTAATGGCTGGTATCGTAATGTTAGCAGTTCGTGCATTTAAATACTTCAAAGACCAACGTAAGAAGAAAGCAGATGAAGTAGCATGGAAACAATAAAAATTTCTGAACAAGAGCTTATAAATGCGCTTTGCGTATATATAGCTGAAAAAAGACAAGTGGGTCCAGAAGAAGTGTTAGTTGAACTCATGTATGATGACGACTACGGTTTCTCTGCGGAAGTAGAGGTAAATGGTCGCCAGCAAATTTTAATTCAAGCAAACTTAATCGAAGCTTTACGCTTATTGCTTGACAGAGAATATAATGTCAATCCATTCGCAGCGAGATTACAACTTGAATTAGATGATGAAGAAGGCATTTACGCATTAGCGAAATTTAATAACTCAGATGACTAGAAAAAAGAGCTGTTGAGAATAATCTCAACAGCTCTTTTTAGTATGTGCATATGTAGAAGAATAATCACGCCAAATTTCATTCATTTTTCGTCTACCGATATCTAGCATAGGATTAAACTGAATTGTAGCTTTCTGACGAACAAAGTGAACGTTTTGAATGGCGTGAGATAATTGTTTGTCGACTATATCACGTTTTTTACTTGCATATTTTGCGATAGATAGACCTGCAACTGTTCCTTGCGCCATCGCAATTTTTCCGCTTTCAATGCCTGTAATATTGCCGGCTACAAATAAACCTGGAAGAGGGGTTTCCATTGCTTCAGAATGGAGAGGAACGTGTCCACCTAATTCTGAAATGTAATGGAAGGGACAACCAGCTACAGCTGCAAGTTCGGCAAGTGGGTATAATCCCCCGGCAATACATACAAAATCTGCTTCGTATATTTTCTCTGTTCCATTAATAACATTTCCTTTAGAGTCAATATTAGCAATACGTACACCTTCAACTTGATCTGTTCCGATAATTTCAAGAGCTGCTTTCCGAAGGTGAAGTGGCGTTCCGTTTATTTTCATTCCGTTGTTTGGATAGAATGTTAATCCAGCTTTTCGAATCCAATCAAATTTCATAAAGTGGCTACCTATTCGCAAGAAAGCAGAAGGAGCGAGGTGAGCTGCATTTAAAAGAGAGTTTAAAACTTCTTCAGGTTCACCAGCTTTTTGACTTAACTCGCTTTTCTCAGGGAGTACAATATGATCCACTGTAATTCCCGCTAATTGCAATTCACTTAAAATGGCGAAAGACAAAATGTTAGCACCAATAATAATTCCTTTTTTTCCAACTTGCACCCGATGAACATTTGTCATAACTTGAGCTGCTCCAATTGACATCACTCCTGGAAGTGTCCAGCCAGGAAGGGGAATAGAATATTCCGCAGCTCCAGTAGCAAGTAGTACGAAAGGTGCTTCTAACGTACCGATATTAGTATGTACAAACCAATTGTTTTCATCTCTATCTAAATTATAGACCGAAACACCGCACCTGATATGTACTGAAAGTGATTCTGCTTCTTCATGAAGTCGCTTGGATTCTTCTATTCCGTTCCACCATTCTCCAGTAGGCTCTTGATGCAACTGTCCTAACAATCTCCCGCCCGGCTTCATAAATTCATCAATAACGAGCACTTTTAGTCCGAAACGAGCACAAGAGATAGAAGCAGATAATCCCGCTGGCCCTGCACCTATAATAATTACATCACTCATCGCTTTTTCACCATCTCTCTCACGATATTCGGATGCTGTTTCCCGCTTTCAACAACCATGTTTTCTTCTACAACAGTTAAGCATGCGCGTACATTTGTTTGATTATTTACTGTCACGCGGCATTCGGAACAGTGCCCGATATTACAATAAATACCTCGCGGTGTTCCGCTATCTTCATGAACTCTTAATGTCCTTATTCCATTTGCTAACAGGGCAGCAGCTATCGTTTCATGTTCATATGCTTCGTATTGATGACCGTTAAATTGAAAGGTAATACGCTCACTACTTTGTAAAGTACCTAAAATAGGGTGATGTGTAATTCTACTCATTTACTTTCACCTACTGATCCAAAAGTAACTGCACGTATTGGTGGTTGATATTTTAACGGTAGTTCATTAAGAGTTACGTCAGGATTCACATTTTCAATCATTCGATCTATCATTATTCTGCATGTGCGACCACCGCAAAATCCCATGCCAGCACGTGTTCTTAATTTTAATTCTCTTGCCGAGCAGTTATATTCAGCAATTGTCGATTGAAGTTGCCCATATGTAACCTCTTCACAACGACAAACGATTAAGT
The DNA here is from genome assembly GCF_038005385.1 of Bacillus sp. FSL K6-2944. Lineage (NCBI taxonomy): Bacteria > Bacillati > Bacillota > Bacilli > Caryophanales > Bacillaceae > Bacillus > Bacillus sp. FSL K6-2944. The sequence continues at coordinate 1,622,227 of NZ_JBBOTE010000001.1, read as the reverse complement.
TGTTTTTATTTGTCATGTGTATTCCTCCTCTAGTTCGATTTTCACAAATTATATATGCAAAAATCATGCCAATATAGAGGAGGGAGAGAGGGCTACCTGTAAACGCCTGATCGGTGCATACTGATTCTTTATTGAAGTCCAAGTTTCTTTAAACGGTTATATAAAGTAGCCCTTGTTACACCAAGTTGTTTTGCGCATTCTAATTTATTCCCATCTAAAATTCGTAAAGCCCTTTCAATAACTTTTTTCTCATGCTCATCCATCTCTTCTTGTAAAGAAAGGATTGTATTATTGTTGCTGAGTAATAGGGAATGAGCTGTATGGTTGTCTAAAGTTTCAGTCGTATGAAATGGTAAATATTCTTGTTTTATAATTCCGTCTGTTGCGAATACCACAAGCCGTTCAACAACGTTTCGAAGTTCGCGAATATTACCTGGCCAATTGTAATGAAGCAGTTCATGCATAATGCTTGAAGGTAGGTCACGAATTGGTCTGTTGTAGTTGATTGAAAAATCGTTTAAGAAAGAATAAGTTAATTCAATAATATCCTCGCGTCTTTCGCGCAGCGGTGGAATCTGCAAACTAACTACATTTAAGCGGTAATATAAATCTTCTCGGAAAGTTCCTTTTCTCATTTCTTCTTGTAAATCACGATTTGTAGCAGCGATAATACGGAAATCAATATTAATTTCTTTTTCACCACCAACTCGGTAATACTTTCGCTCTTGCAGTACACGTAACAGTTTTACTTGCATATCAAGTGGCATTTCACCTATTTCATCAAGAAATAAAGTACCGCCTTGCGCGAGTTCAATTTTACCTTTTTTTCCTTTACTATTTGCTCCAGAAAACGCCCCACGCTCGTAACCGAATAATTCACTTTCAAATAACGCTTCTGGAATTGCCCCGCAGTTAATCGAAATGAAAGGCGCCTTCGCTGCCTCACTTGCTTCATGAATCGCTTTCGCAAATACTTCTTTTCCAACTCCACTTTCCCCAAGTATTAAAACAGTTGATTTTACCGAACAAACTTTTCTAGCTAATTGTATCGTTCTTTGTATAACAGGACTTTTCCCATTCATCGCAAGGAATGGATCGGATTCATCTTTATACTTTGCCACTTCTTGTTCTAAACGGTGCATTTCATGTGACATATTAAATAGTTTTTCATTTAAAGCGACTTGATTTGTAACATCTGTTTCTGAAACGACTGCTCCTATAATTTCATCATTACAATAAACTGGATTTGAATTAATTAATACGAATAAATCGGGACGAGGCTGATGGAACTGAGCGACTATGCTTTTTCCATCATGTAAAGATTGTAAAATTTCCAAGTCTTTATAATCAAAAAAACGAGTAATCGGTTGCCCAATAATTTCATTATGGTTGACTGAAAATATTTTTTCAGCACCATCTGTCCAAGTTCGAACGCATTCTTTACTATCAATGACTGTAACAGAAGAGTCAGTTGTTAGTATTACGGTGTCATAAAATGCCTGTAGTTCATTGTAGGACTTATAAAGAAATGGAATCATTTGCTGAGAAGTTATACAGCATATCGGCTCATCGTTTTCGTTAAGGATGATAACAGCTAATTCATAAGAAAAAGCGTCAATTAGTGCAGCGAATGAGTCATCTACATAAATAATGGCGCAATTATATTCTTCTGTAGTAGAAGGGAGATAATAAAACCTTTCGTTTACTTGCTTAATGTGATTAAGGCTACATGTATGATCGATTAAAATACTTTCCAAAAACTCTTGTATAGTCGGAAATGAAAATGCCATAATATCCTCCCGTTATGTATAAAAATTTTGACAGTGATAAAAAAATAATACACCTATTTACTATAAATTTGAATTATTTTTACAAATAAAAATATTGTTTATGGAAATTGTATATGTGCAGAATTGGCACGTCAATTGCATAAAAGAAAGTGAGAGGTTTAGGGAAAGGAGGAGTATATTGTGAGGCACTGCGACGTTTTAATTATAGGTGGTGGAATAATAGGGTGTTCTATCGCTTATTACACTTCAAAATACGGAAGAGACGTAACAATCATTGAAAAAGGAGAATTTGTCAGCGGGACGTCTTCACGGTGTGATGGGAATATTTTGGCCATTGATAAAGACCCAGGGTTTGATAGTCAAATGTCTTTAGTAAGTCAAAAATTAGTAACTGATTTAAGTGAAGAATTAGAGCATTCATTTGAATATAGGGCACCAGGAAGTATTCTCGTATGTGAGTCAGACGAAGAGATGGAGGCTGCACAGCAATGGGTAAATCGGCAAAAAAAAGCTGGATTACCGTTTCGAATGCTTGATAGGCAAGATATAAGAGAAGAGTCGACTTTTTTTGCTGATGATTTATTAGGCGGTTTAGAATGTGCGACGGATTCAACTGTGAATCCATATCTCCTTGCTTTCTCGCTTCTGTCAGAGGCACAAAAGTTTGGCGCAAAAGCCTTTAAGCAGACCGAAGTAAAGAGTATGAAAATAGAGACGAATGGTTCATTTGTTGTAGAAACTACGAATGGTACTTTTACAGCAAAACAAGTTGTAAATGCAGCCGGTGTGTGGGCTCCTAAGATTGGTCAGATGTTAAATGTAAATATACCAATTGAACCGAGAAAAGGGCATATTATAGTAGCATCAAGGCAACAACATGTAGGATGCCGTAAAGTAATGGAATTCGGTTATTTAATTTCTAAATTTGGCGGAAAAAGAAAAGTAGATGCTTTAACTGAAAAATACGGGGTTGCGCTCGTATTTGAGCCTACTGAAAGTCAAAATTTCTTAATTGGAAGTAGTCGTGAATTTGTAGGGTTTCATACGAGAATAAACAATGAAGTCATTAAATGTATCGCAAATAGAGCGATTCGCTTTTATCCGAAAATGGCAGATATGATGGTAATTCGTTCTTACGCTGGTTTACGTCCGTGGACAGAAGATCATTTACCGATTATTTCACGAGTGGAACATATTCCGAATTATTTCATTGCCGCTGGACATGAAGGGGATGGGATTAGTCTTGCAGCAGTTACTGGAAAAGTAATTGAAGAGTTATTAAATGAAAAAGAGACAATTATTCCTATTGAACCACTTCGTTTGAGTCGTTTTACAGAAAGGGTGTTAAACAGATGAGGTCACAAAGAGTCTTTACGACGATTGATACACACACAGGTGGGAATCCAACGAGGACATTAATTAGTGGACTTCCAAAGTTGATTGGAGAGACGATGGCAGAGAAGATGTTACATATGAAAAAGGAATATGATTGGATTCGAAAATTGTTAATGAATGAACCGCGTGGTCATGATGTAATGTCAGGGGCATTATTAACAGACCCATGTCATCCTGAGGCTGATATAGGTGTTATATACATAGAGACAGGTGGATACTTACCGATGTGCGGTCACGATACAATCGGTGTATGTACAGCGTTAGTTGAATCAGGTTTAATTCCAGTAGTTGAACCGATTACTTCTTTAAAACTAGATACCCCGGCTGGCTTAGTGGAAGTAGATATTGCTGTTCAAGATGGAAAAGCAAAAGAAGTATCTTTCTGTAACATACCAGCTTTTTTATTGAAAAATATTACTGTACAAGTGAAAGACATTGGAACTATAGAAGCTGATATTGCGTATGGAGGGAATTTTTATGCCATTATTGATGCGAAATCAGTAGATCTAGAATTAGTACCAGAAAATGCATCTACAATCATCGATAAGGCGATTCATATAAGAAACACAATTAATGAGAAGTTTGAAATCACTCATCCAGAGTATTCGTTTATAAGAGGATTAACACATGTTGAATTTTATACAGATCCTACTCATGAATGTGCGCATGTGAAAAATACAGTTGTTGTACCACCAGGCGGAATAGATCGATCTCCATGCGGTACAGGAACATCTGCGAAGCTAGCTGTATTATACGCTCAGAAAGAAATCGAAATTGGTGAAGAGTTCATTCATGAGAGTATCGTTGGTTCTTTATTTAAAGGATATGTCATGAATACGACACATGTTGAAAATATTGAAGCTGTCATAACGAAAATTACGGGATCAGCTTGGCTTATGGGTATGCATAGATTTTTTTACAATGAAATGGATCCACTTAAAGAAGGATTTTTGCTAATTCCGCCGATGGAACATGAAACGGAGGATATAAAATGAGCATTCAAAAAATGTATACAGCAGTAGACGTACATGTAAATGGCGAGGCATTTCGTGTAATGAAAGACGTACCATGCAAATACTACTACAGTTTGGAGCAATTAAATGAACAATTTTCAGGTGAATTAGCAGAAGAGATGAAGCTTTTATTAAATGAACCACGTGGTTTTATCGGTTTGAATGGGTGTATTGTCGTTCCATCTATCCATAATGAAGTGGATGCAGCTGTATTATTTTTTAATCATGAAGGTTCGATTCCGCTTCATTATGGAGGCATTGTTGCAGTAATAACGATGTTACTCGAAAGTGGGTATTTAAAAAAGAGAGAGTCCAATCAATACAAAATTGAAACGTTATCTGGAATATTTTTAGTTCATGCGTATGTAGAGAATGATGAAGTTATATCGGTTTCGTTTGAAAGCAAACTATGCTATTTGATTGAGGAAAATTTACAGGTTGGTAATGTAAGTTATTCTCTCATACAAGCAGATAAAGTATATGCAGTTGTAGAAAAAGGTGCGTATTCGCCAGAAATTCGTGTTGAAAACATTTCAGAATTGAAAAGATGGGGAGAAGCTACACTGCAGGCTATACAAAAACAGTCGCTAATAAAAAGGCTTATTTTAGTAGATCCTTCGCAAAAAGAAAAGAACCATATAAAGTCGATTACATTTCATGAAGATAACTTTATCGTACGTTCTCCAGGTTTTGTTTCTACTATCGTTTCCTATGTTCATGCGTTATTTAAAAATGATTATATGGCGGATAAACCTTTTAAAAATGAAAGTATATTTAATAGTTTTATAACTGTGGAAAAAGTGAAGAAGGAGGAACTAGGATACATTTTCCGTTTTGAAAGTAGAGGATTTATTACAGGAATGCAGACGTTTCTATTAGACCCTACGGATCCATTTCCGGCAGGTTTCTTATTAAAATAAAATGTGATAAGGAGAGATAAATATGCAAAAAATTAAAGGGGCATTTCCAGTATTAATAACACCGATGGATGAATTTCAGGAAATTAATTGGGATGGGGTAAAACAAAATGTAAATTACTTTATCGAACAAAAGGTTGCAGGTGTCATCATTAATGGAAGTACAGGAGAGTTTGTAAGTTTATCAAAAGAAGAACGATTTAAAATGGTAGAAACCGTGTTGAAAGAAATTGATGGCCGTATTCCAGTCATTGTTGGAACTGCAGCAGAGACGACGAAAGAAACAATTGAATATACGAAACATGCAGAAGCGCACGGAGCGGATTGTGCATTAATTATAAACTCTTACTATTGTAAACCGAAGGAAGAGGAGATTTATTTTCATTTTAAAGAAATCTCAAATTCTGTAAATATACCAATTATGCTATACAATAACCCATTTACTTCTGGTGTTGATATGAGTACAAAGCTAATGCTCCGTATTGGAAAAGAGTGTGAAAATGTTACACATATTAAAGAATCTAGCGGAGATATTCGAAAAGCGAGAGATTTAGTAAGACAAAGTGAAGGGGCTTTCCAAGTCTTCTGTGGTTCTGAAGATTTAGTTATGGAATCATATTTAGTTGGTGCTTCGGGATGGGTTTCAGTAGCAGGAAATATCGTTCCCGGTCTCGTTACAAAAATGTATGAGCATTTTCAAAATGGTGAATTAGAAAAGGCGTGGGAAATAAACGATGCTATTTTACCACTTTGCGAGTTTCTTGAAGGATCAGGGAAATATGTTCAAATCGTTAAACGTTCCATGGAATTACATGGGCAAGCGGGAGGACCTTCTCGCTATCCAAGACTAGGATTAACTGTTGACGAAGATCAAAAGCTTCAAACGATTTTATCAAATATTGCAGCTCATGTAGCTGTTTAAATAAGGAGGAGAACATAATGTTAAAGACAAATATTGAGCTGAAACCAAAAGTGGAAGCGTTTTTAAATGAAGAAATTAAAATGTTTATTAATGGCGAATTTGTTGCTGCTATTGGGGGAAAGACGTTTGAAACGTATAATCCAGCTACAGAAGATGTTCTAGCTGTCGTATGTGAAGCGCAAGAAGAGGATATTGATGCTGCAGTAAAAGCAGCAAGATCTGCATTTAAATCTGGTCCGTGGTCAGAAATGACTACTGCTGAAAGAGCGCATCTTATTTATAAATTAGCAGATTTAATTGAAGAACATAGAGAAGAATTAGCGCAACTAGAAGCTTTAGATAATGGAAAGCCATATCAAGTAGCACTTGATGATGATATTTCAGCGACTGTAGAAAATTATCGTTATTACGCAGGATGGGCTACAAAAATTATTGGGCAAACAATCCCAATTTCAAAAGATTACTTAAATTACACGAGACATGAACCTGTAGGTGTTGTAGGTCAGATTATTCCGTGGAACTTTCCGCTCGTTATGTCTTCTTGGAAAATGGGAGCTGCACTGGCGACAGGTTGTACGATCGTATTAAAACCAGCAGAGCAAACACCTTTATCCTTACTATATACAGCAAAACTCTTTAAAGAGGCTGGATTTCCAAACGGCGTTGTAAACTTTGTACCAGGATTTGGTCCTGATGCAGGAGCGGCAATTGTAAATCATCATGACATTAATAAAGTTGCTTTTACAGGATCTACTGTTACAGGAAAGTATATTATGCGTCAGTCTGCAGAAATGATTAAGCATGTAACGTTAGAGCTTGGCGGAAAATCACCAAATATCATTTTAGAAGATGCGGACTTGGAAGAAGCAATTAATGGTGCATTCCAAGGTATTATGTATAATCACGGTCAAAATTGTAGCGCAGGATCACGTGTATTTGTTCATCGTAAACATTATGAAACTGTAGTAGATGCACTTGTGAAAATGGCGAACAACGTAAAACTTGGAGCAGGTATGGAGAAAGGAACGGAAATGGGTCCACTCGTATCTAAGAAACAACAAGAGCGTGTGTTACATTACATTGAGCAAGGGAAGAAAGAAGGCGCTACAGTTGCGGCTGGTGGTGAACGTGCACTTGAAAAGGGTTATTTCGTTAAGCCAACTGTATTCACAGATGTTACAGACGATATGACAATCGTTAAGGAAGAAATATTTGGACCAGTTGTTGTTGTTCTGCCATTTGATTCGACAGAAGAAGTAATTGAACGAGCGAACAACTCATCCTATGGCCTTGCTGCGGGTGTATGGACGCAAAATATCAAAACGGGTCATCAAGTGGCAAATAAATTAAAAGCAGGAACAGTGTGGATTAATGATTATAACTTAGAAAATGCAGCTGCACCATTTGGTGGATACAAACAATCTGGTATTGGCCGCGAATTAGGTTCATATGCGCTTGATAATTATACAGAAGTGAAAAGTGTTTGGGTAAATATAAAGTAATAGGGTGTTTTACTGACAAAAATTGAGGGATGAAATAATGAAAGATGCGGACAACTAGAAAGTTTGATAATAGTTGTCCGTTTTCTTATATACAAAATTGCTTTTCCAATGAATGATAAGGGGGATTTGGATGGAGAATTTAGTAGAATGGTTAGTAGGGCAAGTGTGGAGTATCGGTTTAGTTGTTTTTGCATTAGGGGCAGGCGTATATTTCACGATTGCAACACGCTTTTTGCAAATTCGTTATTTTAAAGAGATGATTAAACTATTATTTGAAGGAAAGAGTTCAGAGACGGGAATATCATCTTTTCAGGCATTTTGTTTAGCCTTATCGGGAAGAGTGGGAATTGGTAATATTGCAGGGGTAGCGACAGCAATTGCTTTCGGCGGGCCTGGAGCTGTATTTTGGATGTGGGTAATGGCTTTGTTAGGGGCAGCGAGCGCGTTTGTAGAATCAACATTATCTCAAGTATACAAAAGTAAAGTAGGGAATGAATATCGCGGCGGTACTCCATATTTCATTGAGAGAGGTTTAAAAATGAAATGGTTTGCAGTCATTGTAGCGGTAGTTGTAACACTTTCATATGGCGTGTTATTACCAGGTATTCAATCTAGTAGTATCGCAGTTGGATTCGAAAACTCTAATGGTATTAGCAAATATATAACTGGTATATTTTTAGTCGTGTTACTAGCAGCAATTATTTTTGGTGGTGTAAAGAGAATTGCCGGTGTTTCTCAAATGCTTGTGCCATTTATGGCAATTGGTTATGTAATTGTTACATGTATCATATTAATTGCGAATGTAACGGAGATTCCAAGTATGTTTGCTTTAATTTTCTCTAGTGCATTTGGTGTAAATGAAATGTTTGGTGGAATTGTTGGTGCAGCTATTGCATGGGGCGTAAAACGCGCTGTATTTTCAAACGTTGCTGGTGTCGGAGAAGCGACGTATAGTTCGGCGGCTGCTGAAGTATCGCATCCTGCAAAACAAGGATTAGTTCAAGCGTTTTCCGTATATATCGATACAATTGTCGTATGTACAGCGACAGCTCTTATGATTTTAATAACAGGTATGTATAATGTTATACCTGAAGGGAAAACCGCTATTGTACAAAATATAGGAAATGTGGAAGCTGGTCCAATTTATACACAACAAGCAGTTGAAACTGTGATAACAGGGTTTGGTCCAATATTTATTTCAATTGCGATTTTCTTTTTTGCATTTACAACGTTACTCGCTTATTACTATATCGCTGAAACGACACTTACTTATTTAGATCGTCAATTGAAGTATGGCTGGTTAAAACCAGTTTTAAAATTTGGATTTTTAATTATGGTTTACATCGGTAGTGTTGAATCAGCGTCGCTTTTATGGAATCTAGGAGATTTAGGAATCGGTAGTATGGCATGGTTAAACTTAATCGCGATTCTATTATTAAGTAAAATCGCATTAAAAGTGTTAAAAGACTATGAAAGGCAGAAAAAAGAAGGGAAAGATCCAGTATTTAATCCTAAAAATGTGGGGATTGAAGGATTAACATTTTGGGAAGAAAGAAGTAAAGAGGTTGAAAGAAAAAGTTCTAGAGAAAAAGTTATTGTAGATGATAATTTAAAATTATAACGTAAATTAACTGAAAATTCTTAATTTAAAAGAAGGTATATTGCCTCCATTTCATCACATACTACAATAGGTATGGATAATATGACTGGAGGGAATAAGATGGAACATGAGCAACATAGTTCGATAAATGATATTCTACATCATTATAAAGAAGGTATAGGTAGTTTTACAAATCAAATTCCTGAAATCGCTGAGACATATAATGCGTTCACGCAAGCTTGTTTTCAAGAGGGTGCTTTAACAAAAAGAGAAAAGCAACTTATTGCATTAGGAATTAGTTTAGCAACGCAAGATGAGTATTGTACAATTTATCATACAAAAGGTTGTCTTGATCAAGGATGTTCAGATAAAGAGATTCTGGAAGCATGTGGTGTTTCAGCAGCATTTGCTGGCGGAGCTGCGATGAGTCAAGCGGTAACTTTAGTGCAAGAGTGTTTAACAGAACTGAAAAATCAAAAGCATTGAATAAAAAAACGTTTTAAACTTTATGTTTAAAACGTTTTTTATTTGAAATTAAATTTGTATTCAATTTAATATTCTATATCTTCATAAATAGATTTTTCTACATCAGGAAGAACTGTGTATATACTCTTACCGATTAACGCTTCTAATTCTTTCTTAATCGCATAAAACCCTTTCCAATGTAAAGATGTATGAGATGTTGTACCATGACGCAAACCAACAGAAATTAATCTTCTTTCCAGCGTAGTAAAGCCACCCGCATCAGCAAGAGCGTCACAAAGAGTAATTACTTTATTGTATAAGTCGTAGTTACAATGTTCATTTAATATTTCAACTAACCGGCTTCTCATATGGTCAGGAACGAGACTCCATTCCGCTGCGATATCTATATGTTCATTTTTGCATGGGAATGAGTGTGTCACACAAATAACAGCGTTTCCTGTATACCCTAAATCATTCATATACATATAACCATCATAGGAATGAATGACCGATTTGGTAAAACCTTTGTATCTTCCGATATCATGCAAAAGGGCAGCGTTATATGCTATGTCAGCATCTAGGTTATACCCATTTTTAATAAGTTCTATAATTATGTTTTCAGTTGCATGAGCAACATGTAGTGAATGTTCAAACCAAGGGCCCGGGTTTTGTTCATATGCCCATTCGAGTAATTCTTTTGCGTACGTTCTATCTAATATATATTTCATATCGTTATCCTTTCACAAAAAATCATATCTTTCTATAAATTCATCTTATTATTTCATTATTCCTTCTTTAAAAATTGTTACAATGAAACAAAAGGGGGAAAAGTAATGCGAAATTTAGTAATTGAAGAAATAAAGCAACTAGAAAATGATATGGAAGAACTTTCGAAACTTTTGAAAATGGTTGTAAATGATGGGGCATCAATTGGTTTTTTGCCTCCACTGGAACAAAAAGACGCAACAAAGTATTGGCAAACAGTATTAGCGCCAGAAGTGATATTGTATGTGGCTAAAATAAACAACGAAGTAGCAGGGAGTATTCAATTACAATTAGTTACTAAGCCTAACGGAATTCATAGAGCCGAGATTTGCAAATTAATGACTCATCCAAACTTTAGACGTAACGGTATTGGACGATCGCTTATGCAAAAAGCAGAGGAACGAGCAAAGCAAGAAAACAGGTCTCTTTTAGTATTAGATACTAGAGAAGGAGATCCTTCCAATAAACTGTACAAATCACTAGACTACCAAGAAGTTGGAACAATACCAGGGTATGCAATTTCTCCGAATGGTAAGTTAGATGCTACGGTTATTTATTATAAAAACATTTAAGGTATAATCAAACGGGGAGAGTGCTTAATTATTAGTAAGTGAATAATAAACAACTATTTTTAACACAGTCTATATTTTTCTGGCGGTGTTAAAATAGTTAATTATAATCTAATTAACGCACTAAATGAATTTGAGAAATTTTTTAGAGGGTTCTTTTAGTAATGATTCTCGTCTTATAATAAATGTAGAGAAGATGACTAGCCAACTATAGTTATTTTCGCTTTATTATCGGAAGGGGATGAAAGTATGAAAAAGAATAGTTTACAAAAGATGAAGAAAGTTATTTTAAGTGGTGGCGTATTACTTACGGGATTATTAACATTTGGATTTTCAGAAAAGGCTTCAGCTCATGGATATGTAGAATCACCAGCGAGCCGATCTTATTTATGTAAGCAAGGGGTAAATGTAAATTGTGGACCGATTCAATATGAACCACAAAGCGTAGAAGGGATAGGTGGATTTCCGCAACTAGGACCTTCTGATGGACAAATTGCAGGGGCTGGTCATTTTCCCGCTTTAGATGTTCAAACTGTAGATAGGTGGAAGAAAGTTACGTTAAATGGCGGGACGAATACATTCAAGTGGAAACTAACGGCTCCTCATAGTACAAAAGAGTGGAAATATTATATTACGAAAAAAGGTTGGAATCCAAATAAACCTTTAACGCGATCGGATTTAGATTTAGTGCCATTCTATGTGAAAAATGACGGTGGAGCTAGACCAGGGACGACAGTAACGCACGAAGCAAATGTACCAACTGACCGTAGTGGATACCATCTTATTTTAGCTGTTTGGGAAATTGCAGACACTGGAAATGCGTTTTATCAAGTTATAGATGTAAACCTTTTGAATAATGGCTTATCCTCAAATTTCGCTTTTAACAATGTAGTGCAAGCTCCTACACTATTTTAATTGAAACATACATTTCGATCATCTAATTCATTTTAGATGATTTTTTTATGAAAATGATGAAAAATATAGAAGAAAGTGCAATTATTTATAAAAAAATATGCTTTAAATATTGTCATATTTGCTTCTTTAAGATATCCTTTTCATGAAGAGGTGGAAAACATGGAAAAAGTACTAGTTTTCGGGCATAAAAACCCAGATACAGATGCAATTTGTTCTGCAATTGCTTATGCAGAATTGAAAAAAGAATTAGGAATGAATGCTGAGCCTGTACGTTTAGGCGAAATCAGCGGTGAAACTCAATTTGCGTTAGACTATTTTAAAGTAGAAGGACCGCGTTTTGTTGAGACAGTAGCAAGCGAAGTGGACAACGTTATTTTAGTTGACCATAACGAGCGTCAACAAAGTGCTAACGATATCGAATCAGTTCGTGTGTTAGAAGTTATTGACCATCACCGTATTGCTAACTTTGAAACAAGCGATCCTATATACTATCGTTGTGAGCCAGTTGGCTGTACAGCTACAATCTTAAACAAAATGTACAAAGAAAATGGCGTAACAATTCGTAAAGAAGTTGCAGGTTTAATGTTATCTGCAATCATTTCAGATTCTTTACTATTCAAATCTCCAACTTGCACAGAACAAGACGTAGCAGCTGCTCGTGAATTAGCGCAAATCGCTGGTGTAGATGCAGATAACTACGGCTTAGAAATGTTAAAAGCTGGTGCTGACTTAAGCGGAAAAACAATGGAGCAATTAATCTCTCTTGACGCTAAAGAATTCCAAATGGGTAATGCGAAAGTTGAAATCGCACAAGTAAACGCTGTTGATACAAACGACGTTCTTGTACACCAAGCGGAACTTGAAAAAGTAATCTCTGCAGTAGTAGAAGAAAAAGGTTTAGACCTATTCTTATTCGTTGTAACTGATATCTTAACTAATGATTCTGTCGGTCTTGCGATCGGTAAAGCAGCAAACGTTGTTGAGAAAGCTTACAACGTATCACTAGAAAACAACACAGCTACTTTAAAAGGTGTTGTATCTCGTAAAAAACAAATCGTACCAGTATTAACAGAAGCATTCCAAGCTTAATCGTATTGCGTACAGATGAACAGTAAGGACAAGTAGTCAGATTGGCTATTTGTCCTTTTTTATTTATAATAAGCAGAAATTTTTAACTTTTAAACAATCGCATTGTGTATGCTTAATGATATGGAAGTATTGAAAAGTAAATTACAGGGGCTTTTTGAAAAAATATTGCATCTGTTTCAAAATTAGAGAGCTGGATTTCGGAGGAACTGCGTTTAAACGCTGAAATACAGATGTTGCGTTTAACTTTTTAGAAGAAAGGATATAAAGTTTTGATTAACGAATTAAAATAAGGATAGCGTTAGCTATCCTTATAATCGTTTATTCGTAATATTTTTTCTTGTTTATATAAAATGTGATTATCGTAGTAATGAAGAAAATAGGTATCGCATACACTTGCCCAACAAATAACTTCCAGCCGACATAATTATAGCCTTCAGATGCTGGGATGATAACGGAAATAACGCAAACGATAAAATAGACTAATTGTGCAGGAATAATATTTTTCATTTTTATGAACCTCCTTTATTGTTTTATTAATACATACTTGTATTATAATTTATTTTCATTATTTTGAAGAAAAAATGAAAAATTTTTTATGGTATTATAATATTTGCAATCAGAGTAATCTATAGTACGCATATGGTAAAATGTGTAATTTTAACTTTCAGAATTATTATATGGTATCTCGAGAAAAAATGTACAAAATAACGAATTTTATTTACCAAAGTAAAGGGAGTAGAAATATATATGAAAAGGCTATGTATAATTCCATGCGGAAAAAAGAAAATTTGGGATAAACATTCAGACTACGGACCGATGGAAGCAAAAGATGTATATATTAGTCCGTTCGGAAAAGCATGTCAGGCGTACGCAACTATGTTTTTCGAAAACTGGGTTATATTATCAGCGAAACATGGATTTTTAAGACCAAGTGATATTGTATTAGAAAACTATGATCTTGCATTTGATTCAAAAAGCGATGAGGTAATAAGTATAGAGCAATTACAAAAACAGATGGTAGATAAAAGTTTACTACAGTTTGACGAAATCGTCTTACTAGCAGGGAAGAAGCATAAAAAAGTAGTGACAAAGTTATATCCAGAAGAAATGATTACATATCCGCTAGAGGGGTGTAAAGGAATTGGGTATATGTTGCAGAGGTTGAAAGAAGCTGTGAAGGAAAGGGAGGAAATATAGGTGTAGTTTCAGTGATTTTAAACTCTATTTATTTAGGGAGCTGAAAAGTAAAATAGAGTTTTTAGGCATCGCCGAAAGGGTGATGCTTTTTTGTTCGTGTCGTCATTCATGTAAAAGTAATTTAGAGAATAAATCATTCGATTTATGAAGCGATAGCTTTTTTATATCGAAAACAAATTGCATCACTTTTAGAAAATATAGGACGTATGGGCACAGTTAAGATTGTAAGTGGGAATAGCAATAAGACAAGTTTTGAATAAGATATTAAGAAAGGAGATGTTGATGAATAATGGCTAGATATAGTTTGCACGGAGGACACAATAGTATTGTTCAAGGTGCTAATTTCGGGAATCGGAAAGAACACGTTCTAGATAGGCAAGTTAAAGATGCCGTGGCGGCTAAGTTAAGAGCCCTAGGACACACGGTTTATGACGATACGGACGAGGTAGGGGCAACTCAATCACAAAATTTAAATAATATCATTCGGAATAGCAATTCCCATGCTGTGGATTTAGTTATTTCTTTTCATCTTAATGCAAGTGATGGAAATGGACAGGGTGTTGAGGTTTTATATTATGATCAGAAAGATTTGGCGGCTAAAATCTCAGCTCAACTAGCAAAAGATATTGGATGGCGTGATCGAGGTGCGAAACAACGTACAGATTTAGCGGTATTAAATGGAACGAAGGCACCGGCTATTCTTATTGAATTAGGGTTTATTGATAATGAATCCGACATGGCAAAATGGAATGTTGATAAAATCGCTAATTCTATTGTATTTGCTCTTACAGGACAAACTGGAGGAGGTGCAGCGGATTTGCTCAAAGTAAAAACTGGTGGTGTAGCATTTAGTAATTTACAAGATTTGGCTCAAGCTATGGTTGATGCGGGTATTGATGGACAAATTGTCGTTCAAAAAGATGGCATTGGTTATGCTATAACGAATGGCTATCCGTCCGGGAATATCGATAAATTTACAGCTTGGTTAGATGCACGTAAATGGTACTATGAGTACGTGAGATAAAACGAAAATTGGTTTGATTAAAAACTAAAAATTGTCTTATTTTTAGTTAACAAGTATATTAAGTAACTATAAAAATATGGACAATTTATATGTAAATTAGTACACAAAACCACCTGTCAGAAAGGTGGTTTTATTTATCAAGCTATTTGCGGGAAGTAAAATTCTTACCTCAAAATTCGGATGAAGCTAAGAAATTAGGTGGGAATTACACTGCTCGTAGCCTCCTACTAATTATCGTTTCACTTTATATAGTTTAGAGTTTTGTAAATCTTTACTTATTAAACCCGTAATAATATTTTGTTTTCTCAATACATAAGCCGAATTTTAAATTATTACCCAATAATATAATACCTCTCATACTATTTATTAGTTGATAATAACAAAAAAGCAAGCTTTGAATATAATAATGAAAAAGGAGATGTTAAATAATGGGTTATATTGTAGATATTTCGAAATGGAATGGCGACATTAACTGGGATATCGCAGCACCACAATTAGATTTCGTAATTGCACGTGTGCAAGATGGTTCAAACTATGTAGATCCTTTATATAAAAATTATGTACAAGCAATGAAAGCAAGGAATATTCCGTTTGGTAATTATGCGTTCTGTCGTTTCGTTTCAGTAGAGGATGCACGGATAGAAGCAAGAGACTTTTGGAACCGTGGTGATAAAAATGCAACAGTTTGGGTAGCTGACGTAGAAGTAAGAACAATGAACGATATGAGAGCGGGTGCACAAGCTTTTATTGATGAATTACGCAGATTAGGAGCTAAGAAAGTCGGTTTATATATTGCTCATCATATGTATACTCCATTTGGAATGGAAAATGTCAATTGTGATTTTGTATGGATTCCTCGTTATGGTGGTAACAAACCGGCGTATCCATGTGATATTTGGCAATACACAGAGACAGGCAATGTGGCTGGTATCGGCAAGTGTGATTTAAATAAGCTGATTGGAAATAAGCCGTTAGCTTGGTTTACAAATCAAATTGTTGAGCCGATAAAAAAACAAGAAGGGGTTGGAATTATAGTGAATAAATATAGCAAAGTAGTTACTTATGAATTTGGTGTAAATTTAATTTCTGACATGATTCAAATGATGGATAAGCTTGGATATACTTCTAAAATAATATCTCGTGGAGATAACCAAGGGCTTGTGTATTTCGAAACAGATTATCGTCAAGGGAACGAACTGGACAAAGCAACTGCTTGGTTAGATATGAAAGGAATTAAATATTTTTATACAAAAGAGTAGTTTGCAAAAATAAGAGCCGTCATGTGACGGTTTTTATTTTTATTTAATCTTTTAACTCTACTTATAATATGGAGAAAATAGACTAATAAACAAGCCTTTGTATACTTTCAAACATAGAATATGATGAATTCTATCAAGGAGGAAGCATATTTATGAGAAATACTTGTCATTGTGGACATTTTCAAGATTGTAATAAATTTTGGGATGATTTAATGTTTGGGAGATGTAGATGTAAGCGCAATGATTTTCACGAGTGTTGTTGCAAAGAGAAACCGAAGTGTGAGTGTAAAAAATGTCATTGTAAAACAAAAGCGAAATGCCATTGTAGGCATGAAGAGGAAGGGTATTAATAATAAAAAAGAGTACGATGCGTACTCTTTTTTTGGGTGATTATATTCCATCTTGAACAGATTTCTTTACAATTACCCATGTGTCTTTCTTTTTAACCGTTATAGCTACATTAGTTCCATTAGATTCCTTATAAAAGATATATCCATTGTTTGAGTTTACATATGTAACTGGTTCACCTATGCAATCTCGCGAGCAGGATTTGTTGACTAGTTCAATTAAGGATAGTTCACTTGGATCGGTTTTACTGGCTTCTATAACAGCATCAAGGCTTGTTTTTCGATAACCTTGCAAGTTTATATGAAAAAGCTGCTCTATTTCTCCTGTAATGCTAGTGTTCATTACTTCTACTGAATTCTTTTTTTCTTGAAGAAAGCCGTTTTCATAAAGTAATTTTGTATAGCCAATCCATGCTATTAACACTAGCATGAAAAACATACCCGTCATTTTAAGTATTCGAAGTCGTTTGCTTATAATTGTTTCTGAGTATTTCATTCACTCTAATCCTCCAATGTTTTTAATTTAAAATATGCTTGGATACATACTTTTAGAAGAGGATGAAAGTTAATGAGTTTTTAATAAAAAAGAAAACATCCAGGGTTAGATGCTTTCTTTTTTTGGTATTTTTGGCTATCTGTTAGTTACTTGTTTCATAAGTGGTCTTATTTCTTTAACTGGTGGTTTCTTATCATAGGCATCAACGTAAGAAAAGTAATAGTTTAAGTTTCTTAGAAGACCTTTTCCTATTTTTGCACTTAAGAAAGGAAAGACTTGTCCGGTATAATCATCGAGAGATTTACAGTAATATTTTTCATCTAAATATATACTGTATTTACATGTTAGTTCTACTAAAGGATTCCCTTCATCATCAAATACTTCTTTAGAATCAATAATATCTATTAGTGCAAATTTTTCATTTAAGTAAACTTTCTTTTTTTTCTCGTGTTTATTTGTAAGTATAAAAACGAGACCAATCGCGTTAATCAAACTATTTCCTCCTATAAAAAACGGATATTAATAAAATATATCGATATAAGCTAAATGTAAAGAGGAGAGGTGAAATATCATGGAGAAAAAACTAAATAAGCCGATTGGTGAGAGCTGATAATCAGTGGGGGATGAACAAACCCCTCACTGATTAAAGTTTCACTTTATTGAAATACTTGCGGGAATTGTTTTACGATTGCGTTTGTTATCATGTCAGCCATTTCTAATGCTTCTTTTTCAATTTTATCGTAAAGTTTTACTCCTGCTTCATAATCTTTATTTAGGAAGGCAAGTGCTTCTGCTTTCGTTAGTGCTAAATGTTCATAAAACATTTTTCTAAATTCTTCTTTATCTATATATGGGTTGATTCTGTTAAGGAATTCAATAATTGCGTCACCATTAGCGTACCATTTTTTCTCTATAGCGGCCGCTGCATTTTGATTACCAGCTTTTGCGGCTTTAACAAGATCCGCTGCAATTACTAAGTGATCTTTAATTAATGCACTATATTTTTTCACTGCATCCTCACCGTAAAATGGTTCAAGTGATAGTCCCATATGTGTTGCGTTTTGTAGAAGTCGTCCAACAGTAACATTAACATCTGGTAAATTAAATACTATACTTATAATAGCCAATCTCGTCCAAGCGACGTGTTGTTCCCATAAAGAACGCATATACCCTTTTAAAAAATTCTCATTTTTACTAATTCGGTAGTTCCGTACGGATAAATCATAGTTTACATAAGGGTTATGGTAGGGGGAGTAATACGATTGCCAATAAGAATACATAAATAGTAACACTCCTTTGAACATGTATAACTCAAAGTATGATGAAGATTTATTTTTAGTTACGTGTCCTAGATTATTTTTAGGGAATTTGAAATGGAGAAATTCAATGAATGGTGTTGTGGTATATATGAATAAATTGAATATAAAGTAAAAGAGGGTCTGTAAGGGAAGTTGCAGACCCTCAAAAGGGTATTGCCGAGATGTCGGACTCGACTACGTAATGTTATCATAAAATTCTTTTGAAAAAACCTGGTAAATGTGTCCAAATGAAATTGGGACCTTCATACAGTCAAAGGGACCTGCTTCCCGCGGCAGGCCCCAATAACTAGATAATGTCGATGAGCAAAAAACTCATCTGGAGTACTTTTATAGTAACAAGTAAAATGTGTTTTGTGTATTGAGAAAGAAGAATTGCATAATTATATGTGAACAATTTAAATCCCAACAATTTATGATTATCATTAATTGTTGGGATCTAAATATGGTTATAAAATGGAGAAAAGACTTGGAAGTGAGATCGAGGTACACAGAAGTATGTAATCATGAAAAAGACCTGCTAATATAAGCAGGTCAACTTAAGGGGTTTATCCAACAGATTATTATATATGGTAACAACTGAATTGTAGTAAGTCTATACATTTAATATTGAGAAAAATTCTGTGAATGATATGTTTTTTGCACATATATTAACGTCTAAAAAGTTGAGAAAGAAAATTAAAAAGCTTTTTATAAGAGAATAATGGCTGATACTTATAGTATGATTCATATTTCCACGCATCATTATTAGAGAATTGGAGTTTTTGTGTTTTCGTTTTCGCCGTGATGGAACTCATATTACGATGCTTCATATAGTAACCTCCTGAATTTATATGTATACGATTAGTAGTATTCAAGAAAGGGAAATAAAATGAACGTTTAAATTGAAACTCTTTCTTCTTGTGTACTGGATTTATATTATAAATGTTGTAAAACATATAAAATAATGATGCTAGTTAGTATTAAATAGGTGGAGAAACATAGAATAATGAAAAAACAATAAGCATCTAATCATCCCTTTCAAGTCGCATAAGTGATTGATATAATAGAAGTAGATGAAAGATAAAGAAAAGCAGGTGACTCTTTTTTGTTTACTAAAGCACAAGAACTTTTAGCGTCCTACTTTGGTTATTCTTCGTTTCGAAGAGGACAAGATGAAACAATTAAAAACGTATTAGATGGGAAAGATACGGTTTGTATTATGCCAACGGGTGGCGGTAAGTCGATTTGTTATCAAATTCCGGCATTAGTATTTGAAGGAACGACGTTGGTTATATCACCTTTAATATCACTTATGAAGGATCAAGTAGATACATTGGTACAGAATGGCATTTCAGCTACATATATTAATAGTTCTATTTCTATTGCTGAAGCAAATCAGCGAATTCAATTAGCGAAACAAGGACATTACAAATTACTTTATGTCGCGCCTGAGCGTCTTGATTCGATGGAGTTTGTTGACCAACTTATCGATATGAAAATCCCTATGATTGCGATTGATGAAGCACACTGTATTTCACAGTGGGGACATGATTTTCGTCCAAGTTATTTACATATACATCGCATATTAAATTATCTTCCAGAAAAGCCGCTTGTATTAGCATTAACAGCAACAGCAACACCGCAAGTACGTGATGATATTTGTAATACACTTGAAATTAATCAAGAAAATACAATTATGACAACGTTTGAGCGTGAGAACTTATCGTTTTCTGTTATTAAAGGGCAAGATCGAAATGCATATTTGGCGGATTATATTCGTCAAAATCAAAAGGAATCTGGGATTATATATGCAGCTACTAGAAAAGTAGTCGATCAGTTATATGAAGATTTAATGAAGGCAGGAGTTTCTGTATCAAAATATCACGCTGGTATGAGTGATATTGATCGAAATGAGCAACAAGAACTCTTTTTACGAGATGAAGTAAGTGTAATGGTAGCAACATCTGCATTCGGGATGGGTATTGATAAATCGAATATTCGTTACGTAATTCATTATCAGCTTCCAAAAAATATGGAAAGTTACTATCAAGAAGCAGGACGTGCTGGTCGTGACGGATTAGATAGTACATGTATATTGTTATATTCTTCTCAAGATGTACAAGTACAGCGTTTTTTAATTGATCAATCAACTGGAGAATCACGTTTTTCAAATGAACTTGAAAAATTGCAAAATATGACCGATTACTGTCATACAGAACAATGTTTACAATCATTCATTTTGCAATACTTTGGAGAAGAACCGAAAGAAGATTGTGGACGCTGTGGTAATTGTACAGACAATCGCGAGAGCATCGATGTGACAAGGGAATCACAAATGGTTTTATCATGCATGATTAGAACGAACCAACGCTTTGGAAAGCAAATGATAGCGCAAGTATTAACTGGGTCGAAGAATAAGAAAGTTATTGAATTTAATTTTCATACTTTACCAACGTATGGGCTTTTATCGAACCGTAGTGTAAAAGAGGTCAGTGAGTTTATCGAGTTTTTAATTTCAGACGAGTTAATTGCAGTTGAACATGGCACTTATCCGACGTTAAAAGTAACTGAAAAAGGGAAAGAAGTATTACTTGGTAAAGAGAATGTTTTACGAAAAGAACGAGTAGAGACAAGACAAATTGTTCAAGACCATCCTTTATTTGAAGTGCTTCGTGAAGTACGTAAAGAAATTGCACAAGGAGAAGGTGTACCTCCGTTCGTTATTTTCTCTGACCAAACATTAAAAGATATGTGTGTGAAAATGCCGCAAAGTGATTCCGAATTGTTGACGGTAAAAGGTATCGGAGAACACAAACTTGTGAAATATGGTTCGCACTTCTTACAAGCAGTTCAGCATTTTATTGAGGAAAATCCAAATTATGCTGAAACGATTAAGACAGAAGTAGTTTCAGAGCGTAAAAAGTCAGGAAAAGCGTCCGCAAATTCTCATTTAGAAACGTATGAAATGTATAAACAAGGTATTGATTTGAATGAGATTGCAAAAGAACGTAACTTATCAAGACAAACAATCGAAAACCATTTAATTCGCTGCTATGAGGATGGAATGGAAGTAGATTGGCACAGCTTTGTTCCAGCAGAGTATGAATCTCTTATTGAAACTGCCGTTCAAAATGCAGATGGTGGTCTGAAATCTATTAAAGAACAGCTTCCGAATGAAGTGAGTTACTTTATGATTCGTGCTTATTTACAAATAAGAAAGTAGAGGCATATAAAGGGGATAAGAATTTATGTATCATGTTTTCGTTTATGGCACGTTAAGAAGAGGACAAACGAATGCTCATTATATGCTAGGTGCAACATGTATCGCAGACAGAGCTTGGACATATGGAAAATTATTTGATACGAACGAAGGATATCCGGCCATGACTTATTCGATTGAAGAACAGGTGTATGGAGAAGTTTATGTAGTAAATGATGAGATATTGTGTAAGTTAGATGAACTAGAAGAATATACAGGCAATGGGGAGACTGATTTATATGATCGAATCACGCAAACAGTATATGTTGCTGATGGGGAAATTGAGGCATATGTGTATATCGCTCAGGATAAAAAGATGTTAAAGAAAGTGATAGACTCTGGTGACTGGCTTATGTATCAAAAAATATAATAAGGTAGTTTTAAAAATTGGAAAGCAGATAATGACGAATTCATTATCTGCTTTTTATTGTGTGAATAATTGTCGTTCTCTTTTTATTCTTATAGTTCTTAGTACGGTTCCAATTCCGAGAAATAAAACAGTAGCAGCGACCCCGCTAGTAGGATTTAACCAAAAATCACTACTGTTTGTAAGAGTAATAATCCCTGTTATTGTAACTAAAACAGTAGGAACAGCATCCTCGATCGCATGCATGATAACACATGGCCAGACGGATTTTGTAAGTCTATATATTTCAACATACATAATTGACCAACAAACCATAAGGATACAGCCAGATAAAAGCATATTTAATCTTGAGATAGATTCAAAATATTCATTTGAAGAGCCTCCTTTACTTTTATTTATCCTACTATTTGTGGGCAGTAAAACGCCCATTGATTAAAGTCTTTGATTTTTACAATATTTGTTAATAGATAAATTAAATAGGAGACAAATAGAAAGTAGTATCTTTTGTATGCATCACTATACTATATGTGTATTTGTGTGATTTTGATGTTGCATATTCTTTTTAAATTAGAAAGATGAAAAGTAAGTTTTTTCGGAAAATTTAAATGGAAACTATTGACTTTATGATTGGATTTTTAATACAATGATACTTCGACTGAAAAATTAGAACGGACAGGAGGGAATCGTCGAAATGAGCAACATATTTGAAGATGAGTTACAAAAAATGAAGGATACTTTACATACGATGGATGAGCAATTGGATAAGCTTGAAAAAACCCCGGTTTATTATGGAGAAGATTTTAAAGAGCAAATTCTTGAAAGTATGAGGGAGTCTAATAGACAAAACTTACGTATTGGTGTGCAAGAGCCGTACTTTGGAAGGTTAGATTTTCAGGAAGATGGAAAAGAAGAAGTTATGCCGATTTATATCGGAAAAGTAGGGGTTTCGGATATGGACACGATGAAGCCAATCATTATTGATTGGCGGGCGCCTGTCGCAAGTATGTTTTATTCATTTACCGGTGGAGACGAATTAGCATTTTATCAATCACCAGATGGGTTAGTAGAAGGTGATGTGTATTTAAAACGAAACATTTCCATTCGAAAAAGAGAACTTGAACGTGTTGTTGATACATATGTAAAAGGAAATGAAGATGTATCGCATGCCGATGATTTTCTTCTATATCGATTAGGTGAGAATAAAGATAATAAGCTAAAGGATATTGTTTCAACGATTCAATCGGAACAAAATGATATTATTCGAGCGGAAAGAAATTTACCATTACTTATTCAAGGGGTTGCAGGGAGTGGAAAGACAACAATTGCTTTACATCGCCTTGCTTTTTTAATTTATGAATATCGTGAACAACTAGAAGCAGAAAGAATGATCGTATTTGCGCCGAATAGTCTGTTTTTAGACTATATTTCGAGTGTACTTCCTGAATTAGGTGTAGGGAATATTAATCAAACAACGTTTCCGGATTGGGCATTACGTACGTTAGATGATTCAGTGAAACTAAAGCAGACAGAAGAAAAATTGAAAGAAGCATTTTCAATTAATCGTGATGAAAAGAAGGTAATGCTAGGTAAATTAAAAGGTACGTTGGAATTTAAGACGTTTATTGAAGAGAGAATGATCCAATTTGAAAATGAGTTAGTTCCGACAAAAGATTTTGAGGCGTGGGATAGAGCGATTATTCCAGTAGAAGATATTAAAAAATGGATGCAAGTTGAATATAAACATTATCCTTTACAGAAAAGAAGAGAACGATTAGTAGGAC
The DNA here is from genome assembly GCF_038005385.1 of Bacillus sp. FSL K6-2944. Lineage (NCBI taxonomy): Bacteria > Bacillati > Bacillota > Bacilli > Caryophanales > Bacillaceae > Bacillus > Bacillus sp. FSL K6-2944. The sequence continues at coordinate 1,598,257 of NZ_JBBOTE010000001.1, read as the reverse complement.
GAATGAAGCGCTGGATTGAAATTGAACTTAAAAAATTCGGGGAAACAAACGAGAAAAAATTACTTAAAAAAGAAGCGACTAAGAGACTGAACGCATATATGAAGTTTTGGCCGAAAATGAGTGCTCTTTCACTGTATAGTTCAATAGTAAAAAGTAAAGAAATACTTGAGGTATTACCTGAAGAACTTGTTAAAGAAACAGAAAAGAGTTGTCGTAAAAAAGAAGTGTATGTAGAAGATTTACCAGCTTTAATATACATACATCATCGTATAACAGGGATTGAAATCGGGCAGAAGTTTCATCACGTTGTTATTGATGAAGCGCAAGATTTTTCGCCTTTCCAAGTTTATGTATTAAAAGAAATTACATTAGGTAATTCTTTCACTATATTAGGTGATTTATCGCAAGCGATTTATGATTACCAAGGAATTGAAGATTGGAATGCTTTTAAGGAAGTATTCCAAGAAACCGGTTATTATGAATTGACAAGAAGTTATCGTTCTACAAAAGAAATTATTGAATTTGCAAATGAAATAATTAAAAATGCAGAAATCCCAGTAGGACTCGCAACACCAGTCTTCCGCAGTGGAGAAGATGTGAAAGTAATTCATGCAGAAAATCAATTTACTGAAATTGTGAAGACGGTAAAACATTTGCAAAATGCAGATGTGAAAACAATTGCGGTAATCGGAAGAACAGAAGATGAATGCCGTGATATATATGTGAAATTAACAAATGCAGGATTAACGGTCAACGTAATTGAAGCAAACCAAAGTAAATATGAAGGTGGTATATCAGTAGTACCTGTCTATTTAGCGAAAGGTTTAGAATTTGATGCGGTGCTTTTAATTGATGTGGATGAAGAACATTACAAAAACACAAAACATGATGCAAAATTACTATATGTCGGATGTACGAGATCACTTCATGACTTATGGATTTTCTATAGTGGGGAAGCGTCACCTTTAATTAAAGGATAAAAATAAAGTGGAACTATAATCAGTGGGGAGTTTTACTGCAAGCTAATGTGGGATAAATATAAAAAGAGGATTTTCTAGTACTGTATGAAAATCCTCTTTTTTATATTGAAATAGTAGACGTGTAAAATAACAATAAAGTTATTTAATTTTAAAACCAAAAACAAGTATAACCCCGCTCTAAATTTAGGGCGGGGTTAAAACATAGTTATTTAATTTTCGATATAAGATACTTCACTACACCTAAAAATATAAAGTTGTTTCTGTAGTGCTTTAAAAAAGAATGTACTTTTTAATAGACTACATGCTGCTAATTTAAGTCTTTAATTTATAGCTGTAGAAATAAATAATAATGAATAAAGATAATGATTAATATATAATTTAATGAGAACAAATGTACATTTATTTTTAAATGTGAGTTCTAAAAAATAAAAGCCTTTTCTCAATATCGAGAAAGTAGGTTCTTTAGCATACACTTTATTTTTCACATTCACAATCATCTAAATAATATACAATAAATATTTCCCGATCTTCGTCTATTTCTGATGCACATCTTTTTAATGGTCTCGCCTGTAGAGAAGGATTAAAAATTAAAAGATGAGGTAGTAAGTCAGAAGTACTTTCTTTCTCAAGAACATGAAGCACCTCTCTTTGCGATGGTTCATCTTCATATTTTCGGTATTCAACACATCTAAAGTTGTATTTCTTTGATTGAGTTAGGTAAGTTGTTTCTTCCTTCAACTTTTTAAGTTTAATTCTCACTACATCATCAACCCAAGAGCCTATATTCTCGTAAACTACACCATTACTTACAATGTAATCAGTTATTAATCTCGCAGATATCTCTTCATTTTTTAAGTTTTTACGTGAAAATAATACTTCTTTCGTTTCAGTAATATATTCGATGGTATTCATTTTTGCATTAGCCTCCTTCACTTAGTTTAAAATTAGCTTATACTATAAATAAGACAGATTTTGTCATATTTTATGAAAAAGGTGATTAAATGTCTAAAACTAAACGCATCATTAGAATCATGCTGGCATTAAACAATAATAATTCCATTACTGCAAAGGAACTTGCTAAATCCGAAGGAGTCTCAGAGAGAACAATCCTCCGAGATATACAGGAGCTAAGTGAAATTTACTTTCCAGTCTATTCAGAAAGAGGTAGAAATGGAGGGTTTAGTACACTAAAAAATAAAATGATCCCTCCTATTTGGTTTAGTGAGGATGAAATAATAGCTTTATTTTTTGCAATAGATGCCATGCAATATGTTGGCGCCACTCCTTTTTCTACTTCATATAAAGTAATTCTAAATAAACTGTTCAATATGATTCCTCAGGAAACTTCCGATACAATTGAGAATACTAGAGACAAAATCTTGATGTGGCAACCAAATATTAAAGTAGATAAAACGGTGCTAAGAAACCTTTATGATGCATCTGTAGAAGAGAAAACTGTTAATATCTTATATGAAACAACTGAAGATGAAATCTATAGAGAGATAGAACCTATGGGCTTATACGTATATAACGGGTATTGGTATTGTCCCGCTTACTGTAGAATGAGAAGAGGCATAAGGCTTTTCAGGGTAGATCGAATAAAAAAAACAATTATTAATTCTGCTTCTCATTCCACTAATGTCCATTTGAATGTTAAAGAATGGCTGTATTCTGAGTGTGAATCTAATCTCATAAAGCTCGAAGTGAGTTTAAGCAAAGAGGGAAAAAGAAAAGCTGAGAGCATATCATGGTTAAGAGATAATATGGAATACAATTCAGATGGAACCGCGAAAATAACAAAGAATATTAACCCTTCAGAAGAGTGGTTTTATGTTGAACTACTTTGGAATATTGGACAAGAAGCAGAAATAATAGAACCTGATTTCATAAAAAATAAGCTTATTGAAAGGGCTAAATCAGTGATAACGAAATATAATAACTTTTAGCTTAATTTGCATTTAATTTTATACTACTAGAAAGGATCACTTCATAGATAATCGTTCCTTTATTCAACTAAAGGGTGCGATTGTGGCATAAAATAGATAAAAAATGATCAAACTTTATTTCAAATCCACAACGGATGATGGTCCTTTTAGCAACGAATTGTATCTATCTTCCTAAGTCTATTAAAACGCCATAATCCTCTACTCGTGGTTTAGAAAGTAGGGGATATTTTTTGTAAAAGATTTATCCTTTTTTATCAAAGCACTACACTACATTTAAATAATGTTCAATTTTAAACGAATAAAGCCATTAATATTAAATTTTGATAGCTATCATCCAATTTTACACCCTTTGCTTTTCTACCCTCTTCAAAGAAGCCTAGATTCTTATATAACTGGATTGCACCTAGATTATCTTCCATTACCTCAAGACAAACTTTTTCAATCTTACTGTTATTTTTAGCCCAATTGATTAACGTTTCTAGAAGAGCTCTTCCAATACCATAATTTCGATATTCAGGTAGTATGGTCATCGCAAAAGCCCCTTGATGACTAATTTTTTCTTTGTTTCCGTTCTTAAAATCTATTGCACCGACTAACTTACCATCAACTTCAGCAATAAACTGTACATAATTTGGATTTTCATGATAAGCTTTTAACGTTTTTTGAATAGCATCGATACGTACCTTTTTTACATCCTCAACCGTACTTAGCATGTATGGAGCGTTTATTAAAGCTTTTGAAGCAGAATCTAGTATTCTTTCTGCATCCTGTTCTTTAGCTTCTCTAATTATTACTGTTTTTCCATCCTTAGATTTATAAGTAAAAACATTAGTTGATAAGATACTACACACACCCTTTCGGAATATAATTAATTAAAATTTTCAACTGTTTCGCGATTCTTAAGTAAGAAAAAGTCGTATCACCTTTTTCTGCAATCGTTCTGCTTCAACTTAATAATGATTATTTCGAATATTTCTAATTTTTACAAGGGTTCATTCCATTATATAGTCCGATTGTTGAATAACATGACTGGCGTTTTTCAAACAATTTTATTATGTTTTAAACAACTTTATTATCTCTGTACAAGATGAATTAACGACTTGAGCTGTTGTGTAAATAATATACAATGACCATTTCTAATTCCTTAGTTTGTTCTTTTTCCCATATACGAACAGCATCTACTGGAATTTGTGTATGTTTTAACCAATCTAGAATTAAGTGTAGTTGTTCTTGTATTTGACCAATGTTTTGCTCCTTTATGTTCTTATTCTGAATTCTATTAGTTAATTGAAGCATATAGGGAAGTTTTTCTATACATTCGCTTAAATCTCCGCAATAACCTGAAGGGAATTCATGTGTACCAAATTCTAAAGTATGGATGTAATTAGAAACTAGGTATATCATGGCTTCTTGTTCGGTATCACCACCTAATTCAATCGCTTTTCGAAGGGATTTTTCTAAATCGTCTTCTTTATTGCTAGAGTCCATATAAATTCCTATCCATCTAAAAGGCCTTGAATCAAATGGGGTGTTTTCTGTCCATCTATATAGAATGTCAATTAGAAAACTATTTAGTGAGAAAGTTAACACCTCATCTTTTTCGTTTGATGCATCTAAAATAGTAAACAGTGAAATGGCAAACTCCTCTTGATCTTTTGATTCCCATTTCTTTGCATTTGAAATAAATGTCTCTAAATGTTTATAAGCTAATTTTCGAAGTCCCGCTTCGCGATGCTGACAGTAACAAATAAAATCATGCCAATGCTCATTTGTATTCATATGTATAATAATAGTTTGTAATGTAGTGAGAGGTTTATCCATTATAAGTCCCCAATCTATTAAGAACGTGTTGAAAATTTAGTGTTATTATATCATTACATAAATTAAAGTGGGAAGAATTTAAGATGGATTTTATTGGTCACGGGATCCAATCGATTGGTAATGAAGCAGTTCTAACAGGACTCATTATAGACTTTGAAGATGAAACGTAAAAAAATTATTATGTTTATCTGAATGTTGAGGGAATACAAGAGTTTTATTTATCTAATTTTTAGAAAACATAGACTATAATATTGATAAATGGTATAATTTCCTTGTTATTGGAATTAAAATGAAAATATTAGAAGAAAAAGGATTGGGCTGGTTTTAATGGGGGATTCTGATCACAAAGAAACAAAGGCAATATTAAAGTTATGGTTTATTTATATACCACTTGCATTTGGAGAGTTTGTCTTTTCGAATATCATAGATTATTTAAAAAAATAAAGATTTTGCATTTGAAAAACAATTAACCTAATTTAATTGTTTTTTTATTTTTCTCTAATAAACCAAACAAAAATAAAGATTTTGAACAAGATGAAGTTTATGAAGGAAATAACGTTGATTAGGTGCTGAAAACGGGAATCATTCAAGCATGGTAATTCGCCATTTTTATAGCTTCCTATAGTGAAATGTTATGTTCACATCATATGTATACGATATTTGTAACTTAATATAGCATTACTGGAACTTCAAAATTAGTAGTTAAGGTTGCTACCTTTTAGAGTGCTATAGATATATAACTTAGCTAAAAAAGCAAAAATCATATAATTTGCGCTTTTTATTATCCGTTTTTTGGTAAATGATTATAGTTTTTGTCACATTAATACTGTACGATACATAGTATAAAACACATACTGTATGACATATAGTAATGGAAATGAGATAATATGAAGCGACCTCCTAGATTATCAAGTCAGGGATTTTAACCCATAATAATGAATGAAAACATTATGAATGGGGTTATACCCTATGATAATAGGAGGCCACTATGGAAAATATAATCTATATTGGGATGGATGTCCACAAGGAAAGTTTTAGCTTATGTGCACTACACGGAACAACTGGGGAAATTGTAAGAGAAGCACGATGTGCTTCAAATGTATCTCTCGTAAAAAAATTCGTTGAGAAACTGAAAACAAAATATGGTGAAGATATAAAAATTAAAGCTGGATATGAGGCTGGTTGTTTAGGGTATTCACTTCATAATCTTCTTGAACAAAATGGAATTGATTGTGATATTTTAGCTCCCACAACAATGTACAGTTCATCAAAAAATAAAATGGTTAAAAATGATAAATTCGATGCCAAAATGATTGCTCTTAATTTAGCAAATGGCACCTATAAAGAAGTATATGTTCCAGAAGAAGAGGATGTTGCCGTGAAAGAGTATATCCGCATGTTAGGTGATTTTAAAACATCTTTGAAAAAAATAAAACAACAGATAAAAGCATTCCTTTTAAGGCATGGCTATGTGTATGAAGGGAAATCAAGCTGGACAATCGCTTATATGAAATGGTTAAAGAATCTTGATCTACAAGGATTATTCAAAGAAACGTTAGGCGAATACCTATTACAGTATGATGTTCTAGTCGATAAAATTGAGCGGTTCAGTCTGAGATTAGAAGAATTATCTCATCGTGAAAGGTACGAAGAACCAATCGCAAATTTAAGATGCTTAAAAGGTATAGATACAACATCGGCAATGACTGTTCATGTGGAAATTGCAGACTTCACTCGTTTTCCCACGGCTAAAGCATTTATGGCTTATGTAGGATTGACACCAAGCGAAAGCTCAAGTGGAGAAAAAATCAGTCGACGTTCGATTACAAAACAAGGAAATTCGACCGTTAGGTCTACTCTTGTAGAATGTGCAAATGCGTTGGTAAAAGGAACAATCGGATTAAAATCGAAGCGAGTGAAAGCAAGACAAAAAGGGCAACGAAGCGAAGTGATTGCTTATGCGGATCAGGCTGTAGAAAGGTTACAAAGAAAATATTATCGCATGATATATCAAGGGAAACCTAGAAATGTTGCCGTTACAGCTATCGCAAGAGAACTGGGGTGTTTTATATGGGGATTAGAAACAGGTAAAATTCACCGAAAATAAAGAGGGAAGGATATGAAGTTGATTGATTCATTCATAGTTAGAAACCAAAGGTATCAATTGATGGCATAGATGAGCTTCAGAGATAGTGAATTACAGGTCTGGCTATCTATGACTCACCTCTTCTGGCATGGCTGAAATTCTGATAAACAAGCTATTTATTAGAATTTGAAAAGGTGTGATCCACGCAGTGAGATTATAAGAGCCTAACGACGAACCATTAACCTGAGGTAACCAATCCACGAATAACAGAGTGGTTAACTGTCGATAGATCTTATTTCTGAAGCTTTTGTATGCCATCAAGAAAAATATTATGGGTGAAAAACTATTGACAAAGGTCACTTCATAACAGGTGAGTGAATGGATACTTTATTAAACTCGTTAATTACTGAGTTAAGAAGAGGGACATTAACGTTAGCTGTTTTAAGTCAATTAAGAACGCCGCAGTACGGATATTCACTTGTCCAGTTATTGGAGCAATCAGGGATTACAATTGATCAAAGTACTTTATATCCGCTACTTCGCCGATTAGAAAAGCAGGAGTTAGTGACGAGTAGTTGGGATAAAACAGAGAGTAGACCTCGTAAGTATTATGTTTTAAGTGAATATGGATTAGAGATATTTTTACAATTGAAAAAGCAGTGGGTAAAGGATTCGAAAGAACTTTATAACTTATTAAAGGAGGAGGACGAAAATGAGTTTGATTGATATGTATGTCCATGAAGTTGCGAAGAGATTGCCTGAACAAAATCGTGAAGATATTACACTTGAACTACGGTCAACAATAGAGGATATGTTACCAGACGATTATAATGAGGAAGATGTGAAGAGCGTACTCGAAAAATTGGGAAGTCCAGTTTCATTGGCTAATGGGTACTTGGATAGACCAATGCATTTAATTGGACCACGTTATTTTGATGTATATACGACGCTATTAAAAATGATTATACCAATTGCAGCTGTTATTGCGCTCATTTCAATGGTTGCAGAAAATTTTATAGGCTATAATGGTGATCAAGCGGTATTAAATGTTATTTTACAATTGATAGGTAAAGGTATAGGGGAAATTTTTGAAGTGGGTCTCCATGTATTTTTCTGGTTGACACTTGTGTTTGTTATTTTAGAAAGAACAGATAAAGACAAAGGTATCGAGCCGTTGACGACAAGTTTAAAAAAATGGACACCAGATGATTTGAAAAACATCTCGTATATCCCAAAGAAAAAAGCAATCTCGAAGTTTGAAGTTTTTGGAGGTTTAATGTGGACGGCAGTTTGGACTACACTTTACTTTTATGCGAATCATCTTGTAGGCGTATATCATGGTACAGAAAACGGATTGAAGTTTGTCGCGCCAACGTTTAATCAAGATGTTTTGCTTCAATACTGGCCCCTAATTTTGGTTATGATCGTTTTCGAAGTAGCTATATCACTTTATAAGTTAGTACAGGGACAATGGACGAAAAGGTTGGCAATTGGAAATGCTATTCTTCAAGTAGTCGGAACAATCATATTCATTGTAATTGTAGTAAATCCACATTTATTAAACGAAGGATTCATTACGTATTTGGCAAATGCATTTACTACTTCCCCAGAGGAGTTTAAAACGTGGCTCATTGGGGGAGGAATTTTCTTCTACATGTTATCTGCTGCAATAAATATACTTGATGGTTTCCGAAAAGCTAGTATTCGTATGTAGATAAAAATCGGAAATTTCGATAAAATAAAACTATTGAAAAGATAGTGAAATAAGATGAACATGATGAAAGGAAGAAAACAATGATAAGGGAAGCAACGAAAAGAGATTTAGCATACATTTTAGATATTTATAACGATGCGATACTTTATACAACAGCTGTATATGCGTATAAACCTGTAACCCTTGAAAATAGAATAGATTGGTATGAACAAAAAAAGGCTGAAGGGTATCCAATTTTCGTATATGAATTAGATAATAAAGTAGTAGGATTTGCGACATTTGGACCATTTAGAGCTTGGCCTGCTTATAAATATTCAATTGAGCATTCGGTGTATGTTGATAAGGATTATAGAAAAAATGGGATTGGGACGTCTTTAATGAAAACATTAATCGAAATTGCAAAGGAAAGAGAGTATATGACCTTAATTGCTGGAATTGATGCAGAGAATGAGAAAAGTATTGCCTTGCATCAAAACTATGGATTTATTCATGCAGGAACAATAAAAAAAGCTGGTTATAAGTTTAATAAATGGCTAGATTTAGCTTTTTATCAGCTGGAACTTAACGGTCCTGAAAATCCTATAGAAGAATAAATATTTTTCGGTAGCAAGAAAAAATTCATGCTACCTTTTTCTTATTTTAATAGCTAATGAAAAGGTTTTTTACATTCAATGTTGAAATATTAGAAGTTAATATAACGATATAAAAAGAGGGATGGAAATGGAAACTGTTATAAATAAAATAAAAGAGGTACAATCTAATTATGTGGGAATGGCAATTTATTCTACAAAAGATAATCGGATAGTTGCTTCATATAATAATGAATTAAATATTCCGTTAGCATCAGCAGCAAAATTAGTCATTGGATTTGTAGTAACGCAAATGGTGAAGGAAAATAAACATAATTGGAATGATATACTTCATCACATTAAATTTAATCCGCATGAAGATAGTGGGCAGTTATATCCGCATTTACAAGGAAGAACTTCTTTAACACTTAGTCAAGCGGTAGAGGTAATGATTGCTTGTCATGATAGTTGCGTTGCACAGTCAGTTGTAATGCACTGTGGTGGATGGGATGCTGTGAAAATGTACGCACAAACGTACTTTTCAAAAATTTATATACAAGAGAATGCTAGAGATGAGAAAAATGTTGGAGAATTAAGTGAAGTTCTTGCCCTTTTCATACAAACCTTTCAAGGTTATAAATCAGAACCAGAATTATGGGAACCAATTATTAGCGGCATGGTAAGACAGCAAGGAGAGTATGAAGAAATCCCATATTATCATTTAGCTCATATGACAGGTGGATTACTCACAGCTACAATAAATATTGGTATTATAGGAATGTTTAACGAATTTCCGCTTCTTTATGTGATGGGGGGAAAAGATTTACCGAATCGACGTGAAAATAAAGAGGTAGATGAAGCTTTTGCAGTAGTTTTAAAGTACATATACAAAGAATATAGTGAAAGCATGCTAGGAGTGAGCGATTGAAAAGAAACTTAAAGACTTCAACAATCATTATTTTAATTTTAACGGTTATTGCTCTTGAAGTTGGAATCGCACTATATGATCACAATTTGTCATTAGATACAATTTACTTTGCAGCGATCCTTATTTGTATTGTATTGCTTTTTGGCACACGTGTTTCTGAAGAGAAAGAAAGTACATCGAAACGAGGACGAAGAAAAATAGCTGTTATATTTTGGCCATCTATCTTATTGTCTATCGCTTGTTTTGCAGTTATAAGTTACATAAGGGTAGGCTATGTCTCTGTACCAGGGATAATTAGCTTTTCATGCTTTGTTACATATGGTGGATTCGTTTTGATTAGTATTTTAAAGGGGAAAAATAAAATGTAGCTTACTAAGTTGAAAGGAAGCAATGTATATGAAACATATAGAGAACGGTACACGTATTGAAGGAGAATACATTAAAAATAAAGTTATTCAATATAATATGTCCATCTTAACAGATGAAGTAAAACAGCCGATGGAAGAAGTAAGCCTCGTAGTAAAAAATGAAGAAGGAAAAATATTTGGTGGTGTAACAGGTACGATGTATTTTTATCATCTTCATATCGACTTTTTATGGGTTGATAAATCAGTTCGTCATGACGGTTATGGTAGCCAACTTTTACATAAAATTGAAGAAATTGCGAAGGAAAAAGAGTGCAGATTAATATTGCTAGATTCATTTAGTTTTCAAGCGCCAGAATTTTATAAAAAGCACGGTTACAGGGAGTATGGTGTCGTTGAAGATCATCCGAAAGGTCATAGTCAGCACTTTTTTGAAAAGAGATTATAATAGTATTATGTATACTGGTTGATGGGAGAAAGCATATGTACACGTATAAATTGCAACAAGAACAACCAATCTGTGCAGAAAAAATAAAGAAGCTTTATGATTCTGTCGGTTGGTGGCCAGAAAGAAAAGAAGTCGATATTGAAAAAATGTTAAAGAATAGTATAGCCATTGGAGTATGGGAAGAAAATGAATTAGTTGGATTTGCTAGAGTCGTTTCTGATGGTGTTTTTCGAGCATACATTGAAGATGTTGTCGTACATGAGAGTGTAAGAAATAAAGGTATTGGAGAGAAAATGCTTACAATATTACTTCGAGAAATATCTCATATTGATATTGTTAGTCTATTTTGCGGTGAGAAGCTAATAAAGTTTTACGGTGAGCAGCTAATAAAGTTTTACGGTGAGCAGCAATTTCAAGCAACGAAGCAAATTGTGATGCATCGTAATCAAACAGGGAAAGAATAAGAGGTGCCAATTAAAATGAATGCAACAAGAGCGTACTGTTTATCGAAAAGAAAAGCGACAGAAGATTCTCCAGATGGCTGGAGTGCAACATGTATGAGGCTTAATAATAAAATATTTGCGATAGTAAATCATGAAGAAGGCGAAAAAGCTGCGATTACATTGAAGTGTGATCCAGAAGTCGCATTAAGAATAAGAGAAGATTATCCAGAAACAATTATTCCAGGGTATCATATGAATAAAAAACATTGGAATACCGTTTATATTCATAAGGGTATAGAGCAGGAGCAAATTAATAAAATGATTGATTGGTCGTATGATCTAGTACTACAATCATTTTCAAAGAAAAAGCAGCAGGAGTTAATGGATTAATATGTATTAGGAGTGTGTGTAATGAAAGATTCGATTAAAGATACGTATGATAAATTAGCGAGTACATATAAAGAAAATCTAGATTTTGCAAATCCATATAACAGTTATTATGAAAGACCGGCGATGATGGAGCTTATTCCAAGGGAACTAGAAGGAAAAAGAATATTAGATGCTGGATGTGCAGCTGGATGGTATACTTCTCAATTCATAGGAAGAGGAGCAAATGTTACAGCAATTGATGTAAGTCCTGAAATGGTAAAAGCAGCAAAAGAAAATATAGGAGAAGAAGCAACGTTCCTTTGTCATGATCTGCAAGAAACATTGCCATTTGAAGATAATACGTATGATGTGATTGTAAGTTCGTTAACTCTTCATTACTTAGAAAATTGGAATCAAGTATTTCAAGAATTTCGTCGTGTATTGAAGCAAGGTGGGGAACTTATTTATTCTATTCATCATCCTTTTATGGATTTCACAAAGTTTCCATGTAAAAATTATTTTGAAAAACAGTTATTAATAGATACTTGGGTTAAACCGAATATTACTATTGAAGTCAAGTTTTTTAGAAGATCATTACAAGACATACTAAATGAAACTACAAATTATTTTGTATTAGAAGAGATAGTAGAACCGAAGGCAATTGAAAAAATGAAAGAAGTAGACGAAAAATCATATTATTATCTAAATACGAATCCACATTTTCTTATCATTAAAGCAACTAATAAATAGCTAGTAAAATAACTTTGTTTTACTAGCTATTTACAGTTTTACATTACATATTAGGGGACTTTAAAATGAATACGAAACGAAATAGAGTAGTATATGCACTATTTACTATAGTTATTATTATTTTAGGTCTTAGCTCAAGAAAGTTTGCTTTTGCACTACCGCATCTATTAAATGATTATTTAGGTGATGCTTTATGGGCATTAATGATTTTTACTGGCTTTGGACTTTTGTTTCCTAAAACAGAGACGAAGAAGTTGGCTTTTATTAGTTTAATGTTTTGCTATGGGATTGAAGTGAGCCAATTGTATCATGCAAATTGGATAGACAGCATTCGTGCAACGACTTTAGGTGGACTTGTGTTGGGATATGGTTTTTTGTGGAGTGATTTAGTGGCATATACAATTGGTGTTGGAGTGGGAATACTGTGTGAGGTTATTTTTCGGAAGAAATAAGAATTGCAAAAGGGGTATTTGTAAATGGAACAAGCACTGGAAATTGCAAAGTTTTGGTTTCAAAATGAACATGTCACAGCTACTGTAATGCAACCAAAAGTAGCGAAGGTTTTATGCAAGAATAAAGAGTATATTTTAAAGAAAACAGGATCGATAAAGCAACTTCTAGTTGAATTCGATGTTTTGAAGCAACTGTATGAAAAGGGAATTAAAGTACAGAAAGTAGTAAAGACAGAAAATGATGAACAATATGTATTATATAAAGAAAAATATTATTGCTTATTTTGTCCAGTTACCAGATTTATTAAAGTTAAATGAAGAAATGTTCTTCTGGATTTTTGCTAAGAAGGAAGATATTGAAGAAATTATAGAAGGTATCGTAAAGGTATGAAAAAAATCATATTAATTGGTTCTGGCGGTTCAGGAAAATCCACATTAGCAAGGCAGTTAGGAAATAAATTAAATATTAAGGTGCATCATCTTGATGCATTATTTTGGAAACCGAATTGGGAAGGTGTTCCGAGAGAAGAACAAATAGCAGTTCAAAATAACTTAATTAAAGATGAGAAGTGGATTATTGATGGGAATTATGGCGGGACGATGGGTATAAGACTGAATGCAGCTGATACAATTATCTTCCTTGATATTCATAGAACAATTTGTATTTATCGTGCTTTTAAAAGAATTGTAAAATACCGGAATAAAATAAGACCAGATATGGGCGTGGGATGTGAAGAAAGATTTGATTTGCAATTTTTTAAATGGATATGGGAATATCCTAATGCTAAACGACCTACAATTTTAAAAGGGTTAGAGCAATTGCCGGAAGAGAAAAAGGTTATTGTTTTAAAATCTCCAAATGAGGTTCGGAAATTTTTAGAGCACATATAATTATAGAATGTAACACAAAAATTCTTTGTGAATCTTACCGATTAGTTTAATAAAACTAATCGTTTTTTATTATGAAAAATTTAACGCTTTTTGAAAATTGTATTTTGTAATGAGTATATGACTTTAAGTTCATATAAAATGAACGTTTGGAGGAATAGAAAATGACTAACGATTTAATTCAACTAATCGATTCATTAATGGTCAATATTCCAGCTGGAGAGGTAGTATTAAGAGATGATCGAATAAAAAAAGAATGGCTAGTACAAATTCAACCATTTCTTCTTGCAAAGTATGCTGTAACAATGGAACTATATGATGCTATTACAAATAGTACATTAAATAATTTTGATGAAAATCATAAACCAGTTGTCAATATTTCATGGAACGATGCCATTTCGTTTTGTAATGTACTTTCAAAAAAAGCGGGATTAAAAGAATATTATTCTATTAGTGATGGTGGTCAAATTGTGAAATGTAATTTAGGTTCAAATGGCTACCGATTACCATCTGAGGCGGAGTGGCAATATGCATGTAAAGCAAGTACAACCGGATATACATACGGGAAACTTCATGATATAGCGTGGTATAATGAAAATTCAAATGGAGAGATTCATGACGTTGGCCAAAAAGAACCGAATGCATGGGGACTTTATGATATGCTAGGGAACGTTTGGGAATGGTGTTATGATTTGTATGATGAAACAGTGTACGGATCATACCGTATTTTTCGTGGTGGTAGTTGGGCTGAAACAGCGAGAGGGTGCGGCGCTACTTGTCGTCGTCGAAGCCATCCTACATTTCATATAGATGATCTCGGTTTTAGACTCGCTAGGTCAATTTAGTAGGAACATGATACGAACAGCTAGGAAAAGAGTATGGAGAGAATCCGTACTCTTGCCAACATAGAAATGATTTAACGTAAGGAGTGTTTATTATGGCGCGTGTTTTATTTATTAATGCTGGATCAGAAGGACATATAAATCCAACTTTACAAGTTGTAGATGAATTGATTTCTCGTGGTGAAGAGGTCGTTTATTTTTCAATAGAAGCTTTCAGGGAGCGGATTGAGAAGACGGGTGCTACTGTACGAACGATTGATGATCAAAAATTTATAAAAGCGTTTCTATCTGGAGGCAGAAATTATTTACAGGAAAGAATAAATGGCCTTCTACATACAGCGGATATTGTAATACCTAGCGTTTTAGAACAAATTGAAGGTGAACATTTTGATTACATAATTCATGATTCTATGTTTGGCTGTGGCCATTTAATTGCTCAAATCCTTAAACTTCCAGCCATAAATTCATGCACATCTTTTGCGCAGGATGAAAAATCCTTTGAGCAAATGTTAGGTCATCTATCAAAAAATATCCCAGTAGAAATTTATGATAAAATACAGAATGATTTTCAAAACTTAACGAAGGGAATTGCTGAAAAATATGGTGTTGAAATAAAATCATCGTATGAAGTTTTCTGTAATCCTGCACCCCTTACTATTGTATATACAATTAAGGAGTTCCAGCCTTTTGGTGATACGTTTGATGAAATATATAAATTTGTAGGACCATCTATCTCTGCACAAATGAAAAACAGAGACGTTGATTTTACTTCAATTGAAGAAAAAAGTCCGATTTATATTTCATTAGGTACTGTTTTTAATGAAGCGATTGACTTTTATAAACTGTGTATGAAGGCCTTTGAGAATAGTGAGCATACAATTGTTATGTCTATTGGTAGTAAAACAAAAATAAGTGATCTAGGCGAAATTCCTAAAAACTTCATTGTGAAAAACTATGTACCCCAAACTGAGCTGCTTACATATACGAAACTATTTATTACACACGGCGGGATGAACAGTGCGCATGAAGGACTGTATAACGGGGTTCCGCTCGTTGTAATACCGCAAAGTGCAGATCAGCCAGTAGTCGCAAAGCAAGTGGAGAGTCTTGGAGCAGGAATAAAATTACAAATGCAAGGATTAACTGCGGATCAACTAAGTGAAAGTGTAGAAATGGTATTAAATAATCCGTCATTTAAAGAAGTTGCTTTGAATTTGAAGAAATCTTTCCAAAAATCAGGTGGATATAAGGAAGCTGTTGATGAAATTTTTATATTTGTAGGTCAGTGAAAAAATGAAATTATACATTAGAAAAGCATCTAAATAGGATGCTTTTTATTTAACTTTATAATTCTTATTTTTAATATCTAGTATGGTTAAAACTAAGGCACTGAGAGATATAAGTATAAGAATAAAAGTTAACCTGTTAAATGTATTGTCAATTATGAAGTAAAGATGATAGATAAATATATTCAAATTTTATTTTAAAATGTTAGGACTTAGTTTTACATGTTAGTAATAATTTCACTGTTTCTGCACAACTTCTGCACATACTCAGGTGATTTCTATGTCATGATATATTCATAAAGTGAGATATTCCACAAGAAAAATATAATTTCACTGCGGTGTATGCATAATTAACACATACATCGGTACAAGTTTGTCTCTTGTTATTCTTTTACATCAAAGCCCACATTCCACTACAAAGTATAACAAGAAGGAGACATGAACATGAATAATCGATTTTTAAAACAACTACAAAATATGAAAATGAACAAAAAAAGTTTAGGAGCTGTAGCATTAACAGCTGGAATTATTAGTACGACACTTATTCCTCAAAATGCTTATGCGCACGGTTTTGTTGAAAAGCCTGGTAGCCGATCTGCTTTATGTAGTCCAACTTATGGTGCGCTAAATGTAAACTGTGGAAGTGTTATGTATGAACCACAAAGTTTAGAAGCTCCAAAAGGGTTCCCACAAGGTGGTCCAGTAGATGGACAAATTGCTTCAGCAGGCGGAAAATTTGGTGGTATTTTAGATCAACAAACAGCAAATCGTTGGTTTAAAAATACAATCACTGGTGGGGAAAATACATTTACTTGGAAGTATACTGCGCCTCACTTAACGAGTAAGTGGCATTACTATATTACTAAAAAAGGATGGAATCCAAATAAAGCGCTAACAAGAGCAGATTTTGAACCAATTGGAACAGTACAACATGATGGTTCTGCAGCTTCAAATAATTTAACTCATAAAATCAATGTACCTACTGATCGTAGTGGATATCATGTGATTTTAGCAGTATGGGATGTAGCTGATACAGCAAATGCATTCTATAATGTAATTGATGTTAATCTTATTAATGATGTGAAACCAGACATAGAAGCGCCAAGTATTCCAAATGGACTTCAGACGCAAAAAGTAACAGCGAATAGTGTAGAACTAACATGGAACGCTTCTACGGATAATGTAGGGGTAAAAGGATATCAAATCTTCCGTAACGGAGAGATGATTGATACAGTAATAGGCACTCATTTTATTGATAAGAAATTACAACCAAGCACAGAATACTCTTATACTGTAAAAGCAATTGACGCAGCTGGCAATGTATCGAAGGAAAGTACAGCGCTTACAGTAAAAACAACAGTTGAGATTCCTGATACAGAAGCACCAACACAACCAAAAGGATTACATAGTATGGGAACGACAGCGTCAAGCGTGGATTTAATGTGGAGTCCATCTGACGATAATATTGGTGTAGACCATTACGATATTTATAGAGAAACAGAAGGATCAATGAAAAAGATTGCAACATCCAATACAGCTTCTTATATGGATAAAAATCTGCTCGCTAATACTACTTATAAATATGTAGTAAAAGCTGTTGATGTAGCTGGAAATGAATCCGTACAGAGTGATATATTCACAATTACTACAAAAACTGAAAACGCTTCATATGAAGCGTGGGATGCAAAAAAAGCATATAAAAAGGGAGATAGAGTTCTACACGAAGGAAAAGTATATGAAGCAGTCCAGAGTTATCAAGGAAATGGTGATCCGAACTGGATTTATGCATTATCATTATGGAAAACAGTGTAAGCTTTACCTAGATATGAACTAAGAGATGATGGGCTTTGATTTCAAAAGAGAATCTTGAGAATTCACTTTTCTATTTATAAAAAAGGGTAGTGTATGAATACATAAGATTCATATACTACCCTTTTTATTATGATAACACTTTCGTCATAAGTATATGCGGAATGCCATCTTCCATAAATATATCAGAAGAAGTTTCATAACCTAATTTTTTATAAAATCCTTCAGCTTGTGTTTGCCCGTGTAGTTTCACTTTTGTAGCTTGTTCGTTACGAGCAATTTCTTCTAACGTTTGAATGATGACTTTACCTAATCCGTATGTACGATAATCTTTTAAAATGCAAATACGTTCTAATTTTCCGACGCCATCAACAAATCGTATACGCCCTGTACCTACAGGAAGCTCATGATAATAAACTAAAATATGTTTACATTGCTCTCCGATTTCATCGAATGTATCGAATTCATCTGTAAGAGGAACACCTTGTTCTTTTACAAATACTTCTTTTCGAATATGAAAGGCAGTTTCTAAATCAGTAAGTTCTGTTATAAGTTTGGATTGCAAAATGTTCAGTCCTTTCTAGTGTAATCAGCTTGTGTTTTCATAGTATATCATAATAATGCACTATAAAGAGAAGAACATACTAAAAAGCCAACTTTAAAAAGTTAGCTTTTATTACAATTCCTTTATCCCATTTTTAGCGCCGATAATTACTTTACTCGTCATACTTATAAACAACCCTGTTTCAACTACACCAGTAATCATTTTTAATTGAGTGTGTAAATGGGCAGGATTAGAAATATGATTAGGGAATATACAATCGATAATCATGTTATTGTTATCGGTTATATAGGTTTCATTATTTTTCAAACGTAATGTTGTTTGACATCCTAAAGACTGAATTTTATTTTCGGTTTGTTTCCATGAAAAAGGGATGATTTCAATAGGTAATGGAAAAGTACCTAAATGTGTTACAAGTTTCGATTCATCAGCAATGATAATTAGTTCTTTAGAGGAAGAGGCAACGATTTTTTCACGAAGTAATGCACCGCCACCGCCTTTTATAAGTTGTAAATTTGAATCAATTTCATCCGCTCCATCAATTGTAAGATCAAGACTTTGTACGTCATTTAACGAAATTAGGGGGATATTTAGTTGATGTGCTAATGCTTCAGTTTCCTTTGATGTCGGTACAGCTTGAAATGATAATCCTTCTTTTACACGCTCACCTAATTTTTGTATTGTCCAATATACAGTAGAACCTGTACCAAGCCCAATCTTCATGCCATCATTTACAAAGTTAGCGGCATATTCGCCAGCGAGCTGTTTTAAATTCATCGCTTTACTCTGCCGGACGCGGTCCAGCATCAAGACCTGAATTTTCAACTGTAAGTACCGGACGAACGACTATATCTTTATGTACACGCATTTGACAAGATAATCGTAAATGATCTTCAATCCCTTTTTCCGTCATTGCATGTTTCTCATTCGCACTCGCTTCACAGAAATCACCTGCTAGTATTTCTACTCTACAAGTTGTGCAACGTGCATTCCCGCCGCAACGATGAAGAATGTTGACACCGCTATCTTCAATTGCTAATACTAACTTTGTTCCTTCTTTCACATCAAAAGTTCCCGCACCTTCAATTGTTAATTTTGGCAAATTTGTTCCTCCTCACGTAAAATTGTACATAACATATTTATGACCGCGAATTATTGAACATAAACATTATTTTTTTATATCCCCGTAACTTTTTTTAATGTTGAATCGTTTATTAAGTAAGCGCTGAAAAGGAGTGGTTATTTTGTGCACAAAAGTAACTCATGTTTTAAAGAACCATATCGATATGAATCATTCAAATATAAACTTTTTAATTGAACAATATGGAGAGTTAAAAAGATACTGTACTTTTTTAACGAAAAACAAATGGGATGGGGAAGATCTCGCCCAAGAAACAGTGTGTAAAGTGCTTCGAAAATATAGAAATAAAGATATTTGTATGACACTCGTCTATAAAATAGCAAGAAATCGTTGGTTAGATCAGATAAAGTCTAAGTCTGTTCATGAAAAAATAAGAGAACAAATCACTTTTGAAGAACCACATGAGAACATTGCAGATTTGCATGAAATGGTAGGGAAAGTATTGTCTTCATTAAATGTACAGCAATCCGCAATTTTATTATTAAAAGATGTTTTTCAATATAGTATCGCTGATATTGCTAAAGTGTGTTCTGTATCAGAAGGTGCAGTAAAGGCTTCTTTATTTCGGAGTAGAAATAGGCTGAAAACTGTAAGTGAAGAAGGGATTGAGATAGTCGAATTCACAGAGGATATTGAAGTTGTTGTAACATCTATTCGTGAGGAAAGACCAGAATTGTTAACGAAACTTCTTCCGACAATAGATTTTACTAAGTTACCATCTAAACAGCCAGTGTTATTATTTAATGTGAAAAACCCTTCTTCCTACAGTTGTATGCTTTGCGCAGCATAACAAGTATTGGAGGGATTTAAAATGAATACAATTCCATATGTAGTAGAACAAACAAAATTAGGAGAACGTTCCTATGATATATATTCAAGGTTATTAAAAGACCGCATTATTATTATCGGCTCAGAAATTAACGATCAAGTAGCGAGTAGTGTCGTAGCGCAATTATTATTTTTAGAAGCAGAAGATGCAGAAAAAGATATATATTTATACATCAATAGCCCAGGAGGTTCAACGACAGCAGGTTTTGCAATATTAGATACGATGAATTTAATTAAACCAGATGTGCAAACGCTATGCATGGGCTTTGCGGCATCATTCGGTGCATTGTTATTATTATCAGGAGCAAAAGGAAAACGGTTTGCGCTTCCTAACAGTGAAATTATGATTCATCAGCCGCTTGGTGGTGCACAAGGGCAAGCAACAGAAATTGAAATAACTGCGAAAAGAATATTAAAGTTAAAGCATGATATTAATAAAATGATTGCAGAAAAAACAGGCCAACCGATTGAAAGAGTAGCACATGATACAGAAAGAGATTATTTTATGACTGCAGAAGAAGCGAAGGCATATGGGATTGTAGATGACGTTGTTACGAAAAAATAAGATGAAAAAGGCTAGAGGATATGTTAATTCTCTAGCCTTTTTATTAATCCTTTACCCATTCATCAACTAATGCTTGATTTTTTT
The DNA here is from genome assembly GCF_038005385.1 of Bacillus sp. FSL K6-2944. Lineage (NCBI taxonomy): Bacteria > Bacillati > Bacillota > Bacilli > Caryophanales > Bacillaceae > Bacillus > Bacillus sp. FSL K6-2944. The sequence continues at coordinate 1,577,381 of NZ_JBBOTE010000001.1, read as the reverse complement.
TAATCCATTTTCGCGCAGCCTCTTCAGGATCTTTTGTTTTATTTAACATGACCATTAACGTACCGAGCTGTTCATCGTTCATTTTCCATTTATCAAAGTATTTTATAACATCTGGGTGATCTTTTTCGAAACCTTTACGAACGGAGTAATAAATGTCATCTTTTTCACCATATACTTTCTTAGGGTCTTTTAAATATTTTAAGTCAAATTCTGAAAAACCCCAATGCGGATTCCAAAGCGTAACAGCGATTGGTTTCTTTTTTGTATATGCTTTCTTTAGTTCACTCATCATCGCAGCTTCAGAAGATTGGACAAGTTTTAGTTTTATATCATATTCTTTCATTGCTTTATTCGTTAAATTCATAAGACTACTACCGGGTTCGATACCGACAATTTTATTATCTAGTTCATCTTTATGAGCATTTAAATCTTCGATACTGTTTATGTTTTTCATATAAGAAGGGACGACTAAACCTAGTCCAGTACCTTCGTACCATTTTGATTTTAAGACAATATCATCTTTATAACGATCGTTTAGCGGTTTATCTGTAACTGGTAGCCATACTTCTAAATTCGCATCAACATCGCCACGAGCGACACCAGTCCAAATTGCGGCTTTTTCTAAATACATGAGCTCAACTTTGTAGCCTTTTTCTTCTAATAAAACTTTCCACATGTTTGCAGTTGCAATATTTTCTTTCCAACTTGTTACACCAAGTTTAATTTTTCCTTTCGAATTTGCATTTGTTGCATTACATGAAGTGAAAATCATAGTAATAAATAATGCAAGGCATATAAACCAAATTTTCTTTCGCATCGAAAACCTCCTAAGTAACGTTTGCCTTATAAAATAAATGTATAAGTAAGCATTCTTATTATGAACGGAAACGAGAATTTTAAAGAAATCTTATGAATGTCATTTTTATGTAATATTTCTTTGTAAAATCGCAACACTATGTGAATAGATGGGTAGAAAAGGAGTAGTGACATGGATAATACAAAGGTGCGTGTTGAAAACGTAACAAAAGTATTCGGGAAACATCCGCAAAGAGCCCTTTCCTTATTAAAAGAAGGAAAAAGTAAATCGGAAATTTTAAAAGAGACAGGAATGAACGTTGGGGTGAAAAAAGCAACGTTTGAAGTTTACTCTGGAGAGATTTTCGTTATTATGGGTTTGTCTGGCAGCGGGAAATCTACGCTAGTTCGTATGTTAAATCAATTGATTAAACCAACTGCAGGTCATATATATATAGATGGTGAAGACATCGCAACGATGGGAAAAGAAGAGTTACGGAGAGTAAGAAGAACGAAAATGAGTATGGTATTTCAGAAATTTGCTCTATTTCCGCATCGTACAGTTATACAAAATGTTGCATATGGTTTAGAAATACAAGGAGTTCCGGTTGAAGAGCGAGAGAAAAAAGCGTTAGAATCGCTACAGTTAGTAGGACTCGATCATCATAAAGATAATTATCCAAGTCAACTTAGTGGTGGTATGCAGCAGCGCGTTGGAATCGCAAGGGCACTAACGAATAATCCAGATGTATTACTAATGGACGAGTCATTTAGTGCATTAGATCCACTTATTCGAAAAGAAATGCAAGATGAATTGTTAGAGTTACAAGATAAAATGGAAAAAACGATTATATTTATTACGCATGATTTAGATGAAGCGCTTCGAATTGGAGATCGTATCGCATTAATGAAAGATGGAGAAATCGTCCAAATTGGAACGCCAGAAGAAATTATGATGAGCCCCGCAAATGAATTTGTAGAAAAGTTTGTTGCGGACGTGAATTTAGGAAAAGTAATTACGGCTGAGTCTATTTTAAAACGACCAGAAACTTTATTAATTGATCGTGGACCTCGTGTGGCTCTTCAAATTATGAGGAATGCAGGCGTCTCAACTGTATATGTTGTAAACAAAAAGTATGAGTTTTTAGGTATATTAACTGCGGATGATGCGAGTAAAGCAGTACAAAAACAGTGGCCGATTGCTGATTTATTACTTAATGATATTCCGCATGTGTATTTGGATACTTTACTGGAAGAGACATATGCAAAAATGGCAGAGATGAAATATCCCTTACCAGTAATCGATGAGAAGAAAAGGCTAAGAGGAATTATTAAACGTGAAAGTGTCATTCAAGCTCTTGCAGGAAACATTGAGGAAGAGGTGAAAGACGATGAATAGTATACCACGTATTCCATTAGGGGAATGGGTCGACTCATTTGTTGCAAGTTTATATGAGCACTTTGAAGGCTTATTCCGAGGATTCTCTTATATTATTGGTGGATTCGTTGATTTACTCACTAATTTTTTAACAATAATACCTGCCATATTGATGATTATTATCTTGTGTTTCTTCATTTGGTACACAACGAGGAAATTATCTTTAGTCATTTTTACGCTTATTGGATTATTATTCATTTTGAATATTAACTACTGGGCACAAACGATGCAAACATTAGCACTCGTACTTACGTCTGTTATTATTTCAATTATTGTCGGAATTCCAATTGGTATATTAGCATCTCAAAATGAGCGTTTCTCAAAATTTTTAAAGCCAACATTAGATTTTATGCAAACAATGCCGGCATTCGTATACCTCATTCCAGCGATTACATTTTTCGGAGTTGGTGTAGTACCTGGAATTATTGCATCGGTAATCTTTGCAATGCCACCGACAATTCGTTTTACTGACTTAGGGATTAGACAAGTTCCAGAAGATTTAATTGAAGCAGCGAATGCGTTTGGATCCACAGCATCACAAAAACTATTTAAAGTACAATTACCACTTGCAACCGGAACGATTATGGCTGGTGTGAACCAAAGCATTATGCTTTCGTTATCGATGGTTGTAACAGCATCACTTGTAGGAGCTCCAGGGCTTGGAGTTGATGTATATCGCTCTGTAACACAAGTTAATATCGGAATGGGATTTGAAGCTGGATTAGCTATCGTAGTAATCGCAATTATATTAGATCGAATTACACAAGGGTTCCATACGAAAAGAAAATAATGACCAAAAAACACACTTTTATAATACAAAGTGTGTTTTTTATTGCATCTAGATTACATATGAACGATAACAGAACCTCCAGCTGGTGCACAAACTTGGTTTTGTTGTTGTTCCATTGATTTAATGAATTGATTATTTTCCTCGATTAATGAGATTAATTTAGTTAATTGACTTTCAAGACTTACGATACGCCGCATCATATATTGTGAATCATGATGCAATGTATTCCTTGCGGGATGGGTGGAATAAACATACTGTTGATTTATATTTGGATTCCAATGAGGATACATTTGAATTGTTCCTCCTTCAATAAATTACGAAGCTTTCTTATAGTAAATGCCTATGTATAATTAATAGTTACTTGAAAATTTTTCAATATAAAAGGAGTATGTACAGAAAATGGAAAATATTATATGTGAAGTTACAGTACATTTTTTAGAAATATTTAAGCGAGATAGTGCGTATATTAATACATTCAAGTAAATGTATGCTATTTAGCGAGAAATGGTAGGAGGAGATGCAATATTGGCTAAAAATAAAAAAAGAAATGATGCTTTGGCAATAGGTGTCGGTATAGGGGTTGTAATTGGTGTATTTCAAGGTCACTTTACAAATAATTTAGTAATCGGAATTGTGATTGGGATTATAATTGGGATTGCGTTTTTGAAGAAATAATGAGGTGTAAATTCATTTCAAAAATTGCTGTATCAAAAGAATGAAAATTCGGAATACAAAACCTGTTTTTCCTTTTTTTGTGATATTATATATGAAAAGGAAGGTGATGAATATGTCAACAAACAATCAAGTAGAACAAAACTGCTTCATTTGCAAAAAGCATAAAGGAAATATTATAGTTCCAGGTGGAGCTATTTACGAAGATGAACTCGTTTACGTTGGACATGTCCACTGGGATAGTGAAGAAACATACCTGGGTTATGTAATGATAGATATAAAAAGACATGTACCTGGACTTGCTGAACTAACAGATGAAGAAGCGAAAGCGTTCGGACTTATAACAAGTAGAGTAAGTAAAGCGCTAAAAGAAAGCGAAGGTGCAGAGCATATTTACACTTTTGTTTCAGGAAATGGTGTACCACATATGCATATGCACATTATTCCGCGTTATCCGAATACACCAAAAGAGTTTTGGTCACCAAGCGAGATAGCGAAATGGACTGGCGCACCATATGGTGACGCAGCGAAAATCAAAAAACTATGCGAAAGAATACGAGAGTATATGGTGAGTGAATATGCATACAAAAAATAATAGACAACATTCATGGGTTGGAAGTAGAGAAATGTGTTTAGACGAAATTTCGGTAAAGCAATATGGTGATATCGTGCTCGGTGCATATGGTGGGAATATTAGTGCCGGAGCAAAAAAGAACGAAGATGGTGCATTAGTTTGGTCAAATGGTGAATGGGAATTTGCAGCTATATTAGATGGACATAATAGTGCAGAAAGTGTTGATTTAGTAGTAAATACAATCGAAAAAGAATATGAAAATATAAGCGTAATTTTGAATGAACCAATTGATACAGTATTTCAGTATGTTGAAAATCATATACTTACAATTTTTCAGTCATCTTCATTTAAGGAAAAGTGCAAAAGAATACAAGGTGAAACAGCTTGCTTACTATGTGTAAGAAAAGAAAATTATATATGGTGGATTTCTATTGGTGATTGTTTAGTGTATGTATTTCATGAAGAGTTACATAAGTTAGGACAATATGCATTAAATCAACGTCATTTTTACGAATGGATTGGAAATGTAAACACATTTGATTTACCTGTTCCTTGTTATTCATCAGGTATTCGTGAATTACGTACTGGAAAGAACCGAATTGTGATGGTGACAGATGGAGTATTAGAATGCGGGGAACGCCGATATGAAACACCTGTAAATTTGTATAATGCTATGAACAGAAATGATAAAACACTTAAAGAAAATATTCACAATGTTTTAGAACACGTGCATCATCAGTTGGGACGTAGAAAATAAAAGGAATGCCACGTATCCGAGTGATCAGCCGGAGAAAATGCAAGTAAGAAAATAAAAGGATAGGGTTTTCTGTCAATTATAAAAATAACTCTATTAATTTTATCGGTACTATCTATATTCGTTTTTGAAAAAATAGAAAGAAAAAGGATTAAACATCCCGAAACAAAAGGGATGGGAAATAGATTGTTGTTATACAAATACATAAAACATGTCTTGATAAAACTACTACTAAAGAAGATAAAGAAAATGAATACATTATCTACATATTAAAAAATATATAATCCATTTTGTTACGAAAACATAATTAATTTAATAGGAGGGAATGCAATGGGCAACTCTACTATTTGGATTATAGTTATTATTATGATAATTGGAGGATATTTTTTAGAAAAGTTTTTAAGAAAAAAACTAAATATGCCAAAGGGCAATGCTTGGATATATAAGCATGTAAATAGTTTACATGTAAAATTAGAAATAGGTCTTTTTATCGTATATCTTATAGTAAGTTTTATTTATCTGTTCAAAGTAGAAAATGCTAATATAGGAATTGCTGTACTTACTTATTTTGGAGCAATTTCCTTATTACGCGTATGGATGGAATGGAAGTATAGCAGAGAGACAAAGGAATATATTCTTTCTATAATTGGATTCTTTGCATTTGTTTTTATGGTTTCAATGTTACTTTATTTTGATCCTCTTTCTACATACTAATGTCGTTTTGGTTTTTCATGATGAATATTTAAAAAGAGTAGCTACCATTATTTATCTTGATAGTTACTCTTTATATTTACATCTTCTTAAAGCTTCTCAAAACAAGGTATTCCCACAATCTCCAAGGAAGAATCTTCTTCGTAAAGATCATAAATTTTACACCTTTTCCAATAGGATATCGTAAAGTAGTGCGCTTTGTTTCAGCAATTTCAACGATTTTATTAGCAACATCTATCGGATTACCAAATGTATCACTACCGCTATTAATATGTTTTTGTATTTTATCCATATATTCTTTGTAAGGAGATGTTGTATCAGATTGGTTTTCAGCTAGTTGTTTACCAACCTCCCATATATTTGTGTTGTAAGAACCAGGTTCAATTAAAGCGACATCTATTCCGAAAGGTTTTAATTCTAAGCGAAGCGATTCACTCCAGCCTTCTAATGCATATTTTGAAGATACATAAGGAGATAAACCAGGGAATCCAACTTGGCCGCTAATGCTGCTTATATTAATGATTTTTCCACTTCTTTGTTTTCTCATATATGGTAAAACAAGCTGGGTAATTGATATAGCTCCAAAAAGGTTCGTTTCAAATTGCTTTCGATATTCGTCTACTTGGATTTCTTCTACAAAGCCCCCATTTGCATATCCTGCATTATTTATAAGGAGATCTATTCTATTAATTTCTTTTAAAAATAATTGGAAATTATGTATAGAATTTTGATCTGTTACATCTAATTGTTGAACTTTTATATTGTGCTGTAAGTTAAGTTGAGTAACTTGGGATAGTAAGGTTCCTTGTTTTTCAAGGTTTCGCATTGTAGCGATAACTAAATAATCTTTTTTTGCGAGTTCGAGTGTAGTTAATAGTCCAAATCCACTTGAGGCTCCAGTAATTATTGCGATTTTTTTATTCATTTTTCGCCAGCTTTCTTTTTCTTTTATCATAACGAGTTATGATAAGAAAATCTATTATTCTTACATTTAGTATGAAATCAATTTGTATGTAAAAAAAGGGGATTATAGGGAATCAGCGTATATAGAGTAGTGTATATTAATATGATAATGAAATGAGGGAAGAAAAATGGTCCATGTAAAAGCTGTATTAGCAGATCAGTTATTAGCAAATGCAAATGATCCCAGTTGGTATATGCCATTTTCAGATGCAGTTAAGGGTTTGTCTGAGAGGGAAGCTTTCTGGAAACCGAATGAAGAGAGTAATAGTATAGCTGAAATCGTACAACATTTACTGTATTGGAACTCTACTTGGCAAACTAGGTATAAAGAATCAAATGTGAATGCAGTACCCGCTATAGGAGATAATAACAAAAGTTTTATGCTCTCAGATAATCAAACTTTCGATGAATTACGGGAAAAACTACTAGAAAAACTGTTACAATGGCAAAATCTCATAAATGAAGAAAAGGTTGAAAGTGATGTAGTGGGATTTCCTGTTTCTGCAAAGTGGTGGGAAGTGCTAGCGAATGTAACAACTCATAATGCATATCATATTGGTCAAATTATTTACATCCGAAAATTACAGAAGAGCTTTGATAATGAATAAAGTAACAATTCTCTTATTAAGGGAACAAAAGTGGACAAAACGAGACAAACGTCTCATTTTGTCCACTTTTTTATTGTTAAAAGATAGAGAAAACCTATTAAAACAAGGATTCGAAATTGGCACAATACTTGCAATATAAAGGACGAACAAGAAAATAGGAGGGCTGGACATGTTAAAAACAACTGAAAGTAAAGGGAATGAAATTACGAAAGAACAAGCTCGTTGGATGTACGAAAAAATGTTAGAAATTCGTAAGTTTGAAGATAAGGTGCATGAATTGTTCGCGCAAGGCGTTTTGCCAGGTTTCGTTCATTTATACGCAGGTGAAGAAGCGGTAGCAGTTGGTGTATGTGCCCACTTAACGGATAGTGACAGTATTACAAGTACACATAGAGGTCATGGACATTGTATCGCAAAAGGTTGTGATTTAAATGGTATGATGGCTGAACTTTTCGGGAAAGCGACAGGATTATGTAAAGGTAAAGGCGGTTCCATGCATATTGCCGATTTAGATAAAGGAATGCTTGGTGCGAATGGCATTGTAGGCGGGGGTTTCCCACTTGCTTGCGGTTCAGCATTAACAGCTAAATATAAAGGAACAAAAGATGTAAGTGTTTGCTTCTTCGGTGACGGAGCAAATAATGAAGGAACATTCCATGAAGGGGTTAATTTAGCGGCGATTTGGAAGTTACCAGTTATTTTTATTGCAGAAAATAACGGTTACGGTGAAGCAACTACATTTGAATATGCTTCAAGTTGTGATTCTATTGCTGATCGTGCAAAAGCTTATAATATTCCAGGTGTTCAAGTAGATGGAAAAGATCTTCTAGCTGTATATAAAGCTGCTGCAGAAGCAGTGGAACGTGCACGTAATGGTGATGGTCCAACAATTATTGAATGTATGACATATCGTAATTATGGTCATTTCGAAGGTGAAGCACAAACATATAAAACATCAGAAGAAAAAGAAGAACATTTAAACGAAAGAGATGCAATTGTGAATTTCCGTAAGCATTTAATTCATGAAGGTTTATTAACGGAATCTGAACTTGTTGATATGGAAAAAGCAGTAGATGATGCAGTACAAAGATCCATTGAATTTAGTGAAAATAGTCCATACCCAGACGATGAAGAATTATTAAAAGATGTATACGTTTCTTACAAATAAGAGGAGGGTGAAAAATTATGACTAGAACAGTAAGTATGTCAACTGCAATTAATGAAGCAATGAAAATCTCAATGCGTCGTGATCAAAATGTAATTTTAATAGGTGAAGACGTTGCAGGCGGTGCACAAGTTGATCACCTGCAAGATGATGAAGCTTGGGGCGGTGTGCTTGGTGTTACGAAAGGACTTGTACAAGAGTTTGGCCGAAATCGTATATTGGATACACCAATTTCTGAAGCGGGTTATATGGGAGCTGCGATGGCCGCTGCTGCAACTGGGTTACGTCCGATAGCTGAGTTAATGTTTAATGATTTTATCGGTAGTTGTCTTGACCAAGTATTAAACCAAGGTGCGAAATTCCGTTATATGTTTGGAGGTAAAGCAAAAGTACCCGTTACAGTACGTACGATGCATGGAGCTGGTTTTAGTGCAGCAGCTCAACATTCACAAAGTTTGTACGCATTATTTACGAGCATACCAGGTATTAAAGTTGTTGTTCCTTCCACACCGTATGATGCAAAAGGCTTATTATTAGCGGCAATTGAAGATGATGATCCAGTAATCTTCTTTGAGGATAAAACACTTTACAATATGAAAGGTGAAGTGCCAGAAGGATACTATACAATTCCATTAGGAAAAGCAGATATTAAACGGGAAGGTTCTGATGTAACAATTGTCGCAATCGGAAAGCAAGTTCATACAGCGCTTGCAGCTGCAAAGCAATTATCGAAAAAGGGGCTTGAAGTAGAAGTAATTGATCCACGATCTTTATCACCACTTGATGAAGATACTATTTTATCATCTGTTGAAAAAACAAATCGTCTTATCGTCATTGACGAAGCGAATCCTAGATGTAGTATGGCAACAGATATTGCGGCAATTGTAGCGGATAAAGGTTTTGATTTGTTAGATGCACCTATTAAACGAATTACAGCACCACATACACCTGTTCCGTTCTCACCACCACTTGAAAAGTTGTATTTGCCAACACCAGAAAAAGTAATTGAAACTGTATCAGAAATGATCGGAGACCAATCTTTATTACATGTGTAATAAAACGATGAGAAGGGAGAGAGAGACATGGCTGTAGAAGTTGTAATGCCGAAGTTAGGTATGGCGATGAAAGAAGGTATTATTACGAGCTGGAATATTAAAGCAGGCGATAATGTAGCAAAAGGAGAACTAATTGCTAGTATTAATTCAGAAAAAATTGAAACGGAAATTGAAGCGCCAGCTGATGGTACAGTACTTGATATAGCTGTAAGTGAAGATGAAGGAGTGCCGCCTGGTACTGTAATTTGCTACATCGGTAAACCGAATGAAAAAGTAGAAATGCAGGAAAGCACACATGTTGTAGAAGAAAAAACATCTAATATAGAAGTACAAAATGTACAAAATCAAGAAGCAAATGGGAAAGAAGTATCGAAGCAAAGAATTAAAATTTCACCTGTAGCCAAGAAAATTGCAAAGTCTGAAAATCTGGATATCAAGGCATTAGTTGGTACAGGTCCTGGCGGAAGGATTACAAAGGCAGATGTATTAAAAGCACTTGAGGTAAGAGTAAACGTTCCGGAAATATCTGAACAAGAAGAAAGTAACGTGATTCCTGTTACTGGTATGCGTAAAGCGATCGCAAATCGTATGCACGCAAGCTTACAAAATAGCGCACAATTAACGTTAACGATGAAAGTAGATGTAACAGATTTAGTTGCTTTACATAAAGAAATAGCGAAAGTTGTACAAAAAAGAGATGATAATAAATTAACTATTACGGATTTTGTCTCGCGTGCTGCTGTATTAGCACTTGGAGAGCATAAAGAAATGAACAGCGCTTATATAGATGATGCAATTCATCAATTTGAACATGTGCATTTAGGCATGGCAGTCGCGTTAGAAAAAGGGTTAATCGTTCCAGCTATTCGCTTTGCAAATAATTTATCTTTAGTAGAATTGTCTAAAGAGATTAAGAATGTGGCACAAAAGGCGCGAGCAGGTAGCTTAAGTAGTGATGATATGCACGGAACGACATTTACAATTAGTAATTTAGGTAGCTTTGGTATTGAATATTTCACACCGGTATTAAATACACCTGAGACTGGCATTTTAGGTATTGGCGCAATTGAACATGTTCCTGTATATAAAGGGAAAAAATTAAAAAAAGGTAGTATGTTACCTTTAAGTTTAACATTCGATCATCGTGTACTAGACGGTGCACCAGCAGCTGCATTTTTACGCACAATTAAACATTATTTAGAAGAACCTATAACAATTCTTTTATAAAGAGAGATAATATGAAGCGACCTCCTAGATTATCAAGTCAGGGATTTTAACCCATAATAATGAATGAAAACATTATGAATGGGGTTATACCCTATGATAATAGGAGGCCACTATGGAAAATATAATCTATATTGGGATGGATGTCCACAAGGAAAGTTTTAGCTTATGTGCACTACACGGAACAACTGGGGAAATTGTAAGAGAAGCACGATGTGCTTCAAATGTATCTCTCGTAAAAAAATTCGTTGAGAAACTGAAAACAAAATATGGTGAAGATATAAAAATTAAAGCTGGATATGAGGCTGGTTGTTTAGGGTATTCACTTCATAATCTTCTTGAACAAAATGGAATTGATTGTGATATTTTAGCTCCCACAACAATGTACAGTTCATCAAAAAATAAAATGGTTAAAAATGATAAATTCGATGCCAAAATGATTGCTCTTAATTTAGCAAATGGCACCTATAAAGAAGTATATGTTCCAGAAGAAGAGGATGTTGCCGTGAAAGAGTATATCCGCATGTTAGGTGATTTTAAAACATCTTTGAAAAAAATAAAACAACAGATAAAAGCATTCCTTTTAAGGCATGGCTATGTGTATGAAGGGAAATCAAGCTGGACAATCGCTTATATGAAATGGTTAAAGAATCTTGATCTACAAGGATTATTCAAAGAAACGTTAGGCGAATACCTATTACAGTATGATGTTCTAGTCGATAAAATTGAGCGGTTCAGTCTGAGATTAGAAGAATTATCTCATCGTGAAAGGTACGAAGAACCAATCGCAAATTTAAGATGCTTAAAAGGTATAGATACAACATCGGCAATGACTGTTCATGTGGAAATTGCAGACTTCACTCGTTTTCCCACGGCTAAAGCATTTATGGCTTATGTAGGATTGACACCAAGCGAAAGCTCAAGTGGAGAAAAAATCAGTCGACGTTCGATTACAAAACAAGGAAATTCGACCGTTAGGTCTACTCTTGTAGAATGTGCAAATGCGTTGGTAAAAGGAACAATCGGATTAAAATCGAAGCGAGTGAAAGCAAGACAAAAAGGGCAACGAAGCGAAGTGATTGCTTATGCGGATCAGGCTGTAGAAAGGTTACAAAGAAAATATTATCGCATGATATATCAAGGGAAACCTAGAAATGTTGCCGTTACAGCTATCGCAAGAGAACTGGGGTGTTTTATATGGGGATTAGAAACAGGTAAAATTCACCGAAAATAAAGAGGGAAGGATATGAAGTTGATTGATTCATTCATAGTTAGAAACCAAAGGTATCAATTGATGGCATAGATGAGCTTCAGAGATAGTGAATTACAGGTCTGGCTATCTATGACTCACCTCTTCTGGCATGGCTGAAATTCTGATAAACAAGCTATTTATTAGAATTTGAAAAGGTGTGATCCACGCAGTGAGATTATAAGAGCCTAACGACGAACCATTAACCTGAGGTAACCAATCCACGAATAACAGAGTGGTTAACTGTCGATAGATCTTATTTCTGAAGCTTTTGTATGCCATCAAGAAAAATATTATGGGTGAAAAACTATTGACAAAGGTCACTTCATAACAGGTGAGAGAATGAGTAAACTAGTTGTAATTGGAGGCGGACCAGCTGGCTATGTAGCAGCAATTACCGCGGCTCAAAATGGCAAAGATGTCACTCTTATTGATGAAGCTGACCTTGGCGGAACATGTTTAAATGTTGGGTGTATGCCGACGAAATCACTGTTAGAAAGTGCTGAAGTACATGACATTGTGAGAAAAGCGAATGATTATGGAGTTACGCTTAATACAGGAAGTATATCAATTGATTGGGATCAAATACAGGCGAGAAAATCACAAATCGTAATGCAACTCGTCCAAGGAATACAATATTTAATGAAGAAAAATAAAATTAAAGTTGTAAAAGGAAAAGCGAAATTCGAAACGGATCATCGTGTGCGAGTTGTACAAGGAAATAAAGAAGAAGTAGTTGATGGAGAGAGCTTTATTATCACATCTGGTTCCGAACCTACAGAATTACCATTCGCTCCGTTCGATGGAAAATGGATTTTAAATAGTAGCCATGCCATGTCTCTTGAGAGTGTACCATCTTCATTGTTAATCGTTGGCGGTGGTGTAATAGGATGTGAGTTTGCAAGTATTTATAGTAGACTTGGCACAAAAGTATCGATAGTTGAAATGGCACCGCAATTACTACCTGGTGAAGATGAAGATATCGCGAATATTTTAAGAGAGAAATTAGAAAAAGATGGTGTGAAAATTTTTACGGGAGCAGTTTTAAAAGGATTAAATAACTATAAGAAGCAAGCTTCATTTGAGTACGAGGGAATTACTCACGAAGTAACTCCAGAATTTGTTCTTGTTTCTGTAGGAAGAAAACCACGAGTGCAACAATTAGGATTAGAAAAGGCAGGGGTTCTGTTTTCAAATAAAGGGATTTCTGTGAATGAACATATGCAAACGAACGTATCGCATATTTACGCAGCTGGTGATGTAATCGGTGGAATTCAGCTTGCTCACGTTGCCTTCCATGAAGGAACGACAGCAGCATTACACGCAAGCGGAGAAGACGTGAAAGTAAATTATCACGCTGTGCCCCGTTGTATATACACAGCTCCAGAAATAGCTAGTGTCGGGTTAAGTGAAAAAGGTGCAAGAGAACAATATGGTGATATTCTCATCGGAGAATTTCCTTTTACAGCGAACGGAAAAGCTCTTATTTTAGGAGAACAAGTAGGTAAAGTAAAAGTCATTGTAGAACCTAAATACCAAGAAATTGTAGGGATTTCTATTATCGGTCCTCATGCAACTGAACTTATTGGTCAAGGAACCGTAATGATTCATACAGAAGTTACCGCTGATATAATGAGAGATTATATTGCAGCACACCCTACTTTATCAGAAGCAATTCATGAAGCGTTAATGCAAGCGGTAGGACATGCTGTACATGCTTAAATGGAAATATGATAAACCACTATTCTCTAAACGAAAGAGAGAATAGTGGTTTGAATTTTTATAGAAGAAATTAAATATCTTATTACTATTTAATTTCAATCGCTGAAGTAATATCGTTCCAATCAGCAGCTAAATTAGCAGTTTTACCGTACCAATCAGCATGTTTAAATAAAACGCCTTTTCCATATCCTTGTGTTGAAGTGTGCTCCCAAAGTGTCGTTGAATAACTTGCAGAAGGTGACGCTGTACTTACAGAAGAAATTCTGTCATTCCAGCTAGATGGTAAGTTTTTAAAGCCGCTACTCCAGTAAATATATTGGCCACCTTTATCTTTATGTTCATAAAAATCAGTACTACCAGCACCGCTACCTAAAGGATTAATTTTATTTTTAATTGCTTTTTTATCCTTTTCAATATACGCATCTAATGTTTCACGGCTAGTAAAACCATAAGCTAGCCAATCTCCATTTTCATTTTGCTTAGGTAATACCATAGTAATTTGGATATCTTTCTTATCCTGATCACTTAATTTTGCAAATGAATTAACATTTTGTTCATCCACTTTTAAATAATCAAATGACTTAATTGTGTTACTTTTTTCTTCAGCACTTACCGCACCTAGTCCTCCAGTTAGTGCAAAACCCGCTACTAATGTCCCTGCTACTAATTTCTTCAACATATAACCATCCCTTTTTGTTTGAATTTTTGTACAGGTGAATCTTGTACAGCTAAAATGTATTCTAATTTTATACTTTTGTAAATATTCTGAAGTTTTAGAAATAATAGGCGGAATATTTACATTTTTACATTATTTCTTTAGAAAAAATGGTTATTGGAATGATATAATAAGTGGATGTATTGCTTTTACTGGATGTAAAGATATTTTAGGAGAGGTGTCATTGAAATATTTTACAAGAGAATGGTATAAAAAAATGCAAGTTTTAGAATTTGTAAGTTTTATAGAGTCTATAAAAGAATGGTCGGAAATGGATATACAAAGTTTAAAGGAAGAAATAGAGGAAAGGAAAATAGATTTATTAAAATTCCTTCCTGAATCGATATACTCAATTATACAAAACATCACAATTAATTCAGAATATCCATCAGGTGAACTGAAAAAACGTATGCAAGAGTGGACAACAGATTATGAGAAAAGAATGGCACAATTAGATCAATCATACGTAGAATATTTTAATTCCATTGAGAAAAAACTTCCGTCAAATGTCGCTCAGTTACACAAGACATCACTACACGATAGTGTAATTAAAGTAATAAAGAGAGAATCAGAAGATACTTTGTCTATCGTATTAGATTGCAGTGGTACTTTTAGTGAATTTGATAAACTTGAAGTAACCTTTATAGGAGTCACAAATTGTTCTATGCCGGAAAACTTTGAAAATGCTTGGTGGTTATATCATGAAATAGCTCTTACTGAAGATGGTTTTGAACTAGGTGTTTTATTTGACTGTCCATTTAGAGAAGTGACGATTTGTGCGACAGATGTATTACTTGTGAATAAATAATTTTTTATGGAGCATTACAAACGTTTGACATAATAAAAAAATAAAGTTATTGTAGATACATGAAGTCTACAATAGGGGCTGTACTATGAAATATTCTAAAGCTACAAATTATGCTCTTCATACAATACTTTTTCTGGCAAAGGCTACACCAAATAGGTTAGTTAGTGTTCACCAATTAGCAGAAATGCAAAATGTTTCACCAACGTACTTGTCTAAAATACTAACTAAGTTGACGAAGGAAGGGATGATACATTCATCATCTGGTCCAAAGGGCGGTTACTCGCTTAGTAAGAATTGGGAAGATATTTCATTTTTAGATATTATACATGCAATTGAAGGTAAAACATCATTGTTTGAATGTTGTTTACATGACAAACCGGGATGTTTAATTAATGAAGTAATGCTTGCAGCAGAAGAGAAAATGGAAGAAGAGTTACGAAATCAAAAAATCGTAGATCTTGCGAAAAAAATAAAAGTGGATTTTTAATCTGCTTTTATTTTTAAATTAATTAAGGATAAAAAGACTCTTTGATATCTTTAATTGTAGTTAGAAAATGATATGAAGAAGGAGAGAAGATGATGACTAAATTTTGGAATGATCGATATAAATCAGATGAATATTTTTACGGGGAAGAACCTAATACATTTATTAAAGAACAAGCATTTCGTTTAGCAAATCACAATAAAGTAATAGCTTTCGCGGAGGGAGAAGGTAGAAATGCTGTATTTCTAGCAAGACAAGGGAACGAAGTAACAGCTATTGATTATTCGGAAGATGGATTAGAGAAGACAAAAAAATTGGCAGAGAAGCATAACGTAAACGTGCATACAAAAAAAGTAGATTTATTAGCTGATAGTTTGCCAGAAAATGAATATGATGCAGCAATTATGGTATTTGGACATTTTCATGATGATTATAAAAAAATGATATTAGGTAAAATGATACAAACGATAAAGCCTGGTGGTTTAATTATGTTTGAAGTTTACTCAAAAAAACAAATAAACTATGGTACTGGTGGACCAAAAGATGTTGATATGCTGTATGATCCAATTGATATCCTTACTTGGTGTGAAAAACATAAGGTAATTCATTTCTTTAATGGCGAACAAGAGCGAATTGAAGGGAAAGGGCACACTGGTTTAGCTGATGTTATTCAAGTTGTTATTAGAAAATGAATATAAGTGTTAATGAAAGTTAAATGTATGAATGTAAAAGACCAGTCATGTAAGACTGGTCTTTCTATTTAGATACTAAATTATCAAGCTTCCAATATGTATCTGTTAACGGCGCTGCTTTGCTATCTATGTATAAATACATATTATTTAAATCTTTTGGTGAAGTTTTCAGTTCAAATACAACGTCAGTAGTTAAAGAGAACTCGTGTGGAACATTTTTATAGTGCTCGTCATCTATCGGATGAGCTTCACCTTCATATTTCTCACCAGTTTTTTCATCTTGTATGAAATATTTTATTTCCGAAAGATCAATAGTTTGTCCATCGTCTCGAACATTATTAATCATAACACGAGTAGTAAGGCGCCGCTCTTTGTCTATTTTTTCAAACTTTGCATTCTCAACTGTCGCTCTATAGTATTCGTTTTTAACTATTTCTCCATAGTGCATTGCATTCTTTTCGAGAGCGCTCTTTTCTTGTTTTGATGTAGTATTGCTATTACATCCTGTTAATATTCCAGTAAATAATAATGCTGTACATGTCGTTTTGATTAATGATTTCATAGTAATCCCTTTCTGTATTAAAAAGTAAAACATAGGAATAATTTTACATCAATAGGAAGATAAATGGAAGTGTTTTTGCGTAATATACAGATATACATTTATTTGGTTGTCAAGTTAACAGGATAGAAAGAGGGAGAAGACTGTATAAAACGGAATAAATAAGAATTGAAAATATTGTAAAACGGAAGAGGCATGCATATAATTAAAATAAAGTTTAAGTTTCTGAACCTTCAATAACGGTGGTGATAACATGTTTACTGAAGAACGTCGAGAGAAAATTTTAGAACGACTTAATACAGATGGAAGAGTAATAGCAAAGGATCTTGCGGAAAGATTTGATATGTCTATTGATTCTATAAGAAGAGATTTGTCTATTATGGAAAAGGATGGTTTATTAAAAAGAACGCACGGAGGTGCAATTGAACTTACGCGAGTGAGAAACTTAGCTGCGGAACCAACTAAACGTTATAGTGATAGCTCAATATATGAGGACACAATTGCAAGAGTTGCGGTATCTTATATACAAGAAGGTGATTCAATTTTTATTGGCGGGGCTCCCGTTCATAATGCGATGCTGAAATATTTACCGGAAGTATCATTTACGGTTATTACGAATTCTATAGAAATAGCTGGTTATCTACGAGAATATAAGAATATTGATACGTATTTAATTGGCGGAAAAGTAAAACCTTCAGGAAATATTACTGATACACTTGCTTCTGAATTGATAAGTAGATTTTCTATTGATCTTTATTTCTCTACAGGTGGAGGCATTTCATTACAAGGTATTAGTACTGCAACACCTGAAGTTGCTTATTTTAGTAAAAGAGTAAATAAAATTGCTAGAAGAAATATTTGTTTAGCTCCGCATAATAAACTTGGAATAGATTGTTTTATAAGAGGAGAGTCTCTAAAAGAAATTGACCTTATTATAACTGATGAAGAGGCTAGTAAAGAAACTGTTCAGGAATTTGAGAAACAAGGTAAACAAGTTGTAATAGCGCCATTATATTCATTTGAAAGGAGTTTGACATGATTGTAAAAGAACAAGAGTTTCATATAAATGGATTAACTTATACAATTCGTTCTGCAGCTGAGAAAGATGCTGAGCAGTTATCGAAAACTAGAGTTCAGATTGATGGAGAAACTGAAAATATGGATAGAGATGCTGGAGAGGGATTTATAGATGACCTAGGGTTTCAAAAAATAATAAAAACAGATAGTGAAGAGACTAAGAATCTCTTTTTAGTTGCAGAAGTGCACAATCGAATCGTTGGATTTTCAAGATGTGAAGGATCAAATTTTAAGAGATTATCTCATAAAGTGGAGTTTGGCGTTTGCATTTTAAAAGAGTTTTGGGGATATAGAATGGGGAAGAGCCTATTACAACAATCTATTAAATGGGCTGACGAAAATGCAGTAAATAAAATATCTTTACAAGTATTAGAGACAAACGAGAAAGCTATTCATCTTTATAAAAAATTAGGTTTTGAAGTAGAAGGCATTTTGAAAAATGACAAAAGACTATCGGATGGAAAGTATTATAATACGGTAGTGATGGGAAGATTTACTAATACTTTTCATGAAAGAGGTGAAGAAGTATGTTTTACAGAAGGAAGTACTATGTAGTGAAAAATGAATTTATAGAAGTATTTAATGATCATTTCAATAATACGAACTTACCTAATCAATTAAAGCATGGTTCTAGGCTAATAGGACGCTGGATGAAAGATAATAAGAATGGTACGTATGAAGTATTTGCCATATGGGAATATGATAGTTATGAACAGTATAATGAAATAGAATCGAAAATTAGAAGTGACGAGAGGCATATTAAAAGAATACATGAATGGTATGAAAACCATGGCGGGAAAGAATATGTTTTACAGGAGTACATAGTAGAGATGAAAAATGAAGAGTTAGTATGTACTGTAAAGTAACAGAGGGGTGAGGGATAATAGAAATTAAAACAAAATTATATTTTAGTTTAGCATCCGCTATTTTATTTGCAATAGCCGTGATTGTTTTCTTTATAAATGGTAATCCACAAAAGTGGTTTTGGTTATGTATTTTCTTTGCGTCCATTATACAAAATATAGTGCTACTAAAAAAGAATAAAGAAGTGCATTAGGATATTCAAATTATTAACATATTTGTGTCGTATTGCTAGTTGTATTGAAAACGCTTTTATTCAGTTTTATAATAAAATTATGTTTTATAAATCTCCAAAACAATTAAAAGGGAGATGATACAATGTTAGCTTCACCGTTTTACTTACATACATGGAAAAAGTTTGTTAATGAAGGTGTTCTTGATTCAAATCGCATAAATCAAAGAATTTCAGAATCGTGGCATCGATGTAAACAGGCTAATGTTAATCCTCATATGAATAAAGGTCAGAAAGTTTTGTCTTCTCATATTTTTCGAGAACAAAAGAAAAAGAGTGAAATTTTCCTTGATATAGCATTACCCCAAATACAAAATATGAGAAAAACCATTGATGAACTACAAATGATGGCATTATTAATCGATCCAGATGGTTATGTCCTATCCTTAAGTGGAAATAAACAAACGTTAAAGCGAGCGAAACATATTAATTTTATTGAAGGTGTAAAATGGACGGAAGCAGCTGTGGGGACAAACGCAATAGGAACAGCGCTAGAAATTGAAGAAGCTATTATGATAAGTGGTACTGAACATTACTCCGTGGTATCTCATAGCTGGAGTTGTGCGGCTGCTCCCATTCATAACGATGACGGGAAATTAATTGGTATTCTAGATTTCTCCTGTCCAATTGAATTTTCACATCCATATATGCTCGGTATGGTAACTTCAATTGCACATGCGATTGAACGTGAATGTAGCATAAGAGTTCATCAAAATGAATTACACTTAATCCATCGTTTTTTAGATGTCATTGATAGTGATGAACAAGTAGTTATTTGTAATCATCGTGATGTTATCGTTTCTGCGAGTAAGAGCGTTCGGGAACGAGTAACTAATTGGTCAAGAATGAAACTTGAAGATTTAGTGCACCATGGATTGGAAACTAAATTAGAAATACCGGTATATAGTAATGAAAGAATGATCGGGAAATGTATGTATTTAAAGGAAAACAAACAAATGAATACATATTCTGCTTTCACATTTATAAAAGGAATTACTTTTCCAGGAGTTACCGGGACAAGTAAAGCATTTCAACACACACTAGAAGAAATTAAGCTTGTTTCACCGACTGATGCTAGTGTGTATGTATGTGGTGAGACAGGAGTAGGAAAGGAATATGTCGCGAGAGCGATTCATGAAAATAGTCCAAGAAAAGACGGACCCTTTATAGCTGTTAACTGCGGTTCTTTGCCTAAAGAATTAATGGAAAGTGAATTGTTCGGTTATGCTGAAGGTGCGTTTACAGGTGCGCGACGTCAAGGATATAAAGGGAAATTTGAACAAGCGAATGGAGGAACACTGTTTTTAGATGAAATTGGCGAAGTACCACCAGAGATGCAAGTAGCCTTATTGCGTGTTTTACAAGAACGCACAATAACTCCAATAGGAAGTTCAAAAGAGGTACCAGTAAATATTCGTATTATTACTGCCACACATAAAGATTTACTAAGGTTAGTAGAAGAAGGGAAATTCCGTCAAGATTTATATTATCGTTTGCACGTTTATCCGTTATATGTTCCATCGTTATTAGAAAGAAAAGAGGATATCCCATATTTTATACAACACTTTTGCGAACGGAAGAATTGGAATGTTGTATTTCCTAAAAGTATTTGCAATCAATTTTTACAACATACATGGCCCGGAAATATTCGGGAACTAGTAAATGTATTAGAACGCATTTACATTTTGTCGCAAGGACGGGAAATATGCGAAAAACAAGTCGCTTTTTTGATACAAACAATGATGGGAAATCAACAACAACTTGAGTTACAAGTTGAAAATAAAACAGAACAGACATTACATTTTCGCGAAAAAATACAGCGTGATAGCATGATTGAAGCATTACAAAAGACAAACGGAAATGTTTCATTAGCTGCAAAACTATTAGATGTACCCCGTAGTACATTTTATAAACGAATGCAAAAATATAAGTTATAAAGTAGATTTTTGTAATCTACTTTTTCTTTGTGGGCTCATGTTCTGTCGGAATGTGCGCTTACCGGGGAAATAATAGAATTGTTAGAAGGGAAATTTCCTAATGGGGGTTAGTGTGTGAAGTACATTGAAATTGGAATCGGGAATAGGTGGTTCGTTCGAACAGAAACCGAAAATAAAGATGGAACTGAATTTGAAGAACGAGGAATTATAAAACCTATTTATTTTGAGTCTTTATACATACGTATTTGGTTTCGGAAAACTTGTTTTATTTTTGATACGAAAGAGGGGTTTAAGAAAGATAAGAAGAGGAGGGTTGAATATAAATTTATAGTTGGAATTGTAAGTAGACTGGATAAAGAAGAAGTGGGCTAACATACGTAGTTATATTGGACAGGAAATTCTTTTGACTTATATCAAATTCATGAAAAGCACATTTACTAAATATAAATTGTTAATAAAACCACTAAAAATTATTATCAAGACCTAAAAGCTAAAAATCCTAAAAAAATAAAGGTGAGCGCATATTATACATGACTAATATGTACTCACCTTTATTTTATTGTTCAATTAAAGGGCCAGATTGTTGAGGAAACAGGAATAATAAGAATACTCAAAATATTGTTTGTGAAGTGTTACACTTAAACTAACGGGCAGTTTAGCTTAAGTACATTTTTTCACAAATTTAAATGGGGAAATTTCCCCATTTTTTATACCAGCTTAACGTTGATTCGGGAATATTGAACTTCGCTACCTGCTAATTGAATTCTACTTCATCTGGAGACCTTTAAATTAAAATGCTTCCTTTCTTCTGACAGACTTATTAAATTTCGAAAACAATCAATTCAATCATCTTTTCGTATAGAAAAACTTATTAAGAAACATGCACTAGAAAAAATATAAATCATATATAGGAGATATCCCGTTTGAATGCTTGAGGAGGATATTATGAAACCTATGTTACCTAGTGAAAAATATTTCGGTAATTTAGAACTAGTTTATGCATTTTATGGGGCTATGCCTACAGGTGTTACTGTTTCAGAAACCGGTCGTATTTTCATTTGCTTTCCGAAATGGGGAGACGATGTTAAATTTACGGTGGCGGAAATTTTTGAGGATAAATTGCAGCCTTATCCTAATTTACAAACCAATTTAGCTAACCCCGAGAATATCCCAATGACTTTCATCAGTGTCCAAAGTGTAGTTGCTGATGGAAGGGGAACGCTTTGGATATTAGATACAGCGGCACCCAATTTTTCTGAACCTATTAAAGGGGGAGCAAAATTAGTCGCTGTTGATTTAGAAACCAATACAATAAGAAAAGTATATACCTTTACAGAAGATGTTGTCCTGCCTACAACTTATCTGAATGATGTCCGTTTTGATTTTCGTGTTGGAAAAGCAGGTTATGCCTATATAACGGATTCTTCTTCGAGAGGACCAGGAGCTATTATCGTCGTAGATTTATCAAATGGAAACGCGTTCAGACGGTTAAATGGAGCAAATTCAACTTCACCCGATCCCTATTTTTTACCGAAAGTAGAAGGTCAAATTTTAGTGAATCGAAACAAAGACGGTTCAACTTCTCCATTTAGGTTGGCGTCTGATAGTCTTGCGATTTCTCCCGATGGAAAGATATTATTTTTTGCTCCACTAACCAGTCGGCATTTGTTCTCGATCTCAACAGAAGCCCTGAGAAACAGAACGATACCGGACATGAATTTACCTTATCATGTGGAGTATTGGGGAGAAAAAGGTGCGTCTGATGGAATGATCACTGATGCAAAGGGAACTGTTTATGCTGGAGATTATGAAAACAACAGTATCCGTAAGATATTGCCAAATGGCATAATGGAAACTATCGCACATGATCCGAGAATTTTGTGGCCGGATACTTTTTCAATTGGTCCGGATCAATATTTGTATGTCATTGTGAACCAATTACATCGACAGCCTAGATTTCATTATGGAAAAGACTTACGACAGAAACCTTATAGTTTACTTCGTATCAAAATTGATGAATTTCCTGCTCCGACCTTTTCATAATAAAAATAGTCAATGAATTGTTTTCATTGATAGAAAATGATCAAACTTTTTTATAAAACCAAAACATAAACCTGCTGGATAAGAATCCATTTTGATCAATCTTTTTCAAAATGGATTCTTTTTATTTACCATAGAATACGGGTTAACACGATATTTTTAATCAAACTTTATTTTAAAATTACGAAGAAACTCATGAATGTTTTAAAAAATATGGTGAAGTAGTAATACCCGAACTTATGAGTGAAATTAATGAAAAGTTAAAATGGGATGTTGTTAGTTATGTAGATCATAAGGAGTATGCTTTATGGCCACATTCTATTTGAAGATTTTTCATTGAAAATCTCAATAGCTCTTTCACATATTTCTTGATTAATACAAAATCTTTCTGTTATCCAATAATTAAGTTCAGAAGATGTAATGATTTGTTCTCTTTTCTTACCTTGGAAATATCGTTTTAAAACATTATCATTAATAGAAGTTGGAATACCATCGATATAACCGAAAATCTGAATTTTCTTTAATACAGGAGATGTATGCCAATCGTTAGACTTTTTAACGAGTTCTTTCATACTTGATAAATGTATTGGATCTGTATGTAAGATTTTTGCTGGACCTGGATTTCTAGCAATTTTAATCCTATTATTTGAGACTTCATAAGTGAAAGTTTCTCTTACATTACTTACTTGAAATGATTCATAAAGTGGGTAAGCTTGGAATAAAGGTGCACAATAACCAACATCAACATAATAAGGTTGGTCTAAGTTAACCCGTAAGCATAAATGTCCGGGATCCATATACATATAATGAATATTAAAACCAAGATTTGATAATAACCAATGGAATCCAATTGAGTGCGTCCAACAAGGACCCCCGAGACCTTTTGTTGTAATACGGTTTATGTATGTCTCAATGGAAGGAAAATAATTACCTGTTTCATTACCCTTTTCCCAGTCAATTATTTTAGTAAGGGTTTCCCATTTTATTTTTTCTTGATGAGCTTTAATAAGCTCATTTAAAAACTTTAAGCTAGTAGGCTGTTTTGTCGTACCTAAAAATGATAGAAAGCTATTTACTAGTTGTACTTGGGTCATTTTCTTATCCTTTCTATATAGAAATTGCTATTGGTATTATTATACAATAGGTGTCAGAAAATACAGTTGTTTATTATTGGAGTGGGAGAGAATTATATGTCGATGTCGCTATATTATAAAAAAATCCGTGAGCAATTAGGCCATGAACTAATTCTAATACCGAGTGTAGCTGCTGTTATAAAGAATGGGCAGGGAGATATTTTGTTTCAATATCCTGGCGGGGAATACTGGAGTTTGCCAGCTGGAGCAATTGAGCCTGGAGAAACTCCAGAAGAAGCGGTAGTTCGTGAAGTGTGGGAAGAAACGGGTTTGAAAGTGCAAGTAAAAAAACAAAAAGGGGTATTTGGAGGGGAAAGGTTCCGTCATATATATCCGAATGGCGATCAAGTAGAATATATTGTTGTTGTGTTTGAATGTGAAATTACTAGTGGAAAACTGAAATCGATAGATGGTGAATCTTTAAAACTACAATATTTCTCATTTTCTGAAAAGCCTACTTTAGCGCTACCATACCCAGATAATATATTTTTATAGATGTAAAATAACACACCTTACTTATTGAAGGTGTGTTATTTATATAACCCGGTCGTATACATCTCCGTTAGCGTATACACAATTTCCTCTAAGTTAATCTTTTTATCATTTTGCGTAATAGTCCAAAGAAACGATTCATTCATCGCGAACCAACCGCGTGCTACAATCTCTTTATTTAAATTAGGTTGTGCTAATCCACTTTCTTGAGAGTAAGTAATATCCTGTTTAATACTTGTTATAAAACGTTCCCGAATCTCATCCCATTTTTGCCGTATTTCTCTTGATAATCCTATCGCTTCCTCTACAACTTGCAAAATAGCGCGTTCTGCATCTGCTAATTGCAGGAATGCTCTAACTTGATTTTGGATCATTATACGTGCTTCCTCTTTTGTTTGTGGAGAAAAAGAGCGCTCAGCAATATTATAAAATTGATTCATAACATCTTCCATTAAACTAATTAGGAGATCATCTTTGTTTTTGAAGTATACATATGCTGTTCCATAACCAGTTTCTGCATGTTTAATAATTTGTGTAATTGTCGTTTTTTGAAATCCATTATTTATAAAAATAGTGTAACCAGAGTGTAATAGTTTCTTCTTCGTTTCTAAGGAGCGGTGTTTTCTTGATGAAAGAGTAGAGTTTTTCAAAGAATCACCTCTTTATACTGAAATATCTGAAAATATAACTGTATTGTAAAAGAAGTTCATATATAAAGTCAACTGACATAATATCATTGACGTTGTATCAATTAAGGTGATATATTTCAATTAGTTAGAATAAAAAGAAAATTAAGAGAAGGTGACACCATGTATAAAGAACCATTTCAACCAACTTATGAGTATGCGCTTGAATGTGATAAACATGATGAACTGAAAGATTTTCAAACTGAATTCTATAAAAAAGAAGGTACTATATATTTAGATGGAAACTCATTAGGGCTACTTTCAAAAAGAGCAGAGAAATCATTACTTACGTTGCTAGATTCGTGGAAAGAGTATGGCATTGACGGCTGGACAGAAGGTGAGCACCCGTGGTTTTTCCTTTCAGAGAAATTAGGTAAACTTACAGCCCCTCTTATTGGTGCTTTACCGGAAGAAACTATTGTAACCGGTTCTACAACTACAAATATACACCAAGTTATTGCGACGTTTTACGAACCAAAAGGAATACGTACAAAAATACTTGCGGATGAATTAACTTTCCCATCAGATATTTATGCACTTCAAAGTCAAATTCGTTTAAAAGGATTAGATCCAGAGGAGCATTTAGTAAGAGTGAAAAGCCGAGATGGTAGAACACTTTCTGAAGAAGATATTATCCATACGATGGAAGATGATATCGCTTTAATTTTATTACCTTCTGTTTTATATAGAAGTGGTCAAATTCTTGATATGAAACGTTTAACAACGGAAGCTCATAAACGCGGCATTCACATTGGATTTGATTTATGCCATTCAATAGGATCTATTCCGCATCATTTCAAAGATTGGGATGTCGATTTTGCTGTTTGGTGCAATTATAAATATTTAAATGCAGGACCGGGTGGCGTTGCAGGAATTTATGTGAATAATAAACATTTTAATAGACTACCAGGGTTGTCTGGATGGTTTAGTTCTAGAAAAGATAAGCAGTTTGATATGGAGCATACATTAACAGCTGCTGATCATGCAGGTGCTTATCAAATTGGTACACCGCACGTTTTAAGTACAGCACCATTAATTGGTTCACTTGAAATTTTCAAAGATGCAGGTATTGAGCGTTTACGTGAGAAATCTTTACATATTACGAGATACATGCTGAATTTAATTGGACATGAATTAAAAGATTTCGAATTTACAATTGGAAATCCATTAGAGGATGAAAAACGAGGCGGGCACATTTATTTAGAGCATGCAGAAGCAGCACGTATATGTAAAGCACTAAAAGCAAATGGAGTAATTCCAGATTTTAGAGCGCCAAATGGGGTGAGACTTGCGCCGGTCGCTTTATATAACACATACGAAGAAGTGTGGAAATCTGTACAAATATTAAAGAAAATTATGAAAAATGAAGAGTATAAGCAGTTTGAAAATAAGCGAGAGGTTGTGGCATAAATATGAAAACATCAGAGTGGATTGATATTTCACAACCGCTAAATAATAATATTGCAACGTGGCCAGGAGACACACCGTTCTCGTATGAAGTTTCATGGTCAAAAGAAGAAAGTGGCTCAGTAAATGTCGGAAAGTTAACGATGAGTATTCATACAGGCACTCATATTGATGCACCATTTCATTTTGATAATGATGGAAAGAAAGTATTGGATTTAGATGTTCAAGTTTATGTTGGCCCAGCACGGATTATTGACGTTTCTAATCTTGAAAGCATCGGGAAAAAGGAATTAGAAAGCTTTCATTTAGAAGGTGTAGAACGATTATTATTACGTACATCTTCACATGGAAAAGCTGAAGAATTTCCAGAGGTGATCCCTCATTTACGTGCGGACATAGCGTCGTTTCTTTCAGAGAAAGGTATTCGTTTAATCGGAGTAGATGTACCATCAGTTGATCCGCTAGATGATAAAGAATTAGCAGCGCATCATCAATTATTTAAACATGGAATTCATATTTTAGAAAATGTCGTACTAGATCATGTAGCAGACGGTGATTATGAACTTATTGCATTACCACTTGCATTAACTGATGCAGATGGAAGTCCAGTTCGAGCCGTTATTAGACCAATATAAGTAGAATCATATAAAAGGGGCGTTTGGCTAATATGAAAGAAAATGAAAAAGTAATTATGGAAAAAGGGATTCATACGGATTTTAAAGAGAATATGACGTATGGGGAGTATTTACAATTAGATAGTTTACTATCTTCTCAAAAAAGATTATCGGACCATCATGATGAAATGTTATTTATCGTTATTCACCAAGCAAGTGAGCTTTGGATGAAGCTCATTTTACATGAGCTAAATGCGGCGATTGAATCTATTAAACAAGATAAATTACAACCAGCTTTTAAAATGTTAGCACGTGTATCAAAAGTTCAGTCTCAAATTATTCAATCTTGGGATATTCTTGCGACATTAACACCATCAGAATATATTGAGTTTCGTGATTCACTCGGTCAAGCTTCAGGTTTTCAATCGTATCAATATCGTATGATTGAGTATGCACTTGGCTATAAAACGCCACACGCATTAAAAATTTATGAAAAGGATCCAGAATTACATGCACGACTTCATAAAGCGCTACATGCACCAAGTCTATATGATGTCGCGATTCAAGCATTAGTAAAAGAAGGATTCCCTATTCATAAAGATGTGTTAAACCGTGATATTACGCAGCCTTATGAAGAAGATGCAACAGTAGAAGCAGCATGGTTGGAAGTGTATGCGGATGTGAAAAAATATTGGAATTTATATCAGCTTGCTGAAAAATTGATTGATATTGAAGACTGGCTACAACAATGGCGTTTCCGTCATATGAAAACAGTAGAAAGAATTATTGGACATAAAATGGGTACAGGTGGATCCTCCGGTGTTTCTTATTTAAAGCGAGTACTTGATCAACAATTCTTCCCAGAGCTTTGGAATGTTCGTACGAAATTATAAAAATAAACCTGTCAGTTCATTATGGCTGACAGGTTTATTTTTATTTGAGCACAATTATGTTTAAAATGAAGGAACAAGATATAATAAATGGAGTAACTATTTAAATGGAGGTAAAGTTTTTGGATTTCAAGCAACTAGAAAATAAATTCGAAAAGAAAAAAGTGAATACATTTCTTGTTTATCAAAAAGGGGAATTAACAACTGAGTATTATAAAACACCCGAATGTGCAAATAACTTATATAAAATAAATTCGATTACAAAAAGTATCATATCTTTATTAATTGGTATTGCAATTGATAAGGGCTATATAAATGATATACATACATCAATTACAGAGTGGATTGAAAATGTACCTGGAGAAAAACATGATTTAACGCTATATCACTTATTAACAATGACTACTGGTGAGGACTGGAAAGAGTTTGGGAATGGAGTAGTATTCCCAAATGACTTTGTAGAATCAGAGAACTGGGTACAGTACATATTAGAAAAGCCAATAATTGAAGAACCTGCTACAAAAATGAATTATAATTCAGGTTCTTCTCATTTACTGAGCTATATTATTCAAAAAGCTACTGGAATGTCGACAGAGCGGTTTGCAAAGAAATATTTATTTGATCCATTAAAAATTAACGAATACGAGTGGCAACAAGATCCGCAGGGTATATATGTAGGTGGCTTCGGTATGAAAATGAAATCTACCGATTTATTAAAATTAGGAAAATTATGTTTGCAAAATGGATATTGGAATGAAAAAGAAATTGTATCAGCGAAATGGTTAGAAGAGTCAAGTAGGGCTCTATTTGAAACCTATGAACATGTCGGTGCATATGGATATCACTGGTGGGTATTACATAACGGAAGATTTCACATACCGTATTGTATATATTTTGCTATGGGATACGGCGGACAATACATCGTTATCATTCCTCAGTTAGAAATAGTAGCTATTATAAGTAGTCATATGCCAAAACGTGGGCTCGTTCCATTAAAACTATTTATTGAGCATGTACAGGTAAATTCTAATTATATATAAGAAAAGGAGGGAATGTATGAAGGATGAAAAAATTTTATCTTTATTTAGATTATGTTTAAGTCTTCTAGTGTGTAGCGCCATTATTACGCAATTCATAATTAGGGCACAAGTGAAGCCGTTTAATCCAGTTAACTTTTTTAGTTTCTTCACCATTGAAAGTAACATTTTAGTTGCATGTATTCTCCTTTTAAGCAGTATCGGAACAGCTACATTTGGTCGCTCAGAACAGTTTAGTATACTTCGTGGTGCGGCAACGGTATACATACTTACGACAGGACTCGTTTATTTTTTGTTACTAAGAGGGTTAGAAGAGTCACTTCAAACGGCAATACCATGGGTAAATACTGTGCTACATTATATCATGCCGATTGCAATGCTTTTAGATTGGATTTTAAATCCACCTATTAAGAAAATCACTTGGAAACAAGCTGCAAGTTGGCTCTTATTCCCGTGTTTTTACGTTGTATATAGCTTAATACGTGGTCCAATCGTGAATTGGTATCCATATCCGTTTTTAGATCCGAGAATAAGTGGATATGGTAAAGTACTTTTATATAGTATAGGGATAGCTGTAGTAATTGGCGCTATTTGTATATTGGTAAGATTTTTAGGGAATCGAAACTTTAGGAAAGAATTTTAGAAATGCAAGGAACCCCACTGTTTCCATTTTTAACAGTGGGGTTTCATTTTATCCCGCATTAACGGGCAGCCCGATTGGTGAGGACTGATTAAAGTTTCACTTTATCTACTCGTCTTCTGAAACGACAACTTTATAAATTTCTCCGTCTTCGTTTCAAATTCTACATCAACAAAAACACCATATTCTTTTCCATCTTCACGTAACCACAATTTAAATTTTTCAACAGTTATTTGAACTGTTTTTGGTTTTCTACCTATATGAAGATAGTCAATAATTTCTGCTTTTGGGTATTGTTCTTTCGTCTTTTCTACGGCAAGTTTACCCCATTTGGCATACGGCGGCTGCGCATGAACAATTGATGAGCCTGTATATATATTTGAACATGTTGTTAGGAACAGAATGACGAGTGCGACGCGTTTTAACGATTTCTTCATGATGAACTCCTTTTATCCTTTTTTTATATTGTTTACATATTTTTTCAACGATATTAGTTTGGATTTTTTTGTCTTCTTTACATAAAAGCGAGGCTTTTACAAAACATAACCAAGAAATCATTTCCGTAATTAAGGAGGGAAAATTATGCGCCAAAAAGCTATTTTTAAAATAGCGGTTTTACTTGCGTTCATAGGACTGTCTTTAATGGTCAGTAGTATACAACTAAAGAATGTAGAAGCTTTTTCTAATCAAGTTATTCAAAGAGGAGCATCGGGCGAAGATGTCATTGAACTGCAATCTCGTTTAAAATATAACGGATTTTATACGGGAAAAGTAGATGGTGTTTTCGGATGGGGTACATATTGGGCACTTCGGAATTTTCAAGAGAAATTTGGATTACCCGTTGATGGTTTAGCTGGAGCTAAAACGAAGCAAATGCTCGTGAAGGCAACGAAGTATGACAAATCAACTGCTAATAAAGGAACGACAACGAATAAAGGAAATAGTGGTGGCACTGCACAAGAGAATAAACCACCTCAAAATAAAGGGACAAATGTTCCGAACGGTTATTCTCAAAATGATATTCAGCTGATGGCAAACGCAGTATACGGAGAATCACGTGGTGAACCGTATTTAGGACAAGTTGCAGTAGCTGCTGTTATTTTGAACCGTGTTACAAGTGCGTCATTCCCAAATACTGTTTCAGGTGTAATCTTTGAACCTAGAGCATTTACAGCGGTAGCCGATGGACAAATATATTTAACACCAAATGAAACAGCAAAAAAAGCAGTTTTAGATGCGATTAACGGATGGGATCCAACAGGAAATGCTTTATATTATTTCAATCCAGATACTGCGACTAGTAAATGGATTTGGACTCGTCCACAAATTAAAAAAATCGGTAAACATATTTTCTGTAAATAGAGCGGAGGTGGGACAATGTTACGAGGTATTATCATTGTATTATTAACAGTCGGTGTAGTAGGAACAGGCTATTGGGGCTATAAAGAGCACCAAGAGAAAAATGCGGTTTTAATTCGAGCGGAAAATAGCTATCAACGTGCATTCCATGATTTAGCATACGAAGTCGATTTATTACACGATAAAATTGGCACAACACTTGCGATGAATTCACGATCATCTTTATCACCTGCATTAGCGGATGTATGGCGTTTAACATCTGAAGCTCGCTCAGATGTAGGACAACTACCTTTAACATTAATGCCATTTAATAAAACGGAAGAATTTTTAGCGAATATCGGTGATTTCAGTTACCGTGCAGCCATTCGTGATTTAGAAAAAGAGCCGTTAAATGAGCAAGAATATAAAACGCTACAAACTTTATATTCAAATGCAGGAAATATACAAGATGAACTAAGAAAAGTACAACATCTTGTTTTGAAAAATAATTTACGCTGGATGGATGTAGAAATGGCACTTGCATCAAATCGCGATCCAGCAGATAACACAATTATTGATGGATTGAAAACTGTAGAGAAAAACGTAACATCATATTCTTCTACAAACTTCGGACCGACCTTTACAAGTGCGCAAAAAAATAAAAAAGGTGGATTTGAAGCGGAAGGAAAGGCAATTTCTAAAGATGAAGCGGCGAAAATTGCCAAATCGTTTTTGAATTTAAAAGGAAATGAAAAAGTAGATGTTGAGAAAAGCGGAAAAGGTGCGAAAGAATCCTTCTATAGTGTGAAAATTAAAGATGAAGCAACGAACAATGAGTTCTATATGGATATTACCGGAAAAGGCGGATATCCAATTTGGGTTATGAATAACCGCGAAATTAAAGAACAGAAAGTTAGTTTAAACGATGCAGGTAGCAAAGGTTTGAAATTTTTAAAGGACCATAAGTTTAATAATATGGAGCTTTATGATAGCTCTCAATATGATAATGTTGGTGTATTTACGTATGTAGTAAATGAAAATGGAGTACGAATTTATCCAGAAGCAATCCAAATGAAAATTGCTTTAGATGATGGTTCTATCGTTGGGTTCTCAGCAAAAGAATACTTAGCGTCACATCAAAAGCGAACAGTTCCATCGGCAAAGCTAACTGCAGCAGAAGCAAGAAAGAAAATCAATCCGGATGTAAAAGTCATGGAAGAACGTAAAGCTTTAGTAGTCAATGATTTGCATAATGAAGTGCTTTGCTATGAATTTGTAGGCACTTTAGGAAAAGATACGTACCAAATATTCATTAATGCTAATAGCGGGGCCGAGGAAAAGGTAAAGAAAATGCAAGCTGTTGAAAAAATTTATGATTAAACCTTAATAGTGAAGTGGTGAAAATAATGAAAACTCTAATATATATATTGATGCTTTGCTTCGTTATAACTGGATGCAGTATTGGAAAAAAAGACAATCCAAACGAAAAGCCGGAACAAAAAAATGTTTCAATGAAAAATGTTAATTATACGAATAAATCAAATAAGCCAAATGAAAAAGCAGCAGATCATTTAGCATCTTTAGCAGCAAGTGTGCCAGGTGTGAATGATGCAACAGCGGTCGTTGTTGGAAAATATGCTATTGTAGGTATTGATGTAAAAGCAAAACTTGATCGAACTCGAGTTGAATCAATTAAATACTCTGTTGCAGAAAGTTTAAAAAATGACCCTGACGGTGCTAATGCAGTCGTTGTAGCAGATGTTGATACGTATGAACGCCTCAAACAAATCGGAAAGCAAATTAAAAAAGGAAAAACAGGTGAAGGTATACTAGATGAATTAGCCGCTATTGTGGGCCGAGTAATGCCACAAGTTCCAAATGATATGATAGAAAATAGAGAAACGAATCCAATTAAAGATAATGATAAACAATTACCAAAAGATGAAGAACAAGAGTTAAGAAAAGAACAGGATGATCAATCAAATAATCATTTGAATAAATGAAATTAGCCTCGTACTTAATTGTACGAGGTTTTTAAATATAATATTAAATATTCAGTTTATTTTTAAGGGAATATATGGTTTAATTATCATGGGAGGGACAACTGTTATGATGAAAAAAAGCGCATGTATATTGTTTAGTTTATGCTTAGGTTTCAGTATGACAGCGTGTGAACAGAGAAAAGAAGTGAAAAACCAAACAGCAACTTCTTCTACTGTGATGGAAAGGCAACAGAAAGAGTCTATCAATATAAATCATTTCTCGAGTATAAATGAAGGAATGACTTATACAGAAGTGAAAGATTTAATTGGTTTTGAAGGAGATTTACTTATAGAAGAAGGGGTAGAGCATTCTACACAAATTAAACAAATTTTTGCTTGGAAAGGGAACGATCCAAATTCATTTGTTGAAATTACCTTTTTAGATGGAAGAGTGCATTCAAAAGCAAAGCAAGGTATAAGTTAATAAGCTAAAAAATGGGAGAGTTTAGCATGAACATACACACAGGGGAAATTCAATTAGCTCCGTATAAGGAGAAATATAAAGAAGTTATACAAACATTTACTTTACCAAGTGAACAAGTTCAGTTTACATCAGATCCAAGCGCATTACTGGAGAAAGCAAAAAGTGATTATACAAAAAATGTGATTGTTATTTTAGATCACAATGGGGTACCGGTGGGTCTTTTCGCATTGGAAACGGGAGATAGAGTAAAGGAGTTCACAGATAATGAGGATGCTTTACTTTTAACGTCATTTTCTGTTAATCACAATAGACAAAGAAAAGGATTCGCTAAAAAGTCATTGTTATTATTAGAAGAGTTTGTAAAACGTTATTTTCCAATAAAAAATGAAGTTGTACTTGCTGTGAATGAAAGAAATATTCCTGCACAAAATTTATATGCAAAAGTTGGTTTCCAAGATAAAGGTTTTAGAAGAATGGGACCAATTGGCCAACAAATAATAATGCATTTACCTATAATGAAATAATGAGATAGAAAACTTACTCTTGAATATTCAAGTAGTAGGTTTTTTTATTTTAACAATATATAATATATGTATATAAAATGAAACAGGAATGAAGGATATAAAAAATGAATCAAGATAGAAAATGGAATATCGTTGGAGGAAGAGTGATTAAAACTGGGATTGCAGTTTTTCTTACAGTGTTAGTTTGTGATTTTTTTTAACATCCCAACTTGGAGTTATAAAAATGATTTAAAAGATTATAAACCAAATCATTATCATCACCATTTTTCAAGTGAATCTATTATTTTATTTGAGGTATTATCTATTCATGATATGTTAGAAGAATTAAAACAAATATCCGAGAAATATGAGTGGGAAAACCGATTCAATTGATAAGTTCATTTTACTGTGGGGGGGATAATATGACACTTTATATTGCATTACTAAGAGGAATCAATGTCGGTGGCCATAAAGTAATCAAAATGGCTGATTTAAAACGAGTGTTTGAATCAATAGGGTTAAAACAAGTGAAAACATATATACAAAGTGGTAATATTGTGTTCGAATCTGAGGAAGGTATAAACTTTCTAAAGGACCAAATACAATCTGAAATAAAAAAAGAATTTGATTTCGATGTTCCAGTCATGCTAAGAACACATGATGAATTTATAAATATTATTAAACAATGTCCATATGAAGTTCATTCATTGTTAGAAGGAGAAAGTGTTCATATTGCTTTTTTAGCTAATGTACTTTCTGAAGAAGAGAGTAGTCAATTGCTTACATTTAAAAGTGAACTTGAAGATTGCTATATAGATGAGAAGGTCGTTTATTTATTTTTCAAAAATAGCATTCGAAATTCTAAATTAATGAACCAGTTTCAGAAGTTACATACACCAGCTACAGTTAGGAATTGGCGGACTGTGAATAAATTAAAAGCAATTGTAGAGAGTATGTAAATATAAAAAGATGAGGTTTTCTACATGTAGAAAACCTCATCTTTTTACTTATATTGTTTTGCAACTATGAGTTCGACAATAGGATAAATAAAGAATGAAGAGCAAATTGCGATGAACAGAGGGAGGTTTTTAACGCCATCTAAATTAGCCCCCATAGAAAATCCTTCGGAGAAGATTAATAAAAGGAACATTACAACTACAAGCACAAAATACGCAATTTTAAAGCTTTTATATGTAATTTGTTGGCCCATTTCATCTTGACTTTCTTCTGACACACCGTGGGGATCTCCCCAAGTAATGTGATTAATTAAATTACTAAGTATTAACGAGATAGCAAAAATCGTACCACCCAAAATAGAACCTTCAGTGATGTATTTATATGTGCCATGTACTAGTATTGCAATTAATGCTAAAACAATGATTATAAAAATAGTTTTTTTAGTATTCAATAAATAATCGCCCCCCCTCGATTGTAAAAAACTCTTTACAAATATAAGTATAAAATTGGAAAAGTATCATGTCAAATACTTTTTACATATAATATGTAAGTATGCAATATTTTGGTTTTATGATAAATAAAAAATTACAATACATTTGAATGTAAAAGAATGGGCTCGCATATATTTGGAAGGGATGTCAGATTAATTTAGGGGGTAGTTATGTCTATACTTTTAAAAGCTGGTGCAGATGCAGGAAACAACGGTTTGAAGTTAATGGTGAAAGGGCAAGACCCTATTTTTATTCCGAGTATTTATTCTTTATATATAGGTGAGCCGACAGGACTCTTAGATGAGGTAGATGTTTCATTATCTGAATTAGAAAACCACATTGATGTGACTATAAGTTCGCCATCGTTAATGCTAAATAATGTACGATACATCGTTGGAGAAAAAGTCATTCAAGATCAATTAAAAGGTACTGAGGTAGAGAAGAAATCAAATAAGTCAACGGATGAGTTAATGGTTATTACAATACTATCAGGTTTGGCGGTAAGCGCTATGCGTCAAAGTCCAACTTCTAGCCATATTAATATTCGTTATGATTTATCTGTCGCTCTTCCTATGCAGCTTATTACACAAGAAATAGCTGCTGAAAATGCAAAACGTTATATGGGAAATCATAAGGTTATTTTCCATTATCCGAACGGACGCGATGTGACAATTAATGTTTCAATTGAGTATTGTAAATGCCTGCCTGAGGGTGCTTCTGGGACGTGGGGCATTGTATACGATGAAGAAGGAAATGTTGTGAAACATAAAATAGAATGTGAGCAAAATCAAGTTTCTGAAATTGATTTTGTAGATAAAACTCTACTCTCTTTTGATATTGGTGCAGGGACGACAGAAGAAGTCGTTTCATTAGGGGTAAATTTCCGTCCGCAACTAAGTAAAGGTTTATCTTATGGTGTAAAAGAGACGTTACTACAAATCATTACGAGATGGAACCGGAAGTATCCAACTAAGACGATTGATAGTATTACAGAATTCAATCAAATTTATTTAAATGATAAGCATCCGAGAAATACCTTATTAGTTGAGGAATCACAGCCAGCGCTATTAGGTTTAGCAGCACGTGTTGCAACAGATATTATAAATAAAATTGATGATATGAAAGACGATCCATACGTGTTTATTTATGGCGGGGGTGCAGTAATTATTAAAAACAGTTTAAAAATGATTTTAAAGCAAAAAGGACGACTCAAAAATGTAATCTTTGTAGATAATCCGTTATTTACAAATGCACGAGGATTATTAGTTTATACTTGTTCGCCAAAATATAGAGAGCATAAGCAAAAAGAGTTAGGATTTACAAACTTAACGATAAGTTAGTTGGTGGAAGTATGCGATCTAGGCGATATAAACGTGGTGATCGAGTAAAAATCAATATTCATAAATCGGTATCACCTGAAATGCTTGCGTGGCTGAATAAACAATCAAATCCAACTAATTTCTTCTTTTTTGCTGCGCAGCAATTATTTAAACAAGTAGGAGATATTGACGTTTCAAAAGCTTTACCAAGCAGCCATGTTTTCTCATTATATGTGGAGCCTTCATCCTTATTAAAAGTCGAAGTAAACCCTTTTAAAAACATGACACTAGAAGCAAATACATCCACCGAAAATGCAAAAAAAAAATTATGGGAATCTGTTGATCAATTAGATTGTCCATTTTTTTAAACATAGAAAAATATAAGAAGTCCCATCACTATACATACGAATACAGTGATGGGTTTTTGTTTGTAAATGGAAGGGGGCACAATACAATTTGTGCCCCCTTCTGTTAATTATTTGTTTGTCTAAATTTCAGATGTATGTTTAGAAACCGCAGTAATTATGCTTTCCCAATCATTTGGATGATTTTCATGACCTGCCCCTTTAAGAGTTAATAGTACTGAGCTTGGAATTTCATCAATTAGTGCGAGGCCATGTTCAAATGGGAGTGCTGTATCGTCTGTTCCATGAATAACCAATGTTGGTGCTTGTATGGAGTGAAGTACACCTTCATATGCATCATCACCTTGAAGTAAAGCGTGATTAAACATACTTAATAAATTGTTTGCGCGTTCTATTTCTTGTTTTACTTGTGTATAAACTCTATTTTCATCAAATATTCGTTCTGATCCACATAATAGACGAGATCCTGAAACTAAATACTCTGCCACATCATTTTTATTTGTCCAATCAATACTTGCGCTCTTTACATGATGTGTTAAAATCCTTTCATCCATTGGGGGTAAATCGCGAGTATTATTATCAGATCCTATTACACTAGTCGCTAGTAAAGTTAGCGTCAAAATTCTTTCGGGATGTTTTACAGCGGCAATTTGAGCAATCATACCACCTAATGACATACCAAAAAGATGGGCTTTATCAATATGATAAGCGTCTAATACCCCGATTGCATCTTCAGCCATATCTGTTACTGAATAATTTGAAGTGCCAGGTTCATATGTAACAGAGCGTCCAACATCGCGATTATCAAAGCGAATAACAAATTTTCCTGTGTTCGCCAACTGTTCACAAAATTCTTCATCCCAATATATCATTGAACAAGTAGCTCCCATAATTAATAAAATAGCGGGATCATTAGAGTTACCGAAGCTTTCTGTACATATATCAATACCGTTTATTTTAAATATCTTTTCACTCATAAAGTTAGCCCCATTTCTTTTGAATTTAATTAATAATACAGTTTTGAATAATTCTAAGATGTGTGTAAGATTCTTTTTGAAATTCATCCCGCTATTTGCCGGGCAGTAAGAGCCCGATTGGTGAGGAATGATTAAAGTTTTACTTTATAATGCTTTTTGCATAATTACCCCCAAAAATAAGTATATGGTAATTCAAGGCAAAAAATTTTGAGAAATAATTGTATGTTATTAAAATAAACAGCAAGGAGGAGAGGAAATGAAAGCAATTGTTATTGATCGATATGGCAGTGTTGAAGAATTAAAAGAAAGACAAGTTTTAAAACCGGTTGTTAAGAATAATGAGGTATTATTACGTATTCATGCAACATCTGTTAATCCAGTTGATTGGAAAATAAGAAAAGGGGACTTACAAGAACAGTTACGCTTTTCATTTCCAATCACTTTAGGATTAGATGTAGCTGGAGTTATTGAAGAAGTTGGAGAAGATGTAGAGTGTTTCAATATAGGAGATAAAGTGTTTACGAAACCTGAAAATATAGGAAGCGGATCTTATGCTGAATTCATTGCAGTACAATTAGATTTAGTATCACATATGCCTAATAATATTAGTTACGAAGAAGCAGCTTCTATTCCTCTTGCAGGACTTACAGCGTGGCAAAGTCTTGTAGATTACGCAAAAATAAAAGAAAATGACCGTGTATTCATTCATGCTGGAGCTAGTGGCGTTGGAAGTTTGGCAATCCAAATCGCAAAATCATTTGGAGCTTTTGTTGCCACGACTGCTAGTAGAAAAAATAAAGAATTTTTACAGTCTTTAGGAGCGGATCTCGTTATTGATTATAAAAAAGATAAATTTGAAGAACTAGTATCAGATTTTGATATTGTGTTAGATACAATAGGTGGCGAAGTGCAAGAAAAAAGTTTTCGAATTATTAAACCTGGTGGTGTTCTAGTTTCCATTGTTCATGAACCACTACAAAAAGTAGAAGGAATAAAATCAGGATTTTTATGGCTAAAACCAAATGGAAAACAATTAGAAGAATTATCAGTTTTAATTGTAAACGGGAAAATCAAACCAATCATAAGTAAAGTGGTGCCATTTAATGAAGCAGGAGTTCGAGAAGCTCATATTTTGAGTGAAGGACAACATGTTAGAGGAAAGATTGTAGTTAAAGTGGAATGATAATCAAGATTACAGCTTATAGAGTAACTAGATTTGAATAACGAAAAAGCTCAACAATAAATAATATCCCATACTATACATTTTCATTTGCAGGTATTATTTATTGTTGGCTATTGTGATATTACTTCTAATAAATACTGTTTCGTATTGTATCGTGTAATTTCTCTAATCCAATTTCCATATCTTTCTCGTTTAACATTGAATAGCTAATTCTTAATTGGTTATCATTTGTTTCGTAATTTAATAGACAAGCTGTTCCTGGTAAAAAAGAGACATCTACTTCATTTGCTTTTTGTAATAAGGTAAAGGGATCTATCGAATCAGGCAGTGTCACCCATAAATTAAAACCGCCATTTGGTATTTCAAAGTTTAGTTCTTTTAATGGCGATAATATATCAATTGTTAAATCACGTCTCATTTGTAAAGCTGTTCGTAATTTTTCTAAATGATTTTTCATACGTTCCGCACGTAAAAACGGTAGAAGTGCCTTTTGTGTTAATAAAGGACTACCGATATCCATTGAACCTTTCACTGCATATAGCCACTCAAAAATAGGGCCATCGGCAATAAGTGCTGCAATACGCAATCCTGGTGCTAACGTTTTACTAAATCCTTTTATATATATTACGTGGCCATCCTTATCAAAACTTTTGATTGGAGGTGGTACTACAGCATCTTCAAAATATATTTCTCCGAAAGAATCATCTTCAATGATAAAAAATTGATATAGCCCCGCTAGTTCTATAAGTTCCATTCTTCGTTCTTTACTCATTACTGTACCTGTCGGGTTTTGGAAGGTCGGATTCGTATACAATAAAACGGGATTTTTACTTTGACAAATATCATCAATTAAGTCGGAGCGAACTCCATGATTATCAAGAGAAACAGGAATGATTTGAACACCTTTATTGATGAAAACATCAAGCGCGGCACTGTAACACGGACTTTCTACTAATACAGTATCTCCAGGTTTTAATAATGTTTGAGCAATTAAATCAATTCCTTGTTGTGCTCCGCTTGTAATTAATAATTGAGATGGGTCCGTCACTAATTTCTGGTGTTCATTTAAGTAATTTGCTATTTCAACTCGCAATTCATAATCGCCTTGAACTGGCCCATAAGTTGCTAACAACATCGGATTTTTATCCAGCAATTTATGCATTTCGTCTGCCAAAAATGGATTCGGTAACAGACGGGTATACAGAATTGCTTGTGAAAAATCATAATATTTACGGTGTTTATTCATTGCATATTGAGAACGCATAACATTAATAGATCTTGATTGTTGCCATTTATACGGTATCGGTTTGAAATCTTTCTTTACACGTTTATATATGTAAGCACCTTTTCCTTGTTCGATGCGTATATACCCTTTCGTTTCTAACTGTTTATAAGCTTTACGAACAGTTAATACATTGATTTGTAAATCTGTGGCCATACAACGTAAAGAAGGAAGGGATTCACCATGTGAAAGCATACCACTTTGTACTCTTTCAACAATTTGCATATATATTTGCTTGTAATACGGTATGTTTGATTCTTTACGCAATACAATCTTCATAGGTTCACCTATTTTTCTTTTTAATTTAATTAAAGCGAAAAATATATAGGGAATCAACTACAACTTGAAGTAACTGTTATATGTACCGATACA
Organism: Bacillus sp. FSL K6-2944; assembly: GCF_038005385.1. Classification (NCBI taxonomy): domain Bacteria; kingdom Bacillati; phylum Bacillota; class Bacilli; order Caryophanales; family Bacillaceae; genus Bacillus; species Bacillus sp. FSL K6-2944. Next base: position 1,536,104 of record NZ_JBBOTE010000001.1, on the reverse strand, counting down.
CTGTTATACACCATAGCCTCTATACTCATTTTAAGAGTAAAAAGGAGGAAGTAAAATGGTCATTTTTAATTACATTTTAGTATGTATTATTTTCGGGACAACATTTTTAACGATTAAAATTGGAATTGAAGCAGGAGCGCCACCGTTGTTTTCAGCAGGAATTCGTTTCTTTTTAGCGGGTATAATCCTTATGATTATTTTTAAATTAAAGCGAAAAGAAATTATGCCACATATATTTTCAAAACGTATTATGTATGCTGGATTTTGTTTAACATTTATGACATTCGCAAGTTTATATTGGTCAGAACAATATATTTCTTCGGGATTAGCTGCTGTTCTTTCTGCTACGGGACCAATGATGATTTTATTAATACAAGCAAAGAGGAATAGGGAGAAATTACAAAAGGAACAACTCGTTGCTTTAGTTATTGCACTAATAGGTGTTATATTTGTTTCTTTACCAGGAATGCATCAACAAGTAAGTTTCATATGGAGTATTGCTTGTATTGTTTTAGTTATAGGGGAGCTATTTTACGGAATAGGCTCTATTCGTTCAAAAGAAATACTGTCAGATTTATCAAATGTATCACCATTTCTTATTAACGGTATTCAAATGTTTTATGGAGGGATTTTACTACTCATCGCATCTATTATTGTAGAACAACCAAATGTAACCGTATTAACTTCATGGAGTGTGCAATGGCCTATTTTATATCTCATATTTATCGGATCGATTGGTGGACACGGATTATATTACTGGCTCTTATCAAAAACAAATCCAGTATTTCCATCGACGTGGTTATATGTATCACCATTAATTGCAATAATTGTGGGATATATCATTTTAGGAGAGCCTTTAAATCCTACAATGGGAATGGGGGCTTGTCTTATATTGATTGGTGTATTTTTGGCCAATCGTTCAACACTACGGACTTATTTCAAAAAAGGGCGGTTATTAGAGAAGGAGATGTAGTTTAATAAAGCAACAGCCCTGTATATTACAGGACTGATAAAATCAAAAACACAGTTGGAAAAATAACCAACTGTGTTTTTGATAATTAATTCACTTTTTTAATAAAGCCTTTATAATGACGTTTTACAAGCTGGCTTTCTAACGTCTTCATAGTTTCTAGTGCTACACCGACAATGATAAGTAAGCTTGTACCACCAATTTGAGCAGAAGGTGGTAACGTAGCAATTTTCGTGAATACGAGCGGTAATATAGAAATAGCACCTAAGAAAATTGCACCGATAAATGTTAAACGGTATAAAATTTTAGTTACATATTGTTCAGTTGCTTTACCAGGACGAATACCAGGAACATATCCATTTTGCTTTTTCAAATTCTCAGCCATTTGTTCAGGATTTACTTGAATAAATGCGTAGAAGTATGTGAAAGCAACGATAAGACCGACATAAAGTGTCATTCCAATTGGATGTGCGAAATCAAGATTTGCAACTAACCATTTTGATACGCTTGAATCAGGGAAGAGCTGCGCAATTGTACGCGGCGTCATTAAAAATGCAGAAGCAAAGATAACTGGTATAACACCAGCACTATTTACTTTAAGCGGTAAATGAGTGTTTTTTGCTCCTTGATATTGATTGTTTCCTGAAACAGCTTTTGCATATTGGATCGGTATTTTACGTACAGCTTGTTGAATGTAAATAACACCAACAACTATCGCTAAAATTACGAGTCCAATTAAAACAATTTTTATTATGTGCATAAATAGCTGATCGCCAGCATTTTGGAATTGTTGTAAATAAATTTGATTTGCAACATTTGGAATCGCGGCAACGAGACCTGCGAAGATAATCATCGAAATACCATTACCAACTCCGTTAGCGGTAATTTGTTCGCCTAACCAAAGTAAAAATGCAGTACCTGCAGTTAAAACTGTCGCAATAAATAAGTATGTAGTCCAGCTTTGATCTGTTATTAATTGTCCACCTGCTATATTATTAAAGCCATAAGACATTCCGATGGCCTGTATGAATGCGAGAATGATTGTAAAGTATCGAGTGAATTGAGCTGATTTCTTACGGCCCATTTCTCCTTGCTTTGCCCATTCCGAAAATTTAGGTATAACATCCATTTGTAGTAACTGTACTATGATGGAAGCTGTAATATATGGTGTAATACCTACAGCAAAGATTGAGAAGTGTTGCAATGCTCCTCCGCCAAATACGTTTAACATACCTAGAACGTTAGCTTGATCTTGTACTTTTAATACCTCTGCGTTAGTATGAGGAACTGGAATAAACGTGCCAATTCGAAAAACGATTAACATCGCTAGTGTAAAAAGGATTTTCCTTCTTATCTCAGCTACTCTCATGAAATTTGAAATCGTACGAAACATTATGTCGCCTCCTATATTTTTATCAGTAAAAAACTGATTATTATACCCTATGAAGTAACCACAAACCTCCTTCCGCACTAAATTCATTTGACAAATGGATTTTCATACACTTTGTAGTTTTCACGGATATAAAAATATAAGGTGTTATATAAGCGACCTATACACTTCACGTAATCATTCAATACCCATAATATATCGAATAAATTAACAAATGTACATACATACGCATTAAAAATGAATAAATAGGGTCATTTTTTACATTTATTTAATGATAAATTGATAGGACATTATTATTCAAGATTGTTATACATGTTATCAATTAAAGTTTATCCCGCATTAACTGGTAGCCCGATTGGTTCAACTAATAATCAGTGGGGATGAACAAAACCATCGCTGATTAAAGTTTCACTTTATATGATTAGAGAATTCTTTTTATTTAAGAAGGAATAAATGTTAAAGAAAGCTAATTAAACAGTGTACATATTTATAGGGGAGAAGATATAAATGAAAGTTGTTATAAAAAAATTACCACCATTAGAAGTAGCGTATATAAGACGAACTGGTAGCTACTTTGAACCGCAAGATCACTGGGGAAAGTTACTGAATTGGTCAATTGAAAATAAACTGTATCCACCAGAGCAATCATTTATCGGAATATCATTGGATAATCCTGAACTTGTTGCAAGTCATAAGTGCCGGCATGATGCATGTGTTACGATTCCTGAAAACTTCGATAAAGAAAAGTATCATGATGTGCAATTTAAAAAATTAGATGGAGGTACATATGGTCTATACCAGTTCTATGATGAACCTCATAAATTAAGTGAAGCGTATCAATACATGTATGTAGAGTGGCTACCAAATAGTGAGTATGATGCAGATTATGATAGAGATAATTTAGAGTTTTGCTTAAATAATGTTGCTGAAGATCTAGACGGAAAGTTAAAGGTTGATTTATTTGTGCCAATTAAAAAGATATAAAAAAACAAATAAGTTCATTTGTGGCTTTAAAATAAAATTGGAATAGTAGTGAAAGAAAAACTTTTTTTGAAGATAATATCTCTAGCGTAGAAATTTAAGTATGTAGGTTGCAATGAAAGGAGAATCCACATGGATACATTTGTAAATGACAAGTTTTATGAAACGAGAGATCAATTATTTGAGGAAATTACTTTGTTGAGTGATGTTCAATTTAATAGGAAACCAGATAAGGATAAATGGAGTATTGCACAAGTTTGTCATCATTTAGTTTTATTAGATGAGAGAGTGATAACAGTTATTTCCTCAGGGTTAAAAAAGTTAGATAGTACCCAAAATGAGCGTAAAGAAATTCACACTATTTTATTAGATAGAACGAAAAAGTTTATAGCTCCAGAAATGATTGAACCAAGTATAGAACCATTTGAAGTGGAGCAAATGCTCAATATGCTAAACGAATCAAGAAAAGAATTGATGCGTTTCCTGAGTACAATAGAAGATGAGTCTATATTAGCGAAAAAATCAGTGATGCATCCAGCTCTTGGAGAATTATCCCTTGATCAGTGGATAGAATTGATCTATTTACATGAACAGCGTCATATTTCACAAATAAAAGAGATAAAATTGCTTTGTGAAATTGAAAAGTAAAAATTATTCCCTATTTATTGATACGTATTATAAACAGGGGAAACGGTTGATTCATATTGATTCAGAAGAAAACAAAAATAGAATGAAATTAGTTGAAAGTGACCAATAAGCTTAAGAAAATATGAAACTATCCGATTTTCTGTATAAGTGTAACCCCGTCTTAAATGAAGAGCGGGGTTATTTTTTTGAAAGTACACTTCACACGCTTAAGGAAGGAGTATTCTGTCAGAAAACGATAAAATACAATTCTGTTAGGGGATGTATGCAATTTATTCTCTTTATTTTTGCAACAGAACCACCTTCAAAATTATCTTTTGTAGTTGAAGTTTCCTGAATAATAAGTTACATTTTTAAAGTTCAAGCAACTTTATGAAAGTACAAAAAGGGGAGAAATATTATTATTATGCAAAAAATGAAATGGAAGAACTATGTATGTTACTTTGTAATTTTATTACTGCTTGGAACGGCAGTAATAGTCAAACCATCTATCTCTAAGGCTGAGGAATCTGAAGTTAATATTACATTGTTAGGTACTGCAGATATTCATGGTAGATTTATGCCTTGGGATTATGCGCTTGATGGAGCAAATATGAGTGGAAGTTTGACGCAGCTTTATACGGTTATAAAGAAGGTCCGTCAAGAAAATCCAAATACCATATTAGTAGATGCCGGGGATACAATTCAAGGAAACTCAGTAGAATTATTCAACGATAAGCCACAATCGCCAATGATGGTAGCGATGAATACAATGGGATATGATGCCTGGGCATTTGGAAATCATGAATTCAACTTTGGATTAGATACATTGAAAAAAGTTAGTGAGCAATATAAGGGAAAAACGTTAGCAGGAAATATTTATAAGGAAAATGGAGAGCGCTTTCTTCCTGCATATACAATTGTAGAAAAAGGTGGAATTAAAGTTGGGATTATTGGTATGAATACACCAATGATTAGTGATTTTGAAAAAGGGACAGATCACTTAAATGGTTTAGTGGTGAAAAATCCGGTAGAAGAGACGAAAAAGGCAATTAAGGAATTAGAAGGTAAAGTAGATGTAATGGTAGGAGTTATGCATATGGGACTAGAAAATGAGAATGGTATCCCTGGTACTGGTGTTCAAGATATTGCAAATGCTTGTCCGGAACTAAGTGCTATTTTTGCGGCTCATATGCATAAACTTGTAAAAAAAGAAGTTGTAAATGGCGTAATTATTACAGAACCAGATAAATATGGAACACATATTTCACGTATTGACCTTACTTTTACAAAGCAAGATGGGAAGTTGGCTTTAAAAAATAAAACTGCTACCGCTATACCTGTAAAAAATGCTGATGGGACAACGATATTATCCGATCCTACACTTGAAGAAACATTAACACCTTTTCACGAATATGCGAGAGGAGATGCAAATGTTGTAGTCGCTCAATTAAAGGGTAGAAATCTTGTTCCTGAAAATGAAATAAAGGGTATTCCAAGTGTTCAGATTCAAGAAACACCTTTATCAGATTTCTTTCATGAAGTTATGCTCTACTACAGTAAAGCAGATGTAGTAGCCCATCAAATTGATAATGATTATGCCCGTTTAGATACAGGCCCTATTAAGAAAAAAGATATTGCGTACAATTACCAATATGCCTTGGGAGAAATTACAGTATATAAGATTTCTGGAAAAGATTTAAAAGACTATATGGAATGGGCAGCAGGATATTTTAACTCATCTCGTGCCGGAGATGTAACCGTTAGCTTTGATAAAACCCGCCGTGCATCTAAATACAGTACGAACGATTTCTTTGGAGGCGTAAAATACGAAATTGACTTAACAAAACCATATGGAAGCAGAATTACAAATTTACGCTCTATTCGTACAAACAAACCAATCAAAATGAGCGATGTTATGACGTTGGGAATGAATGCATATAGAATGGAGGCTCTTCAGGCAAAAGGTGGAGCTTTAGAGGGGCGTAAGTTTGAACAAATTTGGTCATCTAAACAAGAGAATGCATTTGGAGAAACAGGCGGAACCATTCGTAACCTTGCTATTACATATTTAAAAGAGGTAAAGAACGGTGTATACACACCAAAAGTTATGCATAATTGGAAAATTACTGGTGTAGATTTACATTCTTCAGAGCATAAGGCGGTAGTTGATCTTGTGAATAAAGGGATTTTAGAAATTCCAAAAACAGAAGACGGAAAATACACAAATATAGCATCTATAAATACGAAAGACTCAATTTCAAAAGAAGAGATTATATTACTCTCACAAAAAGCAAATATTAATCCAAATCAGTTTAATCATGTAAAGACAAAAGGTGAATTTTACAAAAAACTTAGTAGGATTACTAAAAGAATATAAATTATAAAATTTCTTATAGTAATTGTTATTTTAATAACATTAAACCCACTCTTACAATAGTAAAGAGTGGGTTTTTATGTTGTTATGTAGAGGTAAGTATACTTTTATTACAATGAATATAGATAATTAATAACTAACCAATTGGGTGAGCACCTATAAGGACTCTCTTTTATTCAAATTAATGTACATATGTGTTCCGTTCATTATTTATAATATTGACCACAATTTATGTAATTTTGCATAATGTTACATAAATTGTGTATTTTCTCTTTTTTTAGACATTAATAGACAGTATACTTTGTACAAGCTTTCTATTTCAAAAATTATACGAGGTGAAATAATGAAAAACAAAAAGACATTAACTAAGGTAGCATTAACAACAGGATTAGCTTTAACAGCTGTGGCACCATATGGGGTAGGTCATGCAGAGGAAACAGATCAACTACAAGTTCAAATTCAGGAGGAATCGTTCCGTTCGGGTGAACTTACACAGCCGTCACAAAAGGCACCAGAAAATGTAGTAAAGGATGCACTTAAGGAGAAAACAGAACAAGCTCTGTCCCAAAAACAAGTCAATGGAGAAGCAGGAGTAGATTATAAAGTCCTTCAAAAACGTGGTTCGTATGATGGAACTACACTTGTGCGTATGCAGCAAACATACGAAGGAAAAGAAGTATATGGACATCAATTAACTGCACACGTAGATAATAAGGGTGTTATTAAAAGTGTTTCAGGTGATAGCGCGCAAAATTTAAAACAAGAAGAATTGAAAAAACCTATTAATCTATCAAAAGATGAAGCAAAACAATATATTTATACGAAATACGGGAACGATATCAAGTTTATTTCTGAGCCAGAAGTTAAAGAGGTTATTTTTGTTGATGAAAATAATGGACAAGCTAGCAATGCATACCAAGTTACCTTCGAAGCTGCAACACCAAACTATGTTTCTGGTACTTATTTAGTAAATGCACAAAATGGTGATATGTTAAAAAATATGGTACAAGAATCTAACTTAAAGGCCAGTGACAAACTAGTTGGAGCTTTAAAGAAAAGTAAACAAAGCAGTCTTACATCATTAACCGGAACAGGAAAAGATGATTTAGGTATTAATCGTTCATTTGGTATCTCTAAACAAAGTAATGGCAAATATGCTCTTGCTGATTATACAAGAGGGCAAGGCATTGAAACATATGATGTGAATTACAGAGATATTACTAAAGAAGAAAGCTATTATCCTGGTACATTAGCGACAAGTACTTCGGCAACATTTAACGATCCAAAAGCAGTAAGTGCTCATTACTTAGCAACAAAAGTATTTGATTTTTATAAAGATAAATACAAGCGTAATAGCTTTGATAATAAGGGACAAAAGGTAGTTTCAGTTGTACACGCTTGGGATTCTGAAGAGACGAATGATCCGAAAAATTGGCAGAATGCATTAAGTGCTAATAATGGAAGTATGCTTGTATATGGCGATCCTATTGTTAAAGCATATGACGTAGCTGGACATGAATTTACACATGCTGTTACTTCTAGCGAATCTAATCTTGAATATTACGGGGAATCCGGTGCGATTAATGAGGCGCTATCTGATATTATGGGAACATCTATTGAGAAATACGTAAATAATGGAAACTTTAACTGGACAATGGGAGAACAAACGGGATCTGTTTTCCGTGATATGGAAAACCCAGCTTCTGTTCCATCTTCACTTGGAGTGCCTTATCCAGATGATTACAGTGAATTTAACGATTTTAATGGATGGGATCAAGGCGGTGTTCATTTTAATTCAAGTATTATTAATAAAGTTGCGTATCTGATTGCAAAAGGCGGAACTCATAACGGAGTAACTGTTAAAGGAATTGGTGAAGATAAAATGTTTGATATTTTCTATTATGCAAATACAGATGAGTTAAACATGACTTCTAATTTCAAAGAATTGAGATCAGCATGTATTCGAGTGGCAACTAATAAATATGGTGCGAATACAGCTGAAGTTCAAGCAGTTCAAAAAGCATTTGATGCAGCAAAAATTAAGTAATTTAGAAATATAGTTATCATTCATATATTAATACATTATGAAAAACAGCTAATGTCATTTTAAGGATATTAGCTGTTTTTTACGTGGCAATGTATCGTTGAAAATAAACTGACTAAGCAATAATGAGGCACTTTATCTGTAAGAAGTTGTGACAAATAAATAAGGTTTAAAATATATAAAAACAGAAAATTAATAATATATTGACCTCTTGATAGAAAGTCTATAAAATGAAAGCGATAACAAACGATTGCTTTAAAATGTTTTCCCTGATCTTTTAGTATTTACAAATATATGAAGGCATAAACAAATCTATTTTTTTAAGTACTAATGCAAACGTTTTCGTATTAAAAGGTCATTGAAATACATACGTGAAAATAGCCGATATGGAGGTGAAGTAAAAGAGATTTCTAGATTAATTTAAGCAGTGTTATTCAGTGTAAGCATAATAAATCGTTAGTAATATTTGAAGAAAGGGTGTATGTGATGCAAATTACAAAAAGATTAATTAACAAAACAGTTTTATTACTTACTTTAATCGTTATGTTATCATCTGTTTTCTCCTTTCAGAGTGTGAAGGCAGTTTCAAATTCGAAAACAACTGAAATTATCATTCATTACAAAGAAAAGCTTGGAAATACAAAAGACTGGAATCTTTGGTTATGGGGAGAAAATGCAAATGGTACATCTTATCAATTTACTGGTGAAGATGAATTTGGAAAATACGCTAAGATAAAAATAGACGGTGACTATAATCGTGTAGGATTTATAGTTCGAACAAATGAATGGGAAAAAGATGGTGGGGATCGTTGGATTGAAAATATAAAGGACGGTCGTGCTGAAGTATGGATCCTTTCGGGTGATGAAAAAGTATATAACTCTAAGCCTTCATCGGATCTCTCAATTCAAAAAGCAACTATTGATGGTTTCCATGAAATTACTGTAACGACTAATGTCCCGTTTAATATTAAGGAAAAGAAAATTGAAATTGAAGGCATTAAAATTAAGAATATTACTCCTTATGATATAAACAGTGGCGATATTACTAATAAGGTCAAAATAATTACGGAACAGAAAATTGATTTAAAACAAACATACAAAGTTAAAATAGAAAACTTAGCTGATACGAATACTGAAATTGGTAAAGTCATTCGTAGCGAAGAATTTGATAATTTATTTTATTATGGTGGTAACGATTTAGGAAATACATATACTCCGCAACATACAAAGTTCCGTTTATGGGCTCCTACTGCAAGCGAAGCGAAGTTAGTTACATATAAAAAATGGAGCGATAAAATAGGTGCTGAAATAAACATGCAACAAGGTGAAAAGGGAACTTGGACATCAGAACTAAAGGGGAACCAAAAAGGGCTCTTTTATACGTATAAGGTCAAAATTGGTGATAAGTGGACTGAAGCGGTTGATCCATATGTGCGTGCTGCTTCTGTAAATGGGGATAAAGGTGCAGTCGTTAATTTAGAAGAAACAAATCCGAAAAAATGGAAAGCAAACAAAAAGCCAAAATTTAAAAATCCGGAAGATGCTATTATTTATGAGTTACATGTACGCGATCTTTCCATTCAACCTGAAAGTGGTATTAAACAGAAAGGGAAGTATTTAGGTGTAACAGAAAAAGGAACAAAAGGGCCAGAAGGTGTAAAAACAGGACTTGATCATATAAAGGATCTCGGTGTTACTCACGTTCAGCTTTTACCGATATTTGATTATGCTTCTGTAAATGAAGAGACTTTAAATGAACCGCAATATAACTGGGGATATGATCCTAAAAATTTCAACGTTCCAGAAGGCTCCTATTCTACAAATCCTTATGAGCCAACTGTGCGAATAACTGAATTAAAGCAAATGGTTCAAACACTACATGATAATAATCTTCGAGTGGTGATGGATGTAGTATATAACCATATGTATAACGCTGCTGAATCTAATTTCCATAAGTTAGTTCCAGGCTATTATTATCGTTACAATGAAGATGGAACATTTGCAAATGGAACTGGAGTAGGAAATGATACTGCTTCAGAAAGAAAAATGATGAGGAAATTTATGATAGATTCCGTCACATATTGGGCAAAAGAATACAATTTAGATGGATTCCGTTTTGATTTAATGGGTATTCATGATTATGAAACGATGAATGAAATACGTAAAGCTGTTAATCAAATTGACCCTTCTATTATACTACACGGAGAAGGATGGGATTTAAATACACCTCTTGCAGCTGAGCTGAAAGCAAATCAAAAAAATGCAGAGAAAATGAAAGGGATTGCTCATTTTAACGATAATATACGTGATGGGTTAAAAGGTAGTGTATTTGAGGAAAAAGAAAATGGTTTTATAAATGGAAAGGAAAATATGGAAGATCGTATTAAAAAAGGTATTACGGCAGGTATTGACTACGATACAAATTCGTCTACCTATCAAGATCCGGAACAGGTGCTAACTTATGTGGAAGCACATGACAATCATACATTATGGGATAAACTTGAGTTAACTAATCCAGGTGACAGCGATGAAGTGCGAACACAAATGCACAAATTGTCTTCTTCGATTTTATTAACATCACAAGGAATTCCATTTTTACATGCAGGGCAAGAGTTTATGCGGACGAAATACGGTGATCATAATAGTTACAAATCTCCAGACTCAATTAACCAGATGGATTGGCTGCGCCGTGCAACGTTTAATAATGAAGTAGATTATATGAAGGGTTTAATAGAATTACGCAAAAAGTACTCAGCTTTTCGAATGACATCTGCAGAGCAAATAAAAACACACGTATCATTTATTGATGCTCCCCAAAATACTGTAGCTTATATAATAGAGGGGAATAAACATGAATACTTTACAGTGGCTCACAATGCAAATAGAGAAGCTGTTGAAATAACACTTCCATCGAAAGGGCCTTGGAAAGTACTAGTAGATGGCAAGCAGGCGGGAAGTAAACCACTTTATGTTGTCCATGACAATAAAATTAAAGTTCCTGCATTAAGTTCCATTGTTTTAAAATCAGAAAAACCAATTAAATAAAAGCGAAGAGTGTGGAAATAAATACTGAATTGAGCAAAGTTAATAAGGATTGCAAATGAAAAAAGCGAAGTGAAGATTATTCTCACTTCGCTTTTAAAGTTAATGTAATATAATTTCACATACTGTAATTATATTACAATTTAATAAAAGAAATAAGCAATAGATTATTTCTTTTATGACAGTAGGAGGAGAAGATATCTTTGAGTTTATTTATAAAATTACCTGAAATACATTCGTAATTCATATAATGTTTATTATATATTCGAACATATAACGAACTAGATGTTCGAGTTGTATTAACTCCTACAAATCGTTTAAAAATAACAAAGGCGTAAAAAGTATATGGAATTAAAATAGAGAAAAGACACCATTCAAGGTGTCTTTTCTCTATTTTGAATATGAAATGTAAGTAACTCGATTGTATGTAATAGTATGTGATATTTTCACACTAACTGATTAAGAAAAATTTAAAACTCTTTTCTTAATCTATTTGTAATAAATTACATCATAAAATTTTATCGATATAATAAATAAAATTTTCTCAACATTATTTGATTTAATAACTATATTCAACCGCTCTCCAATCCATTACAATAATTTCACATTGGAAATACATGAATATTCTCAATGTTATAAATGGTTTATACCTTATAGGATTACTATGGGAAAGGATGTGAAATATCCAAAAAGAAATCATTTTTTATGATGAAATAAAAAATTTTAATGAAGAAAAAGTTATTTCATTATTTTCAATTTTCGTTAAAGTGCATGTATTTATAATCACTATGAGACAAGGAGCAGAATCCGAAAAAATTTTTGTAAATTAGAAAATTGCATTTCAAAAATAAGTTAAACGTTTATGGAGGGTTATATGAGCGAGAAAATTTATTACTGGTCTCCGATTAAGCATTGGGAGAAGTTGCATAATGAAGTTTTGATAGGGGAAATGAGATTTACAGGTATTCTGTCTGAGTGGTTTCCAGATTTTTATTTTATGGCTCAAAAAGGTGTGAAAATTAGTGAACTAGTAGAGCGCTTTTCGTTAGGAAATGTAGAAGAGACACAAAAAAACATAGAGCTCATGATAAAAAATCGTGTGTTAGTAAGTAATATATTACACCCAAGAGAAGTATTTTCTTCACAAGAAAAGATTTTTTCAAATCCATATAGCAACCAGATTCGCTTTTCTAAAGAAAAGTTAGATAAGTATATGAGTAAACAATTAAATCGCACGCACGTTGCTGCACGGTCGACCGAAATTCAACTTGAAACAACAAATGAGCTACCTACTATAATCAAGGAACGTAGGTCTTGTCGTCAATTTGATATGGAAAAACATATTAGTTTTTCGGAATTTTCCCGATTCTTATCAACTCTAAAACAGGTTAGGGAAGAAAAAATATACTATCATTACGCAAGTGCAGGCGGGCTCTATCCCATTGATATCTTTGTTTATGTAAAACCAAAACGTATAGAGGATATGAAAGCTGGATTTTATTATTATAACCCATCAAAAAATAGTCTTGTGATTGTAAACAACATTGATCAAGTAATCAAAAGTGATCATGAGTTAATTAATCAGGATTTATTTACTCAATCTGCCTTCTCAGTTTATTTGGTTTATAATGCGAACGCTTCCATCCCGAAATACGGTTCAGATGGATATTTATTTGCTTGTATTGAGTCAGGCATTATCACTGCTACCTTAAATATGGTTGCTGAGACATTAAATTTAGGGGTTTGTTCAGTCGGTCATATGAAATTTGAAGAGATTCAGCAATTTTTATGTTTGGATAATCATCAAGTGTTTCTCCATGGGCTTGAAGTTGGCTTGAAAATTAACGAGTAGAAGAAATGAATATTAGGGGGATAAAGATAAAAATGCAAATTAAAGATCGAAGTTCGATTCATGAAAATAAAGAAGTAGAAGCGTTTTGGAAGGAGCAATTATCTTCCGAGATTCTCGATTTTTCTGTATTTAAATTTAATAGCGATTACCGACTAAATAAAGAAACACCTTGTGAATACGTTCAAGTCATAGTGAATGTAGAATTTAGTAAAAGTATACAAAAAATAAGTAAGTCTCAAGATTTATTATTATTTAGCTGGTTTCAAGCCGCTTTAAGGGTTTGTTTGGCACATTATACAGATCAAGAAAGAATTACTATTGGTATTCCTATAATTGAAAAGAATCTTGAACAAAGTGAGAATCTTAATAAGTTGATTCCTTTAGGAAGTGAAATCCAGCCGCATCACACCTTTAAACAATTAGTAAATGAGATTGAACAAACGACTTTATTCGGGTATGAAAATCAGGAGTATCCGCTCTCTGAATTATTAGTTAAACACAATTTAACTCCTTTTCAAATTGTAATCGGGATGGAAGGATTACATAATGAAAATTCGCTAGCAGAATACGCAGAGAATAATTTAGCCCTATGGATACGAAGAAAATGGAATGAAATACATAATGAATTTGAATTTCAAATTTCTTGCAAGTCCCGTTCATTCTCTTCTTTGCAACAGTTTGCCAATTCGTATTGTTATGTTTTAAAGCAAGTTTCACAAAATCCGAATTTGGCATTGAAAGATATTTGTATTATTGCAGAAGAAGAAAAAGAGTTGTTAGAAGGATTGAATACTTTTCAAAAGGGCATAGACTTGTTTCAATCATTTCAAGATTTGTTTGAAGCGCAAGTATTAAAAACTCCAGATCAAATTGCTGTTGTTTGTAATGATCAATCTTTGACATATAGAGAATTGAATAAGAAAGCGAATCAATTGGCTTCGATTCTTCAAAGTAAAGGTGTTTCAAAAGAAAGTATTATTGGCGTTATGGTAGATCGGTCATTAGAAATGATTATTGGTATGATGGGGATTTTAAAAGCAGGAGCAGCGTATTTACCAATCGACCCTAACTACCCAACTGAACGAATTGAATATATGTTACAAGATAGTCAAGCAAAATATTTACTTAGTAAGCGAACAGAGGAAGTATTGCCACAATTTGCAGGTGAAGTACTGTATCTTGATAAAGAATATCTTTTTCAAGGTGAAGAAAGTAATTTAGTACGAGAACATAATCCTAATGATTTAGCTTATGTTATTTACACATCAGGATCGACAGGAAATCCAAAAGGGGTAATGATAGAACAAAAATCGCTAGTTCATTTTTTAAATGTAATGAGAGAAAAAGTAAAAGCTAATCAATCATTCTTGTTTCTTGCTAGTGTATCTTTTGATATTTCCTTGTTAGAAATATGTCTTCCTTTAACGCAAGGTTCAAAAGTAGTAATTGCTACAGAGGACCAGTTTGCAACAAAAGAATTGGCTCATTTGGTCAAAAAACATAAGGTGGATTTATGGGAATCAACGCCATCGCGAATGGAAGTGATTTTGAGTGATCCAGAAGGGGCGATTTTTCTAAAAGATTTAAAATCTATTTTATTAGCAGGAGAATCATTTTCCATTGATTTGGTTGAAAAAATTCGTTGTATCAGTGAAGCAACAATTTTAAATATTTATGGTCCCACAGAAACAACCATTTGCGCAACAGTAAAAGACTTGAGCACTTCCAAAGAAGTTACGATTGGCAAACCTAACCCGAATTATCATTCCTATATATTGAATAAGTATGGCCAATTAAAACCATTTGGAATTCCCGGTGAACTCTGCATTGCTGGCGTAGCGGTAGCACGAGGGTATCTTGGTAAAAATAAACTGACAGATGAAAAGTTTGTACCGAGTCCTTTTGCGGCAGGGGAAATGATGTATCATACAGGTGATCTCGTTCGTTGGTTGCCTAATGGAGAACTTGAATATTTAGGTAGAATGGATCATCAAGTGAAAATTCGGGGGTATCGGATTGAATTAAGAGAAATCGAAACTCAATTAAGGGAATATCCAGAAATAAACCAGGCTATCGTTGTTGATCAAGTGTATGGAAATAGGAAATTATTAGCTGCCTACTATGTATCGGATAACAAGGTGTCTTTTGATGAAATCAGAAAATATTTAAGTGATAAATTACCTGAGTTTATGATTCCTGAAAAAATGATTCAGGTAGAAGAGATTCCATTGAATCCAAATGGAAAAGTGGATAGAAAAAGATTGTTGGATATAACACAAACGGATTATGTATCAATTCCATACCTTGCTCCGCGCAATGAAATTGAACAAAAATTAGTGCGTGCATGGGAAAAAGTTATGGAGATCGAGGGAATCGGTATTCATGATAATTTTTTTGCATTAAAAGGAGAATCTATTAAAGCACTTCAGGTAATTAATTTATTAAGAAAAGACGGCTTAAAAATAAGTACAACAGATTTTTTTAAGCACCCCACAATCGCTCAACTGAGTTCTTGTGTAAAGCTAGAGCATAAAGAGGAAAACTTTGAAAGTAGACCAACTCATGTTAAAGATTTGTCTAAGCCATTTTCCTTAACAGAAGTTCAGACAGCGTATATGATAGGACGGAATTCACAGTTTGAATTAAGTGGTATTTCCCCTCAAACATATTTTGAATATGAAACAGCTTTGGATATCAATCGTCTTTCAAAAAGTTTTCAAAAGGTAATTCATCGTCATCCAATGTTGCGAGCTGTAATTTTACCAGAGGGAAAACAGCAAATATTACAAAGCGTTCCTGATTACGAGATTGAAATAGTGAGTCTCATAGATTTAGATGATAGGAATCAACATGCTCGCTTACAAGAAGAGCGTTCTCGAATGACTAACCATGTATTCCCTTTGGGGCAATGGCCTTTGTTTGAATTGAAAGCTTTTCTTTTAAAAGAAGACACGTATTTATTATGTTTTCGATACGATGCTTTATTAATGGACGGAGCAAGCATGAACATTGTTGGACAGGATTTGTTGCATTATTATTATAAACCAAATCAAAAATTAGAATCTTTATCTTTTGATTTTCAAGATTATATGTTTATCTATGATGAAATGGAACAAAGCGAAGAATATAAAACAGCAAAAGATTATTGGACAAGTAAGCTTCCTGACTTTCCGTTTGCACCATCTTTGCTGTTAAAAAAGGATCCAGCAGAGATTGCTACTCCTAAATTCCAATCACTTACAAAAATCCTGGATAATAAAAAATGGACAAAGCTACGAAAGTTAGCACAAGAGAAAGAGGTAACGCCTTCCGCTCTACTTTGTACAATATATGGTGATGTGTTGGCACATTGGAGTAATCAACGTCGATTAGCAATTAACTTGACTGTATTTAACCGTTATCCTGTTCATGATGAAGTAGAACAGATTGTTGGAGATTTCACATCACTTATTTTATTGGATGTTGATGTAAAACCAGAGCAAACTTTCTTTACTAGAGTAAAAGAAACGCAAGCTACTTTATTAGATGGCCTTGAACATCGTCATTACGATGGAGTTAACTTTATTCGAGATTTTACTCGATATCATCAAATGACGCCAAAAGCAGTTATGCCAATCGTTTTCACCTCGATGTTAGCAGGTGCAGGTGCTTTCTCTTGGGAACAACTTGGTTCTCTTCGCTATATTCATGCTCGGACTCCACAAGTGTATTTGGATAATGTAGTAATTGAAAAAAATGGAGAGTTATTAATTAGCTGGAACTATGTTGAAGAGTTGTTTGATGTTGATGTAATAGAAGCAATGTTTTCCCAATTTGTTGACTTATTGGAACAATTGGTGAAACAAAGCGATATAACATCTTTGCAGATGAAAGAATCGGATCAAACTTTAATTAAGCAATACAATGAAACAACAGAAAAAATACCTTCAACTACTCTGTATCAATTATTTACAGACCAAGTAAAACGTACACCGGATGAAGTAGCAGTGGTATTTGAACAAGAATGGTTAACATACTCGGAACTTCATAAACGTTCTAATCAAATTGCCCACTTCTTAAAAGAGCAAGGTATTGGTCTAGGTGACAAAGTGGGTCTTTTAGCAAAAAGGCGAGTTGACACAATTGTTAATATGTTAGGTGTTTTAAAATCAGGTGCCGCTTATGTTCCGATTGATCCCGATCATCCTTTAGATCGCCAAACATATATTTTAAAAAATAGCTCATGCAAGCTTTTATTAGAACCTAGTCTTTATGAAGAAAATCATTTGTCATTTTATACAACAGAAGATATGCCCGCTATTGCTGGTCCAGAAGATATTGCCTATATTATATACACTTCAGGAAGTACAGGAAAACCAAAAGGAGTAATTATTACTCACCAAGCGGTTACAAATACTATTCAAGACATAAATCAAAAATATGAGGTGAATGAAGATGATCGTATTATTGGTATCTCTTCCATGTGTTTTGACCTATCTGTATACGATATTTTCGGAGCTTTAAGCACAGGTGCAATGTTAGTAATGATTCGTGATCCGAGAGACATGCAAGAATTAATCCGCACTGTCGAACGTAGAGGGATTACAATTTGGAATACAGTGCCTGCAATCATGGATTTGGCATTGGAGCAAGTAGGTTCTCATTTTGAATATCCTTCTTTACGTTTAGTTTTACATAGTGGAGATTGGATTCCGCTTTCTTTACCAGAAAAAATAAAACGACATTTTCCGATTGCAGAAGTAGTCTCACTAGGAGGGGCAACAGAAGCATCGATTTGGTCAATTTATTATCCGGTCAAACAGGTGGAATCACATTGGAATAGTATTCCATACGGGATGCCCTTGGCAAACCAAACGTATTATGTGTTGAACTATGAAAAGAAAATGTGCCCTGTTGGTGTAATTGGAGATTTATATATCGGGGGAGTGGGCCTTGCTAAAGGATATTTAAATGATGAAAAGAAAACAAATGAAGCGTTTGTGTCACATCCTGATTTTGGTCTTATATATAAAACAGGGGATTGTGGAAAAATGCATTCTGAGGGATATATTGAATTTTTAGGCCGCCAAGATTACCAAGTGAAAATTCAGGGATATCGAGTAGAGTTAGAAGAAATCTCTCATTGTCTTCTAACTTATAAACAAGTCGAACATGCTGTCGTAATTGATCAAACAGATGAGAACGGAATAAAATTTTTAGTTGCATATGTGGTAACTGAGCAAAATATTAGTACAACAGAACTACGAAAGCATTTGCAAGATCACTTGCCAGATTATATGATTCCTTCTTATTTTGTTTATTTGGACCAATTACCCCTGACTCCAAACGGGAAATTAGATAGAAAAGCGCTCCCTACTCCGGAGAAACAAAAAAATGAAGTATTTATTGCCCCAAAAACTGAAATGGAAAAAATATTAACTAGTATTTGGCAAGAAGTACTCAAAATAGATCAAGTTGGAGTAAATGATCATTTCTTCGCCTTAGGTGGAGATTCGATAAAAGCGATTCAAGTGTCCGTCAGACTGTATCGACAAGGATTCGAGCTTGAACCAAAAAATATATTTTCATTTCCTATATTAAGGGACATGGTTCAATTTGTTAAAAAGCTAGACCAGTTTTCAAGTTCACAAACAAATGATGTAAACATAATGAACGATAATAAAGCTACATTACTAAATGTTAAAGATAAACAACTTAATCAACATACACTTAACAAAATACAAGAAAAAATGCCGGATATAAAAATAGAACGTATTTACCCGTTAGCACCTTTCCAGGAAGTTATTTATGAGCATGCTACGAATGAACCTGATACAAATGCATATTTTGAACAAACAATTTGGGCACTTGAGGGGGAGCTGGATATTAAACTCTTTATTCAGTGTTTCCAACAGTTAGTTGATCGTCATGATTCTTTAAGAACAATAATTGTGCAAGATGAACAAGCAAAACCTTGGCAAGCTGTTCTATATGATGTTCAAATAAATTCAGAAATAAAAAACTTGATTGAGATGACGAAACAAGAACAGCAAGAATTCCTAAAACAGTGGATGAATGAAAATTTAAGTCGAGGATTTAAAAATGATGAACTTATGACACGTCTCTGTATATTCCAACTAGGTAATAACGAGCATAAAGTAATTTGGAGTTCCCATCATCTATTATGTGATGGTTGGAGCGTCAGCATTTTGATAGACGAATTATTCCAGCTCTACGAAACTACAAATGCCGGAACTACGGCGGGGTTACCCATGGTAAAACCTTTTGAAACATTTATAGATTGGACTTTGGCACAAGATCATGAGAAAGCACGTCATTTTTGGCGAGATTATTTATCAGGATACAATCAGAAAATTAGTATTCCTAAAAAGAAAGTCCCATCTAAAAGTGAAGGGTTAAACTTCACTTTTATGGATTTAACATTAGATAAGGATTTGACTGATCAGTTACAAACATTTGTAACTAAAAATAATATAACTATGAATACGGCATTACTAGCTGTATGGGGAATATTGCTTGGCAAATTCAACGGAACGAGAGAAGTAGTATTGCCTAACCTAGTATCAGTCAGACCTCCCGAAGTAGAAGGAATTGAAAATATGTTCGGTCTGTTCACAAATGTTTTGCCTATCCGATTAGCATGGACAGAAACGCAATCTTTTGTGGACTTCCTGCAAAAGGTACAACTAGAGACATTGAAATGTAATGAGTATGCATACTATTCATTTGTTGATATACAAAAGCAAAGTGAATTAAAAACTGAGTTGACTGACCATCTTTGGGTTTTTGAAAACTATCCAACTAATCCAGCAATCTTTTCTTCAAATGAAAACAGACATTTTGCTATCACGGATTACGAAGTTGTTGATGAGCCACATGTAAAGTATGGAATTATGTGCTTCCCTGAAGAAAGACTTACAATAAAGTTTGGATATGATCAAACGGTATATGAAACAGAGAAAATACAGGAAATATTAAATCACATCCAGGGGTTAATCAACACGATTCTTCAAAATCCAATACAAACAATTTGTGATTACAAATTATAAAAATGAAAAGGCGAGCAAGAACTCGCCTTTTTAAATAGAATAGGAGTAAATCAAATGACAAAAAAATTACAGTTATCAGCCGAAGAAATGCGTCAGTTAGGATATCAAGCGGTTGACTTAATTGTTGATCATATGAATCATTTAAAAAGTAAACCAGTTTCAGAAACGATTGATAGTAATATTTTTAGAGACAAGCTAATTGAAACGATTCCGGAAAACGGATCTAATCCAAAAGAATTACTTCATTTTCTTAATAACAATGTGTTTAATCAAATTACTCATGTGGATCATCCTCATTTTATGGCTTTTGTGCCAGGTCCTAATAATTATGTTGGTGTATTAGCAGATTTTTTAGCAAGTGGGTTTAATGTATTTCCTACAGCTTGGATAGTAGGTGCAGGTGCCGAACAAATTGAATTAACGACAATTAACTGGTTAAAATCAATGCTAGGATTCCCTGATTCAGCTGAAGGATTATTTGTCAGTGGTGGTTCCATGGCTAATTTGACTGCACTTACTGTAGCGAGACAGGTCAAGCTGAATAATGACATAGAAAATGCGATTGTTTATTTTTCTAACCAAACTCATTTTTCTGTAGATCGAGCACTTAAAGTATTAGGTTTTAAACAGCATCAAATTTGCCGAATTGAGACAGATGAAGACTTAAAAATTTCAGTTAGTACTTTAAGAAAACAAATAAAAGAAGATCGATTAAAAGGGAAAAAACCATTCTGTGTTATTGCTAATGCAGGGACAACGAATTGCGGAGCGGTGGACTCCCTCGATGAATTGGCTGATGTATGTGGTGATGAAGATATATGGCTACACGTGGATGGGGCTTATGGGGCTGCAGCAATTCTCAGTGAAAAAGGAAGGGAGTTATTAAGTGGAATTCATCGTGCCGATTCTTTAACGTTAGACCCGCATAAATGGCTTTTTCAGCCTTATGATGTTGGTTGTGTACTTATTCGAAATAGCCAATATTTAAGTGAAACATTCCGTATGATCCCAGAGTATATTAAGGATACAGAAACTAATATAGAAGAAAAAGTGAATTTTGGGGAGCGTGGAATTGAACTTTCTCGTAGATTTAGAGCATTAAAGGTATGGCTTTCTTTTAAAGCATTCGGAGTTACAGCTTTTCGTGAGGCAATTGATCATGGCATTATGCTAGCTGAACAAGTTGAAGAGTTTTTAAGGAAAGAAAAAGATTGGGAAGTAGTAACACCTGCCCAATTAGGAATTGTTACTTTTCGTTATATTCCATGTGAGCTAACATCTACAGATACAATTCATGAAATAAACAAAAAATTGGTGGAAGAAATTAATCAAAGAGGATTTGCTATGCTAAGTACGACTAAATTAAAAGAAAAAGTAGTAATTCGACTTTGCTCTATCAACCCAAGAACAACAAAAGAAGAAATACTTCAAATCATGATGAACATAAAAGCATTAGCAGAGGAAATAAACACATCGCCTAAACATCTTATATCTGTTTCTCAACCTTGATATATTAGGCGGATTTTACATATTAATAGCCGATTCTTATTTAGAATCGGCTATTATATTTAAATGATAAATACATATATACTATTTATAAGTGTTTCTCTTGTAATGGGATTAAGCCTCAACCTTGGATACTCGTTTGAAACCAGTCTTTATTGCTTGTACTATTTCGTTCACAGCATAAATAGATACATCGGCATTTGGATTTAACCCTTCAAACCAGTGATAGGCATTTGGATATAAATGAAACTCCACATCAACACCAGCTTGTGCTAGTTTGCTTACATAGGTTAATGTTTCGCTGCGGAATGGATCTAATTGACCAACAAATGTGTAAGTATACGGTAAGTCACTATAATCCTCAGCTCGAGAAGGTGCTGCATAGGCAGGGATTTGATCCGTTCCATACATTTCTCCTAAATACATTTTCCAGCCAGCTTCATTTGCCTTTTGGTTCCAAACAAATCCCTCTTTAATTTCATTCGCTGAAGGTGTATCATTTCTGTCATCAATCATTGGATATAGTGGCATTTGTAAACAAATTGAAGGATATTTTCGATCTCGTGCTAATAATGATAATGCTGCTGTTAGTCCACCGCCAGCGCTTACTCCTGCAACCCCAATTCGATTCGAATCAATGTTTAATGACTTTGCATTATCAGCAATCCATTTTAAAGCTGAATAACAATCCTCAATTGGTGCTGGGTAAGGGTGTTCAGGTGCTAAGCGGTAGTCTACAGACACGACCACACAGCTAGCTTCTTTTGCAAACCTCATACAAGTATCATCGTTATCATCTATAGACCCTAAGATATAACCTCCACCATGTATCCATAATAAGACAGGTAAAGATTCATGATTTGATTTTGGACGATAAATTCGTAATGGTAACAGATTATCATCAGGCCCAACAATGACTTTATCTGTTAAAGAAAGAGAGTCATCAACAACGGTAGGTGGTCTCATTTGAGCTATTCCTTCTCTGATTGATTGCAAATTTTCTGGGCGTAAATCGAGATCCGGAAACATCTCTAACCCTTGTAATAATTCTGGATTTACTCTAGTTTTCATTTTAGCACCTCTATTTGTAATTGTTTTCAAATAAATGAAGTGTATTCTAAGTAGTTTAATTGTGAAAGAACACCACAATTAAATTGTAAATTGGATATGTTATAACGGTCAACAGAATATTCGGAAATTAAAACCTTTCTCAAGAAGGAGTTTCATGCAATCAATAATACAAGTAGTGGATTTAAGAGCAAAGAGGTTTAATGTCGTTGTAATTATGTACATTAGAAAAATTTCTTTTCTAGACTCATGAAGAATTATGAAAAGCAAAATTTTATAGATGGTTATCTTAAAAATAAACAAAGAGAGAAGAACTAACCAATGTTCTTCTCTCTTTTTCATATGTAATTAGGGTATCCATAACTGTAAATATGGATGGTATAGATTAATGGATGAATAATTTATTTTTAAATTAATAACGTAATACATAAAGATTTTTGTATGTAATATTTCATATACAGGGACCACTGGTGAAAATGCTGAGCAATGTTTTTCCATATGGTAAATTAGTTCCTTAGTTATTTATTTTATTTTATTTTATTTTATTTTCAATCGTGTAAGGCTTGGGCTAAGATTTACAAAGGTGACTAGTAAAAAATATAACAATACAAGTATAAGATTTTGTACTTAGTAATCTCGCGATTTAAGGCATGACATTGATAAGTGTGGGGAGTTCAATCGATTTTGAATAAAATCAATAGTATCAGTTGCAATTTTTTTACGTTTAAGAACTATCCCGGCATGCCCACATGTATAAATATATCGTGTAGGCCTTTCCCAAGATTTCCACAAGTAGTCTGTATCCTCAGAATGCACATATAGATCGTGCTTACCTGAAATTAATAAAATATTTTCTTTTTTTACTTTTGGTAATGCTTGACTCGGTTCAGTGATTTTCCAATAATCTATTAAATCATCATACGTTACACCATGATGTTCCAAGTCTTCTCTAATAAATTTACCTGGAGTTGTATTCCAAATTGAATAAGAGAGTCGATTTGCATAGAAAATGGATGCTAACACATCAATTTCTTCTTCAACAAGAGAGGTTAAGTTAGTAATAAATCCACCTAAACTAATTCCTATTAGAATCAGGGGACCATTTTTATTTGCTTTAATCCATTTAATCAAAGCTCGTAAATCAGCTACCGCTTGTCTAGTTGCTTGTACTGTTCGTTCAATATTTGCACTTACCATATACTCTCCACTGAAAAAGGATTGATCGGGTTTTCTTTCAAAATGATAGGGTAGAGTGAAATAATACATATTCCACTTCAGGCTGGTCATATGATCGTGGAATATTCTTTTCACACGTTCGTTAGAATCCATTCTCCAACCGTGAACAAAGATAACATGAGGTGCATTTTCATTTTTATGTAAGAATAATTCCCCAGTTACAGAGTCGTTGCGTGAATCACCGGATTGAACTGAGCTTTTATATTTGAATTGCCCAGCCATGTATTCCTTTTCCTGTTTTGAATGCTTAATGTCAAAATGAATATGTGATGGTTTTACTTTATAAAAAGATTCTATGTCCTTTATATTTAATGAAGTGTTAGAAAGGGAAGTATACTGAAACGCTACACTTCTTTTTTTGTGTAAATCATATAAGGCGTACCGATCAATGAGTTTTGAAAAAATCAAATTAACCTCCTCCAAAATACATATTGTTTAAAACATGGACAAAATTTATGGTGTAAATTAATTATAAAATATTCTCTTTTCCTAATAGTAGGTGATAAATTTGCATATCATATTATAAAGCTTGCAATAAAATAAAACTATAAATAAATTATACTAAAATCTAAAAAGCAATTTAATATTCTTATTTATATAAGAGAATATTAAATTGCTTATTTTCGTATTAAAAGATGCACCTTTTAAAGTGACGTGATTTGTATGAGATACAGTAACTATATTAAAATCCCTATTATAGATATCCAAATAGGTTTCTCTATATTTATTGTATAGAAATTACACAGTAAATATTTTTTGTGCTACATACATTAAATTAATCTTAACCTTTTCTTTTATATAAATTTATTAAACGGAATAACTCCTTACCAATATTCAAAAACGGCTGCGTTTTTGAATTTGTGTTCTAGCTTTTCTGAAACAGGTAAATAACTACACATAAACTCCTTATATCTCTAGTTAAACTACCGATTAGCTCCATATAAACTCTAGATAACCTATATAGAATACAAGATATCAAGGAGGTAAGAAAAAATGAATTTTATGAAACGAGCAATTCTCAGTATGAAAAAAAGGATAGGAACATCATTAATTTTGATGGCAGTTTTTCTGATTGTTACAAATTTGGTTCTTTCAGGTTTTACAATCCAAAATGCGTCAAAAAAAGCAGCGGATGCTGCGAGAAAAAAACTTGGTGCAGATGTTACTTTAGGTCTTGATTTCGACAAATTAGGTCAAAAAGCTAAGGAAACTGGAGAAATGCCAAGTCCGCCGCAGCTCGATACAAAAGAAACAGAACAATTAGCGAAGTCCAAGTATGTAAAAGACTATAATTACATAGCTAACACTTTCGGTATTTCTGATGGACTTAAACTAGTAGGAGCTTCAGAAGGAGAAGAAGGTAAAGGTAAAGCGGGAATAGCGGCTGTGCGAGGCGGTTCAAGCTCTGGTACAGAAATAGATATGAATGCTTCTTTTATGATTGAGGGAGTCCGCAAGACTGCATTACAAGAAAGCTTTAAAAACGGAAAAAGTAAAATCATTGATGGAAAACCAATTACAGAGCAAATGAAGAATCAGAATGTAGCTTTAATGGAAAAACGATTAGCGGAATTAAACAATTTGAAAGTAGGAGACAAAGTTAAAGTGCAATCAGGGGATAAGAAGGAAACCCTTGAGGTTGAAATTATTGGTATTTACGAAACAAATGAGCAAGCAATGGGTCAACAGGCTCCTCCTATTATGGATCCGGCTAATAAACTATATATGCCGCATTCAACTATGAAAAAATTAGAAGTAGACCAAGGTATAAGTAGTGTTCAAGTCGTGTATTTTTTGAATGATCCACAATATATTGATGCATTTAAAAAAGAAGCAAAAAAATCTAATATTGATTTTAATTATTATAAATTAGATGCGCATGATTCATTGTACAAGCAAATGATTGGTCCTATTGAAAATATCTCTTCGACTTCTCAAATGATCATTTATATTGTATCGATTGCAGGTGCGATCATTTTAGGATTAATCATTATGCTATCAATTAAAGGGCGTCGTAAAGAAATGGGAATTCTATTGTCTATTGGAGAGAAAAAGTGGAAACTGATGGCGCAATTCGTAGTAGAAGTAGTGTGTGTCGCTATTTTAGCATTTGGATTATCCATAACAACAGGAGCTAAAGTTTCTCAATATATCGGGGATAATTTACTTTCGAATGAAATTGCTACTGCGAGCGAAGAAACAGATACCTCGCAACATGGTACTGTAATGATGGCTGGACCTGGTGGTACTCTACAAAATCAAAAAGAAGATCCAATTGATAAAATTGATGTAAGTGTAACAGGAGAAGATGTAGGGAAAATGGGGGGGATTGGACTAGGTATTGCTATAATAGCAACGCTTCTTCCAGCATTATCTATTCTACGTTTAAACCCAAAACAAATTCTTTTAAAAGATGAATGAGGAGGCTCGATATGGAGACGATTTTACAGTTTAAAAATTTGGATTATTATTATGAAAGTAATGGGAAAAATGTAGCGATACTAGATAATGTTAACTTTTCTTTTCAAAAAGGACATTTCTACACGATTTTAGGACCATCTGGATCTGGTAAAACCACAACTCTGAGCTTAGGTTGTGGACTGGATGTCCCTAAAAATGGTTATGTACTGTATAATGGCAAAGATATTAGAAAAATTGGTTTGGATCGATACCGTAATCAAAATGTATCTGTAATTTTCCAATCTTATAACTTAATTACCTATATGACCGCTCTTCAAAATGTCTTAACAGCAATGGAAATTACAGGTGTTAAAGTGCAAAATAAAACAGCAAGAGCATTAGAATTATTAAAGAGGGTAGGACTCACAGAACTTGAAGCGAAACGAAACGTATTGCAACTAAGCGGTGGACAACAACAGCGTGTAGCAATTGCTCGAGCACTATCTTGTAATGTTGATTTACTGATTGCAGATGAGCCGACAGGAAACCTCGACGAGGAAACCGCAATGGATATAATAGAACTGTTTCAAGAACTTGCACATAAAGAGAATAAATGCATTATTGTTGTGACTCACTCACAGGAGGTTGCTAAAAAATCAGATCGTGCAGTGTATTTAAGTAAGAAGAAGTTAGTCATAAATGAAATCTAATATAAACATCGTAGCTGTTTAATTCACATATTTTTCAAAAACTAGACCTTTCAAAAGCTTATATTTGATTTATAATAAAATCAAGCCATAATCAAAATGGTCTCCCTGTACTGAATGTTAAAATAGTTTGTCGTTCCCGTTTTAATAATATTTTTAAAAGAACTTGTAGGATATTCTACAAGTTCTTTTTATTATAATTGGTTACCTATCATGGGATAATTACACATAAAAAACGGGACAATACCTAGATATATAATCTAAATGCTGTCCCATTTACCTGTGTATCTGTATAGTTATTGTAGAATCAAACCTACAATCATAATTAAACTAAATACTATCATCCAACCAAAGGCACAATAGCCAAAAATACTAATCCATTTAGGTAATTGATTCATGTTAATTTTATTTGTGGGAACTCCTTGCATAGAAAACATCATTTTTTGATCTCTATCTCTATTATTTTGTTGTTCATACATAATATCATCACCTTTCCAGAACTATTGTGTTTATAGTATATCAGCCTAAATAAAATTATGTACAGAATAAGAGGGGATAACATATATATTATGTGGTGAATTTTATAAATAAAGACATTTAATTGCCATGGTTCTAAGCGCTAATCCGTTATAAATTCTGAAAAAGAGCCCTACATAAATAGGACTCTTTTTCTTCAAATATTAAGTTGCTGGATATACATCAGAACCAAGGTAACGTTCTTTTATAATTTGAAGATGATGAAGCTCATGACCAGCAATGATGTATGCTAATGCACGAACTGTAACTTCAGAATTATTCGCATTTCCTCTTTGTGACCAAGCTTCTTTATCTAAGCTTCTAAGTAAATACAGGGTAGATTGGCGAACAACTATTAAATTCTCAAGAAGATCTTGCATAGATTGCTTATCAAAAGCAGCTCTAATAACATACATATCATCATTATAGCCTGGAAGTTCTGCTGTCTCGCCTCGAGCGATAGATAGCAATCGATACGCCATAATCCGTTCTGTATCTGCTATATGACCCATTACTTCTTTTATACTCCATTTAGTAGGAGCATACCGGAAAAGTCCCTCACTATCAGAAATTTCCTTTAATAAGAGATTCGTTTCCTTCATTTGTTGTTCTAGAATATGTATGATATTTCCGTCTGATACCAAGTTGGTATACGTTGCATAATAGGAGTTATATTCACTTACTTGTGGCCTTATTTGCATACGAATCATCCTTTATGTTTTATGTTTAATCTTTACATATAGCTTACCATAAAAGAATTTTAAATTAATCTGAAAAATGGAGGGAAATATGCATTTTTCATCTTCCTTTTCAGTTTCATAGATGAAATGCATCTCAAATAAGAGAATCTAATTTGCTGCTAAGCGGAATTTCGTTTTTGCTGTTATAGTAAAAGATAAATATGTAAATTGAATACAGTTTGTCACCACTTATGATAATTACCATTTAAGAAGCAATATATATCATTAAACGAAAAACCTGTTAATAAGTTTATACTTACCACAAAAACAAACAAACTCGTCCTATTTAAAGGAGAGTTTGTTTGTTTTTGTGTTTAGATAATGGAATACTCATGCAAAATTGTACACTATGTTCCATATTTTTTATTGAATACTTTATATCTAACGTTTCAAGAATTTGTTTAACAATATATAGCCCCAAACCATTTCCTCCAGTATTTCGATTCCTTGATTTTTCAATTCGATAAAATGGTTTGAAAATTTGTTGTATCTCTTCATCTTTAATATTGACACCTGTATTTATAATTTGCATTTCGATTTGACTTTGTTTAGAATCCTCACTTAACTTTATATAGACTTTTTCATTATGTGGTGAATACATAACCGCATTATGGACAATATTTTTACATGCTTTTTCTAAAAGGGCACAATCTGTATAAATAGCAAGGCCAAAATCAATTTCTTTTATTATTTCGATGTTTTTTTGAGAAGCAAAAAATTCGAGATCTTTTGTAATTGTCCCTATTAATTTTGAAAGATTAACTTTCTCTACTTTTAGTTTGAAGGTGTGTTGTTCTAATTTCGATACGCTTAAAATTTCACGAACTAATTGTTCCATACTTTCAATAATTTGATGATTCTTCTTTAAATATTGATCGCGATTTTGATAAGGGCCAATATTGTATATCATTCCTTCTAAGTATCCTTTCATTACAGTAAGAGGGGACTTTAATTCATGTGCTACAATCGCAAAAAACTCTCTGCGTTTTGTTTCTATTTCTCTTTCTTTTTCAATATCATTTTTTAATTGTTCATTTGCTTTTTTTAAATCAAACATAGCTTGTTGCAAGTTAATAGACATGTCATTCAAACTATTAGATAATTCTCCTAACTCATCTGTAGAGCGAACCTCAATTTTTTCGGAGAAATCTAAATTTGCCATCTTTTGTGCACCTTCATTAATATAAATAAGTGGCTTTGTAATAAACCTGGAATAAAAATAAGCACTCCCTATACCAATAACGAGCACAATGATACTAATATAGGGGAGAAAGCGTACTAAAACCTGTGAAGCTTCATCAATCGGTTGAAATGTAGCAAACACTACAAGCGTTAAACTACCATCTTGAAATTGAATTGGTTTCGTAGCGTTATATGAATTGCTAAGGGTACTTGCATTCTCGAATCGTGTTGCTTTAGTAACTACTGTTTTTTGCGTACCACTTTGAATAAAAGAAAATGAAGGAGAGTAAATAATTACTCCTTCTTTATTTTGAAGATAAAGCATCGCATTATTTTTTTTTGCGTATTCATCAAAAAGTGGTATCGCATCTTGAAACGTAAGATTTTTAGATTTATCAATGATTTCGTTTATCCCTGTTTGAAGTTGATCTGTTTTATATTGCTCATAAAACGTAGGGAGAAAGAAGTATAAAGTTAAATAGATCAATACTGCAAAGGATAACAAAATGAGAGATGTAGTCATAAAGAGTTTGTAAGTAATTTGCTTCATCTTCATGAGTTTCACAATACTATTCATCAATTTTATAACCAATACCCTTTATTGTTTTAATATAAGGGATAGCTAATTTTTTACGTAGATTTTTAATATGTGTATCAATTATTCGTGTTTCTCCAAAATAATCGTACCCCCAAACCTTCTCTACGATATTTTCTCTTGTAAGTACTTTTCTCTCATTTTGAAATAGTAGTTGTAGAATTTCAAACTCTTTTGTCGTTAATATAATTTCAACGTCATTTACATATACTCTATATGCATCCACATCGATACGCACTTCTTTAAATATCAAATGATTATTTACATTTTTATCATAACTTCTTCTAAGTACAGCTTCGACTCGTCTAATCAAAACATGAAATGAAAAGGGCTTTGTTATATAATCATCGATCCCAAGGTCGAATCCTTTCATTTGATCTTCCTCTTCTTCCAACGCAGTTAGCATAATAATTGGTACGTTTGACTGACTTCGAATCATTTTAGAAACTTCAAACCCATTAAGATTGGGCATCATGACATCTAGAAGAATTAAATCAAATGATTGCTTATTAAATTGTGTCATACCCTCTAGTCCATCTGAAGCGACTACCACTGTATAATGCTGTGTCATTAAAAATTGTTTAATTAATTCCTGAATTTCTTGATCGTCCTCTACCACGAGAATATGATAGTTTTTCATAATATCACCTCTGGTAGTCATTATAGCCGTACTATCTGGAGTTTATGTGGAGATACAGTAGTAAACTTCATAGGACGTTTACTACTAAAAAATATTATTAGCTATATTACTTTTTTATGGAGAAATAATTGTTTTAAAAAACTTATCGTATGAATTGATGTACGATTAATATTTACGAAAAACTAATGTATAATAACGTGAATTGTATGTAGTTTCTTAAAATTCGCGAAAATATACTTTTGCTTCTTTACCAAAAGAGGAAAAGGAATTTCAATATAGAAGAAGCTACCGTAATACTAGAGTGTGCGCCGAGAACTTTGGATTTCTTTCATCTAGTTTCTATTTAATCGTTAATCACTACATAACAATGTTCTTGCTAAACCAAAAGTTTAAAGGTACAAACTTGGAGAGATTTAGAAAGGTTGTGAAATGATTTGATGGGTTATAAAGCGATGCTGTTTGATTTAGATGATACATTACTTGATAGGGATAAAGCAGTAGAGGCATTATTTTTAATTGTTTTAGAAAAGTGTTATGAAAATGTAGATGGTGCGGCTAAAAGCAACATGTTACAGAAATTCAAAGAATACGATAAAAGAGAATATGGCATAAGTAATAAAACGACAGTTTTAGAATCATTGTTTGATGAATTCACGCCGAAGTATAGATTGCCACGCAATTACATCCAAGATTTTTGGAATAATAATTTCCCTAGATGTTTTTCAATAGACCAAAATACTATTCATTTCTTAAATCAAATAAAGAAGCACTTTAAAGTTGGAATTATAACAAATGGCTCAACTCAGAGGCAAAAAGCTAAAATATTTAACACGAATTTAAATAGGTATTTTGAAACAATCATTATTTCTGAAGAAGTGGGATTTAGTAAACCTGATAAACGTATATTCGAACTAGCATTAAATAAGTTAAATTTACAACCGGAAAATACTTTATTTGTTGGGGATGACTTAGAAAAGGATATTGCTGGTCCTCAAAATGTAAATATAAAAGGTGTGTGGTTTAACCCTCAGAAGATCAAGAATACTACCAAAATACAACCGTATGCCGAGATTAACACTTTGGATAGTTTGTTAAGTTATGTTACTCCACAATATTTTTATAACAAGTAAAAGTAATTCCGTATATATATATTTAAAAATACAAAAAAAGAGAAACTATCATTAATTTCATTGACCGTATTAGTAATAAAAAATAGATATTTACAACAAAAAATAGAGGCCATTTTAATAGCTGTGGCTAATTAAATCTATGATTAATACGAAGTTTTGTAAAACAATTTTACTCATACTGTGTAAATTATAAAGGGGGAGGACTATGGAAATAAAGAAATTAGTAATCGATGGAATCAATATTGCGGTCATTAGAAACGATAAGGTATTAATATCGGATGTTCAGTCTGCATTAGATACTATGGCAACAGTTCAAAATGAGGTAGATGCGAAACATATTATTATCCATAAATCTTTAATAAGTGAAGATTTCTTTGACCTAAAAACACGGCTTGCGGGTGATATCCTTCAAAAGTTTATAAACTATAAGGTAAAGATTGCTATTGTTGGAGATTTCTCTATGTATACTAGTAAAAGCTTAAAAGATTTTATTTATGAATGTAATAAAGGAAATGACATTTTTTACTTAGCAACTGAACAACAAGCAATTGAAAAACTAAGTACATTAAAGTAATAATTATATCCTGCTAAATTCCCCCATTTCACTTAGTTCATAATTATATACGATATAGAAGAACTGATGTTTGTGGTAAACTAAGAGATGAATAAAGGGGGAGTTTTTTTGAACAATTTTAATAATATAATCCAAAATTTAAATAATATAGTTTACAAA
Organism: Bacillus sp. FSL K6-2944; assembly: GCF_038005385.1. Lineage (NCBI taxonomy): Bacteria > Bacillati > Bacillota > Bacilli > Caryophanales > Bacillaceae > Bacillus > Bacillus sp. FSL K6-2944. The sequence goes on along the minus strand of NZ_JBBOTE010000001.1, from coordinate 1,503,322 downwards.
CCTAACAACTTAATGATTACGAATCTAAAAGAAGAAAAGCAAAACGCAGAATATGCCGGATGTTTATTCCACTTAAATAACAAAACCATTCGTTTTAGAAAATCAAAAGTTACACCTAATAAAATTGGTCAATTTGTTTCTTTTTGGGAGAAAGATGAAAATATGCGAAATAGAGCTTTCTCTTATGAAGCTGCTCCTGATTTATTAGTAATCACTTGTATTGCTGATAATAAACTAGGGCAATTCATTTTTCCTAAAGAGATTCTTCTTAAAGAAAAAATATTGAGAACACAAAGTCAAACAGGGAAAATGGCAATGAGGATTTATCCTGTTTGGGATACCACTGTTAGTAATCAAGCTAAAAAGAGCCAAACGTGGCAACTTCAATATTTTGTTGATTTAAGTGATAGTAATAATTTGCCTATAGATAAACTATTAAATTTATATTCGTAGCTTTTGATTTGCCACAAAAAGAAGCAATTACAGAAAAGACATTTGTAATGACGCCTTCTATTAATTTACCTCGTGAATCGTAATTTTTGTACCGGTACAGTTAAATGAAATGTACATTGTTACAGTGCCCCTTAAAATTTACAATCAGCATATATTATTTAAACTTATAAATTTTTAAGGGGTGCTAAATATGACAAGTTTACAAGATCAGCTTTTCACAAGATTAAATCTTAAAAAACGTAATGATGTAACGTTTGAAGAATTACCTACCATACTCTTTTCGTTTGCGCATACTATACCATTTGAGAATTTAGATGTTATAGCACGAAATACGAATCAAATCTCTCTGGAAAACTTACGAAAGAAAATTTTAACTAGTTCCCGTGGTGGACTTTGCTACGAATTAAATACTCTTTTTTACTATTTCTTAAGAGACTGTGGCTATGATGTACAACTGGCATTAGGTACGGTGTATAAAAACGATATAAATGCATGGGCACTTGAGGATGGCCATATAACAATTATTTTAACTTATGATAATGTACAGTATTTAATTGATATAGGTATAGCTTCGTTAGTACCTCTTGTTCCTGTACCTTTTACTGGCGAGTCGGTTTCTTCAAAAAATGGTTCGTACCGGGTGAGACGGAAAGATACGAATAAAGGAAATTATGTTTTAGAAAGAATAGATGCTGCTGGAGAATGGAAAGTTTGTCATGCTTTTTATAAACATATTATTGATGAGATAGTAGTAAATGATGTTCAAAGAAGAGTGATAGAAGATGAGAAGTCTATTTTTAATAAAGGACCAATTGCAGTAAAGTTGACGAACTCTGGCCATATTTCATTAACGAATACAAGTTTAACCGAAATTATTCATGGGGAAAAAACTAAGCGTGAAATTACAGAAGATCAATATAAAGAGTTTTTATATACTTTATTTGCTATTAAGTTATGAATAATAAAGATAGCCGGTTCTTATTCAGAAGCGGCTATCTTTATTATTTTTGGTGTAAATGGTTTTCTTCTAATATGTTTCGGAAACTGCGGTATAGTTAATGTTTTTAATGTTTCCTCAGCTTCTTCATATGTATGAAAAATTGGTTCTTTTCCATCATCCCCTTGTAAAACTAGCCCTTCATCTCGGATTACATATGGCATAAAACCACCCCATCTAGTAAAGAATTATGTTCTTTTGCAGCAGAATAATACGATTTAAAGTTTGATTTTCTTAATACATATAATACACTAGAACAGTACGAAAAAGTATGTACAATGAATTTTGAATGTAAAGGAAGATTATTATGTCAGTTATTGATAAATTGAAACTTAATAAGTATACAAATATGGTCGTTATTAACGAACCAAGTGATTATGACATTTTTACAGGTAAAGAAACTGCATTCTCAAAAGAACACGATGCTATCTTTATATTTGTAGAAACGCTTGATGAAATGGTGAAACAAACGAATTTTATTATTAGTAATGAAGAATTACTAATTGAAAAAGGTTACGTATTCTTCGCATATCCGAAAAAAGGTAATGCTCGTTATAGTACGTTTATTCACCGTGATGAGATGTTTCCGGCATTAAACGTTGGAGAAGATGGTTATGTGGGAGAAAGCGATATTAAATTTGCACGAATGGTAAGTATGGATGAAGTCTTTACTGTTGTTGGTTTAAAACGTGAAAAGAAAAAAACAACAAAAACATCTGCTATGAGTCAATGTGTTGCCGATTATGCAGATCGAATTAAAGATGTTGAAGCATTATTAGCTAATCATCCGAATGAACTTAAGTTTTATCAAAGTTTAACGCCTGGATACCAAAAAGATTGGGCACGTAATCTTTTTTCTGTGAAACAAGAAAAAACACGTGAAAAACGTCTAGAGAAAATGATAGAAATCCTTTCACAAGGCTACAAAACAATTGAATTATTCCGTAAGAAGAAAAAATAATGATTAAGGAAGTCACAATGCTGCAACAATTAATTGTGATGAGTACATTGAAAAAAGCATTCCTTCCATTATACTAAGGAATGTTCTTATATTTATATAATTAGCAAAAGAGAAAAGGTGTTTGAAATGAAATCGTATATTGTAGTTGGATCAGGAATTTTAGGAGCGTCTACTGCTTATCATCTTGCTAAGGCAGGTGCGAATGTTACTATCGTGGATCGCCAACAATTAGGGCAAGCAACCGATGCAGGAGCAGGTATTGTATGTCCATGGCTATCACAGCGCCGTAATAAAGCATGGTATAAAATCGTTAAAGGCGGTGCACGTTACTATTCTTCGTTAATTCAGCAATTAGAAGAAGACGGTGAAACTGACACAGGATATAATCGTGTAGGTGCAATTAGTTTACATACTGACGAGAAAAAGTTAGATCAAATGGAAGAGCGAGCTTATAAACGACGTGAAGATGCCCCGGAGATTGGTGAAATAACTCGCTTATCAGCTGAAGAAACAAAAAAATTATTCCCAGCATTATCAGACGAATATAGTTCTGTTCATATTAGTGGTGCTGCACGAGTAAATGGAAGATTATTACGCAATGCATTAATAAGTGCTGCGAAAAAACATGGTGCAACTTTCATAAAAGGCGATGCTATATTAGTCCGTGAAGGAAATCATATTACGGGAGTTACAGTAAACGATGAAACAATTTTAGCGGAAAAGGTTATTGTAACTGCAGGCGCATGGGCGAATGAAATCTTGAAACCATTAGGAATTAATTTCTTAGTTACATTCCAAAAAGGACAAATTGTTCATCTGCAAATTGAAAATACAGCAACAGAAAATATGCCAGTTGTTATGCCACCAAACGATCAATATATTTTAACGTTTGACAATGGTCATGTCGTAATTGGTGCAACACATGAGAATGATACTGGTTTCGATCATCGTGTAACAGCAGGTGGTTTACATGAAGTATTCCATAAGGCATTAGCAGTTGCACCTGGCTTAGAAAATGCTACAATGCTTGAAACGAGAGTTGGATTCAGACCATTCACACCAGGATTCTTACCTGTTATCGGACCACTACCTAAATTTGAAGGAATTCTCGTTGCGAATGGATTAGGGGCTTCGGGTTTAACAGCTGGTCCATACTTAGGAGCGGAACTTGCTAAACTAGCGCTCGGACAACCGATTGAATTAGATTTAAATGATTATGACGTTGCTGGCGCAATTGAATAATATGGAGTACTGCTAACATTTATGAAAAACCATGCTAAACAAATTCGACAGAGAATAAGTAGTTTTTCCTCTATTAAGAGTAAGCCTGTTTATGAAAAATAAAATTATTTAAAAATAGAGGGCCGACATTATAAACCTGCATTAATAATGTAGAATTGTGATGGCGGCTCTTTATTCATATTGATTTAAAACTTATTTTCGAGAGGAGGTTAAGTAATGAGAGCGCCATATCAAGTATTGATATTTCCTTATATAAAAACTGCCGATTCTATTCAATATGCCATTTTTAACCGAAGTGATTATGGTTATTGGCAAGGAATAGCTGGTGGCGGAGAAGACGGTGAGATTCCTATTGAATCAGCAAAACGGGAAGCGTTTGAAGAGGCTGGTATTACAAGAGAATGTCCATATATACAATTAGATTCTGTGTCTTCGCTACCAGTAGAGGATGTAGTTGGAGGATTCCTTTGGGGAGAAGAGGTTTATGTAATAAAAGAATTTTCTTTTGGAGTTAAAGTCCCTACAAAAAACATATCATTATCTAAAGAACACTTTAATTATAAATGGTTATGCTTTGAGGAAGCAGTAACGCTTTTGAAATGGGATAGCAATAAAACAGCATTGTGGGAATTAAACAAAAGACTATTAAAACAATAAAAGTTTTTGCTAACAAAAATAGTTGTGGAAGAAGAATTGAACCATTAACAAACCCTTGCTACACTTCTAAACAATGTTTTATAGATTTGGCATGGGTAATGAACGAAGAGAACTTGTACTAAGAAAATCCCTATACAGTTGACTCTGAAAAAATGAAAATAATTAGAAATATTTTTATATTGTACGGTTTTTGGCTATGAATAACGGAATAAATATTAAGTATTCAACAGTTTAAATAAAACGAGTTAGCTTTTTATTTTAAGAAGAAAAATGACTCGTTTTATGCTAAAATTCGCTTAGTGTATATTTTCGTTAAAATGTGGGTGGGCCCCCTTTTAGCAAAACCGGAGTGGGAATGATGAGTATAAATAGTTTTGTGGGATTGATAAATGACGAATTATTAAAAGAGGTAAGTATCAGAAGTGAGGATGAATTCGAGCCTGTAGTAGTTAAAGATATTCCTAGACTTTGGAAGTGTTTAGGAACAGGTAATTATGCCGCAGTATTCATGCACAAAGAATACAAAGATTGGGTAGTGAAAGTTTACGTGCGAGAAGGAGAAGGAATTGAAAAAGAGTCAGAAGTATACCGAAGAATCGGAAATCATCCTTCTTATTCAAAGCTTATATATAAAGGAGAAAATTTCATAGTATTGAAACGTTTAAAAGAAATTACCTTATACGATGCTATTCATAAGGGGATTAAAATTCCTAAGCAAGTAATACTTGATATTAATGAGGCTTTAGAGTATGCGAGGGAACAAGGGTTAACTCCTTGTGATGTTCACGGGAAAAATGTGATGATGGAAAAAGGAAGGGGATATGTAGTCGATGTATCTGATTTCTTAAAAACAAAAGAAGATAGTAAGTGGAGAGACCTAGAAAAGGCATATTTCACCTTTTATTTTCCTTTCATATATAAATTGCCTTTCCCTATTAAAGTACCGTATTTTATGTTAAACATTGTTAGACGTTCGTATAGAAAATATAAGAAGCTTAAAAAGAAATTCAAATTGTAAAAGGACCACATATGTTCCTGAAAACGAGTTAAATTCACATAAATAACTTTAGAAAAATTTCAAATTTTGTTTAGGGGCTACTCCAAGACCTTAGCTTGCTGGGCATGTGGTGTTACCTCAAAAAATAAAAAGATTAGGAGTGAATCCTAATCTTTTTATTTATACATATTTTTGTTAGTTATATCACTATCAATTCCAAAACGGGATATTTTGAATAAATGAAACCGTCAAAATAAGTGTTGATGCGGAACCAGCAGTTACTAAAGTTACTATTTTTCGTCCATTCTGTTCTTTTGAAGGTTTTATAAGTTCTATAATTAACAAAATCCATATTATGATAGATACTATTGAAATAATATTTATAGACATATGTAACACATCCCTTCGTGTTTTTACATAAATATTTCTGCTTTTATAAAATAAAAGCAATTTAACAAGAAAATATGTAACGCATTAAAAATCAATATTTCCTTGTTAAACCACCTTTTTTAAATAGAAATACGACTGATAAAACGATAACAACAGCCTTCAAACTGCCCCAATATGGATAAATAGCATGATTTGTTAGACTAGCATATTGAAAGATATTCTCTAAACCGAAAATTCCTATCATGACTGCTAAAATGAATGAAGCTGATCCATACTTGGTTACATAACTTGTTCAAATGCATTTTATGAGGTTAACTCCCAATCAAGATGGGGTTATCAATTTTGGGTGGCGAGGATGGGAAGGGGATTTACCTACTTCTTTTATACGACATTGTTCTGAGAATCAGACTTTGGATGAGAGAACAATAGTTTATTATGATGAAACAATACAAACTTCAGTGAAGCGTATTCTGCCTCTACTTAGTTATTTTCATAAAGATTCTAGAACAGATAAGTTTGGAGGAACTTCACTTACAGGAGTTCAGCCATATATGGGAAATGCAATTCCAAATTTAACAGGTAGCGTTGTTTTTACTGACTTTGCCAAGAAAGGAGAATCTCAGTCTCCAATTAAGGGTGTTTTAGCCTATACTAGAGCAGGTACAGACGGTAAACATGCTGACTTTCATGCTATTGAAACCAATTATGATTTTGGTACGCAAGCAGCTTATTATATGAGTTTAGGAACAAATTTGAATCAAACTAAATTATATTTAGGAGTTTACGGTTCTATGAAAGTAACTGATTTTAATAAAGGTACCATTTTTGAAATTATTCCCTGATACGATACACACTCGTAGTTTAATAATCCAAGGAATTTATTTTGTTTCAAAACGCACAATTTATCCCCCTAAAAGCCTTTTCTTTTATTATATAGTAATTCATAACAAGTAGAAAGCAGCTCATAAACCACTAGTGTATGAATAATATAGAAAGTAATGAATGAGGCATCTTTAGGGGGAGATATTGATGAATTGGTTTGTACGTTATTGGTATCAACTGATGATAGAACATGATACGAGCTTTGTTCATAAAAGAAAATTGTCCCTTGCGAATAAGTTAGTACTTACAGCTTTGATGAGTACATTAGCCACCATGTTTCAAGCAGCAGGAAACCTAGTTCCTGGTATAGGTTTGCTCATTAGTCCATTTTCGACATTACCGATTTTTTTTGCTATTTTCTATTCTATTCGTGAGGGAATACTTTCTTATATTCTTACTATTTTTCTATTATTTATTATTGAGCCAAGTGAACTAATTGTCTTTCCTTTTACTACAGGCTTATTAGGTCTAGCCTTAGGAGTATCCTTTTTAAAATTAAAGAGGAGAATTTGGATTGTTTCCTTTTCAGCAACTTGTCTAATTATTGGTATTATGATTGTTCTCGATGTTTTCCGTTTTCCGGTACTTGGTCCTGCTGTTCATACAACTATGGACATGAAAATTATTTTATTAATATTTATACTGAGCTTTCTATACTGTTGGATTTATGCAGGTTTTTGCAGAATAATGATGAATAGATTATATAAAGTGTTGTATTGACAATGGCATAATGAGGATTGGAGATTGAATTCATGACTAACGTTGCAGTTAGAAGACCGAATTTGAATGATGTAGATGAACTATATTTATTTTTCCGTATCGTTATTACGAATACATACAAAAATGAAGGATTGTCACAATCATTGGATGACATAGAAAATGAAATTAACTCAAAAAAGCAGTATTTGAAAAGTGATTTTGATAGTAACGGAGAAGGTCGTTACTTTTTATTAGCAATTGATACAAGTAACGATAAAATCATTGGAACAATCGAAATCGGTCCAGCAAGTACATTGATTAATAGTTGTACAGGTGGTGTACTTAAAAATTTGTATGAAATAGGAACTGTATTCATACTTCCGGAGTATCAGAGAAAGGGAATAGGGAGTTTATTACTACATACAATGTTTCTTACATTACTTAGCAGAGGAATAACAGAATATTGTTTAGATAGTGGATATAAAAATGCGCAAAGTATATGGACGAAAAAGTTTGGAAAACCTAGCTATGTATTGAAAGATTACTGGGGAGAATCCAGCGATCATATGATTTGGAAGAAAAGTTTACATGATACACCTATAATATTTGAATTATAAAATGAAATATGCCTCTGAACATAGCTTTTCTTACTTATGTATGCTATTATTTATCTTTATAATAAAAGAGGACGTGAATGAACTTGATTAAAATTAATATTCCTGAAGCTGATGTTTCAATTACTGAACGTAAACAAGTTATTAAAGGAGACGAGCCAATCATTACTCCAATTAATGGATTTATCGATTTCCACTTGTTCCCTAGAGATAAAGGCGGCATTTTTATGTTTTACAATATTAATGACGAACTTCTTTTCGTAGGTAAAGCTCGTAAAATTAGACAACGTATTAAGAAGCATTTTGAAGATAATGTTTCACCAATTAAAAATCACCGTGATGAAGTATACCGCATTGATGCATGTATCGTAGAAGATCCAACAGAAAGAGAAATTTACGAAACATATATCATTAATGAATACAAAGCGAAATATAACGTTGATAAAGTATTTTACAAATAATCAACATTAATAAAAAGCAATCCTAGCTAATATGCCAGGATTGTTTTTTATTTAGATTTATTCTTCATATCTTTCTCCTTTTTTCAAATGATTAGCAGCAACAAAACAGATTACACCTATAAATATAAGTACAATACCAACCGTTTTATGTTTTCCCTCAAAGAAAGGAATATCTGAAATAACATTTGTCATACATAGTCCTAAAAATACAAGGATAGGGCCCACCCAAAGTAATACATTACCGAATTTTGTGTGCTTCCACATAATAACCCTCCTTAACCCTCTTTACATATATATCCATAAATGAAAAGTAAATTCATAGAGAAATATAGTTTTTTTCATATCGAAAATTTAACCCTCATATATTGGTACAAGCAAAAGAGAAAGGAGACCATCATGAATTGGTTAGAAGCTTTCATACTAGGTATAATTCAAGGTTTAACAGAATTTTTACCAATCAGTAGTACCGGACATCTTTATTTAGGAAGGCATTTGTTCCGATTAGATGAGGCTGGCTTATTTTTAGATACGATGCTGCATATTGGGACTTTACTTGCGGTTTTTATTTATTACAAAAAAGAATTTATATATTTAATTAAAAACCCATTTTCAAAGCTCATGTTATTACTTATCGTTGGGACAATACCCGCAGTTGTAATTGGTTTATTGTTTAAAGATTTCTTTGAAGATATTTCAAAAACAGGAATCACGATCGGTTGGGAGTTTTTAGTGACCGGATTCTTTCTCTACACGGCAGATAAACAAAAGAATGGTCGTAAAAAAATGGATGACATAACATATAAAGACGCATTAATTATCGGTTCATTTCAAGCTGCTGCTATTTTTCCAGCCATTTCCCGTTCTGGAATGACAATTGTCGCTGCATTATGGAGAAAATTAGACCGTGAAACTGCTGCTTACTTTTCTTTTTTACTATCGACACCAGCCATTGTTGGAGCTATCATTTTGCAATTTATAGACGTTTTTCAAGGGAAAGCAGAATCTATTTCTAGTACATCTTTAATTGTCGGAACGTTATCAGCAGCGTTTTTTGGATACATAGCTGTTTCATGGATGATTCAATATTTAAAACGTCACTCCTTAAAAGTATTCGCGTATTACGTATGGGGATTAGGTATTTTAATTTTAATGTTGCAATTTACTGATGTATTTTAAGTATAATGATAAAGAAGTTAATTAGTTTAAGATCCTGTTTCATTCATACAAGGCAGGATCTCTTTTTATTAAGGGGGAAAATATGTTTAATAAGGCTATCGTTATTGGTGGAAGTATGGCAGGAAAGTTTGCAGCAAAAGCATTATCAACTTCTTTTAAAGAAGTAATCATTATAGAAGCTGGTGAAAGATGGGATGGAAAGTCTTCGAGAAAAAGAGTTCCACAAAGTAATCATCCTCACGTGTTATTAAAAGGTGGAGAAAACGCAATTGAAGAATTGTTTCCTAGTATTACGAATGAATTAATAGAAGCAGGTAGTATCGTAAATAACTTTACTCGTGATTTAAAATGGCATCAATTTGGTTTATGGAAACAGCCATTCATAGGGGAAGTACATATGATTCAACAAAGTCGTCCTTTGCTAGAATGGCATATTCAAAAACGAATACATCAAATTTCAAATATTACTATTAAATATGAAACATTGGTTAAAGGGTTATTGGTAGATGCAAAGCTTAACAAAGTGTGTGGAGTAAAAGTTAAATATCTAGAGACAAACACACAAGAAGAAGTTCATGCGGATCTTGTAGTTGATGCGAGTGGATTTGGCTCAAAAAGTATAGAGTGGCTACGAGAATACGAAATTGAAGTACAAGAAGAGAAAGTTCGTATTGATTTATTTTACGCAACGAAAATGTTCAAACTTAAAGAAAATGAGAAATTAGACTGTTGCAATGTGCTAATGTCTCCGAGTTTCCCTGATAACCCTTATGGCGTTCTTATTCAAACGATAGAAGATAATCGTTATTTTGTTACTTTCAGTGGATACGCAAACGAGAAAGCACCACAAACAGATGATGAGTTTTATGATTTTGCTGAAAATCTATCAATTTCTAATGTTACAGACTTCTTAAATAAGGCTGAGGGAATTACTGATATAAAGACATACAAAATTCCTTATCAAGTACGCCGGCGATTTGATTTAGTGAATAATGTACCAGAAGGATTATTAGTTGTTGGAGATGCGCAATGTCGTTTTGATCCCGTTTTCGGCCAAGGCGTATCAGTTGCTGCTATGGAGGCTCACCAATTGCAATTACTTTTGCAAGATAGAAAACAACTTGATAAAACATTTACACAACAATTTTATAAAAAGGCAGCTACTATAATAGAAACCCCTTGGGATATGACAACAACAGAAATATCACGTCACCCGCAACTAAAGAGAGAATTAACTACAAAACAAAAATTTCAGCTATGGTATACGAAACAAATATATCGACTATCCGCAAGTAATTCTGATGTTTATATTCGGTTAGTACGAGTGATGAATTTAATTCGTAGTCCATTTCATCTTTTTCATCCGAAAGTGCTACTATCTGTATTACTTAATCGAAAGTAATAGCAGGAATATAATTGATTAAAAAAGAATGTATAACAGTTAGTAAATCTAGAAGGAGAATACGGGATGGAAATATACATAGAGCAACTAAAGAAACAAGATGCTAAGGATTTATTTACGTTTGAACTTACGAATAAATATTTTTTTGAAACAATGGTACCAAATCGCGGCTCGAAATATTTTGAATTTGAATATTTCCAAAAACTACTAGACGATTTGTTAATAGAACAAGCAGATGGAGATTCTTATTTTTATTTAATTCGTAATGAAGAAAAAGAAATTATAGGACGAATAAATTTAGTAGATATAGATACAGAAACTCAAATTAGTTCGCTAGGGTATCGGGTCGGAGAAAAATTTACTAAAAAAGGAGTTGCTACAGCAGCCGTAAAATTAATTTTAGATGTAGCGAAAAATAATGAAATTACTGAAGTTCATGCTAAAACAACGACTAATAATCTCGCATCACAAATTGTACTAGAAAAAAGCGGATTTTCTTCTTATCAAAACGAATCAGATACAACTTCTGTAGAATTAAATGGAGAACATGTGAAGTTTGTACACTATATTTGGAGAAATACTTCACGCTTATAATAAGGAGGACTTATTCATGAATGATTTACGTTATCCAATTGGCCAATTTACATACAAACGTCCTATAACTGAAGAAATGATTGATACATGGATTCAAGAAATTGAAGATTTACCAAATGAACTAACAAAGGCAATTAAAGATTTAGATCAGAAGCAGTTAGATACACCATATCGCGTTGGAGGTTGGACTGTACGTCAAGTAGTTCATCACGTCGTTGATAGTCATATGAATAGCTACATACGCTTTAAATTAGCACTGACAGAAAAGAATCCCACTATTAAGCCGTATAAAGAAGAGAAGTGGGCAGAGTTACCCGATTCAAAATTACCGGTAGATGTTTCACTAGTAATGCTAGATTCATTACATAAAAGATGGGTTAACCTTTTATATTCTCTAGAAATTGAAGATTTAGAAAAAACATTTAACCATCCTGAAACTGGTGAAACAAAACTTGCTGTTGCAATAGGACTATACGCATGGCATGGTCGTCATCATACCGCTCATATTACCTCGTTAAGAAAGCGACTTAATTGGTAACATGGAGATTACATTAGAGAAGGCGACAGAAAGTGATGCAGAAGTTATATTTCAAATGCAAATAGACTCATTTAGCCCTTTATTACATAAATATAAAGACTATGAAACAAATCCAGCAAATGAAACTATCGAAAAAACTATTTGTAGAATAAATCATGTAGACGGTGGCTTCTATAAAATAATAGTGGCAATGAATCTTGTTGGAGCGATATGCATTTCACAAAAAGAAACACCCTCTAAATTTTGGATCAGTCCAATGTTTATTCACCCGAGTTATCAAGGAAAAGGAATTGCCCAAAAGGTACTTACATTAATTGAGGAAATGTTTCCTGAAGCAACGAGCTGGGAACTTGCTACTATTTTAGAAGAAGAGAAAAATTGTTTTTTGTATGAAAAGATGGAGTATAAAAGAACAGAAGTTATAAAGAAATTAAATGATGAAACTACACTTATTTATTACAAAAAAGAAAGGTAAAGCATATAAAATACGCTTTACCTTTTTATGTTATTTTAGATTAAATATACAAAAACAATGTATGTTCTTCCGAAATACTCGGGTTAGTAATTTTAAAAAATGAATAAAAATACAAAAACCACTACTTTGTCGTAAAGGTTACTAACGCTTTTTGAATGCTTAAAATACTATCGTCACCTTTAAATTCTTTCGTAATTGGATCCTCCATACTAGACACCCAAATTTTAAGTTCTGCATCTAAATCAAAATGCCCAGCCGTTTCGATGCTATATTGTGTAATACTTTTATAAGGAATAGAATGGTATTCTGTTTTTTTGCCAGTTACTCCTTGTTTATCTACTAAAATAAGACGACGATTTGTAAATACGATTAGATCACGAATTAATTTATAAGCATGCTCTACTTTTTCATCATCTAGCATAATCTTCTCTAAATCACGTTCTACACTTTCAGAACTCGTATTTGATGCATTTCCTAAAATACCGCTAAATAAACCCATATTAAATTCCTCCTTTAATATATGTGGAATGAATTACTTATATTGTAACATGTTACTCACAAAGATATTATGACATTACTTTAGTAGTTTCTGGTTATTGTTGTAATTAGTTTATATAACCTCATCTTAAAATCTTATGCTAATATGAAATTAAGAAAAAAGAAGCAGAGGGATATAACATGAAGAATATTGGTTTAGTATTAGAGGGCGGAGGAATGAAAGGTTTATATACTGCAGGTGTACTCGAATATTTCATGGAAAAGAACTTATTCTTTCCGTATGTAGTCGGCGTATCAGCTGGAGCCTGTATGGGAGCAACCTATTTGTCACGTCAAAAAGGTAGAAATAAGAAAGTAAATACAGAGCTAGTATCAGATTACAGGTATATATCTTATCGAAACTTAATTCGAAAACGTGAATTATTCGGAATGGATTTTTTATTTGATGAAGTACCTAATAAAATTGTACCATTTGATTTTCAAACTTTCTTAAAATGTAATGAACAGTTTGTCATAGGGACGACTGATTGCGAATCAGGACAAGCCATTTATTATAATAAAGCAGAACATGGAAATGATATTTTAAAAATCATTCGCGCCTCAAGCTCTGTACCGTTTATAGCACCTGCTGTAGAATATAATAATCGAAAATTATTAGATGGAGGGATTATAGACCCTATACCAGTTTTGAAAGCCCAAAAGGATGGTTATGAAAAGAACGTTGTCATTATGACAAAGCCAGAAGGATATGAGAAGCAGCGAAATAAATTTTCAGGCCTGGCTAAAATTTTATATAGAAAATATCCGAAAATCGCAGAGAATTTAGTAGACCATTATCGTTTTTATAATGAGACGATATCTTATATGAATCGAGAAGAACAAAAAGATAATTTTTATGTAATTCAACCAAGTGTACAGCTTCCTATAAGCGGAATAGAAAGAAATAAGGAAAAGCTCGTTAATCTATATAATCTTGGGTATATCGATGCTCAATATCATTATGAAAACTTATTAAATTGGATAGATAAATAAAGGGGTGGAAAGTTGAAGTTAGGAAAACGAATTATTTTTAAGGAATTGCAGAAAATGCATAGTCCACTTCATAAACCGTTTCCTTATCGTGCTACAGCAAAATTGCAGCGAAACTTAAAAAGTAAATTTACCGAAGATGACTGTATAAACGCTGATTTTAATCATTATTGAATGCATACAGCAGCTACTTTAAATTCTATACTAAATGGAAACGAACAGAACATTACGTTTCAACAAATAAAGTGGTTAAGAAAATCGTTTTTTGAGTGGTTTCCGCAATATCGTTTTCTAGAAACAGAAATTGTGAATTATCCCATTTTGTATAGAGATTTCATAAGTTATGAGAAGACCAGGAAGCTATTACTTTATTACTTTATTACCTTATTGAATAAAAGCGAAAACGTACAGGTTACATTACTTGTACGTTTTTTTGTTCATAAAACATTCAATATTAACAACTAGTTTATATAGGAATTCTAATGAGAAGAAAGAAGTAAAGATAATAGAATGATACAGGGGAGGAGAGAGGAATAGCTGTTTTACTTTAAGTTATTGTCCAACTCGAATACAGTTAGTTATTTATGTTAAAATATTTCGAGTGAAATCAAGCTTTTAAGGATTTCATTAAACATTAAACAAAACAAGTTAGCAACGTAGAAGGGATAACATTAACATGAAAAACGTATCAAATATAGATAAAGTAGAATCAATAAAATCTTTACAGTCAACAATTAGTAAACTTGAAAATGCCTTATCACAGATGACTCAAAAAGGATCAAATACTACTTTAGTGAAAAAAAGACTCAAAGCAGCTAGTATCGGCTTAGCTATGTTAGAAAGTGTTTGGAAGCAAGAAACTCATCATTATACTCAGGAAGATTTAGCAGAAGCTCGTAATGTTCTAATTGGTTTGCTTCCATCAATTGAAAAGATTTACGTTAAGTCAAAGCTTGGGAGTCCTCAAAGAACGCTTTTAGAAAGAAGAATAAAATCATTAGAACTTTCTATTCAGGCAATTGATTATTTTTCTAATAAATAACTTCGCTAAACAAATAACTTACGACTACTTTTATATAGGGATTCTAATGAAAAAAACTACATATAGAATACTACAAAGGAGGAAGAGAGGTGACTACAATAATCAGTCCTAAGTTAGAGAAGCTTAAAAATCAATTAAAGAATGGAAACGAAAAAGCTCTTTATACTTTTTTGCATGAAATAAAGTCAAATCACACACCACTAATAGAACAATGCCCTGCAGATAATCAGTATAAGCTTATAACGTATATATGGTTAGGGGATCAAAACACTGAAAACGTTTATGTATTCGGTAGTTTTCCTGGTTGGGATTTGTCTGTAAATCAATTACAACGATTGTTACAGACAGATATTTGGTATGTTACGTTTAGAACAAATAAGAGTTTTATTTCAACTTATTATTTTACAGTAAATGATTTTTTCGAAAATAATTGGATAAAGCGTAGTGAACAGTATCGATTAGACCCATTTAATAAAAATACATTTGGAGAAGGTACCAATAAAGCGTCTGTGTTAAAAATAAGTATGGACATGCAGTATAGCAGTCGTTTCCCTTCAAATCATTATCCATCTGGGAGAATTGAAACATATTCTTTTCATAGTTCGATTTTAAATAACACACGTAAAATTCATATTTATACGCCTCATGATTATTCTCACACTCCACATCTTCAAGAACTTCTCATTGTATTTGATGGGAATTCATTCAGAGCCTTTCAATTGAAAAAACACTTAATTATTTAATTTACGAAAAAGAAATCCCATCTTGCATTGCTGTTGCTATAGATCCTGTCGATCGATTAGAAGAGCTAACTTATAACGATAAAATGAATGCATTTTTAACGAAGGAATTACTTCCGTGGATTCAAGCTAAGTATCACGTTTATCAAGAAAAGAATCATACAACAATTGCTGGTTTCAGTCTTGGTGGCTTAGCAGCTTTTTATGCAGCACTTCAAAATCCACATATTTTCGGAAATGTGTTGTCAATGTCTGGATCCGTACATTGGAAAAAGGATAATTATGAAAATACAATTCCTTGGATTGAAAATCAAATTTCATCAATAAATTCTAATGCGACTCATCTACATTCTTACATAGCAGTAGGCGAACTCGAAAACGAACCTCTTTTAACGGCTAATAGACGGCTATATAAAGCTTTAGAAGCAAAGAAATACCAAACCACTTACGAAGAGTTTCAAGGTGGACATGATAGCGTATGGTGGCGAGAAAAGCTATTCTATGGATTAAGGGCATTAGAATTTACAAAAACGACATTAGAAAATAAAAAGGAGAGAGAATCTATGAATCAAGAAGAACTAGATAAAAAACTAAAAAAACAAGAGATTTTAGTAAAAGATGAGAAAGTTTGGTCTTATACGTATGAGGATCATATTAGTTCTATCGTTAAACAAGCAGAACAGAAAGGAGCTTTTGATCATTTACCTGGTAAAGGGAAACCTCTTAATCTTGATAAAGATCTTTCGTACAATCCTGAAAAGCAACTTTATAGAACTTTAGCAAATAATCACGTTTTACCTAGGTGGATTGAGCTTTCAAAAGAAATTGATGATTTAAAAGAAAAGCTAAAAGAAAATACAAATACTGCAGAAGCAGCGGATTTAATTCGAACTATTAATAAAAAGGTATTAGAACATAATCTACTTTGTCCACCAAGCGCGCAAAAAATGAGGGTGAAAATGGATTTTTAACGATTTTCAATTAAGCTATCGCTTACTATATAATTAAGTTAGGCATTTTCAATTCATTACTAAAAGGAGGCAAATATAGTGAAGAATACGTATCAACTTCAAATTCCGAAAGAACTAGAACAGTATCGTAGTATTTTAGAAGAAAGTGTGAAACCGTATGTTAAAGTGTCTGGAACATTAGCAGAGACAACGCTTTTTGAAAGTAAGTTTGGTGGATATCCGTATTTACCTATAGATCAAGAGCATCCTAAAGACTCAAACGGACAACCTATGATGCTACTTGCGCAGTTAAACCTTGAAGAAATACCAAACATTGAACATATGCCTCAACATGGAATGTTACAGTTTTTCATAAGTGCTGAAGAAGATCTTTTTGGAGCAGATTTTGATCATCCCACAACCCAAAAAGACTTTCGAATTGTTTATCATTCTACAATCACAGCGGATTTAACTAAGGTGATTACTGATTTTAGTTATTTAAACACTTTAGATTTAGAGAATTTTATCATACCCAAAGCAGCAAAACTAAAGTTTGAGTTGGCATATCAACCAGTAACACCAAGAGATTATCGATTTGAAATGATTTTTAATGATAACATTGATTGGGAAGAAATTGTTGATGAAGAAAATAATACAGAATTAGGCGAACTGTATGATGATTTATGTAAGGATCAAGGACATAAAATTGGTGGTTATCCATTTTTCACACAGACAGATCCAAGGGAATGGGAAGAAAAATACCAGCAACATGACATATTATTGATGCAAATCGATACAGACGATTCATTAAATATTATGTGGGGTGATTCTGGGGTTGCTAATTTCTTTATACGTAAGGAAGATTTGTTAAATCTAGATTTTTCCAATGTCATTTACAATTGGGATTGTTACTAGAAGATATAAATAAAATAATAGCAAACAAAAAATCTTCCTGAAGGTGAGGAGGATTTTTTTATGTTAAAAATAAGCGTTATGTTAACTAGAATAAAAAACAATGAGTGTAATGAAAGTCAAGTCTAAATGGCTTAGTGACAGGGTAGCTGCTCTAGTCCGCAGGACTTTTCCCATTAAAAGTAAATAGGGAGATTCATACTATGATGTAACTGTACTTTCTGTGGCATTCTCTTTTTTTAATTGCCTCTTTGCTCTGATTAATGTACTTTTTGAAATACCCATTTTTTCTTCCACTTCTTTGTAGGAATGATTATGTAAAAGAAATAAGGCATGTTCTATTTGTTTCTTATTATATTTCTTTGGCCGCCCTTCTTTAAAATTAGGATTTAGCTTTGCGATTGCTTTTCCTTCTTGCGTACGTTCTACAATCATATCTCTTTCGAATTCAGCAAATGCGCTCATTACATTGAATACAAGCCTACCTGTTGGTGTATCTTCAACTAATCCCATATTGAGTATATGAACCTTTACACCTTTTTCAAATAGCGTTCTAATTATATGTATCGCATCAACGGTTGAACGTGCAAAACGATCTAGTTTTGTCACAACAAGCATATCCCCTGTTTTTAATATAGATAATAATTCCTGAAACTTTGGACGATCTGTTTTTGTTCCAGTAAACTTTTCAGAATAAATTTCTTCACAGCCTTCATTTTGCAATGTTTGAATTTGGGACCCCAGGTCCTGGTGTAATGTACTTACGCGTGCATAGCCATATTTCATAAAAATCGCTCCTATTTCCCCGTAACTTTAGACCTTAAGTTATGACACCTGTCTACATACTGATATTACAGCACTTCAAAAACAGAGTCAAAACTTAAAAGTTATGACTCTGTTTGTACAAGAATGATAACTTTTAAGCTACTTGTAATTTAATTGGTATTCTTTGATTCATATTTAATTTAAAAATTCCATATGGATTCACATGATGATAAAATAACGGGGTTAAACCTCGGAAATCTTCTATTGTCATTTTTTTCAACCAATATTGTTGGTTATCGTATAGAATTTCTTGTACCATTAAGGTATTCATATAGACCAAACAATTTTGAAGTAGCTGTAGTGATAAGGCCGATACTTCTTGATCCTCTAGTGAATTGGAGCGTAATTCACTATTTTTCCCATAGAAAATATAAGTAGTTACTGAATTCCATTGCTCTACAGTATTTAGTCCTTCTTGAATTTCTCTACGAATATCTTCGGAGTGTAAATATTCACATAAAAAAATGGTTTTCATTGCTTTTCCAAGTTCACATAATGCTAAATATGTTGGATGTTTTGTATCCCTTGTGAATCGTTTTAAAATAGATTCAGCAGAAGCTGTTCCCAGTCTTAGGGCAGTCGCAAACTTAACAATTTCTTCATATTGTTGTTGAATAAGATCCCAGTTAATCGGTCTACTTAAAACAGGATGTAACTGAGGGTATTCTTCGTTCATCCCAGCTTCAGGACGATACAATTTTTGAGAACCAATATTCTTGAAACGTGGCATAAGTTTGAAGCCTAACAGATGACAAAAGGCAAATGCAATCACACTTTGCCCATGCGTATCTACATAGTTTCGATCAATTTCCATATCTGTGCAGTGGCGCAATACACCTTCCATCATTGCAGCTACTTCAGAAGATAAACAAGATTTAATTTGAGAATACACACATGCAGAATTTCGATCTGTGTGCCAATAAATCATAATTCCATGTTTTCTATAACGAGGATGCCATTCTGTTAGTAGGTTTTGATCCCAAGCGCCATAATGTTTAGAATCCGAGGCACAAGCAGTGGTAGCTTCTCCCCATACATTTTTCTCTCGATGATTCATAATTTGATTGATTACTTCTGCATTCGCTTTTCTTAAATGATCTTTATGTATAAATTTCTGACGCATATATCGAAGCTCTCGATAATTATCAATGGGGTTTCCAGCAGCTACTGCTTTTAACCCAGTGTTTGTTCCTAATCCAAATAAACAAAGAAGTAAACGACGTTGAATCGTTTCTGAATCTAATATTTCTCGGTTAGCTGTAGTTTTAAAATGTTTGGTGAATCCTGTATGAAAGTCTGTTTCTTTTAATAAATCTAATAAATTAATATCATTCCATCTATTTTTAACTTCTTGTTTAATAGTTGGTACAAGTGGAGGCTCCAGTTGTTTATCAAGGGGAGTAACTTGGATCCATCCTTTATTACTTTTGGTAGTAATCACTATTTTTTTATTGCTTTGACTCTCTAATCCTTGATGAAGCATTTGTAGTTTTTCTTTCATTAACTGCTTTATATTTTCAATAAAAGGCTTCACATCAAGTGGTATCTTTAATGCTTCAAAATATTCTTCCTTATTTTCTTCAAAATCTTGTGGAAGATCTTCATCCGGGTTACGATATCGATTTGCTCCTTCAATCCAAATTTCTTTACACCGAAGCTGCGTACGAAGAGATTGAATGACTGCAATTTCATAGTTAATTCGATTGACTCTTTCAACTCCCTGACTATCCGCTTCGATAATGATATTTTTCCATTTAGGTTGAATGACACCCTCAATTGGAACAGTATCTTCAATTGCAAAATAACGTTGGCCACTTTCTTTATATTCTCGGATAAGTTGAATAGCTTCAATTACAGGTTGATGTAATTGGTTATTAGACCGGAAGGTAAGATTCATCAAAATATCAATAAATGTCCGTCGATAGTGTCCGCCATAAGAAGCATGCATCCTAGTATAAATTTTTTCTTTATATTCACGATCATTTTTTGTCATCTCTTTTATTATATCTTGAATTGTGTTAGCGCTAACAATTGGAAATAGGGTATCTTGAATAATCCCTTCGGGATGTTCTACAGTTGCTTTTAATAAGCTTATAATATGTTTATTTTTTCCTTTTACCCGTTCCAATTCTGTAATGGCTTCTTTCCGAGTTGTATTTTTAGCTCTATTTTTGATTTTAAGTGTAATTTCATCTAATAAATCTGCTAAAGAATCAATGACTTTCCCATATTGGTGTGAAAAAAGGATAGCTAATAATGTATAACGAATGTGGGACGGATGCGCACGTAATTCTGTTACAGTTTCTGTTGCTGCGCGGAAACGATATTTCTTTTCTAACTTTGGAGGTAAATGCTGAAATAGTCTAGGAGGAATTTCTAATCGTTGGATGGCTAACAGTTTTTTTAATTCTGTTTCCATAGTATTTACACTCGGTTTACATGCAGACGATAAAAGATATCGAAAAGATAACTGATTTGAATTTGTTTTTTCATACATGATGTCTACAATTTCTAAATCCTCATTTGATTGCACAGCTAACAATGCATCTAATCGACAACAAGTTTCAGCGGATAAATGTTCGGAAATTGTATAATATAAATCTTTCTCATACGTATCAATAGCGGAATGAATCATTCGTTTTAAACTACCTTTAGAAGGTGGTTCTACTTTCCATTTGCGAAATAAATGATAAGCTTGATCAGATAAATCTTCCATATCATGTGTAAGTTGTACTTGTTCTTTTAGCCATTGTATCAATTGGAGATTATCTTTTGAAGTGATCTCTCTGAAACCAAAGAGATCACGAATGATTTTTCGATGATCTGTATAACTTCTTTCTTTTCCGCCCCATTTATAATGTTCAAAAAAATCTTCAGGTAAAGCATCTATTTGATGTGCTAAATGTTGCACAATATCTTTCGAGATATCTTGTTTTTCGCTTGGAAAACGAGCTTCCTGTTGAAAATATTTTAGTAAGACAGCAAATCCCAGACGATTGGCGTTTGTTTTTTTACTCAATACTAAATGACGTTCATTTGGTAACAGCATGTAGTTCTCTAATAATTCTTCTTCAGTCCAACTTTTTTTCAATATTTCCCCTCATCTCATTACGTTTATTTAATAAATAGTATAATTGAGAGAGAGCATAACCTTCAAGAACACCCTGTTTTACTATTAATGGAAAAAGTCCTGCGGACTAGAGCAGCTACCCTGTCACTAAGCCTAAATGACAGAAATAACAACAAATAATGTAAAGTTGTAAAACATGTGCAAATAGCAATTAATTCATTAAGTAAAACATAAAATAAAATTACTAATTTATATTTTGTATAGAAATAATTTTTCTGTATAAAAATTTCTTGCCAATCAAAAATGTTTTTAATTCGTTAAATCTTAAGCGATTATTGATTAAGATTTGCTGTGATGAATTTATAACAAATAAAAACGATAAAAACTGAAGAAATTTGTTTAGATAAGATTTAATGTAAATCTCACCAAAAATCTCCGTTTCGTCTCATTAAGTATAGTTTACTTGGGTTTTGATACCTGGTATTGCTTTGTTTCTATAACTGCCTATAATATATATTATGTCTACTAGAAAAAAGTAATAAACTTATTATAGGTTAGTTTCATTTGGTATACTTCCCTTTTCTTTATTTATTAGTGAATAGTTCGTTGATGCAGGATTAGCGTAAATAATCATTAATAAAACATAATAAAAAGCAACTTGTTTAATTATTAAATTTAAACAAGTTGCTTTGAATTTGACTAAACTATATTTATAATTTGTTTGCTTTAGCAATTACTTTGATTTCAATTAATAATTCATCGTGAATTTTAATTTTATAATTGAACTTGTTTGTGAATTATTCGATTATCATTACAATTATTCTTTTTCTTGAAAAATATTGTATTTACGCTTTAAATGTAAACCTTTATCTTTATAAATCCACCGTGAAAATTTATTAACATTATTTTTACCACTTAGGTAAATACGATATTGTTTTTCTTTGTCAACAAAACTTAATTGGAATTTATTATTCTCAAGGATATCTTTAAAAGAATTCATAAAATTATATGATCCGCCAACAAAACTAACAAAGTATTTGTGAGAGTTAACATGACCATCCCCATCAAAATACCCACGAACAAAATGATGCAAATATTCTTCTGGTACAAAAGGAAATTCGATGTTAAATGATTTACATGGCATAATTCCGTGTATGTTCATAAGGTCGTCTTTTATTGTTTTGCTATTAATGTTTAGCATATATACGCCTGTTTTTTTATTTCGATATAGTGGCTGGTTGGTGTTTAGTTCTTGTTTTATATCTTCTAAAATATAACTTTCTTTTTGTGATATACTGACACATTGATTTTCTTTCGGTATAGCACCGTCTGCTGCTATAAACCCTAAAATATAAGCCATATTGTTTGACCACGTTTTAAAATAATCTTCTGTTATGTCATACTTTCTCTTCCAACTCCCTATAGCACGTCTTGGTACGTTATTGTCTGATAAAACCATACGAATATACCTTGCAGACACATTAGCAAGCATGGCGATTTCTGAGGTGCTCTTCCCTTCAGTATACAAATGCATGATTTCAGATTTTGATAGTTTACATTTTGATTTCTTTTTTCGCTCTATGTGCACTTACATCCTCTCCTTCCTTTCTTTTATTAGAGACATATTTTCTTCTATAACATACAACGAAACGTATGTTCTTTGTTGCGTATAAGAAGGAATTTACTAAATAAAAACAATTTACATGTACTTAATATTTGTTTTAGCTGCCACTGTGCAATTTGTACTTTATAGATACAAATAATGAATTTGACGAATTTATGAAATACAAGGCAATTTAGATGAAAGGTAAAATAATATAGTTTAAACTACAAATAGCTACAATAACAACATACATAAATTGTTAATCGTAAAAAGGAGAACGAATGAATAAGAAATATACAAATCAAATTCATACTGATATGAGTTTTAAACCGAAAGATATTATAAGTTTAATGACGGATTACTTTAAAATAAAATCAAAGCTGCGTCCTATAAAGGATTTGCCTATCGTTTTATCAAATAAAGATAATGAATCGTTAGAGAGTGTTACATGGTTTGGCCATTCTGCTTCTCTTTTGAAAATAGAAGGTAAAAAACTATTATTAGACCCTGTGTTTGGAGATGCCTCTTCCCCATTTCCTTTGTTTAATAGTAAACGCTATAGTGGTACTTTTTCTTTAGAACGTGATGACCTTCAAGAAATTGATGCGATTATCATTTCTCATAATCACTATGATCATTTGAATTACAAAAGTATTATGCAGTTAAAAGATCGCGCAAAGCACTTTTATGTTCCAACTGGAGTTGCACAATATCTTATTAAATGGGGTGTTTCGCCTAGTAAAATTAGTGAACATAATTGGTGGGACGAAATTACGTTTGATAATATTAAGTTAGTATGTGCGCCTGCAAGGCATTTCTCGGGACGTGGTATGACAGATAGAGATCGTTCATTATGGTGTTCATGGCTTATTCTTGGTCAAGAGACTAAAATTTTCTTTAGTGGTGATAGCGGTTATGCCCCTCACTTTAAGGAAATTGGTGATAAATACGGTCCATTCGATCTTACATTAATGGAATGCGGGCAATATGATCCGAGGTGGTCTGCTATTCATATGTTGCCTGAAGAAACGGTACAAGCTCATATTGATGTTAAAGGAGAATTACTTCTTCCGATTCATTGGGGTGCCTTTACGTTAGCATTACACGAATG
Source organism: Bacillus sp. FSL K6-2944 (assembly GCF_038005385.1). Classification (NCBI taxonomy): domain Bacteria; kingdom Bacillati; phylum Bacillota; class Bacilli; order Caryophanales; family Bacillaceae; genus Bacillus; species Bacillus sp. FSL K6-2944. Next base: position 1,479,004 of record NZ_JBBOTE010000001.1, on the reverse strand, counting down.
GAGTGACCCGATAGAACGTATTACGAAAGAAGCTAACCGTTTAGGAGTTAAAATTACAACGCCTCAAATTGGTGAATCTATTACGTTAAAATCTACAAATTATCCTTCATCCGCTTGGTGGAAGGAAATTTAATTTTAAAATATAAAAAGAGCGAATCCTCTTATAAAGAATTCGCTCTTTTTTCTGTATTTAAACTTATTTCACAATATTGGATTTCCCACTATCTAAAACTCTATTTGCTGGTACACTGGACATTTCAATCACTGTATTCATACTTTTATCAGTTAGTTCAATGAGTTCGTTTTCATGTTTTATTTTATTTAAATCCCACACCATCCCATGAAATTCATTATACTGACCACTTACTTTTATAATGCTTTTTGTTTTATTTGAAGGCTGTATTTGAAGATTTGTAAATTGATTCCCACTAATTTCATTTGGCGTAGTTACTTGACTATCCATATAAATCATATTCACACAGTCTTCTAAAGAAAAGTTCATAAAACGATTGGCATTTATCCAAGCTTGTCCGGTGCTCGGTTTTTTTGCTACTAATTTTAGTCCGGTTTCCATTCCTACAATTTTAATGTTTTCGAAGTTAACAAACGAAATTTCATTTTCTTTTCCAGCAGAGTATAAAGAAATTCCGGTACCTTTATTCGTTTCCGTCCAATTGATAATATTTATATCTTTTATTTGTGTTTTGTTCCAAGTGTTATAATATTTATTTTTACCGTCTAAATAAATAACTTCAGAGCTAAATTTAGGATCGTCAATAGCTATATACGCTCCTTCAATGGATGCGTTGTTCTCCAGTTCTAGAACTCTAAAGTTTCCCTCAACTACAAATTGGGATCCATAACCAAATAATAATTTCACACCTTTTTTAACAATGATTGGTGACGTAATTTTATACTTCTTATCATCAAGTAATACCGTTTTAATTTTACTAGATTCTGCTTTATTAATAGCAGATTGTATTTTTATTGAATCATTTTCCCCTTTAAAGTTTTCTACATACAAGTTAGTACTTTTAGCTGCATAGTCTTTTTTATTGTATTGATAAAAAGCAAAAGTAATTAAAACTATACCAATGAGTAAAACAATTATTTTCTTCATCATACTCACCCCATATCGATTAATCTATGGCTTTTATATTGAGGTTATTATTATTTTGCTTTGTATTTCAGATTACCATTGCTGCTTTGTCTATGATTGAATTATATTATGTAGGATTTAGTAAACTGTTTGCTTTACTAATACATCATTCTTATAATGTATTGATTTATGATTTCATAAAACAAAAGTCTGCTTGTACATAATGTAATTCCTTCCTCTATCCCTAATAAGCTCTTACTGGTGATATAAGATGTACTGCTGCAAATTGTTCTCCTGCTTCAATCAATATCGGTCTCATAGAACCGCCAAAGCTTAAAGTAATCGTTTCTTCTTTTATTGCTCTTAAAGCATCAACCATAAAACGCCCATCGAAAGATATATTTAATTGTTTTTCACCTTGAATCGCATCTATTTGTTGCGTTTCGGATATTTGCCCAATTTGAGAAGCGTTTGAAGAAATTTTAATTGTAGATTCGTTTATGATTTCTAAGTTAACATTGTTATTGGCCCATTCACTTGCTAATAAACTTGATCGGTCTACACCTTGTAATATCTTTTTTCTATCTACGTTAATAATCGTTTTAAAATCATTTGGAATAAGGTTAGAAATATTAGGATATTTCCCTTCAATTAGTCTTGAATATAATGTAGTTGTTCCGAGCGTAAATATAATATGACTCTCTGAAAGGTAGATATATACGAATTTCGAATTGCTGTTCATTAATTTTAGAAGTTCATTAATGGTTGCGCTTGGTACAATACAATTTGCTTTTACATCTGAGGAAAGTCGCGTTTCACGTATCGCTAGTCTATGTGAGTCAGTTGCAGCACAAATAAACTTATTATTAGATAACTCTATATGCACCCCAGTAAGAACAGGTCTAGATTCATTTTTTGCTACCGCAAAGACTGTTTGTTTAAATACTTCAATCAATTGCTCTGTTTCTACTTTGATTTCTGCATGATTGTCTATAAGCGGTACATTCGGAAACTCATCTGCAGGAAATCCATTTAAACTTAATGTGATTTCTTCTGATTGTATCTTAATAATTTGCTCATTCTTACTTTTTATTGCTATATCACTTGGCATTTTCTTTATTATTTCAATAAAATACTTTGCAGGTACAACAATAGTTCCTGCCTTTAAAATAGTTGCAATCTTTTCGTCTTCAATTAAAACAGGAATGAATTTTTCAATAAAAATATTCGAGTTACTTGCAATTAAAGTAATTCCAGATTGATCTGCAGTTATTTTTATACCAGATAATATAGGAATTAAAGATTTTGTTGATATTGCTTTGTTGACTTCTGAAAGTGCTTGAGTGAATTGTTTGTGATTAACGATAAACTCCATTTTTTCCCCGCCTTACATGAGATAATATTTTTATGAAGATTGATGAACGATTGTTCCGTTAAAAAAGTACGGTACTGTTTCTTTCCTTTGTAATAAATCTAGTAAATGTTCTGGTATGCGTAAATATGGAGCTGCTATATGTAATTCCATCCAAGTAATTTCTTCGATTTCTTTTGGTCTTGATATATATGTCTCCCCGCCAATTATTTCGCCTAGAAAATTAAAGAAAATTGCATGATGATCTCTTTCCTCGAAAAAGGCTTCGCTGATAGAACAAATCCCTTTTACGTTTATATGTAACCCTGTTTCTTCTTTTACTTCTCGAATTACTGCTTCTTCCAATGTTTCTCCTAATTTAACTGCGCCACCTGGTAATGTATAATAAGAACCATTTTCCCCTTTGTTTTTTACCATTAAAATCTTTTCATTAGTTTTATCGTACAAAATCGCGTATGTAACATTAACTTTTTTCATATGTACCTCCTCTATTTTAAATAAAAGGAATTTTCTGTCTTCTATTCATTCTACCATTAACTCCTTTTAATATATATAAGTTAGTTAAGTCTTGCCTTTACCACTATTGGTGGAGTTAATAAGAATAGGCTACTGATATAAAAAAAGAACGTACCTTAGGAAGATTATCCAAAGTACGTTCTTGCAGTTTTAGAATAAAGTATCTAAATTAATTAACCTACACCCTTTTTCAATTGCAAATTCTTCAATAAGTTTTATTAACTTGGTTCCATAACCTTCGTGTCTATATTCTTCAGAAACCCACAGGAAATCAACATGTACGTGGTGCCAAAATGTAATTGCAGTTATTCCACCTACAATTTTTCCCTTTTCATTTCTCACTATAAAACTAATTTTTTCTGAAGGCTTTTTCTCTTCATCTGAAATATGTTTTTGGTTATATTCAATTACTTTTTCTCTTATGTAATCACTATCTTCTTGGACCCATTGTTTTACTATTTTCATTTTAATTATCACGCTCCTTTTAAAGTATCTATTCAATTTAATAATCGTAATATCCTGTCTAACTTAATAGTCGTAGTGCACTGTTTCATTTCACTAAAATTTTAAAAAACCGTACTACATTTTATCTGTAGTATGGCTTTTTACCGCGTTTGATTCTTTTTAATTCAAGTTTCAACATATTAGTACAATAATTCAATTGTATCACTGCGAAAAAGAATGAACATTCCTAAACCAATTAGAACAATTGGAACAATAATATGACAATTGTTCTCAAGTACTTTAACTAGAATAGGAGTTCTTATCAATTTGTAGCTAATAAAACACCATATCGCTATCATGGAAAAAAGATTATTAATGTAACGATATTTGCTTCCAAGGATTGACTAGCGAACATTGGTATATAAATTGAGATATTGTCAGCTCCATTAGCCAATGTAATCGTAGCTACTTTAAATAATGACTCAGAAGTGTTATCAATGACTTCATTACTTTTGTTAGAACGAATCGAGGCTTCTCAAATCATTTCATTTTAAATTAAATAACTCTATTCTCTCTATACTAAAAAGAGCCCTATATTAGGACTCTTTTTAGTATTACGCCACTTTCCGATGTAAATGTTTTAGTTCCTTTTTCTTCTCTGCATTTGGTGGACGGATTAATATTGAAATAATGAAGGAAATAACACTTAAAACACCGATTATAATGAAAGTTGGTTGAAATCCCCCGAGTATCGCTCCAATAAATGATCCTGCAAGCGCACCAAATCCAAAACCTTGGTAGACAATCCCGTAATTTGTACTATGGTTTTTTAATCCAAAGAAATCTCCGACAATAGCTGGGAATATAGTTATATTACCGCCGAAGCAAAAGGCGACACTTGCTACACAAGCAAAATAGATTCCGTAATTTAGCGGAATAAAACTTAAAGTAAAGACTGACAAACCTATAATAATAAACGTTGCAGAGACAATTTTCATTCGGCCGATTTTATCTGATAACGTCCCAAGAATGATTCTACCTACTGTATTAAAGATCGCAATCATAGCAACGGCGTTTGCAGCGGTTGCTGCGCTAAGTCCAACGAGTTGTACACCGATATCTTTTACCATACTGATTAAATACAAACCACCCATACACGAGGTGAATAACATAAAAAATAGCAGATATACTTGTTTCGTTCGCATCATTTCACGCGGAGTATAGTCATTGTGTAATGTTTCAGTTACAGCATTACTTACAATTGCCTCACGTAAGAAGAACGATCCGATTAACACTAAAAGTAACACGATAATACCCCAATATAAGAATGCTTGTGATACACCAAGGTTATCGATAAGATTTCCGTTTATATATCTAAAGATTAAGCTGCCCATTCCATACGCTGATACAGATATACCTGAAATAAGCCCTTTCCGATTTGGAAACCATTTAATTAAATTAGATAGTGATGTAATATAAGCTGTTCCATCCGCATAACCAACAACGACACCAGCTAATAAATATAATAGTGGTAAGGAAGAAACTTGTGAACTAAGTATTAAGCCGAGTCCTAAAACAATTCCTGCAGTAGCAATAAGTTTCCGAAGTCCTAATTTTTTCTGTAACTTTGCTGCAAATAAAGTTGAGAATGATAAAGAAAAACTTGTTATAGAGAAAGTTATCGCTACTGCATTAAGATTCCATCCAAACTTACTTACAAGGGGTTGATTAAATAAACTCCATGTATAAATTGTTCCAAGTCCAATTTGAACAATGATTGTACCTAGAACAATTAGTAACGGATTTATAGAAGTTTGTTTCATACTAACTGTCCCCTTCTTTTATCTTGACATGAATTTTCACAGTTAGTATATCCATCATAAATTGCAAGATACTGTACGGAAAATGGTAATTAAGTTCATATACACAAAAAGACACTTCATAAAGAAGTGCCTTTTGCAGGTTATATCAGATGTTTCTAAAGAAAGCTTTGTTAAGATAAGCCATTTTCAAATGCTTATGTATATATGTTATCAAATAATTTCTTATATGTGATGAGACTTAAGACGTATTTTTCATTCATCATATAGTCGGATGAAAAATTAATATTCGATTTCATCAAAATCCTTCGGCTGCGGTACAGTTTGCATATTAGCTGCATCTTTAGGATCGCTATAAATCGCATTTTGCTCTGTATTTACATCTTTTATATTTTGTTTTTTATTTTTGTTCACTTTATCTTTCACTTTCAATCACTCCTTTTTGTTATAGGAGTAATTATGCCCTATTACCGTTACTAAATGTATCAGCGACTAAATTACTAAATTCACGTAGATAATATAAGTAATTATCACCGCCGTAGTTATATCTTTTGTTATACATTTTTGCAACAACTACATTATATTCAGGTATTACTAAAATGGTCGGTCCAGTAATCCCTAATATTTGATACGACCCTTTTGGAACACGTTCACCAAGTTCGCTTAATTGCGCAGGCTCATTTTGGATGAACCAAAACAATCCATTTTGTGGTAGCTCTTTGTTTATATATGTTGGACTCTGCAAACTCGTAGCGATTTTTATAACTTCTTTTGGAACAATTTGTTTACCATCTATCCCACCTTGATTTAAATGAAGATTGCCCCACTGCGCAAATTCTCTAGCTGAGACAAACAAATTTTTTTCAGTACCGTCATCTACCGTACCAATTTCACTAATTGCGTCTTCATTTGGATTATTAACAACGTCAACTAAATTTTCATCTCGCTGAACTCTCCAACCTGTTTCTTGAAAATTAGCAGGCTTAAACACACGCTCCTTTAACAATTCAGGAAAACTTTTGTTATATAGCTGATAAATAAGACGTGTCATCATTCTTACATTAATATCTCTATACGCCCATGATTGTCCCGGTGCAAATTCACGAAAAATTGTCCTGTCATTCGTTTCTTCTAATCCGTGCGAATGTGTTACTAAATGTCTTATCGTCGTTTTACTAAGCAATGCAGGATCAAAGTCTTTAAAATATTTTATCGCTTCATCATCAATAGAGTTTATTTTCCCCTCATAAAGCGCATACGCTATCATTAATCCTAAATAACTTTTTCTAGCAGAAGCAACGTTAAATTGTGAAGATGCTGTTACTCTCTTGGTTGTAGATGTATTTGAGTGATAACCACTATAATGCTCTAGTACGATTTTATTATCTTTTATAATACAAAGTGCTGTAGCAGAACTATGATTTTTTTCTTTTATATCCTCTACCCAAGAAATCAACTTATCATATGTATACAAATAAATCCCCCTTAATACACATCAAAATTACAGCATGAAAGAAAAGTGCAAAATAGTTTTTACACCTTTCTTTCATATAAAATAACTTGAATTTTCTATACTTAAATAATCCACCAGTTCCAGCAATTAAAGCAACTGAAACATCCTGCGCATCCTATGCATCCGCCGCAACGACCTGCACAACCACCACATCTACCGCCACATCCACCGCAACGTCCACCACAACCGCCACATCCGCCGCAACGACGTGCATCGTCTTGAATGTAATAGTATGGATATTGACTTTGTTGTTGATCCCAATACACAACATTGCCAGTTTGATAATCATTAAGGTTTAATGATTGTAGTTCTTGTTGAAACTGATTCATTATGAAACCCTCCATTTATAAATGTAAATTCCGTCCAAATATTAAAGTTAATAAATTCTTTTAAACAAAGTAGAAACAAGACTATAGACTAAATGCGTACATCAACAAAATATGAACTTACACTAGGTGATGTACCTTGTTTTTCAGCCTATTTTCTTTATATTCATTCGATGGACGTATTTACTATAAATAAAGTGATTTAAAAATTACTAATCCAACAATTTAGTAGTTCATCACTTAACTTTCTTTCTAGTAATTCCTTCACTAAAGGCATTGGCATGATTTCATAATGATTTAAGGCTTCTTTATTATAATCTATCCAGTGAAATGCTAAATGAGACTCGCTAGATTTCGGTGTTAAGTCCGTATGTAAATCTTGTGACTCTACTTCAAAAATGTGGTTAATTTCATGATGAAGCACTTCTTTATCTTGCCATTGATTTTCTATGACGCCTAAAAATTGTTGTATACTACAGTTTACTCCAAGTTCTTCTCTTAACTCTCTTTTTAATGCATTCTCTGCTGATTCTCCAATTTCAACATGGCCACCAGGTAAAAAATAATGATGGCCGATATATTCAGCAACTAATAATTTTTCATCTTTTATCATGACTGCTCGTACAATATGATGAAATTTACTTTTCAATTGATATTCCTCCTAGTTATTTAATGTATAGTTTCTCAAAATAGTCATTTAGTATTGGTATAATATAAATCATAGGTGTTTCATATGGATGAATATCATTAATAACTTCAAGAGCATCTTTTACAAGTTCTCGTTTACACTTTATTTCAACTTTACATTCTTGTCCTTCGCATATTTGACCAATTTCTCCATTAAAAGGAGATGCCTCTTCTAAAGGTCTCCAATATCCTTTCACTGAACTATAGGAAAGACAATGGTCATATTCGCCCGTTTTACATGCTCCAATTTTATTTAATTCATCCCTTAATGTTTCAATATATTCTTCAGGAATGAACACTTCAATTTTCACTTCAGTAAATTGCATATTTCATTTCACACCTTTACTTCTTAATAGTTAAACAAATAAACGGTATACTTGCTCACCATCATACTCCTGTCCTAATGATATGAAACCATATCGTTCATATAATTTCTTTGCAGAGATATTATCTTTATGTACGGTTAATCTTATTTCTTTACACGATTTAAAAGTATTTTTTATTATATCAATACTTTCTTGTAATGCTGCTTTTCCATAACCATTACCTTGTTGCGATTGATCAATAATAAATCCGTTAATCCAATACATATCCGATGTCTCTATTACAACAGCATGCATAACAAAACCAACCATAAGGTCACCATCGTATATAGCAAATGGTATGTACTCTACATTGTCACCATCTGGTTTTATATATACTTTAGCAAGCGAAACTGCTACAGCGGGGACAAATTTTCTTTGATCTTCTTTAACTTGTAACTTTAATGCATCTTCCCAATTGTCTCTCGTAACAACCTTTAACTGGACATTCAATATTGTAAGCTCCCTTATATAGAGGATGTATGTTTATATTCAACGTAGTGAAATAATTCCCTTTTTCGACAACAACTTATAACATAATTTTCATAAAATCTTGAATGAATTTTTGTTCATCTATTTCTAGTGCTATATGGGCTCCATCAGATATAGAGCTAGGGCGAAAATCAGCAAATGTTTGTCCTTTCGTATCTCCGTATGTATCTACATTTACTGTACGATGCACAAATTCAAAAAAACTTGGATTTACTAATCCACTTATTGCAACCACATCATGTAGCAAAGGCCCTTCCATAGATGGATTAAGTTTTTGGTATGCGGATAGATAGTAATCATACATTGGTTTCATTATCATATGAAATGGATTCTTTGTATTAGCTTGAATATAGTTAAATACATTTGGTGTTAACACAGCTTTGTTTGTTACATTTAAAGGGAATATGAATAAATTCTTTGCTTGATGGAAAACAATTTTACTTGCTATCGGATCTCCATACACGTTTGCCTCTGCTAATGGCGTAACGTTTCCTACTTCTAAAAAAACACCACCCATGAAATAGATTCCTTTTACATTTAGCATTAAATCATTCCATAAATTAAAAGCAATTGCTAACGAGGTAGATCTTCCTACATCAACAATCGTTAAATCTTTTCCGTACTTTATAAGAATCGCAGCAATACTGCCGAAATTATATATTGGAATAGATAATATATTTTCTGGAACATGGATGGGCCCTAATCCTTCTGCTCCGTGAATTTCAGGATAGTACGTAGTGATTTCTTCTGTAAGTGGTTTTGTTGCACCACTAATGACAGGAATGTCTTGTCTATTTGCTAACTGTAAAATATACGCTGCATTATGTGCAGCATGTATATGCTCAACATTTCCGTATCCGGTTACAATACCGACAATTTCAATTTCGGGATGCAGTAAACCATACATAATGGCAAATGAGTCATCAATACCTGGGTCTCCGAAAAATAATACTTTTTCCAAGAAATACTCTCCCTTCATAAAAACATAGAGTCATCAATAACTATGTATATGAAAAAAGCAAGTATATCTATGCGAATTTTAGAATGGATAATGTTTTACAAAACATTAAAAAGGAACTAGCGAATGCTAATTCCTTTCTTCAGTAACCATTCTCAAATTTAATTAATTATCGTATCCTTCATAAATTGCATCATTTATTAGATTTTGTGTTTTTTTATCATCAGGTACAGGCTTCCACCAATTTCCTGTAATAAATAACATAGTTAATAAATTATAACTATCACTAAAATAGCTTTCTCTCTTATTCTTCATCCAATCCCAACCACTATTTACCCACTTTTGATTATTGCTACTCGTTATACTTGCAGCAATAAACGGTGAAACAAATACAGCAGTTGGATAACTACCAATATTGGATCCATTTAATTGATAACCATCCACAATTTTAGAAGGATTTCCATTCGTTTTATTTTGAATCCATGAAGAGACTTTATCAGAAATGACTTTACTTCGCTTCTCGCCGTACATCGCATAGTCCATTACAATTCTTAAAGGTACTCGACTAGCATTATAATAATATGCATTTGTATATTCTGACTCATCTAAGAAGTCTTTAGGTGCGGGTTGTGGTGGGTTTTTTACAACGAAATCTGAAATAAGTCCTGTATTTGGAGAGTACTTATTACTAAATTGCGTATAAACATCGTACAAATTATTAATAACAGTAAGCCAAGTTTTATCACCTGTAAATTCATAAAATGCTCTAAGGTGTGACATCATCCAATCAGATGGTCTCGTATCAAGTGAACTTTTAGAATCCCAATCTCCTAAATTTAGTCGGTTATTATTTGTAACATTACTAGCTTTAATACCTTTTGTAATCATGTCTTGTGCTTCTTTCAAATAATTAACTGTTCCATTAGATCCCCACTGCTTATGAGCAAGAAGAAGAGAATACGCAATATCTAAATCTCCATCAGTAGCAGAATCAAAATGACCTTGTGCTTTTTTACTATCTGCGACAACCCATCCCATTAAATTAGGATTTTGAGAGCTTTTAAAAGTTCTTGCTGTTTTAAATAATCCGTCATATATTTTTTGAGCATTCGAATCATAACCAGCCATTAATACTGTAATTATCATCCCATACCCTTGACCTTCTGAAGTTCCAAGTGGCTTAAACCCATCCGCATCACCTGTAATCTCTCCTTTTACGCAATAACCACCAGGTAAAGAAGATAAATCATTTTTCAAATATTTCTTTTTCCAATTATCGTAGTAACTTCTTACAGAAGCATTTAAACTTTCCTGTGTAACATGATTCGGTTTTATAACACCTGCATAATTAACTTGCTGGGGAAATGGTTTCATTTCCTTTGCAGCAGCTACTTGTTGATTAACTACGGGAATAGAATTTTGTATTGAATTGTCCGTTACACTTGCTGCGAAACTAGAATTAGAAAAACTAGCTAGTCCGATTCCTACAATAGAAATACATGTAAAAATATTTCTTTTTCCATTCATTATGTTGTCAGCTCCTTTTAAAATGCTTACTACATAAAATGTAACATACAATATTTAACTGAAATACAAAATATTATATTTATCAACATAAGAAAGAAACTATATAAAAAAGTATCATAAAATTATTATTGAATTACATTATACGGATTGATTATTTGCTAAATTCCTATGTTTTTCTTTTCTTAATACCGGTATATGAGCAATCACAATTCCAAGTATAGTAATTCCTCCGCCAATTATCGAAACTAAAGTTGGCACTTCTCCTAACCATATCCAAGCAATGAAACACGCAGTTATTGGCGTTAAATATAGAGAACTTGTTGCTTCAGAAGCACCAGCACGAAATATAATATAGGCCAATGCAATATACGGGAGTACTGTTGGAAAGACACCTAAATATATAACGCTCAAGTTAACTTCAAGAGGAGCTGCTAGTATTTCTTGATAAACTCCGGGTAAGAAAATAAGCATACATACAGTACTAGACAAAATTGTATATATGGTAAATGGTAAGAAGCCGTATTTTTTTAAGTAAGATGTTTGGAAAACGAAAAATAGACTTTCTGAAATCGCCGCTAATAATATAAATAATCCCCCGCTATTCAATTGAATAGCATCGCCCTGGCTAAATGAAATTAAGGCAATTCCTGCAAAACTCATGACACCACCGATCCAGCCATTTAATTTCATTTTTTCATTCAAAAAAACAGAAGCAAGAATTGCCGTTACTATTGGGGTGACTGAAATAATTAAACTTGCAGATCCAGCATTTACTGTTTTTTCGCCGTAATTTAATGCGATGTGATAAATAGTAAACCCTAAAGCACCAAATATAAAAATTGCTGGGATATCCTTTAAATCCGGTAGTCGTAGTTTGTATATAAATGAAAATAACAAAAGTATAAATGAGGCGATTAATAAGCGTAGTAAAGTAAGGTGTTCAGGCGTATAAGATTCAAGCCCCATACGAATTGCTGGAAAAGCAGTTCCCCATATAAGAATTGTAAAAGCGTGAGCACATATAATGCGTAAATCCCATTTTTTATTATGCATATTTTCTCTCCTTCCCTAAAAAAACAACCATTTTTAAATTACCAATTATTTCTTTTCATCATATTTAATAGTTGATACAATGTCTTCAACCAGTTATTTATCGGAAAAACCAACCACTTTGAATCTTTTAAATAAACGAAGGAGTTTTTTATATGACGACCGATAAAAAAGTGCCCAAATATCAGCAGATAATAGACTATATGAAAGAAAAAATTGAAAACGGAGAATGGCCAATTGGAAGTAAAATCCCTAGTCAGCGGCAGTTAGCAAAATTATTTCATGTAAATCGAAGTACTGTAATTACTGCGCTAGATGAACTTATAGCAGATGGTTTAATTCAAGGACAAATCGGAGCAGGAACAATTGTAATGAATAATACATGGTCATTATTAGCAACTAATCCTCCGCCCGATTGGAGTGAATATGTAAAAGCCGGTATTCATAAACCAAGTAAGTTAATGGTGCGAGAAATAAATGAAGCAGAAGCAAATAAAACGCTTATCCATCTTAGTAAAGGTGAACTTGCACCTCATCTTTTCCCGCTCGAAACTATGCAATCTATAATAAAAAACGTCAGTGAGGAATTAGATTATTTCGGATACGAAGAACAAAAAGGTATTTATCCGTTACGTGAAGCAATAAGCAAATATGTAAGATCATTTGGAATACATGCATCACCGGATTCTATATTAATAGTCTCTGGTGCACTCCAAGCATTACAATTAATATCGATTGGTCTTTTACATAGAAAATCAACTGTTTTACTTGAGCAACCTTCTTACTTATATTCACTTCATGTTTTTCAATCAGCAAATATAAATTTATCAGGTATATCAATGGATCATCACGGTATTTTACCTAACGACCTATTAAAACGAATTAAATATAGTCAAAAGAATAATATTTTATATTCAATCCCTTGTTTTCAAAATCCAACGGGGATATTGATGTCCAAAGAGCGAAGAAAAGAAATATTAAAAATATGTGAAAAAGAGCAATTGCCTATCATCGAGGATGATATTTACCGAGAGTTATGGCTTGATGAATCACCTCCAGCTCCTTTAAAGTCGATGGATAAACATGGACATGTATTATATATTGGTAGTCTCTCTAAAACACTTAGCCCAGGACTTAGAATTGGATGGATAATCGGACCAGAACCTGTTATTGATAGATTGTCAGATATAAAAATGCAAACAGACTATGGATCCAGCTCTTTATCTCAAAGAGTAGCTGCTAAATGGATAAATGAAGGTTTTTATGAAGCACATGTAGCAAACGTAAGAATGCACCTGAAAGAACGAAGACAAATAATGATACGAGCTTTAAATAAATATTGTGCAGATATTGCATCATGGGATATTCCTAGTGGTGGATTTTTTATATGGCTAAAGGTTGTACATAACATTCCGATGAAAAAACTATTTTCAGAGGCACTATCAAAAGGAATTCTTTTAAATCCGGGACGTATTTATGAAGAAGAATCAGATCAGTACATTCGTTTATCATATGGATATGCTACTCCAGAACAAATGACTAACGGAATTAAATCGCTCAGTGAATTAATTCGGAAGTTAACAGCATAAAAAAATCCTCTTTTGTTTTTGGAGGATTTTTTTATGTATCTTATTTACCACAATTTCATTTCCTGCCCTAATAAAATAAGTTCTTCATAAGGATCTCCGTCAATATTTAATACTTGAGCAAAAGCAGGTTCTGTTTTTAAACCTTGTTCCTTTAAGTGAATAACTTCTTCCCTTATATGGGGATGCTGCATTAATAACATGTGCTCCACTATCATATGTCTATATGCATTTTGATTACGCACTGGCTTAGGTTGAGCAAATAATTCAAATTCAAAACCTTCGAATTCAAAATTCACCTTTATCGATTCAGTACCTTTAATTTTTTCTTTTTTATGTTGAACCCTCCATAAGAACCATATAAAGATCTCATTTCCTGCTCAAAAACATCAAAATTATATACTTCCATTACAATATCTAAGTCAGATTGAGGAGTATCAATTCTTATAGGGATTGTCCCGCAAAGAACGGGATTATATAAAGCTAAATCCTCCATTATGTTTAGGCTATTCAAAACATCATATATTTTTTGTTGTTTCTCATTGCCAGATTGTAAATATGTAATAGATGTAAACATAGAAGTCTCTCCTTCATTTAACATAATAATCATCTCACTAAATATTTAAATCATTGGGTTTTGTTCTAGGAGTACCTTTATTTCAATATATTAAGCCGAACTAACTATATTTTTCAACTTTTCTCCTATACTGCAATACTATAAAAATAAAAAAGGAGGAATTATTATGAGCATTTTTAACATTCTTTTAACCATACACATCCTATTTGGAACAATATGCTTAATCACTGGTATTGTAGCGATGGTTGCCCAAAAGAAGAAAGGAAAACATACCGAATGGGGCGAAATATATCATGCATCCTATGTTGTCATTACCCTTACGGCAATAATATTATCCATTATCAACTGGGATAAAATCGCATATTTATTTTATGTAGCAATCTTCTCTTATTCATTTGCGATTTATGGATACCTTGCACGAAAAAAACGTTGGAAAAATTGGCTCCATCACCACATTAGAGGCATGTTAGGTTCTTATATTGGTGCAGTCACCGCGCTTTTAGTAAATGTCGGCATCCATATTCCCATTATAAATTTACTTCCGCCAATATGGTTTTGGTTTTTACCGACCTTAATTGGTATCCCCCTCGTAGCCAGTGTATCAAAAAAATATAAAAAGCGTAGTTGAAATTAATTACATTTTGATTACTTTCTGATTATTAGAATGAAAAATTATACTCTATGTATCACGAATGATATTATAAGTGTTCGCCCTATGAATATTTAAAATAAAGTGCCGCCCAACTGGACGGCTCTTATTTTCACTTTACAAACGTAACATATTCACCAGAAACCCATTGATTTCCACCAACATTATACCAACCATCTTTATATCCAAACGATTGATATTTTTCACCTTGGTACACGTTTTTCACAATGCCGTAATTTGTTCCTGGGCCGGTACGAACACGCAATACATCAGCGATTATAGTAACTACACCTACACCATCGTTTGATGATTGTGAAGTTGCTGGTACATTTCCTCCCGTATAACGAATGTATGATGGATCGTTATAAACCCACTGATCGCCACCTAGATTTAACCAGCCATTTGATTGTCCAAATACTTTGTAGGACTCTTCTTTCCCTAATTGACGAATAACGCCATATCCAGTACCAGGTCCTTTTCGTAAATTTACATTACTACCGTTAATATAAGCAACCCCTACATTATCATTCGACGTGGGAGGAGTCACTACGTTTTGAGCACCTTTTCCAAAAGTATCCGTTCCATACCCTTTGTAGTTATATTGCAAATGCGGGCTATCCACAAATCCTTTCCAGTCACCGCCCCATTCGAAACCAATTTGTTTAGCATAACGAATTGCTGAAGCCCACGGTTCTTTATTATAGCCATTCCAATCTTCTGTACCATTCGACTGAATTGGAACAAAATCTAATGCCTGTCCTACTAAGTGATATGAGCGCATCGTTTGTGATGCTCCTTTACGAACATATTCACGTTGTTGCTCGACCGTACGGATTGTTTCATAAATTAATACTTCAATTCCATTGTCGATACAGTACTGATACCACTTAAAAGCTGCAGCTTTCGTATTATCCGCTAATTTATTCAGATTACTTACATTTCTATTGTGGTATTTCAATATGCAACATCTCCTTTTCTATTATCCTATGCAAAACTCGTCTCACGGGTTGTACATATACCTAGAACGATACGAAGTACAAATACATAGGAAGCCAATTCAGCTAAAAAGGTTTTCACTTCTAGCTTCAAACTTTGTAAGTTGAAATCGAAGCAATAAAAAAACCACAACCTAAGTCTTCAAGTTGCGGTTTTTGGTATTTTCTTTTTATATGCTACATGCCTTCTTGCATTGATAATCCTAATATGCAGGTTTTGTAAATTTCTCCTTTATGAATAACACTTCTTATTCATGACTTTTCAAATCCAATAATATTGAATGTAAACGATCCGGATAATTAGTAAACATCCCATCGACTCCCCATGAAAGTAACTTTTTCATATCTTTTTCATTATCTACTGTAAATGGATGAACTTCTAATCCGCTTTTCTTTATTTTCTTTACATAATCTGAATCAATATATTTGTAATTCATACCAAGACCTATGCAGTACGTTTTATACTTTTCTATCTCTAATTCTGTTAATTGAACTGCTTTTTTATAAGGTAATAATTGTACTAAGGATATATTACTATTTAAGCCATGAATCTTTTGTAGACTTTCTTCACTAAACGATTGAATAATAACTTTATCCTGTATTTCATAATGATTAATAATTTCTAATAATTTTTCTTCCATTCCTGGATATTCATTAGGTGATTTTGTTTCGATATAATAGTTCGCATTATGCCCAAACGTTTTAATAATTTCTGTTAATGTTGGGACTTTAACATTTTCAAATTCTTTCTTTGCTAAGTTCGGATATTTTTCATTAAAAAAAGAACCAGCATTTAGTTGCTTTATTTCTTCTAATGTATGCTCTTTCACTAGCCCAGTACCATTTGTTGTACGGTTTAAGGTTTCGTCATGCATTGCCACTAAATGCCCATCTTTTGTCATTTGGAGATCAATTTCTATATAATCTCCATTTATTTTTTGTCCTAATTGATATGCTGCTATTGTATGTTCAGGCGCGAACGCAGAATCACCTCTATGTGCGATATTTTTTATATGATTTGATTGATTCATAGCTTTAGTATACTTATGTTCATTAATTTTCTGAAAAACAAAGATACTTATTATTATAAAGGCACAAATTATTGTAACGAGATATATCTTTTTCATAACGATTTATAAGCTCCTATATAAAGACAATTTAACTTGAATGATTTACTCAATTAAATGTCGATTTTCCAATACAGTCATTTTGCCGATAGCTTGAAATCCCGATTTTTTATAAATATTGATTCCATCGGTTGAAGCTTGTAATACACAATACGTATTTTTAAATTTTTGTGCTTCTTGCAGAAGGAAATTGAACATAGTAGATCCGAATCCTCGTCCTCTCATTTCTTCTTTCGTTGCGATGTCATAAATACCAATACTATCTCTTGAACATATCAATGAACCAACAGTTACGATTTCACCTTCATAAAATCCTAAAAATAGTTTCATATTCTCACTGTTCCATAAATCAAGATTAGAAATTTGATTATAGAATGCTTGTACATGTATACCTTCTTCCGATGTGCCGAATAGATTAGCTAACGTTTCTCCAAATTTTTTTATTAGTCCAGGTGAAGATGCTTGTTGAATTGTAAAACTTACTGGCATGTGTATTGTTGGAGAAATTGTTTTTAAGTCTGCTACCATCGCAATATTTTGCTCCGTTTCTTTTAACCCGATTTTTATATCCCGCTCTTGCTCCTCATCCCATAACCAAACACTCATTGGAAATTTCTTTTGATTATAGTATTCTACCTCCTTATGTAATTTCTCGACCCCTTCCGTTAAATTATTGTTCAGTAGAGTAATGATATTGAATGTATCGGCAGGTAATCCACAATCAACAGCAATATAATCTTTCGTTTCTTTTATACTCATTCCGGGCACAAATTGCGCAACATATGAAGTTTTAAATGCAAAGTTATCTATTAGTAATTGTTTATAATTCATCAATAGTTCTCCTTTTCATAAAAAGTAATACTCGAATCCCTCTATATTAAATATAACATATTAGAAATTTACCTTTTTTTATAAAAAGTACCTCTTTAAATTGTGCTCTATAGTTTAAAATAATTAAAAATGATATAACGTTGTCGGAATGAAAAAAGTGGTATATAATAAATATTAACATTACTAGTAATTATTTTAGGTATTCCTAGAATAAAGGAGCGATACATATGAAAATTACTATTTATTTCGGAAGTCATGAAGATCAAGATGTTCGTACTATGGACTGTCATTTAGATGTAGAAGATACAGAAGAGATTGTTTCTGTATCATAATATAAATAGTTAGGATAAACCCTATTCCCTACAGCGTTTAAGGCACCTTTTATAAGGTGTCTTTTTTGTTATATTTTCATCAAAAACCCTTTACTTTATAGCGTTTTAATAGTAAAATATAAATATACGAACAAATGTTCTTTTTATTTTAAACGTACATGAAGGGATGATTTTAACAATGGCTCCATTAAAGCGCAGAGGAAGAAAAAAGCAAGCACCTATTATTTCAAATACAGGCTTTATCGGCTCTGTCTTTATTGATACATTGGAGTTACAAAAGAAATCCTATTATTTCGCTCGTAAAAAACTTCAAATTGTTCATCACGTATTAGATGGTCTCTCAGGAGCAACAAGCGCTTTGTTTAAAGAACATAACATTTCAGCATACATGTCATGTGTGTA
Organism: Bacillus sp. FSL K6-2944; assembly: GCF_038005385.1. Taxonomy (NCBI): domain Bacteria; kingdom Bacillati; phylum Bacillota; class Bacilli; order Caryophanales; family Bacillaceae; genus Bacillus; species Bacillus sp. FSL K6-2944. The sequence continues at coordinate 1,460,339 of NZ_JBBOTE010000001.1, read as the reverse complement.
TTTACATAAACAAAAGAAAATTGGTTTTGTTCTTTCAACGAAACCATTTGAACAAAGTGATGGCGTTGCTTATTTTGTAAATTATTTAATCGAAAAGAATTTTTATGGCGGCCATGATGAAGATGTAGAATATCAAGAAGTATTTAATACAGGTTTTATCGGTGTAGTATTCGCTGATTTATCTAGTATAGATCGCTTTAATTTCGAGTTTGAAATGGGTATGCTAACGAAATTAATGAAAGATATGATTATTCCAGTTAAAGAACTCTTTTTACGCCATAATGTACCGGCTTACATCTCCACTTCTCACTTAGAAGAACAAAACAAATTAGGTTTCGTTCTCTCTGTAAAGCCATATGACGAACGCGCTGAAGCAGATTTATATTTTGAAGCATATTTAAAAGAACGCGGATTATTTATTGGTGATGAAGAAGATGATATTGATAAGATTGTCATTAGAAAAACCGCTGAATTACGATAGAAAAGCGCAGGATGCTGATCCTGCGCTTTTTATAATTTATGAAACTGATTTACCAAATAAACGGTATTAATTTTTTTGTTTTCTGTTTATAGACTGTAAATTGTTCTCCATACTTTTTCTGTAAGTAACCATCAGATTTTGGAATATATTCAAAAACGAATACAAAGAACAGGCCTAGAGGTATAAATAAACTATAAATATTGCTAGCGATAAATGCTAAACCTAACACCCAAAGGCAATCCCCCAGATAATTAATATGAATCGCATATTTAAATAAACCACCTGTATATAGCTTACCTTGATTTACAGGATTGTCTTTAAAGGATTTTCTAAGTAGCTCTGAAACTGTGTTTAACATACTTCCTCCTAAAAACAATATCCAACCTATTGTAAGTAATATTAAATTAGGATCCTGATTACTAGTAATCATTAAGATTGGAAAACCTAAATAATAAATTCCAAAAGCAATACTGTTCATAATGGCTTCTTGCCATGAAATCCCTCTAGGCAACCATATAAACATCATAGCCGTTAATCGTAAAGCGGTGATAATCAAAGCTATAAACAGCCCTATTGAAATGCCTGGTTTGAAATAAGTAATGAAAAGTAAGTAATACGCAATGATTAGATAAATAATCTCAGTAACTAAAATTAATATTTTTTCTTTTATTGTTGGCCGGTTTATACCATACATTGTGATACGCTCCTTCCTTTATTCATTTTATAGGAAAATAAACTTCTATGATATTATTCTCCTCCTGTGTGCTATAAGGATTCGTTTTATAAACTTCAAACGGAGCTCCATTCAGTTTATAGTTATTTTCTTCAATCCAAACATGTAGCTTTGTATGAATAAAAGGTAATTCTTCGTAAGAACCAATAAGCGTAGCCATTGCGCAAAGACCGGGATTAAACACTTTTGTTTTATTTGTGGCTTCTGCAAGGGGAATCGCAATTTCAACATCATAATTTTCAGGTACATATTCTGAACTATGGAATATAGCAAGTGGTTTTGCACTAGGTAATAAATTTTCAAATAAAATTTTACTAAACAACTCATTAAAGTGTATTAGGAAATCAGCGGTATTAATTTGTTTTCGCTGAGATAATATATTATAGGTTAAGTGATTTACAAGATTAATCTCAATACGATTTAAGTAACCTATGATACTTTCCTCTTCATTTAATTGTTGAATATCAAGCTTTAATTCTTTTAATAAAGAAGAATAATATGTTATCTGCTGTGTTAGATTTTCTTGTTTGCCTTTCATTTTAGAGTTAAGCAATTCAGTATTCTCCCGATCTTCTAAAATATCCTTAATTTCTTCCAGCGAAAATAAATAAGTTTTTAATCGTGTAATCAATAAAGCTATTTCTAATTGGAAAATCTCATAGTAGCGATAGCCATTCTTAGCGTCTATGAAAGCTGGTTTTAAAAGCCCAATTTCATCATAATAGCGCAGCGTCTTCATTGTAAGATGAGATATTTTTGAAAACTCTCCAATTGAAAGCATAATACTCACCTCCTGTATTTAATTATTTTAAATATACTGCTTCCTGTAAGGGGAAGGTCAATCAACAAAGTTAAATTTTATTATTGTATTTCGGAACGATATTCATCCCCTCAACCTACAATTTTAAAGTATTCTCCAAAACGAATATGTAATATTTTCAAAATTGTTCATGGGAAATTAGCCCATTTTTTCGTTTTATAGTATTTGCATTTCTTAACTTGAAAAATGTAGCAGTAACCATTCTATAAATAATCTAAGATCTACTAAGCGCTATAATCTTTCGAATGAACTTCTAATATGAAACAATTCGATGAAACTTTAATTACTATTAAATATAAGATTCCCCCTACAATTGTAATCATGTAGGCTGGAATATAATTTAATAATAGACCGGATAGCGCCATTGCTATAGGAAGCATCATTTTACTTATACTTAATCCAATGCTGAGAACCCTCCCTCTATATTCATCAGGAATCTCTTTTTGCATGAAATAAGCTATAGGTATATCAATAAGCACTATAATTAGTCCTAAAAAGAACATAACAACACAATAGGTAATAACGTATACAAAATCATTTACCTCAAAACTTTTGAATAAAACTGGAATTCCTGAAATAATCATAAAAACCGCCAACATAAAGCTTAACTTTTTCAAAAGATAAGCGTAAGAAAAACGATCGGTTATCTTTTTTACTAAAATCGCACCAATTATCATGCCTACTGGAAAAGTCCCTTGAATCATACCAAATTGTTTAGAACCAAGATCGAGAACTGTATTAATAATGTATGGCAATGGAACAGTTACAGCAAACCCTAAGAAGAAATTAAGTGAAATTAAAATACTGAACGTATTTTTTAAGCTTTTCCGCTCCATTAAGTAAGAGTATCCCTCCTTTATATCTTCAATAAAATTAATTTTTCTAATTGAACATTCCTCATTTATGTTTTGCTCAAACAATTTAAAGTTAATAAATAATATGGAAATAGCCGAAAGGATAAATGAAATACCGTTTATAATTATAAAAATTTTAATATCAAAGACTGCAAAAACAATACCACCTAACATAGGACCTAGAATTAAAGATATAGAATCGATAATTTTACTTATAGAGTTAATACTCATTAGCCTCTCTTTGGAGACGATATTTGGTTTTGCAGCTTCTAATCCTATTCCAAAAAATGTTGTAAATACCGTTATAAGAAAGGTAGTAGCATAAATGGTGAATAAGTCTAATCCATAATTACTGCTAAATATATAAACAGTAATTAATAAGCTTCCACTTAGTAAATCCATACAAATGACCAATTTCTTTTTATCAACTTTATCTGCAATTACACCAGCAAATGGATTCATAACAATCATCGGAATAGTTCCTAAAATAAGCGTAATGGCAAAATTTAATGCTGATCCGGTTATATGTAAAACATATAATCCTAATGCAAAACTATAAATAGAGCTACCAAATATTGATACTGTTTTCCCGAATGAATAGAGACACATATTTCTTAGTTCTTGGTTTCTTTTTTTATTTTCTATATGTAATCGTAAACTTCCCATCACTTTTCCCCCTACCTAACTTTGTGTTACGTACATTGTAAGTTCTTGGGTCAACCCAATAGCAATATGTACGATTTGAAAAGTTTTAAGGGGAAATAAATAAAAGATGGGGTTAACCCCATCTTTTTCCGAAAAATGAATATGTATAAATTTCTTCTCCTTGAACAAAGAAATCCTCGTACCTTCCCCCTCGTATCAAATAATTTGAAGTACTTTCATCAATAGATTGAAACTGTAAATTTTCGATTTCTTTTGTTACTTTTGCAGATGTAAAATTCTCTCTGAGTCTAGGTGCAATTTGGCTATTTATGCTGAATTTATTAAATAAAATAAATGAACTTAATAAATAACAATTGTGTTTAAAAAGGGAATTTAATTCACACAATAAGAACTCCTCATATTCAAAACTATAATTACTTGTACCTGATTGATCGATTACAATATCAACAGAATTATTCTGAATAGGTATGTTTAGAAAGTCGGCACAGATAAATACAATATTTCTTTTCACATTTCTTCTCTCAATTACATCTTTTAAAAGTAAAAGTTTATTCAAATCTCGATCAACAGCAATATATAAACACTCTTCCGGTAGTTCTTCATAAATATTTCGTAAAAAGAACCCAATACCAGACCCTAAATCAAGTAGTATTTTTTCATTTAAATCTAATTGCATTAGTTTCTTTTTCGCCCATTCTCCTCCTCTTTGAACATTTTCCAAAAAAGCAGTATCCGTTTCATGGATATAATCTGAAATAGAATCTTCAAGTGATTTCCTCTTATACACCTCAAATAATTTTCCAGCTGTTAAAACTCCGGAAGTAATCGCGTATTCTTCACCACAATTACAAATTAATTTCCCCTCAACAATTTGATTTTTATTAATAATGCCATCTTCAAGAATTAAATTTCCGTTACACTTAACACATTTAAATAAATGAAGTACTTTTAAATCTACCCCTAAAATTGAACTCGAAATTTCAGTTTCTATAGATAAATTATTTAACGTTTTCTTTAATTTATCTTTTCGTTCCTTTAAGGTTTTTATCTCTTGCTCAATCTTTTCATATTTTACTTTAAATAAAGATTGATAAAAAATATCCTTTTCATAGTCTAAGGATTTCCCTAAATTTTTATAAAGAAACAGTTCTTTAATTTCATTCAAGCTAAACCCTATCCATTTGTACTCTAATATAAGTTCTATATCCTTTTGACAATACTCGTCAAAAAAATAGTGACTTCCTTTTTTCTCAGGAATAACGAGTCCGAGATCCATATAATGTCTAATCGTATCTACACTTACATTATTTACTTCTGCAAACTTACTGATTTTCATCCTAATCACTACCATTTATATATTTGTTTATACATACTTCTTTATTACTTTAAAAAATCCTTTCATCTCCCTATACAAAATTATTTATGCTATGAAAAAGATGTAATTAATTTTAAAGTTCCGCCACATCCCCATTAAGCTAAGCTTATATAAGTTTAGCTCCTCTTTTTTAATCTTGAATTTAAAAAAGAGGCGCAGGTATTACGTTTATGTCTATATATCTAAAAACTGTGAGTTCATGGATGAATTTAAAACTGCGGCGTAAGTACTGCAGTTTCTTCCTTTTTCATTGAGTTGAAATATGTAAAGTTACGTACTTTAACTGTAGCGGACTTGTACTACGCGTTCATATTAATTTTATAGACGTTTAAGGATTTTGTTTCATGGTAAGTATTCTTGCTGTGAAATCAGGATTGTAAATATAGATGAACGTGATTCAAATCAAAAAAAGGTACTCCTAGAAGTACCTTTTTTACTATTCTACATGTGCGAACGCTTTCAAAATTATTGGATATAAATTGATGTACGCATTGTATTAAATGGGGCATTTATAGATGTCTTTTGGTACTCAAAAGTTCCTTGTTGGTGTCCAGACGCATCCCATTTATAATACCAGCCAACGATTGGTCTTCCGCCAATTATAGTGGAATCAATACTTTTTACATTAGAACCATTCATTTTAGCAAATGGGTTTTGGCCATAGCCCATTTCTTTCGTTGTAATATATAAGTATTTTCCCCCGTGGTTACGCGATGTACTGAAGCTGTTCTGATTAATTGTTTCTACCCCGCCTAGCTCAGACTCTACTTGTACGACGTTTAGTGAAGTAAGTGGTGCTGCTGGTCCAGCTAAAGCTTCTGTTGCCATTCCTAATCCGACGAACGCTGTGATTGCTAACGATGAAATCCCTAGTGCTGCTTTTTTAAACATAAAAAACATCCCCTTCCATCTATTGTTTTCTCTTTCATTTTCAATATAATCCTAATAACCTTATATATAAATAGATTGTAGTTTTATAAATATTAGTGCGAATATTCTATTATATATTTCTACAATTCCATTACTCAATATGAATGATTTACAGTGCAAAACGAAATACACACATGTCAAGTTTGTAGTGTTGACATAAAAATTGTAAACTGGCTTACGCCTCGTATTTATCATATTTTATATCCAATATTCCTAATATTCTGTATTCTAGAATGTTTTTACTACAACTATTCATTTTTTCTTTGCAGGAACAACTGTGATAACATCTCCTTTATCATTTAAAGTCAGAGAATGTAGAAATTATAGCTAGCTATTGATATGTTACCTACTACGTACTGGAGCGCAACCTATCTGATAGGTAAATGATTCATGTGAAAAAGGAGACGCTACCAGTTCTATAGCATCTCCTTTTTATTTAATAAGTTAGACAGAAAGAATAGAAATAATGTTTTTCTTGTTTCACTATCCTTTTGTTTGTAAATGAACTGAGTTTTGAAAAACTATCCTATATAGTATGAATCGGGTATAGACATTAAATAATAGAATAGGGCACCTATTACTCCACAAGTAAAAATAGTAACTCCCATATTTCTTATGCCTTTAATTTTTGACCAAAATCCAATAAATCCTGTTATTAACCCACTTAAAGAGAATAGTGAAAAGTTGGAAACGGGTGTAAGAAGAAATTCCGCATTAATCCCTGTCCCCCAACAAACAATAGGTAACACGACAAGGGTAAGACAAAGTAATCCCATTACACTTACAAGTAATTTAAGATATTTGATACCTGCAATAATTAAATAGATTCCACCTATAAATCCACATAACCAGTAAATTGGCATAAAGTAAATCCAAAGAAAATGCAAGATGATCATATGTAATTTCCTCCTATTTATTTTCGCTCATTGTAGTTCTGGTTATTTGATGTTCTGAATTCGTTGCTAATTTATTAAGTTGATTTAGCGTTTCTTCTAAATCAAACGAATTAAACCAACGGTAATCCTGTCTGTCTAGAATACGATAATGCTGACTAATTAGATTTTGTTGTAAGCGAAAATTCCCTTTTTCTTGAATCTGTTTCCACCAGACTTTTCCTCCCAATGTTTTTTCTTTGAAGTTGTTAGTGCTATTGTGGGCCATTGTTTCGATTACTACTAATGGATCATCCCCAAGAGTATTCTGTAAAACTTCACTATCTCTAAACAATGCACAAATAGCAACAGTGTTGGTCCAACCTGCATTCGTTCTCCCTTTCTCAATTTGAACAAGCGTTTTTTTTGATATGCCGAGAACTTCAGCCATTTTATCTTGTGTATATCTTTTTTCAGTGCGTATTAACTTTATTTTCGTTGAAATAAGTTCAATTGCATGCTCCTTATTCACTTTACCTCCCCCTCAAAAAGTAACTAATGTGTTATTTAGTGTAATTTTACACTTTAATCAATTCATTTTCAACTCAATCCTCCTTAAATCTTGTAAGAAATAATTGGATAAGTCATAAAAAAGGCATTCCACAGTTATCTATGAGAAGGTAGCTCGACCATCGATTTCTAACCTCGATGGAGATATGTCGAGATCACATTTCATTTTAATTAAATAAAAAACCCGTGAATTATTCACGGGTTTTACTTTAATAACTAATTGCAATTGTACCTTCACCTGCATGAACTGCAAATGAAATTGGTAATGGATATAGTTTGAAATCCATTTCAGGGAATGCTTGTCTAATATCTGCAATCCATTCTTCAGCTCCATCTTTATCGTTAGCATGGAACATGTGAAGTACTTTTGGCAATTCTTTTTCAAGTTCATTTTTAATGTATTCTCGGCATTTTTGGATTTTACGTACTTTCTTTTCAAGTAAAAGCTCTCCACCTTTTACTTCTAATATTAAGTTGACACTTAATAAACTTCCAAGTAAAAATTGAACTCCCTTTACACGTCCACTTGCATAAAGGCCTTTTAAACTTTTCGGGAATACATGGAAAGGTCTTCTTTTTTCATCTACTAATGTTTTGTGTATATCTTGTAAAGTCATACCATCATTGTATAACGATTTCGCTTTTCTAATTAGTTCATCCATTGGATAACTTGTTGTTTCGCTATCTAATACCGTTAATGGGAAACCTGCCATTTCTGCAGCTAACTTCATGTTTTGATAGGTTCCACTTACTTTTCCGCTAATAGCAACTGCAAATCCCTCTTCATATTCTTCTTTGCATTTCGAAAATAAATCTACCATTTCCCCTATGTTAGGCTGTGATGTAGTGACAGTTTTACCTTCATTCAAAGCATTATAAACGCGCTCACGCACACCTTCTTCACAATCTTTGTACGACACACCATCAATAATAACTTCAATTGGGATAACAAAGTTATCTCCTTCTGTTTTAAAACTCGCAGTTGTACTATCAGTAATCCAAGCAACACGCTTCATGTTGTTCCTCCCTTAATTCAATTCCTCTTTTCTGACTTTTCTATATATTTATGTTACGAAAAGAGAATATCCCTGTAATAGTAACAGGACTTTATTGTTTTGGCTATAGTAGATGCATATTAATTGTGACTATTTCTTGTCTATTTCACAAATAAAAAAGAAAATCAAGGAATTTGCTCGATTTTCTTCTTATCATATACTATTTAAAAGTTTCATTATCTAAAATTACTACATAATCATTCGTTAATCGTCCAGCTTCTTTTGTATAACTAACAAGCCTTTGTATATTATCACAGCAAATTTTTGCTCCCCATACGAGTAAAGGTACGCCAATAAAATCAATATGGAACCTTCTAGAAAACAGCCCACCGAAAGTCATTGGTAAAGGCACTGTTGGTGATGTATTAGAAAATATAATCTTTTCATGGCTTTGATAATGTTTTTGCAAGATTTCTCCTAAATGCTTCATCGCTGGTACAACAACTTTTGATGCGCCACATCCAATCGTATATACAGGATGACCATGTTCATCGATTCCATGAAAAATAATTTTTCCCATATCTTCTGTTTTCAATTTATTAAAGTAATCTACATTCAAAATTTCTTCTTTCGTTAACTTACGATCCGTTGGTAATTTATTTAAATGATACGCTGCAGCAAGTGAAGTTGTATGAGTACCGCCGAAGTCTGTGTAAATGTATATCATATTATCATCCCTTGTTGTAAAAGTTCAATGTTAATTAGTATTACCGTTCTTAGCAATGTTAAACAAGGGATGTTATTTGTCCCATATGAATAATGGACTGGATTGTTACAAAGCACAACAAAGCCGGAATGAGCCAAATACGGTTTATTTTCACTTTTCGTTCTTTACTTTGCATCAAAACAATAATAAGAACAACAAGTAAAATATCCATTTAGAATCCTCCTATAAACTTGCTTATCTTTAAAGATTATATTCTCCTCTTTTCACTCCATACTTGAAATACGATAGCTACTTTCAAGTGTAAGATGGAAAATGTGATTTCTCATCAGCCTTAAGCATTATTTATAAAAATAAAAAAGACGTACTTTTTACTCGTACGCCTTTAATAACTCGTTTAAACTCCTATTTATCAACTAATTCCACACCTTTAGAATTAGTTTTACCCAACACTCGAATGTTAAATTTATTAATGGCTTTTAAAAAGATATTATAAATACAATATCCAAAAATAGAACCTAGAACATTACAAATCACATCATCAATATCAGTAATACGTCCCACTCCACTAAATAAAGACTCAATTAATTGTAGCAATTCAATACTAGCTGATATAGAAAATCCTAATAAAATTGTATTTTTGAATTTCTTATATTTATCCCATAGGATAGGTGCTAAAAATCCTAAAGGCATTAATAATAAAATATTCCCGCCTACATTTCTTACAATTAGCCCAATCATAAATAGGGCATCTCCATCATAAGCACTACCAATTTGATTGATGTCTTTAATAATTGATGCAAATGGTATTATATTGACCGAGCGATTCAGATTTTCAATATTAGAAGGAAAACCGATTGGTAAAGGGAATAAAGTTACTGCAACAACCATACAAATGTAAACCACGAATAAAAAACTTACTATTTCTTTCCACCAAATCACATGTTTTTTATTTTTGGTACCAATTAATATTCCACGTACAATTAAATAACAAATAACCCCTAAAATAATAAACAAACTACCGTTGATCATATACAAATTGTTAACACATCCTTTCATATGAATTAATAATTTAAATTTACAATTATATAGTAATATTTTTTAATTTAAAAATCCATATAAACATATGTAATTGTGCAGAATTACAAAAACCCCTTATTTAATAAATAAAGGGTTCCTCGTTAACTAAAATATTTTTCAGAACAGAAACAATCATAAACCCGTTTAAATTATTTTCGTATCTCTTCTTTTATATCCATATAATTAAAAAGCTCTTTCTATTTCTGTCATTAATTTTTCAGGTCCTGCCTCTTTATTCGATGGAATAACTAAAGTGATTCCTAATTCTGGATATATGGCCGAGCGAAAACTGACGCCTGGATCATATCCCATTACATGATATTTGAATACCTTGTTTTCTCGTGTTTCAATCCATATTCCATATCCGTAAGACTGTTTATCATTTACATAAATGTGGGGAGTTAAAAGTAACTTTGTATATTCCTTTCCTAAAATTTCATTATTAAATAGTGCCGCCCAAAATTTCAACATGTCTGGTGCAGTAACATATGCACCTCCATCAGCCCCTCCTTTTATTGGTATAGAGTAAGCGTTTGTTCTCCAATTTTGGTTGGTTTCGTCCTTTATATATCCTAGAGCTGTATGTCTTGGTAATTTATCTAACGAAAAATAGCCAGAATCATTCATGCCAATCGAATTAAAAATGTTTGTTTCTATATACTCCGTAAATTTAAGTCCCGTCTGTTCTTCTATTATTAATCCAAGTATGATAAAACCTGCGTTGTTGTAGTGAAACTTACTCCCAGGTGCAAACATCATATTATTGTTTTGAAATAATGGTAAAAAGTCTTTTAAGCTCTTTAATAGATACATAGGTGTTTGTTTCCAAAGATCCTCGAAGTTATCTATAATACTTTCATCAAAATAATCTGGTATACCAGAGCTATGCGTTAGTAGTTGATGTATTGTAATATCTTCATCGAAGTTTGGAAGTTTTATCTCTAGACAATCCTTTAATTTTGTATGAAAAGAAATAACACCTTTTTCAACAAGTTGACAGATTCCAATTGCAGTGAAAATTTTACATCCTGAGGCAATGCCGAATCTTGTTTGTATCGTATTGTTTATACATTCACTTTTGTTTGCGTAACCCATTGCTTTTTCATAGATTAAGTCTTTTTCTTTTTTTACTAAAACTACTCCAGAGAAATCTATTTTCTTTTGTATTTCTTTTACAATTCTATTAATTTCATCTTTTGTTTTTATCACGACAACCACCCTTGTCTTTCGGTATTGTTCTTTACCCTTATTAATTTTTCCATATAAAGGGGAAAGAACCCTTTTATTAAATACGATAAATTGTTAATGAGAACACAAAGTTCATTTCGAATGTACTCCGCTATTTGTGGGCAGTAGGACCCCCATCTCAAAATTCAGCGAAAGCAAAGAAGTTAAGTGGGGACCCTGCTGCCCGTAAAAGCCCGATTGGTGAGGGCTGATAATCAGTGGGGGATGCTCCCCTGATTAAAATTTCACTTTATTGACTCAGTAGAATACAACTTAGATTGTGATGGGAATAAAGTAAACACAAACAAGACGATAGTAATAAATAACATTATTAATGACCCTACAATAACTACAAGTTGTATAGAAATGAACTGAGTCGCAACACCAGATAGTATTGTAATAAAGATTGTTACTAACGCAATAACAAGTCCATATATGCTCCCGATCCGTCCCATTATATGAACGGGAACGTTATTTTGGTAAAATGTATAAAATCCTGTATTTGCATATGCCATAGAGAAAGATAAAATAAAGAATCCAATAGCAGCTATTAAAAATACATTTGAAAAAGCATAAATTAAATAACCAATTGCGATGAATAGTGATCCTATTCCAATTAGAAATGAAGGTGCTAATTTCTTTGATAAAATTGTATTTGTTATGGCACCTAAAATAAATCCTGCACCAGCTATACTAACTAGAAAACCGTATTCACTATCTGTTAGTAGTAATACCTCTTTCGCAAACGATAGTTCAAGTGAATCAGTAGCAGTTGCTAATACGAACATACTTTGAAATAAGAAATACACACATACGACATACACATGTTTTCTACTAAAATTTATAACAGTGTTCCAATCTTTTTTTAATACTGTAAGTGATAATGTATTACTAGTTGTATCCGAATCTTCTTTCTTATCAAGATTCGGTAAAAGTAATGTAATGAATCCTGATAAGAGAAATGCTATAGCATTCATATATATAGCAAACTCTGGTGTACCTGCAATTAATAATCCCCCCGCTACTGCTGGTCCAATTAATGATGCACCAGATCCTATTAAAGTATGTAATGAGTTGAAACGTTGTCTTTGCTCTACTGGAATTAATTTCGTCATATACGTCATAGCAGTTGGCTCATAAATTGCACTGGCCATACTTATAAAGAATACGAATACATAAACAATCCAAAGTGACGGAAGTAAAGGTAAAATAGCGATAAATAACGCACGATATATATCGAGGTGAATCATTAATTTCCGTTTATTTAAACGATCAATCATACTCCCAGACCAAGCGTTTGTAAATAAAGTGGCTAATGGTTTTATTACATATAAAGTAGCAACAGCTAAGGCTGAGCCACCCATATTATAGACAAGTACATTCAGTGCTATTAAGTAAATCCATGCCCCTAAATTCGCAATACCAACTCCGGACAATAGTAATAAAGGATATTTCCAATCTTTAAGTAAATTTTTCATTTTTGGCCCCCGCTTTCAAAATTGTTTTACAACAATAAAAAAATCCCACCCCCAAGACTTTTAATCTTAGGGACGAGATTTATCATCGCGGTGCCACCCTAGTTTGTTAATATGTCACCATACTAACCTTATCAGGTACTGCATTCTAATTCATGCTTATACCATAGCTCTATAACGGGAGCTCCCGTCACACCATCCCCTAATAATAGGTTCCGATGTGCTGCTCAGAGGCTTGGTTCAATAAAGAATTTTTACTCCTTTTCAGCTACATGGAGCTCTCTGTGAAAAATTCATTTTATTTACTCTTCTCTTCACTGCATTTATTTTTTCCATATTATCACATATAAATTTAACTGTAAATAAACAATAATCAGATATTTATATTTTCGTCATTTTTGCTTTACGACCAATTTGACATACGAAACGCATTAGCTTTTTATGAAGATAAGGAAATAAAGTGAAGAATACGTCCATCGTTTTTTTTAATGGCATTGGACAAATTACTAATTTATTTTTATGAATAGCTTTCAGTGCAATTTCAGCGAATTTGTCAGCTGAAATTGGCTTATTTGTTTTTAGTTGTTTTATAATTTGATTCTTATTCATATTAATTGCAATTGATTTTTCAAATATGGGTGTATCTACAAAAGTTGGACAAAGCACACTTACATTTACACCGTATTCTTCCGCCTCATAATGTAATGAAGTTGTTAAACCTACGATAGCATGTTTGGTTGTTGCATACGCGGTACAAAGGGGAGCTGGTCCTAAACCAGTTGCAGAAGCAGTATTAATGATATGACCAAATCCTTGTTTTTTCATGAATTGGTAAGCCAATTGTGTTCCGTAAATTACTCCTAATAAATTTATTTCAATAATATGTTTCCAATCATCCAAAGACATATCGAATACTTCTCCATACATAGCAATTCCTGCATTATTAAACATATAATCAATTCTACCAAACTCATTAACTATTTTTATAATAAGTTCTTCTACGGATCCAGCGTTAGTAACATCTAAATATTCGAACCTAGCTAGTTGATTATTATTTTTTATATTATTCACAAGGTCTTGGCCACAAGTTTCATTAATATCAGCGATAATTACAAATATATCTTTATTTGCTAATTGAATGGCTAAAGCTCTACCAATACCAGAAGCGCCGCCAGTTATAATTGCGATTTTTTGCTCATCCATATAAATAACCTCCTGTTGTTTATACATATAATGAAAACGGACGAGTGTAAGGATTTGAACAATCGTTCTAATTCGCGTGTCACGCTACATAAATTTGTTTGAAATAGAGAGTAAAAAAATTTTAATAGCTTCTTCAAATAAAACTTCTAATTTCTCCATTTCAATTGAATGAATGAATTGACATAATCCACCTAGCCATGAACCTAATAAAAGGCATGAACCCTCAACATTTTTCATATAAAACTCACCACTTTTTATACCTTCATCTAAAATTTGTTGATATGCCTTTAAAGGGACAACAGCTAAACCATAAAGTTGTTTAACTGTAGAAGGATTCGTGCTCGGATCAGAGGCAAGTTCTTGCCCCGCTCTTAATAACGGCGTTTTGTAATTATAAAGTACAAATTTAGCCATTCCATATAATTTTTCAGTTGCGTTTGTATACTGTTTTTCTGCTATTTCCCATTTATCATGCCAGTTTTTCATACTGTCTTTAGCTAAATAAACAAATAATTCTTCTTTATTTTTATAATGATAATATATATGTCCTTTACTATAACCAGAGGCTTTAGCAATGTTATCAATGGAGGTTCTTGTATACCCTTTTAAGGAAAATAACTCTATCGCTTTTTCTGCTATTATTTCTTTGGCTAAATCACTATCATATCGTCTTTTATTCAATGTAGACTCCTTCCATCGTTTAATACAAAAATTGAACAATCGTTCTAATTTCAATATATGTAAGTTTTTTTGTTTTAGTAACTGTTAAGCATTTTATTTATTATTTTTTCTGAAAAATACGGTGCGTGAAATTACTCATAAATTTTTAAAAAAGAACCTATTGGATGTAGGTTCTTCAACAAGTTTGAATTAATTCGTATTTGCCTCAGCTAACGGTTGTAACGGCGGTTCTAATTCTAGTTCTAGTGTATCTCCTTCTCGTAAATCTTGTCCTTTTTCAATACTTTGGCTCGTTACATAACCCGTACCCGAAGTTTTCAAATCTAATTTCAAAAGCTTGGAGAAATACATAATATCACGCATGGACCAACCTTTTACATTTGGCATTTGTGCGTTATTCCCTAATAAAAATATACGATCACCTTCACTCATTACCTCGCCAGACTGTGGATATTGTTTTATTATTTTTCCTTCTCCTAAAATTACCGGCTGTAGCTTCTCTTTTTCTACACTTTTCTCTATTGTATCCATCGATTGATTTACATAATTTTGTACTTTTAATTGAGATTGTTTCGCTGCATCAGCTATTTGTTTTTCTGTATACGGTTTCACCTTTAAATATTCAAGGCTGTTTTTTATAACAGGTTTAAATATTTCAGCAAGAGGCTGAGCTCCATACTCATCTCCTTTTAACTTTGGCTGCTTAATAGCTAAGTATACGATTAACTCCGGATCGTCAATTGGAGCCATTCCTAAAAAGGAGAAAATGTAATTCTCTTTCCCTTCCATATATCGGCCATTTTCAGGATTCGGGATTTGTGCTGTTCCTGTCTTACCTCCAATTGGATAACCATCCACTTTATACATTGTACCAGTTCCTTTTGAAGATGTTATAACACGCTCCATTAAGCTTCTAACCTTGTCCGCTGTTTCTTTTTTTATCGGATTCCCAATTTCTTTCGGTTGATTTTCCATAATAACTTCTTTGTTTGTTGGATTTACAACTTTATCAACGATATATGGTTGCATCATTTTCCCGTCATTTGCTATAGCAGTAGCCGCTTGGATTAATTGAATCGGAGTTACTGTAGAACCTTGACCGAAAGAAGTTGTAACCTGTTGAATTTGTGTATTTAATAATAAAGTATTTTTCCTTTCTCCAGGTAAATCTATCCCTGTTTTTTGATTGAATCCAAATTTATTCATATATTGCTTAAATTTATTTGATTTCAGTAACTGATCTTCTAAAATAGAAAAAGCTACGTTTGATGACCTTTCAAATCCTTCATCAAATGTAATTGATCCCCATCCAAATCCACCATTATGGTCTTTTATATCAGATGAACCAACGGAATATTTTCCAGATTGAAAATATTCTTTTCCGTTATATACACCTTCATTAATGGCAGCTGCTAATGTAAAAACTTTCATTGTTGAACCTGGTTCATATGCATTTGCAATCGGGTCATTTAAAAAGTATTCGATATCACCTACATTAGGATTGTAACTAGGTTTACTAGACATCGCTAAAACCTTTCCTGTTTTTGGATCAGCAATAATGCCAATTAACATAGAAGGATCATAATGTTCTTGCGCTTTGTTCATCGCTTCTTCTAAAAAACTATTAATTTGTTTATCAAGCGTTAAATATACGTTATTCCCATTTTTAGCTGGTTCTACTTTACCTATATCATTTGTAAGCGGAATTCCCCTTCGTGTACCCACATATTCTATATTTCCGTTTGTAGAGTGCAAATATTTATCCAAACTCTTTTCAAGCCCAAACTTCCCTTCCGTATTCCCTTTATCATCTGGTCTAGCAAAACCAAGTATATAGGATGCAAAGTCTTCATTCGGATACACTCTTGCTTTTTCCGACATAAAAGATACACCTGGTATTTTTAAATCATTAATTTTTTCCTTCTTTTCCCTAGATAAGTTCCGACCAATTTTCCCAATTTCAACTTGCGTACGCCCTTCATGAAAGTTTTTTAATACTTCTTCTTTATCAATTTCAAGCGCATCGGCTAATTGTTGTGCGGTTTCATCTTTATTTTTCACTTTATCTTTTCCTTTTAAATTCACAACAACTCGATACGTTGTAGAATCTTGTACTAACACCTTTCCGGTTTGATCATAGATAGTGCCACGATTCGCTTCTAAAACACCTTTTTTATTATGTTGTTCATTCGCGAGATCCTTTACATTCACATTATGCACGACTCCTACTGCCTGAATATAGAATATACGCAAAATCATAATAAGAAACAAAACAATAAAAGCAATCATCATATATCGAGCGCCTTTATTCGTTTGGAGTTTTTGCATACTTATCTCCTCTCTTTTGGAATGGATTCGTACGAAGATCCGTTTTAAAATTTGTAGTTTTTGTTTACGATACTATATGTTTCGAAGTTTTCTTTTTAATTCCTTTAAAACAATGCAAAACTAACTGTTGTTATTTTGTGTTATTATTTTATATATTTAAAATACGGTGCGTGAAATTTCAGAATATTAATTAGTACAACTTGATTACAGAGCACTCTAAACTCTTTTCGTATTTCCTATAAAAAAATTCCCCTCTGGATGTCCAAAGGGGAACTTTTTATAGGAAAATTATGCGATATGGTTATATTTCGCTAAGAAAGGAATTCGTCTCGCTACTAATGCATACATTTTGAATACAAGTTTCGCTATTGGTTCAAACATACGTGTACTTTGCATTACTAAAGCACTCGTAATAAGTGTTAAGAATGCTGCACCAAGTATATCTAAAGGATAATGAACACCTACGTACATACGTGATATACCGACTAGTACTGCCCATAATAGCGCGATATATTTCAGTTTTTCTCCTCTAAGAATAAATACGAAGGCGATTGAAAATACAAGTACAGAATGATCACTAACGAATGATGAATCTGCTGCATGTGGTACTAATTGATGTACATCATGTGATACGAACGGACGCGGATGGTAATATACCGCGTGTATAAGAACATTTACTAATAATGCAATAATAACCGAAAGCGTCGTATATAAAACTGTATATTGTTTTCTAATTGCCTTTTCTTTCTTTCCATTATTAAACCATAAGATAAACATAAATAGAACGGCTACGTATGCAGCGCTATTTGTAATAGCAATCATTAACGTATCTAATAGTTTGGATGAATCAGCAAAATTATTAAACCACTGAAATACTGTGTAATTCATTAAACTCTCTCCTTACATACAAGTGTTCTTGATTTACACAGTATACAATACCATTATGAAAATAGGCTTAAACTTTTTTCATCTAATTCTCATTTTACTATTACTCATGTGACAATTATTAAACAAATTTTATACGCTATTTATGTATAAAGCCGGTAAGCCTTTATAATAAGGCGGTTCGTATTTTTTTCATGTTTGAAATACATAACATATTCATTTAAATATACTAATTGCAAAATCATATTTTTTAGTTCATTTGAAGTACAATATTTCCGAATTGTTCCCCATGTTCCATACGGCTTAGTGCTCGAATTGCTTCTTCTAACGAGTAAACCTTATCAATAATTGGTTTAATTTGATATTTTTCAATAAACTTTATCATCTCATTAAATTCCTCACGGCTACCCATGGATGTTCCCATAATATCAATTTGATTATAAAATAATGCGCGTAATGGTAATTCAATTTTATCTCCTGAGCTTGCACCAAAATTCACGATTCTTCCATTTGGTTTTAATACATCAAAATATTTCAAGAAAGTTGCCGGGCCTATACTATCTATTATTAAATCTACTTTTTCACCTTGTAAGCTCTCTTCCCAATTTCCGGTACTATTAAAAGAAATATCTGCACCATATTTTTCAGCAAGTTCCCTTTTATTCTCTACCCTTGAAGTAACACTCACTTTTGCGCCGATTGCTTTCGCGAATAACATGGCAAATGTAGCTACACCACCTCCTATTCCCGGAATTAAAACATGTTCACCGCACTTCAATCTACCCTTTGTAAAAAGTGCTCTATATGCTGTTAATGCGGATAAAGATAAAACACCTGATTCTTCCCAAGTAAGATATGCCGGCTTTTCTACTACATTTTCAGCCGGTACAATTACATATTCAGCAAACGTTCCATCTTTCGGCCCACCTAGTACTTCCGGTAACTCCGGTACTTCAGTAGCATGTTCCCATCCAATACTAGGATTAATAATAACTTCTGTATGTAGTGTAATATTTGAAACTCCTTCTCCTATTTCTGTAACAATTCCTGAGCCATCTGAACCTATTACTAATGGTAGATCCATTTCTTTTCTATTGTTTATAATAAATAAATCCCTATGATTTAACCCTGCAGCTTTTAACTTTATTTTTACTTCACCTGCATTAGGACTTATCTCAGGTGAAAATTTATATTCTAACCCCTCTAATCCTTTTTCATATTGATGTACAATAGCTTTCATTGCTTAATTCCCCCTTAATATTTCCAATGTACTAGAAATATCAAAATAAATAAAATAGTTTGCCTCCAATAATTAGAAATTATATATTTTGTTATGAAAAAAATCCTCTCCCTATAAAAAGTATAGGAAGAGGTTTCAAAACTAGTTAGATAAGAATCTATAAATTTATTGAATTCTAGCCAATTCTAATATTTTTCGAATAAACGGCGCTTTTGCCTTTGTATATGAAACACGATCAAAAGCATATGTAATAGCAAGCCTCTCTTTTAATTCTCTATATTCTTTACGTGCCCATTCATGGCTTATTAGAAAGTCACGAAATAAAATATTGTTTCTCCACTCATCACTATTATAAATATAAATATGCAAATGATGAGTACCCGCTCTCCATTTTCCCTTTCTAAAAAAACGCCAATTCGTTGCATCTTTTGGAACATACTCATATCCAATTTCCGATAGAACTTCAATCCACTTTTCAGCTATTTGCAATTCTGTTACGCCAATCATCATATCAATAAGAGGTTTAGCTCCTAATCCTTCTACTGCTGTGCTCCCTATATGTTCAACAGCAATTATTTCTTGTCCTAACAAGGAACAAAATTTCTCTTTTTCTTTTATATACTCTTCACCCCAGTCTTTTTGATATGCTTTAATAACAATTTGTTGATCCATTGTATTCACCTCTTTATAAGTATTTATCATTATATTTATAAAATTTTATATTATTAGCATAGGATTTCCATAAAATATGTCGAATAGTGGAATGTACAACTTAATTATATTAAATGTGAGGTAATCTATGAAAGATAATTCAGTCGAAATTCAGTTAAATAACGTAACATTCCAATTAAAAGAATATCATAATTTTGATTGGCTTATTAAATTAGGGACCGTATTTGCAGTTTTTGACCAGCAAGACTCAGGTAATATAAGTTTTGGTGTAGAAAAAGATGGGCATAAGAAATTTATCAAATACGCAGGAGCACAAACAATTGCATTTGAAGGAACAACGGGTCACGCTATTAAAAGGCTAAAAAATTCAGTTACTATCTATGAAGATTTAAAGCATGAATCGCTCATAAGACTAATTGATCATTTTCCAGTCCAATCTGGATATGTATTAATTTTCGATTGGTTTGATGGTGAATGTCTTCATTCGCATTGGAGTTTCCCACCTCCTGAAAAATATAAAAATCCAAACTCACCATTTTATAAATTTAGACATTTATCTGCTATAGAACGAATTCATTCCTTACATTCCCTTTTTTCTTTCCATACTTATGTAGAAAAGAAAAACTATGTAGCAATAGATTTTTATGACGGTAGTATTCTATATAATTTTAATACAAACGAGACAAAAATTTGTGATATAGATTTATACAGTAAGAAACCTTACATAAATAAAATGGGCCGGCTATGGGGTTCCTCCCGTTTTATGTCACCAGAGGAATTTGAACTAAACGCAACAATTGATGAAAGAACAAATGTATTTAATATGGGAGCAATGGCTTTCTCACTTTTAGGCGGTGAAAAAGATCGTTCTTTTATAAAATGGGAAGCAAGTAAGGAATTATATGAGGTAGCGTATCGTGCTGTAAATGCCAATCGAGCAGAACGGTATGCATCAGTTATAGAATTCTATGAAGCGTGGTTAAAAGCGGCTAATGCGGAAAGGATATAACCCTAAATTATTAAAAGAAATATAGAGTTTATACTATTATCATGTATATTAAAAATGGTTTTATGAACGTTTCGTACTAATTATAACTCGAGTTAATGACTATAACATGAATAGAGTTAATAATGATGTGAGAACTCGAAATGTAAATACGACAAATGATTTAAATGATAATCAGAATAAAAATAATAATTGGGCTTGGCTTGGTTTATTGGGACTACTAGGATTATTTGGTCTTAGAAAAAAAGACAAAGATCCAGAAACATGTTAATGTAGAACATTGTATTTAATTTTAAAAGATATTTATTTATCAAAAGAATGCAAAATGAACCGCCTTTAATAAGGCGATTTTTTATTTTTTAAAATCAATAACAATCACAAAAAACGGATGCAATTAATCGGAAACAATGAATTTCTTAACTTAATAGTAATAGAGCATTACATCTATTGGACAAACTACGCTCTTTTTTATACCTTTTCTTCACTTACCCATATCTTATATTTTGTGTAACTAATTTAAATGCTACAGCCCTTGATATTCATAGCTTCATAACACTTCCTCTTTTGAGTTACACAACACATTAAAAATGAGTAACTGTATAGAATGGGGTAGAATAACATAGTCATCAAGTTAAAACTTTAATGTACCAACAATTAGGAAGCTTTGTATGTTAGAGAATTTCAACCTAAAAAAGTCGGATTCCTATACGTTAAGTAAA
Source organism: Bacillus sp. FSL K6-2944 (assembly GCF_038005385.1). NCBI lineage: Bacteria > Bacillati > Bacillota > Bacilli > Caryophanales > Bacillaceae > Bacillus > Bacillus sp. FSL K6-2944. Next base: position 1,438,803 of record NZ_JBBOTE010000001.1, on the reverse strand, counting down.
GTGAATAAAGTCTGTTACACTCTCTTCTTTAGGAACGTTTCCATAATATCCTTCTTGAACCATTCATAATCAAACTGAAAAGCTACATTATGCGTTTTATAGCCTGGATTTGTAACAAAACGAAAGTCTGCAATGCTTTGACCAAATCCTTCCCCTTGATCAGGAATTACTTTAATGGGTACCCTTGAAAGACTAACAGCCTCTTGATTCAGCAAATACCATACCGTTACAAAATCATGCATAGGACTTCCACTTATACCAGGATTAGACTTGGAGTAGAAATTATAATAATAATCTAACATAGGTTTGATGATGAGTCCTGCAAGATCCTGTGTATTCCGATGAAATGCATCAATTTGTTGGACCATTTCGGGTGTAACAATCGCATGTTGAGTCACATTTAAAGGAATAATCGTCAAGTTCTTTGCATGCTGTAAAATTAAGTTTGCTGCATAAGGATCTGCGTAAAAATTAGCTTCAGCCACAGCAGTTACGTTACCTGGATAGAAAAAAGCTCCCCCCATGCAAATGCATTCTCTTACATTTCGCATTGTTTCTAAATTTAATACAAAAGTCGTAGCTAGCGAAGAAAGTCTTCCTAAATTGATAATGGTAAGATCTTCTAAATTTGATTCTATAATTTGATAAATATCATTTAAAGGATAAACTGGATATGAAATTTCAGGTGGAATAATAGGTCCTAATCCAACTTTTCCATGTACCTCAGGGAAATACTGAATTAATATACCTGTCAACGGTACAGAAGCACCAAGGAATACAGGTATTTCTTCTCTTCCCGCAATGTACTTTAAATAGTTTATATTTCTTATTACATTTTCTCTTGATACATTTCCATAATCGGCCACAATTCCTACAAGTTGAATGTCTTTACGAAAAAAGATGTACAGTATAGCAAAGGCATCATCAATCCCTAAATCTGTAAACAGGAGAACCTTTTTTTGCATATCTCTTCCTCCAAAAAATTTATAGAATTCTACTTTCACCAATGATGTAGTGATTAGACTACGCTTGTATATATATTTTTTATGTATTCTTAAAGAATGGATTCTATTCACTTGAAATAGCTTTGCTCATCTAAATTTTATTTTATGTTCTTAAGTCGTTTGGTCTATTGAGAAGTATTTTAAATCCAAAGTCTCAATACCATCTACAGTAAGTTCTCCACCAATTGGCTTACATTGAAAACAATGAGTGATAGTCTGAGCTTTATCTCCGTTCGGAAACTCACCAGAATATTTAGAATAGACACCTATAAGATGTTCAACTTCAACATTTAATCCTGTCTCCTCAAATATTTCTCGTTTAGCGGTTTCTTCAAGAGATTCTCCAAGTTCCATAGCACCACCTGGAATACCCCATTCATTTCTATCTCCCCGTTTTTGTAAAAGAATTTCATTTCGTTCGTTATAAACAATACCTCCAGCAAAATTAAGAAATATTAAATCATGCCCTACTTTTCCCCGGATATAACGAATGTAGTCCTTATTTGTAGTCATAAATTCCCTCCTAATTTATATATAAAATACAAATTAATTATATATAAATATAGAAGAAAATGGTAACGAAAATGATAATATTCCTTATTCTCATAAGGGATTTTCCCTTTACTTTTTATCAATCTATGCGTTTATTAACCATTTCTATTCTAATACCTTCATTTCCCAAATCCCCTTTCAAAATAAAGAGAACACCATTTCTTAAAACAATTTTATCGCAGTTCTAAAAATTGGTGTCCTCTAGTTTTCTAGCCGGACTATATTCTATTTTCAAGCCCATCTCTACCTCCCTATGAATAAAACTCAACGTTCTGTTTATACTACAACTACATCTAGAGACACATCACTGTTTAGAGCGGCTAGGTTTTGTTAGCTGCTCTTTTGTGTTTTACACAAATAAAATCAATAACTCAGCATATAATATCTATGTAGCTAGACTATTACCTCTGTATCGAGCAGTTAGGCTGGGCTAAATGCTCTTTTATTTATGACAAAATAAAACTTTTAAACAAAATTACTTTCGTATAACATTTTCAATCTCGCCTACACTATAACTGTAACTTTAAATTACACATCTATTACTTGTAGGGCCTAATTTTCTTTTGTGGAACAGGTGGTTAGCTCATAAAGTTAACCACTTTGTTGCGTTAAATATTTTTTATTTCTCAATACTTAATACCTGGAATTAATTCTAATTTATTGGTATTAAACTATTGACATTGATTTTCCTCATATGCAATTTTTGAAAAGGCCTTTTCTCTCATATCAGGCTCTTTTATTTATAAAAAAAAGATTATTTTATATAGATTACTATAAGCATCCATAAAGCCAAAGCACCAATGATAGCGAGTACTATACGTGTTGATAGTATCCTTACTTCAAAGTCTGTTTTCTTGGAGGGTTCAGGATATGCAATTATGTAAATTCCCTTTAATAATGCAAGCCATGCAATAACCGTTAGGAATCCCTGCCAGTTGAATACCCATACATTATGTAGAATTACAGTACCTAATCCTAGGAAAATCGATAGAAAACCATACATAATACCAAATCCTCTGTCTTCAACCACTAATTTTTTTAAGTCACGTAGCACAGATGGACGGACGAAAAGTATTCCCGATACGATAACCGTCATCCATCCCCAGAACAGCCCTAAAAAAGTACTAGTTTCCATTATTATTTCACTCCCCTCAATCATATTTATATTTCAGATATTCCTTCCTTTAGAACAATTCCAGCACTTTTCACATTTACAATAACTAAATATCCCCATCTTACCAGTTTTAAAATCTTCATTGTCATGACTATTAATAAGTTTATATCTTTGTATACATTTAGGTTATTTTAATTTACCCAACCAATTTCCTAATATAAATTAATTCCTTTCCTCTCGAAGATATTCTTTCTATTCCCACCCTCTTAAGGATATATTGGAAAATATATCCAATCATTGTAACGTGGTAGCTTGTTTTTCTTTAAACAAAAGGATTATTTTGTTTAAAAATTCATTCCAATTTATAACCACTATATTTTTCTTATATTTTCCATTAAAATTTAATAGCAATATTTTGATAACAAAGGAGCAACCTATGAAGCATAATATAAATCTATGGTCTTTTTTTTCATTAGTTTGCATTGCTTTTTTTCTTTTATATCTTGAAGTATGCACACCTGAAATGAATACGTCGTTTATAAATATCGTTTATTTTCACCCTTTATTTTTTGTACTCATTTTTTCAATAGGAACTTTTTTTGCTGGTATTAAAGGATTCTCTAAAGCAGGTAATTGGATAGCAATGCTTAGAAGCATAGTAACAGTTCTGCTAACATTGTTATTATCAGTGTTTTTAACACTAACTTTAATCGTTGGTTATGCATTAAGTTAAACGTAATTCTTCACGAATAAAACTAAATATTACGTCAATACTATATATGACATTAGATTTTCTCCTTGTTTCCCCTTGGAGAAGAGCAGTTAGCTTTTGCTAACTGCTCTTATTTTCTACAATTGGTTTCATTTACCTGATGTATTTAACGTAATATTAAGTTACAATATAAACGAATAAAATATATTTGGCTGTTATACCATTACCCTAGGAAACTAGGGTTTTTATTTCTATAAAATGAAATTTTTATTGTAATTACTCACCCATAGTTTTATATTTTTCAAATATTCCATTCTTCCGGAGAGTATTTAATAGCTGCCTTATCGTTAATTCCGTTCTTCCTAATGCTAAAGCAATTCCCTTCATCTTTCCGAATCCATAATACTTACATATGTAGGCTAATTCTTTCGTTGTATACGGCTTCTTATGATTCGGATGGTAATCGGTTGGTACTTCATTCGGCCCTGCGCATCGTATTGAACTTCCACCTTGATCACTTTCCTTTCAAATGAAGTTTTTATTAAGCTACTTGATAAGCTTTACAAACCCATGATTCATCTTCGTCTGCGTCAATCCGCAAAGAATATTTCTACCTTCAATTTCAAACCATTCTTCATTACGGCCGTCGCCTCAAATACTCCGCTTATATGATCAAATTTCTTGATATCCTCGTCCTCTAACATTCCGAATTCTTCTGGGAGACTATCGTAGAATTTTTCTACTGTATTTTCTAAATCATACTGACTTTTATATGTTTGTTCGTGAATTAACTGGACCTCCATTTTCATCCTCCTTTTCTAATAAAATAGCGTTTTTGTTTAGTTTCACTCTAAAAGTAAAATTTTCATTTTTTCATTCAACCAAGTTCATAACATATTCTTTTCCCCCGATAAAATAATGATTAGGTTTCCCATGCGCATTTTATTCATTGGAAATAATACCTTTCACGTACTTACGTATTAGAAACTTCATTTCTGCTTCTTCTCCACTAGCAATTTTGTTCACTTTTTTGATACATTTATGAAACATTCACATGTTATCTTCAATATGTTCTATTCTTTTTGAAAAACCATGTGAGAATACCAAAATAAGAAGCCCTAGAGCCCTAACTCTAGGGCTTCTTGTTTTCAAATAAGGATTTTGCTAAAAAACTACACATTTATTAAGAACATGCATAAAATATAATGTGGTATTCTTTTTCAATATTAATGTTTATCCGAGAGCGCCTTGAATGGCGCTCTTTAATTTCCAAATAACATTTTTAGATAATTACGAGAGCGGATTTTATTATGTTGTACAAGCACTACTTCACTTTATTAAATAGACTATATAGATATTTAAAAGAAGGGAGCTTTAAATTCATATGGCTGATTACTTTTATAAAGATGGTAAAAAATATTATAAAAACCAATCACATTCCAACAATCAAAAAAATAACTGTTTTATTGAAACTCATACGATAGCTGGTTCTGCAGAAAATGAAAATGGAAATATACCTGTGTCAGTTTTCCTTGAAACCACCGCTCCACAAACTGTATTTGAGGATTTTACAAACAATCATAACAAAACATTAATTCAGTTATTCGTTGTCGGTATGAGTGCACCCGTTCAAGTAACTATTCTAACAAGAAGATCTAGCGTACCAATTACTACTACATTACAACCTGTTCAAACAAAAATATTTCAAGTTGAAGATTTTCAAGGTCTTACTCTTACAAAGCAGGAAGGTTCTACTAGTGTAGTTAGTTTATTTGTTCAAAAAACATTTTGTATATGCTGTAACGATAATAACGATTCATGTGATGAATATTACCAAGAATGTAATTGATAGATTAAATCACCAGAAAAACCCTTTATATAAAGGGTTCTTTTCCTTTTACTCCCCTCATTTTCCCGTTTTTTATTAAAATAACGATTTTATTATGTTTCCTAACTTACAGTAATGTCCTTAAAAAACATTCATATATATTTATCAGATGCACTTTTAAATCCCAGAGTATCAAATACTTTTAAGAGTTGACTGACCAATAATATTCGAATTATCTTTAAAAACTTATTAAAAATAACTTAGATACAAAAAAGCTACGTTTTATATAGGATAAAAAATTATCTTACGTAAAGGAGCTTGATTATTTGTGAATTATCAAAATGATAACAACCCTAACATTCACAAACCTTGTTCTTGTCCATCTCCCACGGCTAACAGTTTAAATGTTGTTCAAACTACCCCATCAATAGTTTCTGTAAACTCTGCGATTCCACTAGATACTGTGGTAAATTCTAATGGCACGGCAATCTCATTCACACCACCAACAACTGTTTTACTTGAAGGTGGAAGAACCTATTTGGCAATCTATGAAGTGCAAGTTATCATTCAACCAGGAGGTAATTCGGCAGGTATCACTATGTATCTGAATAATAATCCAATCATTGGATCAGGTACTTCTCTAGGATATACAGCCGGATTCACTTCTGTATCAGCCCCCGCAATTTTCACTACACCTCCAGGTATAACAAGTACTCTTACTGTTAATGTAGGACCATATTCTAATACATTAAATACATTGGGCTTAACTCTTGCTGTTGTAGCATTAACATAATAAAATGTAAAACTCTCTAAAATGATTCTATTTGTCTCTTATTTGTCTATTGGGCTAGCCTCTAAGAACTCCACATAACTACATATAGAAAAAGAACATTATTTGGTTCGATAGTACTAGGTGACTCGACTAACACAATTGCTGAGTCACCTATTTATCTATAACAAAATAAAGCTTTTATTTAATTTATTACTTGTTCTTTTTAATGCATTATTCTATTACAATTCATTTTCATGTTATAATTACCAACAGTACATATTTTAATAGGCACAACAAATCTCATAAATATAGGAGGACCTTAATGATCCTAACTCAAGAAAAGAACATAAAATTAATTATGCATTTTCTTACATTATTATCTTTTTTTATTCTTATTTTCTTTAGTGTCACAATTTTTTATATACCTTTGGTTTTCTATTTTGTATGTAAATCACAAAACATTCGGAAAAATATCCTTGAAGCTGTTTTTTACCAACTATTCATTTGGATAATTACAGTAATTTGGAATCTTTTCATAATAAGAATCTTAATGCTATTTTGGTCTAATTTAGACTTGGCCTCAAATAACACTTTGATTATTTTCGGGGTAGCTCCTTTATATCTAATACTGTTTCTCTTGTTAATTTTTGGACCTATAAAAGGAATTTTATATGTGCTACAAGAAAAGGACTTTCATTATCCTATTATTTCTAAATGGATTAACAAATAAAAATACGTGTAGAAGAATTCTGAGTTTGACTGAATTCTTTTTTTATGGATCTTTCAAAATCTTTTACAACTTCCTTCATTCCTTCTTTTTAATAAACTTCAACTTTTATTACAATAACGCTTTTTTTAAATACAATCGTTTTTCTATAAACTTTGTAACCTTCATTTCCTTTCCTATGATTACACTTTCCTCCTAGCAACCAAGTATTGGCTATATCCCCCATATGAACACCTCAATTTTATTGGCATATACTTTGAAGGAAAAAACATTTCAATTAAACATATACCTACAAATTCAGTTGCTAATAATTTACCAAAAATTACTTAACATTTAATTTTTTTAAAGGAGGTATTTATGAGATATAATCGAAAATCAAATTCGTGTGATAAATTTCAGCAACCCTGCTTTGTTTCTATATCCCCTTGTGATCAAAGTAATTGCTGTACACCTGTTTTTTTCTCGAATGCTCAACAACAAGAATTATTGCAAATAATAAATCAATTAAATCAAGCCATCCTTTCTTTTTTCACAACACCAAATCCAACAACTATACAAATACTCCAATCAGCATTACAGGCATTAAATGATTTATTAATAGCAGTACAACCAAATACACCAAATAGAAATTTAGTTATAAGAACTATAAATCAATTAATTAATTCTTTACCTACCGCATCTCTCACTCAAATCTCAGCATTATTCCAATTTCTATTCCAAAGCTTGTCTTCACTTATAAGTTGTTCAAATATATCGGACCCCTTATTACAGCAAACATTCAACTTAATTTTACAAGGAATCTTAAATAGTTCGCTATTAAGTAACATCGGAACACCGGGGCCGACTGGAGCCACTGGACCTAGAGGCGCTCAGGGTTCTCAAGGTGTGCAAGGAATTCAGGGGCCGGAAGGACCAGAAGGACCGGAAGGACCTCAAGGTGTGCCAGGGATTCAGGGACCGGAAGGGCCGGAAGGGCCTCAAGGACCTCAAGGTGTAGAAGGAATTCAGGGGCCGGAAGGACCAGAAGGACCGGAAGGACCTCAAGGTGTACAAGGGATTCAAGGACCACCAGGACCACCTGGGCCTACTGGTTCAGGGACCGGAATGGGAATTCCTGGACCACCGGGACCTACTGGGCCTCAGGGTATCCAAGGGATTCAAGGACCGGAAGGACCGGAAGGGCCCACTGGACCTCAGGGTGTACAAGGAATTCAAGGGCCGGAAGGACCGGAAGGAGCCACTGGACTTCAGGGTGTGCCAGGAATTCAAGGGCCGGAAGGACCACCAGGAGCCACTGGACCTCAAGGTGTGCAAGGAATCCAAGGGCCGGAAGGACCACCGGGACCTACCGGAGATTGTGATTGTCCACCGGGACCTACTGGACCGACCGGACCTACTGGGCCAACCGGACCTGCATGTAATTTCCTAGTATATGCTACAAATGCAGGACTCATAGATGACCCTACAAATGATACAGTATCTGTAATTAACACCGGAACAAATATAGTAGTTGATACAATTACTGTAGGTAATGCACCACTTGAAGTAACGGTTTCACCAAATGGAGCTCGTGCCTATGTTACTAATATTTTTTCTGATACCGTTTCCGTTATTGATACTGCTTCGAATACTGTTATCGCTACCATTCCCGTTGGAACTGATCCAATCGGTGTAGCTGTTTCTCCGGATAACACAACTGTTTATGTTGGAAATCATGGTAATAATACTGTTTCTGTTATTAATGCAGCTACCAATGCAGTTATCGCTACCATTCCTGTTGGCCTCGCTCCACAAGGAATCACTGTTTCACCAAATGGGACCTTTGCATATGTTGCAAACGAATTAAGCAACACAATTTCTGTTATTAATACTGCTACCAATGCAGTTATCGCTACCATTCCTGTCGGTATTCGTCCTAGAATAATCGTCTTCACACTAGATGGTACTCGTGCTTATGTCACAAATCAAAACAGCAATACCGTTTCTGTTATTAACACCGCTACCAATGCAGTTATTAATACAATTAACGTAGGTATCGAACCTGTTGGTATAGATATTACACCGGGGGGAAATCTTATTTACGTTGTAAATAAAGTTAGTAATAATGTATCTGTAATAAATGTGGCGACAAATACTGTAATTGATACAATTTCTGTTGGTTTATCTCCTGATCAAGTAACCATCATACCTGATGGCACTCGAGCATATGTTACAAATCAAGCTAGTAATACTGTTTCCGTTATTGATATTGCTACGAATACTATTATCACTACTATCCCAGTAGGTGTCGCTCCAACCGGAATAGCTACTGGAACTATTTGTGAATAAAATAAAGAAATGAAAGCCACAGATAGTTTTTATTAACATTGATAGTATGTGATATTCTTTCTTTAACTACGTTCAAACAACCAGGATAAACCTCTATATTCTGTTAATATTCTTTTCTGTTTTGTCTTACAGAACCTGCCGAGCCGCTAGCTGTTGTTAGCTGCTCTCTTTCTATAAAATCCAAATCAAATACCAATCAATTTACTGAAATTGATTTTTTTGGAATTACATGATAATATTTACCTATAAAATTATTACCCTTATACAAAGAGCTATGAGCCTTTCCACTCATGGCTCTTTTTTATTACGATTTTCACTTCACATCTACACGATCAACTTTACCGTTTATCCAAACCGCGACTTGCTCACCAAATCCACTCATTGGTGGATTGACTACTGTTACATTTCCGCCCTTCACTATTAAAAGTTTGTTGCTACCAACATCAATTTCTACTTTTTTCAAATGTCCATCTCCCTTTTACTACCGCATGTACTCGACAACATCAGTTTTAAAGCCACTTCCCAAATAAACCCTTACTGGAATTATTTCTTTTTTATCCCTCACTGCCTTACACAATTCTTCAGCTGTATCCCAATTGGAAAACTTGTCTACAACTCTTTGAAATCTCCGTGTATTCATTAACTCTTAGGATTTATTCTCATGTTTTACCGAGCATGCAGGAAGAAGGAGTAAAAAATTTTGGTGAAAATATCTTTGGATAGCTAACGTTTGCAGAATGTTTGCATTTTATATCAAAAAGCCAAACAAATCTTGTATTAACAAGGTTTATTCACTTTAACATATGTTATCATGTATAATACATATGTTAAGTAAATTCAGAATAACGAGGCAAATATTATGGACTTTGTTTATATTAATCAAAACGTGTTAAATAATCTTCTATACATTCTATGTAGTATATTTGTTTTTTATTTCATATATGATAGCCGGCACTATTTAAAGAAATATAAAATACTACTGATTACCCTTTGTTCTAGTATTCCGCTTATTTTATGTATGCGATACCCTATCTATATGGATGAAAGTTGTATTCATGATTTAAGACAAATTCCGGTCATAATAGCTACGCTTTATGGTGGATTCCCTGTCGGTATCATATTGTTTACAATTTTATTAATTACAAGATTTATATTTTATGGATTTAATATGCTAACAGTCGTTGTTTACGGAATAATGTTCATCGTTACAGCACTCGCATCTTCAAAATTTAATACATATAATAGAAAACTTAAAGTAGCTTTTTCCATGTTTTTAACCTTTTTCCTAGCAATATTTACAACTTTAATTGTATTAACTTTATCAGATTTTGAAGTGAATAATTTGTATATTATTTATTTCATGGTATTACCGACTACTTTAATGTTATTTATTGTTTATATAAATGAAGTTATAAAGGATGCTGTATTAATGCGCTCTAAATTAATTAAAATGGAAAAAATGGAGATTGTTAGCCAACTCGCTGCAAGTATATCGCACGAAGTAAGGAATCCCTTAACGGTTGTAAAAGGATTTACACAGCTTTTAAAAACACAAAATTTAACTCCTGAATCAAGAGACGAATATATTAAACATATACTTGAAGAGTTAAATCGTGCCCAAGAAATTATCGATGATTACTTAACGTTTGCCAAACCTGCTCCAGAAAAATTAGATCAAATTTCAGTAAAACAAGAGTTAAATCGAGTTATTAATATGATATTGCCATTGTGTAATATGAATACGATACATATTACACAGGATTTTTCTGAGGCAACCATTGTTGGTAATAAACAGCACTTTCAACAATGTTTTTTAAACTTAATAAAAAACAGTATTGAAGCAATGCCTAATGGTGGTACCTTAAATATTTCCTCATCTATCAATAATAGTAAAGTTGAAATACGAATTGAAGATAGCGGAGTTGGAATGTCACAGGAGCAAATACATCGATTCGGTGAACCGTATTTTAGTACAAAAACAAAAGGAACTGGTTTAGGTACAATGGTTGCTGTTAAGATTATTGAGACGATGCATGGAAGTTTAAAAATCCGAAGTATCGTTAGTAAAGGAACGACTTTAACGATTACGTTCCCGAAATATAGTGAGAATACGCATTTAAACAAATAAAAAAGGAGCATAGTTGCTCCTTTTTTATTTGTTTCGATACATAAGTATCTTCAATGTTTTTTTAGTTTACATTTGTGAAGACTAATTAAAAATTAGTATCCTCCGCCCCAGCAGCTGCATCCTACAATTATTAATAGAATGAATAACACAACTAGTAAAGCGAAACCTCCACCAAAACCACAAGAACCACCGTAACTCATATTTTCTCCTCCTTTTGGTTTGAAAACTAATAGGTAGTTGATCATTTTAACTGGTTCGTATTATACATTATGTATATATCCCTTTTTTGAGCATGTCTACATAAAAATAAGTAAAAGCACTCGTTTAAAGAGTGCTTTAAAATGGATACCAAAAGTTTTGAAATACGTTTAATTTTAAATATACCGCAACAATAAATATGAAAATACCGGCAAATAAAGCGATGAAATCTTCACGTTTCGCCTTACTTGTATAAAACCATGTACGTTTATCCTTCTTTCCAAATCCTCTTAAATCCATTGCATTTGAAACCGTATCTATTCTTTCTAGAGAATGAATGATTAGTGGCCAGAAAATTAAAACACGGTTCTTCATACGAACCCATAAACTTGCTTCTCCTTTTTCAAAAGCCACTCCTCTCGCTTCTTGCGCGTGTTTAATAATTTTATACTCAGACTGGATGTCAGGAATATAACGTAGTGCAATATTTATTGCATATGTAATCTTATAATGAATACCAAGTTTACTTAAGCTACTTACAAATTCGCTTGGATCTGTCGTGTAAATAAAAAGAAGTGTAAATGGTAATAACGTAAAATACTTTAATGAAAGTGTAGCTGCATAAAATAATGTTTCATATGTAATCGTTGCATATCCAACATGTAAAAACGCGGTATATGATTCAGTTAATTCAGATCCATGAGTTGGTGTAATAAATAAAATCATGACAGAGTTTAATAAACTAAATGTAAATATGACACTAAAAACAATTAAAATTTTACGAAATGGAATTTTAGCAATGCTGAGTCCGATACACCCAATAATAAATAATATTAGCAACACCCGAAAATCAAAAAACAAAAAAGTAAGCGTCATACAAAAAATAAATAAAAACAATTTCACTACCCCATCCATACGATGAAAATATGTACTATGCACCTTCCTCCCTCCTATTACTGTCTAAATAAAGCTCCATAAATTTTTCTGGACATGCAATCCCACTAAATTTAATAAGCTTGGTTAAAGAACTCTCTCTTAAGTTGGCTCTTTGTAACGTTTCTTGATTGCCTAATACATCAAACACTGTATTATCCGCAATAATTTTCCCTTCATGTAGAACTACTGCACGGTCTGTATATTCTAGCGCGAGATTCATATCGTGAGTGATAACAACAAATGAAATTCCCTTTTTAGCTAGGTTTTTAATGAACGACATAAATTGTTTATAATGATAATAATCTTGTCCCGCTGTCGGTTCATCTAATATGATAAGCTTAGGATTTGTTGTTAATACAGATGCGATTGTTAGTCTCTTTTTTTGCCCATAGCTTAGTGCTTGAATTGGCCAATTACGAAATGGATATAAACCACAAATTTTTAAAATCCCTTCTACTTTATTCTTAATTTCTTCCTTAGAAAAATTATGTAATGTTAATGTAAATGAAACTTCTTCAAAAACAGTAGACTGTGTAATCATATGATTTGGATTTTGCATCACGTAAGATATGATTTCCCCACGTTTACGAATAGACCAAGAACTAATATCTTCACCTTTTAACACAATTTTCCCATTTTTCATTTTGTTTATACCTATAAGACTATGAGCTAATGTTGATTTCCCTGCTCCATTATGTCCTAACAGTGCCACAATTTCTCCTTCATATATTAAAAGGTTTACATTTTCTAATACTTTTTGTTTATTAGGGTATGAAAATGATAAATTCTCCACTTTAAGTAATTCCTTGTTTTTAGCATTCCTTTCTAATATGACTTGTTTCTCCATCCACTCTTTTATAACGTTGCTTACCTTTTCTTTTTGAAGGTTTTCCATTGGATATATTACGCCATTATTACGATCAAAATGTAATCTCTTTAATGCTTCGATGTAAATAGGCTCTCTTAAGCCAATACGTGGTAATATATTTGACGCTAAGATTTCTTTTGGTGTTCCCATCGCAATGACTTTACCTTTATCAATTAATATAACTTTGTCTAAATCCAGTTTTAAAATTTCTTCTATCCTATGTTCGATAATAACAATCGTTTTATTATACTGCTCATGTATATCTTTCATAAGTTCTATCGTATGTATGGCGCTTAGTGGATCTAAGTTCGCTAATGGTTCATCGAACAATAATATATCCGCATTTGTTGTTAATAAACCAGCAAGAGAAACTGTTTGCTTTTGACCTCCTGATAATTCATGTGGACTTTGTTTATGAAACGTATGCATCTTCACCTTTCTTAATGAGTCCGAAACAATCTTTTTCATGTTATCTTGCTTTACACATTCATTTTCTAAATAAAAAGCTACATCTTCTTCTACTGTCAGACCAATAAATTGAGCATCTTGATCTTGTAAAATTGTTCCTACCTGTTTACTTTGTTCAAAAATACTTCCTTCCCTTGGGTCTTTACCGGCAATTAAAACGTTACCTGTGCTATTCCCTTCGTAAGAAAATGGGATTAGCCCATTTATACAATGAGCTAATGTCGACTTTCCTGAACCACTTCGTCCAGCAATTAGCACTTTTTCCCCAGGGTATATATGAAAGGTAATATCACTTAAAGTAGGCTGCGCAGCATGCCCATATTGAAAGGTGAATTGTTCAAACGAAATAATTGGTTGCATGTTAACATCCCTACTTTTCAATTTTTAAATGTGTATGTTTCTTATTGGATTTCGCCAAACCAATTGTAAGTGGCAATCCAAGTACTAAGAAAACGATGACATCGGAAATTGTTGCTCCTAATACTTGTATAACAATTTTGTCAAATGGTTCTCCCATCACAATAATATCGAATGCCCCAGCAAATATAATAGCAATGACAATACCAACTAGCCCAGTAATTGCTAAATAAGAAATATCCCCCTTGTTAAACGACCCGTTTTTCACACTAAAACCAACTCTTTTTTGAATAAGCCCCATTGAAAAACCAATAATTCCTGAACTAATAACCCATCCCCACCAAATACCCCATCCAGCAATCGTATCTGTTACGGTATGACCGATAAGTCCGATTAACAGTCCTGCCACTGGACCAAATAATGCTCCAAAAACAGTTAATATAGCTAATGCTGGTTTAATAAATGTATTCGGTGCAATAGAAAATCCCCAAAGTCCTAATATCCCGTATAATGCTGCTCCAATACCGATTGCTACTACTAACTTTGTTGATAATTTATTCATGACAATTCCCCTCTCATATTAGTCAACTTTTATTACTCTATATTTAATTTAAAAATGAATTATGCATCGACACTCCCTTTCTATACAACAAAAAAATGACCTCTTACATAAGAGGTCACTTTCTTTCACTTTCAAGAATCCTCTTATCTTTCAAAAAACACATCGTGTCCTCTGCGGAATTAGCACCTTCCTATAAAATTGCATAGGGGTTGCTGAGGTTTCTTAGGGCCGTTCCCTCCACCTCTCTGGATAAGTATTAATTTGTAATTCGTATTATGGCACTGAAGAATGTAAATTTCAACACTTTTCTTACTATTTTTATTTTTTATTAAATAGCACATTTAAATCATTGTATTCTTATCGGAATTATGAAATAATGAATTCAAAATCGTTTCGGGAGGAATGCATTATGAAAGTTATTGGTTTGATTGGAGGATTAAGTTGGGAATCTACATCATTATACTATAAACATATTAATACACTTACACTCTCTCAATACGATCAAAATGCGAAGCTAATTTTATATAGTATGGACTTTGGTGAAGTAACTACTTTATTACAAAACCATCAATATGAAGAAGTGAAAAATGAACTAGTTACAGTTGCAAAGAAAGTTGAAAAATCTGGGGCTGAATGTTTATTAATGTGTTCAAATACTGTACATCTATTTGCCGAGGAGGTAGAACAAGCAATATCTATCCCGCTTCTTCACATTGGTGATGTAAGTGCTAAAGAAATGGTAGAACAGAATATAAAACGTATCGGACTATTAGGAACAAAACAAACGATGGAGCAAGATTTCTATAAATCACGATTAGCGAAATATAACATTGAGACAATTATCCCAAATGACGAGGAAAGAACTTTTATCCACCATGTCATATTAGATGAATTAAGTAGAGGGATCATTTCAGAAACATCTAAAAAAAGGTTATTACAAATTACAAAATCATTAATTCAAAACGGTGCTGAAGGTATATTATTAGGCTGCACTGAAATACCTTTACTCATCTCCCAAAATGATCTTACTGTTCCCGTTTTTGATACTGCTTTTTTACATGCAAATATTGCTGTACAATTTGCTGGATAAGAATACACAAGCATAAAGGTGAGAACCTCTATGCTTGTATACAGTTACGACTATTTATCCCGCTATTTGCAGGCAGTAAAGCCCCACCAATTAAAGTTTTACTTTATTTAAAAGAGATTCAATAACTGCAATCGCTTCTTTTGAACCACCACATTCTAAAAAGCTATCATTAAGTTTTCTTATACCATATTTATACTTTTCATTTGAAAGTACATCTGTTACGGCCTCTTTTAAAGTGTGTACATTAACATGTTCTTTCAATAGTCTATGTGCCGCTTCAAGCTCAGTTAATCTTTGCGCTATCATTGGCTGATCTTTATCATGCGGTATTATTACAAATGGGACATTATAATGAATGGCATCGTGTACACTATTCATACCACCATGTGTAATAAAAACATCTGCTTTATTTAATATTTCTGATTGAGGTACGTATGGAGCAATTATAAAATTATCTGGTGCTTCCTTAATTTTAGAAATATCATTTCTATCACCAATTGCCATTACAACTATCCCATCAAAATCTGAAAAAGTATCAATACAAGTATTAAAGAATGGTTCGAGTCCTTCAAGCAGTGTTCCCATTGAAATATAAATAACTTTCTTTTCTTTAAGTGATTCCAGTGGAAACTTTATATTTGTTTTACGCTTTGAAATACTCGGTCCAATAAAAATGTTATTTTCCCCGAACGATTCGCTATTAGGTTGGAAATAACGACTTGTGTATACGAGACAAACATCACCCTTATTATTCATAAATTGAAGATTATTCTTTGGTTTTACTCCAAATTTATGTTCCATCTGATTTAGTAATTTTTCAGAGATTTCCTCTGGTTGAAATGGCATATCTGCATTTGGATGAAAAGGTAATGTCTTCAAAAATTCTGGCGGAATTAAAAATATAGGTGAGGACACTACACCTGGAACTTGTAAATATTCCTTTACTAACTCTCCTGCGCCAAATATATCATAAATTACGAAATCAAAATTTATACTTTCATATAATTGTTTCGTAATTTCTAATATATATAAAGAAGTTTGAACATGCACATGAAAGAAAGCATTTAACCCAGATGAGGTTTCAGCATCAATAGAAATCTCTTTTAATAGATCCGGATGAGTATGTACAGTAGCTCCTAAATCTTCAATTCTATCCTTAAAGTTTGCCGTTGTAATATAATGTACGTTATCCCCTCGTTCAGTAAAGGCTTTTACTAAATTTAATGTAGGGTTTACATGCCCCTCTGCTGGAAAATTAACTACTAAAATATTTAGCACTTATTCCTCACTCCTTACATTTCACTGTTTTAATTAAGCATACTGTTATTTGTACAAGTAATCTTCCCCTAATAGTTCTAATATGCTTGCTACATTATATTGATAAATAATTTTCAGTCATCAACATAAAAAAAGCATCTACCTATGTAGATGCCTAACCGTGATAAGGAGTGTTCTGTGAGGTTAGAACAAGCGTTTCTGCTTGTCCTATGCTATCAATATATGATTTATTTTATAAAATGTGAATCGTTAATAGAATTATTTTATCCATTTTATATGATCAAATGGATAAAATACCATTTCTACTTTACCTATTATATTTGATTCATCAATAAGTCCAAGTGTATTCCTACTATCTTTACTATGATTACGATTATCACCTAACACAAATAATTTATGCGTAGGAACTTTTATTTCTCTAAAATTTGAAAAACGATTGGATACTTGTGACATATCTAAATGTATATACGACTCATCACGCTTTTTACCGTTAATAAATACCTCATCCTTTTTTAGTTGTATGTTATCCCCCGATAATCCAATAATTCGTTTCACATAGTAAGTAGGCGCGTCTTCTTTTTTTATAATGACAACATCTCCATGATGAAAAGACGATAAACAGACGTTTACCTTATTAACAAGTATATAATCTTTTTCATTCAAAGTAGGTTGCATCGAAATTCCTTCTACCATACAAAATAAAAAGGACTTATTAATAAAAATAACCCCTATTATAATGAATATGTAGCTACATATGTTCCTCCAATATTTTAGAATAAACAGCTTCATATATACCCCATTTCTAATCTATTCCCAGATAAAAACGCCTCTAGTTTACAGGAATGCTAGAGACGTTTCGTACATTTTAATTCTCTTTAGAGGCATCTGTTTTTGGCGCTTCACCAGTTAATCTCTTATTTTTCAAATCAAAATAAGCATCTAAAACTTCTTTTCCAATATCGGAGTTAATGCCCGATTTATCATTTTCAACCCATGGTACTACAACAGAAAATGCTACTTCTGGATCATCATATGGCGCATATCCAGCCAATGTTAAGTTATAACATTCTCTACGATCACCTTTCGCATTTCGCCCAATTTCATTTTCTCCACCATATACAGTTTGTGCGGTCCCTGTTTTACCAGCTGGTTTATATGGTGCTTTTTGGAATGCTCTTACTCCCGTTCCATCTCCCTCTTGAAATACTTTTCTAAATCCTTCTTTTACTTGATTAATATATTCTTGTTTCATATCGATTCTATTTAAAACAACGGGTTCTATTGATTGTACTACTTTACCAACCTCATCTTTTTGAACGGTTTGTTCTCTAATCTCTTGAACAATTTGTGGTTTCATTCGATACCCTCCATTTGCGATAGTCGAAATATATTGTGCAAGCTGAAGTGGTGTATACGTATCATATTGTCCAATAGAATAATCTAATAAGAAACCAGGCTGATTATCTTTTCTTCCAATTTGTCCTGCGGTTTCATTTGGTAAATCAATACCAGTTTGTACGCCTAGTCCAAATTGCCTGAAATAATACCTCATTTTATCAAAATATTCTTGTTTAATATCTAGTGAACTATTTTTCACATAACCCACGCCAGCAATTTTTAATGCTATATTAAACATATAAACGTTTGAAGAAACTTGTAACGCTCTTAGATCGTCTATATCACCAAAATTTTTCCAAGACTTCTTTTCCTTAGTTCCTTTAAATTTCATAGGTGCATCATAAAAATGTGTTCCAGGAGTTATTGCATTTGTTTCAAACCCTGTTAACACTGTCGCACCTTTAACCGTTGATCCAAGCTCATATGAACTTGTCAGCGTGCCTAAAGCATAATCTTCAACTTCCATTTTCCCGTCTTTTTCTACAAGCCTTTTCCCAGCCATCGATAATACTTGGCCATTTTTCGGATTCATCATCACTACGAAAGCACGGTCTAACATTGATTCTGATCCTTTATATTGTTTTAATATTTTTTCTATGCTCTCCTCTACTTTTTTTTGCAATTCCATATCTATTGTTAAAGTTAAATTTTTACCGCTTTTCCCTTCCGAAACCGTTTCCGTTCTAATAGTATTTCCTTGTTTATCAGCAATGCTTCTTACTTCTTTTTTTGTACCATGAAGTACATCTTCGTATTGCTGTTCGATATAACTTTTGCCGACCCTATCATTTCGGCTATAATCACGCACTAAATAATAATCTAATCGTTCACGTGGCAATCCTTCATCAGCATTTGAAACGTTACCAAGGACAGAACGGAATAATCCATCATTTACATAGATTCTCTCCCAATCAACTGATGCGTCTACTCCTGGAAGGTTCGCTAAATTTTCACTAATCACCGCATATTCCTGTTCACTAACGTCCTTTTTAATAATTTGAGGTGCCATTTGAAAACCTGAGGTCATTTTACTTTTAATAGCTAACACTTCTATATCTTTAGCCGTTAGTTCTTGAAGATTTTTATCTGTAACGCGTTTCCTTTTTAAATCTTCTATTTTTTTGTCTAGCTCTTTTCCGGTAATATCCTTATCTCGGAACTTATCTATTTCTGTTTTTGATACTAAGTCTTGAGCAAGTTCTGGATTTAATTGCATCCAAAAGTCTTTCTTATCAGTCTCAGTTAACTTATCTATATCTTCTTGTGGCATTTCAATAATATCTGCAAGTTGTCTTGCTGATTTTAATATTTCTTCTTGTTTTACACCTTTCACCTTTGTATATGTAATCGTACGTAAAGACTTATTATCAACTACTGGATTTCCTTCACGATCAAATATTTTCCCACGTGGTACAGAAAGGCCCACGGTTGCATTTTCTCTCTTCTCTACTTCATTTTTATATGTTTCTCCATCAAAAATTTGCACTTTCCCTAACTGAATAATAATGCCAGAAAATAATAAAAATACACAAAGGAATAAAATATTTAACCGGAGAGGTACTACTCTACCACTTTTCTTCTCTTGCTTTTTCACCTTGTCATAATCTCCTCCTTACAATATTTCAAATAATAATCACATTTCTATATTAAAAGTAATGTACAATTTCTATACATTGCTTTGTACAAATATTAATATAATGTTTAAAACTTAATAGAAATTAAAACAAAGGTAAAGAAAAGGTAAAGTTTACTAAATTAAATATAAAAAATACCCAATAACAAAAAGCTTAGTTTTCACTAATCGCTTTGTTATTGGGTATTAATTGATTTAAGAATTACTACTAGTGCGTATTGCTATACATTTGTCGTCACAATTAGAAAGAGATTGTTTACTTAGTACTTTCGGTAAGTAAATAGTTACTGTTGTCCCGACACCAACCTCGCTCATGATACTAATTGTCCCTCGATGACTTTCAATAATTTTATAACTTAACATTAATCCAATACCAGTCCCTTTTTCTTTCGTACTATAAAAAGGTTCACCTAATCTCTTAATTCTTTCTTCAGGTATTCCTATTCCTTCATCTATTACATGAATGATGACACCATCATCATTTATTTCTTTTATGTGAATTGAAATTTCCCCACCATTTGGCATAGCTTCGATTGAATTTTGCAAAATATTAATAAATACTTGTTTCAATTGATTTTCTGAGCATTCAATAATTATATCTTTGTCATCCGTAAATAGTTCAACTTGAATATTTTTCATAATTGCTTTTGTATTCATTAACGATACGACATTTTTAAAAATTCGATAAATATTTTTCTTTTCTGTATTTATCTCATCTGTTTTAGCGATTGATAGAAATTCTTGCAGGATTGCTTCTATCCTTTCAATTTCAGAAAGCATAAGATCAAAATATCTTTCTTGATCTTCTTTATTAATTTGAAATAACTGTATAAAACCTTTAATTACAGTTAAAGGATTTCTTACTTCATGAGCCACGCCAGCTGCTAATTGACCAATTGCTGCAAGCGTATCTGATTTATTTAGCAATTCTTCTGTCTTTTTTCGCTCTGTAATGTCGCGTACAATAATCATAATTTTATCATGTAATAATGGTAAGCACCTAGCCTCAAAGAAATCAATACTTCCATTAAGTGTGAGTGGATATTCTACAATTACATTCGTTCCTTTTCCTTCACTTGATTAATGGCTTCCTGAAACTGCTGTGCTACTGACGTTGGTAATACTTCGTAAAACTTTTTTCCCATAAAAGCTTCTGCGGGTACGTAAAACTTTGTAGGAGATCCTGCCTTGTAATCTATAATTGTGCCATCATCTTCTGTTAAGAAACATAAATCTGGTAAAGCTTTAAAAATTAATTCCAGTTCAGATGTTTGTTGTTTTAACTGCTCTTCTATCGCTTTTAAATGTGTAATATCTACACCAACAGCCCAATAACTATATCCTGTTACAGGAAACTGTTCTGATATATTCGACCACATTATTGTTTTGATTTCACCATTTTTACATGTTAAGTGCATTTCCCAATCTCTGGAATTTTTTCCACAAGTTAAAAATTTCTTTTGTATTTGATGGCGATAATTATGATCAGGATACAATAATTGCAGTGCATTGGGATTTCCAATTATTTCTTCAGCGGTATAACCTGTTACAATTTCGCATTCTCGATTCCACAAAACAAAATCTCCATTATAATCAAGCGCATCGACCATAACAGGCATGTTTTGTAAAATCGTATGTAGTTCCTCCTCTTTCTGAGAAAGCAACGTTGTATTTTTACTTTGAAATACTTTTATTGCACTATCTAAAATTAAACTTGAGAGCATTTCAAAGTATTTTTGACAACTGAAAATTTCACTTTTTTTGGACCATACAACAAAAGATCCTAAATGTTGATTGTATAAGAAAATGGGGATTTCAATCTTTGGAAGTTTACTCTTTTTTATCTCATTCATGCCGAATGAAAAAACACACTCTTTTTCAGCATCAAGAAGTTGATGTGATATGTTAGTTAATTTATAAAATTGTTCTGCCATGGTTTCTATTGTACTCACATCAATAAGTTCCATTAGCCGCGAATTCATTCCTTTTTCACCTCAATATGTAAAATTAATACAAATCTAAAATTCATACTTCTCCATTATACGAAGAAAGCTAGTGTAGGTATATAGCTGTAGAATAATTATTCGAACAAATTTTATTTTTCAATTAAAAAAAGAAAAGAATATATATACTGAATATACCTTTAATTAGTATATATTTCGTTGATTCCTCACTTATTATCTAGATAACTTGAATTCCTCCTTACATTCACTGAATTTTTACTCGAGAGTCATACACGTTACTAATAGCGGTATAAACATGCAATAAGTATAAAGTTCATAAAATATTCACATTTCCCATGAAAAATATAAACATTTATTCCAATATATTCTATATAATAAAATGTAATAAGGCTTCTATGAATCTCATAGAATACCTTACCCCTAATAAAAAAGAAAAAAGAATCCATTTGGATTCTTTTTTCTTTTTTTAATTACATTACATATTTATATAAAGCATGTGCCACACCATGTTCTTCATTTGATAACGTTTCGTATTTACACATTGCTTTTATTTCTTCAACTGCATTTCCCATTGCAATTGATATATTCGCTTTTTCCATCATAGAAACATCGTTTAGTCCATCACCTATCGCTACAGTGTTTTCAACCGGAATATTAAGATATTCTGCTAAAGTATATAATCCATTCCCTTTTTGAGCATCTCGATGATTAATCTCTAAATTGTGCCAATATGAAGATGTAATTGCTAAATCTGTATTATGAAGAAATGTTTCTTTTAGTTTTTTTAATTTCTCAATATCATAAGAAAATGGTAATAGTTTATGCACATGTATGTCTGTTTCTACAATTGGTTTACAACTTTCCGCACTATGAAACGCTGTATGCTCAAGATATAATGCTGCGATTGTTTCTAACTCTTTCAAGTCGAAATTTTCTTTTGAATTCTTCACATACTCAATTTCATTACGTACACTCTCTACTCCATAATCCGGTACATACACACCTTTATCAGTATAAAGCTGATAATATAAACCATTCTCTTCAAGATATGCTACAATTTCAAGTGCCTGCATATTTTGAATTGGATATCTCTTCATCATTTTTTTATCCTTATATATAAGAGCCCCATTTTCTGCAATGATTGGACACTCTAAATTAACTTCTAACAATAATCGCTCAATGTCAACAATAGAACGTCCTGTACAAATTGCTACAACATGGCCAGCTTCTTGACATATTCGAATTGCTTCTGCATTTTCTTTACTTATCATTTTATTCCCTGAAAGAAGAGTTCCATCTAAATCAATTGCGATTAATTTCATTATTTCTTCACCACTTTCTATAAATACACGAGTTCTAATTAATTATTAGGTATCGTTTTCATACAATCCTCGTGTGGTACTTCTTATTTATAATTTATGAAAAGCGTTTCAGGTCAAGAAATAATTAAAAATAAAATCCAAAGCTTTTCTTTTTAAAAAGCTTTGGATTTTAAACTATGAATTATAACTAATGTATTTTGTCTCATACATGTACACATTTTTTTCTTCAGTTGGGATATATACTTTAAACTTTTCTAACCGTTTTCCATAGACATGAATCGTAATAACGCTTTCATTTGTGCTAATTTCAAGAATATGACAATCTGCTGGTGGAATTACTTTATCAGTTTCTCCTTCTCCCAAATAAAGATTTCCTGTATGTGTTAAATAAACAAGTGAATTTCCAAGTTGTTTCGTTTGTATAAAGTTCTGCACCATTATCCTTCCTGAAAAAACGCCTTCTACTCCCCATGTGCCGTCATGATCATGTAAAGGTGTAGATTGTCCATCTTTCCATACGAGAGCTAGTACTTCAAAACGTTTGAGCGGATCTTCATACAATAAATGTCGTGCATATTGAGTCAAATTGGCCTTCTGTTTATCTAACGGAAGCCATGTTTTCTTTTCTAAAAGTTCTTCTAGTAACTTTTCAATGCCACACACTATTTCTTCTTCAAATAAACCGTTTTCCATAAGATCTGTAACACCTTTAATAAACTTTTGAAATGATTTACTTCCATTACAAGTCAACATAAGAATCCTCCTCTACGTTTTATACAATTCCATATTAAGGTAATTTCGGAAAACTCACAATTGAGAAACAAAAAACAAGATGCAAATGTATGCACCTTGTTAAGATTTTTATTTAGCTTTCAATCGAATAGGTAAGTATTTTAATGTTTGTTCATTTTCCAATATACATTTTTCTAAACAGAAAGATGGAGATAGTTCTATTTTTTCAAAAGTATTTATAAAGGTAGTTAATGCAATCTCAGCCTCTAAACGTGCAAGTGGTGCTCCTAAGCAAAAGTGAGGACCTTGCCCAAAGGTTAAATGCTTTTCATTTCCTGTTCGATGTACATTAAATTGAGAGGCTTGTGAAAATTTTTTCTCGTCTAAATTCGCTGCACTAACCCACGCAACAATCATCTGATCCTTTTTCATGAAAGGACCAAATATATTTGTATCCTCTGTAATCCTCCGGGCCAATGTAACAGGAAAGCGATAGCGTAATACTTCCTCAATCGCTTTTGAAATTAAGTTAGGTTCTTTTCTTAACTCTTCATAAATTCCAGGTGAATCTACTAAAAAGCAATAAAAGCTATTAATAATTAAATTTGTAGTGGTTTCATTCCCAGCCGCTAGTAAACCTAATGAAAAGGTTACAATTTCCTCATCGGTTAATCTTTCGCCTTCATATTCAGCTCGAATTAAATCAGATATGATATCATCGGTTAAATGATATCTCTTTTCCTGAACAATCGGTAGAAGGTATGCTTTGAATTCATTTAATGCTATCCCTTTCTCGGCATCCAGATCATTAAACTTTTCTTTACTATACGGCATAAATAAAATATCAGACCATTCTTTAATTTTTTTACGATCTGTTGTTGGGACTCCTAATAAATCGGAAATAACGGTAACAGGTAAAGGTGCAGCAAACTGTTCAACGATATTAACTTCACTACATTTTTCGATATGTTGTACAAGTTCATCTGCGATAGCCTGTATTCGAGGTTTCCACTGTTCTAAACTTCTTGGAGTAAATGCCTTAGAAACAATGGAACGTACATTGCGATGTTCTGGTGGATCTGCAGAGTTTATATTTATTCTAGTTTCTAAAGGAGGGATTGAGAATTGTCTGCGCTCCCTTCTACTTGAAAATAAGCGATAATCTGATAAAACACGATTTACATCATCATATAAAAAAACATTCCATACATCCTGCTCTTCATCATAATGAACTGGGTGATTATCCCTCATCAAACGATACCATTCATATGGATTCCATAATTCTTCTTTTGTTTTTAGCTTTGAAATTTCATGAACTAAAATAACATTTTCAGGTGAAGCCATAGTTCTTTCCTCCCTTTTCTTTTACAATAAAAGTGATAGGTCGGCAGTCCAAAGTTGTATAAACTATCATATGTTATTTTAACATATACCAAAGGGGATTTTTCATTAGAGAACTTGAGAAATATATAAGGGGGATTTTTATGTACGTTGACATTTTACTACTAGCAGAATTAACAACAGGACCAAAACATGGATATGAAATTAAAAAAAATGTTCAAAATCGTTTAGGTGAAAATTTCGAATTAAATCACAACATGCTTTATCCAGCCCTTCGGCGCTTTGAAAATATGGGTGCTATAACGAAAAAAACACATAAACAAGTCGGAAAACCAAACCGAAATATGTACGATATAACAGAAACAGGAGAAGAAATTTTTTCTGAAATGTTACGAGAGTTTCCCGAAAAACTTGCGACAAACAATACAGAATTTCTTGTTCGTATTGCGCTATTTGAAAAACTTGACTATGAGGATAGAAAAGAGATTTTGACTGTACGTCAAAACGTACTACATAATCAGCTTACTGCTATTCAGTCTCTAGATGTTACCTCATCTTTTATTACTGAAGTCATTGAATTTAGTAAATCACGAATTGAACATGAATTGAGTTGGATTACATCACTTATGAAAAAAATATGAAAAAATAACAAGAAAAGTTAAAAACAATGAATGAAAATGATATTTATTATCAATACTATAATTAATAAAAGGGCAACCACGATTTGGCTACCCTTCAAACATTTACACTTCTGGATCGAAAGTTTTGCAATCTGTTTCTTCCGTTGTAGATGCATGTTTACCTTTATGACTTACTACGTAAATTGCCTCTGCACTACATTTATTACCGTTCGCCCAAAATTTACAGTTATTTACTTCACATAAAACGTCTTGTGCCATAGTATCACACCTCCTCGTTCTATTATCATTAACAAAATTCGGAGGTATGATACTATTTGTCATCCATTTTTTATTCCCTTTTTAGCTTTCTTAATGGTTCAATATCTCCACATACAATAGCATCAATATTTCCAGTTATTTTTTCAATATCAAAATGCCACCATTGAATTTGCAATAATTCTTGAATTATTTCATTTGAAAATCTCTCTTTTATTTTATTTGCAGGGTTTCCACCAACAATTGTATATGGTGCGACGTCTCTAGTCACAACAGATTTAGCTGCAATGATTGCACCATCCCCTATTTTTATTCCGGGCATAATTGTTGTATCCATACCAATCCAAACGTCATTTCCTATAACTGTATCACCTTTATAAGGTAAATCAGACAAACTAGGTGTATACTTCTCCCACCCATTTCCAAAGATATTAAATGGATATGCCGAAAATCCATCCATCCGATGATTGGCTCCGTTCATAATAAAGTTAACTCCAGATGCAATACAACAAAACTTTCCAATAATAAGGCGATCTCCAAGAAATTCATAATGATGTAATACTCGATTTTCAAATGTTTCTCCATCTTTTGCATCAAAATAAGAATAGTCACCAACAAGTATATTAGGTTTTGTTATTATATTTTTTATAAATTGAACGTTTTGATTTCCTTCAATAGGGTATTTAACATTTGGATTAGGATTCATTTTGTACGGCACTTCCTTTACCACTTATTTCACTTTCTACCGCTATTACTGGCTTTAAATTGTATATAGGTAAAATAAACAATAATCCAATTATAAAAAGTAAAGCCGTCCCTTCATACATCATACTTAATGAAAACATCTCTTTTAATGAACCAGCTATACTCATCGTTACTACCATTGAACCGGTAAAAAGCGGACTTAAAATACCATTTACACGACCTATAAAATCGGTATCGCTATTTTGAATAATAAGCGTATTAATACCAATTTGGATACAAGGAAGAGCTAAACCACTAAAAAGCTGCGCCGTAAGTGTCACCCATAAATTTGTAGAATATCCTATAATGCCAATACCAATTGCTTGACCAAGCATACCGATAATTAACATCTTTTGCGGAGCAACATTTTTCGCAAATACCATTGCTAATGCTCCGCCAACAATCATTCCCGCACCATTTACTGTTAGTAGCCACTGTAAACTCTCTTTTGATAATCCTAACTGCTCAGTCACAATAAATATACCTAATGGCTGAATTAATCCTATACCTAGTCCTGCAGCCATAAAACAAAGCCCTAGCAAAGTTAATGTTTTTTTCTTTTTGACATACTTAATACCATCCTTCATCTCCTGCAGCAGAGTGATACCTTTCTTTTCTACGTCGTTTTCAAGATCTTTCGGAAGAAATAACAATACAACTGCCGCAAGTAAAAACGAGATACCTGTTATGATGATTGAAATATAAATTCCAAAACTATGAAAGATAAATGTCCCTAGAATTGGTCCTAATACCATAAATATTGCAAATATCGTTTGATATATAGACATCGCTAATTGAATTTGTTCCGTTGATAAATGTTGTTTAAACAACTTCATTCCAGATGGTTGTGAAAACTGTGAAAGGATTGCAGAGATGAGTGTCACAAAAAACACAATTTTCCACGTTCCAAACATAAGCGTAATTAATACAGCGAATACTGAAATGGAACTTAACGTTTCACACCATATCATTGTCTTCTTTGGCTTCCACCTATCAGCAAAGGTACCGCCAATAAATGAAAAAATAAAAATTGGAGCGAATTCAGCAACTGAAATCATAGAAATAGCAAAAGCATCACCTTTTGTCATTTCCATTACATATAGTAATACCGCAAAGTTTCGAACCCATATTCCTATTTGTAAAAATAATGCTGATGCTAAAATCCCTTGTACAAACCGATTTTTTAATACTTGTGATACCCCATTGTTTTGTTTCGTTACTACATTTGTCGACATAAAAAAGCCTCCTATTTCATGTTCTGAACAGGAGGCAGCACAAATCATATAAAAAGACTATATATTCGCAGAGCGAAATACATCCCTTTTCTATAAATGTACAGACTAACCCTATTCAGAAGAATATTTCGTTTTTTAACGAAGATCTCTTACAAATAGAATTAGTTGATCATTGGGATGTCTTCACCCTTCCGTTTCGAATTTAAATAACACATACATACTCTATGTAAATCATTTTCGATGTATGCATGTCTCCTTTTAACTATTCTAGAAAGTTAAAGGTAATTCCTCTAAAGAACGCATTAAATAGTTCCCTTGCCATTTAATTTCTTCACGATTCCCTTTTATTTGTAGTTCAGGCATTCGATTAAACAAAGTAGTAATAGCAATCTTTGCTTCTAACCTCGCAAGTGGAGCGCCTAAACAGAAATGGCTACCATGACCAAAGGCAATATGACGATTATTTTCTCGAGTAATATCGAATACTTCTGGGTTTTCAAATACAGTTTCATCACGGTTTGCAGAAGCTAAGGCAATGACAACCATATCTCCTTTTTCAATTGTTCGGTCGTGAATTTGAAAAGGTTCCGCTGCCCACCTTGCAGTTGTAACCTCAACTGGAGAATAATAACGCAATCCTTCCTCAATAGCCGAATCAATTAGTTTTGGATTATCTTTTAATAACTGTAATTGATTTGGATTTTCAAGAAGTGCTAATACCGTATTTGTAATTAAATTCACTGTCGTCTCATGTCCTGCGACAATTAATAGCATTATCATTGAATATAGTTCCCGAGCGCTAAGTTTATGCCCTTCACTCTCTGCAAGTATTAAAGCACTCACCAAGTCTTCTTTTGGCTCTTTTCTTTTAATATCAACTAAATATTGAAGATATGTAATAAATTCAGATAGTTGTTTTTCAGTCTCTTTTATTTCTTCAGGTGTTTCTGGTGATGCAATAACAGCATGAGACCAAATCCTAAATTTCGCTTGATCTTTTTTTGGAATACCGAGCATCTCACTTATTACAATAATTGGTAATGGAAATGAATAATCATCCACAAGCTTTAATGTACCTTTTCGCTCTATATCACTTATCAAATCATCTGCTATTCTCTGAATTCTTCCGTCTAATTGTGCAATCATCTTCGGTGTAAAAGCCTTTTGAACTAAAGATCGTAAACGACTGTGGTTAGGTGGATCTGAATTTAGCATATGTGTTGTTAAGTGGTCACTATTATCAACGGAAAGATACATGTTCTTTATATCTTGAGAAAACACATTTGTCCAATCTTTTTTTAAACGATTATCTTTTAAAAGTGGCAGAGCATCTTCATATCTAGTAATGAGCCATTCTTTACCGATTTCAACTTGGTTTACAAATAATATAGGTTGTTTTTTTCGCGATTCTTTATAAATTTCATACGCATCTTCTTTAAACTGAGCTGAAGCTAAATTAATGCCATCCTCTATGCTTAACCCAACTTTGTTTTTCATTGACATTGTATTCCCTCACTCTCATTTGTTTTTGAAAACCAACCAACATATGCATTATACTCTAATAAAAACGTGAAAATTGTAAATTTTTAATCAAAATCTTACTTCGTATATTGAAAAATAAAAAAGTGAGAGAGTACAATCGTTTTACTCTCCCACCTCTCTTTATGCGAAGCACATAAAATTACTAATTTGTTGATAGCGATAACTTACTTTACGACGACGACCACCTTGCCAAGTGTAACCTGATACTCCGTTTCTTCTCACTTCAGTCGGAAAGAACCATAAATCCCTTCCAAAAGGTCCAGGACGATGTAAACGTAAATAGCCCCATCTTCCTAAACAGTTACACATCCATGATTTCATATTGCCTGGTTGTGCTGGAGAAGCAAATGTAGACGGTAACGATGGCGCTTGTGACGGTGGTGGTGACGTTGGAGCATCCTCCGCATCATCTGGTCTGTAATCTTCTTGTTCAATATCTCTCACTTCATTTGTAGGTTCATACCCGTAGTTTTGTGGATTATAATACATCGCTTGATCATATGGATAATTTTGTTGGTTATACATATTAACAAATCACCTTCTTTTCATTCATTACCTTTATCATTCATATGTGATATGCCCTCTCTAGGAAGCTTATGTATAGCCCAAATTCAACTTAAAAAGCTCGTATTATTAAAAATACGAGCCTTTCAAAAATAGAATGTGTTTATTATTTCCTTAACTTCACACTATAAAAACGCATTTCATCTAACGAACCTTCAAATTCAAATACTTCTTGTTTAATTAATTGTTTCAAGCGATATTCTAAGAATGTATCTCCAACCAATTGTTCAACAAGACCAAGTGCTTCACCAATTACTCTAGGAGCTTTGAGGAACTCTCGATCAGCACCCACACTTTTCGCGCATTCAATTATAAATTGATCAAAATAATCTTCTTGTACAAAATGCACTTCATTTTCTTTCCACACTCTTAAACATTCTATGCTTTCCGATAATCTATCCCACTCATGTTCAAACTTCATTCGCTTCTCTTCAGTTAAATAAGGTAACTTTATAAAACTTTTTTGGAATAGAGCTAAACTTTCAGGTGGTAATTCTCCCGTTCCACGAATATCATACTCTTGTTTTAATATTTCTCTGCTTGCTTCAGACGTATTAATAACTCGAATGTTTTTCTTATCCTTTAATTGTGCTATTACAAAACTTAGGCCTACATGTTCATGTGCATTATCAGCCTTCCAAATTGTAATAGGTGTTTCAACAGGAATAGTATGTAGTTCTTCTATAGTTGCTATAAATCTTGATAAATATTCTTCTTCAAAATAACTATCATATGCAGTTAAGTTATTTATTAACCACTTCTGTCTTGCTAGTTGCCCCTCATTCGTATGCAACCTATATATCGGTCCAATTGAAAAAAATTCCGAAAAAGCAACAACACTCTCTTCAAATAATTCTTCTTGACTTAACATATATTTTAAGCAACCAGCCGTTGAATCATCAAAAGCAATATGTACGTGCGTACTGTCTTTTACATTCCTTTTATAAGTAGGATTACTTGTTAATTGTTTCGGAATATCCATCAAATTTTTAATTGTATCTTCACTATAGTTTTCTTCTAATAAGTTTAACTGTATGAGAATACTTTGAAGTAAATCTTTAGCCTCATCTTCGTACATATCCTCTACAGCATTTTTAATTTTATCTATCACACAAATCCCTCTATTCATTTCAAAAATAACGTAGATTATAGTGTATCATTTTAGTATAGTTCTTTAAAGTCAAATCCAGATTACTACAGCAATCTGGATTTTCAACAAAAGCTCTCCTTATATTTTTGAATTGCTAAATATTTTTACTTTGAAAATCCTTGTATCTAAATGTATAATTATATAAAAACAAAAATATAGGAGCTATATTTATGGATAAAGTACTTACAAATTATAAACATTACTTAAAAAATTGGAGATTTATATTTATTTGCATACTACCTGCTATTGCCTTATTCGTTACTTTCGATGTCATCTTTGAACTACTGTTTCATCAAAATTTCTACTTATCTAACTTAATTTCTGCTATCATATTATTTTTAATATTTATTAACGTTAAAGATAAATTTAAAATTAAAGGCTAAAAAACACTATTTCAAAATAGCCCTTTATTATTGCATCCTACTATAAAATAAGGCTCATAGTAGATTTTCATAAAAAATAAGAGCACCCTGCAATTAGCTGCTCTTATGTGATTAGAGGTTTTTTCTGAGTATTAAGTAGGACACGAAGATCTTGTCCTACTACATAATATATGCTTGTGCTTATTATTTCGTGCATGTATTAAGCAACATGTTCAGGTACTTAATATATGCACAGTCATTGCTAAAAAATCTACTCAAAATTTCACTGCACAATTTCATATTTATAAATTAAAAAACATCCTCAATGGATGTTTTTTATCTAAAGATTTTAAGCTTCCATAAACTTAGCCGGTACACCAATTTTTTCAACTACAGAAGATATATTAGTAGGATTAATCATTACATTTTCAATACATACTAATTTATTTTCTAATATCCCATTCTCTGTAGTAATAAGTTCTTCAAACCGATCTAAAGTCATTGAGAATTTATGTTCACTTCCACCATTCATACTAACTTTTACATACTTCATAGTGTCACCGCCTTTCATAATAATTTACATTTCGACAAGAAGGCGCTTACATCCTTTTTATTTACCTCTTAGATTTCTCACGTTTATATATATTTTGAGAACGGAAACTACTATTATTCACTCACAAAATTATTGCTAATAAGAAAGATAAAGATAAAGATAAAAATGCACAAAGTGGAATATATAAACCGGTATCCATTCTTGCAAAGTGCGTATCTTTTTGTCGTTTAAAGATACCAAAATAGTTAAATTCACCAATTACTCTAATAGAAAAGACGATCATACAAATCCAGGAACCGACTTGAATAATAACATTAGGAACTGCAAAATGAACAATATTTGCTTGTTGCAACAAAATTATTGCTGCCATACTTAATAATAATGCAATGACCAATGTCATTCCGGCACGAGGTGTAAACGCCTTTTCCCCTGCTTTAGTTGGAATAACACTATTTGTCCCCCAATTACCTCCGAAAGCCCAATATACATGTAAAAAACTAACTAAGAATAATATACAAGCAGATATATATGTAATGATAAGCATTTTATCCTCCCCTTATTTCATTTTGGTTCCCACCTATAAAATATGCTGTTCCCCCCACATTAGCAACCTTCATTTCATTACATAAAAAAACCGTAATGATTTATCAATATTAAGATAAGTCATTACGGGGTTATTAAACCTCATTATGCATTATACCTATTTCTTCGGCGTTCCATCCTTGTTTGACCTTGAACTGCATTTTCTTTGTATGGATCTATTTGCTCTGTCATTTCATATGTTGCAACTGGTTCTTCGTACTTATACTCATGGATCTTTTCTGGCATTTTACTTTTAGATTCTTTCCCACCAAACTTAAATAGTTTCATCTTTAATTTCGGCAATCTTGGAAGTCGAATCTTAATTGATAATCTTTTGCGTTTCTTTTTTGGTCCAAGTAGATTTATATTTTCTTGATTATCTTTCTCTTTGCGGTGAATGAACATCGCAAGTAATCCTCCTAATACAAGTCCTCCAATTAATAGTAATATATATACATAATGGCTTGTCATTAAACTCGTTATGCGTTCAAGTATGACTAACGACTGTACTTCTTTTATATCCCATAGTAAAGCGGCCCATAATGAGAATAAGCCCAAAGTAAGTCCATATGTACGAAAACGGAATAAACATGGAATTAACGCGACACATGCAGCAATTTTCGCATTTGCTATGATTGAGCTTGTTGCAATATCTTGATGCCAAATAACTAACAGTAGTGTTATAAATGGCGCATACGCTATCCAACTGCATATACGTGAATACATCTTTTTAGCAAAATAACTACCGAAACTAGTAAAAAATAAAAGCCCTCCAATATATATAGATTGTTCTAGAGGGATTTGCTTTGTAAGTCCTGCAATTGGAAAGAGGCCGCTCAATAGCATTAAGAGCACATCTAATTTCTTCACAATTCCCCATTCCTTTCAAATTTTTTCAATTAATAAAAATCGTTTTTCCATATGAAATAGTTTTTGTATTTCTAAAAAACATATTAATCCTGTCTGCACATAAAGTAAATATGTAAACGAAAAGATACTTGACAAAGGATATCCTTATTTACATAAAAAAATGACAAATCCTGATCGATATAACGAGCAGGATTTGTTTACTAGTATTTAAAGTAGAATAATTGAATCTTTCTTTTCTACTTTTACTACATCTACATCCAATTCATCATCAAATTCTTTAAACTCTCTTGCATCTATGTCAGTAATATAACTCTTTATTACTTTTTCCATATGCATGGAATATGTAATGTGTACATTCTTTTTCGAAAGCATACTAGAATTACAGCACATGTAATGTATCATTTTAGCGATATAATCCCTTTCTACAGGTTTTACACCCAATGGTAAAATTTCAAGTATATATCGCTGAAAAATCCCACTACAATTAAGTGAATATTCACCAGTGCTATAATACATCCCTTTTTGATCTGTATATAAGCCAATGCTATCTAGAGCATCATCAGATTCTATTACACCGTAACTTGGTACATCAAAACCTGTATTTATTCTAATAATATTTAAATTTGGAACCTTTAACACCTCTGCAACAATATCAGGTAAAATATCTGTATTAATTTCTTTATTTTGTAACTCTTTTATCCAATACCTTCTCAAATTTGCATCTACAATGAAATAAACTTGTTCATTTTGTTCTTTTGCATATTGTACAATTTCCATTAATGTTTCGGAAACATATTGTTTAAAAAGAGCTCCCATATCATTTCTCTTTGATGGTTGTGGTAAAAATGCATTATGTTTATTTATATTTAATAATACGTAATCAATCGTTTGCCATTCTGTATTCCCATATAATTTATATAAAATTTCTTTTCCTTTTATTTTTGAAAGAATAGGTAAGAAATCAAATTTCGATATTCGTTCAATTGATAAATTAACATATATACAAGGTAAATTTATCTTATTCCAACTACGCTTCAAAAATCCTTTTTGCTCTAATAAACTAAAAACACTATTTACAATTGTTTTACGAGATACACTTTGGCCTATAAATAAATTAATAAATGTTGAAATACGGTTTGCTCGTGCAAATCCCTCTCTAATGATTTGTTTTGGATCAATTTTTTCTCGTCCATCACAATTTTTCAATGCGATTAATGCTAATGTCGCATCACTGCGCTCGCCCGCGGTAGCATAGACAGCTTTCGTAACATCATCTACAAGATTTGTTTTATATTTTTGGCAATATTGCATTTTATATGGATTTTGTAACACCT
The DNA here is from genome assembly GCF_038005385.1 of Bacillus sp. FSL K6-2944. NCBI lineage: Bacteria > Bacillati > Bacillota > Bacilli > Caryophanales > Bacillaceae > Bacillus > Bacillus sp. FSL K6-2944. Next base: position 1,403,659 of record NZ_JBBOTE010000001.1, on the reverse strand, counting down.
TTTCAATATTGTATCTCACAATCTTTAATAACACTGGAAAATCTGTATTCAATACATAAGAATTTTCACCAACTTTAGTCAAAACAATTTGACTCTCAAGTAATGTTTGTTCTATTTCCAGCACTATATCTTCAGACCAAACTTCTAATGTTAATGTCTCTAATCCTTTTGGGGCAAATAAAGGAAATAATTCATTTTTGTTATTTGTAGCTACCTTTTTACATTCTGGAAGTATTGTGAAATAAGAGAATTTACGCTGAAATTCTTTAAATAAATACTCTCTTTCCTTTACTGTTATACCCGGTTCTATTTTAGTACCTTGAACTTTATAAATTCTCTCATTGTATGGAAATAACACCCTTTTATTTTCTCCTACAATATAATCTTTCGGATATTGGAGAATATGGTCTAAATCCACCTCTCCCCCTATTTGAAAATCATCTTTTAAATTTCTAAATATCTTAATCCATTTCATGCCGGTTGTAGCTTGTTGTATTTTTAGTTTTACAAACCGTATTTTTTTATTATTTGACGCAAACTCTGAGGTAGAAATCAATATCATGCCTCGTTTCCGTCTTAAAAGTAAAGGAATATCTGGGTGATTATATTCTTGATAAAATCTCCGAATCCCTATTGAAATATTTAATAATGGAGCGTTCTCACCACCGCGGGTTATGCATTCGAATCGATATACATAGGAGAAAAAATCTTGTGTTTTTTCATCTTTTATCGGCCCTGACATCGCCTCACAAATATTTTGTGATCTAAGAGGGGAAAAATAGATTTCTTCTTCATTTGTATTTTTTAAATATATAGGACGCTCACAAAAAATATGTGAGATTAAAGCGGGCACCCACTTAGAATACGTTTCATTATCATGTAGTACTGGCAAATTAGAAATCAAATCGGATTGCCATTCATATTTTGGTGGTTCTACTAATCTATTTGGTTTCCAATCATGAATAATCTCATACCAACTTTGAAAAATATAATCGAGCTGCTCTTGTCTAATAGGTTCTTTCGATACAATCCATGGTGTATTTTCATTTAATACGTATGGGTTATGCTGAATAAACAATATATCCGAAAACATATCATACAATCTTTCATTCAAACGTTTCAACTTACTCGTTAATAAAAATGTCTTATAATGTATCTCTACCATGTCCAGCCATTCAATAGGAAAGTATATAAATGATACCTTTTCATTTAAAAGGGGTTCTACTATATTTTCAAATGTTAGCAGCCTTAATTTTTTCATAAAATGATTCCTTCCTTTCTTCAGTTGTCTTGATTATCAAAAAGCTAGAACAATAGTTACTTAATCTAATCCATTTAAACCAAGTATTTAAAAGAAACGTAAAAACTGTTTATCTACATAAATTATTATCAAACCAACTCTTTTAAAAATTCAAAGTAATTATCATGTATAACACCTCTATTATATTTGAATTTTGATACATTCGAATTATACATTACACTTAATGCATTGTACTTATCATTTACAATATCTTTACAAAAAAACCAAAAAAGAACACCTTAATTCGGTGCCCTTTTTACAAATATCAACCTTTATGTAATTGAACATATAGATAACAGTAATCCCCCAAATGAAATTGCTCCTAGTAAACCTACTACAACTCCTGTTAAACAAATACAATCAGCAAGACAAATAGAAGACTGCGATAATGGAACAAATGACCTACTTGTACTCGAACCATATTGTTTTATTTTCTCATAATTCACATCTAACATTAGATGTAAACATGTTACACCATCCTCAATAGTATGTAGAGGTTCTTTTTCTAATCGCTCCAATAATTTACTATCAAAAGCAACTGCTAGAGGGTACTGCTTATCCGATTTCATATTTTGATAAATTAGTTGCAAACGAGATAATATATTATTTTTCTTCTTTTCAGATGTTACTGTACATTTCATTTTATTAAATTCATTTAATAACAGTGTCAATTCATCTCTTTTTCCGTATAAATCTTTAGCTATTTTTCTCTTTAGTTTATACGAATGGATAATAGATTTTAGTTCAATCATATTCATACACTTCCTAATTACATAGTATTTACCCGATTATTTTATAGATAAACAGTACTTTTTAATCTTATTTAAATTACACTCAAGCATCTTCATTTACTATCGATTAACATTACATTAACCTTACAAATTTGTAATAAATTCGTTAGCTAGAAGGAAGCAATGCCTAAACTAGACAGATATTTAATGACAAAACCATAAGAAAAAAACAATGATTAGATTTTAAATCTAGTCATTGCTTTATCCATCACATCTTGATTACATCTATATATCTTATTGTTACTCTTTCACTTGAATGATTGAATATATCCATTAAAAATGGCTATATTCTTTGTCGGCACGTACATATAACTAATGTTTTTTTATTGATAAAGTGAAACTTTAATCAGCTCTCACCAATCGGGCTTTTATGGGCAGTCCGCCACCTAACTTCTCTTTGCTCTCGCTGAATTTTTTGGGGGATGTTACTGCCCGCAACTAGCAAGATAGATGTTATCAATATTCATACGTTACAATAGTACCGGTAGTATCAGTAAAACCATCAAAACAGTTAGAGCAACCACCACAGCCGCCACAACCGCCACAGCCTCCGCAACCAAAACAACCGAAGCAACCAATACAACGGAAGCCACCACAACGGAAGCCGCCACAACGACCTCCACCACAACCGCCACAGCGACGAGCAGCATCTTCAATATAGTAATATGGATATTGGTTTTGCTGGTCCCAATAGACAATATTTCCAGACCGGTAATCATTAAGGCTTAACGCTTGTAGTTCTTGTTGAAACTGATTCATTTTCATAACCTCCGTTTATAAAATACAACCTCATCGATACTTCCCTATATTCCTGTTCGTTACATCTAAGTAGAAATAGCGCTATAAACTAAGTTCAATACGTACACCAACAAAGTATGACTTATCACTAGATGATGCACCTTGTTCATATACCTATTTTTACTATGGGCTCATTTTTATAAAGTGAAACTTTAATCAGTGGGGTTTTGTTCATCCCCTACCTAACTTCTTTGCTTCCGCTGAATTTTGAGGTGGGGGGCTTACTGCCCGGCAAATAGCGGGATAAATAAAAATTAAAAAATATGAATTCTAGCGTCATATCTTCATACTTACTAAGTTCAATTAATTTCTCAATAATTATGATGCCATGTCCTATATATTTCCGTCTGCTGCTTAGATTTTTCTGTACTGTAAATGGCTTTCGCTATAACACCTCCAAGTGACCGGTTTCTATGACAGATAAGAAATTCCTACAAAGAAAAAAGCCCTTATTAGGGCTTTTCATTCTATTTCTCCAGCAAAACTCTCTATGAAATTCCTAATAGAAAAAAGACACACTTAGATTGATGCGTCTTTTTGTGATGCCTCTTTTGTGAAATCATATAAAGCAATTGCGCCTAAAAGAACAAGTATACCTTGAGGAACATCTAGCAAAATAGTTTTCCAAATTTCTGGAATTACCCATTTAATATCTGCTGCTGTTTCAAGATATGTTTGGAAATAGCTGATTGTAAAATTAATTATCCCTAAAAATACAAACAACGATAAACCAAATCGAATTAATTTCTTATTTGTAAACATATAACACCTCTCAAAATTCATTGGATATTCCTGCTTTTGCTTCTTTATATTTACATATCTCTATATCTAATTTTAACACATAAAGAGCTCAAAAAAATACGATATGCATATTTGCATATCGTATTAACAACACTCCATGATAATTTAGAAATTCCTGCAAAGAAAAAACAACTCCGTTACAGCTAATAGCTCGGGTTTCTTTTCTTATTTAACTTCATACCACCAACATTTACGTTCTTTAATTGTAAAATAAATGTGACAGAAGTTTATCCAGTTAATGCGTAGACAAGTAAATGAGCTAAATTATCGATATTCTATTTCGCCATATCCGTAGCACTAATGACTTTACGCAAATTTGACAAGAAAAAATATATAGATAGGTATGATCCAGACCTATCTATAACATTACTTCTATTCTTTATCCAATTACGTCTTTTACGTCTGTATCCACTGGCCACTTTTCTAATGTATAAGCCATTTCCCAAAATGAATATTCATATTGACTGCTAATAATAAAATGCTGTTTCATACGTTTGCGGTCTGCCTCTGTTACTTTTTCAGCGATAGTATCTAAACGTGTAATTTGTTCTTCAACTAGCGTACGGAACCAATCAGATCCATAAGCAGAAATCCATTCGTTATAAATTGGCTCTTCCGGCTGGCACTCTTTTAAGCGTTCGCCAATTTCATAATACAACCAATAGCAAGGTAAAATTGCTGCAATGATATCTCCTAAATGCCCTTCATACGCAGCACGATACATATGTGAAGTATACGCATATGCAGTTGGCGCAGGAATAAAATTATCTTTTTCTTCTTTCGTTATCCCTAGTTTTTTAGCAAAATTCTCATGTAAAGATAACTCTGCTTCATATGTATTTTGAGCATGATGTGCCATACGAGCTGTCGTCTCTAATTCAAGAGCTTTTGCAGCTCCTAAAGTTTGTACTCTAGCAAAATGACTCAAATAATATGAATCTTGAAGCACATAATAACGAAAACTAGCTAAATCTAACGTTCCTTCACCAAGTTTTTTTACAAAAGGATGGTTAAAACTCGCTTCCCAAATTGAATCTACTTCTTTACGTAATGATTGTGAAAAAGTCATTTAAATCCCTCCAATAATGTATAAAATATAAGTATTTATCCACAATTATTAAAGCTGTAAAATAAAAAAACTTTCTTTACAGGCGTAAAGAAAGTGAAATTGACAGTATTTATTTACTCATTAAATAGCAACGTCTTTCCCACTTCCCTACGCTGGCATTAACCAGATCAGGTACTAAGAGTCTCAAAATCACATTTGATCTCAGCCTATAAAAGGCCCCCCTAGTGGATAAATATTTTGTTTTTATAATGTATTCATCATAGCATACTTCGTGAAACTGTCAAAAGAATTCGTTATATAATCTCCTTAAAACCCTTCTTCATTTCTAACTTTTAATGATGTTTCAATAATCATATCTAATAGTTTGCTATAACTAATTCCCGCTGCTTCTGCACTTTTGGGCAATAGGCTTGATTGTGTCATCCCTGGTAATGTATTAATTTCCATTACATATGGAATTCCGTCCTTCACCATCATATCAACTCTTGCATAAACACTACATTTTAATGCTTTATAACAAGTCAGTGAAGCTTTATTTACACGTTCCTTAATTTCTGCTGGAAGTTCGATAACTTCCTCAACCGTACTAGTATCATCATATTTTGCATTGTAATCAAAGAACTCGGCTGCATGTCGAATTGAAACTATAGGTAACTGTTTTCCATCCAGAATAGAACATGTAATTTCATCACCTTTTATATACTTCTCAATTACTACTTCAGAATCCCATTCGAATACAGTTTCTAGCATTGAGATCAATTCATTTTTATTGTAAACGATTTTCACCCCGACACTCGATCCGCCAGAGTTTGGTTTTACCACTAATGGAAATCCTAACTTATCTAACTCATCAAGATTTAGATCCTCCATTTTTGTAAGTTCAATCCAATCTGGTGTTTCTACACCTTCATAACGTAAAATCTTTTTCGAAATATTTTTATCCATACATATACTGCTAGATAACATATTACTTCCGCTATAAGGAATCCCTAAACTCTCCAGTGTTCCTTGAACTGTCCCATCTTCTCCGTATTTTCCGTGTAATGCGAGCAATGCAAAGTCAATGTCTTTCGCTTTTTCAATTAAATCCATTTTTTCGTTTAATGTAATTGGAACTATTTCATACTTATTTTTATCTAAATGAGCAATCATTTCATTCCCCGTCATAATTGAAACTTGTTTTTCAGACGATACCCCGCCCATAATAACACCGATTTTCATTTTCTCAACTCCAAATTTCATTTTTTAATGTATCACCAATTATTTTAATTCCACGAACTATTTCTTCTTCTTTCAAGCGCGAAAACCCTAATCGGAAAGTGTTTGCTCCTTCTCCATCAGAGTAAAAAACATCTCCAGGTGAAAACGTAACGCCTTTCTCATAACACTTTTGTAAAAGTGTGCGGGCATTCATATGCTCTTCTAGCTCTATAAATAAATGAAGTCCACCATCTCCAGTCATTCTTTTAAAAGGAATGTACTGGTTACATGCCCCGACAGCTAACTCATATTTTTTCTTATAAACAGATCTTGCCTTTTTTAAATATTTTTCAAAATATCCCTCATGTAAATATTGAAACAGAACAGCTTGATCTAGCGTAGATGTGTGAATCGTTCTTGCTCTTTTTACGCTTTCTAAATAATGAATCAGCTCTTTATCTGCAATAATCCAGCCTACACGTAAACCAGGGAAAAGCACCTTTGAAAAGCTACTAATATAAATCACATTATTGCCAGCTCCCGCAAAAGTTAATAATGGAGCTAAATGTGAACCTGAATAACGTAATTCTTCATTAAATCCGTCCTCTATAATAGGAACGTTGTATTTTGAGAATAACCTCATCAATTCCGTTCTTTTCTCTGAACTCGTAACAATACCGGTTGGATTATGATAAGAAGGAATTAAATAAGCAAAATCAAAATCTTTTTCACGCAAACTTTTTTCAACTTCATTCGTATCAATACCATCCTCATGCATATCAATCCCATGAACTTCAAGTCCATGTAAACGGAAAAGCTTAAGTGCAGCATGGTGAGTTGGATTCTCACAAATGACACGACCGGATTTTTTTGATAAAGAAGAGAGTACAATATCCAATCCTTCTGTAAATCCATTTGTAATTAGAATATCTTTATTCGAAATGTCTACACCTTTCATTTCCATGTAATGAAGTAAATAATTCATTAACGGTCTATATCCCTTTGCATATCCGTAGTTCAATACGATGTCCCCTTCAATGGACATACGAGTAAGAAAAGCTCTTTTGAAATTTTCAACATCAAATAGCTTCTCATCCGGGGCTATACTATTAAAAACAATCATTCCCTTTTCCCAACGAACACCATGTTTCATTAAATCTAATTCGTCCGCTAATGCGGTCACTGTATTAAGTTTATTTTTCCAATCTATTTCAACAGACGAAGTGTTAGATATATCCACCTTGGCAACAAAGTTCCCTTTTCCTTTAACTGCATAAATGAGTCCTTCTTGCTCTAAATCTGCATAAGCAGCGAGTACAGTGTTTCTACTCACACTTAGTAATTCACTTAGTTCCCTTGTTGATGGGATTTTTTGATCCCCGAGCAAATGCCCTTTCATAATCATTTTCTTCAAATAATCTTTCAATTGAATATAAACGGGACGTTCTTTAACAACTTTAAAATCCTTAAACAATTTCTTACCCCCTGCAATCATTTTTGCATATTTATTTCATTCTCAAAAGGTCCACGGCATATGTATTTTTTATAAAGGGCGGTACGGTCTTACAAATCTTTTCGATATAAGTTTATTACATCTTTTAAAGCTGCAGCTGCAGCGCCTCTTGGATTAGAAGCCCCACCAATTGTAGTAACTTGTCCCATCGTATCTGTAAAGAACGTAATTCCTTTTTCGGTTCCATTTACTTTTGCTAACGGATGATCTTTTTCTATTTGGCACGGTTCAACATTTAAATTCACATTGCCTCCCTCATCCTTATATGTTGATGCTATTAATTTAATAATTTTATGTTGTTCCTTAGCATTTCGAATTTGCTGTTTTGTAACGTGCTCGATTCCTTTTATATGTATATCAGTAAGTGTTTTCTCTGTTTCTATTAAGCTGTTTGTCAAAAGTAACAATTTACACGCACTATCTGAACCACTTATATCTAATATAGGGTTTGTCTCAGCAATTCCTTTATTTTGTGCTTCTTTCAGTGCTTCTTCAAATGTCATATCTTCCTCATACATTTTCGTAAGAATATAATTAGTTGTTCCATTTAATATTCCTTCTATTTTTTCAATACTGCAACCGGCTAAACTAACTTGTCCAATATCTAGTGTCGGTAGTGCAGCGGCTGTTGCACCGCTATATCGAATTCGTATATTTGCGCCTTTTGCTGCTTCATTTATTTCTCTCCAGTTTGTAACGAGCGCACCTTTAGAAATTGCTACTATATCCATCTGTTTTTCAATCGCTTGTTTCATATATTGTTTCCCTGGATTTCCATCTTTAAGATTTGTAACTGTTGATTCTACCAATACAGTACCACTTATGCTAGTTGTTGCACGTTCCTTCGGATGATACTCTAAATATTTTTCAATTGCAGCGGTACCGCCACCATACATTAATAAATGATGAAGTGATAAGCCGTCTTCATTATGTATTGCAATATTTCTCCCTAATACGCCGCTTACAACTAATTGAATCCCATATGTTTCATATATATATGAATATTTTTCATTTAATAATTTTATAAACTCTCTACCTACTGTTCCGTATCCTGATAATACAACTTGAATTTTCATAATATCCCCCCATATTTTTCTACCAAATCCCTCTTTCAATATAATATAAAGCGCTCTCGAATTCCATCGAGAGCGCTTTATTATTACCTATTTCGGTAAACGTGATAGCTTTTCAGCAATTGTTCTATAAAACTCTTGAATGCTAGAAAAACCTAACGAGTCTGAAACACTTAACCCTATCATGTCGAGATGGTCCCAATTCGCTTTCGTTTCGATATGATTCCATTTTCCAATCTGTAATGACTCATTATTATTTACAGTAACATTAGAAGATGGTGCAATCATAGAATTTGTATTTACTACACCATCATTTTGCCACCAAGAAGTATCAACTAGCGGACGGTTTTCTTCATATCTCGCATAAGAACCTAAGAAAAATGCATTTCCCATTAACACTTTATTCATCGTTATATGAGGCAAATGTAAACCTGTTATAGGTGCTGCTTGTGATGCATGTCCACTATAGGATAAATAATACACATCTAGTTGCGTCTTTACCCAATTATTTAACTCCTTTGCACCATCTGTACTTAAATCCCATTGACTTATATCTTTTGTATTTTTCCAAAGTGAACTATTTAGAATACGATTACTATATTGGAAAAAGGACTCTCCAGCATTCTTCTTTATACCCCATTGATCCAATTTAAAATCATATAATGATAAATTATTGTTTCCTCCAAAGCTTGCAGCTGTAATGAGTAAATCTTTAACGAACGGCAGTAGAAGACTACCATCCGCAAGTGTTGTACCGTTGTGAGGGGTTGCTAATGTTGTAACACTATGAACGTATGATTTTCCGCCTTCAAATAGTGGTGATATTTTGGTGTCTGGGTGATTTTTCACATAATTCTTTTCTTCAAAACTACCTTCTTTTAATAGCTGTACTAATGTTCTAATCGTTTGTCCACCCATGCTATGTCCAACTAAATGAACTTTATTTGTTTCACTCCAATTCGGCGCAAAACCACTATAAGTTCTGCCAAAACGATTATGTCCATGTTTCTCAGCATGGACTGCACCATAGTCTACTGTCCCACCGCTAATTTGTGCATACAATTCACATGCACGATCCCAGTTACTAGAAACAGGTCCAACAGCTGCCGTATGTACCGTATAACCATTTCGTTTCAAATCTTCCTGTATATCATGAACACCACCCCAATATTTTACGCCAAGCATTTCTTCTCTACCCCATCCAGCAAATCCATTCACCAATATGATAGGATAATTATTTTGTTGCCTCTCTTCAGCGTATGATATTTTCGCTGCGAATGAACATACGGTCACTAATGCAAAAAAACATATTTTTAAAAATAACTTCCCCATACTTTCTCCCCCCTAATAAAACGTTTACATTTTTCTTCCTGAAAAATTAACAGAATAATTTAACAACTTAAACATAATGTAAAGTATTTTATATACATTGTATATATAGAAAACATATACAACTGTTGATAAATATTAATTCAAGCAAATATTTACTTTTTACAATATAACTTGTAAATCTATTTATTTAGATTTATAATTAGATATAGTTTCCTCATGTTAAAAAGATTTAAAAACCATAAGAAAACTAATCTCATTGCTTGAAAAGGAGGAAAAGGCATGCAAATCGGATTCAATATTCATACATTATCTCAACCTACTAAAATAACTCCATCTCATCTTGAGCATAATACTATCTCTTCTACTAAACTTGAAGATAAAAAATCAAATGATTCCATCAAATTTGATATTCGTTTATCTGAAAAAGAAATGAAACAACCTGAGCATAAATTTAATGAATTAGATTTATGGAAGATGCTAAAAGATAAAGGTGTTCCTTTATGGATTATACTTGAAATGCTACAAAAGGCTCGTAAAGAAAAAGAAGCACAAAATAATTCAGTTCAAAATTCAAATGCGATTGAAGAAACGAGTGAGACTCGATTAAATGAAGTAATGTAAGTTATTTAAACGGTATTAAAAAGAGCTCGAGGTTGATAAAGTATCCATCAACCTCGAGCTCTTTTTTAAGATTTTTCTCCAATCGTTACAAACTGAATTGATACCTCATCTCTATAACCTTCAATTAACTTTCTTACTTTTACTTTTTCATTAATCAACATATTATCTGTCGATATTTTAGGGTTTTCATCACCTAATGACTTTTTCAAGTGTAGAAGTTGCATATTCGTTTCATTTGCTTTTATTTCTTTATACACACTATTTTTCGCCACAACGATATACCATAGTGCTCCATAGTCACGTTTATTGCCAAGCCAAGCATCACTACCATATGTAACAGGTATCTTGTTTCCTTCTATTTCAATACTTTTTATATTCTTTTCTTCTTCATTTATAAATAATAGGGAACTTTCTTTTGGAAAATTCGGCAACGTATCTAACGTTTTAGAAAGGGATGCTTGATCACGTTTACGAAAAAGCTTTGCATTCATCATCGCTTGTGCAGTAGATTCATTTATTATCAGAACCCTTTTTTGGTCAAATCTACCTGTTTTCACTGCAAAAGCTTCCTGTTCTTTCGTGTTTTCCTTATAACGATTCATAATTGCTCCAGTATGATTCTCATCTCCAATGATTAACACACCGTTAGCTGGAAATCTGTTTTCGTTTTTAGAGCATGCACTTACACTTAATAACAATAATATACTTAATATGAAAATAGATAATTGTTTTTTCATCACAGTTCCTTCCATAACTTCAAATTGTTTTTTTACATGCTTTTCTGCAATCTTACTTGCTGATTTTCTCTATTGTTCCATTGTCTTATGAAGCTTTTGTAAATAACGCCAACGAGTTATAAAGAAATATAAAACTTGTATACATATAAATGAAATTAAAATGACGATAGAGCTATTTAGAATAGAAAAATCGACTAATTGTTGTAATGCCATATAAGCGACTACAGTATGTATTACTGCAACGACAATTGGTAAGAAAAACATTAATAATAACTGTCTCGTTACAACTTTCTTTAGCTCCCGTTTACTTAACCCCATTTTCGAAATCATTTTATACTGCTGTTGATCACGATTCAAATCAGTATATAATCGGAAATAAATAAAACTAGCAGCAAATGTGAAGAAAACGATTCCGACTAAAACACTAGCCATAAGTAATAACCCATTCGTTTGTTTTGCACTTAACAACTCTATTGTTAGTGCTCTAAATTCAAAATGTATATCTCTAGGTTCTTGATCAAATATATTATTTAATTGGTTTGAAACCTCTTTCGTTTTTATCCAATCATCTACAACAAATCCGTAAGTACGATATTGAATAATATCTTCATTATCTGGACCACTATTAAGTGGAATTCCATCATATACATGATCTTGAATAGCAATATATATCCCTTTCGTATCATGTGGCAAAACTAAATTATCGACAGTTTTTTTCACATGAAATGTCTTTGTCCAATCGCCTTGAATGACTTCAATATTCTTCTTATAATCACCATTTTTAAATTCTTGTTTTTGTGATACCATTCCAGGAATTAATAACATTTCATCTTCTTTTTCAATCGTTTCTTGTTGATACCCTAGCGCTCTCGCAAGTTCGTTATATTCACTTAATTTCATTACATATACATTACTTTCTGTATATATATATGAAGATGAAGCCATTCGATACGGAATATTAGCATCAGCCAGATGGTTTTTTATAATAGAGAGATGTTTATCCGCTATTTTGTTGTTTTCAGGAGCCATGTATAGTAATGTATACGGATTCGTCATCCTTACTAAATCTTTATTTCCAAGAGCAGCTGTCGTGCCAATTGCTGTAAAAGCAACTGCTGATATAATAGATACTATAAAAAACATTGTTGCATTATCTTTCATACGATAAATTAATTCTGAAAATGTTAGTATATTTGTTCTCTTTAAAAAGAAAGTTTCTCTCCTTTTAGCAAGATGCAATATATAAACGCTACACTGTGTATATAAAAAGTACGTTCCAATAATCACCAGGAATACTCCTATTCCTAGCACAATAAAACTATGATTTGGGATAAAGCGAAATACTAAAATATAGCCATACCCTATACTAAATAAAGAAAAAATTGATAATAAAATTGACGATTTTGGTTCAGGTTTTGGCTTTTCTCCTGCTTGAATCAGTTCCACAAGCTCTGTAACTTTTATCATTTTAAATGTTACTAGCGAAACAATTAAAAATAAGAACAGAAATGTAATGATTGTTAATAATACAGCCTGTACTGGTATATAAAAAGGCAAGCCGTTACTAATCATTAATACACTTGCGCTTATTAATAAAACTAGTTTAGAAAATATGAGTCCAATAAGAATACCTATACATATTGAACCAAAACCAATTAACATATTTTCAATTAACAATAACTTTTTAAGCTGTCTCATTGACATACCTTGCATCATTAAAACGCCAAATTCTTTCTTACGCGTTTTTAAAAACGAACTAACTGAATATAAAATGAAGAAAAATGAAAATACAAAAATCAATCCTTGCGAAACTGAAAATCCCAATGTACCAAATGCACTTATTGTTGCACTTGTCGATTTCAACTCACCTTGTAAATCAGGATGAAATAATAAAAGAGCATACGTAAAGAAAATCATAATAGAAAATGCACTACTTAAAAAATGAGCAGCATATGTACGCTTATTGCGAAAAATATTATTAAATGCGAACTGACGAAAAGTCATGCCTTTTTCCTCCTAACAAAGAAAGGACATCCATAATCTTTTGATAAAAAGTTTGCCTACTTTCACCACAATAAATTTCGTTATATAGTTGACCATCTTTAATAAAGATTACTCGGCTGCAAAAGCTCGCTGCATACGGATCATGTGTAACTAACATCATCGTTGCTTTTTCTTCTTTATTTAGAGTATCAAGCATCTCCATTACATCATTTGAAGATTTAGAGTCCAAGTTCCCTGTTGGTTCATCTGCAAGTAATAATTGCGGCTTATGAACGATCGCACGAGCGATTGCTGTTCTTTGAGCTTGTCCCCCTGATATTTCAAATGTTCTTTTATTCAAGATATCTGTAATATTTAACTTCTCTGCAATCTCTTCCAATCGCTTGTTCATTTCTTGCACGGAAACACCATCTAAAGTCATCGGCAATACGATGTTTTCTTTTACAGTAAGTGTGCTAAGAAGATTAAATGATTGAAAAACAAATCCTAATTGTTTTCTGCGGAATAACGCTAAATCTTCTGATGATAATTGGAAAGGATTTGTGCCATTTATTAAAATTTCTCCCGATGATGGAGAATCAATAGTAGATACCATATTTAATAACGTTGTTTTTCCACTACCAGATGGCCCCATAATCCCTACAAATTCACCTTCTTGAATTGATAAATCAATATCAACTAATGCTTTATAAGGTACTTTCCCTTTATATACTTTACTAATACTTTTTGCATGTAAAATTTCCATGTATATTCTCCCTTCATTTGCACGTCTCATAACAGAGTGTAAATGAATTGTCTTACAGCTCATATTGATTCGTCTTTCATTTATCTTACACGCTTGTAAGATTTCTAAAAAAACTGATAATAAAACTATTTTCAAACTGAAATTAACGCATAACTATCTTATAATAATTGTATAGTAGCAGGAAATACAAAGTATATGAAACCTTTATTATATAAATGAGAAAAGACCGATTGCTTTATCGGTCTTTTACTACCCAACGTTATATTTTTATCCACTCAGATCTTCTCAATATATAATGATTATATATTTGATTTTCTATCCTCTGTTGGCTCTTATAAATAAACCCACATTTTTCAATAACTTTATTTGATGCTACATTGTTAATTAAAGCAATTGCGTTAAGGACATTTAAATTTGTTTCTTTAAACAAAAAGTCAATTAAACCTTTAGTCGCTTTTGTAGCATAGCCATGATTTTGATGTTCATTTGAGATAGCATACATTATCTCTCTGTTTGGTGAAGGGAGTTCTTCTTTCATACCTGTGCAGCACCATCCAATAAATTCATTTGTGGTTTTCTTAAATATTCCTAGTCTTAATATGTGATCATCTATGTTAGTCGTAGTTCTCACTGCATGAAGAAACGCTTTATTTTCTGGTATTTCATAATTTACAACCCAATTAACCCTTTGTTCTTTCGTCGATTTCCAGTCCGGTAAAAACTTTTCTATTTCCGGTTGATTGGATATGTTATAAATACTCTCTGCATCTTTGACCGTAAACTCTTGTAGGTATATATCTCCACAATCTATTTTAAATAACTTAGTGAATCTCTCTTCATCCATGTTAATCCCCCTTACTTACATTAAAGCTCCTTAATCTGCTTCGTAAGTTCCATAAACCGTTCATCCAGTGCTTTATATTCTTTGTCGTTAGAAGTTAAAAAGCTTAATTTCCCTAATACTTCTTGTCTCTCTGTTTCTAACGTTAAACGTAGCTCTTAAATATCATCTCTTGTTTTCGTAGGTTCTTCTAGCTGCTTTTGTATCGTATTGTTTGAAAACACGAGTTTTGTGTTAGTTGTTTTCTCCAGAAAATATCGATCGTGAGATACAATTACTAATGTTCCGTTATACTCAGCTAATGTATTTTCAAGTTGTTCACGTGAAGGTAGATCCAAGTGATTCGTCGGTTCGTCTAAAATGAGTACATCTTTTTCATCTAAAATATAAGCCATTAGCTTACATTTTACTCTTTCTCCCATACTCATATGCTCAATCGGCTCTTTCCATTGAGAAGCTTGGAACCCTAAATGTTTCATTAAATTTTGGACTTTTCCTCTTTCTTCAAACGTCTCTTTAAAAAATAAATTTTCTGGTGTTTTATCAAGCGGTAAATCAAAAACTTCTTGTGTTAAATAGCCGATGTTCGCAGATGGTGAAATCCATATTTCTCCTTCAGCAGTTTCCGTTCCCATAATCATCTTCAGTAATGTTGTTTTCCCACTACCGTTTGGTCCAACAATCGCAACTTTCTCACCGTGCTGAATTGTAAAATTAACGTTTTCAAATAATACTTTCCCATGAAAGTCTTTTTTTAATTGCTTCACTTCTAAAAAACGTTTTCCTACTTTTTTGTTCGCTTGAATAGAAAACTCAACTGAATACTCTTCTTTCACACGTTCTACTTTCGCTTTCTCCAGCTCTTTTTCAAGTCGTTTTCGTTTTGACTTCACTTGTGCATCCATTCGCTTCGCTTTTACACGATAGAATTCTTTCACACCTTCTTGTTTTGTAGACTGCGCGTGTGCCTTTTGTGACCATGAACTCAATTCTTTTATATGTGTTTCTACTTGTTCTATCTTTTTTTGCTGCTTTTCATATTCACGCTGCTGCGACTTTCTTTTTTGCTCACGTGCTTTCATGTAGCTCGTATAATTACCACTATGCTCAATTAATTTTTTGTCCTCAATTGACCATATTTTTGTTGCGACAACATCTAAAAAATATCGATCATGCGATACAACGATAACTGTACCTCTCATGTTTTTTATTTGTTTAATGAGAAATCCCGTACTGATCTCATCTAAATGATTTGTCGGTTCGTCTAATATTAAGACATTAGGATTTTCAGCAAATCCTTTTGCTAATCGAATTTTCAGCTTTTCACCACCACTTAAAGTATGAAAATCGTTCGTTGGCACGCCCCATTTCGCAAGAAGTTCTGCTTCTTTTGCAATTACATCATTACTAATAAAAGATTCTATTTCTTGCTGAACATATGCTGTTGTCATATTCATTTGCATCCATTCAACAGTACCTTTTGAAGGTTCAATCTTCCCATTTATTAATTGAAGTAACGTTGATTTACCAGCACCATTTTTACCGATTAATCCGATAACATCCCCTTGTTTTACTGTCACATTCATTTTCTCTAACAACATATTTTCTTTTATTTCAACATAAACATCATTTAATTTTAATAGTTCTTTCATAAATATCGATCCCTTTCATTAAGGGAGAATAAAAAAATCCTCCCAAATAAATTTGGCAGGATTAGTCATTATATTATTTATACCCAAATAAGCTATTGCGCAATATAAATAGCAATACCGTTGTTTGGAATTGGGCAGACTAATCCTATTTTTTAGAAATTGAAATTTATTGAATTTCAACATTTAAAAATAAGATTAGTTAATCATCGTCCACCCATCATTCCTTTCCGTCATTAATAACCATATTGTACCATACTAGTACTGTATGAGTAAATGCAATTATTTGTGCTGTTAAAAAGATTGCTTTCTTTTAGGTTTATTTATCATTCCTTAACTTCATGTTGAATAAGCACAAATTACATTGATTGTAATACGTCCTTTAGATTTCCCCAATAGTAAACTTCTAAGCACTCTCTCTTATATAAAGTGAAACTTTAATCAGTGGGGGTTTTCTTCATCCCCACTGATTATTAGTTGAACCAATCGGACTTTTATGGGCAGCCCGACCCCCACCTAATTTCTTTGCTTTCGCTGAATTTTGAGGTGGGGGTCTTACTGCCCATTAAAGCGGGATAAATTTTGTATAAAAACAAAATATTATTCATTACCCAACAATAAATTATTGTTTATCGATAATTTTTTATTGATTATCCCCTTGTAATAAGCTATTATATTTTTACAGAAAATATTAATGTAAGGATTGATTTTATGGACAGGACATTAAAAATCACAAAGTTAAATATGTTTTTAATGATTTTTCTCATCCCGATTATAGTAGGGATAATTGTTGGTATACTAACTAAATTGGGGCAAAGTATACTTCCTGGACATTGGAATTCATTAGCTAATCTAGGAAGCGTTTGGTTAGTTCCATCCTTTTTTGTGGCTAGCTTTAGTTATTCTAAGCGTACAGCTATACTTTCTGGTACCCTTGCACTATTCGGAATGGTATTAGGCTACTATGGTTATGCAATAGTTATTAAAAATATAGCTCACTCTATTTATTTTATATCTGTATGGATTGTATGTGCATGTATAGGAGGAACTATCTTTGGAATTGCAGGTTTTCTATGGAAAGATACTACAAATCCACTTCATAAATTCGGAAGCTCACTTATTAGTGGAGTTTTTGTAACGGATGGACTTCACATTCTTTTAAATTTTGAAGACTATAGTCACATGTTACCTGTTGGATATACCGAAGTCATAGTCGGGATTATCTTGATTCTTGTATTAGAACGCTCTAATGCTCATCGAATTTCTTCTTTCTTAATGATGATTCCTATTACTATTTTGGGATTAATTGGATATAAATTATTAAGTTTGTTTACTTAATTAAAATTCATAAAGCTAGCTCTTTTAAAGGGCGAGCTTTTTTCTTACAATAAACTATTTATATATTAATAAATTATTAAATCCCTCTCATTTAACAGCCTTATTTATTATTGTGTCATTACACATACTTACACGACCTTTTATTAGAATCATACCAGTCTTGTATATCATTTCATTTAATCCATATAAAGTAAGGCTAAAAAACTTATTTCAAAAGTTCTTTAGCCTGAGTCATTTTACACATTAAAAAATATAATACGTACAACGGTACCTTTACCAACTTCTGAATAGATTTCTACACTATGTCCTAATTGCTTCGTAATTTCATATACGAGATATAGCCCCATTCCAGTTGATTCTTTAAAATCTCTACCGTTTTCTCCTGTAAAGAAAGGTTTGAATACTCTTGGTAAATCTTGCTTCGGTATACCTACACCATTATCAGCAATTTCAAGTATAACATTATTACCTTCCTTACAAGCTTTCACTTTAATTTTCTCTCTACTACCTGATGAATATTTAATCGCATTCGATAGTATTTGTCCGATTAAAAATTGTAACCATTTCGCATCACTTTCTACAGTAATGTCCTTATCAATTTCAAGCTCTGGATATACAAAATTCCGGATAAAGAAACGTTTATGCTCATGTACCGAATCATTCACTATTTTATGTAGTTGTACTCTTTCTACATAAAAATCTTGTGTAAATGCTTCTAAACGTGCGACATACAGAGCCATTTCTAATCCCTTTTTTAATCGATCAGTTTCCTCATTTATACTTTCAAAACGTGAATCTACTTCATCCTGTGTAATTAGTTCTATTACAGATAAAGGTGTTTTCATTTGATGAATCCACTGATTCATAAAGGTTAAATGGTCATTATTTTTTCTCTCTTGCATTTGCAGCTGATTTTGATAATGTCGATATTGCACCTCAAGTAGTTCTTGAAGAGCAGCCGATACAGCTGCAAAATCAGATTTTTGAACAGATTCATCCAAAGATTGCATCGGGTTTGCTAGGCGCTCATAAAAAGAACGATGTGTAAAATAACGAAACACTAAATAACTTCCCATAAAGAAAACACCTAGAAACATTGCATATAACGCCGTTGTAATATGATTATGCCCATCAAACCAATATACGAGAAATATAGCTAGTAGTTGAATTATGGTAAAGCAAATAAGTGGTATATGATCACGTATAAACAACCTTATCATTTTTCTATACCATTATCCCAAGTAATATGAAATCTATATCCAACACTACGAATCGTTTCAATCGCACCTTCTATATGCAACGTTTGTAACTTTTTACGCACACGTGTTGTATTTACACTTAATGTATTATCATCAACATAAGATTCACTATCCCATAATTTATTAAGTAACACTTCTCTACTCACAACACGCGGATAATTTTTCATTAATGTCTCTAATAAAATGGCTTCGTTTCTCGTTATATCAATCTCGTCATTTCTAAGTTTCAATACAAGTCTTTCGGGATATAAACAAAGACCTTGTTGTTCAATCATTCGTTCTTCTAATTTCGGTGCATAATCTCCATATGCACGTCTTAAATGACTACGAATTTTCGCCACTACAACTTCATAATGAAAAGGCTTCGGAATAAAATCATCGCCACCGTTTTCTAACGCCATAACTTGATCCATCGTGCCTTCACGGGCCGAAATGAATAGTATCGGACATGTTGAAACTCCCCGAATTTGACGACACCAAAAGTACCCATCAAAACTCGGTAAATTAATATCTAATAAAACTAACTCTGGTTGTTCTTCTAAAAAAATGTTTAATACATTTTGAAAGTCCGATACAATAACTCCTTGATAACCATATTTCGCAACATGTGTCGATAATAGTTCTGCAATTTTCATATCGTCTTCTACAATCATAATTTTGACCATTATTGAACTCCTTTTTAATCCACAATCTCAAATATACTTATATAAAATAAATACTACCTCTTTTCACAAAATCAGTAAATTAAAAAAAGGATGCTTTTATACAAAAGTATCCTTTTTCGTCCCTTATCTATTTAATATGAAATTTACTAAAAGTAAATCCTAGTTTCTCCACATAATCCATTCCTAGTTCCATACGCGCTGTTTTCAGCGGATCCACAACTTGGCAAACTTTTAAATTACCTGCTGCCGATAATAAAAGCGTTGCATCAGCTTTAGACATTGCTAATTCTTCATGTAAAAATGTCACCATATTACGTACAGCACGATTTGCTGCATCATCTAACAATTTCTCTGAAGCAATCGTCATCATTTTTTCTTTTTGAATAGCCATTGGTAACGGCCATTTCTTTTCTTTTATAACTTGAACTGTTACCGTTACCTCACCAGCAACCTCTACACCACTAACACCAATTTCACCATCACCCATCGCTGCGTGTAAATCACCTAACGCTAATAGTGCTCCTGGGACATTAACTGGTAGTAGTAATGTTGTTCCTTCTTTAATCTCTTTACAGTCCATATTCCCGCCGTGATCATGCGGTGTGCCACATGAAATGCTCTCTTCTTTCGGTGCAGTACCAATTACCCCAATCATTGGATTAATCGGGATTTGTAGTTCACTTGAAAACAAAACATATTCATTATGTATTGGGACAATTTTCACTGTATTTTCATTTAACTCATCACCCATTACACCAAGGTTTGCACCTGTAGTTAAAACGCCCTGCTCTGCAATTTCAATTTTTTCAATCGTTACGGCTAATATATCGCCAGGTTCTGCTCCTTTAACATATACAGGTCCAGTGGCTGGATTAATTCGGTTCCAATCTAATTCTTGAAACACAACATCTTCAGAATCGATTTGATTTTCAAAGCAATCATATGTTTCAAATATAAGACTGCTCCCAATTTCCACTTCCATACACGGCTTATTTTCTGGTGACATTGAGTAAATGATATGGTCTTTATGAATTCGATACATAATACCTCTCCCTTTTATATTTATCTACTATTACTAATTAGCTCTTTTTATACAAGCTCCTCTTAAAATTAAATGTTATTTTTATGTAAAAAAGCACGCAGATTGTTTTATAACATACACTCTTTACTATAACAGAAAGGTGGTATCACTATGCCCCTTATTCCATACAACGAAAGTGATGTTGATTTACTAGCTCGTTTAATTCGTGCTGAAGCTGAAGGCGAAGGTCGCCAAGGTGAGGAGTTAGTTGGATGCGTTGTAGTAAACCGTGTATTTTGTGATTGCTTAGATTTTAAACAACTCCGTACCGTACGCGACGCTGTATATCAAAGCCCCGGCGGATTTGAAGCAGTACAATATGGATATTTTTATCAACGCGCTCGTGAATCAGAAAAAGAAATCGCACGAAAAGTTTTACAAGGTGAATGGCGCTGGCCTGCACGATGGGCTCTTTGGTATTTCCGTCCAGTTGGAGCTTGTCCACCTGAATGGTATAATCAGCCATTTGTAGGACAGTTTAAAAGCCATTGTTTTTATGAACCAAGTGGTGATGAATGTCCGAAAATGTATTCACGATAGTAAAATTTGCAACGCAAGTACTTAGAAATTTTGGTACTTGCGTTGCTTTTAACTGTGTTTTAGAAATCTAATAGTGTGATGAAATTTTCTATGCCTACTACATGTATTAATAATGGTATACGAGGACCATTTGATTGATTCATAATGAGCTTATATATAATAGTGAATAATTGTTTTTGATTTTCTTTCATTATTTTTTTATTTTCATGATGACAAATCGAATACAATTGCTCCATTAAGTTAGAGTAATCTTTATTAGAACGAAGTATTTTACAAACTTCTACTAGCCATTCTTTCTGCCTTTCATCTAATGTATAGTAAAACTCTTTATTTTTCTCCTGATTTACCGCAATTAATTTTTCAGATTGAAAGTTTCTTATCCAATACTCTGCGCGATTACTTATCGCTCTCATTTCATCTAATGCATAGCTCCTATCTATTTTCTTTAATATCCCCTGTAAAATAGTAGAATCAAAATTTAATAATGGTAACGTTCCTGCTACTTGATTAAATTTCGGATATTCGTTAAACTCGCTATCAACTTTAGAGATTTTAATTGCATCAAATAAATCTTCATTTTTGAGCATTTTATTTTCATAGCTATCTTTCAATCGCTCATACTCTGTATAATTGCGAATCACATCTTCATCTAACCCAATATGAAAAGCAGCGCCTGGTTTGTATTTTGCAAACATAAAGAGAATTACTTCTGGTATATACACTCTCAATAAATTACTTGGTGTAATAGTATTCCCTGAAGAGCTAGACATTTTTTCATGATTTCCTTTAATACCAATGAAATCGTAAGCAACGTAATGAGGCGCTTCACGATTGAATATTTTCCTTGCAATTTCTTTTGATACATTATAACTACCCGTTTCTGATGAATGATCTCTTCCACCCGGTTCAAAAATAACATCCTCTATCATCCATCTCATCGGCCAATCGATTTTCCAGTTTAGTTTCATTTTATTTGTATTTAATACGGATAATTCTTTTTCATTTCCGCATTCACATTCATACCGGACTGTTTTTAATACTTCATCAAAATGTGTAATAGTTGTTGTATCTTTTCCACACCTCTCACAATATAATGCAGCTGGATAAAAATTGTTTCGCTCTTCTTCACTACACTCTCCAGTTTTAAAGTCCATTAAAATATCATATATTTCTTTTCGTTTATACAAAGCCTCTAAAATATTTTTGTTATACCTTCCGCTTCTATATTCATCATGTTGATAAATAAATTCCACTTCAATTCCAAATGCTTGAAGCGATTTTTCAAACTCTTTTTCAAAATGCTCCGCATACGAGTTATAACATCCATACGGATCTGGAATATCACAGTATGGCATACCAATATACTTCGCAAAAGAAGGATCAATATTTTGGGGAACTTTTCTAAACCTATCATAATCATCCCACGAAAATATAAAACGAGTCTTTTTCCCTAAATCTTGAAGTGCTCTTACTACGAAATAAGTCGTTACGATTTCACGAAAATTCCCAATATGAACAGAACCTGACGGACTAATTCCTGATGCACAAACAAACGTTTCTTTATTTGGATGTTTCCTAATTAATTCATGTGCTACTTCATACGCCCAATGCATATATTACTCACCTGTTATGAAGTGACCTTTGTCAATAGTTTTTCACCCATAATATTTTTCTTGATGGCATACAAAAGCTTCAGAAATAAGATCTATCGACAGTTAACCACTCTGTTATTCGTGGATTGGTTACCTCAGGTTAATGGTTCGTCGTTAGGCTCTTATAATCTCACTGCGTGGATCACACCTTTTCAAATTCTAATAAATAGCTTGTTTATCAGAATTTCAGCCATGCCAGAAGAGGTGAGTCATAGATAGCCAGACCTGTAATTCACTATCTCTGAAGCTCATCTATGCCATCAATTGATACCTTTGGTTTCTAACTATGAATGAATCAATCAACTTCATATCCTTCCCTCTTTATTTTCGGTGAATTTTACCTGTTTCTAATCCCCATATAAAACACCCCAGTTCTCTTGCGATAGCTGTAACGGCAACATTTCTAGGTTTCCCTTGATATATCATGCGATAATATTTTCTTTGTAACCTTTCTACAGCCTGATCCGCATAAGCAATCACTTCGCTTCGTTGCCCTTTTTGTCTTGCTTTCACTCGCTTCGATTTTAATCCGATTGTTCCTTTTACCAACGCATTTGCACATTCTACAAGAGTAGACCTAACGGTCGAATTTCCTTGTTTTGTAATCGAACGTCGACTGATTTTTTCTCCACTTGAGCTTTCGCTTGGTGTCAATCCTACATAAGCCATAAATGCTTTAGCCGTGGGAAAACGAGTGAAGTCTGCAATTTCCACATGAACAGTCATTGCCGATGTTGTATCTATACCTTTTAAGCATCTTAAATTTGCGATTGGTTCTTCGTACCTTTCACGATGAGATAATTCTTCTAATCTCAGACTGAACCGCTCAATTTTATCGACTAGAACATCATACTGTAATAGGTATTCGCCTAACGTTTCTTTGAATAATCCTTGTAGATCAAGATTCTTTAACCATTTCATATAAGCGATTGTCCAGCTTGATTTCCCTTCATACACATAGCCATGCCTTAAAAGGAATGCTTTTATCTGTTGTTTTATTTTTTTCAAAGATGTTTTAAAATCACCTAACATGCGGATATACTCTTTCACGGCAACATCCTCTTCTTCTGGAACATATACTTCTTTATAGGTGCCATTTGCTAAATTAAGAGCAATCATTTTGGCATCGAATTTATCATTTTTAACCATTTTATTTTTTGATGAACTGTACATTGTTGTGGGAGCTAAAATATCACAATCAATTCCATTTTGTTCAAGAAGATTATGAAGTGAATACCCTAAACAACCAGCCTCATATCCAGCTTTAATTTTTATATCTTCACCATATTTTGTTTTCAGTTTCTCAACGAATTTTTTTACGAGAGATACATTTGAAGCACATCGTGCTTCTCTTACAATTTCCCCAGTTGTTCCGTGTAGTGCACATAAGCTAAAACTTTCCTTGTGGACATCCATCCCAATATAGATTATATTTTCCATAGTGGCCTCCTATTATCATAGGGTATAACCCCATTCATAATGTTTTCATTCATTATTATGGGTTAAAATCCCTGACTTGATAATCTAGGAGGTCGCTTCATATTATCTCAATTATTTTTTGTTTCTCATTTCCAGTTTTATGCAACAAAAAAACTCCCACCCCCCAAGATTATTCATCTTGAGGACGAGAGTTGTTAGCTTCGCGGTACCACCTCAGTTTGTTAATATGTCACCATATTAACCTCTTCAGGTACGGCAAAATATGCTTATACCCTATCTCTATAACGGGAGAACCCGTCGCACCATCCCTAAATAAATTAGTTCCTTGCGCAGCTCCAAGTCTTTTTTCATTAAGATGTATACCGCTCTTTCTCAGCTACCAGAGCTCTCTGTACGTATTCTTTCTTAACTACTCTTCTCTTCTATGCCTTAAATATTAGTTTTTTAATATGATAATTTATAACACTTTTATTGTCAAACTTTTCCGAATCGAAATCGTAAAATTATCTAAAAAAATTCTTTATCGCTTCTAATTGAATTTTGTGGCTACACTCATCACAACAATATGCCCCTTTTGGTTTCTCTTTAAATCGCTTATATTTTTCACTGCCTTCGTAAACACGAAATATATTCTTACAAGAAAAGCAAACAATCTCATAAAACATCATATGCATTTTCCTTTCCTTGTTTATACACTTTTTTAATCACTTGAGAAGGTCATTTTTCTACAGTATAAATTTTAATATCCTTTGACTAAAAGGTTTACCTCTATTCTTATCGAATTATATTAATATCTTATAACGCGAGGTGAACATCTTGTTCAGTAATATAGAATTAGTTTTAGATGCTAAAGCAAGTTTAGCTGAAGGACCATGTTGGAATGGAAAAAAGCAACTTTTATATTGGGTTGATATTATGGAGAGAAAATTATGCATATATAATCCTACCGCTAATACGAACCGAGTAATTGTTCTCAATCAACAAATTGGCTGTGTTGTTCCATATTTAGAGGATGTACTACTCTTAGCTATGGAAAACGGCTTTTATTCTATTAATGTAAATACAGAAAAACTGACACATATTTTTGACCCTGAACCACATTTAATAGAAAATCGTTTCAATGATGGAAAATGTGATCCATCTGGTCGTTTCTGGGCAGGTTCTACAGATACATACGGTATGAATGCTGCAGGTTCCTTGTATTGTTTACATCATAATTTAAGTGTAGAGAAAAAAGTTTCACATGTAAATACATCAAATGGAATTGCTTGGTCACCTGATCATACATACTTTTACTTTATAGATACACCTACTAAAAAAGTGGTTCGCTATCAATATAATATACGTACTGGAGACATTCATAATCCAAGTGATGTAATCAATTTCTCTGAAAATGATGGTCTACCTGATGGTATGACAATTGACGAAGAAGGTTGTTTATGGATTGCACATTGGGGAGGTTCAAAAATAACTAGATGGAATCCCTCTACTGGAAAACAAATATTAAGCATTCCAATTCCCGCGTTATATGTAACATCATGTACATTTGGTGGGCCTAATTTAACAGATTTATATGTTACAACAGCCAGAACAAGAATGAGTGATAACGAATTAAAAGAGTATCCACATGCTGGTGGTATTTTTCGAATTCAAACAAATGTTAAAGGCTGTCCCACCTATTCATTTTGCAATAAAAATATTGGAGCTGAAACAATGTGAACCGTATCGATTACATAAGACAAGAAGAAAAGAAATATCACGACCTTTGCTATGAACAATATAAACTGTTTGAAGCTGGCTCTTGGCTTTTCAAACCAGTTAAAACGGTTATGGACTTGATGAACCACTTTGACGGACAAAACAACTTGCAAGTACTTGACCTTGGCTCTGGCGTTGGGAGAAATAGCATTCCAATTGCAAAAAAAATAAAAAATACTCGCGGCACCGTTACATGTGCTGATTTACTTAATTCCGCTTTAACAAAGCTACAAATTTATAGCAAAGAACATGATGTATGCGAGGCTATAAAAACAGAAGAAGCAGCAATTGAAAACTATCATATTGACTCTAACGCTTATGATTATATCGTTGCAGTATCAAGTTTAGAACATGTCAGATCAGAAGAAGATTTTAAAAATGTACTCCACTCTATGAAAAGAGGTACAAAAAACGGCGGTATTAATTGTTTAATTATTAACTCTAACATACAAGAAATTGATTCAATAACGAATGAAGAATTAGAAGCTTTAATTGAAATTAATCTTTCAACCGAAGAAATGATAAGTACTTTAAAAAGCATTTATAAAGAATGGAAAGAACTAAAAGTTGAAATAAAAGAATTAGCTTATGATATTGTTCGAAATGAAAGACACATTCAATTAAAAACAAATGCTATATCGTTTGTAGTTCAGAAATAATCGTATAATAAAGATATGATTATTTCTCTCATATTTATTTTTATTGCACGAAATTTGCAACTATAAATATTTATGAAACAAAAAATAAAAGAGCACTTGTTTCCGCAAGTGCTCTTTTGGGGATTTTGAGATACCCTATTAACGAAAGTTAAGGTTACTTAAAGTTAAAAGGTATTTATATTATATGCTTGTCCTTTTTATTTGTGCATAATCAATATATAAACATCTTTAATCATTCTTAATAACTTTTAGTTATCGTTCTTTCTTACATTTTATCATTAAGAAATTGATTGAAGGTTTATTTGCCATGTTCTTATTTGGTTCATCAATTTCCGAAACTTGTACTAATCTATATTGATTAAAATCTTTTTTTATAGATTCAGAATCATAAAAGAACATTTTTACACCTTCCATTATCTCATAATAATCTTTATCCAACTGTTTTCCTTTTCCGTACATGGGAGCTTTTTTAGAAACAGTTGTAAAAACCATATATCCGCCTGGTTTTAACTGATTATAACAATCTTCAATAAATTTCTCTCTTTCCTGTTCATTCAACAAATGAAGAAGTGCATGACTAAATATCCCATCATACAGTTTATTATCAAAAGGCATTTCGTTTACTGAACCGTGATACATACTAACATCTTCTAGTCCGTTTTCTCTTGCTAAATCGATTGCTGTTTTTGAAATTTCAATACCTGTTACATTTATACCATTATCGATAAAAACCTTTGCATTTCTTCCATATCCAATACCCGGAACTAATATATTCTTAACGTTCTTTTCAAGAAAAAAATCTTTTGTCAAAATTGCAGATTCTGTAGGTTCAAATCCCCACATCGTTTGTTTTTCGATAAAACTTGATTCCCAAAATTCCATTATGTATCTATCTCCTTATTTTCAATCCATTTTTAGTATCACATGAAAAACTTATAAATTTTAACGCTGCGTCTACCTATGCCAAATTAGTTTTTTACCACATTCACTATAAGTCCATTGAATATAGCACAATTATAAGCCTATATCTATTATAATGATTGGTTTAAAATCCACCCTATTTTATTAATCCTTACGTTTGTAGAAAAATAAAAAAGCCAATACTTCCGTTATAGTATTGGCTTTTTCTCACGAGAAATTATCTTTTTATATTGTACCGATCTAATACTTTTTCTAACATTTCTAAAGTTATTGGTTGTGCTTCTTTTATTAATTGATAACCAATACGACCATTCGGTTCCGCTGTAACTTGCTGTAAACTCTTTACGTCATGAATCCCTTTTTCTCTTAATTGCATATAAAGTTGTTGTTCCGACATTTTTGCCTGCATCAAATTCTCTTTTACAATCTCTCCGTTTTCAACAATTATAATGCTACTTCCATTTAAAAATTGTTCCACCTTCCTTGATTTCAATTCAAAGAAATGAATGATAAGTAGTATGCTTGCAAATATGATAGCCGCGAATATAGATGGGACTACTTTTCTACTTAATACAGGTTCTACAATAATACGGCCAATTGATACAACTATAATGATTTCAGCTCTTGTCATTTGGCTCACAGATGTACTACCTGTCATTTTCAAAACAATTATTCCAGTAAAAGTTAATATAATACTTTCCCAAATTATATTCATAATAACCCAATCCTTTAATAGTGTATTTTACTATCATTCCCATTAAAGGTATGTTTTACTTACCTATTAAGTTGTTAAATCCTTCAGACCATGATGGAAATAAAGGTGTCCATCCATACTCTTTACGTGCCTTATTATTGGAAGCTCCTCTTTCCCAACTATTTTTCCCATCTTGAACTTTAGGCTTATGTGCCCCTATCGCTGCTGCATATATTGGTAACCATTCTTTACTAGTTGCTGGATAATTATCTACAATATTTACGATTCCTGAAGGCCAATTAAGGGATAGCATAGTAGCTCTTGCAGCATCTTCAACATGTATAAACGAGATTATCCCGTCTGATGCGATAATTTCATTATTACGAACTTGATTTGCTATTAATCCGTTTTCCGCATACCATGTTCCTAGTCCGTATAATGTGCCGTAACGAAGTATAACCGATTCAGGTAACTCAGTAACAGCTTTTTCTAATTTCAATATGCCATTAACAGTGACTTGCCGAGGCATAGAAGCAGTAATATGTAGTGAGTCTTTTTCAGTCGCAAATGTATCCCCTGGTTCATACGCCCATGAAATACTTTGAGCGATTATTTTCTGTACCCCTACATTTTTAGCGGCATCGACAAGGTTACGAGTGCCTTTTGTTCTAATTTTTGCATTATCCTCAAAATTCCATGATGACAATGACGTTAATTGATGAATAACTACATCGGGATTTGTTTCTTCTAATACAGAAAATACAGCCTCTCTATTAAATACATCAGCTATTACTGGTATGGCACCCACCCTTTTCATTGCTTCTACTTGCGAAGTATTACGAATCATCGCAAACACCGTATGCCCATTTTTTATTAACATTGGCAATAAAGAACGTCCTATTACACCAGTTGCACCTGCTACAAATATTTTCATATATGTTCCTCCTCATTTAATAATCATAAATGTGACGAAACATTTGTAAGGTATGTGACAAATATTTGCTCATTTTTTCGTTATTCATATGAAACATATACTTTTAATGGTTTAATTATCCCTAAACTCAATTCATCAAAACATTGTATGAGTGAAGTATAATGTATTTCATGTTGAAAGATCTCCTCTATAAATGGTGTTTTTCCTATTTCTTCAAAAAACCAATCTGCATGTTTTTGATAATCGTATCCGTCACTTGATCCAATAATTTGTAATTCTTTCTGATAAAAGTTAGCAGTTAATGTTAGTTCTTCTATATTACCATCAGACAGTATACATATTTTACCATTAGTTTTAAGAGCTTTTTGCAAAGTATGGAACCCACTATTTGTAGCAGAACATTCGAAACCATAATTATATGTTTCTATTATTTTCTCTTCTGAATCATATATGTTTTTCGTACCAAACTTCTTTGCAAAATCTCTTCTATTTTTATTAGGCTCAACAACATCCACATGCTCAATGCCTACATAGTATTTTAAGAAATAACAAGCGAGTAAACCAATAACTCCCATTCCAATTATAAGTACTTTTTCATCCTGTCGCGGGTTTAGTTTCAATACTCCTTTAGCGGCATCACATGAAAGAATAGATAATAAAGCAATTTTAGGTTGTATAGAACTAGGCACTCGAATTACTTTATGCGCCTTAACTATCCCTATCGTTTCATGTCCATAAAAAGAAACTACTTTATCACCTACGTTTACATGTGTTACTTGATTACCAACTTCAATCACTTCACCATAACTTTCATATCCAGTTTTTCTTGGATAAAAAGGATGCGGATCTGTAACATCGGATCCATTATACTGTGGTAACTCGGCCCCAATGCTTATCGATCCTGCGATTGTTTTAACGATAATTTCATCGTCCTGTATGTCCTTAATTTCATTTGTTTCCCACTTAAGTTGTTTAGGCCCTTTTACAATTAACTTATATTGTTCCATTTATATCCTCTCTTTTTATAAAGATGTTATAAGTAATATTGTTATCCATCTAGATTTCGACTAAATTTATTTACCTAATAGATGATAAATTACCCTTGCCCACGTTTATACCTTTAATGCTCCTGTACCTTTCTGTTCAGCGTCTAATACTTTAAGATTACTATTCTGATAACATTTTAAGAAAAGTCGTTGCCGCCCAAATGAAATAAGCAAGTTGTGTCACGATATACATCGTAATTTCAAAACCTGTAAGCTTTCTTTCCCTTTTTATTTTCTTTAAATATTTATAAAAACAAAATGAACATAAGATCAGTAAAACAATAGACATTTGATATAGATTATCCACTAAAAGAACTGCCATTTATTTCATCACCTTTCCAATAGAAAGCGGGCTATAGTTCAAGCATACCATGAAAAAGGAATTAATTACCATGCGGTCCAGAGCAAATATTACCCAATTAAAACCAGTCACCTTTTTGAATTTATTCAATACAATGTTATGTAATCGACTACACACGATATAATAGGAGATTACTTTCTTTCACTGCAAATGCTTAGGAGGAAGTTGTACATGCAATTGATTCATAACATAAGAAAGGCATTTAATAACCTATGTAACTACGATACGTTCAATTTAATACACACTATTCAATCATTAAATATTTCACTTCATAAAATAGCTCCTTTTATTACTTCACCAGTTAATCTTGAATACGGAAGGAACGTTATCTATCAGTCTGAATTCGTAGAGATTTTAGTATTAAATTTCCCCAGCAAAGCAAAGACCTTTGTGCACGATCATGGAATATCTGTAGGATGTATACTAATAGTCAATGGTACGTTACAAAATATAACGTACGAAAATAATAGCGAGCGGATTGAAGAGTTTACAGAGGGAAATATTTTCACAGTAAAAAAAGATACTGTGCATAAAATGTATAATGCTACAGATTCAGCAGTAATAACTTTCCACGTATATTCCCCACCATTAAAAGATGTCCAAATATATGAATAGTCTTTAGAAGGAGGAAATATGCAAAATTTGAAAGATTACTATATAAAGAGCTTACAAGATGGTCGTAACGTTTGGCTCTATGGACAAAAAGTAGATGTAACTACAGACAAACATTTTGCAGGAACATTAAGTACCATTTCTAATTTATTTACATTGTTTGATGATCCAATACGAAGAGATTCTGTTGGATATGTTAGTCCAAAAACGAAAGAATTTGTCCATACAGCCTTTTTAGTTCCGAATTCCTATAACGAATTATTAATGAGGAGAACCGCTTTTGAAACGTGGAGTTATGCTACAGACGGTGTAATGAGTAGACTATCTGATTACGCAAGATCGAGACTTACTGGCTGGTACGTATCAAAATATTTTTATAAAAAATTCGATGCACAGTTTCCAGATAAAATTACATCTTATTATGAAGAAGCAAGAGATAATCACTTATTCTTAAGCGTAGTTCAACGTGATCCACAAATAAATCGATCTACAGAATCAATGTTGAATACAAACGACTTAGGATTACTAAGAGTTACGAAAAAAACTTCTGATGGAATTTATTTAAGTGGTGCTAAAATGATTGGTACTGCTTCTCCTTATTCAAATGATTTATTAATCTATCCATTAGCAAAACTGACTGATACTCAAAAAGATTTAGCTCACTTTCTCATCGTGGCAGCCAATTCCCCTGGATTACATATGGTTTGTAGAGAACCATTTGCGAATACACATTCAATTACAGTTGATTCCCCTCTTAGCTCACAGTACGATGAAATGGATGCACTATTAATCTTTGATAATGTATTTGTACCATGGGAACGAGTCTTACTATATAACAACCCTGAAGCGTTATGGGCAATAAAGTCAGATGTAGCTTCTAGTAGTTTAGCTTATCACCAAGCAATTGTACGATTAGTAGTAAAGCTAGAATTTATAACTGCAATTGCTTGTGAAATTGCTGAAGCGATCGGTGCTACTACTTATTTGCATGTTCAAGAGAAGCTTGGGGAATTAATTATGCAAATCGAAACAATTCGCGCACTTTTAATTGCTGCAGAAGTTGAAGGTACTACAAATGAAACGAAAACTTATTTGCCGAATTTTAAATATATCGAAACTGCAAGGAATCTTGGTTCCAAATATTATCCCCGTGCAATAGAAATTTTACAATTAATTGGAGCAGGTGGGTTCATTCAACTTCCTTCGAGCTCGAATGACTTCCAAAGTCCGATAGCTAATTTATTGAAAAAGCACTTTAAAGGAACGAATATAGATGCCGAACAACGCACAAAATTATTTAAGTTAGCCTGGGATATCATTGGAAGTCCATTAGGATCTAGACACGAATTGTATGAAAGATTTTATGCCGGAGATCCAATACGAAATACAGCTACGCAATATGTAAATTATGATAAAAATCATTTTAAAAAGATGCTAAGTAAATATTTACATTAATGAAAAAGAGCACTCTTTTCTAAGAGCGCTCTTAAAAAACATATAGTTATTCAGTTACATATATAGTTGCTCCGTCCACAACTGCTACTTTTCTCTGTAATGGTTTCATTTTATTCACCTTTAGTTTTCTTCTTACACATGATTCTTATCATATTTTCTCGTATAGACTTCCCCATTCTGAGTAACTAATTTTAATGCAATTTCACCACAAACTCCATGTGGTATTTCAAATTCACCTTGTGCATTTGAAATACTACGCATCTTACTTTCAATTGAATCTTCATAAATTTTCACATTAGTTATAGGTTCGTTATTTTAATCTACGATAATACCTCTTGAATACTTTGCAACTGCTATGCATTCTCTTTTTTTATATTTAGCCACAACCATTACACCAACTACTATAGCGCTACATACAAACAAGAGAATGATTTTTCGCCTCAAAACCAAACAAACCTCCTAATTCAAATTATTCTTTTCTAAACTGAAAATTAAACTGTCTTAATTGCTTGATTTCCCCAATTACTTTACGAATACCTTCTTCAATCTTATCTTCTTTTACATTCGAAACATTTAACTTTAATAGTTTTTCTTTAGGGAAATTCCTCATATAATTCTTATCAATAGTATCGACACTTATTTGCCTGTCACCTAATTTTTGTATAAGTGTTTCTGTAACTGTGTTTTTCTGCATTTCTAAACAAGTGTGTATTCCAAATGTGTTTTGTCTATTATATGTAAATAATGATGGATCTTCATTTTGCACTTTTTCTAATGTTTCTGCTAGTTTTATTGATCTATTATAGTAGGAAGAATTAATTTTACTTTTATGACGTTCAAACATACCGCTCTTTATATAAATTTCTAAAGCCGCTTGAGAAATCATCGGACTATCAATATCTAGTATCTTTTTGTATGTATAGAACGCATTTGCAATGGATGGTGGAATGACCGCAACTCCAACCCGTAAACCTGGAAAAATAATCTTCGAATAACTTTTCAAATATATGACATGACTACAATTATCCAAGCTATATAATGGATCTGCTTTTGAATCAGTTTCTAAATCTGCTAAATAATCATCTTCCACTATAAATACATTGTATTTCTTAGCCAATAGTGTGATTTTTTCTTTCTCATCTTTAGAATAAGACGTTCCAAGCGGATGATGATATCTCGGTATCGTATAGAAGAATTTTATTTTTCCGGTTTGAAATATTTGCTCCAATTCATTCAAATCGATACCTTCATTCGTACGTTTAATACCGATTACAGGAACTTTATTTATTTCTAGATAATCAATATATAGATGATATGTTGGTTGTTCAATTAATACAGTTTCATTTCCATTCGGAAATGGTATAGAAGTTAATATAGCAAGTGCCTGCTGAACACCGGATGTTATAAAAATATTTTCTTCTTTTGTAAAGACTTGATAATTTGCTAGTTGTTTTTGAATAACTGGTATTAAAGATGGTAAGCCTTTCGGCGTTCCATATACAAACAAATCATTTTTATACGTATCAATAGCCTTATTAATACAATGTTGAAAATCTAAATACGGAAAAACATCTGGATCTGGTGCTGAGGAGGCAAAATCAATTATCTCGTTATTTTCTATAGTACTCTCTGATTTTTTAACAACGTAGTATCCACTTTGAGGGACAGAATATATAATGTGACGCTTTTCTAATTCATGAAGAGCACGTATAACTGTTGCCTTATTACATTCATATTGCGTAACGAGTGACCGTATAGACGGTAATTTCTTTCCTTCTCTTATTTCTCCATTTTGAATCATATTTTCTATGTCGTTTAAAATATGTAAATACTTATACATATTACACCTCCAGTAATTATATCGATTTTTCATTCATATAGCATTCATTCCTCAATTAGTTAATTTTCCGATCATCTATATCGTAAATCCCAATAGCATATGAATCATTTTCAATCCATTTCTTTACTTCTTCTGTTTTAAGTACCCCTTCAACTTCTTTTTCTATTTTCTGTCCAAGTCCTCTCGCCCCTACTTCATCATCGCTAATCTTAGTTTTTATATCAATGGTAACAGATTGATTCTTTTTATAATTTATTTGCTGAATACCAAACCCTTCATATCCCTTTTTTCTGAATACGTCATCAAATATATGTCCAAAAACTTGATTCCATCTACTCTCTGCCTTTACAACTTCTCTATTTCTTTGAGTTATATTGATTTTATAAGACGTTACACCTTGTATCACCAATCTTTTATTAATATCATTTTTTATTTCGTTACCATCTTCGCTATCAGCAATCTCTAAATCTAATATTCTTTCTTTTTCATCTCTTATAGCAGCACTAAAAAAAGATTCCTCCTTTACCGCGGCTGTAGCAATATCCATCACTATAGACTCTTCACTTTTAGCATCTTCAATGTCATTCTCACAGGCACATAATAAAGCAAGTGGAAATAAAAATACAAGTAACTTCTTTCCCTTTCTCATGCAGCACCCCTCCATATATTTTCATTTACGATAAACTTTTTACTTTGACATATAAATACCTTCTTTAATTATTAAATTTAACATTATTTCACATTTCCCCCACTTAACAAGGGAATTACAATTAATAAATAGAATATCTCTATGAATAAATAAAAAGTGAGGGATATATAATGCAACATGTAAATACGATTGATATTAGTAATGTACTACAATTGGAAAAAACTCTTTCGACTTTATTAAATAAAATGATTTCTTCAAAACTAGACCTTGAAAATTGGTTAAAAGAGCAGTCAAAAGTAATTTGGGACATCGAAGAACAATTAACATCACATTACATCGCCTTTCAATGTAATACGGATGATGAAGAAATAAAGGATACTTTTGAACATGATCAACAATTTGTAAAGCCACTTTTAAAGCGGTACCAAAATTTATTGGATAATAAATATTTAGAGTCACCTTTTCGAATGGAATTAGATTCTAACGTATATGGTTTATTAGATACAAAAATAAAAAATGCTCAAAAGTTATTTTGTGAGGAAAATATCGAATTAGAAATACAGGAAGACAAATTAGTCACAGAGTACTTTGAAATCACTGGAGGATTAAGTGGAATTTGGGACGGAGAAGAAAAAACGATAACAGAATTACAATCCTATTTACAAGATTCGAATCGTGACACCCGTAAAAAGGCAAAAACCATTATTTCTGAACAATTTTTATCTGTTGAAAAAGAACTCCAAAATATATTAAATCAATTAATTGAAATTCGCCATCAAAAAGCAAAAAATATTCAACTAGAGAATTATCGCGATTATATGTTCAAAAAATACGAGCGTTTTGATTATTCAGCGAAAGATTGCTATGAACTAGCTGAATCCATACGTAAGTATGTTGTGCCTCTTAAAGATAAAATATTGCTTGAGAAAAAAGATAAACTGCAATTGGATATGCTTTGCCCGTGGGATGTATCAGCTGTAACTCCAGATCAAAAAGTACTTAAACCTATTGCAAATGAAAATGATTTAATTGAAAAGAGCACTCATATCTTTAATAAACTAGATGTTGAATTTTCAGCACTTTTAAACCGAATGTATAAACACAATTGTCTTGATTTAACAAGCCGCAAAGGAAAAGCAGCTGGTGGCTTTTGTGAGTACTTACCAGCTTCACAATTATCTTATATTTTTATGAACTTAAATTATACACAAGATGATATTGTCACTTTTATACATGAAATGGGTCATAGTATTCATAACGAACTCATAAAACCATTAAAATTACGACAGTATATAGAAATTCCAGCTGAAACAGCTGAGCTAGCCAGTATGACAATGGAGTTATTCTCGCTTAATTATTGGGATACCTTCTATACAGACAAAAAAGATTTAAAACAAGCAAAAATTAACTTCTTTAAAGATGTTATTTCATATTTACCTATTATGCTTATTGTCGATCAATTTCAACACTGGCTGTATGAAAATCCAAGTCATACTTCTGAAGAAAGAAATGAAAAATACTTACAACTTCAAAAACATTATCAGTCTAGCGTCATACATATTGATGGCTACGAAAACTGGATAGCAACGAGTTGGCTACCTGTACTCCATATTTTTGAAGTACCATTTTATTATATTGAATATGCGATCGCCCAACTTGGTGCATTACAAATGTATAAACAATATAAAGAGGATCCTAAGCAAGCGCTAGAAAATTATAAAAAGGCATTATCACTAGAAAGCTCGCAATCTATAAAAGAAGTGTATGATGCAGCCGGTATTCGTTTTGATTTTTCTGGTGAAACAATTAAAGAACTAATGCTATTTGTAGAAAAAGAATTAGAATTACTTGAGCAATTATAAGAAGAAAGCTGCACCTATATTTTTGGTGTAGCTTTCTTCTTTATTTTATTAATCAGCTCTATGTACTGAGTATCTCCATATCCGATTGTTGGAAAAAGATAAAACAACTTTATTAATAATTCACGAGTTGATAAATCTTTATTTTTAGAGATGAATTTCATTACTGCATTATCTTCTGTTAACATTTCTAAAAATAAGTCTATAGCCTGATACATTACAGGTGGCACCTTATGAGAGGTCTTTTTATGGTTTACTAGTACTTCATTGTATATAGAAGAATAATTCCCCAATTCAAGTTCAATTTGATTTACTTTAAATTCATCCTCTCTAAAGCTATTTAAGTATACCTTCCCTTCATAAGCAGACTGTTCAAGGTGAGAAAGTATGGTAAGTAAGTTCATTTGGCAAAACATATCTTCACCAAACCATAGAACAATACATTTATACTTTTTCGTAAAAAGGTTTTCTAACGGATCTATAACCTTTTTTATATAACTTTCTACTGAACTGTTATGTCCTTTCGCTCTTGTTTTAATAAACTCTTCATTAAAAACTTGAGTAGTAGCCGAGTTCACACACATTGCCTCATTAAATGGTGCATAATCAGAATCACCCATTAGCTTTTTATTTTTAAATTCTTCATACATAACTTGACCATTTAATATGTTAAGTACCTCTTTATCAAATAGCTCACTCTTCCTGTCTCGTAACTGTTCAACCTCTATTTTTCTAGAAATATTCATTTTAAACGCCCCTTCTTTATTTAAATTTAGTTTAACAAATGATTGAATAGGCATTTTGTTAAGTTGATATTCTCTTGGATTCATTCCAAAAACATTTTTACATATTCGATTTAGCCGTTCCTATTTATAGTGCGATAGAATATTCATTTGCTGGAAATGGGAATATCGTTGACTATGAGTATTCTATTACAAAAGCACTATTTGAAGGCTACCAAGAGGAAAATGAGCTACCAAAAGAGATGAAAGACAAGTTTCCGTTATTTATTAAATTAAAGGAGATTTTTGAATATAGCTTAATGCATATGTATTGGGATAAAGAAGAATTAACGGAGGAACAAGTACGGATTATGAACCTTTATAGGATGAAGATCGAAAATAAGAATACCTATATCAATATTTAAGAATGCCGTTGTTTAACTGCAAGGAAACTTTGGTTAAACAACAGCATTTATTAATTAGCTGACAACCTTTTTTATGACTTATAAATACTGATTCAATAATCTTCTCAAATACACTTCATTTTGCGGTGATACTTTTTCAGAAAATCTAGCTGCAATAATAATAGGAGCCCATTGAAAAACTTCATCTCTTGATATGCCGGTACGACTGCAATATATATGTAAATACATCTCAGCTAATTCTACCGAAGATTGTGAGTACAACAAATATGTTCGAAATACATCTGCGCGAATATCACCTGAACTAGCATCTACCCAATCTATAACTTTCACTTTCTCTTCCTTACTCAAAATCAAATTAAATGGATGAAAATCTCCATGACATAGCCTAAAATCAAATGTAATAAAATCTAATTTTTGTAATATATCCTTCTTTTTGCGTTCATCCAATTTATGCACAGATTTAATTTGACGCTCTAACCTTTCCCTCATTAACTCCATTTCATCTGTATTTACATGTATAGCATGGATCTTTTTTTGCTCATTCACACAAAGGCTGATATAACGCTCTGCCTCATTTAAATTATTAAGCAGAAGATCACCAATGTTGTCCCCTTTTACATGTTCCATAATAATTGCCTGTCTATTTTGTATCTTTTTCACTTCAAATACGTTTGGAACTGGCAACCCACATGAATACGCATATTTTTGTTTTTTTGCTTCATTCATAGACTCTGTATCTGGGAGGTAATCTTTAAATAATTTTACAACCTTATCATCAGTTAAATAAATTTCTGCTGTATTCCCTTTTGCAATTGGATTACCTAAAACCACTTTATTTCCCCTCTTAACATAAATTAGAATAACACCTTATACTTCTCTTTAAATTCACTATAATCCTAGCTAAAACCTTCTTCACGAATATACAAAAAACTTACCGCTTTCCATCCTTAAATAGAAAGCGGTAAGTTTAATTGTTTAGGAATATCCGAATGGAACTCTGATGTATGCACAATTGAAAATGTATATCCTTGCTCAATAAATGATACTTCATTACGTTTACATTCAAATGATACACTATTTTTCTTAAAGTTATTTTGGATTCGCTGTAAAAATGCGACGTCTGGTGTTCCGAAAGAAACGTATACTTTCGGTGATAGAGCTTTCATCGCAATTGGAATCCAAGGTCGCTGCCACCAAGTCACGACGATATATGCAGTGCCACCTATAACAAAGTTAAAAATATCCCCATCTTCCATCGTTTTCATATTTAGATTTGATTTTAACCATTCCGTAAAAACAGGTACACTCTTAACGGGAAGACCGATTTCCCTTACGTATAAAATGTTTAAAGGTGAATATGGTACTAATACATCTTCTTTAACATAACTATGCGCAATAATTTCGAGTAGATTTCCATCTCGGTCTTTAAAGTATAAATTGAATAGACCATTCTCTTCACCAATTACATTTCCATTTTGCCATTTCACAATGAGTAATCCAGAGTCGTTTAACCACCTTGCTGTTTCATGGAATTTTGAATATGGGATTTCAAAAGCAAAATGCGCAGGTGCGATTGGTTCATACACTTCTTGAAAACTAATTGTTGTATA
The DNA here is from genome assembly GCF_038005385.1 of Bacillus sp. FSL K6-2944. Taxonomy (NCBI): domain Bacteria; kingdom Bacillati; phylum Bacillota; class Bacilli; order Caryophanales; family Bacillaceae; genus Bacillus; species Bacillus sp. FSL K6-2944. The sequence continues at coordinate 1,363,665 of NZ_JBBOTE010000001.1, read as the reverse complement.
AGGTGTTACTTCAAATTGAATGAAGGATGCTGTTTCTTTTTTTATTGGAAAAGATAATATGTTCTTATAAACTTGTTTTACCCCTTCTATGGAAACCGTCTGTAGTTTTATATCTGATATATGTGTAATCACTTTACATTCCCCCTCATTTCTTATTATCTATTCGTATTGTATTACACTTATAAATAGATAAAATCAAACGGAAGGATGGATTTTTCATATAGAAACTACAACTTTAGTATGAATATGTTAGCTCCAATTATTTTTTATTTCCGCTATAACAATTTCCGGTTTATCCCAGTGCAACATGTGGGTAGTATCAGGAATTACTTTTACTATACTGTCCGTTTTCTCTTTAAAAACATTTGCTGTCTTATCTCTATAATCCGCCCAAACTTGTGGGACTGTAGCTCGAAGTAATACAATATTAGCCGGTAGCTTCTCATATATATCTATTGTTTCATCTTTATGCATACCTCTTATTATATTACTAGCTGTATTCCCCCTGGCATGCCACCATACTTTATTATCCATTTCGATCCCTAGATCCTTTACAGCAACTTCTAACAATGAAGACCACCTAGTATAAGCTTCTTTTTCACTTTTGAAAAATTCGTCCCAATTATTAAAAACGTATTCATCAAAGTCCTTTTCATAATAAGCAATTTCTTCTTCCAACGTTTCTTCTCGAAGCCTTTTTGTTTGATATCCACCATCAATAAGAATACTTCCTTGTACTTTTTCTGGATGATTTAACAAATAAAATAACGCTACAAAACTTCCCCATGAATGTGATAGAAAATAGAAGTATTCGATTCTCAATTCATTTATTATTTCATTTAACCAATTTGCTAAATTGTGCATCTCATAATCTTCTGTTCTTTCAAATGGGGGTGTTTTACCATGTCCAGGTGCATCAACGGAGATAAATCTATACTCTTCTTTTAATTCCTCAGCAATTTCTATAAAACTTAAACTCGTACTACCTAATCCATGTAAACAAAAGATAACGGGCTTGTCATTATTCCCCCATTCAGTAATATGTACATTTATTTTTTCATTGCTAATATAGTAACGTTTCAAAACATTTATCCTCCATATTTTGATTTTTTAATTTACATTTTATTTATTTCTATTATTTTCAAGTATTTCCTGTATTCTTTTCCACACAAAAAGCTGCTTTTCTTTAAATGAAAAGCAACTTTTACACTAAAATACATTATAATTTAACAGCAATAATCATAAATCTTTTTGAATTCGTACGAATCCCTTTTTCAGAACTATACGTATCAATGAACTTTTGTAAAATAGTAAAATCCTCTTCCTGTTCTCCGAATCTAGGAATAATAGGGGTATGTTTTAATAAGAAAATGAGATCTTCAGACCTACTGTAATAATCAGTAACATCATATTCACGTACTTGCACGAGATCAAATCCTGCACTAATAAGTTCATTCATATAATTTTCTTTTAAAGTACCATCCCGTTCACCTAAGCATTGTCCTCTACCAAATGCTTCTTTCAGGTTTAATTTATCATTCTCACTTACTTGTTGTGTTAAGAAAAAGGCACCCTTTTTCATTACTTTCGCTAACTCAGATGCCAGAAACGGGGCATGACAACTTGAAGCAATATCAAAATGTGCATGTGGAAATGTTAAAGCTTCAGAACCCATTTGAAGAAACTCAACATTTTGTACACCTGATTTTTTCAAGTTAGAATGTGCCGTTGCAATCATGCCGTTAGAATTATCAATTCCAATCAACAATTTAGCTGATGATGCTATGTTAAGTACATTTTCTCCTCCGCCTGTACCAACATCAAGTAAAATATGTGATGGTTTACACCTTTCTTTTACCTCACTATAAAAGTCCCATGTATCTCCTACAGTTTCACATTTTATTTTGCTAAAATCCCATCCATTTAATCTTCCTACTTTATTATAGAAGCTTTTATACTCTAATTCGTTCATCTTATTACTTCCCCTTTGTAAAAATAAATTAAATATGTATAATAACCTACGACACTCCTTAATTATATATTATAAAATACAAATTATTAAAACAACATTTCCCTTCACACTACAATAAGTTTACATAACATTTTTATGGTTTATCTTTATCTATATATTCTAAATGCCCTCTTCCCCAACTACACATACTATCCAAAACAGTACTGACTGTTTTTCCATGTTCAGTTAAGCTATATTCTACTTTAGGTGGTATTTCTTGATAAATTTCGCGTTTTATTAGTTGATCTTGCTCTAATTCACGTAATTGCTTCGCTAACGTCCCTTGAGATATATCTGGTATTAATCTCTTTAATTCACCAAAACGTTTCATTCCATCTGTTAGCAAAATAAACAAAATGAGTGGCTTCCATTTCCCACCGATTATTTGTAATGTTGCTATTACCCCTTTTAACTTCGGTTCTTGTAAATCCATTTTTCTCACCTCTCCTCAGATATCATAAAGTGAAACTTTAATCAGTGGGGGTTTTGTTCATCCCACACTGATTATTAGTTGAACCAATCGGGCTTTTACGGGCTATTGATCTCTTACCTAACTTCCTTGCATTTTCCTAACTTTGAGATAATATGAAGCGACCTCCTAGATTATCAAGTCAGGGATTTTAACCCATAATAATGAATGAAAACATTATGAATGGGGTTATACCCTATGATAATAGGAGGCCACTATGGAAAATATAATCTATATTGGGATGGATGTCCACAAGGAAAGTTTTAGCTTATGTGCACTACACGGAACAACTGGGGAAATTGTAAGAGAAGCACGATGTGCTTCAAATGTATCTCTCGTAAAAAAATTCGTTGAGAAACTGAAAACAAAATATGGTGAAGATATAAAAATTAAAGCTGGATATGAGGCTGGTTGTTTAGGGTATTCACTTCATAATCTTCTTGAACAAAATGGAATTGATTGTGATATTTTAGCTCCCACAACAATGTACAGTTCATCAAAAAATAAAATGGTTAAAAATGATAAATTCGATGCCAAAATGATTGCTCTTAATTTAGCAAATGGCACCTATAAAGAAGTATATGTTCCAGAAGAAGAGGATGTTGCCGTGAAAGAGTATATCCGCATGTTAGGTGATTTTAAAACATCTTTGAAAAAAATAAAACAACAGATAAAAGCATTCCTTTTAAGGCATGGCTATGTGTATGAAGGGAAATCAAGCTGGACAATCGCTTATATGAAATGGTTAAAGAATCTTGATCTACAAGGATTATTCAAAGAAACGTTAGGCGAATACCTATTACAGTATGATGTTCTAGTCGATAAAATTGAGCGGTTCAGTCTGAGATTAGAAGAATTATCTCATCGTGAAAGGTACGAAGAACCAATCGCAAATTTAAGATGCTTAAAAGGTATAGATACAACATCGGCAATGACTGTTCATGTGGAAATTGCAGACTTCACTCGTTTTCCCACGGCTAAAGCATTTATGGCTTATGTAGGATTGACACCAAGCGAAAGCTCAAGTGGAGAAAAAATCAGTCGACGTTCGATTACAAAACAAGGAAATTCGACCGTTAGGTCTACTCTTGTAGAATGTGCAAATGCGTTGGTAAAAGGAACAATCGGATTAAAATCGAAGCGAGTGAAAGCAAGACAAAAAGGGCAACGAAGCGAAGTGATTGCTTATGCGGATCAGGCTGTAGAAAGGTTACAAAGAAAATATTATCGCATGATATATCAAGGGAAACCTAGAAATGTTGCCGTTACAGCTATCGCAAGAGAACTGGGGTGTTTTATATGGGGATTAGAAACAGGTAAAATTCACCGAAAATAAAGAGGGAAGGATATGAAGTTGATTGATTCATTCATAGTTAGAAACCAAAGGTATCAATTGATGGCATAGATGAGCTTCAGAGATAGTGAATTACAGGTCTGGCTATCTATGACTCACCTCTTCTGGCATGGCTGAAATTCTGATAAACAAGCTATTTATTAGAATTTGAAAAGGTGTGATCCACGCAGTGAGATTATAAGAGCCTAACGACGAACCATTAACCTGAGGTAACCAATCCACGAATAACAGAGTGGTTAACTGTCGATAGATCTTATTTCTGAAGCTTTTGTATGCCATCAAGAAAAATATTATGGGTGAAAAACTATTGACAAAGGTCACTTCATAACAGGTGAGAGTTTTACTGCCCGTTAATGCCGGATAAACCATATTTAGAAATTTTTCCTATTACTTATCCGCATGTATAGCGATTAGTACGAAATTTGCGACTATGTACATATAAAGTGCGTACTTTTCACTTGCTCCCTTTTAGCGAATAATAAAAGCATAGCACAGTTAGTTATATTCTAAATTTTTTATTAAAGGAGTGGCTAAAATATGTCTATTACTACATTAAAAAATAGCCGTATTGTTATCATTGGCGGGAGTTCTGGTATTGGATTAGCAACAGCAACACAAGCAATTAAACAAGGCGCACATGTTATTATTGCCGGACGCTCGGAAGAAAAATTAAAAGTTGCTCGAGAAGTAATAAATAACAATCATCTTCAAACTTATATATTGGATAATCAAAATAAAGAGCAATTACAAAATTTTTTCAAGATAGTTGGGAACTTTGATCATTTATTCACACCGGGAGCCTCTTACACACTTGGACCGATTACCTCTACAGAGGAAATTGCTGAAAGTAGCTTCATCGGAAAGTTTTGGCCTCAATATTATGCCGTAAAATATGCAATTCCTTTTCTTTCAAACTCTGGATCGATTGTGTTAATGTCTGGTGCATTTAGTCAAAGACCACTTAAAGGCGCTCCTGCTTATGGAGCTTGCAATGGTGCTATTGAAAGTTTAGGGAAGGCTTTAGCTGTGGAATTAGCTCCTATTAGAGTTAATGTGGTTTCTCCTGGAACAATACAAAGAGAAAATGAACAAAATGAAAATAGACTAGTTGCTTACGAAGCTTATAAATCTCTTTCACTTGTACAACGAGCTGGATTTAATGATGAAATTGCACATACTGTCCTATATTTAATGCAAAATAGTTTTACTACGGGTAATGTATTATTTCCTGATGGAGGGTACACATACCATTAAATTATTTAAGAGAAAAGCCCCTTATTCCGGTGGATTTTGTTGCTAATGTAAACATTGCTGAAATTTCCAAAAAGATGGTTGCATTTCTTTATTACCAACAGGTTGGTTTTTAGAAGATTCATTAAAGGAATCCATTATAATCCGCTCATTTTGTACATTTGCAAATTCAATCGTGCTAGTAGTTGACGAATCAAATCAAGAAGTAATTTATCTTGATATTTATGGATAAGTTTATAAAGAAAAAAGACATATAAATAATGCCTTTTTTCTTTATCTTCATTTAACTGGATAACAAACTTCTGTAACCCACTTATTAGGATCCGCTTCCATCGCTAGGCTCACATGGTAAATATTAAACATCGGGCCTGCTAATTTATAACCCTCTGTCTCAATCCATTTTGCCGCAGCCTCATTTACAGCTGTCATCTGTTCATAACTTCCATTAACTGTTATAGAAGCTACATTAGTCGATTCCATATTTTTAAATGTAACGTCTTTTGTATTTTCGTGCTTACCTAGAATACTTAGCTGTATTTCTATATCTACATCATTTTCTTTGTATTCACGATCATGGAAAACCGCAATACTATAACTCGGTTGGGCAATACTAATATTTTTCATTTGAATTTCTTGCATTAATACACTCCATAAATCACCTTCGCAATTATACGATGGAATAATCTTTCTAACACTAGCTACAGTTCTTTCTGGAATTTCTTTTATTGAAACATGATAATTCATCTCAACAACATCCTCTCTCATCGTTTTCATTGAGTCTTCGAGGAGACGTAATTGTTTTTGGAGGTTATTCATGTCTTCTTTAATTTGAGCACTACGATTTAAAAATTGCTCTTTTATGGTATCTATATTATCGCATTCTATTATTTCTTTGATGGTAGCAATATTAAACCCCATAGCTTTTAACGTTTGAATTTGATTTACTTTTTTTAATTGGTCTGCTGAATAAAATCGATATCCACTCTGCTCATCGACTTTTACTGGTTGTAGTAATTCCACTTTATCGTAGTGTCTCAACATTCGTATACTAATGGAAGATAGTTTTGAAAAATCCCCTATTTTAAACATGATTTCCTCCTATAAGTTACATCTACTTTGAAGCTCAACTTTATCTTAAACAATGACATTGTGTGAGGGTCAACTATTTTTAACGATTTAAATAACAATTTAACATGTTATATTTATATAATTAAAAACCTATATTCCTGTTTTTATGACTACTGCAATTGACAATCCATCACTAGTTATTTTTCTCAAGACATTCATAAACCGCCATCATATCTCGTTTATCCAACTCACGTATGCGATTAAAAATTGGTATTTGTCCAACAGCTTCTGTTAATAAGCTTTCATTCACAACATCACTTACTTTTCCAGTTAACCACGTTTGTACATCCACGCCCTCAACAACTTCTTTTAACCCTTCGTCATTAATACCACTTGCATTACAAGTTACACATGGAATTGTTAGTTTAAAGACACCATCATGTAGATTATCTTCGGTTATCACTTTCTTACCTTTACAAAATGGACATGGATTACTCTTTTTAATTTTATTAATTTGGGTAACTAATTTTTTGTATCCAAACGCTTCGTATACATACGTAAGTTTTTTATATTTACCATTTGTGAAATACTTATCTATAATGGTTTCTCTCGTTTCATAAACATTAGGGAAATCACAAACAGTTACTTGATTATTAATACTAATGGATTCGATATTTCCTTTTATTTCGCCCCAGAATGGTAAGACATTTTGTAACACCATTTCATAGTTTGAAAAGCTTGCTTGTTCTAATTCAAACATCTTCAGTGCAACTTGTGCTTTTCTTGGCAATAAAGAAACATCTTCTGTCAATACCATATCGCCACCAACAATAGACTTCAATTTAACAAGTGCCGGTAAATCACCAACTGTTTTCAATACTTTATTAATAGGCTGATTGATTATTTCACGAATATCTACGTTACCAAATTTAAGTGGCTTATGATGATTTAAAACCGTCCCCTCACAAATTGGACATTTCATCATTTTTTTTGAACTCTTAATTTCTTCTTTAATAGGTGCTTTTGAAATAACAATATATCCACCAATAATTGTATTAAATCCTACCCATGTTCTGCGTGTCTTTCCTTTTTTATCATAAAATGATTTTTCAAAATATCCGTACCAAAACGTATGCTTTTCTTCTTCTGACATATCATTATAGCTCTTTGACAAATCATGACCAAGCTCATTTTTTATTTCTTCGAATAGAAATTCTATTTTTTCATGCTGATAAAATTTTAATACCTTCATGATTTCTGGATCGAATAGCCCATCCCAAAATGGAACACTTTTATCTTGAATGGCAATATCTTTATCAAAAACTTCAATTTGAAGACGTCCAGAACAAGATGGACAATGATTGTCCTGTGAATAGAAATCAAAACTTCTCGTATCTTTATTAATTGGATGAGTAGCTACAATATGATTAATTAATCCACCAATCTCATATAAGAAACTATATTGACTATATAAATGTCTTTCAAGATCAATAGCAATAACAGGTGCGATTGTATCAGATTCATATTCACCATAAATTAACCTAGCCATTGATGATAAACTTTTTAAAATACCGCCCTTATAAACATTTTCGGCATTTTTAAAATAGTTAATATGATTTTCTTCTAAATAGTGAACTCCTTTTTTCTGCTTAAGCATTGAAGAGATATTTATTTTCTTTGTGCTATTCACATTACTTTTTTGACGATAGTAATCCTCATGATTAACAACATCCAAATGCTCTACAGATTCATTCTGCCTTTTTCCAAAATCAACTATATAATCAGAGCTTTCTAACATGTAACGATTATGCTCAATCATAATGATAGAAACTGATTCATCTTGCAGAATACCTCTAATACTATCGATAAATTGATTTAAAATATTTTGTGATAAACCTTTTGAAGGCTCATCAAAAATGAATAATGTATGTGGATTTCTAGTGTTTGCAAATAATTCCGAAACTAAATGAACACATTGAAACTCACCTGTCGATAATGTTTGTGTTTTTCTCTCTAATGTTAAATAGCCAAGTCCTAATTTAATTAGTAGGCTCAAACGTTTATAAGCGATATCTTCATTTGGAAGTTCATCAATAATATCCTCAATCGAGCGCTCAAAAATATCATCAATGTCTTCACTATACTTTGTCAGTTTCTTTTTAATATCTAGGAAAGTTGCTACAGTTGATCGACTTGTAATTGATTGATTTCGGTCTTGTCCTACCATAACTAATTTATCTTTTGGATATCGTTTCAAAAAATCTGTAGCTAGACATTCGTTGACAAGTGTAGATTTCCCACATCCTGATTCTCCTGTAACTGTTACAAGCCTGTTTTTAGGAATTTGAAACTCCTCCATTTGGATATTACGGCAATATAAATCATAGAATCTATAAAATTCTGTTGGTATTTCTTTATTTCGATCCCACAGTATTGACTTTGGTCTTGGTGATTCTTCCACAATTTTCCCGCCATATTTTCCGCTACCAGGTCCAAAGAACAATTGCTCATCAGATGTATCTAGTACTGTATCTGAATGATCAATAAGCCAAATTTGATTTTTACACCCTAATCGTTTAATCTCTTCTAAAATTTGTAATAAAGTTTCATGATCAAGTCCAACTGAAATCTCATCAATAATAATTACAGCATTTTCACTTACTGCCATGAATTCGGCCAAATAAAGTCGTGTTAACTCTCCACCTGATAACGTACCCATAATTCGATTTAATGTTAAATAACCAATGTTCATATTAATAATATTTTGCAGTATATGCTGTTTTTCTTCACTAATATTTAACTCTTTTGCTAGTGAAAGAATAGATTCAACACTTAAATCATTAATATTTGAAATTGAATGTGGCTTGGCCAACAAATCAATTTCATGTTGTTCAATTTCTTCACTATAACGTTTTCCCTTACATTTTTTACACTCAACATTTTTTGTAGTACCACGGCCTTTACAACCAGTACACCAGCCTAATTGATTATTAAATGAAAAGACCTCTGGAGAAAGATTAAATACTTCAGCAAGTTTTTCCCGAACCTCTGTAAAAACACCAGTATGAGTACCAATCGTTGAACGCGGATTAGACGAAATCGATGATTTTCCTAGAAAAAGTACTAAAGGCATTTCTTCCATCTTAATGGCACTAAAATTTGTTTCCATAATGTTAGGAAATAAATATTGATATTCAGCCTTTGGTAATAAAGAAACTAATCGTTTTTTTGATTCTTCACCAATTGTTTGGCAAAAAGTTGTTTTACCCGATCCAGATAAACCAGCAATTCCAAACGATTTATTAAACGGTATAGTTGCATCTAATTTATTTATGTTATTAGCAATTAATTGATTTACTTTCATATTAACCTCTATTCTTATTTATTCACAAAAGCAATTTTACAATATAATAATTACATAATGAATATTACCTATTATGCAATTATCCTCTCACTTCATGAATCTTATCCTTGTATATTTCAAACCACTGTTGCCATTCATCTTTAGAAAATTCTTTCTCTTCTCCTTCTAAAACGAAAGAAAAAAGATTTAAACAAATATGCCAACCAGCTACATCTCTCGGTGTATGATCTGTTAATTCATGAATGTACTCTTTAAGAAGTAAAAGAGTACCATTTTCCTCATTATGTATTTCAAATCTGACACGGTCTTTATCCCAAGTAAATTCAAGTACTGAGTTTAGTTGACACTCTAAAATATCAATATTTATGAATGAACTGTTTTCTGTTAATACAGACCAAACTTCTTCTGCCGTATATGGAAATTGGCGTTCAAATTTTACAATATATCCATCAGTTAGTTTCCTAATTTCAGCTATCATTTTGATTGTCTCCTTATATAGAATATATGTTCCCATTTCATTTTACACGAATATAAATATAAAATAAATATTTATGTCAACGAAGTGTTAATTTAAAGTGAATGGTGCTGAGAAAAACTTAAATATTTTCTAAATCGAGTTATATAATATTGAAAATTAAATATAGATTTATGTACAAATAAAAAAGCCGCATTTGCGACTTATGAAATCATAGGATTAACTCCTTTTTTGTTGAATGATTAGCGCTTAATCGCATCGACAATTAGCGATGGAAAACCAAGTTTATCGCCTTTATTTCTAGAATCATACCTTTTCGAACGGAAAATAACACCGTCGTTTGCATCCCATTCGTTGTAATAAAACCGACCATTTTCATCACAATATTCAAGTAAAACTACCTCGAATCCAGCAGTTTCAAACATTTTCGTTAATGTTATATAATTATGAACGATTTTATGACTTGCTGCTGGATGATCTTTCGGACCGGGGCCCCCTATTTGAACTATATTTTGATATGCCTCATCCTGAAAGAATGCATCAGGGACTCCGCACCGAATATGACCAGATGGTTTTAAAAATTCATAACAAATTTCAGTTGCTCTTACACCTTCTTCAAAAGTAAGATGTTCCCATACATGCTCAGCTAAAATAGCTGAAATAGAGTTGTATTCAAATCTTCCTTCCCACGTAGCTTTATCTAGTAAGTTAAGTTCATCTTCTTGCGTTTGAATCCAACCTGGATTATTATTAAACACTCCAGCTCCGACAACTACTTTAATTTCGTCTTGTTTTATTGCCACCATGTTCACCTCTTGAATATTTTAATTCATTAACATATTCTATGTTTACTATTATCCTTCCTCCTTCAACAAATTTAGTAACATGAGTCCAGTACAATACCGAACTCATGTCCTAAAAACTCTCTAACGCAACGATCTGTCTAACTCTATAAAATTAGTTCATAATATACGATTTTTCTTATAGAAATATAGCACAGCAAACATTAGCATAATACCAATTACGTAAAAAATTGTTGTTCCACTCCCACCAGTATTAGGAATTACCCAGTTATTCTTCGCATTTTTCACTGTTATTTTTTGTGTCTTTACTGCTTCTGTAATTTCTATTTCTATTGGATCTCTAAGTAACATGTATCCGTTCGGTGCTTTTATTTCTTTAATCGTATACTTTCCAATTGCTAATTGGTTGGAAATCACCTTTCCTTTTTCATCCGTTATTAATCTACTAACTTCTTTCCCTTCTTTATCTAACACTTGAAATACAGCGCCTTTTAGCTTTAATTCACTATCCATATCATCAACTTTTTCAATTTCAAATTGCCCAGTCGGATCTGGCAATTTCTTATTTCCTATTTTAATTTCTACTACTGCATCTTTTTCTATTTTTACAGTTATTTTTTCTTTTAATAATTCGTAACCTTTAGGTGCTTCTACTTCCACTAAGGTATAGTTTCCTTTTGGTAAGTCTTTTGATATTACTTCTCCTTCTTCATTTGTTACTAGTTCTCCAACTATTTTTCCTTTTGAATCTTCTATATGAAACTTTGCCCCTGCTAGTTTTTTATTTTTATCACTTATGTCTACTTTCACAAGCTTCATTTTCCCCATTGGATCTGGCAATTTCTTATTTCCTATTTTAATTTCTACTACTGCATCTTTTTCTATTTTTACAGTTATTTTTTCTTTTAATAATTCGTAACCTTTAGGTGCTTCTACTTCCACTAAGGTATAGTTTCCTTTTGGTAAGTCTTTTGATATTACTTCTCCTTCTTCATTTGTTACTAGTTCTCCAACTATTTTTCCTTTTGAATCTTCTATATGAAACTTTGCCCCTGCTAGCTTTTTATTTTTATCACTTATGTCTACTTTCACTAACTTCATTTTTCCCATTGGATCTGGCAATTTCTTATTTCCTATTTTAATTTCTACTACTGCATCTTTTTCTACTTTTACAGCTATTTTATCTTTTAATAATTCATAGTCTTTTGGCGCTTCTATTTCTACAAGGGTATAGTTTCCTTTTGGTAAGTCTTTTGATATCGCTTCTCCTTCTTCATTTGTTACTAGTTCTCCAACTACTTTTTTATTTGAATCTTCTATATGAAACTTTGCTCCGATCAATTTTTTATTAACATTATTACTATCAACCTTTTTTATTTTTATTTTTCCTGTACTAGGCTTGTTCCAATGTTGCCAGTTAAATTTGAAATTGTGAAATTCAAATCCACCAGTTTGTTGTACCGCACCGACAAATGCTTGTCCATTAATCGAACCGCCTTTTGTTTCTAATACAGCATTGGGGGCAAACACACTACCAACGACACCATATCCCTCTGTTATAATTTTTTTCGCATTTGGAAAAACCCAAATCACTTTCCCATATAGCTCAGTAAACGGGGAATTAGGAGAATATGGTTGTGATGTAGGAACTATATCTGTAGCCCTTCCAATATTGTTCGTGTCATATAGAATAGACCCATTTTTAAATGTAACCTCTGTTGCATCCGAATACATAACAATAAAATCTTTGTCCTTAGCACTCGGTAAAAATACATCTCTTATATCTAAATTAATTTTCCCTGTCAATTCTGATGAAACATAAATATTAGGATTGTTTATATCTTTTCCGATTCCATGACTCATATTTGGAATTGGGGTATTTGTTTTATATTGACCTGCATTTTTACTGACTTGGTTCACTATATTGCGAAATTCATTAAATTTCGCGTCAATTTCTAGTTTTTCTTTATAAACGATACGATCATAAGAGGATTGTATGATGCGATCTGGATCACTCTCTTTTGTCATTACGACTATTCCGTTTTGAATGATAAAAGATTCTTCTCTTGATTTCTTAAATTTTCCAGACAATAACAAGGACGGATATCCCTCATCAACCCATTTTTCACCTACTATATTAGATGTTCCCGCTGCAGCACCTACAATTGTATACCCCGATGCATCCATATCACCTTGAACTGCAATTGCTCCTTCAATGTCGCCACCTATTGCTTTATGGTTACCAAAGACAACAGCATTATAGCGCGATATATCACCTAGACCTTCTAAGTTTGTCGTGGATCCATATACTTCTTTTGGTACATATATGACAAAACTTACACTTAACATTAACAAAACAATAAAATGAATACTTACCAGCTTTAATCGTAGCCTCAATTCCTTTGTTCCCACCTTTACCGTATTTTTTCTATAGTCGAATAAAATGAAATTTTTATTAATGATGATTTACTTCAATCCCCTATATACCTTCTTTACTTATCTCTGAATTTACGGTCCCACTTCCCATTAATGCAGGATAAATACATACATTCTATCGAGTAAACCTTTTCTTATAAATTACGACTAGAAACACACATAACAATAGGAGTGGAACTATTACAGTCCACTTATTAAACATAAATATCTCTGTACTCACTTTTTGTTTTTCTTTCTCGTTTAACTCCACACGCTCACCTCGAACTAGCAATCTATTGGTGTTTACTCCATAAGGCGTACACGTAATTAAAGTTGTATAATCTTTATTTTCTACAATTTGTAGATCTTCCATTTCGTGTGGTAACACTACTTTAATTTGATCTACTTTATAAGCAAGAACTTTGTCTAAAGAATGAATATAAAAAAGATCTCCTTCACTCAACTTATCTAAATCTGTAAATAATTTTGCTGATGGTAAACCACGATGCCCTGTTAAAATAGTGTGCGTATTTTCTCCACCTACCGGGAGCGAAGAAAAATCTAAATGACCTATCCCGCGACTTAATACTTCCTCAGAGGTCCCTTGATAGATTGGCAGTTTTATATTAATTTTCGATATTTCAATATACCCCATTACATCTCCTAAATTTAACGCATCAGCATACGCTTGATGATTACTTTTTTTTTCAGAAAATGGATCTGTAAATATTTTCGCAGAAGTTTGAACTTGTTTATTATATTCGACTGCTTCTTTTTCCCTACGTTCGACATCTTTCTTTTGTAATGCTTTAATCTTCTTATCGTAAGAGCTAATCTCAGAATAATGTGTACGGGTCGCCAACCAATTACTAATAGTAGGATATAAAAAAATACCTAATCCAAATAAGAAAATACCTCCCAAAACAAGATTTCGTTTCATATTTCCACCTCTGTATACGCTTAAATATCGAAAAGAGGAAAGCATTTTGCTTCTCCCCTTTTCATATGGTTACATGTTCCTAAAATCTTAATTTCTAGCAAACTTTTTTCTAAAGAAAACAAATGCCGCTGTAAGCATTAAAGTAAGGCCTATTACAGTAAAAAGAGTCGTTTCTATACCACCCGTTACCGGAAGAATCCATCCACTTTTATTATTTTCAATCGTCAATTTAACCGTTTGATTATTTTCACTAATCTTTACATCAATGGGGTCTTTTAATAATTGATAAGATGCTTTTGTACCATCTTCTTTTGTATATGTTGGTGCTTTCGTTTCAAAAATTTGATAGTCTCCATATGGAATGTTAGACCATTTAATAACACCATTTTCATCTGATACACCTGTTACTTCTTTTCCTGCTACGACAACTATTTTTCCATTATTATCTTTAAGTACAAACTCTGCACCTTTTAATTTATTCTTATTAGCACCATCAATTTTTGTTAACTCAATTATTCCAGTTGTCGGAATAACAACTACGGGTTTAGATTCCTTTTCTCCAATTACATCATTTTTATTTGAAAAATGTATTTTTGCTGTATTGAAAATTTCCGAACCAGATGGTACTCCTTCTTTTACTTGAGATTTAATTTGCAAATGAAATTCGTTTTTACCATCTAATTTTGTGAAATCTTTTACTGTAGCTGTTACTTTTTGACCTTCTATAGCTACCTCTACAATGCTTGCATTTACTTCTGCTCCATCAATTTTCACGATTGGCTTTCCTTGAATCACTAAACGATTATCCAAAGTATCTGTTACCACATATTTTTTATATTCCTTAATGTCTTCTGGAATTAATGTTTTAATATCATAATTATAATTAGTTAACGGATTGATTGGTAACGCTTCCAATTTTCCGTTAATCTTTTTATCAATTGTTGGTTCTTCATAGTTTTTCACTTCTAATTTAACTACTGTACCAGAAGTAATAGTTCCATCTTCATTAATTGTTCCGGAGTTCTTAACTGTTTTGTGCAAGTAGAAAATACAGAGAGTTGCAGCGAAAAGTGCAGAGGCTAGCAGCTCGATTTTTTAAATAGTAATTTTAGTGTTTCCAGAAGACAACGCATTGCGTAAACGATAGCTTTCTCCCGTAAATGCAATAATGTGGGCATGATGGACCAAACGGTCCACCAATGCAGAAGTAAGTCGATTATCACCAAATATACGATTCCATTGACCAAATTCTAAATTCGAAGTAACTATCACACTTTTTTGCTCATAACAGTCGGCAATAATATGGAATAGGAGCTCCGCTCCTTGCTTTTGAAACGGTACATAACCTAGTTCATCTAAAATTAAGAGATCACATGATTCAATTTGTTTTTTTATACGAGTTAGATTCCCTTGTTTTAAAGCTTCTTCTAATATGCCTACTAAATCAGCTACTCGAAAAAACTTTACCTGATATCCTTGTTCACAGGCCTTTAAACCTAAAGCTGTTGCTAAATGTGTTTTTCCGGTTCCAGGAGATCCGAGTAATAAAAGGTTCTGTTTTCCTTCAAAAAATCGCAACTCACTAATATGTTCTTTGCTTGTCGTAGAAGGTAAATGAATTTGTTCACCCCATTCATAATCTTTCAACCACTTTAACTCTCTAAATTTTGCTTTTTTTATTAAAGTTGATACTTTTTTACTTTGTCGAGCTTCAATTTCTAAGTTTAAAATATCCTGTAAGAATTGTTCTTTATTTTCAAATACAACTTCATCATAATGCTCTAGAATAGAACTCAAATGTAATACTTTACAAGCTTCTTGTAGGTTTCTGTGTATCATAGTGAAAATGAACTCCTCTCTAAAGTTGGACAGAGTTTCCGATCGTATTGTTCTAAATCCGTTTCATAATCCACTAAAACAGATGGTGTGTGTTTCTCTTCCCATTTCTGCGGATAAGTTACTTGTTTCGCTTGTAATATGCCATCAAGTTCATAAGGGGTTTTTGATAGCCAATCCTCATTTTCTAAAACAACATGTAATTGTTGTAAAGAATACTTTTTGAGCAATCTTTTTATCCCTACTAAGCGTGATTTACGCTCTTCCGTTTGGAAGAGGAGATAATCCTGAACTCTCATAGGTAAGTATTTAAAATATCTTGAATAACGTACTACACGTGGTTTCTTTTCCCAATCTTCAAAAATTTCTTCCCAAGGAATGGGCCTATTTGTATGCATGTAAGGTCTATATTCTTTAAAGATTACTTCTCCTTCAGAAGTAAAACATGTAAATTGATCCCATTCTTTTTTTATGACAATAACTTGTTTGACATTTGTTTTGCGTAAAACAAATCGTTCTTGATCTACTGTAATTTCTCCATATTTATTTACAGTTGTAGTATCTAGTGAAAAGACCGATAGGTCTTCTAAAGGCAATGGCTTTAATGCATTTTTATCATCATTCCACAACTCCTCTATCATGATTTTCTTATCATAATGCGGTCGTTTTTGATCCTCTAATGCTTGTACTTCTAGCCACTGTGCAAGTTGTGAAAAACTTTCCATAACCGGTGAAGTTGTAAACCAATTATTACGTGTATAACTAACTTTACGCTCAACATTACCTTTTTCATGCCCGCTATAAGGGTTACATGGTTGTGTTTCAAAGTTATAATGCATTTGAAATTGTAAAAACGCTTCTGTATAAATACGATTTTCACCTTTTCCTATGGTGATTACAGCGGCGGATAGATTATCAATCCTAAGATGTGTTGGTACACCACCTGCTTGATGGAATAGCTGTTTTAAGCCTTCTAAAAAGCATTCCTTATTTTCAGCTGGTAATGGATAAGCAAATGCTGTATTGCTATGGGGAAAGCTTAACAATAGTACTTTAATATCTTTATATGCTCCATCTTTGACAACTGTCATATTTCCAAAATCAACTTGTGCTTCTCCAGGAGG
Source organism: Bacillus sp. FSL K6-2944 (assembly GCF_038005385.1). Classification (NCBI taxonomy): domain Bacteria; kingdom Bacillati; phylum Bacillota; class Bacilli; order Caryophanales; family Bacillaceae; genus Bacillus; species Bacillus sp. FSL K6-2944. The sequence continues at coordinate 1,346,555 of NZ_JBBOTE010000001.1, read as the reverse complement.
ATGTTCTAATCGTTCGTAACGTTTTTCTTTTGCTGTTTTTATCTGTGGTCTTCGATGTTGGATATAATCACATACGGTTCGATACGAACCTTGAAACTTATATTCTGTTTTTAATTGATTAAATATCTTTTTACTTGTTCTTCGTTCCTTACGGCGAAGCTTACTATCTTCCTCTAACCATAAATCTACAATTTCACCAAACTCACTATCATACATCATTCCTGTTTTTGTACAAACTGGACCAGTATCCGAAGGATACACTTCTTCATCAGCATACTTTTTGACAGTTCTCCAATTCTTTCCTAGTTTTCTTGCAATTTCAGAAATACTTAAATCATCATTTTCTCTTAAATGTTTGATATAATGAATTTCAGGCATTGTTAGCATCCTTTCTAGTCCTCCTGTTTCGTGTGGTAACGAAAACAGTAAGGGATTTATTAAGAGCTGACAAGCCTTTTTTTATGCACTTTATCTATGTACAAAATCGTTGCTCGACTCTGTACTTTTATTTTGCACTAAACAGTTCTTAACAAAAAACTCACGTTTAGTTGGATCTATTACATAGCCTTTCGGAGCTTTTGTTTCTTGGAAATAGTATTCTCCATACACCAATCCTTGCACGCGAATATGACCATTAGCATCTGTTACTAACTCTTTTTTCACTTCTGTACCGTCTTTTTTAAATAAAGAGAATACTGCACCTGCTAATGCTTTTTCATTTACACCAGTTTTTATTAAATCCACTGCACCACGTTTAATCTCATTTTTGGGATACATGTGAACATCATAGTTTAGCACCTTACCCTCTTTATTTGTTAATGGAATATCCACTGTATACGTATTGGGATTTAGATTAACATGTGGAGGTCCTGCCACTTCTTTCACCTCATAACGTCCTAGTGGAAGATCTTTTAATACAGCTTGTCCGTTATCATCTGTTACTACTTGATTTGGAGTGGCTCCCATTACAGGTTTCACGTCTTCTTTTACGATTTTCCCATCGTTTGAAATTTTTTCAAAAGAAGCAACCCTTTTTACTTCAAACGTTACACCTTTTAATGGTTTCACATCCTTTGGCACCTCTTGATTTGCAGAACCGTCACCTTCTAGTCCCTGCGCTCCATCTTTTTCTTGTTCATACTTATGAATCGTTAAAGTACCTTTAGATGGTGAATCTGCCTTTACTAATACACTAGACCATGTAGAAAATGTTAAGAATAACACTAAAAGCACACTAAATATTTTTTTCATTTCTCTTATCCCCTTTACTACTTCTATCATTTTAAAAATTTCTTTATTACTATTACCTTCTTAAAAGCAATAGTGTGCCAAGTATCAGATTTAAACGAATAACATAAAACATAGTCGTCCAACAATCCATTGTTTACAATCACTTATTCACTTTTCTTATCTTCTATTATTACGTTGTCTCTCCACATGATATATGTAATTTTCTCCCCTAAATTACACGTATATCCCTATTTCAAGAATCATTACATTTGTTACACAATAGCTTTCACCGCTAATTTCGACTATTCACTTACTGTCAATCTATTCATTTCTCACTTCCTATCCCTATTTAAAATCCAATCTTAATCATTTTTTAATACATATAAGTAATAACCAACAAATAAGTGTGACGATTCATATTTTACGTTACTGTCCAAAACTATTACCTGTATATTCAAATAATACGTGCTATTCATGTTAAATTATGGTATTATTCTTAGAAGTTTATAACTTTTATTTATATTTTTTATTGATAAAGGTTTTCCGTATCTACTTATGAAAAAGGAATATATGTTTATTTAACTATTACGCATAACTGTAAGGAGGAAGAATATGACTAAAAAACTCAGTCTAGTTGAGATAGAGTACATTTGCAATATGTTTTTTCAATATTTTGAAATTCCAGTTTGTTTTTTAGATTGTAACAAAAATATTCTTTTAGAATTCACATCAAAAAGTGATTCACATTCGTTGTATACATCAAAAATAGAACAGTTACATATGCTTTTTCAGAGAAATGATACATATAATTCCCCCATCTTCAGAACTCACGAATATCTAGGGCACTTTATTTTAATTCACATAAAGAGCGATTATATGGTGAACGGTACTGTTATTATTGGGCCCTTGACACATGTGAATTCTTCTACAAGTAAAGCGGATAGTAACCTTAATTTTATTCCAAATTATAAAAGAACAAGAGACCATTATTTTTCATTGTCAGTCAAAGATCAAAATTTCTTTGTAAATATAGCGATATTGTTCTATAGCATTCTCTATAAAAAAAATTCAGATGTAAGCACCTTTTCAAATAACAGTGACTCACTTCATATAAGTCATAGCAGCATCTTAAACGAAGATGTATATATTTCAATGCAAAAAGACGAATCCATTTATCATAATTTATATATAGAGCAGCAACTACTTAGTTCTATAGAACACGGGGATAAAGAAACCGTACTCAAATATTATTACGAATTCCAACAAGAGACTCTTTCATCTTTATCTTCATTCCATCAATTAAGACGTCATAAAAACATTTGTATTTCATCCATCACGCTCGCTACTAGATATGCGATAAAAGGGGGACTTCCATCTGGGATTGCTTACAAAATTTATGATTTACATATTCAAAGAACAGAAGATTTAAAAGACAAAGAATCTGTTTGGGATTTATTAAAAAATGCTTTTTGTACCTTTGCAGACCGTGTAAAGGCACAAAAAACACAGCAACATTCACAGACTATTGCTATTTGCAAAAACTACATTTTTAAAAATATTTACAATCCAATATCTGTTAAACAAGTTGCTAAATTTGCAAATGTGAATTCAGATTATTTATCTATATTATTTAAAAAAGAAGTCGGTATTTCATTAATTGAGTACATTCAACGTGAACGAATAGAAGAAGCAAAGAAATTATTAACTTTCACCACCTATCCTTTATCAGACATATGCGCTTCGCTTAATTTTAGCGATCAAAGTTATTTCACTAAAATTTTTAAAAAATTCACCAATGAAACACCTGGTAAATATCGAAAATCTCATGTTGTCATTTAGAGTGAAACTTCCATTAAAACAAAATGTTTTCAGTAACTCATCAATGGCAGATTAGAAGCACTCCCAGATTCATGAACTATAGGATTTATGCTTTTTCCAAACCAAAAAACACGTTACTATTCTTTTATTTTAATGAGAATAGTAACGTGTTTTTTATGTAATGTAGTTTTGTAGACAGAACATGATCCAACTACAAATTTTTATAGAAGCCAAATGCACCGCTTAACTACTAAAATCTTATTAAGTAAAAAATCCATATTTTGTTTTACTTACTTTCTACTTTATTTCTTTTGAATAATGAACTCTTTTCTTCAAACGAATGATCCCTACTATTATTTTTGTATCTTTCTAAATTTGCGAACAAAAGTGAGTACTGTGCCTGTAATAATCATCAATATGCCGATTGCTGCACTGTTAGTTGTACTTACACCCGTCTTTGGAAGCTCCTTATATGTATATTCTTTTTTATCGCTATTACTGTTGTTTGGGATATTACTCTTATTTTCCTTATTAGCAAGGCCATTAGCTTTGCTAGTTTCTTTATCTTTCACTAATACTTTTTGTATTGCATTTACCTCATTACCCACGGAATCTCTAACACTATATATTATTTCATAAGTACCAGCTTTAGTTGTATCTATAGTTCCTTCATACGCTACTTTAGAAATAAGGTCACCGTCCTCTTTATCAGTAGCTGATACCCCTACCAATGGATCAAATTGATCACCCTCAGTAATTGAAGTTGTAGCAGGTACTTTTAGTATTGGTTTATCATTTTTAACTTCTTCTCTAACTTTGACCGTTACAGTTTGCTTCGCCGTTACTTCATGACCTTTAGAATCTGTAACCGTGTACGTTAATACGTAAGTACCGGCTTTAGTTGTATCTACTTCACCATCAACTTTGATTTTAGAAGTGAGATCACCGTCTTCTTTATCGATAGCTAATACTTCTGCCATTGGAACAAATGAATCTCCAACATGAATTGTCGCTCCAACAGGCACTGTTAATTTAGGTTCTAAATCTGATGTTTCTCCATTTCCCTCTACAATTACAGTCTGTGTTGCCGTTGCATTCCGCCCTTGAGAATCAACAACCATGTATTCCACAATGTATGTACCTGGTTTTGAAGTATCTACATCGCCTTTATGCTTTACTTTATTTGTTAAATCACCATCTTCTTTATCAACAGCTTTTACATTTCTCATTGGATCAAACGTATCACCTACACGTAGTGTAATCGTAAACGGTACAGTTAACTCTGGAGCTTGGTTTTCTGCTGTTTTTTCGTTCTCTTTCACCGTTCCTGTAATTTTTGCCGCATCAAAAGCATTTTGGACTGCTTGAACTTCAATTGAGTTCGCTCCATATTTATTAGTTGCCACTTTAAGGCATGCCAATTTCAATTCAGAGAAATTAGAAGTCATATTTAATTCATCAGTATTTGCATAATAGAAAATATCAAACATTCTATCTTCACCAATACCATTTACATTTACACCGTTATGAGTACCACCTTGTGCCATTAAATACGCAACTTTATTAATAATACTTGAGTTAAAATGAACGCCTCCATAATCCTCTCCATTTAAATCATTATATTTACTATAATCATCCGGATACGGTAGTCCTTCTGAAAAATTAATTGCAGTTGGATTTTTCATATTACGAAAAGTCGATCCAGTTTGTTCTCCTATTGTCCAGTTAAATTCCCCATTATTTATGTATTTCTCTATAGCCGTTCCCATAATATCCGATAATGCCTCGTTAATTGCCCCAGATTCTCCTGAAAATTCAAGGTTAGATTCACTTGATGTAACTGCATGTGTAAATTCATGACCGGCTATATCGAACGCTTTTACCATGGGATCTCCATATAAAAGCATACTAATGTTATTAATATTAGTACTAAATGCATTCTCCCAATTTTCAGGATCATTTGTTCCTCCAGAATCCCATGCATGTACAACTGAAACTACTTTTTTTCCTTTATTATCAAAACTATTACGCTTATATTTTTCTTTATAAAAATTGTATACCTTTGTTGCTAAGAAATGAGCGCTTACCGCCTTTGGATCATTAAATGTTGTTGAAACACTAGTTGCTAGTATACCAGGATAATAACTTTCTTCATTTGTAATATCTCTATAATTTACATCATATGTCTCAATTCCTTGTCCTCTTGTGTAATCAGCAAGCGCATAATTCCCACTGGTCTGTGTAGAAATACCAAATGTACGAGTTACGCCTAAATCATCTTTTCCTGTTCCAGTTAATGATGTAAAATTGCTAGTTTTATTTTCCTTAACGGATTCAACATACTCTTCACTTATTTTCAAACTTGATTCTTGTACCATATCTTTTAACATTTCACCATTATGAGCATTCACTAAATAAGTTCCAGATACATAATTTGGTGTTGTAGCAGCAAATGTAACTTGATATGCATTGCTAGCCTGCCCATGATTTTCATCAACAAAAATAACTGCCTTAACTTCTGGCTCAGAAATAAATTTAGTATCGTTTCCGTACTTTTTATAAATATATTGTTTTGCTTCTTCTTTTGATAAATTAATAGGTTTCTTTAAATCTTCTTGTGTTAAATTTTGTGCGCTAGCTCCTGAAATGCTTTTAATAATACCTTTTTTATCTACGTGAGCAGTCAACTGGTGGCCATATACTTCTTTTCCTTCATATATTTGTTGTATGCGCACAAGTGTAGTTCCATCATAAGAACCACGTTTTTGAAGAACCTTGTAATCTACTCCTGTTTCTGCACTAACTTGTTTTGGAGACAAAGCATGCTCCGTATTTTCCTTAAGTGCATCTTTCACTACATTCTCTGGTGCCTTTTTTGATGGTTGTGTCAGATCACCTGTACGGAACGAATCCTCTTGAATTTCAATGACCAGGTTCCTCTGCATGACCTACTCCATATGGTGTTACACTTGTTAAAACGAATCCTGTTGTTAATGCAACTATAGCTATTTCTTTTTTATTTCCCATGATATTTACCTCGTATAAATTTCTATTATTTATATGAAACTGCTAAAATGTATACAATCTATTCCTAACATAAAAAGATGACTTTTGTAATCTACAAAAGCCACCTCTTCAATATGTAATATCCCTAAAATGTTTTTAATACATAATTTCTATACAAACAGAAAAAAGCATTCATTAACGAGCATTTTGCAATACTTTTATTAGGTCATTTATATTTTCAACTTTCTGCTGAAACTGATCAAGTCTGCTATGTAACAATGAAGGATTTTTATCTTCAGTTGAAATAACTTGTTTTAATTCGTTTTCTAATTTTTCATACATATCAAAGAAATTATCAAATTCTACACTTACAAGCTCTTCATTTTCGCGATAGAATCTTTTTGCTTCTATATAAGTCATATATGATTTATTTAAAAATCCTAATGAAATTAAATATTTAGAAGTGTTTTCTTGATAAATAGCAATATCACACGCTATTTTAATATCAGAATAAGTCTTTTGAACGAGACAATGCAATTCAAAAATCTTAAACTTTAATCCATTATTCATTTCATCCCCTCCCATCGTATCTATTCTACATAAAATTAGAATATTATACAAAGAAAATTATTAGCATGAAATTGACAATTTAAAAAATAACTTAAGGATAAACAAAATCCCTCTCATTATAAATTATAGTTGCGGAGCATTTACCAACATAACAGCAAAATAAAAAGCGAAAAGAATAAATCTTTCCGCTCTTAGAGTAATAAATACATTTCATATTGCGCTAAAGAATTCTTTTCAAATCCACATTTCTTAAGAAAACCTTCCAGTAAATTATTGTTAGGAAACCCAATTGATAAACTTGATAAATTTAATTCTTCTCTTGCTACTTCTAATAATTTCATCCCAACACCAATATTTCTATAATCTTTGTCTACGAAAATAAAACTAATTTTACCTTGTTTATTTACACATAGAGAGCCTTTTAAGTCATTATCGACATATGCACCATAAAATACATTATTTGTTTTTTTGATATAATCAATATCATTTTGCCAATTTATATGGAAGTTTAACCATTTCTGAATTTCATCTTTAAAAGTTGGAAATTCTAATTGTTTTACTTCAATATCCTTACAATCTTTATTCATTATTTTAGTCAAATCATTTAAATTATAATAAGAAAGATCGTACACTTTTTCATAGCCCAACTTATTATAAAAATGAATCGCTCGGTCATTTCCTACAATGACTTCGAGAAAAAGTTGCTTACATCCATGTTGAATCGCCTCTTCTTTATGCAGTTCAAATAATTTTTGACTCACACCAATACCGCGGTAATTAGGATGAACCGCTAATGTTCCACAGCGCATAGTCTTAATACTTTCATAATCCTTTATGCCACCTAATATTACGCCAACTGATTTGTCACCGTCTAAAGCAAGAAAAGAATGTTCTAGCAAATTACCTTCTGGTCCCAAAAAACGGTGTATAAAATCCCCTTTTGAAACTTCCATCTTAATAATATAATCGGAAAATCCATCTTTAAAAGCTTCATATACTAAATCAATATTCACTTCACTACACCTTTTATATTGAATCATATAAAATTGCCCTCCAATTGCTTGTATTAACCTCAACATGTACCCATATAATATATTCCATCTATTATAAATTTCAGCTCTTAATTTGAAATGAACGGAAATTTCCCTACATATAACCCACTATTCATTTGTTTTATAACAAACAGTGCAATATCTCCATTTTGAATTTTAATTCCTGGCATATCCACTAAACTCTCTTTTATATTTCCTATACCATTCCCCTCTATAACAAATGGTAATCTAACAACCGTCCAATCTACATCACTACTTTGGAGAATTTGTAACTCTTTATATTTATCTTGCATCATTTTTGGTAAAAATAATTTAAACAAGTTAGCCCCCATTTTATTTACAATCCCTTTCTGATCTCCAACAACATTTATAGAGCCACCAGAAATAAGAATATAACGTTTTATTTCATATTCCTTCATTACTTTTAAAATATGCTTTGTAACTGTACTAAAAATATAAGATTCATTTTTCGGTTGACCGACAGCATTAATCACAGCTCTACAACCTTGAAGTAATTCCTGGATTGAAGAAAAATCACGGGCATCTCCAATGATAACCTCTATATTCTCATTATTTATCGGCATATTTTTAGAATTTCTCGTTAATATTTTCACTTGAAATCCCTGTTCTAATGCTTCATTTATGAGGAATTTCCCGACTTTTCCATTCGCACCCAAAATAGCTATTTTATTTGTAGTTTCCAAGCTTAAAACCCTCTAACTATCTATTATTTACTACATTAATCTCATAAACACGTAAAAAGGCAATTAAATGCTCACATGCTCTTTCGCATGCTAGCATTTTAAAAATTTTTTGTTCTTCTTTCGTTTTATCATTTGCTTGATCTGAAGCAGCTTTTAAACAGAGAAATGGTTTTTTATTTATTTGACACACATAGGCGAAAGCTGCTACTTCTTGATCAACTGCCAATGCTCCATATACGGTATGGAGTAAATATCTCATTTCTGAACTACGAATACGTTGATCTCCGGATAAAAATGTACCGAAATGTATTGGATCATATGATCGTATTTTTTTTATTCTTCTTACAAGTGATTTTGTTGTTTCAATAGGTGCTGTTCTACCGTTATATAAATTAAAAACATCTTCCCCTGAGCCAGCTGCAGTAACATCGTGTTGTATTGCGTTTAGTGCCACTACAATATGACCGTTTTTCACCTTGTTTGATAAACTTCCGCATCTTCCTGTCATAAACAACTCATCTGGCTGAAACTCACTAATTAACAATTGTACACAACTAGCGCAGCTTACTTTACCGACACCAGTAACAACTGATATAATTTCCAGCTCATTAATAGTATGAAAATGAAATTCCCAAGCTGCTCTTTTTTCAACACGTTCACTCGGATAATGTTGATGCAAATACGTCAGTTCTGGTTCCCATGCAGATACAATTGCAATACGTTTCATTACACGCTTCACTTCCCCTATTGTCATTTAAATAAGTTATCTATACTTTCTCGTTCATAATCTGGAATCCATTCTTTGTATTTCTTATATGAATCTCGTATTATTTCTTTATTCTTCGCAATTACTTCACATCCTCTATCATCATACATAAACATCACAATATCTTTCTTTGCATTTATGAGAAATACATCTGGATAAGAGATTTCTTTTTTTCGTCCAAATCGAAGATACAGATCAGAAAAATCCTCATGATTAGCAGCTTGTATCAGCGGTTCATATTTAATATCTTCCGCAAGACATTTAAAAGAAAATTGATATGTACAATATAAAGTGAAACTTTAATCAGTGGGGGGTCTTACTGCCCGGCAAATAGCGGGATAAATCTGCTTCTTCATCTTCAAATAAAAACGGTAACGTTTCTTATCTTATATGAAATCTTAAATCTCTTTTCTTAATATATTTATTGTATATATTTATTTTCTGTGAAGTTTTTATGTTTTCCTTTTTAAATCTATAAACATTTGTCACTACAAACACTACATCTTCTTTTGAAAATATGTCTTCAAAGTTGAGAAAAGTATTCCATATTTAAATCGTCGGTTCCTTCTACAATTTGATATTTATCTTTTCCGAAATCAAAATGTAAATGATTTTCCCACTGAGAATATAAGTAGGGTCCTAATGTAACTCCTGGAAATGTTTGATTCATATATTCTTTTAATTGCATTTCCTTGTCCTTTCTACTGTACAATTCTTTTTAAATCCCAATATGCTTCTTCTAGCCACGGATGTATAACTTTCAATGTATCTTTCCTTTCCCACAAATATGAAATATATACAAAAGCTGCTTTTTCCAAAGATTTTCCCAATTCTTTTTTTATTTCTATTAAATATGGTGGTGTCCCTTTTTGATCCCATTCTATTTTATCTGCAACAAATAATACTAAATCCATCTTCGTTGCATGTTTACGCAACGTTGTATGGCAACAAATTGCATTTAAAATCTCTTCATCTTCGACTTTAAATATTTCTTTTGCGATTACCCTCGATAATTTTTGATGAATAATCATAGGAAACTTTCTTTCCGCTTCCACTATTTCTACACCAAATTCTTCAGCAACTGCAATCCGCTCCTCGTTTGGAAAAATGCCACTAATATCATGTAAATATCCTGCAATTGCTGCTTTTTCTTTATCTACGTGAAACTTTTCTGCAATCTTTTTTGCCTCATTTGCCACACGAATTGAATGTTTATATGTAAACTCTTTATTATATTTTAGTAGAAAAGCTTTAATATCATTGTCTATTTTTCCAGTTGGAGTAAATGAATATATATCATTACATAACATAGAAAATCCCCCTTATAACTAACTTTCATTATAATGTAGAATCTAAATATCCTTGTTATTTTATATTCGTTATTAATCTTTTTACTCCTTTTTAATACGTTACATGAAATTTTATACATAATCATCGCTACAAGTACATAAATGTTTGATATTATAGTAATGTTGATGATTTGTAAGGAAAGGAACTACACAATGAATAAAAATATATTAATTATTGATGATGATAAAGAAATTGTTGAATTACTTGCTGTTTATTTGCGAAATGAAGGCTATAACATTTATAAAGCTTATGATGGCGATGAAGCATTGCAAAAGGTTTCTACATATGAAGTTGACCTTATGATTTTGGATATTATGATGCCAAAACGAAACGGATTAGAAGTTTGTCAGGAAGTGCGTGAAAATAATACTGTACCAATTCTAATGCTTAGTGCAAAAGCAGAAGATATGGATAAAATATTAGGCCTTATGACAGGTGCTGATGATTATATGATCAAACCATTCAATCCATTAGAATTAGTAGCTAGAGTGAAAGCTTTATTACGAAGATCCTCTTTCCAAAATGCTACTTCGCAAAAGAATGAAGATGGTATTATTCGTATTCGCTCTGTTGAAATACACAAACATAATCATACAGTTAAAGTAAATGGAGAGTACATTAAACTAACCTCTATTGAATTCGATATTTTATATTTACTTGCGAGTAATACAGGAAGAGTATTTAGTTCAGAAGAAATTTTCGAACGCGTTTGGAATGAAGATGGTTATGGTTCAAATAAGACGGTAATGGTCCATATTAGCAACTTACGAGATAAACTTGAAACAGTAATAAATGGAGAAAAATTTATTCATACTGTTTGGGGAGTTGGCTATAAAATTGAGAAATGAAGCATTTGATATATTAAAAGATATTCCTAAATGGAAACTTATTTTTTGGCTTTTATTAGCTATCACACTCACTCCTATTACTGAACTAATTATTTATCGCCTCGTTACGAGTGTAATTGAAAGTTCACTTACTCTAACCGAACTCGGTAAAGAATTCATTCGAATTTTTGGTTATGAAAAGTATAAAGGGATTAAAGAGTCTTTATGGATGATGATTGTATCTTATTTGTTTTTATTTTCTATTTTTTCATCCTATCTTTACATTTTTTATCGTCACGAGAAAAAACTTTATTATGAAACTTGTATAAAAAAAATGATAGAAGAAATTCGTTATATTGCAAATGGAAACTTCAATCATAAAGTTTCTATTGTAAATCATAATTATCTAGAAGAATTAGCAATCGGGGTCAATGAAATTGTTGAACAATTAAAAGTCTCAATTGATGAAGAAAGACAAGCGGAACAAGCAAAAAGTGAACTTATTACAAATGTATCACATGACTTACGCACTCCCCTTACTTCTATAGTTGGATACGTAAATTTAATCCATCATGATAATTATAGAGATGAAGTGGAATTGCGATACTATATTCAAGTCATTTACGATAAAGTAACTCGTCTTAATGCATTAATGAATGACTTGTTCGAATATACACGTGTTCAAAATAAAGAATTAAGCTTGTATTCTGTTCCTATCGATATTGTAGAGTTACTTGGACAATTAACTGTTCAATTCCGCATACAGGTTCAAGAAGCTAATATAGAATGTCGGCCTTCTTTCCCGTCTCAAAAGCTCATGGTATTAGCTGATGGTGACAAATTAGTGCGTGTGTTTGAAAATCTTATTATAAACGCTATCGCTTATGGAAGCGAAGGTCGCTATATTGACCTTACTGCTTATGAAAGTAATAATATGATTACAATTGATATAACAAATTACGGACAACCTATTCCTAGTACGGATTTACCTCATATTTTTGAACGTTTTTATCGCGTTGAGAAATCTCGCTCTACAAACACTGGTGGATCTGGACTTGGATTAGCAATTGCAAAAAGTATAGTCGAATTGCATAAAGGAACAATTGAAGTATATAGTGATGACGAAAAAACAACATTCACTGTAAAACTACTCCCATACAAATGTTAATATTACAAATAAAAAGTTCAATTTCTTACCATATAAGAAATTGAACTTTTTCCATAATTACCCTAAATTTAATAATCCTTTATAATTCTTTAGAAATTCTTTACCTTTTCTTTCTTCCTAATTAAGCATTCCTTTTTACAATACTATTATTGATGTCATAATAGGAGGATCGCTTATGCAATTCTTAAAGAAATTCGCTATTTTATTATTATCTTTTTTTATTACTGCACTTATCGTTTTATATTTTTATCTTTATGTAAATGGTCCGATTATTCAAGCTAAATCAGCTATTTTAATAAATGCTAATTCAGGTGAAATTGTTTATAAAAAAAATGAAGAAACCCCAGTACAATCAGCTGCTTTATCTAAATTAATGACAGAATATATCGTATTGGAGCAACTAAATGATAAAAAGATACAGTTAGATGACTTCGTACAAATAAGTAACGAAGTTTTCCGAGTAGAAACAAGCCCTATACAAGTAACATCGAATGATAAAACAACGGTTCGTGATTTACTTCATGCATTGCTACTGGCAGGGAATAATCGTTCTGCACTCGCTCTAGCAGAACACATTGCTGGAAATGAAGATAACTTTACAGTATTAATGAATAAAAAAGCAAAAGAACTAAAGTTATTACAACCATCTCCATTTCTAAACTCTACTGGAATTAATAATAATACAAATAAACAATCAACTACAACAGCGATAGACGCAGCTAAACTAGCAGCACGATTAGTAAAAGATTTTCCAGATGTATTGAATATTACGAAACTAACCTCTTACCAATTTACCTTCAAAGATTCCCAGGTTTTCAATACGAATAAAATGATATATTCCCTTAATGAAAACATTAAACTTCAAGGTGTTGATGGCTTACAAACTAGTTTTTCAACTAACGGTAATTATAGTTTTGTCAGTACAGCAAAACTTGGAGATACTAGACTAATTTCAGTAATATTAGATGCAGATGAAGAAAACATTTCATTTATTGAAACAAAAAAGTTGCTACAGTATGGTTTTGATCCTTCCTCGTACTCTGCACTCCAAGCTTTTAAAGACGCCCTTACATCTTGGACAATATTGCTTCAGTTTAAAAATTTAATTATACAAACTATAATGATTTTTTTAATCATTACCACCTTAATGTTTTTACATATACGTCAGAAAAAATCCGAGGATTTCAATTAAGAAATCTTCTTATATATAGAACCGACTTGCGCTTGAGATGCAGGTCGGTTTTTAATTCTATCATCCTCTTCCAAGCAAATTTGCTGAAACTGGTTGCAAGTTTAACTCTCTCGCCCATATAGATAGCTGACCAATATGATAAATTTAATATCCCATTACATGTCTTAAAACCTATGTTTTTTGAGGCATACATCCATCTCTGTTTCCTTTCGTTGTGTTCGTTTGTTTAGTTTAAATGGGTTAATCTATTAATTCTATTAAATCCAACAATTGAACTATTACACTTTAAAGTTCTACTCATATACTATAGTAGATTACTAGAAAGGAGGCTTAACTATGGATAGTTGCGTTGTATTTGTAAACGGACAACCTTTTTTAGTTCTTTCAGTAGCTGGTATTGAAATTGCTAGATTAGAGATTTCCCTTCAAGTAGCATTAGCTCTAAGAGTGCTTGGGATACCAATCTGTGATTAATTACCAAATTAATAAAAAAAGAGGGCATTAGCCCTCTTTTTTTATTTTCTTCTCACCTTTTCTTAAAAACAAACAAAATTTAAATTTTATTTTTTATATTGTAATGAAAATCCGAAAAATTAACCCATTTTATTCAATAAAAAAGAGCTCCACCCATACCTCATTATCCGTTTCTAAAAAATTAGAATTCGATTAATTACAAGAAAATTTAAATATACGAACGTTACATAAAATACTTGTTAGAATAGCTGTCCCTCACACTATTTATTTCGCCGACGTTATATAATCAAAGCACACAATGATTAACTTTTTATACGGCTTATTTTAAGTGTGCTAGCATTCTAGGCTAGATGATCATGACTGCAAAAAAAACTTCAAGTTCTCGTTTATATAAATCAGATAACGCTTTCACTTTTTGAATCGATTGATAATCTTTAAATTGCGGTTCTCTATCTTCTTATCCTTGAAGAGCACTAATCCAACTATACTCTACATCTACAATATGAAATAATGTTTCTAAAATACCCCCAGTTTGCAAAGTAAATCTTCCTCTGAAAGTTGTTCACACCACTTAAACCAATCATCTCTTACTTGCCAATTATATTGAAATAAAGTGTACACATTTATCTCTCTCTTACTTCAATTATCCACCTAACAGCATCTGTTATACATTTAACCATTGACAATCACTTCTCTTCGGCCAAGTTCCTCTACAGCGTGATTAATTATTTCACTTACAGATAAAGAACCATCCAATATGATATCTGAATTCGGCTTAACAGTATGAATTGCCTCTAAATAAGCTTTTCTCGCATATGTCATGTAATGTTCCAAATCATTATGTATTTCATCTATTGTACCTTCCTTAAAATCTCGCAAAATCCTTCTAGCCATCGCAATATCTAAAGGCGTATCAATAAATATAGTTACATCAATGAATTTTCGCATCTCACTATTTAAGTATGCAAAAGGATAATCTACAATAATATAGTCTAAGGTATTATTTTGTATAAGTTGCTCAATATCATGAATTAATGGTGTTAATACCCACTCGTCGTAATTCGCCCCATCATCAATCCATTTACAAATATCAGCAGGAGAGTTATCAAATGTATAACTATCAAAATATAGAGCTTTTGAGTTTTTAAACTTATGCTTTAATCTTTCTGTAATTGTAGTTTTACCTCCTCCCGAAACAGCTGCAATTGAAATTATTTTTGTTTTATTATCCACTATACCCACCAAACCCCTTTATTAACATAATATAATTATAAATTACTATCGTTGCTACTTCTTCCATTCATATTCTAACATACTCATTTCCCATAAATTCCAATACGTTTCTCCTACTCTTTTTGACTCTCTTAATAAGCCTTCTTTTACAAACCCTATTTTTTCGTAACATGAAATGGCCGATGTATTAAAATCATACACACCAAGAGTTACTCTATGTAGTTTTAATTCGTCAAAAGCAATATGAAGTACTGCTTTCATCATATGTTTTCCTATAGAACGTCCTCTCATCTTCGTATTACCAACTAATACTTTTCCAATTCTAGCGGACTTATTAATATTATCTATTTGGCCAAGCGAAATATGTCCAATAACGTCTGAAGTCTCTTCATCTACCACTTTGAAAGCGAGTGTATTTGCACTTTCTATATACTTCTCTAATTGCTGTTCATCTAAAGGAAATGTGAATGCATTTCCTGACCATTGTATTAGAAATTCTTCGGAATTAATCCAATTTATTAATTGTTTAAAATCAGATTTCTTAAAGCTTTCTAGTTTAATCACTTCCTTGCTCCTTTCGTACATCATGCTTTATAACCTCAAACTTATTTCTATATAAAGAATATATTCTCCTTTTATATAAAATTAAAATAAAGCCATTCATGTGAATGGCTTTACAAAAAAGCAGCATAATTATGCTTTGTTTGCTACATCAATACCATTAAAATCAAAGTCAGCAGTAACCGTTGTAACCGGTGGGAAAATTGCTTCAATTTTGCAAATGGAAATAATTACTCCAACCGATCCAGGAATAGCCGCAAGCCTAACTACATCACAACTTACAGACGAAACAGTACCTACATAAGTACGTCCCTCTGTATTAATTTGAACTGTTCGATTAATTAATTTCTTAAGTTCATCTCTAATTCCTTGTACACAAGAATTATCACATTTCTCATGCTGTTCTTTTTTACACTCTTCGAATACTTCCCAACAATCATCTTGTTTACATGTACACTTCTTTTTACAATTATTAAATCGAGAACCCAATACCTCACCCCCTAATCCTTTCTATTAGTAAAGTATGTCCACTAGCTTAAAAGGGTACGAGGCAAACACATAAAAAGAAAAAAACAAACAATTGTACCAAACTTTCTTTTCATTATTCATTATAAAAACAGACTTCTCCTAATTAAAAGCTTTTTAATGAGCGGCCGTGAATTTAGTCCTACTCCATTTAATGTTTAGACACCACTTTCTAAAACAAACCTTTTTTCTTTTAAATAAGACGCCCCTTAAAAACACACTAGATTTCCCCATTAACTCACATATACATAGACTTTATTTGTGGATTTCCCATTTTTCATTATGAAATATACATTTAAAAAGCGTACTCGAAAATAAGATATTATTTGTAATCAGAACATTTTCTTCAACAAGTGTTTATTGAAAAATACCATAACTAGTAGTAGTTCTCTCCACTTTCTCTTAAAAATTAGCATAGTTTGTATGAATTCTATATCGAGTAGAAGACACTCTATCATATAAAGATAAAATAGTAGGTTAATAAACAAGCCATTTTTTTATTAAAACATAGAATAATATGAACACTATTGAAAGGAGGTAGAAATAAATGTCCTGGAAAAATGATTGCTGGAGTTCTCAGAAAAAGCATTGTTGTGATGATTGGTGGAAATCTAAAGAAAAGCATCATTGTGATGATAATTGGAGTTCTCAGAAAAAGCATTGTAATGATGATTGGTGGAAATCTAAAGAAAAGTGTCATTGTGATGACGATTGGAGTTCTCAGGAAAAACATTGTAATGATGATTGGTGGAAATCTAAAGAAAAGTGTCATCGTGATGATGATTGGAGTTCTAAACGAAATAAGTGTCGTTGTAAATGTTTCTTTATTTGTTGCCATTGTAAAAGAAAAAATTGGTAATATTTTTAATGTCAACGTAAAGGAAAGAATATGTCTTTTGGAACCAATCGGGCTTTTCCGGAAAGTTGATCCCTCACCTACTTCCTTGCTTTTGCTGAATTTTTAGATGGGGGCATTACTGCCCGGCAAATACTAGAATGTAATATATAAAAAGCTGACTGCTTATGAAGTGACCCCTAAAAGTTAGACACGGTTATTTCATTAGGCAGCTCGATAAAAATGAGTCCGGTATTGCACCGGGCTCATTTTTAATTTTGCTTTTATCCGTTTTGTATTGTAATAATCTATATATTTTTCTAATTCTATTTTGAAGTGCTCTACACTTTCAAACTCTTTTATGTAGAGAAACTCAGACTTCATGATTCCAAAGAAATTCTCCATTACTGCGTTGTCATAACAGTTGCCTTTACGAGACATACTTTGTACGATACCTCTTTTTTGTAATGCGTGACGGTACTGTTTCATTTGATAATGCCACCCTTGATCTGAATGCATCATTAGTTGGTGATTTTCAGGTAAACCTTCTAATGCTGTCTCTAACATTTCTGAAACAAGTGAATACGTCGGTCTAGAGCCAATTGTATAGGTAATGATTTCACCATTATACAAGTCTAATACAGGTGATACATAAAGTTTCTCACCGAATAATTTAAATTCTGTAATATCGGTTACCCATTTTTCATTTGGCGTATCTGCCGTAAATTTACGCTCTAAAATATGAGATGCAATTTTACCGACTGTTCCTTTATAAGATTTATATTTTTTCATACGTACAAGACATTTTAAACCTAACTCTTTCATAATTCGTTGCACTTTTTTATGATTCACTATTTGATTACGATTGGCTAACTCATCACGAATACGACGATATCCATAACGACCTTCGTGTTCATCATAAATCGCTTTAATTTCTACTTTTAAATCGGCATCTGGATCGATTCTATCCATTTGTTTTACATAAAAATAATAGGTGCTTCGAGGGATATCCGCTAACTTTACTAATTCTTTCACTTGAAACTCATGCCTTAATTCATAGACTACTTGTGCCTTGTCTTGTTTGGTGATTTTTCCTTGTTTTGAACTAAGGCATTCAACTTTTTTAAATACGCATTTTCCATACGTAAGCGTTCTAATTCAGCTTGTAACGCTTCAACTGAACCTTCTGCCGGAATCTTTTTAGTATCATGTTTTGTGTTTTTATTTTTCATGGATGGACGCCCCTTTTTCTTTGGTTCAAGGGCATCTAAGCCACCTACTTCAAATTGCTTCTTCCATTGATAAACCGTTGTAAAAGAAGGAATCATGAAGATAGCCGCTGTATCCATTAACGATATACCCGATTGAGCCATAAAATTTAGTACGTCTAGTTTAAACTCTGCGGTGTAATTTGTATAGACCTCGTGTAAACCTTCTTCTCCATGGAGTTCGTATAAGCGTAACCAGTATTGAAATTGTGCCTTTGTAATATGCATCTGTTTTGCATATTCTGCTTGAGAAATTATTTTCGGATTAAATCCTTGAACGAGCGTTAACTTTAAATCCTTCGTAAATTTTGTCATACAAAAAACTGCACCTCCAATTGTTAGACTGTGTCTAACAATTGGGGTGCAGTTCATTATAGTCAGCTTTTTATATATTAACACGTAAAGGTTTAAACAGACATATAAGCAGTCACGCTTTGTCATCACCTTGTTGTTGTAAATTAGTATTTCTACATTGAATAGACATTCCATAATATCGTATTTTGATTAAAACTAAAAAACATACTTAACACTAATAGTAAAATTTTTCTTCTTCATCAAATTCACTTCTTTTCTTTTTATAAACATAAAAAAAAGGATCTCTATTTATATAGAGATCCTTTCTAACTTTATAATTTACTAGACTGTAACCCCTGAATAAACGGAACTACTTCAGGATTTACAAGCGATGATAAATCACCTAATTCTTTTCCTAAGTAAGCTGCTTTAATAACACGGCGCATTACTTTAGAATTACGTGTTTTCGGTAAATCTTCTACAACGTGGATGTCTTTAGGACACAACGCTTTTCCAATATGAGAGTTTACTAAACTCATTAATTCTTTCTTTAATTCTCCTGTGAATGTTACATGATCTCTTAACACTACAAAACAATGACAAACTTCACCTTTTACTTCGTCAGGTACACCAATTGCAGCAGCTTCGATTACATCGTTATGTTTCACAAGAATAGATTCATATTCAGCAGGTCCAATACGTTTACCTGCAATATTTAACGTATCGTCTGAACGCCCTGTGATGATATATTGTTCACCATCGTAAATGACCCAGTCACCGTGGACCCATTTATTTTCAAAACGCGACCAATATGTGTTTACGTAACGTTCATCATCTTCCCAGAAGCTTTTCGTCATACCTACCCAAGGTTTCTCTAAGCATAATTCTCCGACTTCATCTCGAATGGGTTTACCTTGATCATCCAGTACGACAGCGGCCATTCCTGGTAAAGATGCGTTAAAACTAATCGGTGCTATTGGCTTAATAAGAACATTACCGAAAATCCCACCAGAGATTTCAGTTCCACCTGAGTAGTTACAGATTGGGACATTTCCTTTTCCAACCGTTTCAAACAGCCACATCCATGGATCAGGATTCCAAGGTTCTCCTGTTGATGCGAATACTTCCAAACTCTTTAAAGAATGTTTATTGACATACTCATCACCTTTTGCCATCAATGCTCGGATTAACGTTGGCGAAATACCTAGATGAGTAATCTCATATTTATCAACTGTCTCCCATAACCGGTCTGCTTCTGGGAAGTCTGGAACACCTTCGTACATAACCATCGTTGCTCCATTAATGAGTGAACCGAATAATAGAAACGGCCCCATCATCCAGCCCATATCAGTTACCCATAATACACGATCACCTTGTTTAATATTCATTCCAAATCCTGCATCAAAAGCTGCTTTCAAAGGAAATCCTGCATGCGTGTGTACTGTTCCTTTCGGCTTACCAGTCGTTCCTGATGTATAAATGAGCATTAATGGATCATCACTTTGCATTTCCTCGGCATGTATGAATGGTTTTTCTTTTTCTAGCGTACTCCACGAAAAGTCATAGTTATGTGGTGTAAAATCATTTCCTGCATGACGAACGATAACAACTTTTTCAACAGTTGGGCAATGTTCACAAGCTTTATCTACTTCATCTTTTAAAGAAACAATTTTACCTCGGCGTGAAAATCCATCTGCGGTAATAATCATTTTTGAACCTGCCGCTTGCACACGTGTCATGACTGCATCAGACGCAAAGCCTGAGAATATTGGTGAAATAATTGCTCCGATTTTCATTACAGCTAGCATCGCAACAACTGTTTCTGGAATCATCGGCATATAAATTGTTACACGGTCACCTTTCTCAATACCCGCGTGTTTCAAACCATTTGCAACACGACTTACCCAGTTGTCAAGCTCTTCATATGTAAATGATTTTGAAGTTCCATTTTCCCCTTCGTACTGAAGTGCTGGCTGTATTCTCGTCTCTTCATCCGCAAGCCAGCGGGATAAAGCTGATTCTACAACGTTACATGTTCCGCCATTATACCACTGTGCAAACGGTGTACCATTTTCTAAATCTAACACGTCTGTATAAGGTTTCATCCATTGATAGCCTATTGCCTTTTCTGCCTCTCCCCAAAACCAAGCTGTTTCCTCGATAGATTTATTATAAAAAGTTTCATAATCTTCATATCCCAATGATTTCATCCAACCATATAAACGTGTTTTTTCCTTGTACTCTTCTGTTGGAAACCAAACTGCTTGTTTCAATGTTTTCCCCTCCTTAACTTTTTGAGCAAGAAAGCCCTAAATAGGGCTTTTAAACTGGATATACAGGATGTTTACGATCCGTGAATACTTGATATTTACTCATATACATTTCGAAACGTCCTTTTAATTCTTCACGTAAATTGTTTGGATGAACAATACCATCAATCACCATCTCTGATGCTAAATGATAAATATCAATATCTTTCTTATACTCTTCACGTTTTTCAGCAATGAAGCTAGCACGCTCTTCTTCTGGTAAAGCTGCAATTTTATTTGCATATACAGCATTAACCGCAGCTTCTGGACCCATTACCGCAATAGAGGCTGTCGGTAATGCCAGGCAACAATCTGGTTCAAATGCTGGACCTGCCATCGCATATAAACCAGCACCATATGCTTTACGAACAACGATAGAAATCTTCGGTACAGTTGCTTCACTCATTGCAGAAATCATTTTTGCACCATGGCGAATAATACCAGCACGCTCTACTTTTGTTCCAATCATAAATCCTGGTACATCCGCAAGGAATAATAATGGAATATGATATGCATCACATAAATTAATAAACTTAGCAGCTTTATCAGCTGAATCATGGAATAATACGCCGCCCTTCATACGCGGCTGATTTGCAATAATACCAACAGGCTTACCATCAATACGTGCTAAGCCTGTAATTAGCTCTTGAGCAAATAATTTTTTTACTTCATAGAATGAACCTTCATCAATAACTCTATTAATGAGATCTTTCATATTGAAAGGAGCATTTTGATTTTCTGGAATGATTTGTTCTAACGTTTTATCGAATTGTTTCGGTTCTTGAGGTGTAACCAATGGAGTCTTTTCTAAGTAGTTATTTGGAAAATATGAAATGTATTGTCTTGCTTGTGTAATCGCATCTTCTTCTGTCTTGCATAAAACATCTCCGCATCCTGATACAGAGCAATGCATACGAGCTCCGCCCATCTCTTCTAAAGTTACCTTCTCACCGATAACCATCTCAGCCATACGAGGAGATCCTAAATACATAGATGCATTTCCTTCTACCATCATTACAACGTCGCAAAAGGCTGGAATATAGGCACCACCAGCTGCAGAAGGTCCAAATAATAAGCATACTTGAGGAACTTTACCTGATAATTTCACTTGATTATAGAAGATTCTTCCTGCACCACGGCGCCCTGGGAACATTTCTACTTGATCTGTAATGCGCGCTCCAGCAGAGTCGACTAAATAAAATAACGGAACACGTAGTTTTTCAGCTGTTTCTTGAATACGTAAAATCTTTTCAACTGTGCGTGATCCCCATGATCCAGCTTTTACAGTAGAATCATTGGCCATTACACATGCAGTACGACCATGTATTTTACCCGTTGCCGTTACAACGCCGTCCGCAGGTAAGCCTGTTTGTTCACAGTTAGCAAATAATGCATCTTCTACATATTCGCCATTATCAAATAGAAGCGCTAAACGATCTCGAACAAATAATTTTCCTTTTGCTTTATTTTGTTCATGATACTTTGGTGCGCCGCCTTGTTTAATCGTTTCAACTCGTTCTTCAAATGAATTAGATTGTTGTTTTTGATCTAACATATTTACTCCCCCTTATACGTTGGTGTGCGTTTTTCCTTGAATGCTTGTAATCCTTCTAATCTATCTTTCGTATGGATTACACCTTCATACGCTTGTTTTTCCATTTGTAATCCGGTATGTAAATCAACTTGAATACCATTTGAAATTGCCTCTTTTGCTAATCGAACAGCAATAGGTCCATTACTAGCAATTTTCTCTGCTATTTCAATCGCTTTCTCTTCAAGTAAATTAGCTGGTACAACAAATTCTACTAAACCATATTCTTTTGCTTCTTGCGCTGAAATACGTCTACCTGTATAAATTAATTCTTTCGCTCTACCAAC
Source organism: Bacillus sp. FSL K6-2944 (assembly GCF_038005385.1). Taxonomy (NCBI): domain Bacteria; kingdom Bacillati; phylum Bacillota; class Bacilli; order Caryophanales; family Bacillaceae; genus Bacillus; species Bacillus sp. FSL K6-2944. The sequence continues at coordinate 1,323,495 of NZ_JBBOTE010000001.1, read as the reverse complement.
ACCAATTAATCTCGGTAAGCGCTGTGTACCACCCGCTCCTGGTATAATTGCAAGTGTCGTTTCAGTAAGACCAAGACTTGCAGATTCAGCAGCAATTCTAAAATCACAAGCTAAACTTAATTCCGTACCACCACCAAGTGCGATTCCATTTATAGCAGCAATAACTGGCTGTGGTAATTGTTCAACCATCTCCATAGTCGTGCGAATCATACTAACAGCATGGCGAACTTGTTCCTCATTCATACCAGCACGTTCTTTTAAATCAGCACCAGCACAAAATGCTTTTTCACCAGCACCTGTTAGAATAACTACACGCGTATTGGACTCTTCACTTATTTGAGTTAATATGTTTTGTAACTCTTCTAATAACGCTAAAGATAATGAGTTTGCTTGTCTTTCACGATATAACGAAATCTTTACAACGTGAGGTGTTACATAATCAACTGAAATGTTTTGTAATTGTAGCATCTTCTCACCTACTTATCGTTTTATGTTGAAGCGCTCTATACACATGACTCGGTAATTGGATATTTAGCTTACTTTGAATAAATTGACTAGCTCGCAATAACTTTTCTTCGTCTATATTCGTTTGAACTCCTAATTTATGGAGCATATGTACTAGGTCATCAGTAGCAACATTACCTGATGCTCCTGGTGCATAAGGGCAGCCCCCGAGTCCACCACAAGAACTATCAAATGTTGTAATACCGTATTCTAATGATTTAACTACATTTGCTAGAGCCATTCCATACGTATTATGAAAATGCATGGCAAACTGCGAAGCATCATACTTCTTTAATAGATGTTCTAATACTTGTTCTACTTGTAATGGATTCGCTACACCGATTGTATCCCCAAGAGAAACTTCATAAATGCCGTATGAAAATAGTTGATTACATAATTCGTCAACTGCTGTGACACTTATATCCCCTTCATAAGGACATCCAAATACAGTAGAAACATAGCCTCTTACCTTTTTCCCTTCGAATAATGCCTGTTTTGTTATATCTTCGATTACAACTAACGCTTCTTTAATCGATTTATTAATATTACTTTTATTATGAGATTCACTTGCTGATAAAAAAACATTCACCTCATCTACATTTTGCAAAAAAGCTCGTTCCAAACCATTTTGGTTCGGAACAAGCGCAGCATATGTAACATTTGGATCTCTTTTCAGCTCAGAAAACACATCATTTGCATCCGCTAATGCTGGGACCCATTTTGGGTGAACGAATGAGGAAACTTCAACATACGACAATCCTGCTTCTGTAAGTAGTTGAATCCATTTTACTTTATCTTTTGTGCCAACAATCTTTTTTTCATTTTGTAAACCATCACGTGGTCCTACTTCTTTAATGACAGCAAAATTAGGTAGTTTCAATTCGCTTCCCCCTATATCTCCCTATTCAATTTCTAATAATACATCTCCTTCATTTACAAAATCGCCTTCTTGCACATTAATTTTCATAACTGTGCCGGCTTCTTCTGAAATGATTGGAATTTCCATTTTCATAGATTCTAAAATGACGACATCCTGCTCTTCCTCTACTGTATCTCCTACTCCTACAACAATCTTCCAAACGTTTCCTGCCATCGATGCGTATACTTTCGTCATCATTTTTTCCCCCTTAATATTGTTAGATCTTATTTTTTAACGAGTTGTTTCGTTACAAAACCCGTTGTATAAATACCCGCTTTGAACACTTCGTCTTCCAAAACTTGCAGTAGCATTGGCGTGTTCGTTTTAATACCTTCTACTTTCAATTCTTCTAGAGCATCATGTAATTTCGAAATTGCTTCTTCACGAGTCTCGCCATGTGCAATGACTTTCGCAATCATTGGATCATAGAAAGGTGTAATCGTTACATGATTTTCTAAGAAGTGATCAATTCGTACATTTGACGGTAATGTTAAATCTGTAATTTTCCCAGGTGACGGGAAGAATGTTTTCGGATCCTCTGCATAAATACGAGCTTCAATGGCATGACCACTACGTTTTACATCATCCTGAGTAAATGATAGTTTCTCTCCACTTGCGATAAGGAGTTGCTGTTCTACAAGGTCTAATCCCGTAATTTCTTCTGTCACTGGATGCTCTACTTGTAATCTCGTATTCATTTCTAAGAAATAGAAATTTTTCTGATTATCTACAAGAAACTCAACTGTACCTGCATTTGTATAGCCAAGTGCTTTGGCAGATTGTACAGCAACTTCTCCCATCGCCTTTCGTGTACCTTCATCTAAAAATGGTGAAGGTGCTTCTTCGATTACTTTTTGATTTCGGCGCTGTACCGAACATTCACGCTCCCATAAATACACTGTGTTACCATGTGTATCTGCTAAAAGCTGAATTTCAATATGATGCGCATCTGCTATATATCGCTCTAAATACATTTCTCCGTTACCGAAGAAGTTTTGCGCTCTTGTTTTATTACTTTCAAACGCTTTGGTGAGCGTTTGCTCAGTTTCCATCAACTGCATACCAATGCCTCCGCCGCCTGCGGATGCCTTAAGCATTAATGGATAACCAATTTGTTTTGCAATTTCAATTGCTTCTTCAGCAGTTTCAATATTTGTAGTAATACCTGGGACTACTGGGACATCTGCTGCTTGCATTGCGATACGTGATTCAATTTTACTTCCCATCTTCGTAATGATTTCTTCTGAAGGACCGATAAATACGATTCCTTCTTCTTTGCAGCGAACCGGAAAAGACGGATTCTCTGATAATAAACCATAACCCGGATGAATGGCTTCTGCATTTGTCTTCTTAGCTATTTCAATAATTTTTTCAAGGTTTAAATAGCTTTCTTGAACACGCGGTCCACCTACTACGTAAGCTTCATTTGCCATTTTCACATGAAGGGCATTTTCATCTGCTTCAGAATAAATAGCAACAGTGCGAATGCCAAGTTTTTGACAAGTTTTCATAATACGAACAGCGATTTCCCCGCGATTCGCAATTAATATTTTTTGAAACATAGTGATTCCTCCCTTTTATCTACATCCTAAATGTCTAGCAATTACGAGACGTTGAATTTCAGAAGTTCCTTCACCAATTTCTAATAGTTTCGCATCACGAATATGTCGTTCAACTTCATATTCACGCATATAACCATATCCACCATGAATCTGTACTGCTTGATTCGCAATACGGCTTGCTGCTTCCGATGCAAATAGTTTTGCCATTGCCGCTTCTTTGCCGAAAGGTTTATCGTTATCTTTTAACCAAGCTGCTTTATGTACTAAATTGCGTGCTAGCTCTACTTCAGTCGCCATATCAGCTAATTTAAATTGAATCGCTTGGAAATTAGAGATTGACTTTCCAAATTGTTGACGTTCTTTCGCATATTGTAATGCACGTTCAAAGGCTGATTGCGCAATACCAACTGCCAATGCTGCGATTGAAATACGCCCTCCATCAAGTGTATATAAAAATTGTTTAAAGCCTTTATTTACATCACCAAGAATATTTTCTTTCGGTACACGAACGCCATCAAGTACGATTTCACAAGTATTAGAAGCGCGAACACCCATCTTATCGTAAGGACTTGAAATCGTTAATCCTTCACTCGTAGTAGGCACGATAAATGCAGAAATACGTTTTCTACCATTCTCTTCAATACCGTTGACAGCGGTTACAATAATTGTATTTGCATACTCTGCGTTTGTAATCCAACACTTCTCACCACTGATTACATACTCATCACCATCTAATACCGCTTTCGTTTGAGTACCACCTGCATCTGATCCAGCATTCGGCTCCGTTAATCCGAAGGCACCTAATGTTTTACCTGACGCCATTGGAACTAAATACTTTTGTTTTTGTTCTTCTGTACCGAAATAATAAATTGGAGAAGCACCTAATGAAATTGTTGCAGCATAGCTTAAACCGGTGCCACCACAAGCGCGACCAATTTCTTCAACTGCTAACGCATACGATACCGTATCGCCACCTGAACCTCCATATTCTTCTGGGAATGGGATGCCTAATAATCCTAGTTCGCCCATTTTTTGAAATGTTTCATATGGAAACTCTGCAGTTTTGTCATAATATACAGCTTTCGGTGCGATTTCCTTTTCAGCAAAGTCACGTACCATTTCTTTAATCATTTGTTTTTCGCGAGTTAGAGTAAATTCCATTCCGCTACACACCCCTTATCGAATATTGAGTTTCGACAGCGTGCGAGTTTCTACTACAAACATAACAACTTAAAAGACAAGAATATTAGTTAGACAATTGCTACAATTCTGTCATAACTTAATTTTAAAACAGATTCTGTACTAATGCACAAAAAAATTCCTACATTGTTCTACAACAACATAGGAGATTTTGTGTCGAATTATGTAATTTATTGTTTAATAATCTCTACCTTTTCCCGAATCAGAAATTTCTACTAATGCTTCAGGGTATGGTTCGAAATACGTTTGTCTTAATAAATACTTTTCATCAAATCGAATAGCCCATGATTTTAATATTGTAAGTAAACTACTAAGTGGTATTTTCTTTTCTGCATACTTTTGTAACAGTTCTATAAAATGATCTTTTTCTTGTTTTTTTAACTTTGTTTTAAAATATCCAAAAATGTGCTCGCATACATTTACATTCGATGTATAACGGGGCGCACGCATAAATAATTCATATAAAGTCTTCTCATAGTTTTCAAATACCACTTCAATCTTTTCATTTTTTTGATTTGCAATTATACGACCTAATTCCTTTTGTTTCACCTGATTATATGCCATAAATAAATATTTATTGTCCGACTGAAACGATACAAGTTCTTTCATATTTTTATTGTGTTTAATCATTTTGTAATATGCGATTGTAAATAACCTTGTAAAGAAATGCTCTCTAATAATAAAATTCGACAATCTACCTTCCTCTTCAATAGGAAGATGCGAAAAATTTTTTACTACTGCTCCGCCAAATAAGCCAGCTCCTTTTCCCTTTGCTGGCGCTTTTTCAAAACCAGAATAAATTTTCACATCACGCGTACCACAACTTGGTGAACGATTCTTTAAAATAAAACCATCTACATCCGGTATCGTTTGTAAAAAGTCATTTGAAAACTGCTCCATTTTTTCAGTTACATCTTCTCGTGTCGACGGTTGCACAAGTCTATTCTCACCATTTTCTTCTACAATTCGTATCGTTTCACGAGGAGTCCCCAATCCAATCTCCACTTCTGGACAAACAGGTATAAATGTAACAAATGGCTGCAAATTTCGTATTGTTACATCTGGAATCATCTCTCCATTATAACGACAAGCATCAAATTCTAAACATTTACTTACGACGATTGTAGGTTTTGCAAATTGTCGCATCTTATTACCTCCTTATTGCTAGCCCGTATAATATAAATTGTACTAAGATTAACATTTTAAGCAAAGTTTGATTCAGTTATTTTTATGAGAAATATATATCCAATGATATATTAACAATCATTCAACTCTATTTTCTATAAATGTGCGCCCTATTAATGAGGGTTTAGATATTGTGAAATGAATAATACACACATGCTTCGGAGAAATTAATGATTAAGAAAGGAGGGATTGTTATGAAAAAGAAATTATCATCTATTTTAAGTGTTTTAGCACTATCTATTATGTTTTTAGGTACATCTACGCAAGCTGAATACGATGGAAATAATATGAATAGAGTTAATAACACTGATATTTCAACTCGAGTAAATGACAATAACTTAGACAGAGTTAATAATGATGTAAGAACTCGAAATGTAAATACAACAAATGATTTAAATGATAATCGTGATAAAAATAATAATTGGGCTTGGCTTGGTTTATTAGGACTAGCAGGATTATTAGGTCTTAGAAGAAGAGACAAAGAAACACGCTGATTTAGAATGTTTTTAGTAAACAAGTACTTATTTATCAAAAATATATAATGAAAATAAATCGCCTTTTTAAAGGCGATTTATTTTTACTTAAAAGTAATGTATGTAATTCACACTTCAACGATTAAAATCGTGGAGTTAATCCATACAATATAAATTGAATCGTATTTTCAATTTCCGCTTCATCATTCCATTTTTCTTCAGGCAATAATAAAAATCGTGTTAATAATAAACCTAATACAGCTGATAAAGTAAGACGTAGTACGGAAGATGGTGGTATCTCAATAATTTCCCCTTCTTCTTGAAATTTCACAATCAACTTTTTGAAATGTGAAAACAGTTCTGTTTCTACTAATTGCTGTATTTCATTTTTCAGTTCTGGTTGGAATGGCACCTCTTGAATTAATATTTTTATCATAGGAAAGTGTTTTTGAGCAAATTTAAACCTATTATGAATTACAACCCTTAAAAGTCCTTCGTATGATTCATAATCCGATTTAAATATTTCTTTTGCAAAGGTTTGTACGAAAAATGGTGCAGCGAACTTAGTTAAAGTTGGCATTACGACCGCTAGTAATAAATCTTTTTTTGTTTTATAGTAGCGGAAGATGGTTCCTTCCGCTACACCAGCACGCTTTGCAATTTCACTTGTTGAAGTTGAAGCGTATCCTTTTTCTCCAAACATATCAACAGCCGCCTCTAATATACGCATTTGACGTTCATTTCGTTTATCCGTATTAGTTGCAGCTATTAATTCCTCCAGCCAATCCTTCTGCATTTATAAAGCTCCTTTTTGTCATTATTATATTTTGCGATGTTTCTTTAAAGCAAATACATTTCCTACTGCAAATAATATTGCAAAAAGTAATAACACAGTAAGATCTAATGCAATCTCTGTAAACCCTTGATTCCGAATCATCACTTGTCTCATTGCGTCAGCGCCGTATGTGAGTGGAAATACTTTCCCTAACATTTGTAGCCACTTGTTCATAGATTCCATTGGAAACAATCCAGAAAAGAAGATTTGTGGCACAATAACAAGCGGTATAAATTGAATCATTTGAAACTCATTATTTGCGTATGCCGATAAAAACGTACCTAATGTTAGTGCAGTTAAAGAGAGCATACATGTAATAAGTAACGTTAGCCATATGGAGCCAGCTACGTATAAATCTAAAATATAAACGGAAAAACTTACGATAATAATGGATTGTATAAAGGCAAAGATTCCAAAACCAATAATATAACCTGCGACTATTTCCCATCTTCTTACTGGGGTGGATAATAACCTTTCTAGCGTACCACTTAAACGTTCTCTTACGAAAGATACACCTGATAATATAAATACAAAGAAAAATGTAAAGAAACCAATTAATACAGGACCAAGCCCATCAAACATCGTAAAGTCTTTAGAGCCATGTAAATAATTTACTTCAGGTTTCATAATCGATACATCATTCTTCTCTGTGCTTTTTTGCAATACTTGAAGTACAGCACGATTTTTTGACGAATCACTACCTTCCAACAGAAGTTTCATTTTTCCATTCTCTATTCGAAATACTGCATCTACCTTTTGTTTTTCCAACTCAGAAATCGCCTTTTCCTTACTGTATTCATAAATTGACGCTTCTTGATTTTTCATCACTTTTACTATTTGAGCGGGCATATCAACAACAGCAATTTGCGGTATATAGTCTTTCTGTGTAAACACTAGTGACAAAAGCCAAAGTAATAACATCGGTGCTCCAAACATCATTGCTAACGAACGCTTATCTCGAAAAAATTGACGAATAATACGTATGATTACACCAGTAACTCTCATGATGGCACCACCTCTTCTAGCAAAAAGACATCTTCAATCCGTCCAGATGACACGCGTTTTTTCAATTCTTCAGTTGTTCCAACCGCAACTAGTTTCCCTTCTCTAATTAACCCTAGACGCTCACAAAATTCAGCTTCATCCATAATGTGCGTCGTTACAATAATCGTTGTGCCTTTCTTTTTAAGATCATAAAATTTTTCCCAAATCGTTTTTCTAAGAAGCGGATCTATCCCCACTGTAGGCTCATCTAAAATTAATATTTCTGGTTCGTGAAGGAGCGCTATTGCTAATGATAAGCGTTTTTTCATTCCACCTGAAAATTGTTGTACTTGCTTTTTCATATACTGTGACAATTGTACAAGTTCAAAAACCTCTGCAATTCTTGTCTTTTTACGTTTTCCCTTTAGTCCATACATCGTTGCTATAAAATCTGCATTTTCATATGCTGATAATTCTTCGTATAATGCATCCGCCTGGGCCATATAACCAATTCGTTTCATCTCATTTAAATTAGGCATATTAGTATTATTAACAAGCACTTCACCTTTCGTTGCCTCATTAATACCTGCAATCATTTTAATGAGCGTTGTTTTCCCCGATCCAGAAGGTCCAACAAAACCAAAAATCTCTGCTTTTTCAACTTGCAATGAAAGATTGTGTAACACTTCTTTTTTTCCAAAACTTTTTGATACAGTCCGTAAAATAATTGAAGGTTGTTGCACGTTTCATCCTCCTTTTCTAATAAAAATGAGTGAGTACTCACTTTTATTTTACTCTTGCTTAATTATATGTCAAACTTCGTTGATTAGTATGTATGTTCAATCACCGCCGATATTAAACAATGAAACAGAGTCGACATTAGAATTTCATTTCCTAAAGTCGACTCTGTTTCATTTAAACTATAAATTTCACTTTACGTTTTTAAATTCATATACTTCCGAATTCTAGCAACGTCTAAAGAATATTCGATAACTAATTGCTGTAACGGTAAAATAACTGTGTCAGGATATAAATGTGCATATTGTAATGTTTCTGCATATTTTTCTAACCTTTTTTCTAAATACTTTATTATTTGATCAGGATGACTTACTAATAAACATTTACAATAATAATGGATTTGTTCCTCAATCGCCGTGTATTCTTCAATTTCATATTCTTTATGCATGTGTACACCCCTTTAAGTTTTTTATATGAATTATTTATCACAATTTTCACTCGACAAATTTTAAGTTTTTTGATTATTTACACTATAACAAACACTGAGGGTCAAATTTTGTTACTTTATGTAACGTAGAAAATTTTTAACAAAATTGTAATGTTTACTCCTGCAAAATACAGAAAGCCCCTTTACTCATTTTTGTATAAAAAAAATCGTACAGCTTAATTTAGCTGCACGACTACAATTTCTGGCCTATTCAAAATCCTTTGCGGAATGATACTATTTCCTAATCCTCTACTCACTACCATTGATGTATTTTGTTCTACATATAAACCCGCTGTATATTTAGGTAAAACACCTTGATTTGGAGCAACTAATCCACCGATAAATGGCAATCTAACTTGCCCTCCATGAGCATGTCCCGATAAAACCAAATCCAACCGCTCATTCGTATATTCCTTTATAAATTCAGGCCTGTGGGATAATAATACATTATATCTATCTGGCTGCATTTCAATTTTTGCTTTTTTAATTTCATCTATTATAATATTTCCTTCATCACGGTTTCCAGTACCAAACTCTGGATCATCAATACCTAGCAAGTTTATCTCTTGCTCATCCTTTCGAATGCCTACATGTTCATTCCTTAAAACATTGACACCATATTTCTTCAACTCTTTTTCTAAACTGTTATACTTTCCAGACCATTGTTCATGGTTTCCTGTCACAAAATATACAGGATACTTCTTTACCATTTCTCGTATTAATTGCATACTAACTTCTGCATCGTATGATTTACTGTCAATTAAATCACCCGTAATTGCAATAATATCTGGTCTATACTTTTCATTTTTTGAATTAACACATCTTGATTATCGCCAAATTTTTTATTGTGTAAGTCTGAAATTTGTAGAATTTTATACCCTTTAAAAGAGGATGGTATTTTACTAGAGGTTATTTTAATCTCAGTTATACTTATTAAATTGTTCTGTAAAAATAAAAAGATACTACAACCTACTAATGTAGCAATAAGTAATATACTTCTTTTAATCTTCTTGCTCATATTCCCTCCTAAAATCTTCATCAATACTACAATTCTCAAAAACATTTCAATAGATTATTCTTTTTATCTAACGGTTCTCTTTTAAAGTGAAATCGATTTAACTACGATAATCAAGTACAAGTTTCTAATTTTAGGAACTGAAGAACTTATATCACTCTGTTGAAGTAAACATGCCCGGTTCTGTTCTAATCGTAACTCTATCATATAACATTAAAGCCGAAATTCCCAAGTTAAGGAATTTCAGCTTTTTGAGTTCGTATGAATATCTTAGTTTTAGTTCTATGTACCTTGCAGTTATACAACTTAGTACATATCAGTTGTATATCTATATGTGGTGAGGTTTTTATCTTTTTCAATAATCAACTATGTATAAAATATTTAAGTTAGTTAATACCCTTAATGGATATCATGCTTTTTAAAGTTTCCGCCTTGTACTTCCGCAACATCATATACATTGACAAAGGCATTTTCATCAATTTCATGAATAAGTTCCTTCATTGTTTCTAAATTTTATAATTATGTAGCGTCCTTCCATTCAGACTTCAATATTGAATATTGATATTCATCAATCCACTGGCCTTTTAGCATGTAATTCTGCAATAAATGACCTTCTCTCCTCATCCCCACTCGTTCTAGTACAGAAATAGACTTATTATTTCGAACGTCCGAAAATGCAATCACCTTATGTTTTCCTAATGAATGAAATATGTAACTCAATAAGGCACAAACAGCTTCAGTTGCATAGCCTTTTCCCTGATATTCTGGAGAAAGAGTAAATCCGATTTCTACGATGCGAGGTTCATTTACAAGTGTGTGAAGTGCACAATCTCCAATTATTTTGTTATTTTCAGTTAAAGCAATTGCGAACTGGAACCAAGTACCTGGTAGATTAGGATTATTTTTAACTTGTTCATTTACAAACGTTTTAGCCTCATGATATTGATAATTAACCCATGACTGAAATTTAGCCACTTCTGGATTAGAACGATAAAAATGAAAGTAGTTAGTGTCATCCATACTAAACCTTCTCAAAACAAGACAATCTGTTCTCCAAAAGACTTGATTGTCATTCTCCATAACTATTCACCCTCTTTTCTACATTAATTATATCTTTATAATACATAGGTATAAATAGTTTACATGCTTATAAAAAAAGCGATTCTTTTCACATTAAAAAGAATCGCTTTCCAAGTTTTTATTTTTAATTATATTACATAAAGAATTGAAAGATTATTACTTAAGAGCCTTAACTATAACTTCCGTTGCCTCTGCAATGAGTTGATTATCATAGGTAGCCTCTTTCTCATCTTTACTAGATAAAATTGCGATGATAATTGGTGCTCTATTTGGAGGCCAAACGATAGCAATATCATTTCTTGTCCCGTAACTGCCAGCACCTGATTTATCTCCAACTACCCAGTCAGTTGGTACGCCTGCACGAATAAGTTTGTCCCCTGTAGCATTTCCTTTCATCCACTCTGTAAGAATTTTACGTTTTTCAGCTGGAAGTGCATTTCCGAGCGTAAAAGCTTTAAGATTCGTAGCAATTGCTTTCGCTGTACTAGTGTCACGAATGTCTCCTGGAATAGCTTCGTTTAATTCTGTTTCAAAGCGATCAGACATAGTAACCCGATCCCCCATCTTTCTAAGCGCTTTTTCATATCCTTTAGGTCCGCCTATTTTATTAAATAAAATGTTCCCTGCAGTATTATCACTTGAACGAACAGCAGCCTCAGCAATTTCTCCTAGTTTCATTCCAGTATCTACATGTTTCTCTGTAACAGGTGAATAATCCACTAAGTCTTCTTTCGTAAATGTGATTACTTCATTTAATGTATCAATTGAGTTTTGCTGTAGTAATACTCCTGCTGCTAAAGCCTTGTAGGTTGATGCGAAGGCAAATCTTTCGTTAGATCGATAAGAGATTGTTTGATTTGTACCAGTATCAATCGCATATACACCTAATCGAGCATCAAATTTTTTCTCAAGTTGAGAGAACTCTTTATGCGTCGCCTGATTTTTATGTTTCACTTGTCCAGTCTTTTCTTTCGCTTCAACTTGCAGTGCCCCTCCTGTAAAAGCTTCTAGGCTTGTAATACTTAAACCTAATATACCAACGCATATTCCTATTTTTAGCATCCTCTTATTTTTCAAAATCATCATTCCTTCCAAATTTTTAGTACCTTTTTATACGTACACATAATAGACAATCACCGAACCAAATTTGTTCCATAAACTGAAAAAAATTTTATAGCTAGTATGAGAGTTATTAACAAAATAAGAGATAGTAGCTATGATCGCCGCTATCTCTTATTTCACATTTCATTTTTTCTTATAAATGGCTTTATACAAACAGGTTCTCTTCCCTGAGAAAAGTATCTTAATTTTGCTTAGAACTACCTGTACTAGTAGCTTCACCATGTATACGTTGCTGTTTTAAATCAAAGTATACATCTAATACTTCCTTTCCAATTATAGAATTAATTCCATTTTTATCATCATGAAGCCATGGAACTACTACGGAAAATGCTACTTCTGGATTATCATATGGAGCATATCCAACTAACGTTAAGTTGTAGCATTCCATACGTTCTCCTTTTGCATTTCTACCAATCGGGTCATCTCCACCATATACAGTTTGGGCTGTTCCTGTCTTTCCTGCTGGTTTATATGGCGCGTTTTTGAAATATTTCACGCCAGTTCCATCACCTTCTTGGAATACCCATCTAAACCCTTCTTTTATCCGATCAATATGTTCTTTCTTCATATCAATTCGATTTAATACGACAGGCTCTATGGAACGTATAACTTTGCCAACCTCTTCTTTTATTGATTGTTCTCGTATTTCTTGTACAATTTGAGGTTGCATTCTATAACCACCATTCGCAATCGTTGAAATATATTGCGCTAATTGCAACGGCGTATACGTATCATACTGACCGATAGAAAAATCTAGTAAAAACCCAGGTTGACTATCTACTTTTCTCGTTTGTCCAATTATTTCATTCGGTAAATCAATACCTGTTGGGACACCTAAACCAAATTGCTTGAAATAATAGCGCATCGTATCAAATGCTCCTTGTTTAATATCCAATGAGCCATTTGGTACGTAATTGACTCCCGCAATTTTTAAAGCTGTCTGGAACATGTATACATTTGAAGATACTTGTAAAGCTCGTAAATCATTAATATTACCAAATCCGGATACATTCCACGATTTTTTAGCTTGTGTACCTTTAAATTTCATCGGCGCGTCATAAAATTGATCTCCTGGATGTATTGCCCCTGTCTCATATCCAGTTAATAAAGTAGCACCTTTTACAGCTGACCCTAGCTCATACGAAGTTGTCATGTTACCTAACGCCAAATCCTCAACCTCTATTTTCCCTTCTTTTTCTACAATCTTTTTGCCTGCCATAGATAAAATTTGTCCGTTATTTGGATTTGTCATGACAACAAAAGCTCGATCGAGCAGTGGCTCTGAACTCTTAAAAGCTCTCAAGTTTTTCTCTATACTTTCTTCCACTTTCTTTTGTAATTCCATATCAATCGTTAATGTTAAACTATTACCACTTTTTCCTTTAGAGATTATTTCTGTGCTAACAATGTTTCCTGATTTATCAGTAATATTTTTCACTTCTTCTTTCGTGCCGTGTAATACATCTTCATATCGTTGTTCAATATAACTTTTTCCAACACGATCATTACGGTTATATCCACGTACTAAATAAGAATCTAAATTTTCTTTCGGTAATCCTTCTTCACTACTCGTAATATTTCCTAATATAGAACGAAATAAATTACCATTTACATAATTACGTTCCCAATCAACAGTGGCATCTACTCCTGGAAAATCTCCAAGATTTTCGCTTATCCGCGCATACTCTTCATCTGTTACATCTTTTTTTATAATTTGTGGTGTTAGTTGATAACCTGAACTCATTTTACTTTTAATAGCTAACACCTTTAAATCTTGTGCTGTTAATTCTGCTAATTCTACCTCTGTAACGCGACCTCGTCTTAAGTCTTCTATTTTTTTATCTAACTCTTTCCCCTCTATACCCTTTTCTTTAAACTTTTCTATATCTTTCTTAGTAATCTTTGTCTCCGCACGTTTCGAATTCAACTGCATCCAAAAATCTTTTTTATCGATATCGGTTAATTTATTTATGTCTTGTTCGGGCATTTCAAGTACTTCCGCCAAGTCTTTTGCTGTTTTTAAAACAGCTTCACTCGTAATCCCCTTTACCCTTGTATACGTAATTGTGCGAAGAGGTTTATTATTAACGACTGTTTTCCCTTCTCGATCTAAAATTTGTCCACGTGGAACTGGAATACTAGTTATTGCATTTTGACTACTTTCCACTTGGTTCCTATAAGCCTCTCCCTCCACAATTTGTACTTTCCCTAGCTGCATAATAATAGCTGAGAATAGTAAAAATATGCAAAGGAACATAATATTTAACCGAATAGATATATATGTCTTCTGTTTCTTTCCTTTTTGTTCTTTCATAAATCCTCCATATAATTCTTCCGGAACTCCTCACTAATACTTAAACGTTCCCTATATATTTGAAACCATTATTCGGTTATAAATAGTGTCTTATCTTTTTTTCTAAATCTTTGTAAGTATTAATTCCTTTTTGTATAGCCGCGTAATTGATAAATCTCCCTTCCTTTTTTCTCACTTGTTTTTTGTCGCTTGCAATGTGACTCATATTATATTTTACACATAGGCTTGCTAGTAACTTTTCATATTGATTATTCCTTTCTTCATGCTGTAATACTTAATAGACAACCTAAACAATACAGTTGTTCCACATTTACAAAAAAAATAATTAAATATAAGATGAAGTAGGCTACATAAGGGAGGGTTATATGTTACATACAAAAAGATGGAGATTATTTGCGGTTCTTTCTATTGTAGGTTTGATTTTACTAATTTTATTAAAAATCAACTTCATTTCAATTACTATCGCAACTTCTTCAGCTGAAAGAGGAAAGATTTTTGATCAAAATGGTGCAATACTAGCTACAAATAAGAAAGTTAAGTCTCTATATTGCACTTCTAATGATGAAAAGCTATCGAAACAAGATACATCAAGCACATTAGCTTTTTTTAATCAATTTTCAAGCGAGTTTCAACATGATATTTCTACAGAGAACATAAAATCTCAATTACAACAATCTTGTAAAAAGCAGACTATGAATGATATACCGTTATACTCTGATATAACTGAGAATGAACTTGCATTCATAAACAAAAACAAACCCAA
The DNA here is from genome assembly GCF_038005385.1 of Bacillus sp. FSL K6-2944. Taxonomy (NCBI): domain Bacteria; kingdom Bacillati; phylum Bacillota; class Bacilli; order Caryophanales; family Bacillaceae; genus Bacillus; species Bacillus sp. FSL K6-2944. The sequence goes on along the minus strand of NZ_JBBOTE010000001.1, from coordinate 1,308,314 downwards.
TAATGTAATAATTAAAGATGAATGGATTCGATATTATCCTAAACACGAAATTGGTTCACAAGTAATTGGGTATGTAGAAAATGACCTTAATTCAAAACATATGGCTGTTGGAAAAAGCGGGATTGAGCTGCAATATGAAAATGATTTAAAAGGAAAACCAGGTAAAACTCTTATTTTTAAATTGAATAATAAAAAGTTCTTATGGAACATTCAAAAAGTACAAAAAGGAAAAGATGTACGGCTAGCTTTAGACTCTGAGTTGCAGCAAAAGGCAGAAGAAGCATTAAGATCGCAAATTAAGAAAACACCTGATGCTAAAGCTGGTTATGCTGTAGTGAGCGATGCAAAAACTGGCGCGATTTTAACTATGGTCAACTCGACAGTTTTTGATCCAAATATATTAAATACACATGTATCTTCTAGAAAAGAAAATATTAAATCTCTTTCGCAAAATAAAGCGATTCAAAAATTAAAGTATGGTGAATCTTATGTAAATATGGCTTCTACTATAAAACCACTTACTATTTTAATTGGATTAAACGAAAAACTTTTTCAACCCGAAGATACTTATTTAGATAAAGGTACTTTTCAGTATGATAATCAAAATAACATTACGAATGCACCTGGAACACCAACAGGTGAGATTACACCGAGGCAGGCTATCATTAATTCATCTAACACATTTATGACAGCAAAAGTATCTCTGCCCTTATTCAACCAAAATAATGGAAATATAGAAAAAGTGGCACATATATGGACAGATTATTTAATGCAATTCGGCCTACGTTCTAAAACCGGGATTGATTTGCCCTTTGAAGAAGACGGACAATATGAATTCCATCCATCTAATAAATTTGAAAATGGGATTTCTGCTTTATTAAATGCCTCTTGGGGAGGAAATGAAGTGCATACTCCTCTTCAACTCGCTCAATATGCAGCAACATTGGCAAGTAAAGGTGATAAATATAAACCTCAAATCGTAAGTGCGATTATTGGTCAAGATGGTAAGGAAACCAAAAAGTTTAAAACCATTTTAGAAAGTTCAAATCGTTACCCGATGAACTTTTGGAGTGTCGTGCAAGGTGGAATGAGTCAAAATATAGAGGAAATTAAAAAGTTGCCCTTTGACGTCGCAGGTAAAACAGGTATTACAGGTTTTCCAAATGAGCAAGAAAGAATGGTAAATCATTCTCTTTTCATTGCATATGCTCCTACTGAAGATCCACAAATTGCCGTTTCTGTCGTTATTCCTGGCAGTAATTCCGAAAAAAACATTGCCGCTCTCGTTACATCAGAAATTTTAGAGTACTGGAATACTCTTCAAAAAGAGAATAAAAACAAAGAGGAAGGTTCATTAAAGTGAACCTTCCTCTTTTACCATATAGAATCTATATTTATTATTTTCCATATACCTTCATTATTCTTTTCGAACATAAATGAATATTTAATATCAGTTAAAATGTACTCTTTCTGTACATATCCAGTATTACCGTTAATTGTCGATATTTTTATATATCCATCATTCTGCACTTTTTCTGGAATCCAAGCTTTTACCATTTCATTAGATACTTCATATAAAACTTGTGATTCTCGCTTTGGTTCTGCTAAAATTTTTGTTTTATTTCCAGTAACAGTTGCATATATAAAATGTGCTTGCTTTGGTTGGTTACTTTCCGTCAATCCACTTGGTACTTTATATACTTGCTTTGTATCATTTCCAAACTCTCCCCCCATTGTAAGGGCGACTTGCAACTCATGAAAAATATCTTCATCAAACTTCAGTTCATCCTTTTTATAACTCTTCCCTTTAAATAGAACTTCATCATTTAACGCTTTGTACAAGTCATTTTCATTTTTTGAGTTCGTACTTTGATATAGTTCATTCATAAATTGTTTTAATGATGGATCTTGAGCAGACTCATCTTTTGTTTTAGGCTTAATTTGAGTACTACTTTGTACTGGTGATTTATTATCATCAAGCCAAGGTTGTTGAACAATAAAAAATAACATTGTACAAACTAAAACAACTACAATAGGTAATGCTTTTTTATGAAATGGTCTTTTATGTTTTACAAAATCCACTTCATTATTTTCGTATATAGACTGCTTTATTTTAGAAATAAATTCTTCTTCATCTTTACGATTCTCCATTGGGCCTTTTTTTATTTTTCTATACCAGTCAGGATTTTGTTTATTGTTCATCACTACTACCCTCCCCTATTAATTTTGAAACCTTACTTCTTGCTCTACTTAATCTCGATTTTACAGTTCCAATGGATACTCCTAATGTTTCAGCCATTTCTTCATATGATAATTCATATTTTGCGTCCAATATAATTATTTCACGGTGCTTTTTAGGTAGTTTTAATACAACCTTCCACACCTCATTCATCTCTTCTTGGTTAAAAAATTCTTGTTCTGCTGACAGGGATTGCTTATCGTCACTAAAAAATCCTATTAAAGATATCCTTTTAAAATAGGAGGATTTCAAATAGTTTATTGCCGTATTTCTTGTGATTTTTAAAATCCACGTTTTAATAGATGACTCCTTTCGAAATGAATTCCAATTTTTAAACACCTTTATAAATACATCTTGCGTGATATCATCTGATAAGTGTGGATCTTTCGTAATAATAAATGAATAATTCCATACATCTTGCCAATAGTCTTTTATAACATAGTCCAGCTCATCATGATTACACTTTTCAATAAACGTCTGTTCCATTTCCACACCTCAAACTTATTTGAATAAACATAAAAACTGCCCTCACTTTTATTATGGTTTCAATATATAGACAAGATACAAGTTTCATTTGTTCCATTGTTTATCTTTTTTCAAGCAGAATAATACTACTAAAAAACAAGTAAAGCATACAATGATAAAATTCTACTCATGAAAATCTGTTTTTTGAATTTAACGTAACACTCCACTTGTCCATTTCAACTTGCTATACTCTTCTATTTACCATTAGCAATGCCAACTTTTCAGAAATGAAAATTAAGATAAGGTATTAACTTTCTAGAGTCGCAGCAAAAAAGCATTCTCGATTAGAAAGAATGCTTTTTTGAAATTTCATTGCTCTATATTTTCACCAATTTATATCTTTGAGTTAAGCAAACATGTAATAAATGTAGTCAAAAAATTCACCTTATAATTAAGTATTATTTCTGAAATACATGTTTTACTTTTTCACCTGGAACGTTACTTCCCCCTCTTCCTTTTACATCTTCAATCATCATTGTAACAATCATGTCTGGCGCATTTGCATCGAAAGCTGCGAACCATCCCAGTTCTTTTCCGTCTGCTTCTTTCGACTCTTTCAGTTCTGCTGTACCAGTTTTACCAGCAAGCGTTACACCATCAACCTTTGCAATTCTCCCTGCACCATCAGGGTCATTAATGACTTTGATTAATGCACTCTTTAATATTTCTTGATTCTTTTTAGAAACCACATTTTCTTTCCAATTCCCTGCTACTTTTGCTTCTTTTAAAAGATGTGGCGACGGAATATTCCCTTCATTCACAATCGGTGCATATGTTAATGCTAAATGAAGTGGCGTCATTAATACTTGTCCTTGTCCATAGCCCGTGTCTGCTAGTTGAATATCGTTTTTTATCCCATCTTTTGCAATGATTGAAATAGGAAATTCGTATTCGATTGGTAATTTTTCATAAAATCCGTACTTTTTAAATTCCTTTACATACTGATCTTTTCCCATTTTCAAAGCTTGTTGAGCAAAATAAATATTATCAGAATACTTCATTGCCTTATCAAAATCAATTGGACTTGCATCCTTTACACGCGTTACATAGTAATTTCCCCAAGATGAATCTTTTGTCCACTTCAATCCTTGAATTTTAAATTCTTCCTTCGGATTTATTGTGTTTGTTTCCAAACCAATTGCACCTGTGATCGTTTTAAATACGGAACCTGGTACAAATGCTTGTGTAAAGCGATTCGTCATTGGTAGTTTCGAGTCGTTACTCCATGCTTCTCGTTGGGCTTTCGATGCTCCTCTAACTATTATATTTGGATTATAAGCAGGGCTACTTACAAGTGCGATTGTTTCACCTGTTTTAGGATTGACCGCTGCACTAGACCCTGCTTCAGTTTTCATCTCATTAAAGATTTTTTCTTGAATTGCAGCATCAATTGTTAACGTAACATTTTCTCCTTCTTTGGCTTCTTTTTTTGCTACGTTTTTAATCTCTTTCCCCTTCTCATCTTCTATAAATACGCGTCCACCCTTTTCACCACGCAATTTATTTTCTAACACTTTCTCTAAACCAGTCTTACCTACTAAATCATCTGCTTGATAACCTTGTTTTTGAAGTGATTTTAACTCCTCCGCATTCACCTTTCCTATATATCCAGTTAAGTGTGCCGCTGCTTCACCTAATGGATACGTACGAATATTTACTGGGTGAGATGAAACTCCTTCTAATTCAATATAATCATTCTGTCTGGTTCCCTCTTTTAAAATGCCAATTGGTACAAAGGAGTCTGGTTTTATCCATTTCGCTGTGAGCTTTTGTTCGACCTCTTCTATAGACATATCAAGTAATTGTGCTACTATTTCTTTCGTTTGCGCTGCTGTTTCGCCTAGTTTCTCTGGAATAATTCCAACCTCAGTCGCTTTACCATTCGTTGCAAGCCCTTTTCCATTTCGATCATATATTTCTCCGCGTTTTCCTTGCTCTATTTGCATACGTACTTTGTAATCTTTTTTCATACCTGGGAAGATGAAGTCTGGTGTCCAATCTATTTCCCAAGACTCTTTATCTTTCACAAGTTTTGCTTCATGGATGAATGAAACTGGTCCTACATCCGTATCCATCTTAACTTCAAAAAGAAAAAGCTCTTTATCTTTCGTATTCTCTCCTTTCATTTTAACTTTTAAATTATTAGCTCCAATCCCCTCATAGATTTTTTGATATTTTTCTGTGAATTCTTTTTTAGAAATCGATTTTTTGGCATGGTCTGATAAATGATCATACATATTTGCAAATTTTCTATCATTCCATAAATTGATATATTCTTCAAATGCTTGTTTTGGTGGTTCGTTTTTATTACATCCTACCAACAAAACTGCGAAACAAACGAAAAGCAGCATCCATAATTTTTTCAATTCAATCTTCTCCCTTAGTTAAAAATGATGATTCCTTTCGTAATTTATTTAATAAAAAATGTTTTAACGCTTAATAGACAGTGAAAGTAAGGATATTGTTCCATATTTACAAAAAACTAAAAAAGAGTGATAAGAATTCCGTAAATTTGGAATCCTCATCACTCTCATTTGATATTGTGCAAATCATGAATATGAAATAATAATTTCTAATTTCAAAAAATAATTTCAATTTTCCAACTAACGAGATAAAACTCATGTATTTGTTCTATTTTTAATAATTCATAAATTCGTTGAAATGTTCGCATCAAATTCATCTGATGTTTTGGTATCTATTTTTCTCCCATCAATTGTCATCTTTATTTTTTGTTTTTGGTTTGCTGTTACCACCCAAGCATTCGGTAAATAACGATCTTCATGAGATAATGTGGAAGGCGAATTTATAACCTTTCCCCCTAAATATAGCGTAGCAGAAGAACCTCCATCCATTGCCATTGCATTTATAGCTCCTTTTTCATATAGGATGTCTTGACACTCTTTTAACGTAGCTCCTATACTATGCGTCTGTCTACCGTCAATAACTAGAAACATAATTGTACCATCTTCTTTTTGGGCCATAATACTTCGTGGAGCCGAACCCCAACCACCGTCTCCTTCTGTAATCATTTTTTCTCCATTAACAATTAACTGTGGCATAAATCCAGCTGCGGAAACAACTTGTTTATCCAAAAGTTGTTGGGTAGAATAATTTCCTGTTATCATTTGCCCAAACTTTGTTAAACCCGTAATAATTGTAGGGGTATTTCTATCCATATTCGTATCAATAGCTTTCCCATTTTCTATTACTATGCCAGTTGCCATATTTCCTCCACCCCTCCCTGTTTCATCAGCAAATCCACTTGCATTCACAGCAACAAGTGCATGATTACGTTTTGCCATTACACTAATTTTTTCTCCTCTGTTAGCGCCCTGTGTTCCTAGATGACTAACAAGTTTAACATTGAAGGGATTGCTTATGGTAACTAACCTTCCTTCGAAAAGAAAACGACTATCTTTATTGCTTTTAATTGTTTCTACATCAATTTCTAATGGCTGATTTTTTAATTCTTCTAATCTTTTTCCAGCTATTTTTTTATAAATATGCTCATCACTGTTTGACCATTTCGGATGATTAATTCTATCTTGCAGTTTATCTAGTTCCTTTTGGGTTAGGAATGTATATTTCGCATATTGTGGATGCTGAGAAGTTAGTATACTTCCAGCGATTGTTATACGAAGCTCTCGGCCATAGCTAGTACCAAATAATATTCCTATGCCAATAAGCATGAAAATAGAAAATAGAAGCAAAATTCGTTTGAAGATTTTTCTTAGATGTTTCATAGTTTTATCCTCCGGTATTAATTACATTCAATGAATCCTTTAAAATATTTTTTAATAAAGACAAAAGCGTTGATTTTCCTCATTCCCGAGTTCCCCACTAAGTCTTAGCAAGCAATGCAAAATACTTATTTTACATTTCGTATTTATTTGAGTGTATACTTACAAATTTAATAACGTTTTTGCAACCATGAAATAAATTACTAATCCTGTCCCGTCAACAAATGTTGTAATAAATGGACCTGAAACAACTGCAGGATCTAGTTTTAATTTTCTTAGAATCAAAGGTAAAACAGCTGCAACAAGAGAGGCCCAAATAACAATAAATAATAAAGTGATTGCTACAACTTGTGCAACTTCTGTTCCAACTCCTAACATATAAGCGCGAGTGAGCCCAGCTATCCCAAGTGCAAGTCCAAGAAACATACCAATTGCAAACTCCTTTTTCATTACACGGAAAATGTCTTTAAATTTCACCTCTCCAATACCAATTGCACGAGTAATTGTTGCTACAACCTGTGTTCCTGTATTCCCTCCAGTACCTACTAATAATGGAACAAAGAAAGCAAGGGCAACTACAGTTTCAATTTCGTCTTCAAAATACTTTAATACCGTACCTGTATATGCTTCAGCAACAAAAAGAAGTAATAACCATGGTAGACGTTTTAAGAAAATACTCCAAATGCTAGCTTCAAAGTAAGATTGATTCAATGGTTCACTTCCGCCTAACTTTTGAATATCTTCTGTAGCTTCTGCTTCCATAACACTCATTACGTCATCAAATGTTATAATACCAATCATTTTATTATTTGCTGTTGTGACAGGTATTGCTGCTAAATTATAATTCAGTAGCTTTTTTACAACTTCTTGCTGGTCAACTTCAGCGTGTACTGAAATTACCTCTTGAATCATGATAGTAGATAATATCTCTTCATCTGCTGCTAGTAATAACTCATGTATGGAAACGATTCCCTCAAGATAACCATGACTATCAAGAACATAACTATAAGATATTGATTCTACATTTTTAGAATGTTCCCTAATGTACTTCAATGTCATTTTTACTGACCAATTTCCTCTAACTGCAACAAAATCACTTGTTACAAGACTTCCTGCCGTTTCAGGTTTGAAGGTCATCAATTTTTTCACGTTATGTTTTGTGATTTTATCTAGATACGCCATTAATTTAGCCTGTTTTTCCGGATGAACCGCTAGCAGTAAATCTACTAATTCATCAATCGGTTGTAAATTTAGTAACTTTTTAGCTTTGTTTTCAGATAAGTGAATTAAGATATTATATTTTTCTTCTGCACCCATATATTGAAGAATTTTAGAGCTTTTTAATACAGGAATCGTATTTAGCAATATGACTTGATTTTCAATTGAAAACTGTTTTACTTCTTGTGCAATATCATACGATGGATGACGTAAAACTTTCTCTGCATCCAAGTTATTTTTGGTTACAAGTAATTCCTTTAATAATTTCTTCATGTTAACTCCTCCTCATATTGCTAAGGGAGACTCTAGAGTTTCATGAGTGGTTTTGTTTTATTTTATCTGCCTTAAATTTTTTATTAGAGCAATAATAGTTACATTGCAATAAATTCATTAGTTAGAATTACCTCCTTTTTGAATATAGACCAGATAAAAATAAATAAAATGTAACTACTCAGCTTCTTCAAATAAAAAAACAGGCCAAATACATGTTTCCGATTCGAAAACATGAAAAGAAAATACTCCAATCAGAGAAAGAATCTATGCCAAATAGAGAAATTCTCTTATGAAGTCGTGTTATTCCAAGGAACCGTTCTAGTTTCTATGACTTGGTTTATCGCTTGTAAGACCGATTGTTTTTGTTTTTTCATGGTACTCATAAAGCTTCGTATCTGACAAAAAGATTCTGCGCCTTTCTTACTTCGGAAAGTCCCAGACACTTTCTGTTTTACTTTCGTCATCCGAATATCCCGTTCTGCTTGATTGTTATCAAATGGAATGGCTGGATGTTCTAAAAACGCTAGAATTCTGTCAGAATACTTGACGAAGCGATTCCATAAATTTTGAGAAGGCGTCTGCTTTCCTTTCTTCTTTTGTTTCGTGGAAAGAATCTGTTGTTCTTTCAATATGGATTGATACATAATAAACAGATTCTTTTGCGTCGCTTTTGGCATGGTACCTTCGGATTGCTTTTTCATCGTCAACGCTTGCGTTAGAAATTTCTGCATCTGTTGTGCCCATTGTTCTCCAGTACTATCTATAATTCCTTGTAAATCTCGTAAGAGATGGGCATTACATAAAACGTGACGACAATCTGTATACGCATCATACGATTTCCAACCATCATGCATCGCAATTCCAGAAAAAGATGGCAAGATTTCTCCAGCATCCATTGCTTCTTTTCCACGTTTTTGATGAATATGTTGCAATGTCACCTCCGGTGTACTGGCAGTATGTAACCATTGTGTTTTGTTTTCTACACGCATACCAGTTTCATCAAAATGGACAACAGGAGACTGCAGAATCTTTTCCTTTACTTCTTTTATGAATGGCTGCAATTGAGAAGCGAAAGCCTGTGTATGATTTACCAGGGTTCCTTCGCTTATAGAATGTCCAAAACAATCCTGAAAGAATTCTTTTGTTCGCTTCAAAGAAATGCATTGATAATGCGTTAAATAGGGAATCAGTCTTTTTATATTTGGACCATATTGAACAGGACGAGATACTGTCGAAGGAAATTGGGCTTCTTGGATAGAATGGCAATGTGGGCATTCTTTCTGTTCTACTTTATGTTCTGTCACTTCGATCTGAATAGGTGGTAAGTCATACACTTGGCGAATGCGATACCCTTTTACAGGCTCGTGGTTCAAGGAAGTATGACAACAAGTACAATATGTAGGAGAATGTGTAATCGTATGATCTGGAGTCGCTGTCAAACCAAGAGTATGTCCCTTGTGGCCCAACTGGCCACCCGTTTGACGATGAGACGGTTTGCGCAAACTTTTTGTAACGGGCTTACCCAAACCATCTGTAGAAGGTGGCTTATGACTATTTTTGGAGTTTTTTTTTGAAGCATTTTCTAGTTCTTGTATACGTTTTTCTAACTTAGAAAATGTTTCTTCAAATAAAGAAATAACAGCTTCAGGTCCTTTTTTATATGTATCTAAAATAATTTTTCGATCGACCATAAGATTCACCTCCCCTGTTTGATATACTCAGTATTTACAAATGGGAGGCATATGAAACTAGTAAAATTTAAAAAAGACACCGAAAGGTGGCTGAGTAGTTACAATAAAATTAAACAGAAAAACCTTTACTCAAAAAGGAGTAAAGGTTTTTTCACAATACAAATAAATGATTATTAAGACCGCCCTACCAAAATCACAGAGGTGCCTTTCTATCAAATCGTATACCACTCCCTCGTTGAGTTTTAGCACTGTATAGCATAGGTTTTTATAACCAGCTACATTAAAAAGGGCCTTAATCCGACCGTTCCTGTTGACCCATTGGCGTCTCTCGACATTTTTGGGCAGCAGCGTTTCTCTATACAGGAGCCTCACCTAACAAAGTTTATTGAATTACTTCAAAATTTAAACCAGAATTTAATATTTGTCAACTGACTTTCAATTCCATTCATAAAAAAATCTTTTATAGAAAATGAAATTATATTTTATTTTAAATTTAAAATTCTCCTTAAAAAACATAGAATTCAAATAGATTTAATTCAAAGAAACGTAATAAAACATATGAAATTTATTGTTTTTAATCAAATTCCAATTTTATAACAAAAGATGAATAATTAGTCATTCTGTATATCAAAAGAACATTCATAAAAAATCTTCTTTTATGATTAAAATCTTCTTTACTGTTTATCAAATTTATATGGTTAAACTACTTAATCAAACGATACACTACAAGTCAAAAATATGTACTTATACGGAATGATTACATACATTTTTTCAAATCATTTCTCAAAGGACTATAAAGCAATAAAACAAATAAAATTAGCAATATGGTTGCTTGACAAGCAAAAAAAATATATTTATGCTTGCTACACGAAACAAACACATAAAATTTATATTGCTTAACCTGTTAGGTGAGGCTCCTATGCAAACACAGGCTATTGCCCAAAAATGTCGAAAGACGCCAATGGGTAGAACAGGAATTGTCGGATTAAGGCTCTTCTTAAGATAGCTAAGTAATGAATTTTCATTACTTTACGTTGTATAGTGCCAAAGCTCTACTAGGGGGAAAAAAGCCTTATTTAGTCATGCCATTTTGAATCCCTCTAGTTACATACTAGGGGGATTTTTGCGTAAAAAAACAGGGAGTAAGCGATAGAATCTTCCTAAACAAAAGTCATATTTAGTAATTGACGAGAACAAGATTCTATTCATAAGCAAATGTAATATTATGTTTTGTTTTAAATCAGGAGGATATTAAAATGAAAAAAATATTAAAACTCGATTATCTATTGCTCCTTCCTCTATTCATAACATGTACTTTAGGTATTATCATGATGTATAGTGCAAGCTCCATTGTCGCTGTCCAACATTACGGTTATAACAGTAGACATTTTGTTGATTCTCAATTAACAAAGCTACTTTTAGGAACAATAGGGTTAATAGTTTGTGCTTTACTCCCATATGAAATATGGAAAAAACGAATAGTCTCAATCTGTATTATGGTTGGGGGGATTTTTTTATTGATTATGGTTTTATGGAAAGGAAAAGTGGTAAATAATGCCCAATCATGGATCTTTGGAATACAGCCAGCTGAATTTCTTAAATTAGGAACAATACTTGTAACAGCCCGCTTTTTTGCATTAAGACAAAAACAAGCTAAAAATAACTGGAGAGGTATCGGAAAACTTTTATTCTTTTTAGCTACAATTTTTTTTCTTATCTTTAAACAACCAAATTTAGGATCTGCACTTTTAATATTAGGTATAGGTTTTAGCATATTTCTTTGCTCAGGAATAAATATAAATCTACTAATCAAAAGAATTATCATCAGTTCTATTTTGTGGTTACCTATTTTATATTTCTTGATTCAAAATAGTTTGTCAGAAGTTCAAAAGAAACGTATTACTACGATTTTCAATCCATTTCTTGATGCGCAAGGAAATGGATACCAGCTTGTAAATTCTTTTATTGCCATTGGCTCCGGAGGAATCACTGGTCGTGGATTTGGAAATAGCATACAAAAAACAGGTTATCTTCCGGAACCACATACAGATTTTATAATGGCAATAGTTTCTGAAGAACTAGGATTTATTGGTGTATTTATTATATTGGCTGGAGTTTTGACTATAGTACTTCGCTCCTTAAAAATTGCACAATTATGTGTAGATCCATTTGGCAGTTTTATAGCAATTGGTATAGGATGTATGATCGGTATGCAATCTGTTGTAAATTTAGGTGGTATTACAGGACTATTTCCTCTTACAGGTACCCCATTTCCATTTGTAAGTTTTGGTGGAAGTTCTTTAATGGTCAATTTAATAGCAATAGGAATATTAATTAACATTTCAATTTTTAATAAAATTGAGTTTGATAATCATAACATATAATTTTTATATATCGATTTAAAAATTTTAAAATTCGACCTCATTAATTAATCTATATTTAAAAAATTTCTAATTATTTTTTTAACTGTATAAATATTAATATTAATATTTATCTTCGTTTTAATACGAAAAAAGGCAGGCATAAATATATGCTTGCCTTCCGTTCTCAAAATCAATTACACCTAAAACAACGTGAGGTTAACCAAATCTAGATACTGTCTTCTACGCCCTATTTTTTACTTTTCTAAAACAATTTCTGCTATTTCATTAGCACATTTTTTAGAGTCAAATCCATCATAGTTACTTAGTACTACAACAGTCAAATATTCTTTTGGAAACCGCATGAAGTGTGAACGATAACCTGCCCAGCTACCTGAATGTTCCAAGTATCGACAGTTAAAACCTTCTGCAAGCCTTAGCCCAAAAGCATAATCTTCATTGTCAATAATCGTCTCCCCAGTTGGAGAAATTTTCGGACCTATTTCGCTCATTCTTTTAACAAGTTCTTTTCCACCAACAGTGCCTGTAGTTAAATTTTCTCCCCATCTTACAAGATCTTCAACATTTGTATGAACTGCCCCATCACCTGTATGTTCCCAAGGGCTTTCATAGATTTTATATTTTCCTTGCTCATTCTTCGAATACCCACTAATAATTGGTATAGTTGTTGGGTAGCAATCTACAATTGTTGTGTCTCTCATATGTAAAGGATCAAAAATACGCTCCTTTGTAAATTGACGTAGAGACTTGCCACTTACCTTCTCTACCACTTGTGATAATAAAAAATATCCTGTATTGCTATACTCAAATTTTGTGCCAGCTGGGAACCTTGCAATTTGATGATTTTTAAGGTGCTCTAACGATTCTTCCACAGTTAATGTATCTGTAAATTTAATATTTGCTGATACAGCCAATTCCATATAATCAACTAGTCCACCAGTGTGATGAATTAGGTGTCTCAATGTTACAGGTTCAGCATATGCTCCTATAGAAGGAACGAACCTTACAATTGAATCATCTAAACTCAATTTTCCCTCTTGTTCTAAGAGTAATATAGAAAACGCAGTAAATTGTTTAGAAACCGAGGCAATATTAAAAATATTTTTAGTAGTTATAGGTATATTTCCCTCTATAGTAGCTAAGGCAACCGCACCTTTATAAGTTACCACGCTATCAAAACTAGCAATATATGCAAAGCCAGGAGCTTTTGGTGAAAACTTTTTTAATAATTGTTTAATCGATGTATGCGTCTTTTCATTATATGCATTATTCACCTCAATCACATCCCCTTCCCATTAAATGATTAGTATATTATCCTGTTATCTTTTTCAGTTACAAATTAGAAAAAAATCTTGTTCTGAGGGTACTATAAAATTTTAGCTTGATGACGATGGGGTACCGCCAGCATTTCGAAAAAAAACCACGCTAAGCTAAAAACACAATAAGCTGTCCATATGGACAACTTATTTACATAATTTTCGAAAGCTGAAGTTAAAAGTTTTTAATTTCTTGCTCACTTAAAGCACCCGTTAGTTTAAGTGTATTTCTTCACAATCTTATTTTTAAAATTAGAAAAAATTTTTACTCTTTTTTTAAAAATAAAGCCAGTAGTTAATCAACGGGGGTTCAACCTTAATATTTTCTTGATTTAATGATAATAGAAGATGGTCTCCGTTTTTCATTTATTAATTCTGGCATTTTTTCTAATCCTGTTGGAGTTGACTCTGGCTCAATAATTTTCTCTATTACAAGATCGTTGTCTATTAGAGTATTAATTAATGTTGAAATTGTTCTATGATATTTAACAACACCATCTATCCACCAATGTTCCTCCCTTTTTCCTTCTTCTTGGTAATTATCTAATGCCCAATGTAATCTATTTCCATTATTATCCTTAAACCAATTATTCATTTCCTTTCGAGCTGTTACTATTGGATGTTCTGTTGAAAAGATAAATTCACCATCATTTTTTAACAGACCACTTATTTTCTTAATTAGATGTGAGTAATCTTCTATGTAATGTATAACTAAAGAACTTGTTATTAAGTCGAATTTTTGATTTGGCAAATTAAGTTCTTCTATTGGTACACACATATAATCTATTTTTTCATTTTTGTTATACATTTCAGCTTGTTCAATCATATTTCTTGAGATGTCCACTCCCATAACTTTCGAGGCACCATTTTCTACACAGTACATAGAAAAGTGACCAGTTCCACATCCCAAATCTAATACAGACTTATCTGTAAGATTAGCAATTATAGATTTAATTGCTGGCTGTTCAACAAAATCATTAAAGGTAAATCCAGCTTCACGTAATGACTTATACTTTTTAAAGAAAAACGGATTATCATAAATGTTTTGTTTCATTATATACCCCCTATAATACAATCTATATTTTTTATATTCTAGAGGGCATCCGAAAATTCCCATATTGACCAAAATACAATTCAACTAACCTGCCATTTAGTTGAATAAGGAACAGTGTATATCCTATACATGTTAGGTTGATATAACGTCTCATTATAAGTAGCAAGGAAAAAGAGGAACCCTACTCTCTCAAGGAAACCTCCTTTTTTCGTTCTATGGACCTATGCATTTTTTCATACATTTCTATTCTAGCGCGGTTTTAGGTTTATCGTTTGTTTTTGGATCAACAAAAAAACTGTATTAAATCTTGTTTGATCCTAGGGGTCACTATATATGAACACTACGTATTTGACTTTCTCAATGACTAACATTACTTAACGTGGTAAAATAATATTCGGATGGGAATCCAATGTTATTAAAATTAAAGTGGTTATCAAGTCGGAGGAAGGCACTTTAGGGTGTCTTTTCTTTTTAAAATATATAAGCGCACCATCCCTTTTCTAATAGAGGCCCCCTCATGCCTCCTTACAGGGAGAATGATAAGGCATTTTTTATTTACCCAATTACCGAGCACTCATATGTTTTAAATAGTTACAATACTTGTATTGCTTCAATAACATATGATCATTCTTAAGAATGTCATTGAAATGTATCAATAGATTCTAGTGTAGCAAAATAAATTGTGCTATGATGTGAGCAAATATAAAGCTATCTAACGGAGGGATTCACATGCCGCATGTTGTGTTTCGTGGAATTACTACTGAACAATTAAAACACTTAAGTAAGCCATTAGTAGAAGAGCTCGCAGAAATTTGTGAGTGTGGTACGGATAATTTTACGTTGGAACTACCAAGTTCTACGTTTATATTCAATGGAGAAGAAATAGAAGCGTTTCCTCTTATTGAAGTGAAATGGTTCGAGCGTGGACAGGAAATTCGTGATCGATTTGCCAAGGCCATTACTACATATATAATGGATTTGGGACTTCCAGAAGTAGAGGTTGTATTTACGGTTTTCACAGAATCAGCGTATTATATTAACGGGAAGCATTGTGCAAGTTAGAGCTATTTGAAAGATTTTTGTAACATTTATAAGGGGTAGAACCACATCGCTATCAAGCTAACTAGACAAAATACCCCCTAAAAAGAAAAAGGCAGTATTCTTTCTGAGAAATCATAGGAAAGGATAACGCCTTTATATCAATATGGGGTATAATCGAGATACGTGTAAAAACAGGTCATATACTTACATTTATTTACAATTATATTTGAAATCAGCTATTATATTTTCATAAAATTACAGCTTAAATGATATTTAGCTAATTGTCTAAAGAAAATGTATGCATAGCTTTGCTGTCTGTTTTATCAATGTAGTTTTTGGATAATATTTGGTCAAGTTGATACTAATACCCTCAATAAACAAAAGAAAATTAAGATTGTTCCGAGAAAAAGTAATTAAAAAACGCTCTTAATTTATTTAATTGCGTTATCATTCCATAAAAAATCTGATTATTTGTATAAATGGCATTTCATTAAAACGCTCATTTACAGAAGAACATTATTTAAGTGAAGCCCTCTATAAATCAATTACAACACCTTGAAAGTTTATGATACTATCCTGATCACACTTTTTATATTTAATGTTTTAAGGAAAAAAGCTATACTATAAGCGAAACTAAAAATCAGAAGGGAAATACCAGAACATGGAAAATTATTTGCTATTTATCCTAACAGCACTCCTTATTATAATGATGCCTGGTCCCGGTTTTGCTTTAGTTACAAAAAACACTATCTCTCATGGTAGAAATGGTGGGATAAAGACCGTCTTAGGAACGGTATCTGGAATGATGATTCATACAATAATGGCTACACTAGGACTCTCTGCTATCTTAATGAAATTTGCTATGCTATTTACATTAATAAAATATGCTGGGGCATTTTATTTAATTTATTTAGCTGTAAAGTCAATTAAAAGTGCCTTTTCTAAAAAAGAAGATATGTCAGGTTCAGTGGAAGTAAACTCTAAGGATATTGGAACGGTTAAAAGTTTTAGACAAGGATTTACCACGGCAATCTTAAACCCAAAAACGGCTGTATTTTTCCTTAGTTTTCTACCCCAATTTATTGTGAGTAATCAAAGTCATTTCTTCCAATTTCTTTTGTTGGGATTCACATTTACGACTTTGACAGCAATATGGTATTTATTTTATATCTCTCTAATACGTCAATTAAGAACTTTTTTAAGAAAAGAAAAGGTGAACCGTACAATAGAGGGTATTACTGGCACAGTATTATTAGTATTTGGAGTTAGGCTATTTTTCCAAAAGTAAATATGTAATAGAGAGAGTTTAAAACTTTCGGTTTTTCCAATAAATGAATCAATATAAAGAGTATGGCTTTCAAACAGTAAAAAATGAACAAACGGGTATGTTTGTGGAATAAGCTTCAATAAAATAAAAGTTTACATTGGAGTTTTGAATCATTTGTAACTAATTTTGTAATAAATTTCTCAATATAAATATACTTGTTAATTACAGCTCTAATATTCAAAATTAACAAAAAAACAAATTATACTAACAATATGATGGTTATCCTTTTGTTTACTCCTTGTGCTAAAGATAAGATCGTATTTCCGAATCTTATCTTTTTATTTTTGGATTTTAGATACAAGAAAAGGAATCCTTAATAGCTTAAGGATTCTGTAACAGGAAAGAACAAACATATAATAATAAAAAGAATTACTTATATTATAATTTAAAAATAAGACAAAGATGTTGAGAAAACTTGGAATGGATTGAATATTTACATGTACTTATTTATAATTGATTAAGAGTTGGAGTAGTAATCTGTCATCTGTTCCTTTTTTAAAGAAGATTGATCTCAATCTTCTATTTTTTTGTGTTTTTTCCTCTTCTCTCGAAAAAAGGAAAAAGAATTACTTAAGAATTGTGGAAATTACTTGCTTATAGGCTAGTTGTTGCTTACCATGAACCATCATTAGGACGGCAGATTTATCTGTTGCAAGGATCTGCCCACGTACTGGAACGCCATTCTTTAAAAACACAGTAACTTCCCCTTTTTTCTCTTTCAATTGTTCATACATATCTTCTTGTAAGTTATACATGAAATACGCCCCCTAATTGTATCTACTTTTCTTTTAATACTTGCTGCTGCTCATTGTTGTCTATTTGTATTTCCCATCCATCTTCTATTATATGTAAACTATTTTTCAAATAAAGTCTATTGGTGTCTAGGATCCTATTTTATGGGATGGGGAATATATATATGAACATGGTTCAAGTCAAAGAAAAGGCACTCCTAGGAGTGCCTTTTCTTTGACTATTTAAATGTGCGAACGCTTTCAAAACTATTGGATATAAATTGATGTACGCATTGTATTAAATGGTGCATTTATAGATGTCTTTTGGTACTCAAATGTTCCTTGTTGGTGTCCAGAAGCATCCCATTTATAATACCAGCCAACGATCGGTCTTCCACCAATTATAGTGGATCCAATACTTTTTACATTAGATCCATTCATTTTAGCAAATGGGTTTTGGCCATATCCCATTTCTTTCGTGGTAATATATAAGTATTTTCCTCCGTGATTACGTGATGTGCTAAAGCTGTTCTGGTTAATCGTTTCTACTCCGCCCAGTTCAGATTCTACTTGTACGACGTTTAATGAAGTAAGTGGTGCTGCTGGTCCAGCAGAAGCCTCTGTTGCCATTCCTAATCCGACGAACGCTGTGATTGCTAACGATGAAATCCCTAGTGCTGCTTTTTTAAACATAAAAAACATCCCCTTCCATCTATTGTTTTCACTTACATTGCCAATATAATCCTTATAACCTTATATGTAAATAGATCCCAACTGTAGAAATAACAGAAAGAATATTCTGATTCATCAACATTAGAAATTTACTTTCAACAACTTGAATAAAGCATAAAACAATAATTCGAAGAGCTGCACGAGCAACCTCTGGTCATTTACCGCTGATTCTACCAGATGATCCACGAGACTTGTCAGAAAGACAATCTCGGCATCGGAATCATCCCGAAATCCGCATTTGAGCTGGCGAACCACAGTAGTCTGGAAATGGACAGTCCTTCCCTCCAGACCAGGATCGCGGCAATCTGAATCAAGGAACGTTACATGTCCTCATTAACCAGAAAGTGCTTGAAAAGTTTCAGTAGGGAATAATAAAAGTAAGGAATAAATCGGCTGTTCACTCCTTTGAATTATAACCACAGGCTTCCGTGTAGCGTTGAAATAAAGATTGATAGAAAAGTGCTTGAAGCCTTATGTCCCCTTGGTTTAACAAATGATTTTTTGTAAATAATATGTTTGTTAAAAACTTAATTAAGGGGGGCTTTTATGCCACAGGATCGAAAAGCAGAAGTTCAAAACGATACATACGAAAGAAAAGTTATTATGCCAGATAATTCACAATCTCTACCACTTCACATGCAAAAAGAGCTGCCTCACGAATTTTCTGTAAATCCTTTGTTTGCCCGCAAAGGAGAATCCGTCGTTCCACGCTTTCATATGTCTGATGAAGGCATGTTACCAGAAACAGCATATCAAATCGTCCATGATGAAATTACTCTTGATGGCAACGCCCGCCTGAATCTTGCAACTTTTGTTAGTACATGGATGGAGCCTACCGCAGAGCAATTATATGCAAAATCATTCGACAAGAACATGATTGACAAGGACGAATATCCACAGACAGCTGAAATTGAGGAGCGGTGTGTCCGTATCTTAGCCAACCTCTGGCATTCGCCCAGCCCCCTTACGACTATGGGCGTTTCAACAACTGGATCGTCAGAAGCATGTATGCTCGGTGGGCTTGCCTTAAAGCGACGATGGCAAAATGCACGTAAAAGCGAAGGGAAGCCGGTGGATCGTCCCAATATTGTGTTTAGTTCTGCTGTTCAGGTCGTTTGGGAAAAATTCGCGAATTATTGGGAGGTTGAACCACGTTATGTGAAGGTTAGCCCTGAACATCCTCAATTGGATCCTCAGAGGGTCCTCGCAGCCGTGGATGAAAATACGATTGGTGTAGTACCGATTCTCGGTGAAACTTATACCGGTCTTTACGAACCGGTTGCCGCAATTGCGAAAGCGTTGGATGATTTACAGGCGAAGACTGGTCTTGACATTCCCATGCATGTGGATGCAGCTTCAGGAGGATTTATAGCACCATTTCTCCAACCAGATTTAGTCTGGGATTTTGAATTACCAAGGGTGAAGTCCATCAATGTATCCGGACATAAATATGGATTAGTCTATCCTGGATTGGGTTGGATAATTTGGCGGGAAGCTGAAGATCTCCCTGAAAATCTAATCTTCCATGTCTCCTATTTGGGCGGAGACATGCCGACCTTTGCTCTGAATTTTTCTCGTCCTGGCGCACAAGTGCTCCTGCAATATTATAATTATTTACGTTTAGGGAAAAAGGGGTACTATGATGTTCAAAAGGCTTCACAGAAAGTCGCTCTTTTTCTAAGCAAGGCCATTCAGAAGATGGAACCGTTCGAACTTTTGTCTGATGGGTCGGACATTCCGGTTTTCGCTTGGCGACTGAAAGATGGCTACACATCAAACTGGAACCTTTATGATTTATCTCGACAATTGCGTGTATTCGGTTGGCAAGTACCCGCCTATCCATTGCCTCCAGATATGGAAACGGTGACGATTATGCGAGTTGTGGTTCGAAATGGATTTTCCATGGATCTTGCGCATTTATTTTTGAGAAACCTCAAACAGACTGTTGCCTTTCTGGATTCCCTGGATGGGCCTATGCCACATGATACGAAATGTGATAATGGATTTCATCACTAAATAAAAAAGCCTAATTTCTTCACATTAAATTACACTCGGCTTTATGGTCGATTAAACATTTTTACTTCAGACGTATTAAACTGATGTAGATAGTCTTTAGTAGAAGTATAGCCTGAATTCATGAGTGTTTTCTTTTCTTCTTCTGTGATATCGAAATTAAATGACGGCGTAAAGAATGTATTGATAAATACAGTGCGGGCAGCATCTTCTTTGGTTGTTTTTCCACTCTCATGACCTTTGATCATGGTTTGAGACAAATTCCATGCAAAATGAATAAGAGAATGGCCAATATGATGTTCTGTTGAAGTTGCGATATGTTTTAACATGGCAACCTCGGCCTGAGATTCTAAACGGAAACCTAGTGTTTCTTTGTTATAGACAATTTCATCTGTAGGATCAAAGAAAGATGCATTGTATTTCGTGTGTAAGCTTCTTAGTGTAGAATGATCCTCCATATTGCTTATCAGTTTATTAACCTCGTCAATCGTATCTGTGGTCGTGAAGTGTTCTTCCTTATTCACAAAACTTTTCCGATCAAATAAACGAATTGGGTAGTTATCGAGTACACCTCCGTCTACATAATAATCTTTATCCCATTCCACAGATTTAAAAAAGAATGGGATGGACATCGAAATCCGCACAGCAACTACTAACGGGACATCAGGTGTCGTTTCGCGAGAAAACGTACGAAGCTGGTGTGTAGAAACGTTCGTTCCTTGGAAAAACACGTCTTTTCCTGTTTTGTCATACAACTGCTGAAAAGTTGTGTCCTTACTCCCTGTCCACTTTTCAACGATTTTTCCTACCCACTCAGTGAAGAAATCCCCTTTATAGATACCAAAACCATCAAAAAATAAACGAATGTTATCTTGTACAATCGAAAAATCATCATCTTTAAATGCTTTGAAATTCATGTCTTTGTGGATTTTTACAAGATCTGCGAATGGAATGGAAAGACCTAAAAGTAATGCAGTAATCGCTCCAGCTGACGTCCCCCCAAATCGTTGTATTTCTGATAAAATCCCTTCTTCATTTAGTGCACGGATGGCACCTATATAAGCGCTTCCCTTTACCCCGCCACCTTCAAATACTAAGTTACGAAATGGATATGCCATTATATACCTCCAATAAAGAAATTTTCGATCTGTTATAGTATCGGAAGTATATTGAAATATATTCCAAATGGTATTAATAAAGTTTCCTGTCCTCCGATACGTATGGCCGAATTATCTTTATTCAATGAATGAATTGTTTGAAAGAGAAGAAATTTGCTTGGAATGGTAATTTAGTAGAATAGGAAATAGGAAACAGGAAACGGAGCGCATCTTTGGATACACTGACTAATATCCCCTTTTGAAATTGTATATAACGTAACTTCTTTTCCAATGCATCCTCCTAGTAAAATCACGAGTAAGAAATCAAGGAACAACCTACATTTCATAAAGTCCTCACTCTCTTTAACATGCAATCCAGTAATATAATTTTTTTCAAATACGTAGAAATATGGTTTAACCAGTAATCAATGATCAGATCTTCTTAACTTAAGTAAACCTAAATCTATTTGTCTCCATACAGAAAGAGATAAATAGTTTTGTTCCTATTCATGAAATAGTACAATATATGCAAAATTACATATCTAATTAATTGCTTTTAATGTTATATTTTAATAGCGATGAATGCTATTATTTCATAAGTTGTCAACAAGCGTTATGTATGTATGAGAAAAAGGAAGGAGCCAAATAGGCCCCTTCCTTTTTCTACTAATTAACTAAATTACTCTCTGGTAAAAATTTAAATAGTAATGCTCATTTACAGGCGTCTCATTATGCATTAAACATGCTAACTTAGCTTGCTGTCGGAAAAAATAAAAACGATAGCATTAAGTTATTAAGAGACAAAAATTCATCAACACGAAGACAGATTTGTCTTGGCTAGATAAATTTGGTGATAAATACAGGAAGTAACTCTTACGATTCAATGATTCTTTTTCCTGCCTTCTACCCTTGCCACTTCTGTTTCATGACTTGTAAATAGAGATCTTCAAACTCGTTAAAATGGACGCGAAAAACACCTAATGTATCGATATAAGCAGAAATCACATCTTTTTCATTAAAATGGATACCTTCCTGTGCTAAGTCATAGCTATCATTAAGGCTGTATAAATCAAAATATTCTTCTTCCCAATACAGGCCTCTATTTACTAGTAATCGAGTAGAGCAAGTAATAGCTTGTTTAATATTCCATTTCTGAGCTACTAACTTTTCATTTAAGACTGAAAGAAGGATGTTTACCGAGGGGTTTTCATCAACTATGCGGCTATATGACAGTAAAGCCGATTCTATATATATCAGCTTTGCTTTAGACATTAAAGATATCTCCATAATTTCATATGGCGGGTGATCATTTGCTTCAATCAACCTATCGCACCATGAAATAACCTCCTCTCTATTCCAAAGTCCGCAGCCTAGTCCTAATGCATACAAGTGGGCTAAAGTTTGATAAGATTTCAATATGGTTCACCTTCAATTTAACTGTATAGTGGTATTGCATTCATTTTGGAAATAATCACGCTTAGTAATAAATATAATAAGCTGCCCAAACGGACAGCTTATTTGCATTAAAAACGCTACACATGAACTTTTTCTTTTTTTCGACGCACAAGCCACCAAACTAAAGATAGCAGTACTAGGGGAAACGGAAATATCTGAATAAACAAAAATACTTCCCAAAAATCATGCATCGCACTACCAGGGGAATCTGTTGCCATCCCGCCAATAAAAAAAGACAATGGAATGACAAGTATATTTATACCTAAGCTAATCATTAGGAATGATAGATTTTTCTTCCAGATTACTGGTAATGCAGCCACGATTAATAAAACCAATGCAGTACCCAGTATAAGAAACAGTGCTCCAAATAAAAATACAAAGTATAAAATAGCATTGATTAAAGGTTCCACAATAGCCCTCCTAAGGATTCATTCTATAGAAACACTCATGTTATTTAGAAAGTCAGGATGCTATACCTCTTAGTTGTCTTTCAATTTCTTCATCGCTATAGTCTTCATTTATCTGCTTAGAATACTTAATCTACTTGCTTATATTCTGGACTGCGTTAGGACATATGTTTCTATTGTACAACCAGCTAGCAAGAAACCCACACTTATCCCTGCTAATACGGTACCTTTAAAGGCTCTGTTCATATTCATTTGCCCCTTTTATCTTTTCGTATTTTTTCTCCATCCATAGACAGTCCATTATGAACGTTTTCATTATAAGTATTGTCTGCTCCTTACTATCTGTTTCGGCCCTGATTCTTCTCGTTTACCGTTTCAGTATTACGCTTCAATTCGCATTATCATCACATAAAAAGGACATACCTATTCATATATATACCTTTATTATTTTATATTGAAATAAATAATGGTTCAAAGTTATTTTGTGAAAATTATACAAAAATTAATAATTCATCAATTACCCAACAATAGATAATATGGATAAAGAAAAAATACTAGAGAATATCACATTGTAGTAGTCTCTAGTATCTTTTCATAGTATTTTAGCGGCTATGCAATACGGAGGGATAAAAAAGGACCTCTTACGGAAAGATAAGAGGTCATCAAAAAGATAAAAATGTTGTATTTGAAACACGCGAGTTTCTAATTCACATCATAACACAATATATTTGTATATTCAATATATACATTAAAGATAAAGAATATTACATCATTGAAGATTACGGTGAACCAGGAGATAGTGTTGAAAATGAACCTACTTTGCGCAACATTTTCCCGAAAAAGTATGCGGATGTAGCACCTGCTAAGACATTTTGAATAATCTTTGCAGCTGCTACATCAACGGGTAATTTATTGTATTTCCAATCTAGAGAATCAATTGTCCAATCCCATACTTTTAAAACTAGTGAAATAGATCTTTTTAATTACATACTTAATTTATTTTTTAATGTCCAATATTTTTCTCCATTAGCTTCAAAAGAGAATTCTACCCATCCATTCGGATCTTCACGATAAATAAAGATGGTTGTTCCAGGAGTTACTGTACCAACTTTATTCTCCTCGACAGCTACATCTGGTCTACTTTTAATTTTTAAATTAAATGGATAAGGTACCTGATAGTAAGTAGCTGATGATACAACATTTGAGCTTGAACCGTCTGCATACATTTTATATGGAATTTCATTAGATAACGCGTCGACATCTAATGTTTCAGGATTCTTTGGTAATTTTTTTGCATATGTATAGTCTTCTACACGAAACGGTTTAATACGTTCCATAATACCCGCAATTTTCTTAGCCCAGCCTTTATCTGATGCATATTTCACGTTCATGCCAGTTAATGTTGACCCGTTATAATACATACCACTTTCTTCTAAATATCTTTCTCGTACATAATTAGCGTTATAAGCAATACTATCGCCGTAGCTTGGTAAATATTTCGCATATTTAAACGGATCTCCATCATATGCACGTAGACCGAATAAATTATGTTTTTGATATGCGATTTCTGATTTTCCGTATCCAGATTCTAAAATCGCATGCGCCGCTAAATAATGAGCACTCACGCCATATTGATTTTGCGCATTGATAAAATCTTGTCCATGTCCAACTAAGGGACTATCTGAATGATATTTTGCAATAAAACTATCAATCTCTTGAGCTGTAATTTTCGAAGCCACTGTTAAATTTAAATCTTCATATGAGGTAGCAGTAATAACCTCTTTTTCATCGTTTAAATTTTGTTGTAACATATCTGTTTTTGCAGTAAGTTGAGCAGCTTCAGCACGTGTTATAAATCTATTTGGTTGCCAACCGTTCTCGGTACCATTAGAAATTTTTAAATCTATTAAAATATTGGCATGTTTTTCTCCCCAATGCCCTTTTAAATCTTCAAATCTAACCTGCTCGTTATGATTTGCTGTGCTTTGTAGTTTATATGCATTTACTAGCATGGTAGCCATAGCAGCACGAGTTACTTTTCCGGATGGATTAAAGATTCCATTACCTTCACCTTTAACAATACCAGCTTTTTCAGCAGCAGCAATATAAGGAGTAGCCCAGTGGTTTTGTGAATCTGTAAAAGATGGTTTTGCATTAGGCTCAATTTTTATACCTAAAACTTTTGTCATAATTTTTGTAGCCGAAGCTCTGTCTAAGGAGTCATTTGAACCAAAAGTTCCATCTGGATAACCATTTAATACCTGTTTATCAACTAAATAGTTAACGGATTTATCAGCCCATGTAGGAACATCAGGGAATTTATGAGTATCTGCTAAAATATTAGAAGAATAGGATAATATAGCTCCTGCAAGGATACCTGTTGCAATTAATTTGTGCTTCATTAAAATAAACACCTCTACCATTGTATTTATCAAATTGAGATTTTCTATTTTTATATTTACATGTTTGTAATAATAATAAAATCGTATTATCACGCATTCAATTTGATGTAACGAGTATAGTTACTTATATACACAAGTGTCAATGAATTTCTTTTACAAAAATACATAATATTTACATGCTTTTATAATTGACTTATGTATAAATTTTGTAAAGGACCTTTTGATAGATTTTACCTGAAGAAATCTCTTTAGTTGTTAATTTGCCAATCTTTCTCGTTTACTATTAATCAATTAAAAAAAGAATTTTTTGTTTGAAAATCTTAAGTTGATGGATGTGTGAACGTACCGCTACTAAAATTCTTGCTTTTAATTTATTGTTACTGTATTATATTTACGTATCAATATAAGGATTATAGTATATAAAAAGGAATCAAGTCTATAAGTAAGATTTAAATCCTTTTCCAATTCAAAAAGATTTTGCCAAAATCTAATATAATTTATGCTTATCTTTTTAGTATGTATCTAGTAAAAACATATTTTTTATCCATAGAATTCTGTTTTCAATGATATGAATTAGTGTTCTAAACAAGGAATCCTACAAAGTGATCTGAAAAACCTGAGAGATATTGTATGTAGTTTGCTCATCTCCAGGTACTACAATAAAAGAGCCTTACCTCTCTAGGCAAGACTCTACTAGTTTAGTTGTATACTATTTACATGATAACTAAGAAACAGAAAACATATAACACCAAATAACAGCACCCTATTCTCCTCCTACAGCTAATACCTGTTTAACCCAACTCTTAAATTTTTGATTACTGTAAATCGCTTGCACTCTTTCCATATTTCCTCCTATTAAGGAGAACCCTTAAAGACTCTCACCTCGCTATAGTACCATTAAAAAATGAATAATAGAGATCTAATGTATAAATATGCAATATTGCATACGGAAATGTATTGTTATTATTGTAAGCGCTTACTATAATAAAGTTATAAAGATTTATTACATTTTAATACGAAAAAGAGGAGAGAATAATATGGAAATCGCAATGGCAGTTTTAAAATTTATAGGTGGAGCAATCCCATTAATTCAAGAACTTCTAAAAGCATTTATGTAAATTCACTATTTAGCAATTATTTATAAAAATTATCATACAAATGATCTGTATATCAAAAATGAATTGGCTTACAGATCATTTGCGTGATCAAGGTCCCTTTAACATGGCTAAGGGGCCTTTTTAAAATTTTTAAATAATTAAGGTTACGTCACATCACCCTCAAGTTAGCAAAATAAAATGAAACTTTAACTTGATGGTGATGGGGTAACAGTTGTGATTTAGAGATAAGATCAGATTATACAAAGTTTTGCACGTCAGCGATACCGGAAATAAACTTCGCCTTTAGTAGCAAGAATCCCCAATAAAGATAGTCAACTTGCCTATTTAGGAATAAGAGTGTCAATTTAAATAATGCATTCTGAAACACTACTCTTCTTCTAAAATAGCGTAATAATATTCATCCCACCATTCATTCCCATGTGGTATACACTTCCTGAAATAGCCTTCTCTTCTCATTCCAATCTTCTCCATTACTCGATATGATGGGGTATTTTGTGGCTGACATGTAGCTATAATCCTATGTAATTTCATTTCCTTAAAGCCATATTCCAATGTAGCTTGTGCTGCTTCAGAAGCATATCCTTTATTGAAATATTTAGGATTGAACACCCAACCAATCTCATATGTATGCTCACCAAAATATTTATGAAAAACTATATGACCAATCAGAATATCTTTATGAATTAATACTACAGGAAAGTTCTTAGCGTTTTCACCAATGTTTTCATTCACAAAGTTTCTTGTATTTTCTTCAGTAAAAACCCCTTCAGGTATGTATTTCATAACATTGATATCTGATGTATACTCATGAACAGCTTGCCAATCTTTGAACTCAAATTTCCGTATTAATAATCTTTCTGTTTTTATAAACATTTACTTTTCCCCCTCAAAAAATTGCAACTATATTTTAAATCCACATTTAACCCTTAAAACAAAAAGAACTTGTAGGACTCTCTACAAGTTCTTTTTGTTTTAAGGTGAATATACGAGCCAAACAAACTATCTTACAGATTGACTGTAGAAACTTTAGGGGTAATGCTTTGACAAATATATTATATAACAAATATTAACATCCATAGGATTTATTTTTGAAAATTATGTGAATTAAGAAAGGAAGTAGTTTTTTCTTAGCTATTATTATTATTAACTGACGGTATCATTATATTTTATTCTGCAACTTATTTAGAAGAGCTATGTACATTTCGAAGAAGTTCTTCAATAAGTTTTGTTTTTTCATTTACCTTTGTGGCATATGTGAAATCACCATAACAATATGGATACCTAAAATTATTTTTATTTCCACCACAAGTATACATCGCTGGATTTTGATCAACTTTCATCTTAGAAAACTTTTTGGCTGAATCCTCCGAGTGTTGTTTAACTTCTTGACTAGCAACAAAATCAATATAACCTGGCCCCATATTATAGCTTTGAATAATTGTATCCATGCTAACATCCTTGTCCGTTCCATATTTGTACATTTTAGCAAAGTGTTTTACCCCTTGTTCAATGCTCAAGCTTGTCTCTTGAATTTCATTTGGCTTTAATCCAAGTGATTCAGATGACTGCATAGGATCGTTTCCCTCACCTGTTATGAAGTGACCTTTGTCAATAGTTTTTCACCCATAATATTTTTCTTGATGGCATACAAAAGCTTCAGAAATAAGATCTATCGACAGTTAACCACTCTGTTATTCGTGGATTGGTTACCTCAGGTTAATGGTTCGTCGTTAGGCTCTTATAATCTCACTGCGTGGATCACACCTTTTCAAATTCTAATAAATAGCTTGTTTATCAGAATTTCAGCCATGCCAGAAGAGGTGAGTCATAGATAGCCAGACCTGTAATTCACTATCTCTGAAGCTCATCTATGCCATCAATTGATACCTTTGGTTTCTAACTATGAATGAATCAATCAACTTCATATCCTTCCCTCTTTATTTTCGGTGAATTTTACCTGTTTCTAATCCCCATATAAAACACCCCAGTTCTCTTGCGATAGCTGTAACGGCAACATTTCTAGGTTTCCCTTGATATATCATGCGATAATATTTTCTTTGTAACCTTTCTACAGCCTGATCCGCATAAGCAATCACTTCGCTTCGTTGCCCTTTTTGTCTTGCTTTCACTCGCTTCGATTTTAATCCGATTGTTCCTTTTACCAACGCATTTGCACATTCTACAAGAGTAGACCTAACGGTCGAATTTCCTTGTTTTGTAATCGAACGTCGACTGATTTTTTCTCCACTTGAGCTTTCGCTTGGTGTCAATCCTACATAAGCCATAAATGCTTTAGCCGTGGGAAAACGAGTGAAGTCTGCAATTTCCACATGAACAGTCATTGCCGATGTTGTATCTATACCTTTTAAGCATCTTAAATTTGCGATTGGTTCTTCGTACCTTTCACGATGAGATAATTCTTCTAATCTCAGACTGAACCGCTCAATTTTATCGACTAGAACATCATACTGTAATAGGTATTCGCCTAACGTTTCTTTGAATAATCCTTGTAGATCAAGATTCTTTAACCATTTCATATAAGCGATTGTCCAGCTTGATTTCCCTTCATACACATAGCCATGCCTTAAAAGGAATGCTTTTATCTGTTGTTTTATTTTTTTCAAAGATGTTTTAAAATCACCTAACATGCGGATATACTCTTTCACGGCAACATCCTCTTCTTCTGGAACATATACTTCTTTATAGGTGCCATTTGCTAAATTAAGAGCAATCATTTTGGCATCGAATTTATCATTTTTAACCATTTTATTTTTTGATGAACTGTACATTGTTGTGGGAGCTAAAATATCACAATCAATTCCATTTTGTTCAAGAAGATTATGAAGTGAATACCCTAAACAACCAGCCTCATATCCAGCTTTAATTTTTATATCTTCACCATATTTTGTTTTCAGTTTCTCAACGAATTTTTTTACGAGAGATACATTTGAAGCACATCGTGCTTCTCTTACAATTTCCCCAGTTGTTCCGTGTAGTGCACATAAGCTAAAACTTTCCTTGTGGACATCCATCCCAATATAGATTATATTTTCCATAGTGGCCTCCTATTATCATAGGGTATAACCCCATTCATAATGTTTTCATTCATTATTATGGGTTAAAATCCCTGACTTGATAATCTAGGAGGTCGCTTCATATTATCTCTACTCTCTTGATACATAATTCCTAATAAAATTGGTGTTTTCTCTCCTAAATTATATTTTTCTAATTCTTTTTTTAAGGTAGACTCATATTGCAATACACGTTTTTCGGTGGCTTGCGCTTTATTTTGTTGAATATTGGTTTTATAATTAAAATATAGCATTCCAAGTATTATTACTAAGCCTAAAATACTAATAAGGAACACTTTTATAATTTGTTTTTTACTTGTATCCTTCATATATTCCTCCTCGTATAAAAAATTTAATTTTTCAAAGGTAATTGGTTATTTACAAACTATGTAATGAACATCTATCTCCCGCCCTTTTTAGACTCAAACATCAATACTTTAAGGTTTTAAGTTTAATATAAAAATTTAAAGATAAGGTAAAGATAAGATAAAGATAAAATAAAGGGTATTTTTTAGCGTACTTTAAAAGATATTGCTACAAAGGGATATATGGGACAACTTGTTGATATGAATGGATTTAGTGATAATTGAAAGGTTATTGTACAAGTTATTAATTATGGAGACATCATTCCAGAAGATTTAATCCATCTTTTCAATATGCTTTATATAAAAACCACAACATAACATATAATAAAAAACGGCGAACCCTCCACCTAGGAGAATCCACCATCACAAATAACTGATTATTTCACACCTAGTTTTTTTGCTTTCTTAGGGATCCCGTCTTCCAGCACTTCCTCTCAAGCTGTTACACCTGGAATATAATGTGATTGCATTTGAAACAGGGCTTTGGGAAGCAGCAGCTGTTCAGCAAAATTTTGATAACTCAACCGCTACAGAAGCGATGAAACAATCCTTATACTCTGTATGGAAAACTGAGGAACTTGAACAATTATTTACCTATATGAAAGAACAAAAAGAAAAAGGAAAGCCACTCACATTAGCTGGTTTTGATATGAATTTGTTTTATAGATCTTCATTCCGCTCTTATGCAAAAGAATGGTTGCAAAAAGTAAATCCTGAAGTAAAGAGTGAATTTGATACAGCAGTGTCAGAGTTGATTGAACTGGATAGGTATTACAATAAAAATAAAACATATCCCTATGATCGGTTTAAAATGGAGATACAGCCCGTAATTAACAAGTTTGAAAAGGTTAGAATGTTTATTCAGAATCATAAATCTGAATTGATTCAAGTTACACCACATCCTACGTATGATGTGAAAGTCAGAGGTGGCATCTCCTCACCTAACCTGACAGACTATTCTTTTTATATCCGAGATCAAAAAATGGCACAAAACTTCGCATGGCTAACTGAAATGCAGTATGGAAACAAACTGGCCTCCTTTAACAAGTAATAATTTGTTCTGCACCCATGTTGATAATTCTTCTGGTAATCGGAATGTAACGGAACCATGTTGCTCTTTTATAATGACATAGGGATTGCGGAATTCTTCTTGAATGCCGATTCCAATCACTTGATACAATTTCCTGCACTGACTCGGAAACAATATATTTGGAATGTCTAATGATTCAATTTCATGAAAAGAATGACGGAATCTCACATCCATTGCAAATACCATCACACCAACTCCCAGCTATACGTAAAACACAATTAGTATACCGATGAGATCTATGTTGCGTGCAGAAATCCCCGTTTTCTCCCCAGACTTATCTACAAGAATAAAAAAGGAATCACAAGATATGTTCCCTTTTCACTATTTGTTTTCTACACTTTTAATTCCAATATTTCTAGATGCTGAATAGATCCGCCCCCTGGCAGGTAGACATCTTCCTCCTTCAGCAGGTATACGGAACTTTCCGTTTCTACTAGTGATGGAAGATTGCGCACGCCAAATAATAATACTTTTCCCCTATTGCCCAAATGACGTGGGGTATGCATGGAAATCGTAAGGTTGTTTATGCATGTAATTGTTCCTGTTCTTAAACATTTTCGGGTATCTATTTTTATTATGTTTTGCTTTTGTAGCATTTCTTATTTTTATTGTTTGATTGTTATGACTGGCATTTGCTCGTTTTCGGAAATTTCACTGTAACCAAAATAAAGTAGAAAAAACAATAAAATAATTGTCCAAATAAATATAAACACTTTATAACTATACTTCATATGAAAAACCTCATTTTCCCTATATAAGTGAATGTACATACACCCTATAAATCTAATTACATAAATTATCGGATGTTTTAGTAGTAAAGAGTCATTAAGTATTAGGAATTGTTATTCATAAACATATCCAAGAATTCTTCAAAAAAATATCATCTAGGCATTTTAACATTTCATCAAAATGCACAGATGATATTTTGTACGTTTAGCTTGGTAATGCTTTTTATGTAATGAATTCTTATCTCTATTTCACCTTAATGTTTATATGTACAAGAGTCTGTGTAGCAATTAGACTGTACTTTAAATATGTACTCAATTGTGTGTGGGAAAGGAAGCACATTTTATTTAAAGTGGTTACTTTAAAGCCCTTAATTAGTTGGTAGTCTTCTTCATTCAGACAAAAAGGAAATTTAAAGTGTGCACGTACTTTCAACTCAGACTTTTTACTACACACACTCCTATACACATAACAATATTTATAGTTTTTTGTAACATTACAGAAATAACAAGAAATAATACCGAAACATTTATGATATATTGTAACAACTTAGTAACATTAATGTAACATAACGTGTATAATCGCACAATACTTTTTAACTGAAAATCAATAAATTTATGTAAGTACCCATAACATATTACATATTTTTTGTGAAACCTTTTAATGAACAAGTATAAGTGGATGGCGGGAATTGAACCCACATCAGAGGTTCTGGAGGCCCCTGTTTTACCCTTAAATTATACCCCCTCGTGGTCGGAATGACAGGACTTGAACCCGCACATTCAACGGCTACTAGATCCACAATCTAGCAAGTCTAGCATTTCGCCACAAACTCCATAAAAATAGAAAAAGACCACCGAATGTACTCGATTGTCTTTTTGCCATGCATATCTGCACAAGAAGTGTATACTTCAAACCCTTTAATATTTTTAGCTATGAGCATACTTATAAAACTCTAAAAACTATTTGATAATCTTTTAGAATCTAACTTTCTTTTAATACTATTTGCTATTTCTTCAATATTTTCATTTAGAAAGAAATGATTACCTTCAAAAGAATGAAAAGTACACGTTTTACTTGTGTATCGTTCCCATTTTATTACTTGATCATATGTAGTAAATTCATCATTTTCCCCATTAAATATAAGAAAATCAATATCACATGGTTGTGTATTTTTGTCATGAATATACGTCTCAACGATTTTAAAATCTGCTCTTAGAATAGGGAGAAAGATCTCCATTAATTCTTCTGATTGCAGTACCCCAGATGGTGTACCTCCCATTGCAATAACTTCTCTTTTAAATTGCTCATTAGAAAGATTATGTCGGATATTTCTTATTTTACTATTTGGATGATTTCTACCGGACAAAACAAGAAATTCAGGCGATACGTTTTTAGAATCTTTTATTTTTCTGGCTACTTCATAGGCGATCAAACTTCCCATGCTATGCCCGAATAGAATGTAGGGCGAATCATCTATCTGCATAACTATTTTATTGTAGACATCATTTACTGCCTCTTCCATACTTTGGTACAAGTTTTCTTCAATTCTATATCCTCTACCAGCTAACTCTACCGGGACTACCTCAATATATGGATTAAAGTGATTTTTCCATTTTGCGTAACTAAACGCAGATCCCCCAGCATGTGGAAAGCAAAAAAGTTTAGTCTTCTGCATTGATTTTCTCCTTACTTTCAAATTTGTATATAGTTTGGCAAATTGTATAAATGTCTTTAATTATTATCTCTTGAGGAAATTCATCTCTTGTTGCACAAGCAGATAACTTATAATTTGGATCAATGTTATATTGTTTAAAGTAAAAGTTTTTAGGTATATGCTTGTATGAAATTGAAGTTCGTGATTCTTTTTTTATAGAGAATGAATTTAATGGGGTATAAAGCCCTTTTCCAATCGTTTTTATATAGCTTTCTTTTAATGTCCATAAATCATAAAAATAATTAATTTGTTCATCAGAATTCATATTAGATATATCATAAAATTCTTCCGCTGAAAAAAATTCTTTTGCTAATTTAAAAGCCTCTATTTCTGAAACTTTTTCTATATCAATACCCACATTAAAATTAGCAGTAGTACAAACCACCCATTCTCCTGAATGAGACACATTAAAATGAAAGTCAGAAAAGTTTTCAACAAAAGGTTTTCCATACTCATTATATATAAATCTAATTTCTTCATTATTAATTTTATACTTTTGGCAGATTAGAGATCGGATTAGTAAATCCCCTATCAGGGTCCTATTAATGTCGCATGAATTTAATAATCGCTTCATTCGCTCTTTCTTCCCATTTGAAACCAAGTTACTAAGTTTCTTAAACAAATGACTTTCAATATTCTTTGGTATTTTCACAGCGTGAATTTGTATGATAAATCACGTCCTTTTTTAAAGAATGGCTTCATATATGAACGTTACAGAAACTCAAATTAACTTTATTAAATTGCATATACAATAGAAAAGGTGCATATTTACATATCAATGAAAATATGCACCTTCCCTCAGGGATATCATCAGGCATTCGCTTCTATTACAAAGATTTCTATGTCTCTACCAATTACTTTTTACATTATCCCCTTAAAAAGTAATGCTCTTAATATATTCATTATTCCCTACACTTGATATGCAGGTATTGGTCTCCCCTTTTCGTTCATTGCTTTGCATCTTTTATACTCTCTACTTTTCCGTTAATAAAATGGACTTCTCTTTTATTCCTTCAAATTCATTTAGTAGATACATAGCTATTTTTTCAACTGCAGGTGAATCTACTATTTCCTCATGTGATCCAGGGACTGAATACCTATTTACTCTACCTTTTAATAAAGGTCCCCAATCTGTAAACAACTCTTTTCCTTCCTCAGCACTAAAGTAGAGAACTTCTCCAGAGTATGGTATTAAATCATGCTCTGCCATTAAGTTCAGGCATTTCCTATGAGCATTGATAACTTGCTTCAAATTCATAAGATCTGCATCAGGCGGGAGTACTCCCTCCATAATTAATCGCTCCACAAGCATATCTTGTTTATGGATGAGGCCTTCTTCCTGCTCAGTAAAATCTCTAGGAATGAAATGCTCATATATATATGAGAGCATTTCTTCTCTTGTTTTATAGTCCTGCTCTGAAGGTACTTTAGTATCCATTAGTATCAACAACTCAACTTCCTCACCTTGATTCTTTAGTACAGTTGCGATTTTATAAGCAATTGCACCGCCTAAAGACCATCCTCCAAGACGATATGGACCTTCTGGCTGAACACGTTTGATTTCTTCGGTGTAAAGTTGAATTACTTCCGGCAAAGTTAACTCGTCAATTTCTTTCTTTTCTATAAGAGGATTCTGTAAACCATAAAATGAACAATGGTTCTTAAGCAATCTTGCTAGTTGAATGTAACAGAATACATTCCCCATAAACGGATGAACGCAGAAGAAAGGTCTTTTCTCTGATTCTTGTAGTGGAACTAGCGCTACTACTGATTTCGTCATATCATGCTTATCACGAATAAGGCATGCGATTCCTTCCACTGTTGGATTCTTAATCAATGTAGACACCTTAATCTCTTTTCCAAACTTCTCCTTAATTTTTGAAATCAATTTAATTACAAGGAGAGAATGTCCCCCTCTATTAAAGAAATCATCATTTACATAGACATCTTCTATCTGTAACACATCCTGCCAGATTTTAATCAACTGATATTCAATTTCATCCCTTGGAATGATTGGTGTAGACAAATTATTTTCTCTTTGAATTGTTAAACTGTTCAATGCCTTTCGATCAACTTTTCCATTCGGTGTAAGAGGAATCTTGTCTACCTTTATAGAGTGTGCGGGAACCATATAATTCGGTACTTGTGTCTTGAGATATTCACGCCAGTCATGCATACTTCCATCTCCAACTACATAAGCAACCAATCTCTGCTCTCCTAATTTATCCTCTGTTACCAAAACTACTGCTTCTTTTACCAATGGATGCCTCTCTATAC
The DNA here is from genome assembly GCF_038005385.1 of Bacillus sp. FSL K6-2944. Taxonomy (NCBI): domain Bacteria; kingdom Bacillati; phylum Bacillota; class Bacilli; order Caryophanales; family Bacillaceae; genus Bacillus; species Bacillus sp. FSL K6-2944. The sequence goes on along the minus strand of NZ_JBBOTE010000001.1, from coordinate 1,272,308 downwards.
TCGCTTCAATCTCTTCAAGTTCAATACGAAAGCCCCTAATTTTCACTTGATTATCAATTCTTCTCAAGTAATCTAAATTACCATCAGGTAAATAACGAACCAAATCTCCCGTACGATATAAACGCTCTTCTTCATTAAATGGATGACGGATGAATCGCTCTGTTGTTAATTCTGGACGATTCAAGTATCCTCGCGCTATACCTGCACCACCAATATATAGCTCACCTGTTACACCAACTGGAACAGGTAACAAATTTTTATCTAATACATAAGTTTGAACGTTCGGCAACGGACGTCCAATTGTAACTCTCTTACTATCTGTTTCGATATGATAACACGTTGCATCAACCGTACATTCTGTAGGACCGTATACGTTATAAAAATCAATTTTTTCAGTCTCTACTAGCTGTTTCCATAATGACGGCATGATTGCTTCACCACCGACTAATATCTTACTTGGTACATGAACATCAGCACTTGTTTCTAGTAATCCTCCATCTATAAGTAATTGAAGTAATGAAGGTGTCATATCAAACATTTCCAATTTATTCTCCCTAATATAAGACACAAATCGTTCCGGATTAGTGCGAACTTCACTTGGGATAATATATAAACTTGAACCATACAGCAGCATTTGTAATTGCTGAATAGATACATCAAAGGCAATTGACGCATTCAAACCGACGCGCATATTACTAGGTATGTCATGTGAGAAAACTTCTTTTTGTAAACCATAGGATAGGTTTATTACAGAATGGTGCTGTACTAAAGCCCCCTTTGGATTCCCTGTCGAACCAGAAGTATAGATAACATACGCTAAGTTTTCCCCTGTTACCTCACATATTGGTGAAAGTTTGCTTTCTTGAGAAAGCATTGCTTGGTCCCTATCTAGGCAAACTGTCTTGATGTCTTTAGGTATCCATCCTAGTAATACCTCATTTGTAACTAACACTCTAATTCCCGTGTCTTCTAAAATATATTGCAGGCGGCTTTCCGGATTCGATGGATCTAATGGAACATAGGCTGCTCCAGCCTTCCAAATTCCCATGAGACCAACAACCATCTCAACTGAACGCTCAAAGCAAAGGCCAACTAATGACTCTGTCCCAATTCCACATTTCTGTAAATGATGGGCTAATTGATTAGCTCTTTCATTCAGCTCTCGATATGTTAGTTGCTGTTTTTCATCTACCACTGCCAACGCGTCAGGCGTACGATTTACTTGCTCTTCGAATAGTTGATGGATTGCATTCTCACGTGGATAGGATATAGTATTATTATTCCATTCTTCCAATAGCTTTCTTTGTTCAGCTTCCGTAATATATACTAGCTCCGATAGATTTTGATCAATGTTTTTGAGCATTTGCATTAACACTTGGTGTAAATGACCCAGCATTCGTTCAATGGTTACTCTATTAAACTTACTACGGTCATACATTAACTTTAACGATAACTGGATTCCTGGAACTACAGCTAACCCTAATGGGTAGTGGGTTTGTTCTACCCCTTCCAATTCACCAATTTCCAGATTTTCTGAAGACTCCTCTTTCACTGGATAATTTTCAAACACATATAAACTATTGAACAGCGGTATTCCTCTAGGAACTTCACTCCACCCCTGAATCTCTGTCAAAGAAGCATACTCATATTGTCTTCTTTCTATCTCTTCCTCTTGTATCTTCTGCAACCAATCTATTAATTTTATATCATCCATCAATTGAATTCGCGTCGGTGACGTTGTAATGAAAGGACCTACGATGTTTTCAACATCAATAATCTCCGTAGAACGCCCTGAGCTTGTTACACCAAAAACAATGTCATTTTCTCCACTATATCGGCTCATGAGATATGCCCATGCACCTTGAATTACTGTACTCAAAGTAAGTTTATTGCGTTTCGCCCATCCTTGTAACGCTTGAGTCTGCTCTTCTGATAAATACGTAACCTTCTCTGTGTAACCTTTTTCTTCCTCTTTACTTTCTAAGCCCAGCAAAGTTGGCGCAGTAAAACTTTTTAGCTTCTCTCTCCAGAATTGTTCCGCCTGCTCCTTATCTTGCTCTCTTAACCATTGGATATATTTCTTATATGGTGAGGACTTAGGTAACTTCACAGCTTCTCCATTCATTCTCTTCTGATAGACTGTAAGTAATTCATTAAATACTAATGGTAAACTCCATCCATCCAGTAAAATATGGTGATGGGTCCAAACAATCCGATATTCTTCCTCACCTTCTTGAATGACTGTTACCCGCATCAATGGTGCTTCATCAAATTGGAAGGCTTGTTTTCGATCTAATGCCAAAAAGACTTTTCTTTTTTCCTCTATCTCTTCACTTGTCATTGTACGCCAGTCTTCTTTGTTCACTTTAAATGGGATATTTTCATAAACCACTTGTACAGGTTCTTCAATTTCGTCCCATACAAATGCTGTACGAAAAATTTCATGCCGCTGAATTACAGATTTCCACGCCTGCTCAAATGTAGAAATATTCATTTTTCCTCGAATCATAAAACTCAATTGCACTATATACGGTGCAACATGTTCATCCCCTTGGTCATGCAATGTGTGGAAAATCATACCTTCTTGCAAAGGTGATAGTGGATATAAATCAGTAATCTGATTGTTCTTTCCGCGATGCATTTTGTTTAGTACATTTGTCAAACCTTCTTGGCTAAGATTAGCCATTGCAAAATCCGAAATGGTCAGTGCAGATTCTCTATCTGAAAATTGAATCAATGTACTCAGTTGATATAGCATATTCTGTGCAATACTTTGAATCGTTGATTTGGCAAATTGTCCAACATTGTATACCCAAGTGAACTGAAGTTTTCCATCCGTTACAACCCCAATTACATCAATTACATGCGATCGCTTGGAACCGGCAGCATGATCTAAACGCTTAAATTCGTTCTCCGGAATAAACATTGCATCGCTAGAAAACATTTGGTCAAATTGTCCAAGATAGTTAAAACTAATAGACGGTGTATATTGGGAGCTTAATGGCTCACACATTGTTGTGTTCATGTAACGCAACACCCCATAATCAACACCCTTATTAGGAATTTTGCGAACTTGTTCTTTAACTGCTTTTAATGCTGCAATTGGGGTATTAGCACTAGTAATATTTAAATGAACTGGGTAAATACTTGTAAACCATCCCACAGTTCTCGATAAATCAACATCTTCAATAATCTCTTCTCGACCATGTCCCTCTAAATCTACGCTCAATATCGGCTGCCCCGTACATGCTGCCGTAGCTTGTACTAATGCTGCTAATAATACTTCATTGATTTGGACACGGTGAATGCTTAAAGTCTCTTGCAATAACATACGGGTCTCATTCTCATTTAACACCACAGTAATTTCCTCAGTTACTGCGCTTACTGGATTACTTATAGTACCATCTACCGGCAATTTAACTACGTCTTGTTCAGCCTGCTCCTCCCAGTAATGTAGCACTTCTTTTGATAGTCCAGTTTCAGCGTAATGATGTAATTTCTCCGACCATTCTTTAAAAGATGTACTCTTCATAGGTAATTGAGTTTTCTGACCTTGGACTACTTGCGTATATGCTGTTTGCAAATCTTCCAATAAAATTCGCCAAGAAACACCATCCACGGCTAAATGATGAATTGTCCAAAATAATCGGCCAGCGTGCTCACCTTCATCAAAATACACCATTCTCATTAGCGGACCCTCATGTAAATTCAAACTTTCTTGTGCAACATTAATCTCTTTTTGAATAACCTGATGCCAATCCGCTTCCGGCACTTCGTCTAATGAAATGACAGTAAGCATCAATTGTTCTTCTATTCCTTCATTCCACTGTTTCCAAACCCCATTAGGTAAACGTTCATATCTTAAACGCAGAGCATCATGATGAAGTAGAAGGTTACCTGCCGCCTTTTCCAGTGATCCTATGTCCAATTTCTCTTTCGTTCTGAAGAACATGGATTGATTCCAATGATGTGGGTTAGGATGATTTTGTGCAAAAAACCTTTGCTGAATAGGTGTAAGTATCGTCTCTCCAGTTATAATTCCTTGTTCAGCTTGTACACCTTGTTCTTCTTTGACTACTTGCGCCAACTCAGCAATCGTTTGGTGTTCAAATATTTGTTTTGGTGTCAATTGTAAACCAGCTTGCTTCGCGCGCGCGACAATCTGAATGCTAAGAATTGAATCTCCACCAATTTCAAAGAAGTTATCATTCATACCAATACGTTTTGAACCTAGCACACGTTCCCAAATGATAGAAAGCTTATGTTCACGTTCATTTCTTGGGGCCACGTATCCTTCTTGTGTTCCTTGATAATCTGGTATAGGTAACGATTTCCGATCAATCTTTCCATTTATGGTTAGCGGTAATTCTTTCATTTCGACAAAGTAGGAAGGTATCATATGGATTGGCAGCTTTGTTTTAAGATACTCTCGCCATTCTTCTAAATTGCCTTCGCCCACTACATAAGCTACCAGCCTCTTATCTCCCGACTGATTTTCCCTAACCATTACAACTGCCTCTTTTACCAAGTCATGCTCTTGTAAAGTCGACTCAATCTCTCCAAGTTCAATTCGAAATCCTCTAATCTTCACTTGATTATCCATTCTTCCCAAGTAGTCTATATTACCATCAGGAAGATATCTCACAAGATCACCTGTTCTATATAACCTCTCGCCTTCTTTGAATGGATAAGAAATAAATCGTTCGGATGTTAACTCTGGACGATTCAAGTACCCCCTTGCTAGACCTGCTCCTCCGATATAAAGTTCCCCCATCACACCAACTGGAACTGGCAACCTATTTCTATCTAATACATGAGTTTGGATGTTAGGCAATGGACGCCCAATTGTTACTCTCTTACTATCTTTTTTGATATGATAGCATGTTGCATCAACCGTACATTCTGTAGGACCATATACATTATAAAACTGGATTTTATCAGTCTCTACTAGCTGTTCCCATAATGACGGCATAATTGCTTCACCACCAACCAGTACCTTACTTGGAACATGAACGCAATCGCACGTTTCTAACAATCCGGCATCTATAAGTAATTGAAGCAATGAAGGTGTTATATCAAAGATTTCTAACTTGTTCTCCCTAATATAAGCTACAAACTGCTCCGGATCACTTCGTACTTCGCTTGGAATAATATACAAACTTGAACCATAAAGCAGCATTTGTAATTGCTGAATAGATGCATCAAAGGCAATTGACGCATTTAAACCGACATGCATGTTAGATGGTATCTCATGTTCGAAAACCTCTTTTTGTAAACCATGCGACAAGTTTATTACAGAATGATGCTGTATCAAGACCCCCTTTGGGTTCCCCGTCGATCCCGAAGTATAGATAACATACGCTAGGTTTTCTCCTGTTACTTCACATTTTGGTGAAAGAATGCTTTCTTTTGAAATCATTGCCTGATCCCTATCTAGACAAACTGCCTTGACTTCTTTGGGGATCCAACCTTCTAATGACTCATTCGTAACTAATACTTGAATTTCAGTGTCCTCCAAAATATATTGTATGCGACTTTCTGGATATGATGGGTCCAATGGAACATATGCTGCTCCAGCCTTCCAGATCCCCATAATACTAACAATCATCTCAACTGAACGCTCAAAGCAAATTCCAACTAATGATTCAGTCCCAATCCCACACTGCTGAAGATAGTGGGCCAATTGATTAGCTTTTTCATTCAGCTCTCGATATGTTAACTGCTGTTTTTCATCTACCACTGCTACCGCATCAGGTGTACGATTTACTTGCTCTTCAAACAACTGATGAATCGTACTTTCCCGTAGATATGCTACAGCATTATTATTCCACTCTTCCAACTGTTTTTGCTGTAATCCTGATAATATAGGCAACTTAGCTAATGATTTATCAGGATTCTCCACGATTACATTCAACCAGTTTCCAAAATGTTCAGCCATGGATTCAATAGTTAAGCTGTCAAATAAATCAGTTCTATAAACAAAAGTAAGTAATAAACCCTCTTCCACTTCTGCAGCTGTTAAACTTAAATCAAACTTAGCGATTGGAGCATTACTTTCCATTACTTCTATATTTCTTCCATGTAGTTCTGGTAGCTTCTGTCCCGTATTTTGCAAAGTAAACATGGTTTGGAAAATCGGAGAATGGCTTGTATTTCGTTCAGGTTGGATAACCTCTACAATTTTCTCAAACGGAACATCTTGATACTCATACGCCTTCAATGCTTTTATCCGTACTTGAGATAACAACTCTTGAAATGCCGGTGCATTACTTAAATCAGCTCGATAAACCAAGGTGTTGACAAAGAAACCAATTAGCCCCTCAATTTCTCGATAATTTCGATTTGCAATTGGGCTGCCAACAATAATATCCGTTTGTCCCGTATAACGAGCAAGGAAACTTTGATACGATGCCAATAAGGTCATGAAAAGTGTGGCCCCTTCTTGACGACTTAGTTCGTTTAATTTATCCAGTAATGAGCGTGACAACAAAACATTATGAGTTAATCCATGATGGGTTTGCACTGGCGGACGCGGACGATCCATTGGCAACATTAAGACTGGTAACTCACCAGATAATTCTTCCTTCCAATATGCAAGTTGTTGATATAGTACTTCATCTTTCAACCATTCTCTTTGCCACTGAGCAAAATCGGCATATTGAACTGGTAGTGGTTCCAGCTCTGCTTGTTTTTCACCAATCGCATTCTCATAAAATGCCATCCATTCTTGAAGTAAGATTTCCATCGACCATCCATCTGAGATAATATGATGCATATTACACAGAAGAACCCATTCTTCTTCTGAAATTCTTATGAGTTTCCCACGGAACAATGGCCCTTGTTCTAAATCAAATGGAGATTCGACTTCAGTTTGAATCCATTGCTCCAACTTTCTTTCTCGCTCCTCTAATGAAAGCTTAGTTAAATCCATTTGGAGAAGCGGACGGAAAACGTACGGTTGAATCTGCTGCACAGGATAGCCATCCTCTTCATAAAATACAGTCCGCAAAGATTCGTGACGCTCTATCAACTGATTCCATCCCAACTCCAATGCTTCAGGTAACCAATTCCCTGTAAGGCGGCATGCCATTGGCATATTATAAAGTGCACTATTAGGTGCAAATTGATCAATAAACCATAAGCGCTGTTGGGCATAAGATAGTGGAATATTATTTCCGCGTTCCATCGGCACCAATGGTGGAATTTCTCGTTTTTCGCTCCCCTTACGTAACTGATCTATTCGTTTCGATAATGCCTCGACCGTTGAATATTCGAACAGTTCACGTACCGGTAATTTGATTTGAAAGACTTCCTGTAAGCGTGAGACCACTTGTGTAGCAAGTAGAGAGTGACCACCAAGCTCAAAGAAAGAATCCTGAACACCAATTTCTTTTATTCCTAGCACTTGCCTCCACACTGAAGCGATAAGTTCTTCCAGCGGAGTTCGTGGGTATACAGTATTTTCGGCGGATTGTTCACTAAGTATAGGCAATGCCTTCAAATCAAGTTTTCCATTCGGTGTAAGTGGTAAAACTTCCATCTCAATAAAGTTTGTTGGAACCATGTAATTTGGTAAATGTGTTTGTAGATGTTCTCGCCATTCATGTACACTTCCTTCACCAACTACATAAGCTACTAATCTCTTGTCACCTTGATTATCCTCTCGTACCAATACAACTGCTTCTTTCACAGAAGAATGTGCCTGCAAAACAGCTTCTATTTCTCCCAATTCAATCCGGAAACCACGAATTTTCACTTGGTCATCTATACGGCCATGGAACTGGAGATTACCATCAGAAAGATAACTTGCTTTGTCTCCTGTATAATAGAGACGTTCTCCTGACTTGAAAGGATGTGGAATAAATTTTTCCTTTGTAAGATCCGGACGATTAGCATATCCACGTGCAAGATTCTTCCCTCCAATATAGAGATCTCCAATTACACCAATTGGTACTAGCTGAAGATGAGAATCTAACACATAAACTTCTGTATTCGCAATCGGTCGACCAATCGATGGCGTACCTGTTGTCACTCCTACAGGTACATAACAATCTGTGGTAACAACGGTATTTTCCGATGGACCATACTGATTAATTACCGCAAAAGGAATATCGTTAGATGGGTACTGCGTTAATTGATCCCCACCAGTAATGATAAAACGAAGATCCGTTTTATCTGGCCAAGATAATTTCAAGAGCCTTTCCAGAATAGGCGTAGGTGCAAAGCTAGCTGTTATTCGTGAATCGATGAGCCAGTCCCTTAGTGCTTCTGGATTAATTCTCAGTTCCTCTGTTGACAAGTAGAGTGCTGCGCCAGCAGTTAGATACGGCCAAATCTCCTGGACAGCCGAATCAAAAGCAACCCCTGCAATCTGAGTCGCACGATCCTCTGCTGAAATATGATAAACTTCCTGATGCCAAGAAACCATATTCATTAATGAGCGATATTCAACCATGACACCCTTCGGTTTTCCTGTAGAACCAGAGGTATAGACAATATAGGCTAAGTTCTCTGGATTTATTTGACGTGTAGGTGCGATTACGCTTTCCACCGTTAATTCTTCTAGCCTCACCATTTCGACGTGTGCGAAATGTCCTTCTTGCCCTTCCGCCGTCACTACAAATTGAATTCCTGCATCTTCAATCATGTATTCTAACCTTGATTTTGGATACAACGGATCTAAAACGACATAAGCTCCACCAGCTTTTAAAATGCCTAGTAAACTTGCCATCAGCTCAGCTGACCTCGGAAGATAAACTCCTACCACTGACTCTGGGGCTACTCCCTTTCGCCGTAAAACATTTGCCAACTGATTTGCTTGTGTATCCAGTTCACCATAAGTCCACTGTTTTGTTTGATCAACTACCGCAATCGCATCCGGACGCCTTGCTACTTGCTCCTCAAATCTGTCGCAAATAAGACCCTGATGAGACATTTCCATTACAGTGTCATTCCATGTTTCTAATAACAAAGTACGTTCGGGTTCCGATAGCATGCTCAGGTCATGCAACGGATTTTGTGGGCGATGAGAAACTTCATGTAGCCATTTCTCAAAGTGTCCTGCCATCCGTTCAATAGTAGTAGCATTGAATAAATCCTTATTGTACTCAAAAGTAAAAAGTAATCCCTCTTCCGTCTCAACTGCCATTACACTTAAATCAAACTTTGCAATTGGACTATAGCTTTCTATCATTTCAATACTTCTACTAGACAACACCGGTAATTCTTGTTTCATATTTTGCAAGATGAACATAGTCTGGAAGATTGGCGAATGACTTGTACTTCGCTCCGGTTGCACAACTTCTACAATTTTTTCAAATGGAATATCTTGATATTCATACGCCTTCAATGCCTTTTGACGAACCTGATACAGTACATCTTGAAATGTCGGTCTACCACTTAAATTAGCTCGATAAACCAGCGTGTTAACGAAGAAACCAATTAGTCCTTCAATTTCTCTATAATTCCGATTCGCAATTGGGCTTCCGACCAGGATATCTTCTTGTCCCGTATAACGAGATAGAAAACTTTGATATGCAGCTAAAAGCGTCATGAAGAGTGTAGCCCCTTCTTTTCGACTAAGTTCATTCAATTTATCATGTAGCGTGCTTGGCAGAACCAGAGTGTATATCGACCCGTGATGAGTTTGTATTGCGGGACGCGGGCGATCCACAGGAAGTTGGAGTACAGGAAGCTCCCCAGACAATTCTTCCCTCCAATATTGGAGTTGTTGATCAAGCACCTCCTCCTTTAGCCATCCTTTTTGCCACTGAGCAAAGTCGGCATATTGAACCGGTAATGGTTCAAGTTCCGCTACCTTTCCATCCGTTGCTTTCTCATAAAATGCCATCCATTCTTCAAGTAGGATTCCCATTGACCATCCATCTGAAATGATATGATGTAGAGTACAAAGGAGTATCCATTCTTCCTCTCCCACGTGCAAAATACTTGTCCTGATTAATGGACCCTCTGTTAAATCAAATGGCACTTCTGTTTCTTGTTGAATTAAACGTTTAACTTCTTCTTCTTGGTCTTCAGAAGAAAGCATAGTTAAATCCGTTTTCGGAATTGATTGAAAAGCATACGGTTCAATTTGCTGTACGGGTTGACCGTTCACTTCGTGAAAGACCGTCCGCAGTGATTCATGACGTTCTATTAGTTGATTCCATCCCGTTTCCAATGCTTCAAGTAGCCAATTCCCTGTAAGGCGGCATACCATTGGTATATTGTAAAGGGCACTATTAGGTGTAAATTGATCAATGAACCATAAGCGTTGTTGGGCATAAGATAGTGGGATAGCTTCTCCTCGTTTCATTGGTATCAGCGGCGGAATCTCTCGTTTTTTATCTCCTTTACGTAACTGATCTAATCGCTTTGCCAGTGACTCCACCGTTGTATATTCAAATAGTTCACGTACTGGTAATTCAATTTGAAAAATTCCCTGTAAACGTGAAACTACTTGAGTAGCTAGTAGTGAATGACCACCGATTTCAAAAAAGGAATCCTGAACATTAATATTTTTTATTCCTAACACTTGGCTCCAAACGGAAACGATAAGCTCCTCCACTGGTGTTCGTGATGAAGTAATATCTTCACTTATGAACTGTTCTTCTAATTCCAGTAAGGCTTTCCGATTCACCTTACCATTTGGAGTGAGTGGCATAACTTCAATTTTGAAAAAGTATGCCGGAACCATATAATGTGGCAGTTGCTTCTTGAGATATTCACGCCACTCCCCAGTATCGCCTTCACCCACTACATAAGCTATTAACTGCTTATCTCCTGGTCGATCTTCCTTCACCAACACGACTGCCTCTTTTACAGATGAGTGATCATGTAAAGCTGCTTCAATTTCTCCCAATTCAATTCGGAATCCTCTAATTTTAACTTGGTTATCTATTCTTCCAATATATTCTAAGTTACGATCATTCATATATCTCACCAAGTCACCCGTTCGATATAATCGTTCCCCATCCTTAAAGGGATGCGGAATAAAACGTTCAGTAGTTAAATCCGGTCGATTGAAGTAGCCACGTGCTAATCCTACTCCTCCAAGGTAAAGTTCCCCTGCCACACCAATCGGGACGACTTGTTGATATTGATCTAACACATACAACTCTGTATTATCAATCGGACGACCAATCGGAATAAGCATTGGTTCTTTTTCTAAATCACAATCGTAATAAGTCACATCCACAGTTGCTTCAGTAGGACCATACAAGTTAATTAACTTTGTTTGCTGAACATTGTAAAAGATCCCCTTAAACCGGCGAACCTGCTCAGTGTTTAACGCTTCTCCACTAGTAAAAACTTGAATTAAAGACGATACATCCCTTTTCGAATTATATAGTTCCATATAATCTAAGAAAGTAGATAACATCGACGGAACAAAGTGCATGGTGGACACGCGATATCGTTCAATATACTCCTCAATCACCGCAGGATCTTTCTCTCCTCCTGGTGGAAGTAAACAAACACGTGCTCCTACAAATGACCACCAAAATAATTCCCATACAGAAACATCAAATGAAAACGGTGTCTTTTGTAGGATTGTATCCTCCCCGGACAATGGGTATTTTTTCTGCATCCACTGTAGGCGGTTGATAACGGAATGATGTTCAATCATTACCCCCTTTGGATTTCCCGTCGAACCCGAAGTGTATATAATATAGGCTAAGTTATTTGCTGTTACTCCACTTACCGGAGCTAAATTACTCTCTTTAGAAATCATCACTTGATCCCGGTCTAAACAAATTGCTTGAATATCTTTAGGTAACCAGTCCTGTAGTGCCTCTTTTGTTAACAGCACTTGAATTTGTGAATTCTCCAAAATATATCTCAGGCGGTTTTCAGGATAACTTGGGTCCAGTGGGACATAAGCCCCACCTGCCTTCAAAATCCCAAAGAGACCGATAATCATATCAGGAGAACGTTCAATACATATACCAACCAATGATTCAGGTCCGATACCTCGTTTTTGTAGAAAATGTGCCAATTGATTCGATTTTTCATTTAGTTCTTGATACGTTAGCTTTCCACCCTCATAAACTACCGCCACTGCATCAGGTGTCCGTGCAACTTGTTGCTCAAATAGCTCATGAATCATACAATCATGACCATAAACTACGTCCGTATCATTCCATTCTTCTAAGAGTTGTTTTTGCTCAGTATCCGATAACATTGACAGCTTTGTATATGATTCATCTGGATGATACGTGATTTCATTTAGCCAGTTCTCAAAATGTCCTGCCATACGTGCAATGGTACTACTATCAAATAAATCCGTGTTGTATTCAAATGAGACGAATAGACCTTCTTCCACTTCATAGGCAGTTAAGCTCAAATCAAATTTAGCAATAGACATATTACTTTCTACCATTTCAATACTTCTATCAGGCAAATCTAGTCGTTCTTGTTTTATATTCTGTAGCGTAAACATGGTCTGAAATATAGGGGAATGACTCATGCTTCGTTCAGGTTGCACAGCTTCTACCATTTTTTCAAATGGTATATCTTGATATTCGTAAGCTTTTAACGCCTTTTTCTTTGTTTGGTTCAAAATCTCCCGAAAAGTAGGGGTGCCACTCAAATCTGATCGATAAACCAATGTATTAACAAAGAAACCAATTAATCCTTCTACTCCCTTATGGTTTCGATTTGCAATCGGACTACCAACTAGAATATCTTTTTGTCCCGTATAACGAGCAAGAAAGCTCTGGTATGCGGCCATTAAAGTCATAAATAAAGTAGATCCTTCTTGTCGACTTATATCCTTCAATTGACTGAGCAATTTATAAGGAAAAATTACATGATGCGTAGCCCCAGAGTAAGTCTGTTTAACCGGTCGAGGTCGATCCACTGGCAGTTGTAAGATAGGAAGTTCACCAGACAATTCTTCCTGCCAATACGTAAGCTGACGATTTAGCACATCACCTTGCAACCACTCCTTTTGCCACTTCGCAAAGTCTGCATATTGAATGGATAGTGAACTTAATTTAGCATGATTTCCGCCCGTTTCTTCTTCATAGAAAGCAAGTAATTCATTCATGAATATACCAATGGACCAAGCATCAGAAATAATATGATGCATCGTACACAGTAATAACCATTCATCCTTCTCTAATTGAACAAGCTGATTACGAATTAAAGGACCATTCATTAAATCAAATGGTTCTTGCGCTTCTCTCGCAATTAAACTATCTACCTCTTTTTCTTTTACTTCTAGAGGAAGTTGAGAGTAATATCTTACAGGTAATGCTCTAGGAAGGAATTCGACAATTTGTTGCACAGGTTGTTCTCCTACTTCTTTAAAAACAGTTCGTAATGATTCATGGCGTTCAATGAGTCGATTGAATCCCTTTTCTAATGCTTCAGGTATCCAATTTCCTTTTAGATGCCATACTGTTGGAATATTATATAAAGAACTGTTTGGATTAAATCTGTCCATAAACCACAAGCGTTGTTGTGCATAAGACAACGGGAGTGCTTCTTTATTCTCCTTTTTTTGCATTTGCTTCTGAAGCCATGCTCTCTTCTCAGGAGAAAGTGAACTCAGCTTTGCAAGTAAATCACTTCTCATTTTTTTACCCCTTCCTCAATCAAATTACTCTCGAATATCCCTTGTGCTTCTTCCTCTGATAGCTCCTCTAATTGCTTAAGTAGTTCCAATAATTCTTCATCATTACTGACTTCTGCTTCTTTTTGAACATAGTCTTGAAGACTTACATTCTCCTTACTATCATTCTGCATTTCTTGATTTTTGTTATCGAGCAATTGATCAATCTGTTCTGCCAATTGCTGCACCGTATGAAACATAAATAAATCATGCAATGGTATCTCGATTCCAAAACCCTCTTTAAGATTGGAAACAGCTTGCGTAGCGAGTAGTGAATGGCCACCAATTTCAAAAAATGAATCTTGAATTCCGATGTTTTCCATACCTAAAACTTCATGCCATATCGAAACGATTGTTTTTTCCGTAGACGTACGAGGAGCAATATAACCACTTGCTATCTCCTGTCTCTCTGGTGCTGGTAAGGCCTTCCTATCAATTTTCCCATTAGGAGTGAGTGGAAATGCATTTAATCCAACAAAATAGGCTGGAATCATATAATTTGGTAGTTGATCCTTGAGATAATCACGCCACTTTTGAGCATCCCCGTCTCCTACAACATAGGCGATCAAACGCGGATCGCCAGGATAATCTTCCTGCACCATCACAATAACTTCGTTAACCAGTGTATGCCTTTGTAATGTCGCTTCAATTTCTCCTAGTTCAATCCGGAACCCACGAATTTTCACTTGTTGATCGATTCGTCCAACATACTCCAAATTTCCATCTGGTAAATACCTTACTAGATCTCCAGTCCGGTATACTCGCTCTCCTTCTTTAAACGGATGCGGTATAAAACGATCTTGCGTTAAGTCAGGGCGGTTTAAATATCCACGCGCTAACCCTGATCCACCAATGTATAGCTCACCAACTACACCAATTGGAACCATTTTTTGTTCGGCACTCAGTACATATACTTCTGTATTGAATATTGGTTTACCAATTGGTGGTACCCTATGCATGTCACACTTTTCTAGTTCCATATACGTGGAATACGTAGTATCTTCGGACGGTCCATATAGGTTGTACACCTTTTCGATCGTACTTCTCTCGTATAAATCTTGAACAAGCGAATATGGCAATGGTTCTCCAGCCAAATTCATCACCTTTACCGAAGAAGGGATTGTTTTTGCTCGAACCAGTTCCTTCGCTGCCGATGGTACAGTATTAACCAAAGTTACACCTTTGGTAGACAACTTCTCTAGATGTAGAGCATTTTCAGTGACAATCACCTTACCACCCATCGTTAAGGGAACAAATACTTCAAAAACGGATAAATCAAAAGATAGCGAAGTTGAAGCTAACACTCCCGCTAATTCCTTTCGGGAATACGTATGATGCGCCCAATGAATCATTGTTACTGTATTCCTGTGCTCAATCATTACTCCCTTTGGATTTCCAGTGGAACCTGAAGTATAGATAATATAGGCTAAGTTATCGCCCGTCACTTCACTCGTACATACTGTAGTTACTTCTTGTTCTATTTCTGCTCGATTACGATCAATACAAATCACGTTGACGAATTTAGGTATAACCATTTTTTGTTGTAACTTTTCCTGTGTCACCAGTACCTTTATTTGAGCATCTTCTAAAATGTACTGCAGTCGACTTTCCGGATACGCTGGATCAATTGGGACATATGCTCCTCCCGCCTTCATAATTCCTAAGAGACCGACAATCATCTCAGATGAACGTGTAACGCAAATCCCAACTAATGATTCGCATGTTACACCATTTTTTTGTAAATAATGTGCCAACTGATTCGAGCGTTCGTCCAACTCTCGATATGTTAGTTCTTCATCTTCGCACACTACTGCAATTGCTTCTGGTGTTTTTTTCACCTGTTCTTCAAACATTGTATGAATCGTACTTTCTTCCATATCTATAACACGCGATTTATTCCATTCCTCTAGTAGTTGCTTATATTCTACTTTCGATAACATATTCAGTTCTGATAGTACACATTTTGGATGAGAGACAATTTGATTTAACCAATGTTTAAAATGACTTGCCATACGCTCAATGGTTGTATCATTAAACAAATCAGTATTATATTCAAAGGTTAGTGATAATCCTTCTTCCGTCTCAGAAGCAAATAAACTCAAATCAAATTTGGCAACAGAAGCATGGCTTTCCATGAGTTCCATTTGTCTTTCAGATAGCTGAAGAAACTCTTGTTTCGTATTCTGTAAAGTAAACATAGTTTGGAATATTGGTGAATGACTTGTATTCCGTTCAGGTTTTACGGATTCTACCACTTTCTCAAATGGGATGTCCTGATACTCGTATGCTTTTAGCGCTTTTTTTCTTACCTGCGACAAAAGTTCTTGGAACGTCGGATTTTCACTGAAATCAGCTCGATAAACCAACGTGTTTGCAAAGAATCCTATTAATCCCTCAATCTCTTTCACATTTCGATTAGCGATTGGGCTTCCAACTATAATGTCGTCCTGTCCTGTATAACGAGAAAGGAAGCTTTGATACGCTGCCATCAATGTCATAAATAAAGTGCATCCTTCTTGCAGACTTAAATCTTTGAGCTTTTCCTGTAGGGAATTCGCCACTATTAAGGACTGACTTGCACCACGATGGGTTTGAACTGCAGGTCGAAGACGATCCATCGGTAATTGTAAAACCGGTAGTTCCCCAGATAATTCTTCCTTCCAATATTGAAGATGCTGATTCAAATTCTCCTCTTTTTGCCATTCCTTCTGCCACATGACAAAATCTGCATATTGGATAGATAACTCCTTCAATTCCACTGGTTTTCCGGTTAGTGCTCCTTCATAAAAAGCCATCCATTCTTCAAGTAAGATTCCCATTGACCATCCATCTGAAATAATATGATGCATCGTACAAATGAGAACCCATTCTTCCCTGTCCACTTTCAATATTCGTGTTCGAATCAGAGGATCTTGTCCAAAATGAAATGGTTCCTCCGCCTCGTTTTGAATAAGGCGTTGCATTTCTTTTTCCCTATCTTCCAAAGAAAGATCTGTTAGATTCGTTTGAGGAATATGTCTGAACACATGAGATTGAACCTGTTGAAAAGGTTCACCCTCTTGTTCTAGAATTGTCGTCCTTAATGATTCATGACGCTCCAACAATTGATTCCATCCGACCTCCAATGCTTCAATTGACCATTTACCTGTTAAGCGACACGCTGCATGAATATTGTACATAGCACTATTTGGCATTAATTGATCAATAAACCATAGACGTTTCTGCGCATAGGAAAGTGGGATAATTTCTTCTCGTTTCATAGGTACAAGAGGAGCAACCTCTCGTTTTTTATCTTCTTTTCGTAACTGATCCACTCGTTTCGCCAATGCTTCCACTGTATCGTGCTTGAAAAGTTCACGTAATGGAATTTTAATTTGGAACAGTTCTTGCAATCTAGAGACGATTTGAGTAGCAAGTAGTGAGTGCCCACCACGTTCAAAGAAGGAATCCTGAATACTAATATTTTCTATCCCTAACACTTGACCCCAAACCGAGGCAATAAGCTCTTCCGATGGCGTCCGAGGTAGCACATTTAAATCTTCAATAACTTGCTCATCAGGTGCTGGCAAGGCCTTTCGGTCAATTTTCCCATTTGGAGTAAGCGGGAAGTGTTCTAACTCTATAAAGTGCGCTGGAATCATATGAGTCGGTAATTGTTTTTGTAAATACTCTCTCCACTCTTGGGTATTTCCATCGCTTATTACATATGCAACCAATCGTTGATCACCTGGACGATCTTCTCTAACTAATACGACAGCCTCTTTAATAAACGAACATTTTTCTAAAGTCGCTTCAATTTCTCCTAATTCAATCCTAAAACCACGCATTTTGACTTGGTGGTCCATTCTACCTATAAATTCTAAATTTCCATCAGTTAGATATCTTACTGAATCTCCTGTTCGATATAGTCGTTCCCCAAATCGATATGGATGCGAAACGAATTTTTCAGCAGTAAGATTCGGACGATTTAAGTATCCACGTGCCAAACCAGCACCACCAATATATAACTCACCCTCAATTCCTATTGATTGCAAGCGTTGATTTTGGTCTAATACATATAATTGCGTGTTCTGTATTGGTTGCCCAATAGAAACAAATTCTTGATTAGGCTGAATATCAAATGCATTCACATAAATAGTGGCTTCAGTTGGCCCATAAAAGTTGGTTAATTTCACTTGTCCACTATAATCCCATTTCTGTTGAAAACGTCTAACTAACCCTGAACTTAGTTCTTCTCCACCAGAAAATACATGGCGTACGGACGAACAATTCATGTTCAATTCAATATGATTGAAGTGGTCTAAGAAAACAGATAACATCGAAGGTACAAATTGAACTATAGTAACCTGATGTTGTTTAATCACTTCAGCTATAATAGAAGGATCTTTTTCTCCACCTGGAGGTAGGAAAGATACACTTGCACCAACGTGAATGCCCCAAAACAATTCCCAAACAGAGACATCAAATGAGAATGGCGTTTTCTGCAAGACCACATCCTTTTCAGAAAGCGGATATTTATGTTGCATCCATTCTAGATAATTAATTACTGAATGATGCTCAATCATTACTCCCTTTGGATTTCCAGTGGAACCTGAAGTATAGATAATATAGGCTAAGTTATCGCCCGTCACTTCACTCGTACATACTGTAGTTACTTCTTGTTCTATTTCTGCTCGATTACGATCAATACAAATCACGTTGACGAATTTAGGTATAACCATTTTTTGTTGTAACTTTTCCTGTGTCACCAGTACCTTTATTTGAGCATCTTCTAAAATGTACTGCAGTCGACTTTCCGGATACGCTGGATCAATTGGGACATATGCTCCTCCCGCCTTCATAATTCCTAAGAGACCGACAATCATCTCAGATGAACGTGTAACGCAAATCCCAACTAATGATTCGCATGTTACACCATTTTTTTGTAAATAATGTGCCAACTGATTCGAGCGTTCGTCCAACTCTCGATATGTTAGTTCTTCATCTTCGCACACTACTGCAATTGCTTCTGGTGTTTTTTTCACCTGTTCTTCAAACATTGTATGAATCGTACTTTCTTCCATATCTATAACACGCGATTTATTCCATTCCTCTAGTAGTTGCTTATATTCTACTTTCGATAACATATTCAGTTCTGATAGTACACATTTTGGATGAGAGACAATTTGATTTAACCAATGTTTAAAATGACTTGCCATACGCTCAATGGTTGTATCATTAAACAAATCAGTATTATATTCAAAGGTTAGTGATAATCCTTCTTCCGTCTCAGAAGCAAATAAACTCAAATCAAATTTGGCAACAGAAGCATGGCTTTCCATGAGTTCCATTTGTCTTTCAGATAGCTGAAGAAACTCTTGTTTCGTATTCTGTAAAGTAAACATAGTTTGGAATATTGGTGAATGACTTGTATTCCGTTCAGGTTTTACGGATTCTACCACTTTCTCAAATGGGATGTCCTGATACTCGTATGCTTTTAGCGCTTTTTTTCTTACCTGCGACAAAAGTTCTTGGAACGTCGGATTTTCACTGAAATCAGCTCGATAAACCAACGTGTTTGCAAAGAATCCTATTAATCCCTCAATCTCTTTCACATTTCGATTAGCGATTGGGCTTCCAACTATAATGTCGTCCTGTCCTGTATAACGAGAAAGGAAGCTTTGATACGCTGCCATCAATGTCATAAATAAAGTGCATCCTTCTTGCAGACTTAAATCTTTGAGCTTTTCCTGTAGGGAATTCGCCACTATTAAGGACTGACTTGCACCACGATGGGTTTGAACTGCAGGTCGAAGACGATCCATCGGTAATTGTAAAACCGGTAGTTCCCCAGATAATTCTTCCTTCCAATATTGAAGATGCTGATTCAAATTCTCCTCTTTTTGCCATTCCTTCTGCCACATGACAAAATCTGCATATTGGATAGATAACTCCTTCAATTCCACTGGTTTTCCGGTTAGTGCTCCTTCATAAAAAGCCATCCATTCTTCAAGTAAGATTCCCATTGACCATCCATCTGAAATAATATGATGCATCGTACAAATGAGAACCCATTCTTCCCTGTCCACTTTCAATATTCGTGTTCGAATCAGAGGATCTTGTCCAAAATGAAATGGTTCCTCCGCCTCGTTTTGAATAAGGCGTTGCATTTCTTTTTCCCTATCTTCCAAAGAAAGATCTGTTAGATTCGTTTGAGGAATATGTCTGAACACATGAGATTGAACCTGTTGAAAAGGTTCACCCTCTTGTTCTAGAATTGTCGTCCTTAATGATTCATGACGCTCCAACAATTGATTCCATCCGACCTCCAATGCTTCAATTGACCATTTACCTGTTAAGCGACACGCTGCATGAATATTGTACATAGCACTATTTGGCATTAATTGATCAATAAACCATAGACGTTTCTGCGCATAGGAAAGTGGGATAATTTCTTCTCGTTTCATAGGTACAAGAGGAGCAACCTCTCGTTTTTTATCTTCTTTTCGTAACTGATCCACTCGTTTCGCCAATGCTTCCACTGTATCGTGCTTGAAAAGTTCACGTAATGGAATTTTAATTTGGAACAGTTCTTGCAATCTAGAGACGATTTGAGTAGCAAGTAGTGAGTGCCCACCACGTTCAAAGAAGGAATCCTGAATACTAATATTTTCTATCCCTAACACTTGACCCCAAACCGAGGCAATAAGCTCTTCCGATGGCGTCCGAGGTAGCACATTTAAATCTTCAATAACTTGCTCATCAGGTGCTGGCAAGGCCTTTCGGTCAATTTTCCCATTTGGAGTAAGCGGGAAGTGTTCTAACTCTATAAAGTGCGCTGGAATCATATGAGTCGGTAATTGTTTTTGTAAATACTCTCTCCACTCTTGGGTATTTCCATCGCTTATTACATATGCAACCAATCGTTGATCACCTGGACGATCTTCTCTAACTAATACGACAGCCTCTTTAATAAACGAACATTTTTCTAAAGTCGCTTCAATTTCTCCTAATTCAATCCTAAAACCACGCATTTTGACTTGGTGGTCCATTCTACCTATAAATTCTAAATTTCCATCAGTTAGATATCTTACTGAATCTCCTGTTCGATATAGTCGTTCCCCAAATCGATATGGATGCGAAACGAATTTTTCAGCAGTAAGATTCGGACGATTTAAGTATCCACGTGCCAAACCAGCACCACCAATATATAACTCACCCTCAATTCCTATTGATTGCAAGCGTTGATTTTGGTCTAATACATATAATTGCGTGTTCTGTATTGGTTGCCCAATAGAAACAAATTCTTGATTAGGCTGAATATCAAATGCATTCACATAAATAGTGGCTTCAGTTGGCCCATAAAAGTTGGTTAATTTCACTTGTCCACTATAATCCCATTTCTGTTGAAAACGTCTAACTAACCCTGAACTTAGTTCTTCTCCACCAGAAAATACATGGCGTACGGACGAACAATTCATGTTCAATTCAATATGATTGAAGTGGTCTAAGAAAACAGATAACATCGAAGGTACAAATTGAACTATAGTAACCTGATGTTGTTTAATCACTTCAGCTATAATAGAAGGATCTTTTTCTCCACCTGGAGGTAGGAAAGATACACTTGCACCAACGTGAATGCCCCAAAACAATTCCCAAACAGAGACATCAAATGAGAATGGCGTTTTCTGCAAGACCACATCCTTTTCAGAAAGCGGATATTTATGTTGCATCCATTCTAGATAATTAATTACTGAATGATGCTCAATCATTACTCCCTTTGGATTCCCTGTAGATCCTGAAGTATACATAACATACGCTAAATTTTCTCCTGTTACACCACTTATACATGGGGTTGTGTCTTCTTTTTCAATTGCAGTGTAATCTTTATTCATACAAATCGTTTCTATATTTTCAGATACAAACAAATTTTTAGAATTCTCTTCCGTCACTAGTACTTCGATTCCAGCATCCTCTAATATATATCGAAGTCGACTCTCTGGATAAGTAGGGTCAAGTGGAACATACGCTGCTCCTGATTTTAAAATACCTAATAACGCTATCATCATTTGTAATGAACGTTCCATATATACCCCAACTAGAGACTCTGGGCCTACACCATGCTTTTGTAAATAATGAGCTAGCTGATTTGCACGCTTCTCCAACCCTTTATAGGTAATTTGTTCATTTTCGTAACTAGCCGCGATTGCTTCCGGTGTTTTTTTAACTTGCTCCTCAAACATCGTATGAATCATGCCTTCAGCCGAATAATTAACTTGAGTATGATTCCATTCTTCTAGTAACTGTATCTGTTCTTCTTCTGTTAAATGGGTAATTTCAAATAGTTTTGAGTCTAGGCTCTTCGTCATCTGAATTAATATTTGCAATAAGTGATTCTGAATCAGATTTATTGTTTCTTCATTAAAATAGCTTCGATCATACATCAACTTTAAAGTAATTTTCTTACCGGGCATTACAATGAGTGTTAAAGGATAATTTGTTTGTTCCGTGCTTTTAACATCTAGTAATCTTAAATCATCATTTCTCTCACCTTGAATTGGATAATTTTCAAACACATACAAGGTATGAAATAAGGAGCTATTTCGCGGAACCTCACTCCAGCCTTGAATATCTATCAACGAATTATACTCATACTGTCTTCGTTCCGTTTCTTTCATTTGTATTTTACGAAGCCAATCTACTACTGATGTATTATCCGCTAATCGAATTCTGGTAGGTAATGTGTTAATAAATAGCCCCACCATATTCTCTGCTCCCATTAAATCAGTAGGACGTCCAGCGCTAGTTACGCCAAATACGACGTCACTGTCACCGCTATACCTACTCATCAAATAAGCCCATGCACCTTGTACTAACGTATTCAACGTTAATCGACTATTTCGTACCCACTCTTGTAAATTCTCAGTAAGTTCCTCAGATACTTGATAAGCACACTCCCCATAACCCTTCTCTTGTCCTTGATCCTTTCTTTCCATTGCTAATGGAGTAGGTGCATAGAATCCTTTTAATTCTTCTTTCCAAAATTCCTCTGCTTGACTTTGATCTTGTTTATTTATCCATTGAATATATTTTTTATAAGGAAGAGATTTAGGAAGATTCAAAAATTCTCCCTTTATCATCTTGAGATAAACTTCCATCACTTCACTAAAGACCAATGACACACTCCATCCATCTAGCAAAATATGATGATGTGTCCAGATAATTCTCGTTTCCTCTTTTGCTTCTTTAATCGCAGTGACTCTCATCAATGGTGCTTCATCCAATAAAAATTCTTTCCTACGATCTGCAGTCAAAAACTGTTGTAATTTCTTCTCCTTCTCCTCATGCGAATAGGTACTCCAATCCTCTTGATGAATAGTAAAAGGAAGACGTTCGTAAACTGCTTGTAGAGGTTTTTCTACTTCTTCCCAAACAAATACTGAGCGCAGAACCTCATGTCGTTGAATAACATATTCCCAAGCTTTTTCAAAAGTAGCAACATCCAATTGCCCCCCGAGCAAGAAACCTACTTGTACAATATAGGAAAAAGAATGTTCATCATCTTGATCGTATAAAGTATGAAACAGTATTCCTTTTTGCAAAGGTGATAAACCATATATATCAATAACGTCTCCCATTTTTACACCCTCTTCTTTGTTAATTTAAGTAATACTTTGCTTAAGCTTTCTTCCGTAAGATCCTCTGCATCAGCAAAATCTGATACCGTAAAAGCAGACTCTGTTGTTGGTTTATTTATAAGTTGACGGAGATGCCTTAACATACCATCTGCTATCACTTGAATTTTTAATTTAGAAAACTGTTCCCTACTATACATCCAAATAAAATGTAACTTTTCATCTTTCACCATTCCGATAACTTCAATTAGATGAGATGGTTTGGAATCTGGAGCATGATCTAAAAATGTAAATCCTGTCTCTTGCATAAACAAAGAGTCCCTTGAAAACACCTGATCAAATTGGCCCAAATAGTTAAAGCTTATTGAAGGCTTTTGCTGATAAAACGGAAGTAATCCTTTATTCAAGTAACGTAAAATACCATAGTCAACTCCGCGATGTGGAATTCGACGTAATTGTTCTTTGACAGCCTTTAACCCTTCAATAGGTGTCTGAGTTCCTTGAAAATTGAGATGAACGGGATAAATACTCGTGAACCAGCCCACTGTCCTTGATAAATCAATACCTTCAATCATCTCTTCTCTTCCGTGTCCTTCTAGATGAATAGAAACGGTTTGCTGATTTATACAATCAACGATAGCTTGTCCTAATGCCGTTAATAGTACCTCATCAATCCTTGTCTTATGAGTGACTAGAACTTCGTGTAACAATGTTTGTGTTTCTTCTATTCCTAAAGTCCTCGTCACTTGATCAATCGATTCTTCTGTTGTTTCTTGTATTGGATAGTCCATTGGAATTTTCATCGTTTCTTTTTCTACTTGTTCATTCCAATAATTTTGTACTTCTTTTGAAATCCCCGAATCACTGTATGTCTGGAGTCGTTCAGACCACTCTTTAAAAGATGTACTTTTCGCAGGTAAGCGAACTTCTTGACCTTGTTTCATCTGGTTATATACCACCTGTAAATCTTCCAATAGAATCCTCCATGACACTCCATCTACTACTAAATGATGAATCACCCAGAATATTCGATCATTTCCAGTCAAGTTATCTTCAAAGTACACTACTCTCATTAACGGACCAGTAACTAAATTGAAACTAGCTTGATTAATGTTCATCTCTTCTTGTATTATTTTATTCCACTCTTTTTCATTAACTTGATTACGTTTTACAACATGGAGTACTGACAGCTCATCAGTCCCTTCATTTCTCTGCCTCCACGTTCCGTTTGGTAACTGTTCGTACCGGAAACGTAAAGCATCATGATGTTTCAGTAAATTTAATATCGCTCCCTCTAGTAATTTCACATTCAATCTTTCTTTTACTCTTAAAAGCATTGATTGATTCCAATGCTCTGTATGTGGATGTTCTTGCTCGAAGAACCAGCACTGAATTGGAGTAAGAGGCACATCACCTATCACAATTCCCTGCTCCGCTTGTACTCCCTGCGTTTCTATAGCCACTTGTGCCAGCTCAGCGATAGTTGGGCATTCAAACATTTGCTTTGGAGTAAGTTTTAACCCCACTTGACTTGCTTGAGATATGATTTGAATACTGAGAATCGAGTCGCCACCAATTTCAAAGAAATTATCATAGATTCCCACCTTTTTAACACCTAATACTCGCTTCCAAATGGTAGTCAGTATCTGTTCGTTACTATTCCGAGAGCCAACACATTCACTATTAATCTGCTTTTCCTCTGGCATAGGTAAGGCCTCACGATCAACTTTACCGTTAGCTGTAAGTGGAATAGCTTCCATCGCCACAAATCCCGAAGGAACCATATAACTTGGTAGTTTCGCTTTAAGATACTCTCTCCACGCATCTACATTTCCATCTCCTACAACATATGCTACTAATCTTTTATCGCCCGGCTGATCTTCTCTTACAATTACAACTGCCTCTGTTACAGATGCATATGTATTTAAAGTAGACTCAATTTCCCCAATCTCAATTCTGAAACCACGTATTTTAACCTGATGATCAATTCTTCCACGATAATCTAGATTCCCATCTGGCAAATACCTAGCTAAGTCTCCTGTCCGGTATAATCTTGCTTTCGGATTACTACTAAATGGATGAGATATAAAACGCTCTGCTGTTAATTCAGGTCTATTTAAATATCCACGTGCCAATCCTGCTCCACCAATATAAAGTTCACCATCAACACCTATAGGAACAGGTTGTTGATAAGCGTCTAGTATATACACTTCTAAATCGGGAATCCGCTTTCCAATATTACTTCTTGAAGCATGCTGCACATCATCTAGAGTAATTGGATAATATGTAACATGAACTGTAGTTTCTGTAATTCCATACATATTAATTAACTGTGGTTTTTTCTCCCCATACCTTTGAAACCACGGTAACAAGCCAATAGGTTCTAACGCTTCTCCGCCAAATATCACGTAACGCAGCTGCAAATTTTTATTCTTATCTTCTTGTTCACACACTCGTATTAATTGGCGGAATGCGGAAGGTGTCTGATTTAGAACTGTGACTTCTTCCTCCACCAATACTTGATAAAAATCCTTAGGTGATCGACTAATCCAGTACGGAACAACAACTAATTTTCCACCATATAATAACGCTCCCCAAATTTCCCATACTGAGAAATCAAATGCATACGAATGAAAAAGCGTCCAAGTATCTTTTTCATTAAACTGATACAAACAATCCGTCGATTTAAATAACCGTATAACATTGTGATGCTCTATCATAACACCTTTTGGATTTCCTGTTGATCCCGAAGTATAGATCACATATGCCAGATTTTGGGGACCGACACTAGAAACCGGCAAAGTCTTACTTTCTTTCCCAATCTCATCTTGATCACAATCCAGGCAAATCGACTCAACATTTTCTGGTAACCAGTTCAATTCTTTTAAACTTTCTTGCGTTACGAATAACTGAATGCTAGCATCTTCTAAAATATATTGAAGTCGCTGCTCTGGATATGTTGGATCAAGTGGAACATAAGCCCCACCAGCCTTCAAAATTCCTAAAATACCTACAATCATTTCGAGGGAACGTTCAACGCACAGTCCAACTAAAGTATCAGGTCCTACTCCCTTTTTCTGCAGATAATGAGCTAACTGGTTTGCACGTTCATTAAGCTCCTTATAAGTAATTTTTTCTTTTTCATACGTAACTGCAATAGCATTTGGATAAATCATCGCTTGCCGTTCGAACATTTCATGAATAGTTACTTGAGGTGGGACATCCAGTTTAGGATTGTTGAACTCAACTAAACTTTTTCTTTTATCTTCCTCAGAAATGATTTCTATTTCAGCCACCTTCTGCTTTGGGTTTTCAAAAATATTTTCCAGTATCACTAGCATAACGTTAAAGAATCGTTCTATCTCTTCCTTAGAAAATAGCTCCTCACGATAATCAATATGTACATGTAAAGAGTCTATATCAATTAGATTTTCAATATGAACTGCAAAATCTTGTACTTCTTCACGGTTTGGAATCCATAGTGAGTCACCACTTTCATCACGATCCCTATAATCAATCGTAGTTCCGAAAAGTCTCACATTACTGTTATTCTCTTTATTAATCTGCTTTAATAACAAATCAAATGGATATTTCTGGTGTCTTAATGATTTACTTTGTTTTCTGGACACTCTACTAATAAATGAAAGTACTTCTTCTTCTGGATCAATATCCATTCTTAAAGGAACTGTACTCACCATCATTCCAATCAATTTTCGTTCCATTTTAGTCATACGGTTGCCGTAAGCCATTCCTAAACCAATATCAAGCGATGAGGTCCACCGATACATGGACAACGAAAAAGCAGCAACAAAAAGAGTATATAAACTATTTTTGTAATCTTCAGAAAATCTCTCCATCTTTCTCTTCAAATGTTCCGTTAATATAAACGTCTCACGTGATGCTTTTGTACTAACTTGGTACGTATTATAAGGCTTCAATCCAGTCACAGATGGCAGTGTTTTAAATTCCTCTAACCAAAATTTTTGATCTTTTTGAAAGCGACTACTATTCAAGTATGTTTGTTCGTTGGTCAGAAATTGAACATATGAATTTTTAATTTCGCCTTCCTCATTCTCGTTATGCATGTCATAATAATATTTTGCAATCTGCTCAGTAAATATTTGAATTGATAAACCATCCATAATAATATGATGAACATTTCCAAAGACTGCACATTCATTATCGTTTAATTTTATTAAAGCGAAATAGTATAAATTTGAATTAAATAATGTAAACGTTTCTTTTGTTTTCTGCTCAATCCATTCCTCAAGCAAATTTGTATTCTCCACATTACTGAAATCAAAAAACTCAAATTCTTGTTCTTCATGTTTAGTAAAATATTGTTTCGGTTCCTGATGCCCATTTTCTTTTAACCTAATGCACAGACCGTCATTTTCACTGATAACGCGATTCACAACTTGGTTTAATTTTGAATAATTCATTTTTCGATGAAGTTTAAATAAAAATCTTAAATTACATATTCCTTTATCAGAATGAACGACTTCTGTATACCATATTCTTCGCTGCGGATGGCTTAATGGATAGCATTCCTCATTGGTCATAAAAATCTTCCCTTCAAAAATTATTTGCTCTTATAGGTTCGTGTTTATGTTTAGCCCATAAATATTTCTGCAGTGAAACTCCAATTACTCCAATAATAACAAGCCCAATCCCTCCATAAACATAGAGTTGAGTTACTCCAAACAAATGCACTAATGGACCACTCATAGCAGGAGAAATAATTAGAACTGCGTTTGTTAAACTGCTTTGTATACCAAATACTCTTCCTACTTGATCTTGATCGGATTCTATTTGTAAAATGACTTGATTAGATACAAGCATCAGCCCACTTCCGATACCAGCGATAAAACTAATTAAATAAGCTAAAACGAAGACCGTACCGGGCGTTATCAAACCAATCCCCCAAAAACCAATTCCCATTAAAACCATACCTCCACATACTACCCAGCCATATTGAAATTGTTTTAATTTCTGAGTTAGTAATGCACCAAGTATTCCGCCAAGACCAATAATAGAAATGATATATCCCATTTTACTTTTATCATGTGGGAATAAGCTCTTAAATAAAGTTGGGAATTGTGAGTCTACTAATTGTAATACTGCCATGGCTATTGTAACGAAAATCATGGTTGATAATATTATCCGATTAGATAACACATAACCCCACCCTTGTACCCAAGCGGTCCAAGTACTTTGTTTTTGCTTTTCAACAAATTCTTTCGATATAGTTTCTTTAAATTTTATTGTGGGTATGAGAACTAAGGTAGCTAATAAACAACTTATAGCTCTTATAATGAGGCAGAACTCTGGTTGAAACCAGCTCAGCAACATGCCCCCTATAAGTGGGCCTACTATCTTTGTACCCTGCTCTACTATTCCGTTGATACTTACTGCTTTAGTAAGCAAGTCCGGGGATACAATCTGTCTTGTTAGTGTTTGCTGTGCAGGATAATAGAAAACAATAAAAATAGAACGAATCATTAATGCCACTAAGAGCCAGTGGATATCTTGTACAAATAAAAGAGCAATTGTTATTAGACCAACCATTAGATTACAGAACATCATAATTGGAATTTTTCTAAAACGATCTGCAATAACACCTGCCCATGAGCCAAAAATAATTCCAGGAAGTGCATATGCAACAGGAATCAATCCAATCATAGTAGGATCTACTTCCCATTCAAACCCAACTATAGTCATAATCGCTAACATATCAATAAAAACACCAAGCATAAGCAATGAATAGGCAGAGAAAACTTGTAAATAAACCCTATTTCCTAATAGGCCTTTTGAATCAGTAGTTTTCATAAAAGCAAGCTCCTTAGGTTACTAATATAAACGCTTTTGCGTATAAGGTACCTCTTTATTAAACCTAATTAATCATTATTGACACCTCACCTAGAATTTAACTTCGTCAAAACTCAAATCAGTCTTATTTTTCGTATATTTAAAATAGTCAGACAAACGAAAGCGTACCTATTCCTTCATTTTTATATCAACTGTTACAAAATATATCTTTACCTTACACTAATAACAGCTAAACGTTGCCTTAATATAACCCTTTACAGTCGTTTACACATTCAATTCACATCCTTTTTAAAGTTGGCTTTTTTCTATCTCAAATACTATCACACAAATATTTCACCTACTATATTCATAAAGTTGAAATATTTGAATCAGAAAATTCGGATAAAAAACCAAATCCACAAATCATAACAAACTATTATTTATTTATATTTTCATTTTATAGATAGCTTTAATCATAAGGGTATCAAGAATTAAGTTTTTTAATTTTATTAACATAATAGTTTAAAGAGACCGTAAATCCTACTAAACAAAAAAAATATACAATAAAGTATATTTTTTTCTTATCCTACATATTTTCTATGCAAATTAATTCCAATAACTAAACTTGATAATAAAAATATAATATTACCAATCACTAATGTACTCATAACAAGAATTGAATAATATAGTATTAATACTTCTGCACCTACTACCTATTTTATTTATTGGATATTTATACTTCAAAAAAATTACACATCATTCACAATTAGGATACATACCCAAAATATGTTTTGAACGTTTTATTATATTTTAAGATAATATAAAATCAGTTTTTCTATAAGAGAACTTAATTTTTATGTAGTACGAAACTGTTAGTAATACAGTATATACTAATTTAGTTATAAAAACATTTAAAGATCACCTATTTCCATAAGTGATCTTTCTTTGTGATTCTGTATTTGTGCACTACTGTAGAAATATATCGTAGAAACGCTTTGTTTGCTAAATGTTTAGTTCTTTCCATTTACTAAAAAACATAGCTTCATACACTTAATATCATATTCGTTACATTGCAAACTATTATTTTGTCTTCTGTACAGGCAGACTACTAAAAATTAGTTCAGCAACTTTTACATATCCTTTTGAGTTTGGATGAATTAAATCCTTAGACCAAAGCGTATTGTCATTAACTAAATGATGATTCCAAAAATCAACATGATGAAGCTTATACTCTCTGCTCAGTGAATGTATAACTTCATTTGCCTCTAATAATTGTTCTTTTATTACTTGTTTTTTTTCAGAAGCAAAAGGAAGCCTAACTGTAAAATCTGGAAGGTTTGCTATAATAATATCAGCCCCTGCTTTACTTAATGTATCTATCATAAATTCCATATCGTTCTTATATGCATCATGATTCCAACGTCCTTTTAAAACATCGTTTGCCCCTGCAATGAGACTAACCAAATCTGGATTAAACGTTAGCGCCTTTTCCAATTGCTGCGATTGAATTTCTTTAGTTACTAACCCACGCTTTGCAAAATTGGCATATTCTATATCGTTTTCACACAGTTGAACAAAATGATTTACCCAGCTTTTTAATGCAATTCCCTCAACTTCATCCCCTATCCCCTCTGTAAAACTATCGCCAATTGCTACAAATCGCTTCCACATTTGTATTCCCCCTTTATTGTTAACCATATCTATACTATACAATAGCTCACACCGTAATTGTTATTTCTAAGTGGTTTTCGATTTCGATTATATTCCACTTTACTATATTTACATTTAGAATCCAAAATTGACCGATTCCTAAGTATACTTAGGAATCGGTCATATTCATATATTTACTAAAGAAATACAATCTATCTAGGAATTATACTTTTTTCAAAAAATTTGTTGTTCTTTGTTTTGCCCAGTCGATACATTTCTTTTCGATTAAATGATATGAAACTATAGAAAAAAGTAGTGTCATTGCAATGCACAAAGTAAGAAAGAAAAAGATAGGTATCTTTGTATACAATAGTTTAAATAGTACCATCATGATTGGAAAATGACACAAATAGATACTGTATGAAATTTCTCCTAAATATACAAATACACTCTTATTTAGAAATGCTTTTACTTTTAGGTTACTCATAGCCATTATAATAAATATACTAACCCCCATTACGACACCCCAATCTTTTAATAAGAAAGTTGTATCATTACGGGAAAAACCATAAATTAAAATGGAATATAAATATAGGATAACCCCTAATGCAATAAGAAATCCTTTTTTAAATTTTTTCATATTCCTATATGAGTAGATAAGTTTTTCCTGATACTTAAAAAGTAACATTCCAACCATAAACATAGATGTAAAATGCAGTGTATCAGCATAACCATTATAAAATCCTTCAGCTTTCCCAATATGCAACATATTAAGAACAACACTAATTAATGAAAAGCTCAAAGCAAATAGTATCGTTTTCTTCCAATTCAGTTTATAAAAAAGAAGGAATAACAAAGGAAACACAATAGATATACGCATTTCTTGAGCCAATGACCAAATAACTGGATTATAATTTTCCGTAAAAAAGTTATTAAGAAGCACAAAGTGGTTTAGAATATCTAATTTCGTTATAGACCCTTGCCACCTATCATAGAACCAATCCCGTAGTCCTACCACTTCATACGACGAAAATAAAATAAATAAAACAAAGGTAACGATTATCCAAAAATAATAAGGAATATAGATTCTTACAAATCTCTTAATTAAATATCCCCAATAATTTGTTTTTGAATGATAAAGTGCCATAGATAACACAAAACCACTTAGTACATAAAAAACAATAACAGCTTCCCCACCCGCCCATAAAAACCTAAGCGGGGAAAATTTAATAGAATTAGGCAACGATGGTAGCATTAAACAAAAATGTCCAAATACCACAGTAAGTGCCGCTAACCCTCGTATGGAATCTAATTCTTTTATTCTCTTACTCATAAAATGTTCTCCTTGTAAAATATAAATCTTGCTGTTCATAAAGGCCACTATAAGAATGTAGTGTAGAATTGTACATATTGTTTCTTTAAATTTCTAATATAAGCAGTACAAAGTTAATTTTACCTCCATTTCTTTATATACATAATTTAAAACAAAACATTTAATACAAAGAAAAGATTTTATTAAATTTTTATAAAGTGAAACATTTAGTTGTATCCTATAAAATTAGCTTTTTATTATATCAATCGCACTATCCCACATACCACTGAAAAAAGATCCTGTTTTACGCATAAAACGTGTAAACCACTTTGCTTGTTCCACATCAGATTTTGTTACAAGGTCTATTTGTAATGATTTACCTGATAAAAACCCAGGATCTGTATTATCTTTAGGCGAGATAATCATTTTACTAATTGTTACACCTTTTTTAATAGGCACTTCTTGTTTTTTATTCAATACTTTAAATTCTTTTTTATAAATGTCTTTATTGCCCTTCGGCATTGGAAGTGAAACAGCTTGCTTCGTTTGAACTACTACATCTTTGTCTTTTGCATTTGCTACTCGCACTGTTTCATGCCCTTTTACTACTGAATCTTTTCTGTAGACATTCTTCACTTCAAAATTCGCAAATCCATAATCGTATAATTTCTTTGTTTCATCAAAACGTGCCGTATGAGATTTTGCTTTTATCACTACAGAAATTAGGCGCATACCATTTCTTTCTACTGTACCAGTGAAACAATCTCCCGCTTCTGGAGTCGTTCCTGTTTTCAAACCATCTACACCTTCATATTGCTTAATTAAACCTTTTAACATCCAGTTAAAGTTCGCCATATCAATTGGATATTTACCACCCTCTTGGAATGTTTTTTTAGGAATTTTTGCTGTATTTAATATTTTGGGGAAATCTTGAATAAGACGTTGCGCTAAAATTGCACAATCTCTTGCAGACATTTTAT
This sequence comes from Bacillus sp. FSL K6-2944, assembly GCF_038005385.1. Classification (NCBI taxonomy): domain Bacteria; kingdom Bacillati; phylum Bacillota; class Bacilli; order Caryophanales; family Bacillaceae; genus Bacillus; species Bacillus sp. FSL K6-2944. Next base: position 1,239,329 of record NZ_JBBOTE010000001.1, on the reverse strand, counting down.
TTTTCTCGTCTAGAGTTGTCCCTTCTGGGTGATATCCTTTTAAATCTTGATTTGTTAAGCCTGTAGAGTTTACAAATTTATAATCTTTCATTCCAAACTCTTTCGACTTATCGTTCATCATTTTTACAAAATTGACTTCTTTACCAGCAATCTGTTCAACTAAAGCAATTGTTGCACCATTTGCAGAGTAAATTGCCATTGCCTCATATAACTCTTTTACCGTATAAGAGCCACCATTTTCTAATGGAACGTTTGATAATGAACGATCTTGCGAAATCTTATGTGCATATTCAGAGATTTTAACTTTTTGATCCCATTTAAGTTTTCCTTTATCCACCGCTTCATGAACTAAGTATTCGCTCATCATTTTTGTCATACTAGCAATTGCCAATGATTCATCTGCATTTTTTTCATATAAAATTTTTCCGGAATTTGCTTCTATTAAAATTGCTGATCCCGCTTCAACGTCTATAGCAGAAACTGTTTCCGCTGCTGCTCTTCCAAATGTAACGAACATGCTAAAAAATAGTGTAAGCACTGTTACTATTGCAATAAATCTCTTGCAAAACATACCTTTCACTTCTGTTACCTCCAATACCTTTGTACTCAAAAAAACCGTTATTCTAACATAATCTCAAAAAAATAGACAGTGTTCTCAAATTATATATACATATTAGACGTTAGGATCGCTTTCATATAGACCATCTCATCCGACACTTTTAGGTGCCCTGATACTTTGTACTCCCACACATATCCCTATTTTTAATCCCCTTATATTTTTCAAAATGATTCGCACTTTCATATTTTTTAGGATTACAATTAATAGACAATCTAGATGCTACATTTGTTCCATATTTACAAAAAATAAAGTGAAACTTTAATCAGTGGGAGTCTTACTGCCCGTTAATGCTTTATTAGCTATCAAGGATTTTAATTATTCAATTCAGCTATTTGCTAGACCTATATTAGAGATGAATTTTATTTAGTCTAAACTATTAGTTTTTTGTAATAAAAAAACTACACCCTATACTGGATGTAGTTTTTCTAACTGATTTATTTATTTTTCACTTCATTTTTATAAAAAGCAAATAATGGTTCGATGGATGGACTAGATAACAGCGGAATTGCCTTCTCGATCAATTTCCTATCCCAATCAAACCAACGCATTTCCATTAACATATTTATCTCTATATCAGTGAATCGTTTCTTTATTTCCTTAGCAGGATTTCCACCAACTATTGTATACGGCGGAACATCTTTACTTACGACAGATCCTGCAGCAACAATTGCCCCTTCACCAATAGTCACGCCAGGCATTATTATAGCATTCATTCCAATCCAAGCATCACTTTGAATGACTGTATCGCCCTTTGGTTCATATGATTGTTTGATTTGCTCAGCGAATGGATATACTGTAATCCATTCTGAGTGATGATTATGATTACCACCCATTAAAATGACTACCCCACTTGCAATGCAAACATAATTCCCAATAATGAGTTTATCAAGATGCCATCCCATCTGTTCAATTGGATTGAAAAGTGCTTGAGACTTAGCATCCCCCCACAAATACCTTACACAGCCATCTTCAAAATTTTGATGGCTATAATAGCCTGAATAATAGGAGTACTCTCCTACTTCAATGAGTGGATTTGTTACTATATCTTTTATATACTTTGTTTCTGACCAATGATTAAATAATGGATACTTCATAACTTTATTCCTCGCTTCTAAGTATTATATATTTTGCTATTTACTTAGAAGCTTACTACGACTGCTACATTTTTTAGCTTTCTCAAACGACGAATCATTATCTTCAAGCCTTTCTTTTATACTATAAAAAAGCATAACGCAATATATTACACTAGTCAAATTGTGTAATTTTGAACACATCTTAAACAGCGTAATACTGCAATAAGAACATGAAAACACTCTAACTTTGATCCAAATAATATATTGATTACATTTAGTTTATATTTTGTAAAAAAATTTTAATTGCCATGACAAAGCAAACAATAACCACTATTGGTCGTATTAATGACGTCCCTTTTGTAAGCACCATCTTCGCTCCAATATACGATCCTATAATTTGACCAAGCATCATAATCAACCCAATTGTCCAATCGATTTGGCCAAAAATAATAAAATATAACAAAGCAGCGAAATTACTTGTAAAATTCAAGATTTTAGCATTTGCAGTTGCTCTCGTAGCACTATATCCACATAAAAGAATGAATGCTAAAGCAATTAAACTACCTGTTCCTGGGCCGAAGAAACCATCATAAAATCCAAGGAATGGAGCCACTGTTAACGCAAACAACAACATACTTATTTTTCTCGGTCGATCTTCGTTTGCTATATTTGGAGATAATAGAAAATAAAGACCAATAATAATAAGTAAAAAAGGTAATATCATGATTAAATATTCTGCTCGTATCTGTAAAACAAGCCATCCACCCAAAACTGATCCCAAAAAGGTCATTAAGATGGACAAACGCATTTCTTTAAGATTAATTTCTTTCTTCTTAATAAAAAACACTGTTGCCATGAAAGTTCCGCTACTCCCTTGTAGTTTATTAGTCGCTATCGCTACAGAAGGAGACATACCTACTAATAACATTATCGGGATAGTTATCATACCACCGCCCCCAGCAATCGTATCTATCCATCCTGCTAATACAGCTACTAAAAATAGTAGTATAAGTAATTCAATAGTAAAATCCATACAAAGAATATGGGAAGGCTTGAGCTATTATAACCCAAACCTCCCCATCGTCCCTCCTCTCTTTAAACTAGTTAATTAAATCTGTAAAGTAACTTTCTTTTTGATCACGTAATCGACTGGAAACGTATTGTCTGCAAACAATTCTTCTTCCATATTTATTGTTTCCAATCGGGATTTTATATTCTTCCTCAGATAACCTTTCCCTACCATGAGTTACATTTGTTTGTTTACCATAGTATGAATTTGGTATAAGTAATAAATCTTCAGATGTAAGTGGAACCTTATAAGTAGGCGTTGTTCGTAAGAGTTCTAAAAACATGTCAAATTTCAATTTTTCTTCTTCACTTTCTCCCACATAAATTAATCTATTTTCCGCTCCATTCAAACAAGTTGCAATAATATCACCATTATCATCTAAAAATATAATTTGGTTTATTTCTCCTACAAATCCCGATATTTCACCATCAGCCATTCCTGCGATATGAGCAATAGGCATTTTACTTACCGCCAATATGTCATCTTTACTGAAGAAATTTTCTTCAAGATGCTTTTGAAGTAATTTTGGCGTTCCAATATGAGTTTGAGTTTTTAAATTTAACACTCCTTTTAATAAAAGAGCATCAACTCTAGTAAATTTTCCACAAGTAATTTCAGACACTATTCGTTCCACGGATTTATTAAGTCTATTTGATACAATTTCTAAATTCGTATTGAATGTTTTCAATCTTGCTTCAATATCTGATTGGTCTTTCATATCTGTATACACTGTGGCATCATTATGTTGATAAAAGTTCCCGCCACCGGTGCTTGCACCGACATTTCGCAAAACTTCATCGTTGTTTAAAGGTGAAATGAGATGAAATCTATTTTTCCCTGCATGTTCGGATGGGTGAATTAAAGCATCATAATTAAAAAGTGTAGCAAAAAGCCATGTGACCCATTCTGCATAAAAATATTTTTTCATTCTATCGTGTTCGTCTTCGCCATAATTAAAACCTCTGCGATTTTCCCCAGGTAATAATGTTTCCATAGGATCACATGGAGTATTTTTAATAAGAGTAGGTGGTACGTTCCCGCCACAATTCGCTATTTTTATCATATGTAGTAGGTTTTTCATATCTGAATTCGGATTTTTCTTTGAATAGTCAATCAAACAATTAAGCCACTCTTTTGAAAAATATGCTGCTATTTCTTGATCACAAGTATAAGGATTATGAGTTTTCAATTCATTTTCTATCAGATTCTTCATTTTATCCTTCAATACATTAGGAATGCTAATTTCTTCAATTTCTGTAATCTGCAGTATTCCTTTATTCATTATAAAACCTCCGTTGTTTTATTTTTTACACCCTATCTTCTATTAAACAAACTATCCACTTCTTTTTTACTCCTTTACTTTTCGTCAGAGCTATTAGAATTACCGATTTACAAATAAAAAACGTGGATTATAAGAGATTTCTTCTTAGGTACATTTCCCCGACGAACCTCTATTGAATTGGTAAATTTAATTTAAAAATCTCTTTCATTTTCTAAAGTTTTCCTAATTTTAAAATCAGAATTTTCAATACAAATATGTTAACATTAAAAATATAACACGAAACCAAAAAATGTAAATGAATAGTTTTTTTATAAAAAATAGTCAGACTATTTATGAAGTAATTCGTATTCCATTGAACAAACTACGGCCCCTCAATTTTATTGATAACAATAAAAAAACCCCTAAATTGATAGAGGAATTTTTTTCAAGTATATTCTATTTTAAAGTTCTTACTTACCTTTTACCCCGCTATTTGCCAGGCAGTAAGACCCCTACCTTAAAATACAGCGGAAGCAAAGAAGTTAGGTGGGGGTTCGGGCTGCCCATAAAAGCAAGATTGGTGAGGGCTGATAATCAGTGGGGATGAACAAAACTCCCCCTGATTAAAGTTTCACTTTATTTTAAAAGATATTGCTGTAACTTCTTTATTAACAGTTCCATCCCGTTTGGACTTACAATAATCTTCCCATTCGCTAACGAAATATTGCTGTCTGAAATATCCCCTGTAAGTGCACAAGCTCTTGGAGATTGATATTTTCGTAAAATAATCTGGTCCTCTTCTATAAACATTTCAAGAGAATCTTTTTCTACAATTCCTAAACTCCGTCTTATTTCCATTGGAATAACAATACGTCCCATGCTATCTGCTTTACGAGTAATTCCTCTTGATTTCATAAAATGCCACCCTTTATATTTATCTAATATTACGGTATTTATTTTAGCAATAAACAACAATTAGGAATAGTTCGTATTACAGTACTTTTTTTAGAAAAAAATAACAATTAGGAATAGTTTATGTTAGAATTCTTTCTTGTTTATTCTTGATCTTTAATATATTTTTCCTTGATCATTTTTATATATTGTTTTCTTTCAGTTAGTTCAAATATAAATAATGCTTTTTTTATGTCTGTTAAACCAACTTCATTAGAGTGCTGAACTTTCAATAAAATTGCACCTTTTTCAAAAAATAATTCACCTAATAAGTATAAAGTATTCATATTTATCGCTAATTTTATACCTATTTCACTATACTTTATTGCTTCTTCATATTGATTTGCAAGGTGTAAACATTTTGTTAACGTATGAATGAGTCTTAATTTGATTTCTTTTTCTCTAGGAAATTCTATCTTATTAAAATTAATTAAACTTTGTTTTAATATATTTATACTTTTCTCATACTCTTCATTTTCTGCATGTATTATAGCAATTGAATTCATTATGCTTATTTCTTTTTCTGATAAAAAGTTACTACTACTTAAGGTTTGTTTTAGTGCTCTATTTAAAATGTCAAAGGCATTACTTGTTGCTCCATTTACATAATATATAGCAATCGCTTCATGCCATAATAGAAATTGTTTATCTTCTTTTGATTGAAAATTATTCTCATCTTTCTCTTTTTTTACTATTTCGTAAAGCTCATTATATTGTTTTTGTTTCACACAATCTCTCATTACACATTTTACATTTTCAATATATTTTATTTTTTTATTTTTGGTTAGTGCGAATATATAATTTGGATCAATACCAAGTCTTTCAGATAATTGATACAACAATATGCTAGATGGATAAATAATACCTTTTTCTATCTTACTAATTTGACTTTGTGAACATATTCCATGACATAATTCAGATTGTGACATGTTTTTTTTCTTTCTAAGTTCTTTAATAATAATACCAAGATTGTAGAATTCCATCTTTCCTCCCTCAAATGTAACACTTTATGAGTATAAGAATATTTCCCAACTTTTAATGTAATGTAAAATTAATATAGTTACAATTACTAATTATATGGATTTATAGTTTCTTTTACAAACTTGTATTACAATACGAGAAATTATTAAAATATGGTTCACTAATAATTAATGGGAGTTTTATCCCCCCACTGATTATTAGTCCACTCCAGGCAGGCTTTTACAGGGAGTTCGACTTCTTTGCCACATCTAAATTTTGAGGTGGGAGTCTTACTATCCGCAAATAGCCTGATTAAAATAAATATGATTTTTCACCTTTATTTCTTTTAATAGTTTTTTTTGATTTTTATATAAATAATTTCGAAGGAGCGTATTTTATGAAAAGAATGTTGACCGAAAGAGAGTTAGAAGTAGCTATTTATGTAGCAAAAGGATATACAGATGCAGAAATTTCCAAAAAAATATATGTTACCCCTCGAAGAATTTCAACGATAATTAATCATATTAAAGAAAAATGGCATATTAATTCTAGAGTGGAATTAGGTATTTTAGTGTATCATTATGGTTTTATAGATGCACCCTTATTTTCAAATAAAGAAAATCATTTATTCGAAAAGGTTGCACAATAATTGGCCAAGTATAATGTGTTTCATTTACAAATAAAAACAGAAAAGTCGCTGAACTTTTATTATTCAAGGTAATTCTGTATTCTGAAGGTAATGGGCATGTATGACTTGCTAAAAGAAAAAATATAGATTGTATTTAGATATTTTAGTAAGACTAATTGTACCAGAAACTTTTAAAATTCCAATAATAGAGGACTCTTTAGACGGTTTATTGAAGGGCTTCAAACGACTTTTAAAAGGTAAAAACATACCTTAGACAATGTTTCTTCCGTAACAGCAAGTATAGCTTTTAATGTAGAAAATCCATCCATTTTGATTAAGCTTTTTTCAAAAAGGGTGGGTTTCTTCAGTTTATAGGAAAGGTATACTTAACTTATAAAGTGAAACTTTAATCATTCAAGCTGCCCGTTAATGCAGGATGAAAAATACAATAAAATAGGTAAAAACGCCATCGCATCTTTACCTATCCTATGGATAAACAGGTTCTCATAAGAAATAGAAAACTTCCCTAAACACTATAAATATATTATTTTAAATTAATTGGTTGTTGTTGAGTAATACAATGGATCATACCACCATTTTTATAAAGCTCTCTTACATCAACCCCCACGACTTTACGATCAGGATAAAGTTTTTGAATCATCTCATTTGCTATTTTATCATTAGGGTCATTATAGTTAGGAACTAAGATAACTTGATTCGCTATATAATAATTAATATATGAACCTTTATAATCAAGTTCCTTTCCGTTTTTTAATGTAACATTATGCTTGCTTAACGGCAGATATACATACTTGTACTTATTACCCTCAGCATCTTTTGCCTGCAACAACTTGTTAATATCTTTATCAGACGTTCCCCATTCAGCTAAATCTTTTTTGTTTAACGTTATAATAGTAGATTTATCGTGGAATTTTGCAAATCCATCAATATGAAAATCAGTAATATCTAAGTTAGGTACTCCATCTAACCAAATAAAATTTGTTACCCCAAGGTCACTAATATATTTTTCAATATCTTTTTCTGACAATTTTGCATTTCTATTTTTATTCGTCACAGCACTTCTAGTTAGTAAAACAGTTCCATTACCATCTAATTCAAATGCGCCACCTTCAAGAACAAATTTATTCCAATCAATTCTTTCAATTCCTAACTGTTTACTAAGATTCTCACGAAGACGAGCATCTTTCTTATATGGTGTTTTCTTTCCCCATCCGTTAAATCCTGGGTCTAATATCTTTAGATTTTTGTCATTATCATAAACAAAAATTGGTCCAGTATCTCTTGTCCATACATCGTCAGTAGGTGCGATAAAGAAATCAATTTTCCCCATATTTACCCCGTGATCTATTAAAACCTCAGTAATTCTTTCTTTTTCTTCTTGATCATATGCAACAATATGAACTTTTTCGCCTTTGCTTAAAGCATTTGTCATTTGAATCCAAATTGGCTCTACTTCTTGCTGATATTTTTGCCCATATGTAAATTCATGAGGCCATTGTAGCCATGTTCCTTCATGTTTGCTTTTTTCATCTGGCATTGTATACTTTCCTACTTGTTTTCGCACCTCTACTTTCTTTATATCTTTTCTTTGCGTTTTTTCAATTTCCTTCGCCTGAACTTGCTCAATCCCTTTCCCTAGAGCATAGCCACTGAAAATAGATGTGGTTAGTATAGCACTCATACACAAATTCGTTATTTTTTTCATTTCTTAACCTCCTCGTATATTAATATTTAAGCCCTATTACAGGCTTAGATTTTCTTCTTAATAAGAGCCCTATAAATAAAAATACTTGGACGTCTCAAGATATTTCTAGATAATGATTGTAGGATCATTTGGGACAATTCTTTCACCTCCTGTGGATTTACCACATTTGAAGAGTGTTTCTCAGTGAACGTGCGGGACTCCCTACTCGCAGGCTGAGCAGCCTGCCCCTCGAACCTAGATGATAGTAGCTCTAGGGCGGCTTTCGATTCAGGACTAGCTCTCATACACGAGGTTGTTGGTCGGCGTACACACTAGAGATATCTCGAGACGTCCAAGAAATGATTCTAATATAGAAGGGAGGTCTCTTACATGAGATTATTTGTTGGTTTAGATGTAAGTTCGTTTGATATGAAAGTTTGCTTTTTAAATGGTGATGGAGAAAAACTGGATTCTTTTTCGGTCAGTAATGACCTACCAGGAGCTACTACACTCAAAGAAAAATTATTACAGTGTGTTGCAGGGAAAGAGGTCGACATCCTTAAGATTGGCCTAGAATCCACCTCTGTTTACAGCTTTCATCCTTCTATGTTTCTTCACCATGATATAGATTTACAGCGTTTTGGAGCAAAAGTATTTCTCCTAAACCCAAAGCAAGTCGCAAATTTTAAGAAAAGCTATTCTGACATGAATAAAACCGATGAGATTGATGCCTATGTCATTGCTGATTACTTACGATTTGGCCGCAATCAAATGTCTATCGTAAAAGAAAGCCAGTACGTGGCACTGCAGCAATTAACTCGATCACGATACCAACTTGTCAAAATGTTAACGAAAGAAAAACAACACTTTCTTCAACACCTAAGTTTTAAATGTAATACATTTTCACAAGAGGTGGATACTTCCGTATTTGGTAGCGCCATGACAGAACTATTTCTTGAAAAATTCAGCTTAGAGGAACTAGCTAATATGCCTTTAGAAGAACTCGCTGAGTTCCTACAGGAAAAAAGTCGAAACCGTTTTGGTGATCCAAAATGCGTAGCAGCATCCATTCAAAAAGCTGTGAAAGCTTCTTATCGCTTGGATAAGGTTGTAGAAGATTCAATAGATGTCATCTTAGGTACATCCATCGCAGTCATTCGTACGTTTCAACAGCAAATCAAGGAATTAGAAAAGTCTATTAAAAAAATCATGGCTGGTTTGACCCAAACACTTGAATCTATTCCTGGAGTAGGTCCTGTTTTCGCTGCCGGTATCATTGCTGAAATTGGCCAAATCGAAAGATTTGACGATGAAACAAAAATAGCCAAATACGCTGGATTATACTGGCGAAAGCACCAATCTGGTCGTTTTACAGCTGAAGATACTTCATTATCCCGTACAGGTAATCATTACTTGCGTTATTACTTAGTTGAAGCCGCCAATTCAGTAAGAAAGCATGTATCAGATTATCAAGAGTATTACGTGAAAAAATATAATGAAGTACCAAAACATCAACACAAACGTGCACTCGTTCTAACCGCAAGAAAATTTGTGCGATTGGTGGATGCGCTACTACGTAGCCACCAACTTTTTACGCCTGGAAGGTGTGTGAAAGAATGACATAAATTTTTGTCATCGCTACCTTTCATTATTTTCCAGTAAATTACATTCGTTACTGGTTTAGTTTCGTGATGCCTTTTTTAAACAAATTGACCTTTGGCAACTTTAAACTTTGTTATTTCTCAGTTGACATACTACCGCAGGTCTTTTCTGTCTTACTGTAAACCTTTACATAGTGTGAAGGTCAAGCTTTTCCGTTCGAATTATTTAAATATTTTAAATGTGAAGTGTAATTTGAATCGAACTCTATACAAAACAAGTAAGAATCAACTATTCCTACTATAATCATTATTTTTTCATAATATCTTACACTCTTTTTTTGTTATCCTTTTTATACCATGTACTGTATTATTTTCGAAAATAATACAGTACATGAAATTTCATATTAAATACATATATATTTCTTCAGTTTATATTTAACTATTCAAAACCAGTTACAATTCTCTCTTTCATTTTCTGTAATACTTCACTGCTCAATACTTTTTGACCAGCAGGAAGTTTTAATATGGCAGCGGCACCTTTACTAAGGTATATTTCTTGATCATTATTTTGATTTACTACCAATATTCCTTGCCCTTCAAATTCGAAATAACTAATATCTTTTGTTTCATTTGTATTATTCTTTATTGCTGTATATAATCCATATAAATCTTTACTTCTATTTTCTCCGCCCGTTCGAATCGGTTCAATATCATTCGCAACAATTAGTCCTTCTGGCTGCTCACCCTTCATAATAAACCACAGCTTTTCATTTGTTGGTAATAGTAAATTCTTAAATTCAGAGCTATTTAAAATTTGCTGTGCTGGAATTGTTGCATAGATTGGTAACGAAAATGGAGATGTTGTTATTTTTTCAAAACTTAAATTTTCAGAAGAACTTCCCTTACTATATTGATAATCTTTTAATGCGATCGATTGTACTGATTCACTTTTATTTTTTGATGCATAACTAATTTTACTAGCGAAAATAATAACGGTCATTAAGCACATGCACGGTATCACAAGCTTAAGTAGTTTTCCCATTTATGAACCCCCGCTTTTAATATTATTAATTTGCATGGATATTATAAACAGTTTCACTCCACCAAAAATTATTATTGTTATGGAACGTACTGAAATTATGATTATAATGATCACCATACCAAGGGTCCATGTACGTTATATAATCTGTTCCATTTGTCCCTTTATAAAATCCATCAAGTACTAGAAAGTGTCCGATGTTAGCTCCATTTTGCCACATAATGAGTGCAATCATCGGCTGATTACTATTAATTTGTCTTTTGAACCAATCATATGATTTTGCTCCAGAACTTATAGCTGAGCTAACACCATATCCTGATAATCCATATTGTATTTCACGTGAAGTTGCAGGATTATTATATGATCCACCCTTAACATACCTAACGTACTGATCTTGTGAAGGAGTTTTCCCAAAATAATTTAAAACTGAAACCGAAGTGCCTGCCCAACACCAATTTGATCTTTCTTGTAATATGTTAGGTACAGATAATTTACGATCTATTGATGTATTTGGAGGATTTCCATTAATATACGCTGACGTTACATATACTTTTTTTCCATCTTTAAAATAATAAAACCAACGATTATCTAAATTTCCTGTCCAGTAATCTTTAACCGCTTCACCATACTCCCATCCTTTAAAAGATACTGTTGTATTTCCGGGAATCACATCTACAATATTTGCATTCAAACTTTTTGCCTCTCTAACATTTACATTCAATGGAGCTGTTGTTCCTGTAAATTCAACTTCCTCTGCTATTATTTTCTGAACACCAATAAAACTAAATGTGAAGAACAATAAAAACATACAAACAATAAAATGCTTTCTTCCCTTCATTTCTCCACCCCTTCATCAGTACTAAAAAACATCAACAATTCATCCTTATTAATTGTTCAAGCTTAATATTACATACTAACGAAAAATGACTTCTCATAAAGTGAAACTTTGATCAGTAGTGGTTTTATTCATCCCCCACTGATTGTTAGTTAAACCAATCGGGCTGCTCTGCAAATAGCGGGATAAATTCCAATACAAAAAAGGAGCCTATAAATTTTTATAGGCTCCTTTTTATTTCGTCGTTATTACTTAGCTAATTCTTTTGTACCCTTCATTACATCAATGAAGAATCCCCAGTTATTCACTACAGAAGAGATACTGATATGTTCATCTGGAGTGTGGACGTTAAAAATGTCTGGTCCGAATGAAATTGCATCTAATTCAGGCATTTTTTGAACGAATGCGCTACACTCAATCCCCGCATGCACAGCGAAGATTTCAATTTCTTTATTGTATTTTTCTTGATGCACTTTTTCAAATAAATTACGAATTTGTGAGTTTGGATTGTATGGCCATTCTGGATACTCTGACTCTATTTCAAATGTAGCACCAACTAATTCAGCAATATATTTGATTTCTTCTGCAACATGTTGTTTTAAACTACTTACAGAACTTCGCACTTCGTTACGTAATTTAATTTCATCTTGCAACGTTTCAATAACGCCTAAATTTGTTGAGCTTTCTACAAGACCTTTAATATCCATGCTCATACTTTGAATGCCATTTGGAATTAAGAATAATGATGAAATAAGCTGCTTTTGTGTCTCTTTAGCAAATACTTTTTCAACTGTTTCATCCAATTTTGTCAGTGTAACATGAACATCTGGATCAACAGCACGCATTTCTTCTTGTAATACACGTGTCCATGATTCTAGTTTTTCTTCTACTTGTCCTACATCTTCTGTACGAATTAAAATTGTAGCTACACTTTCACGCGGAATTGCATTCGTTTTTAATCCGCCGTGAACTTCACTTATGTTAAACTCCGTATGTGCTGATAAATCACGTAATACTCGTCCTAATACTTTGTTCGCATTACCGCGTTGTTTATCAATTTCCATACCAGAATGTCCGCCTTTTAGACCACCAACATATAGACGGTATGCATCCATATTCGCTGGCGTTTCATCCCAAATTACGGGAATTGTTTCAACAGCTTTCGCACCACCTGCACTACTTACAAGTAATTTATGATCTTCTTCAGAATCAATATTTATAAATATCTTTCCTTCAAAATGATTTGGATCAATAGCAAAAGCCCCGCCCATTGTCGTTTCTTCTTCAGTAGTGATAACGACTTCAAGTGCTGGATGCGTAATTTCTTTTGAATCTAATAAAGCTAATGCATACGCAACTGCAATACCATTATCAGCACCTAAAGTTGTTTGATTTGCATATAACATATCCCCAATGATTCTTAATTCAATTGGATCTTTTTCAAAATCATGTACTGTTGCTTGATTTTTTTCGCAAACCATATCCATATGACCTTGAATAATAATAGCTGGTACATTTTCATAACCAGCTGTTGCTTCTTTTTTAATAATGACATTTAATGCTTCATCTTGAATGACTTCTAAGTTACGCTCTTTTGCAAAGCCCACTAAATAATCACTAATTTCCTTTTCATTACCTGATCCTCTAGGAATCTTTGAAATTTCTGCAAAATGATAAAATACAGGGTGCTTTGTTAATTGTTCTAAAGTAGAATACATTTTTCAAGCTCCTTTCAAAATGAAAAAATAGTATGTAAGTCTTTTATCATTATACCATGATTCATTATTTTACCTTTCTTTTAACTTTTATTGTTCATTTTATGTAAAACACTCTTACAACATTGTAAGGGCATTGTAATCTATATCGATTTTTCTCATTTAATAATAGCCGTATACTTTTTAAAGAAACACATTAAAGGAGATAAAGAAAATGAAAAAGTTTTTAGCAATTATTACACTATGTTTATTATTTTCTAGTTTTACTATTGGCTGTGAGAGAGCGTCACTAAATAGAATTGGTAAAGATGTATATTACATGCAGATAAAAGGCGAAGGAACTATCGAAAAGGTAGATGGTAGAAACTTACGAAACTATACGCTGCCCGCATATGATGAAGATGGCGTCAAAAAACAAATTACATTTAGAAGTACAAAAAAAGAAAACAATCATAAATTAAATGCAGACGCGTTTTTACGCCTTTATGTAGATCAAGATGATAATAATAAAAATGAAATATCATCAATTGAAGTAAAGTCCTATGAAGAGATTCAGAAAGCAGATTTGCCTGAAAAAATAAGAGAAAAGTTTACTATTAAATAAAAAAAAAGAAAATGCTCTATGCATTTTCTTTTGTTCTTTTCACCTGTATATATTTTGAACTACTATTATTCATCAGTTTCTCTAACCGATTTATATTCTCCGTTAATGCACCTTTCACAAGAGAGAAATCTGTATTTGATTCTTCTTTTTTTTCTTTAAAAAACGAAGACTTTTGCACATTGACTTCAGCCATCTCTTCTCCCCCTTTTCAAAAAGATACAACCTTTTATTTATATTATATAGCAAATGTAGAAAGAGTGTACACTTATGATTTTCTTTTTAATTCTTCTTCTAATTCTTCTACTTGCTGCAACGTATCCCCTTTTATTAAAGAGAAATCTGTTGTATCTTCGTTACCTTCTTTAAAAAAATCATTGTCATAATCTTTTACCACTACAATCACCTCTACATGCTAGTGTAGGAATGATTGTCCAATTTTATTCAACTTTGTCGGATTTTGTTTTTAATTTATGTATAGAAGAAAAGGACAGAAAAAGATTCTGTCCTTATTTACTAAAATAACTATGATGTATTGTTAAATTATATACATTTTCAAAATCCCGATCTTGCAGGTTATTTTTCTTTCCATCAATAACAATGAAAACGTCACTTACTATTTTTGCTGGTATAATCCCGACATTTTCTACTTGCACCGCTTTCTGCTCATTCAATTGCTCGATATGTTCTAACGGAACGATAATACTAAATTGCGAGCGAATACCACGAAAGTTTGTATTTAACTCTTTCGCGGCTTCAAAAACAACAATTTTCGCGCCAATCTTTTCCCCATATGAATCTAAAAATGCATTTAAGCTCTTTGTATATTCCTCTTCCGTATGCCATTCCATCGTACCGAATACTGCTGGATTAACATTTTGAATAATTGTCGTGTATATTTCCCCTCTCGCTTTAGATGCAATTAATGATCGTTTTATTGATTGAACTGTCTTGCCAATATCGCTAAATTTCGCACCCCATATTTCTGAAATATTAGGCGTTAAAATGAACGCAATATCAACAAAAATAACCATTGCAGTAAACATTAAAAGATTTTTCCAGAGGGTTAAATCAATTCCTTTTATCATGAAATACACGGTGACAGATATGATAAACAAACCATACCAAGTCTTTCTAATACGTTGCTTTTTCTCCTCGTACAACTCCTCATTTTTCCAATAAAAGAAAACAAGAACTACAAAGACAATCGCTAAAACAAATAAGCCAATTCGAATGTTAGAGATCATTAATCACATCACCCTCCATTCAAAAACTACTCACGATATCATTACATGCGCAAGCTGCTCTCTTTATGACAAAAGACGTGGACAAGCTTCTAAAATTAGCTACATCGCATATATATTAGAAAGTACCACGTCTTTTATCCTGTTATTTGTGGGAAATAAGACCCCTACTGATTAAAATTTCACTTTACCATGAGTCTATATTGTATATGTAGACAAGCATTCATTTCAAATTTTCGTATTAAAAAGAAATATGTTTCGGAATTTCCCCTTCAGGTACTTCTCCATCCATACTTAAATAATAATGACGAATCGGACATAAGTTTTCGTCTAATTCATAAACAAGCGGAATGCTAGTGGGAATATTTAATGAAACTACACCATCACTTGAAAGGTTGTCTAAATATTTTACTAGCGAGCGAATTGTGTTACCGTGTGATGAAATAATTACTTTATTACCACTTTTTAATGTCGGCGCAATTTCTGAATGCCAATAAGCAAGTACTCTCTTCTCCGTATCCTCTAAACATTCAGTTAATGGAAATTCACCTTTTTTGAGTGTTTTATATCTTGGATCGGTCGCTTCATATCGAGGATCGTCTTCAGTAAGAGCCGGTGGTCTTACATCAACACTTCTTCTCCAAATATGAACTTGCTCCTCACCATATTTTTGTGCAGTTTCATCTTTATTCAGCCCTTGCAATGCACCATAATGTCTTTCATTTAGCTTCCAAGATTTATGTATTGGAACCCAAGTAAGATCCATCTCATGAAGTACAATCCATAACGTCCGAATTGCGCGTTTTAATACTGATGTATAAGCCACATCAAAAGTATATCCGTTTTTCTTTAATATTGCTCCTGCTTCTCTCGCTTCACTTAATCCATTCTCTGATAGATCAACATCTGTCCATCCCGTAAAGCGATTTTCAAGATTCCATAAGCTTTGTCCGTGACGAATAAGTACAAGTTTTATCATTATAATTCCCCTTTCGGAAATGTGAATTTTATTGTTCCATTGCGTACACGTATAAAGTATCTAGTAATGTATCTTTTTATCCATTCACTCTATGACCAAATCATAGTTGCCAAATGTATGGATAAAATTTGTTCTTTTTCAAACGATAAAAACAGAAGTTTTTTCATTATTTTTGATCGACTGGTATTTCACGTTTGGATATCCAAGCATCAAAACCTGATCGGCTATTTGCCATTTCATTCATAACTTGGTGCCAATTGTCCTCACATGATTCACCAAATTTTGAAAAAATAGCACCCATTTGTTGTCTTTGTACATCACTCAGTTTTTTCTCTAAATCTGTACCTTTTTCTGTTAAAGACAACTGTTTCACACGTCGATCATGCATAGCTTCATTACTCTCAATTAAGCCCTTTTCCACAAGTTGACGTAGCGGTCCGTGGAGAGCTTGTTTACTTATTTCTAATAGTGATAATAACTCATTTACACTTATCCCTGGAAAACGTGCGATAAAAAATAAAATTCGATGATGTACTCGTTGAATGCCATATTCTTTTATAATTTCATCTGGCTTTTCAGTAAATGTTTTATATGCAAAATAAAATAATGCTAATGCCTCATTCATCTGTTCTTCTTTATGTTGTGTCATCTACTTTCCCCCTGTATGTAAATTATACCACAATCTAGTAATGAATATTTTAATCAACGCATTAGAACTTATTTAGTCTATTGAAACATTCATTGCACAATTAGGAGATGATTCATTTGAAAAAACAATATACTGTAAGTACATATTTATTGGATAGACTACATGAATTAGGAATTGAACATATATTTGGGGTTCCTGGTGATTATAATCTTGCCTTTTTAGATGATGTGGTAGCACATGAAAATTTAAAGTGGATTGGCAATTGTAACGAATTAAATGCTGCATATGCAGCAGATGGGTACGCTCGCATAAAAGGAATCGCTGCTCTTATTTACTACTTTCGGTGTCGGAGAATTAAGCGCCATTAACGGTATTGCTGGCTCATATGCAGAAAACGTGCCAGTTATAAAAATCACGGGTACGCCACCAACAAAAGTAATGGAAAATGGAGCAATCGTCCATCATACGTTAGGCGATGGAAAGTTCGATCACTTTTCCAATATGTATCGAGAAATCACTGTGGCACAAACAAATGTAACACCTGAGCATGCAGCTGAGGAAATTGACCGTGTATTACGTGCATGTTGGAATGAAAAACGCCCTGTTCATATTAATTTGCCAATTGATGTGTATAATAAACCAATTAATAAACCGACAGAACCTATTATAAATAAACCTATTTTAAGTAATAAAGAAGCATTAAATAAAACGCTTCTACATGCCATTTCAAAAATAAATAGTGCCAAAAAACCTGTTATTTTAGCTGATTTTGAAGTAGATCGATTTCACGCTAAAGAAAATTTACATCAATTCGTAGAAAAAACTGGGTTTCCCATCGCGACGTTAAGTATGGGAAAAGGAATATTCCCAGAAAAACACCCTCAATTTATAGGGATTTATACTGGTGATGTAAGTTCTCCGTACTTGCGAAAAAGAATTGATGAATCTGATTGTATTATTAGTATTGGTGTGAAGTTAACTGATACTATTACAGGCGGCTTCACACAAGGTTTTACAAAAGAACAAGTTATAGAAATCCATCCCTACACTGTGAAAATTATAGATAAAAAATACGGTCCAGTTGTAATGCAGGATGTTTTACAACATTTAAGTGATTCAATTGCGCATCGTAATAAAGATACCCTTGACGTTAAGCCATTTATTTTAGAATCCTCACCTTTTACTGAAGAGTTCATTCCAAAAGCACAAATGGTCACACAAAAACGTTTTTGGCAGCAAATGTACCATTTCTTACAAGAAAACGACGTCTTAATTGTAGAGCAAGGAACACCTTTCTTTGGTAGTGCTGCTATCCCTCTACCTAATAACACTGCATATGTAGGACAACCGTTATGGGGATCTATCGGATATACACTGCCCGCTCTACTTGGTACACAGCTCGCCAATTTATCACGGCGCAACATTTTAATTATTGGTGATGGTTCTTTCCAAGTAACTGCCCAAGAGTTATCAACTATATTACGTCAAAATTTAAAACCGATTATATTTTTAATCAATAACAACGGATACACCGTTGAACGTGCCATTCACGGCCAAAACCAACTTTATAATGATATACAAATGTGGGATTACAATAAACTATCAATGGTATTTGGGGCAGAAGAAAAAAGTCTAACATTTAAAGTAGAAAATGAAGCAGAATTAGCAGCAGTCTTAACAAATATAACTTTTAATAAGAATCAACTTATCTTTATTGAAGTTATAATGAGCCAAAGCGATCAACCTGAATTGTTAGCTAAACTCGGAAAAAGATTTGGTCAGCAAAATTCTTAATATAAAAGCATAACCTAATTATACAATTGATAGTGTAAAACTTGTTTTGAGAATAGTTTCGACACTCAAAATACATAAGGAAAAGGATGGAAAGCACCATCCTTTTCTATTTTAAGAGCGTTCTTCGACTAACGCCCCGTGCGACAAGCAAAAATTCTTAATCCATCTTTAACTTTATAGCTTTTGTCGCAATAAATGTTTTAATATGCTTATCTAATATCCTTGTTCCACCAAAATCATCCTCATAAAAACCTGTTATAGCAAAACCAGCTTCAATTTGGCCTTGGATTTGGTCTTCTAAAGTATGCGCATATTCTATTGTTTGATTTGAATCGATGTAATCTTGAACTTCATCCTCTGGTAAATAATCCAATGTTGATGAAGGAATTGAATGTTTAACATCAAGAATACCTTTTTGCTCTTGGTTATCATCAAAAATCCATAGTAACGGATTTGTAAATCCAGCAATAAGAATACCTTTATTCTTTAAAACCCTAGAAACTTCATTCCATACAAGATGAACATCTTTTACAAACAAAAATAAGCTACGCTTTTTCTTTTTTATTCAGGAAGAGTTAACTGCCAAGATACACCATACTTATCATTTAACCAGCCAAACTTTTTACTAAACGGATAAGAACCTAAAGGCATAAGAATTGCTCCATCCTGCGCTAGTTTATGAAAGACCGTTTCAATTTCTTCTTCTGTCTCACAAGTTACATAAAGAGACATAGCTGGAGTGAATGTAAAATTATGATTTACATAACTATCAATACACATAAACTCTTGGCCATTTAGCGTAAAAGTTGCATGAATTACAGTTCCCTCTTTACCAGGTCCATTTTCATCGTAGCGAGAAATACTTACAATTTCCGATTGATCAAATAGCGACGTATAAAAATTCATTGCTTCCTCAGCTTTGCCTTCAAACATTAAAAACGTAGTAATTTTTTGATTTGTGTTACTCATATGGAGACAGCCCCTTGTTATATATTTATGTAAAACATAAGTCGGCAAAAAACCGAACGTACATTCCTATAAGTGTATTGTCTATAAAAACGATGAGTTTGTCAATTATCTACTTTATTATTTCTTCTTAAATAATGCTGTCCAAAGAAATGATTCTCCAAACATTTCTTTCGGTTGTTTCATTTGTTTCATCCTTCTAATCTCAATTACCTCAAATTCTTTAAATATCTCTCTTAACTTTTCTTCCGAGTATGCAAGACCACCTTGTAGACTCCATCCTCTATATACATCCCAATCTGTTATTTCCGATCCATTTCGCTCATCTAAATCGCCTGCCGCAAAACATGTTAATCCGAAATAACCACCCGATTTTAATGAGTTTTTAATTAAATCCACATAATTTATTCTTCTATGCGGTGGAATGTGATGCAAACAGCCCGAATCGTATACAAAATCAAATTCGTTTTGAACCTCTAAATTAAAAATTGAATCACAAATAAAATGAATTGCTACCCCTTTTGCCAATGCCCTTTCTTTAGCCCAATTAATGCCTTCTACAGATAAATCCACTGCTGTTACATCAAATCCTTGAGTCGCTAAATAAATGGCATTTCTACCTGGACCACATCCAAGTTCTAATACCTTCCCTTTTGAAACTCTCTCTTTTTGTATATACGAAACTAGATTCTCATCTGGAACATTTTCAAAAAACGGAACATCCTTTTCTCTATTCTCATAAAAATCATTCCAAAATGGTTCTGCAGGTCTTAATAATGAATCAAGCATTTTTAAAATGTCTTCTTGTGTGTGTAACGTTTCAGTTTTCATTAATACCCCTCCATAAATTAATAGTCAGAAAATTATTATATATCTTTTCGAACTTTCAAACAAAGAAAAAACTCCTATATTCAATAGGAGTTTTTGTCTTTAAAATCCGAGTACAGCTAACCATTTTAACAATTTCTCTTCTCGCGCTTTTAAATCATCATTCCTAAACTTGCCTAGTTGTATTTCACTAACAACTTCTCCGTCCTCCATAAAAAGAACTCTTTCTGTTTTCTCTGCTACCTATACAACATGAGTCACTTAAGAAGGTTACTTTGCTGAAAAATAAAGCCGATTTCGTTAAGGGATATTTTTGCTAACGCCTCTTCTTTCATACATGTTATTTCATACAATCATACTTTTCTAATAAAATAACGCTTTTGTTCACTTTTTTGATACATTTACGAAACATTCATGTGTTACCTTCATTAAGTTCTTTTCTTTTTATAATGTCGTGTGAGATATACCAACAGAGGAAGCCCTAGATCCCCTAATCCTAGGGCTTTTTTATAAGAATTTTATACATTTTATTATTTCCACTAACTCTTTAAATTGTATATACATAATATAAAACTTTCATGTTGTTATATTTTTTGATGGCCTCTTATCTTTCCTTAAAAGGCTTTTTTTCAAATAACGCTTTTATTTAATTTATATTTAAAAAGTTCCTTTTCATAAAGACTTCCCTTATATGCTATACTCATTCTTAAATAATTGTATAAGGAATGTTAAAAATGGATGATAGATCGTCAAGACAATGGAAATTGCGACAAAAGTTAAGAGCACTGAAAACCAAAAACAACAATGACACAAACCCTTTGTTTAGTGAATGCCTTGAATCCCTAGGAAACGAAACTCTCATTTTCTCCCAAGAAAAAAGCCAGCAGATTGCTATTATTTTAATGAATTCATTTCCTATAACTGTCTCGGGAAGAATAGATTGGGAACAGATAGATAACCAATTCATAGCTTCGAACAAAGAACAACTAATTTCCCTTATTAGAGCAAACCAACTAGATTTTGACGAACAGATTTTTATAATATGGGATAACTATGAAATCCCTGTAGTAAGTACAAATCTTGATAAAGTATTCCAATCATTAGTTGACGTTGATGCAGTCCGTTTTTATTACTGGATATTAGACAAAGAATATAGATTCGTAATTGAAATAAATGATAAAGAATTGATTAGGATTGGGTTTCGCTAATACTCTAAGCATATGAAGCTAGTTCCCTTCATTTCTTAATATTTTCTTCGTCACCACCGCTATTATTATCATTATGAAACTTATAGCTAATATAGGTAAATAAATTTTCGTACTGAATCCTTCAAACATAAAACCATATACGACTTGCCCAATTGGTGCCATACATTGAGATACCGCTGTTATAATTGCCATTACTTTTCCTAGATTTTCATTTGGTGTTTTCTTTTGGACTACAGTAATCACATAGATGGATACAATTGTCATAATCATTGCGATTAGAAGAGAAGAAAGTATAAAGAGGATAAATGGTGGATAGTATCCTAAATTAAGAGTAAACGGTGTAACTGATAGTGCCACTGGTATAACTAATAAAGCTATGATAAGCATCCAATTATATAATGTTTTCATCTGTAACTTTTTAGCAAAGAAACCGATTGACAATGCCCCTAATATGGTTGCAAAATCAATTAATCCCATTCCAATTCCATACATCGTATCGCTACTCTGCATAGTTACTCGTAATATAATAGGTCCTCCAACAACAAATAACGGTGTCAAAATTAAGTTTAGTAAAGCTGCAAGTAACATAGCCTTCAAAATAAAAGATTGCTTTAAAACATAAAGAAAACCTTCTTTCATATCTTTTATAATTGTCGGTATGATATGGCTTTCTTGCGCTCTTTTTATAAAAGGTATTGTAATAAACATTTCTAAAATTGCAGATAAAAAGAAAGCAAGACAACTTATTATGACGAGCATTTTCAAACCAATTATGCCATATAATATTCCTCCTAGTACAGGTGCAACTATATTAGATAATGCTTGCACACCATTTATGATACCGTTTGCTTGTTCTAACTTTTTCTCTGGAACTAATTGCGGAATACTTGCCATAACAACTGGTGCGTACATTGCACTAACGACTGCTAGTAAAAACATAATTGTTCCAATCAATAAAATAGATACCGATTCAGTTAATAACAAAACTATAAAGCTTAATACAATAGCAGCGTTTATAAAATCCAAAATGACCATTACATTACGGCGGTTGAAACGATCTGCTATCGCTCCGCCAAGAGGAGCTAACAAAAACGGGATACTCGTTATGGCATATAACCCTGCAAATATATCGGCACGTCCTGTTATATCTAGCACATATAAAGACAGTGCAAAACGTAATAGTGTTGAACCTAAAATAGTAATAATTTGACCACTTACCATTAAGTGAAAATCTTTCAAGGAAGATTGAATA
The DNA here is from genome assembly GCF_038005385.1 of Bacillus sp. FSL K6-2944. NCBI lineage: Bacteria > Bacillati > Bacillota > Bacilli > Caryophanales > Bacillaceae > Bacillus > Bacillus sp. FSL K6-2944. The sequence goes on along the minus strand of NZ_JBBOTE010000001.1, from coordinate 1,216,352 downwards.
CTTGCTGGCATCCTCATCACATCCTTCATTTAGTCTAGACCGACTGCCGGTCTATAACACCCAAACAGAAAAAAGCTATTTCTGTTTCATTAAAACCTCGATCATATAATCAAAGGACCCTTCTTTCGCTCCAACAGATACTTCCATCATTTTAATATAAGCCTTAGCTCTTCTCATCATTTCTTCCGGTTTCCACTGAAATAAACCATCATCAAATATGACTTGTGCTGAAGAGAGTAATAATTCAATTGTTTCTTGTGGGTATGGAGTATAAAATATGCCTTCTTCTATTCCTTGCTCTAAAACTTCCGTTAATACAGGAGATAAATGTATAATGGATTGCACTAAACTTTTCTGATGCATTTCTGCATTATTTGGTTGATGGAATTGTTCAATCATTTTTTCTTTGACATCTCCTGATTTTGGTGATTGTTCCATTAAAATTTTAAATAACTTATCTAAAACGTGGATATCGGGATTGGAGACAATCCTTTTCGCCTTAGTGACATCCTCTTTAATAATCCTCATAATGATTTCATCCATTACTTCCTCCTTCGACTTAAAATAATGATAAAACGTCCCCTTTGCTATACCAATTTCTTTTAAAATATCATTCACGGTTGTTTTCGTATAACCTTTCGTAAGAAACAAACGCTCAGCTGTTTCTAAAATTTCCTTTCTACGCTCCTCATACTCCTTTACAATTCGCATTCAAGTTCTCCTTCCCACCAGACCGACTGTCGGTCTATTAAAATTATATGTTTAGTTTGCAAAAAGTTTCCTATTATCGTACATATACAACACCATACTTTCTATTTCCTTTATAAATTTTTATTTTTTAACGTCCGCTCAATTTGTTTAAAACGTATCTCATGTTTCTTATCGTCACCTTTCATTTTTGGAAAAGAACGATGCCTCCGTTCGATCTATGTACTTATCAATGGAGTATTTTGTTGAGTTCCAATATGTAATATTGCATATTTCGTACTTTTATTTTTTATATATAATAATTTATTTATAAAAATATAAATTATTAATAAGGGTGATTTATATGAGCAAGTTCCGAAAGAAGATGATTAAATATTTGCAAACATTTTGGGGATGCTTAGCATTTGGTGTATTAATGTTTGCTATCTTCTTAATTACGGATTTAACATATGTATCTTTAAATACATTAGGCTGGAGAGACTGGCTAGGTTCTGTAGCAGGCGCAACCATTTTATCTGTTGGGATGTTTACTTTAAATAAATTGAATTTAAAATAAATATTCGGTCAATACTGAATGTGGGCTGTATGCCAACATTCATTTAAAGTAGTCTTCTCTGTATCTCCTTGTATTGAGCAGTTAGCTTTTGCTAGCTGCTCTTTTATTTTGTTCCGGTTCTTGCCTCTTAAAGAACTCTTTATCTACTTTTCCCCAATAAGTACACATATCTATTCCCCTTTGCTACAAAATGAAATTTTTATTTTGTTTTACGCGTCGCTTCTTCAATCAGCCAAGATACAATATTAAAATCATTAGCTTCACCCTTTAAAGATGTTCCGTTCCAAAAGCATTCTTTCATCACTTCAAGTAATTTTTCAACAGCTTCAATTCATCTCATATTCATTTTCCCTTTCTCCCAAATAACTATTTTGTTTTATTAATTAACTGATTAATAAAACAAACACCTTTATTAAACATTCCATGTTTCTTCACCCCTTGAATATTTTTCAAATAAAAATACATACTACTTTCAAGCTGCCGTGTCCATGGCTAATACCTCTTTCTTTTGATGTATATTTTTTAAGAAATCGAAAATAATACCAACAAGCTGTTTGAACTAGCAGCTTCACTCTTCTCGCAATGGGGATGCAAATTATTACAATTAGCTAACTCATTGAACTCACTGGCAGACAACCAAAATCGTTGTCTGCTTTTTGTATGAGATTTTTCGTTTTACATATACTATTTTTGAACCTGCAGACCAATACGAGCCATTTTGGTACTTGGGATTTCCCTTCCGGGGATAAGTATTTTTTACTTATCCCTTTTTTGTATAGACACGTATATTTAGGTTAAAACTAATTACAAGCAGATTTTCTGTTTATGCGTAGTTCTAAACAAGATTACTTTTTCTCCTATTAAAGGACGGCAGGTACGACTGCTAGTCCTTTTTTCTTATTTCGCATATTATCACTACATTACCTTCATCGTCGTCGTAAGCAATTTCCCCATAAGGATGGCAGTGGTGCTTCTCGAGTTCCTCATCGATAAAAACTAACAAATTAGTTTTCCAGTTTCCAACGATCGTACACCAATACGAGTTTAATCCTTCATAAACTTCTCTTGTTCTATTTCGATAATTGCGGAATGTATAATGAAAATACTCGCTCGCTTCAATACCTTTTCTTTTAACCAAAGTGTTCTGCTGAATGACAGTAATACCCTTTCTCTACTGGTTTTGAACTATAAAATTCCCTTTATAAATTTCAAATACGGTGAATGAAATTTTTTCTTGCCATCATCCTTGTTGTATACAAACAAAAAAAGAGCCACAATATTTCGGGACTCTTTTACAATTAGAACTATTTAACGACCACGTCTTTGCTGACCTTGCTTTGTACTACCTTTTTTATTACTTGGCTTATTAAATGATCGGTTATTTTCATTTCTCGAACTATTTCTCGAACTATTTCTTGAATCACTTCTCGAGCTATTTCTCGAATCGCGTCTTGATTCACTTCTTGAACCTTCGCGGCTATCTCTTTGACGATTTTGACCTGATTTCTTCGGAGCCGGCTTTGGTACCGGTTTTCCATTTTCATCTACACGTTTTATCTTCGGTTGTTCGATTATTTCTCTTTGTATTGGTGCACCAAGCGTTTTTTCAATTTCTTCTAAATGTTTTTCATCTTTCGCTGCAACGAACGTAATTGCAAGACCTGATCCACCTGCACGTCCTGTTCGGCCAATGCGATGAATGTAACTTTCTACATCTTCAGGGATATCATAGTTAAATACGTGCGTTACACCATCTACATCAAGTCCACGAGCTGCTACATCCGTTGCGATTAAGTACTGAATTTTAGCTTCGCGGAAACTCTTCATAACTCTTTCACGTTTCGCTTGAGGTATATCACCATGAAGTTCAGCACAATTATAACCTAGTCCTTTTAAATTATCATAAAGCTTACTTGCTCTAACCTTTGTACGACAGAAAATAACAGCTAAAAATGGCTGATCACGATCCATAACAAAACGAAGTGCATCTGGCTTTGCACGGTCTGTCGTCTCAATGACACGCTGCTCAATTGTATCAACCGTTACTTCTTCACTTTGTACTTGAATCATTTGCGGTTCATCCATATAACGCTTCGCCAATTTTTTAATATCTTTTGGCATCGTTGCTGAGAATAACATCGTTTGTTTACTACCTGGTGTCTCATCTAAAATATCTTCAATATCATATAAGAAACCAAAATAAAGCATTTGATCCGCTTCATCTAGTACAATCGTTGAAAGATTACTTAAATCAATTGTTTCACGTCGTATATGATCTAATAATCGTCCTGGTGTTGCAACAACAATATGTGTATTACCTTTTAATTTTCTCAATTGTTGTGCTACATCTTGCCCACCATAAATCGCTAGTACATTAATATCTTCTCTTTGAACAAGCATTTTTTTAATTTCAGTTGTAATTTGCAGAGCTAGTTCCCTTGTTGGTGCAACAATTAAGGCCTGAACATCACTAGATTCTGGATCGATTTTTTCTAAAATCGGTAACACGAATGCTAACGTTTTACCCGTTCCTGTTTTCGCCTGCCCAATAATATCTTTACCTGACAGAATAACTGGAATTGCCTTCTCTTGAATTGGTGTTGCTTCTGTAATTCCATTTTCACGTAATGTATGATTAAAAGTTTCACTAATTCCTAATTCTAATAAGTTTTTCAAATAGACCACTTCTTTTCCTTATTTTTCACATTAGCTTTCATTGTACCATTTGTTTCGCCAAATATGAAAAATAAAAAAATTCTTATCTTCTTTTTTTATATTCATCCTGTACTAGATGAACAAATTCTTTTTGCTTTTTCTCAGATTTTATTAATGCTTCCATGTTAGTAGAAGACAAAATATACTTTTTAATTTTTCTATTACTCCAAATTAAACTTGTATACTTCGGATCTTCATTTAGATTTCGAAACCACTCTAATTCACTTAATTTTGCGATATGGTGTTTCAATTTCATGTCATTTCGAGGATAAAATAAAATGATATCTGCTATTACATCAAATAACGAACCCATTTTCTCCCCCCTATACCCTTGCTCAAATTATATATATTCTTCTTTACATATATATTTCAATTTTACCGAAATATAATGTTACTGATTTGGTTGAAATCGCAAAATATATGAACTAAAAAACCGATCTTTTCGATTTAGGAAAGACCGGTTTTCATTAATTTATACAGTAAGCTTTCCTCCATGATAGCAATAATACTGTGCTGCTTTAAAACTTTTAATCCTATTTAAAGACTGTTTCGCTTTTTCTATATCCAAACAAAAATTCGGATTAGCTATTACTAACTCACGATTCTCTTGAACAGCCGCATCTCCCGTAATTACACAGTCTAAATTCGGAAAATATAATGAAATATGCCCCGAAGTATGTCCTGGCGTCGCTACTATTTGACATTCATTATTCAAAATCATTTGACCATCATGCACTTTTTCATCGACGGAAATATGTTTTATATTTTTTAACTGTTGTATAAACCATTTACCAAATTCTTTTTCTTCATTTGGCATACGTTCTAACATTTCTTCAGCTTGAACTAACCTCTCTGATTTTATATCACCACTAATATAGTTAGATTCAATTTCACTAGCAATAACATTAATATTTGGGTATTTCACTTTAAAATCGTATACAGACCCTATATGGTCATCATCATAATGAGTAATAATTATATTTTTCAAGTTTTTCATCTCATATCCATGTTTTAATATTGCATTTTCAATTAAAGGTAAAAAACTTGGATATCCTGTATCGACTAATGTTAATTCATTATGTACTATAATTAAACTTGGATAAACACATTGTTTTTGCCCGTTAAATTCGAATTCAATTGGTAGTTCTATTATTTTCATTTTTCTTCCCCCATACCGCTTATAAAATGCATAATAATAACTAAATCATCCACATACATCTTACAATATATATACTATGTAACGGAACAATGTGAATCATTGTATAATCCACATTATATTATTTTAAACAGGTAATCCCCTATTTTTATGGAAATATATAATTAAGAAAAACAATAAAATTGATTAATCTCTCACTTCTTTGTCCATCCTTTTAAAAAATCTATGTTTTGTAAAAGGAGTGTTTATATGGAGAAACAGACACTTTGGAAAAAGTTCAAAAAAAGCTCTGTAAACCTCGGTAAATCTAGCGTATATGAAAGTATTATTTTATTCTACACAATGAAAAAGAAAGAATTACCTACTAAAGCGAAATTCATAATATTAGCCGCTTTATCTTATTACGTATTAACAATCGATTTCATTCCAGATATAGCTGCTATTATTGGGATTGGCTTATTGGATGATGTTTTAGCAATCGCTGTAGCGCATAAATACGTTATGAGACACGCAGATGCTGAAATTCGAGAAAAGAGCAAAGTAAAGATGGAGTCATTATTTACTTCAGCACAAGCATAATGAAACTATCTAGTCATTTACCTACCTTTTTACTTTCAAATAAAGCTAACTGTAATTAATGATAGTTCCACCTCACTGAATATTACCCTTCACCATGAGAGCATAGCAGAATAAATTCCTAAACAAAAACTTTTCTCTTAGCTCTCAAACCGTAAACAAATAGGGAATCAGCACTTGTTCCTAAGTTCTGACTCCCTTTTATTTATTCTTATATCTATCTGTTATACAGTTTCATGCGTTCCCTTATATAAAACTGCTATTGCCGCTACTATAAGAATCATACCCATAAAAGCAGGTGCGGCATGACCAAGTGATACATAGATTTGTCCTCCAAGAATAGGACCAATCATTCTTGCTAAAGCTTGAATAGATTGGCTTCCACCTTGAATCCTTCCTTGTTCACTAGAACTGACAGACTTTGAAAGCATCCCGTTGAATGAAGGTCCGAAAATTGAATCCCCAAAACCATACATCAGCATCCCAGCGATAAGTAGTGGATAGAGTGAAAACAAAGCTGATGCCGCAATAAAACTGTATCCTATAATCTCCGAAACCATCCCAAGAATTGCTATTTGTTTATCACTAAGCTTGATCAAAAGCTTTGGCATGATAAAACTTTGTGAAACAATGTCTTGAAAGCCCAAAATTGAAAACATAAGTCCGATTAATACAGGTTTCCAACTGAAAGTATCCATTGTAAATTGCGTGAAAATTGCTTGTAAAGATCCGTTAGGTATCCAAAGTAAAAACGCTGAGACAAGTAACCACTTTAAATTTTTCATGGAAAGTATGTTTGCTAGCTGTACAAAAGGATTTAACCTTACAAACGTAATCTCTTTCAACCTATTATTTTTTTCAAGGCTCTCAGGCATATATTTGATCCCATATACAACATTTATTAACGTTATGATTGCACCAAAATATATAGGTACAGTATCACCAAACTTGGCAAGTATCCCCCCAATGGTTGGGCCAATGATAGTTCCCGCACCTACAACTGCACTCACCCATCCAAAATATTTCGTTCTCTGTTCTTTTGGAATGATGTCTGCAAAATATGCGAAGATAGTACTTATGCTCCCGCCTGTTATTCCTTCTATTATGCGTCCAGCAAATAGTACCCATAAAGCTCCTCCTATTCCAAAAACTAAGTACCCAATTGCAGAACCAAATAAGCATATTAAAAGTAGTGGACGACGGCCATACTTATCGCTTAAAGCTCCGAGTACTGGTGCAGCTAAAAACACGCAGGCCGCATATACGGAAGTTAGTAGTGTAACAACCAATGCTTGTTCTTCCGGATTACTTGTATATGGCTGTACTAAGAATGGGACTACAGGCATGATGATACTGAAACCTATACCACAAAGAAATACAGAAATAAGTCCGAATAGTAAAGCATGTTTATCTATGCTTTTTTCAGTTCCCCTTTCATTTTTCGATCTAAATATAGACATTTAACTTCTCCCCTAAAAATTTTGTTGCTTTGTCAACAAAAGTAAAATAATAAAAAAGCAGCCTATTCTCATTAGAGTAAGGCTGCCCGTAAAAGCCCGATTGGTGAGGGCTGATAATCAGTGGAGATGAAGCCCCCCACTGATTAAAGTTTCACTTTATTATTAAAATATATTACGATTTAATATGTATACCTTGTTTCTTTATTTCTGCATCCAAATGTCTACTATACTTTTCCACAAAGCTAATTATACTGTTGAATTCTTCTTCAGTCACTTGTTCAAATACAGCTTTATCTCGCTCTTGAAACTCTTTATGCAAATTTTCATGGATTTTATAAATTTCTTTCCCTTGTTCGGTAAGCCTAAAATAAATTTCTTTCTTATTTTCTGACTTTTGGTAGCTTTCAACAAGGCCTTTTTGTATGAGCTTCTTAGTCATTCTACTTATAGCACCGCGAGTCACATAAAAAGCCTCTGCGAGTTGTGTCACGTTAGAATCTGCATTGTTTTCAATATATTCAATGCAGTGGACTTCAGAAGACTTAAAACCTTTAAGACCCTCTTCCATCTTATCTTTATTAAGCCAAACCAGCTTATTATATAATTCCCTGAAACCGTTCATGACCTGTTCTTCTTTATTCATGCCCTGCCCTCCTCACCGCTCATTAGCACATTAAAACTATTATATTAAATTTCTGCTTACGTTTCGACAATATTGAAATAATTATTATAACATTAAAGATATGTGTGAAAATAGGCGCTTAAATAAAATAATTTTTAAACAGCAAATTTTGCAAGTTTATTTCTACTTACAGTAAACGGTAGACAAAAAGTAAGAGCTAAGATCATTTCTCTTAGCTCTTCTTTCATAAAACTATTTCACTTCATTAGCGACAAAAAAGTGCTCACATACACTTGATATGCGCTGTAAGTCCACGTTCCCACCAGATATAACAGCCACTACTTTTTTCCCTTTTATATAACTATCAACTTTTCCTGCAAGAAGTGCAGCAGTTGCTAATGCACCTGCACCTTCTACAACAGCTTTCCCACGTTGTAATAAATCTTTCATCGCTACTTCCAGCTCTTTTTCTGATACAGTTACAATATCATCTACTAATTCTTTTACAATTTCAAATGTTAATTCACCTGGTATTTTAACTGCGCAACCATCTGCAATAGTAGGCGCCTCATAGTGTTCTACGATTGCTCCTTTATCGTAAGATGCCTTCATTCCATGAACATTATCTGCTTGGACACCAATTATATTAATGGATGGATTAAAAGATTTCAATGCTACAGAAATACCAGAAATAATTCCGCCTCCACCTATTGGTACAATGACAGTATCTACATCCCACATATCATCAAGAATGTCTAATCCAATTGTACCTTGACCAGCCATTACCTCTACATCATCATATGGATGTAAGTATGTTTCACCTGTTTCCCTTATAATTTCTTCACATTTTACCTTTGCATCATCAAAGGTTTCACCATGTAAAATCACTTCAGATCCATATCCTTTTGTTGCTTCAACTTTTGCCTGAGGTGCAGAAATTGGCATAACAATTTTACTCTTAATACCGAGTAAATGAGCAGATAATGCAACTCCTTGTGCATGATTACCTGCTGAACATGCAATTACACCTCTTTCTTTTTCTTGATCCGTGAGCCGCGACATTTTATTAAATGCGCCACGAAATTTAAAAGAACCCGTTAATTGCATATTTTCTAATTTCAAATGAATTTCTCCACCCGTTTTACTAGTCAAGTAAAAAGATTTTACTAATGGCGTTTTACGAGCATTTCTATCTAGAATTTTGTGAGCTTTTTTAATATCGTCTATATGTAATGGTAGTTTTCTAGTTATCATACTGACACCTCTTCCAATGTTCTATTCCTAAGTTTTCGTAAGTCGTAGCTCCTTTATACGAAAAGAAAAAGTCTTTATATATGTACCCCACTCTGAAATAAACACATTTGCAAACAATTTAACATCCTCTTCATATCGCGTTCTTTATAATGATTTAAACATGCAATTTGGATCCAATTATTCTTTTGTAAATAAGATGACTCATAATGAACGATGTATCCTTGTAATGCTAATGTATCGCCTACTACTTTAGAAGAATAATCTTCGCTCAATACAATAGTAAGTATAATTGGCGCGGCATGTTCTTTAGGTGAAACAAGCTTTAAACCCATATCAGTAATAACTTCTTCAACATAATCATATGTCTCTTTAATTTTTACAAATGCCTTTTCATCTTCAAATCTCTTCAACGCTTCTTGCAATGCATAAATTAAATTCCATGATTGTGAGTATGGAATACTTTCATTTTCTTCATACATGCCAATGTCCATATAGGCCGGCACAGCCTCGTTTATTTTTACAATGTGGTTATGAAAAACGAAAGAAATTCCTGTATATGATTTAATCGCTTTACCGCTAACACCACTTGCAAAATACACATCCTTCAAGTCTAATGGTATTGCTCCAATTGAGCTTATGCAATCTACACACAGTTTCATTTGATTCTCGTTACAAAGAGTATTTAGCTCGTTTAAATCGTTTAACATTCCAGTAGATGTTTCATGATGAACAAACCAAATCCATTCATAATTTCCAGTTGTCATAATTTCTTCTAATTCGGTATAAATAAATGGATCTCCCATTTCCTTTTTATACGTATCAAAATGTAACCGTGCTCGTTTTGCATGTCCAACTAATCTATTACCAAATTCCCCATTTGTTAATACTAGTCCTTTCCCTTTTAAAGAACGTAACTGTAAAGCAATCGCATCATTTGCTAACGTCCCTGTTCCTAACATAAGCTGTACATGTTTTGCTTTTGTCATGTGAAGTAACCGTTTTTTCACATTGTCCATCGTCACTTGAAATGACTTAGAGCGATGGGAAATAGGTCGCGTAGAAAATGCCTTTCGAACGTTCTCTTCAATATCTACTGGACCAGGTAAAAACGTATATTCTTTCGTCATAATCCCCCCAACACTCGACTCTTCAAACATAGCAGGGGTAACATACATTGGCTGGAAGGCTGCTTCTTCTGTACCAACTAACGTATGGAAAGATTTGAATCCCATTTGCTCATATAAAGCTAGTTCACGTGTTGTTGCAGAAATGAGTGCTAATTCATATCCATTTAGAAGCAAATAACGATGTAGAAAACGAATTAATCCTAACAACGCTCTTCCATTTCTATATTCACGTTCTACTGAAAGTAAACGAATTTCATACACTTTTTCTCCATGCTCTTGCAAATAAATATCTAAATTTGAAATTTTATAATCTAACGAGAATGGTCGTTTTCCCCGCACTGCGACCATACCTATTAATCTATCCTCATCTAAACAAATTAAATATGTATTTTCTATATGAAACCGATCTATACGAAACCGTTCTTTCGTTTCTTCATGTTGTGGTATCTCTTCTACAAAAGTTTTATAATTCAATTTATGTATACTTTCAAATTCCCAATCTTGATCAGCAACTTTATAAATTAACCCCATGCCTTATCTCCTTTATCTATTTAATAAAAAATGATAAGTGGAGATTATCCCCACTTATTAAACATTCATTTTATTCTCGATTTACATATAGAATGAGTAAAATAATTATTCCACTTAATATAGTGGTAACAATAGAATAAGAATAAAGAATCATACAAATTGGTAAACAAGCAATCGTAATTAGTCCTGGCTTCGTAAACCCTTTAAATATTAAATAAAATACAATAAAAATGCCTAAGAGGGTAAGCGCTATCAAATAATCAAATGCGATTAGTCCTCCTATAAATGTTGAAATACCTTTACCGCCCTTGCCTTTAAATAAAACTGGATAAATATGTCCAATAATAACGGCCAATAATGTTAACATTACGAATGTAGGATCTTCAAAAAGGTATTTTGCTACAGCAACAACGATTGCCCCTTTAATTGCATCACCTAAAAATGTAGCAATGAAATACCCTTTTCCATATACGCGCCCCATATTTCTTGCGCCAGGATTTCCGCTTCCTTCATCCCTAATATCAACGTTATGTCTCAATTTTGTTACTATATAAGCGGTCAATATGTTTCCAATTAAATAAGAAGCCACCAAATATAAAAACTGCATACTATTAATCATGTAATCATTCACTTTCTACATGGGAATACATATACAATATTCAATTACTACGTATATTGTACGTTTTTAACATACATCCCTTTATACATTTTAACATCATATTTTTACAAATCATACAAAAATTCTCATACCTATTTTTAAAAATATATATCCCTCATTAAATAATATGTTCCTTTCACTGCCATTTCTGCTTGTGATACGAGTGTAATTTCTTTCATACTTTCTTCACACCATTTCTTAAATACAGCAAATATTTCAGGAACTAAACGCAATATACTGCCACTTACTGCAATTGGCGTTGAGTGCTTAAAGTTCAACTTGTTATAAACATTTACTGTAATCCTTGCTAATTCCTTTCCAGCTTGCATCATAATTTCATGCGCATCATCATTGCCATCTCTCGCTTCCTGAATAACTAATGGGGCGATTGCTGCAATTTTATCTTTAGAAGAAGTATATACTAAGCTTTTTATATGAGACGGTGTCAAAAGTTGAAACTGCCTTTGAATATTCAAACTCAATGGACAAAGACTGATTCCTTGATCGAACTGAATTGCCATTTTCTTTAAAGCTTGTAATGCAATCCAATATCCGCTCCCCTCATCTCCTAAAATATGTCCCCATCCACCGCTATACTGATATACTTCTCCTTTTTTTCCTATACAAATTGCACCTGTACCACCTATAGTTAATATTCCATCCTTACCTTTTAAAGCAGCTGCATGTGCGATCATTGCATCATTAAAAATTTCAATTTTTGTTCCGTATTTCTTTTTTAAACGTAATGTTAATTCATTTGTATTCGCTCCGCTTATACCAGCTAATCCTAAACAAACACAAACACAATGCCCATTTATTAAACTCTTCTGGCATTGATTAATTGCTTCCATAATATGCACAAGAGCTTCTTCAAAATCTATTAATATGTTTCCAAAACCACTGGTAGCTCTTACAAGTTCATTTCCGTCTTTATCAAATGCAATTGCCTCGGTCTTCGTTCCCCCGCCATCTACTCCAATCATATACTTCATATGTTCGCCTCATTTTCATCTGCGTATGGAGGGAATGTTATATTCCCTAAAATTACGGAATTCTTAGCACCTGTTGCGCTCGGCACATTACTCGGATTACGATGATACGTTTCGTTTGCTAAAATAGCAAATGCAATTGCTTCTTTCGCTGCTGAAGAATGACCAATATCTTCTTGTATACATATGCTACATTTCTCTTCTCTTAATCCATTCCGTAACATTTCAACAAGTGTATTATTATAACTTCCACCACCACCTAAAATCACCTCATCAATTTCATAATACGGCAAAATAAACGCCTTATAATGATGAACAATTGAACATGCTGTAAACATCGTGACAGTTGCCAATATATTTTCTTTACTATGCTTTTTAAATCGATTCAATAATTCAGTCACAAACGCTTCTCCAAACTGTTCTCTACCTGTTGTTTTTGGTGGTTTCATGTTCAAAAATGGATGGTTCATACAGTATGTTAAAATTTCATCTACAACTCCCCCCTGCTTTGCAATCCAACCATTTTGATCATATGGTACATGAAATAATCTTTGACATACTTCATCGATTACCATGTTGCCTGGTCCAGTATCGAAAGCAATAACACTCTCTTTACTTCGTTTACTTGGAACCACTGTAACATTACCAATCCCACCAATATTTTGTAGTAGTCTATTTTTAGTTTGATGCCGATATAAAATAATCTCTGAATATGGTACAAGTGGTGCACCTTGTCCCCCTGCCGCCATGTCCATCGTTCGGAAATTCGAGATAACCGTCGTGTTCGTTTCATATGCTATTACTGCTGGTTCCCCAATTTGCAATGTTGAAGAAATAATATTCCCTTCTTGCTTTGGCTGATGATAAATCGTTTGTCCGTGAGAGCCTATTAAATCTAATTGTCTCAAAGGAAAATTGGCCTCTTTACAAACTTCCTTTACAGCATTGGCGAAGCATAAACCAAGTTTAAAATTTAAACTACATATAAGTTGGACATTCGAAGTTTCAATTGATAACGCTTGTTGGATCTCATTTTTCATATCATTACAAAATGGAACAGTAGTAAAATGGATGAGTTGGATTTTAGAATCTACACCACTTCCTTCTATATGAACGAGCGCTACATCTATTCCATCTAATGAAGTACCAGACATTACCCCTGCAATATACATAACGTGCATGACCTCCTATTTACTAAAAAACAATCATGTAAGTAACGAACGTACAACCAATCGAAAACAATATAAATCTAAAAAACAACTGAGCTTTCGATGCAAACGATCCATCAATGAAAGAAACAACTACCGTAAGCAAAACGCTTGCCGCAATACTTGTAACAAGCCAGATACTATGCATTTGTGATAGATTTAGCATGCCTAATAAAGGGACAAAAAGTAAATTTGCACAAATCACTCCAAATAATAATAAAAATACGCCTTTATAACTAAATTTTATATTCATTCTATTTCCCCCTTTCTAGTTTTAATGTGAAAGAAGTGATAGACAAAAAGTCTATCACTCAAAATAACAGCGTGCAGATTAAGGATTAACAGATTCCCCGTCACCATTTTTTTCAATTTCAAGCATATTTTTGTCGTACATTTTAAAGAATGGTAAATAAATAAGGAACGATATTGCTATATTTATAAAAACTAATACAATCGCACGCCAATCTCCACCTGTTGCTAAATATGCACCAATTGGAGCAGGTAGTGTCCATGGCGGCATAATATGCGTTGGTGTTACAAATCCCATCGCAGTTGCTGAATATGCAACAGTTGCTGTTACAAGTGGTGTAATGATAAATGGGATAATTAAAATTGGATTTAGTACAATCGGTAATCCGAATATGACTGGTTCATTAATATTAAAAATACCCGGAACAATACAAGTTCTTGATAATGCTTTCGAATATTTCGATCGACCAAATACAATCATAGCTAATACAAGCCCTAACGTCGCACCAGAACCGCCAATCCATATAAACCATTGATATAACGGCTCTGGTGAAATAAATGGCAACTGATCTGCTCCACTAGCAACTGCTTCACCATTTTTCCCTAGGTATACTTCCCATAATGGCCGAGCAACAGTTCCAACAACCGACACACCATGGATTCCGAATGACCAAAAAAACGTAATTAAAAACACTGGAATCATTACACCGAAGTAACTATCCCCAGCTTTTACTAATGGTGCTGCTAATTTATCAACAACATGGTGTAAATCAATGCTAAAAACGACAGTTACTAGACTCATTATAATAATAACGAATGCTGCAGGTATAAGTGCTTCAAATGAACGCGATACAGATGGCGGTACTTGTTCTGGCATTTTAATCATTACATTTTTCTTCTTACAAAATCTTAAAATCTCTACGGATAAAATAGAAACAATCATCGTCACAAATAATCCATGACCTCCGAGATTTGTCATCGGAAGCATGAATCCTTTTTTATCAATTAACTCAGGCGTTAATGTTAAAAGTAGTGAACATACCGCGAACTGTGCTCCTGATAAAGCATCTAATTTATAACTTTTCGCTAAATTATATCCTATTCCAAATGCGATATATAAAGACATAATAAACATGGTTAAACGATATGGTATCAATATACTTGTTTGATTCTTTAATGCCCAAACTGATATGAAACTATCTTTCGGCAGTGGTGGAAATGCTACTATTAAAAAGAAGCTTCCTACTATAATAAATGGTAACGCCGAAATAACTCCATCACGGATTGCTTGTAAATGTCTCTGCTCAGAAAGCCTTGCCATCGGTCCAGATAAGTTTTTATCAAGAAACGTGACAAACTTATTCATAACGTTTCCCCCTAACTGATTAATTCATTTACAGTTTTTAATAAAGTCGGGCCGCCAAGCGGTGTGTATGCTTGCGGCGGTATGATGCCACACGGAATAGATTCCTCCTCTGCAAATTTTTTTACAGAGTCAAATCGGTGTCTTATTTGAGGTGCCACCATTACGACATCCCAGCCATTCTTTACTTCTTCCTCTACCTCATTCGTTCCAATTGCATGCACTTCCATGTTCACACCATTTTTCTCCGCTTCTTTTTTTAAAGCGTTTACAACAATTGCACTGGACATTCCTCCAGAACAGACGAACAAAACTTTCATTTATTAATCCTCCTATACTTATAATTTATTACCCTTCAAATGAAAGGAAGTTTCACTTTACTAACAAGCATATGAAGTAGTAAATGAATTTAGTTATAATGAAAGTAAATTTCATTAAAAATATTTTTCTTATTAAATTAATGTTTCAATATGCAATTTTCTCTATTGCAAGGTCAACCTCGCCTCAGATATTATTTTAAATAATCATATGATAGGGAGGCGTATAAATGATCGTTAAACGTTTATTAATGATATGTTGTATCGTTATCTTGTTCATCCCTTTCTCTTTCATTCCCCCTCACTCTACTTATGCTGAAGTAAATACTACGTACAAAAAACATGAATTACGTGCTGCATGGATCGCATCAGTTCTGAATATTGATTGGCCCTCAAAAACTGGCTTACCTATTGAAAAACAGAAGCAAGAATTTATAAGATTATTAGACGATGTAAAAAGCACTGGTATGAATGCAGTTGTTGTACAAATTAAACCAACCGCTGATGCTTTCTATCCTTCAAATTACGGTCCTTGGTCTGAATACATTACAGGAACACAAGGAAAAGATCCTGGTTATGACCCGCTCGCATTTATGATTGAAGAAACTCATAAAAGAAATATAGAATTCCACGCTTGGATTAACCCATACCGAATAACGATGAATCACACCGATATAAATCGATTATCAAATAATCACCCTGCAAGGCAACATCCCGATTGGGTTGTCCCTTATGGCGGAAAGTTATATTACAATCCCGGTATTCCGGAAGTGAAAAAATTTATAACAGAAGGTGCTTTAGAAATCGTACAAAATTACGATATTGATGCGCTGCATATGGATGATTATTTTTACCCATATAAAGTAGCCGGTGAAGAATTTCCAGATCAGAAAACATACGAAACATATAATAATGGTAGATTTACAAATATAGAAGATTGGCGACGTAATAATGTAAATGAACTTGTAAAAGATTTAAATACTGCTATAAAACAAGAAAAATCATATGTAAAGTTTGGCATTAGTCCGTTCGGCGTATGGCGAAATATAGCTGACGATCCCACTGGCTCTAACACAACCGCAGGCCAAAGAAACTATGATGACCTTTATGCTGACACACGTGAGTGGATACAAAAAGGATATATTGACTACATTACACCGCAAATATATTGGAATATAGGTTTCACCCCAGCTGCATATGACATATTAGTAGATTGGTGGGTTAAAGAAACAAATAACAAACCGCTTCACCTATACATCGGTCAAGCGGCCTATAAAATTAATAATAACTCCGTCCCTGCTTGGTCTGATCCAGAAGAATATCCAAAACAAATTGCATTAAACCGGCTATATCCTGATATAAAAGGTAGTATGCATTTTAGCTTAAAAGATATTAATAACAATCCACTCGGAGTTAAAGATAGCCTTTCAAAAAACATATATAAACATCCTGCATTAATCCCGCCTATGCCTTGGCTTGATCATGATCCACCAAAACAACCGACTTTAAAAGGCGCCATTCCAAGAGATGAAGGTATTGCAATCGGTATCATTGACAATAGAGATAATGATTCTGCTTATTACGCTATTTACCGCGTGAATGGGAAAAATGAAGTGGATATACAAAATCCCAAAAATTTACTTACTACTGTAAGAAAAACAAAACTTGGAGAAATTTATGTAGATAAAACCGCTATTTCCGGAGAAACGTATACCTATGTCGTAACTGCAGTTGATCGATTGCATAATGAAAGTGTGGCTTCTAGTAAATCTACTATTCAAGCAAAATAAAAGTAAGAGCCCCCATTTTTTTGAATGCGGGCTCTTACTTTTATTTTCGTAGTTCACTATATTGAATATGAATTCTATTCTCAGGGTTTTTATCTACTGTGTAAAGTACAAATAAGAAGAACCATTCTAGTGGCTTCATTAAAATATAAACAAAATCAGCCGACCATTTCGTATTAATATGTTTACTAATCGGATAACCGTATTTATCATAAAAATTACGAATCACTTTATGACATTTTGGTACCCGCTCCTCAATTACATTTTCAAAAGCGTTCGCAATTAATAACTGTCGATTAACTGTAATTCTTTCCCCATGCCTAATTCCTGCTCGTAATGGCTTAACGATGTTTTTATGGCCTTTCACAGAAACTGTACATAAATAATGCCCATCCCCGGAGACAATTTGAGGACTTGGGGCAGGAATCTTAGAATAATTAAAACTACTTGTTTCCATAAACACTCTTATAAAACTATCTGGTTTTTGGCCAAACAGTATTAAAATAAATTGAACAATTAACAAGACAGGAAATAAACTTATCATCCAGACTGTAGCCATTTTTTGATATCCAAAAGAAATACGATACAGCAATAATATAATTCTGTTGCTCTGCGTATAATCTTTCTCATTCTGAGATTGTATGAAATAATCTAATGTATTTCTTAATTTAGCTAAGAATAATAGACTAAAGGCAAGCATTCCAACTTGAATACAAAAGACTGGAATGTATCTCAATCCCCCGAGTTCCGTATAAAAGGCAAAGCCTGTATGGGTAATATAGATGAATGTATATACAATGTTTACTATCATTAAAGTACTATAAAAAATATAAAATATTGGTGAAAGTTTTATTAAGCCTGTTGTTAATTTCCAATACGAAACTCCACCTAAAATAACTAAGAGAACTACTATCGTAATGTGGTCATGGGCTAAAGAAGCATATTGATCAGACATCATTCCGTTCTTTTCAAATTTATGTAATGGTATTCCTGCTCTTACATCATTTGCATTCCACATAATACCTAAACCAAAGATAAAATAACTCAAACCCAGTGATAATATTTCCTGTGGCTCGAACTTTAGTATACTTGAGGAATTCTCCTCCTTCGATTGGAAACTATCCCAAGCTTTACTAATAGGGTAGCCAAGAAATATAAATAGAATTACAAATAGTATAACTAACTCAAATAGCACAATATCATACCCCTTTTATAATAATTGTTTACACAAAGTATAAAAAAACACTCTATATTTTACCATTTATTAACGTTTGTATATATAATTTCACAAAAGATTGCACTCTCTCAATTTACAAAAAAAAACGCCTAAAAGCTGAAACATTCAACTTTTTAGGCGATCTCTTCTATTTATTCTTAAACTTCTCAGTCGCTGCCCTCATCTTCACATTTAAATCGTGATCAATCGAGTCGCGAATATCTCGCTCTACTACTTCCATTTCTTTTTTGAAATTTTCCAAGTAGATCTTCAGTTCTTCTTCCTTCTCTGGTCTTTGTGAAGGTGGTAATTGTACTACCAACGATAACATGGCCGTTAAATCTTTCATTAAGAATGTTTCAAGTTTATGTTGTTGTTCAAACATGCGTTGCTCTTGATAGTACGGAAGTGCATTTAATACTGAAATTGTAATATCATCAACCGTTCTTTGTAATGAAGGATTTATTGAGCGTTTATACGCTTGAATTGTATTTAATGCGTCTGGATAACGGTCATAAAAATACAATTTGTAAAATGATAAGTCTGTCGGTTTTACAGTTTGCTGCGCTTCTTGTCTTAAGAAATCTTTCACTTTCATCGCAGCCACATCAATATCTTCATTTGTAAGCTTTTTCGTAGTTTTTGCCATTACATGCACTTTTTTCTGCTTTTCTTTCGGTAACATCGAGAAGACTTGCTCTCTCGTACGTTGACCTGATGCACAAAATAGAGTATTTAATGTATTTTGTTCTTTCTTTCCTTCGGTGCGAATCCAGCGATAAAACAGTGGATGTTGTGTAAATTCTTGTAGAAACGGTATTGATTTGTTTGATATCTTATCTAAAGAATCTTGCGCTCTTTTATATGGCTTCGTCCATGAAAAATACAGTTTCCGCCCGAAGTATACGACTAAAACAACGACAGTAAATGCTATTAAAAGCAATGTACCGAGTAGTAATAGTACTGTTTGAATGAAACTCATTTGTTCACCTCCTAATAATCCGTTATTTCCTTGGACGCTGAATGAGTTTCTGCTTCATCTCATCATTAAATGTGTCTAGTTCAATAACGAACTTCTTGCTTGACTCAATAATACGTTCTGACGATTTTTCAGATGCTTCAATTGCAGCGAACACATTTTGGAATGATTCACGTAATTTATCCATGCTAATAGCAGGGTTTTCAAGCAATTTCGTCGTTTCTTCTGTATTTTGTTTTAACGCTTGAGAATTACTTAATACCATCGATTCAATTGCTTCATTCGTCGCATTTACGGCATCAATTGTTTTCCGTTGATTCGTTAATGCAAGCTGAATAGCAGCTGAAACTGTTACAACGTTTTGTGTCATCGTAATCGCATTACGTATCGCCTCTGTTAATTTTTCATTATTTTTCTTAATGATGTCTACAGAAGCTATAGATTGTAATAATACACTTTTCGCTTGCTGCATATTACGTGTACGTACAAGTATCTTTTCTAATGCATCGTTAATTAACGGAATATCCCTTTGACGCTCTGGGTTTTGTTTCTCAGCTTCAAGCATGCCAGCAAGCTTTTTCCCTAAGTATACTTGTTTATCAAGAGCATGAATTTTATCGTGCGATTGTTCTTTTAACATTTCAAGACCAACTGTATCCTCTTGTAAGTTATCACGACCAATTAGAAGGGATCTAATAATTTCCTCAATTTGCTTATCTATAGATTGATATTTATGCACGTATGTTTCAAGTGGATTTTTCTTAAATACTTTAAACATAATTTTCTTCATACCACTTGCTTTAAGTGAATTGGGATCAAGCTCTGATACTACTTTGCGTAATTCTAACAATGTATTTGGAATTTCTTCATTCTTTCCATTCATCATCGCTGTGACAGGACGTTTTAATGCTGATAACGTTTGTCCTGCTGCTTGTTGTTCTTTATCCCCCAAATCTCCTAGCTGCGACAATACTTTTGATAAATCTGTATTTTGCTCGCTATTTAACTTTTGTACATAAAGATCGGCTTCTTTATTTAATTCATCAAGTTCTTCATCTTTTATAACTGTATCAACCACTACTTCTACATTATTATCTTTCACAATGGATACAGGTTCTTTTTTCTCGAGTTCAGTCAACAAAATCGCTCCTTTATTTATATGTGCGAATTTATATGCACTATATTTCATCAATTATATCGTATTTCATACACATTCTGATTGCTTGAAATCGATTTTTTTAGAAATGTCTGTTTATGCAGTCATTCCCTGTTTCTTACTATAAGTATACCTGTAATCAACATAATTTTCCTCAGACTTAAGACCTAGAGAACTACATGCTGAAGGCGGATTCTTCATATATTTCCTAAATAATTTACGTTCTTTTAATCGTGCTACACTCAATCTTTTGACATTCACCCGTTTTCAATGTGATAATTCTATTACACTCACTTCTATTTATTTTTGCGAGCTACAAATGCTCCCTTTTGAAACGCTAATAACACTGTTTCAAACGTATCATCTTCTTCAATCATTTTTATAAACTCATCTAATTCACTTGCATGAGAAGTTGCATTATCAACAACAAGAAAACCTTTTGGCTGTAACATACGTTTTATATGCTCAAACCACCACATGTATTGCGTGCGCTCTGAATCTAGGAAAATAAAATCAAATGAATGATCTAATTGGGAATCTAAAAATGCCCCTGCTTCTTGATTGTGAACATCAATCCTTTGTAAAAGGTTTGCCTTTTCAAAATTGACAAGTGCCTCTCCAACTCGTTCTGAAGAAAGCTCTACAGTTGTTACATTTCCATTTGTTTCTTCTACCGCATTAGCTAACCACAATGTAGAATAACCATTAGAAGTTCCGATTTCTAAAATGTTTTCTGCATTACACCCTTTTACTAAAATTGATAAAAATTGCCCCATCTCACGAGAAATATTCCGTAATTTTTCTTCCCGTATTTTTTTATTCCGATCATGCTCTTCTCCATATTGTTCAAGTTGAAGTAATAATGAATCTAACGTATCCATTCTTTTCATCGCCTTTCCAAGCAATATGATGAAAAAGCTCTTGCTGCCCGTCTACTTTTATTATATGCGAAACGAAATCCTTTTTCCCGTTATATGACAAAGATTTATAATTTTTTATAGCATATTGTTTCGTTTTTTGGTAAAGTTAATTTCTACGTGCAATTATTCCATTCATATTATTTCATATTAAAATTGCAGTTATTAAATTATATAAACCCCATTTAAATGAATCGGTATTTCAAATTCAATTAAGCGCCCTTTTCGGACGCATTTTCTTTGTTTATATATTTCCAGAAGAAAGGATGCTTACAAATGAACGTGATTAGCTTAGATGCTGCTCGAAAACGAAAGCAGCATAAAAAATTAATGATTACTATACCGATTATTACACGTATTTATGAAGAAGACGGGGAAATTAAATTTGAGGTAGCTGGCGAAAAAGATGTACCTCTTGAAATGTTAGAAAAATAATAAAAAAGCGCATTTCTAAAGAAATGCGCTTTTTTATATTTTTACATTTAAATGCATAAGTTTTTCAGGATTAACCATCATATAAATATTTGAAATCTTCTCATCCTCAAATGCAAACGAAAGAACATACGTTACTTTATTATTTATTGTAACTATAACTCCTGGTATACCATTTACCATTTTAAAATCAACAGTGTACTCTTCTGTCAATCGTTGTGCAATCCCAAAGAACAAGCGAATAATTCGATCTGCAGAATAAATCGGATTGATCGCAGTTGTAACTTTACCTCCACCATCAGCTTTGAGTATAGCATCTGTTTTTAATACTTCCAACATACCTTCCGTATCCCCACACTGTAATGATGCTACAAACTTTTCAACATAAGAAGCCATTTTCTCCGTGCTTAATTTTGATTGCTTCGGTTTCTCCAACATGCTTTTTCGTGCACGTTGAAAGATCTTCCTGCAGTTCACACTACTCTTATCAACAATTGAAGCTATTTCTTCGTATTCATAACTGAAAACCTCTCTTAATATGAAAACAATCCTTTCTACCTCAGATAGTTGTTGTAAAAGTAATAAATATGCGGTGGAAAGGGATTCTTTCATTATAAATGACTTTGATGGCTCATCACTCTCGTCTACAAGTGGCTCTGGTAACCACATCCCTACATACACGTTACGTTTATGCGCTGCCGATCGTAATTTATCAATTGAACGATTTGTCGCCATCTTACATAAATATGCTTTCATATTTTCTATAGATTGAGGATCTTCTATATTATTTAGCGAGATAAATACATCCTGAACGATATCCTCAGCATCCATAACACTCCCAAGGATTCTGTATGCTAACGAAAATAATAATGGTTGATACGCTTCATATAACTGCTCCGTTTCCATGATGAACTGCCTCACTTTCATATTGCTTTAAAATGTGTAACGCTGCTCGTTTCCCGCTTGCTACCGCAGCATCAGCTAATATTTCATCATGCCCTGCCCAATCTCCTGCAACATAAACACCTGGCATTTCAGGTATATTAGGACCCGGCTTTTCAACACGGTCAATATGAGGAAAATCATGTACTACTGTTATTTTCGGTAAATATTGCTGTGCAACAACTTCTCTTTTCCAATTTGGATGTAACAACTCCATCGTACTTTCCAACTGTTCTTTATCTTCATGAATATGATTCATCTCTAGCACAGGATTATGGTACTTAATTAGACTCACTGCAATTGATCCATCTTCACTTAATTTAGCTGCTCTCGATTGATTTGTGAAAAATATAGGTTGATCTAATCCTAATACAAATTGATGTGTAGGATTGGGTAATTGTCTCAAGCCAATATCTAATGCAGCAACAGTAACCGGTACCGATTGTTCATTCCATCTATGCAAACTTGTTCCTTCTGCACCTTTTATTATTTTACAAGCCTCTTTTGGCGGAGTCGTCACGATGACTGTATCTACTGCAAAAACCTCATCATCAACACAATGTATTCTTTGTTTATCTTCATAATGCTCTATTTCCAAAACATGCTTTTTAGCCAAAAATTTTACCCCGACATCATTCGCTAAATCTCTTAATTTTGTTATTATCGTCTCCCAACCACCATCTACATAAAGTACTCCTTCTTTTATAGAAAGCTGTATTTGCTTTAGTACAGATGATGCTAATTGTATTGTAGGAGCAAACGTATATGTTGTTGTCCAGCATAGCGCATAAAATATATTACGAACCATTGGATCTTTTATTTCATTTTCTGCCCATGTAGTTAGACTCATTTTCGGAACTTCTCCTACATCTAAATTTCCTAAACGAATCATAAGACGTGAGAATTGTACTTTTGCAGACCACGAAAGTAGTGGTGTTGATAAAATTGAGCGAAAATCTGTTGGGATGGTGAATATATCCCCTTTCCATATTCCATGTGCTTTTGTAGATGGTATTCCACCTGGAAGATTCAAACCGAGCTCATTAAAAGTTATAAACGCTGCCCCGCCTCTATATAAAGCATGTGCACCAAGATTCATGCAGATTCCATTTTTATTTATAGTCATCCCTCGGCCACCGAATTGACTGGATTTTTCTAATACAATCACTTTCTTTCCAGCTTTCGCTAAATATATAGATGCTGTTAATCCAGCAAGCCCACCGCCAACAATTGCTACATCAAATGTATTCATAATAAAATCCCTCCTTATCGTTCTACATACAAGACGAACGATTAAGGAGGGATGTGACATGAAAATAAATTTTTATTACCCTACTTTATTTCATTACTTTTTAATTCGGTCATATTGCATACGAAATAACTCAATTGCAAATGGAATATCCTCTTCACTCTTTATATAATAACTGATCCATCCTGATTCAGGTAATACGTGATGTGGTTTTACCAATCCTTGCTTCACTAATTCATCTCGCTTTAACTTCGGAAATGGTAAATCAGCTAATTTATCACCATGAAGATGGCCAAGTTCTTTCTTACCATAATTTATTTCAATACCACCAAATCGATGCGGCTTTTCAGAAACACCCGCCCAGCTGAGTACTTCATTTCTAATCATTTCACTAAATGACATGAACATTCACTCCTTATAAATGATTGATGTACTTTTAAATTAACATTTTCATTACTTTTTTCCATCAATCCAAAGTATGAATGGGAATACGAATATAGTTTAATCTTTATACTTTATTCTTTATGGAATAAGTGAATTTATTAAGCTACCGACAACAGCACAAAACAAAGACTAGACACATATCCTAATTTTGTAACCTAACTTACCTATAGAAAGGCGGGTAATACAATTGACTGCCAACATCGACTATACCTCCCCCTCAACCAATTTTACTTATGATGTAAATAAAAGTAATTTTTTTCGGAAAGATGCCCAAAATTATATAAATGTACTTGGTATTAAACAATTAAACACTTTAGAAAATACTTCTTTATTAGATATTTATTTAAGTACAGGAAATGTTGTAGAACCACATATTCATCAAAATGCAGCTGAACTTGTTTATTGTATTTCAGGGTCTGCTGTTGTTTCTTTACTTAATCCATTTACGAATCAAATATTAAACTTACCGATAAAACCGGGGCAAGTTGCCAACATTCCACAAGCGTGGTGGCATTATGAAATTGCTACAGCTGATAATACTCATTTATTAGCTATTTTCAATGCCCCAGCGCCAGAAGTTATTTTCGGTTCTGATATTTTAAGATTAACTCCGGCTCATATGATGGCCCATACTTACTGCCTCAATGAACAACAATGGAAACAAGCGGTTTCTCCTATTCAATCAACTACTGTTATTGGCCCTCCGGCAAACTGCAATCAAAACCGTGGAATGAAAAATTACCCAACCCAGCCCCTCCCTCAACAACATAATCCGTATCCCCAAGATTCTTATTACTTTCCTCTTTACTGGGGCTATTAATTTGTAAATTTTTAAAAGAATCATCATTTATCTCCTAGGAAAATACCGAGGAGATTTTTTTATTGTATGTTCTCTTCCTATTAATAATAGTAACAATTGATAGTGTACATACATATAATATTTATATATTAAATTGGAGGTGATAGTACTATGAGTAATTATAACTATCGAAAAAACTACTCTTATAATAAAAATAGTAGCTCTTCAGCATCCTCTCAATCTTCCAATTCTCAATCTTCCAATTCCCAATCGCAAAGAGACTTAGCCGAGCAAGGCTATGTAAAGAAAAAAGGATGTAACTGTAATAAAAATAAATAGTTTATTTTATGGATGAATTCTTTTTTAAAAGAATTCATCTTTTTTTGCTGATCGGAAATTTTTAAAGTTACATAACTTATGCCTTAAATGAGAAAGGGTAAATTATACTTTTTTATACGAACTTAATAAAGAGTAATTGTTCAATTGATTTATTACTTATTTCCTCAAAAAATATAGTCCTTCCTAAATTTATTAGGAAGGACTATATACAAACCCCCTGTTTAATTTCCTACTAAACATTGTAACAAATTAAACGATATTAATACCTGCACTTACAAATCCAGCAACTGCAGCTATTGGACTTGCTGCTGTTAATGAAACATACAGTAGTATTTTATCTCCAGCCGCTACTGGAATAGCTTCAGCAATGATTCCTGATGCTGTAGAACCAATCGCTATTGCGGCAAATGCTGGTGTTAATAAAAGAGGTGCGCCTTGTACTGTAAACGTATTGCTTGCTGCAGGTGCAGTTAATATTTGTATTTGCACTTGAACAGGTGATAATGGAGCTAAAGCAGCTGTTGCACTAAAGAAACCAGCTAATGACGTAATAACCCCTGCGCGTGGTGCTACAAATGCATAATCACCTACACCTAATGCTAATGTGATACTTGTTCCACCAGTTAAAGCTACACCAGGCTGACTAAATCCAAATCCAAGAAGAGTTCCTGTATTAGCTATTAACGCGTTAACTAACGCAGATGGTGTTGTACCTGAAGCAAACGGAATAATAGCTCCGCCAC
This sequence comes from Bacillus sp. FSL K6-2944, assembly GCF_038005385.1. Taxonomy (NCBI): domain Bacteria; kingdom Bacillati; phylum Bacillota; class Bacilli; order Caryophanales; family Bacillaceae; genus Bacillus; species Bacillus sp. FSL K6-2944. Next base: position 1,189,860 of record NZ_JBBOTE010000001.1, on the reverse strand, counting down.
CAGTTGCACCAGTTGCTCCTGTTAAGCCTGTTGCACCAGTTAAACCTGTTGCCCCTGTTGGACCTGTTGCTCCTGTTGGACCTGTTGCTCCTGTTGCTCCTGTTGGGCCTGTTGCTCCTGTTAAACCTGTTGCTCCTGTTAAGCCTGTTGCTCCTGTTGGGCCTGTTGCTCCTGCTCCTGTTGCTCCTGTTGCACCAGTTGCTCCTGCTCCTGTTGGACCTGTTGGACCTGTTGCTCCTGTTGCTCCTGTTGCACCAGTTGCTCCTGTTGCTCCACCTCCTGGACCTGTTGGACCTGTTGGACCTGTTGGGCCGCCTCCTGGAGTAGCACCAATTAATTGAGTTAATAAGTTTAATAAAAGTTGTAAGCTTGCAGGGTCAATAATTAAAGAGAAGAAGAATGGTGCAAGAGCACTGTAGAATTGTTGTAATAAAGAAAGTAATTGACTTAGATTTGGGTTAGGAGATTGTAGTAAATTAATAATACTTTGAATTAATTGTTTTAAGAAATTCCCTTCTGGAGAAGGTGCTAATTCATTTAGTAAGTTCAATAGTTGAGTAAACAAATTGAGTAAAGCTAATCTGTTTGCATCACTTGGATTTGCAAAAAACGCTGCAATAGCCGAAATTAAAGAGTTTAGTAAAGTAATTAATCTACCTAATTGCTCACTAGTAATCGGAACTGTTTGTGGATTGTTACAACAATCTGGAGTGAAAACAATCGGATTATTACAGTGGTTATGACCGAAACAATTATTACTTGTCATTTATGTCCTCCTTACTTGTTTTATATTTGAGTTTTTCCTATTATAAGGATCATAAAGTTGTAAAAGAGTATGTGTTATATATTGACTTAAAATAGGAAACATGAAATATAATTAAACTTAAAAACGTTATTTAATTATGTTCATGACTCACATATTAATTATATGTTTTTAATAATTGACTGCTTAGATTAAATACCTAAACTTACGGGTTTATTTTATTTTTCCACGTTTATCTCTTAGGTTTAAATACACATATTAATTTGAATATACTCAACAATTAACAGTGCCATTTTTTCATATAAATATACATTATTTCTTTACTAAGATTGTGTTCTCTTTTTAAACATGAAGCCCTTTGTATTATAGAGAACTCTCATATACTATATTGAAAAATTCATTTTATATTTTATTCCAATACACTATGAAAAGAATTGAAGTTAAAATTCCTATCATTCAACCATTTATGACAGCTAGAAATTGAATGTACCTTCACTTAATTTTAACTATTTAAATATAAAACAAAAAGGACAGATTCCTTTTCATTAAGGATCTGTCCTTTTAATTAATAATAATAAATTGTAATATAATTGAAGATCCTTGCGATGGTGGTTGCGTATCCAATAAAGTTAATTTACCAGTACTCACTTCATATAATGGTTGTGGCTGCAGTATTCCATTAACAAACAAATTAATATAAGAAACTTCACTAGGAGACAAAATATTCGTTGTACCATATTGAGGTATCCCGTCAGCATCTGTATATATAAGCTTCTCTCCATCCGCAAAAGTGTAATATAACAAATTGGTGGTTGTTATAGGGCCAATCCCCCCGGTAGGACCTGTTGCTCCGGTTGGTCCCGTTATTCCAATTGGTCCCGTTTCTCCGGTTAGCCCGGTTACTCCGGTTAGTCCCGTTATTCCAGTCGGGCCTGTTGCTCCGGTTGGGCCTGTTATTCCAGTCGGGCCTGTTACTCCGGTCGGGCCCGTTTCTCCGGTTGGTCCCGTTTCTCCGGTTGGTCCCGTTATTCCAGTCGGGCCCGTTTCTCCAGTTGGACCTGTTGCTCCGGTCGGGCCCGTTATTCCGGTTGGGCCTGTTGCTCCGGTCGGGCCCGTTATTCCAGTCGGGCCTGTTGCTCCGGTCGGGCCCGTTATTCCAGTCGGGCCTGTTGCTCCGGTTGGGCCTGTTATTCCAGTCGGGCCTGTTACTCCGGTCGGCCCCGTTTCTCCGGTTGGTCCCGTTTCTCCAGTTGGACCTGTTGCTCCGGTCGGGCCCGCTATTCCGGTTGGGCCTGTTGCTCCGGTTGGTCCCGTTATTCCAGTCGGGCCCGTTTCTCCAGTTGGACCTGTTGCTCCGGTCGGGCCCGTTATTCCGGTTGGGCCTGTTACTCCGGTTGGGCCTGTTATTCCGGTCGGCCCCGTTTCTCCGGTCGGCCCCGTTATTCCAGTCGGGCCTGTTGCTCCGGTTGGAATATAAATTGGTGGAAGAATCGGAAATGTAGGTCCAATATTTTCTGGGCCTATCATCCCCTTATTCAATGATAAATTGTCATTGCGTTTCAATTTAATACCTCATTCCACATGTTTTTTAATTCATACACATCATTATGACCCTATCATTAAAGAATAACTTTATAACTATTCTCTTTTTTCTTCCCAAAGAATTATTACATATATTAAACATTTTACCGTTGCTATAACCGCTTTAATTAATATAATAAATTAATCATTCTATTTAAAAAGTACTAAATCTATTACATTCTTATTTAAAAAGATGAGATAATATGAAGCGACCTCCTAGATTATCAAGTCAGGGATTTTAACCCATAATAATGAATGAAAACATTATGAATGGGGTTATACCCTATGATAATAGGAGGCCACTATGGAAAATATAATCTATATTGGGATGGATGTCCACAAGGAAAGTTTTAGCTTATGTGCACTACACGGAACAACTGGGGAAATTGTAAGAGAAGCACGATGTGCTTCAAATGTATCTCTCGTAAAAAAATTCGTTGAGAAACTGAAAACAAAATATGGTGAAGATATAAAAATTAAAGCTGGATATGAGGCTGGTTGTTTAGGGTATTCACTTCATAATCTTCTTGAACAAAATGGAATTGATTGTGATATTTTAGCTCCCACAACAATGTACAGTTCATCAAAAAATAAAATGGTTAAAAATGATAAATTCGATGCCAAAATGATTGCTCTTAATTTAGCAAATGGCACCTATAAAGAAGTATATGTTCCAGAAGAAGAGGATGTTGCCGTGAAAGAGTATATCCGCATGTTAGGTGATTTTAAAACATCTTTGAAAAAAATAAAACAACAGATAAAAGCATTCCTTTTAAGGCATGGCTATGTGTATGAAGGGAAATCAAGCTGGACAATCGCTTATATGAAATGGTTAAAGAATCTTGATCTACAAGGATTATTCAAAGAAACGTTAGGCGAATACCTATTACAGTATGATGTTCTAGTCGATAAAATTGAGCGGTTCAGTCTGAGATTAGAAGAATTATCTCATCGTGAAAGGTACGAAGAACCAATCGCAAATTTAAGATGCTTAAAAGGTATAGATACAACATCGGCAATGACTGTTCATGTGGAAATTGCAGACTTCACTCGTTTTCCCACGGCTAAAGCATTTATGGCTTATGTAGGATTGACACCAAGCGAAAGCTCAAGTGGAGAAAAAATCAGTCGACGTTCGATTACAAAACAAGGAAATTCGACCGTTAGGTCTACTCTTGTAGAATGTGCAAATGCGTTGGTAAAAGGAACAATCGGATTAAAATCGAAGCGAGTGAAAGCAAGACAAAAAGGGCAACGAAGCGAAGTGATTGCTTATGCGGATCAGGCTGTAGAAAGGTTACAAAGAAAATATTATCGCATGATATATCAAGGGAAACCTAGAAATGTTGCCGTTACAGCTATCGCAAGAGAACTGGGGTGTTTTATATGGGGATTAGAAACAGGTAAAATTCACCGAAAATAAAGAGGGAAGGATATGAAGTTGATTGATTCATTCATAGTTAGAAACCAAAGGTATCAATTGATGGCATAGATGAGCTTCAGAGATAGTGAATTACAGGTCTGGCTATCTATGACTCACCTCTTCTGGCATGGCTGAAATTCTGATAAACAAGCTATTTATTAGAATTTGAAAAGGTGTGATCCACGCAGTGAGATTATAAGAGCCTAACGACGAACCATTAACCTGAGGTAACCAATCCACGAATAACAGAGTGGTTAACTGTCGATAGATCTTATTTCTGAAGCTTTTGTATGCCATCAAGAAAAATATTATGGGTGAAAAACTATTGACAAAGGTCACTTCATAACAGGTGATTTATATTCAAGATAATAATGAAATTAGAAAAAAAGAAATAATGTCAATGGCCCTTGACATTATTTTCCCTTACAGGCTTACTGGACCTACGGGGCCTACTGGAAGTACTGGGCTTACCGGGAGTACTGGGCCTACCGGAAGTACTGGGCCTACCGGAAGTACTGGGTCTATCGTTACAACAAACTCTATGTTCGCTAATAATACATCAGGTGGTCCTGTTTCAGTCATATTAGGAGGAACAAACATTCCACTTTCAAATAACCAAAGTCTTGGTAATTTTACAGTTAACGCTTCAAATGACGTATTTACAATTCCTGTAACTGGAAGATATCATTTAACCTATCAAGTTAATACGACAACCGCTCTACTTGCTGGAACTAGACTACTATTAAACGCTTCTACGCCAATTCCTGGCTCTATTTTTTCTCCCGCTTTATCAACTTCAAATTATAGTAATAATTTAATTACTAATTTAAATGCTGGTAATACAATTTCACTACAATTATTTGGTATATTATCTGTCGTGAATTTAGTTGGAGGTGGATCAACAGGTGCCTCTCTTACAATTATACGAATTGATTAAAAAATGATTCATTCTTTTTATAATAAACAATCTAAATACTCAATTGGTAAATATTACGAGAGTGATGACGTAATAAAAATAAATTGTACTATATCCATAGTAGAAAACATCTATACTAAATTTTCCGTATATATATTATCAATTTACACTTCCCCCATGTCGGTGTTACATTAAAGATGAAGATCGTTTCTTCTTTACAGACCATCTCAATATGTATTTGAGGAACATCTCCAATCCTATACGCGAGAGCAATACTATATTGACACTCAATTGAGTGTCTTTTTTTATATTCAAAAAATAAAACCATCTCTTATAGATGGTTTTAACAATACACATTTACTCTTTATATTATTGCCAGCTTATAAAGCTGGATAATAAATAGTCATACTTAACCGCGTTAATGTTCTTCCTGAATTAGTATAAGTATGCGGTCTATCCGCCTTAAAGCGAATTGAGTCTCCATTATTTAACGTATATTGACAATCGTTTATGTCAATTGTCAATTTCCCTTCAAATACCGTTATAAACTCTTCTGTTCCTTCTTTATGCGCTTCTGAACTTAATTTCCCTCCTGTATCAATTTCAACCATATAGATTTCAAAATTCCTATTATCTTGGAAAGGAAATGAGGGATACACCTTATATCTCCCATTGTCTTCAGACAATACTTGAACATCATTTCGTAAAACTACTTTCGTATCAGGCTGTGGATTATTAATTAAAGAGGTAAATGATACTTTCAAACCATTAGCAATTTTCCATATTGTTGTTAGTGTCGGGCTTGAATCTCCTCTTTCTATCTGTCCAATCATTGTTTTACTTACACCTGTTAATTGAGAGACCTTTTCTAAACTTAATTTTTCTTTTTCACGTATTGATTTTAAATTTTTTGCCAGAATAAGTTGAATTTCTTCCATAAAAAACACTCCTACACTGTATACAATATAACGACCGTTATGTATAATAAAAAGCACACGTTATATTGTTCTTTTCGGTCATTATAACACACAAAAAATAGGGGGTTTTGAAATGCCTATATTTTCTTTTTTGTTATTTGTATTTATAAGTAGCTTCACACCTGGTCCCAACAATTTCTTAGCTATGACATACGCAAATCAACATGGATTAAAGAGAAGCATAAACTTTTGCTTTGGAGTAGCATTCGGTTTTTTCATCCTCACTTCTTTATGCAGTTTCTTTAATATTGTATTAATTAATATTATCCCTATAATTGAATTTCCTTTAAAAATTTTAGGTGTCGCGTATATGCTATATTTAGCCTTTAAAATAATTACTAGTAAAGGCGGTGCCGGTCACAATGAAAAAAATAATAAAAACTTATTTACAGTGGGTATTTTCCTTCAATTTATTAACCCTAAAGGAATATTATTCGGACTCACAGTAGTCTCTACTTTTATACTCCCTTACTACAATTCATATTCAAGTTTTCTACTTTTCTCATTATTTCTAGGTATAGTCGGTTTACTGAGTACATTTAGTTGGAGCCTTTTTGGTTCCATGTTCCAAAAACTTTTATTAAAACATAATCAATTATTTAACATCATTATGGCTGTTTTATTAGTTTTCAGTGCCGTTTCAATCGTTATACACTAATTCGATGCTCATTTTAGATTTTGTACTTTTTAATACCACTCTTTATCATTCAGACTACTTTACATACTAATCCATGCACATACCCTATGTGGTTTAAAACTTTTAAGAGGAAACCTTCTAACAATAGGTTTCCTTCCATATTATATTAAATAAGAAGCAGGTTAAATACGGAGGTGATTTTGATTAAGACTACTTTAATTTCTCATTTTTACAATGAAGAATATTTACTTCCGTGGTGGTTAATGCACCATACAAAGCTATTTGATCATGGCATTCTTATTAACCGTGGATCCACTGATCGTTCAGTTGAAATCTGTAAAACATTCGCTCCTAATTGGGAAATACGAAACTCAAAATCATTCGAATTTGATGCTTATTTAGTTGATCAAGAAGTTATGGAAATTGAAAGAGAAATTACAGGATGGAAAATGGTATTGAATACGACAGAATTCCTATGCTGTTATAATAAAGAACAATTTTTCAAATCACTTAACACTATGGGCGGCAATATGTTTTCAATAAGAATGATTATGATGATTGATGAACCCACTCATGGCTACACTAATCCAAGATATAGCTCTCCGCTTGTTAAACAACGTTATCACGGCATAATAATTCAACCTAATCCAAACCAACTATATCTTAACGGTAGATTAATTCACAATAATTCGCACGGGAACTATAGAGTCGGGAGACATGGTTCGCATTATCCTTATAGCATTTACATGGAACCTGCTTTTATTTTTAAATTTTTTTATAGTCCATGGAACGATGCAATGAAAAAACGAAAATTACAAATCGGGCCTACTCTTTCTCAACATAGTGTACGACGCGGATTAGGTTCTCATCACTTAACAACAATTGAAAAATTAGAAAAAAAATACAAATACTATGCAACCTTAACTACGGATCTCCGGTTATTCCCAGAATACCAAATTATATTTCCTGATCTTTGTCCTTAATGTCATGAATATTTAGTTTCGACATCCATCCGTTTTTTATTAACATACCAACTCCAACTAAATACTTTTCTCTAGTAGAAATCTGAGCTAGAACTCTTGCTGCACGGAAATTCCTCTTATTTAATCTCGTATCACTAGCCTATAATCTTTCATACCATTTCATTAAGCACTTGATGTTGGATCAGAAATAAAAAATGGTAGTTCATTTGGAAAATTTTCAATTTCAGATTTTATACCTTCTAAAACAAAGAATTCAAACAATAGAACCTAAACTAAGATTTTAAGTTATGGCTTTATTTTTTTCTTATTATTCACTTTAAAATCTTTTTATAATAATATTGAAAAATACGATATAATATAAATTACTGTTCTTTAGGAGGATCACAATGGCTGATAAGTATAAATTTTTTATTCTCATTGTTACCGCATTTTTTTCATTCTTTTCTTTAATAAAAGATTTCCGCAACACTTCAAAAAGTTTCTTTTGGGGTAGTTTTATCATTCTTACAAGCTTCATGATACTATTAATACATGCTCTAGATTTAACTCAAATACTTTTTTATCCAAAGCAAATTGCACTTGAATTTATTACAATACCACGTAAATTATTTCTACCATCTGTCACTGAGGCCGCCAGTTCCCCCCAACACTAAGATAATAATTTGATTAAGAGCTCTTTCTAAAAGAGCTCTCTTTTTTAACATAAACATACCATATACAAAATCCAACCTTAACCACTTAATTACTTATAAGAACCTAACTTATAAAACGCATAATAATTATATTTATTTACTAGTATACAAGCCGTATCTCTTAGTAGAAGCACAGCATAATATACGATACAGGACAAAACTTTCAAAAAACTTGTCTAAGTTAATTCTCAAAAAGGGGTGAATATAAATGCCTATCGTTAAACCTTTTATAGCAGGAAGACGATTTGTAAGTACAGCAGCAACAGGAACTGCTGCTGGAGCAGATTTAACTTTTGCTAACACAGACTTCACTGATGACACTGGTGCTGTAACAACATTCCCTGCTTCTTATGCCTTTTTAACACTTTATATTAATGGTGTTATTCAAACAGGTGATACTATTACTGGTGTGACTACTACAGCTGCTACTATTGTAGGAGGAGCAGTCCTAGATGGAGGCACTCCTATCGCAATTGAATTTACTATAACGTAAATTTAGTTGTCTTTTTAGAGGTTTCATTGAAAGAAACCTCTAATTTTAAAAATTCACATCAATTTTAGTAGCAACTACATAATACAGTGCACATACTAGATAGAATGATAGAATTTTATACTCACTCTCAAAAAGAGCACTTATCTATAGCGATCTTTTATATAGCGCAATAATTTTTCGCCTATTTGCTCTTGGAGAACCGACTAAGCAGTTAGTTAAATTAGCTAACTGCTTTTTCCATATAGTATTTATTATTATTCATAGCTTTATCCGTAATAGTAATGCTTGTGCACTATCTACTATAAATTTTCATATATTGTATTATGCTTGTCCAAAATGTGAAGTTAATACTCACGAAATCTAAATACAAGAAAGGAGTGAAAATATGCGCTCATCCATTCGTAAATTCGCTAATTTTAATTGTGAAGCACAAGCACCTAGTTCACTACCTGCCCTAGGTTTTGCCTTCAATGCTACTTCACCTCAATTTGCAACATTATTTACACCACTACTATTACCTAGTACAGGCCCAAATCCTAACATTACTGTCCCTGTAATTAATGATACAATTAGTACTGGAACTGGTATTAAAATTCAGGTAGCTGGTATTTATCAAATTAGCTATACATTAACGATTAGCCTTGATAACGTCCCATTAGCCCCGGAAGCAGCTCGCTTTTTCTTGACATTAAATTCATCGACTAATATTATTGCAGGATCCGGATCCGCAGTCCGTTCTAATATTATCGGAACTGGTGAAGTCGATGTATCAAGTGGGGTCATTCTAATTAACTTAAACCCTGGTGATTTAATTCAAATTGTCCCCGTTGAAGTAATAGGTACAGTAGATATTCGTTCTGCAGCGTTAACAGTTGTGCAAATTCGTTAATAAAGTGAAACTTTAATCAGCCCTCACCAATGGGCTTTTATGAGCAGTCCAGCCCCCACCTAACTTCTTTGCTTCCGCTAAATTTTAAGGTGGGGGTCTTACTGTCCGGCAAATAGCAGGATAAAAACAAAAGACTTAGCTAATTAATATTTATTGTTCCTTATACACAATATCTTTTTATAGATTTGACACACATTTATATTAAACAAGCATATTTTATTGTATGACTATATAGTCATACAAATCTAAAGCGTTCATAAAAGCACACTTATATGTGTGCTTTATTTTTAATTAAAACCTACAACATCCTCACACAATATCCATATATTATCTTGATTCCTCTCTAAATGTATGGTTTGTCTCAGAGCGCTTTTAACAGCGCTCTTTTTATTTAAACTCCGATTTTTAAAATTCGATTTTATGATTTACGTTATTATACACATGCTACGCTACTTTTGAAACAAGGTATACATCCAAAGACTGTAAGTGAACACTTCAGTTATAAAGATATGTTCATAACATTAAATCGCTATTCACATGTTTTGCCTGGAATGCAGGTGGATGCTGTTAAAATATGTAGTGAAAGACCATTTGGATAGTAATATTTGCAAATATAAAAAATGCGGTTTCTCCTCTCAAGAGAAACCGCAACATATCAATGCTTTTACTATATTTTAAACTGACTCGTATACAAATCAAAATAAAACCCTCTATCTTCCATGAGAGATTCATGATTCCCTCTTTCTAAAATATTTCCATCTTTTATAACAAGAATTTGATCTGCTTTTTCAATTGTTTTAAGTCGATGAGCGATCACAAAACTTGTGCGACCTCTCATTAAATTATTTAGTCCTGCTTGTATTTGTAATTCTGTTCTTGTATCAATATTTGATGTCGCTTCATCGAGAATTAATATATCTGCATCTGCTAAAATTGCTCGTGCAATCGCTAGAAGTTGTTTTTGTCCTTGACTTAAATTCGATCCTTCTGAAGCAATTTCTGTTTCATATTGATTTGGCAAATGCTTAATAAAAGAATGTGCAGATGCTGCCTTAGCTGCAGTGATAACTTCTTCATCAGTAGCATCTAAGCTTCCATAACGGATATTATCCATAATCGAACCAGCAAATAAATACGTATCCTGTAAAACTACTCCTATTTTACTTCGTAAAGAATTAATATCATAATCTTTTATATCTTTTCCATCAATATGAATTTGTCCTTGCTGTATATCGTAAAAGCGAGTTAACAAATTAATGATTGTTGTTTTCCCTGATCCAGTCGGACCAACTAAAGCAATTGTCTCTCCTGGCTGCGCTTTAAGACTCACTTCTTTTAAAATCGTTTTATTTTCTGCGTAGCCAAATGAAACATTCTCAAGTGCAACATGCCCTTGTAAATTTTGTACAACGAATGCGTCTTTTTTATTTTGAATTTCTGGTACCTCATCCATAATTTCAAAAACACGTTCTCCACCAGCAACTGCCGCTTGAATTGTATTCATTAAAGTCGCAAATTGACTTAGCGGTCTTGAGAATTGACGAGAATAATTAATAAAAGCCGCAATAACTCCTACTGTTGTCATTCCGTTTAAGACCATAACTGATCCAGTCCCAATGACAAGGCCCATACCTAAATTATTAATAAAGTTCATACTTGGAAAAATAAAAGCTGAAAATGTATCAGCCTTCGTAGCTGAAACTCTTAGCTGTTCATTAATTTTATTGAAATTTTGTACAGTTTCTTTTTCTTTTCCGTACAACGTTGTAACATCCGCACCTGTAATTGCTTCCTCAATAAATCCATTTAATTCACCTAAATCTTTTTGACGCTTCGCAAAGTTTTTACCACTATATGCAACTAGTTTTTTTGTAACGTAAAACATAATAGGTACTGTAATTAAAGTTACAATTGCTAAAATCCAATTTAAGGCGAACATTGCAATCGTTACACCTATAAAAGTTAATGCTGATGAAATAATTTGTACAACGCTTTGTGTCAAAGCTTGATTCAAATTATCTATATCATTTGTCACACGGCTCATTAAATCACCTTGAGAACGCACATCAAAGAACCGTAAAGAAAGCGTTTGGATTTTCTCAAAAATATCTTGTCGTATTTTTTGAATTGTTTTTAATGCAACGTTAATCATGACAAACGTTTGTAACCATGTTAAAAGTACAGTTACACCATAAATCGCGATAAGTAACATACACATTCTTGCTGTACCACTTAAATCTTTCGGTACAATATATTGATCTATAATAACTCCCATAAAATAGGGACCTAATAATCCAAGTAATGTAGTAACAACGACTAGAAATATAACAAACATAAGAGCAGCTTTTTGATAGCCCATATAGTTCCATACCCGCATTACAGTTCCTTGAGCATTTTTAGCTTTTCCCATCTTTGGGGTGTTTCGTCCACCTTTATTAGCAAATTGCCCTTGAAAATTACGCATGTTCTTCCCCACCTTCTTTATCTAAATTACCACCTTGGGAAAGATAAATTTCCTGATAAACCTCACTTCGTTCTAACAATTGTTCATGTGTACCATTGCCAACTAATTCACCATTATCTAATACAAGTATTTTATCCGCATCCATTATGGAAGAAATTTTGGACGCGATTAATAAAGTCGTTGTGCCTTTATATTTTGTTTTTAAAGCTGTTTGAATAGTAGCCTCTGATTTTGCATCAACTGCTGATGTAGAATCATCTAATATGAGAATCGGTGGTTTTCTCACAAGTGCCCTTGCAATTGATACACGTTGTTTTTGTCCACCTGATAGATTTGTCGCACCTTGTGTTAAATTATATTGATAAGATTCTTCCAGCTTATTGATAAACTCAGTCGCACAAGCTGATGCAGCTGCTACTTCCAGCTCATCATGTGTTGCATTTTCTTTACCATAACGTAAATTCTCTTCTATACTACCTGAGAACAACAAAGCCTTCTGAGGTACAAACCCTATTGAAGCACGGAGTTTTTGCAAATCATATGTTTTAACATCTATTCCATCTATACATATTTCACCTTGATCCACATCATATAGACGTGGTAACAGTTTCGCTAAGGTAGATTTACCACTTCCAGTTGATCCAATAATCCCTACTTTTTCACCTTTTTGTATGTTAAACGAAATATCTTTTAAAACGTATTCATTATTTTTCGTATAGCTATAACTAACATTTTTAAATTCGATATTCCCCTCGATTTTCTCAGGTTCGATTGCATTCGCTTCGCTTATTATATCAACCTCGGTATTTAACACTTGCTGTACACGATCCGCAGATGGAAAAGCTCTCGCAATTTGAATAAATACCATGCTAATCGACATAAGTGACATTAAAATGATATTCAAGTAATTAATAAATGCCAAAATCGCTCCTACTTGAAGCGTTCCATTGAATACTTTTTCTCCACCAATCCATAATGTTGCGACAATCCCGCCACTTACAACTAGCATAATGATTGGCATCATTAAAGAAATAAGCTGCACAGCTCGAATATTTATCTTCGTTAAATTTGTATTTACACTTCCAAATTGAGCGATTTCATATTTTTGTCTTACATACGCTTTTATAACACGTACACCAGATAAATTTTCTTGTAACTTTGTATTCACTTTGTCCAATGCCTCTTGCACCTTTTTAAATGTACCACTTGCTTTACTTGCAATTAAAATAATCGCAAGTAATAAAATCGGAACAACTACAAGTAATATTGGAAATAACTCTCTTGCTGTTACAAAAACAATAATTATACTTCCGATAAATAACAGCGGACCACGAACGAGAACACGTAATGTCATCGTCATTGCTGATTGAATGGAAGTGATATCATTCGTCACGATCGTTAATAATTTACCTGTTCCAAATGAATCACGATTATTACTAGAAAATGTTTCTATTTTCGCAAACACATCTTTTCGTATGTCAGTAGCGAAATTAACAGCTGCTTTTGTAGAATACATCATACACCCAAGCCCTCCAACTAAACCGAGTGCTGCTGCTCCTATCATAAGAAGCCCCATTTTTATTACATAATTTAAATCCCGATTTGCAATCCCAACATCAATGATATGTTGCATAATAGTCGGTTGAATTAAGTCCATCGCAACCTCAAGTACCATAAATAGCGGTCCAATAATAGCGAAGAACATGTATGGTTTTAAATACTGTAATAACTTACGAAATGATTTCATACATAGTCTCCTTTTCCCATGAAATTACCACTGAATAATTCATATCCCTCCTTATTTAAGCGATATTTTTTGTAATTTCTTCATTACTTCTATTATATTATGTAAATTAATATTTAACATTATTAAATGATAAGTATTAATGACTTTCTGGTCAATACATATGCTTTATATTATGTAAATACAAAAACCGCATTCTTAATGAAAAGAATACGGTTTTTCATCTATAATTCTTCAATTGTAAAATGTAAAAACTCAGTCTCAAATCCCTTATTTTTAGAAGGACTACACGTGTAAAAACCTATTTTAATAGGCTCATTTCCTATATCCTCCATTAAATGAGCGATTCTTATTTGTTCCCATTGATGTCTCTTTTTCACATATATTGTATAATCACCGCGTTTTCGAATAATTCGAAAACGAAGTTGTTGCTTAGCTGCTTCAGTTGGATAATCTTGCGTTGACCAATCAGAATATCCATTATTCGTTACGACAGCACCTAAGTGAGATGGCCCTTCGGGGATATATTCTAAAGATGTTTTTAGCCAACAGTTCTCCGAAATCATAACAAAAAGACCTGCTTGATCGAATTTTGAATTTGGATTCATACGTAACTGAACTTCAGCTTGAAAGTCTGTCATCATCTCATTATAAAATACATGACCATTCATTACTTCAAAACCATAATGTGTTTTAAGCCAAAAATCAGTTTCTGCTTTCGAACGGACAATAAACGCATGATTATCATTAATTTTATAGTATTCAGGTACATTCATTATAGTGAGTTGCTCAATATGTTCTGGTATATACGATATATTCATAGCTCCTCCATAATAAAGCATTTATATAGACATTTAAAACTCCGCTAATACTGGGAATTTATAACCTTTAAAATCTAACTCTTTATCACTTCGAACCATTAAATACTTGCTAGACTGTACTTCTGTAAACTGTACTTCCTCAACCCCTAATTGATCCGGAGAAAAATAAAATTCGATTTCCGTAAACCTTTCATTGATTTCTCCACATAATTCATCTAAAACCGGAAGTACTGGCGCAAATACTCCAAATAATTTCAACTTTTCATTTTCTACTTCATAAACGATTAGAGCATCTAGTTTCTCTGAATAATACAATTTCTCATTCCATTCCGAATCATACATATTCAAATAAAATGAAGGATGGAAGTTTAAAGTTGAAAAACTATTTGAAAGTCTTTGGCTACTATCAATAGTTTCATGTATTAACTGTCTATTCTCTATATTATAGTAATCTAACTTTTTAAGTAGTGAATCGTTATTATTAATATTTTTATCATATGGTATAGTCATCAAATATTCCTGCACAACTTTAAATCCAAATGCTGTATATAGTTCAGGGTTTTCCGTAAACAATAATGCACATTCACATTTCTTATCGATTTCTTCTATCATTTTACCCATTAATTGTGTCATTAACCCTTGTCTACGAAAATTAGGGTGTGTCATTACTGATTGAATACCCGCTGCATTTATTTTTTCACCATTAATTAATAATGGGAGTGAAAATGCCGCAACATTTGCAATCACTTTATCTTCTTGTAAAAATGATAAAGCTTTATATGTATCATCCCAATATCCTTTATCCGAAAAATCATTCAATGTTTGAGTTGTAATTCCAAACACTTCTTCAAATAAAGGAAATAACTGCTCTCTTTTCGGTTCTTCTATTAGAAGACTTGCCAATTTTTCAACATTCCCCATGTTGTACCTCCAAATGTTAAATTCCATTAAATTAGATATACTTATATGACCTACTCTTAAAAATAGAGGTCTTACCAATCAATATACTATCACAAAACATAAAAAAAAAGTCTAATTAATTTTATGTTTTGACTATTTGAAAATAAGTCGAATAAAACGATATTAAGATTTTTGGATATTAATTAGTTTATTATACAAAAATAGCGCTTTCTAATTAGCTTTTACTAATAGAAATTACACTATTTATAATAAAATATTTTTAGTCTTTTATTCCTTCAAGTCTTTCCTTCGTATTAATTTCTTCTCCACTTATACGCTTTTCAAAAGACTTTCTCCAACTACATGAAAGTGCATTTACTTCTAATATCCTTTTTACCCCTTCAATATTTTGTTTTTCCTTATGCATGATACGATTAGCAAACGCTACTGAAACACCTTTTGGATCAGACTGTAGTTTTTTTAAGGTATCGACTGATGATACCCATCCTTCTTTTAATACACGAAAATAAAATCCTGTATATCCTGTTTCTTGAAAATATAGTGGTAACTTTGGAATATTATATTTTTTTGCTAATTTAAAACAAGGTTGCCTTGGTTGTGTTACCTGTACGATTGCCTGTCCTAGCTCAAACGTATCACCAATACAAACATCCTCTTCGCGCATACCACTAACTGTTATATTTTCTCCGAAAGCCCCATATACAAAATCTTGATTCAATTCTTTTTCCCAATATGGATAGTGATCACCAGTATAAACACAAACTGCTTTATCTACTCCTCCATGATGAACTAAGTCAGCTTGTCCATCCCCATTAAATTTTACAAAGGATAAATATACCGGTTCCTTTACTTGTTTCTTATTTATGCCTGTATGAATTACTTTTCCGCCGTATGTAACCTCTTTTGGTAATCCTATATTTAAAGATAATAATTGATATTCATTAGCCATTCTATTTCCTCCTTTAAAGGTGTTACATGTATTTTCTCTCGATTAATTTTTACAAACCTCTCTGTTATATAAAGATGATTATAAAACCTCTAAAATCATTGTTCAATTCAATTATTTATATAATAATGATAGGTATAACCTATTATTATACTTGAGGTGATTCCAATCGAATTACGACAACTTGAATACTTTTTAGCTGTTTCAAAAGAATTACATTTCACAAAAGCAGCTGAGAAATTAAATATTTCACAGCCTTCACTAAGTCAACAAATACGTGCATTAGAGCATGAAGTAGGAATGCCACTTTTCGATCGAATTGGTAAAAAAATATCTTTAACTGAAGCAGGGAAGGTTTTATTATCACATAGTAAAACCATTTTTCATGAAGTCGAACAAGCTCGTTCAGCTATTCAAGACCTAAACGGATTACAGCAAGGTTCCTTAACAATAGGGGCTTTGTTAACCGTCGTAAATTATTTACTACCACCAGCTATTTTAAATTTTAATAATTTATATCCTAATATAGAGCTTTCTGTATTAGGGCTTCGTACAGGAGATATTCGTGAAAAATTATTACAAAACGAACTAGATATTGGAATTACATTTCTCCCGGTGCAAGATAAAGAGATTATCTCCATCCCTCTATACAAAAGCGATCTTACATTGGTCGTGCCCACTGGTCATCGATTAGCTGAACGTAATCATGTATCTATTGCTGAATTACAGAACTACCCTTTAATTCTTTTACCTAAAAATTTCTTTTTAACCGAACTAATTACATCTCATTGTCAAAAGTTAAACTTTAAACCAAGGCCAATTTTAGAAATTAGTACGATGGAATCTTTAATCCAAATGGTTTCCAAAGAAATGGGAATTACAGTGTTACCCAAACCATATATAGACTTTTTACAAAATAAAAACATTCAAGCTATTAAAATAGAAAACCCTACTCCAATAATTGAAATAGGGCTAATTTATAGAAAAGATAAATATATGTGTGCTGCAACTCGAGAATTTATTGAGCAACTAAAAATCACAGTACGTTCTTTCCAAAACTAAACAAAAGAGATTATCCTATGAAACCGTTTCACAACAATTTAGTAGAATAATCTCTTTTCAAAACAAAGTAAACATTATATTTAACTCTTATAAACTTTAATGTACCTTTTTAGATATTGGAATATATTTAGTAAAATATGCACCAACTAGCAATAATACAATTGAAAATAACCAAGTAAAAGCACCGCCAAAATGAAACCAATATGCAAACATATTTAAGATTGCAAGTGAAAAGAAGCAAATAGAAGTTACCGCACTTTTCAATCCTTTTATCCCAGACTTTTTTCTCTTTTGATAAGCAATATACATCGCAATGACAAGAAAAAAGATAAGAACAAATGGTAACATAACCTTTAGTATTGATAATCCCTCCAGTATAAATGCACTCTTTACATCACCATCTTATCCCATTTATCTTTTAGGTATCAATTCATTCTTATCTTCCTTCCAAAAGTCAGTATAAGTTTTATTTTTAAAGTTCACGTTCACCTCAGAAAACGGCATACTTCCTCCAACTTTCAATGAATACCAGTCGTTTAAAAGTGGTGATCCGAAACAAATCTTCATTGTACGATCATGTAAATCGAATAATACAGAATGTAAAGTTCCAAACCATTCTTCATAGTTATGCACAGTAAGTCCAGCAGGATATTCTTCTTCTACTAACTTTTTTAAAGACTCTATGCTTACTTGTTCACATCTATTTAAATGCTCATGTAAAAGGTAATATCTCTTTGTTGATTGTTCTAATTTCCTATTATTTAATTTCTGAATTGATGAACTAACTGCATGGTTTGTTGATACAATAAAAGCTTGTTTTTCATCATCAATCGTTATTGTGGATTTATGACCGTCAAATATTTCAATATATGCTGCATTTAAAGGATCAGCTATTATTAAATTAATATTACTAGCAATTGGGATTTCTTCTATTAGTAACTTAGCTTCCTGCACATTTTTACATTTCTCCAACAACAATCGAATTACCGCAAAACATTGTAAACCACTCACCATTTGCTTTCTTAAACCTGCAATATTTCCTACTGGTTGACCACATGCTGAAAATGTAACAGCTAATCCATGCTCGTTTATCCCTTCCGTTCGGCCAAAATATTGAGTAGAAAAGCCACTATGTGCATACGCACCTTCAACATGAGTTGAACAAAAACGCATATCATCTATTACTGGTGACAAATCATAATTCCTTAATACATATGTGTGCTCTAAATCGGTCTTTTTAGGTAATACTGCACAATGACTACAACCTGCTTTCAATAGTGTTTGATAGTAATACATCATATTTTTTGAAGGAATTTTTAACACTTCACAAAACCCCTCAATTTCTTCATTTATGCCTGGACAATGTTTGTTTAGTATATTTCTCGATTCTGTCCAATGGTTATTAGATATTACATTTTCTTCGTGTATAAATTGCGGGATGAGATACGGATTTTGTTTCACGAATTCCCCTTGTTGCTTTCCAATCTCATAATAA
This sequence comes from Bacillus sp. FSL K6-2944, assembly GCF_038005385.1. Taxonomy (NCBI): domain Bacteria; kingdom Bacillati; phylum Bacillota; class Bacilli; order Caryophanales; family Bacillaceae; genus Bacillus; species Bacillus sp. FSL K6-2944. Next base: position 1,171,053 of record NZ_JBBOTE010000001.1, on the reverse strand, counting down.
CTTCCTTTTAATGATGAAAAATACCCCTTTACTTGATACATCAAACTCCCCCTCACATTGGATATATCCATATCGTACCAAATGGATTTCATTCATCCTTGATGTTTTTTACTATCTTTCTTTAACACCATCCCATTTTAATATCTCCACTAATAATTATTTACTAGACAATTAAAGTTTTGTTAATATTGCTGTAATAGCTTTATTTCAAAATAAAGTAGTTTGGATATCAAATGAGCAAAATACTTTGTTAAACCCACTTATAAGCAATCATCTAATTCATGAAATCAAAAAACTTATTTATCAAAATAAAAGGAGAATTTATGTATGAGTAGTTGCAAACCAATTGATAAATTAACTATTGAGGACCTAAAACAAAACCCCATTTGGGAATGGGGAATAGATGAAGAGGAACACGAAGAACATGACGAAACATGGGTAAAACCAGCGGCAACTACTAATTTTACAGAAGAATTAAACGGTTCAATCGTACTAGGCGAATTATTCTTACATAATGGTGAAAAATTCCCTATGATGTGTGAAATTGATATTGAAGGTGACGAGGCCGTAATTCGTTCTGTTGTTTATTATAAGGAAGCAAAAAATGAGTATATTGCTATAGAAGATATTGTGAAAACGGTCGAAATGCCGTTATCGATTATTATTAATCTTACAATTCATGCAGAATCCAAAACCTTACGCTTCACTGCACATAAAGTAGACATTTATAAAAATTCAATAACGACTAATTTTAATTAAAGTCGGCCGAAATAAAGAAAACAATTATGAAATACAAACTGGGGAGTCATTAACGATTCCCCAGTTTTTTAAACTATATTAAAGTATCCCCTTTTCCACTAAAGTCTCTGCAATTTGAACTGAATTCCAAGCCGCACCTTTTAATAGGTTATCGGAAACAATCCAGAGGTGGAATCCGTTTGGCGTATCAGGATCTTTACGTATTCTTCCGACAAATGTATCTATTTTCCCTTCTGCATATAATGGCATTGGATACAGCTGTTCACTAGGGTTATCCTGCAAAATAACACCTGGTGCATCCATTAGTATTCCCTTGATTTCCGCAACGCTTGCTTCTTTTTCCAGTTCTATATAAACCGATTCTGAATGCCCCGATACAACTGGAACACGTACACAAGTAGCTGCCATTTTCAAGTTTTCATCTTCTAATATTTTCTTCGTTTCTTGAATCATTTTGACTTCTTCAAAAGTAAAATCATTGTCTGTAAATATATCTACTTGAGGCAGTACATTAAATGCTATTGGATAATGTTTTTTATCTTTTTTCACCGGTAATATATCACTCTTCACTTCTTCACCTGCAAGTATAGACTTAGCCTGCTCTCGTAATTCATGAATCGCATGAATGCCAGAACCCGATACAGCTTGATATGTTGAAACGATAATTCTTTCTAAACCAAATGATTTTCGAATCGGCTGAAGTGCTGTTACCATCTGTAATGCTGAACAATTTGGAACTGCAATGATACCTTTATGCTGTTTTAAAGTGTGCGCATTCACTTCCGGAACAACGAGCGGTACATCTTGCACCATTCGGTACTCACTTGTGTTATCAATTACAATCGCACCACTAGAAACTGCATGAGTTACAAATTGTCTAGATACTTCTCCCCCAGCGCTAAAAAAGGCAATATCTACACCTTCAAAACTAGTTGTTTTTGCCTCTTGTATAATTATCTCTCGTCCTTTGAATCTTACTTTCTTACCAGCGGATCGTTTTGACGAAAGCAATGTAACTTCAACTATATTAAACTTCATTTCATTCTCTAACAGTTCAATAATTTTTTGCCCTACCGCACCTGTAGCCCCAACAACAGCTACATGATAGCCCTTTTTGATCATCTTTTCTCCTCCAATATCACCTGAATGAATATTTCTACAATTTCATTTTATACAGAATTTAATCATTTGGAAAATTAAAATACATGATATAATCATTCACAAATCATGATAATAAAAGAGGGATCGCTTATGGAAATGAGACATGTTAAAACATTTTGCGCCATTGTGAAGTATGGTAATTTTTCTAAAGCTGCGCACGCGCTAGGTTATGCGCAATCTACTGTTACAGCACATATGAAAGCTTTAGAGAACGATTTACATATTCCTCTTTTCGATCGGTTAGGGAAAAAAGTGCTACTTACAAAAGCCGGTCATCAATTTCATCCTTATGCATTAGAATTACTTTCAATATATGAAAAAGCGCAAGAAATCCCCCAAAATACAGATTATTTAGAAGGTACATTAAGTATTACATCTAATGAATCATTAGCGGTATACCGATTACCACAATTATTACGTACTTACAAACAGAAAAATCCGAAAGTAAATATCGTACTTGAAACGAACACAAATGAACAAGCATTACAAAAATTACGTGAAGGAGAAACAGACGTTGTCTTCATAATTGGAGAAAGTATAGAACATAATGATTTTATTACGCGTACTTTTAGTAATGAAACATTTGGATGGATTTTACCAGCTTATTCCGCTGCACATACAAATCCATTCCAGTTATTACAGGAAACCCAGTTCATTTTTACAGAACAAAGCTGCGGCTATAGGACAATGGTAGATCGTTTTTTACGTCAAAGCGGAAATATTCCAGCTAAAACATTTGAAACTTCCAATGTTGAAGTCATTAAACAATCCGTCATGTGTGAGTTAGGCATTTCAATTCTTCCTTATATCGTTGTACAGGAAAGTTGTCAAAAAGAACAACTATGTTTTCAGCCTATCGAAACTCCATCCGTTATTCAAAGTCATGTAATCTATCATAAATCCAGATGGATTTCCCCGGTGTTACAGTCGTTTCTTTCCTTACTTGAACGAGATTAAGATATTAAGAAGTACATTTAAAAAGAGTAATTGCCTAATAAGCAATTACTCTCTTACATTAATTAGTATATTATTTATTAGTCTGTCCGCCACCTGCAATTAATTTACTACCTGAATATGTACCTTTGTTCATAAACACTTGATTAATTAATTCTTTTTGCTCAGCTTCCGACATTACTCCTTTTCCTTCTCCTAAATTCCCACTTTGTAATTTCCAAATCTTATTGTGATCCCCATCAACCTTTTCATATTTTCCTTGTTTCCATCGTTCTAAAATTTCTACATATGTACTTCCCTGCACAAGATCATTACTCTTTACAATATCAATTAAGCTTTCAATCCGCTCTTGTGTAATAAAAATATAGCCCCACTTTTGATCAGCTTTCGCTTTTTGATGTGCCATTTCATGTAATGCTGTCTGTATGTTCTCATCTGTCCATTTAAAATTTTTATTAAAACCACTATTTGGCAATGAATAATTGCCATTTTCTAAAAGCTTTGCATCTTCTGCTTTTACGTTACTATCAGCTAATACTTCTACTGCTGGAGCAGCTGGTGATGCCTTTTTCGCAGCTGGTTTACTATTATTTAAATAATGTAGCATACCATATGTTAAACCTACTCCGATTACCGCCATACCAGCTATAACACCTATTATTTTCAAAAATGTTTTCATCTCGCTTGTTTCCTCCCAAATATCTCTGTTCTGACTACCTAATTATTTCTTATATAAAAACTGTTACTTCATTCAAAATATCGCATCCCCTATCATATTATTTATATATACTTCCTCATATTGTATTTCTTTTTCTTTAAAATTGAAAGATTATTCTGTTAAATAATGAAAATATTCTACAAATTTTTCCTTTATATTTATAAAGAAACAAAAAAAACAACGAGCGCGTTCTACAACACTCGTTGTTTTTACTTTATGCACGATTTTCTTCTAACCACTTCGTAATAGCATCTAACCTCGAAACATCAAAACGTCTTTCTTCACACACATTCAAATTTTTTGAGTTTCTCACTATTTCTAATTCATTATTTCTTACACTTTTCGCCTCAATTAATTTACAATACCCATCTGTAACAGTATTTAAATTTTCATAATAACGCTGAAACGATTTTGATATATGTAAATGTTTTTTAAAGTTTCTTCTTCTTTTCGTCTCATCAGATACTTTCCGCTTTCTAAGTTCTTCATCGTTCGTATATAAATAAAAATATTGATCCGGAAAACCAATTTCCCTATTTATCATCTTTTCTTTATAAAAATTTTCTATTAAAGATAATGGCTGATTAAATATATCAAAATGAAAGCACCAATTATAACTAAGTGGTTGATATATATCCCCATCGAGTATTACTAATTCATATTGCTCTGACTTCTGAACAGCTATATTCCAGCGCTCAACTTGTTTTTCAAAATACCATGTTCTATGTTCATTTTTTGGCCTTTCAAATAAAAAATTCACTTCAGGTATTATATAAGCACCATAATTCTTTTCTAATTCACGGCACGTGGTACTTTTACCAACAGCGCTTGCTCCCTCAAATGCTATTATCCCCATAGTTTCCCCCTCTTTCATTAACTAAAATTTCGTTGTTTCGCTTTTCTTCCCCATAACTTTCTCCATAAAACAATTGAAGCGATAGTGAGCATGATTGTTGTAATGATACTACCTTCAATTCCGAACGTGCCTCCATGAAGGAATTCCGATCCAGTTGTTACAGGTTTAAAAAGTGGTGTAGAATACATTGTCATTCCACTAACTGCAAAACCAAATACGTTATATTGTGCCCAATTCCAAATGGAATGCCATGCGCATATCCCCCAAAGACTACTATCTTTCAAAACGTAAAAAGCTGCAAACACACCAACTAATATTATATTCGATATTGAAAGAATTGTAATACCTGGATTTAGTAAATGAAGAAAACCAAATAAAAATGAAGTTACAACAATACCGATCCATATACGGCTTCTAACAGAAAGAACTGGAAATAACCAACCCCGAACAACAATTTCTTCTGTTGCACCTTGTATTAAAAAAGCAACTAAAGATCCCACAATTCCAAGTATAGCGGTTGGTGTAATGTGTTGCATTTGTAGTTGTACATTTCCAGTTAATAAAAGTAGCATGACTGGTATTGAAATGAAAACAAATCCTATTAATGTACCTCTCAAATATTTTCTTATCCATTGATTTCTCCAAAAACCAATGGATGAAAATGATCTTTTCTCTACAAATCTAATCCATAAAAACACAAAAAATATTGCGCCGCCAAACATTAATATCATCTCAATGTCGCTATAAATCGCCTTCATAAAAGTTGTTTCTGCTTTCGGTAAAATCAGCATAAACAACATAAATAATTCACCTAAAGTTAAAAATATAATCGCGAGTATGACAGCAAAAACAGGATGAACTTTTCTTCTTCCTTCTTTTGCTGCTTCAATTATTTTAAATTGTTTATTTTGCAATATTCTATCCTCCTAATTATGGTACTCATCAGCAATATTAAAATAATATTTAGCCTTTTATTTAAACTTATTTTTTCATATAAATGATTTTTGTTTGGAATAAATTCAAATTAGGAATAATATATAAATAAAAGAGGTGCCTTTGTGCCTTTACTATTATCACCCAGATTACTCAGTGGTATTACCAGCACTTGCTATTTCCAACCATTTGTTGTAAGATAGTAATTAAGGTCAATTTAACACTATATTTTCTTTGCATATTATCAAGTATCAATCAGGGACATTTTGTACTCCTTATGGGTTTTTGATAATATGTGAACTTTTATTTTCATTCAAATAAGGCCGATCATATTGTAATTTTTCTACTTTTAGGAGGCATTACCATGACATTAACAGGTAAAGTAAAATGGTTTAACAGCGAAAAAGGTTTCGGTTTCATCGAAGTTGCAGACGGTAACGACGTATTCGTTCACTTCTCAGCTATCACTGGCGACGGTTTCAAGTCTCTTGACGAAGGTCAAGAAGTTAGCTTCGAAGTTGAAGAAGGTAACCGCGGACCTCAAGCTAAAAACGTTGTAAAGCTATAATTCAAACAATAAAAAGGTTGTTACCAGCAAGGTTAACAACCTTTTTAATATATAACTAAAATTTTTTACATAAAAGGAGTGGTTACATGTATCGCAATCGAAAGAACGATGTAGCAGAAGTACCACCAGAACAAACCCCTGTTTGGGAATGTGAATCAGAGGATTGTTTAGGATGGATGAGAAAGAACTTTTCATTTGAAGAAGAGCCTAAATGCCCTTTATGTAAAAGTAGCATGAAAAGCGGAGAACGTTTATTACCTAAATTAGGTTAATTTATAATAAAAAAAACCTCTTTTAATTAAGAGGTTTTTTTTATTATAAATTTATGTTCTCAATATCAGTTCGTACTATAGAATACAATAATGCATCGTGTTGCTTATTTCCTTGATGAATATATCCACGCAATAGACCTTCCTTTTGGAAGCCAATTTTAGATAACATTCTACAAGAAGTATCATTTTCAGGATATGTAATAGCTCCAATTCTAAACAAACCTAAATCTTTAAATCCATAATCAATAATTTCTCGAGCTGCTTCCGAAGCGTAACCATTTCCCCAATAACGAGGATGCAGATCATATCCAATCTCAGATCGTTTACTCCATAATTGTAAATTGTTTAGTCCAATTGTTCCTATTAAAACGTTCGTTTCTTTTAACACAATTCCCCATCGTATTGCCTTTTTCTCAAAGTAATTTTTTGAAAAAGATTCGATCATACGTGAAGCTTGTCCAAACTCCGTAAAAGAATTCATACCGTAATAACACGTCACTTCATCCAATGAAAAGATTTCATATATTTTTTGACAATAAGATTGTTCTATTTCAACTAAACGTAAGCGTTCTGTTTCTAATATAGGAAATGCCATAGGATCACTCCTTTCTCTCTACTCATTCATTATATCAGAAAAAATATGTATAATTAGTAAAGTCCTTATTGTTCCATAAGTCAAACATTTCTAATGGCGCATTCCCTCTTTATTCTATATACACGAATTGGATACCTTCTGATTGCGACTCAAACATGACGCTATAATTTCCATAAATCAAATTTTAAATTATCAAGAACTGTAAAGAATTTGTTCCTTCATTTTTTCCTTCTAAACAACCACCCTAACCCATACATTTATGGTAAAATATAGTTAATCTATTTTACGCTATGGAGGTGTAAAAATCTATGTATATATTCATCGGCTTATCCCTCTTACTCATATTACTTATTTTTTTATTCGCAAAAAAATTCACACCAAACTCATTCATGATGACTAGCTTTAAAGGCAATAGCTTTAAGACATTTTCAATCGGTATTTTAATCGCTGCCATACTCTCACTTTCATATGGAACTTATCATGCAGTAACATATCAACCTAGTTATTTAGATATTAAATTAAAAAATCAAAACTATACTGTTTTCGGTAATGTAGGCGAATTCGGTTATTTCTCCGAAGAATTATTAAAAAAAGATACAGAAGTACAACTATATCTCGTCTCTTGGAAAACAATAAAGTTAAAAAATCCGGTAATACTTATAGAATATCCTTCAGGAAAACAAGAAACATGGAAGCCAAATATCGTATCAATACCGGTAAATAAATTACAAGAAAAACTTGATATAAAAGATATTTATCAACTATCACCGTATTCATTTAAAGAGTCTGGAGAAATAATATTAACAATAAAAGAAAACAATGTAAAAAACAATACAATTTCCATTCAAATAAAATAAATAAAAACTGTTCCTCCATTTTGCTGAAGGGACAGTTTTTATTTATTCTACAGTATTATTTATTTAATGTATCCATTATTTCATTGGCTATATTCTTTCCATTTCCAATACACGCACCAATTCCAACACCATAATATGAGGCACCAGCTAAATATACATTTGGATAAAGATTCGTCATTTTTTCTTGTAATGCTTGAACCGCTTGATTATGTTCTAAATGATATTTCGGCATTAAATCTTTCCAATTTGTAACTTCAACTACTTCTGGTTCACCTTTAATTCCGAGACTCTTTTCAATATCATATAAAGCGACTCGTACTAATTCTTCTTCACTGTAATTCTTGATTGTTTCATATACCGGATTGGTACTCTTATAAAACATTCTAACTAATAATTTTTGTTTACCCGATGTATGTTTCCACTTTCGACTTGTCCATGTACAAGCATCACAATGTAAATCACTGTTTTCCGTTACAATAAACCCCGTACCATCAGCTGGTAGTTGTTCATCTAGTATGTCAAATCCTAAATAAATACTTATAAGAGATGAGTTTTTAAATGTATTAAACTGCTCATTTAACTCATTAGACTGTAATAAAGTTTGTGCAATATCATGTGGAGCTGCTAAAACAACATAATCAGCTTGTATTGTTTCATGATTCGCAAAAGAAATCTCATATCGATCTTCTTGTTTACTTACAGCCGTCGTTATAGCACCTTTTTTTACGACAGTTTCAGTCAGCACTTCTTCTAAGCGATTAATTATCGTAGATAGTCCACCTTTAAATGATACGAATTTTTTATTTCCTGCTGATTGAAATTGTTTTTTATTCTCTTCAAAACCTTTAATAATACTTCCATACTTATTTTTATAATCCAGTAAATACGGTAATGTAGATGCCATTGTAAGCTCATTCAATTTACCAGAATATACGCCTGAAAGCACAGGAGCAATTTGTCTTTCCACTAACTCTTTCCCTAAAAAGCTTTCTAAAAATAAAGCAAGTGATGTATCTTTCGTAAACTCTTTATTTTTCGTTATGAAATCTTTTAAAGCTACGATTTTCCCCTTCGTTGAGACTAGCGTACTGCTAAACAACGACTGGGCGCTCATCGGTATCCCAAATATAGTATCAGAAGGAATCGGATGTAACATGTTTTCAGAATATATGTAAGAAATACCCGTTTCATTATATACCATTTCATCTTCTAAATTTAAATCTTTTACAAGTGGCATAACGTGTTCATTACGAGCAACGATTGAATCCGCCCCTGACTCCATAATGAAATCCTTTTCTTCCACACTATGGATTTTACCACCTAAATACTCTTCTTTCTCAATAAGAATTAAATTTAAATCGATATTATAATCCTTTTTTAATTTTTCTAAATAAAACATAGTAGAAAGTCCCGTTATACCTCCACCGATAACAACAACTGTTTTCATATGTGCTGTGCTCCTAACCGATACAATTAATAATTCCTTTTTATTATAACCAAAAGTCCTTATATTCGACTAGCAAGTTGCGCATTCTGTAAGAAATTAGACAATATATTTTAATATATTGTCTAATTACCTAATAAAAAAGAACTATAACATTTACAAACCCCGTCATAGTTCTCTTTATTTTAAAAACATAAAGTAATTGATTAATTTGTCTAGTTCTTGACTCGATGCCAATACTTTTTCATGTTGAATTCCATAATCCGATACTAAATATAAAAGTTCTTCTTTTTTTATTTCAATTACTTTTTCCAATTTCGCTAGTTCCATGTCGTTTTACATCTCTCCAAAAATAAAATGTATGTATTTCAGTATAGCCTACTTACATAATTAGTAAAAGTAAAATACGCATGTAAAATCTTACATATTTGAAAAAATAATATACTACTAACAAAAAAAGAAACTAGATTAAACATCCTTTTACAGATCATTAACGTTCATTAAGAATGAATAACATAACGGAATTTTTCTAATGTGATATCTTTATAATTTGGAGCTCTCTGTATATGATTAAAATAACTATATGAGAATTTAAATACATGACCAAAATCCCAATCGAATTCACTATAGTCTTTTATCCAAAATATATTTTCAGTTGGTAAAATATTTGCACGTTTAGATTGAATTAAAGGTAATCGATCTATAGGTGAGTGTAAAGTTATTTCCGTATTCAGCTTGAGCTTTTGGCTAGCTCTTAGTACGTATACTAGTTTTAACAGCGGACGTATCCCTCGTTGAAATATATCTATATGTCCTAAATCGTACATTATATTAATTGCGTGGGAGTATGTAAGCAAATGCCCAATTAAATCATGATGTGATTCCGCTCGATAAATACTATTAAATTTCGATAACTCATTTAAAATGAACTGAGATACTTGTGTTGGATTACTCAATTCACTTTGTATCTCCTCTTCAAAACTTAATTGTTTTACTTCTTTCGTCGTATAACCAATCCACGATCTACCTGGAATTGTTTTTCGAAATGATAAAATAAGAGTAGTAATCCCTTCAATTGCTTGATTATCACCCCATTTTTGTAGCTCTTTCATAGCTAATAAACTTAATGACGCATAAATGACGTTATGCCCCACCCAATGAAGCTCATCAATCGTTTGTTCTAAAGATTTTATAATCATATTTTCCGCAATTTTAAAATCTATTTCTTTTTTATCATCAATCATCTCACCAATTTTTTTCTTGTTCAGCATCATCCTTGTTTGCGAATACATATTACGAGCTGTTTCTTCATCAATATTATTATCTTTCATAAAAAAATAACTAGCAATTGCAGCTGCTCCAAAATGTGCATGCCAAATATCATTTGTTTCTTTTTTACATTGAGAAATAATTGAAAGACCGCCTTTCAAAATACTTTTTTCCATTTTCTTTCTCCCCTATTAAAAATCACTATATTTTCATCCTAAAGATGGTGTCAGTACAAATAAAATGTGATTCGATTCATCACTTTTATTCAAAAATCGATGCTTCACATTCGGTGGAATACGTACAACATCGCCTTCTTCTAAAAAATATTCTTTTCCCTCCAATTCCACATACACTTCCCCTTTCATAATAACAGCAATCTCTTCCTTATCTTCATGGGAATAATGGCTTTCTGTTGTGTTTGCTTGTTTATTTAAATCCATCATTAACATTTCAATACGTGCTTTCATAAAATCAGGTGTTAATACATCATATACAATGTGATCATTGTTTTCCCGATATACTTTTTTTCGATCTTTTTTCTTAGAAATGAGCGAATCTGTATCGATATCGTTAATAAAAAGTGTAAACAGCGGTACATTTAATGCTTTTGCAATTAACTCCAAAACATTTAAAGAAGGATTAGCATGTCCTCTTTCAATTTGGCTAATTAGTGATGTACTAATTCCTGCATAATCAGCGAATTCACGAATTGTCATATTATTTTTCTTACGATAACTTAATACTGTTTGTCCAAGCCTATCATGTATCATAGTAAAACTTCCTTTCATCCATCATAATGCATATTTCATTGTCTTTGTGCTGACATACTAAACAAAGGCAAATAATCCTTTCCTATTATCTTCGGGACTTATATACTTACCTTTGTACATTATATCGTATTAAGTTTATTATAATAAACATTCTATCGGAGGGACAAACTTTGAAATCACCTATTCTTTCATATTGCATCTTATTTTTTGGTGTATTCGCCTTATCAACTTCAGCTATTTTTGTAAAATTGGCAGATGCTCCTGCGACAATCATTGCTTTTTACAGATTATTCTTTGCCACACTAATTCTGTTACCGTTATTACTATTTAATAAAAATAGTCGAAATGAGCTAAAAACTTTAACGAAAAAACAATGGGCACTTGGATTCGTATCTGGGCTATTTTTAGCTGCACATTATGTACTATGGTTTGAATCATTACAATATACTTCTGTAGCAAGCTCTACAGTTATCGTAACGTTACAACCTTTGTTCTCAATGATTGGTGGTTATTTTTTATTTAAGGAGAGATTTACGAAAGGAGCGGTTATTGGTTGCCTCATCGCTATTTCAGGTAGTATCATCATTGGCTGGCAAGATTTCCAAATTAGTGGAGAAGCTTTATATGGAGATATTTTAGCACTTATCGCTGCCGGTATCATTACTGCTTATTTTTTCATTAGCCAACACGTTCGTAAAGATTTGTCACTTATACCATATTCGGTAATTAGTTATGGAAGTAGTGCTGGCTTTCTTGGCATATTTGCTTTCACGCAACAAGAATCTTTCATCCATTACTCTACACAAACTTGGTTGTGCTTTATTGGATTAGCTTTCATTGCTACAATTTTAGGACAAACCATTTTTAATTGGTTATTAAAATGGATAAGTGCTACTGTAATTTCAATGAGTATTTTAGGTGAAACAATTGGCACTTGTATACTAGCGTACTTTATATTACATGAGACCATTTCTTTACAACAAGGACTAGGAATTACCGTTATTTTTATTGGTTTAGTATTATTTTTAATACAGCCAAATTCTAATAAAAAAGCATGACAGTATACTGTCATGCTTTTAACTACTAATTATGTACAATTAAACCATCCGGTCTAAAACGACTCATCATAATTTCATTAATAAACTTTCCGTGAGCTTTCAAATTCCCTATCTTTACTCCCTCTTCTACAAATCCAAATTTTTCATATAAAGCTTTTGCTTTTGGATTCGTTTCTAACACACCTAGTTCTACTCTCTCTAACATTAACCAATTATCAGCCAAATCAAGCATCTTCGTAAGAAGTGCTTTCCCAATTCCTTTATTATGATATTCACTATCAACCCCAATGAATAAATCGCCTGAATGAGATCTTCGTCCCGGACTTTGTGTTAAACCTACAAACCCAACAATTTCTCCATCATATTCTGCAACAAATTCAAATTGATTTGGTGCTAAATTTCGAATTCTATTTTCCATAGCTTCTACACGCATGCTAGGTAAGAAAACCATATACGGTAAAACGTCATCCTGTATACATATACGATGAATTGCTCTAGCATCTTGTATTTCTACTGCTCTAACGTTGATCTCCATCTTTCTCTCCTCCATATAAATAACAATATATTTGTGTGTATTCTAGAAACGTTCATGAATGACCTTCTCGTCCGTATTTCTTTATGTCATTTTTACATAATTATTTCGATATAATACTTAATTTCCAAAAAGATTAAAGACTATATATATATGGTTAACTTTTCACTTTATTATATAAATTAAGCAAATTTTCAATTGGAATACCATTTAGTTTCATGCCGACTATATCACAATTTTCTATTTCAATATTTTTCAGATTACTATTACTTATGGTGCTACCTTCCAAATCACATTTATCGAATAAAATAGGTTTCTTCTCATCTCCGAGACTTGTATTTTTAAATTGCACTCCACCTAAAGTCACCAAATTAAATTTACTACCAGAAAGATTTAAATCTGCATATGATGACCATCTAAAATTTATATTTCTAAACTTGGATTGACTTACATTACAATTACTCATATTCATATTCATTATATTGCTACCAACAAATGAACTGTTTTTTAAATTCACTTGATAATACTCTGTATTTGCTAAATTACAGTTTTCGTATTGACTATTTTTCATATCTTTATTTGTAACTACACTCGCTTTGTTTGAGCTTGTTTTTATTCTTTTCACGTAACAATACTCATCTTCCGATTCAAAAATCATTTGGTAACCCATCTTTTTATAAAAGTGATGATTGTTAATTTGTCTACTAGATGTTTCGAGATCCCAAATCTTTATGTTCGGATATTCCTTTTCTATTAATTTCATAACATGTGATCCAATTCCTTTTCCTTGATAAACAGGATCTACAAAAATACGATCAATTCGACCGTACGACTTACCAGAAATCGTAACTATTATCCCTCCGATTATTTCTTTATCCATTACAACTTTGAAAGAATCCAATTCTTCAATGGAATATTCCATCATTTCAACTGAAGAATATCCTGGCGGTTGAATGTTATAATCAATGACATCATCTTGGCCATATAGCCATTGTTTTGCTTCTGCATCAAATGTTCTTTTCATTATTTCTGTTAATTTCTCAGCATCTAAAATTGTAACTTTTTCTATAGATATTTTCGTCATTTTCGTTTTCCCCTTCATTATTACAAACCAACCATTTTTGTGAATGGCATAATTATCAATTCACTTTTGTTTTTAATGCTTTTCCCATTATTACATATGGAACATCATTTTTACTTGGATGAAATGGTTCTAATACATTTACTCAATCTAATCTTTCATATAACGAACGTGCTTTTTCATTGTTTATTTGTGTTGTTAAAACACTCGTTCTATTTGGAATCCCTTCTAGTAATTCATTATGTAATTTCGTTCCAAGACCTTCATTTTGATATTGTGGATGGACTGCTAACTCTACAAATTCAAAACAATCTTGTAACCATTCGTCTACTTGTTCTAGATGTAACGCTTCTCTCATTAATTGGTTATAGTACTGTCCCTCGATTGAGCGATAACCATAGGTAAAACCAACTACTTCATTTTCATCATTTATTGCTACTATCCCTTTAAAACCTGTATATTCTATATGCCTGTTCATTCGCTCGATCATTTCATTGAAATTTGTTTTCTCAAATACTTTACAATACAATTTTGCCATATTCTCAATTAGGATCTCATCTTTTTCAATGCTTATGAATTTCACTTTATTACCCCCTATTAAAACATTTATATCATTAAATTTTTAAAAACAAAGAAAATTAACACTAATCACCCTCTTTACTATTAAACTACAAATCACCCTATATTTTCCACGATTACTTAGTATTAATGAATAATAAAAAGAGACCATGTAATATAAACATGTTCTCTTCTTTTATTCATTTTCAATTTTATCCCGCTATTTGCCGGGCAGTAAGACCCCCACCTCAAAATTCAGCGAAAGCAAAGAAGTTAGGTGGGGGTCGGGCTAATAATCAGCGGGGGCTGACACCCCACTGATTAAAGTTTCACTTTATATAATTAAAAATTAGATATTACTTAAGCCAATCGTTGCAAGTATTACTTAACTGCTGTAAATCTTCTATAAATTTACTCGCATCATATCCATCACAAACCGAATGATGTACTTGCAATGAAACTGGTAGCATAACCTTGTTTCCTTCGTTAAAATATTTCCCACAAGTTATAATTGGCAATAGAAAATTTTCATCATTATTAATATTAAGATTAAATCCAGTAAAACTAGTCCAAGGTATGCTAGAAATCGGAAATACATTAGGCGGAATATTTTCTTTCATGAAAAAACCATGAACACTAGCATAGCATCTCATATCGTCTTCATAATTTTTATAGAAAGTGCGGAAATCACCTGAATAATCCGTCCATATACTTGAAAAAGACTTATCATCTTTATGAAAGATTGTATAACTCGGTATCATTTCCTCCCAATAGCCTAAAACTCCTTCATCGTTAAAACATGTTCGAAATTTTTTATGATTATTTACTACTCTAGAAATTAAATATATAAAAACGGGATAAAATTTTATTCCCTTTTGATATACTTCCTCTAATAACATCGTGATATCAACATTCACAGTCATACTAAATGTACATTTCAACTTAAAATAATGCTCAAAATACCGCTCTCTATTCCAATCTTCTCTATCAATTACATGAAACTTCATTCTAATAGCCTCCTAAAATTTTCTTTTTATTTTAGAAGGCTAATTCCCTTGCTCTTACCATACTTGTTCACTCCTAACAGTTTACAACTCACCCTAATTATTCATTTAATTATATAACATATGTAAGAATCAATTCACATATTTCTGGAAATCCATTCACATACTATAGATAAATCAAATGAAATTTGGAGGATACATACATGAATAACAAAAATATGAATAAAAAAGAAAATGTTACTGAAAACACTACATCTATTCAAAATAATAATACTGCAAATCTTACTATCGAAGAACAAGCAATGAACGGCTTATACGGGATGCCCGAAACAACAATTGAAGATGCTGATCACGCTGCAGCTGATGATTTGACTTCAAAAAATTAATTAACTACATTGAAAAAAGCCAAGGAAAATATCCTTGGCTTTTTTAACTATGCATCCACCTTTTGTATTTCTTCACTCTTTCTTGAAAGTTTACCTGGCCAAAAAGCAAATCGGCCTAAAACTACTGTAATCGCGGGTACAAGTAACGGTCTTACGATAAACGTATCTAATAATACTCCAATTGCAGTTACAATACCAAATTGAACTAATACTTGAATTGGAAGTGTACCTAACACTGCAAAAGTTCCTGCTAAAATTAAACCTGCCGATGTAATAACACTACCTGTTTGTATTACACCATTTTTTACTGCATCCAAGTGATTTTGTGTCTTTCTGTTTTTCCATATTTCTGAAACCATAAAGATATTATAATCTTCACCTAAAGCAACTAAAAATACGAATGCGTACAATGGTATCGCACCTTGAATGGCCGGCGCTCCCATACCGTAATGAAGTAATATCCATCCTGCTCCTAACGCTGAGAAGAATGATAAGACAACAGTTACAATTAAATAAACCATTGCAACAACCGATCGTAAATAGACAAGTAATAGTAACGCGATAATGCTAATCATTACTGGAATAATTACTGATTCATCACGTTCAGTAATTTGCTTTGTATCATATAATGAAGCTGTTTCTCCACCAATCCACAATTGCTCTTCAGCATTACTAATCCCAGCATCTTTTAATACTTTTTCCACACGGTTTTTCAATTTAGGAATTTGATCTAATGCTTCAATTGCGTATGGATTTTCCGCTAAAGAAACTTCATACATTTGTATTTGCTTATTTTCTTTTCCCTCTTTTGGCTCTTTCACTGTATTTACGAAAGAAAATTTCTCTAGTTCTTGTTTAATAGGAAGCTCTTTGCCTTTCGTATCAACAACAACTTTTATTGGTGCTAGTTCACCAGCTGAGAAATGATCACTAATTAACGTAAACCCTTCACGAGAAGGCATATCCTTTGGAAACGACTCTAATAAGTCATATGTGTATTGAATACGTGGTACGAATGAAGCCAATCCGCCTAATACAAATACAGTTAGCATAATTATTGTCCATGGTCTTCGTACTACAATATCTCCAAGTTTTTTACTAAAGGAGCCTTTTGATTTTTTAACTTTTACAGCCCTCTTTTTCTTTCTTGCAAACTCCTCATTCATTGAAGTTGTTCTCGGTATAAACGGGAAAAATGCAATTCTACCGAAAATTAATAATAGTGCTGGTAAAATTGTTAAAGCCGCGATTCCCATTATAAATACAGCAACACTAAATGGTACTGCAAATCGATGAAAGGCACCATAATGAGCAAGTAGTAATGTTCCTAATCCAAGTACAACAGTTAACGCACTCATTATTATTGCACCGCCAGATGCTTTAATCGCAAGTTGCAGCGCTTTATATTTACTTTCTTCTTCTAACAAGTACTCTCTATATCTCGAAATTAAAAATAGACAATAGTCCGTTCCAGCGCCAAACAATAATACTGTCATAATTGATATCGCTTGGGCATCTACTTTAATCCATCCGTGATCAGCTAAAAAACCGAGTGTAGGACTAATAATACCGTATGCAAAGCCAACAACAAGTATAGGTAAAATCGCTAAAATTGGTGAACGATACAGTAAAATTAACAAAACTAACACTAGTAGTACAGTAGCCACTAACAATTTCACATCTGCTTGACTAAATAAACTAACTGCATCTGTTTGAATACCTACAGGTCCTGATAATCGAACATGTAAACCAGATTCACTTATTTTTTGTTTAAATGGATCTTCATCCACCTTACTATTCACTATTTTTCTAAACTCTTCAAGATTTCCTTTTAATATATCCGTACCAGCAGATTTATTAAAAAATACCGGTGTAACAAATGATGTACCATCTTTTGACGCACTTTTTGATAATACTTGTTCCGGGATTGTATCAAATGGTGGTAACGTTGATTGTTCCTTTAAAGGACTAGCTTTTAACTCTTTATAAACGTCTTGTATGAGTTTATAATCCTGCGACTGTAATCCACCATCTCTATACCATACTACTAATAAAGGATTCCCTGCATTATTCGGAAACTCTTTTTTCATAAGTGCTTCCGCTTGCTGCGACATAGCTGTTTCGGGTAAATTTTTCGGGTTCGGTTCTTTCGTACTATTTACTTGTGGTAACGTAAATGAAAGTAATAATGTAATAAGAATCCATACCGATAAAGTGATCCATTGCGTATTTTTACCTGCTACAAGCCTCCCTAACATATGTAACGGGTGCTTTTTCATAAAAAACCCACCTTCCTTTTTTCCTCCACTATTAATTATATATACTGGTCGGTTAATTAATCAAGAATGAATAAAAATTATGTTATAATTATCTAAACAATACATGTCAGGAGCGAATGGATTTGGAACAAAAACAACGCACTCTTGGAAGGCCTCGTCAAAATAAAAATACAAAATCTACAAAAGAAACCATTTTAGAAGTTGCAACTCGGTTATTTCTTACTCAAAATTATCAAGTCGTTTCTATGGAGGAAGTAGCAAAAGTTTGTGGTGTTACGAAAGCAACTGTCTACTATTACTATTCAACAAAAGCCGATTTATTTACCGCTACTATGATCGAAATGATGGTACGTATACGTGAGAATATGTCTCAAATACTCTCTACAAACAAAACTTTAGAAGAAAGATTATTAGACTTCGCTAAAGTTTACTTACACGCAACGATGGATATTGATATGAAAAATTTTATGAAAGATGCAAAACTGTCGTTATCTGAAGAACAATTGAAACAATTAAAAAATGCTGAAGATAATATGTATGAAGTACTAGAAAAAGCACTCGATAATGCTATGCACATCGGAGAAATTCCGAAAGGAAACGCTAAATTTGCGGCTCATGCTTTCGTATCTTTATTATCTATTGGGAATTTTAAAGATGAAAATCACAATCCTATTCTTGCAAATATAGATAAATTAGCACAAGAAATCGTTTCTTTTTATTGGAACGGATTAGGTCATTCATATTAAACAGATTTCCTTTAATAAAAAAGCATGTTTGAATTTTTTTCAAACATGTTTTTTTATAATTTAGCATCCATTATCTAAAAATTATTATCTTCGACTTTTATAAATTTTGAAGTTGAATCTTTATATTCCCCTTACTTAATCCCCCATGGTAACAAACTACAGATTCAATATCTAGATTTAAATACTTCTTCAAAGACTGCTGTGCTTCCTTAATATTTATAGTTGTTGGGGCGTGAATTCCTCCTAACATCCCATTCACACTATACATAGAGTCTCCTGCAACAAGAATTTTACTTTGTTTCAAATATAAACTAATATGACCCGGGGTATGCCCTGGAGTATGAAGAATTAGTATTCCACCGCAATACGGAAGTTCTTGCCCGTCAATCATAGTATCACTCACTTTTCCTTTTGGTCGGTTCTCTACATTTCCGTCCTTCAATAAAGGTAAATCCCCCTCGATATATGGCTTATCTAGTTCGTGCGCATAAACTTTAATATTACTTCGACAGCGCTGCAACAACTCCGGAAGACTACCTATATGATCAATATCCTGATGCGTCAAAATCACGACTTTTAACTTATCAAATGATACCCCAACCTTTTCCATCTCTACTTGTATATCTTCAATTTGTCCTGGGAAACCCGTATCTATTAATACTGCCATTTCATCATCCCATAAAAGAATTGGATGAATAACAAATTCTTGAAATTCAACTTGTAACATTTCTATCCCTTTAGCAATCTCCATACAGCCACTCTCCTTTATGTTGAAGTTTGAAAATATGTACGAGTAAACTGAAAATATAAAGTGAAACTTTAATCAGTGGGGGTTTTACTGCCCGGCAAATAGCGGAATAAAGCACCTCTATCTTATAATATGTTTTGTCATACCAATAGAGAATGCCTCAAACCCTATAGATTCATAGTAAGATTGCAATTTTTCTACACACATAAGTTGTGGAATAACCTTGTTTTGTTCACAGTGCTGGATTAATCGTTTCACTATTTCTTTTCCGATGCCACTAGACTGATATTTTGGCAATACACCAACTCCACAAATAATGCCTGTTATGACTCCATCTGATATGACACGCCCCATCCCTACTAACCTCTTATCATCAAAAACATAAATTGCATACCAACTTTGCTTACACATTCGTTCTAACTCGTTAACCGTTAATTTAAGAGAATTCCATTCTAAAGATTCGTATAAGGATAATAATCCATTAAAATCTGTAGGTTGTTCACTTGTGTAGCGTATACTATTTTCCATGTAAATACTCCCTATTCTCTGGCTTGTTTATATTTCATAAAATTCCCATTACACAAATCTGATCGATGTAAAAATAACTAGAACAAACTTCAATAAGAAAGATAGAATTCCTTCTCAACATAAAATAAAAAGAAGTTATCTCACTTAAGATAACTTCTTTTATATAAGACTCTCATTATATTATCAACCAAAAAATATACAACTGCATACGATTAGCACAAACAAAACTAATAAACCATTTGAGAAATAACCCATTGAAAACTACCCCTTTATTAAATTATGTAAAAGATTTTATCATAAAATCTTTTACAACTTAATAACTGAAAAAGACATTGTATTCATTAGTTATATATGTTTAGTAATATTTTATATTCGGTTATATTCTCGTTCCCTAAAACCACTTCTCGCACCTCCATAATTCATTCCACATAAATTCAAAAAAACAGTTATTAGTAAACGTTCATTTACTATAAAGAGTAATTTCAATTGATTTATAGTAAATTTAGTAATAAAATAATAACTAAATTCATAAAGGAATCAAAAACAATGAACCAAAACGAATTATTAAACGAATACATGAATTTATTATTAAATATGTCAGGTACTTTTAAATTACTATCGGAGAAATCCTCAGAATTTACACATTTAGAACAACACGTAGTAGAGTATATCGCCCAGCAAAAGGTGCCTGTAAACTTAAAAATGATTGCTAGTTATTTAAACATCCCTAAACAACAATTAAGTGTAACAGTGCGTAACTTAGAACAAAACGGATACATCATAAAAAAGCAAGATTTGGTAGACAAAAGAGCTATATTAATCTCTCTGACAGAAAAAGCTGAAAAAGTACATTATGAGAGATGGAAACAAATATATAATAATTTCACAGTAAACCTCGAAAAGTTATCTGAAGAAGATAGGCGGGATTTAACTTATGGACTATATAAAACAAATACAATGCTCTCAAAAATGTTAAATAACGACTAAATATATTGTTTATTATTAAACGGAGGATGTTTCATGGTTAAAGAATTAGATTTGCAATCTGTACAAGGTACAATGCTTATTCCACTATGGGGAAGAGCATATGGCAGTGAGAAAAATAAGGATATTTTAGATGATATAGAAGCTATTCGAATAATTAAAGAATGTGATTTTGACTTCTCAACAATAGCAAATACATTTGGCGAATACGGATGTATCACATACATTACCCGTGCACGAAAAATTGACGATACGATAAAACAATTTATAATAAAACACCCGAATGCTACTATTGTAAACATCGGTTCCGGACTAGACACTACTTTTTCAAGAATCGATAACGGTACAATACATTGGTACAATCTTGATTTGCCCGATGCAATCTCTTTTCGCAAAACTTTAATTGAAGATACCCCTAGAAACATTAGCATTGCTAAATCATTTTTTGATACTTCTTGGTTTGACGATATAAAATATAATCCAAACGACGGTATTCTTTTTATATCAGCAGGTGTGTTTTATTACTTTAAAGAAGAAGATTTAAAAAAGATCGTAGTCGCTATGTCAAAACGTTTCCCTGGAGGAGAATTATATTTTGACGCTGAATCAAAGTTCGCACTGAATCTTTCGAATGCTACTGTAAAGAAATCTGGTAATAACGGTGCTATGATGTATTTTTACGTAAATAATCCAAAATCAATAGAAAAATGGTCCTCTACAATAAAAGTATTGAGCTGCTCCCCTTTCTTTAAAGATATAGCTACAAATAAAGATTGGGACGGTAGTACGCGTATAATGATGAGAATTGTAAACTTAATAAAAATGTTGAAGTTTGTTCATTTACGGTTCAAAAAATAAAAAGTAAAGAAGAGCTCAATACATTTATACTTAGGTCATAAATGTTAATTTTAATAAAATCAAAGGCAGAAACATAATTGTGAAGTGAAACTTTAATCAATGGGGCTTTGCTCATCCCCCACTGATTATCAGCCCTCACCAATCAGGCTTTTACGGGCAGCCCGCTCCCCACCTAACTTCTTTGCTTTCGCTGAATTTTCAGGTGGGGGTCTTACTGCCCGTTAATGCGGGATAAAATCTTGCATGCGCTTTACGTGGGAGCTAAAATGTTGAATCTCATCGATTTTCAAATCATGTACACCATCTTGCAACATATATTGAATCACTTACTACTATTTATATGTATATGTTCTGACCATTAACAGCTTTTACCTTTAAATTCTTTAAACCCTATCCTTTCTTATATGAATAGCTTTCTTATTCAAAAATAGATTTTTAAAAATTCCTACTCCCACAATTAATAAACCTATACCAACTAATTTATTTACTTGTAATGGAACACTCTCCATTCCAAATAATCCGAATGTATCAATGCATAACGCAACGACCAATTGAGTAATAAGACTAATTAGCACCGTATATGCTGGGCCTAAGCTCTTTATTGCACCCATTATACAAATAATTAACCCGATACCAAACAGTCCACTTACATAAAACAAATAATTTGTAGTATACACTTTAATGTTAATACTGTTTTCTGTAATGATATAAAATAGAATAGAACTAATGAGACCTATTCCAAGGACACATGTAGTTGTTAACCACTGTCCTACATTTTCATTTACTTTTGCATTAAAAACAGATTGTACGCTAATTAATATTCCTGCTAATATAGCTAAACTAAATCCAATCAAAATCTTCCTCTCCCTTTCATTGCTCATATATATTATTTTTAGCGACTTCCTTCATTCTAGAAAAATCTTTAATTACAATAACTCCATTACTCTTTTCAATTAGTTTTTCATTATAAAATCTTTGTAATACCCGAATTACGTGCCTATAACTTACCCCTATAAAATCTGCAATACTCGTTACTGAAGTTGCATCCAAATCCCCTTTATACATATTCCCATTACTATCTGTTGAAATTGAAAGCAAATAACTAGCTACACGTACTTCTACAGGATAAAGTAAATTAAGAGCAGTAAAACGAGTCGATATTTTTAACGTGTTGGAAATATTTTCAAGCAAGAACTTCATAAATATAGGATCATGTAATAACTTGTTTCTAATAACCGTATTAGAAATAGAGATTGCTACAACATCTGAACAAGCCTCAACGACATTATGTGCTTTGCTATTTTGAATTAATTCAATATCACCAACAATGGCCAATGGATTGATAAAGCGAAGGATTAGTTTCTTCCCTTCAGGTGTAATCGTGTAAACTTTTACTTTACCTTTAACAACAAAATATAAACGATCCATTTCGTCATCTATATTGCAAATAAGCTCGCCTTTTTCAAAGTGATTTAATTGAAAATAAGCTGTATCTATTTCTGAAAAAATCTCGAGCGTTTTATTGGTTCTCAAATAATGCGTAATTAAACCTGATTTATCCTCCATATTCATTTCTCCTTTCATTTACATATTAAATACAACAATACCTATAATCATTACTATTGTTCCCACAATATGATATCTCTCCATCTGTATCTTTTTTATATGAAACAGTCCTTTCATTTCAATAACTGTTGCCGCTAACAATTGAGCAACCATTAGTGTGCCAGCTGTCAATGTAACTCCTAGTGAATATATCGCCATCGTTTCTGCACAAATAATGAATCCACCAAATGCACCCGCTGCTAAATATACTTTTTTCACACTCTTTAAATCTGTTACTTTCTCTTCTTTCTTTAACAAAAATACAGTTGTTGCAATAAGGAATCCAATTAAATGGGTTATAATACTTGTCGACCATATACCGATATGTGAACTAAGTTTCGCATTAAAGGTTCCTTGAAGTGTTATAAATATCCCCGCAAAAACAGCAAATATAATACCTTTCAAAAAATCATCTCCTCATCTTTTATTTCTGACTTAATTAAAAGCTATAATCCTATAATGGCAAAAGGACAAATGTCACATCACTATGAAAATAACTTGGAATGAAAAAAAACACACCTCAAAAATGCGAGATGTGTTTTTGGTTATTTGTATATAATGTTTTTCGAATAAAAATTACGCTACATTAAAAGATTTCTTTTTCATAACAAACTTTGCAAATAAGAAACGTACAAGCGGTCCCATAATAATTAATTGTAATGGATATGCCATTATGAAATTTTTAATAAAAATCGAAAAATAAATTGAAACAAATGAATCTCCTTGTAGTCCACCATGTAAATGCATCATAGCCATACCAAAAAATGACATAAAGAACACCATTCCAATTACCATAGTTGTCGCCATTGCAACGATAATATTTATTTTCTTAGATTTATCAAATGGCAACATGAATACAATTTTTTTCGCACAAGGTCCAACTATACACATTTCAATTAATAGCGCAATAATAAAGCCAATTAATAGTTCTAATGCAATCTCTTTAATATAAATTGATCCTCCTGTTTCATTCATTAGTAAATTGTAAAACGTCATTACGATAACCATTCCAAGGCACATCATCATGCCAAATTGGAGGTTTTCCTTTCTTGTTGTTGGCGAATTTCATCATCCTCTCTCTTTGAGTCTTTGTCATTATATCGACATTGGAACCCCCTTCGTAAGTGAACATTTTGTGAACAAATTTAAAACGTTTTCATGTATTTTCTTTACTTTCAACTCAAATTCTCACTTTTACTTATAAAGGTTTTATATATTTCAATGTTGAATTACTAAATTTAACATTGCATTACATTATTACTAGGAGGATAACCATGAATGAAGCAGAATTTTACGCATATCACATCGTAACAAGGAAAAAAATGCATATCGGACAAATGATTCCTTTTAACAAAAATCAACACAATACTCTATATCACTTCTTTTTTGAAAGAGAACAATTAAATGCTAATGGTGAAGATGGCATACAAATTTTAAATAATCACTATAAAAATGACGAATTACATATAAATAATGAAAATGCTAAAGTAGTTATGAGTTATATGGATCAAACAATTAGAGCAGTTAGAGAAACAATAGTAGAAATGGTTAGACTACAAGAATTCCCTGAATACCCTTCCAGGTTATCTTGTTTATACGCTGCTAAAAGCTATGAGGATGCTTTGAAATGGAGAGCGCTATTTGATTCTTACAATCGAGAAGTTTTACAGATTGTTAAACTACGAGTAATCGGAAGTTCTTTTGAAGGTGACGGTAATCTTTTACCGAAAGAAGATGGCATTCCTTTTTCTCAAAAAATCGAACAAGCTAGAGAGTATTGGAAAGGAAATATTAGAAATGAGCTTCCTGAGCTACTGATTAATGGCGAAATTGAAGTTGTGGAAATTATTGATGACTTCTCCTCAATTCATATTTAATTTCTAACTAAATCATATAGGATGGAGATTACAATGAAGAAAAAAGTGTACTTCAATCATGATGGCGGCGTAGATGATTTAATTTCATTATTTTTATTACTTCAAATGGAAAACGTTGAACTTACCGGTGTATCTGTTATCCCAGCAGACTGCTATTTAGAACCCGCAATGTCTGCCAGTCGTAAAATTATCGATCGTTTCGGCAAAGGTAATATTGCCGTAGCCGCTTCAAACTCTCGCGGGCAAAACCCGTTTCCGAAAGACTGGCGGATGCATGCATTTTATGTAGATGCTTTACCAATTTTAAATGAGTCTGGAAAAGTTGTAACACCCGTGGTGGCAAAGCCTGCACATCACCATTTAATAGAAACACTCCTACAAACGGAAGGAAAAACAACTTTATTATTTACCGGGCCCCTAACTGACCTTGCTCGTGCATTATATGAAACTCCCATCATCGAAGATAAAATTGAACGTCTCGTTTGGATGGGTGGTACATTTCTTACAGCAGGCAATGTACATGAACCAGAGCATGATGGAACAGCTGAGTGGAATTCGTTTTGGGACCCTGAAGCAGTGGCTCGTGTATGGGATGCAAAAATTAAAATCGACTTAGTGACACTAGAAAGTACAAACCAAGTTCCGTTAACTATAAACATACGTGAACAATGGGCAAAAGAACGAAAGTATATTGGTATGGATTTCCTTGGTCAATGCTATGCAATGGTTCCCCCTCTCGTTCACTTCTCAACGAACTCTACCTACTATTTATGGGATGTACTAACTACCGCGCTTGTCGGAAACACTAACCTTGCAAAAACTGAAACAATTAATAGTATTGTTCATACATACGGACCAAGCCAAGGACGTACAGAGGAAACTGCTGATGGACGACCTGTAAATGTCGTTTACGATGTAAAACACGATGTTTTCTTTGAATATATTACTAAATTAGCTAAAAAAGCTGCTACTTGAAACCTCAATAACACGAAAAAAATTTATTAAGAATGATATACTTTAATTAATATAACATGAGGTGATAAGATGGATTATGAGTTACTAAAAGAACGAATAGAAATTATAACTTCTAGAATTAAATACATAGGTGGTGAAGTTCAAGAAGTTTGTATAGATGAACCATCTTCCCTTGAACAAATAATCCAAGTAGAAGAAAAACTGGATATTAAACTACCAAATAGCTTCAAAAAAGTACTTTTAGAGTTCTCAGGAAATTTTAGCTTACGCTGGTTTTTACCTGACGATGTAGAGCTACCAAATGAATTTACTGATATTTTTTGCGGAACACCCCACTGGAGTTTAGAAAGTCTTTCTAAATTCGAAAAAGAACGTAAAGACTTGGTTGACGAGTTTTTTTCAAATTTAGATGATGAATATGATGTAGTTTGGCACAACAAATTAGCATTTTGTGAAGTGGGAAATGGAGATTATTTAGCATTTGATATGAAAGATGATATAGATGCTCCAATAATTTACCTAAGCCACGACGATGGAGAAGGACATGGGTATAAGATTGCGAATAATTTCATTGAATTCATTGAGAATTGGTCAAGAATAGCTTTTGTAGGATGCGAAGATTGGCAGTGGTTACCTTTCACTACCAGTTTTGAAAGTGGTATAAATCCAGATGATGAACCAGCCAAAAAATTTAGAAATTGCTTGGGACTTAATATTTAAAAGAGTATTGAATTAAATTTCAATACTCTTTTTGTGCAATTTAATTATATTTGATTAATGTAGTGTCTTACAGATTATTCATTTCATAACCATTGACAAAATACGTTATTTTTTCTAACTCATCTTCATTTAATTCTCTATCTAGTTCTTGTTTGTACGCTGCCTTTATCTTCTCTTCATCGCCCTTATGAGCTTCTGTATAAGTTCCTACTGCTTTTAACATGCGAATCTCTTGTAAAAACTCCTCTCGATTTATCGCTTCCCCATGAGAAAGAATATATGTCTCAGCATCAAATTTTTCTAATTCATCTATTAATGCAAACGTTCTTTTCGTCGTATAGTTCCACTTCGAGGAAAAAATATCTGCATATATACAGTCCCCTAAAAACAATATCTTTTCTTCTTTTATGTACATAACAACTGAATCATGTGCATGATCTCCGCCCACATGTTTTAACACGCATGTCACCTCACCAAGATCTAATTCCATTTGATCCTGGAACGTTAAGGCCGGAGGAATAATGTTAATATTTCTCGCTTTTTCTTCAAACTCTTTCTTGATGCAATCCGCACAAAATTCAATTTCAGTACCCTCTTTTACGCGTGCATCCAACGCTTCATCTGTCCATTCATAAGATACTATTGTCTGCATTTCTTTTTTCGTTTCAGCGTGCGAAATAGTTAATGCATTCCGTAATACAGATAATCCAAAAATATGATCCCAATGCCAATGCGTTAGTGCTACAAAATCAGGATTTGATACATTTTGTTCTTTTAACATTTCTAAAAATAATTGTGCATGTTCTTCTGAATTCCCTGCATCGATCATTAACGTTTTTTCTTTTCCAACAACCATTCCTAATATAGGTCTATCTGTTTCAGAAACAGGTGTCATATACCAAAATGAGTTTCCTATTTTTTTAATTTGTTGCATAACCAATTCCCCTTTTCATTTCCTCACTTAAGTTTAATATATAGATTATAACGAATCACTACTTTTTTCTCTATACTCAAACACAATTACTTGGACTAATCTAACTTTTCTTTTCGTAAGCTAAAAATAAGGGAATAGAATCGGAGTGTGATACTATGGAACGTTTATGGATCCCAATGATTGTAACATTTTTTTCGTTCGGTGGATTACTATTAGGCGGTGCTGTTGGAGTAGCAACACGCCAACTCATTGAAGAAAAGATGCATTGTTTATACGCATTATGTGGCGGTATTTTGTTTGGGTTATTGTCACTTGAAATTATTCCTGAAACATTTTCAAGCTATGAAATGATTGGACCTATACTTGGTATAGCTATCGGTATTTTAGTTATGGGCTTATTAGATAACTATTGTCACCATCCAATGATACATAAAAAAGATCAACAAGCATGGCAAACCTTTCTTTTTCTCTCTTTCGCTATATTTATTCATAATATACCGAGTGGATTTGCGTTAGGTACAGCTTTTATAAATCATAATGACTCTGCCATTCCCTTTTTAATAGCAATCGTCGTTCACCATATTCCAGAAGGATTAGCTTTAATTATTCCATTTCTTTTTACAAAACATAAATATATTTCCTTTTTATTAACGACTTTATTACTTTCTCTTATTCTCGGTACTGGCACAGTTTTTGGCATTTTGATGGAAGGAAAAGCTCTTCACCTGCAAGGCCTCATTATGGGAAGTGCTATTGGTTCACTTGGATATGTCACAATTCATGAAATGCTTTGGAAAGCTAAGAAACAGCTCTCTTTCCTTACATTTCTAATGTGGGCAACTAGTGGTTTTTTACTAATAACAGTGTTCACTTTATTCGCTGGTCATCATTAAAGTTGCTAAAGTGAAACTTTTGTTCCTCCCACACTGATTCTTGGATTACAAATAACCAGATAAATTTTCTTATTTGTATATTTTTCCTATTTTTCCAAAACATAATGTTATCTACCTATTATAAGGAGGAACAATTATGTTTGGGAAAACAGCCGGTGAAGCATTAGTTGATTTATTAATTGACTGGGGAGTAGAACACATATACGGCATGCCTGGAGATTCCATTAATTCTATCATTGAAGCTTTAAGAAAAAAACAAGATAAAATTAAATTCATTCAAGTTCGCCATGAAGAAGCTGGTGCATTAGCAGCGGCTGCCTATGCGAAATTAACAGGAAAACTTGGCGTTTGTATGGCAATTGCAGGACCTGGTGCTATTCATTTATTAAATGGTTTATATGATGCGAAACTCGATAAAGCCCCTGTTCTAGCAATTTCAGGTCAAGTAGAAACCGATTTACTTGGAACGGACTTTTTCCAAGAAGTAAATTTAGAAAGAATGTTTGATGATGTTGCGGTTTATAACCAGCGTATTATGTCAGCAGAGCAACTACCTGCCGTAGTGAATCAAGCAATTCGAATGGCTTATACGAAAAAAGGTGTATCCGTTCTTACAATTCCAGATGATGTCCCTAAATTCGAAGTAAAAAATGGTGCCCGTGTTACAAATACTTCTTTTACTTTGCCTGAGTTGTTTCCACAAAAAAACGATTTAGATGCAGCGAAACTCGCAATAAATGAAGCGAAAAGGCCTGTGATTTTAGCTGGAAAAGGAACAAAACATGCGAGAGAATCTTTACTTGCATTGGCAGAACATATTGGTGCTCCAATCGTACTTACATTACCAGCTAAAGGAATTATTCCTGATGAACACCCTCTTTGTATTGGTGGATTAGGATTAATTGGAACGAAACCTTCTTATGAAGCAATGAAGCATGCAGATACTTTAATTATGGTCGGTACTTCTTATCCGTTCACCGGCTTCTTACCTGAAAAAGCAAAAACAATTCATATCGATACAGATCCTGCCCAAATCGGGAAACGTTATGCGACAGATATTGGTTTAGCTGGTGATGCTGATAAAACATTACGATGGTTAATTGAAAATGTTGAAGAACACACAGACCATTCCTTCTTAGAACATCACCAAGAAATGATGAAAAAGTGGGAAGAAAAATTACACGATCAAGAAGAAGACTCTTCCATTCCAATTAAACCACAACGCGTTATGCATGCTCTGCAGCAAGTAGCACATGATGACGCAATTCTATCAGTCGATGTCGGAAATGTAACAGTATGGACCGCAAGACACTTCCGTATGACAAACCAGCAATTTGTCATTTCTAGCTGGCTCGCAACACTTGGTTGCGGTTTACCTGGTGCTCTTGCTGGAAAAATTGCATTCCCGGATAAACAAGTATTTGCAGTTTGTGGTGATGGCGGATTTGGAATGACGATGAATGACTTCGTAACAGCTGTAAAATATAAATTGCCAATCGTTGTCGTCGTATTAAACAATAATAAAATTGCGATGATTAAATTCGAGCAAGAAGTTATGGGTAATATCGAATTCGAAACAGATTTAACGAACCCTGATTTTGCAAAATATGCAGAGGCGTGTGGAGGTATTGGATACCGTGTTGAGAATTTAGATGAACTCCTTCCCGCTTTCGAAAATGCAGTAAAACAAAATAAACCGTGTATTATTGATGTAGTTGTAGATGCTAACGAAGCACCAATGCCAGCAAAAATCACATTTGGTCAAGCCGCTGGTTATACGAAGCATATGATAAAAGAATTATTTGAAGAAGGTAAGATTGATTTACCTCCACTTTAATCGAAAAAAGATAGCTGAAAACAATTTGTCTTCAGCTATCTTTTTTATTTTTGTATCTCTCTATAAAAAGAAAAGTCATTCATAGTTGGTTGTACTTGTTTCTCTACTTGTAATTCTTTACTTTCCCTCTCTAGCTTTCTCACATTTCCTAACTTAATCGCATCTTGCATGCCATTACTAATTAGATTTCCAGCTAAAATTGTCATACTATAAAAAGCAATCGGTATAAGTACAATCCATGTATGAGTAGTTAAATGACGGAAGTTTTGACCAATTAGGCCGGTCCATTCTTTTGTTACACTATCTGCCTCTGTACCAAAGATAATTGTTCCACCAAAAAATAACTCTAACAAGCCAAGATGCAAGAGAAGTAATAAAGTACTCACAAATTGTTGAGCAACAAGTAAAAAAAATGATGGTAATACGTGTGGCCATACGTGATTTTTCACTCTATGCCATTTACTGCCCCCAAGCACAGTTGCTGCCATCATAAATTCTTCTCTTTTTATCCGACGGACTTCCTGCGCTGTATATAACATAATTGTTGGTACCGCTAAACATGTAAGGATAACCATTTGAAATATTACCCTTAAATGAAACGGCTCTGGTACTGTCCCATTTTCAAACACTAAAACTTCCTTTAACACAAAAAAAGAAATCATAACCATAGGTACAATGCTGAACGGATCAAAAAAAGATGCTATAACTGGAAAAGAACGTTTGCTATACATACCAAGAAGCAAACCAATACCTCCTCCAACTATAACTCGTAGAATCGCTATAATTACGCTCGCACCAACTGTCCATTTCGCTCCTTCTATTATTAGCTGGAAAAGATCGCGTCCTTTCTCATCACTACCGAACCAAAATTTATTCGACGGTGAAAACGGAGCAGCCTCTAGTTCTCCTTTTTCGTTATACATCATCGTAAGTTCACGGATATTCCCATCGAAAAATAAAGTATTTCCAATACTAACAATCATAAGTACGCTTAAAAAAGTAACACCAAACCAAAATCTCACATCTCTTTTTACAACTTGCCACATGCTAAACACGCTCCTTTATTACATTTTGTAAAAACGTATGTAATAAACGAAATAGTATAAAAAGCGGTACGTATAATATAATTAAACTTACTGTAAATATTTCTAATTTTGAATTTTCTTTTACAAAAACAAACATACCGTACGTATTAAATATCCATTCAATAATATATAAATTTGATAACATAAATAAAATATTTGTTTTTGCATAATAGATTGTTGTTAACAAAACATTTCTTGAAATATGATTTGTTAAAATATGTCGTAAACTAAGCCCTTTACTTTTAGCAAATATACTATAATCTTTCTCTAATTCTTCTCTGAAACGTAATAGTAGTA
This sequence comes from Bacillus sp. FSL K6-2944, assembly GCF_038005385.1. Classification (NCBI taxonomy): domain Bacteria; kingdom Bacillati; phylum Bacillota; class Bacilli; order Caryophanales; family Bacillaceae; genus Bacillus; species Bacillus sp. FSL K6-2944. Next base: position 1,138,912 of record NZ_JBBOTE010000001.1, on the reverse strand, counting down.
GCTTAATAAATAATAGTGTTGTAGGCAAAGTTAGACATATTATTGGCAATAGGTGAGCCCTTTCCTCCCCAATCCCCGCTAGTTTCACTGGCATAAAGCCTGTCTTTTGAAAGATTATTACGACTAGAAGTTGCGATAATAAAATTATTAAAATATCTGGGATGCTTTCAAGTACGACAAAAATCCCATTCCACATTCGTTGCTTTGATTGAGACCGTTGTAATACCCACACAACGAGAACATACGCAATAAGTAATGACAGTAAAAATGCCGAAATAAATACAAACATTGTCTCTAAATAATGAATCCATATTTGCGGAAATAATTTCCTCGAATCTCGAAATCCATATGTAATTTCCCAAGGTTGGAGTAACTTTCCTCCAATAAACACAATCGTGTTCCAAAAACCAATTAAATCAATTTGTAATCCCTTAAATAATCGAGGAAGCGCACCTAAACAGATTATACATAGAATTGCAGCGAATAATTGTAAACAAGTAATCCCACACCACTTAGCAGTTCGCATCAACATAACTATTACCCCCTTTAAAAAGAATATTCAGAAAAAATAAACCTCTTTAACCACACCTTGAATTCTCTTTTTCCCACTTAGTAAAATAGCTTGGAATAAACACGTAACAAAAAATAATCAACCAAACACGATAAATCCCAAAAGTAATTTTTTTAAAGTTTCATTTAGGTATATATACCTAATCCCTTCTTTAAACTCTGTTATTAACATCTTCAAATTAACTTCTTTCCATTTTGTTCTACCATTTGGTAAACGAACTTTTTCTGGAATGGAGATCGTTTGAATCAAAATACCACTCGTAATAAAAGTAAGTATATTTACTAAAATGCTCCCGTAAATTCCAAAAGTCCAGTACACCATCGTTGCAATTCCTACACCAAACAAAGCATACAAACTATTTACCATTTGATTAATACCCGCTGCTGCACCATATTGGTCTGATTCAACTACTCCCTGTATCATCGATTGTTCTGATGGAGAGAAAAATTGTATACATGCATTTTCCAAAAATAAAAATATAAAGACAAGTATAATCATCCCGTAATAAAGCGAAATTAGGATTCCAATATTACAGAGCGAACAACATATGTTACTTACTGTACAAATACGTTGTCTATCAAATCGATCCACTACTGTCCCTACTAATAGAAAAAAGATTAATGCAGGTAATGCAATCATAATTTTTGTCATCGTTGCGTAAACTGGTTGTTTTCCGTATTGATCTAACAAGTAAAACATTAAAGAAATTCCAGCAATCATAGAACCGAGTCGCTCTAAAATATTTGCTAGAAAAAACGTGCATACACTTTGTTGCGAAATAACTGTAGCATTTCTTTCATACTTCGTATCCTTCCTCTCGACAAAATAGTATTGTTTTAGTCATTTATTGGAAGTTACATATATTTTTCGACCATTATCCAATCTTTTCCTTCTTTATAAAAAACATAAAAAAAGAGCCCTTATTCTCAACACAAGGACTCTTTTCATAAACTATTTAGCTACCTCTTCTTTCGGCATTACCATACCTTTATAAAGTTGAACAGTTATCCAGTAATAGATGAAATAAATGACTAAGAATATCCCAATTGGCACCCACACTTTTACAAACGGGTCAACTAATATAAAGCTGAATAAGTTAAGCCCTACTAAAACGTGAGAAATGCCAATGATTGCTGGGAAGATAAATAAATATGAACTTTCTTTATATATACTTTTCGTTAACATACTGCGTCTCACACCAATTTTTCGTAACATTTCATAACGGCGTACGTCGCGAGAAGCACCTGTTAATATCTTGAACATAAGGGAACTTGCCATCATTGCTAAAAAGGCAATTCCGAGGAAAAATCCCATAAACATTGTTCCGCTCATGAAGCTGTTCATAAACTGATAAATTGTCATTTTCGTAAATAAGTCTACCTTTTCACCTGTTGCTTTTTCAATTTGTGCTTTTTGTCTCTTGTCTATTTCGATCAATAACGGTTTATATTTTTTCATATCATCTACTTTTGCTAATGTTACAGTGTGTTCTGTTCCTTGAATTCCTTTATAATGCTCTTCGTCTGCAATTCTTACTGGTTTTCCGTTAAATTGATTATGCGTAATTTGTATCTCTCTTACAACTGCGTCTTCCCAATCCTTTGGCATACGAGGGAATTTTGCTAATTCAGGAGCCTCTAAAGCTGAATATACAGGTTCTGTTAAAGGTTCAGTTACACGTTTACGAACAGGCTCTTTTAACGTTTTTGTATCAAAATGGTCTGAAACAAGTGGTGGTTTCGCAGTTAAGTCGTTACGTAAATAATAAACCGCTTCTCCATCTACTTTATAGTTGTACTTGCTTTCTTCAACAATTTCCATTTTTTTTAAGGCAGCTTTGTCTTGATCATTCGGATCATGAATTACAACATCATATACACGAGAAAAGTCTGTCATAATACCTACATTTTTTTGGAAAGCCATACCTGCCGTCATCGCACCTGCGCCTAATGCAATTAACATCGCTACAGTACCTAATACTCTCGATAAACTATTTACTCGAAAGCGTAGCTGTGCATATGTAAAACTATTTAGACCAGTTTCATTTCGTTTTTTATTCCCCTTAATTTTCATCACAAAAAATGGGAGTAATGAACTAAAGATAAAATATGTTCCAAGTGTTGTAACGATGGTTGCTATAATAAAACCTAATTCAGCATATATTTTTACATTCATCATAAAATAGTACCCTATACTTACTAGTAATACACCAAGTACTGTCATTATAATAATGCGAGTTTTACTTTTCTTGACTTCATCTAGTGTTTCATCTTCACGAATTAACTCTAGTTCAGTTTTACGTAACAATCGGACACTGTTCATTAAGCCAGTAATGAAAAATAGTATTAAGAAGAAAATAGCTGTAACTAAAATTGCTGGTGTGTATACAGATGCATAACTACCTTTTGCTGAAATTTCCATTCCATTCATTAAAAAGTTTCCTGCTACACTTGCAAGTAACATCCCTACTAAAATACCGATAATAATACTGACAATACCCATACCGAATGTTTCAATAAATAATAACTGTGCTACTTTTTTCTTTTTTGCACCAAGCATCATGTACATACCGAGTTCTTTTCTTCTTAACGTGAGTAAGAAAGAGTTGGCATATATAATATAAAATACAGTAATGAAAGATAATAGTATTGCACCTACCCAAAAGACGAGTCTAATACTACTAATTAGGCTATTATCTTTCGTAAATTCACTATTCATCGCCATCGTTTGGAACATATAGAAAATACTAATACTAAACGAGGCCAATAAGTAAAACCATATAATCTTTTAACATTTTTTTCATACTATGACGTGATAATTTAAATAACATAGTTTCGCCCCCTACTTAGACTCAGCAGCTGAGCCCATATGAGCGAGCACACCTAAAATGTCTTGATAGAAATTCTCTCTAGTGCCTTGACGATTTAATTCTTTATAAAGAAGACCATCTTGAATAAATAAAATACGCTCACAATAACTTGCACTAAATGCATCATGTGTAACCATCAAAATACTTACATTGTGATTTTCATGTAAATCTTGCATTGCTTCTAATAAACTTTTTGCGTTTTTACTATCAAGCGCACCTGTCGGTTCATCTGCTAATACAATTGCTGGATTATGTACTAAAGCTCTTGCCGCCGCTGTTCTTTGCTTTTGTCCACCAGAAACAGCAGTTGGATATTTTGTTAAAATTTCAGTAATTCCTAATTTCTTCGCAACGTCATTTACCTTTCCAGTAATCTCACTTGATGGTACGCCTTGCAGAGAAAGTGGTAAAGCTATATTTTCATAAATTGATAAGTTTTCTAGTAGATTAAAATCTTGAAAAATGAAACCTAATTTTTGAGAGCGAAAATCAGATAACGCATTGCCCTTCATAGAAGTAATATTTGTACCAGCTATCGTCACACTACCACCTGTCGCTTGGTCAAGTGTACTTATCACATTAAGTAAAGTCGTTTTTCCAGACCCAGAAGGACCCATAATCCCGACAAATTCTCCTTCTTTAATACTTAACGATACACCCCTTAATGCTTTTGACTGATTCTCATTTCTTTTTCCATACGTTTTTTCTACACTTTCTACAGTAACTACATTTGTTGACATCTCTTTCACTCCATCCCTTTTGTATAAAATTAATTTCTCACATATTTCTTATTATTTTGTCATGTAAATCCTTAAGATTTTTTTAATTATTCATTCAATAAGAGTTACACCTGTAACATGAACATATTTCCTACTTCATATTCTCATTTTTCTACAACTCGTTCCCTCGATTTCGCTTACATTTACCTTACATTTTTGTAAGATAAAAAAGAAAACACGCTAATTTCTAATAGTGTGTTTTCTTTACAATCAATATTTTCTATTCTTTATTTCTTCTTCAATAGTTGCCACAAATACATCTAGTGCAATAACTTCTGACTTCTCTTCTCCATATTTACGTACATTTACAGCTCCGTTTTCCATTTCCTTATCCCCAATAACAAGAACATACGGTACTTTTTGCATTTGTGCTTCTCTTATTTTATATCCTAATTTTTCATCTCGTGCATCTTGTTCAACACGAACTCCAGCTTGTGCTAATTTAAGTGCAATCTCATTGGCATATTGTTCATGTACTGCATTTGAAACTGGAATTACTTTCACTTGAACTGGTGCCACCCATGCCGGGAACGCACCTCCAAAGTGCTCAATCAATATTGCTAAGAAGCGATCTAATGACCCTAAAACTGCCCTGTGAATAACAACTGGTCTTTTCTTTTCATTATTTTCATCTATATAATTTAAATCAAATTTCTCTGGCATTTGGAAATCAAGCTGGATTGTTCCGCACTGGTGACTTCTATTTAAAGCATCTTTAATATGAAAATCAATTTTCGGCCCGTAAAATGCACCGTCACCTTCATTTAGTCTATATTTATAATTTAGCGATTGTAATACATTTTCTAATGCTGCTTCTGCTTGCTCCCATAATTTATCGTCACCCATTGAATCTTCTGGACGAGTAGAAAGCTCTACTTCATATTCGAATCCAAAAGTTTTATATACGTAATCAATTTGCGCCATTACGGATTTGATTTCATTTTCAATTTGTTTTGGAGTTACAAATAAATGTGCATCATCTTGGCAGAAAGTACGTACTCTTAATAATCCGTTTAACGCACCACTAAATTCATGGCGATGTACTTGACCGAATTCACACATACGAATCGGTAATTCACGATAAGAATGCAATTTATTTTTAAACATAAGCATGTGCCCTGGACAGTTCATCGGTTTTAATGCAAAACTTTTATTATCTACTTCAGAGAAATACATATTATCTTTATAATGTCCCCAGTGCCCTGATCTCTCCCATACTTCTTGGTTCATCATGAACGGAGTGCGTACTTCTTGATAATTGTACTCTTTTTGAATTTCTCTTAAAAATGCTTCCAATTCGTTACGAATCATTTGTCCTTTCGGTAAATAAAACGGCATTCCCGGAGCCTCTTCAGAAAACATAAATAACTCAAGCTCATTGCCTAACTTACGATGATTTCTTTTTGTTGCTTCTTCAACGAAATGTAAATACTCTTCTAATTCTTTTTGAGAAGAGAATGCAACACCATATATGCGCTGAAGCACTTGGTTATTACTATCACCTCGCCAATATGCACCGGAAACGTGAGTTAATTGAAATGCTTTCAAATAACCTGTTGATGGTAAATGTGGCCCTCTACATAAATCTACAAACTCACCTTGTTTATATAGTGTTACACTTTCCCCACTAGGAATTGCTTCTAAAAGTTCTAATTTCAAGCGATCGTTCATTTCTTGAAACAGTTTTGCTGCTTCTTCTCGAGAAACCTCAACTCGTTCTATCTTTATATTTTCATTTATAATCTTTTTCATTTCTTTTTCGATTTTTCGTAAATCTTCTACGTTTACACTACTTGGAAGATCCATATCATAATAAAATCCATTTTCAATAACAGGCCCCACCCCAAGATTTATATCACCATACATTCTTTTTACAGCTTGCGCTAAAATATGTGCCGCAGAGTGTCTTGTAATTTCTACACCTTCATTTGAATCTATAGTAATGATTTCTACTTCCGCATTTTCTTCAATATTTCGGCGTAAATCATATAACCCATCATTCACTTTCCCCGCGACTGCTTTCTTTTTCAAACTACTGCTAATGGATCCCGCAATTTCTTCTAAAGTAATTCCTTTTACAAATTCTTTCACGCTACCATCTGGAAATTTAATTTCAATCATTTGTTCTTTCATTTTTCATCTCTCCATTTCATAATAAAAAGCACACTCATCCCTAACATAGGGACGAGCGTGCTTTTACCCGTGGTTCCACCCAGATTCCCATCACAAAATGCAATGGCTTCTTTTACGGTAACGTCGTTTATACGGCACTAGATACTTAATTTCCCCAGTGCAGCTCTAAGGTGGTAAGTTATTTTTCTGCGTTAGGAAGTTCTCAGCCTTCCTTCCTTCTCTGTATAACCGGGTAAAATAACTCGTGTCCTTTTCTTCGCTTATTATGAAATTGAATGCAAAAAAGCATATTCATCCCTAAATATAGGGACGAATATGCTTATATCCGTGGTTCCACCCAGATTCCCATCACAAAAAACATAATGGCTTCTTTTGCGATAACGTCGCATACACGGCACTAGATACTTAATTTCCCTAGTGCAGCTCTAAGGTGGTAAGTTATTTTTCTGCGTTAGGAAGTTCTCAGCTTTCCTTCCTTCTCTGTATAACCGGGTAAAATAACTCGTGTCCTTTTCTTTGCTTTTTGTAAAACATCCATTTATTGTTATTTAATATATCTTATTCATTTTATTTTTGCAAGTGTTTAAAAAAATTATTTATTTAATTAAAAAAGTGAAACCAAATTTTTTTGGTTTCACTTCACAATTTTACCAATCTTGTGGTTCGTAATTTAAGTCTGCAAATAGACGTCTTTTCTCTTTCTTTGTTAAATCTCTCCACTGCCCAACTGGTAAATTATTCAATTCAATATTCATAATTCTCGTACGTTTTAACGTGTATACTTGATAACCTAAAGCTTCACACATACGGCGAATTTGACGATTTAGCCCTTGTGTTAAAATAATTTGGAACTCATATTTTGATAACTGTGTAACCTCACAAGGAAGCGTTTTTGTTCCTAAAATTTTAACACCCGCTGCCATTTTCTCTAAGAAATCAGGTGTAATTGGCTTATCTACTGAAACGATATATTCTTTCTCATGTTTGTTTTCAGCACGTAAAATCTCATTAACAATATCGCCATCATTCGTTAACAAAATTAAACCGTCAGAGTCTTTATCAAGACGTCCAATGTGACTAATTCTTAAAGGATGATTCACTAAATCGATAATATTACCTTTTACTGATTTTTCACTCGTACATGTAATACCTACTGGTTTATTTAAAGCGATATATACGTGGTCTCGAGCAATTCGAAGCTGCTCTCCATTTACTCGTACATCATCACCTGGGTTCACTTGGTCACCAATTTTTGCAACCTTACCGTTAATAATTACTCTTCTCTCATTAATTAGTTTATCCGCTCCACGTCGAGACGCTTTTCCAGCTTCACTAATAAATTTATTGATACGCAAATTAGGCACATCCTTTTCTAAAAAAATTTCAAGCTCACACTGCTTCTACCGTACAATACAAAAGGGTAAGCCTCCTATTATAACTTAAATATATTAACATGGAAGGGTATATAACGTCTTCTATTAATTACTTGTTTATAAGAAAATATCTTTATTATACATTCATTTATACACTTTTTCAGCGTTTAATATACAAGCCATTCTTCCTTACATACAGCTTGTTTTCCTTTTATCTCTTCTATATCTTCATGAATATTAGCTAATTTATATAAATCTGGGAAAATCTCTTCCACATAATGTTGATGCGTCTGTTCATCTTTCCAATACGTTAACACTATGTAACGATTTTCATTTTTTAAAGACTTCCCAACTACTCCACCTAACATTCCTTTTGCTTTTTCCATTCCTTTATTCCAAATTGTTTCTTGCTTATGTAAAAAATACTTTTCCTTTTCCACCTTTACATCACATATAGCAACTCTTACGAATGATCCTTCTGTAACAACGTCTTTCAAATGCGTATCAGTTATATCATACAACGTTTGGAATAATTCAATTTCACACGAAAGAAACGTATCCTCTTGATTACTATTTAAATAAATTGTATCGTGAGCACCATTCATAAATGATTGATATGTACTTCTATCTTCCCATAAAGTAAATACACATGCCTCATCTTCATACCATCCACCAAATTGTCCATGAAAACCATCTAGATGCCGTATATCACTCCATTTTTCTTGCGCATTTGAAAACAATTCCTTTTTCTCTTCTTCCACCTTACAGTAGATTGTTTTTAGTAACATTTTTAATTCCCCCTTTAGCATATAATTTATCTTCTTCTCACAATAATTAGTTCACATAATATTTTTATAATCACCCTAATACTCTTTATAGACATATAGAACTAATCATATTTATCACTACATCTATCAAAACATCTATCGAATTTAATTTCAAATGATTCAGAATAAAAAAAGATGTAACTCTTAATGAATTACATCTTTAGCTAATCTCCCTTATTCATCTTTTTCTCAAATAAATAATACGTAATTTCTCCCGGATAATGTACTACTGCTACCTTCCTTTCCCCTTTTTTAAAACTAACAGTATGCCCGTTTTCCCCTAAGTTCTCCCATCCATTTGCCTTTGTAATAGGCATTACACTTATATATTGATAGTCCTCTTCATTATCATCGTTAATATGGATTGCTGACATTGGCACTGGAAAATCTTTAATTTTAGATTCTTTGTCTACATATATGAGTGCAAATAAACCAACTAATAACATAGCCATTGAAATACTTAAAACCAGTTTTCTTCTATTCATTTTCACTAAAAACCCTCTTTTCTCGCATATAGCTTTCATCATTTTACTAAATTTAATTATTCGTGTATAGAAAAGACATAATTTAAATTATTTCTAACCTATTTTCTCTACTTTAAACAACATTATTGTTATATATTATAATTATAAGTTTTTAAATTTTGGAGGCGTTACATATTGCAGAAATTACTTTTTACTAAATGGACAGTTGTTATTTCTATTTTCATCATTTTCGGTACGATTTTCTATGTTACTAATGTTAAAAATAACAACGAAAAAGCAACTGTAGAAACAGCGGAGACAAAAACTTTCAAAACGAAATTACAACCTAAAATTCATGAATTGACTACTCATTATAATGACATCATCGAAAAAGATTGGTTACCTGCCTGGGAAGAGATTAACACGAATGGAGATTCAGTAGATCGAAATAAACTATTAGTTACAATGAGTGCTGTTTCCAAACAGTACGAAACAATTATGAACGAAATAGACACGCTTAAAATTGAAGAAAACATAACAGATATAGATATACAAAAACAACTACTTCAATTCACAACTCAGTTTAAATCCGCATCAAATTTCATGAAAAATGCAGCAAATTTGATTATAGACGGAGCAAATAACTCTACTCCAACCAATGAAACTATTGAAAAAACAAAACAAGCTTTAGGACTTGCGGATCAACATATTGTCATCGCTTTATCTACTTTAAATGAAGTTGAAGATAAATTAGGACTTACAAAAAAATAAAACTATTTACTATTTTAAAATAAAAAATGATTGCAATTCACAATTTGTATGTCTATAATGTTTTTATTGATTTACAATCAATGTGTTTATAAATTTTATAATTCGGATGAACCATTCAGGAGAAGGTCTATTGATCTACCGACGGGGCAAAAAGTTGTTATACCAGCTTTGAAACTCTCAGGTCTTGGTTACAAGTAGAACTGCATGGGGACGAATCTCTGGAGAGACTCCCTCTCGCTTTCATAGAGCGCGGAGGAAAACGAGCACCGAAGGAGCAAATCCGCTACTTTAGCGGATAATCTCTCAGGTAAAAGGACAGAGACAAGCGAAAGAAAAAGCCGATTGTATCGGTTTATTTTTCTATCCCTTGTTTCTCCAGAGACCATTTCATTTACTTGAAGTGGTTTTTATTTTTTCTAAAAAAGGAGAATAAAGATGGAGACAGTAAGTAAAGTATTAGAACAACTAAATCAATACGTGTGGGGATTACCAACTTTGTTGCTACTCGTTGGAACAGGTATCATTCTCACAGTGCGTTTGAAAGGTTTACAGTTTAGTAAACTATTATACGCTCACAAACTAGCGTTTAAAAAATCAGAAGATACTTCTTCTTCTGGAGATATTAGTCACTTCCAAGCACTCATGACAGCTATGGCCGCAACGATTGGTATGGGTAATATAGCCGGTGTTGCAACAGCGGTTACAATTGGTGGTCCTGGTGCAATATTTTGGATGTGGATTACCGCTTTATTCGGTATGGCAACAAAATATGCAGAGGCAATACTTGCAGTGAAATATCGTGTTAGTAATGAAAATGGTGAATATTCAGGTGGACCAATGTATTATTTAGAGCGTGGTTTAGGTAAGAAATGGCTTGCTATATTATTCGCTATATTTGGTACAACTGCTTCTTTCGGTATTGGTAATATGGTGCAATCTAACTCAGTTGCAGAGGCAATGCGAATTAATTTCTCTTTCCCTCCTGCTTTAACTGGTATAGTAATGTCATTTTTAATCGCAATTGTTATTTTAGGCGGTGTAAAAAAAATCGGGAAAGTGACGGGATATGTCGTTCCTATTAAAGCTTTCTTTTATATAATTGCTGGTCTTATAATTATTTTCTATCACTACGACCAAATTCCAGAAGCATTTTCACTTATTTTTTCTGGTGCATTTAATGGTACAGCAGCTGCTGGTGGTTTTATTGGGGCAACAGTTGCATCAGCTATCCAAATCGGAATGGCGCGTGGTGTATTTGCGAACGAAGCTGGTTTAGGGAGTGCACCAATTGCGGCGGCGGCGGCAAAAACCGATTCGCCTGCAAAGCAAGCTTTAGTTTCAATGACTGGTACTTTTCTAGATACGTTTATTGTATGTACAATTACAGGACTAGTATTAATTACTACAGGCGCTTGGAAATCAGGTAAAACTGGTGTTGAAGCTACAACACTTGCATTCCAATCTGTATTCGGTACTGCTGGTAGTATGATTCTCGGTATCGCAATTATTTTATTTGCCTACTCTACTATTTTAGGCTGGTCGTATTATGGAGAAAAATGTGTAGCTTATTTATTCGGAGAAAGTGCAGTTAAATATTATAAAGCAATCTTTATTTTCATGATTGCAATTGGTGCTAATTTAAAGCTAGGAATCGTATGGACATTTGCTGATATTGCAAATGGACTTATGGCAATTCCAAACTTGATTGGTCTGATTGGATTAAGTAGTATTGTTGTTGCTGAAACGAATCGCTTTTTACAAGCAGAGAAATTGAAAGAAAATAATAAAAAACAGGCAAGTTAATCTATGAAAAAAGGAATGACTCATACATGATGAGCATTCCTTTTTTCATCCCCTCTTTTACTTAATTACTATCATTAAAAATATATTTATATCAATATTTACTCCTTTTTATTCCTCCAAAAGTTTTTCACATAAATGTCATAAATCGTATGGTCTAACTATATAGTTGAAAAGGAATGCGACATTAAAGTGTCGCTGAAAAACTCATCCAAGAAAAGGGAGGAAAAATCTTTTGAAAAACAAAATCATTGTTTTCCTATCTGTTTTATCATTTATTATTGGTGGTTTCTTCTTTAACACGAATACTTCAAGTGCTGAAACATCATCTACTGATTATGTTCCTAACCAATTAATCGTTAAGTTCAAACAAAATGCATCTTTAAGTAATGTGCAATCTTTTCATAAATCTGTCGGAGCTAATGTCTTATCTAAAGATGATAAGTTAGGTTTTGAAGTCGTACAATTTTCAAAAGGTACTGTAAAAGAAAAAATAAAGAGTTATAAAAATAATCCAGATGTGGAATATGCAGAACCAAATTATTACGTTCACGCCTTTTGGACTCCAAACGACCCATATTTTAATAATCAATATGGATTACAAAAGATTCAAGCTCCACAAGCTTGGGATAGCCAACGAAGTGATCCGGGTGTAAAAGTAGCTATTATTGATACAGGAGTTCAAGGCTCACACCCTGATCTGGCTTCGAAAGTAATTTACGGGCATGATTATGTTGATAACGACAATACATCTGATGATGGTAATGGTCATGGTACACATTGCGCTGGAATTACTGGAGCACTTACGAATAACAGCGTCGGAATTGCTGGTGTTGCCCCACAAACTTCAATTTATGCTGTCCGCGTATTAGATAATCAAGGAAGTGGTACTCTTGATGCTGTAGCGCAAGGTATTCGAGAAGCTGCTGATTCGGGTGCAAAAGTAATTAGTTTAAGTTTAGGAGCTCCAAATGGTGGTACTGCATTACAACAAGCCGTTCAATATGCATGGAATAAAGGCTCTGTTATAGTTGCAGCTGCTGGAAATGCTGGAAATACAAAAGCTAATTACCCTGCTTATTACAGCGAAGTAATTGCAGTTGGTTCTACAGATCAATCAGATAGAAAATCTTCATTCTCTACTTATGGTAGCTGGGTAGATGTTGCAGCACCAGGTTCAAATATATATTCAACATATAAAGGAAGCACGTATCAATCATTAAGTGGTACATCTATGGCAACACCTCATGTTGCAGGAGTCGCTGCTCTTTTAGCAAATCAAGGATATAGTAATACACAAATTCGCCAAATTATTGAGTCAACTTCTGATAAAATTAGTGGTACAGGTACGTACTGGAAAAACGGTAGAGTCAATGCATATAAGGCTGTACAATACGCTAAGCAATTACAAGAAAATAAAGCTTCTTAAGAAAACTTTAATCAGTCGATCTACCATGAATGCGGAATAAAATAGAAGGAGAGACTTCTATAATTAAAGCCTCTCCTTCTTACAAACTATATTACTCTCCCTGCTTTTTAACCATATGTAAATACAGTACAAAATCCATCATTGTCGACGAATGACCAAGTTGACGGATCATCGCTGTTATATTTCCTCTATGATATGTACCATGATTTACGACATGTTGCACTAATTCTAAAATCGAAGTTTCTAATTTCCCTACATATGGATTCTCAATAACAAATACAGCATTCACATCTTGTATTGTAATTAAAAAATCTTTATATTGATTTGCCATGTTTTCAAACATTTTTTCTAATTCATGTAACGATTTAGTTTCAATTTGTTTTCGTAAATCTTCTCGGTCTTGTATTGCTTCATTCATACTTTTACCATGCAATATATGTAACCACACTTGATCTGTAATATAAATATGCACAAAAGTATCCTTAATGGATGGAAATACACTCTGTATCTGCTCCTTAAAAATTGTCTCATAGTTTGGTAACTCTTTTAATCGATTGAATAATCTTGTATTAGCCCAAGCATGATAATCACACTGTTTTAATATATAATCTTTCAATTTATATTACCTCCTTATTGTATGAAACGAATGGTTTGTTTCTTCATTTCTGATTCTCTATCAGCCTTTGCAATCCCTTTTTCTTTCATTTCATGCTCATTTATCGTTTTATATTTTACATACGTATAAAATTCCGTTTGAAATGGAAATGGTGTAATCCGAATTGTTTCCTCGTCCACCCATTCAGCTTGAATAAGTTTCTCCTCTTTACCATTAAACATTTCTGTTCCTTCAAAACCATCTTTAAATAAATCAATTTCATCTTTCTTTTTGACACCAGGCTTATTCATACATACGTATAAAGAAAGTTCATCACAAAACTTTAATAATCTATAATGTTTATCGAACATCGCAAACTGTTCCTTTGTTAACGTTTTCAAGATTCTTTTTTGTCGTTCTAATTCATGTTTATAAAATGACATCATCTCTTCATCTTCCTCGTTTAGTGGAAATGATAAAAAATGTTTACTACAAAGTAATGCCCCGTATGGATTAGAATTTTCAATTTCATTCAAACCAATCGCATAAAAAACAAAACGTAATGGGCTTGGACAATCCATAAATGTATATGGAATATTTTTAGCATCATTCAAAATTGGTACTTTATCAAGCTCTATCCATCCTCTGTCATGCTCATATATTGCATCAACTGTTTCTTTTAAATATGTTTTACTTTCAAAAAAGTCTTCTTTTATATGTTTTGCAATCTCTCCAGCTAAAAAACCATGATCATGTTGACGAATTAATATACTTTCCTTCTCATTTTTTTCACGAAAAATCATTCATATATTCCCCCTCATCCTCATATTAAAGCTTTTTATATGCATCGATTCTTAATTAATCCCTAAATAATAGAAGGGATTCAGTCTCTTGCAACGAAATTAACATAATTATATAGTATTCTATCTAATCATAGTGATAGCTTTATCTTTACTATCTATTATACTAAAACATTCATTCCAAAAATTTTTTTATGAGGTGAAAACATGAACAAAACAGAATTAATTAAAAACGTAGCTCAATCAGCTGATATTTCTCAAAAGGACGCTTCTGCAGCTGTACAATCCGTATTTGACACAATTGCTAATGCATTACAATCTGGAGATAAAGTTCAACTAATCGGTTTTGGAACTTTTGAAGTGCGCGAAAGATCTGCTCGTACAGGACGTAATCCGCAAACTGGCGAAGAAATTCAAATCGCCGCTGGTAAAGTTCCTGCATTTAAAGCAGGTAAAGAATTAAAAGAAGCTGTTAAATAAACAAGAAACCAGCCATTTTATAGGCTGGTTTCTTGTTTTTATTTAAGCAATTGCTTTATATTCTCTGCATGATACACTTCACAAATATAAAATACACATTTGCATTTACTTACAATTTGATACTTTCTAGTTGGATACACATTCGCTGTAACAGAACATCCATCAAACAATTCAATAATATTTCCAGATGGCTGATATCCTTCATATAATACATTTCTTCTTACTTCCATCTTTTCTATAAGCTTTTCAACAGGAATATTTCCACTCTCTAATTCACTCTTTATTGCGTCCGGTAAAAACGAAGTGTCTGCAAAAATTAGATTTTCAGATAACACCTTGCCTTTATAACTAACATTAGATACACGGTAAAGAAATGTTCCATCTTTATCAAAGAAATTCTTTGCTTCTTTCGGAATGTACTGTCTACCAAGTGCCTCTTGTTCAAGAACATCAAACTGAACTGTATCATTTAAAAGCTTTTCTAAAGCATGAATGGATGATGTATCTCCAGAAAATAAAATATTTTTAATTACTTGTACGTTATAAGTGAATTCATTCTTTCTATTTTCCGCTACTAACATGAGGAACACCTCTTCTATAATTTTTTTATTTAAGATTTAAAAGTGCTGCCGCATCTAATTGCGTAATTTCAGTTACTTCCTTACTGAATATTGCAACAGAGGCCCTATAATCTAAACTAGGCTTTACATCTTCCATCATTGTATTATTTAATAACTCTTGTCTATCCTTAAAAACCAACAAGTTTGGAGGATCATTTGGAGCTGATACTGTAATATGTACTGGCGGAATCATTAGTCCTTCACCTGTCGCTTTCAGCACCGCTTCTTTTCGAGTCCAATATGTTAAAAATCCTTCTATTTTCTGTTCATTTGGCAGTTTCATAACTTGCGCTATTTCAATGTCTGTTAATACACCTTCTGCCATTTTCATAACATCTACATTTGGATTCATTTGTTCTACATCTATGCCAACAGGTGCAGATTTTGTAAAAGCAACGACAACCCACTCACCTGAATGCGAAACGGATAATTGCGGCATACCTTCTGGTAATTGTGGTCTTCCATGCTGCACTTTACATACTGAGCACATTCGATCGATTGGTACTTGGACTGGTGACATAGAAAGTATCTTACCGAGAACTAATCTACTTATTACGCAACCTATTATAAAACGAGCTCGATCTGCCGAATGATGATACGAATTTGCTTTCTCTCGCTCTATATCATTTAGTAAATTGTAATGCCATGATTGTAAATCCGAAATTCTTGCCCACCATATTTGACAATCATTCTCATTCAAAGTTGGAATAGAATCTACAACTTTACTTTCTATCATGTAAACTCTCCTTTATTCAACGAATATCAATTTTCATAAGAAAGCATGCGTATATTGTTATTCATTGACAAGTACTTTCTCTTTTTCTGATACAGATAATGTTTTTTCTTTCTTCTTTGACATTACCTCTTTATCCGAAATACGTAAAGAAAATAGTAGTGCTATGAGCAAAAATATTGCTGATCCAATTAATGCTGCTTGATATGGTAAAAAATCGGATTGAGCGTTATTACTTCCAAAATCAGCTAGTATACTAGCTAAAACAGCTACTCCTATTGCTGAACCTAATCGATTTTGCACATTGAATATAGTAGTAGCTCTCCCCATAGAAGGCGGCGTGATATTGTTAAAGGCAGAAAATTGAACCGCACCGACAGATTGACCTAAGAAAATACCGATACCAAACAATAATGCGCGGATTTGCCACGGATTCGTATCGTGATTTACAAAACTTAATAAAACAAAGATAACCACGGTACAAATTAATCCAATAGAAATTACCTTTCGCGCTCCTAATTTTTTATATGACCATGGCACAATTTGTGAAGAAATCATTAATCCAATCGCCTCTGGAAATGTCGTAAGTCCTGATTCCAGCGCGGAAACTCCTATCAAATTTTGATACATAAGTGGAAAAACAAATAACATTCCTAGTAAACCAGCTGATGAAAATAATGATATAAGACTCATCTTTCTAAACACTGGTTCTTTTAATAAACGTAAATCTAACATCGGTTGCTTTACTTTCAGTTCTACGATTATAAACAATGTAATGAATACCCCCCCAGCTATCCCAGTACTCATAATTTCTGGAGAAATCCACCCTTTTGATGGTCCCTGGCTGAGCGCATATATGAGCATCGCAAATCCTGGTGCTGATAAAATAAAGCCGAGCGAATCAAAGCGACCAGCTGATTTTTCAACATGCTCTGCTAAAAATAGAAGTCCAAATAGCAATGCAACGATTCCAAACGGTAGATTAATATAAAATGCCCAACGCCAAGACATTTGATCTACAAAGAAACCACCGATGATAGGACCAATTGCTGGTGCTACAGCAATTGGAAGTATAATGAACCGAGAAATCTTCGGTCTTTCCTCTGGTGAAAATGTTCGAAATAACATTGCCATTCCGACCGGCGTTAAAAGCCCTCCACCAGCACCTTGAATAATACGGAAAATATTCAATGAAGTAATATCGTTAGCCATTCCGCATAAAGCAGAGGCAATTGTAAATACGAAAAGAGCAATTAAAAATACTCTTTTCGTACCAAATCGATCTCCTAACCAACCAGAAATCGGAAGGAAAACAGCTAAACTAACTAAATACCCAACATTAACCGTCCCCATTGCAGATGCAGGTACTTGTAGTTCTCTACTTATCGTTTGCAGTGCTACATTTACAATCGTTGCGTCCATCGCAGCCATAAACATCGCAGTTATATAAACGATACTTACAACTACTTTTGGATTTAGTTTTTCTTTCATTATCGTTTTCCTGCTAATGTTTTTTCGCGAACTTGATTACTTTTTGGATTCAAATCTTTCCAGTTATATTCAACATATTCTAAGCAGCTCTGCCTACTAGCTTCTTCATATACGATATTCCAGCCAATAGGTACATCGAGAAAAGCAGGCCAGAGAGAATACTGGCCCTCCTCATTTATTAATACTTTATATGTGTAATTATCATTTTCAAATGGATTCGTCATACTCTACTTACCCCTTTCTTATTCTGCAAATATTTCGCTAATACTTGTCCAATTTCCGTAAGCGGACCTGGCTGACATAGATCTTTATGTCTACAATCAATATCGTGCTGCACAATTTGCCCGTCTAAATAATTTAGCCACGTAT
Source organism: Bacillus sp. FSL K6-2944 (assembly GCF_038005385.1). Lineage (NCBI taxonomy): Bacteria > Bacillati > Bacillota > Bacilli > Caryophanales > Bacillaceae > Bacillus > Bacillus sp. FSL K6-2944. The sequence goes on along the minus strand of NZ_JBBOTE010000001.1, from coordinate 1,120,808 downwards.
TTGGAGAAATAGGATCAAACCAGTCTGGTATAACAGTAGATCTAAAGAACAGGATATCTCCGTTATAAACTTTCGGTACATATTTCCCTAACAACCCTACTGAATTTACATATGTTTCTTTCAAGTTCAATATAGTCTCTTCTTCAAGACTTGCTAATGCACTTCCATCTTTACGAAGGATTTCAACTGCACTTTCCATTGTAAGTGGTTTACCATCCATGTTATCTGGGTCATATCCGCCTAAAGCAAGTAATGCAATTAACGCTTCCTCTTCAGTAGGCGCTTCCGTATTCGGTAAGAAGTGTCCAGGATAAGAGTCAAGCATAACGAGTAATTCTACTTCTTCCCCTTCATTTTGTAATTGCGCCGCCATTGCATGCACAACATTTCCTCCAAGCGACCAACCTAATAAACGATATGGTCCATGAGGCTGTACTTCACGAACGTGTTTCAAGTAATCCGCCGCCATCTCCTCTAAACTTTTTGGAAGTTCTTCATTTTTAGCAATACCACGTGCTTGCACACCATAAATTGGATAATCTGTTCCTAAAGATTTCATAAGTCCTGCATAGCACCAACTTAATCCACCTGCTGGATGTACACAAAATAGTGGTAATTGATCCCCGCTTGCTCGTAATGGAAGCAACACATCAAGTGCACTTTGACCATTCCCCATCTCAAGTCTTTCAGCTAACCCTGCAACAGTCGGTGCTGCAAATAAAGTACCAATGTTTAGTTCCACTCCAAGCGCCTCTTTCATGCGGCTCATAAGCTGCACTGCAAGGAGTGAATGACCACCAAGATCAAAGAATCCGTCATCAATTCCAATTTGAGGTACACTTAGCACTTCTGTAAACAAGTCACATAACATTTCTTCTTGCGGTGTTCTTGGACCACGACTAGAAGATGATGCGATAAATGCTGGAGCTGGCAATGCCTTTCTATCTAATTTACCGTTTGGAGTTAAAGGTAACTCATTTACTACTACAAAAGCGTATGGAACCATATAATCTGGTAAACTACCACTAGCAAACTGACGCATTTCATTCGTATCAATTGCTTCATTATTTGATGCAACGATATAAGAAACTAACCGTTTATCCCCTGGTTGATCTTCACGTACAATAACGGCTACTTGCTCAGCTTTAGGGTGCTTCATTATGACTGCTTCTATTTCTCCTAATTCAATTCGGAATCCACGAATTTTGATTTGATGATCTGCACGTCCTATATAATCTAGCGTCCCATCATTACGCCAGCGAGCTAAGTCTCCTGTACGATACATTCTTGTACCTGGCTTGCCAAATGGATCTGCGATAAAGCGTTCAGCCGTTAATCCTGCTCTTCCTAAATATCCACGCGCAAGTCCTGCACCTGCAACATACATTTCTCCAACTACTCCAGGTGGGACTGGTTGTAAATAGTTGTCTAACACATACACTTTAAGGTCAGGTATACTGCACCCAATTAAACTATTTGCCCGTAAAGAGACGATAGTTTCATCTAATTCAATATAACTAACATGTACTGTCGTCTCTGTAATACCATACATATTAATAAGCTTTGGTGCGTTATGAGGATGTCGACTATACCAATCTTCTAAGCGACTTAGCTCAAGTGCTTCTCCTCCAAAAACAACATATCGTAAAGATAATTTTTGGCCAATCTCTTCATTTTCACGATCTGCTTGCATCAATTGGTAGAACGCTGATGGAGTTTGGTTTAAAACCGTAACCTTTTCTTTAACAAGAAGCTGTAAAAATTCTTTCGGCGAGCGACTTACAGTATGTGGGACTACAACTAAACGCCCTCCGTATAATAAAGGTCCCCAAATTTCCCAAACCGAGAAATCAAAAGCATATGAATGGAACATCGTCCAAACATCGTTTCCGTCAAACTGGAACCAATGATCAGTTGCTCCTAAAAGTCTCACTACATTTTGATGAGGTATCATAACGCCTTTCGGTCTGCCCGTTGACCCTGACGTATAAATAACGTAAGCAATATGTGATGGAGATAATGGCTTAATTCGTTCCACTTCATCAATATTGTCTTCACTATATTTCTCAACCTCTGCTATTACTTTCACATCATCAACTAAAACTTTTAGTGCCTCATTACATTCAATTTCCACTTCTGAATTCGTTAAAACACATGATGGTTTCGCATCGTGTAGCATAAATGAAATACGGTCTGCTGGGTAATCTGGATCTAACGGAAGGTATCCAGCACCAGCTTTAAGAACAGCTAATAAGCTTACAACCATGTTTAATGATCTTGGCATCGCTAAAGCAACGAGTTGATCAGGACCAATCCCTTTTGCTATTAGGAATCGAGCTATTTTATTTGCTTTTCTATTTAACTCTTCATAAGTTAATTTCTTATCTTCAAAGACAACAGCAATAGAATTTGGATTTATATGAGCCTGCTTTTCAAACAATTGTGGCAATGTCATTTCTGGTGCAATTTGAAAACCACCATTCCACTTTTCTAACACTGTATTTTTCTCTGCTAAAGTTAATATTTCTAATCTGCCAATGGATTGATCTGGATTTGTAGTTGCATCATCTAATAACAAAATGAATCGTTCTATTAGTTTTTGAACCGTTTCACGTTTATATAAATCGGTACTAAACTCTAGTAATCCATGTAAACCGTTCGGAGTACCATCAACCCCGTTACTCTCACTAATTTCAAATGTTAAATCAAATTTTGCAGAACCAACGCTTTGAATTTCAAGGCTCGCTTCTAAATCTGGTACATGAAACGTTGCTTCTGGTGTATTTTGAACAGCTAACATAACTTGAAACAACGGATGGCTGTTTCGAGTACGTACTGGATTTAATACTTCAACAAGCCTTTCAAATGGAACATCTTGATTTTCATAAGCTGCAAGATTTACCTGCTTCACTCTATTTAATAATTCTTTAAAACTTGGATCTCCTGAAGTATTTGTACGTAACACTAATGTATTTACAAATAAACCAACAATATCTGAAAGTACATCATCATTTCTTCCAGCAATCGGACTTCCAATTGGTATATCAGTGCCTGCACCTAATCTTGTAAATAGTGCACTAAGCCCTGCTTGCAATACCATAAACAAACTAACTCCATTTTTACGTGCAAGCTCTACTAACCTACTATGCATACCTTCATCTATATGAAAATGAATTGTTTCCCCGCGGTAACTCGTCTCAATTGGACGCTGGAAATCTGTAGGTAACTCCATTTGGTCTGGTAAACCTTTAAGTTCTTCTTTCCAAAAATCTAATTGTGTTGAAATAAGACTCTCTTGTGTCGTTTCATCACCTAGCAATTGCTGTTGCCAAAGTGCATAATCTGCGTATTGAACTGGTAGTGTCTCCAGCTGAACTCTGTCACCTTGACTTCGCGCTTTATACGCCGCTGTAAAATCTCTCGTTAACGGCTGTAATGACCAGCCATCACCTACAATATGATGTAATAGAATTAATAATACATGTTCGTTTTCACTCATTGTAAAAAGTTGCAAACGAACTGCCGGCTCAAAATCGAGGTTAAAGCTATATCTTACCGCCTCTGAAAGTACACTTTCTAATTCATCTTTACATGTATTAGTTATAACCATTTCTAAATTTAAGTTTTCCATATCTAAAATTTTCTGATAGGAACTACCTAATACGTTAGGGAAAATTGTTCTAAGTGTTTCATGTTTCTCAACTACATCATAAAAAGCACCTTGTAATGCTTCCCGATTCAATATTCCATTCATACGAATGACTAGCGGAATATTATAAGTAGGACTTGGACCTTCTAAACAATTTAAGAACCATAACCTGCGCTGTGCAAATGAAAGTGGAACTTCATTTGGCCTACTTGCTTTCTGAATAGCTGGTCTTGCGCTTTTTGCATGGTTTAATTGTTTCGCCAGTTCGGCAACAGTTGGTGATTCAAATAGTTTCCCAATTCCTAATTCCACACTTAACGTTTCACGAATTCTTGCCATTAAACGAGATGCGAGAAGTGAATGTCCACCCATTTCAAAGAAATTATCATCAATGCCAATTCGAGAAACACCAAGTACTTCTGCAAATAAATCACATAATATTTCTTCTTTCGGATTTCTAGCAACTCTCTCATTGTTCATTCCATTAAAATCAGGAGCAGGTAATTTCTTTCTGTCAACCTTACCATTTGGCGTTAATGGTAATACTTCTAGCACAACAAATGTCGATGGTATCATATAATTCGCTAAACTTTCTGAAACATAAGAACGAATTTCTGAAAGATTAATCGGTTCCTTTTCTTCTGCAACGATATACGCAATGATGCGTTTATCATTTGCACGATCTTCTCGTACCATTACTACCGCTTGTTGAATATTTTCATGTCGTTGTAATACCGTTTCAATTTCAGCTAATTCAATTCGGAATCCACGAATTTTAATTTGATGATCTGCGCGACTAATGTACTCTAACGCACCATCACTACGCCATTTCACAAGATCTCCTGTACGGTACATGCGCTTCCCTGATTCTCCATAAGGATTTGCAACAAACCGTTCAGCTGTTAACTCAGGTTTTCCTAAATATCCGCTTGCAAGTCCTTCCCCTGCAATATATAATTCCCCAATAACTCCAGGTGGCACTGGTTGTAACCCTGCATCCAATACATACACTTCTGTATTGCAAATTGGTTTTCCAATAGGAGGTATGCCCTTTTCACCTTCATCAATGTTCATGAAAGTAGACCAAATCGTCGTTTCAGTTGGTCCATATAAATTAGTTATTGAGCAACCTAATTCTCGTAATTTATTTGCTAAATGCGCTGGAAGAGCTTCACCACCAACAAGTATGCTTAGCCCTTGTAGCTTCTCTGGATAATCAGTTACTAACGCCTGCCAAAGCGTCGGTGTAGCCTGCATAATGGTCACTCTTTCTTCATGTAAAAGTGTCGTTAATGCAGAAGGCTCTTGTATGTCTTCTTTTTGCGCAATTGTTAAACTTGCACCACTAATAAGAGGTAAATAAATTTCTAGTGCAGAAATATCAAATGCAAACGTTGTAACTGCTAATAAATGATCATTTTCATTTAATGAAAACTTTTGTTGCATAGCCATTAAAAAGTTACTTAAACCTCTCATAGGAACAATTACACCTTTTGGGTTTCCTGTTGAGCCTGAAGTATATATTGTATAGGCTGGGTTTAACAGTGATACATCATTCTTACATGCTATATTCATACGAGAATATGTATGTAACGCTAGTTTCGTTTCTTCGTCATCTAATACAATTTTTTTCATATCCTTTTCTATAACTAACTTAGATGAAACAGATGAATGTGTTATGATACAAACTGGTTTTGCATCATTTACTATATAAGTAACTCTATCTGCTGGGTATTCTGGATCTATTGGTAAATACGCTGCACCAGCCTTTAAGACTGCTAGCATACTAACTACCATTTCTATTGATCTAGGGAATACTAAAGCTACAAACTGATTTGGTCGTATTCCTTCTTCTACTAAATAATGTGCTAGTTCATTCGCTCGTTCATTTAGCTCTTTATACGTAAGGATTACACCGTCACAAGTAATCGCTAGTTTATTGGGATTTTTTTTCACTTGTTTTTCAAATGATATAGGCAGACTGATTAATTCATCGTCTTCCTTCGTTTCATTCCATTCCAATAAAACTTTATGATTTTCTTCAGGCAGAGTAATGTTTATTTTTCCAATCGACTCGTTTTTCTCATAATTATTTATTACTAATTCAAATAGATTCATAAATCTTTCTTTATGCAATGCTAGATCCGCGTTATTATATACTTCAGGATTTGCATCAAAATGAATCATTATCTCATTTTGATCAAAACGTTTATATACATTTATCGATAAATCATCGACAGGTCCTGCTGATAAGTTATGCGTAATACCACGATTTCCAGCAAAATTAAGCCCGTAATCAAAAGGCATAACATTCACTAACGGTCCAAACAACCTTTGATTTTCACCTAGTAACTTTAAATCTCTTCTTAATTCCTCATGACGGTATTTATAATGGCGACGTACATCTCGGATTTCTTTAGAAACTTGCTGCAATAATTCCGCAAGAGTTATATTTGGAGTTACTGTAATACGAAGTGGAACTAAATTCATTACCATACTTGGTGTATGAATAGATACAGAACCTAGACGTCCCATCATCGGTAAACCTAAAACAATATCATTTTCACCTGTTAATTTATGCATATAAATACTTGTTACAGCCACAATGAATTCCGGCCAACTTGTTAACGAAATATTGATATCTTCTAGTAAAGTTTTCGTGCTAGAACTAGATAAATAAGCTGTTTCTCGTGAAAATCCATTTGATGTTCTCGGTGCTCGTTCTGCCAAACTTACAACTTCTGGGGCATCTGCAAACTTTTCTAACCAAAAAGTACGATCTTCCTGAAATTGTTTAGACTCACGATACTCAATATCTTCTTGCACGACTTTTGCAAGAGAACCAAATGGTTTTTCATTCTTGTTTGTTTCTTCTATAAGTGATGTATACTCATTCGCTACTTTTTGGCTAAGAAGTGAAAATCCATAGCCATCCATCACAATGTGATGGATGCGCTGATACCAAAAGAAACGATTATTTTCAACTTGAATAAGTGCTTCAGTAAATAAAGTATCTTTTTTCAAATCGACTGGCATAGATAAATCATTTTTCATCCATACTTTAGCAGCTTCTTCAGGATTTTCTTCTTTACGAACGTCAATAAAATGCATATGAAACTGTGATTCTTCAATAACTTGCCATGGGCCAATTTCATCCTCTTCGAAGCGAACATGAAGTGCTTCTGTTTCCATTACAACTTTACGTACAGCTAATTCAAAAATGTCTTGATGAATATTTCCGTTTATTTCTACATATTCCCCAGTATTATAAATTGGATTAAGCGGATCTAATTGTTGCGCAAACCACATACCAGACTGCGCAGATGATAACGAATGACGAATCTTTTGACTGTTAGGCATTCTTTACTACCCCTTTATTATGTAGTCTATTTGTTACAGCACCTGTGCTGTTTGTGAAGATAGTAAACTGTACCAACCTGCAACAGTTGGACGTTCTGCTAAATCTGCAAAAGTGATTTCTTTCCCTTCACGACGCCACTTTTCTACTAAACTCATAATTCTGACCGAATCAAGCCCTCTATTTAATAAGTCTTCATCAATATCAATACTCTCTACTGGCTCACGAAGTAGTTGTGCAACTAGTTCATGCACTTCCTGTATAGTAATTCCTTCACTCTCATCATCTTTTACACTTTGTAAATCTTTTAACAGTAGGTTTGTTGATGTCGTTACTGCACATCTATTAGATGCATACTCCAATGCTTGTTTATGATGCTCTAGTGAAAAATCAGCAACTGCATCTGCTACAAAGAACGGCTCTATACCATCCATAAATGCTTCACAAGCTGTTAAAAGACAGCCAATATGCGCATAAATACCGCAAATAATGAGTTGATCTCTTCCTTGTTCATTTAAAATTTCTAATAGATTTGTCTTTTTAAATGCACTATATCTCCATTTTGTTAGGAATATATCATCCTCATCAGGAGTAAGTTCATCAACAATTTTCTTTTTATCTGGTCCAGCAGGTATACCGTCACCCCAAAAGTCTTGTAATAAACCTCGTTGTTCTAACGTTTGCCCACCAGGTTGTGCTGTATAAACAACTGGTATACCAAGTTCCTTGCATTTTTCTCTTATCATTTTAATATTTGAAATAAGTTCTACTTTTGGTGATTCTTTATCGCTATATGCATCAAGAAAGTATTCTTGCATGTCATGAATTAAAAGTACTGCACGTTTCGGATCTGGTGTCCAATTCACTTTATTTTTTGGTAGTTCTGATTCAATTGGCATTTTATATACTGAAATAGATGGGATGGCCATCTAATCACTTCCTTCCGATTTTTATTATTGTTTTACTGTAATAAGTTTTTCAGCAATGACTTTACGTAGTTCTTTTTTGCTGACTTTTCCGACTCCTGTTTGCGGGAATGATTCAATAAATTCAATTCGATCTGGAATTTTATAAGCCGCTATACCACGTTCTCTTAAAAACATTTTTAATTCACTTACTGCCGGAACTTGTCCGCGAACTATAACAAAAGCACAGGTGCGTTCACCTAAATAATCGTCAGGCATAGATACGATTGCTACGTCATGGATCGCATCGTGTGCTAATAGATGATTTTCAACTTCTTCCGCAGCAACTTTCTCACCACCACGGTTAATTTGATCTTTATCTCTTCCTTCTACAATGATGTATCCTTGTTCATTTACTTTTACAAGATCACCTGTGCGATAAAACCCATCCTTTGTAAATGATCGTGCATTATGCTCTTCGGCTTTATAGTAACCACGAATTGTATATGGACCTCGTGTTAATAAACTACCTACTTCGCCCGGTTGTACATCGTTGTCATTTTCATCAACAACTCGTACTTCATCGAGTGCAGACATTGGTCTACCTTGTGTATGAATAATAATTTCTTCCGGATCGTCTAATCTTGTATAGTTCACTAATCCTTCCGCCATACCGAATACTTGCTGTAACGTACATCCAAATGTAGGGCGTATACGTCTTGCTACCTCAGCACTAAACTTAGCACCACCTACTTGAATAACCTCTAGGCTCGATAAATCGGTATTACGAGAAGATGCAGCATCAAGCCAAATCATTGCTAATGGCGGAACGAGCGCTGTAATTGTAACTTTTTCTTTTTCGATAAGAGCAAATGCCTCATCTGGACTACCACCAGTTGCCAATACCACTTTTCCACCCGCATAGAAAGTTCCAAATGTCCCTGGAGAACTCATTGGGTAATTGTGTGCTACTGGAAGAACTGCCATATAGACGCTTTCTGCATTCAAATTACAAATTTTAGCGCTAACACGTAAACTATAAATATAGTCATCATGTGTTCTAGGAATTAATTTAGAAAGACCTGTTGTGCCTCCTGATAATTGGAGAAACGCAACATCACTTGGCTGAACTTCTGGTAATGAGACGGGATCCATATACAGATCATTTATGTTCACAAACTCTTCTTCTTCTCCCACTACAATTACATGTTGTAAATTTGGCACTTTCTCTTTCACTTCTCTTGCTAGTTTTCGATAATCAAAACCGAGAGCCTTATCTGAAATAACGTAAGCGCTCGCCTCGCCAAAATCACAAAAATAACTAATTTCACTGCTTCGATGTGACGGCAGTGCAAAGACAGGAAGCGCTCCAATTCGAAATAGTGCAAAACATATTTCGAAAAACTCGATAATGTTAGGTAACTGGATTACAACTCTGTCCTCTTTCTTTATTCCTAAATTCAGTAAACCTGCTGCTAAACGATCTACCTTTTTATTAAGTTCACTATATGTTATATGCTTCTTACCACTTACAACCGCGATTTGATCTCCATATTTCTCAGCCCGCTCTCTTAACACTCCTCCAAATGTTTCACCAAGCCAACATCCTTCTTCTCGGTAACGATCGGCAAATTCTTTTGGCCATTCTGTATAACCTACTAGCATTCTTTCTTCCCCCTATTTTTCATTAAGTGAACTATCTCTTAACCCTAAAGCTTTTAGCATTGTTTGGAACTTAGCTGATGTTTCTGCTAACTCATCTTCTGGTTTTGACTCAGCAACAACTCCAGCTCCTGCATATAAACGCAGTGTATTTTCTTGTACTTCAGCACAACGAATTGTAACAATCCATTCTCCATCTCCATTTAAATCGCTCCATCCTAGCATTCCTGTAAAGAACTCGCGGTCAAATGGCTCAATATGCTGTATAGCCTCTCTTGCTTTTTCCATCGGAGTTCCGCAAACTGCTGGCGTAGGATGAAGGGCAATTGCTAATTGTAAAGAAGAAGTATTTGGATCCTTCAGTTCACCTTTCACTTCTGTAGACAAATGCCACATCGCTTCACTATGAATAACTGATGGCTTTTCTGGAACATGTAATGTATGACAATACGGACGAAGTGCAGCGGCAACCGCTTCCACTACTACCGCATGTTCATGTAAATCTTTTGGAGAAGAAAGTAATTCCTCTGCTCTTCTTTTATCTTCTACTGGGTCCTCACTACGTGGCCTTGAACCAGCTAACGGGTTAGAAATAACTTGCATACCATTACGTGAAACAAGTAATTCAGGACTTGCTCCAATTAGCGTCTTACTGTTCTCTTTTTCATCTTTCGGTAAATTCACAGCAAATGTATAACCATGCTTATTATGCTCTGCTAATTCTCGCAGAAGTTTTTGCTTATCAATCTTTTCCGAAGATTTAACATCTAACGATCTAGATAGAACGATTTTCTTTAAATCACCGTCCTGTATTTTTTTAATTCCTTGCTTCACACCATTCATATAAACTTCAGGGTCTGGCATTGGCGTCATTTCAAATGTTACGTTCTCATTTGTTTCAAGCTGATTTGTTGTATCCAATTGTAAACGCTCAGAAATCCTACTATATTCGGGTACGATAAGTTGGACTTCTTTTCTACGATCGAATGGCAAAGCACCCACAACGATAGGATTTGGATTTCCAGCTTGTTTCGCATTACTTAATGTCGCTTGCACAAGCTCTGGGAAATTTTCAATTTCACGATGCTTTACTGTAGTAAACTCTCCTTCTGCTAATATCGTTCGAGTTGGTGAAGCAAAAAAGAATGAAGATTCAGTCTTATAATCTCCTAAAAGTTTTTCTGACAATTCCTTTACAGCTATATGTTCATTCATAATATAATAACCTCCTGAATTTTGATTAAACTCCTAACGTAGCACCGCCATCGACACATAAATTGTGCATTGTAATATGACTTGCTCTATCTGAGGCTAAAAATAACACGGCTTCAGCAACTTCTGAAGGTTGTGCAATTTTTTGTAATGGAATTCCGAGTCTATATGTATTTTGAGAACCAGCAATTATATTTTTAGCTCCATTCTCATCAGCCCATAGTAATCTTTGCATCTCAGTTTCAGTAGAACCTGGAGAAACTAAGTTGCAGCGTATATTGTATGCCGCAAGCTCTAGTCCTAAACATTTCATAAACATCGTCGTTGCAGCCTTTGACGCAGCATACGCAGCCATCTCCATTCTCGGCGTATTTGCCGCATTTGAACCGACTGTAACAATTGCCCCTGATTTTCTTAACATCATATTTTTACTTACCGCTCGGGACATATTGAAAACCCCTGTAGTATTTACAGAGAATGTTTTATTCCAATCTTCATCACTTAACGAATGAATTGGTCCCATACGTAAAACCCCTGCAACATTTATTAAAATATCTATTGGCGCTATTTCATTTGCAATATGATTTACCATGTCTTCAACAGCAGCGCTATTACTCACATCTAAACGAAACGTTTTCATACGTGTTTTATTTAATTCATTTTGATTTAAGAGTACATTTAACCCCTCTTCATTTTGATCGACCGCAATAACTGTGGCTCCTCTTTCTAAAAACATTTTGGCAACAACACTGCCTATGCCTTGTGCTGCACCTGTTACTAAAACTGTTTGCCCATCAAATTCCCCTAAGTTCATTTTCTCTATCCTTTCACATAAACATTAATTTCATTAAGTAACATAAATGATATTGATTTTCATTATCATTCATGTTGTAAAAAATAATACACTTACTAAACTAATTGGTCAAGTGCGCATTACTTTAAAATCCATTTTATTGATAATGTTTTTCATTTACTATCTTACACCGAAATGATAATGTTTCTCAATAAACTTGTCAATCTTTTTTTATTTTTCAGATAAAGTATTTTAATGCTTCTTAATAAAATCATACCTAAACGCATTAAATGTACTTATATTATAAATAAAATTCAAACTCCTCTTTTTAAAATTGAAGAAGATAAACTAGAGATACGTTCATTTACAATGCTTTATGAAAAACTCAAGTATATATTTTCTCAATATTTTTCTGAAAATATATCTTACAAATACTAATGAATGTCTTCTTTATCATTTAAGATTTAATATATATTTCGAATATGATGTATCAATTTATCATATTCCAATATAATCCAAATGGGTATTCCACTCACTTTTACATCTATAAAAATCACAAAAGTAATTTAACCTTGTTAAAATAACTCATAAAAAAAGCATCCTAATTAATAGAATAGGATGCTTTTTCGTAATCATAGTGTTATAGAAGATTTGTATACTTATGCTACGCTGCGATACTCTTCTTCTTGTTCTTTTTTCTGTTTAGGTGCTTGAATTAAAATTGCGATAATGAATGACACGACACATAATACACCGATCACCATGAACGTTGGTTTGAATCCACCTAGAAGTGCACCGATAAAGGAACCTGCAAGCGCCCCAAATCCAAATCCTTGATACACAATTCCGTAGTTCTTACTATGGTTTTTCATACCGAAGAAATCACCAACAATAGCTGGGAAAATAGTGATATTTCCACCAAAGCAAAACGCTACACTTGCTACACATACGAAGTAAATACCATAATTTAAATCTACAAAACTTAGAACTAAGACTGAACTCGCCATAACAACAAAAGTACCAGTAACGATTTTTAAACGCCCAATTTTATCCGATAACGGTCCTAAAATGATACGACCTAATGTATTGAAGATTGCAACCATAGCCACCGCATTAGCTGCTGTTGCTGCGCTAAGTCCTACAAGTTGAACACCAATGTCTTTTACCATACCGATTAAGTATAAGCCACTCATACATGATGTAAATAACATGATAAATAATAAGTATACTTGTTTTGTGCCTAACATTTCTTTCGTTGTGTATTCCTTAGTTTTTGTTTCATGAACTGCTCCTTGATCTGCAGCTTGATGGATTAAACAAGCACCAATTACAATCATAGCTGTAACAATTAAACCCCAGTATATAAATGCTTGCGATACACCAACTGATTCAATCAACTGTGCGTTAACGTATTTAAAGATTAAGCTACCTGAACCATATGCAGAGACAGAAATACCAGCAATTAAACCTTTACGCTCTGGAAACCACTTTATTAAATTTGATAGTGAAGTGATATATGCTGTACCATCTGCATAACCTACAACAACTCCCGCTAGTACATAAAGTAATATTAATGAGGATGCTTGTGAGCTAAGTATTAATCCTAGTCCTAATGCTAATCCAGCTATCATAATAAGTTTACGAAGTCCCCATTTTTCTTGCAATTTACTCGCAAATAAAGTTGAAAATGCTAAAGAAAGACTAGTAATTGAGAAAGTTATCGCAACAGCGTTAAGACTCCAACCGTATTTACTAACTAAAGGCTGATTGAATAAACTCCATGTATATATCGTCCCAAGCCCCATTTGTACTATAACTGTGCCAAGGACAACAAACCATGGATTAACAGTTGATTTTTTCATACCTTTCCGCCTCCTCTTTCTATTTCAATGCTATTCGCTAAATTTACTTTTTTTATGTTCATTTTGGTCACCTCTTTTGATTTGACACCTTCATTGTATAAGATGTTTTTGTTTATGTAAGCACTTACAAGACAGAGCGTCAAAAACGTAGAATCAGTTACAAAAAACGAAGGATGAAATACAAAAACTACTTATTAAATACGTAACACTTATTTAATAAGTAGTTTTTGTATAAGATCGATTTACATTTATTTTTGAACTCTTTTTTTAAAAGTGAAACAATAAAACCGTCTCTTTACTATTTATTAAAGAGACGGTTTTATTAGGTCAATTCATAAGCCTGACTTTTTTTATACGTTTATAATTGTTTCTTCAAATGTAACAATTGGCTCTACAAATTCCATCATAATGAAAGCATTTTTAATACGTCTTGTTAAAACTTCTTTTAATTCTGCACACATTTCTTCTGTAAGTGATTTTACAAATACAAAGTTGTGATAATAAATCACACTCTTCTCTTTACTTAATGGGTTTAAAAACATCCCCTCTTTTGTAACGAGAGCATTAGAATGCCCCGATAAAGTTGAAAGAAACGTCTCTAAAATTTTTATTTCTCTTTTTGAAAACGATTCTTCACAAACTACTTTAATATTCATTTCTGTTATCATTTATATATTCCCCCAACCATTTTTTCACAAGGGGATACTATAATACTATTAAATTTTCACAAGACTCCCCTTGTCGTTCATAAAATTCACCAGAAAACTAAGTTGACTAACTTGTTTTTTCCCTTTATTCATATAAATCTCTCCTTTCGTATATATTACTTCTCCATTTTTAATTGATTACCTTTTTATATTAAAGTTTTTCTATGTTTTTAATTGGAATTTTACCAATTAGAGATCTTATTAATAAACGTATATTTTTCTTATACTCCTGAAAAAAACTTTACTTATCTACTTTACGTTTTGTGCTACATAGTGTCTGTTTTTTGAATAATTTGCTTCCCTGCAGTATTTACATAGAAATATTGTTTCGCTAATGCTGAAAACAATTTACTTATAATAAAGTGAAACTTTAATCACCCCTCACCAATCGGGCTTTTATGGGCAGCAGGGCCCCCACCTAACTTCTTTTCTTCCACTGAATTTTGAGGTGGGGGTCTTACTGCCCAGCAAATAGCGGGATAAACTTAAATAAAATATAACTTTTAACATAAGAGTACTTTATACTCTTCTATTAGAGAACAAATTTTTTCCCAATAAATAAAACTAAATATTCACTAATATATCTATCCGTGGTTTAATATATATAATAAAAAAATATTTCTGTCTTTAATGAGGAGGTACTATGAAAGCAAACGTAGGGGATACTATACTTTTTCAACGAAATAATTTAAAGATTACAGGATCTGTATTAAAACTTTATACTGAATCGGTCTTAGTTGAAATTACAAATGTAAGCGGTGGTACTTTTGAATTTGATCGAACAATTGTAAATCATAAAAACTATAAAGTTTTAAATACAAATACATAAAACAACACAAAATAGCCCCTGCTCAACAGCAGGGGCTATTTTATATAAAAATATTTCACTAGTTTATATACCCTAAAACATTAACAATCTTACTCGCTTTTAAATTGTTAATATGATAATAAATTTCTAAACCTCTTCTCTCTGCTCGTAACACTTTACCCTTCATTTTTGATAAATGTTGTGAAACAGTAGATTGCGGAATATTCAGTAACTCTGTTAATTGTGTTACATTACAAGTTTTTCTCGTACTTAATTCATTTACAATTTGCAGTCTGATTGGATGCGCCATAATTTTTAAAATATCTACATCTTCTTCTGAAACTAAAGTTTTTCTCATTTCACTCGTATATGTTGTCATAAGACATTCCCCTTTTATATGAATTCCATATTCATAAGATCTATTTCCAAATTTTTTAAAACCCTTGATTAAAACTTTCATATAGAAATAAAAGGATTTTAAATTTTTGAAAACAGAACTTACATTCACTTTATTTATTTATTTATTTGGTACATATACATAATACAATGTTAATATGTGCTCTATGTGAAGTTCACATAAATTTGTGATGAAGATTTACTTAGCCACTCGCATCCTACTCATCTAATTACTCACTGCGTAAAATCATCAGTTATTTTAACACATTTTAGGCGTTTGTATATACTATTTATAAAGTGAAACTTTAATCAGTGGGGCTTTTGTTCATCCCCCACTGCTTATCAGCCCTCACCAATCGGGCTTTTACGGGCAGCAGGGCCCCACCTAAATTCTTTGCTTCCCCTGAATTTTTAGATGTGGGTCTTACTGCACGGCAAATAGCGAGATAACACAACTTTTATAAAGGGGGATTCATATGCCTACAGCGTTACAAGAAGAAGTCGAAGAAGCACGGGAAACATATGTCAGTCGTATCATCTTAGTTGGAGGATCGACTTTATTTTTAGTAGGCGGGGTTATATCGGCAATTTCAGCTTTTAAAGCTTATAATCGTTTGGAGAATACGCCGCCTTCTACAGATAATTCATAGATATTTTATAAAATAAAACGTCGCCTCCAATGAAGAGACGACGTTTTATTATTCATACATATGACACTAAAAGTATCGATAGATTCCCTACTCCATTTTCTAAGCTTACTTCACCACAAACCTAGTCTGACTACACCCATCCTTCTGCTTCGTTACTTCTAATACAGCTGGCATTGCGTTTTTCAGCTCTTGTACGTGTGAAATGACACCGATAAATCGGCCTGATTTTTGTAAGTCAATTAAGGCGTCTACTGCTTTCGTTAATGATTCTTCATCTAATGAACCGAACCCTTCATCGATGAACATCGTTTCGATGGAAATACCACCTTCATATGCTTGAATGACATCTGCCATTCCTAGCGCTAGGCAAAGTGATGCATTAAATTTCTCTCCGCCGGATAGTGTTTTTACATCGCGTGTTTGGCCAGTATATGCATCGTACACATCTAAGCCTAATCCACTTTGACGATTTCTCTTTTCAACTCGTTCACTTCGTTTTAAATAAAATTGTCCGTTTGATAATTTACGTAATCGTTCGTTTGCAATTTGAACAATTTGTTCTAAATACTCAATTAAGATGTAACGTTCAAATGATATACGGCTCTCGTTATCACCTTTCATTACTTCATATAAGTCAACAAGTTCTTGGAAAGCTTTTTCTTCCTCATGAATTTGCTCATCAATACGTCTAATGTTTTCATGTAAATCAGAAATATATGTTACCGCATTTTGCGCACGTTGACGTTTTTCTTTAATGATATCGAGATTAATTTGTAATTCTGTTATGTGTTCACCTAACGCTGTAATATCCATATACTCTTTATCTTTTAATTCAGCTTGTAACTCTTCAATTTGTTTTGCAAGCACTTCAAGCGATGAATAATAACCTTGAATTTCTTTTTGTAACATTTCCATCTCGTGATCGCTTAATTTGGCTTCTTTATACGTGAATTCGTCTGTAAACCCGCTTTGTTCTAGCTCTTTCATAAAGCGTGCGAAAGTCTCTTCTTTCTTTAATTTTGCACTTTCAAATTGATTAGAAGCACCTTTTTGTTCTGCTTGAATACGTATATTTTCATTTTGCCAATGCTGATACGCTTCCTGCACTTTCTTCCATTCGTCCTCCATTAACCTAAGTTCCTGCATAGCTTGGTCAAACTGTGCTTTCCAAGCTTGTACTGTTTGTAAGTTTTCTGGAATATTTCGTTTATCATGTTCATATGACGTACGAAGTTGCATACACTCCATTTCTGTACGGTGCTGCATTGTTTCCACTTCTCGTTTTTGTTTCTGAAGTTCTTCTATTTTTTCTTCTACGCTTTTCATGTTCGCAGCAATCTGCTTACGTGTTTCTTCACTTGCTTTTAACGTATTAACGTCTGCAGCTAATTGTTTTCCTTTTTGAACAAGTGCACTATATGTTTCAGCTAATTTTTCCGAGTTGTAGCCGCGCTTCACAACTTCTTCTATCACTTGTTCATATTGTAGTCGATAGAAATTCCATTTCTCCTCTACTTGCACATGTAATTTTTCAGCAATGTTCTTCTTATCTCTTAAATCGTTTAACTCTTTTTCATCGATCGCATTACTTTGCTCTGTAGCTTTTTGCGGATGATTCGTACTACCACATACCGGACAAGATTCACCGTCATGTAAATGAAGAGCTAATATACCAGCTTGTTCACTTAACCAGCGGCGCTCCATGTTTTCATATGCACGAACTGCCACTTGCATTTTATTATTTGCCGCTTCTTTTTCTTGCTCGAATTTTTGTTTTTCTTGCCAAACATCATATGCTTGCTTTAAAACTTTTGCATCTTCTCGCATATTCGTTAGTTCTTCTACTTTAGCTACATATTGCTCAAGTGCTTGTTCTAATTGCTGCAATTCATCAGACATTCTCTGTTTTTTGTTTGTATGCTCTTCTAGTTGTTGATCTAACTTTTGCATACTTTCTTTTAATTTCCCTATTTGGATTTCGGTATTTTGTAAATTCAGCTTTCTCTCAGCTAATGATTCAATAATCGCTTGTAACTCTTCTAATCTTTGAACAAGTTTTTTAGCCTCTTCTCGCTCAGCTTCTTTATTCTTTACTACTTCATACTTCTCCTGAGCAAGTTCAAAGCTATTCATTATCTGTTCTTGTTTGACGCTTATCTGTTTTAACAAACTTTCAGCTTTCTGCTCATTTTCCATCGCTTCTTCATACCATTGTTCAAATGGTAATAAGCGCTTTGCTTGTTCCGCACGTTTAAAGGATTTTTCTTTCTTTTCAATTGCTGCACGGTTCTCTTGTAAAGTGTTATATTTCTCATTCTTTTGTTGTAAATCTATAAATTTCTCATTTACAGATTTTGCTGCATGAAAACGTGTTTCTGCATCCTTTAATTGCTTCGTTTGAACATCTTGTTCTACTTGTAATTGCTCAACCTCTGCCTTATACACGGTTGTTTCTTGTTCTAACGCTTCTACTACTTGATGCGTATTTACATGTTCTTGTGCCACTAATGTCTCTAATAATGCTCCATCACGGATTGGTAATTTAAAAACATTACGGAAATAGAGCTCTCTCTCTTTTTGTTTTTCTTGCAAGACATCTTTCCATTGTTTTCTCTTTTGATCAAGTAACTCACGCATTAATTTATAACGATCCGTTTTAAAAATACGACGTAAAATCTCTTCTTTGTTTTCCGTCTCAGATGTTAATAGTTTTCGGAATTCCCCTTGGGGTAACATAACAATTTGGCTAAATTGATGTTTACTTAACCCAATTAAATCTTCCACTTTTTTGTTTACGTCTGTTACATGAAAACGATCGACGGCTGGAACGTTTTCTCCATCAATAACTTCATATAATTCTACTGCATGTCCTGTAATGGTCTTATTCCCTTGTTTTTTATGTCCAAGTTGCCGTTTTATTTCATAGCGTTTCCCTTTTAACTGAAAGGTTAATTCAACACTTGTATAAACATTATCATCAGCAAATTGACTTCGAAGCATGCTCGTATCACTACGTTCTTCTCCACTAGCCTCACCATATAACACATAACAAATCGCATCAAAAATCGTTGTTTTTCCAGCTCCCGTATTCCCAGAAATAGCGAAAATACGATGTTCTCCAAGATCTTCAAAATCGATTACTTCTTTCTGTTTATATGGCCCGAATGCTGTCATAATAAGCTGAATCGGTCTCATCCTCGTTCACCTTCCCGTTCTTGCACTGTTTGTAATACATCTATAAATAGGCGTTCTTTCTCTTCTGATAAATCTAACCCTTTCATTTCTTTATAGAAAGCCTTTAAAAGAGATAAATCATCCGTTTTATGTCTTGAAACCGTTACTTCATTTGTATCTGTGAGTTCTCGCCTTTGCATCGCTCTTTCAACGTGCATTGCATTTGGATATACAGATCGTATTTTCTCCATTGGCTGTAAGACAGGGTTTTCGTCTAATAATTTTACAAATACGTAATCTTCACTTACTGGATGCTGTAATAATTCATCTATTTTCGCTTCTACTGTTCGCATTTTACGACGTGGTGAAAGTAACCTTTTTTCAATTGCTACTTCACCAGTTTCATTCAGTTCTACAATGTAATAACCTTTTTTATGTTTCTCTTCAGAAATTGAATAGGCAAGTGGTGAACCTGAATATCTAATGGTCTCATTACGTACAAAATGCGCTTGATGTAAATGTCCAAGCGCTGTGTAATGAAACTTATCAAAATAATGACTATTTACATATTCAGCACCACCAATTGAAAGTGGTCGTTCTGCATCACTTGTATTCTCCTCCGCTTCTCCTGAAGAAGTTACAAATGCATGTCCAACAAATACATGTCTAGCTTCTTTATCCATCGTTTCAGAGAGCTCATTCATAAAAATGCGCATCGCATCATCATGAGAACGTACGTCTTCATTTTTCAACACGTGTCTAACTATGCTTGGGTCTGCATACGGTATTAGATGGAAGTGAACCTCTCCATATTCATCATTTAGTACAACAGGTTCGTACGGGAATTGAAATTGACCTGCAATATGTAATCCTTGTTTTTTCATTAAACTACTTCCAAAATGGATACGATCCGGACTATCATGATTACCAGCTACTGCAATAACTGGTGTTTGTAAATCAATAACTATTTTTTGCAGCACATCATTTAATAAGTCTACTGCTTCTGTAGGTGGAATTGCTCGGTCATATAAATCCCCTGCAATAATTACAGCATCTGGTTTTTCTTCTTCAACAGCCTGTACAAACTGATCTAATACAATCTTTTGGTCTTCAGTCATATACACGCCATGAACAAGCTTTCCTAAATGCCAATCCGCTGTATGAAATAACTTCATATTTTTCTACTCCTTTTAATTTACTGATTTTAGTGAAACGAGTTGATAGTTTATTGTAGTTTTTCCGTTCTCCCACTCTAGTTTCAATATCGTTGCACTTCCAATTCTTTCTTCATTTGATTTATATAAAGGCAATATTTCTTTAATTGTAAATAAGTGGTAACCATCCAATATTAATTGAAATATATTTTCTTCAATATGTAATCTTACTTCTTTTTCATTTGAAATAATTTTTGTGTGCATCTCAAATTTCATGATAGATACAACCCCTTTTTATAATCTCTACATTTTAATAGTATAGTGGCTATGCAAGATTGACAAGTACATACACAGCAAAGTACACACTTTTCTATTGTTATATGCTTTATGTATTTTATATAAAATACGGTATGTGAAATTTTATATTTCCCCCAAAATAAAAATGCCTATTGTGACATCTTTATTTTTGTATAAAGTCTTTCATTACATAATATAAAACGGTAATTAAGACGATTGCGACGAAAAATGAGAACACTGCGACAATGTAGCCATCTTTATTTAATAAAATACAGAATGAAATAGATATTATAAAAATCGGAAATACGAGACGTACTTTATCCTTCACTTCTTCTGTCGTATCTGTATGATGAAAATACTGCGTTATTCCTATCATTAAAAAAGACAAAATAATAACCGACAATAGTAAAGGTCCTGGCATTCCGATTTCTCCTTTCTCTATTTCTAATTCAATGTAAAATTTTTTATTACAATTGTACGATTTATTTTTTCTTCAAACACACTTTTAGAATTGATAATGAACATTTCACACCTATATAATAGCGCTTTTATCATTATAACTTCAAATAATTACACTTACAGTAATGTTGTAATATTCCCCCTCAGTCTCTGAAATCCTGCAAAGATAACTCGTCAAAATATGCAGTGACCAAATTAATATTTACCGTCAACTTTTGACAAAATTTATAAAGGACATTTCAGTACATATCAAGAATTAAGAATAAGAAGATATGTAAGGGAGGATGCATTATGACTGAACAAGTTTTATTTTCTGTTAGTGAAAACGGCGTTGCGACAATTACTTTAAACCGTCCAAAAGCACTTAATTCTTTATCTTATGACATGTTACAACCTATCGGACAAAAACTTAAAGAGTGGGAACACGATGAGCGTATTGCACTTATCGTGTTAAAAGGAGCTGGCACAAAAGGTTTTTGTGCAGGTGGCGACATTAAAACTCTTTATGAAGCGCGTTCCAATGAAGTGGCATTGCAACATGCAGAACGTTTTTTTGAAGAAGAGTATGAAATTGATACATATATTTATCAATATACAAAACCGATTATTGCTTGTTTAGATGGAATTGTAATGGGCGGCGGTGTCGGTCTTACAAATGGTGCGAAGTATCGCATTGTAACTGAGCGTACGAAATGGGCAATGCCAGAGATGAATATCGGCTTCTTCCCAGACGTCGGAGCTGCATATTTCTTAAATAAAGCGCCTGGATATACAGGACGATTCGTTGCTTTAACAGCATCTATTTTAAAAGCTTCTGACGTATTATTTATTAATGCTGCAGATTACTTTATGACATCTGATTCATTACCAGAGTTTCTTACTGAACTTGAAAGTGTAAATTGGCATAAAGAAGATGATGTACATACTAATTTAAAAGAAGTTATTCGTACATTTGCAACTGCTCAAAACTTAGAAAGCGAGCTCGCTCCTTCATTAGAAGTAATCAATTCACATTTTGCTTTCGATACAATTGAAGAAATCATCCATTCATTGGAGAAAGATGAAAGTTCCTTTGCTCTAAAAACGAAAGAAACACTGTTATCAAAATCCCCTATTTCACTAAAAGTAACATTAAAACAGTTTATTGATGGACAAGATAAATCCGTTGAAGAATGTTTCGCTACGGACCTTATACTTGCTAAAAACTTCATGAGACATGAAGATTTCTTCGAAGGAGTACGCTCCGTTGTCGTTGATAAAGATCAAAATCCGAATTATAAATATAAACAGTTAAGTGACGTTTCAGAAGAAGATGTGAATCGTTTCTTTAACTTACTTAATGCATAAAATGAAATTGGCATGAGGGGATATTTTGTTCATCCCCCACCTAACTTCTTTGCTTCAGCTAAATCTTGTGTGGTGAAAATCTTACTACCCGCAAATAGCGGTATAAAATCGAGGCTATATAGTAGTGTAATTACAGCTACTATATAGCCTTTTTTATTTAATTATTTTTAATAAAATTTAATTTTATTAAATCCATTTTTGTGCTACACTGATTTTAATCAAATATTCTAAAAATAAAAAGGAGGGGCGGCTATGATAGAAAATTATCTTCTTTTCATCATTATGTCTATTTGCCTTATCATTTTACCTGGTCCAGATACAGCAATGGCTACGAAAAATACATTGGTTGCTGGTAAAGTCGGTGGAGTGAAAACAGTGTTTGGTACATGTATTGCACTATTAATTCATACTTTAGCTGCTGTAATTGGTCTTTCTGCACTTATTGTAAAGTCAGCTCTTTTATTTTCTATTTTCAAGTACGTTGGGGCTCTCTATTTAATATATATCGGTATTAAAGCCCTTTTAGCAGTAAGAAACAAAGAAAACTTAGATACAAATGATCTATCTTTGAATAATGAAAACGAACATACTTCTTGCTTTCGCCAAGGATTTCTTACAAATTTATTAAATCCTAAAGTAGCAGTCTTCTTTTTAACTTTTTTACCACAATTTTTAAATCCAAATCATAATACATTTATTCAACTTCTTGTAATGGGCCTTACTTACCTCGTTTTAACAGTCATTTGGTTTGCATTTTATATATTTTTAATTGATAAAATTAGTGCTTTTATGAAAAAACCGAAGACGCAACGTTATATTCAAGGGCTAACAGGAGTCGTCCTAATTGGATTTGGTATTAAACTAGCTTTTGAAAAAAATAATTAACAAGACGAAAACCACCACTATTAATAGTGGTGGTTTTCATCTAATAACTGATTTGGTTGTTTACTCTATATTAAAACCAGCGCTCAGTTACAACTTTTTTACGTGTATAGAATTGAACGCCATCTGTACCATTTGTACCTAAATCACCAAAGAATGAAGCTTTATTTCCTGCAAATGCGAAGAATGCCATTGGTGCTGGAACGTTTACGTTTACACCAATCATACCAGCATCGATATTATCACGGAATGTTTGTGCATGTTTACCATTTGACGTATAAATAACCGCACCATTTGCAAATTTAGATTGATTTGTTAGTTTAATACCTTCTTCTAAATCTTTAACACGTACAATACTTAATACTGGAGCAAAAATTTCATCTTGCCAAATTTTCATTTCTTGATTCACGCCATCAAAGATTGTCGCACCTACAAAGTAACCTTCTCCAACTTCTTCATTAATTTTACGGCCATCTACTAATAAAGTTGCCCCATCTGCTACACCGCTATTAATATAGCCTAAAACGCGCTCTTTATGAGATTCACGGATTAATGGTCCAACATAGTTATCTTCGTTAAAGCCATCGCCTACTTTTAATTTTTTCGTTTCTGCTACTAATACATCAATAAATTCATCAGCAATTTCATCCACTACTGCTACTACTGAGCATGCCATGCAGCGCTCTCCACTACTTGCAAATGCAGATCCAATTACACCTTGTACTGTTTTCTCAAGATTGCAATCTGGCATTACAATCGCATGGTTTTTCGCACCTGCTAATGCTTGTACACGTTTTCCGTGTTTCGTACCTGTTTCATATACGTAACGAGCTACCGGCTCAGAGCCAACGAACGAAACAGCCTGAATATCTTTATTTTCTAAAATGCTATTTACAACATCTTTTCCGCCTTGCACTAAATTTAATACGCCTTTTGGGAAACCTGCTTCATAGAATAATTCTACAAGTCGCTCTGCTAAAAGTGGCGTTCTTTCAGATGTTTTTAATACGAATGTATTACCGCAAGCAATTGCAAGTGGGAACATCCATAACGGAATCATCATCGGGAAGTTAAACGGTGTAATACCAGCAACAACTCCGATTGGGTAGCGCCAAATCGATCCATCAATTCCGCTAGCGATATTCGGAAGTGCTTGACCCATCATTAAATTTGGCGTAGATGTTGCAAGTTCTACCGCTTCAATACCACGCTGTACTTCACCTGTTGCATCCGTTAGCGTCTTACCATTTTCTAGCGTAATGATTTTTGCAAGCTCATCTTTGTTTTCTTGTAATAGCTGTAAATATTTATATAAATTTCTTGAACGATTTGGAACTGGTACTTTAGACCATGTTTCGAATGCTGCTTTTGCCGCTTCAACAGCTTTTTCAACATCTTCTTTTGGAGATAGTGGAACGTAAGCGATAATTTTTCCAGTCGCTGGATTTGGAACTGCTTCTACTTCCGTACCTGTCGATTCAACCCACTCACCGTTAATGTGATTTTTTACTCGTTTAATTTCAGTTGTAATCATTGTATTCTCTCCTTTGTATAATTTATTTTTGATTAGAAATTAATTGCTCGCTAACTTTCTTATATAAAGCAGCCATATCGTTTTCACCATATCCAGCTTGACTCGCTTCGTCATATACGTTTAATAACATTTCGCTTACCGGTAAATGGAGTTCGCTTTCCTTAGCTAAGTCAACTGCAAATCCTAAATCTTTCTTCAATAAGTTCACAGTAAATCCTGGCTCGTAGTTTTCAGGTGCTATAAAACTTTTATAATTACGTTCATAAATTCTACTTTGACCGTAACTTACATTTAAAATATCAAACATTTTATCTAAATCCATATTATTCTTTTTCGCTAATGTTAAAGCTTCACTCACACCAGCTGTATAAAAACCAATTAATAAGTTATTAATTAACTTAACAGTTGTACCACTATCAATCTGCTCACTAACGTGGAAAATGTTCGCGCCTAGTACGCCCATGATAGATTCCGTTTTCTCATATACGTCTTTTGATCCACCAACCATAAACGTTAATGTACGGTTTTCGGCTCCGATTACACCACCGCTCACAGGTGCTGCTAAAAAGTCTACTTTCTTTTCCTTTGCAGCTTCCTCTAACTGTTTGTTTAACTGCGGCGATACCGTACTTGTATCAATGAAAACTACATTCGAGTGACCATTTTCAAATAATCCTTCTGCTCCAAAATATACCGCTTCAACAGCGCGAGGTGAAGGTAAACTTGTAAAAACTACATCACATGTTTCTGCTAGTTTTGAGATTGATAGACCGATAATTCCGCCTTCTTTTTCAAAGGACGCTTCCGCCTCTTTATTTAAGTCCACGCCATACACTGTGTAACCTGATTTAACTAGATTTTTTGACATTGGAAGGCCCATGTTACCTAAACCGATAAAACCAATCTTTTTCATATCGCTTTCCTCCTATTTACACAATATATTTCCCGCGATTTATAATAGCTTTCGCAATTTCTCTCTTCTTCGTAAATACGTTCGTGTATAAAGGCACTAATAATTGACGGATTTCAGCTAAAATCACATGTCTATCTTGTTCTTCTGTGACAGCCGCTGAAAGTACAGAAATCGCCGCTTCTTCTACTTTACGGTATCCTTCTTCACAAATAACATCCGTTATTAATTGCTTCGTACGTTCTTTTTCCTCACCATTTTTACTTACCGCTTTTCTCGTACGTAAAAACGCTGATTCCATGACGTACACGTCCGTCAACATATTTGAAATTACACGTGAATATTCTTGTTCTTGGTCAATTTTTAGACCTGGAGTTTTAGAGAGCGCTTTCAAAGATTGTTTCAACAATTTTTTCGCTAATAAAATGTAACGATGGTTTCTTTCTACATTTGCTACATCACTTTCTACTTCAGTATCTTCTAATTGTTCGATTTGCTTCATTAACATTTTGGCAACTGTTAATCTATTAATTTCGTTCGTTCCTTCAAAAATACGACTAATTCTAGCATCACGATATAATCGTTCTACCTCATACTCTTGCATATAACCGTAACCACCATGAATTTGTACAGCTTCATCTACGATATAAGCAAGTGTTTCAGAAGCATTTACTTTATTCAGTGCACATTCAATTGCAAATTGGGACATTTTCTTCATAAGATCTTCATCGCTCTCATGAATTGCTTCATCGATTACACCTGCCGTACGATAAGCTGCACTTTCGGCTCCATATGTAGCAATGATCATATTTGCAATTTTCTCTTGAATCATCGTAAAGTCTACTAATTCCGTTTGGAACTGTTTTCGCTCTTTTCCATATTGAACCGACAAACCAATTGCTTGTTTTGCTGTTCCAATATTTCCAAAAGCAAGTTTAAGTCTAGCAAAGTTAAGAATATTAAGGGCTACGTGATGCCCTTTCCCAACTTCCCCTAAAACATTTTCAGCAGGGATGACAACATCTTCTAAAATAAGAGTCGCTGTTGAAGAACCTTTAATCCCCATTTTCTTTTCTTCTAATCCAATAGATACACCTTCACATGTTCTTTCGACAATAAACGCTGTCATTCCTTTATTTGTCTTCGCAAAAACAACGTATACATCTGCCATATGAGCATTTGTAATCCATTGCTTCTCACCATTTAACTTCCAAGCTGTTCCCTCTTCATTCAATACGGCGCTTGTTTTTGCACTTAATGCATCCGAACCAGCATTTGGCTCTGTTAAAGCATAAGCCCCAATCCATTCTCCCGATGCGATTTTCGGTAAATATTTTTCTTTTTGCTCTTTCGTTCCATAATATATGTAAGGCAATGTACCGACACCAGCGTGTATATTAAAAGAAACGCTAAACGCACCAGCGTAACCCATTTTCTCTGCTACAAGACCTGAGACAGCCTTTCCTAACTCGAACCCGCCATAATCTTCTGGTACCTCAATGCCTAATAATCCAAGTTCCCCAGCTTTCTCAAATAATTGACGAGAAACTTTATAGTTATGTTGTTCAATATTCTCCATTTGTGGAACAATTTCTTGTTTAACGAATTGTTCTGTCGTTTTTGCGATTAAATCTTCATCACCTGAAAAATCTTCTGGTGTAAAGTAAGTATGATTTATATCTTTATTAAGTGAAAAGAATTCATCCCATGGTAACTTCGTTTTCTCCATATGTATCCCCCTATCATTCGGCTTTCATAGCTTTTTGCTTATGCTCGTCTACGATGAGTGGAATATCTTTTTTGAAAATAGAAGGCGATGATTTTTCACATCAAGCATTTTATTTTGCCAAAGATGTATTTTCATCGCCTTCGCTGCTTTATCTATTGATCTTCTGATAATACTGTTTTTGCAATACCAGTATCTAACTCTTCAAAGTCATGATATGAAATTGTTTCGTATAATTCACTTCTCGTTTGCATATTAGAAAGTGCATCTTTTTGAGAACCTGTTTCTTTAATTAAAGCAAACACATTTTCATACGCTTTCGCTGCAACGCGAAGTGAAGTTACAGGATAAATAACCATTTGGAAACCCATATTCGCAAATTCCTCTGCACTATAATATGGAGTTTTTCCGAATTCAGTCATATTCGCAAGCAAAGGTGCATTTACCTTACTATTAAATAGACGGAATTCTTCCTCTGATTGAAGCGCTTCAGGGAAAATTGCGTCTGCACCTGCTTTTACATATGCATTTGCTCTTTCAATTGCTTCATCTAATCCTTCAACGCCACGAGCATCAGTACGTGCTACAATGTATAAGCTCGGTGCAACTTCTTTAATCGCTTTAATTTTTTGAACCAATTCTTCTGTAGTAACAAGTTTCTTACCATTTAAATGTCCACATTTTTTTGGTAATTGCTGATCTTCAATTTGGACAGCTGCTACTTTCGCTTCCACCATTTCTACAGCTGTTCTCGCCACATTTAGTACACCACCAAATCCTGTATCAATATCAACAAGAACAGGTAAGTCTGTAGCTCTTACTAAATCTCTTGCTCTCTCAGCCACTTCAGTAGACGTCACGATACCTAAATCTGGTAAACCTTTACTTGCAGTATAAGCAGCTCCTGATAAATAAAGAGCTGAAAAACCTGTATTTTTCGCAACAAGAGCTGCCATTGCATCATGAGCACCTGGAATTTGCAAAATTTCATTTGCTTCTACTAAAGCTCGGAATCGATTCGCAAGCTCCTCTTGTGTTGACTGTTTTTTCACAACCCAAGCCATTCTAAATTCCCCCCTATTATTAAATTAAGAATAGATCTACAAATTCGTTTACATTCATATTTTCTAGTTTTTCTTCATTTAAACAAACTTCATGAATTTGTTCTTGTTGCTTACTAGAATAATGACCTGCCATATTTGCAGTGAATTTTTGAACAACTTTTGGAATTGCTTCGTCTCTACGGAAGCGGTGACCAAGCGGATATTCACATTCCACATTTTCTGTTACTGTGCCATCTTTAAAGTGAACTTGAACAGCGTTGGCGATTGAGCGCTTGTTCGGGTCAAGGTAATCTAAACTGTACTGTTTGTTTTCAACAACAACCATCTTATTACGTAATTCATCTACACGTGGATCGTTTGCTACTGCATCTTCATAATCGTCTGCAACGATATCTCCTTTTAATAAACCAATTGCCGTAATGTATTGTAAGCAATGATCACGATCAGCTGGGTTATTTAATGGACCTTCTTTATCAATAATACGAATTGCTGATTCATGAGTTGTAATTGTAATACGGTCAATTTCATCTAATCTCTCTTTAATTTCCGGATGCAACTTCACTGCACATTCTGCAGCCGTTTGTGCATGGAATTCTGCTGGATATGACACTTTAAATAATACATTTTCCATTACATATGACTCTAGTGGTCTTGCTAATTTTAATTCTTGTTTATTGAATAATACATCTTGGAATCCCCATCCTGGCGCAGATAATGCTGTTGGATAACCCATTTCACCTTTTAGAGCAGTCATTGCAAGATGAACACCGCGGCTCGTTGCGTCACCTGCAGCCCATGATTTACGTGAGCCCGTATTTGGAGCATGACGATATGTACGAAGACTAGAATTATCAATCCACGCATGTGATAATGCATTAAAGATTTCTTCACGTGTTCCGCCAAGCATTTTCGCAACTACTGCAGTTGTTGCTACTTTTACATATAATACATGGTCAAGACCAACTCTGTTTAAGCTGTTTTCTAAAGCAAGCACGCCTTGAATTTCATGTGCTTTAATCATCATTTCTAATACTTCACGTACTTTTAAAGCTTCTTTTCCTTCTGAAATACGAACACGGCTAATATAATCTGCAACTGCTAAAATTCCGCCTAGGTTATCAGATGGATGTCCCCACTCTGCTGCAAGCCAAGTATCGTTATAGTCTAACCAACGGATCATACATCCGATATTAAATGCACCTTTTACTGGATCTAGTACATAAGACGTACCTGGTACACGTGTACCATTTGGCACGATTGTTCCTGGCACAACTGGTCCTAGTAATTTCGTACATTCTGGATATTGCAGTGCTAAAATTCCACATCCAAGTGTATCAAGTAATACGTAACGAGCTGTACTGAATGCTTCTGCACTAGTAACCTCTTTATTTAATACATAATCGGTAATCTCTTCTAATAATGCATCTTTTTGCTTAATTTCATTTGTTTTAATCATGCTATTCTTCCCTTTCTGTCGAAAATTCGTTATTATTAATGATGGGTGTCGGTCAAACACCCATCTGGCGGGCGGCGCTAACAACTCCCCAGTTGTTCTTATTTACTAAGTACATGTCGCTCGCCAATATAATTTACACGAGGACGGAACAAACGATTATTTGCATGTTGCTCAATAACGTGCGCACATAACCCCACTGTTCTAGAGCTAAAGAAGATTGGTGTGTAAAGTTGAATTGGAATACCTAGCATCCAATATACTGGAGCTGCATAATAATCAAGATTTGGATAAATTCCTTTTTCTTTTTCCATAATCTTTTCTCCAGCTTCACACATTTCATATAGTGTATAATCACCTTTTACATCACATAACTGTTTTAAAGCTTCCTTCATCATAAGTGCTCTTGGATCCATCTTTTTCATATAAACACGGTGTCCAA
Source organism: Bacillus sp. FSL K6-2944 (assembly GCF_038005385.1). NCBI lineage: Bacteria > Bacillati > Bacillota > Bacilli > Caryophanales > Bacillaceae > Bacillus > Bacillus sp. FSL K6-2944. Next base: position 1,090,364 of record NZ_JBBOTE010000001.1, on the reverse strand, counting down.
AGCCCATAATTTTTTCTTTGTTATATAGTTTCTTCTGTAATAACTCTTCAAATTTCTCAACATTACCAGCTTCTAAAAGCATGTACATAACCGCTTCATTTGCACCGCCATGTAAACTTCCTTTTAAAGATGCAACTGCACCTGTTAAAGCACCGTATAAATCTGATTGTGTTGATGCAATAACGCGAGCTGTAAATGTAGAGTTTGGCATTTCATGCTCACTATATAAAACAAGGGAACGATCAAAGATCTTTTCCTCAAGTTCAGTTGGTTTTTTACCAGTTAACATATAGAAGAAATTCGCACTATAAGATAATTCTTTAAGAGGTTCAATTGGCTCCTCATTATTTAAAATATGATAGCTATTCGCTACAATGTTTGGCACTTTACTTAACAGCTTGTACCCTCGGCTTTTATTCACTTCTAACGAGCGGTTTTCGATATCATTATCGTAACCAGCTAACGCTGACACACCTGTACGTAATCCATCCATGGGATGCGTCTCTTTAGGCAATGCCTTTAGTACGTTGAATACACCTTCTGGTACTGCATATTCTTCTTTTAATTTCTTTTCAAGTGTTACTTTTTCATCTTCATTCGGTAGGTGTTCCTCCAATAAAAGGTGCACAATGTCTAAATACTCTTTTGTTTTTGAGAGTTCGATTAAGTCATACCCTTGAATTACAATTTCACCTTTTACTGTGTCAAGAAACGAGATTTTCGTCTCCGCTGCCACTATACCATCTAATCCCGGGGAAAATTTCTCTTCAGCTTTCATCATTATTTCCTCCAATCCTAATAGATCTTCGTGCACATAACTGTAAGCCTTTACAATATTGTGAAACTACATTTCTATTTCAATGTATCAGAGTTTTTGGAAGATTTCAATTTATTTTATAATGATAAGTTTCCTACACTTTTCTTACTGTAACAATACAATTTTTTGAAAATAATTCTTATATTTTATAAAGAAAGGATAGACTTCTTTGCGTATTTTCAAAAACAAGATATAAAGATTTTTCATATAACACCGCCAAATATACAATTATTCTAATTTTATTTGAGAAATAGAAAAAACGAGCTGTACATAAATACAGCTCGTTACTATATGATATTTATTTCACTATCTCTTAAATATAATTTTTATATAAAACTTATTCATTTTTAATAAAGTTATTATTTTACATAATTAAATTGAATTTCTTCCATTTCCTCATGATAACTTACAAATAAATCATAGTTTTGAAAATACCAAAGATCATCAGAATCTACAAAAAATATAATACCTTCCTTCTCAACTGACACTATTTCGCCATCGGGTTTCTCAGCAACAACCCCTAAAGAATATCCGGGCTGAATTGAACTATCTCCTCCGTACCTTACAGTAAAACGTACAGATGCACCGTGCTTTATACGTAATTCTTCCTGGAACCATTGCAGAGCTTTACGATCAATTGAAATTCTCATCTTTATTCCTCCAGTTTACGCAAACTCTTTTTTTCCTAATCGTTGTTTTACAAAGAAGACGAAAATAATTAAGGCTATCAATGCTGAAATTGCACTCCCTGAAAATAAAATACGATAACCAAACATTTGTGAAACAACTCCAAGTAAAATAGCACCTAACCCGATTCCTAAATCAAACGCTGTAAAAAATGAAGCATTTGCAACTCCTCTTTTACTCGGATCGACAATTGTAAGCATTGCCGCTTGCAAAGCTGGCTGCGCTGAACCAAATCCAATACCGTATAATGTTGCTGCGATAATTACACCTATCAAACCATTTGAAATAGTTAAAACAACTATAGCTAAAATAGTAATACATAATGCTGGAAGTATAATGAATACTTCTCCATACTTATCTAATAGTTTCCCTGAAATTGGTCTTACAATTGTTAATGCAATTGCATATACAAGAAAGAAAGTTCCCGGGTTTACATGAATTGATGATGCAAATAACGGTAAAAAGGTTGTTATTCCTCCATATGCAAACGATAAAAAGAATACTACCATCGTGATTGTTAATACGGATTTCTCAAATAGCTGAATTTTCCCTTTTTCTTTTTGTGGCGTAAATGGGATCTTCGTTATGAATGATAATACGACTGCCATAAAAGATAACAACGTCGCTAATAAAAATAGACCATCAAATGAATAATTTTGCACAACCCATAATCCAATCATAGGTCCGATCGCCATTGCAATTGTCATCGCCATCCCGTACCAACCCATACCTTCACCGCGGCGTGAATCTGGAATAATATCCGTTATTGCTGTTCCAACAGCTGTTGTAGAAACAGCCCATGTTACTCCGTGAATAACACGTAAAACAGCTAAAAGGACAATAGTCGATGCTATATTATAGGAATACATCGTTAAGCCAAAAAAGATGAGTCCGAAAATAATAAAGGATCTTCTACCATATTGATCTAACATTCCTCCAATAATCGGTCGTATTACAACAGCAGCTATTGTAAACATCCCCATCATAAGTCCAACTTGCGATTCATTGCCACCTATCTCTTTAATAAAGAGCGGGAGCGTTGGAACAAGTAAATAAAATCCTGTAAATAAAAATAGCATTGCGAAAGTCATTTGAATAAATGATTTCGTCCATAATCGTTCCATAAAAATACCTCCATACACTCGTAAAATATTACGATTAACACCCTCATTGTATATTTTTTTTATCTCTTTTCCCTCCGCAAATAGACGTATCTTTTCATATTAAATAGTCCACCATCAGCTTACATTAGTCTTAAGACTTTGTACGCATATTTTAAACGAAAGTCCTATATATGTACCTTTATACGTGTGAAAAGAATATACTAATTTATTATCACAACTTAGGAGTGATTATTTTATGTGGGTATTATCATCAAGAGTAACTGTCGCGGTTCCTTCGATACCCGAAATACATGCCCCCGCCGTTCATACAGCAAGTTCCGATGTCGGCATTGAACTTCCAGCAATTTGGCAACAATACCAATCACCAGGTCAAGCTACCCCTTCATTTTGGCATCATGGTGCCCATCCAAGTAGCACTACCTTTTATCATCCTAGCCACGCTCCACTACCTCAGGCTCAAGTCTTTTATCATTTCCCATCAATTTATTTTCAAAATTTTTATGGTACGTTTAACATTTAAAACACATCATTTCATAGCTACTACATTTAAACGAAAAAAGCACTTAAGATTGTAATTTTCACAAATCTTAAGTGCTTTTTAATATTTTTTATAAATTTTTCTTATTGCCCATTATTAGCAGGGGTCTCTCCTGCATTACCGCCAGTCTCTGGTTGTGTGGTCGCTGGTGGAGTTGTATTTCCTTGACCTCCTCCGTTATTTGCTGGAGGTGTCGTATTTCCTTGACCTCCTCCATTATTTGCTGGAGGTGTCGTATTTCCTTGACCTCCTCCATTATTTGCTGGAGGTGTCGTATTTCCTTGACCTCCTCCGTTATTTGCTGGAGGTGTCGTTCCTTGGCCATTTCCATTATTTTGTTCTTCTTGTTTCTTTTGCTCTTCTAGTTTCTTTTGTTCTTCTTGCTTCTTAAGTTCCTCTTGTTTCTTTTGTTCTTCTTGTTTTTTCAGTTCTTCTTGTTTCTTTAATTCTTCTTGCTTTTTCTCTTCTTCAGTTTTTTGCTGTTGATCTTGTTTTGGTTGCTCCGTTGTATCCGGTACGCTAGTATTTGGCGATGAATCACGTTTTTCACCTTTTATACGTAGCTCACTACCTTCTTGAATAACACTACTTGGCATTTTAAAGCGTGATTTATCTGTAGCCATTTCGCTCATCATTTCTTTAAAGATCAACTGTGCAATTTTCGTATTTTTACTACTAATATACTCGTCTTTACCATCTTTCATATACCCAGTCCATACTGCCATCGTATATTGCGGTGTATATCCAGCGAACCAACTATCACGAGTTGCACTTTCTGGAATTTTATATTGAGCTAATTGCTTTGATGAATAGTTTGTCGTACCCGTTTTACCAGCTACATCTAAAGATGCTACATTTGCCGATGTACCAGTACCTGATGCAACTACAGAACGAAGCATATCAGTAATCATGTATGCGGTAGAATCTGTCATAACTTGTTTTGGTTTTTGTCCAAAACTTTGTGACTTACCGTCTGGATAAACGACTTTCTTAACAAAATGCGGTTTCGTATATTTACCTTCATTACCAAATGCCGCATAAGCACCCGCTATTTCAGTTGGCGATACTTCATTTGTACCAATCGCTGTCGATTCTGTCGGTGCTGTATTAAATGTAATACCTAGTTTCTCAGAGAATTCTTTCGATTTACTAATCCCTACTTCTTTTGCAGTTTTAATTGCAGGAATATTACGCGACATTTTTAATGCTTCACGCATTGTAATTGGACCCATATGACTTCTATCTGCATTTCGTACTTCTTGTCCCGTTGAATACTTAAATGGAGAGTCATCAATTTGATGGTACGTAGCCCATTTTAAATATTCAATTGCAGGAGCGTAGTCGAAAATCGGCTTCATCGTTGAACCAGCTGCACGATCTAATTCAATTGCCATATTATGCCCTTTAAATACAGCTTTATTTTCTCCACGGCCACTACCTATAGCACGAACTTCTCCTGTTTTCGTATCCATAAATGTGAATGCACCTTGGAATTTATCGTTCGGATAATCAATGATATTATTATTTAAAATATTATCAGCAAGTTTCTGTGCTTTCGGATCTAACGTTGTATAAATTTCTAAACCGTCAGAACCGATATTAGCATCTGGTAATTCTTTTTCTACTTCTTTCACAACTGCATCCATAAATGCAGGGTATGGCATTGTTTGTAGTTGAGCTGCAGGCTTAAGCCCCTTTTCTACGTCAACTTTTGATGCTTCTTCCATTTCCTGTTTTGTTATATATCCATGTCGGTTCATTAAGTTTAGAACAACATTTCTTCTTTCTGTTGCCTTTTGAACATTTTCTTTTTTCGTTGGATCATAGTTATTCGGTGCTTTCGGTAAACCAGCAAGCATCGCAACTTCTGGTAATGTTAAGTCCTTCAATTCTTTACCATAGTAGTTTTGTGCTGCTGTTGCGATTCCGTATGAACGGTTTCCTAAGTTAATTTTATTTAAGTACATCTCTAATATTTCATGTTTTGAATACTGTTGTTCTAGCTTATAAGCTAAATATATTTCTTGCGCTTTACGCTTTGGTGTTTTGTCCATTGATAAGAAGTAGTTTTTTATAACTTGCTGTGTTATCGTACTTCCACCTTGAGAACCATAATCCCCTTTAAGACTTACTAGAACAGCACGGGCAGTACCTTTAAAATCTACTCCGCTATGCTCATAAAAACGTGAATCTTCTGTCGCTAAAAATGCATTTTCTACTAATTTAGGTATTTGCTCATACGTAACATTCGTCCTTTTTTCTTTTCCATATTCATATACCAAATCCCCGTTTTTATCATAAATTTTTGAGGATAACGGATTAACAAGTTTTGCTTTCTCAAGTTTTGGTGCATCCTTAATCATTACGAAAAAGGTAGCAACCCCCGCCACTAAACCAACAATACCAAGTAATAAACAAGTAATTAAAAACTTGCGAAAGAATGATGTTTTACCTTTTGGCTTTTGTGTTTTAGAAGCTGGTTGTTTTTTCTTTTTAACTTGTCGTCGTTCCTCTCGAGAACGATAATTTTCTGACATGTTACTTTCTCCTGCCTTTCAATTCTCCCGTTGATTTACTTAAAAATATTGAGGTCACTTTCTAAAATAAATTTGATTAAGAAAGTATATTGACCTGGAGCATTCAATATTTTCCCAATTCACAGATTATAAATTTTAGAATACTTCTTATACAAACTATTTTCACTTCTATTTTTCCTAATAACGCTGCCCCTTGAAGCATAGAATGTAAAAAGTGAATTTTTAATACCTCGTATAAATAATATACCTTTTTTTCAAATGGTCAATATTTTCTTATTTATAAATCAAAGGTGAAATAAAAATAGCACAACGATATGTACTTCGTGTGAACTTCCTTATAATTACGTATAACAAACATTTAATATATTGCATATAAGTATAATACCTCTTAAATTATAAGGATTTCAACATCACAACCTCAACATCTACAAAAAAGTATTAAAAATGAAAAGTGAGGAGTTGCGTAATGATGAAGCTATCTCCCGTAATTTCAAAAAATATAGTTGCTGTTGGTTATAATCCTTTTTCTATGATTTTGCGAATCCAATTAAAGAATGGTATGTACGATTTCTTTAATGTACCAGAAAGTATTTATACTGGCCTATTACATGCACAATCTAAAAGTTATTATCATAATACTTACATTAAAAATTCTTTCCGCCACACAAAAATCTAAACTTAACAACCACTAAAAAAGAAAGGAGGTTAATCCTCCTTTCTTTTAAAAACATTTTGCAGATGAATTATCTTCGATTCCTCTTATTAATTTCATCATATGCTTGAATTTGTTTTTTCAAACGCCGATCAGCTTTTTTATCATGCACTACAAGAATTGCATGTATAACTCCTGGAACCCAAAATATTAATGTTAATATGAAATTTATGATTGCCTGAATTGGTTTTCCACAAAATAATACAGCAACAGGTGGAAGAAGAATTGCTAATAAATACATCATCCCTTGAAAACTCCTTATTTTGTATTTTATATATCACTTTTCAAAATATACGCAAAAAAACCTACTACCATTTTAATCTTAACCTACCTCTAAAATCAATGTATCTCCTTCTATTTAAATAAGTATTTCAGACTTTTTATTGTTTTCTAGCCTATTTTCTTCCTCTATTGCAGTTACTCCAATTGCAGAAATTAACGTTCCTATCGCTTGTATCCAAATACCAATGAGTGCAATGATTCTCTCATCCTTCTTATCAAAAATACTATCTTCATTTTCTCTCTCATCTTTCAATACATTTGAAACACCTTGATACGCTTGTAATCCAGCCCCTAAACTTTGCATGGAGTTACCCAGTATAATAATTTTCTGTAATACATTTATATCCAACAAAGCTGCTTCTACTCCTAAAAAAGCACCGATCGATTGTAAACTGTTCCCTGTAATGATAAGATAATCATTTTCTTTCAATTGTTCATTTATATTAAAATATGTTCCTATTACATTTGATATATTGCCTAATGCTAATAACTCAATTCCTATTTGATCAAGTAATTTACTTTGATTCTCTAAGCCTATATTTTGATTTTCTCTTTTTTCTTCCCCATCATCATAATTGCTCGCAATGATTTGTAATATATATCCGAGGGCTTGTAATGAGCTTCCTACAATAACAAGATCCGATTCAACTTTCTCTTCTCCAATAAATCCTCTTGTCGTTCCAATAGCAGCTGTAAGATTCCCTCCCACTTGAAACCATGCCCCTGTCACTTTTAAACTGCTTGGATTCATTTTTATCACCTATTTAAATATTTTCTAAAGCTTTCAAAACAAACAAATCTCACCCTTAATCTTTTATTTTATTTTTTAGATGTAATTTTGTGAATGATATAATGTGCTACTAATATAAAAAGCACCTTAAAGGTGCTTTTTATATGCATGCTGGGCATGTCAATGAATCTCCATTTTTATCTATTGTTATATTCAATATATATTCAATTGCTTTATGTGACCAAGTTTCAGGTGTAGGCGATTCATTTATATATTGTGGCGCACATGACTTCAGCATTGGAGTACTAATACTCCCTCCAGGATCTAAAGCAACTACAGCCATGCCATGGGGTAATTCCAGGGCCATAGATTTAGTGATACCTTCAATAGCAAATTTCGAGGCACAATATGGCGCAAGCTCAGCCTCACCTTCTCTCCCCCAACTAGAACTCATATTAATGATAATTCCTTCTTTCCTAGCTACCATCGCTGGAACAAATGCTCTTATTACATTTACTACACCATTCACGTTTACATTCATTACATTTTCGAATTCTTGAGCCGTAATTTTCCAAAGTTGTGCATTTTGATTTACAATCGATGCATTATTTATTATCATATCGGGAGCTGTATGTGTATTAAGTATATAATTTGCCCAATTGTTAACTTGCTGAGAATCTGAAACATCAATTACTTGGAAATCATGTATTTTACTGTACTGTTTTTTTAGTTCTTCAATTTTATCTTTTGAACGTCCACAACCATATATGTTCCACCCTAATTCATGAAATCGATCAACCATCGCACGCCCTAACCCTTGTGTCACGCCTGTAATAATTACAGATTTACTAATTTCTTTTCGCTTCATTTCTCTCATCCTCCTTCCCTATATCTTACTCTCTTCATTTTTATTCAGCGATTTACTATAGTATTAACTCAACTCATACTTTAGTAATGGTTTTGATATTGTATACATAAACAAAAAAAGTAACCATCATGGTTACTTTTTGCTATATATCTAAAAATTCATTGTTTATTTCATTATTGTTTTTACATTTCAACTTCTCTTTTCCACATTTCTCACACTGGTAAATATAAACTACACCTAATGTACCTTTTTTTAAAATCCTCATTATCCTGCATCTTAATAAAAATATATTTATGTTTACAATGCGATTCACCCAAATAATTTTTAAACCACTTTTTCAACACAACACATTCCACCTTTATGATAGAACCTTTATTTAGCTGCTTTATTACATACTTTTATTTAAATGTTCAATCTCATCTTGCAACTTTTTAAATTGCTCAAAATGCATGGTAATAGATTGGCTACTACCATAATCAACATTTTGTTTCACTAATATAACACCCGTATCATGAAAAAGCGCTTCAAGTTCTTTCCTAATAGACACTTTCGCAATATGAGCTGTTTTAATTGCAGATAAAATTGCAATTTCATTAAACTTTAATTTTATTTCATTTGGACAAAATGCGTCTTCAACTAATATAACTTCATTACTATAAATTAGTGCAACAAGATTACTTGATTTGGCATCTGTTAAATCAACTTTTTTCATAATATCTTTCATTACATTTTGCCTCCTTTATTTTCATATATATCGATTATACAAATTTTTAAAAAAATTACTCAACTTTATTATATTAATTTTAACACACTTTTATTGAAATCCATGCTCCAAACGTTTTACTATTCCACAATTTTTATTATATGAACCATCTGGACTATAACTCCATATAGTAATGTTAACAACTTTTTATAAAGCAGGTGAAAATTATGCCATCAGTTGTAGGAAATTTAGTTGTACAAAATAGTAATGGATCATTTAACTTAGGTGATTTCTACAACGTTTCTCCGAAAGAAAATACGAAAGCTTATAATGGTTCCGGCGCATCAAACGTTGGTTTTGTTGTTAATACTTTTAGCGGTGTTAGCGCGACCAATACATTTGATTCTGACCTTGCAGATCAAAACCAAGTGGGTACAGCCTAATCTTATGTTCAACTTTTTGTATAGAAAATTTTAATTTGTCTATACTATAATCAGGCTGTTTGACAGCTCTTATCGATTTTGGAGTACCCTATCTTTTTCTCCCTTTCCCTGGGGCTCAGCAGCTAGCACAAAGCTAGCTGCTTTTTCTTATATTATTTGTCTCATAAATCAGAAATAAAAAAAGCTGCCATTTAATATTCAGCTTCTTTTACATTATTTCAATAATATCCATAGCGTTAAATACGTAAGTTTTATAAAAGGCGTCTGTACAAATTACAATTTGTTTTACCGGATTGATATGTACAACAGTCATGTAGCTTGTTAATATGTAACCATCTTCAAAATATGTTACCAATATTTCTTTCTCAGACAGTAATGACGTTAATAATTTATCAGAAATCCTCTCTTTTGCTTCATTTGTTAAAAGCGGTTTTTGTACTTTTAATTTCTCTCCAATAATCTTTCTCATATTTAAAAGTTGTTCGGACATTACTGTAAACGGAACCCACTCTCTTTCTTCTTTTTGTATCTTTACATCGTTCATTTTTTATCTCCTTGATCATTTATACATTTATTTATTCATGCTATCCCTTAGTTATTTTTAATACTTACTAAACTCGAATTTACTTCTAAACTATAATTAGGTTACCTCTCAAAAGAACATTCGTTCTTATTATACACGAACTTACGTTCCTTTGAGAAGAGCTATACTTATTATTTCTTAACAAAAAACATAATTTTATTTATCTCCATATTTTTTCCTTTATCAAATAAACTTTTCATTTCTTATATAAAATGCATATAAAAACTAAAAGGCGACTTCACACAAAGTGAAATCGCCTTTTTCTAAAAAATATTCAAAGCTTATTTTTCTATCCTAACTAATGTTCTTTCTGGAATACATAATTCATCTATATTAAAATGATTTATTTTTAAGTTCAATTCCCCTACTCGTTCCTCATCTTCATCACCAACCCAACAACTAAATAATTCGAAATAATCTCCATCTTCCAAATAACTTTCCATAATCTTGCATAAAGTTAAAAGTTTTTCTTTCGCTTCTTTTTTTCCTTTACATTTTGCCACTCGACCAGTTCAATTCCCCAATTAGTTGAAACCTCATATGTGTAATTTGTTTGGAATTGATAATCTTGTACAATTTCAAGCATACTTTCATCTGAAAAACACGGTCCAAAAACAATTACATCATTAGAATCTGGATCCGTTAACGGAATTTCTACATTACAGCCTATGTAACTTGCTAAACTCATTTTATACTCCTTCAATATTCGTATAAAAAATACTTCATAGTATATTTATTTACTCAAATATAAAATCCCTGCCTAAACGAAAAAGTTTTAAATTTTTATCGTTTATTAACCATCTATAACTGAAAACATATACTATGATGAACGAACTCACAAAGCATAAGAAAAGAGAGCATTTACAACACTCTCTTTTCTTACATACTCTATGGAACTTTACAAAACTGAATCAGTGATTTTTATTATTATATTTTATTACATATACTTAGGTTGTACTATTATATGTAACTCTCTCTCTGTATCCGCTTTTTTCGGATGACGAAAATAATTAAGTTCGTACTTTAACACTTTATACTCAACCATCCCAATTTTAATCCCTTTCGTTTCTTTTAATATAACTAATAAATCACTTATATTTTCATCATATGACTCAAAAATTTTCGCTCCGCCCTCTCCTTGAAAGATTACTTTCATATATTCTCCCCACCTTAATTTATTGATGTGGTAAATGATGCGTTTAAAACGATTCATTCTTTATCCTAAAATTTTCACAACAAAAAGAACATCCTTTCCAATCGAATGCTCAGCTTTTTACTAATTATCCATGTTAAATATTTATTCAAAAACATTATATGTATTATTTTTTAAATTATGTTCGATATTCATTATTAAAGAGTAAATATATGTAATAAACTTGCATAATGAAAACCGTAAAATATCCACTTTCGTTGAAATAATTATAAACCATAATTTCCCATTGTAATTCTTAATATTTAAATGTAATATTGTATTGTCTTACTATCTATTTATAACTCACACACTAATTAGAAAAGGGAACTCTATATGAGTTCCCTTTTCTAATTATGATTACAGTCATTATTTCTTTTCTAGAAATTTAAATGTATCTTTAAATTCTTTATTATTCACTTTAATATCAGCATCTTTCAATAAATCATTGACTACTTGTTGTTTCCATTTACCTGTCGTATCTTGTAGTCTTTGTTGTTCTATATCTTTACGAATTTTATCCTTTACTTCATCAAATGGCTTCAATTCTTTTTTATCCGTCACTTTAATAATATGGTAACCGTAAGTTGTTTTAACCGGATCACTTACTTGGCCTGCATCTAATTTATACGCAGCTTCCTCAAATTCTTTCACTGTTTGCCCAGGAGCAAAACCAGATATTTCCCCGCCCTGTTCCTTTGAACCAGTATCCTCTGAATACTGTTTTGCTAAGGCAGCAAAATCTTCACCATTATTTACTTTCTCCTTTATTTCTTTAGCCGTTTTTTCATCTTTCACTAAAATGTGACTTACTTTCATTTCTGGTTTATAGTTATTTTTCACATCTTTATCTGTAACTGTTGCTTTAATCGCTTTCTCAAATGCAATTTCTGGCTTCATTTTTTCTTTTAATTCATCTTCGTTTTTCAATCCAAGTTGTTCTAAAGTCGATTTAAAGTTCTCACCCATTTTATCTTTTGCTTCTTCTACTTTCTTTTTTGCTTCCTCATCTGAAACTTTATATTTATCTAACAATGCCTTACTTAACATCATTTGATATAAAGTACTTTCTCCATATTGTTGTCGTAATTCTTTACTTAATTCTTTCTCTGTAACATTCCCTACTTTTGATGTTACTACGTTGTCTGAGGAACCACATGCAGATAATGCTAGCATCACGCATGAAATAATTGTTCCAATAAATATTTTTTTCTTTTTCAATTCAAATACCTCACTTTTATCATTATGCAAATTAACTATACACAGTCATTGTGAAAACAGTGTGTTTTCTACATGTAATTCATTTCATATGAGTAGACTATGTATCATGTATTTTCATTTTTAAACGTAAAGAGTCTTCTTACTATTATGTATAGTAAGAAGACTCTTTACATACTCCTTAAAAACAATACTGCCGCTATAGTTACTTAATAATTACATGTTTTTCAGGTATCCAACTATTCTGCCCGATATCTACCGCATTTCCCACTCTACCCCACACTCGAAAAGATGTCGATCCATCTATATTCCCTTTATAATTCATACATTCAGGCTCTTCATAATAATTTACTCCGTAACCGACAGGATATTTCGAAGTTGCATAAAACCATTTCACATTAAAATGTTTTAAATATGCCCACTGCTTATCGTTCTCTAAACAAATCATATCTTGCTCACCGCCTCCCCAATAACCTGTTAAGATTAAATATGGAATTTTCTGAGTGAGTGCACCTGTAAATTGAGGGGTCATGGGAGTTTCATATAAATTTATTCCGTATCCATCAGGATATTTCGAAACTGCAATACCAATGCCATTCGGTTGCTGTGTATACACTATGTTAGATTGATTTGCTTTGTTGGAATCTATAAACCAAGAAAGTGACTTATTTCCTACTAATCGATTCAGATCACATTTCCCAATCCCAGGAACATTCCCTGAATCCGTATATTGCCACATATCGCATGGATATGCTGGCTTATTCCCTCCATAACGAGGGATCCATACAAAATCAGCTTCAATATTACATGCTCCAAATGATAAATACGTGTGATGCCCTACGTATAATCCTACTTTTTCCGCACCTAAACGGCGTAATTCATCAATAAATGCCTGTGTCCCGCCTTGCATATCTGCCATCGTTTGAACTTCTACGTCCGCCACCCAAAACTTAGCTGATTGATCACCACGATTCCAAAAATCTTGTGCCTCTTTCTTTGCATCAGCAATAGATATAAAACGGCAAAAAGCATAATTACCGAATGGGATACTATGCTTTTTCATTTCACTAACATAATTTTGATACATAAAATCCACCGTATTAGAGCCATCTTGAACTCTAGCAATCACTAAATCTAGCTGAGATGCTGCAATATCCCAATTAATAGTTCCATTCCATTTTGAAATATCTACAATATACCCCATACATTCCAGCTCCTTTTGAATGTCTTATTCATAGCTTGTTTTATTGTAAGCCTCCTCTCTCTAAAACTAGCTATCTATAATATAAATAAAAAGAATCTTTACTGTTTTTCAAAATATATTCTCTTTCAGAAATATTTCTATCAACTTTAACATGTATGCCACATAAAACATTCGAAATATACCCTACTATTCATTTATTATGTAATCTCGTCCTATCAATCATTTTTACAGATATTAAAAAAAATCTCCTGTATTATTAAATTATAACTTTCAGTATCGATTTCCTTTCAACTAAAAAATTTCATCCCTCATTTTCTATATATTCTTAAGTCAAAATTACTACCTCTACATGAAATTTGAGATTTAGAAAAATTTTAATTAATTGAAGTTTACTCCTATTAAATTGCAATTTTCCAACCTGAACACTATTGGTGCATAAAAAAGACATTTTCTATTACTGAAAATGTCTTTTTACAGTTTAATAAAACAACTTTGGTGCTAAATCTGTATTTTGTAATTGTGAGTTTTCACTGCTCATAACACAACTTGTGGAAAATAGAATTGGGATACCACAAACCTCATCATTCATTACATCACGAAACACATTGGCCGCAACACCTGTAAACGTTTGACATAAGTTAGAAATATCGTCATTGAAAAACTGAATGACTTCCGCAGCGAAAACCGGAAAAACAACATTCGGTCCGCCAGGGAACTGAGGCTGTACCACAACTTGTTCAAAATAAGGATTATTTTCTAGTGCTACTTGAAATAAATGAGCTATTTCAAATGCATCTAGTGGACAAGGAAATGGATTTACAATTTCATTCTCATTATTCGTTACAATAACTGTCACACTTACATTCCCAAATTGTACAAAAGATTTTAAAAGCGTTGCTAATGCTCTCGCTTTTTCGTTGCTTAACGCATGCACTAAAATAATATAATTACCACCAACAGGAATAAGCGGCCCAACTGTAACAGTTGGATCAGCACCTATTGAATTTTTTAATTCATTAAAATATGTGATCCACGGTGGCGAAAGCTGAGCTTGTACATTTTCTTCCACTATTTTATACTACCCCCTTATACCATTCTTACTAACATAATATGTAACAAACAAAAAAATGCATTAGTTATATTAACCATTTGCGTATTTATTGATTATATTAATTAAACATTTTATTTCCCATTCTCAATTTCCTCTTTACATCTTTAAGCACTTTTACTACTATAAAATTCTTTATTATAAGCAAATCCACTGAAATTTCATATTATACTAATACGACTCTATATCCATTAAATTATAATACTCAATATTAGGAGCTGATTTCATGGAAAAAAAACCTATCGTGTTCAAAATCCCACCAAATTCAAAGCTAAAAATTACATTTTTCGGTCCTTGTAACGAAGTAATTACAAATGTGTCTATAATTAATCAACTATGCACCCCTAAATGTCAAACTATCACGCAATACCCAGACTTTAAGAAATATGTAACGGAAGTACGATCGCTATCCCGTTGTTAGTCCGCATAATGCACGATTTTCACAACTTTATTACCTAAAATAACCGAGAAAGAAAATAACTGCATTCCTAGACTAAAATTACTCATGTTATGATATTCCATTGATAATTCATTGATTTTTTACACGTTTTTATGAAAAGAACATATATTATCGTATGGAGATTATCCACTCATAAAACCTATCTTTCTTTGGAGCGTACTTTTTATGTATGCTCTTTTTTTATGTAACCGTCCCCCTTCTAAATTGACCAACAATATATTAAAATTCTTTATATACTCAAGGAGGTCAAATATGTTCAAGTTGCATCCAATACTACTCATCTTAGGATTGATTTTGTTTTTATATAGTGTAATCGCCTTTATGCTATTCTTTTCAGTGTATTAGCATTCCCTACACAAATCTATGTTCAATATATAATTTCTATATAGTAAAGAAAAAACATAATGATACGATCTTTTATGTATTCCGTCTTTCTTGTTCTATAAGAAAACTAGTAAACTTACTAACAATGTGTTTTTACAAGCATGTTACTTATTATTCTGTTTATTATCTGAAGAAGGTTGAAGCCCCTACAAATTAAACTACGCTTTACCTATTTACTTATATATTTTAGAAAAACAATAATAATCCCCCACCATTTGGTAAGGGGATTAACTAAACCTACTAAAAAACATTTAATAATCAGTTTTATTTAGTTGGAGAAGGAAATCTTGCCGCTTCAAAGTGAACCGTATTTACACCATTAACATTTTGTACAATTACGCCAGCAATACTACTTTCTGCAAAAACTTCAACTAAATCTCCTGCTTCTAATTGAAGAATAGTAGTTACGGAAACATCATTATTAAAAAATACTCCTGTTCCAAAGAAATCATTATCTATCGCTATTGCCGGATTGCCATTTACACGAATTTCTACTCTAGCTCTGTAATTTACATTAAAATCATTTGGAGAAAATGTTATATTTCCTAATACACTATATACCCCTCTAGTTTTCGGAGTAAAAATCGACGTTACTGGATTATATTCATTCGCTAGATCAAATTGTTCATTTTGAAATAATACTTTAACAGGAGTATTTGCTAGAACAGGTTGATTAACTGTATTCACAGCTCTAAATGCCGATGCCCTTACAAGCTCCTCTTTCTTATCATCACAACACTTCACCTTTACATACTTCCTATCACATTTACTACTTTTCCTATAACAATCATGACTTTCCTTTTTGTAATCTTTACAATACTTACAGTAATAATAAGACATAGTTAGTCCCCCTTTACACTTATTTTTACATAGTATGCTATATAGATTAGAATAGCTTGGACGACCTGTTACTATTTTTAATAGATTAAAAAACCCTCACCATTTCGGTGAGGGTTTACCTTTAAGCTTCTGCAAACTCATTGTTTAATGACTTTATTTAATTGGAGAAGGAAATCTTGCTGCTTCAAAATGTGCACCATCTTCTAAAGGACTTAAAACTCCATCTATACTACTTTGTGCATAAATCTCAACTTCATCCCCTGCATTCAATTGAACAATCGTCGAAACACTTACGACATTTCCAAAACTTATTGGACCAAAAAAGTCATTATCTATAGCTATCGCTGCGTTTCCATTCACACGAATTTCTACACGCGCTCTATAATTTAAAGTTGGATCGTTTGGAAAGAAACCAATCGTTCCAATAATAGAATATACACCTTTAGTCTTCGGCATAAAAATAGATGTTGCTGGATTATACTCATTCGCTAAATCAAATTGTTCATTTTGAAATAACACTTTCACAAAAGTATTAGCAGGAACATTTTGATTTACTGTATTTCTAGCTCTAAATGCGGATGCTCTAACAAGATTGTCCTTGTTATCATGGCACTTACTAGTGTTCTTACAACAATCATGATGCTTCTTTTTATACTCCTTACAATACTTACAGTAGTAATAACAAGACATACTAATTCCCCTTTCAAACTTATTACTACATATTATGTAAGATTGATTTATAAGGTTTGGACTAGCTATTTTTATTATTCATAAGGGCGCTATTAACCTGCACCCTTATTTATATACACCACTGCATTCCTTATTAGTTATAAGTTGTATACAGTTCCATATGGAATAGTAAGAAAAGAACTTCCGTACGGTGTAACATGATGTACTGGGTAAAAATACTCTACGGATGAATAATACGGTTGTACACCTTGCTGCTGCATTTGCAATTGTTGTTGCATTTGCAATGCTTGTTGAATAGCTTGGACTGTACTTTGTGCTCCACTATACGTTATAGATGTACCATACGCTGGTCGCATACCAGTTTCAGAATTAAAATATGAATAAAACATGATTTTCAGCTCCCTTCCCGTATAAGTTATTACAAATTATATTATGATTCTTTATTTCAGTGGGTACTATAAAGCTAGTCCGCTCGCTTATATTCAAATGACAAAATAAAAAAGTAGCTGCTAGACTACTTTGACTCCTTCTTATTACCAAATGAAATGATATACATATTCTCCTGTTACACGCTCATTAATTCCCGCAACCCTAACGAACCTAAGTAAATCCGCTCCTTGAAGGAAATATACCGAAATCGTAACCGGTACTTGCGACCACATGAATTGATAAAGCTCATTCACTCTCTGATTCGTCGTAACGATTAAATCATTTACAGGTCCATGATTCCATGCAGAGGTTTGAACTGAAGTGAAAGAAAGGTCTTTCCCATTAACCACTATTCTTGATACGCTTTGAGTTATGTCCACAATAATCCCCTCCAACATTACAAAAATTGGACCTTTTTTAGTTCATATTATTATAAATATTCTTGACTGTAATAAATGTTTAAGGCAAATCCCTAATAAAGTGAAACTTTAATCAGCTCTCACCAATCGGGCTTTTACTGGCAGCCCGACCCCACCTAACTTCTTTGCTTCCGCTGAATTTTGAGGTGGAGGTATTTACTGCCCGACAAATAGCGGGATAAAATTTTTTTATTCATATCCCTCAATTCCCATTACAACCATATAATTTCTAACCTTATTCAATTTTTGGAATTAATATAAAAAGGCATCTTAATTAGATGCCCTTTACTTATCTTCCACTACAATTCCACTATTAAAATAGCAACGCCAAATCCGATGCAAACCAATCCTATCAATATAAATAGCAATCGGAATCCCCATAAATCACTGATTATTTCTATAATATGCACCAGCACAATAATAATAAAATCTTTAAACCCACTGAAACTATGTTCCTTTGTCTCTCTGATTCCATCAATTACAGTCAGACAAACAATAAAAACACCTAAACCAATTAATATAAAACCTAATACAAGCATTCATATATCCTCTTTTTTCTTTTATCTCCTATTAACGAACATTTTCACATTAAAATTCAGTACATACGAGGAAGTTAGATAAAAAATTAACTACCCGTAAAACCTTATTAGTGTGTACTAATAATTAGAGGGAAGGCCCTCTTCTTCACCTTATATTATCATGAAAGGATATGAGCTTCGGAGTTATTTCTTTATAAAATAAAAAATAGCTAATTCACTACTTAAAAAGTAAAAAAGCATCAGATTGACTAGTATGTAAATGGTTAAATGCATGTAAAATGATTTTAAATTATCTACTCTTTTTTTAGCTCGGAAGTAACTCTCATCTCGTCCCATCTTTATACACCACTCGTAAAATATAGTTTAGATAAAGCTTTCTGTTTTTAAATCACCCTCATGTAAAGCTTAAACTATACCAAAAGATTCCTTACGGAATTTGTTTCGATACTGTTGAATTTCTCAGATACAATGGATGTATGGAAAGGATCCATCGGGAATTTGCTTATCACCCCTGTAGCAGTGTCTACGATACTAAGTCTGTTACCCGAGCCATTGTTATCACTACCAACACACTAGCTGTTTCGATAGCGAATTGGGCTTTTGAATAGTAGTTCAAAAGGTAGCCCCCAAAAAGCTGTCATTGTATTCTTGTAGGCGAGGTTGTGGTTACGCAATGAGCTTCTGGGAAATCCCACAGTATCGAAGCATTTTCTAAATTATTCATGAAAGGAGGTCCTTCCAAATGAAATTATTTGTTGGTTTAGATGTCAGCTCTGAAAAACTAGATGTTTGTTTTTTATCAGACGATGATAAGTTGACAATCCTTCTGGAAGAGAGTCTAGGTAATGACATAGAAGGTGCCAGCCAAATCAAACAAAAAATCTTGACATTTCAAAAGGTCTACTCGTTTTCTCAAATTGTGATTGGTATGGAGTCCACCTCTATGTATAGTTTTCACCCTGCAACATTTTTTAACGAGGATCGAGAACTACAACGTATCAATACCGTCGTTACAATTGAAAATCCTTTTCGAATCAAACAATTCAGCCGAATATTTGATGAAGATAAAACCGATAAAAATGATGCGATGCGAATCGCTGACTTTTTAAGAATCCAACGGTATACTACCTCTCCAATTAAAGAAGAGAAATATATGGCGCTACAACGCTTAACTCGAACACGTTATCAACTAATTGGACAGCTTGTAGAAACGAAACAGCATTTTCTTGAAAATTTAACTTACAAATGTAACGCGCTCACGCGCGAATTGAAAAATAGTAAAACGACTTCTTCTGTATTTGGCGCAACCTTACTGTCTTTAATGACAGAAGATTATGGATTGGATGAGTTAGCCCATATGCCTTTAACAGATTTCGCTTCTTTACTTCAAGAAAAAGGAAACGGTCGATTTAAAAATCCGGAAGGATTAGCGAAAACAATTCAACGCGCCATTACGATGTCTTACCGCTTAGGTGAAGTGGCTCAACAATCTGTCAATATTATTTTGAGTGTTCTTGCCCGTGAAATCCGTGCACTAGAAGCTAGTATCAAAGACCTTGATAAGGCAATTGAACAGCTCGTCATTGTCTTACCAGAGTATCAATGTCTGACAAGTATTCCGGGTATTGGCAAAGTTTACGCTGCGGGATTACTTGCCGAAATTGGACAAATTCAACGCTTTGAAGATCAAACAAAACTAGCTAAATACGCCGGATTAAGTTGGAAAATCAAGCAATCAGGCAATTATCAGTCTGAGAATACACCATTAACCAAACAAGGCAATCGTTATCTTCGCTATTACTTAGTTGAGGCTGCCAATTCAGTAAGAAGATATTTGCCTGAATATCAAGTGTTTTATCAAAAGAAATACAACGAAACACCCAAACATCAACACAAAAGAGCCATCGTCTTAACCGCAAGAAAATTTGTGCGTCTGGTGGATACGCTACTACGTAACCATCAACTCTACACGCCACCAAGGAGCGTGATAGAAAAATAACCCTTGGTTATTGATGCACCCTTGGAAAACGGCCCGAAAAAATTGCATTTTTGGTCGGGTCTATTTCCGTATGCTTTAAAAAATTGCACCTAGAAAAAATCAGTCTTGTTTTACTCTTGACTTATTACCACTAGACTTTCTTAATCACACTGAACGCAATATTCAATTGATGAGTTTGTCATTTCGTTACCTCCAATTAACGCTTTTGTTCAATGTAGTTATTTTCTTGTATAATAAAAGTTAATTAATCTAGAAGGGATTCTGAGAAAGAGCGAAAAATCAGCTGGAAAGCTTATCGATTTAAATATCTATTCGAAATTAATAAGCGATTAATTTTAGTCACTCTGCCCATACTCAATCAAAGTGTGGGCTTCTTTAATTTCTGTATAAAATTCAAAAGTTTGACACAATCCTGGAAAAAGCTTATAAAGAAAAGTGAGGTTCCATTATTTTCACACTTAGTAGCGCAGTCATGTTACATATAATTTTATAAGTGTGAACGAACTACAAAACTAAAAAACAAATAATAAGTTTGCAACATGTTTGCAAATACGAATTTTGCATATAAATTCGTGTGATATTGAAAGGAGTTTTACTTATGAAAGAAATTAAAACAGAACAAGAATTCAAAGACATCATCGCAAGCGAGGAGCCTGTAGTTGTTAAGTTCTTTACTACATGGTGCCCAGATTGCGTACGTATGGACAACTTTATCGGAGATGTAATGGAAGAGTTCAATAAATTTGAATGGTACTCTATCAATAAAGATGAGTTTCCAAGTATCGCTGAAGAGTATCAAGTAATGGGTATTCCAAGTTTACTTGTATACCAAAACGGTGAGAAGCTAGGCCACTTACATAGTGCTAATGCAAAAACAGAAGAGCAAGTTACTGAGTTTTTAGAAGCATACTAAAATGAAAGCCCTCTGGAAAATATTTTTCAGAGGGTTTTCATCTATTTTCACAATTATCTTTTGAAGTTTTTCATCGTTTAATGAATTACACCTTGTCATGATAAGAATAATACGTAGTAAGAAAAGTATTCGTTTCCTCATCCATCTACTCTCCTATCTCTTTAGTAAATAAACTCCAATTAGGTTCACACCTTGACTTTGTACTTTTCAACATATTTTTCCTTTACGAAACTTTGTTATCCCCTTCTTAAAAAGCTATAAAACGTCAACAATGTTTGTATAGACCCACACGACTTTCGTTTGATACTCTATTTATAGAAAGAAATTCCTTTAAAGAAAGGTGAGTGATTAAAATGGATACTCTTTCTCATAAAGAAGCTGATAAAGGTGCTATTGTCAGCATTATGGCCTACATATTTTTATCCTCTATGAAAATCATCATCAGTTATATTACCCTCTCTAGCGCATTACGCGCTGACGGTTTAAATAACTTAACGGATATCGGTGCTTCTTTAGCGATATTAATTGGTCTAAAAATATCTCGTAAACCTCGTGACCCAGATCATCCGTATGGGCATTCGCGTGCCGAACAAATCGCATCACTTGTTGCGTCCTTCATTATGGCAACAGTCGGATTAGAAGTTGTTATTAGTGCCATTCAATCTTTCTTAAATCCGAAACAAGCAGCGCCTAATGTACTCGCTGCATGGGTTGCTTTATTTTCTGCTGTCGTTATGTACTGCGTGTATTTGTATACGAAAAAAATTGCAGCACGAACAAAAAGTAAATCATTAGAAGCCGCTGCAAAGGATAATTTATCAGATGCACTCGTAAGTATTGGTACCGTAGTAGGTATTGTCGGTTCTCAGTTCCAAATGCCTATTTTAGACCCTATTGCCGCTTTAATTGTCGGTCTTATTATTTGTAAAACTGCATGGGAGATTTTCGTAGAATCTTCTCATATGCTAACAGATGGAATTGATCCTGATAAAATGGAAGAATACGCTGATGCTATTGAGCATATTGGCGGTGTGGAAAACATTGTAGATATTCGAGCACGTATGTATGGGAATCAAACGTACGTTGATATTACAATTGAAGTAGATGCTCGCATGGATGTTGGAGAAAGTCACTGTATTACCGACAACATCGAAGCTATGCTGCGCAAAAAATTTGGAATTTACCATGCACACATTCATGTTGAGCCAATGAAAAAAGAACCTATTATGACATAGGTTCTTTTTTTATGAACGTTTTATGGAATATAACACATAAAACGAGCCAGCTACCGCCAGCTGCCCATCCTGCTAATATGTCAGATGGATAGTGCACGCCAAGATATATTCGGCTAACTGAAATAGATAATACAACAAAGCTTGCTATAAGAATAATTAACAATTTTTTATGCAACGAAATACGCTCTTCAGTAATTGTGACGTATGCAATAAATCCTAAAAAAGCAGTAGCATTCATCGTATGACCGCTCGGAAAACTATATCCAGTTGCAGTAACAAGCTGCGTGACATCAGGTCTTGCTCGTTCGTACCATAGTTTAAGCATACTGTTTAAATAACGAGATCCGTAGTAATTAATTGTTAGAAGTAACGCACTAAGTAACTTTTTTCTAACGAGAAAATACATTACAAGAATAATGAGTAATGGAAAATATATTCTTTTGGAACCGATAAAAGACACCCAAGTAAAATAGGTCGTCAAATAATCGTTTCGAAAGCTTTGAATAAAATGTGCGACTATATTGTCAAAGTTCTCAATACAAGCGGTATGATACGAAAGTGATAATACGACAAAACAAATGAGTAACGTAAAACTTAGCAAGTATAAATGTCGATATCGTTTCACATACATAACCTCACTATGCAAAAAAATGGAGCGGTTGTTTTAGTTTTCCTCTCCATTTCTTTTTTATGCATAGTTTATTAAAAAATATAATTATTAATTTTTTGCTTCATCTCAGGGATATCTTCTCTTGTTACGGTAAAACGAATCACCTTCTCATCAAGATCAAGCGCCTCAGCGAATAATCCAGCTAAACCACGGGATTTTCTATCTACTTCCATAATAATTTCTAGTCGGTCGTATGCACGTGGCAAGATTAATAATTCTAATTCATCTAATTTCCCATAATGCTCTCCAGAAACCGAAATAAACTCAAATTCTTGTGCGAATGGAACTTGCTTACGTAATCGATGCGGTAATTCTTCACATTCTATATGACGTGCTTTAAACCCTAATTCATTTACACTATCTAAAACACTACTTAATAATGCATTAGGTAACACTTGAACGTAGTCGCGGTCACTTGGGTCTATACTACGCTTAATATCAAGACCTGTATGAATCCAAACCGTTTTCATACCAAGTGTAAGTGGTGCTTCAATTGGCATTGGAAAAGAAAATGGAATTTCAACTTTTTCATTCGGTTCTACAGAAAAAGGTTCTGTTAAGCGTACTCGCTCTAAATCATATGTTGCTGTTACTTTTTTATCATCCACTTCTCGTACATACGACGTCGATAATGTTAAGTAAATGCTTTCAATTTGTTGGCTAACTGAACCTCCAGTTATATGAACCTTTCCAACTATTTCTTCCCCAACAATATACTCATCTTTTTCAAGAACAGTATCTACCTTTGCACTTCCAATACCAACGCTTGCTAAAAACTTTTGAAACATGGAGTCTCCATCCTTTCTAAAGCAGAAGCTACATCTTGTTTTAAATCTTGTACATTCTCATAGTACGGCGTTTTTATTTGTAACATTCGCATAAGCATTTCACGATTATAATGTTCCAAAGTTAATTCTTCGTACCATGGTTTTTCCTGTTTTTCATTAGATTCATATCCTGCATATAATAAAAATAATGAGAAATGACCGAGCGCATAAAAGTCGCTACGAAAGTGAACTTCTCGCATCAAAGCTTGTTCACCTTCGTAAGTTGTAGCTCGCTCATCATCCTCACCTTTCCATTTAGCCAATCCAAAATCAATAATACTAATTTGATTTTCTTTCATTAGTATGTTTGGAATGCGTAAATCTCGATGAATAATGCCTTCACTATGAAACACCGATACAATTTCTAATATTTCATATAAAATCTCAAAAACTTCACGTTCTGTATATACATACCCATCTATGAAAATATAATCTTCAAAATTTTTACCAGGCATGTACTCCATCACAAAGAAGCTCTTTTTCTCCCATAGGAAATGATCATATAGACTAGGAATTGCATGATGATTTAATGTTTGTAAGATCATTTTCTCTTGTTCAAATGATTTTCTACCAGACTCATATCTTTGTTTACTTTGTCTTAATTGTTTTAAGACTTTATATTTATTTATTTGTAAATCATTAACGACATATGTAACCCCATAACTGCCCATTCCAATTACTGATTCAATTTTATAACGCTCTGCAACAATTGTATTTTTTCGCAGTGGTCTATCAAATAATGCTAGTACACGACGCCATTTCATCAGCTACTTGAAAAGAAGCTACGGCTTTTACGTTTTCTTTTATAATGTTGATGTCCATAACCAGATGAACGTCGTTTATAATCGCTACTTGAATACGAGCGCCCTCTACGACGATAATCACTACTTGAATACGAACGATATTTTTTCTTTCCTAATAAAGAATCAATAATTTTTTTGAACATTCCTTCACCTCTTGAGTAAAATTTCCTTTTCATTATACCAATAATTATTGACTATATTTGTGACAGGTTTGTAAAGAGTAAAAAACGACGAGTTATGCCCGTCGTTACTTTCATTCATCCTCTTCATCAAAAACTTCATCAATCATGCATTTCTCTAATAAATACTCAAATGTAATATCTGCGAGATCTTCAATTTCTTCTCGTTTTGGGACGTACCCTCTTTCAATTAGTTGCTCATAAAAAAACTCCGCAATCTCTTCCGTATCAATCACGACTTCAATTTCCTTCATGAGCATCACTCCTTTATTTCTGTTTTATGAAAAAATCTCAAAATTATGTATATGAGATTAGAAAAATAGATTTTATTTTTTTATAGGTCATAAGCTTTGGACGAGATGCATACGATTGTAGTACAAGCTATTCAAAGGGGGAAATAATAATGGAAAATCAATATGAAGTAGGACAAACAAAAGAAGAGTTCATGCATGAAGATCAATGGGCAGACTCTCTTATAAAGTGGCTTTTTATTTTTTTAATAGTTGTAGGCATACCTTATACTGCATATGTTGTTGTTCAATTTATTCTCTCTTTCTAGTTAACTATTTTTTCTCTGTCAATTTAACTAAATAATTATGAACAACATCCATTACAATTTTATATTCTTCATCTTTAAATGTATCGAACAATAATTGATAATCGTTATAAATATCAAGTAATCCATCAATGATTTCTTGACGATTCGTCTTAACACTCACTTTTTTCGAGTTGTTAATTGACTTTAACTTTCCTAAATCTAATTTATTCATACCGGCTTTATCTTGTTTCATTTTCTTCAAAATTGCATTTGCCGTTTGAGCATTGGCGAGTAACGTTAAATCTGATTCATCCGCTTCTAACCATTCACCATCCGTAATCCGTGACAATTCATAAATTGTATCTTCCCATGCGTCATTCTTATATCTCCATACTTCTGTACGAAAACCAACAATACGGAAAACATCTTTATCATATCCAGTTACTTGCACAAGATCACCAAACGTGAAATTATAATTTAATTCAATCCACTCCGTATCGCCCTTTTTCATATCTTGCTCTGTAACGTGCTGCAATGTTTGCTCTACGTAAAACCCATCGTGATTATTGACTTCGTATACATAAACTCCATCTAAAACCTTCATATTTGTGATTTTCCCAACGGTTCCATATAGCGTAATCACGACTATGTCCCCTACGTTGTATTTAGGTTGTTTTTTTCTTGCCATCTCTATCTCTCCTTTTTTTGACGTCGTGATTTTGATATCAGTATATGCAACCTACATAAAAACGCTTATCACAGAAGCTTATATTCATAAATTTTTTCAATAAAAAATATAATCTTATAAAATTTACATTACACTCAAACAAAAGCTAGTAACTAGACTAGCTTCAAATCAACAAATTTCATAATAAAAAAACATACAGAATACTTCACTTTAAATAAAGTAATGTATTCTGTATGTTTTCAAATAGTTTTTATCTATCTTGTATGTATAAATCCCAGGCTTCATCAAATATAGACATACTTTCTAGCATTCCGCTCAACTCTAAGTATGAACTAATTTCATCATAGTCTTCAGATTGCTTCGGAAAACTTAAATCATCATACATCGCCTCTGCTAAATCTGAAATTTCATTTCTAAATAAAGCTGCACGATGCTTCATCATATAATGGTAAAATGTCTTTTTCAAAAATATTCCCTACCTTTCTAACTTGGGTACATTATACAAGGCAAAAAAGAAAAAAACCAGCATAAAAGCTGGTTAAAAGTCGAAATAATTTCTTTTTAATAGACGCGGTCTTCCCATTAATTCTTCATATGTTAGTTGTTTTGGTAAATCTTTCGTGTAAATTAAGAATAATTGATCTTCAATTTCTTTTACTGTATGGTCTGATTGATAGTCCATCCCGCACGAGGAACAAGAAATACATGGTGTCTCTTGGATTTCAATGGCTTTCGTACCATCTGGTAATTCCCAATATACAGTATTCAAGCTTTCTTTCGCTTCTGTACTGTCACACCACATACAATTCATACTGCATCACCCTCAGTTTTTTTGTCGTTTTCTTCTAACTTAGCCATTTGTGCTTGATATTTTTTATCTTTTAATTGATCGCGCTTATCACGTTTATCTTTTAAAGATGCATGAGTATCATTATCTTCGTAGTCTTTACGACGGTTCATACGCTGTAAGTCGTCTGGAACGAGGTTAAATTTCTTATCGCTCATAAGACCTGCGATACCAACATCTGAACGTTTTTCTTCGTAGTTCGGATAAATCTCTTTAAAGTATCCTTCCGCTCTTCCTGGAATATAGCTCTCTGGTTCTGGATACGTCGTAATAACACCTTCAAAGTTACGAAGTACAACTTTATCTGCACTTTGTGAGATTAAATAGTTTGGCTGAAGTGCAATTTTACCGCCTCCACCTGGCGCATCAACAACGAATGTCGGAACAGCATAACCAGATGTGTGTCCACGTAAACCTTCAATAATTTCAAGACCTTTAGATACTGGTGCACGGAAGTGACCGATACCTTCAGATAAGTCACATTGATAAATGTAGTATGGACGTACACGGATTTTTACTAAGTCATGCATAAGTTTTTTCATAATTGGAACGCTGTCGTTAATACCAGCTAAAATTACTGCTTGGTTTCCGACTGGAACACCAGCATTCGCTAACATTTCACATGCCTTTTTCGATTCTTCAGTAATTTCAATAGATGTATTGAAATGTGTATTTAACCATACTGGATGGTATTTTTTAATAATGTTACATAAGTTTTCTGTAATACGTTGTGGGAATACTACTGGTGCTCTCGTTCCGATACGAATAATCTCAACATGCGGAATCTCTCGTAAATTTTTTAATACATATTCTAAAATTTTATCGTTAATTAGAAGTCCGTCACCACCGGAGATTAATACATCTCGTACTTGTGGCGTTTCACGAATATAAGCAATTGCATCATCTAATTGTTTCTTCGGTACACCCATTCCAATTTGTCCACTAAAACGACGACGTGTACAGTAACGACAATACATAGAACATTGATTTGTTACTAAGAATAGTACACGGTCTGGATAGCGATGTGTTAGCCCTGGAACTGGTGAATCTTCGTCTTCGTGAAGTGGGTCTTCTAAATCATATTTTGTTTTATATAACTCTTCCGAAATCGGTACTGATTGCATCCGAATCGGACAGCGTGGATCATCAGGATTCATTAGCCAAGCATAGTACGGTGTAATATTTAACGGGATCGTTTTCGTTGAAATTTTAACGCCCTCTTCTTCTTCAGGTGTTAAGTTAATCACTTTTCTTAAGTCATCTAACGTTTTGATCGTATTCGTTAATTGCCAAACCCAATCATTCCATTGCTCTTCAGTAACATCTTTCCATAATTCGATATCCTTCCAGTGACGATTTGGTTTGTATACATCATGTAACATTGCTATTCCCCCTTTTTATACGCTCATCCTTTATATAAGCAATAGTTATGCCAACTTTACATTGTTGATAAGTAAATGTGCGGAGAACCCTATTACATAAGCGAAAAAATATTTTTAAGCGTTGTATGAAATCAATACTTAACATCATATTCATTACTTTTTATATATGTAAACGCTCTTTTATTGGTGCAAACACACAAAAACCGCCGATTATTCGGCGGTTTTGTCGTACTTGCTCAGTTTATATTGAAGCGTTTGACGAGGGATACCCAACATTTTTGCGGCTTGTAATATATTCCCTTCCGTTTCAATCAACGCTTGATCTATTAATTCTTTTTCTGTTTGATGAAGTGCTTCTCTAAGTGGCATTATACCCTTCTTCTTCGAAAACTTCTCTTTCCGAAATGTACGTGGTAAACAATTGGCTGTTAATGTATTCCCTTCTGCAATAATAACAGCATGTTCAATCGTATGTTTTAACTCCCGTACATTTCCAGGCCACTGATAAGCTTGCAGTCTATCTTTCGCTTCCTCATCAATTTGAAGTACACCTTTTTTATAACTTTTATTATATTCTTTCAAAAAATAAGATGCTAATAATAGTACATCCTCAGTTCTTTCACGAAGCGGTGGGATATATAATGAAAATACGTTTAAGCGATAATATAAATCAGTGCGAATTTTATTCTCTCGTAAACATATTTCTGGAGGCTGGTTCATCGCGGTAATAACACGAACATCTACTTTTCTCGTCTTATTATCACCAATTCTTCTAATGACTCCATCTTCTAACACTCGTAACATTTTTGCCTGCAAATCAAGAGGCATTGAATTCAGTTCATCTAAAAATAATGTCCCACCATCAACAAGTTCAAATAGCCCAGCTCTTTCAATCGCTCCCGTATAGCTTCCTTTTGTCGTTCCAAACAATAAACTTTCTAATAGCGACTCTGGTAAAGCTGCACAGTTTTGTGCAATAAATGGCTTGTTTTTTCTTTTAGAAGCTTCATGAATTGCTTGTACGAACAGTTCTTTTCCTGTTCCTGTTTCACCATATATTAAAACATTCGCGTCTGTTGGTGCTACTTTTTGTGCTAACTCTTTCGTCTGTTTAAACCGCGTATCATTTGTCACTATCGTCTCAAATGCAGCGTGCTTTTTAATCACTTTTTTTCTAGATGATCGCTTTATTTTCGACTGTAAGTCAACAATTGTGTCAGTAAGCTTTTGAATTGTAGAGTAATCCTTTGCAATTTCAACAGCCCCAGCAATATTCCCATCTATAAAAATAGGTAACGTCGTATTTACTGTACAAACATCTTCACCATTTAAATTTTGATAATGTTGTACCTGATGTACGATAGGTTTTTTTGTATCTAGTACTTTCATCAATGTACTCGTTTCCCTTGATAAAGACGGGAACGCTTCTAACAGATGTTTCCCTAACACTTTTTCAATCTTCGATCCATCGTGTTTTGCAGCTACAGAATTATAAAATATTGTAATTCCATTTTCATCTACAGCGTGTATAGCCTCATCAATACTGCCCAAAATCGCTTCAATGACTTCTTGTGTCGAAACTGCTAGCAATGTCATCCCCCCTTTTGCCGAAAATCCAGCAATTACATGCCGAATTTTCGGCACACCTATGTGCGATTGTAAGCATGACGATTCCGTTCTATAATTTTAATCAATTTTATATTTTCATTAGATAACTCGAAACTCTAATTAGTACGGCTTTTTCAAACACCCAGCTCCACCTAACTGTTTTGCTTTACAGCCAAATTTTGAGGCGGAAGTTTTACTGCTTTCGAATAGCTAGATAGATCTTTCACCCATATATTCATATCTTCCAACTTATCGAAAATGTAGCAATTATTCGCCAGTCTTCCTGTATACGTATAGCCTAATTGATGAAAGGCAGCATTCATTCCGAAAGAAAGCGATCGAGCAATTGTATAGGAGCAGAAAATAGATCTTTCTTGAAGTTCTTCCTCTAATTTAATTAGTAAACTTTTCATAAATCCATGTTTACGGTATTCAGGTAAAGTAGCACAATTCGTTAATTCTGCATTCCCTTCCTTTATGTTCATTTCTGCAGATGCTGTACTAATAATTTTCCCCTCAAATTCATACACGTAGTAAATTGTATCGTCTTCTTTCATCGTCTGTAATACATAACTCGCTTCATTTAAAGGTGTCGGATACACTTCAAATACTTTTCCGAATACAGTTGCTAATTCTTCTGCATCTTCTTCAGTCGCTTTTCTCAGCAAAAATTTCTCTGGAACTACTTTTTCTTTTATTTCTTTTCCTTTTACACCGCTTAATATAGTATCTTCCTCAATCCAATGCATACTATTTCGTCTTTCATCATTATTATATTTCACAAAAAAGTATGCATCGTGTCCTTGAAAATAATGAGGTATCGTTGCTTCCAACAAAAAACCGAAAGAGAGCCATGTTGAAACATGCTCTCCCTTTCCTTTAATAATACATTTAGTGAAAGAATGTTTCTCTGCTAGTTCGTCAATTGTCTGTATAATACTTTCAACATTTCCTGTATAGTGATCTACCCGAATACGCTTATTAAAATAATCTAAAACACCTTCTACTGTATAACAATTCGTCTGTTCTCTAAAAGATTCATAGTATTTCATTTTTTCACCTCACACCAATCTAGTAATGTACATGCAATAATTTTTGCGGCAGCTATCATTTTATCAACTTCTATATATTCGTTTGGATAGTGTGCTACTTTCGTCTCTCCTGGACCAAATACTATTGTTGGTACGTTTGCAATTTGTGTAAATAAACCTCCATCAGTCCCCCACGGAGATGCTTCAATAATTGGTTCGTTCCCTTCGATTTCAACAAAGTTGTGATGAAGTGTCGTAATGAGTTCATGATTCTCTTCTAGTTCACCAGGAACCCATCTCGCTCCAAACCATTCTACTTCTACTGGATTTTCAACAAACCAATTGTCCACATCATTTAATTCAGCAATCCAATTCTCAAACTCTTCTTTTGCCGCCTCTATAGTCTCATTCGGCGCAACACCGCATCTTCCTTCTAAAATTAATTCATCGGGAACAGAACTTGGCCAACTCCCTCCTTCAATTTTCCCAATGTTAATTGGAATTGGAATCGGAATTTCTTTAAATAACGGATCTGTAATTCGACTATTTCTTTTCTTCTCTAGCTTTCTTACATGTTCTATAACAAACATACTTTTTTCAATTGCACTAACCCCTTCATAGCGCGTTCCACCGTGTGCAGCTTTCCCTTTTACACGTAGACGAAACCACATGGAACCTTGTTGTTTCGGGAAAAACTTCATATTAGTAGGCTCCGGAATAATGACACCATCTGCCTTATATCCTCGTAATATAGTTGCTAATGTCCCTGCTCCGCCACTTTCCTCTTCTATTACACTTTGAAAATAGATGTCTCCTTTTAATTCAATGTTAGATTCAATAATCGCTTCCATCGCAAGCATAAGTGCGACATTTCCGCCCTTCATATCCGTCGTTCCACGGCCATATATACGATTTCCGATTTTCTCACCGCTATAAGGATGATGTTCCCACTGATTCACATCCCCTTCTGGAACTACATCAATATGCCCATTCAATATCATAGATTTCCCGTCGCCACTTCCTTTTAAAGTTGCTACAATATTTGGGCTATCTGAAAAACTTGTACGGGGTGATACAAAATAAGGATGATCTTTCATTTTAGAAAAAGAAGGCTCCCATATATCGAGCTCTAAACCTAATTCACGTAATTTTTCAATCACAATTGCCTGCGCACCGCTTTCATCACCAGATACGCTCTTTTCTTGAATTAATCGTTTTAAAAATTTCACACTTTCCTCTTCATGGCTCTCAATATAATCACAAACTTGCTTTTTTAATTGCTCCATATATTACATCTCCCTTCATTCAATTACTAGTAAGTTAGAACTAATTTGAAAATCAGCTTCTGTATGTCGTTTTACATCTTCTACTGTGTATGGGCTCATTAATTCTTGTAATATAAGTCCACTCGGAGTTACCTCCATGACTGCCATATCAGTAATAATTAAATCTACACACTTCTTTGAAGTTAATGGCAATGTACACTCTGAAACAATTTTTGCATTTCCGTACTTATCAACATGATTCATCACAACAACGACCCGCTTCGCTTTTTGTGCTAAATCCATTGCTCCACCAATACCTGGAACACGTTTTCCAGGTACAATCCAGTTTGCTAAATCACCATTTTCACTTACTTGTAATGAACCAAGAATCGTTATGTCTAGCAAACCTTTTCGAATCATCCCAAACGCTGTGCAGCTATCGAAATAACTCGCTCCTGTTATAAGAGAAGTTGGTAAACCTGCTGCATTACACAAATTTTCATCTTCATTCCCTTTACTTGGCGTTGGTCCCATGCCGACGATTCCATTTTCCGCATGAAACATAACATTTATATCGTCAGGCAAATGATTTGGTACAAGCGATGGTATGCCAATACCTAAATTTACAATCATACCATTTTGTATTTCTTTCGCCGCACGCCTAGCAATCTTATCCCTCACTTCTACGCCCATACCCATTTCCAGTTCACTCCTTCCGACGGTACAATATAATTTACGAAAACACCTGGAACGACAATTTCCTCTGGATCTAAACTTCCAAGCGGGACTATTTCTTCTGCTTCTACAATTGTTATATCCCCAGCCATAGCTACATGGGGATTCATATTTCGTGCACTTTTGTCAAATACAAGATTACCAAACGGATCTGCCTTTTTCGCATATACAATTGAAACTTCAGCAGTTAATGCTGTTTCAACTAAGTAAGTCTTACCATTCATTTCAACTGTTCGTTTTCCCTCTTCCACAATCGTATCAACACCAACATCAACTAAAACACCACCAAGACCAACGCCACCAGCGCGAATACGCTCTGCTAATGTTCCCTGCGGAGAAAACTCAATTTGTAACCTTCCCTCGTTTAGTTGCCTTCCTGCATTTGGATTGGAGCCAATGTGAGAAGTAATTATTGATTTAACTCTTTCATTTGTAACAAGACGACCGATACCTACATCAGGAAATCCAGTGTCATTTCCAATTAAATTTAAATTTGTAACGCCTTTTTCTAAAATTGCCTGTATTAAAGATGGAGGGGATCCAATCCCTCCAAATCCCCCAAACATCAATGTCATATCATCATGGAACAAAGAAATTACTTCCTCAATTTCTTTTAATTTACCGAATGTATTTGTAATAGTTGTCATGCGATACTATGCCCTCCTTTTTGCATCATCTCTTCCACACTTTTAGAGAAAATTGAAAGTAATTCATCTAACTCGGAATATGTAGTTGTCATTGGCGGTGCTACAAGCAGTGCACTATCTTCTTTTCCTGCTTGCCCTGAAACTGCTTGGTATAAAAGCAGACCATTTTTAGCTGCAACTGAAATAAGCTCTGACGCTTTTGTAAACGGTTGCAATTCTACTCCGATTAGCAACCCTTTTCCGCGCACATCAGCAATGATTGTCGATTGTTGCTGAACTTTCTGTAAGCCTTTTATTAAATACTCTCCCTTTTCTGCTGTTTTTTCAGGAAGATTATGTTTCTCCATATATTCAATAACAGCTAAAGCCGTTGCTGCAGACAATGGATTTGCACTTAACGTATGACCGCTCATTACTGAACGTGATCCACGTAATATTGGTTCCATAACACGATCACTTACAACTGTCGCTGCCATCGGTGTATATCCCGCTCCTAACCCTTTACCAAGTGTCATAATATCCGGCTCTACGCCCCAATGCTCCATCGCAAACCATGCTCCAGTACGACCAAGCCCAGTCATTACTTCATCCGCAATAAATAAAATATCGTAATGGTCGCAAATCTCTTTAATGACTTTATAATAGTCTTTCGGCGGAACAACCGCGCCTCCAGCTGCTCCGATAATCGGCTCAGCAATAAAAGCAGCAATATGCTCTGCACCAATTCTTTCAATTGATCTTTCTAGTTCAGTCGCACATGCCAGCTGACAAGTTGGATATACCTTTTGAACAGGACATCTGAAACAATATGGAGCTGGTATAGTCGGATAATCTTCCAAAATAGATACGAAACGTTGTCTACGTAGTGGATGCCCAGACATCGATAAAGCACCCATCGTAATACCGTGATAACTCATCCATCTTGATAAAATTTTATGTTTCCCTTGAATACCTCGCTCTTGAAAATGCTGAATTGCAATTTTCATAGCTGTTTCATTCGCTTCCGTACCACTATTTACAAAAAAACTCCAGTTCAAATCTCCTACACTTAAATCACTTAACTTCTTCGCTAATTTTTCAGCTGGTTCACTCGTAAACTGTGATCTATAAACGAAAGCAATCTCCTCAGCTTGCTTTTTAATAACGTCTGCAATCTCCTTTACGCCATGCCCAATACCTGCCGTAATTGCTCCTGACGAACCATCAAAATATTTATTGCCATTTTGATCATACAAATAAACACCTTTTCCATGTGAAATCATTGGATACGGCTGACCAACAAGTGGTTTAATTAAGTAATCGCGCATAGCGCTCCCCCATTTCTCCAATTTGTATATATATATGAAGAAAATTGACGTTTCTTTCATAAAAAAGAATCCTCTGCAAAAGCAGTGAATTTATCAAAAAACTATTATAAAATATACAAATGAGTGCTTAAAAATTTTTATAAAACAGAAAATTCAGAACTAAAAAACGAAGACCAACCCTTTTCTATACGCCCAAATAACCCTCCTTTTTATATGAAATGACTACATCACCAAATGTTTTTATAGCATAATGCCAGCTGTCCTTAAATGCCGACATTCTGTACACTTCGACGGAACTCCCGTTAAACTCCTTCCTATTATCCTACTTTAAATTGCATATTTTAAAACAAATTTCGACACCCACCTTACTAATCAATTCAGATTCCTATTCATTATGTAAACTTTTCAGTTTTAAACTATAAAAAAAGAACCGATTAACCACACTAATCAGTTCGTCATGAC
Organism: Bacillus sp. FSL K6-2944; assembly: GCF_038005385.1. Classification (NCBI taxonomy): domain Bacteria; kingdom Bacillati; phylum Bacillota; class Bacilli; order Caryophanales; family Bacillaceae; genus Bacillus; species Bacillus sp. FSL K6-2944. The sequence goes on along the minus strand of NZ_JBBOTE010000001.1, from coordinate 1,054,724 downwards.
GCTCTCTTATGGGTTAATACTGTCAATTGCTAAAATAAATAGAAAAATGAAGTTTACAAATTCATCCTACAGCCTATAACACAAAACCTTTTCATAACTTCATTCACAATTACTATCGGGATATCCCTATCCCGAAGTGGCACTCCTTTCCTCAGATTCAAAGTATCTTTCCTTTATAATTTATGTAGGACAATTATCACTTTGTATGTGTATTTGCCTATAATTAAAAAAATCCCTAGTTTTCTAGCGATTTTTGGACATGTATTCAATATGTTAATTGAAATGCACTTTCAATTTGGCATTTATTTTACTTTCGTACAGTCATATGTACTGCTTTACTCTGCGAAATTCTCGTAAGCACCAGCACCTCTTTATGAAAACATATTTGTTGTCAATTTTTAATTTTCCCTTTATAAAATCATTTTTTTGCATAACCGCTTTCTTGCTTCGCATATAGTTTTAATGATGACAAAGGAGGAATGTTCATGTCTCAATCTGAAATCGAAAAATATGGACAAGAAGTTACACAATACGAACAACTCGCACGTTACTATCAGTTTCGTAATCCTAAAAAATATATAGAATTATATATGAAATATTACGATGCACTATCAAAACTTGTACAGGCGTATGAAACAAGAGACTCACAAGAAGCTGCTTTACCGTCACATATAAGAATTTTTCATGCCGATCCAAATATACCAGCGGTTGACATTTTAGTAAACGGACAAAAGGTTATTAAAAATATTTCATTTAAGCAATTCAGCCCTTATTTATCATTAGTGCAAGGTAAATACCGTATAGATATTGTTCCTGTCGGAAATGAAACTCCAATCTTTTCAGCGTTGGTACCAATAATGGGAAATCATACTTATACTCTTGCTGCAATAAATAGTGATAATCACCTACAATTACAGCCTATACTTGATAATACACATTTACCAGCTGGTCAAGCCAAAATACGGTTTGCACATTTCTCTCCAGATACCCCTGTTGTAAACGTAGATTTAAAAGATGGGGATCATTTATTTGAAAATGTACTCTTTAAACAAATAACAGATTTTTTGCAAGTTAGCCCTGGTACAGCAGATATTGAAATTTCACTAGCAGATAATAAAAACGTTTTATTGACTATACCAAAATTCAATGTTGAACCAAATGTTATTTATACAATTTCAATAGTAGGTTATTCAACTAAAGATCCTAAATTAGAAGCCGTTATACTCACAAATTAAAACAGTCTACACCATTCATTTGGTGTAGACTGTTTATTTTTGAAATGCAATTTGAAATTCTGTCCAATCGTTATCTGATCGACACATAATGGATCCATTATGTTTTTCCACAATTTGTTTACATACAAATAATCCAATACCAGTTCCTAACTTTTTAGTAGTTACAAATGGTTCAAAAATCGTTTCTACATTTTCAGCTGGAATCATTGGTCCATTATTTTTTATCACAATTCGAATAGCTTGATCTTCTTCAAATACATCAATGATAATTTTTCGTTCTTCTTTCATTGATTCAAGAGCATCAATTGAATTCATTAATATGTTTAAAAATACTTGTCTCACTTCACTCCGATAACCAACAAGCGGAATTGGATACGGTAAATTCTTTTCAATCAAAACATTCGCATTGACCAAACTCGGATATAAGAATTGTATAATGTCTTGAAACAAGTCATTAAGCCAAAACCGTTCCGATTCATTCCACATTTCTTTTTTCGATACGAGTAAAAATTGCGAAATACGAAAATTTAATTGATCTAATTCATGCGAAATAATATCTAAATACGATAAACTCGGATGATCCGCCTTTAATAATTTAACAAACCCCATAATGGAAGTAAGCGGATTACGAAATTCATGTACAAAACTAGCTGACATTTGCCCTAAAATCGTCAGCCTTTCTTTATGTGTTTCGTTAATATATTGCTGTTTTTCCTCTAAATTCTTCGATATAATTTCCGAGTATTTTAAAACGGTATAATAAATTAATTTGTCAAAACAAGTATGTATTTTTGCCATAATTGGTTTCAATTCACGAGCGCTAACATCTAATTCACACATCGCTTCGAAAAGTTCATTTCTTCCCACGTTTGCGTTATAAACAAAATCTCCAATATTCGCATCTGCTCCAGCACGTTCAATAGCAATTTTCTCACATAACGGTTGAAGATAATTTATATCTTTATCTTCCATAGTAAGTTCGATAATTAACTCTAGTAAATCCTCTCCATTTTGAACTACTTCTAGTTTAAATGGATCTTTTTCGGAAATTATCATTTTGTTTTTCCAGTTCTCTACGAATTGGTGCCTATTGTTTTTCAAGTGTGAACAAAATATTTCTTTAATATCCTTATCGATTGGAAAAACCTCCATTCCCTCCATTTCCATACGACGAATACCCTTTATATTTTGAATATTAACACAAAAAATACGATTCGTTAATAGATTTTTGTCACATTTTGTTAATTTCTGTTGATAAAATTATTTTTTCTTTCTTATTTAACTAATTGTATACAAATCCCCTTTTTCCTTCACATATTTTCATTATTTCCGTAGTCAAAACGACTTTTTTTTGCATCATTTTTAATTCTTGCGTACAATAGAAAATGAAAGGTGTGAAAAATATGGTAAATAAAAATGTGGAAGATTATCTCCAAGAAGGCATTTACGGCCAAAAGCAAAACAAACCAGAAGAACGTAATATGTATTTAACTACATTACGTGAGCGTGTGGAAATCGCTTTAACAATCGGTCAAGTAATGCAAAGTAATGTATACTCTGAAGTGGCGGGTAGCATGCGCTCTTCTCAATCATTACAACTCCTCCTAAATGGTGGCATTGCTTACCCACATTTATCAAAATACATTAAATTAGCAAACGAAAAAAATGTTCCTTTTACAATTGTTCAAAATAAAGATACAAAAACACCAATCGGTTTAGTATTAACTCATGCTACTGCTATAGATAAAGAACGAATTTATGTAGAAGATACTATTTTCAAACAAGAAATGAAGTAAAAGTTACACTTAATTAAATAGTTACTAGAAGCGTAAAAAACGAGTATGGAATCGTAAACATTTCCTACTCGTTTTTTAGTGCAAGTTTTAAGTTTTTCCACTTTATTTTTTAATACATACTAATTTCATTTCTGTCATTTCTTCTATTGCATATTTAATTCCTTCGCGTCCCGTGCCACTTTCTTTCACACCACCATAAGGCATATGATCTACTCTGAACGTTGGAATATCATTAATCATGACACCACCAACCTCTAGCTCATCAATTGCACGCATTGCTTTAAATAAATTATTTGTAAATACTCCTGCCTGTAAGCCGTAACGCGAATTATTTACTTGCTCAATCGCTTCATCAAATTCTTTAAATGTATTTACTGTCATGAGTGGACCGAATACTTCTTGGCACTGCACAGATACATGATCTGGAACATTTGTTAATACAGTCGGTTCAAAAATTCTTGCATCCTGCTTCTTACCACCACATAAAACAGTTGCTCCTTCCTTAATTGCTTCTTGAACCCACATATCAATTCGCTCTACATCTTTTTTTGAAATTAAAGCTGATACATCCGTTTCCTCAAGCAATGGATCACCAACAACAACTGATTCCATCGCTTTCTTTAGCTTTGAGAGAAATTCATGTATTTTCGTTTCATGTACAAAAACACGTTGTACTGAAATACAAACTTGCCCATTATTAACAAATGCTCCCCATTTTACACGTTCAATTATTTCATCTGTTAACTCTACATCTTCATCAATAATAACAGCAGCATTTGAGCCTAGTTCTAACGTAACTCGTTTTAGCCCAGCCTTTTGTTTTATTCCGATTCCAACTTTTGGACTTCCGGTAAAAGTAATAGAAGCAACGTAATCATTTTTGACGATTGCCTCACCAACCGTGGGGCCAGGGCCAGAAATGATATTTAAAGCTCCATTTGGCAATCCTGCCTCTTCAAATAACTCAACTAATGCATAAGATGATAATGGCGTTTGATCAGCTGGCTTTAATACAACTGTATTTCCGGCAGCGATTGCTGGTCCAACTTTATGCGCTACTAAATTTAATGGGAAATTAAATGGTGTAATAGCCCCTATAACCCCAATCGGCTTTCGGATTGTATATGCAATACGCCCATCTGCACCAGGTGCGGCGTCTAATGGCAATGTCTCACCATATATACGCTTCGCTTCTTCAGCTGCAAATTTGTATGTTTGAACAGTACGATCTACTTCTCCCCTTGCAGCACGTATTGGTTTTGCAGCTTCTTTTGCAATAATCTCTGCAAATTCTTCTCTTCTTTCATCCATTTTTTGTGCAACTTTCTCTAAAATAGTCGCACGATCATATGCAGATAATGTATTCATTTTTGTCATTGCATTTTTTGCAGCGGTAACAGCCTCTTTTACATCTTCTTCCGTGCCTTGTGCAATTTCCGCTAATGTTTCTTCAGAATATGGTGCGTATAATGGTTTATACGTGTTTACAGATTTCCAATCTCCATTTATATATAAATGCTTTTTCATACTTCTTCTCCTTCCAAATATATGTATACAACAATACTTCACCTAGTGAAAGGTTTGACTTATGTCATTGTATCATAGCCCTTATCCCTCAAAAAACATTATGCTCAAAAAAACTCTGCTATATAGCAGAGTTTACGAGCTAATTTGCTCTTGTAACGAAATTTGTTTTTCATCTTCTAAAATAACAATCGATTCTACTATCTTTGTAACTTCTAATCTTTTTATATAATGTCCATCTAATTCTTTCACACAAAACTTATAATTTTCAATTTCAATGGAATCCTCTTCAGCAATCTCTATATTCTTCGTTAAAATCCAACCACCGATTGTATCAACACCATCATCATCAATCCCTAAACCAAATAACGTATTCACTTCACTAACAAGTACTTTTCCCTCTAGTATCGTCTTCGTTTCACTAACTTGTTGAATTTCTGGCTGCTCATCCGTATCAAACTCATCCTGAATATCTCCAACAATTTCTTCCAAAATATCTTCAACAGTAACAAGTCCAGATGTCCCACCATATTCATCTATCAATATAGCAATATGTGTTCTTTCTTTTTGCATTTTTAAAAACAAATCATGAATTGGAATAGAATCGATAACTAAAATAATTGGTCTCATATATTGCTCTACTGTCTTCTTATTAACAGCTTTATGTTGTACAAACTCAGTAAAAATATCTTTAAAATTCACAAAACCTATTACGTGGTCTTTGTCGCCATCAACAACTGGATACCTTGTATATTTTTCGCGAGACATTTTTTGCAAAGCTTCTTCAGCAGGCATTTCTTTACTTATAATATTCATTTCAGTTCGAGGTACCATTATTTCTTTTGCAATCCGATCATCAAATTCAAAAATTTTATTTACATATTTATATTCAGATTGATTAATCTCACCATTTTTATAACTTTCTGAAACTAACAACCGTAATTCTTCTTCTGAATGAACCTCATCATGCCCCTTCGGCGGTTTCAGCCCTAGCAGCTTCGTAATGATTCGAGCTGAACCATTTAATAGCCAAATGAATGGGAATGCAATACGATAAAAGAAAATTAACGGCTTAGAAACAAGCAAACTCACTTGTTCAGATTTTTGAATTGCAAATGTTTTTGGGGCCAATTCCCCTATTACAACATGTAAAAAAGTAATTAACAAAAATACTAAAGTTACAGCAAAAATGTCTGCTAGTTGAGTAGAGATATTCCAATTTGCAAAAAGCGTATCAAACATTTGCTTTAACGCAGGTTTACCAAACCACCCAATTCCTAAAGCTGTAACAGTAATTCCTAACTGACAAGCAGATAAATATTCGTCTAAGTTTGTAATGACTGTTTTGACCGATGTTGCACGATTATTTCCTTCTGCAATTAAATAGTCAATTCGTGAACTTCTCACTTTAACAATTGCAAATTCTGCTGCAACGAAAAATGCCGTTAAGGCAATTAAAACAATCACTATACTTATACTATATATGTCCAAATACTTTTCCTTACTTACTTTGTAAGCAAGGAAGCCACCTCCTACTTAATTTTATTCAAGTGAAGTAAGCATTCTAATACTCTAACAAAATTCTACATTAGCAACCACCTTTTTATATATTATATGCATACATAAAAAAGATATTTATCATTATGATAATCTAATTCATTTACACTCGTCAAATTATTCTAAATGTTGCGATAAGACATTTTTATTTAAAAGAACTATTCTCCTCAACTCAATTTCGTGAAAAAACACTTTCTTTGCCGATTCCACACTTCTTTTGTCGCACTAGAAGGGAACTTACTTCATAGCTCGAAATCATTCAACAGGATATATATAGGAGGGATTATTTTGGAATATAAAACACCATTTATCGCAAAGAAATTAGGTGTTAGCCCAAAGGCTGTTGTCCGGATCGCGCAACAATTAAATCTTACGATAGAGAAAAACAAATATGGCCACTTTATTTTCACACAAGAGGATGTCGATCAAATGTTAGAACACCATCGATTTCAAATAGAGCAATCTCAAAATTCTCAATCTACTCAAAAGGCTTCCTCAAATGAAGTTGAGGAATTAAAAACTCAAGTTAATACAATTGTTCAAAACATATCATCGAATGATTTTGAGCAATTAGCTAATCAATTAAACACTATTACGAGAAGACTTGATCGAATGGAAGAACAAATGCAAGATAAGGCAAATGATGTCGTCACGTACCAACTTTTACAACACCGTCGTGAAATGGAGGAAATGTTAGAGCGAATTCAAAAGTTAGAAGCTGCCCTAACGAAAGAAGAACCCATTTATATTACTCCGGATTCAAAACCAACATATGAACGAGAAAAGAAACCGAAGCGCCGCAAAATGATTTTTAGTATATTTGGATTATAATTTTTAGACCCTTATTAAAATAATAAGGGTCTTTTTTAATGAACGGTTATATCCTATACAAATATTATTCTCTTTATTATACATATTCACTTCGCTTTATTTCGTTAACATAATATTTTTACTGTATTCTGTAATTAATGCCTGTGCATGAGCATTCCCTTGAATCACATCACGAAATTCTTTTAAAGAATACAAATGCGTAACCCCTTTTCGAGCATGAATTCTTACTGGTACACCTTGTAAAGTATCATGAAACTGAAAAGGATTATCTATTGGTTCAATTGGAAAACCAAGTGTAAGTAAATACATATACATTCTTTTTGTTACTGCTGCAATGTACCATTCAGCTTTTGTTTCTAACGCATGTATAAATAAAATAGCTGTTAGCCTTTTGAAATGTCCTCTTCCACGAGACGTTTTCGAAATACTTAACTTGCCTATTTCATATACATTCTTCAAATCTTTTACTAAATCATTTTTAGAAAACGGATAGAAAAACTCAGAATTCGATTGTTCAGGTACCGTATACTTAATACATTCTACTGTACCAATAGGATGTTCATCTTCTATTAATAAAAATCGTGATGGATTTAAATTACGTTCTACGAACATTAAGTTTCTTTCTTCACAAAAATCTCCCCATAGTTGCTCGAACCCAAAATGTTCTTCCTTTGTTTGAACACGCTGGAACATATTTAACCGCCTTTCCCATCGCCGCTCTGTTTTTTGATAACGCTTTCACTATCTATCATATAAGAACAAATCTTCGTATGCAACTAAAAATATTTATGACTTATTATATTCTGCAAAATGAATTAGATTCCAATTTAATCGACTTTTATCCCGCGCTCACATTCCTTTTAATAACACATTTGTAGCACTTTTCAAATCTAAATTACACTACGTTTCTTTCCATACAGCATATAATTCTTCTTAATCTAAAGAAATCCTTTATGAAAAAGGATTTCTTTTACTTCTTAATGCTTTTTAGCCATTTTTCAAAAATTTGTACCATCCCATGTTTTCCAGCTAATTTCTCTTCCCCTTGTTTCGTCTTATATGGATATAACTGCAAGAAAACACCGCATCCAGATTCAATTTTTTTACTATGCATATGGCTTCCTGGATATACACAAATGACTTCATAAATTGACCTTCGATAATAGACTCGCTTTCCATCCTGTTCTTCTACATACTTTATAGACCAGTACTTATACATTTGCTCAGTTGCTTTCGTATTTCCGACGTGCTGAAAAATATTGTACATTGGACTATACTTCACTTCAATAATAATAGAAGATTTATATACGTATTTCCCATCTTCTTTTACATAACAGTCTAAGCGAATATCTGGCTTCTTCGTATCCTCACCATTGTAAAAATTACTACCTTTACTTAATGCAATAAGAGGATGTGTTTCAATTAAGTCATTAAATGCGACATGCACCTTTATATCATCTCGTTCTAAAACTACTGTCGTTCCATCTTGTAATCCATCTACATAAAAATGTTCTTGTATTTGTTCACGGATGGAGTTTCTAGCCTCAAAACCAATTTGCTCTAAAAGTGAAATAACGATAAAAAAAGCGTAATATTCATACACTAAAAACGTTGGCTTATAAACAAATAATAATGATGGAGATTGATCCGTATATTGCGGGAGTACTTCTAAATGATGTAGTAATTGTTGATGTGGTATCGATAAATCATGTAAGTTCATGTTACTTGTTTCAGTAACTTCCCTCCAAAATGAAGAGTGCATTAACATTTGAAAGTATTGTACATTTTCATGCACAATATGCGCCAATATTTTATATTCTTGTATTTTCATTGAGCTCTTTCGTAAATCGGCTTCTTTTAGTAAATGTATATTTTTATATTTTTGCTTCTCTCTATCGGTTACTGATCCATTACGCTCAATTGTTTGTATAATCGTTTTTACAGCTTGAAACTCTTCTGATTTTTTCTTTTTTTCTCTTTCTAATATTTCAATTGTTTGACGTAAAAAACTTTTAGCTTCAATTAAATAATGATAAAATTGCATCGCTTTATATTTAAGAAATGCATTTTCCTTACTATTTTTTTGTTCCATAAACTTACGATTATAATGTTTGGCATAAGGTTTTCGTTCTGCCACTATAGTTCCTTTTCTTGTTGGCTTTCGCTCTTTTCCTTCCCATTTATATTCATTTATAAATTTTGAGCTTGATTCTATTTTCTTAAAGATTTGCTTTATCATTTTCATTTTTTGCGGTAACTTTCTAAGTAACACTAAATAAGAAGAATCCTCAATATCGCTAAGTGCAGAGAAGGTTTTTTTATAGTAACCTCTATCCAAAATCAACTCATTTAAAATTGACTTCACATAGTCTTGAATCATTTCAAATTGATCATCAAAAAAGTTTTTCGGTACGATTTGAAATGCGCCATAATACGTTGTATCTTCTATACGCACTTCAAAATGGTATAGACCACAGCGCCATGGATAAAAGAATTCTGTTTTCCCGTGTTCATATATTAATACTCTTTGTTTTTTTTCATTTATTTCATATTGAGCCTCTTTTATATTTTTCTGTCCCTCATATACTTTATTCCATATAAAAGTAATATTCATTGGGATTTCATAATTGTACTGCAATCTTATTGGTTTTAATTCTTGTACTTTATAAATACATTGAACTAATGCTGTAGTAGATGTACAAAGACGATTTAATAAAATATAATCTCCTTTCCCCTCATTTCCAATGATTAACTTTAATACAAAAGGGAGCGTTTCATTCGTATCAACGATTTTTGTTTCATAACGCCCTTCATTTTGCATATCCATACAACTCCAGTTCTCTACGTTTTTCTCGTATATATGCTAAAGAGTGTTCAAATGTAGATACTCTGTTTGCAAGTGTAGATTGCAAAAGAGGTACTAAGGTCGCCCCCCTTTTTGCTTCTTCAGAAAGTAAAGGCCCAACCATCATTTCGGTCCCTCTGATTTTCGTCAATACACGCTGCTTTATTTGTAAATCAAACCCCTCTTCTCTACTAATCATATAGGTATGGTTATTTTGAAACGGTATGTTTTGCAAATAAGTCGCAATTGCATTTGCACATCGGAAAGAAATCCCCTTAGACGCGTCATGTGATGACAATACGACATGCAACTTATCTAATAGCTCTAATTCTTCTTCAGAAAACACTTCAATCATCGCTTTATTTCTCATCCAATTTATCCGAAATTCTCCCGCCGTTACTTTCAAAGGTGGATGTAATACGACTTTCCCCTGTTCCATGCCCATCTCACAAAACGGAATTTTCTGTAACGTTATTAGGTTCGTTCGGTCTAATAATCGATCAGAGAGCTCTTTCGTTGTTTCATCAAAATTTACAGTACCTACAAATATAATATTTTCTCCAATTTCAATTGTTGATGGAATTGAATTCTCTATGTCCTGTACACCCTCATACAAGTTTAAAATACGATTTTTTGTTTCAAGTTCAAGAACAGATAGAAACGGAGTAAACCAATGCTCAATATGAGACATGTTCATTTCATCAAAAACGATTATATACAGTTGATTTGGATTTTCTTTCGCCTTCATTAACGTCCTAACTAACTTCGCTTCAGATTCAATAAAAGTACCATTTGGATGAAGGTAACCAAGTAAATCATGTGGTTCTTGATACGATGGCGAAATTGGAATCCAAACCAACTCTTCCCCATACTGTAACCCTAATGCTTCTGCATAAGTTTGCACAAAACGTGATTTCCCAACGCCCGGTATACCACCAAGAATCGTTAACATATTTGTTTTTACACTTATATGGAAATTATAAATATCCGTTTCATCCAAATATAACCCTTTATTATGCACCATACTTTGTACATACTGTAAAAAGGACGATTCACGCTCATCCCATTCCCATTCATCTTTTTGTATTTTTATATCCTCTACTTCAACTAGCTTACCTTCTTCATGCATTCGTTTTTTTAATTGCTCATATACATAATCACTTACAAAATATAATTGATCTTCTACCGCTATTTCTACATACTTCGTCCAGTCACTGCAGTTTATATATTTACATTCACGTTTCTGTTCAAAATAGGCGATTGAGCTAATTGATGACTTTAGGGATATGTTTCCGTACAGTCTTCCATCGTGCCACAATAATTCGGGAGGCTCAAAGTCTTTCGGAAATTTTGGCATAAGAAATGATAAATAACCGTTGCTAAGTTTTCGCTCTAAAGATTCTCTTTTTTTATGATTTGTAACTTTAGGTGCCGGAATCATTTTATAGCTGCTTGCTATTTCTTTCGGTTCTTCTGTACATATTAACTCCACGTATACATTTCCTCTTTCATAATAAAGACGAAACATTACTAATTGCTTTTCTAATTTCCTCTTCTTTAATTCCGAAAAAATTTTTTCATTCTTTTTATTGCTACATAACCCTTCAAATACATATGGTTCATTTATAAATTGTTCCTGTAAAGTGAATGGTATTGGCGATAAGCATTGTACAAAAAAATTCTCTCCACTCTTCTCTTTCTCAGCTTTTGTAAATTTCCCTAAAAATCTCATATAGTACATTCGTTTTATAAAACTTGGCTGAAGAGCTTTATGTAATTTCACCTTAGTCACCTTCTTTTTTCATACTATTCTTAGTGTATGAAAGAAACGAAAAACTAGAAATAAAAAACCTGACGTTATCCGCCAGGTTCAAAATAAAAACTTATATTAATGAGAAGGAAATGCTTTTTTCTCTTGTAAAATTGCATTATGAGCAATTTTCATTTTCGCAAGTACGTAACGTAATCGATCTTCAGCGTTTTCATCTTTACTTATTTGTAATTCCGCCAAATTTTCAACAGAACTTGCTAAATTTTCAATGACTCCTCTTAGTTCAGGATGATGATTAAAAAAAGATTCTTGCACTAATACTTTCCTTAACTCACTAGCTAAATCAATTATTCTAGACAACTGTTCTTTTTCTTCCATTCTCATCCCTCCTGAATATCTTATGTAGTAAATATTCTCTAAACAAAGAAAAAAGCCCTTTAAATGAAAAGGACTTTTTACATTTTTATATTTCCAGTTAATAACATATATATTGATGTGATAGCCGCAACAATAATTGCCCACATCACATACTTCTCTGCACCTACAAAGCAACGGTTCCCTTGTTCTTTTCTTGCAAACGTGTAAACAATAATTCCAATTCCATACACAATTGAAACGAGTAGTAAATTCTTTAAACCAGCTGCATAAAGAAGCCATACAGAGTAAATAGAAGCAATTAAAGCTAACGCTCCGTTTTTTAATTTAGCGTCTTTTAGTTCGTTTGTAATGACTAATTTAAATTGGAATAACGCTGATAATAAATATGGTAATAAAATTGATGTTGATGCAATGAAATACATAATTTGATATGTTGATTCCGAAAACAAAACGATGATAAATATAATTTGGGCAACACCATTTGAAATCCATAATGCCATGTGCGGTGTTTGCTTCTTATTTGTTTTCGTAAAGACTTTCGGAAATACGCCATCTTTTCCTGCTACATGAGAAATTTCAGAAACAAGTAAAAACCAGCCAATTAATGTACCGACAAGTGAAGCAACTAATCCGATGTTAATCGCAACTGCACCCCATGGACCAACAACGTGCTCTAATACATGTCCCATGGACGGAGTTTCTAACACAGAAAGTTCGCCTCTTGTCATAGCTCCCATTGACAGGACAGAAATTAAAATATAAATGGACATTACTAAAATAAGTCCCAATACTGTTGCCTTACCAACATCTCGACTATTCTTCGCTCTTCCAGATAATACAACCGCTCCTTCAACTCCAATGAAAACCCAAAGTGTTACAAGCATTGTATTTTTCACTTGACCAAGTATAGCGGAAAGTGAGATCGTTCCTTCTCCCCAAAAATCATGTGTAAATGTGTCCCAGCGAAAGGCTGTTACCATTACAACAATAAATAAAACGATTGGAACTAACTTCCCTATTGTTGCGATCACATTCATAATAGAAGCTTCACGGATTCCAAATAAAATTAAAAAATGAAGTGTCCATAATAAAAGTGATGCCCCAACGATAGACGCAACATTATTTCCTCCTTTGAAAATTGGAAAGAAATAACCTAATGTACTAAACAGTAACATAATTGTTGCGACATTACCTAAGATTCCTGCTAGCCAATATCCCCAAGCACTATTAAATCCAATATATTCACCGAAACCAGCACGTGCATAACTATAAATTCCACCTTCAAGTTCCGGTTTTTGTCTTGCTAACGTTTGATATACGAGCGCAAGTGGAATCATTCCCATCGCTGTAATACACCAGCCAATTATTATTGCACCACTGTTTGCTCCTACTGCTAAATCATGCGGTAAACTAAAAACACCGCCACCAACCATTGTTCCAACTACTAATGCGATTAATGGAAAAAATCCTAACTTCTTTTCTATTTGTACCACCCCATCTGTCATTCTAGGTGTTATGTTCGTTCAACTATTAAAGTCACCTTTTTCTCTAATAGACGTTTCTCTTATATTTTTTCAGGAAAACATTACTTATTCTAAAAGAAAATGAGCAAAAATGGAATACTTTTTTGAAAAAATGTATAAGTATGCACAAAAAAACCGCTCATTTTGTAATGAACGGTCATTTCAAACATATAAATTTGTATATTTCTTGTAAATTTAACGAAGTAACTTCTCTTTTTGTAAAAATTGTTTTGCGACTTCTTCACTACTTTTACCATTTACGTTAACTTCATAATTCATTTTTCGCATTTCTTCATCTGTAATCTTTCCAGATAATTTATTTAATACCTTTTCAAGTTCAGGATATTTCTGTAACGTTTCTTTTCTTAATAATGGTGCTCCTTGATAAGGTGGGAATAACCCTTTATCATCTTTCAGCACTTTCAGTCCGTATTGCTCCAATTCACTATCTGTTGAATATGCATCAATTACGTTAACATCTCCAGATTCAATTGCGCTATAACGCAGCTTCGGCTCCATCGTTTTAACATTCGAGAACTTATAGTTATATAATTTTTGCATTCCTTTATAACCATCTTCACGATCAGCAAATTCCAATGTAAATCCTACTTTGGCTTCCTGTGCAACATTCCCTAAATCAGAAATTGTATTTATATTCTTTTGATCTGCTATTTTTTTCGGCATAGCTAGTGCATATGTATTGTTATACTCCATTGGCTTCAACATAATCATATTATATTTCTTTTCCATTCCAATGCGAGCCTGCTCATATACTTCATCACGATTTGTACTCTTTGGTTCTTCTTTCACGAAAGTAGATAAAGCTGTTCCTGAAAATTCTGGGTATATATCTACTTCCCCTGATTTCAACGCTTCAAATACAAATGCTGTTTTTCCAAGACCTGGTTTTAATTGTACGTGTAAATCTGTATCTTGTTCAATAAGCTGCTTATACATTTGAATTAAAATTTCAGGTTCTGATCCAAGTTTGCCCGCAATAACAATATCTTTCTTTTCTGTACTCCAAAGAAATGGAGAAGCAATCATTATACAAACAATACATATCGTCAATATAACACGCTTAGAAGAGCGTTTCGGTCGTTCAAGTATGCGAAGTACTATATCAAAGAATAAAGCGAGTAACGCGGCTGGTACGGCCCCTAAAATGATAAGTGCATGATCATTTCGATCTATACCTAATAGTATAAGCTTACCGAGCCCACCAGCACCAATGAGAGCTGCTAATGTAGCCGTTCCAACAATTAATACCATCGCTGTACGAATACCGGCCATAATGATAGGCAATGCAAGAGGAAGTTCTACCTTCCACAATCTTCTCCAACTATTCATCCCCATAGCTTTCGCGGCTTCTATTAGAGATTCATCTAATTCCCTTATTCCTGTATATGTATTTCGTAAAATAGGTAATAGTGCATACACAACTAATGCGATAATCGCTGGAAGTTTTCCGATTCCTACTAATGGAATTAATAGTCCGAGTAATGCAAGTGATGGCACTGTCTGCATTACTGCAGAAGTTCCTATTATAAATTCAGCCATTCGTTCTTTTCTTGTTAATAAGATGCCAAGTGGCACCGCTATAATTACTGCAAAAAATAATGAAATAAGCGATATTTGTAAATGCTCACTTAATGCAGTTAGTAATTCTATTTTTCGTTCTTGGAACGTTTGTATAAAATTAGTCACTGTTTAGCCTCTTTCCTTCATTTGTTCAACAATGTAATTGACAATATGACGACTTGTTAACGCTCCAATATATTGACCGTTTTTTTCAACTGGAACGACCTCCTCATCACGCACACGAACTAACGCTTCTTGTAAAGAAGAATGTAATGATAGCGCCTGCCCTTCTAATTGCACACTTTGATCAAGCGGCAATACATCTGCTATACTTTTCCCCTGATACCAAGTTCGTCCGCGATTTCCAATAAACTCCTCTACAAATTCATTTTTCGGATTATGTATAATTCCTTCTGGTGTATCTAGTTGAACAACTTTTCCTTCTTTCATAATACAAATGCGATCTCCAAGTGATAATGCTTCTTGCATATCATGTGTTACAAATACGATTGTTTTTTGAATCTTTTTTTGCAACTGTACAATATCCTTCTGAAGCTGTTCCCTACTTAATGGATCTAACGCACTAAATGGTTCATCCATAAGAACGATTTTCGGGTTTGCAGCTAATGCTCGCACGACACCGACACGTTGTTTTTGTCCTCCTGACAATTCATCAGGCATACGATTTCGATAAATATCCGGATCTAATCCAACCATATGTAACAATTCATCGACGCGTGCTTTAATTTCTTTTTTGCTCCATTGCCTCATTTCAGGAACAATTGCAATATTTTCAGCAATTGTCATATGAGGAAACAAAGCAATCTGTTGCAACACGTATCCTATATCCCAACGTAATTCGTTTATATTATATTGTTGAATATCTTTTCCATCGATTAAAATCGATCCTTCAGTCGTTTCGATTAAACGATTAATCATCTTCATTATCGTTGTTTTCCCGCATCCACTCGGACCGATGAGAACAAAAAATTCTCCCTTTTTAATTTCTAAATGCAATGAATCCACTGCTTTCGTGCCATCTTCATACGATTTTGACACATGATTAAATTGAATCACAAATACAACTCCTTTAATGTTGTTTCCTTTATTTTGATGGAATATGGCATTCATTTCAAATGATACGCTTTTAAATTAAAAAAGAGCTCACATTTGAGCTCTAACGGTCGAACAATATTGTTTTCATAATAGCAGCATATTCGCGAACATACATTTTTCTCTTAGAACGAATTGGTGTTTCAGCAGCTAGTGCCTCCATCTTCATGCCTAAACGCTTTGCAATTATTTTCGTTCGATATAAATGATACGTATTACTTACAACTACTGCATGTTTCACATTATATAAATCCATACTAAACTTTAAGTTTTCATACGTATTTGTAGATTGATCTTCTATTAAAATACGACTCTCATCTATACCGTGTACCATTAAATAGTTTCTCATGCTGTGAGCTTCCGGTATATCTTCATCTTCTCCTTGACCACCTGAAACAATTACTTTCGCTTCAGGATGGGAAAATAAATACTCCACCGCTACATCCAAACGATTTTGAAGAGATAAAGACGGTCTATCTCCAAATAACTTTGCACCCAGTATAAGAACGTACGGAGAGTGATAGCTCAACTTTTCACGAGCAACTTTGTTCATTCTAAACGTCATATAAATGATGTATAGTGGCGGTAATAATAAAATGATAAGAAAGATCCATTTGTTCATAAATAAGTTTGCACTCCCTTTCTTTTTATTATACAGAAAAAGAAAGGGCGGCAGAAGTGTTTTTTAAACGATTGATTTATTAGAAACATTCGCCGCTACTTTACGTTGTGATAGTACATAATAAATAGCGATTCCTAATGAGAAGATCAATATGCAGCTTAATACGTAAAACGGAAGCATTACTCCGGCTTTAGATACACCCGCTGTAAACAGCATTAATAATACAATTCGTATTCCAGTACCAATTAGGCGAAATAAGCTGTCTACACGTCCCATTACTTCGTTTGGAATTTCCTCCATCATCAATACATTTCTCGCCACTCTTGTACCCGCATTTCCAACTGCATGAAAAATTGCAAGTCCATATAAGAAAATTACGGAAGGTTCAATAATCATTGCGGTAATTGAAATTACATAAATGAACATCGTCATAACGATTGAAACTTCTGTTTTTACATATTTCATTATGAGTGGAATACAGATTCCTGCAACAACCGCTCCGACACCGTACATCGTGCCCTCTATTGCGTATACAGAGGCATTGGCTTTAAGTATATCCGAAATATAAACTGGTATTAAATAATTTGCCATCATAACACCTATAAACGGCATATAAGTGGCCAGTAAGAACCAAAAGAGCTTAGGACGTTTTTTCATAAAGTGAATTCCTTCAAACAATTGCTTCTTAAATGTTATTTTTCTTTTCACTTCTTTTTTCTTTACGTACGGTATACATAAGAAAAGAAAAAATGCTCCAGCAAAAGTTAACATGTCTACTAACAAAATCCACTTCAAAGATACAATTTCAATTAAGAAGCTCGCAGCCGCTCCAGAAATAACTTGTGTTAACTGTCCTTGTATTTCCATCGTTCCACTTAAACTTTTATAATGTTCTGCTTGAAATATCTCTTGGTTGAACGCAAATATTGTAGGATAAAACAATAAATAGTAGAATGATCCGGCTATATAAATAAGAATATAGTGAATAGAATGATAAGGTTGCCCAGCAAATCCCCATATAACCATTATTCCGATTACGGCTATTCCGATTCCTTCGTTACATAGCAATAAAGATTTTCTTGAAAAACGATCAATACTTTGCCCAATGAATGGTGTTAATAAAAACATAATGAGGGTTGCAATGATAGAAACATAACCAAATGTTGTCTCTCCTCCACTCTCTTTAATTAACAGCCAAGGAATCGTTATCATAACAATTCCGGAACCAATAGCAGATAGACTATTGGCTCCTAGAATGTAATACAAGCGAGAATCATGATAAAGTGAGGACATATCATTCCACTCCTAGTTGTTTTTTCACCTCTTTATATACGCTCATATATGCTTTTAATTCTTTAACTACATCATGAATTAATGGTTTTGCATCTTCTCCAAGTTCACCATCTTGCACATGTAATCCATCAAGCACAACTTGTTTTGGAATTGCATTTGCATAAACACCTCTAGCGACCGTTCGCATGCTGTTTAATGCATTTATTCCACCTTTACCGCCACCAGCAACCGCTAACAATGCAACTGGTTTATGAATAAATTCACTACTACTTAAGTAATCTAAAGAGTTTTTCAGCGCACCGCTCATCGCATTATGATATTCTGGTGTACATAATACAACCCCATCCGCAGCTTTCACTAACGTTTTTAATTTTTTTACTGCCTCTAAATCACGTTGTGACTCTTCTCCATTGTATAAAGGTAACTCCTCAATTGCTAAATCATATAATTCCCCTTCAAATTGATCCGCAATATATTTTGCCACCACACGAGTTCGACCAAATTTTCTTGGTGTACCGTTAATAACGACTAGTTTCATGATTATTTCTCCCCTTTGTTTTCAAGTTCTACTTATATATTATCAGAAATTTCTATACAAAACACAATATAAAGAGTTAACTTGTTTCATAAAATAGTATGATAAACAAAAAAGAACTCATACTTTCGTATGAGTTTTGTACAATTACTTTGTTTCATCTCTCATGCTCAATGTACCTAAACTTTCATTAGCTTCAAAATGATTATATGCTTTTTCCGCTAATCTTTTCCGTTCTTCTGGTAATTCTATATATTTCATTACGTTTTCAATTATTTTTTCGTACGGAGTAAACACAATTCCTGGCCACTCTACCTCATCTTCTGGATTACTATTTTCGGAAATAATAAATTTCTTATTTGCGACTGCATAAGACACGCGAGGTGTTTCAAGAATTCCTGATAAATAAAAATGAATATTTAATATAATTTTAGCTCTAGCAATCAATTCATTTCTAACAATTCCCCACGCATTATTTTTAAAAACTATATTTAAATTCGGGGCAATCGCTTTTAGATGATCAAAAATAGCTTGTCGCCTCGGATTAAGAGCACCTATAAACAGAATATCAATATCTTCAATAATTTCATCTTCAAACGCATCTTTTTTTATTTCCAAAGTTGGAGCATAGTTCATTTCTACATGTTTTATTTCTTTTCCTACCCCTTTTTGTTTAAGCCATTCTATATTTTGTTTACTATAATCCCAAATCACTCTATCTTTTAATAATATTAAATAAAGGGGATGCGCATATGGACTTCCTTCGTATAGCTGTTCTAAATTATAAACAATTGCATCTTTCGGAAGAAGGTTCGGGTTATATGCATATGTATGTGCTCCAAAAACAACTGTATTCTTTACATTTTCCAGTATTGTTTCTGATATAATTACTGTATTTCCCTCCTGCTCCAACCTCCACTTTAAAGCTCGCGCAACATCTATGAAACTACCGTATGTCTTTGGGCATATAAAAAGACAATAATCATATTCTTTATTCAAATAAACTTCCATTAATCTTAAATTATTTTTATATAGATCTACATCCGGATGTTTAAGTACCAACTCATTTGCATGTTTTCTTGCTACTTTATATAATCCAGCATAATAAGCAGCTATGCATCTTCTTAATTCGATTCTTTCCCGGTCCTCATCTAATACATCCATGTTTAAAAGAAGATTTGCGATACAATACGCTTTTAAATGATCACGATCATAATAATAGTCTAGTAGTGGCATCAATTCTTCATACGTATTTCCATGCACCGATTCTCCTAGTTCAATCGCCCATCGTATTAATTCCATGATTACTCCACTACTCCTTTAATCGAAAATGTATTTAATAAAATTTCGCATTATTCTCTACTATATTTGCTATATGAAATGGAATCTTTTCTTTTATCGATTCCAAATACTTTTGCGACACCGCCCCTAAATGTTTTTTATGAGGTATATAGAAAGCACTAATAGAAATTTCATAGTCAAATAAGTAATCATACACATGATAATCTACAAATAGTAGATCATCCTTTGGAAAAGGAATTTCCTTCCCTTGCAGAGCATACATCAAAGCAATATTGTTTTGAGATCGTAATCGATACAACCTTGCAAGTTGGTATAATGGTTCAGCCCGGGTTGGTCTATATTCCCAAGCTTTTTGAAAATAAAAAACAGCTAACGCTAAATATTGCTCTTCTTGCCCTTTAACAGTTTCTTTTTCATCAGCATCTGTCACTTCATTTTGTTTATTTGCTGAACGATTTGCTAACTGCTCATAACAAAATCCTATTCGCAATAACGAATAGAATACCTCTTCAACCCATCCTCCTGCTTCCACACGTTTTTTATACCATTTAATTGAATTCTCAAATTGACTTAAATGAAAATAAGTCTGAGCTAAATAAAATAAATATCTTATATGCAAATCTGGTGTTGTTTCTGGGTCGTTTATTCCCTGTAACAACAACCTCTCATCTCTTTCAAATTTATCAGCTTTGCTCCCGCCATCTCCGGGATCATTCACGACAAGAGTCTCTAACCGAGCTACCCTCGTATTGTAATTCGCTCCAACTTTTGAACGATCTATATCCCAATACTCATGAGTAACACCGACAGATTTCCATGGTAAAGAAGCTTTTAAAAGACGTGTAAGCCAATATTTAATATGAACATCATATTGTAATGTAAGATAATGATCTTCCGTTAAGCTCGTTTTATCGAAATTCGGATCAACCTCTAAAATCATATCCGCATCTAATATTAATAAATAATCTGCTTCTGGGTATGTTTTTTGCGCTAACGAAACAGCTAAGCTTCTGTTATAACCAAAGTTTTTAAACGGCTCATGATGAACCGTCCCAGGTATCTCATTTTCCTTACACCAATTTTCAATAATTTCAGGCGTATTATCCGTCGATCCAGTATCACAAATAGAAACAAAGTCTACAATTGATTTTGTTGCATTTAAACATCTTTCCATAATTCTAGACTCATTTTTAACGATCATACAAAGACATAACTTTTTTTCTTCCTTTACAGACTTCACTTGCTCATTTCCCATTTAACCACCTCATATTTTATTAACACGCTCTTCTCATATGTAACAACATTTCTTAGCTATACTGATGACATAAGCACCCTTTTACTATTTATGAAAACTTCATTTTATTTATTCTTACTTTTATGTTGGGACATATTTCATGCTTCGCTTTATATTTGATACAATCAATACAAAAAACATAATACGGGAATCCGTACATTTCAAAGTCTAAGAGGAGGTTATATTTTGTTGGATTACATTTGGCTAGATGACAAATCACCAATTTTAGAACAACTACCAAGAAACTTTAAATCTGCAGCTATATTGCTACATCCTTTTATCCAAATGCCTTTAGGATGGGAAAAGTCTGTGAGAAAAAGACCATATGAGCACATCTATCCTAGCGCTGAAGAAATCATTTATAATGGGAAATCCGTTTCTTGGAAGGAAATGATGTCTTGTAGTGGATTACATTCATACGCAGACCTAGCAATGGCCATGTTGACTTCCATTAGTACCCTTTCAGAAGAATATAAAAGAGAGGATTTAGCTGAAAAGCTACATTCAAACTTAAAAAAAGATCTTTATTATCCAACAGAAGATTATACGTCTATATTTTTATTACACAAATTACTTAAACTCCTCGGTTCTAAAGGTGCAAAAAATCTATATTTCTCTGAACCAATTCTTGATACAAACGGATTATTACAGGTAAATAATACTACTCCATTAGATATTTGGGACATTAGCAATAATGAGTTAATTATTACTGGCGAAGATAATGAGTATGCGTTTATGAGTATATACGATTCCTTTACAACCTTATTATTAGCTAAAGAAGAAAATATAGAATATATTGTTCATTCAATGAACGTTGAAGCTATCATTTGTGACAAAAAAACGATGATTGATTGGTATTTTTAAATTAGTAATTTCTTAAACTATAAAAAAGAAACTTGCGCTTATACACAAGTTTCTTTTTAAAAACATCCTTATTTTTTCACAACTTCATGTCCACCGAACTGATTACGTAATGCTGAAACTACTTTTCCATGGAATGTATCATCTTCCTGAGAACGATAGCGCATAAATAATGACATAGCGATTACTGGTGCTGCAGCTTGAAGTTCAAGTGCAGTTTCGACAGTCCATTTTCCTTCTCCTGAAGAGTTCATTACACCTTTAATGCCATCTAGTTTCGGATCTTCTGCAAATGCTTTTTCAGTTAAGTCCATTAACCAACCACGGATAACTGATCCGTTAGCCCATACTTTTGCAACATCTTCATAATTGAAATCAAAGTCACTCTTATCTAGTACTTCAAATCCTTCAGCGATTGCTTGCATCATGCCGTACTCAATACCGTTATGAACCATTTTCAAGAAATGACCACTACCAACATGGCCAGCATAAGAATAGCCATTTTCTACTGCTAAATCTTTAAATAAAGGTTCTAATTGGTCGTAAATTTCTTTTTCTCCACCAACCATTAAGCAAGCACCGTATCTAGCTCCTTCTACACCGCCTGATGTACCGATATCTACATAATGTAATCCGAAGCTTTTTGCTTCTTCAGCACGGCGTAACGTATCTTTATAGAATGAATTTCCGCCTTCAATAACGATATCACCTTCATCTAATAATGGATATACATCTTTTAGTACTGACTCTACAACTTCTCCTGCAGGCACCATTACCCAAATTGTACGAGGAGCTTCTAGTTCAGCAATCATTTCTTTTAATGTATGACGTGCAGTAATTCCTAGTTTTCCTGCCTTTTCAACAAGCTCTTTATTTACATCGTATACAACTACTTCATGCTTGTCTTCATATAAGTGTTCAGCTAATGGAAATCCCATTTTTCCTAATCCAATTAAACCTAGTTTCATATTAATCAATCTCCTATTCTATACAAATATATTTAATATCGAAATTAGCCCAAGTGCTACTACAGATAATATAGTCTCCATTGCAGTCCATGTTAATAATGTTTCTTTCACAGTCATTCCGAAATACTCTTTAATCATCCAAAATCCTGAATCATTCACGTGTGATAAAATTAATGACCCTGCACCAGTTGCAAGTGCTAATAATTCAACATTTACACCTGGTGTGCTTGCTGCAATCGGCGCAACAATACCAGCTGCTGTCATCATAGAAACAGTTGCCGATCCAGTTGCAATTCGGATTAGTGCCGCAATTCCCCACCCTAATAATATCGGTGAAATATGTGATTCTTTCGCCATATCTGCAATTGTCGTTCCAATTCCAGAATCTAATAATACTTTATTAAATGCGCCGCCTGCACCAATCACTAACAATATGTTTGCAATAGGTCCAAGGCAATCATTTGTAAATTGTAACACTTTATCTTTTGAGAAACCTTTTGCATATCCAAGACTAAAGAAAGAGTAAATGGTTGCAATTAATAAAGCCACAATCGGATCTCCAATAAAGTGTAATACTTGTGCTAGTTGACTCGTTTTATTTAATGCAACTTCTGCTATTGATGCACCAAGCATAAGAAATACTGGAAGTAAAATTGTAAACAATGTATTCCAAAAGCTAGGAAGCTCTTTTTTATTATCTTTTTCAACAAATTGCTCCGCTATATCTAATGGTACTTCCTTATGTATACGAGCACCAATCCATTTCCCGTAAAGTGGACCTGAAATAATTGCAGTTGGAAGTCCGACAATTAACGCATATAAAATTGTCTTCCCTACATCTGCTTTAAAAATACCAACTGCCGCCATTGCCGCTGGATGCGGTGGAACAAGTCCGTGTACGACTGACAGTCCTGCTACTAGCGGAATACCAATTGTAATAAGTGATACCCCAGTTTCTAACGCAATTGTAAATACTAACGGAATTAATAGTACAAATCCAACTTGGAAAAATACCGGAATCCCTACTAAAAATGCAACGAACATCATCGCCCAGTGAACTCGTTTCTTCCCAAAACGATTAATTAATGTGTTAGCGATACGTTCAGCACCACCAGATTCGGCCATCATTTTTCCAAGCATCGTTCCTAGTGCTAAAACTATTGCTAAAAACCCTAATGTATTACCAAGCCCTAGTTTAATAGAATCAATAATCCCTGGATCTTTTGGTGAAGTTCCAATTAAAGGCATTCCCATTGCTAATCCTACACCAATTGCTGTTAAAATTAATGCGACAAATGGATGCCATTTTACTACCGTAATAAGTAAAAGTAGTATGACAACTGCCGCTAGTACGATCCCAACTACCATTTCTCCCAATCCCCCTATTGTTTACGTTGGAAAGCAGCTATACAATCAAATTCTTCTTTCAAGCGATTGTAAAGTCGTTCATACATATAAAACATTTCTAAATATATAGCCGTATTTTCTTTATTCGGTACATGGTGATGGACAATATCAATCCAATCCTTTACCTCTTCAAGAGAATCAATTTTTCCTACAGCATATAAAGCAACTGCCGCTGCCCCAAGCGCAGATGCTTCATGACTTTCAGGTACAAGCAATTCTTTTCCCATCATATCGGACAACATTTGTCTCCAAAATGCAGATTTTGCAAACCCTCCTGAAACTCGTATTTCAGTAAGTGGCCCTGTACAATCCCTGATTGCGAGTGCTACTGAATATACACTCATACAAACACCTTCCATCACTGCACGTATAAAATGTTCTCGCTTATGTTGAAGATTGATTCCAAAGAATGTACCACGAGCATTTGCATTCCAGTAAGGTGCGCGTTCTCCAGATAAGAAAGGTAAGAACAATAGCCCATCCGCTCCAGCTGGTACGCTTTCTGCATATTTAATTAATAAATCATAAGGATCAATGCCGAGCTTTCTTGCTACTTCTTGCTCTGGACTACCAAATTCATCACGTAACCATCTCAGTAATATTCCGCCGTTATTCGTTGGACCACCGATTACCCAGTGCTCATCTGTTAATGCGTAACAAAACGTTCTCCCTTTCTCATCTGTATTTATATTTGATGAGATTGTTCGAACCGCACCACTCGTTCCAATCGTAATTGCAGCCGCACCCGGTGATATCGCACCAACTCCTACATTTGCAAGAACCCCATCACTTGCTCCGATGACAATTGGTGTTTCTGCACTTATCCCCATCTTCTGTGCTAACTCTGGCTTCATACCTGATAAAATATATGTAGTTGGTACAGGGGTTGATAATTGTTCTGGTGACATATGTAACATAGTTAAAACATCTTCATCCCAGTTTAATGTTTCTAAATTAAATAACCCTGTAGCAGAAGCAATCGAATAATCAACTACGTAGCGTGAAAATAATTGGTAAATCACATACTCTTTAATGGAAATGAATTTATAGGCACTTGTATATAACTCTGGTTCCTCTTCTTTCATCCATAACAATTTAGAAAGTGGTGACATCGGATGAATCGGTGTACCTGTACGTCTATAAATTTCATGCCCATTCATTTGTTGTAATAATTTTTCTGATTGCTTCGTACTTCGATTATCTGCCCAAATGATAGAACGCGTTAATGGCGCACCATTTTCATCTACTGCAATTAATGCGTGCATAGCTGTACTAATACCGATTGAAGAAATATCTTCTGGTAATACATTACCTTTTCCAATGGCAACGCTTACACTTTTGTATACAGCGGCACATATTACATCAGGATCTTGCTCAGCCCATCCTACATTCGGTTGAATAATTGGGTAATCGATTGCATGTGATGCAATGACTTTTCCTTTTTCTGTGAACACAACCGTTTTTGTACTTGTGGTACCGATATCAATCCCGATTACTCTCCCCCTTGTTTCCATGCGAATCTTCCCTTCATTACTAGCAAAATACGATTTAGTAAACCGTTTACATGAATTAGTATATAAAATATTTTTTCATTTATCAAGTTATAAAAAGAAAATTTTTTTCATACCAAAAATAAATCCCCTCATTCCATTTCACTTATATACTAAATTTAGCTTTTCCATGCGGTAAAATTACGTTATATTCGTTACGCAATACACTCTTTCCTCTCATTAACAACACATACATAATCCTCCATACGTTCTACTTATTTGCTTGAAGAAAAAGTTGAAAAGCAATATTCATTTTTAGCGGTCACGTAACATCACCATCAAGCCAAGAAAAGTAACTAACCGCAGAATGAGAATTCTGTGCATTTTACTCATATTTATTGTTTTAGGTTCACTAGTCTTTTATCTTGATAAACATAGAGCGTGGCCCCCTACTATCACTTTTTTATCTTGTAAATATATCTTGCATACTATAAAACCGAAAAGTATTTTTATTTTTCAGAAAAATAAAAACAATAACACGAAATTTATTGTATAATGTTGTAAAAAGATGTCGGAGGGATTTAATGTTAAATAAAATATCTCAATTCACAATTAAGCTTTCATCAATTCTTTTATCACTCTTACTATTATTAAATTTACCTTATTTATTTATCACTCAACAAGGATTTACCTTTCAACCAATTTATTTTTTTAATCAGACCGTTACTATGTTAAAACAGGTTTTTTCCCCTGAATCATTAGTGATTATAGGATCAGACCCGAAGTTTGGCCATTTCAAAAAAACACCATTATTTCCAACTGTTTTAGAACCTTACCTATATTCATTTACTATATTATTTTTAGCCTTTTTTCTTGCTCTCTTTTTATCATCTAGCATGGCATTTTTTTATTTTTTAGCAAAAGATTATATAAAAAAATGGATAAACCGAATTGTGTTCATATTAGAAGCTGTCCCTGATATGATGATGATGATTTGTTTGCAAATTTTTTTCATATGGGTACTTCAGAAATTTGGGGAATCTCCTGTCACTATTATTTCCTTTAATGAAAATCGAGCTTATTTACTCCCTATTTTATCATTAGCTGTCTTACCTACATTACAAATGTTTCGGATGATGGTGTTATACATAAAAGAAGAGCAAGGAAAACATTACGTAGAGGTTGCATATGGAAAAGGCCTTTCATCAAGTTATATACTATGCATTCATTTATTCAAAAATATATCTATCCACTTCTTCCACCATTTAAAAACGATTTTTGTTTTCTTACTTTCTAATTTATTCATTTTAGAATTTGTTTTTAATATGGAAGGCATTATTCAATTTTTATTTAATAAGGCGTTTGTTTCACCTCCAGCTGCATTTATCATACTTGTTATGATTTTTTTACCATTTTATGCCATTTTCCAAATAGTCTCATTCATGATGAATAGATGGAAAAAGCAATTGAAAGGAGTATCATTATGAAATCTATTTGGAAATCAAAACGCTTTTTAATCGGCTTTACTTATCTATTCATACTTATTTCAGCTAGTTTTATTTATAGTTGGTTCTTTAAAGATAACATCCCAAAACCTCCTCAGTTACTTTACAATGACAATAACGAATTACTTGGAAAGGCCCCCTTTCCGCCATCGTTAATTCCACCTTTTGGATCTGATCGTTTTGGAGAGTCTGTTTTCTTACAAATTGTAGAAGGAGCAAAATTCACTATTTTATTAGCCATGGCAATTAGCTTCTTTCGAATTTTATGCGGAACATGTATAGGAATCCTCTTAAGTTTATTTGCTCCAAAACTCAAGAGATTTTTCCAGTCATGCTCAGAAGTTTTTTATTACATTCCAACTCTATTTATCGCATTCATACTCATCACGCCCGTTAATATTATAATCACATCAAATGCTGATGGGGTAGATCCAAATATTTCATTTACGTTTTATCAAGTACTCGTACTTATTTTCGTCGCTCTGCCTACACTTTCTTTATACATATCCTCAGAGGTTGATGAATTTATGAAACAAGATTACATCTTAAGTTCACAATTACTGGGGGCTAGTCGTTTTCATATTATAAAAAAACACTTACGAGTCTTATTACTTGACCGCTTATTTGTATTATTTATGGAACATATCGTCCAAACACTCATACTCGTTATCCATTTAGCGTTGCTTAACATTGTAATTGGCGGCATACAAATGCGTGAACTCTATGACGGAGTGCTCAAACCTGTTTCTCTATCTAATGATTGGGCAGGTCTTATTGGATTAAATCGTAATGAAATGAATCTTTCATGGTGGATTATTTTTTATACTCTCGCTTCATTCTTTATTACGATTCTATTTATTAAGCTTATGACCATCGGGATTCAAGATGCACTGAAAGCAAGAGATTCGCAAATTGTAGCAATTCAAAACGTTCCAGATCATAAAAAATTTGTTAAACATAAAGATTCCTTTTCGTTTGCAAATAAAGTAAACCTTTAATCATTTCTCATTAATGAAGTATTAATTGGCATCGATATTAGTAGAAAATAAAGAAGATGATCCCTATTAAATACAGGGATCATCTTCTTATGCTGTCTAACTTTTTTACATGTCCTTTGCTAGACTCATGTTTTTTATATTTAAAGTGAATTATTTGCAATCACAATTATGTTTTTTAAAATCAATTACCATACGCCCTTGAATTCTACCTTGTTCCATTTCTTCGAATACATTTTGTACTTTATCTAGCGAACAAGTTTGAACAACCGGCACTACTTTTCCTTCTGCCCCAAACATAAACGCCTCTTCCAAATCTTTACGAGTACCAACTAGAGAACCAACTACTTCAATTCCATCCAGTACAAGTCGTGGGATGTTTAAGTCCATTGTTTCTACTGGTAGCCCTACTGCAACTACTTTACCGCAAGCACGTACTGCATCAACTGCTGAGTTAAAGGCTACTTTAGAGACTGCTGTTACTACCGCAGCATAAGCGCCACCAAACTTCTCTTGCACAATTTTATCAGCAGGACCTTGAGAAATTGGATTGATAGTCATATCAGCACCAACTTCTTTCGCTAAGGCTAATTTATCGTCATTAATGTCTACTGCGATTACCTTTGCACCAAATACATTTTTAGCATATTGGATAGCTAAGTTACCTAATCCACCGCAGCCATAGATTACAATAGGTTGACTAGGTTTAATATCTGATACTTTAATAGCTTTATATGTAGTTACACCAGCACAAGTAATTGATGATGCTTGAGCAGGATCTAATCCTTCTGGTACTTTTACCGCATAATCAGCTGTAACGATACATTGTTCAGCCATACCACCATCCACTGAATAACCAGCGTTTTTAACTTCACGGCAAAATGTTTCTCTACCAGTTACGCAATATTCACAACGTCCACAAGATTGGAACATCCATGCAATACTTACACGGTCACCTATCTTTAGTGAAGTAACATCATCAGCTATTTTCGTAACAATACCTACACCCTCATGACCAAGAATACGGCCATCAGTGTTACCAAAATCATGATTCGCAACGTGTAAATCAGTGTGGCAAACTCCACAATACTCTACATCTACTAACGCTTCACCTGAGTGTAACGGACGTAATTCTTTTTCAATCACTTCGATGTTTGCTTTGCTGTTTTTATTAACCACTACTGCTTTCATATCTGATCTCCCCTTTAGTGTTTTAGCATTTTAATGAGTTTATCTCACAACTACTTTCTTCACTACTTTGGCTAGTTATTGTACCAAATTTAAGTGTTCAATCATCATTACATCTTCATCATAACATGACACTTCATAAACAATTTGTGAAATTATGAACAATATTTGAATTATTACATAAATCGGTCTTTATTTTAAATTTTTAAAAATGAGAGTTTATCACTGACTATAAGTAAGTCATACATTTCTAAAAGAAAATAAAGTAACAAACTTCTCATCGATAAAAAAGCTCTTCACTCAATATTTTCTATATTTAAACACTTAGTTTCACAGTAATAGCCTTTGCCACCAACATAAACTTTTTCTATTTTATTCTTGCTATTGGTTGCTAATTTAACTAATATTTCGGAAGGCGAGTGTAAAGAATAACCTTGTTCAAATACATAGACTTCTTTTTGCAAATAGTGCTGTTCATAAAGATAGCAAGCTAATGCACCGTTTGAAGTTCCAGTCGCTGCTTCTTCATTAATGTCGTATAGTGGAGCAAAATTTCTGCATATAATTCGATTGTCATTAAAAGTATATAAATGCATCCCGACAACATTATAATACTTGCTGATTTCTTTAATTTTTTCAAAATTAGGTTGCAGTGCATGTAATTGTATTTCGCTTTTTATAGGAATTAAAATATCTTTTAAGCCAGTGGAGACAATTTGAATTGGGTATTTATTGTCTATATCTTTACTATCAAAACAGTCGATGAACTCGTTTGGAGATACAACATCATAGAATCTCGGTTTATTTTGTTCCATGAATATGATGTCATCTTTTATATTGATAGTAAGAACACCGCTGTTCGTTTCAATCGTATAGCGATTCCTGAAAAGTTTATTTAAATGCATCAGTATCGCGAAAGAGCCAATTGTGGCATGACCACATAAATCAACTTCTTCTTTTGGAGTAAAATACTCAAATTTATAATCAGCAATTTCAGATTCTGATATAAATGCGGTTTCCGCATAACCCAGTTGTTTGGCTATTTCGATTTTTTGAGTAGTGGTCAATGTATTTGTATTCTCAATAAATACCACTCCTGCTTTATTTCCGCCTTTATGCTCCTTGCTAAATGCACTTGCAACATAAACAGATATTTTCATAAGACATCTTCCTCACTTATAGTAAATTATAGTATAGAAAGCACTACATATAAATTCCATTGGATAAATTATCCCTAAAATAAGAAACAAACTATTTTTAGCATTTGAACTCTCCAAAAATAGTTTGTCTACAGTCTGAAAGCTCTTCATTTGAAGAGCTTTTTTTATATTCGCTTCATCGAAATCGTTTCACGTATACTTTGTAAATTTTTTAGAGTTTCCTCTTGTCGCTGCAACGACAACCCTACATACAAAGTATCTAATAAGCTTAACTGTGCTAATCGTGATGAACTTGCTTCTGTGCGGAATTCAGTCTCACGTGTTGATGTATATAACGTTATATCAGCAAGTTGACTTAATGCTGATTTCTTATAGCTCGTAATCGCAATAATTTTGGCTCCTCTTGCTTTCGCTACTTCTAACGCTTCAAGTAATCCTTTATTGCTACCAGAATGAGAAATACCAATAACAACTGAATTTTCTGAGAGTAAACCTGCTCCCATAATTTGAAAATGCGAATCAGTATGAGCGATACAAGAAATACCCGTTCTCATAAACTTATGATACGCATCCATTGCAATAATACCAGAGCCACCATTTCCATAAAACTCAATTCGACTTGCTTCTTGTAAGGCTCGTACAGCCTGCTCAAGTGCCGTTTCATTAAGCAAATGTAAAGTATCTTGCAGTCCTGTAATATGCGAATGAAAAACTTTTTTAGCAACAGTTACCATACTATCTTCTGCTGATACCTCTTCATGAATATTTTGCATCGGTGTATGTACAATTTCACGAGCTAATGTAATCTTTAAATCTTGAAAACCTTGCAAACCAAGGTGTTTACATAAGCGGAATATCGTAGCTTCGGAACTATTCGTAACTTCAGCTAATTCTGTAATAGATTTATGTACAACATCTTGTGGATGTTTCAAAATATGTTCGGCAATACTTCGCAATTTCGGTGATAAACCATTTAACGAAGCCTGAATCTTTCCAATCCCACTTCTTGTACCAGGCATAGCATATCCTCCCCTTCCATCGTAGCTTTATCCTGTAAAAACCGATTAGTTAAACTAATCATCAGTGGGGATGGTCCCCCACTGATTAGAGTTTCACTTTATTGTACCTAATTATCGAAAGAAGAAAAACCTATATTAGGGATTACTATAAATTTTAATTGCTCCTATGTATTCTGTCATACGATATAACAGAATTATTCATGCTTATGAATAATTCTCTCCATGTTTCACTGCGTATAATGCAGCTTGCGTACGATCATCCACTTCCAATTTAGCTAAAACATTTGAAACGTGTGTTTTCACAGTTTGTTCTGTAATATGAAGTTCTGCTGCAATCTCCTTGTTGCTTCTTCCTTTCGCAATTTCGCGAAGTACCTCTTGCTCTCTTTTCGTTAACATTGAAAAAGGATTTTCTACTTCCTTCTTTACTG
The DNA here is from genome assembly GCF_038005385.1 of Bacillus sp. FSL K6-2944. Classification (NCBI taxonomy): domain Bacteria; kingdom Bacillati; phylum Bacillota; class Bacilli; order Caryophanales; family Bacillaceae; genus Bacillus; species Bacillus sp. FSL K6-2944. The sequence goes on along the minus strand of NZ_JBBOTE010000001.1, from coordinate 1,022,500 downwards.
CAGAACGCCCCATTAATGCAGGTGTTACTTTCGGGTGAAAATTCGCATTTCCTTGATGTACTGCAATAATAGAAGCGACAAGTTGCTCAGGTTGTACTTCTTTTAATTGATAACCATCTGCTCCAGCTTCAAGTGCTGGTATAACATAATCTTGCTCTGAAAAACTACTTAATATAAGTACCTTTATTGTCTCATCATATTGCTTTAGACGTTTTGTTGCCTCAATTCCATCCATTTTCGGCATCGATACATCCATTAGTACGACATCTGGTCTTTCTTTTTGCATGAAATGTAATGCCTCTTCGCCATTTTCCGCTTCCCCAATAATTTCAAATTCTTCTCTCGTTTTCAAAAAGAATACAAGTCCTCTTCGAACAATATGATGGTCCTCAACTAGTAGCAGTTTAATCTTCAACCTTATTCTCCCCTTCAAATCGGCAATTGAATTTCTATTTTTGTACCCTTTTTCAGCTCTGTTATAATTTGAAACGATCCCTTCATTAACTGAATACGTTCCTTCATACTTTTCAGGCCAAGTGCTGATTCCCTTACTTGTTCTTGTATAAATCCTATTCCATTGTCTTCTATGTAAAAATGTAACTGGTTATTTTCTATTTTCAAAAGAATATGTACCTTTTCACACGAAGCATGCTTTTTACAATTATGTAGCGCCTCTTGGCTAATACGCCATAAAACTTCTTCTATTTCATCCCCAATTGAAACCATCCCATCAATTCGAACTTCCACTTGAACTCCTAATAACTTCCCGTAATTTTGAATTGCTTCTGCTAATCCTTTCTCCAATCCTTCAGGTCTTAATTGCCAAATTAATAGCGTCATCTCTTGTAATGCTTCTTGTGATAATTCCCCAATATAACTTAACATCTCTTGCAATTCTCTATCTTGCGTCATATTCAGAGTACCTTTCGCTGTTAGCATAATAGAAAATAACAATTGTTTTACTGAATCATGTAAATCACGTGCAAGTCGATTTCTTTCCGCTACCACTACATATTTACGTTCTTTCTCAACTAATTGAATACGTTGTATTGTCGTTCCAATTTGAAATGCAATTGATTCTAATAACGCTAACTCTTCCTCAGAAAAATGAGTCTTATGAGGTGCAGCCACATTTAGTAGACCAAATTTTTCTGATCCAGACCTAAGCGGAATTGTCGCATGATGTGTAACATCTTCTGTCTCTCCCCAATTACATTCAATTGCATCTTCTATTCGCTTACATTCAATAATATTAGTCGCTTTTTCCAATCTCCCATTCACAAAACGTTCTACACACCAACAGTTTCCTTCACACATCGGCTTCTTCTTTTGCCACGTAAGAGCCTCTGGTAAATTTTCGTCTACAAGCATGCTGTGCTTTCCACTTTCATCAATAAAGAATATCCACCCTGTTTGTAAATTCATTACTTGTAACAATGTATGCAACACTTTTTCTAACATATCCTGTAAGTTTGTTGCTTCATTTAATAATTCAGCAATTTCTTTTAATGCTTCTAAACGACGCATCTCTTTTTCTTCAAAGTTCATTCTCATCACCAACTACAATTATAACATTAAGAAATTTCTAAATTCTATAAATAAAAAAAGAACCGAATTCCTTCAGCCCTTTCTTTATATCAATCATTTTATTATTGTTATTCTATCCAATGTTGGAAGCAGAATTTTTGTTAACAAACGATTCTACTTTAGCTGTCCGATAAAGATTGTCCACCATGGATATGCTGTAAACCTTCAGTAGTAACAACCATATTCGCTGCTGGCATTTGCACTTGATTCTTATGGAACATAGACATTAATTCAAATCTTACTTGTCTAGAAGTTTCAAAATAATCTTCTGGCTTTATTAAACCTGTAATACAAAATTCATAGCCAACATATTTCAAGTTAGGATTTAAGTCTGTAACACCGACGTATTTAAATGGTTCAACAGCCTCATCCTCTACTCTATAAAGAGTTTGATTCAATTCTTCATTGCATATAACACATACTTCTTCTAACAATTCCTTCACTCTTGTTGGATCTTCCTGATAACTTACCGTGATGCGTTCAATTACACGCATCCATCCTTTATTAAAATTTTGTATCGTTCTAATCTCTCCGTGCGGGATGGTAAGTAGTTTTCCTGACCATTCACGAATTTGCATAAAACGAATACTAATCTCTTCAATAGTTCCTGAATTTGTTCCGTTAAAAGTTACAAAATCACCAACCCGAAACTCTTTGTCCGCTAATCTTGCAAAGCCTAATATAACATCTTTTAGCATCTGTTGTGCAGCAAAACCGATGACAACTCCAGCTATCCCTGCACCTGCAATAATACTTTTTATATCTACAAATTGGCTAATTAAATATATGATAAGACTGATGATAATGATATATCTAAAAATAGATCGAATTACACTTTGAATCGTCTGCTCTACCTCTTCATCAAAAAAGCTTGATTTCCTAAAAAACCAATCAATAATACGGTTTATTACAAAAGAAATAATGATTAAAACTAAAGCAAATAGTAAAAATCTTAAAAGTAAAAACTCTCTTACATAATTAAAAAATTCTTCAGTATACGTTAATAAGCTCATTTAACCACTTCCTTACTAATTAAAAAATTCATAATCGCCTAAGTTTGTTCCAGAAAAATCTATTATCTTAATCTAAAATGCCACTATCCTTACTATGTATTTTGACTCTATTACTAATTCACCTTAAACAGTATGTCTAGGTGTTCTTTTTCCTTTCCCTTTAAATATACCCTTTTTAATAACCTAAGGGGGAGCGAATCGTGAAATTTTTTTATACGTTAAAACTTTATTCATCTCATTACGATTTCAACTCATTTATTCATTAACTACGTAAAAAAAGAGCTGAATTTATCAGCTCTTTTATTCAATATTAATTGTTGTCTTACTACTTTTTTCTTCTTTCAATTTTGGCAATTCAATTGTCAGTACGCCATCTTTATAATTTGCTTTAACATTTTCTTCCTCAACTTGTTTAAAATTAAAGCGTCGAGTTACAGAACCTATAGAACGTTCTTTACGAATATATGTGCCATTCTCATTTTTTTCGTCTACTTCATTATGATTCGTTGCTTGGATCGTTAATATATCTTGTTCAAAATCAACTTGAATGTTTTCTTTTTGAAAACCTGGTAAATCTGCTTTCACAGTATATTTACCAGATTGCTCATGAACATCTACTTTAAAAGTATCCATGTTCAGTGGCTTAAAGAAAGCATCTGTCATCCCTTCTAATAAAGAAGGCCCAAAATCAAAAATGCCATTTTGACGTTTTGTTATCTCTGGAAATAAATTACGCATATTTTTTCCTCCTTATTATTTATGAATGAAAGATTATCTCTTTCTGCCTTTATTATAACATTTGGTCAAAAAAGGTCAAAGTTTTTGTTTGACCTTTTTTGATGTATATTTTACCAAATAAAACAAATAAGTTATATGTCATCTCTCCCCTTATAAAGAGGAATATATTTACATAATAACGAATAGTTTATTTGCTCTTATTTTTTCTTACGGAGGTTACATACAATGGGATATATTGAAGAACTTAGAAAAGTTGTCGGATCAAGACCACTCTGCTGTAGCTGTTTTCAATGAACATGGACAAATAAAAGAGACCTTTTTTAAAGGCCTCTTTTTTCACTTCACTTCTGCATGTAAGCATGACTTAAAATGTCCAAGTGCATATTCATGCCCTTGTGCATTAAAAGATGCAACCGCCTTTTCATAAACAACAATTTTAAACCCTTTATTATAAGCATCTACTGCTGTATGAAGAACACAAATATCAGTACAAACACCTACAAGATGAACTTCTTCTATTCCTCTTTCTCTTAGCTTCATCTCTAAATCCGTTCCAGCAAACGCACTGTATCGCGTTTTGTCCATATAATATACATTCTCTGCATTTTTATATGTTTCGTACACATCTTGTAATTCACCAAACAAATCTCTTCCACTTGTACCAGCTATATTATGAGGTGGGAATAACTTTGATTCTGGATGATATACATCATTTTCTTCATGTTTATCAATAGCAAAGACAACGTAATCTCCATTTTCAATATATTGCTTCGTTATATGTACAATTTCCTTCTCAATTTCCTGTCCTGGTTTCCCGCAAGTTAAAGCACCCTTTTCCGCTACAAAATCATATGTATAATCAATATTAATAAGAGCTCGTTTCATAACCACTATCTCTCCTTCTTCTGTTTCACAGTAAACAATAGAAAATTTGTTATTACGACATCGTATGTACTATTCGACATTTCAAATGAAATACCTACATTTTTCTTCTGAAACTTACCTTAGTCCGAGTTTATCATATAATAGATAAACAATGGTAAAACAAATAGCTCCTATTAACAAGTCATGAATTTGATAATTGAGCGTTATTTGCATAAACTCTTGTATCGTAAACCAAATTACTGCCATCATTAGGCTAATCAAAATGATACGAATACACCGATTCACGTATTCAACCTCTTTCTCTGTCATAGTAGTAACAAGTGATTACTTCCTATTTAATCGTATTAGAAAATGAAATAAGTTATTCACTCTTGCCCACTTTAGTCCAAACAAAAAAGCACACTACTTTTTGAGTAATGTACTTTTTATTCTTATTAAGACGCAGGTTTTGTCTCAAATGTTGCTTGATTAAAACTAATAACCTTTCCTTTCGGGTCATTGTTTTCATACTGAACTGCAGTAATTGTATGACTACCTGTTTCCAGCGTTTTTTCTTTTAACTGCACTGTTGTCTGCGTTGTACTAGTTACTTGATGTTTATCTGTATACATTTGATCTACAAATACGAATGTTTCTTTATCACTTTGAAAATTAGAAAGTTCTAATTCAACTTGCTGAATTAACGTATCCTTTTTGATGAATACAGTCGGTATATTGCCGTTTTCAGAAGTACCATCTGGAGTAATAACTTTTACTTTCCCTTCTCCAATTGACATTGCTCCTTCAGGAAATACAACCATATTCTCATCACTTGCGTTTACAACTTGTTCTTCCTGTTTTGATTGCGCGTCCTCTTTTTCCTGTGGAGCACCGCAACCAACTAATAACAATACAGACAATCCAGTGATTATGAATTTTTTCAAAATTCATCCCCCCTGTAACTTCATTATAATTTATTATACAAAAATAACTTTTAAATTTTGAGACTACTTTCAACACTTTCATGAACAAATAGAATCTTGCTCACGATTAATGTATCATACTTTCCTTAATAGAACATTAATTTTTTTTATGAAATAAATAGTAATTTCCTCTTATCTATCATTTTAGCCCAACATATGAATTACATACCCTCAAAAATAAAAAGACATTGTTAATTCAATGTCTTTTCTATACAGCAATTAAAAAACAAACGTTGTAATCTCATCTACTTCTTTTCTTGGAAGTTTCTTCGGTTTATCTTTCGGAAATCCGAGTGAAATAACCATATTTATTTGTTTTTCAGGCTCAACTTGTAAATATTGGCGCAGTTCATCTTGAGCTAGCAATACTGGCCCTGTCATTGGACAAGTACCAAGTCCCTTTGCATGTGCAGCTAACATTAAGTTTTGTGCCGCTAAACAGCTACTCTTAATGCCTTCTTCCTCCCAAACTGAATTTGGAACAAAAGCAATTGGATCAAATATCTTTTCACGGAACTTTGATTCATATGGTGTTGCCAAACATACGATTAATACTGGTGCCTCCGAGAAAGCTGTTGCATATGGTCCGAAAGAACGTGTAAGTAATTTCCCTGCTTTCTCTTCTCCATTTTCTGCTGCTTTTGCCGCAAGTTTATGTAATGCATCCCACGTCATTTGTTCAATTTCTTTAATCTTCTCTCGATTCATGATAACTAAGAATTCCCACGTTTGTGAATTCGTATCACTTGGTGCGTAACGAGCACAATCAATTATTTCTTTTATATCATTAGTAGATACTTCTTGATCTGTAAACTTTCTAACACTTCGTCTTCCGTGAATTACTTCTTTAAAATCTTCATAATTCATATATTAAATCCCCTTTTTACAGCGTTTTCAAAACTTGTCCTATGCTTGAATTATATCATGAAAAAAAGCCGGAAGAATACCAGCTTTTTTCTTCATGATTAATTTGTCATTTTAAACAAACGAATACTCTCTTCGTATGCAGCTTGTAGTTTTTTCGTAATTGGTCCTCTTTCACCAGCCCCGAACTGTTCATCACCAATTTGAACGACTGGGAATATTTCAAGTGGCGTCGCTGTAAAGAAGCACTCCTCAGCGTCATATACTTCTTGTAATGAAAACTCTCGTTCCTCTACATCGATATGTAACTCTTTCGCTAATGTAATTACATAGTGACGTGTAATACCATGTAAAATGAAATGATCCGCTGGATGTGTAATCAACTTATTATTCTTCACGATAAAGAAATTGGAATGACACCCTTCAGTCACAATACCATCTCGTACTAATATTGCTTCTTGATACCCTTGTTCATTTATTTTGTTTTTGATCATGATATTAGGAAGCAAATTTAAAGATTTTATATGGCAAAACTTCCACCTGATGTCCTCTTCTACTGTCACCTTAATCCCTGCCTCCATTGAAGCAACTGGTCTTGGGAACGAAACAAGATTTGCAAAATATGTCGGTTGTAAATCTGATTCATATACATGATTGCGCGGTTGTGCACCTCTTGATATTTGTAAATATACATTCCCATCTTCTTGAAATTGATTTTTTTCAATCATTTGATATAACTCTTCTACTAATTCTTCCTTCGTAAATGGTGGAATTAGTTTTATTTCTGCCATAGAGTTAAAGAATCGTTCCAAATGTAAATCTAATAAATGAGGCTTGCCATCGTATAGTCTAAATACTTCATAAATCCCATCACCAAATTGGAAGCCTCTCTCTTCTAATGCTACCATCGGCTGTTCTTCTTTCGTATTAATCATTCTCCCATTAAACAAGATCCAATCTTTATGAGTAGCTTTCATTCTTCCCCACTCCTTTATCACATGATTGATTTTATTGTACAACTTATGACACCCTGAAAGAAGAAATTTTCTGTATTTTCACAAACTAAAAATACATCACTTCGTAAAAGTGATGTATTTTATCATTTATTTAAGGAAATATTTTTCAATATCATCTAACATAAGGTTCGCAGCTTTAATACCGCCTGCTGTATTCCAGATTACCTCATCCACTTGGAATACTTTATTATTTTTAGAAGCCTGTAGTTGCTTAAAGAGTGGATCTTCTGTCCATTCCTTCGCTAACGAATTTCCTTCATTATTCTTATCTGCATCTTTATCAGACGTGAAATAGAATAAGTAGTCTCCGTTCATATTTGGAATCTGCTCTTTTGTAATTCCTTTTATCGCAAAATCATCTTTATCTTGTAATGGTGGTCGTTTAAATCCAATATCATTTAAAACAACGCCCGAGAATGAGTTTTTTTGATAAATACGAACATCACCTGGCACGAAACGAATAATAGAAACTTTAGAATTCAATTTATCGCCTAACTTCTCTTTCATTCCTTCAATGCGTTTTTTATAATCATCAAGAGCTTTTTGCCCTTCTTTTTCTTTATTTACAGCTTTTGTATAAAGTGTAAAGTTTTCTTTCCAATCACCGCGTAATGTTTCTGCATAAACAGTTGGTGCGATTTCTTTTAGCTGATCATATATTTTTTCATGACGCATTTTATTTCCGATAATTAAATCTGGCTTAAGCTTCATTACAGCCTCTAAATTAATATCACGTTCAGTTCCTACAACTTCCGTGTTTTTTAACTCTTTCGCTAAATGAGGATACCATTCATCACCAGCACGTGGTTTCGTAGTCCCCACTGGCGTTACGCCCACAGCTAGGAGAGCCTCTGCGCCTTCATTTGTTAAAACAACAACTTTTTTAGGTGTACCATTTACTGTCGTTTCACCCATTGCATGCTTTACCGTATATGAATCTTTTGCTTTCGCTGATATATTATTTTCTTTTTTCTCTTCTTTACTACATCCTGCAATTACAACCATGAGTATCATAATGCAGAACATAATTAGTTTTTTAGTATGTATCATATGCCCTCCCCAGATGAAATCGATTATCATTAACATTTAAAGATTAATGTATCTTACATACATTGTCAATGTATATCAGAAAACTTTTTTAATATATACTATTTAGATTCTATCCGCTTTTCTAATGTTTCTTTTTAAAACATAGTGCATAAGTATGAAAAAAATGTTGTTATTAAAATGCGTATCCTTGTTATACATAACAAGGATACGCATCCATATTGCACTATCATTTCAATTCCTAATATTGAGTATACTTAATATACGCTGGGTCATTATATACCCACTGATTTCCACCAAGGTTTAACCAACCATTTTCATTTATATATACTAAATAAGATTCTGGAGAATTTAATTGGCGGATAACTGCAGATGTAGTTGATGGACCACTTCTTAAATTTACATCCATCCCTTGTATATATGCAACCCCAATCGGGCTTCCATCACTATTGCTTGTCTTTACAAAATTAATGTAAGAAGAATCATTATACACCCATTGTCCATTCCCCAAATCTAGCCATCCGTTACTTTCTTGATATACAACGTAAGATTCTGGAGAATTTAATTGACGAATAACTGTGGAAGAAGTTGATGGACCATTTCTTAAATTTACATTTTTCCCAAGAACATAAGCGATTCCCTTCGTTTGAGGTACCGGTTGTGGGTTAGGAGGTTGTGGATTTGGAGCTACTCCAAAAATAGCTGCTATTCCATTTGCATACGCTTGACTTAGATCTTCAATAAATTGTGGATTTTTTAATAAATTTGCATCAAAAGCTGTATCAATAAAAGCAGTCTCAGTTAAAATTGCATCCATTGCGGTTTCTCTTAATACCGCATAATTTTCTTTTTTTGCTCCTCGATCACGAAGACCATATTTTGTTAATACAGGATTGACAGCTGTATGCATTTTTTGTTGCTTTGCATATGCAGTGCTGCTATTGGATAACGCATTATAAATATAACTTTCAAAACCTGTACCCCCGCCGCTATTAATATGAAATGAAATAAAATAATCCGCACTGAAAGCATTAGCAATATTAGCACGTTCAGATAAAGAAATAAACACATCACTATCACGTGTCATTTTAATTGTAATTGGGTAATTTACCGTTAAAATGTCTCGAACGCGTCTAGCAATTTGAAGTGTTAAGTTTTTTTCTACTAAACCATTACCAACAGCACCAGAATCATATCCACCGTGCCCTGCGTCTATAACAAGTTTCATTTTATTGCCCCGCCCCTTTCTTGTAATATGTTTGCATTTCTACTCGTCCTATTTTATGTGAAATGTACAAGTTCTGTTACAATTGCAAATAAAAAACCGCCTTATGTAAGGCGGTTTCTATCATCTTGCTTTAACCAATTTAAAATAAATATATACGATTGATAGTGAACATAACGTATGCAAAATAAAATAAATAAAAGTGCTATTCCAACACCACTATAAAGTAAACCGAACTTTAAAAAAACATTTACAAGTGGTGGAAAGTTTATTAGATTTTGTAATGTACTAAGCATGCAAAACATAATGAAAAAGACAGGGACGTATTGTAATTCATACGGCTTTTTTTTCTTAATCATTCTTTTCCGAATGATTATATGACATAATTCTGCTACTATAAAGCACCCTCCAATTAATACAAGACCAGAAGTCATCGTCATACATCCACCTGCCTTATATTTATTGTATCGCATAAATAATCATCGTTATATTTTCTTTACATACTCTTCATCTTCTGAAGTAAAACCAAAACTCTCTATGAAAGACTTCGCCTTTTCTGTTAATTTCTCTTGTAGCACTTTTATTTCTTTCACATTTCTTTGTTTCATCATTTCTTCAAATGTAAAATACGTATTTGTACCATAACCGTAACCTTGGTAGTCAAAATGAATAATTAGCTGTGATAAAACAGCCCGTTCCTCTTGTACACTATAATCTATTACACCAATATATGTATCATCAACTTTCACACAGTACTGTACCTTTTTCTCACCTAAACTATGCGATTTAAACATTTCTTTAACAACGCTTTCATTTTCTACAGTAACTTTCTCAAACGTAATCATATGTTGTCCATCCTTTTACTATTATTGTATCAATAATACTTCCTATTTATGAAAAAAACCTTAAGACCGTATGCGATCTTAAGGTTTTTCTAATTAAACTAAGCTATACGCACGTTTTGTTTCTTCATGGAACTTATTCGTATCGTATTTATGCTCAACATAAATTTGGTGCCATACCATAAACGCAAGTACAGTCCAAATTTTACGGCTATAATCGCCTTTATCTGCACAATGTGCTTCCAGTAAGTTTAATACATACTGTTTGTCGATTAAATGCTCTGTCTTACTTTCGTTTATAATATTTATAGCCCAATCATGCATTTCGTCTTTTAACCAGTGACGAATTGGTACTGGGAATCCAAGTTTTTTACGATCTAATACGTGATCTGGAACGATTCCGCGTGCTGCTTCACGTAAAATAGCTTTCGTAGTTCCGTTAGCAATCTTAAATTCAGTTGGAATTTTAGATGCAACATCGAATACTTCTTTATCTAAGAACGGTACACGAAGTTCTAATGAGTTTGCCATTGTCATTTTATCAGCTTTTAATAAAATGTCACCGCGTAACCATGTGAACATGTCAATGTACTGCATTTTACTTACATCATCATAATCTTTAATCTCGTTATACAATGGTTTCGTGATATCCATATAGTTAACACTTTCATTGTAATACTTCATTAATTCAGCTTTTTCTTCTTCACGGAAGATTTTAGCATTTCCATAGTAACGCTCTTCAATTGGTGTACATCCACGCTCTAGGAAGCTCTTACCTTTAAATCCTTCTTTAAGAGCACCACTTAATGCTTTTAGAACGCTCTTACCTGGACTAGGAATGTAAGAGAACATTTTTAGTGAGTTTGGCTCACGGTAAATGTTATAACCACCAAATAGCTCGTCTGCGCCTTCACCAGAAAGAACAACTGTTACATGTTTACGTGCTTCTTTCGCAACGAAGTACAATGGTACAGCTGCTGGATCAGCTAAAGGATCATCCATATGCCAAATGATTTTTGGGAACTCATCCATAAATTCTTTCGCTGAAATGAATACGTTATGGTTTTTAACGCCTAATTTCTCAGCAGTTTCTTTCGCAACATCAACTTCACTGAAACCACGTTGCTCAAAACCAACAGAGAATGTTAAAAGATTTGGATTCATTTCTCTTGCGATAGAAGCGATGATAGATGAATCGATACCACCAGATAAGAATGAACCTACTGGTACATCACTACGCATATGCACTTTTACTGAATCATATAACACATCACGAATTGCTTGGATATGCTCCTCTTTCGTTGCACTTGAAGCGTTGAAATAAGGTTTCCAGTAGCGATGGATTTCCATCTCTTTACCGATTTCTTTTACGAAATAATGACCAGGCTCGATTTTATTAACATCAATTGTTAAAGTTTCTGGCTCTGGACCATATTGGTACGTAAAGTAATGTTGTAGTGACGTTGGATTAACGCCTTTATCTTCCATCACATGCATAATACTTTTCTTCTCAGATGCGAAGAATGTAGTATCACCTTGTTGTGCGATGTATAAAGGTTTAATACCGAAGTGATCACGTGCACCGAAAAGTTTCTTTTCTTCACGATCCCAAATCATAAATGCAAACATACCACGAAGGTAATCTACACATTTTTCTTTCATATGTGCATACAATGCAATGATAACTTCTGTATCAGATTGCGTTGCAAACGTTGCACCTTTTTCAAGTAACATTTCACGTAATTCTACATAGTTGTAAATTTCACCATTAAAAATAATTACATATCGATCATTTTCATAAGTTAGCGGCTGATGTCCTGCCTCTAAGTCAATGATGCTTAAACGGCGGAAGCCAAATTGTACATGTTCATCACGAAAATATCCTTCGTCATCTGGACCACGGTGGAAAATCATCGTGTTCATATTTTCAAATTGATGTTTTTCTGTTTCTGAAAACTCTCTAGGGTTTTCACATAAACATCCTACAAAACCACACATACTTCTTACCCTCTTTCAGTTTTCATTCTGTCTCTATACTACTATATCAACCCTATTTATACTAGCATAATCAACTGAATATGGCGACCAAAAACTATAAAAAAATCACTCCATTTCACATTTTTAACAATTTTTTATGAAAACATGAAAACTAGGCACTCACCTTTCTCCGCTTTTGTCATATGATATTGCAAATTGATTTCTAGGAGGGAATACCATGAGTGAAGAAAAAAAAGATTCTTCTCGCCCACCGGTTCGTAATTACTTAAAGCAAATTGATGATTTCTTCGAGCAAACACCTCTTCGCAATGTAATCGCTGATTTAAATCATTTTTTCCAAAAAGGAAACCGTTTATTAACATTCCCTGTAGATTTATATGAAGTTGGTGAAGAACTCGTTGTTACAGCTGAACTACCAGGTATACAAAAAGAACAAATCCAAATTGAAATACAAAGTGAATACTTAAAAGTCTCTGTAAAAGAAGAGATACTTGAAGAGGAAGAAGAACAAACATCCCATAACTATTATCGCCGAGAACGTTCCATTTCAGAAGCATCAAGATTGATTAAATTGCCGTATTCAATTAATAAAAAAGCGGCAAAAGCTTCTTATCAAAACGGCGTATTAGAAATTCGGGCGCCGAAACTTCCCCAGCAACATGACATTTTATCGATAGACTAATGCAAAAAAATAAGGGTGCTATGCACCCTTATTTTCAACCCACTAATCGCTTCATATCACGTATAATGTCTTCGTATGGCGTATTACTAATGCCACTATACTTTTTCATTACTTTTCCGTTTTGATCAATTAAATAAAATGATGTACCATGCATGACCTGACCGTTCTCCGGCTTATCTACAAGTGATTGGAAATTATCTTTTGAAAACTTTGTAATATCTTCTAACGAATACCCCGTTAATAAATTCCAGTTACTAGTATCCTCTGTAAACTTTTGAATAAAAGCTTTCAGATTTTCTGGCTTATCAAGGTCTGGATCTACACTAAATGAAACAAACTGAACGTCTAATTTCTCTTCTTTTGCCATCTTTTGGAGCTTGGCCATATTTGCAGTCATTGGTGGACAAACTGTCTGACAATTTGTGAACATAAAATCTGCAACCCAAACTTTCCCTTTTAAATCTTTTGTACCAAATTGCTTTCCATCTTGATTTGTAAATTGGAAGGTTTCTAAATCCCAATTTAATGGTTTACGAAGCTTTGAACCTGATTCACTACATCCAGCAAGTACAAAGAGACAAAATACAACCATAAGACCAATTATTTTTTGATAACGCTTCATTTATAAACCTCTTTTCTCTATCCTAAATTTAAATAGGTTATGTTTATAATAACAAAAGTTAACACTACGAGAAAATTGTTTACTACATTTGTTCACGAAATCGTACGAATTTACGTATGTTACTTTTTTATTTCAAGCGAATTACTAGACAAAATATATTTTTTTACTATTATTTCTCTAAATAAAAGTGATAAAACTAATTTTATTGTTACTTTTGTAAATACCTCTCCCTATTTTTTAACAATTCCTTAAACATTAATCCATGTTTTACACTGTATTCCTTAACAACATTTCGGTACAATACAAATACAACGATTTTAAATGAGGTGATGTTCATGGCAAAGCGCTATGAAAATATGGATAATGTTAGTACAAAAAAATCAATTCGCTCTTTTTTACGCTGGCGTAAAGAACGAAAGCAAAACAAAAAAGATTTTTCTTTCTTAGTAGAACAATCACCCGTTAAACAAAGTGCATTTTTGCAAAGTAATGTTGAAAAAACGACTATCACATGGATTGGGCATTCCACTTTTCTTATCCAAACGAATGGACTTAATATATTAACAGATCCAGTATGGGCTAATAAATTAAAGCTAGTTCCAAGACTTACAGAACCTGGACTCTCTATAGAAGCACTACCTAAAATTGATATTGTCCTTATTTCACATGGTCATTATGATCATTTAGATTTTTCAACTCTTCGTCAGTTGAATGATGATGTTCTATATCTTGTACCTATTGGATTAAAAAAATTATTTACTCGTAAGAAATTTAAACATGTAGAAGAGTATAAATGGTGGGAAAGTACGATAATTAACGAAGTTTCTTTTCACTTCGTACCCGCTCAGCACTGGACGAGAAGATTCTTATTTGATATGAATACGTCTCACTGGGGTGGATGGATTATTGATAATGAAACGACTATGGAAACCATATATTTTTGTGGTGACAGTGGCTATTTCCAAGGTTTCAAAGAAATTGGTGAACGCTTTTTAATTGATATTGCTCTTATGCCCATTGGCGCTTATGAACCAGAATGGTTTATGAAAGTATCTCATGTTTCACCTGAAGAGGCCGTGCAAGCTTATTTAGATTTAAACGCTACGCATTTTATACCAATGCATTACGGAGCTTTTGCACTCGCCGATGAAACACCTCGTGAAGCAATAACTAGACTTCGAAATAATTGGAATTTGCGCATGTTACCGTGGGAACAACTGCATGTACTCTTTTTAGGTCAAACTTTTATTTATAGTAACGCAACAAATAATAAGCAAATAAACGAAAAAATTGAAACTTTACATGTGTAACGTAATGACTGATTTTCTATATCCAACATATAATATAGAAAATCCTATAGTGAAACTTTAATTAGTGGGTTTTCTTCATCCCCACTGATTATTTTCCTTCACCAATCAAGCTTTTACGGGCAGCCCGCTACCTAACCTCTTTGCTCCAGCTAAATTTGAGGTAGAGAGTTTTACTGTCCACAAATAGCGGGATAAAGGGTGTTTTCTATGAATGAATATTTACAGACTCGCTATATCATTAGCGGTAGTGCCTGTGTAGCTCTTCTTATTTCTTACTTTCTATTTACATAAAAAAGCTACTTGAAATATATTTTCAAGTAGCTTTTTTATTACTCTGCTAAATACATAAATCCGATTGCGCCCGGACCTGTATGAGTACTAATAATAGGCGTTGTATAGAAAATTTCTGATTGAGCAAATCCACTTACTTTTTCAACCGCCGCTTTCATACTTTCAGCTAAAGGAATTGCTTTCGCATGCGGAATTGCAACAGCTTTTACGACTTTTCCAGCCGTATCTTGCTCAAATAACTTAGCTAATGTTTTTACAATTTGGCCTTGGCTACGAACTTTCGTTACAGGATTATAAACACCGTCTTCAAGACTAGCAATTGGCTTTATATTAAGTAGAGAACCGATAAACGCTTTTCCTTTACCGATACGTCCACCCTTCACTAAGTTTTCTAATGTATCCACTACTACATATAAACGAGTATTCTTTCTTACTTCATCTACACGTTTTAAAATTTCTTCTAGTGAGCGTCCGTCATTTGCCATTTTTGCAGCTTCAATTACTTGATATGCTAAAGCATGTGTAATAAATTGAGAATCAACAACTGTTACTTTTGTATCAGTCATTGATGCAGCGCTATTTGCAGTTGCTACAGTACCGCTCATTCCACTTGTCATATGGATAGAAAGGACTTCGCTTCCATCTTCCCCTAGCTTGTCATACATTTCTACAAATGTACCCATAGCTGGTTGTGATGTTTTTGGTAATTCCTCTGATTTAATCATTTCTTCAATAAATTCGTCAGGTTGTAAATCAACGCGATCTAAATATGTTTGTCCATTTACAGAGATTGATAATGGTAAAACATGAATGTCATACTTTTCGATTACGTCTTGTGATAAATCTGCCGTTGAATCTGTTACAATTTTAATTTTTTGCATACTATACTTCTTCCCTTTCCAATACGCTCTCCTTGTTATTATACTAGTATTCCCATTGCTTTCAACAATTTGGAACGAAATTTCATCAAATTAATTATATTTTCATATCTAAAATGAAAAAGACAGAGTTTACTAACCCTGTCCGTACTTCGTATCATGCATTTTTTTCAAGGGTATTTGTTTTATATACATTTAAATAATCATTCCACTTCAAACAATTTTGTAAATATTCACGGAAAGAATACGAAAATCTTGGGTGTTTTTGTTTTTGAATTTTTGCAATAAATAATTGAAGACGAGACTGAATTAGAAACGATAATGGATGCTGTGCCTGTAGGACAGGGATTTCGAATATTTTAATGCAATCCCCTGTTGAATGAGTGAAATAAAAACTTTTCGTAATCACAATATCAATCCTCTTTTTCATTGGATTTTTGAACTTCCTCTACTTTGCGCTGTAACACGTTGTTTAAAGTGGAGTAAAATCAGACTTATATGATTTCTGTAGTCCTTATGGCTAGAAGATTTATACTCTATTCATCTCCACCTAATTCACCTTCCCGCCCTAAATATCTCTGAGACGGGAATCTCATTATCCATCAATTGTTTAATACATTTAGTATAAGCTTATAAAAGCGCAAAGTTTGTCTAAATTTTGGAGATTCTATAATTTTTTTCTTCTATATATTGTATACGTTTATAGCTATAGTATAACAAATAAATAAAAAAGTGCCTTTATAACGAGGCACTTTTCGACTGCATTTCTTCTCTTTTCTTTTTCCTCTTACTAACAACCTTTGATAACGCAATACTTACTTCATAAATACAAATAAGCGGCACTGCAACTAAACTATGAGATAAAAAGTCTGGCGGTGATATACAAGATGCAATGATAATTAATGCTACGTAAGCATACCTTCTTATTTTTATTAAAAATTCCGCCGTAAGTATTCCAATACTAGTTAAAAACATTACAACGACTGGCAATTCAAAAATCACAGCAAATGGAACTGTTAAATTAAGTACAAAATGAAAATACTTTTCTGTCGTAAACATCGTATTAAACATTTCATTACCTATCATAGTTAAAAAGTGAAATAGAAACGGCATTACAATAAAGTATCCAAAACATAAACCTGCAATAAATAATATAGACAATACCGGTATATACATTATTGTCATCTTTTGTTCATTTGGATGTAAACCCGGTTTTACAAATAACCAAATTTGTATAGCAGCAAAAGGAATTGTACAAACGATAGCAAATACTGTAGCAATCGAGAAAAAAATCCACAATACATCACTTGGACCGAGAACAGTTAATTTCATTGGTAAATCTTTTACAAGCCAAAAATAAATATCCTTTGTAAAAGTAAATCCAATAATTAAAAATAGTACAAAGGATAACACCGTATATATTACTCTTTTTCGAAGCTCAACAATATGTTCTACTACGCTCATTTCCCGATTTTCCATCTCGTTCACCACACTTTATTTATCCATTACAAGGAAAATACACTACATTTTTTCTTTCTTTTCCTTTTCTTGAAATGCGTCATCTGTCAATTCTTTCGTTGATTTTTTAAACTCTTTTAACGTTTCCCCTAAAGCCTTCCCGATTTCCGGCAATTTTTTAGGTCCAAATAAAATGAGTACTGCTACTAAAATTAAAATTAACCCTGGAAAGCCAATATTTGAAAACATTTCCCCATCCCCTTTATTAGTAGTTTCCTTGTCCTACTATTACATAATTTTATTTTGTCAAAAAAGTTTGAAAACGTCAACAAATCCATTGTCTTTTGTCAAAAAAATTCAAAAATATAATCAATTATACAAATTTCATTTTCTATTGCTCTTGTGTATGATATGGTAAGGGAAATGACATATTATTTTATGATAGTAGAAAGGATTTGCATTATGACTGAAAAAATGACACGAATGACCCAATTTGTAAAAGAAGAAATTGCAAATGCAATTACACATGGTATCGGTGCCATTTTAAGCATCCCTGCCTTAATCATATTGATTATTCATGCTTCTAAGCACGGTACCGCATCAGCCGTAGTTGCATTTACTGTTTATGGTGTAAGTATGTTCTTACTGTACTTGTTTTCAACCTTGCTACATAGCATTCATCATCCTAAAGTAGAAAAAATATTTACTATTTTAGATCATTCAGCCATTTACTTATTGATTGCTGGCACGTATACTCCTTTTCTACTTATTACACTTCGTGGCCCATTAGGATGGACGTTGCTTGCTATAATATGGACACTAGCAATCGGAGGTATCGTCTTCAAAATTTTCTTTGTACGTCGCTTTATTAAGGCATCAACGCTATGTTATATCATAATGGGATGGCTCATAATCGTTGCTATTAAACCACTTTATGAAAATCTAACTGGACATGGTTTTTCACTACTTTTAGCAGGTGGCATTTTATATTCTGTCGGAGCTATATTCTTCCTTTGGGAAAAGCTACCTTTCAACCATGCCATATGGCACCTGTTCGTTTTAGGTGGTAGTGCGATGATGTTCTTCTGTGTACTCTTTTATGTCTTACCTACAGCATAATAAAAAGGATTCAGCTTACGATAAGCTGAATCCTTTTTTATTACTTATGTAATTGTGATGCAATAACTTCCTGTGTATGCTTCGTTAATTCTTTAATATCCATATTCGCATAATCTTCAGGTGTAATCGGCTTAGAAATTGTTACTGTTGCATGAGCTGGCTTCATACGATTTCCATTCGCTTCAAACATCTTATATGTACCATCTAACGTTACAGGTAAAATTGCTACACCTGACTTTACTGCAAGATGAAAACTACCAGCCTTAAACTCTCCAACTTCGCCGCCCTTACTTCTCGTTCCTTCAGGGAAAATTACGATAGAATGTCCATTCTTTAATAGTTCAATTCCATCTTTAATCGCTTGAAGAGATTGACGACGATCGCTACGATCCATAAATACACAATTCATCAGTTCCATCCAAGTTGGTACAACTGGGAACTTTTTAATCTCTGCTTTTGAAACGAATCCAATTGGTTTATTTAAGTAACCTAGTAAAACAGGGATATCCATATTACTTTGGTGATTACTTACAACTAGTACTGGCTTGTCTTTCGGAACATTTTCAAGTCCTTTCACTTCTACTGCCCCTCCAGCTACACGTACCATTTTCTTACCAAACCAATTTGTCGTTTTATACACAGCATTATCTTTTTCTTTTGGCGCCATCGTATTTACTTGTCTTTTAAGACGCCACATTCTCGGTGTAATCGCAATTACGATTAAAATTAAATAAAAGATTTTAAAAAACGTTTGAATCATACAGAACCCCCACCTATTATCATTCCGACCTTCATTATACTAGACAAACGAAGGAAAAAGAAGAAAAAAAGTCCAAACAGCAAGTGTTCGGACTTTTTAAGCATTCTATATTAGAAACGTTTTGCTAATTCACGAGCATTAGCAATTGCTGCTTCTTTAATTTCTTGTGCTTTTTCAGGGTTTGCATTCATACCTTCAACTGCAATATATTCAGTATCATTTACACCGACAAATCCTAATACAGTCTTTAAGTGATTGCGACCGAAGTCTACAGCTGCGTATGCTCCTTCAGAATATACGCCACCTGTTGCCTGAATGTGAAGCGCTTTTTTACCTTCTAATAAGCCGACTGGACCATTTTCAGTATATTTGAATGTTTTACCTGCGATTGCTACGTTATCTAAGTATGCTTTTACTACTGGTGGATAACTAAAGTTCCACATTGGAGTTACGAATACATAACGATCTGCATTCATAAATGTTTCTAAGTTTGTGTTCATTGCTGCTACTTTTTGTTGTTGAACTTCAGTTAAAGCTTCAAAGCCTTCACCTGCTGCAAATTTACCCCAAGCAGCAAATACATCTGCATCAATTGCTGGTACTGTAGTGTTGAATAAATCAATTGTTACAACTTCGTCTTGTGGATGTTCGTTTTTATAAGCTTCAATGAAAGCTTCCCCTACTGCCATTCCGAAAGAACCTTCTGCTGAATTTGGATTTGCTGTAATAAATAGTACTTTTGTCATTGTATTCTCTCCCTTTTTTCTCTTTATCTTTAATTCAAGATTTGTTTTTTAAAAGTTAATAACTTACCTTATGTAAGTATAATACAAAAAGTTTTAATCAATGTCAATAAAAAATAGCTACTTTTTTTTCGTAAGTTAATGATTTACTTTGTTTCCTTAAAATTCAGTATACAGATATTACGAACTCTTTCATATAAAAAGGCTACCTCTACAACTTATAGAGATAGCCTACTATTACATATTATTTTTGAAATACATGTTTTACTTTTTCAGCTGGAATATTACTTCCGCCTCTACCTTTTACATCTTCAATCATCATTGTAATGACCATATCTGGGGAATTTAAATCAAATGCAGCGAACCAACCTAGTTCTTTTCCTTCGGCCTCTTTTGATACTTTTAATTCCGCTGTACCTGTTTTTCCAGCAAGAGTCATACCATCAATTTTAGCAATTTTCCCTGTACCATCTGGATCATTAATTACTTTCGTCATTGCAGTTTTTAATATATCCTGATTTCCTTTAGAAATTACATTTTCTTTCCAAGCTTTTGGTTGTTTATCTGTTTTAATAATATACGGTGACGGAATCGTTCCATCATTTACAATTGGCGCATACGTTAAAGCTAAATGAAGAGGAGTCATTAATACTTGTCCTTGTCCATATCCCGTATCTGCCATTTGAATATCATTTTTAATGCCGTCATTTGCAATTTTAGAAGCAGGGAATCCATATTCAATTGGTAGTTTCTCATCGAATCCGAATTTTTTTGCTTCACTCATAAACTTGTCTTTTCCGATTTTCAAAGCTTCTTGTGCGAAGTAAATATTATCCGAGTATTTCATCGCCTTATCAAGATCAATCGGATTTGCATCTTTCACACGCGTTACATAGTAATTACCCCAAGAAGAATCTTTTGTCCATTTTAATCCTTCAATTTTCAACTCTTCTTTTGGATCAATTGTTTTCGTTTCAAGACCAATTGCAGCTGTAATAGGTTTAAATACAGAACCTGGTACCGACAATTGTGTAAAGCGATTTGTCATTGGTTTTTTCGGATCATTATTCCAAGCTTCGCGTTGTGCCTTCGATGTCCCTCGTGCAATTATATTAGGATCATATGCTGGACTACTTACTAGTGCAATTGTTTCTCCACTTTTCGGATTAATTGCTGCACTTGAACCAGCTTCGCCCTTCATTTCATTATACGTTTTTTCTTGAACAACACTATCAATAGTTAAAGTTACATTTTCTCCATCAACAGCATCTGTTTTTGCCAAGTTTTTAATTTCTTTTCCTTGCGCATCTTCTACAAAGACACGGCCACCTTTTTTACCGCGTAGCTTTTCCTCTAATACTTGCTCTAAACCAGCTTTACCAACTGGGTCATCAGCTTGATAGCCTTTCTTTTGTAGCGTTTTTAAATCTTCAGCATTTACCTTTCCAATATAACCAGTCAGATGAGCTGCCGCTTCCCCTAACGGATATGTACGAACATTTACAGGTTTTGTTGAAACACCTGGTAAATCAATGTACGTATTTTGTGTTGCCCCTTCAGGCAAAATTCCAATTGGTACGAGATACCCTGGTTTTACCCATTTAGCAGCTAATTTTTGATCAATTTCTTCTACAGACATATTTAATAACTTCGCTACTGTTTCTTTCGTTTGCGGAGCAGCATCGCCTAACTTTTCAGGAATCAATCCGATTTCAGAAGCTTTCCCATTCGTTGCAAGACCTTTTCCATTACGATCGTATATTTCACCACGTTTTGGCTGTGTTGTCTGCATACGCACTTTACTATCTTTCGTCATGCCTGGGAAAATAAAATCAGGAGTCCAATCTATTTTCCAAGATTCTTTATCTCCATCTTTTTCTTTCACCATTTTTGCTTCATGACCAAATGTAATTTTACCACCAACTGTATCCATGCTTACTTTAAAAGGAACAGGGCCTTCATCTTTTTTATCTTCTTTTACTTCCCCTGTTTCTACCTTTAAGTCTTTCACTTCGATACCAGAATAAATTTTTTCATATTTCTCAGTAAACTCTTTCTTTGAAATATCTTTTTTTGCATTTTTTGATAGTTGATCATACATATCTGCAAATTTTTGTTTATTCCACGCTTTTACATATGTATCAAACGCTTCTTGTGGTTTTTCTTCTTTACCACATCCAACTAACATGAATGTTAAGCAAAGAAAAAGAATCCCCCATATCTTTCTCAATCGATTCTCCTCCTCTTTCTATATTAGTACTTTTGAAAATTTTAGCATTTTTACATGCTACCTATCATTATAGCACTATCGAATCTCATCTATAAACTTATATTGGTGAATATAAATAAAAAGATTGATGCGAATTCTCACATCAATCTTTTTTATTATTGTTGTTTCTCATATACATGGTAATAATACGTATATGGGTTTTTTTCATCCGTTAAACCTTTTTCTACAAAAATCTCTTTCCAATTTGTCATATCTATTTCTGGGAAGAATGTATCTCCTTCAAATGCATGATGGATTTTTGTTATATATAACTTGTCTACATAAGGTAAAAAGAGGTCGTAAATTTGCGCTCCACCAAAAATAAAAATCTCTTCTTCATTTTTACATAGTTCAAACACTTCTTCTACAGAATGAACAACTTCACAACCTTCAACATGATACCCTTCATTACGAGTTACAATAATATTACGTCTTCCAGGCAGTGGTCTACCAATCGCTTCATAGTTCTTTCTTCCCATAATAAGCGGGTGACCCATCGTTGTTTTCTTCACGTATTGTAATTCACTCGGTAAACGCCAAGGTAAATTATTATCTTTACCAATTACTCTATTTTCGTCCATAGCGACCATAAATGAAACAATCATTTTTTCATCTCCTCTACAATTATACTGCAACCGGTGCTTTAATTGCTGGATGCGGATCGTATCCTTCAATCGTTAAATCTTCCATTTCAAAATCGAAAACAGATTTCACATCTGGATTTAATGTAAGTTTCGGGAATGGACGTGGTTCACGTGCCAATTGCTTTTCTACTTGTTCAAAATGATTTGTATAAATGTGTGCATCACCAATTGTATGAACAAATTCTCCCACTTCAAGTCCGCATTCATGTGCAATTAAATGTGTTAGTAGTGAGTAACTTGCAATGTTAAATGGAATCCCAAGGAATATGTCACCACTTCTTTGATATAACTGACAAGAAAGCTTTCCATCTGCTACATAAAACTGGAATAGCGTATGACAAGGCGGTAAGGCCATACTTGGTACATCTTCTGGATTCCAGGCAGAAACGATTAAACGACGTGAGTCTGGTGTTTTTTTAATCATTTCAATTACATCTTTTAATTGATCAAGTGTCTCACCAGCTGTCGTTTTCCAAGCACGCCACTGTTTACCGTAAACGTCTCCTAAATAACCATATTTATTTGAGAACTCATCATCTTCTAAAACGTTCTTTTTAAACAATTCCATTTGCTCGTCGTACTGTACTTTAAATTCTTCATCTTGTTGTGAGCGAAGACCAAAATCAGTCATGTCAGGACCAGTATACTCATCACTTTCTACCCAGCTCTTAAAAGCCCATTCATTCCAAATGTTATTATTATGCTGCAATAAATAGCGAATATTTGTATCACCTTTCATAAACCAAAGCAGTTCACTTGCTACAAGGCGAAACGGTACTCTCTTTGTTGTTAATAAAGGAAAACCTTTACTTAGATCAAAACGCATTTGATATCCAAATACAGATACAGTGCCTGTCCCTGTACGGTCTTCTTTCTTCGTACCATGTTCCATTACATGGCGGCATAAATTTAAGTATTCATTTTCAGCATGTTTCATATGTAGGAAAACCTTCTTTCAATCGTATATGCAATTTATCATAACATGAAAAATGATAAATTTAATAATCCTAATTAATAAAATTTCTTGCGCTAATTCTTACAAAATTATTAACTTTCCAAATATAAAAAGGTTTTCATTTTCTATTACCGAAAGTATAGTGCGGTAGAACAAAATTTATATTTGGAGGTTAGAAGTATGTCTAAAATTGAAACGCCTGTTATGACTTCTTTACAAACAACGGCTGAAAAAATGATGAAGGATTTAAATGTTCCTGGTGCTGCTGTCGCTGTTATAAAAGACGGTGAAGTTATTATTTCAGAAGGTTTCGGCTATCGTAATATAGAAACAAAAGAGGCTGTTACACCGAATACTCGATTCGCAATCGGTTCCTCAACGAAAGCATTTGGCACACTTTCATTAAGCTTGTTAGCACAGCAAAAAAAGTTTAATTGGGATACCCCTATCCAGTCTTATATACCTAACTTTACTTTATCTGAACTACTTGCTAGCTCACAAGTTACAGGACGGGATTTAGCTTCTCATCGAACTGGAGTGAGTCGTCATGAGGCTCTTTGGTACAGTTCTTCCTTATCTCGAAAAGATCTCGTTGAAAAAATAAAACATTTACCACTTGATGCACCGTTCCGAACTGCATTTCTATATAACAATTTAATGTATGCAACAATTAGCTACATTGTTGAAAACATTACAAATCAAACGTGGGAGCAATACACTACAGAACATATTTTAGAACCTTTAAATATGAGACATACAAACTTCTCTGTTAACGATTCACAAACTACAGATGATTACGCTTTACCTTACATTGAAAATGACGGTGAAATAAAAGCAGTTCCATTCCGTAACATCGATACAGTTGGCGCTGCTGGGTGTATTAATTCCACAATTGAAGATATGGCAAATTGGGTACTTCTCCACTTAAATGAAGGAAAATTTGGAGATCATGAATTAATCTCCTCTGAATTATTACAACAAATGTATACACCACACAATTCAATTCCAGACCAACCGGTTTTATCACTCCCTGAATCTCCATTAAATAGTTACGGTCTTGGTTGGTTTATTAGCGCTTATCGTGGTAAAAAAGTGATTCATCATGGCGGTAATATCGATGGATTTTCAGCGCTTGTTTCATTCATACCAACAGAAAACATAGGCCTTGTCATTTTAACGAATGCTGGAGGAACATTACTTCCTACTTATCTCGCTAATCAAATTTATGACGAACTACTTGAATTAGAATCCATTGATTGGCATAAACGTGCTGTAGAAGATACTAAAAAAATGAAGGAAATGATGAAAGAAGCAACTGAATCCCTCCCTGAACAAATTAAAGGGACTACACCTTCGCACAAGTTAGAGGATTATACTGGTACTTTTGAACATCCTGCATACGGAACATTACAAGTATACAAACGAGATGATTCGTTATATGTACAATTTATGGAAATGGATATTCAATTAGGGCATCATCATTACGACATCTTCTCTGCAAAAGTTGACTTATTCCAAATGAAAATGAGCTTATTATTCGCTTATGAAATGAATGTAAGTGGTGAATTCCCATCCCTTCAGTTACATGTACCAGCTACATTAAGTACTCAGCCGCTTACATTTAAGAAAATTAAATAAGTATTTTGATGGTAAAAAATAAAGGTAGGTGCGAATCACACCTACCTTTTCTATTTCATATCAATCTTATCTGATTGAAACCAAATTGGCTTCGATAACTCAAAGTTATTATGATCCTCTAAAACTATAGTAAGGCGCTCTAACATATCATCTAACATATGCGGCGCTGCTCGTAATGTCCAGACAACTGAGGAGAAAACTGTCATACCAACGTACACCGTGTATAATTTCCAGAATTCCTCTGGTATTTTTCTATTAAAGTATCCTTCTATTTGTCCGATTGAATACGGAATACTAATGTCCCTTGCAAACAGTGCAATTTTCACAAAATCATGAAGTGGATCGCCCCAATCGTAGCCATTAAAATCAACAACACCTACATATTTTCCATCCCGTACAATTATATTTTCTAAGTGAAAATCATCGTGTTGAAATCGATTTGGGCGGTTCTTTAAATATATTTCATTTTCTTCAATAAACTTTATGATTTTATCATCATTTTTTATGTTTATTCCACATGTTTTATATGCCTCTAAATATTTACTATGTTTTTTCATTGCTCTTTCATACCATGGAAGTATATTATTAGGAGCTTCATATGTATGCATTTTTGCTAAATCTTTCCCTGCCTCTATACCAATATCATATTGTTCTTTTGGTGAATACGTAGGCAATAACTTCTTCGCATCTTCCCCTTCTAAATACGAAAAGATGCCATAGCATAAACCTTCTTCTGCCAACAAACCTATTTCAATTGGTTTTTGTGCTTGCACACTACGATTTTGCATTTCATTTAAAATTTGAAACTCTATTTTCTTTCTTTCATACTCTTTTATATCGCCTGTCCGCAATAAATATTTATCATTATTCGCACTCGTAATTATATATTTCTTATCAGGTGAAAAACCTTTAGAAATTTCTTTAATATCCACTGCATTTTTTACTATTTGTATATTGTTTTGCCATGCTGTAATTATCTTCATATCTATTCCCCTTACATTTCTGCATTTGGTGTATAGGCAACTTCTACAATAAATCCATTCGGATCGTAAAAATCAATCGTATAGTAACCTTCCGAATAATGATTCATTTCAATTGGACCACGTATTACCTTCACTTTCGTACTAGAAAGAAAATCTGCTACTTCCTCAACTACTTCTCTATGAATAGCTTGATAACAAATATGTCTAGGCCCTAACGTCCTTACAATTTCCTCATCTACTTCTTTAAAGTATATTTCACTTTCTCCTGTGCTATATGCTATTTCATTTAACTTTCTCCACCCAATTATGGAAAACAACTTATTATAAAAAGAAATGGATTCCTCTAAATTTGCTACCCAAAATTCAATATGATGAATGCCTGCTCGCAGTGTATTCATATTAAGAATACGCTCCTTGTACTACTTGCACAATTTCCATCGGCTTATGAACCATGTAATCTGGTGCATCTTTTTTCACTGTTTCAATAACATCATATCCCCAAGATACCCAAATTACGTTCACTCCAGCCTTTTTACACGCTGCTACGTCTCGCTGTTCATCACCGACATATAACATATCTTTCTCTGTTATTTTTTTTGATTTCAAAAATCTTTTTATCATTTTATCTTTACCAAACAAATTTTTAGAACAATACACTTCTTGAATATTTTCGATACCATTCTTGTGTAAAAACGCCCGAATATGCTCTTCTGAGTTCGATGATATGACTGCAATTCCGTAGCCTTTTTTATGTAGTTCATCTAATACTTCTTTCATCCCATGGAACAAAACGAGATTTTTTATAGCAGGCTGATATAATTTATAAAATTCCAACGCTAATATCGGTAGTTTATACAGTGGTACATTAAGTTGTTTACATCTCTCTGGCATCGTTAATTTACGTAAATGTTCAATTTCGTCTTCCTTTACTGCTTTATACCCATGTTTTTCAGCAAGTTGATTATAAATCGGTACAAATATATTTTGTGAATCTACTAATGTGCCATCAAAGTCAAAAACAATATATTTTTGCATTCCCATACTCCCTTTGCTTCTTTTTTCTAAACCTATGTTATTCAACAACATAGTTGTCTGTCCCTTCTATAAAAATAAAAAAGAACAAGATTTTCTCTTGTTCTTTTTAAGACAACCATTTCGGTGGTACATTCGTATTCCAATAAATATTTCCTAACTCATGATGTCCAGAGTATCCATCATCAAAACGGTGGTAATGGAAATTAAAATAATAACCATCTTGCGGTGGATGATCTCTTCTTACATGGAAACGCAATAAATCATTTCCAGATTTCGTATCGTAGACGTGAAAAATCTTCTCATTATTTCCACCAGCTGGTTTTTGAGAAATCGCTAATGATTGTAGTGAATCTTCTGGTACATCACTAGCAAGCTCAGCAATTGCCTCTTCAATTTTCGGTAATATTACATCTTTAAACTCATCTTCAATTACTGGACCAATTTTAGTACCAAACTTTTGCATCGACTGCTTCTCTGCTTCTTGCATTGCATAAGTAATAAAAGTATCGGTGGTTAACCTGTCATTCGTTTCTTCATATGTATAGGACGTGCTCTCCAAACTTTGTTGCCCAGCTGTGCTCGTAGGCTTGTCCGCAGCTTTGGCATTATCAAGTAATATGGAAGGAGGCGTCACTAAACCAAATGTAAACACGGTAATTAATGCGACTAAGGTTTTTCTAAACCAATTTGGCATTTATGTTCCCTCCCCTTTCACTCATTATTTTTTATATAACGGTGGTTTCTTCTATTATACAAAATGATTGTAATTTTTGCACTTTACAATTTTGTTAACGTTCACATATTTTTCACTTGAATATGAAATTGTAAGATTTCATACAATAAAAATACAACAACAATAAGGAGGCGATCAGATGACTTTAGATGTCATGTATTCCGCCGCAAGTATACTCGTTTTAGTATATTTTATTTATCAATGTGTTACAGACTAGAAAAAGAGCCGTCACTGGCTCTTTTTTAATGGTACAAATACAATCCATACAATTAATAAAATAAAAACAACGCTGCCTACCACAGCTGGCAATAAATAAAACTGTGAAAGTATAACTATTCCATATAAAAGTATTGCTGGTAGTAGTAAATAACGATCTGCCTTCCATCTTAACAATAGTAATTTCCCTTCATCACAATATAAACGAAGAAACATCTTATTCGTAAATTCATTCCAATAATCACGTGCATAGCGAGAAATTGCAACTACAGCAAATACGAGAACAATAGCTGCAATCCACCTTGGAGTCATAATTATACTTGCAGTACTGATACATACAATTTGAATATAAAATATTCGTGCAGTACTTGTACGGAAAAATTCTTTCAAAAAAGATTCGACAATACGAGAATCAGCTTTTTTCCCTAAAAGTCTTTTAGAGCGCGGAAACATCCACGGTTTTTTTATTCGAACTACTCGGTTTAGCCGCATGACCACCAACTTGCATAATTCCGCTCGTCCAGCGCATGCTTTCCTCCTTTTCTTTCTCGATTTCTTTAAAAAAGAACTTTTTATAATTCATTTTCTCTTTTACTAATACACTACTTAAGAAAATTACTAGACCGATAAATAGAATTGAATACAACGGATTTTTATAAATAAAAAATAAACTAATTCCAAAAAAGGACACGCTCATAGAAAATACTACATTTTTTACAATCCATAAAACCCATCGTTTCCCCACATGTACATGAACAAATCTCGTTAACAACGACAACATAAATCGAAATATAGTAAAGAATACCCAAAATAATAGGACTTGTATCTCTGTTACTTCGATACTTTTCATCAACACTGGTAACATAATAACGACTACTATTATATTCGTTATCGCTATTCGAACAAATGTGTACATCATGCCATACTGGACTAATTTTCGCATATGTGTTGCATACGAAATTAAAAATAAACTATCCGCTTGCTCAAAAAATGAACGAACTCCTCTTGGATATGTTACTAGATAAAATGCGAGTAATCCTAATCCGAAATAAATCGTCTCTTCCGTTGATAATTCATTTATCCATAGCGATCGATAATAGATTCCCATAAATATAAGTGCTGGAATAATAATATATAATGCGACTGTCCAATCTGTTACCGAACGTATAGACTTCCATTTCCGCTGGAGTTCATGGCGTAATCTCTTATAAAATTGTTGTTTAATCATGTTGTTCACGCCTTACAATTACATCAAAGCAGTCTAATAATGAACTACCCGGCATTTCCGCTAATATTTGAATAGATTCTAAATGTCCATCTGCGACTAATGTACCTTGTGAAATGAGTAAAAATCTTTCACAAATTTTTTCAGCAGTATCTAATACGTGCGTACAAAGTAAAATTCCTGCCCCGCGCTCTTTTTCTTTATATAAATAATTTAAAAACTCTTTCGTAGCTACTGGATCTAAACCGATAAAAGGTTCGTCAATGATATAAAAATCTGGCTCAGTTAAAAACGCCAATATTAGCATAGACTTTTGTTTCATGCCTTTTGAAAACTTTGATAAATACTCATGTTTATGCTTATTCATTCGAAAAGTATGTAATAATTGTTCCGCTCGTTCTTCCCAACTTCCCATTTCACTTCCACGAGCTGCCATTAATAATTCAATATGTTCCCAGAGCGTCAAGTAATCATAGTATGTTGGATGTTCTGGTACGTATGCATACGGATTTTTCTTTTCACCGAATGATATTTCACCGTCCATATTTACAAGTAATCCGAGTATCGTTTTAATCGTCGTACTTTTCCCAGCACCATTTGCTCCAATAAGAGCAACTAGTTCACCTTTTTCGATAGAAAAAACTATATCATGAATTGTTTTTTCGCCTATTTCATATCCAGCTGAGCGGATATTTACTTTTAACATGCATTCCCCTTCTTTCCATTTCCAATACAATCAAGGAAAAGAATAACATATAACTATCTATATATCATTATAAAACATTTATTTTCATAGCAGGAAAAAACATTTTTTAACAGAATATTAAATGTTTGATTACATTTTATTGGAGTTGATAATATGTCTTTTCAAATTCGTGAAGCAACGATAGATGATATAGACGCACTTTGTTCTTTAACGAAAGAATTAAAAGGTTCCTCTATTTCCTATGAAGATATGAACAACCGCCTACAATTCGTACAAATGAGTCCGTTTGATTTTTTATATGTTTACGAGGAAGAAGAAGCTATATTTGGATTACTTGGATTTCGTATACGTGAAAATTTAGAAGATGTAACACGTTATGGAGAGATTTCAATTATTAGCGTTGATTCTAACATACGACGGAAAGGCATTGGACAAGTTTTGATGGATTATGCCGAGCAATTAGCAAAGAAACATAATTGCATTGGCACATGGCTAGTTAGTGGAACAAAAAGAGTAGAAGCTCATCCTTTTTACAAAAAATTAGGTTATGAAGTAAATGGCTACCGATTTGTAAAATATTTTTAAACTACTTTATAAAGTGAAGGGACTATAACTATGACAAACATTAAAGCAATTTTCATTGATCGTGACGGTACAATTGGTGGTGACACTACAATACATTATCCAGGATCTTTTACATTATTTCCATTCACAATAACATCCTTGCAAAAACTAAAAGCTAAAAATATAAAAATTTTCTCTTTCACAAATCAACCCGGTATCGCAGATGGAATAGCAACTGTAGCCGATTTTGTACAAGAATTAGAAGGCTTCGGTTTTGATGATATTTATGTATGTCCTCATAAACACGGTGATGGTTGTGAATGCCGTAAACCAAGTACAGGCATGCTGCTTAAAGCAGCAAAAAAACATGGACTTAATTTAACACAATGTGCTGTAGTTGGTGATCGTTGGACTGATATTGTTGCAGGAGCAAAAGTAAATGCGACTACGATTCTAGTCCGAACAGGCGCTGGGTATGATGCTTTGCATACGTACCGAGACAAATGGGCACATATTGAACCAAACTACATTGCAGATAACTTTGAAGATGCAACAAACTGGGTTTTAAATCAACTATAATACAAATGAAAATTTTGATTCACCCGAAATAATTTAAAACATAGTTAAAATAGCCTTTTTGGCAAATAATTGTATTCCACAAAACGGATCACCTCAAAAGGTAGCAAGTTCCCTTTTGATACGCAAACATTGCAATTCAAATTATATTTTTTATTAGTAACAGCAATTAACGTAAAGAAGGAATAGCTTAGTGGCTATCCCTTCTTTATTGACTTCTATTATTTACATTTGTTATCTGTTTTTATTGAGTATTCTCATCGTTTTTATACTCCAAAATATCCCCTGGCTGACACTCCAAAGCTTTACATATCGCTTCTAATGTTGAAAAACGAACCGCTTTTGCTTTCGCATTTTTCAAAATAGAAAGATTCGCCATCGTAATTCCAACCTTCTCTGAAAGCTCCGTTACACTCATTTTTCGTTTTGCTAACATGACGTCAATATTAATAATGATTGTCATATCCGCCACCTCAAACCGTCAAATCATTTTCTGATTTTATGTTAATTGCCTCTTGTAGAAGTCGTTGGAGGATAGCAGCAAAAACGGAGATAACGAGCGAAGCAAAAACGATAATGAGTCCCACTAACCCAATAGGAGGGTCCATTTTTTTCGCTATAAAATAAAAAAGTGGCAAACTTAATACATACAAACTACTGATTGTAATTGCACAGCACTTTATATTCTTTAACGCCTTTACTGATAATTCCGAGAACGCTGTGTTCTCATCAATGTACTGTAAAAGATTGAAAGCCTGATAAAGAGCAACGTAAAAAGGCACAGCTGCTCCATACATCACAATGAAAACAAGATATTTCATCGGAGCAATATTAGGATACAAATTTGCTGCGAAATTCGCCATTTCCGGCACTAAAAGTATGCATAAAGCAAGCACTGAAATTCCAGCAAGAAAAATAATTACTTTTAAGAACATTGTTGAACTTCGTTTAAGATTCATTTACAATACCTCACTTATTTAATGGCAACATAATTTTATCATAACGTTTATTGTTTAACAATAAATAAATATCGTTTTATTTTTGTCATGTTTTTTAATTTAGGCAAAAATAAAAAAGAATTTCTCATTACAAAGAAATTCTTTTTCTTGAAAATGCCTCTTTCAACTTAATTTTTTAAAACGTTAATTCGTAATGGAAATAACGATTATCTCTCAAATAGCCATTTTCAGCGTATAATCGTTGTGCTGATAAATTATCAATCTCTGTTTGCAATTTTACACCTTTTGCTCCATTTTCTAATGCGTATTCTTTAGCAGCTTCTAATAATTTTTTACCTGCTCCGGCTCCACGCTTCGCCGCTTGTACAAATAAATCATTTAAAATCCATAATTCTTTCATTGAAATGGAAGAAAATGATGGATATAGTTGCGTGAATCCAATATATTCGCCGTTTTCAACTGCTACGAAAATAACGGACTCTTTTCTCTCAATTCGATTTCGTAAAAATACTTTTGCCCCTTCTAAATCAGAATCTTGTCTATAAAACATGCGATAGTTATTAAAAACTGATGCCAGTCCATCTAAATCTGCAATTGTTGCCTCATATATTCTCATTTTACTCCATTCCCCTTCCAATACTGTCTCATTATATCCGTTGCCCATTTAGGCTGGTGTATTTCTTCTGTCGGCATAAACTCTTTCATTATTGGTTTTATATCCAATATAGGAGTGCCATCAATAGCATCTAATCCCTCAACAATAATTGATTTACCTTCTCTTTTGATCACCTTTACAATTGTTACACCTATGCGATTCGGACGATTTTTCCCGCGCTGTGCAAAAATACCTACTTCAGGATAATCCTTATTATTTCTAGGATGTCTAGCAAAATACTGAATTTGCTCGTCAGTTACTTTATGAAAATAAAAAACAACTTCAATATGAGAAAAATCTTCAATCCCTTGTATACTTTTTTCTGCATACATTTCAGTTAAAGTTATACGGGATCTTACTTCTCCCCACTCATCATCTTTTATTTCCTTTCTTTCATTATGTACAAATGCGATTGGTTGAACTGAAAACATACGCATTCCCCCTTAAATGTAACCACTTACATTATAAAGTATTTTCTGAATGTTTTCCAGATATACGAATTAAGTTTACATAATATAATTATAATCTATTTATCTAAAGCTACCTTGACTGCTTCAATTGCATGTATATGGGTCGTATCAAATATCGGGACTGATATGTTTTCTTGCTTTATTAATAAACCTATTTCCGTACAACCTAATATAATTCCTTGTGCTCCTTCTTGTACTAATTCTTCTATAACCCTTTTATAATACTCTCTAGATTGAACTACTATTTTTCCTAAACATAATTCTGTATATATTACTTCGTTTACTTTTTCTCTATTTGTTCCTGATGGTACTATTACTTTTATATCATGCTCTTCAATACGTGACTTATAGAAATCTTGCTCCATTGTATATTTAGTTCCAAGCAGACCAACCTTTTGAATGTCTTTTCTTTTAATTTCTTTTGCAGTTGCATCAGCAATATGTAAGACTGGAATATCAATTTTCTCCTTTATTTTTTCAACTACCTTATGCATTGTATTTGTACAAATGATTATAAAGTCTGCTCCTCCCTTTTGTAATGAATATGCCGCATTCCCTAGAATTTCTCCAGCACCATCCCAATCTCCGCTAGACTGACATCGTTCAATCTCTTCAAAATCCACACTATTAATCAAACATTTTGCTGAATGTAGCCCTCCTAATCTCTCTTTTATTTCTTCATTAATAATTCGATAATATTCAGAAGTTGATTCCCAACTCATGCCACCTATAAGACCTATCGTTTTCATATAAACACCTACCTAAACTATTTTTATAAAACTAATAACAACGTTTTATTGTGTATATTATACATAATAAAACAAGACTTTAAGTTTGGAATATAAAGTCTTGTTTTAACGGAAATATGGAAATAATAAAGAATAATTCTACTTTCATTTCCAAGGAAATTTTTATAGAATATTCTGAAATTAATAATCTGATGTTTTTATAAATTCTTTATACTTATAATTAAAACACTCTCGATACAGCTCTTTGATTTCATCATATGATGGAACACGTGGGTTATTAGCTGGGCTACCACTTTCAATTGCATCTGATGCCATTTTAGAAATAGCATTTTCAAATTCAATTTCATCGATTCCGTATTCTTTTAAATTTGGAATACGAAGATCAAAGCAAAGTTTTTTTATTTCACCAAGTGTGTAGTCTGCTACTTCCTCATCAGAATTCGAATACAAATCCTTATTTAAACTACGTCCAATTTTTGCTAACCTTTTCATTGCACTTGTTTTTGTAAACTCTAACACTGTAGGTAATAGTATGGCATTTGATATTCCATGCGGTACATGAAATAATGCTCCCACTGGCCTTGACATTCCATGAACTAATGTAACTGATGCATTAGAAAATGCAATTCCAGCTTGTAAGGAAGCAATCATCATCGCTTCTCTTGCCTCCATATTACATCCATCTTCATATGCTATACGTAAATATTTCATAATACTTTCAATAGCTGAAAGAGCAAGTACATCTGTAAGTGGTTGTGAAACTTTAGAAATATACGCTTCAATCGCATGACATAACGCATCTATTCCTGTTGCTGCCGTAATTTGTGGGGGTAACGAACTTGTCAAAACTGGATCTATAATTGCTACTTTCGGTATAAAACTAGGATGCTTCATCATCATTTTTACATCTGTTTTTTTATTCGTAATTACTGCTACACTTGTAACTTCCGATCCAGTACCAGAAGTTGTTGGAATTGCAATAAGTGGTAGTGGATTGTTTTCTATTTTAATATCCTTTTGGACATAATCCTCAACTTCTCCACCATTTGTATATAAAACCGCTACCGCTTTCGCAGCATCAATACAACTTCCACCACCAATACCGATAATAAAATCGCACTTTTCCTCTTTACAAAGAGATAACGCTTCTAATACGTGTATATTTGTAGGCTCAGCATCCACTTTATTATATGTACTAACAGTAATGCCTTTCTTATTTAGTTGTTGCATACACTTTTCAACATATCCTAATTTCTCCATAATTGTATCAGTAACTATAAAAGCTCTTTTCCCTAACTTTTTTGATTGTTCTCCCAGTTTTTCAAGCGAATTCCTTCCATATAATACCGACTTTGGCATACGAAACTCGGAAACCTCTTGCAAGTCCCCCACCCCTTCTTATCCTAATTAATATTTTATAACATAAATTATCGATTTGATGAATCTTTACGATTCAAATTTTTTAATAGAGTCCTGTTAAAGTATAGAATGCGATAACTAAAAATACAGCAACCGTTTTCAAAATTGTAATAGCAAATATATCTTTATATGACTGTTTATGTGTTAATCCTGTTACTGTAAGAATAGTAATAATAGCCCCGTTATGTGGTAGTGTATCCATTCCTCCTGATGCCATTGATACGATACGGTGCATAACTTCTAATGGAATATCAAATTGATTGGCCGCTGCAATAAATTTATCTCCCATTGCACTTAATACTATTCCCATTCCTCCTGATGCCGAGCCTGTAATTCCAGCTAAAATATTCGTCGTTACTGCACCATTCACTAACGGATTTGTGAAAGTAGCAGAGATGCCATCTCTCATAATTGCGAAACCTGGAAGTGCTGCAATGACACCACCGAATCCAAACTCAGCTCCTGTATTCATCGTTGCAAGTAGCGCTCCACCAATACTTGTATTCAATCCAGCTTGGAAACCTGTTACTACTCGCTTCCAATATAATAATAACGTTGTTAAGATCCCTATAATAAGTGCCAATTCTACAGACCAAATTCCTACTACTGCACTTAATTCTACTTTTCCAAATGCTTTCATACCAATTGCAGAAAAATCAAAACCGCTTGGATACCACTTCGGTATCATAATAGTAAACACTTTATTCATTACACCTACTAAAATAAGTGGTATAAATGCAATAAGTTGTTGTGCTCTTGTGATTTCAATGTTATTAATTAATGTCATATTTTTTTGTTCTACTTGCAAAGATGCTGCCATTTCAGTATTTCCATCATTAAAACCAAAGTATCCTTCACCTGCCGCTTTTGCCTTCTTACGTCTACTCTCTAAATATAGTAAACCTACTGTAAGAACAAAAATTGCTCCTACAATCCCAAGTATCGGTGCAGCATAAATATCCGTTTTAAAAAATGTTGTAGGTATTACATTTTGAATTTGTGGTGATCCAGGTAACGCATCCATTGTAAACGTTACTGCTCCAAGAACAATCGTTCCAGGGATTAAACGCTTTGGAATATTAGCTTGTCGAAACAACTTAGCTGCGAACG
Source organism: Bacillus sp. FSL K6-2944 (assembly GCF_038005385.1). NCBI lineage: Bacteria > Bacillati > Bacillota > Bacilli > Caryophanales > Bacillaceae > Bacillus > Bacillus sp. FSL K6-2944. Next base: position 985,554 of record NZ_JBBOTE010000001.1, on the reverse strand, counting down.
GATAAACAGCAAACACTACTACATACACACTAACACCACTATACGTTAAAATAGCCCCCATTAATACAATCGCTAATATAGTACGTTTTTCACCAACTAACTCAATAATTGTTTTTGCGATAGAATCTGCAATTCCTGACATTTCCACTACTTTTCCAAATATTGCTCCTAATAAAAACACAGGAAAATATAATTTTATAAATCCAACCATTTTCTCCATAAAGATATTAGAAAAGAAAGGTAATACATAACTAGGTTCTGTCAAAAATACTGCAAATAATGCAAATATCGGCGCGAATAAAATAACAGAAAAACCTCTGTATGCTACGAACATAAGTAAACTTAGTGCTAATAATATAATAACTAACTCCAATTTTACCCCTCCATTAAACAGAATATTCTAAATTTTATTGATAAATTTCTACTAACCTTTTAATTCTGACATCCCTCCTCTTATTCATACAAATTTTTATGCTAAAAATGTCTAATTATAATTATTCGATTACATATGAAAAATCCCTTTAAACAGAAACGAATTCATCGTCATACGTTATAAAGGGATTGCTAGAATCTATATTTACTGCTTTATTAAATTTTTCTCTACACAAAAATGATACAGTTCTTCAACATCTTTCACTATGTAGGTCGCACTAACTTCAGTCAGTTCTTTTTCACAGCCATAGCCATATAAAACACCAATTGAAGCAATTCCATTCTGATTTGCACCTATTATATCGTGCTTTCTATCACCAATCATTATCATTTCTTCTTTATTTAGTTCTTCATTTATTTGTAAAATATGAGCAATTATTTCTTCTTTTTTTATTCTCGTACCATCTAAATTACTTCCAATGATGTCTTCGAAATAATTCGTTAATTGAAAATGCTCTATAACTTGTTTCGCAAATACAGTGGGCTTTGAAGTTGCTACGAATATGCGATTCCCTGAACTTTTTAATTGTTGCAAGAGCTTCAGAATCCCCTCGTATACATTATTTTCAAACAATCCACGCTGCTTTAAATACTCACGGAAGTAAAAAACAGCACGTTCAACCTCTCCTTCACTCATATTATATCTCTCTATGAATGATTGCTGAATAGGAGGACCTATAAATGAATCTAACTCACTTATATGTACTTCTTCAATTCCTACTTTTTTTAATGCATATAAAACCGAGTTTACAATCCCTTCTTTCGGATCCGTTAAAGTTCCATCTAAATCAAATAGAAATGTTTTATACATGCTTCATTCCTCCACTTAATTTGCTGTATAAATAAGTGCTAACATCTCTTCCACTTCTCCCTATTATACTATCATTATCTATTTTTTCGAAAAATCAATTTCCATATGTCACATACTTTCAGTTACAAAATACGATAGATATGATACAGTAAAAAAGTTACAATTATTTTAATAGAAACTGGTGAAACAAATGTCAATTACGTTAATTTTTATAATGGCTTTCACAATTGTGATCCACGCAGTTGAAACAAGCTCTTATAGTATTCGATTAGCCGGGGTTCGTTTAAAGAAGATTGCTGTCGCATTATCCGTCGTAGGAATCGTATTACTCATTTCAAGAACATCAAACTTACTACAAGCCTTTTTACTTGGCGGGATTGTTGACGAAGCAAAACAAGATCCTTCTATTGATTTAGAGCATATTATACGTCTTGTACTATTATCTGCTTCTATCGGTACATTGCTTGCGATTATACTGTATCCAACTTTGACAAAACTATTTGGATATGTCATTCAAAACTTTGAAACAGACGGTTCTTTCATTCGAATGATGAAAACGAATAACATTCAAAAATTAAAGTACACAAAAAAATATGTCCGTTTTCCAAAGTTAGAAATGATTCATAGACTGCGTATCGGTGGTATTCCAAAGCGTATTATGCTTATTAACATGTTTGCTACTGCAATTTATACAGCCGGGGTTCTTTCCGCACTATATGCTTCTTTTTTAATTCCAGCTTTCGCAACAAAAGCCACTACAGCTTCTGGTCTTATTAATGGTTTTGCTACTATTTTATTAACAGTACTACTAGATCCACGTATTGCTCTTTTAACAGAGCGAGCTCTTCAATCAGAAGAAGGTGCTGAAGCAATGAGCAAAATGTATGCTTGGCTAATGATTTCTAGACTTTTTGGTACATTACTAGCTCAACTGTTATTCATACCAGGTGCTTACTGGATCACATGGATTATAAAGCTTATGAATTAATTCACTCTCTAAAAAAGCAGGTGAGATAACAAATGACTATACAAACAGAGCAAGATATCATTCGCTTAATAGAAAACGACGAATGGATGATGAATGTATTACAAATGGCAAAATCACTAGAGCTACCTGATTGGTGGATTTGTGCCGGATTTGTTCGTTCTAAAATTTGGGATACTTTACATGACTATGAAGCTAAAACGGCTATGCCTGATGTTGATGTGATTTATTATGATAGTCTACATCAAGATGAGATATACGAACAATCATTAGAAACGAAATTAATGAATATTGATGCTACTATCCCTTGGTCTGTAAAAAATCAAGCTCGTATGCATGTAGTGAATAATATGCCACCATATTCTTCTTCTGTTAATGCTATTTCTAAATTCCCTGAAACAGCAACGGCTTTAGGAGTTACACTTGATGAACTAAACAACGTTATCTTAACAGCCCCATGTGGTATTGGAGATGTCCTTTCTTTACAAGTGAGACCAACAGCTCATTTTCTTGAATCAAAAGAACGATTACATATGTACAAAAACAGAGTTATAAAAAAGAATTGGCAAAGTAAGTGGCCTAACATCACAATCACATATCCAGAAATTTAGAAAGGGTGCCTCTCATTTATAGAAGCACCCTTTTCTTCATTTCAAAAAATGTATGACTGTTTCTGCAAATCTATCTGCTTCCTCATAATGAGGTGAATGACCGCTCTCTTCAAATACGATATACTTGCCGTTTCGGGCATCTTTATTAAATGTTTTAATTTGTTCTTCACACGTTACTACATCATGTTTTCCTACTATTAATAACATTAGATTTTGTACATCTTTTATTTTTGATAATAATGATGTATGACATGCTCCCTCTAATTTTAATCTATCAAAGTGAATTTTGGAGCGATTTGAAAATATTTCCTACTCTTCATCACTGTATAAACTCTCATCTGTCCTATCTTCCTTATTATTGTAAATCTCCATTCTTTTTTCTTCTAATTCAGCGCTTAATCTTATATAAGCTTCTAACAACTCTTCTGAACTAGCATCGCTAAATGAATAAGCAAAGCACTCTTTTGCTACTTCTTCTTTTCCATACTTTTTTAATAAATGCCCTGTCTTTTGCAACAAAGCCCTACTTGTTAATGCAAAATCAAAAGTTGGTCCTTCAAATATTATTTTCTCTATTGAACTTGGATATATCGACGCATAAAGCAATGCTACATATCCACCGAAAGAATGTCCAATTATAGACCACTTCTCAATTTGTAATACTTTTTTTAATTCCTCACAGTCTTCAATCAAATCATTTAATCCAAAAGCTTCGTCTTCAGTAATTTCTTCTGAGCGACAAACACCTCTTTGATCTATCATAATTACATATAGAGAACCTTTTAAACGTTCCGCTTGATGAAATGAAAAATCATAACAACTCTCTCCTGGTCCACCATGCAAGTATAAGACTGGCTTATTTTTAGGATTTCCATGCGTTTCAACGTATAGCTTTTTCCCTCTAATATTCATGTATTTCCCTGCTTCTATCAAATTTGCCTTTATGATCATCACCCTCTCTTTTTACTGAATATTATAACATTTAATGTTAAATAATCCCTATTACATTTAAGAAGACGATAATTATTGCAAGTGGTGCTACAAATCGAAGTAAAAATGCCCAACAAGTAAATACTTTCTTTCCATAATTTCCACCTACAAAAAACTCCGCTTCTAGTACCTTCTTCTCCATTTTGAATGAAACGAAAATACTAATAAATAGTGCACCAAGTGGCATTAATATATTACTAGATAAAAAGTCTACTGCATCAAAAATATTCTTTCCAAAAATCGTAATATCACTCCATACTCCAAATGATAACGCAGATGGTATACCTACTAAGAAAATACCAAAACCAATCATCCATGATAGTTTCGTTCTTCTTTCTTGTTCACCATTTGCTAATGCTGAAACAACTGTCTCTAGCAGAGAAAATGCCGATGTTAATGTCGCAAATGTAAATAGTGCAAGAAATACTGTTAAGAAAAATCCACCGAATGGAATTTGACTAAATACAGATGGTAATACGATAAATAGTAATCCAGGTCCTTCTGTTGGCTCCATTCCTAATGAAAATACAGCCGGAAAAATAGCAAGACCCGCAAATAAAGAAACAAATAAATTCAATCCAACAATTGTTATTGCTGATTTTGGTAAACTTTCTTTTTTATTTAAATAGGAACTATAGGTAACCATAATTGAAATTCCGATACTAATCGCAAAGAATGATTGCCCCATTGCGAACAAAATACTTTCCGAAGTAATCTTTGAGAAATCTGGTTGTAAGAAAAACTTCACACCTTTCATTGCGTCATCAAGTGTTAACGAACGAATAATAAGAGCGACAAATAAAACGAACAATGATGGCAACATATATTTACTTGCTTTTTCAATTCCATTTTGTACACCTTTTGATACAACCCATATCGTAATGAACATAAAAGCGAAATGTCCCATAATAGCCCAAGCGGGATTCCCAATTGTTTCAGTAAATAACGCACCGTAATTTTGTCCTGGAGTAATTAGTTGTCCTGTTATTCCTCTGAATAAATAAATTAATACCCATCCACCTACAACACTATAAAACGAAAGTAGTATAAAACACGTTCCAACGCCAAGGCGTCCGATCCAGTGCCATCCTGTATTTGGTGCGATGCTTTTAAATGCTCCAACTGCTTGTTTCTGCGTACTGCGTCCAATCATAAATTCAGCTATAAGTAGCGGTAGTCCAATTAAAACAGTAAATAATATAAAGATTAAAAAGAACGCTCCTCCCCCACTCTTCCCAGCGATATAAGGAAACTTCCATATCGCACCAAGTCCAATTGCTGATCCGGCTGCTGCCATTATAAAACCTAATTTCGAAGTCCATTGCTCCGTCTGTTTCATCTCATTTTCCTCCTAATTAAATCTTTTTATATAAATAAACAAATCTTATAAACCTATTCAAATAAACCCTCCATTTCTTCTTCCATATAATAAAAAATGGCCTAGCATCTCTATATAAAGAGACGCTAAGCCATTTACTTAACGCGGTACCACCCTTATTGATTCCATTATGAATCCACCTTAGTAGTAATCGTTTGATTACAAACCTAATATCGAAGGTTAACCGTTAAGATTTACTAAGAATGTAATTCCGTTCCACCTTACTGCTCCTAGGCGAGTTCAGGATGTCATTTGACTATGTCACACCAACCCATAGCTCTCTGTACAAATACATGACCTTACTACTCCTATTCAACACATTGTAATATTTAGAATATATTTTCTTTTGAAATTAATATGAAGTATATCGGTTATATTTGTAACTGTCAAGGGGTATATTGATTTTTTGTCGAAATGGTTCATATTGATAACTCACTTTTACTAAGCTTATTAGCAAAAGAAAGAGTCTATATTTTCATCTTTTCAAACGAACTAAAAAAAAATCTTCGCGATAATCGCAAAGATTCTTTTTATGGTATAAGACGAGTACAATCTCTCGGAAAAGCACTAGCCTCTCGTACATTTGTTAATTCTAATAGTTTATATACAATCCTTTCTAACCCAATTCCGAAACCTCCATGTGGTGGACAACCATATCGGAATGTATTTAAATAAGATTGAAATTTCTCTGGATGTAATCCTTTTTCTTTAAACGAAGCGAGTAACAATTCATAATTATGAATTCGCTGTGCCCCTGACGTTATTTCTAGCCCTTTATATAATAAGTCGAATGAATCAGTAATAGCTGGATTCTCTTTATTTTGCATCGTATACATCGGTCTCGCTTCTTTCGGATAATGTGTAATGAAAACAAATTCACTATTATATGTTTCCTTTACATATTTCCCTAGTAACTTTTCACCTTCTGTATCTAAATCCCCTACAGGAGATTCTTTACGATACTTACTTTTCAAAATTTCTTGTGCTTCTAACAATGTAATTTTAGGTATTTCAGTAATAACAGGTACTTCTATTTGTAATAGTTGTAGTTCTATTTCACATTTTTTCGCTACTTGTTGAAACATATATCGTAAAACATCCGTTTCTAGTTGCATCACTTCATAAAAATCATGAATAAAACCAAGTTCTACGTCTAACGATATATATTCATTCAAATGACGGGAAGAATTATGATGTTCCGCTCTATATACAGGTGCAATTTCAAAAACTCGTTCTAACCCACCTGCCACCATCATTTGCTTATAAAACTGTGGTGATTGTGCTAAATAAGCTTCTTTTTGGAAGTATGGAAGCTTAAAAACATTTGCTCCTCCTTCTGCCCCTTGCGAAACAATTTTCGGCGTAAAGATCCGTGTGAAATCGTTCTCTATAAGAAATTCACTAAAGCTCTGAACGAGTGTAGATTTCACTTTAAAAATCGCTGCGGTTCGCTCATGCCTTAATGATATTACTCGCTCATTAAGTAGTTGATCTAAGCCAACTTGTAACTTCTTTTTATTTATTTCAAATGGAAGTGGCTCTGCACCGTTTATTACTTTCACTTCATGAGCAAGTACTTCAACACCCAATTCTGTTTTCGACGTCTCGACTGTTTCACCGATTACATGGACAACACTTTCTACATCAACTTTATATCCGGCCAATTCATTTTCTAATACACATTGAATTACTCCTGTTCTGTCCCGTAATAATAAAAAACTAACATTTCCAAGATGTCGAATCTTTTTTACCCATCCTTGAAGTAATACAACCTTTCCGCTTTTCTTTGTACATTCTTTTGTGAGTGAACGCTTCATTATTGAATCCATTATTTTTCCCTCCAGTAATTTTATATTTATTTACGTTATTGTTGTCATCGTCATCATCCACGGTCACTCACCCCCTTTCAAAGAATACAAAAATCCGCCCCTATAAATAGGGACGGATTTTTTCCGCGGTACCACCCAAATTGTCATATTGACCATCTTAGCCCTGATAACGGTAGGTACCGTTTGCTTTTACTAATAATCACGTTCAAAGCAACACTCACAGGTGTCTTTCCATCATGCGGTATCGCAACCTTCCCAGCAACCGGCTGCTCTCTGTAGACCTTTGCACCATGTACTTTTCCTGATCATCACTTTTTATATTTACAGAGTATTCTAACTCCTTACCTTATAAAACGCAAGCTTTTTTTGAAACATTCTGGTTTTATAACTCCTAACTTCTTCTAAAGTGTGAAAAGTTAATTTTGTAATACATATTCTTATGTATTAAATCCAAAATTACACCTTTAATATTTTCCAATTTTTACATAAAAACTAATTCATTTACGCATATTAATAAAAATTTTAAAGCGAGGTGTGTTTATGCAAAAAGCAATTAGTTTCTTTCTCCTTTTGTTTTGCTTAATTGTAGTAAACGAAACGTATGCCTATTCACCAAAATCTTTACCAATCTCTCAAAACTCTGATCGATGGCAAGTGAATATTGATAAACCGAAAAAAACAAACAAGAATATGCTTCAAGCTAAAAAAGATGAATTTCAAACATATCATTTTTCAGTAAAGAATGTCGGGAATAGTGAAGTATATAATGTAAACGTCGAAGTATTCCGCAACGAACCAAATAAGAAAACGAAATATGAACTCTTTTCCCTAAAGGAAAGTCGTTTGGCAAGTGGAAAAACTGGATTTGAACACGCTAATTTACCCGTTGCTACAAAAGCAGATGAAGTTGATGTTATTATTACATGGCAAGAACACCCATTCCGATCGATGCGAAATGGTCAAAAAATTGAATCTAGAAAATTTAAAGAGCATTTTGTTTTTAAAGAAGCCAAAAAGTAAATGGGATACGGATATATTCACACTATCATTGATATAGCTTTATTTACTAGTACCAGTTCTTAAGCAAATTAAAAAGTCGTGGCTTATAATGCCACGACTTTTTATATTAATTCGTACTAATGCCTCTCGCTGCCCAAATGCGATCGATATCAGCAGCATGTTGTCCGCCATATAAAAGAGCATCCGCTTGCTTAATCGCTTTCGCTCCATCACTGAATTTAGAGTTTGGTGTTAATGACCAGTGTGATTGTAAAATGATTTTTGTTGCTACATCACGGCCAAAAGCTTGTGCCATTTCGTATTGGCCTTGAGCCCAAATTTCACCATCATCATGCACTTCATTCGTTATATCTTTCGGATATACTTTATTCGTATCTAATCGGCGTAAGCATGTTGGATCTGAACTAGAATAAGCTGTCGCATCCCATTCTCCAACACATGCTTTACCATATCCAGTAGTCGATACTGCATCTTCATATGTAGCACCTAGGAAGTCGCCAAATCCTTCTCCCATCGCTCCACCTTCTGCTGAACTACCAAAGCCAGGAACTTGGTTATCTTGAATCGAATGCCCATATTCATGTGCGATAATACCAGCATCTTCTGCATCATCAACACCGCCAGTACCGAAAGTCAAAGCTTTTGTTGATGGAGAATAGAATGAGTTATCATCAGTTGTACCATTAACATTCACTTTTATCGAACGGTTATTAATATTTTTAAAACCTAGACTTTGAATGTAACGTTGCAATGTGTCAATATGATAGTACGACATAACATCTTCAAAGCTATCATTTGCGCGTGTATAGTTAAATTGTAAATTCGTAGATTTTGTTTTCGCTTTTGAAGAAATCGTTACATATTCTCCAATTAAAAATCCTGTTCCATCTAAACCTTTTAACGTAACAGTTTTCAGTTGGTTCGTTAGAGCTGTTGAATCTGCATCGTTATTATCTTTTAAGCCTACTTTACTACCGCTAGATACGACTGGGTTAGGTAAAAATACTTTTCCTGACCCTTCAGCTTTTCGGTTTATATCAACCTTTTTAATTAACTTTCCATTTTCTGCATCAATAAATGTTTCCCATGCACCAAATGGATTATTAGAATGGACTACAACTTTATATACTGGACGAGCAATTCCTTCTTCAACAATATATCCGAACTCTTTATCTGTAGGAGCCCATAAATTTTGCTCACTTGCTTCTCCAACATACGCCATTGATTTTTGTATTGCATCTTTTTCACTAATTTTTGTCGTTACTTCCTTCACACCTGTAACAGGCTGATAATCAGAAACAGCGAGTACTCCCTTTCCCTCTCCGTTAAGCGTAACTGTTATTTGTTTTGAAAATACAGGTGCGCCATTAACAACTTGTTGGAACCTAACATATGAAGCTACTGACGTTTCTGTTGTAGAAATATATTGCAAGTCTGAAAGGTCTGTTTTCAATCCATACTGCGCAGCATTTTCTTTTAAATATTCAGTTGCTTTTTTCTGTGGCGAATAAGCTTCTAACTTTACTTGCTGTTGTTTTTCCAATGCCGAAACCGTAGAAATCGTCCCCATTACTAACGGCACGGTCATTGCCATTGCCACCATTTTTTTATTAAACATAGAACCACTCCCCCTAATAAAGTAGCTCAACCTTATCCCATTACCACTCGGCAATCATTCCCCACAAAATGGGGGGATAAAAATTGAATCTACGAGTAATTCTCTATGAACACTTCTATTACCTTTCCATTTAGGGTAAGTGAAATTTTCTCAATATTTATGTGTAAAGTGAACACAATACTTTAGAAATATATTTCTAAAGTATTTCCATAACTCTTAACCTTTTTAAATTACTTTGTAAAAACAGGATATTTTTTACCTAACGGTAGGTTGAAAAAAATATTTATGAATGATACGATTTTATATAACCTTTTTGTAGGAGGCTTTATTATGAGCAAAAGTGAAGAAACACTCTCTTCAATTATGGAAGCAAGCTATCGACTGTTTGCCGGACATGGCATTACTAAAACGACCTATTCTATGATTGCTGAAGAAGTCGGAATTGCTAAACCGTCCATTTATTATTACTTTAAATCTAAAGATGCATTAATCGAATGTATTTTCACAGAATTATGTGCTGCGATGCAGTTTTCTTCCTTCTTCCATACAGGAGAGTTTACGAAAGAAAATTTTATTGAGAAATGCATTGAAATTGGATTCAAAATAATTGATGAACAGCAGAACGATCCTTATTTTAATCGTGTGTTGCAAGAATATGTATTACTGTCTTCAAGAAATGATATGTACAAAGATCGATTACTAACTGTGCAAACAGAATATTTACAAGGATTTGAATCACTCCTTACAAAAGCAAATGAGCTTCAATTGATTGAAAATAAAAATCTAGTTTCAAAAGCTCATATGTTAGCATTAGTGCTTGATAATGTCGGGAATTTTATGATGTTACATGTGGATATAGATTATAAACAAATATGGATGGAAGCTGTAAACAGCATTTTTGAAAGAAGGGATTGAATTGAATACTAAAAAACGAATTATCGGCTTAGATTTTGCTAGAGCTTTGGCGATGTTTGGTATGCTGCTTGTTAATTTTATGGTTATAACTGGTGCTGAAGGAAATGGCCCCTCATTTTTAATAACTTTTATGTCACTTTTTGAAGGTAGAGCTTCTGCCTTGTTTGTTATACTTGCTGGAATTGGCATATCTTTAATGACTAGATCCTCCGTTGCTAGCAATGAAAAAACAAAAATTTCTAATAGCCGAAAAATCATCTGGAAACGGGCACTATTCTTATTTATTTTAGGATTACTTTTATACTTAATGGAGTGGACTGGGGATATATTACACTACTACGGTGTTTACCTTTTCGCTGCTGCATTACTCATTACAGTACAAAAAAAAACATTGCTCTTGTTATCTATTATTATCCTACTCTTGGCACAATCGCTTCAGCTTACTTTCAATGCTTTCGAAGGTTGGGGAGGCCCTACTCCATTTATAAACTATGTAGACTTCTGGACAGTAAACGGTTTTCTTCGCAATCTATTCTTTAATGGTTATCACCCTTTTTTCCCTTGGTTTTCGTTCTTCTTAATCGGTATGATAATTGGCAGATTAGATCTTTATAATAAAAAGATTAGAGATAGGTTGCTCTTGCTCGGTATAACATTCACCGTACTGATAGAACTTTTATCAAAAGGGCTCACGTACTACTTCATTCCACACATTGGCAAAGAAGCTGCTACATTTTTGTTTAATACAGGACCCATTTTACCAAATCTATTATATATTTTATCTGCTACAGGATCCGCTATTACTATATTAATACTTTGCCTCTATATCACTGAAAAATATGAAAAAAATTGGTTTGTTACTTCCATTATACAAACAGGTCAATTAACATTAACTCATTATGTAAGTCATGTATTTATCGGAATTGGGACATTAATTCTATTCAATAGAATGGAACATCAAACACTACTTTTCGTTTTATTATTTGCTACTGCATTTTTCATTTTCAGTATTTTGTTTAGCGTATTATGGAGAAAGAAATTTTCTAGAGGACCTATCGAATGGATTATGAGGAAATTAGCTAGTTAATTTACCTCCATACAAAAAAGGAAGTTGGAATCATTCCAACTTCCTTTTTTCTTTAATTAGCTGCACTTAATTTAATTCTAAGTTTTGTTTCACCTAAAGAAAGTTCATCATCTTCGTTCGTTAAGTGACCAAATGTAAATTGTTTAACGAGTAAGTTTTCTTCCAATAAATCTTTATGGTTCGTTAACGTTCGCTGTAGTTCTTCTTCTGTATCAAGAATAATATCGACTCGTAAATTAACTGGTAAATTCAACTGTTTACGGTATTCTTGAACCGCACGAATGAATTCACGCGCTACTCCTTCTTGTAACAATTCTTCCGTTACATTCGTATCTAACATAACTGTATATTGTCCGTTAGTCGTATTAGAGAATCCTGATTTTGCAACTTTCTCAACTAACACATCTTCACCTGTTACAACTACTTCTCCTTCTGGTGTTGCTTCGTAAACTGCTCTTCCTGTTGATACAAAGTTTTGTACTTCTTCTTGTGATAATTGTTTTAGCCAACCATTCACTGCATTCACATTTTTACCGAATTTTGGCCCCGCTGTTTTAAAATTAAGCTTCAATTGATATGATGTGTATTTTGTTTCATCGAGTTCAACATGGAACGCTTTTACATTTAACTCATCCATAACGATATCACGATAAGATTCCCAATCCATATCATTCTCGTTATGCTCAAGTAATACAAGTTCTGCTAGCGGCTGTTTTACTTTTAAAGAATGCTGATTACGGTTACTTCTTCCAAGTTCAACAACTTGTAAAACAGCATCCATTTCCGCTTCTAATTTTGGTTGAAGTAGTGATTCATTTACAACTGGATAATCGGCTAAATGAACGCTGCTTCCTTCTAAATTTAGATGAATGTCTTCCGCGACAAACGGTGTAAATGGTGCAATTAATTTACTAATTGTTACAAGCACTTCATGAAGTGTCTCATACGCAGCTGCTTTCTCAGCGTTCATACCAGATTCCCAGAAACGATTACGTGAGCGTCTTACATACCAGTTACTCACTTCATCTACAAGTGCTGCAATTTCACGAGCTGCATTCGTAAATTGATAATCATCAAGTGCAGTTCTCACTTTTTTCGTTGTACTATGCAATCTTGATAATACCCATTCGTCTAATTTCGTAAGCTTTACATCATACGTTTCTTTCGGATTATACTCATCTAAATTTGCATATAAAACGTAGAAGCTATACACATTGACTAATGTATCTACAAATTTAGATTTCGCTTCCAGTACTGTTCTTTCAGAAAAACGCTTCGCATTCCACGGGGCACTATCAACAAGTAAAGCCCATCTTAGCGCATCTGCACCAAATTTATCTACTAAATCAACTGGATCTAGTGCATTTCCTTTGCTTTTAGACATTTTCTGCCCTTCTTCATCTAAAACATGCCCTAGTGATAACACTCGTTTATACGGTACTTTTCCTGTATATAGTGCTGATACTGCTAATAAACTATAAAACCAGCCGCGTGTTTGATCAATTCCTTCTGCAATAACATCCGCTGGAAACTGCTCTTCAAATAACTCTTTATTTTCAAATGGGTAATGATATTGTGCAAATGGCATAGAACCACTATCAAACCAAACATCAATCACTTCTGGTGTACGATTCATTGTGCCTCCGCATTTCCCGCAGCAGACTTGCACTTCATCTACATAAGGCTTATGCAATTCCAAATCTTCTGGTGTTTCTTTCGTACTATGCTTTCTTAATTCGGCAATGCTTTTCGGTGCGAACTGATGATCACAACTTTCACATTCCCATACATTCAATGGCGTTCCCCAATATCTATTTCGGCTAATATTCCAGTCCACCATATTTTCTAAAAACTTACCAAAGCGCCCATGTTTCATATGATCCGGATACCAAGTAACAGAATCATTATTTTGTAAAAATGTATCTTTAATTGCAGTTGTTCGGATTAACCAACTTTCTCCTGCATAATAAAGTAGTGGTGAATCACAACGCCAGCAATGCGGATAGCTATGTTCATATTTTTCTTTATGATACAGTAAACCTTCCTTCGCTAAATAACGAACGATATCCACGTCACAATCTTTTACAAATTTCCCTTTCAAAAATGGTACTGCCTCTGTATACTCACCTTTTTCATCTACAACGTGCAAGAATGACAATCCTTCACTTTGAACAACTCTATAATCGTCCTCTCCATATGCTGGAGCAATATGAACAAGTCCTGTACCACTATCTCCCGTTACAAAATCTGCTGCAATAACGCGGTAACCATTTGTAACTTCTTTCATCGGAAATGGCGCTGTATAAGATGTGTTTAATAATTCTTCGCCTTTATGAACAGATAATACTTCATAGTTCTCTTTTAATACTTCTTGTACACGTTCTTTCGCAACAATGTATACATGACTTTCTTGTTTTGCTTTAACGTATTCCATATTTGGATGGACAGCAAGCGCAACGTTTGCTGGAAGTGTCCAAGGTGTCGTTGTCCAACCTAAGAAATACTCATTTTCACTATCTTTCACTTTAAACTTCACAGTTGCACTTAAATCTTTTACTGTTTTATACCCTTGCGCAACCTCATGTGAGCTCAATGAGGTTTGGCAGCTTGGGCAGTATGGTGAAACTCTATGTCCTTTATATAACAATCCTTTTTCATGAATTGTCCCCAAAATATGCCATACACTTTCGATATATGGATTCTTTAAAGTTACATATGGATCATCCATATCTACCCAATAACCAATACTTTCAGTGAATTCGCGCCACTGCTTCTCATATGTGAAAACACTCTCTTTACACTTTTGAATAAATGGTTCAATGCCATATTCTTCGATCTCATGTTTACCAGAAATACCAAGTTGCTTCTCAACGCCTAATTCTACAGGTAAACCATGTGTATCCCATCCTGCTTTTCTTAACACTTTATAACCAGCCATCGTTTTATATCTTGCTACTAAGTCTTTAATTGTTCGTCCAAGTGCATGACCTACATGCGGTAGTCCGTTCGCCGTTGGTGGTCCTTCATAAAATACGAAAGACTGTGCGCCTTCTCGATTCTGAATTGATTGTTCGAAAATATTTTGTTCGTTCCACTGTTTGCGAATTCGCATTTCTCTTCCTACAGCTGATTCTTTTACATCTACTTTTTCCATATACAATCACTCCTTTGAATATTTTAAAGCACACAAAAAACCCGTCCCTATAAAGTAGGGACGGGTTTACCCGCGATACCACCCTAATTCTATTAGCTTTTTCACTAATAGCACTTAGCAACGTACTATCATACGTGTTCTTTGTAACGGTAGACATCCGTCCGGGCTTACTTACTTTCAGCCTCGGCTCCTCGGAGATGATTTTCAAATAACGTCTGCACACCGGCTTTCAGCAATATACCGGCTCTCTGGAGAACAGCTCACTATTTTACTCTTTCTCGTCTTCAGATTTGTATACTTTGTTAAAAGTTATTTTATGCCATTTAGCAACTAATTGTCAACTAATTCAAAATATATCCTTATCTTTTTCCCCTATTCTTATACAATTACTTTTCAAATTCTCGCAATGCTGCTAAATTTTCATCATCCTCAATAAGTTCAGCAAAGAATCCCGATTCATCCTCACGAAGGACAAATTCAAGCTCTTCCTTCGCCTCTTCATTTCTATTTAACTGTGCTAAATAACAAGCTCGATCATATCTTGCTAACAAATCACTCGCGTCAATTATTAATACTTCATTTGTTATTTTTTCTGCCTTTATCGTTTGGCCGGCACCATGATATGAAGATGCTAAAGAAAGAAGAATTGCTGTTTCATTTGGATGATGTATAGAAGCATTTTCTAATACATGAATTGCCTCTTCAAACCTTTCTTGACTTTGATATATTTCTCCTAAAGCAAGAAATGCTCTACTTACAAACGGTGTTTGCTCTGTTAATTGTAAGATAATCTTTTCTGCTTTTCTTTCTTCCCCTGCTTTAAAGAATACTTGTGCTTGCAGAAGAAGAGTATCATAATCATCTGGTAGTTCTCGAACCATTTGTTTCGTTAATTCCAAAGCATCTCTTAACATATCTTCTTCCTCGCACTCAACGAAAAGATTTACAAGTTGCTTCGCTACGTCATAATCCCATTTATTTTCTAGTGACGTGTGCAGAATCTCTATTGCTTCTTTATTCATCTCTACATTCTCATAAAATAGCGCAAATCGCTGTGCTGCCATACTATTTTTCGGATTTAACTTTAAAGAGATTTCATATAAATCAATTATCATAGTAACCATTGAAATTTCTTTCGCACGATTTTTCATACGATAAAAAGCTCTCGTAATGATAGATCGTTTTGGCTGTTCATGCAGCTGGCGTTCAATCCATATTTCCGTAACCGCAGCTGCAGCATACATGAATGCTGTACTCCTTTCTGCTTTTTTCACCTTTAACGTATGAAGAAAATCTCGTATGTTAGACAATTTTTTATGTTGCTCTACTGCTTTTACATAAACATCAAATATACGTTCATTATCAAAATCTTTTTGTATTACTTTCATTGCAACTTCAATTGCTTTTACATTTCTTTTTTTCACTAATACTTTTGCATAATGATATAGAACTTCTATATGCTCACCATCTAATTGTAGTGCGTATTCAACCTGTGCTTGTTCTTTATCTATTTCATTCATCGCTCCGTACACATATGCAATCGCATCTAAACGCCATATTTCAGGTACTTCGTCCACTAATTGTTCTAGTTCAGTCAGCAATTCTTCCTGAAGATTCATATCTACTGAAAGCTGTGCTAAATATTCCATATTAATATGCAACGGCTCTTCTTTCATCGCCTGAACCATATGACTTTGTTCTTTAGAACGGTTTTCTTCTTTTTCGTATATTTCCGCAAGCTGTAAATGTACACCTACGAAATTCCCATCAAGCTCTAAACATGTTTCATACGCTTGTTTTGCTTCCGTCAATTGCCCTAATGCCATAAGTGTTTCACCAATTCGGTAATACGGTAATGCCGTTTCCATTTGTTCTATCGCCTTATTATATCTTTTCATCGCTTGGCCGTACTGTCCAATAGATTCATATAAAATACCTGCATAACAACCGTACTCACTTACTTCATTTCTTTCTTTGTGTAACGTTCTTAAAAATGCTATACCTCGTTGTACAAATTCCGTTCCTTTAATTCGATTCACATATTCATCTAACGCACTTGCTACATTATAATCACTTTTCTTTATACCATTTTCTAACTTAGATAGTGCTACTTTAAACCCTTCTTCATTTCCACCAAGTTCAATTTCAGCATCCCATAAAACCATTCCTGCATTCATGAGGAAATCTTGGCTCTTTTCAATTTGCTTCTCAAGACCAAGTATATATTCTTTTGCTTCCTTATATTGTTCTCTTGCCATATAAACTTGTGTAAGTCCGAAGTGAGAATAAACATCCTCATCATTTTCTTCTAAAGCACGCTTATACAATACTTCTGCTTCTTCCAAGCTATCATTTTGAAAATGATAATCACCTAATTTTACGTAAAGAGGTGCTTTATCATCACAATTCTCAATACCGTTTAATAAAATTTCTTTCGCACTTTCCTCATCCTTCAAATCAGATTCGTATATTTCCGAAAGTTTCGTATAAATGTAAGGTGCATTACTATCCAAACGAATCGCTACTTTAAGCCCTTTTATTGCTAAATATAATTTCCCTAGTTGATGTGCACATCTCGCTCGTTCATACCATACATGCGCTTCATATTTATACTCTTTTAACAAGTCATTAAAGATTTCATATGCTTCTTCATATCTTTCTAAATCTATTAATATTAAACCGTGATTTGTTAAAGTGAACCTTTCAGGACTACGCTCTAACGCAACTTGAGAGTATTGCAATGCTTTTTCAGATTGATCAATATACATATAGGATAAAGCGAGAAAACTCCAAGCAATAGGCTGATCTGCGTCTAATTGTAACGATGAACGAAAGCTTGAAATCGCTTCTATATAACTTTCCTGCTCAAAAGCATATCTTCCGTTTATTAAATGATATAAAGCACGATTATTTTTCTTCTCAACGCTTGTCAGCATTTGCTCCGCTTTCTCTACTTCTTGAAGACGAATAAAACACTGTGCACCATGCAATTTAACAAAGTCCGAGTTCGGAAACTTTTCCATTAACTTATCGATACAATATAAAATAAATTCTTTATCTACTTCAACATCTAAGTGCTTTATCGTATATAACCACGTATTTGGATTATCACTCGTTTCTTTTAAAAATTGTACTAAGTTACTAATCCCCTCTTTGTCATGTTCATCTAAATGATCCGTAAGAGAAAAAATAGATTTAAAGTAACGATTTTCTTCCTCACTTAGAAACGCTAGTTGCTCCTTCTTTTCTTTCGGAACAAACGTGATTGCTAAACAGCCTGTATAACGATATTTTTCTTGTAATTTACTATATTCCACAAGAACTGGTTCTATAAAGTTTGGATCTTGAACATAGAAAGCTTGCAATGTATCATCATATCCAGATAGAACTTGTACGTGTGAAGCATGCTCAATATCTATACTTAATAAAACAGGAATTCCTTCGTCAATCAGTCTCTTATAATTCTCTTCATTCCCTTTAAAATAACGATATTCATAACCTAATTCTTCTAAATAAGAAACAGTATCTGAAAACTTCGAACCTGTCATATCAAAAATAAACTCTGCTATTTCATCTTGTGTACGTTTCTCTCCCCATATACGCAACATCATCTCTAAACTTGTCGGAACACAATAATTATCCTTTTGTACAATAGGAACTATCGGCAAGTGAACCTTTTTTCCATCCGGATTTTTTTCTAAATTATGATATAAAGATTCTTTTAAACTCTTTTCTTCTTTTAATAGTTTTTGTAAATCTGCAAATTTATTCATTTTGTACAGTGCTTCTGCACGTAAATGTACAAAGTAAGTATTATAGGCATGATACGGCAGCTGAGTATTTATGTTATCTATTACCGCTAACATCTCTTCATATCGCTCTAAATCTAATAAATACTTTATCTTCTCAAAATGAAAATATGGTACTTGTGGGAATTTTACAATTGCATCATCGATTAACTGTATCGCGCGTTTTTGTTCTCCTTTATTCGCATACAATTGTGATAATAAATAGGTAGATAACTCTTCACAATCTTCATGCTGCATGCCAGCAATAAATTGTTCTTCCGCTTTCTCCCATTCACCTGTATGCATATAAACGTAGCCCCATTTATCAAACACTGCGCGTGCACTGTACTCCTCTGCTTTTTGCATATACATTAACGCTTCTTCGTTTCGTTTCATTTCTAAAAGACATCGTACTAACGTAAAATATGTTTTCGCTAAAAAATCTGCATCTATTTCTTCTTTATTACTCTCTTCTAAAGTTTCTTTTAACAGCTGCTCTGCTTCAAGAATTTTCCGCTCATCAATTAACTCATCACAATATAAAGAGAGCGTTCTCATATTTGGGAATTTTTTATAAGCGTAACGAATGAGGAATGAACTGTATTGGTGCATAAGCCCTTCATCAGTAAGACGAATTAATATATCGAACTCCTTATGCGAAGGAATATTGGCAAGCCAATTCTTCACATAGGATAAAGTATTCGTTTCTTTTATATATGCAATTTCATTATTTATTTCCTGTAATCCATCTACAAATCTCTTGTCTTTTAAACAAGTTTCTAACTGCTTAAAATCTAGCATGCATTCACCTCGAATTTATATTTATACTGCTACTTGCTTAGATTTTACACACCATATAGTATGTATTCAACTAAAATCTCTTATAATGGATGGTATTAATTAATATTATTCAAATTTATAACAAAATATAGTAAAAATGATTGTCTTTCTCTGTATTTTGTTTGATTATATAGAATAACGTAACATGTGTATCCTATCTTTTGTTAGTTAAAAACAGTACATGAAATTATATCGGCGATTATACGGTGAATATCGACTTACCAACAAAAAATGACATTTTTCTCATTCATTAAATCAGGGTACTCCTTAAATATACAAAACGGAGACTCTATTTGACCCGCTATATACTGTGCAACATTTTTCTTTGAATTCAAATTAACACAACTTCTAACCTCCTGTAGAGCAAGAATATGTGGAGAAATAATTCAAATTTCCTCACAAATAGCTTCTAATCTCTCCAACCAAAGACTATTATGGTTCCATATATTGAAGGTAGCAATCCTTAATAAATCACTATCTTTCAACATTCTATTTCACCAAATGTAATTTTCATATTCGGAGCATATACTAAAGAAGAATGAAGATGAAATGCCTTGAAAAATCGTAGTTCAGCTTCATATTGAGCTAGCGCATTATCATATGTTAATCCTCTGGCTATTAAACGTTCTACAAATTGTTGCTTATCACCCGGATCACCTGCAATCCCCTCTTCTTTTAATGATTGATACAAATCGTTTTTATCATTGTGATGCATATTTGAATCTAAAAAGTTCACTTTATCGCTTACTCTACATTCAATATTTTTCACACCTAATTCACTTAAATATATCGGTATTTTCATGCCTATATTGCCATCTTTACCATTTCTTTGCGTATCACTTTCAAATAATTTCTGCAAAACACCTAGCTGAATAAATTCCGATTGTTTCTCCCCATCTAGTAAATAAGAAGCCATATTAGAAATCCAATGTGGTTCAAAACAGATTATTTTTCCACCCTTTTTAACTGAATGTATCATTTTTTGTAGCATTGTTTCTGGAGTAGTCATATGTAATAAGAAAGCATGACAGATTGCTATATCGTATTTATCGTTCAGTTCAATTTCTGTAGCATCTCCTTCAAGAAATTCTGAATCATACGGAAGTAAACGAAACAACTCTCTGGCTTCAGCTAATAATGTTTCTCCACTATCAATACCTGTATACTTTGAACCTTCTGGGAGTAATGGCATTAATACTAACCCTAAATAACCATATCCACAACCGTAATCAACGATATGTACAGGCTTAGTAATCTTCCAAACTGTATTTACTAAAAAGCTTACATAATCGTCGTTGTAATATAAATCTCTCGTGTTTTTTAAATATGTTAGTTTATTGTTCCAATCATATGTTTCCAACATCTAACGCCTCCTTTTATATACAAAACTAAAGTTCTCTATATAATAGCCGTATTCCTACACTTTTCTTAAAATTTCAAAGCAAAAAAGCTAGTGTATTTTTAATAATACACTAGCTTTTTATTTGGAAGAAAAATTTAACAAGTACAATCACAATCAAAACAATCCGTACAGTCTAAATCGTCACAATCTGCTTTTCTCTTTCTTTTGTTTCTTTTAAGATAATAATACAGTAGCCCAAACAATAGTATACAAATAACAAAAGCTATTATTGCTTCTGTATAGTTATTTTGAGTCATAAAACCAATTCCACTTCCGCCTGAAATAAAAATTAGAATTAAGTAAATCCAGAACATCTATGTAAATACCTCCATTACTATATATCTTAAGATAATATCCATATAACACTAGAGGAAATGAATAATCCCATACCATTACCGCTTAATACACCAGTAGTTATTCTTAGCAAATTTGAGCTATTTCTCCATTTCCACTTTTGGGTGAACCCATCGATAAGTAACGGAATTTGAGCGGAAAATGATAGTATGATTGCCAAAAGAAATGAAGGTGTCATATAAAAATAAATTGGAAACATTAAAATACCAATAAGCATGCCTGTACAACGTGCACATAAAGGTATGTACTTTTGTAGTTTAAAAAAACTCCTATCTAATCTTCTATGACAAGGAATTTGTAAAATAAAAGTTCGAATCAATATGAATCACCCTCTCTAAAAAGATTTTAATTGATTTTGCAAAAAAAATATATATCCAATAAAAAAACAAACCAGGTTTATACTAGACCCAGTTTGTCAGTTTACTACTATGTTACATCTCCTCAGGTGCCTCCACCCCAAGTAAACGTAATCCTTCTTTTAATACAACCGTCACAGCATAAACCAATGCGAGTCTGCTGTCTTTTTCTTTGCTCTCTTCTAATATACGAACATTACCGTAATATTTATTGAATGATTGTGCTACATCTAATATATATTTCGAAATAATCGATGGCTCATTTTTATTGAAAGCTGCTCCAATTATTTGCGGGAATTTATTTAGTAATTTTACGACACTCCAGCTATGATCGTCTTTTAAAGCAAATGCACATGTTTCAAATTCTACACTTTCTTTTCTTAAAATAGAACAAGCACGTGCATGTGTGTACTGTACGTACGGGCCTGTTTCTCCTTCAAATTTCAGCATGTTTTCTAATGAGAATTCAATATTGTGCATACGCTCATTTTTTAAATCGTGGAAGATGACTGCACCAACACCGACTTGCTTTGCTACTACTTCTTTTTGTTTTAAGTTTGGATTTTTCTCTTCAATATTTTGTTTTGCAAGTTCGATTGCTTCTTCGAGTACTTCTTCAAGTAAAATAACTCTTCCTTTACGTGTCGACATTTTCTTACCATCTTTTAAAATGAAGCCAAACGGTACGTGTTCCATACCATCAACCCAAGTATAGCCAAGTTTTTTTAATACGTTGAAAAATTGATTGAAATGTAAGCTTTGTTCTGGACCAACAACATATAGCGCTTTATCAAACCCATAAGTGTTTTGACGATATAAAGCTGCCGTTAAGTCACGCGTTGCATAAATCGTCGCACCATCTGATTTTCTAATTAAGCAAGGCGGCATTCCTTCTTCTTCTAAATTAACGACTAATGCACCTTCTGATTCTTCAAGCAACTCATGTTCTTCTAAAATCCCAATAAAATCTTCCATTAAATTATTATAAAATGCTTCTCCCTGAAAATTAGTAAATTCTACGCCGAGAAGTTCATAAAGGCGAGAAAATTCTTTAAGGGACTCATGACGGAACCAATTCCAAAGTTCTACCGCTTCTTCATCACCTTCTCGTTTCTTAAACCAAGCACGTCCTTCTTCTTCTAGTTCTTCGTCGTCTTTTACCTCTTCATGGAATTGGACATATAACTTAAATAGCTCACGTATTGGATCTTCTTTAACTACTGCTTCATTTCCCCATTTTTTATAAGCCGTAATTAACTTTCCAAACTGTGTTCCCCAATCTCCTATATAATTAATCCCTACAACTTCATAGCCACATTTTTCAGCGATATGTTTCAGCGAATTTCCTATCATTGTAGAACGTAAATGCCCCATCGAAAAAGGTTTCGCGATATTAGGAGAGGAATAATCAATTACTACTGTTTTTTCACAGCCAAAGTGGTTTTGACCGAACTCTTCTTTCTCCGCTAAAACTGTTTTTAATACTGCATCACTTACAGTTTCACGATTGAAAAATACATTTACATAAGGACCAACGGCTTCTACTTTCGTAAAAAACGGACCATTGAATTTCTCAGCAACTTCCTTTGCGATAAGAGCTGGTGCTTTTTTATATTGCTTCGCTAATGAAAAGCATGGGAACGCTGCATCTCCAAATTCATCTTGTTTCGGTGTTTCAATTAAATCTAAAATTTGTTTTTGCGTTAATTCATTCGTGAAAATATTAGATAAACTTTCCGCAAACTGCATTTTATAATCCATGATACAACCTCCTTATTTTTTAAAACACAAAAAACTCGTCTCTAAAAAAGAGACGAGTTTTAACCCGTGGTACCACCCTTGTTGTTCGTTACGAACCACTTTCCCGTTTATAACGAGGACAGGGGGCCTCGGCTTTCTCTACTATTCGTTCAAGAAGCATCTCCGAAGTGCGCTTCATCTTTTTCTTCCGTACTAGGCTCACACCATCCCTAGCTCGCTTTCCTTCTAAAAAAGACTACTCTCTTCATCACAGACAGTACATTTAATTAATTATTGCTTATTATACATCTTTTCAAACAATTAGCAAGGGTCAATTACACCAAAGTGAAACTTAGCACTTTTTCTTTTGTATACATAAAAATTGTGTTTTTCAAATCTAGAACTACGAAAATGATCTTTTAAAACGACACGTTTTCTCGCCACTCGTTTTGCCTCCGCAATTGTTTCGTCAGTAATATCATGATACAAAGCGAAGTGTTTTAATCCTTTAATTCCGTCAGATTCTATGACAGTTTCTTCAAACATCGGATCAAGGTAAACGACATCGTAACTATTGTCTTCACATTGCGCTAAAAATGAAAAATGCTCCGTTTGCTTTACTTGGATTCTTTGCATTGCTTCATCAATTTCAGAAACGGATGAAGACCATGTTTTCAAACCATTTTCCATAATATAAGCCATATACTCATTGCCTTCAAGTCCTGTTACTTTTCCGCTTTCCCCAACAACATAACTAGCTACAATACTATCTGATGCCATCCCGAGCGTACAATCTAACACTGTCATTCCTCTCTCTAATTGCATGGCTTGTACAAACGGATCGTGTTCTCCACGCATTAACCTTTTCACACGAAACATCGCTGAGTTCGGATGAAAGAAAAACGATTCTTCCGTACCTTTTGGATAAATAGCTAATCGGTTCTTCCCTACGACAAGCACATCTTGTTCATACTGCTCATGTAGCTTATGTACTGGTATGTCATTACGTTTAACGAAAGAAGCATTTAATTCTGCTGCTACCTCGTTTGCATAATCTGTCATTTCTTTGTTCGTTCTTCCTGCTGTTGTTACGATCATTGTTTCACCTCTATATAAAGAAAAGAGGGAGATTTACTCTCCCCCTTCTTTAGCAATTCTTTTCGAAAGCTTGTTCTAAGTTCGTAATAATTTCGTCCATAGTTGCACCTTCAATTTCATGACGGTGAATGAAGTGAACAACTTCTTTTCCTTTTAATAATGCCATAGATGGTGAAGATGGAGGAATTTCTCCGAAGTATTCACGCATTTTTGCAGTAGCATCTTTATCTTGACCTGCGAATACAGTTACAAGATGATCAGGTTGTTTTTCAGCACGAACAACCGCTTGACCTGCTGATGGACGTGCTAAACCAGCTGCACAACCACAAACAGAGTTTACAACTACTAAAGTTGTACCTGATGTATTTTCCATAAATTCTGTTACAGCTTCTTCTGTAGTTAACTCTTCAAACCCAGAACGCACTAACTCTTGGCGCATTGGGATTACCATTTGGCGCATGTATTCTTCATAAGCATTTGACATCTTGTAATCTCTCCTTCAACTTTCATTCCAAATTCATCATATCACGCTCTATTAATAGGTGCAAAAGAAAGATAACGATGATTTCATTTTTTTGTAGGGATTTCACAAACTCCACCGCGGCAATGCCCCACTGGAACAAATTTTCTATTATTAGCGATATAATCGTATACTTTACTTCCAAAACCAAGTACGATAGATAGCTTTATAAAAGGAACAGCAAACCAATAAGATGGAACGGCCTTTGCTAATACATGTATGCTCTGAATACCGTCATACCACTTATTATTTTTTAAAATATACAATCTTTGTTCCATCTTACTTTGTAGTTCTTGAGAAAGTTCATACTTCTCAACTACATCTTCATTTCGAAATGAAACAAATTTCATCTTACCCTTTTTATCTAATTTTTTCGTACGTTCTGCAACGGCCGTACACATCGGACACCAACTATCATAGAAAACAATCATACATTATTCCCCTTTACGAGACTCCGTCATTTGTTTCCATACAGAACCTTTTGCTTCTTCTCCGCCTTCAATACGTTCTAATGCTAGACGTGCTTGCATGGCTACTTCAAACTCTGGATCATCTTGCGCTGCTTTTAATGCTGGAATCGCACTTTCATCTCCAAGTTCAAATAAGAACATCGCTGCACGCCAGCGTACTAATTTACTTGGATCTTTCAGAGATTTAATCATAACGAACATCGCTGCCGGATCACCTACATCTGATAAACAATCTCCTGCAGTACGGCGAACACTTACAGAGCGATCTAACAACGCTTTATATAATAACGGTAATACTTCATCACCTTTTACCATACCTAAATACGCTGTTGCTAAGCGGCGTATTGAAACTTTTTCATCATCTAACGCCATCTTCAACACTGGAATATCTTCTTCAGTAGGATCCATTTGTTCTAATGCTGCAAAACGGTTTTTCCAGTCAGAATCTTTCATCATCTCTTCTGTTACTTTATATGGCTCACGCTTTTGAATCGTTACTTCAACAGCACCTGCTTGATTTAATAATTCTTTAACCGTTTCATTTACACGTTCTTCTGAATAAGCAGCAACAATCTCTTCCACTACTTCTTTCCCAATTTCTTCAAAATTACCATAACGTGTACTTTGTTCTACCCATTTACGCTCTTTTACAACGTTTGGTGCAGACATTTGTACTTTCATAATTGATTCTTTGAAACGATCTGGTAAGCCAACACGTTCTTCCGTCGTTCCATCTGTTAACTTTACTTGCATTGGAATTGTAAAGAACATTTGAACAAACACTTTCACTTCTCCAAAATGAGCAAGTTGTTGTTCTTCACTTTCTTCCAATACTTCTTCACCGAAAACAGCACGAACTTGTTGTAATAAAACTTTCCAGTCATACTTCGCATTTCGCTCCACTGCTAAAAAGTCGGCTACATGATATACACCTTTAATGCCTTCAATTTTCAAAATTTCTTGCACTTGCATTGGTGCTTGTTCTTTATTTTCATTTGTATAATTATTACGTGCTCCTGATGGTAATACTTCATTCAAAATAACTTTCATTGTATTTGGACTTGGCGTCGGTTCAATTGCTTTAATCTTCACGTAAAAAACTCTCCTTTATTGCATGTTCTTAGCTGTATTGTAACATGTTATCACTCTATACTCCTACTCGGATGCTTAATTTTACTACTTTCTTCCCGCTACCATACTATTTCATTCTTTTTACATTTTAAATTAGGAACGGGATTTTAAAAGCTTTCGTTTCCGATGATTTTTATTTTTTATCCATTAAGTTTATTAAAATACTTTCCACAATTTTTTCCGAAGCTATTACTTAAAATCACCTTTTATTACGATGCCCCCTCCCGCCTTCTCTCCAAAAAGGTAATACTCTCAATCACAACTTCAGTTCTATATATTCTCTTGCCTTGTTCATCATCGTAATTACTAGTCTGAATACGCCCTGTAATCCCAACGAGCGACCCCTTCTTACAATATTCAGTTACATTCTCAGCCGATTTGCGCCAAACGACACAATTAATAAAATCGACTTGTTGTTCACCTAAACTATTTCGAAATCCTCTATTCACCGCAACACATATTCGTGCATAAGCGACGCCTTGTTTTGTGTAGTATAATTCTGGCTCCTTTGTCAATCTACCGATTAATACAACTCGATTCATCATAAGTTATACCACCTCACATGTTTTTCTTCATTGTAAGGAGAAATGTTTGAATGGTAAAAAGCACAAAATGATATATCCGTAAGTAAAAAGTATTATTTTAGACCTTACAAAACAAAAAAAGAAACCATACATAGTTCAAACATGTATGGTTTCAAAATTTATTACACTTCAGTACAAGATATGTAATATCCTCCGCGAGCCATCTTTATTTCAGCACGGTAC
The DNA here is from genome assembly GCF_038005385.1 of Bacillus sp. FSL K6-2944. NCBI lineage: Bacteria > Bacillati > Bacillota > Bacilli > Caryophanales > Bacillaceae > Bacillus > Bacillus sp. FSL K6-2944. The sequence goes on along the minus strand of NZ_JBBOTE010000001.1, from coordinate 958,258 downwards.
ATTGCATTTTCTAAGTAGAAAGTAATCGGTTTAACTTTACTCTCAAATTTTAATCTTTCATTGCATTCAGTTGCATATCCTTCAATCGCTGAAGTAATAACTTTTGATGATGGATACGTTAAAGCTTCATCTAGTTCTATGAAAAAACTTTTAGAAAATAGTTTTTTCATAATCCCCTTCTTCTCTTTCATCATATTCCATCTCCTTCACTTCAAGTTGCTATCATCCATATTATACCATACATTCAATATATCTTTGAAAATAAAAAAATCCTGCATTTTTCATGCAGGATTTTTTTATTAGTCATTTTTCGTAAAGTACGAAACGAAACGAAGAATTTCTAAGTATAACCATACTAATGTAAGCATTAGTCCCATCGCAGTATACCACTCCATATATTTCGGAGCTTGACTACGTACACCATTTTCGATTAAATCGAAATCTAGTAATAAGTTTAATGCAGCAACTACAATAACAACTGCACTAATAATAATACCGATTGTACCACCTTGGTGAATGTATGGAACAGTTACACCAAACATATTTAGTAGAAATACGACTAAATACATAACCATAATTCCAAGTGTTGCTGCCATCACGCCTGTACGGAATTTATCCGTTACTTTTACTACGCGTGTTGCATATAACACTAACATTGCAAATAGAATTGAGATTGTTAGTAATACAGCATTTAAAACGATAGAATCGCCAAATTTCATTGTATAAACTGCTGAAATACTTCCTAACACAACCCCTTCTACCGCTGCATAGATTGGTGCACCAAAAGGTGAAATACGCGGGAAGAACATAGACGCAAATGCGATGATTGCCGCAACGATTAAAGCACCAATTAATACTGGCATCTTCATCGTCCCCTGCATCATCTGTATGTATGAATAGACAGACGTTGCAAGTAGCAAGATAAGCATAATGAACGTTTTGCCTACTGTTCCGCCAATCGTCATCGCAGAAGCACTTGCTCCCTCTTTACGGAATGCCTCTTTTTTCAACATTGGATTAGATGTTCTCATTTTTTCCCTCCTAAAATAGGTTCTACCAATAGTGTAAAGTTTTTCTCTTTACTTTTCAATATATGCAGCTTGTTTTTATTTTAATCCTTCAACGATGTCTGATAGTTCACTCCATCTTTCCATCTTTTTTTCTAGCTCTTCTTCTGTTTTCTGCTGTGCTTCAGATAATTCTTGTGCCTTTGTGAAGTCAGATCCAACTTTCGCAAGTTCTTCTCCAATTGACTCAATTTTCTCTTCAAGTTCGGCAATTGTATCTTCAATCGTTTCCCATTCACGCTGTTCATTGTATGAAAGTTTACGTTTACGTTGTTGTTTTGGAGCTTCTTCTACAACTTTTTTCTCTTTTTGAACTTCCGCTTTCTCCATAAGTTCTCTCGTCTTTTCCATTTCTAAATAATCTGTATAACTACCTAGAAACTCACGCACTTCGCCTCCGCCAGTAAAGATGAACAGTTCATCTACTACTTTATCTAAGAAGTAACGGTCATGCGATACAGTTAAAACGACACCTGGGAAATCTTCTAAATAATCTTCTAGTACTGTTAATGTTTGTGTATCTAGATCGTTCGTAGGTTCATCAAGTAAAAGTACGTTTGGTTCTCCCATTAAAATACGTAATAAATATAAACGTCTTCTTTCACCACCAGATAGTTTACCAAGTGGTGTACCATGTGAATGCGTCGGGAATAAGAAACGTTCTAACATTTGAGATGCACCAATTACTTTTCCATCTGTCGTATGAATAACTTCTGCAATCTCTTTAATGTATTCAATCATACGCTGATTTAAATTCATCTCTTCATTTTCTTGCGTATAATAAGCAACTTTTACAGTTTGTCCTACTTCCACTTCACCACTATCAGGAGATAACTTACCTGCAAGCATATTTAATAGGGAAGATTTTCCACTTCCATTCGCCCCAATAATTCCGATACGATCACCCGGTTTCACAATATGATTAAAATTATGTAATACCGTCTTATCGCCAAATTTTTTCGTTACATCTTTTAACTCAAGTACTTTCTTTCCTAGACGACTTCCGCTTAGTGCAATATCAACTGACTGTTTTGCAGCTGGTCCTTCTTGTGCCTTTAGCTCATCAAAACGCTGAATACGCGCCTTTTGTTTCGTAGAACGGGCTTTTGCACCACGACGAATCCAAGCAAGTTCACGACGATATAAATTTTGGCGTTTCGATTCTTGTGCCAATTCTTGCTCTTCACGAAGTGCTTTCGCTTCTAAAAATGTACTATAGTTTCCTTCGTAGCTATATAGTTTACCATTATCTAATTCAAAAATACGATTCGTCACACGATCTAAGAAATAACGATCATGGGTTACAAGTAATACCGAACCTGTATATCTCGCTAAATATTCTTCTAACCATTCAACTGTCTCGTGGTCAAGATGGTTCGTAGGCTCGTCTAAAATTAATAAATCCGGTGTTTCAATAAAACATTGTGCCATTGCGATACGTTTTTTCTGTCCACCAGATAAATTCCCAACAATTGCAGTGAAGTCCGTAATTCCTAATTTCGTTAAAAGAGATTTCGCATTTGCATTTGCTTCCCATGCACTCATTGCATCCATACGTTGCTGCACTGCAAATAATTGTTCCTGTACTTTTTCATTACTTGGATCTTTTTCAATATTTAATAGTGCTTTTTCATAATCACGAAGAAGACGAATTAAAGGTGTATCGCCATGGAACACTTGCTCTAATACTGTCAGTTTTTCATCAAACTCTGGTTGCTGTGATAAATAACTAATTGTATACCCACGTGAATGCGTCATATCACCTGTATCAGGAGTTTCTAATCCCGCAATAATTTTTAATAATGTCGATTTACCAGTTCCGTTTACACCAATAATTCCGACACGTTGTCCTTCTGTAATACTACATGATAATCCATCAAATAACGGCTTTTCTCCATATGATTTTGATAAGTTCTCCACAGTTAACATTTTCATATTTGTGCATTCCACTCTTTCATAAATTGTTCAATAAACTGTTCCATATAAAGATGACGAATTTCAGCCTCTTGTTTTGCTGCATTCGTATTCATTAAATCTTTTAATTTCAAAAGTTTTTCATAAAAATGATTTAAAGATGGATCATTATTTTTTCTATACTCTTCTTTCGTCATTTCTTCACGCGGCGGAATAGTTGGGTCATACATTAATCTCCCTTTCGCCCCGCCATATGCAAATGTACGAGCAATTCCTATTGCACCAAGAGCATCTAAACGATCCGCATCTTGAACAATTTTCCCTTCAAGTGACTCTACTGTGCCGCCATGGCCACCTTTATAAGACATATTGGCGATGATATGAAGAATATGTTTACTTTCCTCTTCTTCAACACGTAGCTCTTCTAACCAATCAGAAACTTTTTTCATTCCTGCTTCTTCACTTTCATTTAGCTTTTCATCTGCCACATCGTGAAGTAATGCTGCCATTTCAATTATAAAACGATTTCCACCTTCTTGCTCAGATAAAGAAATCGCCATTTTATGTACACGTTCAATATGATACCAATCATGCCCACTCGCATCTTTTTCTAAAATATGTTTTACAAAAGTAATTGTTTTTTGAATTTTTTCTTGTTTTGTCATTTTATCTTCACCCAGTTACTTATTGTAACACGCCCGCATTTTTTCATCACATATTTTCTTGTCCGCCCATACACTAGGTGGTAGGCATCATCATGAAGGAGGAATAAACATGTTCTATAATAATCAACCGCCTTATCCAAGGCAACCATTGTATCCTCAACAACAAGAACAGAGATACACAGAACAATACGAAGAACAAGAGTTACAACAGCAAGAGCAACAACATGACGAAAACCCATATGCAACAACGCAAAACCAAGAAACTGAATTTCAACAAAATCCATATGACACACGTCCAAATTATGAATATCCTCAAAATCCATATGCAGCACCACAAAATCAAGAACAGCGATATCCTCAAAATCCATATGTAATACCACAAAACCAAGAACAACAATATCCACAAAATCCATATGTAGCACCACAAAACCAAGAACAACAATATCCACAAAATCCATATGTAGCACCACAAAACCCATACACAACTCAGCCACAACAACCGCAATATCAACAACAAATGTATCAACCAAACTACGACGCACGTGTCTCACCACCTAAACCACCAACAATAGATCCAACTCAACCACAAATTTTACCGCCCGGACCAACACTAGACATTACACAACCACAAATCTTACCACCTGGACCAATTACTGAACCAACACAACAACAAATTCAACAAGTTGTCGGTACACAATTTTTACCTTTCAAGAAACCTGTACTAGATTTCGTAAAACCATGGGTAGATTACGGTTTAAATGAAGCAAAACATACATCACACGAACACGCATTAACAGAAGTTGCTGCAATTATGTTTTTAGTTGGTAAAGGCTTCAATCCGACGATTGCTCATTATATCGTTGAATCTTGGGAGAAGAATGAACAATTTTAGGATTGTTTATTTGATAAAATATAAAAAACAAAAAAGTGTCAAACCCCTTATAACAAAAGGGTTTTGGCACTTTTTAATATCTAGAACAAATTTTATTGAAATAATTATTTTTATAGATTTTCATATTCTTTTATATAGTACGTGAACAAAATGTGAGCAAAATGTGTGCAAATATATGAATCGCATTTCGCTGTTGTTGCACCGGTTATTTAAACCAATTCTCAATTATGAGATTTATATGAGAAACTAACACTTTTCCCTGTTGACACTTGGACAGTTTCTTGATAGCAAGCCACACACAGACATTATTATTGATGGAATTGATATACTAGAACATTATCCTTTATATTATTTCAAATATAATTCGGTCGTAATTAAAATAAAACAAAAAGAGGACGTATATATCACGTCCTCTTTTTGTTTTAGATATGCTCACCATGATCAATATAAGTATCGCCGTATTCGTATGCCGGCGCAGGTGGTCTACCGTGATCAAAATCGGCCACATTAGAAATATAATCTGGTCTTTGTGGTGCAGGCGGTCTACCATGATCAGCTTGTGATGTAAAAGATTCTGTAAAACTTCCAATAGTTAAAACAGCAGCAAAACTAACAAATCCCATTAGTACTTTTTTCATTTTAACGCACTTCCCTTCTGAAGTAATTCTTTAGCATCATAAGATATATTAAAATATTGGCTAGCCTTCTCATGATTACCTTCTTGATAAAGTTTTTTCGCTAAAATTCCAGCCTACTCTTCCATAAATCCATAAAGTTTTTGGGATTCGAAGTAATCTAGTCCATCTGCAATCGTTGTTTCTAGATTTTGCTTATAATTTTCATCGTATTGTGCTCGAAGTATTCGTAAATGATGTGTATATTCAACGTCAGCTAATCCAAAGCCTTGAGTCAAAAATTCTTGCGCTTGTTCAATTTCATTTACTTTGAAATGTTCTCGAGCCAGTAAGAATACAGTTTTATGATATGGTTTTTCAGATTTATATACATCCATTAAATGTCGTATTGCAGTTGCGGATATACCTTGTTTTGCATAAAGGAAACCCAAGTTGTACTGAATTAAGGTAATTAGTCGAGTACAGTTATGTTTTTTAGCCATATCCAAACACTTAACAAAAAGTTCTTCTCCTTGTTCAAACTGACTTAAAGTGACACTTGCTAATCCCAGGATTGTATCACATTCAATTTGATTTATTACATAATCTTCATACTTTTTGTATATGTCTTTTGCTTTCATTACATGCTTAATCGTTAATAAAGGTTGTTGAAGATGGTAATATAGTTCACCAAGTTTATAATTAAATTCAGCTTTTTCAATGTCATTAGGAATATACTCTAAAAGTCGTTCAGCTTCTTCAAATTGCTCCATAGCCTCTATATAGTTAGCAATCATGGTATTATGCACAGCTTTATAGAAATGGTAGTAGTATTTTAAATACTCATCAATAGTTTTTGTTGTAAGTTTTTCAACTGCATCAAAATCACTACGAGTTACATATGATTTATTTATTAACACTTTATAACTATAATCCAATAGAGAATAATACAATAAGAGATTTTGATCTTGTAGATCTCGGTTTTGTTCGACCATTAAGATACTAATCTTTTCATCAACTTCTTCTTTCATTCTTGTCGCTTTTGTTATTTGCTTAGATAGAATAACTTTATACCATTCATTCAATAGTTTAGTAACTTTTTCATTATTCAGAATTATCATATCACAATCTCCTTTATTTAGTTTATATAGAATCAATCATAACAAAGTTCAATTGTAATAAGTTGTAAAAAATGATTTTATAAATATAATTCAGAATATTCAGTTTTTAATTTATCAATTGACGTATGGTTATCGGTAAATTGTTAGATCGTAAAAATGAAATTCTTTATATAAAAATCATTATAACTCCAGTAATGACATGGTTTTAAGAAGGTTTGTCGAATTGTTTTGCGAAAATTTTAATCTGAACATTGTTTATTTTTTGAATTTTATAGTCTATCATCGGGATTGTGCTAGTAAATACCGGTAAATTAGCATAAATTTTCAAAAGGATGGAGATGTTATTATGGGTTATAAAAATTTATTAAAGAAAAAAACAATCCCAATGTTACTAGTTGGCGGAATGTTAGCTAGTACTGGATGGGGTGCAGGTAATGCATATGCAGATTCGCCTACAGCACCTGAATCTGCTAATTCACCAGCAAAATTTGCAGGTGTAACATCACCTTTGGATACTTCAAGCGCAGACTTTGAAGTGTTATACAGCGAAACAGTAAAATTTGATGAAAATGAAAACGTTATTAATAGAGAGATTTCAGGCACCGAAACTCGTACAAGTAATGTACAAGGAGTAATTATCAATGATGGTAGTTTCAACTGGAAACACGCTAGTAGTAAAGATTCAAGCAATAGAATTAATAAAGATAGTTATAATGTAGGACTTATGTTAGTAAATGGATTATCTGTTTATATTCCTTGGAAACCAGTACAGGCTACAGCACAAGTAGTTGCAAGCGGATTAATGTATTTTAATCAACCTTCTGTTACGTATTATCATACTGAAGCATACAGAGATATCGATGCCGTTAACCATTATGTAAAAACAGTAACGGATACAATTAAAAACGGTAAGAAAGTATATACTGATACAAAAGTTATGAAATATACAAAATAAAAAAAGAACCGAACTAGATTATTTATCTAGTTCGGTTCTTTTTTTATATAAACGATTTATTAAGTCAATAATCCATGAATTAATAATAACTACGGTAAAAATTACAAATAAAGCTACAATATTTTCATTAGAAGCTATATATGGTATAAACGTACCGCGCACTAAAAAGAATATAATTAGAGCGAATGCAATTGCCCAAATAAATTTTAACATTAATTCACCTCTAAAAAAATACAAAAGTAATTTTAAAATATAACTATTCTGTTTTGAAAATAATATTCCTTTTAGTATGTAATAAGAATTATAGAAAAGGGTTCCAAAAATAGGCTAAATTATAGAAAAAACTCCATTTTTTTACGTGAAATAAACAAAAAAGGGTATGCCCAAGTTTGGGCATACCCTTTTCCCTACTTTACATACACATAGGCTTCATTTGCAGTTATATAGTATGTTACGCCTTTACTGTTGTGTACTTTATATTGTGCAGATCCATTTACTGATACTTTAGCATCAATCGTAAATCCAAGCCCTTCATCTACCGTTCCTGCTACATCTTTATCAGACCAAGAAGCAGAGTCATAGAAACGAAGGTCGTCCACTTTAGAAACAACACGTTTACCTTCTACAGAACTTACTGCAGAAGTTTGTTCCCCGTGATATTTAATGTAAGATGAGTTGTTATAAATCCATTGGTTCCCGCCAAGATTTAACCAATCACCTTGTTTTCCCCATACTTGATATGCTTCTCCTTTATTTAATTGACGGATAACACCATAATTTGTTGATGGTCCACTTCTTAGGTTTACGTTAAGTCCATCAATATAAGCTACTCCTGTTTCGCCTACAACGTTTTGAGATGGTTCTTGTGGTTTTGGTTTAACTGTAACTGTTGCGCCTTCATACGCCTTTTGTACGTCCGCTCTGAATTGTGATTCTGATACACCGTGACTGCGAAGGTAATCAATCGGATCTTCGTGGTCAGTTCCACCTAATTTGTAAGTAATATCTTTATGCGTCCATAAACCTTTGCTTGGATGAACTCCTCTATCTTTTAAAATCTTAGCTAATAGTTTTACATAACGCTCGTAAGAAGATTTAAATTTATCTGGGTTGCTAGTTTCAGAAAGTTCTATGTGAACAAATCTTTTATTTGCAACTGGTCCAGCACCATAAGCAACATATTTTGTATCAGCAATTTGGACTGTTTCGTTCCAATCTACAGCATAATGTACAAATGCATTTCTCCATGTTCTAGCTTCATAATTTCGAATGTTAATTGCTGGTGCTTCTGGTGTTGCAGTGCTATGTGCAACAACGCCCTCATAAGCGCCCACACCGTAGCGATATGCTTGTTTCGGTAAGTCTTGGATAATTAGACTCTATCGGCAAAAGAAGCCGTAGCAAACGAAAATAAGAGCAATAGAGTCATAAATAATGAGCTAAATAGTTTAATTGGTTTTTTCATTGTGTATTTTCCCCTTTTTGCCAAACAAAAAGAGCACCGTCTTTTGACAATGCTCTCCTTATGTAAGGCGTGTATTTTTTTATTTGGTATTATGTTTTTCTTTTCGTGCATCACTTCTTTGGATTTTTGCTTGAATTTCAGATGCTACACTTTCTAATAACCATGCGGGAATCCATTTTTCCCAGCCGATTCGTGCACAGTTTGCTGCGAAACTATTAAAAATGTGGTAACTCAATCCACCGACTACCATGAAGAAAAAGAAATCAGGTAGTTTAAGAGCAATATCAAATAAATGTGCAAGGGCTGGTAATGATAAAAGCACCACGGTTCTCGTGATGCCCTCAATTCCATATTGTGATGAGTATGTTCCATCTAGCTTTGAAGCTTTACTACCAGTAATCCAGTCGAGCATGATAATCCAGCAATAAATTGATATCCAAATTAAATTAGCTTTGCCGTAGAGTAACTTAATTATTGTTCCTAATCCACCACCGATAGCACCACCTACTTTAAATTGAGTACTTGTAATAACATCGCTTATATTCAATGCCTTGATGAGTTCGTGAATTCGTTCCAAGTTCTCACCTCCTCAAAATTTGATCAAAATAAAAAAGCCTACTGTTGTACGCTTAGAATTTACGTATTTAGTCTCTTCCAAGAATGCTCTAATGGTTCTTGACGAGGGTAGTTCACTTCTTGTTTTGAATCATTATTTACTATTAAATCCTCACAAAAAATCATTCCGTTTCGTTTTAGAGACTTTCTACTTCCGATAAAAAAAATATCGTCAATAATTTTTCCGGTTCTTTGAACTGAATTTCTCTTTAATGATAGGAGTTCAGGCTCAAAAATAATGCCTTTAAAGACAGTAATGGTAATCACCTCATTCAATACGAAATGCTAATGGAGCAGGTAAGGAACCATAACTACCACTTGCATTTACGTATTTGTATTTTTGTATGTTCCCATTCACTTCAACTTCTAATATATCGCCACTTACTATACTTGCATCTGAAGTCCGATATATTCCTTCCAATTTCCCACGCACACCATAACTATCTGATAAAACATAAAACGGAGATAGTAGAAAGGTATTATCGATATTTGGATTTAATCCTGTAGGTATTTGCAACCAAGTACTACGATATGATTGTGAGATATTTGTCTCATTAGATCCTTTTGGACGATTATAAGTAAGCCCGGTGTTAGATGTTGAATAATTTCCACTCCAAGCACTAGCGTACCAAACTAAAGCGCGTGTATATGGTTCATGTTTTTCTTCTAACATCAATTCTCCTAGTACCCCAATGTATGTAACTGCAGGAGCTAATCTTGTGCTTGCAGGTGGAATTGTGCAAGTTATAATTTTTTCCTTATCAACGAATAGATAGAATTCAATCTCAGTATCTAGAGCGATTTTAGGGCCATTTGAAGTAACACCATCAGAGTAATTCCTTCCACGGAACCAACTAGCCGGCCAAGATTGATCCGGAGTAGTCCCACGACCTTTCTCTTTATCATATCCATAACAAAATTTAAAGAAAGCATCAGAATATAGCGTTGATCTCACATCAAAATCTAATTTTTGTGGGCTGTCCTCCATGTTTCTTCCGTCATATGGTATAAGTTCGATATAGATATTTTTTTTACCATCATTTCCGTTCGAATACATGACATAGACATCATTTGAAGTTGGTTTTCCTTCATTTAGTTGTTTCCAACCAACACGTAACATCTCGTCAATAACCAGATTAAATATATTCTTTTTTAACGGTGTGAATCTTTTGAAGATATGTTCTGTCATAGAGGACACTCCTTTATTGTAAACTTACTGCTTTAATGATTATTGTAAATAAAGCTGGTTCATTTCCTTTGTTTTCAATAAAAACATGAGCAGCACTTGTTGTATCTTTATCTTCGCAAGGGATTGCTAAGATATCGTAAGTTTTCTTCTCTTGATTACTCTTATATATTTGTAGTCCGTTTTGTTTCTTATCAAAAATCGAAATAATAGATTCAACATCTTTATCGTTTGTTACATGAATAGTTCGAATATCAAATTTGTTGTATTCCATATTCATTGAAAGGTATTGAGTTTGTCCGTTTTGCACGAGTATTTGTTCAGATTTTTCGATAAGTACGGGTGATGAACTATCACCTACAGTTCCTTTGTAACGATTGATTTTCATTTCAGTACCCATGTAAACACCTCAATCATGTTGCAATTTTATGTTAAATAAAATAGGTTCAAACCCAATGTAGTTTAAATCTTTAGTTACCAGTACCCAAAACTCCCTAGAACTATTTGCGCTTAATGTATTTATTGAAATTTGTTTTACCCAAGCTAAGCTATCTAACGAAATATTTGCCCACGTATATCCCACCTTTTCCATATATTGCTCAATAGAAATTTTGAGATTATGAACAGCTACAGAATTTTCATTTTGGACCATCATTTTAATGATTCTTTTTCCCTCAATCATATTTCCTAAATTAGTTGGATCAGTATCGTTTAATTCTTTAGAGTCCATTACGATTTTTAAAGGAGAACCCATATTATAGATGTCACCGCCATAAAATAGGGCTTTCTTTTCTGCTATAAGGCTATTTTGTTCATCGTAAACTTCAATAGTTCCTTGGAACTCTAAAGATGGTAGGTTTATATCTATACCAGTATTTAATTTACCCACTTGATTAACAGATAGTATGGCTCCATTTTCATCTCTTAAAATTACTCTGTTATTTGGGAACAGTTGTCTTAACTTTAATTTGTGGCCACTCGTGATAATGATACGATCAATATCTAGAGGCTTGTATGGATCTGCGACACCTTTCTTTAATACAACACCGATTTTAGTCGCTTCTAATTTGTCGCTATCTGCATAATCAAAGGTAGCATCTACCTTGCTATAAAAGTCCCATTGTTCACCAGTAGAAGTAGCAAGCCATTCCCTGTGTTCTTTAGAACTATTAATAGAATGAGATTCAAGAAATTCTATTTTATTATCAGCGTTTTGATATATAATCAATCCGCCCTTATCCCCTTCAACATCAGGAGTATAATCAGCAATGACTTGTATCGCTATATCTCCTTGCGGTTTGTTGATTAGTAACATTACATCTTTATCTGCTGTATGATTTAATCTTATAAAGCCTTTTCTTGCAGCAATACTAAAAGAATCAGAAGGTGATATAATCCATTCTGGGTTTATAGAATCGAAATCATCTAAAAAGATTTTCCCGTTTTCTCTCTTGTATAAAGAAACATTTGGTTTTTGGTTAACTTTATTTGGATGGATCAGTTTATGACCTTCTTTAACATCAAAAGCATCGATGTTAAAATTCAACCAGTTTTCATCTGAAGGAGTTATAATTTCAACTAGATGGTTACCTTCAGATAATCCTGTTTTTTCATAAACTAAAACCCGATTTTTTTCTGTCATATTTTCAGTAAAAGTTTCTTTTATTCCGTCTATAATTACTGTCGTATTGTTAGGTTTATTTCCTGGATAGGTTCTTGCAATTAAACGCAAACTGGGTCCACTGAATCCAACGCGTAAGGAAGCACCTTTTTGTTCTGTATAATAATGTGATTCTCCGTATTGAGTTGGATGTTGATATAATTTCCATTCGCCTACATATTCAATTAAATTTTTGTTTGGAACATCATCAAATCGAATCCAACCATTTTCAGGAACATATAGAACATCACCGATTTTTGCCATTTTATTTCTCCCTATCTTGTTTTCTTCCAATTAGAATTTGTCCACCAAGAAGAGCGGCTATGACGTAACCATAGTTTTGGTTTTTCTTTTTGAACTTTTTTATTTTCATCAACTTCAATTATTTCAGTAGGATAAATATTATTAACAATAAAATCATCAAATTGTATGCACTCTGTAGCAATGAATTTATTAATAATAAAACGTTCAATTTCGATAATTTCCGTATCAATTTCCAGAACTTTCTCCGCTGGTTCAAATTCCTCGACTGAACTTTCTATGCAAGTATCCCTATTAAATCGCTCGAATTCTTCTATATCAGTTGCTACACTTACATCTCTATCAAATGTATCTAGTTCTAGTATTAAAGACTGCTTTGCAGGTGTGTCAGCTGCATCATAATCATTAGCGATTTGTGAATCTAATTCTAATACAGGTCTTTTAAAATCTATTATTCCGGACACATCCGTAATGATATTTGGGGTGCAACGCTCCATATCAATGCTATCAACTATTTCAGAAGTTATAGTAACTTTGGAACGATCCATTATATCGGACAACACCGTCGTTGCTTGTAACTCCCGTTTAACCCTTGCAAATAAATCATAATCGGGTAAATAAACAGGTAATCCCATACCTTCAAATAAATCCATCTCTTCATTTTTGGCTTCTAATTCAATAACACTTCTATCTGCTGTAGAGAATTCTTCCTCTATAACATCAATTTGTTTATTTTCTCGTGTGCTCAATTCATCTGTTGTAGTGTGTGAAAGGATATTCTGTGATTTTCTATTAAACTCCCGTGATTTAATGGAATCTGCTATTACTTCTGGTACTACTTTGTGAGCAGTAGTTCCAGTGTCTAATATGGTATGGATCAGTTCTTTTTCACGAGTAGCATTATCAAATCCAATGATGTTTTCTGCAATAAGATCCCGAGTTAAAACAAAATCACCTGCAGTATTGACCACATCAATAGCAAGTTCACGACTCTTATTATCCATTGACTCCATATCTTCGATAGAATTCCCAGTTAATTCGTTCGTAACTCGAATAGATTGTGTTTCATCTCCAATTTCACTTTCGTAACATGAGTGAATTTTATTTGCGTATTCATATCGTGCAGAGGACGCTATTACTTCATTTTGAGTTCTTTTTGAATCTTCCATATCAAAGGTTTCTAGTTCCAAAGATAAGTTTTTTCGTATAAATGTTTCGTCTGTTGGGACCGCTGCTATGGTCTCTATCTGTTCTCTTTCAACTAATTCGAATGATATTGAACCTCCATCAACTTGAATAATATTTCTATCTGCAGTATCAAATTTTGTATAATCTGCTTTTAATTCTCTTTGGATTCTTGCAAATAGATCATAATCAGGTAAATAAACAGGTATTCCTAAATCATTAAATAAATCATACTCTTCATAAGAAGCAGCAACTTCATGAATACATCTATCTGCCATTTCTAAAGGATGTGTTGTTACTGCAGTTAACTCTTTAATTACAATCTCACCCGTGCCATTCTCAAATATATTAGACTGCAGTTCTTTTTCTTTTCGGTCTACCAATATACTTTTGTAGAATTTTTCTCCATACAATACACGAGCTACTTTCACCCATTCGGGAAGTTCTTCTACTTCTGTAGCAAACTCACGAATTTTCTTATGAAGAAGCTCTTCTTCTATACTTTCATTCATTTCATATTCATCTGTAGTTCTAGACATAATAGATTCATTTACGATTTTAATTTCACTCGTATCAAATGGTTTATCTGCAAGTTCTTCTTTCACATGGTCCATATGAAAAATACGACTGCGTTGCTGCGCTGACTCATTATCTGTAATATCTATTGCAAAGCATCTTGATTGTGTGAGGTTTTCCAGTTCGGAAATATCTATATTAACGTTACGATCTATATCGAAAGCGTTTAATGTTGTAATACTTGCTTCAACTTCAATGTCCCTGGAAGCCTGGTTAATTACATCAGAGAAGACACCTTTAATTTTGTTTACTCTTGTTGCGAATACACCTGCATTATCCTCTTTAACAGCCTTAAACCTTGAATTAGGTGGCATACTTACAGGAAACTCATGCACGTTTTCACCAAAAGGATTAGCAATTGAAATAGAAACACAATAAGTCTTTTCATAAGAAAGACTTGGACTAACAGAAACTATATGATTCTTTTCATTTATAAATAAAGAAGGGGCAGCAATCGAATAATTTTTCTCGTTCATCTTTTGCCTTCCCCCTTTCTTGTTTAAATATCTTCTTTATAGATTGCTAGGCCAATTGGATTGAAAGGCGAAAACTTACTTGTGAATGGAGAAACTGCTGTTGTTGGTAATGTGTAGCGATATAATTGCGCCATTTGATAATTAGCTAGAATTTCACCACCAGGGTATTCCTTAAAAGTTACAGTTTTATCTTCCGGATTATAATCGTAATCCGTTTTAGGAACTTCTTTACAATCCATGAATAGATTCAATGTATTTTCTTTTGGTTTGTGCTCTAAATGGAATATCTTTTTAGTTCCATCGCCTTTACCAATCACTTCATCTGTTACAGTTTTTTCAATTTCAAGCTCATCTGCTTGTTGAATATTTTTTGGGTGTACTGCGTATACATCATCAAGTTTCCCTACATATCCATCATTAGGATGTACGATATAAATTTGTGATAAATGGTATTTACCGCTATACATAGAAGGATTAAATCTCCCTTGGCCACTATCGATATCGGCATTATGAGTTATAAAGGCAAGGTAATGCTGCTGATACATAGATCCAGTTAATGATTGAGACAAAACAGGCGTAAGATTTCCACCAGATGTATTTTCGCCATAATCCATATTTGCATTACCAATTTTCTTTGTAGAATTACTGAATTCTTCCCCAGAACGGCAGCCACCCATAATAATTAAATTCTTTTGCGGTTTATTATCAAATGTATACATTCTTCCGATGTACAATGGAACAAATAATGCTCGTACAGGGCTTGGTGTTGGATCAATTCGCATAAACATTACAACACGATCTTTATGAGCGTTACCGTACATGTATACAACGGAATCACGTTTCCAGTCCTTTGTGAATCTTTGCTCCGGTGTCAAACTTAGTACTGTATAGGGAGAAGCGTTCACAAAATTGATAGATGTAAAAATTTCAGCCAGGACACTATTTGTGCTCTGTACGGTAAATTGCGTCTTAGCAGGTAGTATTTCTGTTACATCGCTACCGTTACTAGATTCTAGCAAACGAGTACCTGAAATTTTTATGTTGTCTGCACTTGCAGGAGCAACTTTGAAAATAATTGTATCCCCTGTGAACGTATAGTTGTTTGCATCTAAAATTGTCCCGTTTTTGTATACTGCAAAACGGCTTTCATCAAAATCTGGGTATGGTAATTTAAAAGCTGTTTTTGTACCATTACCATTTCCTAAATCTGCATCTTGATCACTCATTTTCACTTCCTTCTCAATAAAGTATCGAGTATAAGTGAAGAAAATAATATCATTCGTTGGTTCATAGGCATCGTTAGCTAAACGATATTCCCCCGTAACTCTAGCTCCTTTTGCTACTGGTGTATTAAATTTAATTAATCCTGTTCTACCATCCACTGTATATGTGTTTTTTTCTTGATAGATACTATTTATATAAACAAATAAGGAACTAGCAATGATTGGAGAAGTAGGAATAATGAAGTCTGTTTTCTTTCCATCTCCCGTTCCGAAATCCCCTAATCGCGATTCAGTGGCTACATATCTTGAATCTGCGAAATCAGAATCAGTAGTATCGTATGCAACTGCAAAACCAAATCTTCTACGCTCCAAATCACTTCCAGCGGATTCGAATAATCGCACATCTATGAATTTGCTGGTTTCTCTTCGAATACGGAAAAATAGATCACGTTTCCATCCGTGATCTACAAATAACTTTTCTAATTCAGTAGGTAAGGTTTGTAAATTTACAATTTTATCGAACCACATTTATATTCATCCCCTATATAGTTTTCTCGAAAATACCTAATCCTGCTGGACGATATGCAGTAGCTGGCATCTTTGTAATTGGTGAAATTGCATCTACGGTAAAGAATCTGTAGATGTCGTGTGTATCTGGACATGTATTTTTTCTAACTTTTAATTTATCTCCATTTAGCAATCCTAACGGGGAGAGAAGTACAACATACGGCATATAACCACGTACCCCTTCATCTGGATGTACAATATAAGCCCTAGATGTATGAACTCTTCCGCTATATAAAGATGGATTGAATTGATACTTATATTCGTCATTATCATGGCTTTGCCATGCTGTAGGATATTGGCCACCATTAGCACCTTTCCGATCAGGTGGCATAATATTACTTGGTATATTCCATGCAATATAATGCGCTTGGTACCTTGCGCCAAAACGGGAACGTTTAATAATTACGTTATCAATGCCGTTACCTGGTGATTTAGGGTATTTCTTTGTGCGTGGCATATAGTTCGATACGTCCCTAAATGGCGTTTTACTTTCAAAATTAAAGCTGTGAGATGAGCTTTCTCCACCTTCATCGTAAGCAGTTCCAGCCCAAAGAGCATCTGCTATGGTGTCGTCATTTCCATAGCTTTCTAAGCGTCCCATGTATACTGGGGTTACAGGGACAGTATTATTTTCAAATGCTGGCGTTTTATCTGCTTGTATTAGTAGGACAACTCTATTTTTATCAACTTGTCCTGTAATACGAACTAAAGAATCTGGCCACCAATTTGTATCAGCGTCTATATTTAGCAATTTAGGGTTTCTCAAAGTAGATTTAACCCAAGGCGACATCATTAAATCAGGCTTATCTGTATAGTCATAAACGGTATATGTATAAGGTCTTCCGTTGTTTATTTCTGTTTTTTCTGTAGCTATCACTTCGGCCAATTCTACATCTATAATGGATTGGAACTCTTTCTTGTCCTCGGCTCCCATAATAACTACATTATCCTCTTGATAGCTTGGTAGTTTTTCAATCATATATAAATACATACATGAACGATCTTTATATTGTGGGTTGTTTTCTAAGTATGTTTTAAATGCAGTTTTACCATCAGGCTTAGAAAAATCGATGTCTAATTGAGTCTTTGCGGTCCACTTCCAAGCTTGAACAATTCCGTATAAACCACCATCACTATTTTTTAAAATTACATGCTTTGCAGCCCAATAATTATGAACAGGGTCGTCCGATTTCGTAGCTTTATAAATAACCTTGTAAAAGCTGCTTACTTTCTTCCATCCATTTTCAATCATGGTGTTTATTAACTCCATATGGAATTCTGCTTCTGATACTATTTTTTCAATATATGCCATAGGTTTGACGCTCCTAATCTCTTAATAGTTGATAATTCAGTTTTACTACTTTGGATGTTCCGGTTATATTGTGGTATTCGAACTTTAATACAGCGTTAGCCGGAATAGGTCTAATAATAGAAAAATTGAATCCTTCTGGTACGTCTTTTACATAAACATTTTTAAATATTTGTTTTCCATCGATAAATAGATTCCAATAATCACGATCACTATAACTTGATGCAGCTATAGAAAATGCAATTAACTCTGTATCGAACGGTAGTGAGAATTCATCTTTTTTTACTGCATCATCTATTCCAATTCTTCTACCTTCTATATACGGTTCCGTTTTTGTAGGGAAATAAGGAGCGTCAAATCTACCGCCCGCCATATATGTAACAGCAAAACTCATGCTATCCCTCCTTTATGATAAAAAATGCAATTCGAACCATACTGTTTTATCAAGGATGCCTTGATTTTTAAATGAAAATTGAACCGTACTTCCTGCTGCTAAAGGTTTATAAATCATAAAGTGCATACCTTCAGGAATATCCTTGGTATATATGTTTTTACAAATCGTTTTACCGTTTACAATTAAGCTCCATTTATCATCTAATTCATATATAGATGCACTTACACTTATTGCATACAGCTCCATATCTGCAGGTACAGTATATGTAGTTTCATTTGTTTGGAATGAAAAAGAATCCATAATGAATCCAGGTATGAATGGTTCTGTTTTAGTTGGATGAAAAGGCGGATCTAATCGACCACCGGCTAAATAGGTTGTTTCAAACAAGAGTAATCACCCTTTTTCGTGTATTAAAAAATTCCCGTGCATCATCACGATACATCGGGAATTGGTAAATCAGACAGCATACCGTTACCTTTGTTTAGAAGGCGGGGCTGCACACGTTCTAGCTGCTTTTGCGCATTATATATTAATTGTAGCTCCATCTCTTTTCCAGTTACTTTATGTGAGACAAGGACCTTTTCTAGCATACCTTGTGCGTTGAAAGCCAAATCATAGTGTAGGTATTTATCGCCATCGACTGCAGATAGGCGGGCACCGTCACGAATAAGTGTATATCCTTCGGTCATGCCTTCTTTAAATACGTCATTTGGATCATTCCCGGGCATTGGTTTACCACCGTTATAAATTTGCCTATCGATTAAGCCCTTCATCAAATACATGATTGGATCATATAAGTTTTTTTGCATTATCATAGAATCACCCCTAGTTCACCCTCGTAACAGACCAAGTTTTTGCTGGTCGTTGGATATAATAGTGATCTTTGTCTTGATTTACCCGAGGAAATGATAAATCTGGTAAGGAACCATAATCGAACAAGATATTGTTCTGCGTATCCAGTACTTGCAAACGTCCTGTAAGAATCCCCTTAGGATTTCGAACTGCTTCAAATACGATAATATTCACACCATATTCAAGTGGAATATCAACATATGTTGGATTGTTTCGGATGAAATAGTTTTCTGCGACTAATTTATCATTACAGTAAATATTTAATAAGTCCCCATCCTCTACATCCCAATCCCAAAGTTTCAATCGTAATGTATCTACATTTACTGTGATACCAGTTATATCTGTATATGGGGCTGGTTCATAACCGTAATTAACAGTTAAATCTAAAGTTTGATAGAATCCATCATCTGCAGAGATCATTGTATTAATCCCTTTAACAAAGTAATTCCATTGTTGGCCAGAATCTCTATTGTAAACAGAAATAACATCAAATAATTGAACCCTTGGATCACCTATTACTGCGACTGTTAATGTTCTGAACTTCTGAATCGCTTTTAAATGATAAGCTGCAGCAACCGCTCTTCTTGCAAAGAACGTTGTCGCCCAAGGAACTTCTATCATTTCCTCTCGTAAATCACCCTGCGATACATTTTTTAATAGAAATGAATTAAGAAATCCGTTTGCGTAATCTCCACATTTAACAACAATACTGTTACTTATGTCCTGGTCAGTTAGCTGCATATCTAAAGAGATAAGATTTTCACCTTCTCTAAAACTAAATTTTGCAGGTTCGTTAATTGCATAGTCCGGCATCTTCATGAATGTGCAACTTCCATCCGGTTCATGTTTTATATAATGGAATGTTGTATCTATAATATCGCGTACAATTTCATCCCACTTTTGAAACCTCTTACCAGTTGCTCCCTCAACAATCCAACTTTGATTGGTACCAGGAATGTTTACTCTGCTACCGTGCAATGTAACTCCGGCTTTTTCAAAGAAGAATTTCACCACATCATAAACATTACCGGTTGGTGCTACAATCTCATCTGATCCTGGCGTTGGGATAACTGATTTGTGTAAAACTTTTTTATATGATGTGGTGCAGGTGACAGAGATTGTCCCACTTTCGGCATTTACCTTCACATCAGATACAAAACCATGTATATACGGTAAAGCTTCTTCACCGTATCCGATAGACACCTTAAATTCAGTCTGCGGATATAGTTGGTTTGTATTTGTTACTTCACTGTTATAAAACCATTCTTGAATAGAAGAGAACTTACCATACCAGTTGTCAGGAGCCATTTGACCGTATTCATTCGCAAAGGTAATAGTAAATGTACTAGCAAACTGGTCTGCGTTCTCCTGCACTTCTAAGCCTATTACACGATGTTGTATTTGTACGTAAGAAGAAGAGTCTCTTCTTTTCATATAAACAATTAAAGTAGGGGAGTTATTCCCAACTTGGAAATAGCTCCCCAACATTCTAATTAAAGAAATAGATCCTTCTCTCACATTCCATCAACTCCTATTCCTGCTTGTGACATGGATATTAATTTGCATTTTGCTATGACCAACGTTCCTTTTCGTATTGCATCTACTTCATTCGGCGGTATTATACCCCCATAGGTACCGTAATCGCCAGTAATAATATGTGGGCGGTATATTTCCCTCATGAAATCACGCCAATATCTGATATCGTTAAATAAAATATTGAATTCTACTTCGCATCCTTTATTCCCGTTACTTTGGAAACGGGGATAACCATGCATAATATTATAGTTTTTTAATCCGTCTAATGATTTAGGCATTTTTGTTTGCTCAATCATTGCGATGTTTGGGACGAATCCAAAAGCGTAATAATGAACGTCACGTATATAAGCTACATCTGCACCGCCATAACCGCTTGTTATGAATTCAATTGTTTGTGGTCCTGCACCAACAAAAATTTCTCTGGATTCCCAGGCATAGGCACCTCTTGCTCTAAATTTTTCAATACCATTTACCCGAACAATAAAGTATTTATCCGGTAACATACCATCAGAACCAATAGGAACTTGGGACATAAAAGAGAAGTTATATGTCCCAGGCCATGAAAAATTAATAGTATATGTAATTGTACTTTTTAATTCTGTAGCATCCCATAAGAGGTGATATGAACCGGCTCTTCTATGCAATGTTTTTAATATACTCATACATTTCGCACCGCCATTCCCATTAGATCATCAGCAACTACGTTTTGTAGCAGCTTTCTCATTTTTACAAAGTCGTCTGCAGATTGTAGTTTTTCAACAGAGACTTTAAATGTAGCATTTTGAATTGTTACGCCATTATCCGTTTTCTTCTCAACGCGGGTTTGTCCAGCAAATGGATGTGCAGTTTTACCAATTAAATCAGCAGAACGTGCGCCCATTTGTCCAATTTGATTAGATACATCGGTTACTAGTTTCATTGGTTTAGGTGGAACGACAGCTTTATTTAATAGTTCAGAAGCTTTGTCTACTGCAGGAATCATTTTTTCCATCCCTACACCAAGACCTTCTGTAATATAGCCCCCGTATTCCATCATTAACCGGGATGGGCTTCGGATACCAAAGAACTTTAATACGGCTTTAGGTATTCCCGAAACAACTCCTTTAGCTTTTTTTATAAGCCAATCTGCCATACCGGACATACCTTCACCAATACCGGCAATGATATCTTTTCCCCAGCTAACTGCATCTTTTGCTACATTTTTTACTATAGAACCAACTTTACTGAATACATCCTTTACAGTATCTACAACCCCTGTAAATGCACCAGTGATTGCTTTCTTTATAGTTTTAAAGTTACTAACAATAAATTCTTTTATACCGCCAACAACATCGGTTATTGTGTTATATAATTTGTTGAAATTAGTAATTACAAACCCAACAAATTCACGAACTGCATTAATGATTGTAAACTTTATAAAATTCCAAGCTGATTGAATCACATTTTTAATTGTGTTCATAACGCTAGAAATAGTATCTTTAATAGATTCCCAAGAAGATTTCACAAAATCTTTTAAGAATTTTAATACTGTAGTAAAGGTTGATTTAATTGCGTCCCAAGCTTTTTTTACAATTTCCTTAATCGTGTTAAAAACACTGGATATTGTATTTTTCATTTTTTCGAATTCGGTTTTTACGTACTGCTTTATTATTGCTAAAGCCATAGAGAAAATTCTTTTAATAGCATTCCATCCAGTAGAGAAAATTTTCTTCCAGGTGTTAACTGCCTTTTGGGCACTATTCTTAATGAATTTCCATGTGCCATCTACAATTTTTTTCAATCCATCTAATGCAAATTTGAAGATGAATTTAATAGCATTCCAACCGAATTCGATTATATTTTTCAACAAGTTAAAATACCATTTAACTATTTTTACATAGCCATCCCAAGCTTTTGAAAATATTTTACCTATGAATGACATTGCAGAACTGAATACCTTTTTCGTACCTTCCCAGAATCCAGAGAAGAACTTACCTAAACCATTCCATGCCTTTTTAGCACCTTTTACAGTTGCGTTCCAAGCCTTAGAACAGGCATCGCCAATCCATTTAACTGCTTTCTTGGTGTACTTTACGATGTCATCCCAGTTTTTATAAATTAGATATACTAATCCTACAATTGCTAGTATGGCAATCGTCCAGGGATTCATCAGTAAGGTCATCATGGATCTACCCAACAGCGCTAGGGCTTTCCCGATTCCACCAAACATACCGATAAGTTTAGGGCCGACTTTAAGAATACCTGTAAATAATAATGGTACTTTAGTAAGTATCGGTACTAGGAATCTTAATGAACCAACAAATGCACCAACCCCACTTGTCATAAATCCCATCATGGCGACTAATGGACCTAAGACAGCGACCATACCTAGAATTGCTACAACACCAATTTGAATTGGCTTAGGCATAGAACTAAATGCTTTTGCAGCAACTTCTACCGCTTTAATAATTGGAGGGAGTGCCACTTCTGCAATATCTAAAATAGCTTGTCCTAATGGTTCTAAAGATGCCATTGTAGTACGCATTAACTTTTGCCAACGAACACCAAAAGCTTCTTGCTGCGTCTTCTGCATTTTTCCCATTGTGCCCTCGACATCGCCTAACGCACCATTTGCATTATTAAGACCTAAGACAGCTTGAGCACCCATGTCTTCCCATTTTGTACCGAATACAGCAACACCAAGTTGGTTTGCTTTTACTTTATCGTCCATCTTACCTAAATCACCTAAGACGGCATTAAACACATCTGCAGAAGTTCCTTTACCTTTGTTGAAGTTATCCCAGACCTTTTGTGTTTGGGGTGACATTTCAGCAAAGGCATCAGATACACCTTTAGAACCATCCTGTACCCGAATACCGAACTCTTTTACAAGGTCGTTAATGTAATCGAGATTATAACTGCCATCACGAGTCCCGTTTGCCATAATGGTAAACATCTCGTTAGCAGAGAAGCCGGCTTGTTTGTACAATGGCGCATATTCGGCCACATTATCAAACATTTCATTTGAATAGTTCAAACCTTCTTGTCCACCAGCAGCAAATAAATCAAATGCTTCTTTGGAAGAAATACCAAATTGATTCATTAACTGTCCTGCACCACGAGTTACTTCATTGATATCAGAATCAAATGTTTTCCCCAATGTCATAGCGCTTTTTGTAGCTTCTTCTAATTCTTCGTGAGGAACGTCTTTCATATTCTGATACACTTTTATAAGAGACTGATCCACTTCTTCAATACTTTGGCCAAATCCATCTTTCCAAGTTTCTTTTGCGATTTTACCAAGGTTTTCAGCACCTTTTTCAGTAAGACCTAAAGAAGATTGGATGTTTCTTTGAGAAGTATCGAAATCAGAAGCTACTTTTACAGCTGCAGCACCGATACCAGCTAAAGGTAAGGAAACGCCCGTTGTCATGTTTGTACCAACATCTTTCATTTTGTTACCTACATGACTAATTGATTCCCCTGCCTTTTGAAACTTATCATGCATTCCATTTGCGGTTTTTTGTACACGATCTTCGAATTGTTGTAAATCTTTATAAGCGCCTTCTGCTTTAATACCAATCGTTCCGAACAGTTGGAACATTTCAGCTAACATTTACGCACCCCCTTTCACGGGGCCGATAACCATTTTATTCTTCATCGTCTTCTTGGAAGTGAGCCATGATTTGAGCAACATGCGCTTCACACTCTTCTTTCGTCCATACTTCACCTATTTCATAAGATGATTCTTTATCATCCTGGGTGTCAGTTAGCCCAAAGGCTTGAAGATAATCATTAAAAGTAGTACCTTCTTCAAGTTGACGAGTTTGAAAGCCAATGAACGCCATCTTCTTCCACTCATTTAGTTCTTCTTGCTGCTCTTCTCGTGCAATTAAAGAAAATAGGTCCATTAAACGCGAATACGGTATAGATAAGACATATTCATCTGTCCATCCATACCGCTTTTGGATCTTGTCGAAAGCACGTAACATGTTTTGTTCGGCTTCTTCTAAATATTCATCTGAATTTTCATTTACGCTTGAATCGGAGCTGCTGCTGGAATTACTGCTGATTGGCTCCATTTCTCGCTCTGAACTTTCACGAGTCCCTTGACCTGGTTGAAAAAAGTCATTAAGTCTTCACTTTCTAATAGGCCCTGTATAACAGCAACCATTGCTTCCGGAGGGAACTGTCTAAATTCTTCTGCTTTCACTTTTAATAAACTAGCAAAGAACTCTGTAAAATCATCTTCGCAAGCAGGGATCATCGTTAGAACACGGAAAGCAAATTCTAATCCTTTTTGTTGTTGCTTCTCTTTAAGTGCAGATAATTGCGCTTGTTTTTCTTCTTCTGGAAGAGATTCAGCAGCTTTAGTTAGTTCATCCATTTCTTGCTTATCCTTACCGAAACCAGCAAAGTTAGCCATTGCACTGCGTCCAACCTTTGAGATGATTTTTGCAAATCGCCAAACGTCCGTTACATTTAATCGGCGCATTGCTACTTTTTCGCCTAGGATTGTAATTTCTGTACCGGTATTCATCATTTTTTCTAAAATAGAAGCCATTTTGTTCTCTCCTTTTAGCATTTAGCTCGTTTTATGTAATAGAAAACCGACTACCATTTATGCGGTAGCCGGTGCTTTTTGTACTGTTGTTTTCTTTTTCTTTGGTAAATAAATTTCGTATGGTGGTGTAGTTGGTGCAGATTCACTGTAATGACCAATAAATTTACATTTCAAACCAACCGTTCCTTTACCGTCTTTAAGATCTACTTCAATAGAGGAAACTACCATTGCATTACGAATTACAAAAATAACTGGTAGCTCACTACCCGAAATCATACCAATGAGTGCAATATCATGATAATTTGAATCTGGAATATCATTTGAAGGTTTCATAATATCGTATTCTTCTTCAGTTGTACTATCTACCGTCATACCAGGTAAAGCTAACTGCAGGTTTTCTTTTGTGAACTCTACTAATGTAAGTTCTACATGTGGTTCATCTTTTAATAACCACTTACCACGCACCATTTTACCTAGCACACCATCAATATCTGCATCATAATACTCACGATCAAAACCCACTTTAGTTCCGCCTGTAGTCGCTCCTACAAGTTCACCTAATTCTTTTACACTTTTAAATCCTTTGTACATGACACCAGGACCGATAACAAAATTATCTGTAGTCCCTTCACGGACACCATTAATTAATTTCCAGCTCATTTGTCCTACCCCCTAATACAAGTCCGTTCGCATGGTTCGGACAAGAAATTTTGCATTTATATGAATGATAGATGGGTCTTCATCCGGTACCGGCAGTTTCCCTGCACGATGTATAGAAAGTATCCCATCATCTTTTAAACCCACTTCTCTATCTAGTAACTTCTCAATACGTGTAGCAATTAACTTTGCCTTATCATAATCCCCATTATCACAATACACATCGAAATTTAGAATCATACGATCTATAATTTCAACATCATCCGGATTATCTGCTTCAATTCTCATCACTACATAAGGCATTTCCATATCATCTTGTGCAGTTTGGAATGAAAGAGCAGGCCCTTTGTCCTCGCCTTCACCATACTCTGATAGATTATCTTTTATTATCTCATCGTTCTCTACAAGCATTCTAATAGCTGCAATAGCGTTAGACATGTATTACCCTCCCATCATTCTTTTAAGTTCTCTACGTTCTTTTTCAAACGCTTTTAATAGGAATGGACGGGCTTCCATATGACTTGTACCAGTTTCAAGCCATATTGCTTTTTTCAAATCGCTCCCTACTGCACCCAATACCTCTGATTGTGACCGTTTAACATTGTATTTAATCGAATTTAACAAGTCACCGGTACGAACAGCAGGAGCTTCACCTGGTTTAGAAGCAGTATATTTACGACTCGTATGAGGTATTTTGTATTGCTTACCGCTACGGCTACCTGTGAGATTCTTCTTAACTTGATTTTGTAAATGAATAGATGCTGCTGTGACTTTTTCAACACACATAGCGTTAATATGCGTCTTTACTTGCTCCATATTACTTGAGTACTCAATTTCTACTGAATTCGCCATATAGAATCATACCTTTTCGCAATAAATTTCAATGTGATGATTCATAAATGCAGGATTACGCGGCTCTCCTTTTACTTCAAATGTATAATCAACACCCACATCTTCATTTTTGAAATGAATAAGATCATTGGGTTTAATTATGTAAGAAGCAGGTGCATATATCTTAAAGGTTGTATCAAAATTTTGTTTATCACGCTTAAATCTCTCATTATCAGTAGCAGAATTAGTAGTTACACGGCAAATCATCTTCTCGTAAACGTCCACTGGTACTTCCGCATAGTTACCAGCGGATTGTTTCTTTTTCATTTTTCGTTTTACTACTACCTCATGAATATATAAATCATCCATATCACCATCATCGAAGTACGTATTCATGTAGCCATCACCGGCTTAACTCTTGCTCTAAACCCTTTTAAACCATTGAGTATCTTATTGTTTGTTGCTGGTTCATCCAGCGTTTCTGGGCTAATCTGGTACGAATAATCGCCAATACTCTCCGATGTCTTCATACCTTTTCGGTGTAAGTTAGCACGAACTACTGCTGAAACAACCAAATCAATAATACATTTCTTCATAAGTACCTGCAGATCATCATAATCTTGTATCTTATATTCGAATTCATACATTTTATTTTCGGATAAACCATAAACAATACGGCCATTTACAGTAATAGAATCGGTCATATCTTGTTTCGAACTAACATGAGTGACTTTTGCTATATATTCAGCGGGAAAAGAAAGCCAAGCTAGTTTGCTTGTTTGAATGACTTCTTTCATTGGATTCTCCGGCTTAACTCTTAAATACTTTCTAACAATAACTGCATAGTAATCTATTAGTTCTTGAATTACTGTATCAGGCATCTTCTGCACATTTACGCGGTCTTTAATGTCCTGCAAGGTAATATCCATTATGTTTCTTTCTCCTTCTTATCGACTTCTTTTACAAGTTCAAAATGTCCAGTACTTACAAGGTAATCAGCTTTTTCATTTGCAACTGTTTCTTCTTGGCCATTCTTAAACTTTTGTCCATAAGCGGTGTAAGTGCCACCGTATCGCAGCGTAACTACTTTCATAATTAACACCCCTTTCACGAATGTAAACTATCACATGAAAGTTTACATTCGTATTGTTGGTTTTATTGTCCCTAACTCGTTTTCTATTAAAAACAAGAAAATAATAAAAAAGTATACATTCAAAACCCTAATAACAAAGGGTTTATTCCCATAAAAAATACGCCTGGATATTAAGCTCCAAACGTATCCGGAATATTCGTTAGGATTGCTACTGCATCCATTTCTTGAATTACAGCATCGTCATCAAAGTGAATTACATAGAATCGTTTATCTTCCATTACTGCAGATTTACCTTCTGTTGTTTTACGAATGCGAGTTTCATAGGTGTTAACAGCAATAAAGTTACGTGGATCTGCAAGAATAATAATGTCATCTGATAAAGAAGGAACTGTAACAATCCCATAACCCATTGGTTTATTTACTTGATCGCCAGCTCCTAATAACGCAGCGTCTCCCGCTCCAGTTGGACGGTTTGTTAAATATTCAATCCATTTTTCTCTACGATTTGGTGACATAATCCAACGTAGATTACTATTTTTATATTTATTTGGCATTACACCAGATAAAGCAAAGAGCGAACCTTTACCAAATCCATTAGCTTTTGCTTCTTCCCCTGTACCAGTTACTAGTTTAGCGTGGTCAATAATATGCGATTCTTTTGATTTTAGAATCTTCTTCAACCAGCCATCGTTAATTGATAAAAATGGATCAGATGATTCTACATCACCATTCCAGTGTAAGTCCTCTAAATCAATACCTGTTTGAGTTGACATAAGTGTCATTACAGTATCTTCAAAGCCTTCACCTTCAATATTTTCACGCAGCGTTTCTTCTGTAATTTCCCAAGGTAGACGAAGTGCTTTTGTATTGTATGGAATAGTTGATGTATTAACACCTGCACGGTAATCCTCATCTTTATTCTCTGTTTTCTTACGTAGAATGCGGCCGCCAATACCAACTTTATCAAGTACACCTTGTTTTGCTTTACGCATCTCTTTTCGATGTAATTGAGAGAATGGTGTTGCGTCAAATGCCATTCTAAAGAATTCTTTGCTTTGCTCTGGATTTAATAAGCCAGAAGAAACTGAACCTGTAGTAATTGTCTTTTCAATTTTAGATAAACGATTTAATAATTGTTGATTGTTCATATTGTTTATTTCTCCTTATATTACAAATTTAAATTTGAGAATACTGATTTTTTTATTGGTTGTTGTCCTGGTGTAACTTCTTCATCTGGATCTAAACCTTTACGGATAGAAGCAGCATTTTCGATATTTTCAAGCCGCTTTGTAATTGGTTCTAATGCTTTTTGAATAACTGCTGCAGCTTTTTCTTCCTCTGTTTGCTCTTCTGGCGTCGGTTCTACCTCTTCACCATTCACCTGTTTTTCAATCTTTTCTAACTTAGTAGCTAGTGGTTCTACTGCTTGTTTAACAATCTCTGCAATATCTTCTGCTTTCATTTCATCTTCCTCCTGTGGTGAAGCAGCTTCTTTTATTTCAGTAATTAAAGCTAATGCTTCATCTAATTTTGTATGATTCTTTTGGGATAATACTTTCCCCGCTTTTTTAATACTTTCTAAAACGATGCTTTCTGCTTGTACACTGTCTTTTGATTTCGCAATGGTATAACCACCTTTAATAGAAGAAAGTATGTCCTTCATATCATCAAGAGCAGCCGTCATTCGGTCGATATCGGGGTTACTTTCCCAAATCTCCCAATAAAACACATCTTCAAACAAATTAAATACAGCTCGTAAATCACGCTTTTGTTTTTCATCAATAAAACGATCTTTCACTTCGCCTTTTGTAATTTTGTGAGTTTCACCTTTAACGAAATCTAACATCTTTCGAATAAGGCCTTTATCTTCATGAGTAAAATCATCAGTCTTAGCGATTTCTACACGTTCACCAAATCCACCCATAGAAAAACCGGTAACTTCATCTTTTTTAATTTCTTCCCAGGTGTCTGCATCATCAACACGAACAGTCATAAGCCATGTTCCCGCTTGTACTTCTTGTTCGCCTACTGTCATATCACTTTTAGCAATCCAGTTTTCAACAACTGTCCCTTTACCAGCGATTTCATCATGTTGCTTGTCGATGTGTTGGTAATTTTCCATAAAGGTATAAGCAGCCTTTTCAATTTCTTCTGCGGTCATTTTATCCCCGTGTGAATCTTCTACATCCGGTTCATATACCACACCTGTAACAAGCTGCTTCTCTTCCTCTGTTTTAAGGATTGGAACTTGTTTTGATATATTTGGTTGTTTAGCAGATTCACTTTTCATAATGGCGAATTGACGCCCATTAGCGCCCTTTGTAACTAATGAAACATAGCTGATATTGGCGTTTTTTAGTTCGTATCCCATCGTTTTACCTCCTCCCTATAAATATTGGGGTTCCACTGTCAAAACGCATAATAGCCAATTTAAAGCCGCATACGTTTTGACGATGAAACCCCAATCAAATAGGTGTATTTTATTACTCTTCTGAAATCATAGTGCAGCGGCAATGTGGATGAGCTGGCGGGCACATCTTTCCATTACTAAATAGATCATCAATATCTACCGTTTCTCCATGTAAACCACCACATTCTTTACAAACACGCTCATCGTTTCCTGTAAGCCATGTTTTCTTATTTCTATTTGCGCCCTTATAAGCAATTAAATTGCCGTAATTCATGGCATATGTTGTTTCTGTACGTGCAATCATCATTGCTCTGTAGTTACTTGCTTCTGACATCACATCTGCAATAGAAACACTTAATGCATCGACACCCATTCCCTCACTAAGATTCTTTAACATCGTTTCCCTTAATCTATCTTTAGTAGTTTCATGGATTCCCTTTGCCAATTCGAATGCGTAAGCAGCAACCCATTTTGCAGCGACGTCACCAATTGGATCTAATACCATCCAAGTTAGTCCGTTTGATGCAATGGTACTTTGGACGAATTCCGTTACATCATCCTGTAGTGTGTCCGTGACTTCATCAACAAACATTTGTCGTTCTTCATCCCAATCGACACTATCAAGAAATTCATCAACTTCTGCTTCTGCAATCACAAGATCAATCTCTTCATCTGCTTTATTAATACGAATTACGGGAAGCAGGTTTAAGAGCCGTTTTCCCTGTTCAGAAAAAAATCAGCTACCTTCTTTTGCATAGCTTTCTCTACTTCTTCATGCTTTTCCCTAAATGCATTAATAGCAATTAAGTTATCTTGCTCATTATCTGCAGCTTTTGCAATTGGTTCTATTTGAGAAACGGATGGACCACCTTCAAAGAATGTATCTCCATCTGCTACAGGTTCATAACCTACTACTTTACGAGATTCATTCCGTGTTAATATACGTTTCTCATAACCATCTGCCGCATATTGCATATCAGCTTCACGATCATCTGTATCAATTTCGTTTAATTTGAAATGCCAATCTAATCCACCAAGTATTTCAGCAAATACACGGAACAATTGATAGTTTAATCGATGTTCTAATATTCCTTGTCCAGGCTCAATAATAGAACGCTTGTACATCTCGTTCATTTCTTTAGCAGTTGTTTGTCCTAATGAGCCTGTCATAGCCCAGCCGATACGATAAGGCGGCACACGATGAGCCACACATATCTCCATTGCGCTATCCTGCTTATATAAACGAAAACTGCCTTCTTTTACATCTGGACTAACTTTTTCTAATCTAGCTTTTGCCCCTGGCGGTACGGGGACAACGGCCAATTTATGATGTTCTCCTTTTGTTTCTGCAGAGAAGAATGCTTTTAGTTCATTTTCCGTTCCATCATCTATTTCATCAACGCCCTCAAGAAATAGCAGAGCATCCGGAATTGTCTTTCCTGTAAAGAAGTTAATATTGTAATCTCTTACTGCTTGAGATCCAACTATCGAGCCGATAGAACTAACGTAATTAGGTATCCCATAATAAGAAGAACGAGAACCGAATTTACGAATAACAATTACTTCTCCAGCTTTTTCTGTTCCGCTTTCTGCAACATCCTCTGCATTTATCGCACTACCATCAGCAAGACAGAAATTATCGGGATAATTGAACTTTTTAAACCATCGTTCTTTGTTATTTACAATTTGAGCAAATCGGACTTTATCCTTATGAGCACGAACCGTATGCGCCGGAATATGGTACAGTTCCGATGGTTCGTTTTTTTGATTCCGAACAACTTCGATAATCCCCCAGCCAACGGTTTCATAATCATCCCATACAGCTCTAAGAATTTCTGAACTCGTCATTTCTGGATTACAATTCCGCATAAATTCTTTCAACCTTTTATATTGCTCCTGGTTCGCTTCTTTCACTTCTTCAAAAGGAGCAAAGTCGAAACCAACCCCTGCAATATCATCGACTTTTGCGCTAATACAAGCAGAATGGATTGGATTACTTTCCTTTATTTCCAACAGCACTGACATATCATAAGGTGGTTTAACCAACCCTTTATCGCCATATATTTGCGCGAATGGATCTACAGTCATTTGCTTACTGTTGTCTTCCCTATTCTTTGGGTCATCTGCCGTTTTATTAATACCAAATACTTTTACATTCTTTATGGTTTTCTTGTCGCTCATATCGTTTGTGTGTCCTCCTTTCTTCTATTAATAAAGAGCAAAAGAAATAGCGGAACAATAAATGTCCGACTACACTCTTTTAACCTTCCCACCCATAACTACTTTCGGTTTATAGAAGGCTAGAACTATAGCATCTGCTCTATCGGGTGATTGCAATCCGCGTTTCTTCATTTCTTCTTTTCGCTCTAATGCAATCTTACCTCTACTTGTTATTCTGTATTTACGGCTAGAAAATTGAGAAATCATTTTTTCATCATTTGGAATCTCCATTGTAGGTTCTTCACCCTGCATAAATGCTTTCATATTCTCTTCAAGTAAATCTCTTACTACGGCCCAACCTTCTGCACCTGCATTATCATAATGTTCATCATCAAGCGGCTTCCCGTTATTCACAACCGGATATACTTTGAATGGTAATCGTTCAGATTTAATAACTTCTTTTAACCTGTCCGTAACACCACCACCAACACCACTATCATCGACTTTTATATCAACTCTTTTTAACTGCTTGTACTTTACCATGTATTCTTTAGCTAATTTCAATACGTGGCCAGCAGTTTCCATAGTATCTTGTTTATAGTGGTTTAATAGTTTAAAGACTTTATTTCCTATCCTTGGAGCAATTACAGTTTCATCATCACCAAATCGGGCAACGTCAACACCTAAATCAAGTGTCTCACCAGTTGGCTCCACTTTACAAGATGCTGCTTGCTCTACAATTTCTAGCGGAATAAAGGCATCTGCTTCTGCTTTAGGAAATTCACCAAGTACACGTACACGCCAAACATCTGAACCCTCACCATATTTCTTTTTCAATACTTCTATATTGTCTTTACTGGTTCGAGGGCTATCTAAGCTAGATACTTTATGTATTTTATATAAATCCCTATCACGATTATGAGAATCATAAAATACACCACTTGTTCTTGTTGGGTTTCCGCATAAAAACAATTTATTTTCTGCACCAGATAAAGTACCGAGTATCGCTTCCATAATAGGATCTGCTATACCAGAAGCTTCATCACATACAAATAACATATAGTCTTCGTGGAAACCCTGCATATTTTCCGGCTTAGTTGCTGTTCTAGCAGTAGCAAACCAACGTTCTTCACTACCAATCATGTATACTCGCGTTTTAGTCCATTTAAGAAGATTTTTAACCGCGCTGCCTTCTAACCACTTTGCTATTTCAGCCCAAAGTACAGTAAATAACTGCTCTTTTGTAGGAGCTGTACAAATAACCTTTGGATTCGGCCTACAGCAGAGGAACCAGATAACAACAACTGACTCAAGACCTGTTTTACCAACACCTTGGCCAGAACGAACTGAAACCTTTGGACTTTGTGCCAAATCCATAAGAACTTTTCTCTGCCATTCATCCGGATAAAAACCAAGCATATCCTCGGCAAACGCAACTGGATCATCCCAATAAACATCGATAATCTCCATAAATTCACTAAAAGCAGTATTACTCATTAGCTTCAGCTTCCTTTTGCTTACGTCTGCGCTCTGCTATCTTCATAAGAGACTCTTTCCAGTCTTCTGTATTCTGATTAGTATCACCATCAACTTTAATAGCAGCGATCTCTTTCTTGAGTTTCTCAATTCGTAGTTTTTGTTCTTCTGTATTAGCTAATCTATCGTATTTTTCAATTAGATTTACTAGCGTTGACATTGCTTTCGATTGAGCATTTAAGAAACTAGCTTGTTTATCCCAAGCGAATTGAATCTCCCACTCTTCTTCAAAACCACTTTCGGTAAGTTTATTTTTCCGCAGTTCTTTGGTCATGTCTTCATTGTCTCGAACGAACATAATACGTTGAGCATGAATGATTTGAGTGTACTGCAGCATAATACTGTCCCAAATGATTGTTAAAGAATCGTTGTTAACAGCTTCTTTTAATTCTTCTTTTAAATCATATATTTCTTGCGGCAAATACTTTCTATACAAACCATGTGTAGCTGCATTACCATTACGTAGTGGAGCAGCGCCACCGGAATTACCGACAGCGTTTTTATTGCCCTTTTTTGCTCCACCACGATTATTTACAGCATTCTTATTACCTTTGGGTGCTCCTGGTTTCTTTTTGGAGTACTCCGTATCTTTCTTTGGAGTACTCCGTTCATTTTTATGGAGTACTCCATTTAATTTGTCTATCCATTCATCTTTGGATTTCCATCCGCCAATCGTTTTTTCACTTACGTTTTTTTCAGATATAGACAACAATTCAGCAATTTTACGATTCGTAATATCGCCATTATGTTCTTTAAATATTTCATACGCTTTGTTACGGTCTGGACTTCGTTGTCTGGCCATAATCACATAACACCTGCCCCCTTATCCAATTGCTTGCACTTCCTTCTCTAAACACTCAATGCATATTTGAGCATTATCCGTATTTACTTCACGGATATATGTTTTATCAAAATGAGTAATAGTTAATGGCATTTTTAATGTCCACATGCAAGGCTCATTACAAACAGAGCATGTAGGAACGTTTATAGTTTCTTTTTCCATTTACACCACCTCACGATAATTTCTTTGTATTTTATTGTTAATCTATTAATTTAAATGTAGTATTATAAGTAACTCATAATAAAAGGAGCTGATACATATGTGGAAAAAAATCAATAATTACAAATATCATTTAAAAGATTTAAAATTTATGATTTGGCTATTCCCCATCATTGGGCTAATATATGCTTGTGAATTCTTCTATGGGCTAATGTTCCATCAAGAATTTCATTGGACTAAATTAATATTTATAGCAATTATGCTTATAGGATTTTTAGATATAAAAAAGAAAATTAGAAACAATGATTATAGAACAGATTGAATTAACAAGCGATCTTGAATTCATTTTCGAATCTTACTTATATAAATCATTGTCAGGAGAATCTGCAGGTTTGCAGGTTCTTTTTTTAAAAATAAAAAAGCAGCGGATTCGCTACTTTAGTTGTTTCTTATTTATAAACTGAAATCTTCTAATGATTTATCTATCTCATCTTGTTGGATTCCTATATAACGTAATGTAATTGATGGAGCAGAATGATTAAAGATTGTTTGTAGCATTACTACATCTTTTGTCTTTTGGTAGTAATGGTATCCAAAAGTTTTTCTAAGAGTATGCGTTCCAATTTCATCAAGCCCTACTTTTTCAGCAGCAGCGTTCATGATTCGATAAGCTTGAATTCTTGTGATCGGTTTCCCTGTCTTTTTAGAAGCAAATAAGCAATCTGTTTCGTTCATTCCACTTACATACTCATTTATTTTTTCTCTTAACGCTGTATTGATAATGAAACGTTTCTCTTTTCCAGTCTTCTGTTCTTTAATAACAATGTGAGTTCTTTCTTTCACATCATTTACATGTAACTTTAATAAGTCACTAATTCTTAGACCTGTATTGATTCCCATTTCAAATAAAAACAAATCACGATAAGATTGGCGACGTAAAACCTCTTTCACTTCTTCTAGTTTTTTCTTATCTCGAATTGGTTGCACAAACTTCATTCCTTACCCCTCCATACGTTATGTTATATTAGATGTATCTTTATTATACAATATGTTACATAAAGTATGGTAGTTATTTTTAAAATTAGAAAGAAACGTTGATATAACAGCATTTCTCTTCATAAATCTAATGTAACAAAATATATGATGTGTTACATTAGATCATTTCCAAATCACTTTTACAATATTTGGTTTGTGTTGAGTTTGTTTTGTTAGAACAAGGTAAATCTATCAATTCTATTAAATCCGTTAATTTAACTATTACATATTAATATTCAACTCATATACTGTAGTAGTTTACTAAAAGACCTGCGGTAGTATGTCAACTGAGAAATAACAAAGTTTAAAGTTGCCAAAGGTCAATTTGTTTAAAAAAGGCATCACGAAACTAAACCAGTAACGAATGTAATTTACTGGAAAATAATGAAAGGTAGCGATGACAAAAATTTATGTCATTCTTTCACACACCTTCCAGGCGTAAAAAGTTGGTGGCTACGTAGTAGCGCATCCACCAATCGCACAAATTTTCTTGCGGTTAGAACGAGTGCACGTTTGTGTTGATGTTTTGGTACTTCATTATATTTTTTCACGTAATACTCTTGATAATCTGATACATGCTTTCTTACTGAATTGGCGGCTTCAACTAAGTAATAACGCAAGTAATGATTACCTGTACGGGATAATGAAGTATCTTCAGCTGTAAAACGACCAGATTGGTGCTTTCGCCAGTATAATCCAGCGTATTTGGCTATTTTTGTTTCATCGTCAAATCTTTCGATTTGGCCAATTTCAGCAATGATACCGGCAGCGAAAACAGGACCTACTCCAGGAATAGATTCAAGTGTTTGGGTCAAACCAGCCATGATTTTTTTAATAGACTTTTCTAATTCCTTGATTTGCTGTTGAAACGTACGAATGACTGCGATGGATGTACCTAAGATGACATCTATTGAATCTTCTACAACCTTATCCAAGCGATAAGAAGCTTTCACAGCTTTTTGAATGGATGCTGCTACGCATTTTGGATCACCAAAACGGTTTCGAC
The DNA here is from genome assembly GCF_038005385.1 of Bacillus sp. FSL K6-2944. NCBI lineage: Bacteria > Bacillati > Bacillota > Bacilli > Caryophanales > Bacillaceae > Bacillus > Bacillus sp. FSL K6-2944. The sequence goes on along the minus strand of NZ_JBBOTE010000001.1, from coordinate 921,454 downwards.
TTTTTTCCTGTAGGAACTCAGCGAGTTCTTCTAAAGGCATATTAGCTAGTTCCTCTAAGCTGAATTTTTCAAGAAATAGTTCTGTCATGGCGCTACCAAATACGGAAGTATCCACCTCTTGTGAAAATGTATTACATTTAAAACTTAGGTGTTGAAGAAAGTGTTGTTTTTCTTTCGTTAACATTTTGACAAGTTGGTATCGTGATCGAGTTAATTGCTGCAGTGCCACGTACTGGCTTTCTTTTACGATAGACATTTGATTGCGGCCAAATCGTAAGTAATCAGCAATGACATAGGCATCAATCTCATCGGTTTTATTCATGTCAGAATAGCTTTTCTTAAAATTTGCGACTTGCTTTGGGTTTAGGAGAAATACTTTTGCTCCAAAACGCTGTAAATCTATATCATGGTGAAGAAACATAGAAGGATGAAAGCTGTAAACAGAGGTGGATTCTAGGCCAATCTTAAGGATGTCGACCTCTTTCCCTGCAACACACTGTAATAATTTTTCTTTGAGTGTAGTAGCTCCTGGTAGGTCATTACTGACCGAAAAAGAATCCAGTTTTTCTCCATCACCATTTAAAAAGCAAACTTTCATATCAAACGAACTTACATCTAAACCAACAAATAATCTCATGTAAGAGACCTCCCTTCTATATTAGAATCATTTCTTGGACGTCTCGAGATATCTCTAGTGTGTACGCCGACCAACAACCTCGTGTATGAGAGCTAGTCCTGAATCGAAAGCCGCCCTAGAGCTACTATCATCTAGGTTCGAGGGGCAGGCTGCTCAGCCTGCGAGTAGGGAGTCCCGCACGTTCACTGAGAAACACTCTTCAAATGTGGTAAATCCACAGGAGGTGAAAGAATTGTCCCAAATGATCCTACAATCATTATCTAGAAATATCTTGAGACGTCCAAGTATTTTTATTTATAGGGCTCTTATTAAGAAGAAAATCTAAGCCTGTAATAGGGCTTAAATATTAATATACGAGGGAGGTGTAACCATGGAAAGTTGCGTTGTGTTTGTAAATGGCCAACCTTTTTTTAGTTCTTACAGTAGCTGGTATCGAGATTGCTAGATTAGAGATTTCTCTTCAAGTAGCATTAGCTCTAAGAGTGCTTGGAATACCGATTTGTGATTAATTAGCATATCAAAAGAAAAAGAGGGATTCAGCCCTCTTTTTTTATTTTTCTTACCTTTCATTTGCACCAATTTGATTAATTATTGACCCATTACGTTTAGGGCATTTACAACCATCACGTATTGTATGGGAGCCTCTTCAAATCCACAACTTCTATTCAAGCACCATTTCTATAATGGTATTTTCAAAGTACAATCTCCTCCAAAATAAAAAGAACCTGAATGGATGCTCTGATATCAATTATTTATTTGTATTTTAATTACGGTAAATGAAGTTTTAGCCTTCTTCCAATCACCTAATGTTGCTGCACCAACCTTTTTATGCATTATTAAGTAACTGGAAGAAGAGCAAAAGCTCTCCTTAATAACGGTATCATTCAACCACTACCATCTGCTGGTTTCGGATTTTATGTGCCGTCATTACGAACCGTTTAGAATTTTAAAAACAACATAATGAGTTGTGTTTCCCGCCACTTCCCACAATACAAATATAACACGTTAATTCCAAAATAACCGGCACATTTCCTGCCAAAAAGCGGTCACGACTCTGCCAACTTTTTCATAGTTCAAATTTTTCCACTGCATCTGTTAATTCCACTGATACACCGAAAATACTTTTTTTCATTTCTGTCATTTTCTTTTTTATAATCCACTGTGGATAATTCAATTCTTCTAGAATATTTCTAAAATAAGTTGGATTTAGCTTTAACACATCAGGATTTCTTCCAGTATTCCTTTTGTATCTAATTATTACTTCTAATAGTTCTTCATTTAACGTGAATCACAATTACCTCCCCCTTACATTTTATATTTATGTATATACACCATTCAATTCCTTGATACTACCACTTACCCATATCTTATATTTTGTGTAACTAAGTCAATTGCTATAGCCCTTGATATTCATAGCTTCATAGCCCTTCCACTTTTGAGTTACACAATACAATAATAATGAGTAATTATAAATTAATATCCCTTTCATTCCTCTTGTCTACTACTTTAAATCTCATTAGCAACTAAAAAAGAACACCTTAAATGGGTGTCCTTTTTATAAATACAAACCTTCATAAGAATCATAAACAAACAATAGACAATGATAGTAATTATACTCTCAAAATTTTTCTGTATGGAAATATAATCCTCTTATATTATCCTATAAGAGATCACCTTTTTATTCCTTGTTTTAACTAACGCATAAATATATTAGTAAAAATTAATCTACAAATAAACAATACAGCCTTTTTCTTCTAACTCCCCTAGCCAGCCAGGTATTCTTAACTCATGATTCCATCTTAAATCTAAACGCTCTAATCCTTCTATTTCCAATAATGAATCCGGTAATTTTCTCAGTTTATTACTTCTTAAATCTAATTCCAATAAATTTGCTAGTTCTCCTATTCCATTTGGCAACGTAGTCAATTGATTATTCCTCAAGTTCAAACGTCGTAATTTCTTACATTTGTTGAGTTCATTAGGAACTTGTTTTAAATTATTATCTTCCAAATCCAAAACTCTTAATAATGCTAACTCTCCAAACACTTCAGGTAGAGCACTAAATTGATTATTTTTCAGGTGAAGTTCTCTAATATTAGTTAACATGCTAAAGCTCTCAGGTATCTTTTGAAGTTGGTTATTCATTATTCGTAACTCTATCAGGTTAGTTAATCCACCAATTTCTTTTGGTAATTCCGTCAATTTATTATCACTCAGATTTAAATATTTTAATTTTTTAAGAGTCTTAATTTCTGATGGAACTGTTTCAAGTTTATTATTGTGAAGATATAAATAATCTTCTAGATTTACAAGGTGTTCTATTTCTGATGGAATAGTTTCAATCTGATTATGTCCTAAGTCCACCATTCTAAGTTCTTTTAAATTTTTTATACTACCAGGAATTTCCCTAATCCCATTAGCAGAAATATTTAACACCTCTAGACTCTTCATTTCATAGATCTCTGTTGGGATTTTCGTGAAATTATTATCGAATAGATTTATATTTGTAATTTCATTTAGAGATATGTCTAGGCAAGGTAATGCAGTTAATTCAGCATGTGGTAAGTTGATTTTCATTTTATTCTCCTCCTATTTATACGACGAACTATCAGGCTAGCCTTAATTAGGTCATTATTAAATATATCTTACCTACATCAAAAACACATTAATTTAATCTTATTTTTTAGAAAGAACCTCTTCAATATAGCAAATTTCACAATGATAGATATTACATTTTTTGAAATCTCAACACCACTCACTTACTATTTAAATATTCATGCACATGTATCTTTTAGAAGATACATGTGCATGAATATAAACAATAATTAGATTTTAAACCTAGTCATTGCTTTATCCATTGCATCTTGATTTACGCCAATATATCTTAAAGTTACTCGTTCACTTGAATGATTGAATATCTCCATTAACAAAGCTATATTCTTAGTCTGCATGTACATATGATATCCGAATGTCTTACGTAGTGTATGTGTTCCAATCTCATCTAAACCAAACTCAGCTGCTGTACTGCTAAGTATTTTATACGCCATACTTCTTCCTATTGGTCGATTCTTTCCTTGCCTGCTCTTAATTAGATACTCATGGTCTTTCATATTTTCAATGTACCACTTTAATTCTCTTCTTAATGCTGCAGTAATCTGAATACGTTTCTGCTTACCTGTCTTCATTTCACGCATAGAAATGTGGCTTCCCTTTAAATCTCCAATCTTCAGTTTCAAAATATCACTAATACGTAAACCAGTATTGATTCCTATTACAAACAAAATATAATTACGTTGGCTCTTTCCCCTCAAATACTCTTTAATTTGTTGGATTTGCTCCGGATCACGTATCGGTTGAACAAAATTCATTATTCATTACCTCCAGTTTCTTCTGTCTCGTAAATTTCTAATCCAAGCGCAAAAGCAAGCTTATAAAACGCTTTAGACTTCCAACGTCGATAAGTACGCTCTGACATCCCTATTTCGTTATAAACCATGTAATCACATACGTCCTCTTCTTCTAAATAACGTTTATAAATAATATCTCTTTGAATGCTTCCTGCACGTCCATTCCCTAATCGATTTAGAAACTGATCAATACGTACAGACATTCTTTCAAGCCACTCTTCTCGTTTGCTTTGTTGAATATTTGCTATAGCAACATCTTCTAATGGTTTCCCAACTGTATGTGTAGGACCATGCTCACGCACTTCATAAGAAGGAGTGACTTTCATTTCTTTACGCATCATCCCAAATTGTCTATGTATACGTACGCTTTCCAACACACATTCTAATTCCTCTTGTGTCGCTGTTCTATCAATTTTTGGTAAGAAAGATAATTGTTTAGTCATGTAAGACCACTCCTTTTTATTTTTAGATTACTTTTGTCTTATTGCTCCACGTCTTCGTTTATAACAAGGTCTATGCATGCCCATTAAATCTTCAATATCACGAGTGCTAAATTTCTCTTTTCGTTTTTTCTTCTTTGCTTTATTTAATTGCTTTTTCTATTCACGCAATTGATCTCTTAACCCCCTTCATTTCCCCATCTCCCTTTTTAAAATAAAGAGGACACCTATTCCTAAAACAGCTTTAATTACTGCTTTAATGAATTGGTGTCCTCTAGTTTTCTAGCCGGACTATATTCTGTTTGCTTTACTTTAAAAGGATTATTTCATTAGGTTTTCTATGAATTATTTTCCTCTATCTCTTGGCTTTCTTCTTTTATTTGACCGATTAATGAAACTACTGAACCGACCGCTTGGACCCAACTCCCCGTAATCACTATAAGCTGTCCATCCTCATCATCGTCTTCTGAAATTCCCTCCACTTTATCTCGACTAGCTTTCAATTCATCAATTCCACCTATTGCCTGTAATGAATTACCAGTCGCTTGTAGCACATTCCCGATAATGTTATACGATTCATCTATATTGGAACTATCCTCTATTTCCCCACCTATTGATGTAACACCACCTAATGCTTGTATCCAATTTCCTGCAATCACTAATTTTTTTTGTGTTTCATCTTCAAATTCTATAATGAGTCCCGTTAGAACCGTTACATTACCAATTGATTGGATTTCGTTCCCAATCAATTCAAGGGATATTTCTCCTTGTCCATCAGCTTCCAGACCATTCCCCGTTGCCTGTAATACATTCCCCCATACGTTCAAGTCTTTTCTTAATTCGCTGTTCAATCTTTTTAAAGGTGTACTCCCAATCGCCGCAATAATTGTCCCTATTGCAACAAACCAAGCGCCAACTATCTCCTTAATCGGATTATCCATTCTCAATCTACCCCGTCATTAATTTAGTACTTACAGGATATGAATTGGCACATCTTCATGTTAATGTTCTACTCCTCTCCCTCCTGAATAAAACTCAATATTTTGTCGATACTATACATATATCTAGAATTACATCCCTGATTGGAGCAGTTAGCTTTCACTAGCTGCTCTTTGTATTTTAAATTTTATTGTCACTCCTACTACTTAATTTTCATATGTTATTGTGTAGCCGCATCTTTTCAGTTGTGAGCTCATTCATTTTATTTCTTAAAAACCTTCATGAAGTATCATGTACTAAACACTCTGAGGAAGAGCGCTGTTCGAAGGCGCTCTTTTTTCATCCTAATAATCTTCACAATTCTGTACATACTACTGATAAGCTGCTTTCTTAACAGTGTTTGCAGCCTGAAGCCTTTTTTGTTAATGGAGCAGTTAGCGTTTGCTGGCTGCTCTTTTTCGTACAGGTACCCATTTACTCTAAAATGAATAAACTATCTTGAACCTTATTTTTCACTCATTTACTGGTTCATGACTTACAAACATAACCCCAATACATGGAATGTTTTTTAAGCGAGCACTCTGGAACAAGCGCTCGTTTTACTTTGGCGTTTTTTTACAAAACAGAATTTTTGTTTAGTTGTATAAACCTCTACCTAGCCACATAAAATACCCAAAAATCAGGAGTTAAGTAATGAAAACATCACTCAAAATTCTTAAATATTTTTCATTTATACTTTTAGTTATATTCTCACTTTTTTTGGGGTACGTATGGTATTTTTAATCTCCAACCAAATAGCGTTTTTGTTCAAAATAATGACCTTATCCATTTGGACACATTTACCAGTATTTTTACCAATAAATTCATGATATGGTTATTTAGTCGAGTACGTCATTACTTGACAATTACCCTTAGGAACCCCGTAGACAAACGGGGTTTCTTTTATTTAAAGAACGATTTTTCATCATTCTTCTCATTAAAAATTTAACTGTTCTCTTTTTGTACAAACTCCTCTTAATTCAAGAGTGCATATATTATTCTGAGAGGGCAGTTCACCTTCATAAATATATAACGCTCCGAGAAAGAGCACTGTTCGAAGGTGCTCTTTTTTGTATTCACTTTTCATAAAACAAAATAAATCCTTCACCTTTTAACCGGACAAGTATATGTTATTGTATGGAGACACTCCATACGTTCAAACCTTTTAGGCTAGGAGCATACTTATATGTGTGCTCTTTTTATTTACTTTCAAATAAAGATTTTGTTAAAATCCCACTTGCCTCTTTTCTTTAATGACATGCTCCCTAACTCCAAGTAAGGCATACAATATAAAAAATTACTCGTGAAAATCTGATTACGATTTTTTGAATTTTTTATATTTCATGAGACATTCACCCGATTTACTAAGAGTACATATAAAAATGCACTCTTTTTATTTGTTGTTAAATAAGGATTTTATTAAAATAGAGTCATCTATCCGCTCTTATTCTACTCTTCCAATTCTTTTATTCTTTTCTCAAGCCTTTGTATTTCTTGGTGTAAGAGATGGATCGTCTCCCTATTGTTATTTCGTAAATTAAGGCACCTTCTATAAACCATGTTGTTGTAATGGTCAAAATCAATCTCATCTTCAAAAATTAATTCATCACATATCGGACATTCCCCTAAGATACAACCAGATGCCATATTCATTCTTCCTTTCTATTTTTTAAATGAGTCTATTAATCCGCACACCGTATCAAATATTGTTAAAGTTACCCAAGCTACTGCAAGTCCTATAGCGATAAGTAGCATCTCCCAAAAGTAGTGATACCACTTTGTGTAGCTTTTCATCTTCCACCATTCATGAAGTGGGTCAAATCCACCGATCATTCAGCTTCCTCCCAAATAACGGTTTTATAATTCATCAACATCTTCATGCTCGCGTAATACATCTGTAAACATTACTAAATCTCTTGCTTCCCTCCTTAAAAACGTTATATACTACATTTGAAATAAGTAAATTTACTTATTATCTTTTCTCATTTCCCATGTGACAAAACCTTTTATTGAGCGCTAGGATTAATCCTAGCCTTTTTTACATAAGATAAAGATTTCATTCAGAATTTGCACATACGCTAAAAATATTCATATGATGTATTGTGGTGACATTTTCACCTCTAAATATGATATGAGTCTTGGTTAAAGAGCGCTTTCTCAGGTGCTCTTTTTCCGCTTAAATAAGAATTTTGTTTAATTTCCATTAACCTTTTTGATTCCTTTGAATACATTATTATTGCAAGGGGTTCCATAGAGTACTCTTGTCCAGTCACCTTGAATTTCTTGCAGACCTTGTGTGAAGAATCCGTTTATAACAAACGGGTTCTTTTATTTTTGGTTATAAACGGATTATTTTATTTAACTTTTATTATTAAAAAATGTAACCAAACTTTATATTTATGAAGTATATTTATATTTTAAATCTATGTACAGCACCTGAAACTTTATTTTGTAAAGGTCCAGGAACAAAATCTTACTCTTAAACATTGCTACATTGGTATTTAACTCTTAATACCCTGGGGAAATGTAAATAGATTCAAAGGATCATACTTTTTATTTATCTTCCTTAAACGTCCAGCATTCCTGCCATAGTAAGCAGACATATAGTCCTTTAATTCACTATAAGGAAAATTTATAAAGGAGCCTTGAGTTATAGTTTTTATATAGTTAAATCTTTGTTCCACCCATTGAACATTATCTTTTTTAAAGATAGGATTTTCCCATATAGATTGGATTCCCAAAATATAGTGAGCGTCCCTATAAAAAAAAGCTGTATCCTCCTTATTTATACTACTTACTTTACCACCAAGGGCATATAGACTTATTGCTGCAAAGATACTACCACCTGCTCTTTCTTGAATAAGACTAATTATATTTTTAATCTCCTGTCTATCATAATATCTATAAACAAATCTTCCGGTAGATTTAAATTGCTCCGATCTAGGATAAGATGCCTCGATTTTTTCTACAGCATCTAAAAAAGAGATATACTCCAAATTAATTGTACCTCCATCTATACAAACTAATGGTTGTAAAATATCCCTCGCTTCTTCGGGTGTTCCATAAAACAAACCTCTTCCATATATGGCTAAACCCTCACTAACAGAGTTATACAAGCTTACCCCTAATGTAATTCTATGGTCTAGATTTACTAACCATTTTTGCCATTTTTCTAGGAACAGTTGTTGTATTTCTGATGATGCAGTAGGCCAATATATTTCAACGAAAGTAACTTTATCAACTTTTAGAGGAAGTTTAAAAGTCATTGAAACAATGACCCCAAAATTCCCACCACCTCCACCTCTGCAAGCCCAAAATAAATCACTATTACATTGTTCATTTGCTACAATTAAATTACCTCTATAATCAATTAACTCAATTTCTAGTAAACTGTCACAACCTAGTCCGAATTTTCTGCAAGAATATCCCCAACCACCTCCTAATGTGTATCCAGATACTCCAACAGTAGGACATGTCCCTCCTGGAAATGGATAGCCCTTGGATGAAATAAAATTATAAACTTGTTCATTTTTTACACCTCCTTGCATTTTTAATTTTTGTCCTTTTGGAATAAATTCTAGACAATTCATTTTACTTATATCAATAACAAGTACGTTATTACCAACAGAATATCCCTCATAATGATGCCCACCTGTACGTATGCGGATATTCACTTTATATTTACGGGCCCACATAATTGCGTTGCTGATATCAAAATTTGTATAACAGTAAACAATAACCAGTGGGAATTTTTGTATAGAACGGTTCCATTCTTGCCTTGCCTGTTCGTACTCACAATGAAATTTTGTAATAACTTTTCCAGTTAGACCTTGAAGATTCAAATTATGCATGTTAAGCCTCCTGCATTAATAAATGAAACATAAGCTTTATAAACATTGTATGTAATTACAACTTGTACGTGCTTTGAATAGATAAAGATAAAATCCCCCTAACCAGAACAAGCACTTTTATCGCTAACAACAAATACAATAGCTCTATTTTTCTTTTTACAAAATGGAAGTTTTATATTAATCTTCGTCTAACGGCGTAACAGTTAAATAATTACGAGCTTTCTTTCTGCTGGCCACTCTCTTTCTATAAGCTGGTGTTTTATAAAAGAGTATGGTCCTAGGAAGTACGCCAAAATGTTGAGCGCACTCCTGTACAGTTCCAATACATATTAGCGATTCACCTTTATAAATGGCGTACTCCTTTAACTCCATTACCTAACTCCCCCTTTACTCTAAAATGAAGTTTTTATTCAAAATTACTAACTACCTCTATAATTTCCGTATAATTGAAATAAAACAGATCTTCTTCTTGCTTATAACCATCACTTGTTTTTGTAAATGTCGTTTTTGTAAATGTTCTTTTAAAACCTTCAGGGTAATAAACGCTTATATAATCCCAAGATTTCATAGAAGCTGGATTAATAACCCTGCGTCCAATTATCATGCACGTCTCTGGTTCTTCTCCGTATTCTCCCTCAACCTTTACTACAGTTCCGATTGGCAAGAATACTTCTTCCACGACTCATTCCCCTTTTCTAATAAAATAGCGTTTTTATAAAAAACTTTTCACCTTTTCATCAGACAAGCATATATTATTGTGTAGGGCACTCCAGTCCATACGTTCAAACCTTTTAGTCTAGAAGCACACTTATATGTGTGCTCTTTTTTATTTACTTTCAAATAACAATTTTGTTCACTTTTTCGTCACATATATAACGATCTCAATATGTTAGAATATAAAAGTCCTTTTTTTAGTATTATTCTCAAAAAAGTCCTAGTCCCCTAGGACCTTTTTTATTTTAAATAAAGATTTTGTATCACTTTTCTTATTAAATTTAACTGCTCCCTTTTGTACAAACACTCATTAATTCAAAAGTGCATATATTATTCTGAGAGGGCAGTTCACCTTCATAAATATATAACGCTCCGAGAAAGAGCACTGTTCGAAGGTGCTCTTTTTGTATTCAATTTTCATAAAACAAAATAAATCGTTCACCTTTTAACTGGACAAGCATATGTTATTGTATGGAGGCATCCTCTCATAGGAATCTACCTTTCTTGTCCAAGTGCACATACATTGTGCACTTTTTTTATGACTGAATAAGGATTTTGTTTAATTACTATTAACATTTTAGATTTCCTTGAATACATTAATATCAAAAGAAATTCTATATGGTGCTCTGGTCCAGTTACCTTGAATTTCTTGCACACCTTAAGGGAAGAATTCGTTTATAACAAACGGGTTCTTTTGTTTTGGGTTATAAAATAACTAATTTATTTGGTTTTAATCTTCGTAATTATGTTTTTCTCGTGCCATTCTTTTTAGTCGTTGAAGTCTTAATTCATCATTAACAAAATCCTCGTCCTTCAACTCTTTTATGACTTCAAAATGCTCATCAAAATAGTAGTTATTTTCATAACCTATAAAATGCATTACTTCCACTTCATTAGCTGTAAAGCAATCGCCCTTTTTCTCATCAAAGCACATGTCGTACTCTTTCCCTTTGATAAAACAATGATTTGGAGTTCCATTGCTATTTCTTCCTGTAATTACAATGTCCTCAATACACTTTACTAATAAAAATTTCACATTACTTATTCCCTCCTAAATAAAACTAAGTATTCCGTTCATACTATAATTACACTTAATTTTTGAGATTTTTTCTTAACGCTTCCTTAAGAGAGCAGTTAGCTTTTGCTAGCTGTTCTTTTTTTGCAAAATAACGCTTTTATTAGATATTCTTTTTAGCATCAGTTGGACATGCTTTATTAATCTTTTATTTTCATATTCCATCCCTCTTTGGCATTTATTAATAAAGGGTTAATATACTGGAGGTAAAATATGTCAAAAGAAAATATATTTAATTCCCATGAAATTCTACATAAATCCATCTTCGATTGGACCTACACTACCACCTACTCCAACATTTACAATACCTACTGGACCTACCGGTGACACAGGACCTATTGAAATTCAATCATCATTTAGAGCTACTACAGCATTTGGTACTAATCAGCCTGAAGTTACTCCAGTCATACTTACATTTGATGTCGTAGAATTTGATTTAAATGGTGAATATGATGGAATATCAACCTTCACACCTAAACAAGATGGAGTATATCTCATTATTGGCTCTGTAACTTTTTCACTAGGTTTTGTATCAATCTATACAACTACAGTAAATATACTTGTAAATGGTAATATAGCTACTACTCTACCTTTTATGAATGGGAGTACGAGTGTTTTGAACTTTACAATTATTTCTTCCATTCTTCAATTACAAGCAGGCGATGCTGTAACCATTCAGGCTGTTACCAGTATAACTGGTGTATATGTTCCGAACACTGGCACTCATTTTGAAGCGGCTAGATTCCCATCCCCGTGAAACAATTATTTCACTCACATACTTCATAGTTGTAGAAAGATAAATATACAATAGCGCATACTCTCTTATAAAAAGAGTCTTAGCCCGAAGAGCACTTATATGGTGCTCTTTTTAATATCCTTTTAAATATTAAGTAACACCTTAATTTACTGATATCTTTCCTCATTCCTTAACAAAATTCAAATTTGATTAAAGTAACTGTGTTTTTCGTTCTTCCATACGAATTACTTTTCCACTTTGATATACAAATGATTGTTCACCAAATCCACCTTGGGGTGGTTCTATTAGTTGGACCTGACCATTTTTAACAACATATATTCCGTTTATTTTCAAATCTATTTCAACTGTCATTTCTACAAGATTTTCTTTAATAATTCCCACTAAGACCACTCCCATATGTTATGATTATTTTGTCGAAGCAAGTCGGGAGTAATCTCGACTTTTTTATTTTGTTATAGATATTCCACAACATTATCAGGAATAAATGATTGTTCTAATGATAAATAAAGTCGTATCGAAATCGGTTCTTTATTATCTCTCGCGGACTTGCAAAGCTCCTCCGCTTCTTCCCAATCGAACTGCTTATCTTCCACTCGCTTAAATCTCCAAATTCCAATTGTATATTCCTCAAATAATTCATACTGATCATTTGGCGCTGTTGTTGGTTTTAATTCATCAGTAGCTCTTACTTGCTTTGGTACTTGAACAACTACATCCGTAAAACGAACTTTAGAATTTAATCGATGAATATGTGCTTTCTCAGCATCGAATGCTACTACAGGCTCAACATCAAATATTGTTAACTGTTTTGGCATTACAATCCTCCTAAGCCTCTTTTTTATATTTAGATAACACTTGTTCTAAACGTTTACGTTCACCCTCTAAATCCATTTCATCGTGCTTTACAGGCTGAGATTGCACTTCTGTATCTTGAGTATGTAACCAATCAGGAACAATTTCTTTTCGAGCATTACTTCTCCCACCACGAGACTGGTATTTCTTACGGAATTGAGTTTGTGCAGCTTCAACGTCAGTAATACTCTTATATCCTTTAGCATGCCAATCTCTTAAAATACCTTGTACATAAGACATATTAGGTGCATTCTTTTCTAGAGCTATTTTCATTGCTTTAATAACAAGCTGTGCATTCAAATCTTCAATCCACGCATTAATCCCTTCAGCCACAAATGGTTTAAGAACTCCAAAGTTTTGCTCATAAAATGCTATTGGATTTTCTTCTACAACTTTTTTATCTCTTGAGCAGCTTGCTGCTTCTTCTTTTGTTTTTGTTTCTTCTTTTTCTTTTGTTTCTGTTTTTGTTTCTTCTTTTTCCTTCATAGGTTCTTCGAAGCCCCTTATAAGCCACTCAAAACGAGCTTGGAAGTATTCCTTAATACGAGGGATTTTAAAATCTTGCTGCTGTTCTAAATCTAAACATGTCTCATAAAAATCAATTAAAAAATCTTCACACTTAATATTCTGGATTTCTTTTAACACACACTTTTCAATATTCATATTTGTAATAGCATTGAATTTAAGCCAATTAATCAACATAATTTCTTTCGTCTTTTTGTTGTAATGAATTTTCCCGTAATCAGCAAACCGCTCTAGCAGCTTCTCAACCGTTTCACGGTTATATCCTGTATCCATTTCTATCACTCGTAATGGAAGCTCATAGATACCACTTTGAGAAGTTTTACTATTAGTCATTAAGTATAAGTAGAAGTATTTCTCCTCCGGTGTAAGATCTAAAACGAATGCATCTTGCCAATATGAAACTTGAACAGGTCTATAAACTGCCATATTATTCATCCTCCATTGTTTTACTTGATTTGCTTTGATATACTTAATCCAATTCTATTTTTAGAAAGACTCTCTATAAGAGTCTAAAATCTATCACTCTGCAAAGTGATAGATTTTTTATTTTTTACGACTAACTAATGATGCGTTAATCCCCTGTCCTTGAAGACTTTTAACAATTACACGATAACTCTTAGATATATCGTGCTCCTCCTTTGTATCACGAAGAATCTTAAATTCTTTTGCGCATCTATTTAATTCCTTCTCCCAATGATTTGCTTCATCTAATGAACCAGCATTGAACATGTTATGAATACATGTCACCATACAGTTATGTAATTCATTTGCAAAAGCAAAATCACCTGGTAGAACTAAGTCGAACAGACGATTACATTCTACTTTCATAATTTGCTCCCCATTTTTAATAATTTGATACTGTACGCATCGTTATGACCAGAATGTAATGTATATTAAGCGGTTAGAGTTAACAAATCTTTCTGGTCATAACGACAAGTACAATGGCTTGTCGAATTAAATTGTTATATGCTATAATTCATCTATTGTAATGATTGGCTATCGCAGGCTACGCGGTGGCCTTTCCTTTTTTCTTTTTGTTTTTCAAAACAAATGCTGCTTCTATAATTCGAATTCTTATCTCCATTAATTTCTTCTCTTGTTTTAAATCCCTAGCTTTCATATAGTCCCCACAAACTGCTGCAATTCGAATATCGCCATATAAATTTGCTTCCTTACGAATTAGAGCTTTATATTGACTTAAAGTTGGACTTGCATAATCAATCGTCATAACTTAAACCTCCCCAATAAAATAATTAAATTAAGCTTTTATATACTTCCTAGCTCGTAATGATACTTTCCAGTACTTAAAGACTTCTTTCATTGAAATACCATATTGATCACATAGGATCGCTACGAGGCTCATCATTGAACCTGTAGCATCCAAGATCTCATGCATTACCTTTTTCAAATCCTCTTTCTCACTTTCGGACCAAGTTTGTGAAGGTTTAAACCAACATACTGTATCGAGTTGTTCCAAAGCTTCATTTGTCTCTTGATAAACCATGTATCTCATACTTGTAGGATGAAGATCTATTTGCTCTCCATTAAAGAATGGGATACTTACATATCCTGCTGCTTCACTCCACATTTTAAAAAACAACTGTGGATCATCAATTCCTTCAGTAATGCATTTTCGTAAATCTTCTGGTAACCGTCGTTGTTCAGTTTCATATTTTGCTAGTGACTCACGACTCACGGGGATTTCTAAGGAGAGTTGTTCTTGGGTGATTCCCTTTCGTTTTCGTGCCATAGCAACTTCTTTTCCTATGGACATCGTTACTTCCCCCATTCGTACCTAAAGCAATATTTATTTGTGACAACTTACTATGCTAATTTATTATTAGACGGATTCTTTAAATGGATTGTAATACTCAGTATTGTTTTCTACCCATTCAGTGTGATTCTCCATCCACTTAAAAAGAAGGTGTGTAGGAATAAGAACCCCGGCTTCACGACATACTGGAAAATCAGAACGGTTTAATAGCTCAGATGCTTTAGTGCGTTTAATATGTAATAGTTCCATTAGTTCTGTAATAGTTAAAAATGGTGGTAGTTCTTTCATTGGTTGAAGATGCTCAGTTGCTCTTCGTACTTCTTCTCGGATGATTTGACGAAATGATTCAATATCAAATTTAATCATCGTATACACCTCTTTCTGCTTACAGTATCTTTTCGTAAATTATGGTTTACAAAAACATCTAAAATATATTTTCTACATTAGTCCCTAAAACTTTAGCAATCTTTATTGCTAATTTTACATTGGGCTGCTTTTTATTATTTTCTATTTCAGAAATATACGTACGAGATAAACCAACATAGCTCGCTAACCGTTCTTGAGATAGTAATTTCTCCTTTCTGAATAAAGCTAATTTATTCATACAATTTCTCCTTTCGTTGTATTCATATGAATACAAAACATATTGTAAACTATGATTTACTAAATTGTCAACAATGGTTTACTTATCTTTTTATCTATTTTTGTTTCTTTTTGTAAATTATTGTTTACAATTATATTAGGAGGATGAAGTATGAAAAAAACTCTTGGTGAAATCATTAAAAATTATCGTTTAACACATAAACTCTCCTTGCGAGATTTTGCTCAAAAATGTGATGTCAGTCATGCATACATAGACAAGCTTGAAAAAGGTATTGATCCCAGAAATGGCAAACCTGTAGAACCGACACTATTAGTAATAGAAAAAATATCAAAAGCTATGGATAAAAAAACAGAAAATCTTTTAGAAGAAATAGGCTTTATTGAAGGGGAAAGAAGTGACGCAAAAAAAGATATAATTAATGACCCAGAACTTGGACTTTGGTTTAAAGATATTAAAGAAGCTTCTCCTGAGAAACGTGAAGAGTTAAAACGGTTTTGGGAGTTTATAATGCAGAATGAAAAGACTAAACAAAATAAAGATAAATAAAGTCAAGAACTAATCCTCAACCCTATTTATCTTTATTTTAATATTTTCCCTTTATAAAAAAGACCCTTTTGAGGAATTCAAAAAATATTTTAATTATTATATGTATAAATTCTCTTTTACTAACTTTACATATACCATTAGCCTATTTTTTCATTAACATAATCATAGGTAAATCATATAGCACAAGAATTTTTTCCTGTGCTATTATTAATTTGTTGTTTCTCAATTAAAATTAAATCTACTCAAACAAATTAGATAAAGTTTCATCGATTATCCCATCTATTCCCTCATCATCTGTTACAAACCATCCCTTTACTTCATCTAATTCTACATTAGAATTTTCAATTACAAAAGATATGAATGGTTTTAGTGTAGTAAACATACTAATTATCTCTTTAGATCCTATTCTATAATGCTCTGATCCATTTAGAAAACTTCTACCACCAAGATTAATCAACATGCCACCTCCAACATATGAGCCGTACAGTTTTTCTTCCAAATAATATGGTACCAATACCCCTTGTAAAATTTCATTCATATTTATAATAAAATTCGAAAATTTGATTCCTTGAAATTTACAGTTTTGAATCATAGATGTCTCGATCTTGGAATTACGAATGTATGTATTTTCAAAATTCCCATACCTTAAATTACAATCTTCAAAATCTACATATTTAAAGGTTGAATTCTCAAAGTTCGCGTTATTTAAATGACAATTTTCAAAAACAATATTATTAAATTTACTATAAGAAAAATCTATATTTCCTAGCCGTAACCCCGATAGCAAATAGGTTCTGGATCTCTCACGCCCTAAGTTATAATCATTATCTATAGATTCCATATTTATCCCCTGAAAACAATCCTGACTCCATTCAGGGGCCGCACTACCAGCAAAATGATTCCAGTTTTTAAACATTTTAAACAAAACTGAATAATCCTCCATCTTAGATAAGAAAAATTGTTTATTGTTTATATCATTGTACAATGTATTCCCTGTAATAAGCCCTAGCCATCGATCTATATCAGGAACATTTTGATCTATTGGTAACGGCACCTTTAATAATTCATTATCAAATAGAGCTGTATGTTGCGAAATCGGTTTAATTAGAAAGTAATTCGAACTTGATTGAATTATAGATAATGATAATTCAACTATTTTATTCAATACTTTCTCATCTATTGGCCATTCATTTAAAAGTATGTCTGGTATTTTAGTAGTATTAGAATCAAATGTGACTTCATCAAACCATTTATACTTTAGTTTATGTGTAAATAGGTCTTTACCATATTCCGGAATGCATAGTGATGCTAACATTGGGAAAAGCAATCTTCGTCTTTTCATTACCTCTTCCACTGAACTATCAGAAACACTTTCTTTTAATAGATTTAATAATCCTTTAAAAAATTCTATAGTTTGTGCAGTAGGATTTCCTATATTCAATCTAATCCTAGCCTCCTCAACACTTGTATTGTCATTAAGAGCATAATTTATGAATACTTTTAAATAGTATTCAGCAAGAAGCATTTCCGCGAAAGATTGATGCTGGAAATAAAAATGATTTCCATCTTGTCCGAAATAACACTGTGATAAAAATCTTATCTCCTCTACTTCTTTATATTGTTCTTTTTTTGCATTATCGTTCTTATCTATTACAGCACCTTCTAACGTATTACTTATATTTTCTTTAGTTAATAAGCTTCTACTTTTGCCGATATGATTTTCAAATATCCATAAAGCTGCCGTAGAATGCAAAATATTTCTAAACCTAAATTCATCTAATAAATTAATCACCTTAACTGACTCCATGTACTTTGCTTCTTTAGTAAGTAGATTAATAAAAGATAAATATATTCCAATTTTATTGGTACCAGAAAGCTCCTCCTTATTTATTATTAATTTATATAGAATATAGGCAAAAATAGGTCTCTTCAATTCATCATATGTTAATATTTTTTTATCTATTAATTCTTTATAAACATCTATTCTTAATCCAGTATTCAGGCTATTGATGATTTCTCTCCCAATCCCTTTATAGCTATCAAGTTTTAAATCTTCCTCTCTTAATAAACTATCATATAACCAATCATTAAATTGAAACTTTAAAAAACCATATAGGGAAATATAATGCGCTATTGGCCTTTCCTCATCATTATTTATTGTAAATGGTCTATGTTGATTTAATTGTTTTTGTAGTCCGTATTCTATTGGTCTAGATGTAACTATTACTCTATTTTTTCTAGATCTTGTTACATCTAGATTCTGTATTCGCTTAACAGATAAAACAACTTTTTCAATATGTTCTTCATTCAGATTCCCCGATTCATCTAATGAATCAACTAAAAAACAATATTCCTTTGATTTGAAGGAATCCTCAGCTAAATCAATACCATACCTCCTAAATAATCACTAATGACACCATATACACTATCTTGATTATAAGTATCAAATTCTCTTAAATTAAAATATACTGGGAATAAGCCCTCACCACGTTGTTGATATTTCTTTGCTAACTGTGAGGCATAATACTTCATAAAAGTCGACTTCCCTTTTCCAAAGTCAGCTATTACAAATAGTACTTTTTCTATATTATCCTCTGTTTCAGAAAAATATTGTTTAATTAAATTTTCAATTGGCTCTAATTTTTTTTCTTCCTCATCAATATCAGTTATATTTTCATCTGAGTATTCACTACTCTCATTTCTATACTGTGTAACCTTCCTCCAACTTGCATAAGTTGTTTGATATCTAAACTCCTCTGATTGAACATATCCAATTTTTTCTAAGTTTAGAGTGTCATTTAATAATCTTAATTCATTATTTTTTAACAATGCATCCTGTATTTCTTCAAAATGCCGAGGATAATCCTCACCAAACTGCTTTTCCACTTCACTCGCAATATTCTCGTTAAAATCTTTTACAAAAAAATTAATTATTCGTTGCTTCTCACATGGCTCTTCTAAAATAATCTGATCTAACAAATGCTCACATGATTCCCTTATAAAATGCACAGCTGGATGTTTTATTGGAGTATAGTGCAAGATAATATCCGAATTACAAATATTATCCTGTTTGTTTTTTATACTTGTCTCAAATAAATCTATTATATGATTTTGCACATGAATATCTATTGAAAAATCTTCCAATTTTCCCAAAGACTGCTCTGCCTGTATACACGCTGAAAGGAAATAAGTACCTAATCCAAAATTCTCAAGTTTTTTTTCAGATTGACGCTCAAAATATTTATCAATTAGTTGTTGGCCAAATAACTTTACGGTTATCCCCACTAAACCGTTTGTATTTTCAAGAGCTTTAACTGCATTTTTCTCAACATAATCTTTAAGATTATCCACAGTAAACTTAGAAATGAATGGAATTGTATCTTTGAAACTCTCCAATATTTTTTTATTTTGCAACATTTTACTCATACTATCACTTATCCTTTTAATTAATTATTTTCAAAAATAAAATTATTCTTTTTTAATTAATACCTATTTATACTTAAGTTTTATGTATCGATTCATTAAAGGGAACTCTGTAATTTTTCTATTGTTGGTATATCAGCTGGGGCCCACTCAAGCTCTAGCAAATTAGCGACACTAACCCATTTCAGTTTCGCATGTTGAAAAGCTTCAGGTATACCGTACTCAATACACGCTTTAAATGTAACTAGATGAACAATAATATTCTCATACTCATACTCAATTTCTTCTACTTTTTCTTCTATAGAAATAATACAATTTAGTTCTTCTTTAATCTCACGTACTAAAGCTTCTTGTAAAGTTTCTCCCTCTTTTATCTTTCCACCCGGAAACTCCCAATAGTTGGGTAGTGACATTGTAGGAGAACGCAATGCACACAACACTTCATTATCATCATTAAATATAACCGCTCCAACGACGGAAACTATGTTTTTCATGTTCAATCATTCCTTAGAGGTTTTAGTGTAA
This sequence comes from Bacillus sp. FSL K6-2944, assembly GCF_038005385.1. Classification (NCBI taxonomy): domain Bacteria; kingdom Bacillati; phylum Bacillota; class Bacilli; order Caryophanales; family Bacillaceae; genus Bacillus; species Bacillus sp. FSL K6-2944. Next base: position 901,346 of record NZ_JBBOTE010000001.1, on the reverse strand, counting down.
TTCAATTATCATCTTCATTCTTATATTGGTCTAATTTTACTTTTAACTTCATAACATCATTTTTATCATTTAGAACATGTAGACGACGGTGGCAGTTTGCACACACTCCTACTGTGTTATAGATAGTATCTTCTCCTCCTTCAGATAACCATTCTACATGATGAGATTCAAGATAAGGATTCCCTTTTTTATCTTCAAATGGAGCTTCTTGCTCACATAACTCACATATGCCATTTGCACGCCTTTTTGAGCACTCTGCCACAAATTCATTTCTTTGGTACGTTTCAGTTTTTGTATATCGTTTATTACTAACAGGCGCAGCTTTCTTAGCTCTCTCCTTTAATTCTTGGTAATCTAATTTTCTTGCTTCCTTTTGTTCTTTCTCCTGTTTGCTTTGAACCACTTTATTTGAAAGTATTACATTATCTTTTAATAAACGAATTGGAAAAACCCATACCATCCTATCTTTACCTTGTGTATCTTCCTGTATCTCTTGAAAAGGTTCCTCTATAAGTTTAACTTGCCCCATGAAGATATGTTCACCAGGTCGAAACGCCTCAAACAAATATATACTTACTCCATTTTCATTGGATTCGTACAATGTTTTGTTTTGGTTTCCATCTAGTGTTTGATGTCCTTCTTGTCCCATTCCTGTATAAAATAATATATCTTTATCCCAACGATCATCATAAATACCTTTTGTATGATCAGAAAATAATACTAATGTATTTGTCTTTTTAGATCGCCTCATTCCACCCATGTTTCCACATTTAAAATGTTTAGCAATTTCACTATTATCGTATATTTTACCTATTTCCATTGAATCGATGTCTTTTCTAATATTTTTTAACCACTCTCTTACTTTCTCTATATCATACCCTTTATCACGAGTACTAATTTTATAGAAAGGTAATCCTTCTTTTTCCATAGTGACCAAAGTATCTCTAGATAAATTGAAATGTTTTATAATTTGTTTTTGTGTTACCATTGTTTTCATTTCCAACTACTCTCAACCCTCTTTGCCATATATTTCTTTCATTTATTACCGTATCTTAACATTTAATTCCTGGCAAGATATAAATTAGCAATCTCACATAGTTTAATATTTTAAAATCAATATATAAAAATAAAACTTCAAACTTTTTCTCTTTTATTATAAAATAAGAACAAATGTTCTTATTTTATAATTTAAACGGAGTGAAAATTATGTTTCAATCGCAACCCTACTACACGACACAACTCGAAGACTATATTCAGCACATGTACCATTCCTTATCTATTATTGTTCCAGAACAAATTGATATGATTGAGATTGCGAATAAATTAAATATTTGGCTCTATTGTGCTCCATTTGGTAGCCATGCTATCGAAAGGAACGGAATGTATAGCCTAATAATTGATAATCGACAAACAAAACAAAAGCAATGGGAGGATTTTGGACATGAACTATGTCACATACTCTTACATTCTGGTAACCAATTATTAATGTCTAAGATGTTTCTTGATTACCAAGAAGCAAAAGCTAAGAATTTTGAATTACAGTTTTGTATTCCAACTTTTATGTTAAGAAACTTGTCTCCTTCATATTTAACAGCACATTTTATAGCTGAGACTTTTAACGTCTCACTCCAATTCGCTGAAAAAAGGCTACTGCGTTTTGAAAATCAACTATTAGCTAGTAAGTTACAAGATGACATTACTCAACACTACAAAATGAGTTAATAACTTTTTAAGGAGGGTTCAATTTGAAGGGATACTTTCGTAAACGTGGAGACAGATGGGCGTTTACTATAGATGTTGGTATAGATCCATTGACAGGCAAAAGAAAGCAAAAAAATAAAGGTGGATTTAGAACAAAAAAAGAAGCTCAAAATGCTGCTGCAACGATGATTACAGAGATAGAGAAAGGAATATATTTTGATGACAAACAATTAACTGTTTTAGATGTATGGGAAAAGTTAAAGCCTCTTCGTAAAGCTGAATTAAAAATTACATCTTATGAGAAAGACATGAGCTTAGTAAAGCTCTATATCCTTCCCCCATTTAGTTATAAAAAAATTAAAAGTATTAAGCCCATAATGATTCAAAGCTACTATGCTGAACTTAAGGAAAAAGGACTATCAAATGGTACAATCAGCAATATCCATCGCTGTCTAAGATGCATTTTCAAACACGCTGTAGAATGGGAAATCATACATGATAATATAATGAATAAGGTTAAAAAATCACGTGAAGAGCAAGGTGAAATGAAAACATGGTCCAGCGAAGAATGTAATCGATTCCTCCAGTATCTAGAAGAAAAAAATATTAAGTACCATATGTTCTTCTTACTTGCAATCTATACAGGTATGAGACGCGGAGAATTACTTGCACTAACATGGAAAGATATTGACTTTGATAATAAACGTATCCTGGTTAATAAATCGCTTGTAAAAACAGAAAAAGGACTTTTTAAAGCTGCTACAAAAACTAAGTCTTCAAATAGAAGCATTAGTATCTCTTCTTTTGTTATAGGGAAGTTACAATCCTACTACTCCTATAAAAAGAAAGAATTTTTCCGCTGGGGTATACACTTGAATGAAGAGACCTATATTTTCACTGGCAATACGATACATTCGCCCTTACATATAGATGCTCCCCATCGCTTTTTGAATGATCACTATAAAAAAGCTGGTGTTCCCCGAATTCGTATACATGACTTACGACATACTCACGCTACACTCATGCTTCAGGCTGGAGAACACCCTAAAATCGTACAAGATCGCTTAGGACACTCATCTATTCAAATGACGTTAGACAAGTATAGCCACATCACACAGAACATGCAGCAACAAGCAGCGGAAAACTTCGAGAGCATAATCAAATCTAATGAAAACACCTGATAAAAAATGAAAAGATTTAATGTGAGCAAAATGTGAGCATCAAGGAAAATCAACACTTATAAACCTTGATATAATAAGGTTTTCATGCTATATCGTAGAATCTTGGGAAAAGAATGAGCAGTTTTAAGGGTGTTTATTTTTAAAACATCAAAAATGCCAAATCCCTTATATCATAAAGGATTTGGCATTTTTAAGTATCTAGAACACTCGCTAAGTTTAAGGAGAACTTAACAGACAGGCGTCCGGTATAATGCCGTGTCCACACCCAAAGATCGGTTACATAAAATAACGTATCTAACATGGGAAGTCTATTGGTCTTTTCCCCTTATAGTAACACTCTCTTCTACTAAGACCTTTTCTTTCTAGGGCCTACAATTAATTTAATCGCTGTTCTTTCTTCATTATTGATAGAAATCTCTTGAAATGCTGGTACGAAGGCTAAGTCAATACCACTTGGAGCGACGAACCCTCTTGCAATCGCAATTGCTTTAATCGCTTGATTTATAGCTCCAGCCCCAATCGCTTGAATTTCCACATTACCACTTGTTCTTAGTACACCCGCTATTGCACCCGCGACTGAATTTGGGCTTGATTTTGAAGATACCTTTAATATATTTTCCATGTAAGTTGCTCCCTCTATTATTTAATCTCTCTTTCGTTACAATTTTAAATATTTTAGCGTATCTTTAATTACTATTCACACCAAAAACAAACGATGCTTCATATGTAAATTATTCTATATTTTCTGACTTCTTCCTGCTCAGCTACGCAAATAAAAAAATAAACTGAATAACCTAATATACATACAGTTAAATGCCATAACTTCACCAAATGATAACATCCATACAGCGAAAGATAATATTGCTGTTTGTCAGACGAAATTAATATAGTAAAGTGAAACTTTAATGAGTGGGGTTTTATTCATCCCCACCTAACTTCTTTGCTTTCGCTGAATTTTGAGATGGGAGTCTTACTGCTCGGAAAATAGCGGGATACACGTTTCCTCGTTACTTCAATCTATTTAGAAATTCCATTTATTTTTCTATCAAATTATGAACCTTATCATCTTCAAAAGGTGTTACAGGTAATACCCAAATACTACATTTCATCATTTGACCACTTTATATTCCACATCTATCTCCTTTTATAGTACAAGCATACACGCCAATTGTGATTCACCTTCATAAACTACTATGTGGTTTAAATTTATTAAGAATAGGAGGTAATATATTGGGTTCATACTATCATTCTTCAAACTCGTATAAAAAATGTTCATGTGACCATTCACATAAACGCAGCTGTCCTGCATACGGAACTTTTTGGCAAACTGAATTTATAACTGTTCCTTTTGGCGATCCTTTTCCATTTAATCACGTTGGACCTTTAGCAGGAGGCGTTTCCTTACTAAATCCTACTACTATACACTTTAGACAATTTGGTGATTATAGAGTTTCGTTCATTTCCAGTATTAATACTACTTTAAATCCTGTATTTCCACATATCCCAGTCATAACTATATTTTTAAATAACAATCCACTTGCTAATAGTCAAGGTGACTTCGCTATTCAAATGAATACTTCATCAAATAACGAATGTCTTCAACTCGTTGGCGAAACGATTGTTACAGTGCCAGCTAATTCAACTCTTCAACTTAGAAATAATAGTGGCTTTAATCGTCAAAGTATTGTAACTTGTGACAATGGTATAAATTCAGTTGAATTAACAGTTACAAAACTAAGTTAATATTATTTCTTTACATTCAGATGCTATTTCAGCATCTTTTTTTATTGAATAACAGTTTTCTTCGACTTTTATTATCTTTCATCACGCAAAAAAAGTGCAGAATTCTTTCTAACACAAGATTTCTGCACTTTTATATTATGCTTATTTATTCTTCCTTATTTCTCTACATAAACCGACTTAACAATCGTACGATTATATGGTTTTCCTTCTTTATTCATCCCTTTTATATCCATCGTAACGTTATATACTCCCGGTTGTTTTATATCTTTCAAAGCACCTGTAAATGTATTCGTATTAACATTTTGTAATTCATTAAATTCAGAGACTAACTTACCTTCTTTATTAACGACTCTTACTGTTATGGAAAGATCCCCTTTCATTTCAGGTGCCACTGGTGATTTTTTCAGTTTATACTCAGGTTTATTTACTTTAACTTTTGTAGGCATTTGAAGAACAAATGGCGCGCCATTATTGTAATCGCTTACAACTAAATATGCATCTTTCGACTGCTTCGCCATCATTTTGATTTTCCATTCGCCTACTTCCAATTTATCAAACTTAAATGTTCTAATTGTCGCCCCATTAAAGAAAGATTCGCCTTCACCAGTAGTTATAGCGCTATCTTTATTTGCATAGATTTTTCCTTTTGGAGATACCATTTGTACTTCAACATCAGAAGAAGCAGTTAGTACAGAAACTATTCCTTCAGCCTTTTTATCAACAGAAATACTTTGCTCTATCCACTGATTTTGTGGTAATTCGCCTCCTAAAATATTTTGATTTGAAGTTGTATTTAATTGTTCTAGATTTTCATTTGAACTAGTGCTGGATGCTACTAAAGCTGGTAATCCCACATTTGTCGTACGTAAATATGGTTCAATTCGTGCAAAAACAGCTGATCCTTTTCTTATATTGTCATGATCAAATCTGGAATCTGTAAATAAATGTGTACCGTACGATAGCTTGGCACTCCATTCATTTACTAGTCCATCATTTGAACCGTACGATGATAAATATAACCCACCCATAGATAATGCAGAAAATGTTGGCCCCCAGCTAGTTCCAGTAGCCGTATAGTAACGGTTTAATTTAGCTGCTGGGTTGTTATCTATTATTGAACGAAACTTTGCCATTTCACCTATTTGTAACGAGTACGTACCATCATCTTTTTGACCTAATATAGAAGCAAGCCACCCTGCCCACCAACTATATGACAAATCTGCTAAATTTGAGCCGTGATGCGGTGTAGCAAGTGTAATAACATTTCCAACAAATCGATTCGCACCATATTCAACTAATGCAGCTTGTGTATCAATTCCACCTTTACTATGCGCTACAATATTAACTTTCTTACCGAAATGATTATATATTTCTTCAAGTTTTTGTGCCAACAATTTTCCGTTATCCCACTGACTAGCCGAACCTTTCCCCGCTGCATCATACAATTGTATAAACACTGTTTGATAGCCTGCTTTTAAAGCATAATCATACATATCATTTATATCATGATATACTGTCTTTCCATACCAACTATCAGCATTACCATTTCTTCCTTGTACAAAGAGAATTGGCGGTTTATTCTCATCATAATTAGCAGGTTTTTGGCCTAAAAACCATTCTCCAGGTGTGAATACTTCTGTATCAGGAAACCCCTTTCCAAGCTCTTTTACAACTTCTGCCTGTACATTTGTGCTAATCGTTGGAGCCATGATAAAAAATACAATTAGTAAGGCCACGCATCTTCTCATCAGTCGCATATTACTCCCCCTATTTTTTTGAAAGAAGGTGTTCTTTATAATATTTTATATTTTCCCTTCCTTAATAATAGCTAATCTTTTATTTTAAAAAGATGTTAGCCCTATTTTTAGAAGGTTACTAGTTGTATACCCTCTTCCTTAACTCTCGTTATTCTCTTTGTTTCTACCTCTTCCTTTTGATAGAATACGACAAAAAAGTTTCTCAATAATTGTTAACTTAGCTACATCCAGATATTTTTTAAATCAATATTGTTTATATAAAGCATACAAATCTTGAAAAAATTTTAGTGAAAAAACATTTTATTACTAGTTAGTTATTTAAAAATATAATAAAGATATGTACTTTCTTTTCATTAAATACAAACTAATTTTAAAGGAGCTTATATTATAAGACTTTCCTACGATTAAAAATTAAACTGAAATTTCAGAATAGAAAATCACATTTCCAGAAACATATATTATGATAATTTCCGCGCACTTGAATTAACTTTTTAGAAGTACTAACCTATCGGTGAGCAGAAGAAAATTCTGTAAAAAGAAAGGAGAATACTTTATGATGACCAATTTACAAAAGGAGTTTTTTAAACGCTTAAAAATTCCTGCAAAAGAAATAACATTTGATGATTTAGATGAAATTCTCTTAAAAATGGGAATGATTCTCCCCTATGAAAATCTTGATATTATGGCTGGTACTATTAAAAATATCTCAAAAGATAACTTAATAGAAAAGTTACTTATTCAAAAACGAGGTGGACTTTGTTATGAATTAAACTCCTTATTGTATTATTTTTTAATTGATTGTGGGTTTCAAGTATACAAAGTAGCCGGTACTGTTTATGATCTGTACGATAATAAATGGAAACCCGATGATGGTCATGTCATTATCATATTAAGTCATGAGGGTAAAGATTATGTTGTGGATGCAGGTTTTGCATCTCATCTCCCTTTACATCCAGTCCCTTTTAACGGAGAAGTCATCTCCTCTCAAACAGGAGAATATCGAATTCGTAAGCAAAATACTCGAAAAGGTACGCATATTTTAGAAATGAGAAAAGGAGCTAACGGAGAATCTACAAGTTTCTTACAATCTGAACCTTCAAATGAATGGAAAATAGGCTATGCTTTCACTGTAGATCCAATAGATGAGAAAAAAGTGAATAACATTCAAAAAGTGATTGTAGAGCATAAAGAATCTCCTTTTAATAAAGGGGCTATCACTTGTAAATTAACTACTTATGGTCACATATCATTAACAAATAAAAATTATACAGAAACCTTTAAAGGCACTAAAAATAAACGACCAATAGAATCTAAAGATTATGCTCGCATTCTTCGTGAATCTTTTGGAATAACGCAAGAGAAATATGTAGGAAAAACACTAGAAAGAGGTTAGTTGACTACAAGTACTTCATAATAAAGCAGATTCTATATTTAGAATCTGCTTTATTTTATATTTTGTTATAAATTAATTTAATTTTGTTGTTACCCTTTAATTTTCAATTATATATTCATCATCATATTTATCGTATTGTAACCCTTTCCCTATCTTTGATTCTGTAACTTGATCTCTTAAAAACGGTGCAGCATCCATTTTGCTAGTTGCAATTTCAATTCCATATTTTTTCGTTAAATAAGCTAACTCTAGTAAAAACCACTCTCTTCGCAATGTAACTGGAATATCAAATGTTTTTCTTTTCATATATAATAGCACCTCTTTTATTTTCATAACTTAAAAACATCACTGGATGTACTTATTAAAACTACCTTTCACCGCTAACATCCAATGAAACATTATAGTATATGCATGTCCATTTCAAACGTGCTATCACAAATATGATATTTAAGTTTACATAATTATATTATGTAATAGTAGAAAAGGAAGGCATGTCCCTTCCCCTTCTACTATAGAGATTTAAATTAAGAACATCTTGGTACACCTAAAGCTAAAAATAAACCTGCTACTCCCGCAGTAATCGGTACTTTTAACGTAATAACATCGTCTACCTTCGTTACTAAAAAGTAAGCATTACCTTCTTGTAATATACAAGTTACCAACAATTGAAATTCCATTCAAATCTCCTCCTTTCAATCGATATACTATAATTTATGAAATCTCTTTCAAAACGTAATGGGATATATATCTATTTTTCCCTATATATAAAATAAATGTTTATAAGTCTAGTAAAAATATTAACTTTCTAAATTTATATAAAACGTGTAATATCCAATAAGTTCCTATATAATCAATAAGAAGAATCTTACAAATGGAGGTATGAAAATGACGATTTTAAGTAATATTGGTGCAGCTTTATTTTTTATTGCTTTTATTCTTTTAATCTTATGTATTATTTCATTCTTTAAGAAAAATGGAAAAGCAAAACAATATGGACGTCCTACCGTTATTCTTTTTATGATTTCTATTATATTAATAACGGCCGGTACAACAAAATCGGAACACCCCGTCGTCGAGTTTTTTTCTACTTTAAGTTTCATTCTATTTATATTCTTCCTTGTTCTAGCAATCTTATCTGTTATTAAGAAAACAGGTGTAGCGAAAAAACAATTTATTATTACAGCCGTATTATTTGTCATTTTTGTTGCGCTATCAGGTATTTCAGATCCTTCTTCTGAAAAAACGACAGCAACTAGTACAAAAGTTGCTTCTAACAATGAGGAACAGAAAGATAGCGAAAAGAAAAAAGATCTAGAAAAAAAAGAGGCGGACGAAAAAACTCAAAAGCAAGAAGATGAGAAGCGTCTAGCCGAAGAACAAGCTCGTAAGCAAGAGGATGAAAAACGCCAGGCTGATGAACAAGCTCGTAAACAACAAGAGGAACAAAAACGCCAGGCTGATGAACAAGCTCGTAAACAACAAGAGGAACAAAAACGTCAGGCTGGTGAACAAGCTCGTAAACAACAAGAAGAGCAAAAACGTCAGGCTGGTGAACAAGCTCGTAAACAACAAGAAGAGCAAAAACGTCAGGCTGATGAACAAGCTCGTAAGCAACAAGAAGAGCAAAAAGCACAGCAAGCTCAAACACAACCTGCTTCAGGAAATACTAGTAGTGCATATTACAAAAATTGTACCGCAGTTAGAGCTGCCGGGAAAGCTCCTCTATATAAAGGACAACCAGGTTATGACTCACATCTTGATCGTGATGGCGATGGAGTTGCATGTGAAAAATAGTAATAAAAAAGAAGCTTTTACTAAGCTTCTTTTTTATTATCTTAAAATATTCTGACTAATTATTCGTCACTTTTTAGCATCGTACAAGCAATTAGACAAGAATCTGCGAAGAAAACAATTGTGTTGGAAACTGATAAGCTAATGAATTTTACGATAACCGCAACATTATGGATATATAAAAACCAGTTGATTGCGAGAAACTAGTTTAATAAAGTTTCTATATGGAATATTCATTCAACCAACTTAGCGCTTGTTCATAATCATCAAAAAACTTCACAGATTCTTTTATATTGGCTTGCTGTAAATAATTCATTATCTCCCCCTCTTCAAGGAGAAACGCAATTGCCTTACTGTGATTCAAAATAGTTTCATTGAAGAACTTATCTTTCCATGCTTTTTGAACAGAAAAATGATTTGGCGTGTATCCTTTTCTATCCACCAACAATTTGTACTTCCGTCCCTCGGAAATGAATTGCTGACAAACTTGCTCAAAACCATTAAACCATTCATACACATCATCTGTTCTTATATTTCCAATTAAATGGGTAATAATTAAATCTCCTGAAACTGTTGTGCTGATATTCTGTTTATTCAATTTGAAATCATCTCCCTTAGTTATAATTATGCGTAAAAATCTCATAAAGTAAAACTTTAATCAGTGGGGGTTTTACTAGCTAGGAATAAAACTACAAATCATTATTTACTGTATTGCTCTTAGTTACGGAAACAATTATACTAGATGTAATCGAAATAAATAATCTGAATATTCTCAGAATTCAAGTTAGACCTTTACTATCTACATATAGAATTAGAAATATGTCCACTAAATTGATTAGAAAACGATAATAACATTAGGAGGATTACGATGCCCCAGCTTGATTCATTACATCCCACTGTAGAAAAAATAATCAATAATATTGAAAAAATAATGGTCGGAAAACGAAAAGAAACAATCTTAGCTTTGACAGCTCTCTTAGCTGAAGGTCATGTGCTATTAGAAGATGTTCCTGGTGTCGGGAAAACAATGCTAGTACGTGCTCTTTCTAAATCCATTGATGCTGATTATAAGCGAATTCAATTTACACCTGATTTATTGCCGTCAGATGTAACAGGAGTTTCTATTTATAATCCGAAAGAGCTCCAATTTGAGTTCAAGCCTGGACCAATTATGGGGAATTTTGTACTTGCTGATGAAATTAATCGTACATCTCCAAAGACACAATCTGCTTTACTTGAATGTATGGAAGAAGGCAATATTACAATAGATGGCATTACAAGACCTTTACCAAAACCGTTCTTTGTCATGGCTACACAAAATCCGGTCGAATATGAAGGAACATATTCTCTACCAGAAGCTCAGCTCGATCGTTTCTTATTGAAACTAAAAATGGGATATCCTACACCAGAGGAAGAATTTGAAATTTTAAACCGGATGGAAAAAACAAATCCACTCTCTCAATTACAGACCATTACTACAATAGAAGAATTAATTTATTTACAACAAAGCGTACGGGTAGTAAGTATGGACAAAGCAATTAAGCATTACATTGTAAAGCTTGTTAATCAGACTCGTACGTACAGTTCTATACAGTTAGGTGCAAGTCCACGTGGCTCGATTGCTTTAATGAAAGCTTCACAAGCTTATGCATTTATCCATGGCAGGAATTATGTTATTCCAGACGATGTTAAATTTTTAGCTCCTTACGTTTTAGCACATAGACTCATTCTAAAAATGGAAGCAAAATTTGAAGGAATAACAGGAGAACAAGTTATCGGAAAAATCGTTGCACGAACTACCGTGCCTACTCAAAGGACGATGAATCCTTGATGAAACGAATGCTACGAGCGCTATATCACGTTATGAAGTTATTGCTACTCCCTTTATGTCTAGTCTTAACATTTATGTACGCTATGCTTCAAGGAGGGTTTGTCAGTTGGTTTTTGTTTTACAGCATAATTCCCATTGCTCTTTATTCGCTACTACTCCCCTTCTACGCTTTACGGGACGCTGAAGTAAAACGAATAACAAACCAAAATGGATATGTAGTAGGAGAACAATTTGTAAGCACGATTACAATAAAAAGAAAACTTCCTTTCCCCTTACTTTATTTAGTTATAGAAGATGAACTGCCACCACAATTTATAAGTTGTAAACAAACAAAGATGAATAAGGTAGTACTCTTCCCAGGATTGAAACGAAATATTTCGTTTCAATATGTTATTGACACAATCCCTAGAGGCGAGCACACTTTTTCAAGCGTTCGTGTCAAAACTGGCGATTTATTCGGCATGATAGAGAAAGAAGTAACTTTTTCAGTTCCAGATACATTTTTAGTCTATCCCCAGTATGTAGATATAGCATATCGACAATTGGAAAATCATTTCGAACAAGGAGCGCTTTCAGCAAATATAAATTCAGCAAAAGACTCTACAATCTCTGTCGGTGTCAGAGACTATAAACCTGGTGATCGCTTTTCATGGATTGATTGGAAAGCAACTGCACGAACAAACAATATTATGACAAAAGAGTTTGAACAGCAGCGCAGCCATAATGTCATGATATTCATAGACAGAACCGAGTCTCCTCTATTCGAATCAGTCGTCACATTTACTGCCTCTATCGTAAGGGCTGTCTTGAAACAAAATTCACCAGCATCATTCGTGTCTATCGGAAAAGAACAAACTATCTTCCCTTTAGACAATGGAGATACGCAGTTACAACAAATCCTTTGTCATTTAGCAAAAGTGCAAGCAGACAGTGTATTCCCGCTCTCCCAGAGTGTAGACATGGAACTAAGAAAAATTTATGAGCCCGTCACGGTTATACTCGTGACCAGTAATCTTTCTCCCGATATTCAAAAGGCGGCTGATTGTGCTGCTATAAAAAATAGAAAATGTATGGTTTTTGTCGTGAAAGAAAAAGCGAATCAACTTTCACACCGAGAAATCAGTATAATAGAAACTCTAAAAAAACGACAAATATTTGTAAACACGGTTTATGAAAACCGGTATACAAACGTGTTTTTTGAGGTGAGCAAATGATAACATTACAAACAAAATACAAGTGGGATACGAACAGATTCTTTATGCATGCATGTGTATTTCTTCTTTTACTAGAATGGCTAAGACCTCTTATAGGTATTACAAATGTAGGTAGATTAGATATTTTCGTAACATTTATAGGAATTTGCTTCGCTCTCTCTTTTTTTCAAACGAGGTGGCAGATTCCAATAAAAATTGTCACAGTCCTATTTATCATTCATTCCCTATATTATAAAAATGCTTTTATAAATCCATCTTGGCTAACAACATTCTTTTCTGATATGTCTCGAAATTCCTCCCTATTTTTCCAAGGGAATTTACTAGATATTTCTCCAGTTTTTCCGACGGTTTTATTTTTTCTCTCATTTTGGTTTTTGAGTTCTTTCACTTCATTTTGGATTATTCATAAAAAACGTGGGTTTCTATTTCTTGTATTGACTATTATTTATATCGCAACTTTTCATAACTTACATTTATACAATGCAAACTACGCTATTATTCGAACTGTTGTCATCGGATTTTTTATGCTTAGTCTTCTTCAAGTAGAACGAATAAAAGAGCGTGAACACTTACAAAATTATGCTAGGGAAATCTCTAAATTACTTAGACCACTTACAATATTTATTGTATTATTAGCAACCATCGCATACTTTGCTCCAAAATTTGGCCCTCAATGGCCAAACCCAATGGATTTTTTAAAATTCAACACATCTGAAGCAAGTAAAGAACAAAAAGTTTCTACAATTGGGTATGGTTTAGATGACTCGCGATTAGGTGGTCCTTTTAAGGCGGATCCTACAATTGTTTTCACAGCACGAACGCAAAACAAACAATATTGGAGAGTAGAAACAAAAGATTTCTATACAGGAAAAGGCTGGAAAATTTCTGAAAATCCGAAAAAGATTTCTTTTAAAAATAAAAACGACGTCGTAAGCTGGTACGAACAAAATACAAAAACGGAAACGACTGAGGCAACAATTACCATGCAAAAAAGTTACCCTCACCTTACCTATCCAGCAGGATTAGTATCAGTTGAGGCTTCTTCTGATGTATCATACAGTGTTGACCCGTTTTCAGAAAAAATTTATACAATGAATGGAGACTCTTCTACTACTTTACATTCGTATAAAGTAACATATGAGATCCCTGAGTTTTCCATAGAAAACTTGAAAGCTGTAAAAACAAATGAAGGTCAAGAAACAAACCCTTATTTTATGACAAAGTACACACAACTTCCCGAGTCATTACCACAGCGCGTAAAAGACTTGGCTGTCAATCTTACAAATGATAAAGACAACCGATATGATAAAGTATTAGCTATTGAAAATTACTTCACAGACAACTCTTTTACATACGAATCAACGAATGTCTTATTCCCTGCCAAAAGCCAAGATTATGTAGATCAATTCCTTTTCGATACAAAAAGCGGCTACTGTAATAATTTTTCGACGTCTATGATTGTACTACTTCGTTCTGCCGGGATTCCTGCTCGCTGGGTAAAAGGCTATACAGAAGGAACTCTTGACAATACGCTTGCCTCTGCAGAAGGTGCGGATGTTTATACAATCACGAACGATAACGCACACTCTTGGGTCGAAGTATATTTCCCAGGATACGGATGGATTCCATTCGAACCAACAAAAGGATTTACCAATCCCTATAATTTTATAAATAATACGCCTGCTCCTATTTCACAAAATAGCGAAGCAAATAATTCTAATAACGAGCAAATACAACAACGAAATAATGAAGCAAAACTTAAAAGTTTAATAGAAAATACAGAAGAAGCTTCTACTAAAAAGGTCACAAATTCTAAAACTAGTTTTTCTTGGTGGTACGTATTCCTCTCTACGATACTAATTAGTATTATAGGATACATTCTCTTCACCACTAGAATGAAATGGATGACATTTCTTATTATTCATTTCTATAAATACCGAAAAAATGATGCTGTTTATCAAAAAGCTTACGGTGCACTTTTAAAACAATTTGCGAGAATTGGCATACCACGGAGTGAAAGTCAAACATTCCGAGAATACGCTCTCCATATCGATACACTTTACAACTCGGCCGATATGCAACAACTTACTGCCAGTTATGAGAACGCTATGTATAAACAGGAGCAGGCTGCAGAAGAATGGAAGAAATCTGTACACTTATGGGAAGTGCTTATGAAAAAAGCAGCTTCTCTGCCTAAATCAGATGGCTTTGATACAGTTATTTAATCTTGAAAATGTGAGTTTAAAGAAAACGTCTCAAAGAACTACATTGTTCTTTGAGACGTTTTTTAATAAAGTGAAACTCCTAATTATTCTCCAAGTACCTTCTCAATCTCAACTTCTAAATCTACCGGCTTCGTCTGCGGCGCAAAACGCCCTACTACTTTCCCGTCTTTTCCGATTAAAAACTTCGTAAAATTCCATTTCACTGCTTTCATACCGAGTAAACCTGGTGCTTGTTCTGTCATGTATGTATATAAAGGATGAGCCTTATCACCTTTCACATCAACCTTTGCAAACATTGGGAAGTTTACACCGTAGTTTAATTCACAAAAACTAGTAATATCCGCTTCTGTACCTGGTTCTTGTCCCCCGAATTGGTTACAAGGGAATCCGAGTATTTCGAGTCCTTGGTCTTTATATTTATCATACACCTCTTGTAATCCTTTATATTGTGGTGTAAAACCACATTTGCTAGCTACATTGACAATAAGAAGTGCTTTTCCTTCGTAATCTTTTAACGATTTTTCTTCACCTGTAATTGTTTTAGCTGAAAAATCATAAACTGTCATTGTCTTTGCCCCTCTCTTCATTATCATTCTATATTTATACTATACTACATTCGTGAATATACAGCTCTTATTACGTACTTATAAGCTATAATGATAGCGCTTTATTTCCATTCAAAATTCGACACATACCACTAGACTTTTATGATGGAAAGTTTTACAATTGAAATGTGAACAAAATGTGACAGTTTATATTCCATTATAAAAGAAAAGGATGGTGTTCATTATGAAAACTGCACAACATGAAACGATTTCAAATCGCGAGTTTTATTTCGTACTATATATGATGTTATTGTATGTTACTGGCTGGGTAATCGATGTTAATGGTTTATTCTTAAGCTCCTACTTTAATTTAGCAGGAGAGATTATGCTTCCATTAGTAGGCGGGATTGTTGGACTGTTCATTATGTCTATTAATAAACAACAAACGAAATAATAATATTACAAAAAGGCAGAAGACGAGCTTCGTTTTCTGCCTTTTTTCTATTTTAGCGTATAATAAAAACATGCAGTATATAAGGAGTGGTAACTATGAAAAAAGTAGAGCAATTATCTTCTCACCTATATCTTATTGATGATTTCGATTTACAGCATAATGAACGAACAGGTACGTACGTTTTATTAGGTGACGATATTACTTTAATTGAAACTTGTGCAGCCCCTTCTCTTCCGTATATTTTAGACGGCTTACAACAATTACATATTGATTTAAACGATGTTAAAAACATTATCGTTACACATGTGCATTTAGATCACGCTGGCGCAGCTGGTTTAATGATGGAACAGTGTCCAAATGCTACGTTATATGTGCATTCTCGTGGTGCTCGTCATATGATTGATCCAACAAAACTTATTTTAGGTGCAAAAGCTGTCTACAAAGAAGATTTCGATAAACTCTTTGACCCAATTCTTCCAATTGAAGAAGAACGTGTTCATATTGTACAACATGGTGATACATTAAAAATTGCAAAAGACCGCACCCTTACATTTTATGATACACCAGGACATGCGAAGCACCATATTAGCATTCACGATTCATTAACAAACGGGATTTTTACTGGCGATACAATTGGAATTTATTATAGAGAACTCGCAGACGTTGATGTAGAGTTATATCTACCATCAACGTCCCCTTCACAATTCCAACCAGATGCGATGATTGCTTCTAAAAATCACATTCAAAGCATGAATGTAGATACTATTTATTTCGGTCATTACGGCGCATCCTCTCATGTTACAGAAGTATACAATCAATTGGAACATTGGCTACCTATTTTCGTTCAGACTGGTAAGGAAGTCTTTGAAAAGTATAATGATTTCGATGAAGCGACTAAAGCTTTACAAACTTTGTTAATGGATAAAATCTCTTCTCATCTTACAAAGTTAAACGTTCCATCAGATCATTCCGTTTATAACATTTTACATCTAGATATAGAAATTAGCGCAATGGGCATTATTGATTATTTCACGAAGCAAGAAAAAGCAAACTCCACTATTAACTAACAGTAAAAGAAGAGATATACAACAGTAGTTATTGTATATCTCTTCTTTTTTTGAATATATTTTGAGTAAAGGATGGTGGAATATAATGCAAAAATTGATGCTATACCTCTGCTTCACATTATTTATCGTCTTATTATTATTTGTAGGAGTAAAAATTCAATTTTATTTAGATACAGATGCACAAGTGAACTTTAACGTTTATCCAAGATTATTCTACTTTACACTCTTCCCTCTTATAGTTGGCATTTTATTACGATTCCTTCAATCTATTAATCGCGAAACGAGTAAACAAAACTGGAGCTTTCAACCGGATAAATTTATTGCTATTACAGTGCCTACACTATTCATTTCCTTTACCCCAGCACTACTCTTTTCACCACTTGCCGAATACCTACCTTATTTAGTTAATATTATTCTAATAAATACAACTTTTGTTACGATTATTAGTTTAATAGCTGGTTATTCCCTTTTAGATTGTTTTATACAAAAGGATTATGCAACGATGAAAAAATATAATTGAATACTTTATTTTCTTTCAATAAAAAAAGCTCGAAGCTAAAGCTTTGAGCTTTTTACTTATCGCACCTTTTCATTTACATACTCCATAAACTGCTCTGCTTTAATAAATCTTTCTTTGTACGCCTCAGGTACTTCTTCTACTGTTATCCCTCCACTCGATTTCGTTTTTACTAACACAGTTTGATGTGACATTAATGCCTCCATATATTGTTCATACTCTTCAGGAGTTAGTACTTCTTTACTAGATTTATGGCCATTTAATTTATCAAAATACGGATGAAGCTCCATTACTACCTTTTTCAATTCCTCTTTTTTAGCTGGTGATAATTGATCATAATCTATATTACCGTTCGAATCTCCGTACGCAAGCTTTGCATTAGTTAATTTTTTCAGTTCTTTTGTAAACTCTTCATATTCCTTCGCACCCATTTCATCTTTCGCTTCTGATAATTTTGCATTAAAACGCATATACGTTTCTAATGTCATTGCTCCGGCATGTTTTTTTAAATTCTCAAAAGATCCATATATACCATCCGCCATAATAGATTGGTACGCAAAACCTGTCGTCGGGATTAAAAGAGCTGCTGCAAGTACTCCTGCGATAAGGCGTTTCTTCCTCTTACTCCCGCCGTGCTTCATTTTTATTTGCACGATTACTTTTTCTTTTAAATCCGGCGGGGCAACAATACCCTTTGCTTCTTCTTGTATAGATTCCCTAACTCTACAATCTAAACTCATTTCACATTCCCTACCTCTCCTAAAAAAATTTCTTCTACTTGCTCTTTTTGACGTAGTTTCTTTAATGCCGCATGAATTCTAGATTTCACTGTACCGATTGGAATATGTAATATTTGTGCTACTTCTTCTTGTGAATAATCGTGTAAGTATCTTAAGATAATAACTTGTTTCAATTTATACGGTAATTTATGAATGAGTTCGATTAGTTTTTGGTTTGATATTTTACTTACAACATCGTTAGAAAAATCAATTTGCACTGGCTTTCTTTGCTCTTCTGCTTTTTTTATAATTCTTAGTCGCATCCACCTCTTTCTTCTATAAGAATGAATTTGTTTAATCGCAAGCCCAATTAGCCAAGGGCGAAATGGCTTCTCGCTATCATATTTACGAAGCGATTCATATAGCTGTATGTATACTTCTTGAACGACATCATCTACATCCGTTTTATCTTCAATTAAAAAATGTGCTGTTTTATATACTTCTTGAATCGTTACATCATACAATTCGCTATACGCTTCTTTATTGCCTGATAAAGTTAATTGAATTAAATGTGCGTAATCTATTTCACCCTTCATATTCCAGCCCTCCTTTGTCTTACACTATATATTGGCAGGTAATTCATATTTCGTTCGATTTTTCCGAAAAAGTTTTTTATATAAATTAATATAATGATCCACTGAGTTCATAAGCTTCACTTATAACCACACATAACTATTATATAATTTTCCAATTTCTGATAAAGATTTAAAATAATTTATATAGTCAAATTTAGGAGGACATATAATGAAAGCTATCGTTGTAACGTCGTTCGGTGGTCCTGAAGTGATGAAATATACAGATTTTGATATACCGGCTATTTCAGAAGATCAAGTTTTAATTCGCGTAGTTGCTACTAGTGTAAATTTCGCTGATATTAAATCACGTTATGGCAAAAAAGGAAATAAAGCACTACCTTTTATTCCAGGTATAGATGCCACTGGTATTGTAGAACGTGTCGGTTCTCATGTGAAAAATATTCACCCTGGACAACGTGTCATTGCTTTTCCTCAAAATGGATCTTACGCAGAATACGTTGTTGCAAATGAAAATCTTACTTTCGTATTTCCCCATGAAGTTGACTTTCAAGCTGCAGCCGCTTGTCCAATCGTATCCTTATCCTTTACAAGCTATAATTTACTCGCAAATGTTGCAAGAATTCAAAAAGGTGAATCTGTACTCATTCATGCAGCTGCTGGCGGGATTGGTACTACCGCAATTCAACTTGCAAAACTATTAGGGGCTAGAACAGTTATCGGTACTATCGGAAGTGAAACGAAAAGAAAAATCGCTTTAGATGCTGGAGCTGATTATGTAATTTGTCATCAAACTGAAGATTTTGTAGAGAAAGTCAATGAGCTGACAAACGGAGAAGGAGTGAATATTATTTTGGACTCTATTTCTGGAACTGTTTCTGAAAGAAGTTTAAACTGCCTTGCTTTTTACGGTCGCCTCGTTCATTTCGGTAATGCTAGCGGTGAAATTGGTAACTTTCAAACGAAAGATTTACATGCAAGTTGCCGCTCTATACTCGGTTTTAGCTTTGGAACCACACGAAAAAAGCGTCCTGAACTGCTCCAAGAAACTGCAAATGAAGTTTTCCGTTATTTGCGTGACGGACGTTTACAAATTAAGGCTACGAAATCTTTTCCACTTCAAGATGCAGGGAAAGCACATGAATGGGTCGAAAGTAGAAAAAGTACAGGGAAAGTAATACTAACTGTTCAGTCCTCTTCCTGAAATGAATACTGGAAACAGAGGTGGCATTCATGGGATCACGAATTATGCATGTTATTATCGCTAACGGTATTGCTGAGAAACTATCTATTCACGATAAGACTTCTTTCTTACTTGGAGCTGTAGCCCCTGATGCTGTTCATTCAAAAAAAGAAAAAGGAACCTCACATTTTTATGCCGGTACAACGAAGAACTATACGAGAAGAATAGATTATGATTCATTTTTTCATAAATATGAATCACATATAGATTCCCCATTTATTTTAGGCTATTATACCCATCTCATCGCCGATGATAATTGGCTAAGTGGATTTTTTCTACCTTGGCTAAAAAATAGAATAGAGAATGACGAAACTATCGCACCCCTGTACTATAACGATTTTAAATTGTTAAATGCAAAGTTGCTTCATCATTACGATCAAGAACAACAGCTTTTCTCTCTTCTCAATCAAGAGGCTCACATTGTGGATATTGAAGAGGTTTCTAAAGAAAACGTTTTAGCTTTTCGAAAGTATCTTTTTGAAGATATGTTGTATCCAAAGCAACATTTGCATGAAGACTTACAAGTATTTACGTTTGACCAAATCGTTGGCTATATTGAGACAGCGATTGAAAAAGGAGTATTTTTTATTAAACAACTCTCTAATGAAAAATCCACTTCAAAAATTTAATCCCCCTCAAATATATTTGAGGGGGATTTTCACATAGCAATATTATTATTGGTTCTTCTCCATAACCGCAAAATAATTCCCTTCGCTATCAGCAAAGTTAAACACTTTACCAGAAGGCATAGTTACCATTTCTCCAACAGTAACATTTTTGTTTGTTAAATCTGTATATAATTGATCAAGATTTTCTGAGAAGAACATTAAGGACGGTGTACCAAGATTCAATTCTGGGCTCATTTTAGAAATAACTTCTTTATTATGTAATATAATGCTCGTTTCTGCACCGTTAGTCGGAGCAATTTCAATCCATCTCATTCCTTGCTTGTTATCTTCCTCTGCTACTACATGAAACCCTACCTTTTCCGTCCAAAAATTTACTGCCTCATCTTGATTATTTACATATAACATAATTTGTCCTACTTTACGGATCATTACATTTCCCCCTAATGGTTTTTATATTCTATGTAGCTTTCTACAAATACTATCGTTATTCCTTTTGAGTTGGTATGTACTTCTTTGCAAAATTTATCGACTGACTCATCCCATCCAGTTCATCAAAATAATCATTTCTTTCAATCATGTTATATCCGTCGAATCCAATTTTATCTAATACTTTGAAGAATATATCGAAATCTACTTCACCATTCCCTGCTGCGACTTCAATATACTTACTTGAACTATCGCTTTTCACCTTTGTACAATCTTTAATATGAGTTTGCACTATATAATCTTTTAATAGTAATAAACCTTCTCCCGGATTTTCATTTACATCACTTATTAAATTTGCTGGGTCAAAGTTAACAGCTAGTCCTTTCGAGTTTGCAGTTTCTAAAAATCGTTTTAATACTATTGCTTTTTCAGATCCCGTCTCAATGGCGAAGAATCCTCCAAATCTGAACGCTAAGTCCCCTATTTCATTACAAACACGTAGCATTTTATCATAGTAGGCACTTTTTTCATCATCTGGAACTTTTCCAATATGAGCTGTTATGATCTTTGCCCCAAGCCCCAAACCTCTGTCAGTAATATATTTAAACTGATCTATTGCACTCTCAGCTTCTATTCCCATAATTCCATTTTCTCCAAAACTAATTGCTAATGATGGAATCTTTATTCCATTAAAAGATAAGCTTTTCTTTAAAGCATTCCATTCTACCATTGAGATATTAGATAAGTTAAAGTTTTTATTCATAGCATATAATTGAATATATTCTAAATCCCATTCCCTTGCTTTTTGTATTCCTTCGTTTACTTCAATATGTTTCGTATTTAAAAACATTCCTAATTTCCTATCCATATGTGTACCTTCTTTTTATTATTTCGTGTCAGTTTAATATTCGACTTTTTTTATATTATTTCCTCGTATAAACCAAATAAATAAACTACCCTTTTTTCGATACTCCCAGTAGAAGCATATATATGATAGGCACATTAAAAACACTAATACAATTCCCATTATCGCTTGTTTACAAACAAAAAAGACGTAACTACAAATAGTTACGCCTTCCCTATCATTTATCTAGGCTTTTTCTTCCCAGTAAATGCTGGTTTCTTTTTCTTTGGTGCTTTCGGTTTCGTTTCTACAAATGATCCCTTGAACATTTCTTGCTTCGTAAATACGATGCCTAGTTTTTTCGCAAATTGTAGTAATTTACGCTCTTCTTGTGGTGTTACAAGAGACACGACAGTTCCTTCTTTACCCATACGTCCAGTACGTCCTGAGCGGTGAATATATTGGTCTACTGTGTCTGGTAACTCTAAATGAATTACGTGTGTTAAATCGTCAATATCGATACCGCGTGCTGCAATATCAGTAGCAAGTAGAATTTCTAATTTCCCTCCGCGGAAAGCACGCATTGTCGCTTCACGCTCTTGTTTACTTGCTTCTGCATGAAGAGCTGCTGCTTTCATTTTACGGAATTTCAATTTCTCAGTAATTTCATCTAAACGGAATGGGTCGTTTAAGAACGCAACTGCTTTTACATCGCCCATATGCATAATTCTTCTTACGTAATCATTTTTTTCGCGTCGCTCACAAATGATATACGTATGCTCAACTAAGCTTTTTGATTCTGCACGTGTTACACGTACTAATTGTGGTTCCACTGCTAAATCACGTGCCGCATCTTCTGCCGCTTTTGTCATTGTCGCCGAGAAGAATACTAATTGACGATCGCGCATCGTTGATTTAATTACATCTTGCACTGCGCCCATCATTTTTTGCTTTACAATTTGATCAAACTCATCAAATACAATTGTTTTTACTTCATGCATTTTTAGCTTTTTCATACGAATTAATTCTAAAATACGGCCTGGTGAACCGACAATTACTCTTGGGTGTTTCTTTAATTTTTCAACTTGGCGCTTAATATCTGCACCACCAATTAAAGATGCACCTGAAATTTCAGTTCCTGCTGTAAACTTTTGAACCTCTTCATGAATTTGCATTACAAGTTCACGTGTTGGCGCTAAAACAACAACTTGTGGCTGTTTTACTTCAGGATTAATTTTATGTAAAAGGGGTAATAAGTACGCTAATGTTTTTCCTGTTCCAGTTGGAGATTCAGCTATAACGTCTTGTCCTTCTAAAATAGTTGGAATCGCTTGTTTTTGAATTTCAGTTAACTCTTTAAAACCAGCCTTCTCCCAAGCTTGTTGTAAAAATGGTTGCATATCTTTTATCATTTGTTTTTCTCCTTTATCTCTATTTTTGAAGAAAATGCTGTATTGTTCGCACCGTTTCTATCATGTGTGAAATAACAGCTATTAAATCATCAACATGGTCTTCTGTAATCGCTTTTTGAAATAGAACCTCTACCTTATTATGATATGAAATCGCTTGCTTATTATATTCGTATGAAACTTTCTGCATAATCATTCTTTCTTTTCCCCATATAGAACGCATTAATGTTTCAATTTCTTCACATTTTACTTCTGGTTGTTCTAACGGGAATGAAAATGCTAGCTTCATCTCACAACCTGGTGTAAACTGAGGCACTTCTAGTATTTCACCAGACAAGTTCTTTGCATCCACAGATAATGAAAATGTTGCTTCTACTAATGGTTCAAACGGTTCTGTTAATTGAAATGAGATATGATATATACGACTTAATGAAGCAAGATCCATCATATCTTTTCGATCTGTTACAAGAATATCTCCATGTAGATCAAAATCATACACAGCACCTTCTACGATTACTTTTAAATTGTCAAAAGCAGTTGGATCAAACATAATTTCCTCCAAAAAACAGGCGCCTTTCGATGGAAAGGCGCCACTTGATGTATATATAGTTTACAGATAAACGAGATGAATTACAACCTTTTAGAATAAACCTACTGCTTTTCCATCTTCATTTACATCCATTTGAAGTGCTGCTGGCTGTTTTGGAAGACCTGGCATTGTTAACATTGTACCTGTTAACGCAACGATAAAGCCTGCACCGATAGATGGTTTTAGCTCACGAATTGTAACGATAAAGTCAGATGGACGACCTAATTTTGTTGCATCGTCAGAAAGAGAGTATTGTGTTTTCGCCATACAAACTGGTAGATTACTCCAACCTTCTCCTTCATATTGAGCTAATTGCTTACGTGCTTTCGGAGCAAATTCAATATCTTTTGCGCCATATACTTTTTGAGCAATTGTACGAATTTTTTCTTCTAATGGTAATTCTAATTCATAAAGTGGTGCGTAGTTGTTTTCACCTTTTTCGATTTCTTTTAGTACTTTTTCAGCAAGGTCAACTCCGCCTTGGCCACCTTTCTCCCAAACTTCTGTTAAGGATACTGCATAGCCACGCTCATTACACCACTCTTGTAAGTATGTAACTTCTGCATCTGTATCTGTAATGAATTTATTAATTGCAATTACGAAAGGCACACCGAAGCTTTGAATTGTTTCAACATGCTTCTGTAAGTTTTCCATACCTTTTGCTAATGCATCTACATTTTCTTCTTTTAATTGATCTTTTGCAACGCCGCCATGCATTTTAAGCGCACGAATCGTCGCAACAATAACAACTGCTTCTGGTTTAATGCCAGCTGCACGAGCTTTAATATCTAAAAACTTCTCAGCGCCTAAATCAGCACCGAATCCAGCCTCTGTAATAACATAATCACCTAATTTTGCTGCCATTGTTGTAGCGATAACACTGTTACAACCGTGAGCGATATTCGCAAATGGTCCGCCATGAATGATAGCTGGTGTATTTTCTAACGTTTGTACTAAGTTCGGCTTTAATGCGTCTTTTAATAATAGTGTTAACGCACCTTCTACACCTAAATCTTTAACCGTTACAGGTTGATTTGCAAAGTTATAAGCAACTACGATGCGAGATAGACGCGCTTTTAAGTCTTGAATATCTGTTGCAAGGCAGAACACGGCCATAATTTCAGATGCTACTGTAATGTCAAAACCGTCTTCACGTGGTACACCTTGTACAGGTCCACCAAGACCAATTACTACGTTACGAAGGGCACGATCATTTAAGTCAACACAGCGTTTCCAAACGATTTTACGCGTATCAATTCCAAGTGTGTTTCCTTGTTGGATATGATTATCAATAAACGCTGCTAATGCGTTATTGGCAGTTGTGATCGCATGGATATCTCCAGTAAAGTGAAGGTTAATGTCTTCCATTGGTACGACTTGTGAAAAACCGCCACCTGCTGCTCCGCCTTTTAATCCCATCGTTGGTCCAAGAGATGGTTCGCGCAGTGCAATTACTGTTTTCTTACCAATTTTGTTAAAAGCTTGACCTAAACCAACTGTTACTGTTGATTTACCTTCTCCAGCTGGAGTTGGGTTAATCGCTGTTACTAAAACAACTTTACCGTCTTCCTCATCTTGTAAGCGCTTAAAAATATCAAGAGATAACTTACCTTTATAATGTCCGTATGGCTCTAATTCATCTTCTAAAATATTTAAATCAGCTGCAATTTCTTGAATCTTCTTCATACTCGCTTCTTGTGCGATTTCAATATCGGATTTCACTGTTGTAGTAGTTGTCATATACCCTAGTCCCCCTTTAATTGGTTCTGATGATATTGTATCAGTTTTTTGTATTTTCTGCACTTATTTACCTCCTAAAAATTCTTTCATTTCTTTATACGTTTTTTAACATAAATACCCATAAGAATGTTAACGATTGTTGTAACTCTGTAGGTAGTTGACCTAACATCTTCTCATTTACTCCGCGCTTATATACGCCGATGCCATCTACAACTTTAAAACCTTGTTCTTTCGCTAACTGTTCAAATTCCCAAGGCATCATCGTATTACAAACAACGTCTTTTCCATACAAGCGAGGATAACTGTTCTCTCGTGGCTTTGCTGTCGGTCCTAAAATTGCAATACATGCATATCCATCTTTCTTTAACACACGCTTTATTTCATTTAATGCTCGTAATGGCTCTTCCGTCCATTCTAAAGAATTAATTGCCATAATTGATTCAAATTGCTCATTTTCAAATGGTAATGCAGAAAGATCTCCTTTTATAAAAGATAAATTTGGTCCTTCCCCGCGCTCCTTACCTTTTTGAATCATCACTTCCGATAAATCTACTCCCACTGCTTTATAGCCTGCGCGACTTAATTTATATGTACCGTACCCATCACCACAACCAACATCGAGCACTAGTGCTTCTTTCTTCACGTATTGTTCAAAAAACGGAATAATTGTGCTCCTACTCCCGCTATCCCACATCTCTTGACTATTTTGATTCCAAAACTCCGCACTACTATCCCATTTCTTTTCTGCTGATTCATGCCAATTAAATTTCGTCATACATTCCCCTACCTTCACGCTTTATCACTCATTTCATTCTACATCATTTTCCAAAATTCCTGTTTTATCCCGCTTGCAGTAAGACACCTACCTCAAAATTCAATGGATGCGGATCAGTTAATGGGAGAGAACTGCTCATAAAAATCCAATTGTTGCTGGCTGATAATCAGTCCTAGTGGAAAAAATCCCACACTTTATCTTCAATAGGAGATGGATATGTTAACGATGGAATGCGTATTCTCCAATTTTTGCTTTACTTGGGTTTAACTCATACTCATGCTCTTCTCATTTTGAAAGATACTATAGATACACCCAATTGAAAGAGAGGGATGTACATGCGAAGAAAGAGAAATCATCATTTTAAAAGTGGTGAAAAAAACGAAGAGTATGCAGCTGAAATATCACCAGCTGGCATTCCAATTAGACATAAGCGTAAAGAAATTGCAAATGAGATAGAAGGTACAAATACCGGTGCAATGGTAGGCTATGTCGCTTTATTTCTTTCGTTATTCTCCATTGCTTTTTATCCAGTTACGCTCGGCTCCCTAGCAATTTTAGTTGGCCTATTAGCTGTCAATTTCGGAGCAAGAACACTTGGATATACAGCCATTGGTTTTGGTAGTTTTTCTGTTTTATTTACTTTACTTTATCCGCTTGCTTTGTCAGCGTTTTAAAAAAACACACCAAGTCATACTTGGTGTGTTCATTCATGATACAACATAATATGACCGCATCCACAACAATGTTTCGCTGTAATTTCTTGAAACACTGGATAATTTTCTTCATCTCGATGCTCAATAAATACTTTTTCAAATCGATACATGTTTGGTGCATATGCCCAATCTTGTTTCGTACGTGCATATAACGTTGAGGAAAAAAACTCCTCACCGCCACAAACAATACATGTGTTCTTCATCAATACCCCTCCTATGCTTGTCTTACTTCATCTATATGAACATAAGCATAAAAAAAAGACCTTCTATTACTAGAAAGTCTTCTCTGAAACAAAAAGAAATGTACCAAACATTCCTACTCCGCTATATTCTTTTGAAACACCAGCTTCTGTTTTAAATGTTTGCTTTACAGTCATAAAGAATACACCATTTCGTGCATCTGTACTTTCAAATTGTAGTTTTTCTTTTTTACCATCTACATTTTGCGTGCATTCAAAACTACTCTCATTACAATTCAACGCATACTTATCCTGTACATACACTTTAAAATCTGATTCTTTCGGACAAGTTATAAGTAATATTGCCACGAGAATAATACTTATAATACCCACAATTGTATAATATTTCTTCATTTGTACTCCTTTCAAATGACAAGAAAACTTGACTTCATACGCCAAGTTTTCTTAGTCAACAACCCATTGCCACTCTTGTTCTTTCTTATCAAAAATGAGCCAACCTGTTTCTGTTGCTTCCTCTTTCAATTCATCGATATTATCTAACACCTCATCCGTACTTTCATACGAACCAACTACATATACCGGAATTTCAAGACCTCTTCTTGACTCAATCTTCCCTGCTAGATCTATGTAAAGACCATCTTCCATGAGTGGAATAAGTCCCATAATCAATTCTTTTGAAATCGCTGGGAAAATTTTTGATTTTTGGAAGAAAGAAAAACGTTTCTTACCGAAAGCACCGAGTTTATACGGAATGACTTTACTTAACATTCCTACAAAATCAGCAATTCTACGATAATACACTTTGTTGTACCATCCGTCATCATGTGAAAAATAAACAAATCGATTTTTCAGTAACGGAAAGAATGTTCTTGCAAGTGGTTCTTTTTTGTGAGCCAAATATAATAATTCTGCAATTTCTTTCGGCTCTAATTCATCTAAATCGCTTGCATCATCAAAATCTACCCAACAAAATTCATCAAATTCATCAATCTCTGCTTGAATTAACTTATGTATATTTTCTTCCTCAACATATTCAAATAAAGTATGATAATGAAAATCCGTCCATTCAAAGTTGTGCTTCAAAAGCAACACTTGATGAAGCGGTGAAGGGATGTTACTCGCAAACTCTTTAAACGTAATTCCTGATGTAATAAAACAATGACCTCGACGATTACCATTAATATATATCATATTCTTTACTTGGTCAGATCCTCCAGACAAAGCACCTAGCCACCTTCGTTTTATATGTTTCAATTCTATAGCATATTTTAACATGAAAAATTTTAGAAACATAGAAAAAACTTCAAAAACTATTTACAATTTCATGTGTTTTATTACATAGTGATTACAAGAAAAAACGCCTGCTCATAAGCAGGCGTTTTTAAAGGATTTCATCAGGGTTTTGAGGATGATGATTTCCCTCTTTCTTTTCTTCTTTTTGGAACATCGATTGAATTTTATCAATTGTTTGTGGAGCTAATTCAATCATTTTTTCTGCTAAATGTGTCGCATTTTGTAGATGCAGAATATTTACTCCATCTTTATTCACCACAAGAAATGCTACTGGTGTAATAGAAACACCACCCGCGCTACCGCCACCAAATGCAGGGTTACCGTTCGCTCTTTGTCCATCATTCGTTTGGAAATCAGAACCTCCTGCTCCAAAACCGAACGCTACTTTAGAAACCGTTAACACTACACCACCGTCAGCCGTTTGAACAGGCTCTCCAACAATCGTATTTACATCGACCATTTCTTTTAAATTTTCCATTGCTGCTTTCATTAACCCTTGAATTGGATGATCCACCGTTCATAACCTCCTTTGTCATATCTTTCCTAGTTTTTCCGAAAGTTTGTGAACTAAACATAAAATTTTATATTGATTTCAAAAAACTCAAGTTGTAATATTTAGAAAAATAAAAAAAGAGGTCGATTCGTTATGATGCGAAAATTAACAAAGAAAGATCATGAACAAGTATTCGCTTATCTAAAAGAAGAAGCAGCCCTTAACTTGTTTATTATTGGAGATATTGAAGCTTTCGGTTATGACACAGATTTTCAAGAATTATGGGGAGTATTTAAAGAGAATGGAACATTAAAATCAATTCTACTCCGATTCCACGATTCATTTATACCCTATAGTAAAGAAGAATTTATTACCACTGATTATGAGGCACTTCTTTCCGCATATAAGCCACTTAAACTCTCTGGTAAGTCAACTATCGTAGAACAATTTGAAACTGCTTCAAATATACAACTAGGTACTAAAAATGAAATGTATTTTTGCGAATGTCTAAATGACAACAACTTACCTAGCACACCAATTCATGAAACAATTAAACTTGCCTCACTAGATGATATAGAACGAATTATGAAATTACGAAGTGACATCGCTGAATTTCCGACTACCAATGAATCAGAGAAAATATTAAGGCAGGCTATCGAAACAAATACAGGACGCACATACTATATTGAAAAAGATGGCGTGATCATCGCATCCGCCTCTACTTCCGCTGAAAATTCATTATCCGCTATGGTAGTTGGTGTATGTACACACCCGAATTATCGCGGAAATGGTTACGCTTCACTCATATTACAAAAAATGATCCAAGACTTTACGAAAGAAGACCGAACACTTTGTTTATTTTATAACAATCCAGCTGCTGGACGAATTTATAAACGACTAGGATTTAAAGACATTGGAATGTGGACGATGTATCGATAATAAGAGATACTCTATAAACGAAAATAGTTGTAACTTAGCAATAAAAGCTGATTACACAAAAACCCCACACCGTTATTATGAAGAAACTCCTTGTAAAGCCATGCCCCTAACTAAAACATTTCATGTATTCAAGCTAATTTTAGATAGATAAACGCCCCAATTGTTGCATCTACTCCAGCAATTGGGGCGTTTATCCTCAAATTCTTTCCACTATATTTATGAAACATTTATCACACCTATGTCGCTATTATCTTTACGTGCAAATGCCCTTCTTAATATTACTGCTTCTTATTATACTGTGCTTTAAAATCAATATATTCCTGTTTCGCATCTTGGTTATTGCCTTGGTGACTATCAAAAGATGTATGTATTTGTGATATGTATTTTACTAACTTGCCTTCATCATTTCTTTTCTTATAATTTATTACAATACTTACTTCCAATATCTGCTTTGAACCATTTTTAGAATCAATATGCAATGCGATTGATCCACCACCATATTCATCATATTGTATTTTCAACTTATCATTAATAATATTTTGAAACTCTGATTCAGTTAGTGTATATCCAACAGTACTAGGCTGACCAAACTTTTTTATATCACCTCCTGGCTTCATCTTTAGTTTCCCTATCCCTTTTAAACGATCTACAATTAAGTTCACGTATGAAACATCCAGACTTGAATCCGTACTTTGTACCTGCCCATTTTTATACATAATATTGGTACGATAAACAACTTCTTCTTTATTATCTTTGCTGTCTACTGCTGAAGTAACTTCTTGTGTTGTGTTTCCATATAAACTTTTATCTTTCGTATTATATATTCCTTCCGAAGTTTGATAGATTGTATTTCTATGTTCTCCATCTTCTTTTTGTTCATATGTACTATATATGCCTCTTTGTTCCACAAAAGCATACCCATCATCACTCGCAGACATACCCTTTTTCATGTCACCTTCATCCAAAGCTTTGACAAATGGCTCATACTCTATCTTCGTCTCCCCAAAACCACATCCACTTAATAAACTTGATACTATTAACAGAACTATCATCATCCTAGCTTTCTTCTTTAACTTCATACTGACACCCCGTTGATTTCTCTAGGCATTTTTAGGTTCATTACATTCCCATTTTGATAGTAATATAGTTCACCTTTACTTACCGGTATTTATTAACTCATACAGATTATGTTGAAGATACTTTAATTTTTAATAGCATCGATTTTTATACAATCCTTAATTGTTTATATATTCCGTTCGAATTTTCAGAAACCAAAACTTATTTTGCTTTCTTTTCCTCTCTCTCTTTATAACGCTTTAAGAATTCCTGACGTTCCCTTTCATGTGCCTCCCACGAAATATAAAATGATGGAAATTTAAATCTACAATAGGCTAATAATTGGAACTCTGCTGCACCTATGGCTACCGCGTACATTACAAGGGTTCCTGCCATATACCCCACTAAAACCCCTGTTTCATAATTATTATGAACATAAATTAAAATAAGAAGGGTTAGTACATATATCGTAACACCAATCATTGCATTGCCTTTTGTTTTACTAAAAAATGAAGTTGCTCTTTCATCCATACTAAATGCCCCACTCTCTGCTTGTTTAAAGGTATCAATCGTTGTCACCAGATGAACAAAAACTGCTCCTAGAAACAATAAACCCACATACAATAATGTAATTTGATCAGTTGAATAATTCGAAATTGCTGGAAGTATAAACAATGTGAATCCTATAGTTCCTAGCTGAAATGCAAATAATAATATCACAAGTGCTTGCAACTTTTGATATTTGAAACGAGCTTTTGGAATTAGATATAGAATGAAAAAGATTACTTGCAAACCATATAACACTAATTCAATACTAACAATTATTTTGTCAAAGAGAGTCGGATAGTATCCCCAGCCAATCTTAATTAATGCTACCAAAATAAAAAGCATGAATAATGAACTATAAACTATTCCTCCAAACATAAATCCCACAGAGTCTTCTGGGCTTAAGCGATTTCTACATGTTATTTTAAATTCATCTAAATCTTTTTCTTTTATATTCCACATATAATTACACCATCTTTTCTAAAATCATGTAATAACTCTATTTTTGTAGACAAACTGAGAGTAAATAAATGTTTTTGGTATTTCATATTAAACTAGCCTTTTTTACTTTGTTTAACAAACACAAAATACATCAACATACAACTTAACCTCAGTTTGTACAACTATCTTTTCAAAAGGAGTTAGAGAAATCTTATCACCGTTCAGCAAAACACCTAAAAACATGATGAGCATTGGTATAGAAGTATATGCAAAAACTCCCCCATAAAAGATTCTTATATAATCCGGACTTAATCGGTTTTTATTTGTAATTTGAAAAAAACCTAAATCTTCTTCCTTTATTTTAAGCATTCATCTTTCCCCATTTCGACGCAAAACTTATTTTATTTCTTTAGTTTTCTTTTTTTCCTTCTCTTCATAAAGCTTTAGTCTTTTCTGACGCTCTCTTTCATGTTCCTCCCACGAAATATAAAATGATGGAAATTTAAATCTGCAATAGGCTAATAATTGGAACTCTGCTGCGCCTATGGCTATCGCGTACATGATGAATGTAAATATAAAGTAACCAAACATTATGCTCAATGAGTAATTATTTTGTATATAAATTAAAACGAGAAGAATTAGTACATAAATTACCACACCAAACATTACATTTTTCTTTTCCTTATTAAAAAATGAAGTAGATCTTTCTCCCATACTAAACGCACCTTTACTTGCTTGTTTAAAAGTATCAAATGTTGTTACACCATGAACAAGTATTGCTCCTAATACTAGTAAACCTACATAAATAAGCGTAATAAAATTAATAGAATAATTACTCATCCCTGGAAGAACAAACGCCGTAAGACCTATAGTACCTAACTGAAACGCATATAATAATATCACCAATGTCTGGAGCTTTTGAAATTTAAAACGTACCTTAGGGATCAGATATATAATAAAAAAGATTACTTGTAGGCTATATAACAACAATTCCATTCTGACCATTACTGTGTCAAAAAGAGTCGGATAGTAATCCCAGCCAAATCTAATTAATGCTCCAAAAATAAAAAGCATCAATAACGAACTATAAAGCATTCCACCAAACATAAACAACATAGCTCCTTCAGGGCTTAAACGATGTCTACATGTAATTCTAAATTCATCTAGATCTTCTTCTTTTATGTTCCACATTTGTTAGCTTCACCTTTCCCCGAACTATAGTATATTACCAAAATAAAGATTCAATTTTCTTAGTCACTGATTTTATACCTTTTTATTTTCATCGCCACTCTTAACTATCTCTTTTGTTGTACTGCGCCTTGTATTTTAAATATTCCTGTCTCGCATCTTGGTTATTATCCTGTTTTCTATTAAAATACGTTATTATTTGGAACATATTTTCTATTAATTTTCCATCCTCATTCTTTTCTTTAAAATCTATATCTATCCTCATTTGCAAAATTTGTTTTGGATTTTTTGAGGCATCCAGGTGCAATACGATTGTTGCTCCATCAAATTCATCGTATTGTATCTTTAATTTATTATTAATAATATCTTTAAATTCAGATTTAGTTAGTCGATATCCAACTGAATTAGGCTGATCAAACTTTTTTATATCATTCTCGGGCTTCATCTTTAGTTTCCCTATCCCATTTAAACGATCTACAATTAAGTTTACGTATGAAACATCTAGATTTGAATCCGAACTTTTCACCTGTCCATTTTCATACTTAACATGAGTACTATAAATAGTTTCTTTTTTATAATTTTCATTTGTCCTTTTCCCCTTGTCTTTTTCTATATCAGTCGCAACTGTTTGTATCGCCTCTCCATATAAACTTTTATCTTTTGTATTATATACACCTTCCGTAGTTTGACGAATTGTCTTACTGTGCTCTCCATCTTCTTTTTGCTCAAACGTACTATAAATACCTCTTTGAGTCACATAAGCATATCCATCATCACTCGCAGACATTACCGTACTCATGTCCTCTTCATCCAATGCCTTTACTAATCTCTCATACTCTATTTTTGTTTCCCCGAAACTGCACGCGCTTAGTAAAAACGTTACAGTCATTACAATAACTATTTTTTTAACTAACCTTTTACTCATACCATAACTACACCTTTCCCCTTATTTTATACATTACTTGCTATTTGAATATTGTTTTTCATACTTCTCATATCGGGTTTTAGAAGCTTTATTGTTATCTTCTTTACTATTTAAATAGATTGCTATTTTTTGATCATGCCTTATTAATCGGCCTTCTTTATTCTTTTTTTCATATCCCATTGTGATGCTTATTGTAGTGAATTCCATTGGATTTTCTTTTGAATCTTTCGCCGAACTAAACTCCATTAATAATATTGCTTCATCAAATTTATCGTAGTCCACCTTTAACTTATCATTAATTATTTCTTGAAATTCCGATTCGGTTAAGTAATATGTTACCTTGGATGACTCACTAAATCTTTTTTTATCTTTTTTGGGTCTTAAACTATCTATTCCCTTTAATCTATTAAATATAAATCGAACATTCGAAACATCCAAATTTTGATCTGGACTTTTTGATTGATTATCTTCATATTTAATACTAGTTCTATATACAATCTCTTCTTTTTTTTGCTCACTATTTAATGAACTAGCAATTTCTTGCAAAGTTGTTCCATAGAACTTTTTTTCTTTAATATTGTATACTCCTCCTGTTGTTTGATATACAACGCTAATGCGATTATCATTTTCCGCCCCAAACGTGCTATCCCTAACCTCTTCTTTCACATAAGCATACCCATCATCACTCGCAGACATAGCCGTCTTCATATCACCTTCATCCAATGCCTTTACTAATCTCTCATACTCTATCTTCGTCTCCCCAAAACCACATCCACTTAATAAATTTGCTATTATTGACAGAACTATCATCATCTTGGCTTTCTTCTTTAACTTCATACTGACACCCCGTTGATTTCTCTAGGCATTTTTAAGTTCATTATGTTTCTTTTTGGAAAGTAATACATTTCACCTTTACTTACTGATATTTACTTACTCATACAGATTATATTGAAGATACTTTAATTTTTAATAGCATCGATTTCTATACAATCCTTAATTGTTTATATATTCTGTTCGAATTTTCAGAAACCAAAACTTATTTTGCTTTCTTTTCCTCTCTCTCTTTATAACGCTTTAAGAATTCCTGACGTTCCCTTTCATGTTCCTCCCACGAAATGTAAAATATCGGAAATTTGAATCTACAATAGGCTAATAATTGGAACTCTGCTGCACCTATGGCTACTGAATATAGTATAAGGGTCAATACGGCATACCAACCTATTTGCCCCATCGTATAATCATTATTAATATAAATTAAGATTAAGAGAGTTAATACATATAGTATAGAGGCAATCATTAATAAATCTTTTGTCTTACTAAAAAATGAAACTGAATTTTCCCACTTACTAAATGCGCCTTCGCTAGCTTGCTTAAAGGTATTAATTGTTGTAAAAATATGAATAATAAAAGCTCCTAACAATAATAAGGCTACATAAGTCAATGTAACATGATCATTTGAATAACCGAAAATACTCGAAACAACTACTGTTACAAATCCTATAGTCGCAAGTTGAAGTGCATATAGCAATATAACTATAGCTTGTAACTTTTGAAATTTAAAACGGGCTTTGGGAAATAAATATACAATAAGAAAAATGATTTGTAAGCTATACAAACATAACTCTATTTTAATAATTGTTTCCTCTAGTAAACTAGGATATACTGACCAACCAAATTTCACCAAACCATAAATTACACCTAACATGATTAATGAGGTGTATATGATTGAGCCTAGCATAAAACCTACAGCAGCTTCAGGACTTAAACGGTTTCTACATGTTATTTTAAATGCATCTAAATCTTTTTCTTTTATGTTCCACATATAATGACACCACCTTTTCTAAAAACATGTATTAACTCTATTTTTGTAGACAAACTGAGAGTTAATACATGTTTTTGGTATTTCATATTAAACTAGCTTTTTTACTTTTTCTAATAAACATAAAATACAACAGTAACATTGATATTAACCCTATCCTACCGCCCAATCCCCCCATATTCTTCTAGATATATGCAAAGAAATATACTACCAATAAAAAATATTATTCCAAAGATAACAATCCACTTCCCCAGAAACTGTGCTACTTTATATAGAATTAAAAGATAAACATGATCCCGACAATAATAGGTACTATTACACTTTCAAATAAACCTTTTTCTGTTTTTACAGTTTTGGGATCTTTATTCAAGATATTACATCCCTCCCTTTACTAGTTAACTTATGAATAATGCATTTATTCTATATAAGTTTACAATTATCATTTACAACTTTCATTTCAGTTTTTGTTTCGCTTTTGTTCTTTCTCTCTTATTCTTTTTCTATTTGCTATAAATTCGTGGCGTTCCTTTTCATGTTGTTCCCACGTAATACTAGATATTTAGATTCTTATTCAATCAAAAATAGACTTTCCTCTTTCCATGTTGGAAGAGGAAAGTCTATTTATTTCTAAATATATTATAGCCCTTGTTTTATTAATAATTGTTACTTATTATTTTCAGCCTTGTTCTTTATCGTTTTTACAAATTCATTTCGCCATATTTTAAAATTATGAGCAAATTTTCCTTCAATAGAATTTTTATACCCTTCAAATTTCACTTCTAAAATATCAAAGTCATTGAATAATTTATATGTCTCTGCCGTCAAACCTACTGGGTGTAATACCCCACCATAATCATAGAAAGTGTCTTCATCGAGAAGTATTCCTCTTGTAGTAATTACATACTCTACATCTTTTTCTTCCTCAGTACTCAACCTCACTACACTTCCTAAAGGCAAAACTTTCTCCATATAATCTTTCATATTAATTCACCGATCCTTTTAATACGATAATTTTCTCTTCTATTTTTTGTCGCCTTTTTTCTAATTGGCGAATACGATCAATAAAAGCATCACGTGTTTTACCTTGCAAACTATTATCAATACTACTTTCTAATCTTCTAATATCTCCTGTCAAAGATACAGCTGCTTTTTCAAGTTGCATAACAACGTTAATAATTTGATCTCGCCCACCACTGTCCGGAAATGTACTATGAACCCTCGACATTATCATATGTAAATCCATCCTCATACCCCCTTCCTTAACATTTATCAATAATAGGAAACCGAAGCTAACTCTTCATCTTTTGCTATCATAGAAATTACCGCATCTGTTACATCTTGACTTAACTCTTTTAAATCATTTGAAAGTTCGTTCACATCTCTGGAAATCTCTACTAATAATGAACGATTTAATCCTCTACTACCATCATTCATAAAATAGTTTAATAATGATTGGCGATGGCTTCTTACATAATCTCCAGCAATTGAAGCAATATTTGTATCAATTTCAAAGTCACCTTTAAATACATCTAAAATATCTTGAACAAGAGAAGATGCTACTTCTTTTGCAATTGCTATAATTTCATCACGGGATAAATAAAGAATAATGCATCCTACTAAAAAATCTACAGCTGCGTTAAATACTGATTCTAACACTTCAAGTACCTTTTCCTTACATTTTGCTAATTTATTCTCTATCCAATCCACAGCCGCATTCACCTGATTTCTAACTTCTTGTATAACTTCCTTACTAAATTTCAAAGCTTTTTTTCCTGTTTCTACACCTATACTTGCTATTTTTGTTGCTAGAGCACTAGTATCTCCCACTACTGTTATTGCAACTAGAATTGCACTGACTGGGGTTCCATTTACCACTAAATCCACTACAACTTCTTCTGTTGTACTTAATGTTTTTTTTCCAGTGATTCCTTTATATAGGTCCCCAGCAGATTCTGATATTTCTAAAAAACCAAATTTCCAATCAAATCCTGTTTCGCTAACCTTTTTCAATTTATCTATTGCTACATTCCCATTCCTAGAATAAAACTTTGGATCATATAAAAAAGAATGCCCTTCCCCATTTTCCATTTTATAAACCTGTCCAGGTATTACAAAATCTGCGGCCTTAATGGCGCCATACAAAGGATCATATTCATTTATAAGACTGCGGCAATTTTTCATATTGGTCCCGTATCCGTACTTAACCACATCTTTATTTAAAACAGGCGCAGGATTTAAAGCTAATACGTTTATATTATCTTCTTGATGTCTTAATGCAACTGTATTCGCTGCTCCGCCACCTAAGGAGTGCCCTAGTAAAGTTATCTTCTTTCCTTTATTCCCCGCCTTGACTTTTTCATAAAATTTTTCTGCTTGACTATACTGAAATTCTGCTAATGACCCCAATATAGGTGAATTAGTTAAATTATGCAGTCCAATTGCTCCATCGGTTGCTAAATCACCTATTTGGCTCGGTTGGGTTCCAACGTATACAATGAAAATTTCATGCGTGTTTCTATCCTCTAAAGCATACGCCCCAAATCCAGTTACTGAATGAATATCATCAGAAGCTATAATATTAGCATTAAAGTTGTCTTGTAACTTCTGTTTATTTATTATTGGATCAGAATTATTATATTTTTTTTCTTGTGCATTATAATCATAAATATCTTTTGCCGATAATCTTAATTTTCCTACATCACTACTTAATTTATAATCTTCCTCATTCACCATATTCTCCCCTTTATATATTAATGGCTTTCTTTAAATTTCTTTTCATATTGTAAGTAATCTTTTTTTGATTTCCGATTATTTTCTTCTTTATTATGTAAATATGTTGTTATTTCTTGATCATGCCTAATCATATTATTTTCTTCATTTCTTTGTTTATAGCCTATCGAAATTGTTATCTCTGTTATTTCCATCGGATTTTCCTTTGTATCCTTAGCAGAATTAAATTCAATTAGTAGTGTTGCATAACTAAACTTCTCATACTCTAATCCTAAATTCCCATTAAATAGCTCTTTAAATTGAGTTTCTGATAAATTATAGCTTATCGTAGCTGGTTGGCTGAAGCTTTTTTTATTCACATTTGGTTTCAATTCTTTTATTCCTTGCACTCTATTGAGCATTAATTTTATATTAGACATATCTCCCCCTCGATTTGAAGCTTCTAGCTGTCCATTTTCGTATCTTATATCTGACTTGAATACAACTTCTTCTTTATATTGTGGGTTGTCACTATGTTTTTCATCCTCAACTGGAGTATTGACTTTCTTTTGTGCCTCACCAAAAAGAATATTATCTTTAATACTATAAATACCTTGCGTTGTTTGATAAACTACTCCTATTTGCTTATTATTATCCTCAATAAAAGTGCTATCCCTAACCTCTTCTTTCACATACGCATACCCATCATCACTCGCAGACATAACTGTCTTCATGTCCCCTTCATCCAATGCCTCTACTAATCTCTCATACTCTATCTTTGTCTCTCCAAAACCACATCCACTTAATAAACTTGCCATTATTGACACGACTATCATCACCTTAGCTTTCTTCTTTAATTTCATACTGTCACCTCGTTAGTTACTCTAGGCATTTTTAGTTTCATTATGTTCCCTTTTTGATAGTAATACACTTCATCTTTACCTAATGGTGCTTCGTTGCTTATATATTTTATGTTGAAGATACTTTGATCATTTAATGGCATTGCGATAATTGCTGCTGTTAGTTTACTTCTCATTTTCATAGGTAGAGCTTCACGATTTCGGTCCATGTAGTCGTGGTGACCTGCTAATACAAAGTAAATACCTACTGTACGAGATAAATCAATTAAAGTCGCTGCATCCTCCATTTCTAAATAAACAAATTTACTAAACTCTTCAACATTTGTCATGATAATGAGTTGTTTTGTGAATGCAGGAATTTCTCTACCTTCTTGTCTTGCTTGTGCTAATTCAAGAGCTCGTTCACGAATTACTTCCATCCAATACTTCGCATGCATATTGATTTCATTTTCGTCTACAATGTAGTGCGTCACATCGTCTTTATATTGAACGAAACTATACTCTGCTGTATCCACCAACGTCACACTTTCAAAATAATCTTTATTCAATTGAGATAGGATGCTAGATACAATTTGTTTTCTCATACTATCATCTACACTATAAATCATTAAATGATCATTCACTGCAATATCATGAGCTACAACTTCTACGTTTGCAAAATCAAGCCCCATTGGAATTCTTGCTGCTTGTAGAGCTTTTGTAACGTCTTTATTTTTACGATAAGTAGCAATATCAATCACTTCTGGCATCATTGGAATTGCCTTCGGACGTTCTCCATCCCATTCTCGATCCATATCATTTGCTTCTTGTTGTAATAATTGAATTTGCTGTAATTCATCTTCTGCTTTCGTAGGTAGTGCAACCTGGAATAATGTAGGAGATTCTAGTTTTATTAACGCTCTTCCTGCTGTTTCTTCCACTTTTATATCAGATCTCCCTACAATACTAGCTACTTCACTTTGATCAATCATATATAGGCAAGTTTGGATTTTAATATTATTGTACAATTGAATTCTAAGTGCATTTTGTCGCCCTGCACTAATTAAGGTATGAATTCCTAAACTTGCACCATCTCGGACAATTTGCATAATTAGCATTTCAAAGCTTTCATAGAACTTCGCTTCTTTTACTGCATCATAATTGTCGATTGCAATAATAATATGTGGTATTTCTTTCCCGCTTGCCTTTTCATACATTTCAATATTTGCAACGTCATATTCACTTAATAATCGTTTACGATTTTTCATTTCTTGAGTTAATCTTTCAACAAACTTTAAACATTTTTCAGATTCATCAATCGTAATCGTATCCGCTACATGAGGTAATCCTTTCAAAGGTAGAAGACCATTTGTTCCAAGGTCCACTAAATACACATGCAAATGCTCCGGACTATGCTGACGAGCTACATCCATAATGACTGATTGTAAGAATGTGGATTTTCCGTAGCCTGGACTTGAGAAGACCGCTACGTGTCCGTCTTTACTAATATCTAGTGTTAATGGTGTTTGTGATTGTAATTCTGGCTGATCTAGTAGACCAACTGTTGCTTGTAATGGTTTCTTTTCTTTCGTCCATGCTTCTTTGAACTGAATAGCATGTAAGTCTTGTAAATATACGCTTTCTGGAAGTGGTGGTAACCACGGTCTTGCTAACGCTTCAATTTCATTTATTTCTGCGTAATCGTGAATGTAGTCAATAACAGCATCCAGTTCAGATGGTACGCTTATTACTTCTTTACTGCTACCAAGGCCACTTAAATCTTCACTTAATATTTCATATTGTCCTAGATCATTTATTGCATAGATTGTTGCGTCTAAATGTTCTTTATCCTCTTTGTTTTCTACATAGTCTGCTCCGCTCCAGGCTGATTGGAATAGTTCATAAATTTCATTATTCCCAACTTGTAAGTAAGCACGTCCTGGTAATGTAATTTCAGCAGCATCTGGTGTTTTTAAAATTTCATTACTATCTGACGTATTTTGAACTTTTAATGCTAATTTGAATTTCGAGTTACTCCAAATTTGATCATCTACAACACCACTCGGTTTTTGCGTAGCTAATATTAAATGGATTCCGAGCGAACGACCGATACGCGCTGTTGAAACTAACTCTTTCATAAATTCTGGTTGTTCTGACTTCAGTTCCGCGAATTCATCACTAATTAAAAATAGATGCGGCATCGGCTCACTTACTAAGCCTTCTTTATACAGTTTTTGATACTGATTAATATGGTTTACATCATTTTCACCAAATAATCGTTGTCTTTTCTGTAATTCAGCTTTAATTGATGCGAGCGCTCTCATACTTTGTGCTCCATCTAAGTTCGTAATTGTTCCTAATAAATGCGGTAAGTTTTTGAATAAATTCGCCATTCCGCCGCCTTTATAGTCAATTAGTAAAAAGGCTACTTCGTACGGGTGGAAATTGACTGCTAGAGATAAAATATACGATTGTATAATTTCCGATTTACCTGAACCTGTTGTACCTGCTATTAATCCGTGTGGTCCGTGTGCTTTTTCGTGTAAGTTTAAGTTTACGATATCTTCTTTACCACGTAATCCAAGTGGTACAGCTAAAGATTTATGCGCTGCATTTTTCTCCCAACGACTTGTGATATTCAGTTCTTTTACTTTTTCAACGCCGTACATTTCTAAAAATGTTACGCTTTCTGGAATACTATTTTTTAAGTTTTGCAAATGATTTAATGGTGCTAATGCCCGTGAAATATCTTCTAAATTGAATCCTTTTGGCACATGATTTAGTTTAAAATGACGGTTAACAAGTTCTCCTTGCTCTAAGATGATGTTCCCTTGTTTTGCATCTCTTATATCTATTACCGTTTTCACATGCTCCGGTAAACTTTGCATAACATCTTGTACAAATACAAGTGATACACCTAATTGACTCGGATCATCATTAAAGAATTCCATAACAACATGGTCTAATATTAGTTTTTCATCTGTAATGAGAACGACATAGTGCGGTGCAAAGTACATTTTTTCATTAGTAGAACTTTTTTCATCTAGTTTTAATTTTCGTTCTTTCAATATTTGATACAAACTATTTAACACTTGATCACGGCTACGATCATGGTATACAAATCCACGTACATTTATATCGCGAACACTTCCATGAGGTAACCAGCGCATCCAATCCCATTTTTCTTTTTCTTCTTCCGGAAAAATAGTAATAAACTGCAAGTCATAATAACTATGGAATAAAGCCGTTTGTGCAACTAATAATTGTAATTGCTCTAACACTAAAGAGCGTTGACCAATATAACCGACTGGTCCATTCATTAAATCTGTTACAACTGGTACATCTTCCAACGATAGATAACGCTGTCTTAGTTCACGTGCTATATCAATTAATTCATCTTTCGTTTGACTAAATTCTTCTTCATTAAATTGAATTTCAAAACTCGTATTAGCTTGTCCTGTTCCAACGCTAAATGTTAAGAAATCATGATGTAACATTGTTTTTTCATAAATTCGAGGATTTACTTGAACTGCCATATTACGTATTACTTCTACATTTGGATTGTGATAATGTAATGCGTGACGCTGTTTTTCACTTTCTGCATGTAAATCTTTCGTTTTTTGTTTTATATACTCTCTATAGCTTTTATCTCGTTCAACAATATCGACTTTATATTGCTTCAAATTTTTAATATACGATGTGACAGAAACAATGATTGTTACTAATGTCATCGCAATCGATGCGATAATAAACATTCCATATTTCATGAAAATAGCAAGTAGTACAGTTACGACAATCATGACAAGTGAAGGTGCAATGATTCTTGCTAAATGCTCCGTTGGTTTTGATG
This sequence comes from Bacillus sp. FSL K6-2944, assembly GCF_038005385.1. NCBI lineage: Bacteria > Bacillati > Bacillota > Bacilli > Caryophanales > Bacillaceae > Bacillus > Bacillus sp. FSL K6-2944. The sequence continues at coordinate 857,949 of NZ_JBBOTE010000001.1, read as the reverse complement.
GCATACTTGAAGGCTTTGCAATTGTCATTTTCTCTTCTGGTTCACGGTAAATAATACGTGGTGAACGATGATAGTCTGGATAACCACTTTGATAATTTGTTTCTGATTCTACTAAAATAGGTAACGCAGATTTCACTTTATCTTCTGAAGAAAGTACTTGAATGTCTTCACTACCAATCTCCAATAAAATACCATCAAAATATAATACGTCTCCTGATTCCAACATAACGCTATCTTTTAACTTCGTATAATTATGAAATACATCCCCGCCATACACGTTCACTTTAAAAGAATCGTACAACGTTTCGCGAGATAGCATTAAATCTACACTAGTCCCGGTAATAGAAATATCATCGTAATCGTTTTGACTCACTGTAAGAGAATGTTTCGTTCCGATATCAAACACTTTAGTTGTGCCAACAATAGATATAAAGATTTTCAAGCTCACATCTCTTGTTTTCCCAATCTCAATTTCCTTATTGAATTCTATTAATTGATCCTGTACCATCCAAGCATTTACTTCATTATTCCACTTTAACTCTACTTCTTGTTCTAAACTTGGATTCGTAATATCGTTTGTCCACTCTTTTCCAATCGACACTATTGATTGCTCATTTGGATGTAATGTGCACTTATATATTTTGTCTCCATAAGTCAATACTAATAGTTGCTCCATCCGTGTTCACTGCTCCTTTTCAACTGTCTCATCAAGTGCTTACTCTTTTTTCTCTGTGTCCGACAAATTTTTATCGTTTGATGAATTGTCATATTTCTTTTTATATTCATCTAATTGTTGCTCATATGTTTTTAACTTTTGATCACGTTCTTCCCCTGATAAATCTGGATTATTTTTCAGTGATTCAATTTGTTTAACAAGGCCGTACATAATAAGCTGAGGATCATCAAGTGTCTTAGCTAAATCTAATGATTTATCAAAATTACCTTTTCCGTTATACATCCAATACAGCAAATACTTTTCATCACTTTTCAAACTAATGTTTTTCATAATCGATTTCTTTTGAGCTTCACCTAGTTTTTCAGCTGTAATATATGCAAATGCTAACTCATATTTAGATGCAATCGGTAATGATTCAAACTCCTCTTCATTCAATTGCGTAATGACTTTGTCATAATCAGTTGCTATGAAACTTGCATTTGCTTCTAACAATTTATTTTGATAAGGAAATTTTATAAAAGTGAAATATATTAAAGGAGCAGCTAAAATAACTGTCGCCGCTATGAAGGAAAAAGCTAAGTATTTAAATGATTTATAGCTTTTTTTAGGTACTAACTGCATATTTTTTTCTGTTTTTGTTTGTTCCTTCTCAAAGCTGTCATCAAGAAACTGCAGTAATGCATCTAAGCTTTCCATTTGAGCAACGGTCTGTTCAAATGTTGTTTCTTTTGCATCTTTTAGTAACCCAGCATACAAATCATCAAAGTTATGTTTTTGGGAGAATAAAGCAATAATTAGACACTTATATTGTGTTAAAAATTGCTCTTCTAATAACGGGGTTGGCGGAACAATATCTCGAATTCCTCTATGTATAATACTTGGTATTAAATTAGCATTAAAAACTATATTGTCTGGATGTAAAAAGAACGTGATTCGTTTATTTAAATATTTACGAAACTGCGCAACATTCCGAAGTAGTCTTAATTTCTCATTTCTTCCAAAACGGCTAAGATCGTCCCACTTATATAATTTTTTATCTACTTGATATAGAAACGTAAACATATCATCCGTTTCTTCTATTGTTAATGGTACAAATTCAGATGATTCGCCCGTAATTATATCGAATTGACGGAAGTCTTTTATACGTGTTTGAGATTTGGTCATCTCCAATTTCCAATTTTCTTTTTCTATTTGAAATTGATAGTTCATTGCATCAATTTGAATTATTTTTTCCGTCATGTTTATCCTCTTCTCCTTTTCTTTATAACCCGTAATAACTTATTTTCAAATAACTAAAAGTAAAAAATATTCTTTATAAAACTTGCAAAATATCTCCATCTGTTATTTGGTGATCAATTAAACGATCATTATCTGTTAAAACAATTGACTTATTTTTCACTTTAATTACAAAATGTGAACCTTCATGATTATCAATCTTTAGCGTATCTAATAAGTTTTTTAATAAATATTTAATAGATTGATGATTCGGAATACGCAAATCATATGTATTTCCATTCCATTTACTAAAATCTACTGTCACATTGATATGTGTTTGTATTGCCATCGCTTTACCTCCAACTTTTACGAAGAACCGTATAAATACCGATGCAAATAAGTAGAATGCCGCCGCCAAATAATAATATTATTGTTATACTAATTGGCTCTTCATTCATTGTTTCATTACTCGCTACTTCATCTGCACTTTTTCTGACAATGTATTCACTGCTAAATAAACTATTTTTCGTATCTTTAACACTATTATTCTCTTTTGGTTTTGTAAAAAGAGAATCTCGCAAAGCTTCCATATCTTTTTGTTCTTTCTTTTTCTTTTTCTCAATTTCTTCCTCTATATCTTTGTTAAATAACTCAATCGATGCTTTATCTAATTCTGTTTCTTTATGTTCCTTTTTATTTTTTTCTTGGTCGCTTTCTTCAAGTCGATCCACTTTAAACTTAATCTTCCCATCATCACCAAGATAACTGTCAGCCGCGCTCCTTATCGGTAGCGCGACAAACAGTAAAAGGATAGAGAGAAATGATAACTTAGCCACTATGCTCCATTGTTTGATCATTTACTTCTTTTTCCTCCCATTTCTTATGCCATACAAATAGATTACTAACCAATCCAATAATGGCAATTACAAACAATACGACAAAAATAACTTTCCCAGTATCTTTACCACTAATAAAATCATTTAGAAAACTTTCTATATACTGAAGCGGTGAGAATTGACGTATCTTTCCGACAGAGGACATTTGATCTACTTTACTTCCAACTGCCTCAGTTAAAAATAGGTACATGCTTAAAAATACTAATAGTATAAACATACCTACCATTTTTATTTGTCGTAATAAGTAGGTTGAGACCAATACAAACGCCATCATAATAAATGTGATGAACGCAATCCATAGTAAACTTTGATCCTGACCAAACTTTAAAAGACGCCCAGAAATGATACCTATACTAATCCCTTCCACAATTGATATACCGAAAGCTACTACTGTAGTTGGTACATTCATATCAATTAATGAGAATTTCTCTTCAAAATGATCTGATTGCATTCGTTTCTTTTCTTGATTCGCAATTGCGTATGCTGTAAATAATGCAACAATGAAACAAGTTAATACAATTAAGTACGGTGTAAAAGCATTACCTGCTACAATTACTCCATCATTTTGCTTTTGAACTGGACTAGCTAAAAAGTCATATAGCATTTCATTTTGACGATCTCCAATACGACTATTCGCTAAAATTTTCGTAAAGTTTTTGGAGAATGATTTATCATCTTCCATTTTCTTCGTAAAGTCGTTTAATAATAAATCAGCTTTTGAAACAATTGTCGTTCCGCTGTCTTGAATTTCTTTTGCTTGTCCATTGATTTGATCAAATGTTTTATATACATCGTCTGAAGTTGCTAAACTATGCTTCGAACTTTCGACCAATGACTGACTTTGCATCATTAATGATTTAATACCAGAATCTAACGATAAAACAGCTGTTTGCTCACCAGCATGATTTGTTGTTAATACTTGCTGCTCTTCAACTAGTTTTAAGCTATTCTCACGCCATTTCGCTAAACCTTTTAAATACTCTCCTAAATTTTCATTCATACTAGTTGCTTGTTGCGTCGTTCCATTTAATTTCTCCGCTAGTAGCATAGAATTTTGATCCGCACTAGTAATAGATTGTTGATAAGAGTTTATTTTTTGTTTTAAACCTGACATATCTTGCTTTATTTCTGTAGTAATACTTGATGAAACAAGATTTGAAATTAAATCAATTAAGCTTTGTTTATTTAATACGTAGTACAAAGATTGATCCGTCGCAATTGCATCTAAACTTCCCTCTTCTAACTTAGGACCTACATCTTTCGTTCTTAAATCAATCCCATAATACATTTCGTAAAGGCTCATTAAACCTTGATAACTTTCGACTGTATCTACTGCTTCTTTAATTAATAAACTAGATATATTTTTTGTTAATACTTCTGCTTTTTGATGTACAACTTGATTCGTTGTACTTTCAATAGTTTTTGAATTGCTACCGTTATCTGTCCCAGTGTCTGGCTTCTCTCCTGTGTCAGGTTTTCCTCCCGTGTCTGGATTTCCTCCTGTATCAGGTTTCCCTCCTGTGTCTGGATTTCCTCCTGTATCAGGTTTCCCTCCTGTGTCTGGATTTCCTCCTGTATCAGGTTTCCCTCCTGTGTCTGGATTTCCTCCTGTATCAGGTTTCCCCCCTGTGTCTGGATTTCCTCCTGTATCAGGTTTCCCCCCTGTGTCTGGATTTCCTCCTGTATCAGGTTTTCCTCCTGTATCAGGTTTTCCTCCTGTATCAGGTTTTCCTCCCGTATCAGGTTTTCCTCCTGTATCAGGTTTTCCTCCTGTGTCTGGATTTCCTCCCGTATCAGGTTTTCCTCCTGCATCAGGCTTGACACTGTCACCATTATTACTCTGTTCTGTTTTTTGAATAATAGGCGTTTTAGCATTGTGTACTAACGGCATTATGCCATACTGTGATTTATGAACCACATTTTCCACCTTGCTATTTTCCGTTTGTGTTCCTTTATCTTCTTTGTTAGGTTTTTCTTTTTCAGGACTAGTTTCTTTTTTATGAGTCCCACTCAATTCCCACTGCCACATTACAGGAGAGAAAACATCTATATTGATGTTTGGATCTTTTAACTTCACATGCAGATCAATCTTTATATCCCCTTCATTACGAGGAGCTATTGTAATTTCTCCTGCTTCGCTTTGAAGAAAATCACTTGTACGATCCTCACCATCAATATGTAAGAATCCTGTACTTCCATCTAGTTTAAATTCTTCTGGAATACTTATCTTCAAAGTTTGTGCAGATTCCATTTTAATTACTTTCGCAGTATCACTAAATGTAATTCCCTCTGTATAAAGTCTATCCTTTACTTCTTTAATAGCGTTTCCTAAAGATATTTTATTTACAGGATCATAATAAAAATTATTTTCTTTATTATATTTTTTTGTAAATTGAATTACATTTTGCAGTTGTAATTTCGTTGTATCTGGCAAATCACTTTGACCGATTTCTTCCATGTTTAAACTAGGTAATTTCGCAATTAAATTCTCGATTTGTTTCTTTATTCGAGCATCTGGTTGTTTCATTAATGTATTTATAAAGATTTCTTGCTTTCCATCATTCGACATAGATTGCTTTAACTTCTTAATTACCGTCTCTTGAATATCACTTTCTAACTTCCCTGCAAGTTCTGTATCATATTCAGACACTTGTTTTTTTACATCTGCTAAATATTTTTGAATCGCTGCAGCATCAGTTAAAATATTCGGTTCTTTCTCTGAAAACGTAAATTGATTTGAAATAATTTTATTAGCGGATTCCAATGCACTTAATTGCTTTAAAGCATCGCCTGTATTCATATCATTCATATATTGATTGAATTGATTTGTGAAATTATTCGCTAACAAATTGTTATCAGTTTGCATTTTTTGAAAGTTATTAAAACCATCTAAATACGTACTGTTAGATTTATTCCCTTCATCTAATGCTTGACCGAAACCTTTTAAAACATCCTGAAATCCTTTGAAACTATTAACAGAAACACCTGTATAATCCTGTACTGTTTTAAATTGATTTGTGTAATTTGCTAACGGACTATGTATATCTTTTTTATACATAGTTGTTTGAACGTTTCCTTTTTCAATTATTTTACCTATATTATCTTGTGCACCTTGTAGCTTACCGATAATACTCGCAAAATAAACGTCGATTATTTGCTTATTGAAATCTTCTAAAATAACAGAAGCTGTATTTTCTGCCTCAGCTTTCAAATCCTTATTCCCAGTTGCATTTACTTTGTAGTTTAACGTTAATTTCTCTGGAATCTCTGAATCAATCGCAACTGCCTTCCTAGAAAAATCATTTGGAATAACAATCATCATATTGTAATTATTATTTTTTAATCCATTTTCCGCTACCCCGCGACTAACTACGTACCATTCTTGTTTCGTATTTTTATTTACATTTTTAACAAATTGATCTCCAAACGCTATTTTATTGCCCTCAAATACAGTGCCCTGATCTTCATTTACCAACGCAACTGTCATTTTTGGTGTAGTATTCTCATTAGCTTTCTTAACATTTTGATTTAATGCTAAATAGGAGACCCCTGTTGATAGTACAAGAGCTAAAATAATAAACAACAAGATGCTCCATTTGAACTTTTTCACTACTTATCACTCCTGCGACTGCGAGTCTATCTAATGAAAGACTTCGTATCTTACTCTAGTTTTAAAGTAATTTAGCCATACAACGTATGGTTGCATGGCTAAATTATATATTTCTTTTTATCTGTCTTATTGTAGACCGAAATTACGAGAAAGATCTTCGTCATGTCTAGCAACAGCTTCTGCAGTTTTATTAAGCTGCATATTGATTTCTTGTAATAGCTGTGCGAAGTTTTGTACTTTTGGCTTTAATTGATTGAACTGTTGGTCAAAACCTTCGAAAGCACGACCTTCCCATTCTCCTCTTAATTCATTTTGTAAGTTTTGTAGTTGACGTAAAATGTCCTCAATTTGATTTGCACCTTGTCCATATCGAGTCGCTTTCGATTTAAGCTCCTCTGGTGACATACGAATTTGTCCTGCCATTATTAAATCCCCCTTAAAATTTAAAAATAGTAAAATTAACCAATAATCAATTCTACAAATTGATTATATCAATAATTTAAAAATTTCTAAACAAAAAAATGATATTTTTCCAAAATTTCTCTTTTACTATAATAACGATATATTGTATAATACTAATTTATTTGTTTTTTAAGCACACTCTATAAATCTACTATAAAATAAAGGCAAACCATCTATTTTATATATTTATAAGGACTTATTCACTTTAAATCCCAGCGAGAAAGTAGCCACTAAATCATTATTTCCCTCCCATTCAGACTATAATACTCACTTCAAAGTCATAATTACCTGCCTTTCAACAAACCCAAACTCTTCGTACATCTCTTTTGCAAAATTCCCAGCAAATACATTCAACCGAATTTCTGAATACTTCTCCTTTAATTCCTTAATACTAGCTTCCATCAGTTCTCGCGATAATCCTCTCCCGCGATATTCTGGGAAAACGTACAATTCATATATAAATCCAAGTTTTTCACGAGAAAAATAGTCTGTATTTTCCCCTATTAATATCCATCCCATTACTTTATTTTCTTCTTTAACAATTAAATAGTATGCTCCTTTTTCTACAATCGGCTTTGTAATCTCAATTGCTTTCTCGGTACTTAATTGACAATTCCCTCTCGTCCCCTCAAAAAGCGATTGAGCCGCATATTTTAATATTTCATTGGTATCTTCTTGATTCGCCTTAACAATCATTTTTCACAACTCCCCTTGAATAATAGGCATTACTATCGCTTGTTCAAGATTCTCCGCTTCCATAACAATTGCTGTTAATCCGTGTTCTGTACTTGTTTCATGGAGCTCTCCCTTTTTCCAAAACACAGCTTGTCCCGCCTCTACCTTTATCTTTTCTTTATTTACCCCACATACATATCCTGCTCCTTCCACAATAAGAAGCAGTTGAGATACAACTGCTTCATGATTACCGATGATTCCATTCTCGTGTAAATGCATAGCACCGATATGTATATTCCCTCGATGGTTTAATATTTTCGACATGATGAAATTAGATTGAAATACTGATAGGTGCTTTCCTACTTTTTCACTAAAATCAAAAATTTTCATTACTAGTTCTCTTTATACGTATAAAACCATCCTTACTGTCTGCATCATATGTCCTTCAAAGTCTTCTTCAAATTGCTCTAATTCAGCAAAACCTTTCGCTTCATAAAAGCGTTTTCCTTTTTCATTTGCTGCTTCTACATGTATGTACAATTTCCGTATCCCATTTAATGCTTTAATTCCTTTTTGTAATAAAGCACTTCCGATCCCTTTTCCTTGCTGATCTGGTAACAAATAAATCGCACCTAATTCCGCTTCGTTTTGTAGTCTAACAGGTGAAAAGTTCGCAAACCCTATTACTTCACCCTCTTCTTCCGCAACGAATAAATGCGTATTTTTAAGACGATATTTCATTTTTTCATCAGAATATGCCTCGTCTAAAAAACTATCTTGAATTTCTCTCGGAATAATGCCTTCATATGTATCATGCCAAGCTATTTTTGCTACTGATTGTACAGCGTGAATGTCTTCTTGCTTCATTTCTCTAATTATATATGTCATCTCGATGTCTCCATTCTCTTTAAATTATATTCTGCTAATATACTAGAAGAAACGGCAAAACCATTTTCATAATTCACCTTAATTAATTTTAATTTCTCAATTGAAGCTGTTGCAAAATTAAACTTTCCATAAATATATTCCATTACACTTAAAAACTGCTTTGTATGTAATCTATTTGCAATTGTACAATGCGGAACCCATTTTCCCGGTACGTAATATGAATTTGGGTTGTCATGAAAAGTTTTAAAATAATCATGATAAGAATAATGAAGTTTTAACAATTCATCGGTAACGGTCGGCGCTAGAAAGACCGTTCCATTAGTAGGAAAAATTCCAACAGAAGGAAAAGTTACTGCGTCTATATTTTCTTGAATGGCTACAAACTCCCCTAGTTTCTCCGTATACAAATGAACATCTAACTCATTATAATCCGCAATCGTTATATGAGGTTCTACTCCAGCTAATTGATTTGTTCCAATTACATTTGTTAATTCATTTTGCAGTTCTGTAATTTTATGAGTAAACACACGATCAAATGTAGCAATAATAGCGTACAATCTTTCTCACCCCTTCGTTACACATAGCGCTTCCCATTCTTCACGAATCATGCCCATTCGAATAGAATCATAGTATGTTCCGTTATAATAACGACACTTTCGCATTCTACCTTCTAAGCTCATTCCTATTTTCTCCGCTACTTTCATCATTCGTTCATTACCAGACCAAGTCGTGAGCCCTACTCTACCAATTTCCATCTTTTCAAATAATAAATCTCGATATAACGTTAACGCTTCTGTACCGTATCCACCATTCCAGTAAGTTGGATTATAAATAACAATTCCCATCTCTAGCCAACGCGTCGGTTTATGCTCCCAATAAAATCCGACCTTCCCTATAATTTGACCGTTATTTTCTATAATTAAATTTGACAGTGGTTCTTCTTGCAAACGAGTTTGCACCTTCTCTTTATAGGAAGAGTATTCTTGCATTGAGAACGGGAAATATGGCGCATCCCATTTCTTCCATTCTGGGCTTTCTTCTTTAAATACGATATTCCATAATGTTTTTATATCTGATTCTTCTATTGTACGAATTGTAACTTTCTTCCCCTTTAATATAACGTTTTGCATAATTCCCTCCTGCATTCCTCTTTATTTCATATATAATTATAATGTTTTTTCAGAAAAATCAAAACTAATATCATTTATTATATTGTATAATTTTGTTATTAGATACCAATTATTGATTTAGAAAGCTGGTGATTTAGTGAATAATCGATTTAGTATTGCTTTATTTCTCACTATTATTACGACAAATATTATTCTATATTTCTTCTTACCATCAAATATTGTTACGAAATGGGACTTCAATGGAACGCCTACATCAACAATGGATAAAAGCACTTTTGTAATCGTAAATATAATTATATGTTCCTTCTTATTCTTTGTATTTTTAGCTTTATCTAAAGCAGCGAATAACCAGAAATTTCTCCATTGGATCGGCAACACAATGTTACTATTCTTATTTTTTGTCGATATTGTCATCGCCCTCATTGCTCTTGGCTTTTCACTTCCTCTTGATCATTTCATATTTTTAGCATTAGGGCTTTTATTTATATTAATAGGTTATTTCAGTTCCAAAATTGATACGACTAAATCAACCGTTTCATTAGAATGGAATGATAAGTACCTTGAAAAAAGAGCTTCAAATATTAGTAGTATTTCAATGATGATAGCAGGTATTTTTTTAGCGATACTTCCTTTTATCGTTTCTGCTCCCTATAGAGGTTATGCTATACTAGCAATTCTTTTAGGAATGACGCTTATCATTCTGCCGAGTACGATTTATTTACTTATTAAAGACAGCAAGCAATATACTCCTTTAAAAAAATAGGAGGTTATATCCCTCCTATTTCAGCTTAATGTTTTATTTTCCACTTTTTCTATCTCAACTAAAATCCCTTTCTCTATCCAACCCTCTACGCCATCTTTTTTAATTAAATCATATCCTGAACAGCTACCATCAATGAGAGAAACGATATCTCCCTTCCTAACGCTTATTTGCGCACAAGAAATATCGGTTTTCACTGTATATTCACCTGACTCAAGTTGTTTTATATATTCATTTTTTACAGTGAGTAAATTATTCGTTTCCTTTTGTTTACATACGGTGTAGTCTTGCATCTTCTCGATAGGCTCTATGTAATAATACGGATATGTCACTCCGCCCTGCATTTCTGAATTCGCATTAAAATCCGCTATTACTTCATACTCTGGAAAATAGTCTACATATGTATAAGAAAACGTATCGCCCGTTTGTTTCCTCTGAATAATAAATGCATTTAATTGTCCTGCTTCTTTAATTGCATTTCCTCCATCAATTGCAATAATTTTTTTCTCCTTATCAATAACTGGATTGTTAGACGGTGCTTCTTCAGAATAGTTCACGACAGGCCAATGACCAACTATTACATACTTATTTGCTTTATGTGATTTATTAAAAAACTCTGGCATTGCTATCGCATTTTTGCGCTCTGTTTCTTTCCAATCTACTCTATCTTCTAGACCGGCATGCACAATAATATAATCTTCTGTTTCAATCGCTGTTGGCAAGTCTGTTAGCCAATATAGTTCTTGTGAAAATTCACTTAACAATGCTTCTTTCACTTCACGAATTGAAGTGCCCTCATGAACTGAAAAACCTAATTGCTCTAGCCATTCATTAAAAATCGAGTGCTTTCTCATACATAAATAATTAATAAGATCAGGATTTTCATTTAGAAGAGCATCAACTAAAACTTCACAATTCCCTTCAACAACGTGAACCTTTGAATTGTTCTTTACAAGATTCATAACGTAGTTTACTACGCCTACGCTATCTCGTCCTTTCTCGCAAAGATCTCCATTAATAATTAAATAATCTTCATCTTTAAAGTTAACTTTATGTAGTGCTTCTTTTAAAAGATTTAATTCTCCATGAATATCAGATATGACGATAACTCTAGCATCATTAGGGATTGATAGTTTCTTTATTTTTTTCAAGTATAAGCGCTCCAATCATTCTCTTTATTAAATTAAAACAATTCGACAAAATACACTATATAACCTTTTCAAATACATATACCATAACTTACAACCTATTTACGGTTTAATAATAACTTAAAAAATAAGAAGAAGCTGTTCCCAACTTTTGCGGGACAACTTCTTCTTATTTTTTATAATTCTTTATGAAAAGAATAACTCACCTGTTATGAAGTGACCTTTGTCAATAGTTTTTCACCCATAATATTTTTCTTGATGGCATACAAAAGCTTCAGAAATAAGATCTATCGACAGTTAACCACTCTGTTATTCGTGGATTGGTTACCTCAGGTTAATGGTTCGTCGTTAGGCTCTTATAATCTCACTGCGTGGATCACACCTTTTCAAATTCTAATAAATAGCTTGTTTATCAGAATTTCAGCCATGCCAGAAGAGGTGAGTCATAGATAGCCAGACCTGTAATTCACTATCTCTGAAGCTCATCTATGCCATCAATTGATACCTTTGGTTTCTAACTATGAATGAATCAATCAACTTCATATCCTTCCCTCTTTATTTTCGGTGAATTTTACCTGTTTCTAATCCCCATATAAAACACCCCAGTTCTCTTGCGATAGCTGTAACGGCAACATTTCTAGGTTTCCCTTGATATATCATGCGATAATATTTTCTTTGTAACCTTTCTACAGCCTGATCCGCATAAGCAATCACTTCGCTTCGTTGCCCTTTTTGTCTTGCTTTCACTCGCTTCGATTTTAATCCGATTGTTCCTTTTACCAACGCATTTGCACATTCTACAAGAGTAGACCTAACGGTCGAATTTCCTTGTTTTGTAATCGAACGTCGACTGATTTTTTCTCCACTTGAGCTTTCGCTTGGTGTCAATCCTACATAAGCCATAAATGCTTTAGCCGTGGGAAAACGAGTGAAGTCTGCAATTTCCACATGAACAGTCATTGCCGATGTTGTATCTATACCTTTTAAGCATCTTAAATTTGCGATTGGTTCTTCGTACCTTTCACGATGAGATAATTCTTCTAATCTCAGACTGAACCGCTCAATTTTATCGACTAGAACATCATACTGTAATAGGTATTCGCCTAACGTTTCTTTGAATAATCCTTGTAGATCAAGATTCTTTAACCATTTCATATAAGCGATTGTCCAGCTTGATTTCCCTTCATACACATAGCCATGCCTTAAAAGGAATGCTTTTATCTGTTGTTTTATTTTTTTCAAAGATGTTTTAAAATCACCTAACATGCGGATATACTCTTTCACGGCAACATCCTCTTCTTCTGGAACATATACTTCTTTATAGGTGCCATTTGCTAAATTAAGAGCAATCATTTTGGCATCGAATTTATCATTTTTAACCATTTTATTTTTTGATGAACTGTACATTGTTGTGGGAGCTAAAATATCACAATCAATTCCATTTTGTTCAAGAAGATTATGAAGTGAATACCCTAAACAACCAGCCTCATATCCAGCTTTAATTTTTATATCTTCACCATATTTTGTTTTCAGTTTCTCAACGAATTTTTTTACGAGAGATACATTTGAAGCACATCGTGCTTCTCTTACAATTTCCCCAGTTGTTCCGTGTAGTGCACATAAGCTAAAACTTTCCTTGTGGACATCCATCCCAATATAGATTATATTTTCCATAGTGGCCTCCTATTATCATAGGGTATAACCCCATTCATAATGTTTTCATTCATTATTATGGGTTAAAATCCCTGACTTGATAATCTAGGAGGTCGCTTCATATTATCTTATCATACCCTTCTCTTTCATAAAAACGATGAGCATCAATTCTTGAAAATGCTGACGTGAGGACGATAGACTCACATTCGTTTTCCTTTCCCCAGTTCTCTATATACGAAAGTAATACTTTCCCATGTCTTTTTGAACGATGTGCTTCTGCTGTTACAAGGTCATATACGAAAACGTGTTTCTTATTATAAAAGTTCGTACAAATTGCTACACCTGCAAGGCTAACAACTTCATCATCCTCATTACGCAGCGAAAATAGTTTATAATTTTCTTCTTTCATATTTCGAAATAAAGAGCTTGTTTCCTCTTTTGAAAGTTTCGTTCTTAATTGCTGTAAAACAGGTAATACTTCATGTAATTGCTCTTCTGTTACTACTTCTTTAACATTCATTTTTAACTCTCCCTTTACTATTTAAATAATTTTCTAAATGTTATATCATTATTATAGAAAGTAACTGCCCTTTACTTAAGTGGCAGTTTAAGTGTTTTTTATAAGGCCAGTTTTAAAGGAGAGTTTTATATGGATTTTACTATCCCATTGCAATTACAAAGTAACACACCTATTTACTTGCAAATTTACGAATATATAAAAGCTGAAATTATACAAGGGACTATTTCTGTTGGCACACGTCTACCCTCACACAGAAATTTAGCATCACAACTTAATATTAGCCGCATTACTGTTGAATCAGCTTATCAACAGTTATTAGCTGAAGGTTATGCAGAAAGTAAACCGAAACGTGGTATTTTTGTAGCAAATTTCGATATTGACATTATCCCAAATAAAAAACGAAATGCAGCAAAGAAGACGAACAATTTGATAGAAGAAAAATTTGAATATGATTGTAGCCAAGGGCTTATTGATCAAAATGCATTTCCGATTACAAATTGGAAACGAGCATTACAAGAATCCATACTTACATACGAAAATGCACTATTTGCCAAAGAAGATCCTCAAGGTGAATTCGCTCTTCGAGAGCATATATCAACATATTTATATCATTCTCGCGGTGTACATTCTTCACCTGATCAAATTGTGATCGGCGCCGGAACACAGCCACTTCTCTGGCTACTGCTTCAACTGCTTGGCCCTACAAAAGAATACGGCATTGAAAACCCTGGATTTCACCGTATACACGCAATTATTAAAAGCTGTGATAGACAAATTCATCCCATACCATTGGATGAAAAAGGGATTGATATTTCTAGTTTATACAATACAAATTCCAATGTCGCATACGTTACACCATCACACCAATTTCCACTCGGGATTATTATGCCTTTATCTAGAAGATTAGAATTGTTAAAGTGGGCTAATGATTGCAATGGATACATTATTGAAGATGACTATGACGGAGAGTTTCGCTACGCTGGTAAGCCGATTCCTTCTTTACAAAGTCTTGATTCAAATGAACGCGTTATTTATATGGGAACTTTCTCAAAATCTTTTTTACCTTCTTTACGAATGGGATATGTTGTTTTACCACCACACCTTTTAAAGATATACCAAGAACTGCATGGAATTTTCAAACAAACAGTCGCTACAATACAACAACTTGCTTTTGCTAACTTTATACAAAATGGGAATTGGGAACGTCACCTTAATCGAAGTCGTACACTTTATAAAAGAAAACATCATGCATTAGTAAAATCCATTATGAAAGAAATGGGGGCTAATGTTCAAATTCTTGGCGAACAGTCCGGACTTCATATTGTTTTATGTGTAAATAACAGTATGAATGAAAATGAACTGATTGAATCCGCTAAAAAACAAAGCGTTAAATTATACCCACTTTCTCCATATGATTTCGTGAATGATTTACGTAAGGAATCATACGTATTACTCGGCTTTGGTAGTATTCCGGAAAATAAAATTGAAACGTTGGCTATATTATTGAAAGATGCTTGGTTTCCTAGTTGCAAGGAAACTTGTTAACAGTGGGTTTAACTTGTAACATGTTAACAATTCAACAAAATAAAAAAGAAGGCTGTTCCAAAATAACTTTTTGGACAGCCTTCTTCTAGTTATTCACCTGACCTAGCTTTCCTTCCCGGACGTTTCACACCAGTCGTTTCTGTTGAATAGGAAGCTTCAATTATAGCCGTTGGATCTACAGAGAGAACGAGATCTTTCATTTTCGGATAAATGAATCGGTTTGTAATGCAATAAATGATTCTCTTATGCTCCCCTAAAAAACCACCTTCTCCATGTAGATACGTAACAGATAGTTGCAATTCTTTCATAAGTAAATCGCCTATTTCTTTATTCTTACCAGAAATAATCATAACGCTCTTACCTTGATTAATACCATCTAGTATAAAATCAATCATCTTCGTAACAATATAGAAAATTGCTAACGAGAACATCGCTTGTTCGATTGAAAATAAAATGGCAACAAAAATGAAAATAACTGCATTTACTGCAAGTAAAAATGTACTAATCGGTACATTAAAGTGTTTATTCATCCAAACTGCCAACATTTCCGAACCGTCAATTGCTCCACCCATTTTAACAACAATCCCAACACCAATTCCAAACAGTACTCCACCATAAAGTACAATTAATAACTCAGAAGTCGTAATTGCTGGAAATGGTTTTAAATAAATTAATCCGAGTGTTGTAACTACATTCGCATAAGATGTACGGATAAAAAACTTCTTTCCCATTACTTTTGCAGTAAATAATAAAATTGGGATATTAATTCCTAAGAACACACCATAAAGCGGCAATCCTGCGACTTTATTTGCCATAATAGCAATAGCCGTTACCCCGCCATCTACTAATCCATTAGGTGCTAAAATAAGCTCTAATGAACCTGCTACTATAATTGAGCCAATTGTTAATAATACGTATTCAAATACTTTCTTCATTCATTACCCCCAAAACTTATATATTTTCTTAGTATTATTTTAACGTAATTTTACTACTAATTCAAAGGTATCGATTTATATACAGAAAAGTTTCACCTTTATCGCTATTTTTATGTAATACATGTAACGCGTAATACTAAAAACACACTTACAAATTAAAAGTAAGTGTGTTTTTAACATCTATTTAATCTTTACGTACGGCTTCATTTTTAATTTGAATATTTCCTCAACTGCCCTTTGATATCCACCAGCATTTCTAAGCGACTCTCCCACTTTACGACTATTTTCCTTAAACGTCACATCATCCATTACTTTCTTTACAGTCTCACGTAACAATTCAGAAGTTAACTCGTTACGATTAAGTGTTATGCCTGCCCCTACTTCCGTCAATCGTTTTGCAACGAATGGCTGATCTCCTGTTACCGGAATTACAACTAATGGAACACCGTAATATAACGCTTCACTCGAACTATTCATACCACCATGTGTCACGAATACATCAGCATGCTGTAAAACTTCTAATTGCGGGATATAATTATACAACTTAAAGTTTTTCGGGATATTTTCAAATTGACTTATATTTATCTTCTTACCAACGACTAATACGACTGTCGCATCAACATCTTTAAACGCTTCAAAACATTTTTCATACAAAGCAGGTTGTTCATTAAAAACTGTTCCCATAGAAATGAAAATCATTTTTTCATTTTTTAAATCTTCGGTAGGAAAACTCCCCACTTCTTTTCGAGTAGCAATTGATGGACCTACAAATTTATACGATTCATCAAATACCTCTGAACGTGGCTGATATTCTTTTGAAGTATATACAATCGTAATATCACCAGGATGGTTCATAATATCATACATACTATTACATTTCATTCCATACTGCTTATTCCATCTTTCCATTCCCGCTAAACAAGATTGATATAATGGATCCATTTCATCTACTTGTCTCGATTCTTGCTCATCATGAAAATTAATGTACTGATTAACAGCAAACGTTGTACAGGATGAAACGCTTGGTAATTGTAAAATATTCGCTATAATACGTCCTACTGGAAAATGATTATCATATATTAAATAATCATATTTTTCCTCTTTTGTTTCTTCTACAATTTGAGTAACAATACGCTCTGATGCTTCAATCATATGAGATAGCATCGTCAAAGGGCTCCCACCTTCATTTACTCGTTCCATAATATTAATTTGAGAGAGAAAATTCTCAAACACTCGGAATTCCGCACCTGTTGCTTCAACCTTCTTTCTATAATCTTCAATACAATAAGAAACAACTGTTTCCCCTCGCTGAATTAACTCACTTACAACAGCTAAAGTCGGATTAATATGACCTTCCCCAGGAAAATTTATTACGAGTACATTTGCCATAACATTCTCTCCTATCCAATTAATATAATAAAATTAACAATTAATTATATTAATTAATTTAAGTCTATTATAAATGAATGCATTCTACTTCTTCATGCTTTTCTCTTCATTTTATTATTGAGAAATATTTTCTATAGTCTACATTATTGTGATTCACAATCTTATAAATGAATGCTTACTTTTACTCTTCATAGATTTAAAGATACGAGTCTTACATTCAAGTATTACCACTATTATTTTTAGACAATTCATACAAAAATAGAGAAATATAATATTTTTAATGAGTTTTCACTATAAATGTAAGTATGCTGTCTATCTTTTTATCTTTATCCTCATAACACATCATCTGTTATATAATAAATTTATGGAATTTACAAAAAAAGGAGTCTTTTCATGTTACAACAACTATTCAATTCACCTATTCTATCCGTTCAAGCCTTGCACCCAGGTTATGAAGATCATGCAAGTGATGTTTTTCTCGTTCAAACAGAAGATACAGAAGTTATCGTTCGTGCTTCTAAAATGAATGAAGAACCAAATAATGATTTTTGGTGGGGATGTAAAAATCTATTTGGAATTGATCCAAGGAACGTCCATCATTTAGAAACTGTACATACATTGCTGCAAGAACATACGAATCTTCCTATCCCAACAATATTAGAAAAACATGTTTTAAATAGCCGTGAATTTGTGGTGGTCGAAAAGTTAGTAGGTAACACAGTTCAATCTTTTATCGAGCAACCAGATTCTATTTTATTCAGCCTAGGAAAAGGACTTGCAGAAATACATAAATTTAAAGCCGATTTCATAGGAAATCCGTCAGGCACGTTCCAAGTTCCACTAGATGAATTCCAATCACATATTTTAAACGTGAGTAAAGAGCTTGTGAATATGTTTTATTCCGATGATGAAAGCATAAAAAATGCATTCCCTACCTTTGAATCACAACTTTCTTCCCTGTCCGTACCAAAGGAATCTACACTCGTCTTAATTGATATGGATCCTACTCAATTTTTATCTGACGGTACAACTATTACGGGTTTAGTAGATAGTGAAGCTTACGCTGTTGCTCCGCGAGAACTTGATTTTATCGGACTAGAATATGTACTTACAGAAAAAGAAGCACATGCCTTTAAAAGTGGTTACGAAACAATTATGTCTATTCCTCACTTAGAAGAATATAGACAGCCTTATCGTTATTTATACCGACTGTTATCTGTGCAAGGTAATGTGGAATTAAAAAAATGGTTAAGTCACCCATCCTATTTTTAAATACGAATGAGAGGGAGTATACAATGGATATTCAGAAAAAGCGTTCTGTAACAGAAAGTGAAATACAGCAAATGAAGGATTTGGCTTATATTTGTGGGCAACAAGACAATCTTGATTACTCTTCAGATTTACATATCAACTTTTTAAAAAATCGAAATGAAGATTATATAAACGATTTTCTTCTTTATAACGGTACTCAATTAATTGGCGCTTTAAATATGTATGATTTCGAAAGACCAACAAAGCTTGAACTAATAGGCTTTGTACATCCTCATTTTAGAAAACAACGTTTCGGAACTATCCTTTTACAAACTGCAATGAAAGAAATACAAAATAGAGAGACAGATGAAGCTCTTCTTATTATTAATGGGGATTCTATTTCTGGGAATGAATTTGTAAAACATATGAAGTTACCATATTTATATAGTGAATATAGTATGGAGTGCAAAACAAACGAAATTCAAAAAACAACAGATAATAATATACAGCTTACTCTTGCAACTTCAGAATCACTTCTTGATCTTATTAAAATTTCTAGTAAAGCTTTTGGTGATTCAGTAGAAAATACGACTGCATGGTTACAAAAAATGATGAATTCATCTTCCCATCAAGTTTACAGTGCCCTTATTGCTGAAAAAGTGATAGGAACAATTACAGTTTCTAAACAAGAGCAATCTACTACACTATCAGGATTCGCCGTTCATCCTTCTTATCAAGGTAAAGGATACGGAAAAGATATTCTTTGTAATATAGTACATACCCTTATTACAGAAGGAGTTTCAACAATTGAATTAGACGTCGAAACGAAAAATATCCACGCTTTAAAACTATATACACAATGTGGTTTTGAAATTAAAACGAGGCATGACTATTATAATTTAATGAATTTTTAGGTGAATACATATGTTAAAAAAACAATTTATTCTAATTATGATATTTTAGCAAACATCTATAATAAACATTGGAGACATTTTGTTTAATACTCCTACCCAGCCTCGTTTTACAAGATGCTCTTCCCTACTCTCGTATATTAGATCTTTGTTGCGGGACTGGTCATCTCTGCCGGTGATAGTTTAATTTAGATGAACTAAAAAGTGTGTTTCACAAAGTTTACTCCGTATTACATAACGAGGGTATATTCGCATTTGATATGAATAAAAAAACTGAATCGAAATGATTCAGTTTTTTCTTAATATATTTACAACTGCAGTTGTTTCGTCATTTTCTTTATAGACACGCGGAATTCTTCTATCTAGCATACATGTAACTTCATAGTTTATTGTACCTAACATATCCGCTATTTCTTCTACTGCGATATTTTCTTCACCTTGTTTACCGTAGAATACTACTTCGTCTCCTACTTGTACTGGCATCGCTTTTGAAACATCCAACATTAACTGATCCATACAAACACGGCCAATAACAGGTACTCGAACCCCATTAATTAACGCATAGCCTTTATTAGATAATTGACGATTATAACCATCAGCATAACCAATTGGTACAGTCGCAATCCATTCTTCACCAGTTGTTACATACGTATTCCCATAACTTACACCACGATTCTTCTTCGCATGTTTAATATGAGCTACTTTTGATTTTAACGACAACGCAGGCTGTAAAGAAACGACTGAATGATCCACTTCTTTTGACGGATACATACCGTACACACCTATTCCAACGCGTACCATATTTTGAAATGTGTTACTTAATTCCATTGACCCCGCACTATTTGAACTATGAATATATGGTATTTGAATTCCTAATTCTTTCGCTGTATTAACAGCTTTTTCAAATAAACTTGTTTGCATATTCGTATATGATTTATCGATTTCATCTGCCGTAGAGTAATGCGTAAATATCCCTACTACCTCTACATACTCCATACGGTTTAATTCTTCTAAAAATGGTTTAACTTCTTCTTCTTGTAAACCGATACGACTCATTCCTGTATCAATTTTCACTTGAATTTGTACTTTCTTTTGAAGACGGTTTGCAATTTCATTTATACCATGTAAATCTTCTACTCTATAAACAGTCATCATAACGTCATATTGAATTACATCTTCTACAGCCGCTACTGGTGTGTATCCTAAAATTAAAATCGGCACAGTAATTCCTGCTTCTCTTAATTCTATTGCTTCATCTACAAATGCAACTGCAAGTTGATGTATCCCAGCTTCAATTGCAGCTTTGGCAACTTCAACTGCCCCATGGCCATACCCATTCGCTTTTACAGCAGCCATCATCTTAATTTCTTCATCATTTACATGTTTTTTAAATTCTTTTACATTATGTTTTACAGCATTTAAGTCAATTTCTACAATTGTATCTCTTCCATATTTCAAACTCATTGGTCTAACTCCTAACTCAATAATTGCATTCCATTCTATTTCACGTTTCATATGACCTTTTACAATATAATACTTTTCATTATGCTAGTCAAACTACTAGAATTTTCGGAATTTTGAGTATGATATAATATCCTCAAGAAACTATTATATACGGAGACGAGGAGAATTACAATGTTTGTTCAATCTGCATTGCATCAACTAAAAGTTGCTATTGATACTTCTATTGATATGCTTAACCAATATAGTGAAAACGATTTAAAAATACAACCGATTCACTCAAAACGATCATTATTTGAAATGTGTGCACATCTTTCTCTTATTTGTCATGCTGATTTACTCATTTTAAATGGTATTCCAGAAAAAGAATTACATACCTTTTATATAGAACGTACCCCCGTAACAGTTGCTCACATGCAACAAACGATGATTGAAGGTTACAACCTTCTCTCTAAAACATTTCTTTCCTACTCCCAAATAGAATTAGCAGAAGTTATGACTGCCTATTGGGGTATTTCTTATTCGCGCTTTGAATGGTTACTTGAAATCGTTGCACACTTTTATCATCATCGTGGACAAATTCATATTTTATTATGCGAGCATATGAACGATCCTCGCATTCCTTTATTTGAGTGATTTTCCACTCATTCATTAATTATAAATAGAGAAGCTACAAAACCAATAAAAAGTATCATTCCTAATTTCCCCTCCTAATTGACCTACAAGAGAAACTAAAGACGGAACGGATATAACAATACCTATTACAAAACAGACACTCATCATTACAAGTAGAGATAGATACGAAACAAAGCCTATTGAACTTAGACTAAAAATAGCAATCAACAATCCTCCTTAAAGAACTTTCCTTACTTCAAACCTCTTTGTTAAACGACCTGCAAGTGGTGAGAGCAACATACCAAACAGCCCTGCTAAGCGAAAATAAAGGATTTGTTCTGCAGTTAAATTGTAAGTAGGAGAGCTCAAATAATTCCCTAAAACAGTATACATATTAACAAAAGCCATTAATAAAACAGGATTTTTCACACTGACTAACTATTAGTTTTAAATAATGCGCAACTTCTTTAAGGCATAAGAAATTCCGCCTTCACTCGCCTTCGTTGTAACGAAATCAGCCCTTCTCTTCAACTCCTCTCCACCATTTCCCATCGCAACTCCTAATCCTACATACTGCAACATCTCAATATCATTTCCACCATCGCCAAAAGCAATGGCTTCTAATTTACTAATGTTTAAATGTTCCAATACTTTTTGAATTGCAGTTAGCTTCGATACTTTACTATCTTCCAATACATTTATAACGTAACCATGAAAACGCTCAAACGTAAGTGCTGGATATCTTTCAATGAATTTTTGAGCTTCTGTATCATCAGCATACAGACATATGCAATACATCTCATCTGATAAGTTTCTAACTTTGTCAGGATACTGCTCTAAATTTAAGGTTTCATTTAACGCTCGCATGACACGTTCATCTTTGGAAGCAATATTATTCATTGCAAATTCTTCTGTAAAGTAAGAAACACTGTGACCATGTAATTCAGCAAAATTTGAAATATCATGAACGATTTCGCTTGAAAGTACTGATTTATGTATAACTTCTTTCCCACATTTTATATGTGCACCATTTGCTGAAATAAACGTATTTATACCTAGTTCCTTAAATTGTGAGCATAAACTATATGGTCTTCCAGTTGTAACAACTACGTGAATTCCTTTATCTATTAATCTTTGTACCGCTTCTTTTGTACTTTCGTGCATGCTTCTATCAATCTCACTTAATAACGTACCGTCAACATCGAAAAATACAACTTTGTACATAAGTCTTTACATCCCGTCCAAATGATTCGTATCATTAATGAAATGCACCGTTTTTTGTTCACCCTCAATTTCAATTAAACTTATTCCCGTATCTCCCATTTTGAAATAGTAGTCCATTGAAATTGGCATTTTGAAAAATGCACGTAATAGACTATTAATTACGCCCCCATGGGCAACAATTGCAATTCGGTCATATGTATTCTCTGTCAAGATTTTAGAAAAGATTCCTTCTATTCTCATTCGAAACTCAATAAACGATTCCCCGTTTTCAAAACGATCATGAAGAAACTTTGGCTCTGGATATTTCTTTGCTTCTTCAAATGATAAGCCTGCTTGCACTCCATTATTAAACTCCATTAATTCCTCTTCTAATTGAATTGGACAACCAATTGCTTCTGCTAATGTTTCACCCGTTTCACGAGCGCGTTTTAATGTGCTTGCCCAAATGAAATCTGGTGCAAAATCTTTTTTCACTTTCTGTACAAGTCTTTGTACTTGTTGTCTCCCTTTGTCAGTTAACTCAAAATCAGCTCGACCTTCATGCACATGTAAAATATCAGCTTCTGATTCTCCGTGGCGTATTAGTAGTATTTGCATGTTTCTCTCTCCCTTTATTTAACATTCATAAAATTCCATTATATCACATTTTAAGATTCCAAAATAAAAAAGGAACGGTCTCCCGTCCCTCATCCATTCACCCTTTCCGCATCATTCCAATAATATTTACTAAACGCTTCTGTTAACACATCAATTGTGTTATATAATTCATCTAACGTATTATCAACACCACCAACTTCAATTAACATCGCATTTTTCGATAAATCTTGGTTATAAACGCCATTTCCATCTTTTTTATACTTTGGAAAAATCCCTCTACTTAATCCGTAATAGTTTTCATCTAAATAACTATTGATCGCTCTTGCAATTTTTTCATTTTCAGCACGGCCTTCATTTTCCATCCCAATTATAAAGTATAATCTTGCATACGATTTTCCGTTAATTACTTTTGTTGTTACTTTCTTACGCTGATCGTCACGGTGTATATCAATCGGAAACGCAATTTTATTATTTTGTGCTAATGCTTCTTTTACATATTCATGAGACGCTTTATATGACTGATACCATACCCACTTTTTACTCGCTAATAAATCACCCATATTCGTTTTATCATGAACTACCGGAATTCCTTGTCCTTCAAGTTGCTCTTTCATACGTTTCCCTAGTAAAGACACATTTACATCTGGGCTAGATGGATCAGTTGCCCCTGGTAATAATGGAAAGAAGGATTCCCAGCTATGTGTATGATAAATATATACTGCACTTTCACCTTTTTTCGCTCCGTTCTTTTTCTGAACCGGATTATTCTTTTCCGCTTCTGTAACTTTATCTTTTGCTATTTCCCGTTCTTTCGTTACTTCTTCAATCGGTACACTAGATTCATTTGGGATATTCGTCAAGTTTGTCCCTTCCCCAGCTACGATAATATTAGAATAATACTTTGACATACCAGGTACTTCTTTACCGACGAATGTTCTTAAATCTTTAATTTTCAAATCTGTCGCGATAGAGAACATTAAATTCCCAACTGACTCTCTTTTATTCTTCTTAAAATAATCAAATCCGTAATAGCGATTCTCACTTTCTATCATTTGAACAAAACCTTGCATCGATACTTTTCCAAACCATTGATTTGCATAATTCGATTTCATTGTATGTAAAAATGACGTCAAAATCGACGCTATCATAATTACTATTAGCGCATATAAAAGGAGTAACGAAATCAGTTTCTTCCCATGTATTCGAGTTGCATACTTTTTCACTGCATCACCTTCTTTATACATGGATATGTACAAGCTTTTCAGAATATACGCACAAAAAAAAGAGAAATGGTATACCATTTCTCTTCCTCACTTTTATTGTTCTTTTCCTGTATCATTTGAAGGTAGTTTCTTCGCTTGTTTTTCTTTAAATATTTCTCCAATTGCACCAAGAGTACCAAGTGTTTCAATTGCATTAGACGGAATAAAGACTTTATTTGCTGGTCCTTTTGCAACTTCAGCTAATGACTCAAATGATTTGTAAGCAAGTATACGCTCATCCAAATTCGCTTCACGAAGCAATTCAATACGATTTTGTTCTGCTTTTGCAATTTCTTCAATTGCTCGTGCTTCCCCTTGTGCTTCTAATTCTTTTGCTTCTTTTATACCTTCAGCTTCGCGAATACGTGCTTCTTTATCCCCTTCAGCCATCAAGATTTTACTTTGCTTTTCTCCTTCAGCGCGAAGGACTTTATCTTGTTTTGCTGCTTCAGCTTCTAAAATAATCGCACGTTTATTACGCTCAGCCTTCATTTGTTTTTCCATTGATGCTTGCACATCTTTTGGCGGGTTAATATCAACAACTTCGACACGTTCAATACGTACGCCCCATTTTTCTGTTGCTTCATCAAGCGCTAAGCGAATTTCTGTTGAAATTTTTTCACGACCAGATAACGTTTCATCCAGTTCCATTTTACCGATGATTTGACGCATCGTTGCTGAAGTAATATTACGAACACCATATTCATAGTTTGAAATACCATATGTCGCAAGTTCTGGTTCAACAATTTGATAGAAAATAATTGTATCAATTTCTACTTGAACATTATCTTTCGTAATTACCTTTTGCGGTGGTACATTCGTTTGTTGAATGCGTAAGTCATGATATACACGAACACGATCTACAATTGGTATTAAAATATTTAACCCCGGGTGCATTATACGTTGAAACTTACCAAATCTTTCAACAACCCCAACTTTTTGCTGAGGAATAATTTTAATTGTTAATGCGATAAATGTAACTACAATTAGTGCGAATATAATCGTTAACGTTAATGCTACCATATTTATTCACTCTCCTTTTTCACTTGTAATATAGTACTATGCCTCTTTATAACAACGACTTTTTCTCCAGCATCAATTGAAGAATCTGCAATAGCTGTCCAAGTATCTCCATCCACCTTCACAATACCATTCGCTTCATTTGTAATCGCTTGCATAACAATCCCTCTTTTACCAACAAGCATATCTACTGTATCAGTAAAACCTTTTGCTTCTCGAAAGTTTTTTGAAATTCTTTTCGTAAAGAATGTCAAAGTTAAACTTACAATTGCACCAACAGTAACTTGTAACAGTAGTGCATCAGGAGCAAACAAAGCAATAAGACCTCCGACAACAGCTCCAATTCCAAGCCAAAGCATGTAAAATGTAATCGACAACATTTCCGCGATAAATAAAATACCAGCTATTATAAACCAAATTACCCAAGCAGCCATATGCAACCCTCACTTTCTTTCTCATTTTCTATATGTATATGAAGAAAAGAATGGTTTATCCGCCCTTTCTTACACTTGGGCGTTTGCTACAAACTATTGTACATATTCACTGTTACAATGGATCATTAATATAATACTATATCAATATATTCTTCATTATACATGAAAATCCCTTTCAAAAAGTGACAAAAAATTAAATTCTTTAAAAATTTTAATTTTTAAATTACAATTATTACAATTACTAAATACTTTTTTTATAGAGGTGATATTCTTATTGAGAAACCTGTCACTAATCTACTATTTAGGTTCCAAAATATGCATTACTCTCGCTGACATCGTATATGTAATGATTATTACAACTCATATTTATATAGCAACTAAATCAGCTACTATTACTGCTCTTTTTCCATTATTACAAGTTATCACAAATCTAATTGCTAACATCTCTGCACCACTTATGATAAATCGTTTTCCATCTTATACGCTGTTATATACGCTCCAATGGTTGAAAACAGTCTTTTTACTATTATTAATGATTTTGTTCCCGGTCTTATCCACAAACATTATAGCTCTATTAACTTTTATTTTTGTCATTTCATTATGTAGCGGGTGGAGTGCTCCATTATTATACGGTATTCTTCCGCGCCTTACACCGAAAGAAAAATTAGTAAAAGTAAATAGTATCTTTTCCTTTTCAACACAAATTGTGCAAGCCGTTGCTTATTCATTTACGAGTATTGTCGTTCTTCTCATTGGCGCTACTTCTACACTC
Organism: Bacillus sp. FSL K6-2944; assembly: GCF_038005385.1. Lineage (NCBI taxonomy): Bacteria > Bacillati > Bacillota > Bacilli > Caryophanales > Bacillaceae > Bacillus > Bacillus sp. FSL K6-2944. Next base: position 830,900 of record NZ_JBBOTE010000001.1, on the reverse strand, counting down.
ATGATTAATAACATTTTAATGATTTTCGGATGCATTGCATTACATTTTTCATTACGTTCCATACATACTGAAAGAATAGCAGATTCTCCCTCTTCCAAAAGTACTGTTTTATTGGAAGGTTGGAAACTCCTATTTCAAAATCCATCTCTCCGTACCGTTACATATATGGACTTAATCGAAACTTTCGCAGGAACAATATGGATTGGTGCTATTACGATGGCATACGTTACGACTATCCTTCATAAGGGCGAAGAATGGTGGGGATATATTAATACAAGTTATTATGTTGGCACGTTAATCGGTGGTCTATTAGCATGGAAAATGAGTTCCTATATTCAAAACAATTTAATACGATCTATGTCGATTAGCTCTCTTATATTTAGCATTCTTACATTTTTATATGGTACGACGAGCAGTGGATTTATTGCGCTTTTTCTATGTGTTCTAATGGGACCATGTTATCAAATTAGAGATATTTCTCAAACGACTGTTTTACAATCAAGTGTTACCCCTGCTTTATTATCCAAAATGTATACAGCACATGGCGCACTTCTTTCAACAGCCTCTGGACTATCTATGCTTAGCATTGGCATTATTACTGATATGTTCGGTGTTCGTACAATTTATATCATCGCTTCTATTCTTATTTTATGTTCCGCTTGTTTATCTTTTAGTTTATTAAAATATCATAAGACAGAGCAGAACGATATTTCACTTTAATCACTAAAACAAAGAGGACAGGGATTCCTGTCCTCTTTGTTTATTCTATTCATGATAAGTTGGGGATTTTTCTATGCTTTGTCGCTTGTTCAAAAGCATAAGCTAATTTAATTAATATCCCTTCACTAAATGCAGTGCTTGCAATGGTAATTCCAAAAGGCCTCCCGCTTTCCATATACCCTGCCGGTATTGCTATAGACGGATAACCCGCTTTCGCACATATAGTAGAACCTATATAGGAAGGAAACAGTATCGCATCAAGATTATATTTTTCCAATGCAAAATCAATGCCTTGTTCTTGAGAAAAATATATATCTTCTAATCTCGCATTTAAATATTCTGGATTTCGTAACGTATTAGGAAAATCTTTTCTTCCCTCTAACTTAGTTTGTCCATATTTTAAAGCTCTTTCTGCTATGTTTTTATTAAACTCCATTAACTCCGAAATAGAATGTACCGGGATAGTAGAAGGTAATTTAGAAAGATAGTTATCTAAACTATGCTTCAGCTCATAAAGCGGAACTCCCCAGCTCCATTCTCTATGAAAAGAAGGAATATCAATATTTTCTACTACTGTCGCTCCTTCATTACGTAATACTTGTATCGTTTCCTTAAACAAGATTTCATCATACTCACCATTTTCGTAATAATCTTTTGGTGCATCGTTAAACACACCAATCTTCGCTCCATTTAAACCATTTGCATCAAGGTAAGATGTATAATCCCGATATGCCCTACCGTCACTTTTGTGAGTAACTACATCTTTCTCATCCACTCCAGTTAAACTCCCTAGCAAAATAGTAGCATCGGTTACCGTTCTAGCAAATGGTCCAGCTGTATCTTGCGAATAAGTAAATGGAATAATTCCTCTACGACTAATTAAACCGACAGTCGGTTTAATACCTACTACAGAATTTTGAACAGCGGGGCTCAAAATAGAAGCATCGGTTTCTGTCCCAACAGATACTACTGTAAAGTTAGCAGCAACTGCTATTGCAGATCCTGTACTAGATCCGCCAACAAACATATGATCCTTGCCCGTTCCATATGGATTGATTGTTTGACCACCTCTTGCACTATATCCAGCCCACATTTCAAAAGACATTGCATTTGCTAATTCTGTCATATTCGTTTTTCCTATTATCACTGCCCCTGCTTCTCGCAGTTTAGTAACGAGAAATGCATCTTCACTGCTTATATTTTGTTCTAGAGCTATTGTACCTGCACTTGTATGCATGAAGTCATTCGTTTCAATATTATCCTTAAGCAAAACAGGTATTCCATGCAATGGTCCCCTTACGCCGTTTGTCTTTCTTTCATAATCTAACGCTTCTGCAATAAAAATAGCATCTGGATTGATTTCTAAAATTGAATTAATTTTCGGCCCGTCTTGATCATACTTTGCGATTCTATAGAGATAATACATCACTAGCTCTTTTGAAGTTAGCTTTCCAGATTCCATTTCATTTTGAATATCTTGAATTGTTAATTCCTTTTTTAAGATTGAATTAAACTGAATTTCCATTTATATTCTCCCTTATATGAACTTTTTTAACATATACCCCTTACTTTTTCAATTTTTCATCTCAACACATCCTAAATTAATATCCCTTTAAAGAAATTCAATACTCTTATTTAAACACCTTCAATTTCCCGAAAAATAAAAAAAGTCTGAAACGGATTAACCTTCGCTTCAGACTCTTACATTACTGTGCGTATACTTCATCTAATAAATGTAAAAACTCACCTTGTTTCCCAGCTAATTCAGGGCATTTTGCAATATCAACCCATTCATAGCAAAATACTAATCCTTTATCTTCCTCACCAGCACTTACAATATGTTCCCAAGTATCCTTTACATCTGTTAGTAAAGTTACATGGAAAAAGTGGCGTTTTTCATACTCCTGTTTTTCTTTCATATGTATAATGTAATCTGCTAAAAACCGCTCTATGCATAAATGACGCAATCCGGATTCTTCCTGTACTTCACGCAATATAGCAGCTTCTAACGTTTCACCTTCATCAACCGTTCCCCCTGGCACTTGAATACCAGCTTCATGTATATCACGATGTTTAAAAACAAGTAATTGCATAACCCCCTCTTGTTCTCTTGTAATATATGCATGTACTTTTTTCTTATATAACATCGTCATTGTACATCTCTCCCCTCAATTGTTCACTCTGTTACTTCTTCAAGCGTCAGTTGATTATCATACAAATATGTAGCTTGTGGATTTCCCACATACCTTACGTGCCATGGTTCATACCGATAGCCCGTAATCGTTTCTTTCGCTTTTGTGTATCGAACCACAAAACCAAATTTATGGGCATTTTCAGAAAGCCACTGACCTTCTTTCGTTTCCCCAAAAACTGTCTCTAACTGAAATTTAGCAGATTGAGACGTAATATCCATAGCTAGTCCAGTTTGATGCTCACTTGTGCCAGGAACCGCGCTAGACATTGCTGTTTTTGCTTCCCCGTCTTGTTTTTTATACATCGTATTTAATGCTTTTTGTCGATCAAAAGATCTAAATCCAGAAACTGCAAAAAGAAAAATACGCTCGTTGTCAGCCTGCTGAAACATATCCTCAAGCGCCCTCGCTGCCTCTTTTCTCATCTTTTTCTTTTCTTGATCACCTTCACTAGAGTAGCGCACTTTCGGAATAACTAAATCTGGCGGTCTATACCCATCTGGTAAACGCCTACTTTTATTTACAAGTACAAGCATTGAATTCGGATTATTAATTACCGCAATATCCCCATCCATATTAGCAATCGTTTCTTTCGCTTTCGGAAATATGCTATTTACACTTACTTCCCGCGCCTGCTTATCCTTATACATTTTATAATTGATTCCTGCTACTCCAATAATAATTATTGCAGCTACAATACCAAGTAGTGCCCATCTTTTTTTCATATAACGACCTCTTATTTTAATAATTTGGCCATTTCATACTCATCGATGCCCTTTCCATCGATAATAAGAGCAGCTTTTTTGACACCTTCTTTCTCAAATCCAGCTTTTTTATATAGTGCCTGAGCTCTTGTATTGTGGGCCATTACTGTTAATTCTAAACGCCATACATCATGTAATTTTGCCCACTTCTCAACCTCTTTAAACAATCTCGTCCCAATACCTCGCCCGTTATACTCTTGCAAAATACCAATTACAATGGTTGCCACATGCCTCTTTCTTTGAATGTTATTTCCATTCACTAATATAAAACCTACTATCCTCTCATCTTCAACTGCTACAAATATTGTTGCATATTCATTTTCTATAAAGCGATGGATCATTTTTTCTTGTTGCTCAGCTGTAGTTTTTCTTTCTCCTGGTTCATATAACATAAACTTCGTTTCTTCATCTAATTGCTTACTTAATTGCAAAAATGATGATGCATCTTCTATTTCGATCTCCCTAATCACTTCAATCACCCTACCAGTTTCATAATAAAAAGTTTTCCTTATAAAAAGATTTTCTCTACTTTCCTGAAAATCCCTTTGTAAATCTCCTGCTATAAATTGACAAATTTCGATATTACTATAACAACGACAAATTATGTCTATTCTGTGACGTCTCATCATTACAAAGAAAAAACGCAAGCATTACACTTACGTTTTTTCAAAAATACTGTGAATTCCTCCTCATCAGGTGAGGTCTCTCACCAATTTAAATTTCACTTTATCCATTCACTTTTTCTGCCTGCCAAAAATATTCACCAAATGCTTTAGCAAGTGCATCAATTGATCGATTCAATTCTTCCTCTGTATTATCTACACCACCAACTTCTATTAATATCGCTTGTCCTGATAGGTCTTGATTATAGATTCCATTTCCTGTCTGGAACCCTTTTTGAATGACCCCACGGCTCACTCCTGGATATTTCTTATTAATCGCCTCATGTAAAGCTGTCGCTAATTGTAAGTTTTTTTCATAGTTTTTATTTCCTTTCCCTACTACAAATGCAAGCTTTGCATATGATTTATCTCCAATTGTTTTTGTCGTTACATTCTTTCGGGCACTATCACGATGCAAATCAAAAAAGTATTGAAGATCTTTATTTCCAGCCATAGCTTGCTGCACAATTTCTCGTGACATTTTATACGAACTATTACTGTTTAAACCTTTACTTATTAACTTTTGACCAACATCACTCTTATCGTTAGTAGCTCCAATCCCTTCACCTTCTAGTTGTTCACGGAAACGATCTCCTAATATAGAAATATTCGACACAGAACTCGTTGCTTTATTCGGATTCGGGTCATTCGTTAAGTTAAGTAAAGGTAAATAAGATTCCCAGCTATGTGTATGATAAATAAACGCAACTTGTCTCTTCCCAGTCGTTTGGGACGGCTGTTTTTTCTCTTTATTCGTATCTTGTTTAGGTGCTTGTCCAGTTCCACTAGTCCGTTCCTTCACTACTTCTTCAAGAGGAACACTCGACTCTATCGGTAAGTTAGAATAATTTGTACCCTCACCCGCAATAACAATTTCTGTATCGTACTTACCAAATCCCGGGAGCTCTTTCCCGACAAAACTGCGTACATCATTAAAGCGAATATTTGTAGCCATAGAAAAGAGAAAAGAAGAAATTGAAAAATCTTGATTCAAATTTCGATACTCCTGTGTAAAATAATGATTCTCTTTTCCAAGTACATACATGTAACCATTCATCGATAACTCATTTAACCAATTATATAAATACGTTGACTTTGTCTCTTTCATAGAGGTTACCATCAGACTAATAAGAAAAAAAGTCGCTAGCACTGTAGTAATAACAAATAAAACTAACTTACGCATATTTGTAAACTTCATAAAAAAAAAGCCCCGATTCATACTATCACCTGTTATGAAGTGACCTTTGTCAATAGTTTTTCACCCATAATATTTTTCTTGATGGCATACAAAAGCTTCAGAAATAAGATCTATCGACAGTTAACCACTCTGTTATTCGTGGATTGGTTACCTCAGGTTAATGGTTCGTCGTTAGGCTCTTATAATCTCACTGCGTGGATCACACCTTTTCAAATTCTAATAAATAGCTTGTTTATCAGAATTTCAGCCATGCCAGAAGAGGTGAGTCATAGATAGCCAGACCTGTAATTCACTATCTCTGAAGCTCATCTATGCCATCAATTGATACCTTTGGTTTCTAACTATGAATGAATCAATCAACTTCATATCCTTCCCTCTTTATTTTCGGTGAATTTTACCTGTTTCTAATCCCCATATAAAACACCCCAGTTCTCTTGCGATAGCTGTAACGGCAACATTTCTAGGTTTCCCTTGATATATCATGCGATAATATTTTCTTTGTAACCTTTCTACAGCCTGATCCGCATAAGCAATCACTTCGCTTCGTTGCCCTTTTTGTCTTGCTTTCACTCGCTTCGATTTTAATCCGATTGTTCCTTTTACCAACGCATTTGCACATTCTACAAGAGTAGACCTAACGGTCGAATTTCCTTGTTTTGTAATCGAACGTCGACTGATTTTTTCTCCACTTGAGCTTTCGCTTGGTGTCAATCCTACATAAGCCATAAATGCTTTAGCCGTGGGAAAACGAGTGAAGTCTGCAATTTCCACATGAACAGTCATTGCCGATGTTGTATCTATACCTTTTAAGCATCTTAAATTTGCGATTGGTTCTTCGTACCTTTCACGATGAGATAATTCTTCTAATCTCAGACTGAACCGCTCAATTTTATCGACTAGAACATCATACTGTAATAGGTATTCGCCTAACGTTTCTTTGAATAATCCTTGTAGATCAAGATTCTTTAACCATTTCATATAAGCGATTGTCCAGCTTGATTTCCCTTCATACACATAGCCATGCCTTAAAAGGAATGCTTTTATCTGTTGTTTTATTTTTTTCAAAGATGTTTTAAAATCACCTAACATGCGGATATACTCTTTCACGGCAACATCCTCTTCTTCTGGAACATATACTTCTTTATAGGTGCCATTTGCTAAATTAAGAGCAATCATTTTGGCATCGAATTTATCATTTTTAACCATTTTATTTTTTGATGAACTGTACATTGTTGTGGGAGCTAAAATATCACAATCAATTCCATTTTGTTCAAGAAGATTATGAAGTGAATACCCTAAACAACCAGCCTCATATCCAGCTTTAATTTTTATATCTTCACCATATTTTGTTTTCAGTTTCTCAACGAATTTTTTTACGAGAGATACATTTGAAGCACATCGTGCTTCTCTTACAATTTCCCCAGTTGTTCCGTGTAGTGCACATAAGCTAAAACTTTCCTTGTGGACATCCATCCCAATATAGATTATATTTTCCATAGTGGCCTCCTATTATCATAGGGTATAACCCCATTCATAATGTTTTCATTCATTATTATGGGTTAAAATCCCTGACTTGATAATCTAGGAGGTCGCTTCATATTATCTCTCTATTTCAAGTTATGTACAAGCCCTAGAGAATAGACCGTTAAAATTTCGGCTATATTGTTAATGAGGTGAAATGAATTGAAGCTATTAATAGGAATATTACCAATCGCTCTATCATTCATTTTTTATTTGTCCGCTAAGCAACCAAAAATCTCTATTGTGCTACATATTTCTGCGTACTTGGCACTATATGTACTTGGTACAATTATTTCCATTAATATATACGATGTTTTAATACAAGATTTAGTTTTCATGACGAGCATTCATGGAATTTTACTGAATCCATTTTTCCTTATTGCAGGAGCGTATATAGGAACATACACTTTGTACCTACTTTTGTCTCACATTATTATGAAAATAAAAAATGGAGCGTAATGAAATGCAACCACCATTTATCTGTCATACATGCAAAAAAAGAATTGTGAGAAAGAAAGACCTTATTACAGCCACATGGTACTTCCGCTTTTATTTATTTCACAGTGATTGTTTTAAACGACAGCAAGTGTTTATCTCACGATTTCTCCCTGTGAATACACTTTTCAATTTCTTTCTTATTATATATGGACTTATTTTTGGCAGTATTCTTATGATTACAGAACCATCTATTATTTGGCTGACTTTCTTTTTTCCTATTTTTTATCGGTTTCTTTCTTATTATTATGTTGAACGTTTTTTCTCTACATAACGCGCAGACTGACCTCTCGGAATACTTAAACATTCCCACTCATTTTCTTTTAACATCTTCCCAATGTAAATAATCTGACCAATATGCAATGCATAATGAGAAATTTGCCTTTCAATTGCTTGCATGACAGTATGTGCTTCACCGCGAATGTATACCGTCTTCAATAAGTGTTCCGGCGTTAAAGTATTCATCGTATTAAAAACATATTTCCATCCTTCTTGCCAAGCTATAAGGGTTTCTTCTTTTGAATGATAGCATCCTTCAAATTCACCATCTCGATTACGATCTGTTTTTTCACCATCAGACGTTAAAAAATCCGTCCATCTAGAACGCATATTACCGTGCAGATGCTTAATAATAATCGCTATACTATTTGTTTCTTCATGAGAAGACCATTGTATTTGTTCATATGATAATTGAGAAAGTGCCCGTTCCCCTTGTTTCTTTGTTGCTTTAAAGTTCGAAATCGCACATTGCAAATATTCACGTCCGATATCCATATTAGCCCCTACCTTCACCCTAGCTAATTTTTGTTCCATTTGGCAATTCCATATTAGGCTGAAGTAACACAACATCATCAGCTTCAGGAACACCACCAAGCACAAGCACTTCTGATTTGAATCCAGCTACACGCTTTGGTGGAAAGTTTACAACAGCAACGATTTGTTGACCGATTAAATCTTCTGGAATATACCTTTTCGTAATTTGAGCACTTGACTGCTTTATCCCGATTTCTCCAAAATCTATTGCTAGTTTAATCGCTGGTACTCTCGCTTCTTTAAATTCCTCTGCATGTATTACAGTTCCAATTCTCAAATCCAAATTTAAAAAATCTTCAAAATTAGCCATTTATCATTCCCCCCAATTATTACTTAGACAAAATACAAAAATCCCCTTCAAAAAAAGAAAGGTGCCTAAGCACCTTTCTTTTGTAATTCACTTGATTCATTTGATTTATAGAAGAAGAAACCAAGAATCCCGCCAATACATGATGGAATTAACCATCCGATTCCTTCGTTATATAACGGTAACATTTGTAGTACATTAGAAATCGCGTCAATTTTAATTTTCGCACTTTCTAAACCGTTAAAGAAACTAATTAACAATGCACCTAAAATAGCTCCAATATAAATTGTATTACGCTTCCCAATCCACTTATGGAAATACGAAAGTACGATTAATACAATTGCAACTGGATAAATGATCATTAACACAGGTAATGTTACTGCGATTAATTGTGTTAAACCTAGGTTAGATACAATTAAACTAAATACACATACCATTGTTACAATCGTTTTATGCGAAAGTTTTGGGAATAAGTTTGTAAAGAAACCTGCACACGCAGATGTTAACCCAACAGAAGTTGTTAAACAAGCTAGTATAATAACAAGCCCTAATAAAATTTTACCACTCGTCCCATATAGCTCATTTACAACATTCGTTAAAATAAGGCCACCGTTTTCTGAGATACCAAGTGATGTACTTGTTGAACCAAGATAAGCAAGTGATAAATAAATTAACGTTAAACCAAGTACAGCAATAATACCTGATACTACTGTTATTTTTGCAATTTGACTACTCTCTTTTATCCCTTTAGAGCGGATAACTTGTACAACGACAATTCCGAATACGAGCGCGCTAATTGCATCCATCGTTAAATATCCTTGAATAAATCCACCAAAGAAAGCATTTTCTTTGTAAGCAGCTAACGGCGCAGCTGGCTCTCCAATTGGATCAATAATTGCCTTTCCGACAATAACAGCGACAATTAATACTAATAATGGTGTAAGAAACTTTCCGAACCAATCCACTAATTTAGATGGATTTAATGATAAATACCACGTTATTCCGAAGAAAACTATCGTGAAAAGAAATAGCATGTACCACTCTGAAACCATTGCCTCTGATAAAAACGGCTTCATACCCATTTCAAACGAAACAGCTCCAGTACGAGGAATCGCGAAAAATGGTCCAATTGCTAAATAACTAATCAATGGGAAAATAAACGCAAATATAGGGTGAACTCTAGAAGATAGCGCTTTCAAGTCCCCCTCTACAAACGCGACAGCTGTTACAGCTAGTAGGGGTAATCCGACTCCCGTTACAAGGAATCCTATTGTAGCAATCCAAACATTCTCTCCTGCTTGTTGACCTAAAACTGGCGGAAAAATTAAATTTCCTGCTCCTAAAAATAATGCAAATAGCATTAAACCAATTGCTACCGTATCACCTGGCCTTAAACGTCCCTTCATGCTCTTCATTTGCATAGCACTTTTTCACTGTTTATCTCTATATTTTACAATATGCTATGCATCCTCCTCTCTGCTCAAGATGATAAAATATGCCCCTTACAAAGCAGTGTCTTTCTCCATAATTTCTCCATTCCCCTTATTTTTACTCTAATCATTAATACAATTATTATTTTTAATTTTGATTTTTTTGAATTTTCAAATCACTAGAGTGTTATTACGTGGAGTGTAGATGTCAGACCTCTTTGTTTTTATCACACATATAGTAACATATTTAGTTGCAAAATAAAAACATATTTTCAAATTGATTTTTTTGAAAATCGAAATTATCTACATTTTTTATTCTCTTACACAAATATTGTTACAATCTCACCTATTATTCGATTGTTATTTTCAAATAACTTTATACACGTAACATACAAAAGCCATCTAATATATAATTAGATGGCTTTTGTATGTTACTCTATGGTTTCAACTTCACGTGGATTTTTCATCTCTTCCACATACACAACTCTAAATCCGTGATCTTCTAAATCTTTCAATAATGTCTCTAATTCACCGTCGTTAAACTCTTCTCCTAATGTAAACATAATTCTACGAACTAATAAGGCATCATTATCAAAAGTCATCAAACTTTGAATACCAGTGTATTTCTTTAAAACTGTCGATAATTTTTGGATTGCTCCATTATAGTCTTGCGTTCCAATCATGACAGAGTATTTACTAGAGTGAACGCCCCATGCATCCTCTAATAACTCAAAAACTTTTTTATGCGTTAAAATTCCAAGGAAAACCCCTTTTTCATCAACTACTGATAAATAAGGCAATTTTTTTATTGTAAAAAATACTTTAAAGAAAGATGAATCTTCTCTCACAAATCCTTCTTTATCGTTTAATAATTGTATTACACTCTCATCAAGTGATCCTTTATATTCTAAAATATCTACTTTATATATATTCCCTAAAAATTTCTCTTTTTTTTCATCTAAAACTGGTACACAACGATACCCCGTTTTATTTAAATGCTCTAACGCTTCCCCAATCGTAATCGAACTTGAGCACAGTAAAACTTCCCTTTTCGGCACGTAATTCCCTTTAATCCTCATAAAAAGCCTCCTTATGTTAAAATACTTTCTGTGCCATAACTATATTATATTTTCAGAAAAAAATAAATGATTTATTTTATTTTTCTGAAAATTATTCATTTTCTTGTCATAATTTATTCATGAATCCTTCACTTGTATATTTTTGCTATCAAATCTTCTCTCTGAATTACTAAATGAAAAATATATTGTAACTTCTTTCAAAAAAAGCTAAAATAAGAATAAGAATTTTCTGAATATTCTAAGAGTAGGTGGTTATATGTCCTTATTACGCTCACATATATGTAAATTTATAATTGGTGTTATTTTTGCCATAAGTCCTATTCCAGCTCTTTTTATTACACACAATTACTCCTATCAAAATGGATTTATTAGCATTTTTCAAAACTTCGCACAGCTTTCTTCTATATCAATTCCAAAGGTTGATTGGATGCATGAATCTATCTTTTTCTCAGCAAACCAAATGATACATACTTCTAATCATTCAACACCATTATTCCCTTACATATGGGAAATATATTTTATATCGATTGTTCGTTTTACTTTTACCCTTGCGATCGGATTTTTCATAAGTTTGGGTATCGGCCATTTATTTTTCAAAGTACCTAACTCGTTTAAAAAGTTTACTACTGTATTGAAATGGATACCTTACTCTTTTTGCACTGTAGTATTACAATGTTCAGTCTTATTACTACTTCTATACATCGCACAATTTATAAACCTTCCTTACTACTCATCATTTATCATCGTATGTAGTACTTCCATGATTATCGTTATGCAAGCAGTAAAAAAATGGATTCCTTTCTTAAAAAACACAAATGAATATGAAATAAAACATGATTCTTTTCTTGTAGACACATTGTTTTTAGCGCTTACTTCAAATCATAAATCAATTTTAGGTTCCATTATTCTTTCATTCGTTTTTATGGAATGCGTTTTTCATGCAAATGGACTGTTACAATTTATCGTTCAATTTGGCGGAAATTCACCTATAATTGTTACAATCGGCTTATTACTACTCTATATCCCATATAGCATACTTTCTTTCCTTCAAACACTATGGACCACAAACTACTCCAAGCAACAGTCATACACTTTAACGAGAAGTGTTCCAAAACCTTAATTTAAAATAACCCTCTATAATCTAAAAGTAGGGGGTTATTCCTTTTGTATAGCGGACAAAATAACAGCAAATTCAAAAACTATTACAGAAACATACCAATATTTACCCTTTTCCTTTGACTATTCTTTTCATTTGGATTTATTATAAAAGTATAACATAATTGCAGGAGGTGACATCTTTATTCCAAACCTTGGAATGGAGAACACGCTTGGACATATTAAATATTTTTCTCATCTTTGTACTTATTCTTATTTCTGGCTTTTTCGTTGCATCAGAATTCGCTGTTGTAAAAGTACGAAAAAGTCGAATTGACCAACTTGCAAATGAAGGTAATAAACAAGCTTTAGCTGCAAGAAGCGTCCTATCTAATTTAGATGTTTATTTATCAGCTTGTCAGCTCGGAATTACAATCACTTCTTTAGGGCTTGGTTGGCTTGGTGAACCGACTGTGGAACATATACTACGACCGCTCTTTGAAAAAATTAATATTACTGGAACAATGGCTAACACTTTATCTTTTGTTATTGCTTTTAGTGTTATTACATTTTTCCACGTTGTATTAGGTGAATTAGTTCCAAAGTCTTTCGCAATTCAAAAAGCAGAAGCAATCACACTCAAATTTGCAAGACCGCTTATTTTATTTGATAAAATTATGTATCCATTCATTTGGCTACTCAATAGTACAGCTATATTTTTCACAAAACTACTCGGATTAGAACCTGCGAAGGAAAGTGAACTTGCTCATTCTGAAGAGGAATTGCGACTCATTTTAGGTGAAAGTTTTAAAAGCGGTGAAATAAACCAAACCGAATATAAATATGTAAATAACATTTTTGAATTTGATGATCGAGTTGCGAAAGAAATTATGGTTCCTCGTACCGAAATGATTTGCTTGTCTACTGAAAATACGTTAGAAGAAAATATGGATATCGTCGCTACTGAAAAATATACACGCTATCCAATCATTGAAAAAGATAAAGATGATATCATTGGAATGATCAATACGAAAGAAGTATTCCATGATCAAACGAAAGGTATTTATAAACCACTTGAATCTTATATACATCCTGTTCTAACTGTATTTGAAACAGTTCCAATTCGTAAAACGTTAGTCCACCTTCAAAAAAATCGCGTTCAGATGGCAATCGTTATGGATGAATATGGTGGTACTGCCGGACTTTTAACGATGGAAGATATTCTTGAAGAAATCATTGGAGAAATTCAAGATGAATTCGATGCTGATGAATCACCTATGATTGAAAAGCGTACACCTAAGCTTACTGTTTTAGATGGAAAGGTGCTTATTTCTGAAGTAAATGATATGTTTGGCCTACATATTGATGATAGTGATTTAGATACAATCGGAGGATGGCTTCTCTCTCAAGCAGTTGACTTAAATATTGAAGCTGGCTATTCCATTGAATATGCTGGTTTTCAATTTAAAGTATTAGAACTTGATGGACATCAAGTCAAAAAAGTTGCTGTACATAAACTAGATATTAAAAAGGAGCTATAAAGTGACTGTTTTATTAACAATTTGTATCATTGCCTGTTTCGTTGTTTCATTTCTCGCCTTTATTTATCCAATTATCCCTGGCATACTAGCTGTCTGGGCTGGATATTTGATTTACCATTTCGGTATAAATGGAGGCGAATTAACAACTTCTTTTTGGATTATTCAAGTCATTTTCACTCTTTTCATTTTCGTTGCTGATTTTATTGCAAATGGATATTTCTTAAAAAAATACGGTAGTTCTAAATGGGGCGAACGTGTCGGAATGATTTCTATCATTGTCGGCTCGTTCTTCTTCCCACCATTCGGACTTATTATCATACCGTTCTTATCAGTATTTATAACAGAACTAGTACATAAAAAATCGCCAAAAGATGCTTTTCTAGTTGGAGTCGCTACTGTAGTTGGTTTTTTAAGCAGTACAGTAGCGAAAGCAATTCTCCAAATCATTATGATTATCATCTTCTTGTGTTATATCATCTTTTAACCATCCCGACTTCGGGATGGTTTTTTAATATGCAATACCTACTCGACTATTTTCATATATATTTTTCTTACATAGATCCCATGCAAAGTGTGCTGTATCACCCACTGTAATTTTTGATCCACCCTCTGGCAATATATCTTTTTCAGTTCGATATACCTCTGTCGCCTCACCATCTATTAAATGTGTCGGACAAACAACTGTCCAACATAAATTATTACTATTACTTAGTACCTTATATGCAGCCAAATGATCTTCCGCTGCCGTTGTCGTTTTCCTTTTTGATTCCGGTGATTGAAAACGATATAAATTTAGATCTGTTCTTGCTTGTAAAATACCAGCTGTTCCTATTGTTATGATTCTACGAATCCCTTCTTCTTCCATTTTCTTTATAATTTGTGGCATACTCTTCGCTAATGTTCCATTTTGATCCGTTCCAAGTGCACTAATTACTATATCGCTTCCTTCTATCGCTTTCTTTATATCATTTTCGTTCAATACATTCCCTTCTATCACTCTTAACCTTTCATGTTGTATTTCTATTCTATTTAAATCACGCGCTAATGCAGTCACTTCAGCTGAATCCTTTAATGCTAAATTAATTATGTTTGAACCTACTCGTCCTGTTGCTCCCAATATACATACTTTCATTTGTTTTCCCCCTCTTTCATTCTCTTTCTATTTTTCAATAATCTCAGTCAATTTACAACAAAAAAGCTTCCTCATATATAAGAGGAAGCTTTATTATTACTTTATTTCTTTTCTTTAGAATCAGTAGACTTCTCGGTTCCGCTTGTTTCTTTATCCTTTTTGTCCTCTTGTTGTGTTGTTGTGTCGTCTTCTTTCTTCTTGTCCTCACCTTTACTACAACCTACCATTAATAAAGAACTTGCAAGTGCCATAGCAGTTAATGATTTAACCCATTTGTTCATTTGCGTTTCCTCCTTGTGATAGAATATGTACAACCTCATATTACTCTCTATTTTTAAAGGAGAGATTGAAAAACAGTAAATATACGGTGAATTTTTGTAAATTTTCCGATAACAAAACCTAATTTTAATTTATATATTTCATTTCCAATCGATACACAATAAAATTAGTTTTTTTCTCTCAATGGACGTAAAAAAACTAAGGCGCATACCATTTCGCCTTAGTTTCTCATGCAAACTTTTCATTTTCATATAGATGTGTAATCTTATATTCCTTCTTCATAACATATTGCCACACACTATAAGCGTAACGGTTCATTTTCAGGAAACAATTTTCCAAAAATGAGCGAAACTCTGGGTTAGCAACTTCCACTGCAACTTGAGCAAACTTTAAAGCTAATCGTTTCAAATGCGCAATATAACTGGTTGCAATATGAATATCCCCTGTATATTTACTAACTGTTTCCTTTTCCATTTCATGCAAATCAAACTCCGTTGTTTCACAGGTTATATGCTGCACATTCTCTCCTTCTTGAAAATTTACTTGTTCATTATATGCTTGTAACATATATGGTAAATGGTGCTGTAATAGATTTTTTAATTCTTCGTCTCTGACCTTTCCAGCATACTCTCCAACCTTGTATATTAGCATATAACTATATTCCATTAATTCTTTCATACAGTCCATTAAAGCGCCTCCCTTCTCTTTTGTCCATATACTATAAATATGATGCTAAAACATTCGCTATTCTCGCTAAAAACCAATCCCATCTACTAATTTTCTCAAAATCTTCTTCAGAAAATCGTTTTGATTTATGAAAGTCTACCTGTAATCGACTCCATACTTCATCAACAACTGTTTTATCATATATGATACAGTTAGACTCACAATTTAAATAAAAACTTCTATTATCAAAATTCGCTGTCCCAATATCAACAATTTCTCCATCAATAATTGTTACTTTCCCATGAAAAAATCCATTTCGATATTGATAAATCTCCGCTCCAGCATGTAACATATCTTTCAAATATGGATAGGCAGCTTGTTTTAACAATATGGCATCACTTTTAAATGGCACGAGAATTTTCACATTAACACCACGATTTAATGCAGCTTTTAACTCTTTCACCATTTCTTTACTTGGTACAAAATATGGTGTAGCGATAATTAAAGACTTTTTAGCCTTTTTTAAAAGTGCCCCATACTTTTCCCATAAGCCTTTTCCATTTGAAAATAAATATTGATATTTCACATTCCCTAATGTAGGTATACTTTCATGTATAGGCATTTTTTCTCCTGTATCTTCTTTCCAATCTTCGGCGAACTTTCTTTCCATATCCGCTGCACCCTCACCATGGATGCGCACGTGATAATCACGCCATGGCCCAAACTTTGGATTTTGTCCAAGGTACTCCTTTCCGATATTAAAACCACCGACGTATGATACCTTTCCATCTATCGTAACAATACGTCTATGATTCCGTTGATGCAAAGAATAGAACACATTTTTCAGTTTCGGTTTTTTACTAAATGTAAACTTCACACCGTTTTCCTTTAATCGGCTAATTACCTTTTTCTTCAGCTTATATCCACCTATCCGATCGACTGACAATTTCACTTCTACTCCGCTAGATGCTTTTTTCTCTAATAACTGTAAAAACTCTTGGCTTATTTCATCTTTTCCTACAATATAAAAATGGATATATATATACTTTTCTGCATCGTTTATATCCTCAAATAATTTTCTATATAACTCTTCACCGTTCGTATATAATTGAAATTCACCTAATCGAACTTGTCCTAATTCATATTCACTAGCCATTTCCTTCCCCATTTCCACATCGATGTTCATCCAAATGAATACACCTATTAAACAAAGGATTATAGCGAAAAAGTGCTTCATGGATAAATTCCTTTCTCCACTTACTGTTATTTCTATATCTTCCCTTTTTTATTACATTATCATTCAAGAAAATATGTCATTGCATGATATATGTCCATATCAAACAATAGCTCATTTGCATATTGTATGTTGTATCTTAAAATAAAAGGAGGAAATAACAATGGGCTTCGCACATGGTAATGGATTTGCGCTATTAGTCGTATTATTTATCCTCTTAATCATCGTCGGTGCTGCTTGCTTCTGCTAAGTAGCTACTGTCATATGATATGTGGATGAAAAAACTATAAAAGCGGACACCTATTTTTAGGTGTCCGCTTTTCATTTTAAAACCATTTCCGACTGCTATAGTAACTTAAATGGCTAAATATTCATCTCAAAAGGTTAACAATGTGGCTACTTTCTTACTCTCTGCCTTACGTATATGACGCTGTTCTGCACGTAACACAGCAATACGATGTAATTCTTTCTCTTCTTCTGTTTCAGGGATAACACGCGGTACTGGAACTGGATTATTTTCCTTACTAAGTGCCACAAAAGTAACGAATGACGTTGCCGCTATACGCTTCTCACCTGAAATTAAATCTTCAGCTACTACCTTCACAAACACTTCCATCGAAGTTCTTCCCGTCCAAATTACGAATGATTCATAACTAACACAATCTGAAGAACGAACAGGATGTAAGAAATCGACCCAGTCCATAGATGCTGTGACACATTCCTTTCTCGAATGTCTGGATGCTGAAATAGAAGCAACCATATCCATCTCCGCTAATATCTTCCCACCAAATAGCGTGTTATGATCATTTAAATCTGTTGGGAATACTCGGCTCGTTTTGAACACCCTTGACTCATTGGCTGTTTTCCCCTTTACTTCTGTCATTGTTATCACCCCTTTAATGATTTATCCCTAATATTTCAATAATCACTATACTAAATGAACTACACGTTTAATATTAACAACATTCAGAACTTTTAGTCCACAAAAAAGAACCGATTTTATCAATCGGCTCCTCTAAATACATATTGTTCTTTCGGCTGTTCAACTTTATTCCATTTTGTTACTTCTAATACAGGAATATTCGCATGAAACGGCTGATAAAACTCAGTAGTTATCTCTCCTTCTACTTGAATCCAGTCATCATTATTCCACTCTACGCCTTCTGGCTTTTTCACTAACATACCATACACACCAGAATCTGCTACGCAATGTATAATACCGAAACGGAATAAGAAGTATTGTTCTTTTTTAGAAGAATCATCCCTAAAAACAAACCCTTTAAAAGATAATTTTTTCCCAGTAAACTCGCCAGGATAATTATAAATTGTTTCCATACCCTTTAGGAAGTCTTCATCTTTCAAATTAATATTGTCTTTCGTAACAAACTCTTTCTTCCCTTTTTCCATTACACCACGGTATCCTTCTTTCCCGTAATAAATGCTCGTATCAGGTCTTAGAAATTGTCTTGTCATAAATGGATCCTTACTTTCTGCTTGTGCAACAGGAAAGTGAAATCCTTTCGCTTTAACAATATCCGAATCTAACGTCGCAATTGGGAAAAATAACCCTGAGATAATTGGAAAACAAAACAAGGAGTACGAAAATGCTTTTTTCCACCATGTATTCTCATCTTTTGAATGATCATGCCCGCAATGGCTATGGTCACAACTGCAATCATTTTTCTCTTTTTCCTTTTGGTGCTCTTTTTGGAAAACGACGATAATTTGTATAATCGTTAAGAAACCTAAAATAATTGCTGCTGTTGTTGATAAATAGGCATACTTCATATTGATATACTTCGTAATGTTACCGGAAATATGAAGCTGCGCAATTAATATTGTAAAACCTAATAATATATATGCTCGAAACATAACCTACCACCCCATCGCATAAATGAGTAGTGAGCTTGCATAAACAACAAGAGTAACTGTAACTATAACAACAATTACAAATTTAGTTTTAAATGTCGCAAGCATCATAAACATATTTTTAATATCCACCATCGGTCCATAAACGAGGAACGCGACAAGTGAAGCTGTTGAAAACGTACTTTGGAACGAAGAAGCGATAAATGCATCTGCCTCTGAACAAAGTGATAATATATAAGCAAGTCCCATCATAACAGCTGATGAAGAAAACGGACCTTGTCCAATAGCAAGAAGTGTTGAAGTTTGTACAAACGTTTGTACCGCTGCTGCAATTAACGCACCTAGTACTAAATATTTTCCCATTGAGAAGAATTCCTCAACAGCGTGTGTACATACATCCCACATTTTTTTACGCAGTGGACGCTTATTATTCACTTCTGGGAAGTGATCATCTCTTAATTGATGTTCTTTAAACATAAAGGATAATATAATTCCAACGATAATGGCTACGATAATCGCTACAATAGAACGATACCATACCATGTGCATACTACTCCCAAAGGCAACATAAGTAGCAAATAATACAACTGGATTAATAATAGGTCCAGTTAACATAAATGCAATCCCTGCGTATGGTGGAACGCCTTTTCCAATTAATCGTCTTACAATCGGAACAATCCCACATTCACAACCTGGAAACAACATACCTAAAAAAGTAGCTAATAAAACAGACAGAAATCGGTTCTTCGGCATCCATTTTGCCACCATATCTTCTGTCACGAACATTTGAATGAATCCTGAAATAAATACACCAATGAGCACGAAAGGAAGTGCTTCGATCAATATGGAGATAAAAATTGTATTCATTTGCAGGAATGCTTTCGGTAATTGAAACAATTCCATGATGTATTTCCTCCAACTTTTCATTAACAATATGTAATTTTAACCCCATTTCATTAATTGAACAAGGTTTATATGGCATACATACCCTTTATATACATTACATTGTACAAGTTATATTCTATTCAAAATTTGAGATTTCATAGCAAAAAAGCTGCTCTAGCGTAGTTATATAACTATGCTAGAGCAGCTTTCTTATCGTTAAAAGTAACGTTTCTTCCAAAAAACAAAAGCTAACGTGAAAGATAGTGTTACACATATGATGAGTACAATTACAAAACCGTGGGCTTCCCCTTCAAACGGAACCTTTACGTTCATTCCAAAGAAACTAGAAACCATCGTCGGTAAAGATAAAATGATCGTAATTGACGTTAACAGTTTCATAACACTATTTAAATTATTTGATATAACGGAGCTAAAAGTATTCATCATTCCACTTAAAATGTGACTATATATTTCCGCCATTTCAATAGCCTGTTTATTTTCAATTAATACATCTTCTAATAAATCTTGATCGTCTTCATACATTTTTAAAAATGTACTATTACGCATTAACTTTTGAATTACAATTTTATTAGCCTTTAATGACGTTGTAAAGTATACTAAACTTTTCTCAAGGCCTAACAATGTGAAAATCTCTTTATTTTTCATTGACTGATTTAATTGATGCTCTAAATCAATTGTTTTTCGATTTATTTGCTTTAAGTATCTTAAATAATAAGTAGAAATCGTATATAAGAGCTGAAGTGCAAAGCGCGTCTTCTTAAACGTATAAAATTCTTTAATACGTTGATTAATAAAACGTTCAAAAATTGGATTCTCTTCTAAGCAGATTGTAACAAAACAATCCGGCATCACAATCATACCTATTGGAATCGTGTCATAAATCGAATTTCCTTCTTCATCATGTCTAACTGTCGGAATATCCACGATAATTAAAGTATTATTGTCTTCCTTTTCAATACGAGAGCGTTCTTCATCATCCAAAGGGTCTTTAATGAAATCTAAGTCTACATTTAAAGTTTGTACTAGATATTGAATTTCTTCTTCTGTTGGATGAAGTACATTAATCCAGCACCCCTTTTGCATTTCCTCAATCTCTTGTAGTTTTCCGTTTCGGTCTGTTAAATATATATTTAACATACTATCACCCCGATTCTTTTTACATGTAGGAATCTACCTCTCTTAAATCACAGTTTTTAAACCGCCATTCTCAGCATATGAAACATACGTTTAAATTTCAATAGAAAAATTATTTTGAAAACGTTTTTATAAGAAAAATATTATAAAGTGAAACTTTAATCAGTGGGGGGCTTCATCCTCACTAATTATTAGCCCTTACAAATCGGGCTTTTACGGGTTATCCGCCCCCAACCAAACTTCTTTTCTTTCGCTGAATTGTGCGGTGAGGGTCTCACTGCCCGTTAAAGCGGGATAAACATAGAAAAAGACAGAGTGCTCTCTGCCTTAAAAGCTTATGTTGCCTTTATAACATATTTAGAAAGCATCCACAAGTTAAACCCGACTGAAATCGTATAGCCCGCGTATGTTGAAATGATAAAACTTACATAATCGAAATACGTAAGCAATACAATATTTAAAACTATCTTCACAATAATTCCAATCACTAGTCCTAGCACCGTCTTCTGCTGTTGATTGATTCCTTGTAGCATAGCAGCCGTTACTGTAAAAAGAGAAAATAGTATGCAAGCAGGAGCATAATACTGTAAAATGATTCTCCCCATCTCTGGATCATTTCCAGCACCGAATAAAAGAGTATATACAGGTTTGGCTAACACCATCATTCCAATTGCCGCCGGTACCGTAATTGCTACTACTAATACATTTGTTCTCGTAAAATGTTTGTACAATAGCTTCGTATTTCCTGCTGTGTAAGCTTTCGTCATCTCTGGTACGAGAGACATACTAAAAGCTGTCGCAACGGATACCGGGATAAGTACAACCATTTGAACAAGACCAATTATCGCATTAATTTTTTCCGCTTCTCCTTGCATATACCCTATTTGTATAAGTAGTTTATTAATTGTAAATGTATCAATCGTCTGATACAACGGAATTGCTAAGCCCACCACAACAAAAGGAATAGAATATGTAAAGAGCTCCTTATACAATGAGAAACAAGATTTCGTTGTTTGTGGTATACTTTCCATCTCTTTTTTCTTTAAGTGCCTTCTCCTTCTTATATAATACGCACTTAAAACAGTTAATCCACCTACAGCTCCCATAAATGCACCGAACGTTGAAATACCAACCGCTAGCGAAACAGAAGCTTTTAAAACATATAAAACGACAAAGCTTCCTATTAAAATGGTTAAAACCCGAAAAAATTGCTCTACAACTACACTTAATGCAGAAGGCCCCATCGATTGGAATCCTTGAAAGAAGCCCCTTAATAAACTCATTACTGGCACAAGTATTAACGCAAAACTTACAATTCGAATATTAGTAGTAACCGCTCCTACACTATTCCCCGTTTGATCATTCCCATCGATGACAAGTTTAGCTAAATGCGGAGCTAGCATATATAACGTAAAACACGAAATGACTCCCATTATAAACATAAACACGATTCCACTTTTCAACACTCTCTTAACCGTATGATAATCATTCAGTTGATCATATTTTGATACCATCTTTGAAACAGCTAGCGGTAATCCCATTGTTGCTATACTGAGCATGATGGTATAAGGACGATATGCATATGTGTATAGAACGTAACCACTCGTACCGACCATCGCTGTAAATGGTATAACATATATAAACCCTAACATTTTTGATATCATCGTTGCCATCGTTAAAAATATAGTTCCACGTATAAACGGTGACCCTTTCATCACATTCCTCCGCTACGCTTTATTATTACACATTATGGACAACTCCTTTTCTTTAGAACCGAAACAAACAAAAAAAGCCAATGAAAAATCATTGACTTTAACGCGCTGCTTTTTTCTTTTTGAAATATTTTAAACCAAAGTATAGAGCAATAAAAAGAACAGCTCCTATAATTATGTAATGTGTGTAATCAGATGCATACTCTTTAATTTGTCGCCAATTCCCACCAAGTTTTTCACCTAAGTATATAAATAGAATTGACCATGGAATGATCGCTACAACCGTATAAAGTGTAAATAGTTTTAATGGCATCTTAGCTAGTCCTGCTGGAATAGAGATCGCATGACGTACTACTGGGATAAAGCGCGCAGAAAATATTACGCCTGCTCCATAACGCTTAAACCAACCTTCCGCTATGTCTAAATGATGTTTATTAATAAGTAGATATTTCCCATATTTCTCTACAACCGGACGCCCTCCGTAGTATCCAAGCCAGTATAAAAAGATTTGCGCTAAAGTACCACCAATCGTTCCGGCGATAACTGCACCCACAAAACTAATTTTACCATTCGCTACTAAAAAGCCAGCATACGAAAGTACAATTTCACTCGGGATTACTTCAATCATTAAAGCAAGAGCTACTCCAAAGTAACCTAAGCTTGCAAAAAATTGCAATAACTGATCTATTATGTTTGCTAACATGTTCTTTTTTATCTCCTTTTTTCTTCACATACCATCCCATTATTACATAAAGGCTGCAATCTGCCAATATCTTCATTTTAACAATATGTACAATTCAAGCAGGATTAATCTATTAATTTCTCTTTCTGCGGGTCTTTCATGTAGGCAAACATCTCTTTAATTTGGTCTTCTGTATTTCTAGCAATTGATAAATTAGGCAATTCATTTTCACCAAAAAACTCCACCTCTTCTGTTTCAATACTAGTTTTCTTTTCTCCACCAATAATCTCGCATCCAATGAAAATCTTATATACATGCGTCGCCGATGGAGATGGTTGATGTTTTTCTTTATCAAATATAGCTAGTAACTTAAAATGACCTACCTCATAACCAGTCTCTTCGAAAACTTCTTTTGCTGCAACTTCGGTTGGCGTATAACTGACATCAGCCCATCCACCTGGCAATGCCCATTTCCCATCGCTTTTTTCTTTCACAAATAATAACTTTTCATTTTGAAAAACAACCGCTCTTATATCAACTTTAGGTGTTTGATAGCCTGTCTCACTTGCAAATAATTTCTCTACGACTTCCCAATCTGTTTTCGTGTAATGTGACATCATTGAAATAGAAATATCTCGTAATTGCTGGAAACGCTCAATATCATACACATCCTTAGAATACGTTAAACCCGCTTGAGCTATAGATTGTATTTGTTTTACCCAATCAATCCATTTAATCGTCATATATCCGCATCCCCATTCTCTATCAAATATATTACTTCATTTTTATTGATACATCTTTATTATACAAAAAAAAGAGATTGATAACGTTTCAATCTCTTTCAAAATTAATCCAATTCATGTAAGTGGTCTTGTATATACTTTCTTCTTTTATTTATATATTCATAAATCATATCAGCCTCTTGATCAAATGTTTCTAATTTTTCTTTCATGTATGGATCTTGTAGTAAATATGGGCGAATCAATTCACACAACCCTTCTACTTTCGGCCTCATAAACGAAACTGTGAATTGATTTTCTAATATTTCTTCCAAAATACTTCGATACTGCTTTCTAAATACAGGTATGTCTAGCAATCTTGCACTTAACGTATTATACCCTTGAATGCGAATATATTCATGATTAAGTGGTCTCCCTTGTACATCTCGCCCCCAAGTCGCATCATAATCCCACGGTATAACTTCAAATAAATTTGTTTCATCGTTATGATATAGTGCATAGTTATGAACGAAACCATCAAAGTTTTGCGTAAAAATAACTCCTGCTAACCATCGTAAATATTTATCTACATGTAGAAACTTCCCAATTTCTTTTTCATAGGCTTCCCTCGTCAAAGTATTCGCTTGAAATACAAATTCACTCAGTTGTTCTTCACTATTTTTATTCGAATATTTAAATTCATAACCCGCAAAGAGCTCTTTCTTAACATCTTTATCTCGTTCACTCATTAATGAAAAATTCGCATCATCATCTATCGCATAATAAATAGAACCACTCGGTAATCCTCTATTTTTCAAAAAATTTTCATCAACCGATTCTAACTGTAAATACACACCTTGAATTTGACCATTAATTTTTATAAATACATGTTGTGATTTTGGCGAAAGTACACCAATATCATGAAAAAAATCTAAAGATAATTTATTTCGTATGAGAGACGGATCCATAAACTCCGAATTCAAATGAAACTCTTTCGCACCTTGAAATTTTTTAGGCTTATAAAACATAACATGATAAGACTTTTTCTCAAATTCGCGAATATGAGCTCCTCGGTATACGATATCAATATCATACTTCTTTTTTCCATAAGTTAATTTTGCTGGCACTGGACTATCTGACCAAATGTCCTTTTTCAATTCCACTAAGTACATTGGATGAACAAAAAAATCATATGAAGGCAGCATGTTTTCTCATCCCTTCTCAGTTCTCTTCCTTCAATGTATGCGCCTTTTCTTGTCCATACATCCGCAATCATCTATTTATATAAAATTACACTCTTGTCCTGTTCAGAAAGATGCCTACATACATATCATGTTAAGGAAAAAGAATACCTTTTCACTTTAATACATGATAAGGAGGATTTCTATGAAACGTGATATTAGAAAAGCTGTCGAAGAAATCAAAAGTGCTGGGATGGAGGATTTCTTACACCAAGATCCAAGTACTTTTGAATGCGATGATGATAAATTCACTCATCATCATTGTACAACTGGATGTAAATGTACAACTGGGGGTAAATGTCCAAGAACAAGATGTACTCGCGTGAAACATTGTACGTTCGTTACAAAATGTACGCACGTAAAAAAATGGACATTTGTTACGAAATGTACACGTGTACGTGTTCAAAAATGGACGTTCGTTACGAAAGTAACGCGTAGAAAAGAATGCGTATTAGTTACAAAACGTACTCGCAGAAAACATTGTACATTCATTACAAAATGCATACGCTTTGAAAAGAAATTTTTCTGGACAAAACGAAGTTTCTGTAAAAAATGCGAATTCTTCCCTAACAGACACGGTCACTCTTGCGATGATTCATGTGATCATGGTAAAGACTGTCACGATAGCGGACACAAATGGAATGATTGCAAAGGCGGACATAAATTCCCATCTTGCAAAAATAAGAAATTCGATCACTTCTGGTATAAAAAACGTAACTGCTAGTTTTTATACCACCCAAAAAAGGCCGTTTTGCGGCCTTTTTTACATTTATTGAAAGTGACTTATATCTGCAAATTGTTTCACTTTACCAATACCCTCTTCAAATTCTATTATGCTCAAACTGGCACTATGCATAAATGGATCATCCCACACATTTTCTATTTCCATTCCCGCGAAATGCCCTACAAGTAATTTTGCTGCTGCCGCATGAGAAACAATCAATATGTTTTGTCCTTTATGCTTCTCTAAAAGAAGCTGCATCCCTTCAATTACTCTTTCATAAACGGCCTCAAAATTTTCGCCTGATGTTGACTGAAAAAGATGTGGCTCATTCCAAAACAGATGTACTTCTTCTGGAAATTGCTTTTCTATATCCGCGATTGTTTGTCCTTCCCATATACCCATGTTGATTTCATAGAAATGCTCATCCGCTATAATGGGTATATCACGTTCCCCCTTTATTAACTCTGCCGTATGAAGCGTTCTTTCGCTCGGACTACTATAGATCGCATGGATTGGTAAATCTTTCATTCGATTCCCTAATTGTTTCGCCTGAACTATACCATTTTCAGTTAAAGCAGAATTTTTCCGTCCCTGCATTCGCTTCGCTACATTCCACTCTGTTTCACCATGCCTTGTTACATATATAGTTGTTTTCATTTCTTACTCCCCCTCACCATGTTGGTCGTAATTCCCACGGTTCAACTCTCCCTACAATCCACTCCGCTCGTTTACTTTCAATCCCTTTTATAACTCCATCAGCTATCTCTTCATGAGTAAGCCATCTTCCATATGTATCTTCTAAAATAAAACCTAAAATAATTCTATGATAAATACATCGCGTACTCCCTATTTTTTGTGCAGGCATACGTGATGCTTTACTACCTAAAATATGAAATAAACTATATGTTTTAGACGACAAATCTAGTTCTTTACAAATATTTGATAGTGCATGCTTTGCACTTGTGTGTACCCATGCAACAACTAATGTGATTGGGCCATTTTTCTTAATTGTACTTTTAATAGCTAGCTTTACATCTTCATCATTATGATAATCTAACGAAAGGCATGTAATATTTTCTGGTGCAGAACTCATTCGCTTAACATTTTCTAATTTCACTTCATCTCGCCCGATAATAGAAACATAAAATCCTTTCTCACAAAACCACATAGAAACTTTCTTTAGCATTCCTGTTCCACCAATTACAAGTGCATGCAAATGCTATCCCTCCCTAATAAAATGTCATATGAGGTTTCTCATCTCTATAATAATTTAAACGGTCTTGCAGTGTCCCTGAGTGAAACTCAAATTTATGACCGTCAGGATCAACAAAGTATATAGATTCGTAATCTCTTACATCACGTTCTCTTCCTTGTAAAATATGAACATCATTTTCTTCTAATCGCTGTATTAGACATTTAAAGTCTTCTTGTTCAACAGAAAATGCAATGTGCGTATAAGATTGATGAATCTCATTTCTCGAAATATGCGTCTCTTCATTAAGCGCTATCCATACTCCACATATGTTAAAATAAGCCAATTTTCTTCCTTTAACTAATAATTCTCCTTCTAATACTTTTTCATAAAACATAATAGAGTTTTCTAAATTAGATACCGAAAAACAAATATGATTGATTCCCCTTAACAACTATAATTCCTCCTTATACAAATAAAAGATGAGCGAAAATTCACTCATCTTTTATTATACTATTTTTTTGTAATATATGCCCATTTATAACTGAAGTCCCCGCCAAACGTATGGTTAGCAATGCCTTTTACAAACGGCTTCTCTAAATAAGCTGTACTTTGTTGGTACGTAGGAGAAATTGCTGCGTCTTGACCAATTAAGATTTTTTCAGCTTCCGCAAGTGCATTCCAGCGTGCTTTATCATCTTTTAATAGCTCTCCTTTTGATTTCGCTACTAAATCATCATACTTCGGATTAGAATAATCCATTTCATTAAATGAGCTTCCAGTAACAAACATATCAATATAAGTCATTGGATCCGGATAATCAGGACTCCATGCAGATAATGAGAATTCATATTGGAATTTCTTTTCTAAATCTAGCTTCTGCTTGTATGGTTGCTGTTTCAAATTCACTTTAATACCAGGCAAGTTTTTCTCTAGTTCTTCCTTAATAAAGTCGCCCACTTTTTTACGGCTACCGTTATCATCGTTTAGTAATTCAACCGTAATTGTATCTTGACCAAGCTCTTTCTTCGCTTCTTCCCATAATTTTTTTGCTTTCTCTGCATTATCTTTACTATCACGGAAGTTTTTATTTACAGAGCGGAAATCTTTTCCATCCGGACCTGTCGTGAATTTTTCAGGTACTAAGAAATATGCTGGCAATGAACCGTCATTTAGAATGACATCAGCAATTCCTTTTTTATCGTATGCTAAATCAATCGCTTCACGTACTTTTTGGTTTTTAAATGTTGCATTTTTTTGGTTAAAACGTAAGAAATATATGCGTGGATCTAACTTCGTTTTAAATTCATCTGGCTTATTCTTTTTATATTTATCAACAAATTCAGAAGTTAAAATAACTCGATCTGCTTGATCACTATCATATAAATTTACTCCCGTGCTTGTTTCCTTCACAATACTTACATTAATTTCGTCTAATTTTACAGTATCTTTATCCCAATAATTAGGATTTTTCTTCAACTGATAATTTTGTTCATGTTTCCATTGACTCATTGTAAATGGTCCATTATATAATAATTTATCTGCTTCTAATCCGTATTTATCTCCTTGCTCTTTCACATATTTTTCATTTAATGGGAAAAATGTAGGGAACGACGTAAGCTCAAGAAAATAAGGTGCTGGTTGCTCTAATTCTACTACCAACGTTTTATCATCCTTCGCTTTAACACCCAATTGATCTGCTGGTAATTCACCTTTATTTACTTTCTGTGCATTTTTCACATCAAATAAAATGAATGCATATTCTGCCGCTAATGCTTTATCTAATGTACGTTGCCATGCATATACAAAATCTTGTGCTCGAACTGGATCACCATTTGACCATTTCGCATCACGTAATTCAAATGTATATGTCTTTTTATCTTCACTAATCTTCACATCTTTTGCCATACCTGGTGTTGGTTTATTATCTTTATCTAGACGATATAAACCTTCCATTGCATTTACAAATACACGGAAAGATACAGAATCTGTTGATTTAGATGTATCCATTGAAGGAATTTCAGCTGTTTCTAGCAAATTTAAAACTTGTTTATCGGCCATTCCCTTATTCGATTCTTTCTTCGTTGTCGAAGCCTTCTCACCATTCCCACATCCTGCAACCAATACACTCGTCGTTAACGCAAGTGCAGCAATTGTTGTTGTCTTTCTCTTCATTCTTCCTTCCCCCAATCTATATGTATAAGTTAAATCCTATATAATATATTTCATTATACAAAAGATTCTGATTATTTTAAATATTTATTTTAACAAACATAGAAAAAAGCGATCGGAAATTTCTTTCCAGCCGCTTTCTTGAATAGCATTTACTTGTAATCCATCCTCTATATCAAATGGATTTTGAACTTTAAATATTTCTTCCATCAGCTTCAAAAACTCTTCTTCAGTTTTAGATTCACCATTAACCATAAGTGAGTATGGTTCCACTTCACCTAATTTATAATCGACAACAAATTGAATCTTCACCTTTTGTCTTGGCGTTCCGGTGTTATACCCTTGGAATTCTACTAATTCTAACCCTTCCGTTCCACGATAATATATCCAACCTGAATTTTGAAAATAATTTTCGAAAGATTCACCTATTGAAAAGAAAGGATATTCATAAAGCGAGCTTGTACGAACCTTTTGAATAACGTCTCGATCAGTCGGAAAAAAGAAATGACTAAAAAATATGCTAGCAACTGCTAAAATAGTAACAATTGTCGCTCCCATTTTGCTCGTTCCGCCGCTATCATTGATTAGATAGTTTTCAACTGATTTATCTTTTATTTCTCTTGCTTTTATTCGGTATATACGTCTTTCCGCAAATTGATAGTATAATCCATTTGCAAAAATCCCCATTCCAAACAGAATAAAAATGAGTAATAAAAACGTAAGAGGCACCATATTAATGATTGGCAACGCTACATTAAATCCCATATAATACGAAAATGCATCACACGCTACTAATAACAACATAAATAAAGCAGCTGGTACATAATACTTACGATATCCTAGCCAGCCTATATTGAAAATAGCAGCCCAACCATTCCAGCTCCACCTAGCAATCCGCTTATTCTCAAGATCCCATTTCCTTTTGTAATACGGATATTGTCTCCCTACATATACTTCCAGTTCTTTATCTATTAACGAGCTACCTTCCTCTTGTTCATTATCCAAGTTTCGCTGACAACTTGCACAATTTAACTGTTCCTCCTCGCAAGGTTGCCCACAATTTATACATTTCAAAACAATCCCTCTTCCCATCCATACGTCATTTCAAAATTCCTTCGTGTTTTAATAACCACTCTTTCCTCCATAAACCACCAGCATATCCAACAAGCTTTCCACTCTTTCCTATTACACGGTGACATGGAACAATTATTGAAATTGGATTCCGACTATTTGCCCCTCCTATTGCCCGTACAGCTTTTATATTTCCAACTTTCTCTGCAATATCTAAATATGAAGCACTTACGCCGTATGGAATAGTATAAAGTGCATCCCATACATTTTTTTGAAATGCTGTTCCCTCCGCAGACAGCGGGACCGTAAACTCTTTTCTTTTCCCTTTAAAATATTCATCTAACTCATTTATACATTGTTCTATCATTTCATTTTTATTTTCTTCTTCTCGTTCATCAACAAATATAACAGACGTAATTCCTTCTTGATTCGCTGTAATTTCAAGCAAACCTACTTCGCTTTCATAATAAGCCTGGTACATATGCCATCCTCCAATTCAGTTCATATTAGTCATTG
Source organism: Bacillus sp. FSL K6-2944 (assembly GCF_038005385.1). Taxonomy (NCBI): domain Bacteria; kingdom Bacillati; phylum Bacillota; class Bacilli; order Caryophanales; family Bacillaceae; genus Bacillus; species Bacillus sp. FSL K6-2944. The sequence continues at coordinate 799,834 of NZ_JBBOTE010000001.1, read as the reverse complement.
TAACACGAATATACAAAATTTTTCGTATAAGCGTTTTATTAGAGAAACAAAAAAGAGAATGGTAAAATATAAGAAAATTCAATCAAGGAGGCTATTTGATGAATTCCAAGCTTTTTTCACCTTATACAATTAAGAACGTTACACTAAAAAATCGTATCGTTATGTCGCCTATGTGTATGTATTCATCGGGGAATGAGGATGGCAGCGTTACGAATTTTCATCTCATTCATTATGGAACTCGCGCTGCTGGCCAAGTAGGTTTAGTTATGGTTGAAGCAACTGCGGTGTTAGCTGAAGGACGAATTTCTAACAAAGACTTAGGTATTTGGGATGACAACCTAATTGAAGGCTTACATAAAACGACTACTTTTATACATGATAACGGCGCAAAAGCTGCCATTCAACTCGCTCACGCCGGAAGAAAAGCAGAATTAGAAACAGATGCGTTAGCTCCTTCAGCCATTCCATTTAATGAAACAATGAAAATGCCAATAGAAATGAGCAAACACCAAATTAAAAATACTGTATTAGCTTTTCAGCAAGCTGCAGTACGATCAAAACAAGCTGGATTTGATGTTATTGAAATACATGGCGCTCACGGTTACCTTATCAATGAATTCCTATCACCACTTACTAATAAACGGACGGATGAATACGGCGGCTCACCTGAAAACCGCTATCGTTTCTTACGCGAAATCATTGACTCGATAAATGAAGTTTGGAACGGACCGTTATTTGTCCGTATTTCAGCAAATGATTATCATCCTGAAGGGTTAACAGTTCAAGATTATGTTCAGTATACAAAATGGATGAAAGAACAAGGAGTAGATTTAATCGATTGTAGCTCTGGAGCTGTTGTCCCTGCACGTATCGATGTTTATCCTGGGTATCAAGTACAATATGCTAAACATATTAAAGAGCATGCTAACATTGCAACTGGTGCAGTTGGATTGATTACGACCGGAGTACAAGCAGAGCAAATTTTAAACAATAACGAAGCAGATTTAATTTTTATCGGACGTGAGTTACTTCGCAATCCTTACTTTCCACGAATAGCCGCCAATGAACTTGGCTTTGAGTTAGAAGAACCGTATCAATATGAGCGAGCGCCAGGGAAAATTCATACGAATAAATAAAACCGAGAAGTCATTCTTCTCGGTTTTATTTATTCTATCGTTGTAATTTCATTTGAATTATAAGTATGGATACCCGATTCTTCTCGCAGCGCGGTTATATACATCCCTTTCGCCACATCTTTAGCTGAAATTGGTTTATACTTTTTGAAAGCCCCTTTAAAGATAAAAGGAATAATACGAGATAACTTTTCAGCCATTTGTTCGCCGAAACGAAATTCTTGTCGATTTCCTACTAATAATGATGGTCTAAAAATGTGAATACCACCGATCACTAACTTTTGCAATTCTTCTTCCATTTTCCCTTTCACTTGTGAATAAAAGAAAAATGATTTAGGATTCGCTCCCATAGAAGACACGACAAGAAAATTTTGTACCCCTTGTTTTTCAGCTAAACAAGCAGCTCGTAACGTATATTCATAATCTACTTTTTTAAAATTTGCTTTTGTTTTTGCTTTTTTTATTGTTGTTCCTAAGCAACTAAAAACATCATCCACAGCAAAGAACTCTTTATATTCCTCTAATACCGAAAAATCAACTTGTTTCTGCTGTAACTTCTCATGTTGCAATTGCATTGGCTCTCTTACAAAAATAGTAACCGAATCGTAGTAATCTGATTCAAGTAATAGACGCGTTATCTCTTGTCCAACTAAACCACTTGCACCAAGTATTAACGCTGTTCGCTTATTCATATATGCATATACCTCTTATTTTACTTTTCTCTCCTTCAATAAAATACAACCTTTAGGAGTTTCCTGCTCTTATTTTACCACAAGTAAAACACTATGCGTACGCATAGTGCTTTACTCACTCTTTTTTCTCATCTCTCTCTTGTAATTTCGTTATTGTTGTAGCGTCCCCTAAATTACTTATTAATCTTCTTAAAAAAATTAATACGAAAGATAATGGCAATACTACCGCTAATATTAATAAAATAGCTTCCATTAAGTAACCCAAGCGCTCATCCCCCTCTTTACCTCCTTTTCAATATATGAAAACAGCGTTGTCAAATATGCATGCATTTGCAAAAATAATACACCTATATTTGACAACTTTATAACAAAAACAAATCGGAATGATTATTATTTATTGCAACTTTATTAAAGATGTATTATACTAAGTTCGCAAACTAAAACGTAATTATTCCGTTTTGTATTAAAATGATATTTTTCTTCTATAATTGGGGAAAATATATCCGTAAAAAAGAAAAGAGGAGAACTTCATGCCTAAAAGATTGACTATATTTTCATTCTTACTTATTTTTACCTTAATTTTCGCTGGCTGCTCAAATAAAAAAGAAAGTAATGCCAAGAAAGATGGAAAGCTAACAGTTTATACAACGATTTTCCCACTTGCTGATTTCGCAAAGAAAATTGGTGGCGACTATGTAAATGTTGAAGCAATTTACCCACCTGGTGCAGATTCACATACATTTGAACCAAGTCAAAAACAAACAGTACAAGTTGCAAAAGCCGATTTATTTGTTTATAACGGCGCTGAATTAGAACCATTTGCTGAAAAAATGGAAAAAACATTACAAAAAGAAAATGTTAAAATTGTAAATGCATCTAAAGGTATTGAGCTTCGTGCTTCTACTGAAGAAGAGCATCATGATCATGGAGATGGCCATAAAGAAGATGAACATCATCACGATAAAGACCCACATGTTTGGTTAGATCCTACTCTAGCAATGAAACAGGCAGAAAAAATTAAAAATGCACTTGTAGAATTACAACCTGAACATAAAAAAGAATTCGAAAAAAACTTTGCAGCACTTCAAACTAAATTTACTGATTTAGACGATCAATTTAAGGCAGCTGTAGCGAACGCAAAAACGAAAGAAATTTTAGTTTCTCATGCTGCCTATGGTTACTGGGAACAACGATACGGCCTAAAACAAATTCCTATCGCTGGAATTTCAGCTTCTGATGAACCATCTCAAAAGCAGCTTGCTGACATTACAAAAACAGTAAAAGAACATAATCTAAAATATATTTTATTCGAAACGTTCTCTACTCCAAAAGTAGCATCCGTAATTCAAAAAGAAACTGGTACAAAAGTTTTACGCTTAAATCACTTAGCTACTATTTCTGAAGATGATGCAAAAAATAATAAAGATTACTTCACTTTAATGGAAGAAAACGTAAATACATTGAAAGAAGCAACAAACTAATCCATTATATTTTCTAGGCAGCTGAATCTGTTATTCAGCTGCCTTTTTATCTATTTATCCTTGACTTGACCAAAATAACAAGTAAAATTATCCATATTAGCTTGAAAGCTATATTAATTTAGAAGGTGAGTTGGAATTATGAATCTTCACATTTGTGAAGTAACAGCAAAAAATTGGCGTTCAGTAGTTGCTTTAGACGTCGCAAAAGATCAGCAACAATTTATTGAAAGTAACGCGTTTTCTTTAGCAGAATCATTATATGAAGGAAACGGAACGTCAGTAGGTTTATATGATGGAGAAACACTTGTAGGATACGCAATGTATGGATGGTATTCAGTAAAACATAAAAGTGTATGGCTCGATCGCTTTATGATTGACCAACAATATCAAGGAAAAGGATACGCAAAACGTTTCCTTCGCTTACTCATTCAATTCTTACAAGAAAAATTTGAATGCAAAATAATTTACTTAAGTTTACATCCAGACAACAAACTTGCAATGGGACTGTATGAATCATTTGGTTTCCGCTTAAATGGGGATATTGATGATGAAGGTCCAGTTGTAGGTGTTGTAATGGAGTTACTAATAGACGAAAATACAAGCCTGTGAAAACAGGCTTTTTATTATACAGTTATCATTTTTTAGTTTCTTTTCCTTATTTAATTCTGTTCTACAATCTAATAGAATGCTCATAAAAAAATAAGCCTGCAATTTACGCAGACTTATTTCACACACTCCTCGAAATGTTCTTGGAACCACTCTTTATTAATATCTCTTCCGATAAAAACTACTTCACTTACTCGCTCTTCTCCCTCTTGCCACTCTCTATCGTACGAAGCAGCAAATAACGTATGTACACCTTGGAAAACGATACGTTTATCTACTCCATCTATCGATAAAATTCCTTTGTAACGATATAAATATTCCCCTAGCTCTTGAACGACAGCTGACATCCACTCATTAAGCTTTTGTAAATCCAGCGGACGTTCTTCACGTAATACAAATGATTTCACACCTTCTAAGTGGTTATGTTCTTTATGAGGGTAAATTTGCAACGTATCTTTCGTTTTAAACGTTTGGATTTGTAATAAAGATGGTATATCTACCTCACAGTTAGTCGCCTCAATTAACCTTGCAGTCGGGTTAATTCCTTGAATTTCATGCAAGAGATTTTCTTTCTCATTCTCTTCAATTAAATCTAATTTATTTACTAAAACGACATCAGCAAACGCAATTTGCTCTTTTGCTTCTAATCCTTTTTCAAAATGTTTATGTATATGATAACTATCTACTACCGTTACAACACCGTTAATTTGGTAAGCAGATTGAATGACTGGATCTAAAAAGAATGTTTGAATAATCGGGCCTGGATTTGCAAGGCCAGTCGTTTCAATTACTAAACCATCAAAATCCATTTTCCCTTCCGCTTTTACGTCCAGTAACTGTTTTAAAGCAACGAGTAAATCTTCACGTACAGTACAGCATAAACAGCCATTTGTCATTTCCATAATTTCTTCTTCCACATTCATAATCAACTGATTATCAATGCCAATTTGCCCTATTTCATTTACAATCACCGCTAATTTCTTACCGTGATTTTCTGATAAAATACGATTTAATAATGTCGTTTTCCCAGATCCAAGAAAACCAGTTAATATTGTTACTGGAATCATTTCGTACATCTCCTTCTAGCTATATGTTTCTACATTATAGCATATAGAGAAAATCATTTTTTTAGCAAAACATATTTATTGTTTGTACGCCCCTCTAACTATATAATAATATGTAGTAAGAAAGCCTTTTCAAAATAATAATCATTCATCAAGGGGGTACTTATCATGGAACGAGTTCAAATGGCCGAAACGCTAGAATTTTCTCGTATTATTCAAGGATTTTGGCGTTTAGCAGAATGGAATATGACGAAACAAGAATTACTTTCTTTCATTGAAGATTGTATGGATATGGGAATTACTACTTTTGATCACGCTGATATTTACGGCGCATATACATGTGAAGGGTTATTTGGCGAAGCTTTACAATTAAAGCCTTCCTTACGAGAAAACATGCAAATTATTACAAAGTGTGGAATCGCTCCCCCATCACCGAAATTTCCAGAGCGATATGTGGCTCACTACAATACTAGTGCAGAGCATATTATGCAAAGTGTAGAAGCATCACTTAAAAATTTACATACAGATTATATTGACGTATTACTTATTCATCGTCCCGATCCTTTTATGGATCCAAATGAAGTGGCAAAAGCCTTTTCACAATTAAAACAAGAAGGAAAAGTTCGTCACTTCGGTGTATCTAACTTCTTACCTTCACAATTTAATATGTTAAGTTCGTACTTAGATTTCCCACTTATTACGAACCAGATTGAAGTTTCTGCATTGCAGCTTGAGCATTTTGAAAAAGGAACAATTGACTTATGCCAAGAAAAACGAATCAATCCAATGATTTGGTCACCTCTTGCTGGTGGTGAGATCTTTACTGGTCAATCAGAACGTGCTGTACGTGTACGCAAAACTGTGCAAAAAGTTGCTACTGAGCTAGGTGTTTCTAATATCGATACGGTTATGTATGCTTGGTTACTTGCTCATCCAGCTAATATGATGCCAATCGTTGGCTCTGGTAAATTAGATCGCGTAAAAACTGCCGCTCTTGCTACAAAAGTTAACTTAGACCGTCAACAATGGTTTACAATTTTCGAAAGCTCTAATGGACATCCTGTACCATAATGCATAAAAAGAAGAGCTATTTTCTTACAGCTCTTCTTTTTCATATGTATTTCTAATCATGGCAAATACACACATATCCCTTAATCCGTTTCCATCTACCGCAACACTCGCACTTTCTAACGTACCTTCTAACTTAAAACCTAATTTCTCAGGTATCGCTCTACTCTTCTTATTTAAAGAATCACAACGAATTTCTACACGGTTTGCTTTCAATTCAGAAAAAGCGTAATCCGTTATACCTTTCGCAGCCTCTACCATATAGCCTTTTCCGCTAAACCTTGTATCAATCCAATATCCGATTTCAAATTGAGGTATATCCCAATTAATACGATGTAATCCGGCTGAAGCAATAAATTCACCTGTTTCTTTCGAAAATACTAGTAATCTTAAATCCTCACGTTGCAAAAATTGAATATGTGATTTTCTAATACTTTCTTCTACTTCTTGCTCTGTTTGCTCTTTTTGTGCAAACACCATCCAAGGTTTTAGCTCTTCTATTGAAGCCTGAATTGCATCATATACAACTTTACCATCTCCTGGTTTCGGCATTCGAATAAAAAGCCTGTCAGTATAAAATTCAGAAGGAAAATCGAATAATAACGGATTCACTGTAAACACTCCCTATATTTCTTTTATATATAATAATATCTATCTCAAGTTATATAGTAAAGAATTTTCTGAATTGAAAACCTTTTACTCATTCACTTCCAACGCTACACGAATTCCAGATTCAATCGCACCTTGAATCCATCCGTGATATAGCGTTGTATGATCTCCAGCGAAGAATATTCTCCCCTCTGGTTTGACAATCGCTGGTTGCAGCTCAGATTCTTGACCTGCTTGAAAAAGTGCAAACCCTCCAAGCGCATACGGATCTAATGTCCAGCTTTTTGATATTCCAGATATGAACTCATCATACACTTGACCACCTAATATTGTTGCTAAGTTGTGCAATGCGTAATAAATACGATCACCTTTTGATAAACCATCCCATAACAACGCGTCATAAGACCATGTATAGCTACCTAACATCATAGCCGGTCCTTTCTCCCCAATTCCATAGCTTGGATAATAGGCATAACGAATTGGCAAATCTGTTATAATTCTGCCGCCTAATTGTCCTTGTTCTTCCCAAAATCGGCTTTTAAATTGAATTCCTATTTTCGTCGCAGGCATATAATGTAATTCACGAATTGCTTTCCATTTTTCATGAGATATAGAATCAAACGGATCTACTTCTACAAAACGCATTGTCGAAAACGGAATGGTAACAATAACTAAATCTCCTGTAATACTACTATATTCAAAAGTTTCCTCGTTCCGATAGAAAGCTGTCACACCATTATCGTGTTGATGTAGCTTCATTAATTTTTGATTATATATAATATTTTCTTCTAATTGCGGTAAAAATGACTTTGGCAATCTATCGTTCCCGCCCACAATTTCACAAAATCCGCTCTCCTCTTGCATAATGTATAGAAAGCGTAAAGTCTCTACAAACGATCGTTCCAAAAAACCTTCTAAATCTAATAGAACACCAATCATCTCAATTGTTACTGGCGAAAAGTAAGTATTATACTGATAAGGATGATACTTTAAAAATTGCCCAGTAGAGTATCTTCCAAAATCCTTTACTACAACGTCCCAATTTTTTTCTGGGTTCTTTTTTATAAAATTTATAATGGGCTGTACCGCTAACAATAATAATTCCTCTGACGTTTTTCCAACTTCATTCATTTCCACAGGATATCTTAGAATACTTGGATCTTTTTCATATTGTTTTAACGTCGTTTTCCGTCCATTTACGTATATAATATCCGTCTCATTTCTATTAATAAAAGGTCTCACCTGTAGCCCAAATTTTCTTATATATGTCATCGTTAATGTATGCGAATATGGAATCCTCATTGCTCCAACATCTAAATATAATCCGGTATCTTCCATTCTAACCGTTTCTATACGGCCACCTACCCGGTTATTTGCTTCAAAAATTTTCACATCATGTCCTGCAGCCTTTAATAAAGAAGCTGAAACTAACCCAGCCATACCAGCTCCCACTACAATAATTTGTTTTGGGCTTATCGTCTTCTTCAATCCTTTATCTATAACTTTTAACGCTTCATCCATTTCAGTGTTATACATTATATCTTTCTGCACAATTCCACCCCTTACTTCATCAAATGGACGTTAGTGGTTTAGTGCATTTTATTCATACATCCCCATAAACATAACACCATTGCAATTTGAATATTCACTAAAAGTACATAAGAGACAGATCTCACTTTTCTTTATACTTCGTATAATATAGCAACTACAAAGAAGGAGTGGTTAAAAATGAAACATACTTATGACTACGATGCTACAAAAAAACATTTAGAATTAAAGAAACAAAACTTATGTAAAAAACTTAGCAATATGACACTATCTGAAAAAGAACGTGAACAGCTAAAATGTGAAATTGACAACTATGAATATATTTTAAATCTGGTCGAAATGAATCATTATGAACGCGGATTTTCTCGTTAAAAGCGGAAATAGGATTATCCACTTTTCATTTTGAGCATTTCACTACGCATTTTTCATAAGTAAATATATAATAGGATGTACATTAAGATTGAGAGGTATATTCTATGATCAAGTTAAGTGTATTAGACCAATCACCTATTTCAGATGGTAGCACAGCAGCCCAAGCTTTTTCACATACAGTTACGCTTGCACAAGAAGTTGAAAAACTCGGATTCACACGTTTTTGGGTATCCGAACATCATAATTCCGTAAGCTTAGCTGGTTCAAGTCCAGAAATACTTATTTCTCATATTGCCGCGAAAACGGACCGTATTAGAGTCGGTTCAGGTGGTGTTATGTTACCGCATTATAGCCCATATAAAGTCGCTGAGAATTTCCGCGTTTTAGAAGCACTGTATCCAAATCGTATCGATCTCGGTGTTGGTAGAGCTCCTGGTGGTATGCCAATAGCAACTCGCGCACTTCAAGAAGGGAAAATGGTCTCACTTGATCAATATCCAGAACAAATTGCAGATGTTGCAATGTACTTACATGATCAAGTACCAGAAAACCATCACTATGCAAACTTAAAAGCCACTCCAGTTATCCCAACGTCTCCTGAAATGTGGATGCTCGGTTCTAGCGGAGAGAGCGCTAAAATTGCTGCAAACAACGGAGCTTCTTTCGCATTTGCGCAATTTATTAATGGCTTCGGAGGCCCTGAAGTTATGAGGGCTTACCAAGAACAATATCAGCCTTCATTTTTAGGAGATAAGCCTAATTCAATCGTTGCCATTTTTGTTATATGCGGAGAAACAAATGAAGAAGCGGAAAAAATTGCTTCTAGTTTAGATTTATCAATCTTATTATTAGAGCAAGGAAAACGAACTACTGGTACACCTTCTATTGAAACTGCTCAAAATTATTCATACAGCGCTTATGATTTATTCCGTATAAAAGAAAATCGTCAACGTATGATTGTTGGTGATCCGTCTTCTGTAAAAGAAAAAATAATAAACTTAAGCAAAGCATACAATACTGACGAATTTATGATTGTCACGATTACTCATCAATTTGAACATAAATTAAAGTCTTATCGCTTATTAGCAAATGCTTTTAATTTATAATTCTAAAAAGAGATGCATCACATATGATGCATCTCTTTTTCTTACTACTTATTGTTTTCATTTCCTATATATTCAATAGCTTCTTTTAATAGCTCTTCAAAGTTAATAGGATAATCATGATCTAAGTCAGGCACAACTTTATACTTATGTTCTATATTCTTCTCTCTTAATAGTTGTACAAATTGCTGCGTGTATTCGAAACAATCTTCATCTTGATCCCCGCATACTATATATCCTTTTATATGTTTATCCTGCAGCACTCTTAGCAACTCATCCCATTCTTCAATCTCGGGAAGCCATGGTGCCATAAAAACAAAACCATCAACCTCTATATCTTTTTGCAAAATCGTATATAAAGCTACTCTTGCCCCTGCAGAAAAACCACCAATGATTACATTTTCTACTGTATGGTTTTCTATAAACTTATTGTAATGCCCTTTTAATTCTTCTTTCCCTCTCTCTATATCATCCCAAACAAATCCATCTGAAAACTGAATTTGTGAAGACTGTGGTAAAGCTAACGTGTAATCTTGTGTCAAAACTGATTTCCAATATGGCTCTACTATTTGAATATTTTCTTGGTCACCGTGCAATGTAAGTAGTAGATTTCCTTCTTTCTTGCTGTATATATATTTCACATCTGGTCTTTCCTTTTTATGTGCTAATTCTTCTCTTTCTTTACATAATTGCACCATTGTATGAAATTCTTCAAATTTATGTAGTGATTTTAAATCTTCGTCGGAAATTAAATACTCATTTCCATACCAGAATCCCTTTTCTATAATGGCCTCTCTCATTAAATGTAATGCTTCTTTTTCAAGTCCCGATGCACTTGCGAGTGCATACTTAAAATTATATATTTGCGCCTCATTCCCTATTACACCTGTAGCGTTTTCCATTATATAATTGTACGCTTCAAAACTTCCTTTATTTGCATAACAACGTAACGTTTCATTTAATAATTGAATGTAAGTCATGCTATTTTTCATGTACCAATTCCCCCGAAACCTTTTATAATATTTTTTGCGAATCTTTATACCACTTTGTATAACCCACGCTAACAATACCTTATTCTCAAAATGATGCTTAATAGTTACTCTTCCCTGTCCAATACATTTAGTATAAATAATAATAGACTGAAAAATCAATATTTTAACAAACAAAAAAAGACAACAATATATGTATTGTTGTTTTCATTACATCTACCCGCTCTTTTGTTTTTTTCTATCTGGTTTACTTGAAACTAAATAATGTTTTTCTGAAATATATAAGTCTCTTTTTAAGCTACGATTTAAGTAAGGTCCTAGCTTCATTCCGCATATGAGGCGATCTTCGCTACCTTCAACAATTGGGAACATTTCTTTTTCTGTTACGTATTGGTCTACTGCTTTTTGTACGACATCAATTTCTTTCACTAGGCTTAAATTTTCTGCTGTATGTTCAAATACCTCAAGCGTTTCCTTCGTTATGAGAAAATCATTTGTTGGAAATGCAGGTAAATACGGTTTTAACAAATCATAATTTACTGTATAATCTTCATTTACTAATACTGTATAAACGATATTAGCATTCGTTTCTAAAAACTGAGCCATCGCTTGTTCTAATTCATCTTTCGTAATTTCCCGCTCTTCTTTTCCAGTTCTGAAAAAGCGAAACATCGCATCGCCTCCTTTTTACTATATTATAGCATAAAAGAAAACTGAAAAATCATAAAAAAACCCATTGAAATAATTTTTCAATGGGTTTCTATTATATTTATCGTTATTTTAAGAATGCACTTAGCATCCATACATGCTGTTCTAATGTTGTATGAATTGCTAACAGCATGTCAGCTGATGTTTCATCACCAGCTTCACCTGCAACTTCCATACCTTCTTTTAATTCTTGAATAAGTGCAGAATAATCATTCACTAATGTTTGCACCATTTCTTCTGCAGATTCTTTGCTTGTCCCTTCGCTGACACTAGATGTTGCGAGATATTCTTTCATTGTCGCTAATGGTTTACCTTCTAAAGCTAAAATACGTTCTGCTAACTCATCAATATACGTTCCAGCCTCATTATAAAACTCTTCAAATTTCTCATGTAATGTAAAGAAGTGTGGCCCTGTCACATACCAGTGATAATTATGTAGTTTAACATATAACACATTCCAGTTTGCTACCTGCTTGTTTAATACTTCAACAACATTTGTTTTCGTACTCATACAATCACTCCTCTTATCATTTTGTAATGTTTATCTTTTAATAACCTAATTACATTTTACCATACATTCCCTTTCCTTTCGAACAATTGGCTTATATGTAACAAAGTTTTAACACCTTTAATGCTTCCCTAATATCATTAAATTCATGTATTTTTTCAAACACTTCATACGTCTAATTGTCCAAGCTCATACATATGCATAATAGTACATCAAGCTCATCATAGTAGAAAGAGGGATAACATGGACAATCAACAATGGCAAGTAGCAAAGAAAGTAGCCGCTACTTATATCGGAACTGTCGTTGGAGCTGGATTTGCTACTGGACGAGAAATTGTTGAATTTTTCACAGTGAATGGATTATACGGGACAATTGGCATATGTGTAAGTGGATTTTTTTTTATTTGGCTTGGCACAAAGATGATGTTACTTTCATCACAAATCGGGGCATTTTCAGCGCAAGAATTTAACAAATATTTATTTGGGGATGTATTTGGGAATGTTGTAAACACATTATTATTACTCGTTTTATTCGGCGTAACGAGCGTTATGTTATCAGGGGCTGGTGCAGTATTTGAAGAGCAACTTCGCTTACCAAGACAACTCGGTATTCTTATTACAGTTATCGCTTGTCTTATTATAAGTAGCCGCGGATTACAAGGTGTTTTTGAAGTAAATACACTTGTCGTACCTATTATGATGATTTTTATTATCGGACTTGCTATTACAACCTTTTTTCACGGTACACCTTCCATTAATAACACTATTCCTGCAGAGAACTGGAATATGAAATGGATTACTAGCCCTATTACATATGTCGCCTTAAATCTTTCTCTCGCCCAAAGTGTTCTCGTCCCATTAGCCAGTGAAGTAAGAGATCGAAAAGCTATTTTTTGGGGTGGGATTTTGGGTGGTGCTGGACTTTCTTTAATTTTATTATGCAGCCATTTAGCAATCTTATCAGTCGATCAATTTTACCAATATAACATCCCAATGGCTGAAGTCATAAGAAGATTTAATGCAACTTTTCACTTCTTTTTCGTTCTCATTATTTTCGGTGAAGTTTTCACAACTTTAGTTGGTAATGTGTTCGGAATGACAAAACAGATGCAATCTATTACTGGGTGGAAAAATAACAATATTATTTTCTTCATTTTACTAATTAGTTATTGCTTTAGCTACATCGGTTACAGTGACTTACTTCACATTCTATATCCTATCATCGGATGGGTAAGTATTGTTATACTGCCAATCATTGCGTTTAAACAACTTCAAAAAACATAAAAAAGCATCCATGTTATTGGATGCTTTTTTATGCTCATTCACAATCATCACATACTTCCCAGTACGGTCCCATTTCTAATGCTAAATATGGCTTTAACTGCAACCGAATCATTCGACTAGGCATGCGCTCTAAAACAAATTGAATACCTTCTTCATCTTCGTCTAATTCAACTTTTGAAATCGCAATTCTTTGCATAGTTGTAATGGGAATTCCATCTTTATATAAAGTGATTTTCACCTCATCGTATTCATTAAAATATAATTCGACACTCATTTGATTTTTCAGTATTTCATCAACAATTTTAAATGTATTATTTTGTTCTTGGATTATATATTTCCATCCGCCTCTATCTTCTTTCGGAGCTGTTTGAAATAATGTCTCCAAATCCTCGTATAGCATAAGATAACCCCTCTCTTACTAAAAAACGATGAGTATTTTATATACCCTTTATCTCTATCACTATCCATAGCTATTGTACCATATATCAACGTTCTTACCGTATTCATTTGCTTCATACATACTTATAAAATAACTAATTCTATCTCCATTATTATGTATATTACCTCATTACTCCATACACTCTTACAAGTTCAAATAACGACAGACTTTAATCCATGCAAATATTGTCTACTCTCTGCTTTTATTAGCTCACAGCATTCACACTTTTATATATAGTAAGACTACCACAAATAAAAAAGGAGAGTGACTTATACCACTCCCCTCAAAAGACCTTCCCTATAGCTGCTAAAACTAATACGATTATTAAAATTGCAAATAATAATGAGACAATGAAACTAAAAATAGGTAACGCTTTCTTTTCATTCTTCTTAAATAGTAACTTTAAACTAAGAAAAATATTTACTGGTACAAATATAAAATAAAAATATTTAACAATTTGCACCGAGCTATTCGAAAGTGTTTTTAATATAAACACTTCAATTAGAAAAACAATAAAAAATGAAATACTTAGCCAAAATGAGACGTAACTAAGCCAAGAATGTCTTTTTGTCCCCCAATACACTCCCATAATACTCTCCTTTTATTTGTATTCTATACGTTAATAATTATACACAAAGCTAACAAATACCTCTATTTTTCGACAAACATTATGCAAAATACCATTTTAAACGTCATAAAGGAAGTTTACATCTCCATTTGATTTTACACAATAAAACAGACTACCCTACTAGGGGATAGTCTGTTCTCTATTAGACTTTAAATCTGTCAATTAGTCCTTGCAACTCTTCAGCCATTTGAGATAACGTGCCTGCTGCAGATCCAATTTCCTCCATCGAAGCTAGCTGTTCTTCAGCTGAAGCCGCAACATTTTGTGTGCTTGTCGCATTATTTTGTGCTGTCATTGCAATTTGTCCTACCGAAATAGATACTTCATTTGCCCCTTTTGACATTCCATTAGCCGTTTCAACCATCGTCTTAATTTGATTAGCTATTTCATTTGTAGATTGTAAGATTTCAGCAAAGTTTTGCTTCGTTTCATTTGCGATAACAAGTCCAGATTGAACTTCCTCATTTACATGATTCATAGATTTGACTGTCTTACCCATATCATCTTGTATTTCACATATTAATTTACTAATTTCACTAGAAGATACGCTAGACTGCTCTGCCAATTTACGCACTTCATCTGCAACAATTGCGAAACCTCTTCCATGCTCACCGGCTCTTGCGGCTTCAATCGCCGCATTTAGAGCTAGAAGGTTTGTTTGATCTGCAATATTTTGAATCACTTCTAAAATATCACCAATTTGTTTTGATTTATTATTTAGTAATTGTATAACTGCATCTGATTGTGAAACCGATTCTGCAATAGACTGCATCTGGTTTACTGTTCTTCCTACTAGTTTCCCACCATCTTCTGCTTTTTCACGAGTATGTGCAGAAGCCGTATTAATAGATGATGAACTATTTGCTACATGTTGAATTCCTTCCGTTACATCAAACAGTAACATAGCGCCATTTTCTACGCTTGTTGTTTGCGTCGTTGCCCCACTTGATATTTCATCCATTGCGATTGTGATTTGCTCAGTCGCTTCACTTGCTTGCCTTACACTTGCAGTTAACTCTTCTGATGCCGCTGCAACATGCCCAGCTGAATCGTTAATTCTTCCAATTAACGTCCGTAACGAATTCGTCATCTCATTAAAACCTTTAGCAAGTTGGCCGATTTCATCATTAGAATGAATTTCAATTGTTTGCGTTAAATCCCCTTCGCTTATTTCTTTAGAGGTAACAACTAATCTCTTTAAAGGCTTCGTAATTGAAAGTGTTACAAAATAAATAAGTGCCCCGCCTACTACTAATGAGATAAGCATAACAATTAACATATTATAAAATACAGGTTGAGCAGCTTCAATTACTTCACTTGAGTACATCGTCCCACCAATTTTCCAACCTGTTTTTACATTTGTAGCAAATACCATATTCTTTTCACTACCGCCATAAGAATATGAAAAAGCACCGTGATTATCTTCATAAATTTTCTTTGCCCAAGAATCAGCCGCTTTTTCCCCTGATTTTTCTTGTGGATGAGCAATTATTTTTTGCTTTCCATCTAAAATGAAGGCATATCCTTTTTTACCAATATTAATTAACTTTGATGTTTTTAATAAATTATCTAAACTTAAATCTAGCGCAACAACTCCATTTTTATCTTCTGTTTGTTTTGCGATTGTTACGACAATATGTCCATTTCCTTTTGCCTTATATGGCTCAGTAACAACAATACCACCTTGTTTTGCAACCGCATCTTTATACCAAGAACGCTCTGTTGGATCATAGTCTGCTGCCATTTGTATATTTGGTTCTTGTACAAATTTTTTATCATTTCCGGCAACATATACTTGTTCAATATCTTTATTTAAATTTATATATTGAGATAACATTTTTCTTAATTCATCCTGATTATCTCCTTGATACATATTCCCCTGAATCACCCGTGCAAAATTATTCACATCATTAAATTTTGCATCAATCATTTGATTGATTAAATTATCCAGTATTTTTATATTGTCGTTGGCACTACTCTTAATTTGCGATTCAAAATTCTTTTTGGCTGTTTGATAAGACATGCCTCCGATAATAGACACAGCCGCAATTAAAATTACAAAGAATGAAATTAATAGCTTTTTTGCTACTTTCATATCACGAAACAAATTTAATAGTTTACCCATTATGAACCTCCTAATTTTCAAATTTAAAAGTTAAATTGAGTTAATTATGAATATTTCCCAATCCCTAATTATTATTTTCATAACCTATTATGATGAATACTTTGTAAAGTTTAAACAATTAACTTCCCTTTGTCTATATATATAAATAATATTATTATAAAATTTATAAATAGAAAAAACCAAAGGGTGCCCCTTTGGTTTTTACATTTTTTGTAACTACTCAGCCACCTTTCGGTGTCTTTTTTAAATTTTACTAGTTTCATATGCCTCCCATTTGTAAATACTGAGTATATCAAACAGGGGAGGTGAATCTTATGGTCGATCGAAAAATTATTTTAGATACATATAAAAAAGGACCTGAAGCTGTTATTTCTTTATTTGAAGAAACATTTTCTAAGTTAGAAAAACGTATACAAGAACTAGAAAATGCTTCAAAAAAAAACTCCAAAAATAGTCATAAGCCACCTTCTACAGATGGTTTGGGTAAGCCCGTTACAAAAAGTTTGCGCAAACCGTCTCATCGTCAAACGGGTGGCCAGTTGGGCCACAAGGGACATACTCTTGGTTTGACAGCGACTCCAGATCATACGATTACACATTCTCCTACATATTGTACTTGTTGTCATACTTCCTTGAACCACGAGCCTGTAAAAGGGTATCGCATTCGCCAAGTGTATGACTTACCACCTATTCAGATCGAAGTGACAGAACATAAAGTAGAACAGAAAGAATGCCCACATTGCCATTCTATCCAAGAAGCCCAATTTCCTTCGACAGTATCTCGTCCTGTTCAATATGGTCCAAATATAAAAAGACTGATTCCCTATTTAACGCATTATCAATGCATTTCTTTGAAGCGAACAAAAGAATTCTTTCAGGATTGTTTTGGACATTCTATAAGCGAAGGAACCCTGGTAAATCATACACAGGCTTTCGCTTCTCAATTGCAGCCATTCATAAAAGAAGTAAAGGAAAAGATTCTGCAGTCTCCTGTTGTCCATTTTGATGAAACTGGTATGCGTGTAGAAAACAAAACACAATGGTTACATACTGCCAGTACACCGGAGGTGACATTGCAACATATTCATCAAAAACGTGGAAAAGAAGCAATGGATGCTGGAGAAATCTTGCCATCTTTTTCTGGAATTGCGATGCATGATGGTTGGAAATCGTATGATGCGTATACAGATTGTCGTCACGTTTTATGTAATGCCCATCTCTTACGAGATTTACAAGGAATTATAGATAGTACTGGAGAACAATGGGCACAACAGATGCAGAAATTTCTAACGCAAGCGTTGACGATGAAAAAGCAATCCGAAGGTACCATGCCAAAAGCGACGCAAAAGAATCTGTTTATTATGTATCAATCCATATTGAAAGAACAACAGATTCTTTCCACGAAACAAAAGAAGAAAGGAAAGCAGACGCCTTCTCAAAATTTATGGAATCGCTTCGTCAAGTATTCTGACAGAATTCTAGCGTTTTTAGAACATCCAGCCATTCCATTTGATAACAATCAAGCAGAACGGGATATTCGGATGACGAAAGTAAAACAGAAAGTGTCTGGGACTTTCCGAAGTAAGAAAGGCGCAGAATCTTTTTGTCAGATACGAAGCTTTATGAGTACCATGAAAAAACAAAAACAATCGGTCTTACAAGCGATAAACCAAGTCATAGAAACTAGAACGGTTCCTTGGAATAACACGACTTCATAAGAGAATTTCTCTATTTGGCATAGATTCTTTCTCTGATTGGAGTATTTTCTTTTCATGTTTTCGAATCGGAAACATGTATTTGGCCTGTTTTTTTATTTGAAGAAGCTGAGTAGTTACCATTTTTTTATGTTGTTTAGAAAGCTTTTTCCACTTATCACGCTCTGCTCTGGCAAGGATTGCATCTTGTTTTCTTATAAAATACGCCAGTTCTCTTTGTAATTTTTTATAGCTTTTCAAACGATTTATCGTAATAAGTCCGTTTTCAATTGCACTATACACCGCGCACCCTGGTTCATTCTCATGCTTACAATCACGGAAACGGCATGTTGTCGCAAGTTCTTCAATATCAGAGAATGTTGTTTGAATCGCTTCGCTTCCTTCCCAAAGTTGCAATTCCCTCATACCGGGAGTATCAATTACGAGAGCGCCACTTGGCAATTGGAATAACTCTCGATGCGTTGTCGTATGCCTTCCCCTACTATCCTCCTCACGTATATCTCCCGTTTTTGCTACCTCAATTCCTATTAGCGCATTTAACAAAGTTGACTTTCCTACCCCTGATGACCCAACTAAAGCAATTGTTTTCCCTGAAGAAACGAATTGTTTCAACGAATCAATACCTGTATGCTCTAAACTATCAACAACAAAAATAGGAACACCAATTGCTATAGCTTCCGTTTCTACAATTTTTTGTTCTATATCATTACATATACTACTCTTTGTTAAAACAATAACTGGCATAGCGCCACTTTCATACGCTAATAATAAATAACGTTCCATCCTTCTAACATTAAAATCATGATTAAGTGCATTCACTAAAAATAAATAATCTACATTTGCTGCTATAATCTGTTCTTCTGTTCTTGTTCCAGCCTCTTGTCTTGAGAAAGAGCTTCTTCGCTGGAAAATACGATGAATAATCGCTTTCTTTTCATCTTCTATTTTCTTTATATACACCCAATCACCAACTGCTGGATAATCGCCTTTCGTAACTGCTTCATGCCGAAACTTCCCAGACAGTTCCGCCATATACTCACCATCATTACAAATAATTCGATATATATGCTTATGCTCGAGTAAAATTCGTCCTACTTCAAAGTTCTCAACAGCTTGTTCCTCAAAAAAAGAATCCCAGCCGAACGATTCTAAAATATTTTGATTCAAATTGATATCCTCCCTAGTGTAAGCTAAGCGGAAGGATCGTGCGCTCACTTATATAGTCTCGCCCTTTCCATCCACCTTTGTATTTGGTTTATTATTCATATAAGTTATTTTCGCCATAATACATCACCCCGTTCTTCTTTTAATTACTCTCATTATATGGAATTCTCCTATAAAAAGCTACATTATTTAACGTAATTTTCAAACAACTTTCTTTTGAGCATTCTAATTTGTCCTCGGTGACTAATTTCATCTTCTAGCACATGATACCAAAGATAGTGCTGGTTATATATTACACCGTTAGGCCACTTTCTTTCTGACATGAGCCACTCATCACTTTGTTCACTTAAATACTTCAGAGATTCTTCTCGAACACTTTGTAGAAGTTGTACATAATACTGTATTTCATGACCACGGATCGCTCTACCTGCTTCCCCTAAATACAGTGCATCTTCCCATATTTCTAATTCTTCTTTTGTAAAGTCACGATTTTGAAATGAAATAAGCTGATGAACTTTTTCAATAGCTGCTATATGCTTTAATAAGGCGCCAATTGAATTTCCGCTGCTCTGCATAATTAAATCTAATTGCTCAACTAATAAATTTTTTACTTCGCCTAATGTTACAGCCCTCGTATGCTCCAGCATGCTTACTAATTCCCCTATAGTTTTTGTATAACCATCTACACTTCTTATTCGATAATCTATCTTCATATCACGCACCCCTTTCTGCATTCATATTATTGTAAAAATGATTCATATAATAGACTGAAACCTTTCGAAATTTTCTGTTATAATTAAATTGAATACAAAATATACCCAAACAAACTTTCTCAATATGCTTATATGAAATATTAAAAGGAATCAATATAAAATAATCGAATCTTATTCACTAAAAGGAGTGGATTCGATGGAAATGTATCAATGGCTAACCGCTGTTCTCGTTGGTGGCATTACCGGCTTCGTTTCCCATCTAATCAATAACCAAGGTAAGTTATTGCTTCCACGCCGTTTGAAAACATTTTTTCATTTTGGATTTTTAACTGACATTTTTACTGGTAGCCTAGCCGCACTTCTTGGGCTCGTTTTATTCGATGTCACCGCAATAAAAGAAATTATAAAAGTATCCATTGTAACTGCTATTTCCGGTCAAACTTTCTTACTACATCAAGCTCTTGGTGGCGAACAGGCTAAAAATACGCAAATTGGGAAAGCTGATGAGAAGATTCAAGAAATTGACAAATTATTGCGACGTTAGTGTATACTTTCTTTTAAAATTATTGTTATAATGAGAAATAAATATTTTCTATTGCGTCGTTTGTCAGGAGAAAGGGTGTTTCGTATGACAAAAAAGAAAATAGAAGATTTCTTAACAAACTCCGAAAAAGAGGAACTGCTAGAAAACTATAAATGTTTACGAGAAGCCCGCACAAAAAGCGAAGCTAACTATTTTGGTGAAGCAGTAAACCATCTATTAAATAAAGCAAAACAACGAATTATTAAAGATGCAGGTATACATGATGAAAATGCTGCAACTGTTCAATCAAAGAGAAAAGCACTGTTTTAGCTACATTAGCTAAAACAGTGCTTTTTATTTAGAATTTTTTTCTTTCCATGCTATATTCTCTCTGCCTTTATCTTTCCATTTTTACAGTTTCAAAAGTCATCTAGACCTAAAGATCAACCTAATAATATTAGCCCACGCAAACCATTTTAATAATAGATAAAATAATTGAACTAGTAATGCTACAAACTAAATAAGTTTATTAAATCGCTTCTTTTAAATCTGAATGCGGATTTGGTCCGTATTGATTGTCATTTTCTTCACTTTCAATGATAAAAAATACAAGTAAAACAACGCTACCAAACGGTACAAAATTTAATAGTTGCCACCATCCCGTTTTCCCAATATCATGTAATCGTCGTGCACCAACCGAAAAACTTGGTATAATCATTACTAACATAAATAGCAACGCAATAATAGCAACTAACACCTCTGAAAATGATGATAAAAATAACAGTAGCCAAAAAATTACGATATTGGATAAACTAAAAATCCAGTACTCTTTTCGCGTAGCTCTACCACTAAAATTCCCATAATTCTTTAGAGCTTTCAAATACCATTGCATTTAAACCTCTCCCTTTTATCCCCAATAAAATTAAAATATGTAATTATTAACAGATAAGTAGAAATATAACACAACATTTATGTAAAATCCATATCCCCATCTAAATTGCCCTCTATTTAAATAGTTTTTTCCTTCGGCATTTTTCACATTACTTTCACATCTATTTCACAAATATAAGTAGTCCGATATGCTAAACTAAGTATATCCTTTTCCAAGGAACTATATGCCGATATATAAATCCCTATCTTTATAGGGATTTTTATTTTTTGATTCCTCATAACTTTGTTACAATACATTTCTTCTACTATTTCTATACTTTTAGTAACTACTTTAATTAAAAGCACATTCATGTATTCACACTCTTATTAATTCTGATTTGCGAAATATTTATACAAGCTTTATGATGCAATTCCTGTTTCACTACTTTCAGTAAGTTTTTCACTTTTTCTAAACAAAAATAAAGCTCCTATATATAGTAAAGTAGTAAAACTACCTATAAGTATAAAATTGTGAGATACTGCAAATAACATTCCTGCTATTGCCGCACCAATCATTTGACCAATATACATAGAAGTATTTGCAAGCGCGGCTCCTGTTCCTCTTGCTGCACTAGATATGTTTTGTAAGTGCCTCATCATTAATACAAACAAAATTCCTGTCCAAAAAAACAAAGCAAAGAACGATAACTCCACCAATACAATGTTCTTTACATGTGGAAGTAATACATATAGCACTGCTGTAAATATAATTCCACCATAGAAAGAAAGGTTATAACCAATTTTATTTACGATTCTAGGACCAAAAATATTACCAGTTAAATTTCCTAACCCTAATACGAGCATAGCTGTACCTACTTCATGAACTTGTAAGCCAAATTGAATGGAAAGCCATACACCAAAAAATGAAAATGCAGCAAAATTTCCGGTTTGAAAAACAAAGTATGCAAAATAAGAAAGTGAAACCTTTGAATCTGTAAGTAATTGTTTATAACGCTGTAAAATCGCTTTTTTATTTCCACCTATATGAACCGACTGTATTTCTGGTAATACAACATAAATAAGAATGACAAGTAGTGCTGATAATATACCAATGAAATAGAATGGGATTGTATAATGTATCGTTGCTAAATAAGCTCCCAGTGGCAGCCCTAAAATTTGAGAGATTGATAACCCTGCTGTTGCAACCCCAATTGCTTTCACAATTTGCTTCTTCTCTATAAGGAGCGGAATAGATGCCCACACTTGTGGAGATACAAAAGCTGCACTTACACCTGCTAAAAATCTAAATGTTAGCATCCATAAAAAACTCGGTGCAATTCCACACAAAAACGTACTTATTGCAAAAAAACTCATACCTAGTACCATCACTTTTTTTCTGTTTAATCCATCTGATATAGGACCAGCAATAAGCGCAAATCCAGCATACCCTAAAGCATACGAATTCACCATCCATCCTGACAACTCAGTTGAAACATGATACACCTGTTGCAATGTCGGCAACAGTGGTGAAATTAAGAAAGTATCTGTACCGATCATAAACATTATCATAAAAAATACAGCTAGTACTCTGTTCATTTAGACCTTCTCCTTATATAAACAGAGGGTACTCTCCCTCTGTTTAACTAATCTTCTAAAATAGATTGGATTTCTTTCATGACTCTTTCATTCAATGCAACGTCTACCGCTTTCACACTTTCTCTTACCTGCTCTGCCCGCTTTCCACCAGGTATAACAGTATCAATTCCTTCTTTATTTAATAACCATGCTAACGCTAAATGAGACACTTCAATATCATTTTCTTTAGCTAGCCCTTTTAACTTATTCACTTTCTTAAAATTACTCTTATATGTATTTTCTTCAAATAGATTTACATTTTGACGCCAATCGACTTCATTTAATTTAAAATCTTCTGTATATTTTTCGCCTAATATTCCAAAAGCAAGAGGCCCATATGGAATAAATGAAATACCCGCTTCTATACAATACGGCAACAGTTCTTCCTCAGCTGTACGTTCTAACATATTGTATGGAGATTGTACAACATCTATATGACCATGTTGATTCGCCTCTTTTAATTGTTCTATGTTTACGTTCGATATTCCAATTGAACGAATTTTCCCTTCTTCTTTTAAATGAGTAAGCTCTCCGATTGAATCTATGTAACTTGTTTCAGGATTTGTAAAGTGTAAATAATATAAATCAATATATTCAGTCTGTAATCTTCTTAAGCTATTTTCCACAGCATTCCTTAAATAACTTGGTTCATTGTTAATATAAGTTTCTCCATTTAACAACGGTTGAATTCCACCTTTTGTAGCAAGTATAAACTCATGACGTTTTCCCTTTAATACTTCTCCTACTAATTCCTCTGATCTACCGAAACCATATGAATCTGCTGTATCAAAAAATGTAATCCCCTGCTGAATAGCTTCTTCTACTAATCGCTTTCCTTCTTCTTCATTCACATCAGCATATAAATTATGTCCCCCTACTGCATTTGTACCTAAACCCAACTTTGAAATATTTAATCCTGCCTTTTGCAATTTTGTATACTTCATTTTTTCTCCCCCTATATTTCTATTGTTCGAACATATTCGAACAATAGAAATATACCACTTTATATGTTATAGTGCAAATATCTTAACTTATACAAGTAGGTGAAATATGCGTACACTCTATCATCCAAATCGAGAAGAAATTCAATTTTCTTCTGTCTTATATGCACTTAGCGATCAAATTCGTTTACAAATTGTAAATATGTTACTAGAGAAAAATGAACAATCTTGTGGTGCTTTAAACATCCCTGTTGCAAAATCAACTTTATCTCACCATTTCAAAGTTTTACGTGAGTCAGGTGTTATGTACACGCGCCTTGAAGGAACACAACGTTTCATTTCAATTCGTGAAGAAGATTTAAATGCTAGATTCCCAGGTTTATTACAAGTTGTATTACATGCGACAGAGCCATATTAAAAAAACATCTCATATTCATATGAGATGTTTTTTTAATATGGCTATTCTTTTAATAAATCTAATAATCCATTACCTTCGGATGTACGTTCATACCCTAAAGGTACAGTTCTTTTAATAAGTTGTGCATATATTTCCGGCTCTGATAACTTTCGACCGTATTCTTTCTCACACTGTTTAATGAGCAAGGCAAGCGCTCCAGCAACATGCGGCGTCGCCATGGAAGTTCCACTTAACACTGCATATTTCCCATCTGGATACGTAGATAATATTTCATCACCTGGCGCTACTAGATCAATTTCTTGATTTGAATTACTAAAACATGTGATTTTCCGTTCTAAATTGACAGCGCCGACTTCAATTACTTCCGAGTAAGCACCTGGGTAATCTAGTTCCTCTGTATTATCATTACAATCTCCATTATTCCCAGCAGCACATACGACGAGAACATCCTGCTTTACCGCCTTTTGAATTGCTTCATGTAATTCTGGAACATCTTGCGGACCACCAAGTGACATTGAAATAATTCTCACTTTCTCTTGATTCGGCCCTCTCCAATTTACAGCATAATGAATTGCCTCAATAATTTGCTCGTAACTTCCAGAACCATCTCCCGCTAAAACTTTTAATACTAACATTTTAGCAAGCGGTGCAACTCCTAATACACCGACACCATTTTCAGTTGCTGCAATCGTCCCCGCGACATGAGTACCATGTCCGTTATTATCAAGATACACATTTGGATCAGCTTCATAATCTTTTGTGAAATTTCTTCCGCCGATAATACGATCTTTTAAATCTATATGATTAGTATCACACCCTGTATCTAATACGGCAACGACTACATCTTGCCCCTTCACACTCTTTCCCCATACTTGCGGAGCGTGAATCAGTTGTACACCTGGTGGAATTTCATTTACTTGTTCTACAACCTTATTTACGGTAAATGGAATCAATTGTATACCTTTTTGTTTATTCACTGTACTACTCATCGTAATCCCTCCTGAAAATGTATTATTTTCATTTCAGACCACTTTTGAATACGTGTAAATGTAACATTCGTTTTATTCTTTTTGTTTTCCTTCTTTTCAAATATTTCTCAACATCATTTACTAACTCTATACTACTTTTGTATTTCCCCTATGATTTATAGGAAATAACAGCCTGGGTCATTCAACTAATAACCAAAATAAAAGGACCAATTAATGGTCCTCTTACAGTCTTTTAAAAGAATGATATGTAATTTGAAAAATAATATAAATTAAGACTAAACCTCACTCTTGTTTAAAAACTTTTCTATTTCTTTTACTAAATATTCCGCTCCCTCTATCCCAACAGTAATATTTCCATTTGCTAATGATATGTTCTGTTCTGAAACATCACCTGTGATTTGGCAAGCATTGTAAGGTTGATATTTTTGTAAAATGATTTTATCTGCTTCTACAAAAATTTCAAGCGGTGATTTGATTTGTATTCCCAATACATCGCGTAATTCTTTAGGGATAACAATTCGTCCTAATTCGTCTACTTTTCGAATAACTCCTGTTGCTTTCATATTTCTCCCCCCTTTCTCTCTATTAATTTTTTTCACCTCGCTTTTTCCATTTTATCACTTTTTGGCAATACTTGCCTCTTTTTAGAAAATTTTGTACTCGAGTTAAAAAAACACATTTAATGCATACGTAATCTCTCTTTCAATTGTTTTACATAACGGGATCTTATAAGTAAGAAGTATACAACTTGAATACCTATGAAAATACTTAATACAACTGTATTTTCTTTAAACAATGAGTACTCAAACATTTGCCCTAACGCCGTTAAGGCTACTGCCCCATGTAATGTTGCAACACCAATTGGAACGAAGAATAAAAGCGCCAATCGAATTGTAACTACCTTCGATAATTCCCTGCTTGTCAATCCAACTTTTCGAATCATTTCGAACAAGCGAACATCATCCTCCAAATCGGAGAATAAACGGAAGTAAAGGAAACTTCCTGCGCAAACGAAAAATACTATACCAATAAAGAAACCTACAAATAAAATCGGTCCTGCAATTTGTAAACTTTGGTTTTGCTCGTACTCTTCCGCACTAAACGTTGAATA
The DNA here is from genome assembly GCF_038005385.1 of Bacillus sp. FSL K6-2944. Lineage (NCBI taxonomy): Bacteria > Bacillati > Bacillota > Bacilli > Caryophanales > Bacillaceae > Bacillus > Bacillus sp. FSL K6-2944. The sequence continues at coordinate 773,398 of NZ_JBBOTE010000001.1, read as the reverse complement.
TTCTTGATACGGTTTAATTTGATGCGTAAGCTCTTTACCAATTTCAATCTCATCTTTCGTTCTTTCAGTTTTATACATATAATCTTTTGTCTCTATAAATCCATCTTGTAATGAATCATATTGATCATTAGAGATTACATAAACATTTCCTCTTAATATTTTCCCCAATGAAGATGAAGTAACTTTTTTCACCTTTAAACTTTCATTCATATTAGGTAAAGTAATTTCTTTTCTTTCTTTCATCGCTGGCCCTGGTATATCAGCTGACAAAAATACAACCTCTTTATTTGCTACAGTATTAAATGGTTCTCCCGTTAACTTTGCATATTCCTTATAGTCTGATTCTTTTATAAAAGTGGCGCTTCTTAACGACTGTTCCTCCGTTTTCTTTGTCGAAATATTAGTTTTTGAAGCTGCTATATTATGTTTCTTTAATCCTTTGTCAATCATTTGTATATGTTGTGATTCGTTACTATTCCCTTGCTTAGAATGGTAATGAAACGCAATTGTTCTCTCCATTATACCTTTCGTCATGGATGCGAAGCCGACTAATGTCCCTATTGCGGAAAATGCTACAGTAGAAATAATGGTTACAATAAAGAACATTCTTGCGTTATCTCTCATACGATACGCTAAATCTGATAACGTAATAATATTAGTCTGTGTCCAATAGAAACGTTTACTTTTTTTACATAATCGAATAATAAAGACACTCAGCTGCTTGTACAACAAATACGTCCCAATAATAACTACCGTTGTAACAGGAATCATCATAATAAATACCATTGCTCCATGTGATAGAAGAGCTCCTACATAGCCAGCACTAAGCAATACTACTGCTAATATTGAAGAAATGATTGATGCTTTCGGTTCCGGTTTCGCCTCTGCTGATCCTCTAAACAACTTCATAATCTTATTTTTACGAATCATTCCTGCACTAAACAATGATATGATCATAAATAAAATAAAAAACATAATACCCGTTACAACAATTGCTTTCATCGGTATGTAATAGGATAAGGAGATATCTAGTTTCAATATCATCGGAGCGACAAATAGTAATACCCCTGAAAATAACATACCTGAAAGAATACCAAAAATAATTGCCCCTATTCCAATCATAATATTTTCAAAAAAGATCAGACGCTTTAATTGATATTTCGTCATACCTAGCATCATTAAAATTCCTAGTTCACGCTTTCTCGTTTTTAAAAACATTCCCATCGAATATAAAATAAAGAAGAATGTAAATAAGTAAATAATAGACTGTGCAAAAGACATACTTACGAATACGTACTGACCTAATTCTCCTGCACTTAATGCCGGATGAAACGCAAAAAATGAATACACAAAAAAGGCCATAATTGCAAATGCACTACTCAAAAAATAGGCTGAGTATGTCCGTCTATTTCGGGTTACATTCCGATATGCTAGTTCTCTAATGTTCATATTACTTCTCCGCCCTTCTACTATCTATGTTTTTATATTAGTAAAGTGCGGAAATACCTTCCATCGATTCAAATGACAAAAACCTTACATTTTTGAAAGGTTTAAAAAAATTGCTTATACGTAGTACTTTATTTATAATGACTACATTCATATTCATACACACATCCTATTGTATATTCGTTAGTTTTGCGAAATAATAAAGGATAGAAGTATGTACCATTATACATATAAACTTATTTACCGCTTTAATATGAATAGGAGGAAAACATAATGACATTACAAGAACAGATTATGAAAGCATTACATGTTCAGCCTGTAATTGATCCAAAAGTTGAAATTCGTAAACGAGTTGATTTCTTAAAGGATTATGTAAAAAAAACAGGTGCAAAAGGATTTGTACTTGGTATTAGCGGCGGACAAGACTCTACATTAGCAGGACGCTTAGCACAACTTGCAGTTGAAGAAATTCGTAACGAAGGTGGTAATGCAACGTTTATCGCCGTGCGTCTTCCTTATAAAGTACAAAAAGATGAAGATGATGCACAATTAGCATTACAATTCATTCAAGCAGATCAATCTGTTGCATTTGATATTGCTTCAACTGTTGATGCTTTTTCAAATCAATATGAAAACTTATTGGGTGAATCACTAACAGATTTCAATAAAGGTAACGTGAAAGCACGTATCCGTATGGTTACTCAATATGCAATTGGTGGACAAAAAGGGCTACTTGTTATCGGAACAGATCACGCTGCAGAAGCTGTAACAGGGTTCTTTACAAAATTCGGAGATGGTGGTGCAGATTTATTACCATTAACGGGATTAACGAAGCGCCAAGGACGTGCATTATTACAAGAGTTAGGCGCAGACGAGCGACTGTACTTAAAAATGCCAACAGCTGATTTATTAGATGAAAAACCAGGTCAAGCTGATGAAACAGAGTTAGGTATTACTTATGATCAATTAGATGATTATTTAGAAGGTAAAGCAGTTCCAGCTGACGTTGCAGAGAAAATTGAAAAACGTTACACAGTGAGTGAGCATAAAAGACAAGTACCAGCGTCAATGTTTGATGATTGGTGGAAATAAATTAAACATAAAAAAGAAGCTAATCTTCATTTAGCTTCTTTTTTATATGTTAACGATATACCCCTACTCTTTTCTCCAATAAATCTTGCAGGCAATCTTCATGTTGTTTACAAAATAACGGTGGCATGTCGTCTAACGGGAAAAACTTCAAATCCAACGTTTCATCACCATCTACTTTTTTGTCACCTCCAACTATTGAGAATGAAAAGAACATCACAATTGACTGGGCCTTGTCTCCATTTGGATATGATTGAAAATATTTTGTATACACTCCAATAAGCTCATTTATTTCTACATCATACCCGGTTTCTTCTTTTATTTCCCGGATTGCAGTTTCCGCAGCTGATTCTCCTATCTCCATTGCACCACCTGGAAAGCCCCAAGCGTTAAAGTCTCCTCTTTTTTGCAGTAATACTTCTCCTTCTTTATTAAATACACAACCACCGGCAAAGTTTAAGAAAACATAATCATGTCCTACTTTTTCACGTAATTCTTTTATATAATTCGCCATTCTCATTCCCCTTTTCATACCTCTTCTATCGCTATTTCTTATCTTTTTCAAGCAATTCAATGATTCGATCTAGCTTCTGGTTCATATTAATCACGTGGTGTTTCTTTGCAGCACTGCTTTGTAATACTCTTCTAATAAACAAAGTAAATGATATGAAAAACAAAACGATAAGTCCGATTACTAAACAAGTATATATCAATGTAAAAATATCGCTTTCGAACAAGTTCATTCCACATTCACATCCTTATCACTTTATTTTATCACATAATTCTTAATATTCAAAAGTAATCAATCAATAAATAAAAAAAGCACCTTTTACAGGTGCTTTTTCCCATTGCTTAATACGTAAATGTAATTGTCGCTAATGAATAACCCGCCAATGCACTATAAGGCGCTACTTGATAAGACACACGCTTTGCACCTTTTGGCCAATTTATTTCATTTAATACTTTCTTTATATCTTGCATCGTCCCATCCATGGACTGCTTATATCGCACTTCTACTTTTTCTGGTTTGGCTGCAAACTGTTGCTGCAACTTTTGCTTAAATTCATTATAATTTTCTGCTCCGTATTCTGCAGATAAGTATTGTAAATTTGTTTCTTTTAACATCTGCTCATATACGACAGTTTTTGAGCTACCAGCTTTTATTTTGTTTGTTAATTCACCAAAATAACTTGTAGTTGCTGCTGGATATTTACTACGATCCCAGTCGTGATCTTTACTTAACTGTTCGTCAGACATGTTAAAATATGAGTAAGTTACACGCCCTGCTTTATCTGGTACTGGATCATCAAATGTAGTATCTAGGTGATACCATTTGTTTTCAATGTTCACTAAATTCCACGCGTGAGCTTGTCCGTTTCCTGTGCCTGTTACAATATGGTTTTGAATACCTGCCTCTTTTAACAACTCATACGTTAATAATGTATATCCTTGGCAAACGGCAGAACGATTCGCTAATGCTTCATATGCTGTATACGCTTGATAAGACGTATCATAAGACACATGCTTAACAACGTAATCGTGAATAGCTTTTACTTTCTCATGCTCATCCATCCCTGGTTTTACAATTGATCCAACAATTGATTTCGCCTGAGCTTTTACATATTGAGTTTGTTCTTTTGATTCACGGTATTTTACTTGCAGTGTAAACGTATAGTCCCCTGGCATTCCTTTAATAGAATATCTAGTAGACGCTACATTATATTTTACATACTCATCAGCATCTACAATTTTATTAAACTCACCATACAATTGATCCATAATATTTCTAGCATTTCTATCTTTTGTTTTATATGTGATTGTAATATTTTCTTCTCGATTATCAATCTGTTTTTTTAATTCTTTTCTGAAATCATCTAATAACTTTACATCTGATTGTGCTGTCACTGTAGTCGGATTTGTAGCTGCATAAGATACAGATGACGCTTGCAAGCCTCCCATTACTATAGTTGAACAAAGTGCGGCAGCTGTCACATACTTACTTGTCTTTCCCATCTTGTCACTCCTTATATTCTATAACTATACGAAAAAGTATCGTATAGTTTCAGAGTATACAATACTTTTTCGTATAGGTCATATGAGATTATGCATATTAACTAATTCACATAAAAAGGTTGTTCTTTTTAAAAGAACAACCTTTTTTCATTAGCATGTTTGTAATACACAGCATGTATTTTCAAAACGTTGATTTTTCAAATCTTCATTACTAATACAGAAATATAGCATCCCTAGTTCTCCCCAAACCATATTACAATTTTTATGATCTGAATCAATTTGGAATAAAAGAGTCATTTGCTGCGGGTCTACTCCCATATATTCTCCTGTCTCATATAACACTTCTTCTTGTACAGAGAATGGCTCACCAAACATTTGATGGTTATCGTAGTTATCTGGAATTAGCTCTTCAAGTAATTGCAAGAAACAATCTGAATCAGCCTCATCTTCAATAAAAAGTTCTGGTAATTTGTATGTCAGTTCAAAAGTAATTGCACACTGGTTATATTTCGCTTGTATTTCATTTTCTCTTCGTAATTGCTCTACAGGAACATCATAATAAAGTACACGCCCAGCTTCTGTTAGATTCACATTTTCTTCAAAATAATTTTCAATGCAAAAGAAATACAGCATCCCCGTCTTAGGAAGATTGTGATTCATACCAACGTTTTGTAAATCACTTAAGTTAAATTGCGCGATAAATTGTAGTGGATTTCCTTTATGCTTTGGATATTCAAATAAAGCTGGTAGATCAGGAACTCCTCCCATTTTCGAACTACCTATCGCAACAGTTCCCTGCTGCTTTGGCACAACTTTTATACAAGGAAATACAGTATTAATAAGTTCTTCTTTCAAGTGTGTTAGTTCATATTTATCAATTAATACTTCAATTTTTTTATTCATAAATTCTCCTTACATTTACATACTTATTTATATCATAGTACAAAGATTATACTTCATTCTTTACAAAATCAACAAGCCTCCCAAAAACGGGCTTATCCTTCGTACGCGAACAAGTTTAAAAAAGCATACTATACATTGTTCCTACAAACACGATAGTTCTTTAGTTCTTCCAGTACATTTTCCCCTCGTTCATTTTTATTTTTAATATAAGGAGGAATTCCACATGGGTTACGGATATAGTTGCGGCGGTTACGGTTACGGCGGTAGCTGTGGTGGTTGTGGTTACGGAGGTTTCGCTTTATTAATCGTTTTATTCATCCTTCTAATCATCATCGGAGCTAGCTGTTGGGGCGGCTTTGTAGGCTGCTAGTAAACTTAAAAACCATTGTAAAAAAGCACGTACAATACGTGCTTTTTTGCCATTTCCAAATCTTTTATTTGAAAGGAAGTATGTTTAATGAAGATCGATGGTGTTTTCGAAGGAGGCGGTGTACGCGGTATTGCACATGTTGGAGCAATTTGCGCATTAGCCGAAAAAGGTTATGAATGGGAACGTGTAGCTGGAACATCAGCTGGTGCAATTATCGCGGCACTTGTAGCGGCAGGATATTCTTGTTCAGAGCTAAAAACGATTATAACTGATATCGATTATAACAAATTTACGAAGAAAACCTTTATTGACAAAATCCCCTTTATCGGAAAAGGACTAAGTGCATGGACTACTCTAGGTATATACTCTAATGTATTTATAGAAGAATGGATTGAAGAATTACTTCGAAAAAAAGGTGTTCATTTATTTACTGATTTACCGGATCTAAACAAACTCAAAATCATCGCTTCTGATATTAGTAATGGTAAAATGGTTGTCTTTCCTGACGACTTACCAAACTACGGATTTTTAAATTATCGCTTCTCTATCGCTAAAGCGGTAAGAATGAGTAGTACAATCCCCTTCTTCTTTGAACCCGTAAAATGGAGAACTCCAAAATGGAAGCAGCCTTGTTATATGGTTGATGGAGGAATTCTAAGTAATTATCCAATTTGGATCTTCGATTCACCTACCACTCCTCGCTGGCCGACTTTCGGATTTCATTTTGTAAAAGATGAGATTCAAGCTGATCCTGCTCACTATAACGAGCCTATTTCCATGTTCAAAGGACTATTTAAAACAATGATGCAAGCTCATGATTTACGTCATTTAGATAAGGAATCAAAAGCAAGAACGATTACAATTCCAACAGGAACGATTACAAGTACTAATTTTGAACTGACAAAGGAAGAAAAAGAATGGCTTTACAATTCTGGTTATAACTCTGCTAATAAATTTTTACAAGCTTGGAACTTTAGGCAATATATCGATGAATATAGAAAAGGAAAGCAAGACCGAAAGACAAATCGATTTTTTCGTCAACTTGACTCATAATATTATTACTTTGCGTATAAATACGAGAACGTTTAACAACTTAATAATAAATAAGTCTAGTAATTTCTTATATTACTAGACTTATTTATTATTATATAATCTCGTACATTGTTTAAGGATACGTTAACCCTTCGGCTTCCTCTGCAGTAATAACTATGTAACGATTTCCCGTTCTTAATCCTAACAGTTCTGCTTTTTCAATCGCTTCTTGCTTCGTCTCCGCATAAGCAGCTAAATATTTTTCTCCATTGATCATTTGGCAAATTACATATTGTTTCATTACTTTCTCCTCTTACTTTTTCATTAGTTGTGCAAGTTTTTTTATACCTATTTCAATTTCTTCTAACGTTGCGTATGAATACGATAGGCGCAAAAATTGATTTGCACTTCTATCATATAAAGTACCTGGGTTTAATAAAACCTTTTCTTGCAGAGCTTTATCAAATAAACTGCGATATGAAATGGTTACTTTTATATGTACCCATATATAAAATCCCCCTGTTGGTTCATGCCAAGTTGCTATTTCACGAAGATATTTATCTAACATTAGTAACATAAAATCTCTTCGTTTTTTCAATTCACTTCTTACAAAGCGCAAATGCTCATCATATAGACCATTTGTAAACCACTCTGCTGCAATTTGCTGGGATATAGTGCTTGAACCATAATCTGTTTGCATTTTTATGTCTGACAATCTTTGAATTACTGGCTCAGGTCCAACAATCCATCCAATTCTTAACCCTGGACTAATTACTTTGGACATGCTTCCAATATGTAGTACGATTCCATTTTTATCATAGGCTTTTAAAGGTTTCGAACAAGGTGCATCAAACCATAAGTCTTGATACACTGCGTCCTCTATAATAGGTAATCCAATTTCATTACATATTTCCATCACTTCTATTCGTCTCTTCGCATTCATACTAAAGTTCGTTGGATTATGAAAAGACGGGATTGTATATAAAATAGATGCATTAAATTGCTTCTTATATTTTGTAATATATGATGTATTTAAACCGTTCTCATCCATTGGTATTCCAATGAAACGCATTCCTGCGGATTGAAAAACATTAAGCGAATATAAATAGGATGGTTTTTCTAATAAGATGGATGCCCCTTTTGGAAGAAGCCCCATAGAGATAAGTTGCAGCGCTTGAATTGCTCCTGAAACAATTAATATAGAGTCAGGAGATACACATATACCATGCCCCTTTAAGTATTCGGAAATCTTTTCCCTTAAATAAAAATTTCCTTTCGGCTCTTCATACCCAAGCGTCACATTTGACTTTAAAAGCTTATTCATAATTTCTTTCATCTTTTTCTCAGGTAAGAGACTCGGCGCGAGCTCACCTGTTCCTAATCGAATTACATGTGGATAAAATTCAGCTTGATTAATCTCCTGAATAGCTGGGAGATTCGGATAATGAAGTCCTGTTTCTACATAAGACTGCCAATTAGGCGGGGGTGCGTAAGTTGAAGCATTCTCATTATTATTTACAACAATTGTTCCTTTCCTGCCATTCCCTTCTATGTATCCCTTTGCAACTAGTTCACCGAAAGCCATTACAATTGTGCTTCGATTCACACTAAATGTATGTGCCAAATCTCTTTGTGAAGGTAATTTCGTTCCAACGGTCCATTCTCCATTAACGATCCTTTCTTTTATATACGTTTCTATTTGTTTATACAGAGGAGTCGCTAGAGACATATTCGGTTTCCAAACGAATCTTTCCATTATATCACCTTATATTCTTTTTGGTTGGTAACCTCCCCAACCATATGGATGGATACAAATTTTCATTTCTTCTATACAATATACACTATCATAATGAATTAAAATAGGAGGTAATATGATGAGTGAAGCAATTATTCATGGTATCATTCTTGCATTTGGACTTATCATTCCATTAGGTGTACAAAATGTTTTTGTCTTTAACCAAGGTGCGAGCCAACCAAACATTTGGAGGGCAGCCCCTGTAGTATTAACTGCCTCTATATGTGATACGTTACTCATATTGATTGCAGTGCAAGGTGTCTCCCTTGTACTCCTTACTTTTTCTTGGCTAACTAACTCGTTATATATAATTGGATTTTTCTTTCTCCTATACATGGGCTTTGTTATTTGGAGAAGTAACCCTTCCAACGATGTAAAACAAGAAAAAAGTATGCCCTTAAAAAAGCAAATCCTTTTCGCAGCATCCGTTTCGTTATTAAATCCACATGCTATTTTAGACACAATCGGTGTAATTGGAACAAATTCTATTCAATACATAGGAAGTGAAAAATGGGCTTTCACACTTGCAACTATTATCGTTTCTTGGATTTGGTTTATAAGCTTAGCGTTAGCGGGGAAATTTCTAAAAAGACTAGACTCAACCGGAAAGACAATTTTATTATTAAATAAATTTTCTGGTCTCATCATATGGGGTGTCGCGCTTTATATGTTAAAACAAGTTATTTATTCTTAATGAACGAAAGAGAATTGCATGTTACTCAAAACATCATGCAATTCTCTTACAAATTATGAAGTAGGCTCTGGTTTCTGTTTTACCGTCTTTGCATCCTTTGCTGGTTTAATCCAAATGATTGCTATGATAGCACCAATGGCAGCGAAAATACTTGTCAAATAAAACACTTCATGGTCCGCCCCTTTCATGAAAAAAGAATATAAAGGTGGTCCAGCTGCTACACCGATAAATCGCATTGAACTATAAAATGACGTAACCGTTCCCCTTTGCTCCTTTTCAATTCCTTGTGTAATGAGGGCATCTAAACATGGGAGTGCCATACCAATCCCTATCCCCATAATAACGAGACAAAGAAGTAGTAAATAAATCCCTTTTATAAATAAAGGAATGATGACTGATGCAGCTGCCATTAAAAAACCAATATAAATACACTTCTTCATAACATTTTGATTATCTCCAATTTTTTTACCGGCCATATATGAACTAAGTGACAGTACAAGTAACGGGATAGCAAGCACACACCCTTTCCATATACCATGAATGTCATACTTTGATTCCAGTATAGTCGACAAATAAAAGAGAATTCCGAATAAAATAAGCATAATAATTGCACCTAATGCAAAAATGGCAATTAACCATCTTCCTTTTTCTCGAAACGTAGACAGAATAGATTTTATAAACTCTTTAAGTGGTGGTACTTCTCCTTCTTGTTTCTTTGCCTTTACTAGAACAAGCAACAAAACAATTGATATGACACATAAAACTGGAATCGCCCAAAATGGTAAGAACCATACAATGGCAGCAAGAGCAGATCCTAAAATAGGGCTCAGCACTTTTCCAAATGTATTGGATGTCTCAATAATTCCCAGGCCTGTACTAACTTGTTTTTCGTCTTTGTATAAATCACCAACACACGGTATAACAACCGGCATTGCCCCAGCAGCACCAATACCTTGAATCGCTCTACCGATTAATATCCAAGTGTAGGGATTATCAACTTTCCAAGATACCCAACCAGTTATAGCTCCTCCTATAGCCGCAATCAGCAAACTCGGAACCATTACCATCTTTCGTCCCCATCTATCTGATAAATAACCAGCAATCGGTATAAGTAAAATGGCTACGATAGAGTAAATTGTAATAATCATGGATACTTGAAACGATGAAATATGTAATTTCTTTTCAATTGTCGGCAAGATTGGAATGAGCATTGAATTCCCTAATGTCATGACAAGTGGAACTGATGCAAGCGCAATTAAACAACAGTTTTCTTTTTTTAACATGTTGATTTCGGAACCTTTCATCATATATTTCTTACCATATAATAGCCCTGCTGGAACATAATTTTCATTCCACCAGGGCTATTACATCTTTAATACTTCCCATTCACAACAAAAGAAATTGGGTAAAATATAGTATTACTTTTATTCTTTGAATTCTGTTCGCAATATATTCATACCAATTAATTGAAAAAAAAAAAGAAAGGAAGAATCCTTCCTTTCTCCTATAACCTTCTACATTTAGCGAGTATATCCGCCACCAAGCTGTTGTTCTGCCATCGCTACTAGGCGTTTTGTGATTTCACCGCCTACAGAACCGTTTGCACGTGAAGAAGTATCAGCTCCAAGTTGTACACCGAACTCTTGTGCAATTTCATACTTCATTTGATCTAAAGCTGCTTGTGCTCCATGTGATGCTAATTGATTAGAATTACGATTTCTAGCCATTACCAATCACCTCCTTATTTATATATAAATTGTGTTAAATTCAAATTAAAATACATGGGAATTTTTGGTTATTTTTTACCATAAAAAAAGAGCCTCTAAAACGAGACTCTCACATCATTTCACATTACGAACTTACTACTTCTAATTTTCTATTTATTAATACTTTCATTTCTTCTTTTAATATCTCTTTTGAATTATGTCCAAACCATTCTAAGGAAGCAAAAAGATCCGTGCCTCTCACTTCCTGAATAATCTCATCATAATTTACAATACCTTCAAATAACGGAACCATACCAATACGACTTCCTGCTGCAGCATATACATTATTAGGTTCAAACACATGCAAATAATCCGCTGAAGATATATTCTTAAAATGGTAATGTAGTGTCCACGGCTTTAATCGATGGAAACTGTCTATTGGATCTGCGCCAGACTCCCATATATGAAGAAAATCAAGATTTATTTTTAAATTCGGATGGTTTACTTCTTCTAATAGTTCTATAGTAGAAGGCAATGTGTCCGTTAGTGTATTGGGATGTGTTTCTAACAGCACATACATATTGTGCTGAGCAAATACATCACAAATCTTACGTATTCGCTTTACATACTCTTTTCTCTCTTGTTCCGAGAAGTCCTTGCTCCCTTTTTGCCCAGCAAACGTGCGAATTTTATTCGTATTAAACCAATTAGCTAGTACTACAAGTTGTTCACTTTTCTCTATCGTTTTTTCAAAATCTGCTGATAATGATATATCTAAGTAATCACTTATCATCGTAATTTCTAAGTTTTTATCCTTTAGAAAATTCAATTCTCGTTCTGTCGTTTCACGTTCTTGCATGTACAAATTTTGTGCATGCGTCCCCCATAATTCAATTCCTTCAAAACCGTTTTCATATGCAAATTGAACAATATCAGTAAATGAAATTAATTGATGACGAAATGAAATGGTACATAGCGAATATTTCATAGCATTAAACTCCCCTATCTTAAATTCAGTTAGCTTATTAAAGAGTTGCGACAGATTGATTTGTTTTCATACCTTTCCATGATAGAAACTGTCTCTCTAATTCCTTCTTAATTTGCAGTTCAATTGCATTCATTTCATCCAGTTTTTCAATAATCGATACTAGCATACCTTTATTATTCGTCATTGCCATTTTAATTGCACGATACTGTACATTTGTAAATCCTTGTACAATATCCTCTACCCGATCACACCAATAATCAAATTCTTGCTCCGAATATTGCAACGTTTCACGGAAGTATGCAAAGGCATGCTCATAACTATATTTACGAATTGCAAGTACTGGTATTTGTTTTACTGCTGCTACAAGTCCAGAAAGCGCATATCCTTCTTCCTCATTTGCCATTTTTACAATTAAATTTTTCAGTTCCATAGTCAGTTCATTGTCGTTCTTTTTGAATGTTTCTGTGAAATAACTAGCTACTGTTTCTTGCGTTGGCTCCCCAATTCCTTCTATATCAATGAAATAACCTCCACCAAATGGGTTATCTTGAATAGAGTGAAGTACTTTTTCTCTTTCCATATTTCCTTCCCAACGAAAATCAGGATCTAGCATGAACCACTCTTCTTCTTTCTCTGTTTTTGATATCATTAAATAATGTGGAAACGGTTTTTGATGAAATTTATTTTCCCTCTCTGGTAATAGAGACATATCAACCATTACAATGACATAACGATTTTCCGGCTTGTTTTCTACTAATTCTAAAAACGTTTCTACATTGCTATCTTTATCTTTTGCATGATCATACCATTCGTTTACTTTAATACCGTACAATTTTTCAAACCAAAGTAAATAATGATCATGGTTAATGTTTTCAGAGTGATATGAAATAATTCCGCCTTCTGTTATATCAAAATCTCCATCCCATAGTCCAAAATAAAATGGACGAAAATCAATGTCGCTACGCCTTTTTATAATTTCACAAAAACAACTCACTAAACAGTGCACTTTAATTGAAGTCATACTCTCATCCACTTTCCTAAAGGTTAGTTATTCACATTTACTTCCTGTAACGGCTCTAACTCCTCCATAAAATCAAGCAAAGATCCTACAGTAAGAAATGCCTTTGGATCTACCTCATCCTCTGGAACGCATAGCTTTACATCCATTTCTATGTATACAATAAGCTGTAACATCATTACCGAATCTATATATAAATCTTGATTTAAGCGCATCGTTTCTTCTAAATGCGTTACATTTTTCATTTCCATTTTTTCTATCATAATTTTTAACACGGCATTCTTTAACGCTTCCCGTCTCATGTTGTAACCTCTCCCATCTCTAGTAACTTTCTACTTACTTTTCCGGTTTTATTTTTAGGAATTTCATTTACACTTTCAATTTCATACGGAACTTTATAAGAAGGTAAGTGCTGAATACACCATTCTCTTATTTTCACTGGATCAACATGAGAGATCACTTTCGCTTTAACTATTTCGCCCATCACAGGATGTTTCCCTCGATATACAATTGCCTCTTGCACACCTTCCAATCGAAGCATCGTTTCTTCTACCTCTATAGGAAAGACTTTTAATCCTGAAACATTAATTACATCGTCCATACGCCCCATAAAATGAATGCCACGCTCAGATTTATAACCTAAATCTTTCGTGAAAATTTCCTTATCATTCATTTTCACGACGATTTCTTCCGGTGCATTTTCATCTGAACCTATGCTTATACTCGCATGAGGTAGAGGGTTTCCTAAATCTAAATGGCTCTTCATATCATGACATATACTAATACAACCTGCTTCAGAACAACCGTATTGCTGCATCATATATGTTGTCATTTCTTTTAGTTTATAAAATAGTGCTTCTGGCAAAGGCGATCCTGATGTCATAATTTTATGAAACTGGAACGTTCCTAATGGAAAACTCCCCATAATGTGTAACATAAGTGGTACTGCATATATGATATGTTTTTCTGTATTGCGAACTATATTTAATGCGAATTTAGGATTTTTGTTCGTAATGATTACAGGTTTGCTCCCCCTCGTAATTGCTGATAACGTACCACATATTAGTCCGTATGAATGTGAAACAGGAGCCATAACGATTGGCACTTCATCTACTTCACAGTTTAAAGCTTCATTATAGGCAGTAATTTCTGTATCAACTTCCGTCCATGCTCTACGAATCAGTTTCGGTTCTCCCGTAGTTCCCGAACTATATTGCAATAAAGAAGGCTCTTCTAGTAAAAAGTTCCCTACTTCTAATTTTGTAAAATCGCCATATTCTCCATATAAAACTCCTACACAATTTGCACGCTTTGCCATTTCAATAGCCGTTTCTTTTGGCGTATCTTCATGTATAAGTAATACTGATGATTTCTTTTCTTTTAAGAAAAACACAAGCGTAATAATATCGAATGGATCTTTCAGACAAAGTGCAAATCTATTTCCTTCTGCTTCTTGAAATTGTTCCATTTCCTCATAAACTTGTAATCTCAAATTAAAATTACTTTTGCTATACTCTTGTTTATTAACGATTAGCATAATTTCCCCCTGTAACAATTGATTTTTGTTTCATAAGTTGTCTTACTCTATACAATGGATTTGGAACTTCATGAACAAGCGATTCCACATCCATATATAATCGACGTTTCGTTAATTGTTCAGCATAGAATGTAGGTGCATATAATTGAATATTTTCAAATCTACCTTTCAAATGTGGATATATTCTTAAATGATCTTCAATTTCTTCAACAACCATCATCCAAAAATGTTCTTCTTTCAATCCATATTCATCCGCAAGTACGAATGCTAATTCTCCTAAATTAAACAGGAATAGTGCATCTAACACCATCTCTTGCAAACATTCAATGCCATCTATTTCAAAGAAATCATTCATTTTTCCATTCGCATATGTTTTATGCATTTTAGTAAAGTCGGGACATTTGTCAACTTCTTTCAAATATGGACGATAAAACTCAAGCCCTTCATGAAAATCCTTTAACGCAATACGAACAGGCACCCCTTCTTTATGGACTAGAATCATATTTTGTCCATGTGATTCCAGTGCGATGCCATGCTCTACAACAAGATGTATAACTGGTATTATCGCTTTTTGAATAAGTAATTGTAGCCAATCCTTCATTCCATATTTATTCAACCACACATCAATAATTGGTGTACCATCTTTCTCTTTAGCGTATAAACCATTAAAAGGAATTGCATCCTCTTGTGCATCTAAATACTTATGAACGCTTTCGCGCCAAATACATCCTAATGAACCATATATAGCTTTCTTATTCGTGTCATACGTTACACTTGAAAACTCACTTAACAAGATTAAACGTGCTTCATCCATTAAATAGGCGTCATTACTTACAACATCATTTAACCAATTTGATATTACTGGTGCACTCACAACAGAGTATGGTTTCAGCGTACGAAGTGTTGAAGTGTTGAGTAAATTCATCGATAATTTAACGTACGGTTTCTTTGGACTCGTAATATTTCTTAACGTTCTCATTGACTGTTGCGCGCAATAATCGTCCTCTGATGTTCCTAAATAAATAATAAATTTACCCTGTATATGATCCGCATAATTTGAAATGATGAAATTCTCCCACTGCCATGGGTGAACAGGTATAAACACGTACTGTTTTGGATTACATCCCTTATTACGAATTCGTTCCATAAACTCTTCTAATTTACGATCGCCAATCTCCTCTTTTAAAAGGTTGTTATACATCACTTCATTCTCATAACCTACAGTCGCATAATTCTTATGTGCTGCAATCCATATGAGTTTTATTGGCTGCATAAATTCATAACCATATTGAAAATTGTCACGATATTGAAATCCAACACGTGCTTTATAACTAGGATGGTATGGATGGCCATCTATTAATTGGCTTTCAAACTCATCGTAAGATTTTTGAGTATATTCTCTCTTATTATTTCTTTCATATTGTGCAATCGTGTCTTTAAATATTGTTTGTTCTAATTCGTGCATAAAAGAATCTAATTTAGCTTGTTCTACACTAGTAACCCGAAAAACTTCTTCTAGAAATTGCGAGACAGACTGTATTTCTTGCTGTTCATCTTGAACTCTTACTATTAATGAGTCTAACGAAATACGTCCAAATGTCATCCGTTCCCTGCCATAGCATTTGTACGTGACACTTTTGTCTTCTTCATCAAGTCCTTGTATTAGAAAAAGAAGTTGTTCTTCTTTTTCTATGCGAACCGGTGTAATAATCCCCTCATAAATTAACGATTCTACTAATTGACGTAGCACTCTTCTTCGTACTGAAATGTAATCTTCTGATTCGAGCGCCTTCAATACTTTCGTATGATACATGTCCACTCTCATAAAACCCTCCACCTTATGACAAAATACCATTATTTGTATTACGTGAAATTTTAACGTTATTTATGAACGAACAGCCACTTCTCTAACGAGTGGATTATGTACTTGCACATAAATAGCTTGCTCCAATGGATTACTTAACTCATCGACATCGAAAAATCTCGTTAGTAAATTTGCTTTACACGCTAACTTATCTTCGTCCAATAATTCTCTTAAAAATGTAGAAGGTTCCCGGTTATATGGAAGAAATGATTCAAGTACAGACCTTAATTCCGAGAGAAGAATTTCCTCCTTAGTTAATCCTGCTGTGCCAAAACCATTAATGAGGCCAAACATATGATTGAAAATTAAGTAGTAACGAAATCTCTCATCCACAATATAGTCGTCATATAAATTTCCAGTACGTTCTCCAATACCAGCTAATTCATTATTAAGCATCTCTTTCATTGAGTTACAGAAATAAAATCCTTGATTATCACGGAAATAATATTTGATCGGATAACCATCTTTTAGCTGAACAACGCTATTTTGCTGATGAGCTTCTAATGCAACACCATACTGTAAATACATCCATACCATTGGCTTTAAAGAAATATTCATATATCGTCTAAACCACTCTAAGCTTACTTCTTCACAGCTTTTACTTTCTAAATCTGCTAGGCGATGAATAATATTCGATAACCGCGTACGCTCCCCAGGTATAGCGTCTTGAACTAGCCCAGCAATTAATGTTGCGTCGTTTGCATGTTCACTATAAAAAGGATTCTCACGAATAATCACTTCAAATCCAGATTCTTGTGTTCCATAATTTAATGTAATAAAGGCTGGATCACAAATAAAATCAAATCCTGGAAATCTTTCTCGTACTTCACCAATAGCCGTATTTAACATTTCCTTCCCTTCAAGACCACTCTCAAGTTCTTTCAGTTTATTAATACGCATTGAATTCGTTACTTTCACCGGAAATGAAAACTTAAGCATATACTTCGAATCGGGATGATATAGCGTCCTTAGTGATGATGTTGCCATATAATACTTACCTACAGGACCAATATACTCAAGCAATTCTTGAACTATCCAATCTTGTACGTAAGCTTGATGCAAGAGCCATTCTGCCTGAAGCGGATGAATTGGAATTAATGCATATTGATCTTCCTTACAGTACTTCGCTATAAATTCCTTACTAACCATCTCATCATTACTTAATTCTTCTTTTATAATCATTGTTGTAGAATCTGATAATAATGATTTTTCATTTACTATACTTTTATGTGCCCGAAAATAATGAAGCTGACATTCTCCTTTTAATTCTGGAGAATACATTGCACTTTTCCAATCCAATATCCCCTGTCTACTCTTTGGTGTAGGATGAGTTAAATGCCCAAATAATAAAGACTGCTCCGCTTCTATAAAAGTTGTATGAAAACCGTATAATGCGGATGTATCTTCTATTCTCTCTTTTGTAAATTCCTCAATATTTTGACAACTACGGATGACTCGAAGCATAAGTTCCGCAGGATTCGTTCCTTCTCCGTAGTTGATAGACATCTCTTTTATTAAAAATGTAATAACTGTAACATAATCTGCTGTAATAACAGAATGACTATCTCCAATTTGATAATAAAATTGTTCTCCAAACAAATGGCGATCTGTTGATGATTTATATATAACTTCTCCATACAAAGTAACGTTCTGTGCCGATAGCCGACAACATAAATATGTGGGGACTGTATCTCTATTCAACGTATTACTGAAGATACTCTTCATTCTTTCATCCTCTGTAATCCATTCTCCACTCCCTGTTTCTCTTAAATAACAGTTTAAAAAGCTTTGTAATGTTGCATGTTCTGCGATTTGTTTCGCATGCTGCATGTTGGTCCTCCTCTTTATATTAACGCTATGAGAATTTCATATTACAATTGATAATTGAATATCGTTATCAACTATGATTCTAATTGATAATGATATTCAATTCAATAGTATATTTCAGAATTTTTTTATCTGCTTTAATTTTTATTGTTTTCCCTCTTTTCTTTAATCTAGTTAAAAATACACAAAAAAATACTCAGTTTCAAACTACATACTTACTATTTTTCATTAGTAATCTATCCAAAATGTTTAAACAAAAGAGGTATACCTTAATTGGTATACCTCTTTCAAACATAAAATTTACATAATAATATTATTTATATCTCTCCAGCAATATGCTGTCTCTTCTACCTGTAATCGCTCTAAAAATTTTGTATCAATTTTTTCAGGGTTGAATTTTTCATAAAACTTTTTAGAAGGATTATTCGTAACAACCCAAACTAAAAGTGATTGCATATCATTATTTATACAATCCGATAATAAAGCTTGAAATAACTTTTGTCCTATTTTCATTCCTTGATACTCTTGTAAAAGGTAGATTACATATAATTCTCCATCACAATTATATGTACCAGTTCTTTCTACTCCCCCATCGATGAATCCAACTATTTCTCCATTTAAATTCTCTGCTACAAATCTAAATTGATGATTACCCTCTTTTTGAAAAATATCTTCCCATTGTTTTTCTCGTTTCTCATATGCTATATTATCTAGAATTTCGTCAGCAAATATCCCTTTATACGTTGTTTTCCAACTATCAACATGCACCTTTGCTATACCTTGTATATCATCCTTTATTGCTCTTCTAATATGTATTCCCATCATTTCTCCCTCCTTGTTACTCATCATTATATCAATTTCATTCCTTAAGAATCCAAATAAAAAAGAGTGAATTCACTTCACTCTTTTTTATCACAATTATCTACTTTCCACTTCAACTGAAACTACTCGATCTATCTCTTTCAGGGAACTATATAACTCTGTTGTATATAAATCTTCTGGAGCTAAAATAACCATCTCTAGTTGCTGAAATGCTCCACTATCTATATCTTTAATTTTCACGCGTTTCACATGCATGCCTAAATTTTTAATTTGCTTAAATATACCATCTAACTCATGATGCTCTTTAACAGTAATTTTTATAGATAAATCCTTTTGTCTTAATGAATACGGTCCTGCAATTTTCACAAGTTGCGGAAGTACATTAATCGCTAAAATAATTAAAACCATCGCAACTGTCGCTTGTAAATAAAATCCCGCACCAATTGCGATCCCTAAAGCTGAAGCAGCCCACACCATAGAAGCTGTTGTTAATCCAGAAATAACGTCATTACTTCTTCGTAAAATGACACCCGCGCCAAGAAAACCAATTCCACTAACAATTTGAGCGGCCAGTCGCATCGGATCCATATTTGTATGTCCTGGAACAGAATATACATGTACAGATTCAATTGAAACCATCGTAATTAAACAACTTGCTACAGAAATAACCATACTTGTTTTCACACCAAGTGGTTTATTCTTTAGCTGCCTATCTATCCCGATGAATAATCCTAAAAAGAGTGCTAAACCTAATTTGAGTAAAAATTCATATGACATATTCCCATTCTCCTTACTTTACAATGTTTCCCTTAGAATAACTCACTATAACTCTTTTATGATATCAATTCCAGTCTTTTCTATTCATTTAACGTAAAAAACCGAAAAAACATTTATAACGATGTTTCTCCGGCTTTTTATTACACTTTAGATTCTTCTTTATTTCTGATCTTTAATCTTAATTTCTGCATCTTTGTAGAATGCTAATTTACTGTCATTATACTCTTTTGTAAATTTGTTAAACTGCTCTTTCGACTTTTGTGCTTCCACATTTAATTCATTAACAGTTTTAACTTTTTCACCGATTTCTTTTAATTTCGTTTCTTTTACTTTTAATTTTTCATACAGTTCTTTTTCAGTCGCTAACACTTTCGTGTAATTTTCATTCATCTTTTGGAATGCATCATAACGATTCTTATACGACTCTTCTACTGCTTTTGCTTGTTTTTGTAACTTCTTATCTTCAATCTTCTCTATATTACTTTGAACAGACTTCGTTTCCTTCTGTGCTTTTTCTAGCATTTCTTTCTCACTTTTCAATACTTTTTCACGATCGTCTACATTTGCAGTAGCTTGCTCTATTTTCTTCACAACTGCTTCATTATGTTCTTTACCTTCTTGCAAAATTTGAGCATATAATTCTTGCCCTTGTTTCTCTAATTGCTCTAATTTTTTTGCTTCATCCACTAAAGATTTTTCTTGTGTTGCTGCTGTTTCAAAAGCTGTATATAGATTTTCTTCTGGCTTTTCACCGAAACAACCTGTTAAAAGTCCTACTGATAATGCTCCAACTACTGCTACTTTTCCATACTTCAACGTTCATTCCTCCATTACATACGGTTATCATGCCAGAAGTTCACTGGGAAGTGACTCTCTTCATGATAAGCTTCAAACTCATAACCTTTTTCTTTTAGTCCCTTTAAAATTGCTGGCACAGCAGCAACTGATTGCGGGTGAATATCATGCATTAAAATTACTTCTTGTGGTTTTGTTGCGTTTGTTAATACGTTTTGAGCAATTTGTGCTGCAGCTGCATCAACTGGCATTTTATTGTATCTCCAATCTAATGAATCAATTGTCCAATCCCATACTTTAAATCCGCCTTCTACCACTTTATTTCGAAGACCTTCATTCAATCCAGGCATCGAACCATATGGAGGACGTGTTAATTTAGGTGATTTCCCAATAATATTAGCGATTAAACCTTGATCTTCTTTCATCTCATTTACATACTCGCCATTTTTATATAACTTTGCGAAATTATGTGTCATACTATGCATGCCTACATAATGACCCTCAGCATTTTCACGTTTCACTAAATCAGGAAATTCTTTTACATTCGCTCCAATTAAAAAGAACGTCGCCTTCGCATCATGTTGTTTTAGCGTATTTAATAATTCAGCCGTATATTTCCCTGGTCCATCGTCAAATGTAAGATAAGCAACTTTTCTTTCTTTTCCATTAAAACGACTTGGTGCCGTTTTATTCATTTCAACTTTCGGCTGTTCACTTGCAAGCTGCACTACATTTTCTTGTTTCGCAACAGCTTTTGCTGGTGAAGTAATTGATTGAAACATGTAATACCCAATAGCTACTGCGGCAATCGCTATTAAAACGACTACTATTTGTTTAATTTTTAAAGCTTTTTCCATTCTATCGAATTCCTCTCCCTATTAATCTTATATATAAATCGCCCAATATAATTATACATCTATTTATTTTTATTTCACCATATAAATAGATTTTATTTGTATTATAATGGGAGTTTTATCAAAATTGTTGTTCCTATTCCTTCTTTACTTGTAACACTAAGCGCACCGCCATGAAGCTCCACCATTTTTTTAACGATAGCTAAACCAATACCTGCACCTGCAGCATGATTATTAATTTGGTAAAATGATTGCTCAATATATGGTAAATGTTCTTTAGCAATTCCAATCCCTTCGTCTCTTACCTTAATCACTGCTTGTCCTTCTATTTTAGTCGCTTCAATGTGTATTGTGCTTTTTTTATGTGAATACTTAATTGCATTTTGAACAATATTCAAGAAAACTTGCTTTAGCCTATTTCGATCTCCCATCAATTCAATTCGGTCTATAGTAGTAATAAATTGAATTTCCTTCTCTTCCGATTTAGGAGTTAATTGCCAAATCGTCTCCTCTAGTATATCGTACAACTGCACCTTTTGTTTATATAAATTAAAATGATTTGATTGTAATCTTGAAAAATCTAGCAATTCTTCTACTAAATGAATCAATCTATCTGTCTCACCTGAAATAATGCCCATACCTTGCTTTATTTCTTCTTCTGTTAAATGATCTACTGTTTTTAACGTCTCACTCCAACCTTTAATTCCTGTTAAAGGCGTTCGTATTTCGTGCGAAATAGAAGCAATGAATTCATTTTTCATCTGCTCAGCCTTATCTATTTTATAAGCCATATAATTTAAACTATGTGCCAATTCACCTAATTCTCCAGGATAATCTTCTTTAATTTTTTGCTTTAATGTGCCTTCTGCAATTTGTGAAGAGGCTTGAATAATGGATTCAATTGGCTCAACAAATGAATTTGCCAAACGTCTACTAATTAAGAAGGCGACTCCCGAAATAACAATACCTACAGAAATAGTAAACGTAATAATTTCAATAATCTTTTTATTTACATTTATTAAAACAGTCGTATATTTTAAAACACCAATAGTTTGTCCTTGATGTATAAGTGGGCTTAGCACCTCTAGTTGTTTTTTATTACCTTTCGTAGTAACTTGATTATACATTTCACCTTCTAATAATGATTGTGGAATATTCACTTTACCTTTTACCTTTTCACCACTTGAAGATTGTATAACCGAGCCGTGACGATCAATTAACTGTAATTCTGTTCCTTCTAATTGAAAGCTACTAATTATGTCACCACTATATTCTTGTAATCGAATAAAGTATAGTGAATTGTATTCTGAAAAAAAACGTGTACTCGTTTTCGCATGAGACTCTATATATTGCACAATACCATTATAATAGTATCGATAAATTGAGACTGAAAATACAACTTCAAATAATACAAGCATAAGTGTAATGACCGTCATAAAATATAAAGTCACTTTCCGTTTCATCTCATACTTTCCTTCCACACATATCCTTTTCCCCACACCGTAAGAATAAATTCAGGTTCTGATGGATTACATTCTATCTTTTGACGTAACCGTCTCATATTTACATCTACTACTTTCGTCTCACCTACGTAATTGGTTCCCCAAATCATATTTAAAATTTCATCACGCGAAACTGGCTTTGAAGCCTGATTCATTAAATACTGTAATATCATATACTCTGTAGGTGTTAAATCGACTAATTGTCCATCTTTATACAATCTTTCTTCTATAATATTTAACGAAAATGGACCTGACGTAACAATATTCGTTTTTTCTTCATGTACTTCTATTCTTCTTAATAAAGACTGTATACGTGCAGTTAATACTACTGGACTAAACGGTTTTGCAATATAATCATCTGCACCTATTCCTAGTCCTTGCACCTTATCTTCATCTTGTACACGTGCGGTTAACATAATAATACCCATTTTTTTATTTTCTTTCCTGATAGCCTTACAAACTTCTAAACCATCAATCCCCGGTAACATTACATCCAGCAGTGCTATATCAACAGTTTGTTCACTCAAAATCTGTAACGCTTCTTCTCCAGTAGTAGCTTCTATTACATAAAATCCAGCACGTTTTAAATTTAAAACAATAAAGCTACGGATCGTTAATTCATCTTCTAAAACTAAAATTTTTGACATAATTCCCACCTCCTACTCTTGTTGATAATCCGCTAGCGGTTTTATATATGCTTTCACTTTTTCAAATTCCGATTGCTTCGGTACTGCATATACGTGAGAAGCCGTTTTAATTGCTGCGCTGTAGCCTTTTATATTGAACCATTCTTTCCGCTTAAAAATATGAACTTCAAGCCATATTTTATTTGTT
The DNA here is from genome assembly GCF_038005385.1 of Bacillus sp. FSL K6-2944. Lineage (NCBI taxonomy): Bacteria > Bacillati > Bacillota > Bacilli > Caryophanales > Bacillaceae > Bacillus > Bacillus sp. FSL K6-2944. The sequence goes on along the minus strand of NZ_JBBOTE010000001.1, from coordinate 749,532 downwards.
CTTGTATCCAAAAACTTTTGAGAATTTGATTCTTTTTGCTGATCTGGTATTGTAATTTTCCCTATTAACTCTTTAGGAATTTTCACATAATACCCTTTTTCTATATCTATATATCGTTCTTCAATTGGTTTAATTCCAGATTCACTCCACTGTATGTAACGTTCAAAAAGCGGACTATCACCATGTGATTTATCCTCCCAACCTTTTGGACGTACAGTACGAACAAATTCAATAATGCCGTCTTCATTAACATCTTTACTTTCTACAACATATTCATTAAATAAATCTTCTTTCCCACCTATAGGTAATACTTCATAATGATCCTGATCAAATTTTGCTACATAAGTTATACCTGAATGAGCGCCAACTCCTGCATCAATTACTACCGCCTTTAGTGATTTAGATATACGACCCATTTGTATTCTTTGAATACTATTTATAAATGGATCGTATGACACTTCAGATAAAGTCTTAAATTGTTCCATGAACTCAACTGTCAGCTTCTCATCTTTTTCAAATGTAACAAGGCTTATATCTTTCAGTCCATTTTCATTTAGATCCTCTATGAATAACTTCGTATAACTTCGATTATATATTTCCTTCATCTCTTCATTTTCTTCCGAAAAAACATACATAACATGTTCTAACGATTCACGATTTACAGAGATTCCGATTAACAACTCTCTCTTCCCGTTCCCTGTAAAATCACCGACTTCAACGATATCTACATCTCCACCATCAAATTTATGTGTGGACTTTATTCTCCAGCCATTTCCGATTTCTTCATATACGGCTAAATATACGCTATGATCTTCATTCGGCAATTTATAAAATAAGATGGCTTCTTTCTTATTATCTTGTTTAAAATTCATTGACCAAATCATCTGTTTATCTTTGTTAGACATTGGAGTAAGTAAGCGATAATTAACAGGTAAATCTTTATCAATTTGTTCCTTTAATTCATTAATCCATTTTTCATTTGTAGGAGCTTCCATTAGACTTGTTGGAGCTTCAGACATTTTACATCCAGTCAATATAAAGATAATTCCCATCATGCTTAACCATTTCTGCATATGATATCTTTCCTTACCACAAATTTTGAATATGTCCTTTTACTTTTTTACCTATCCATTATACTCATACATATGAGTATAATTTTTCTAAACTAAAAAATCGTTACAGAAAAGTTACAAATACATTCCAAAAAAAAAGATTGGCAAAAGCCAATCTTTTTTTATTATTCATTTCGGACTGATTTTGGCGTTACACCTAAATGATCATTTAATTTTTTTGAAATATCTTTTACATTTTTTTCATTTGGAATGTAATAATAAATACCACCGATACGTTTATCTGTGCCTTCTATTTGCAATTTTTCCATTTCCAAATTAGATCCTGCCATATTTTTTGTAATGGCAAGCATATCGTCAAATGTTAAGTTCGTTTTCATATTTTTATCAACCGCATCTAGTAAAGAGCCCATTTTGCTAATTGATTGAACAGACATCGCTTTTTTAGCAATTGCTTCTATTACAAGTTGCTGTCTCTGTCCACGCATTGCGTCACTATCAATTTTACGCGTTCTTGCAAGTGCAAGTGCTTGTTCTCCATTTAAATGTTGGTAACCTTTTTCTAAATGGATCATACCAGCTTGGTCTTTACTATCTTGTTCAGTGAAAGTAACTGGTACATCAATATCAATACCACCAATTGAATCGACAATTTGTACGAATGATTCAAAGTTAAACTTCACATAATAATCAACAGGGACATTTAAGAATCTTTCCACCGTATCGCGTGTGCTTTCTACGCCACCAAATACGTGAGCATGAGTAATTTTATCTAATTTTTTTCTAGTTGGAATATAAACACGTGAATCACGTGGAATACTTACTAGCTTAACAGACTTATCATCTTTATTAATTGTTGCTAATAAAAGTGCATCTGTTCGAACTGCTTCGCCATATTGGCTTTTTCTCATTTCACTTCCATCTACACCCATGATTAATATTGAAATATTATCCTTTAAAGGTTCAACTTCTTTATCACGCTTTGATGACTTTTCAATTTTCGCATACGCATCATTTACAACAGCTTTTGCTTTATTATATATAAACGAACCATATCCTACTCCTCCAAAAATAAGTAGGAAAAATGGAATTAATATGAACCATTTTATTGACTTTCTTTTAGAACGCTTTTTATTACTTCTCGTATTTTGTTCTAATTCAGAGCTCATACCCATTCGCCTCTCTTTCTCTTTACCAAGTATAATGTAAGTCTATTTATCTTCATATTGAATTTCCTTTCATTAACCTTACAATTTTGTAAGGTTACTACTAAAACCCAATACGTATTCCATTTCACATTATACTCTCGTACTTATTTTTGGCAAGTCACTATTTACCAATTTCAAAAATTTAGCACTTCGCAACATGCAAATTTATAAATTCATTAACTCTTTCATTTTAAATTAGGATATCTTTTTCCAGATAAACGATATGAATAAAGAGTCCAGCTAATGATAAAACCTCTATGAATACAGTATATTTCACGTTATTATTTCTCAAACGGCGTATACATGCTTTTCTTCCCCTGATTATCAATAAAAGCCGACTTTGCTTTTATTTTCGTTTTTTCTACTTCCATGTCTTCATTTGAGAAGTTCACAATGATTTTAATATTTTTTCCATAAGAAACAGATTGTACTAGCTTATCTTCTGACAAATACGCAAAATTCGTCATCTCTTCTTTTACTGCTTTTTCATGAACTTCATTCCAAACTTTTAGATGCTCTGTAATTTCTTTTTTATGTTTATTCCACTCTACTTCATCTAAATGGTACAACGGAGGAACATTATACAATAATTCAGACAGCATTCGATTTCCAACTTCATCTTTTACCTTTAAACTTCCCCATTCCCAATGGTGCGTTGTAATAACGGAATCATTGTATACTAATTTATATAATGGCACCGAATATACTGGGTTTAAATACACTTGTTTATATTCTTCTTTCAATGGTACTTGTTTTGCATATTTTTCGGGAACATTTTGATTTGGTGACCAATATCCACCGACATAATACGGACTTGTTTTATTTTTCCGCATATCTTCATCGTCCCATTTAATAACAGGTGTTTCAATTCCGTGTGCAAATGCAATCGTACTACTAGCAAAATCATTTCCACCTTCAGAACCAACGACCATACCCTTTTCTTGCGCAATGTAGTCCATTCGTTTTAAACGTGCTTTTAAATCTTGCTCTTGTGTCGTTATATGTTTCGCTGAATAGTCATCGTAAATTTCACCTGTCGCATCACAATCAATAAACCATGAATTATATTTAGGACCATTTTGTAATATATCATTCATGCGTTCCTTTACACTAGGCAGCGATAAAGTCGGGTTTAACTTGCGACCTCTGCCTAAAAAGCCTTGCACCTTTTCTCCGTTTTTCTTCGTTACAGTAGCCTCTTCATATAATGATGGGTCATTAAAGGATGCTGTGTTCCAATTTTTATCACTTTTTTCGTGAATGGAATGATATGAATCATACGGACCAACTAAATACCCCATTTCCTTCGCTTTTGTCACGAAATTAGGTTGCATAAATCCTTGTTCCCAGTTCGGCAGACCAATCCACGCTTTTTCTATTCCTACCTCTTTCATTTCCTTTAGTATGTCCGTTCCATCTGCATTACCCCATTTACTTACCTCTTCAACCGCATCACCAAGTAGCGACTTTAATAAATGCTTATTTAAGCTATACAATTCTGTGTTCGTTAAGTGACCTACACCTTTCTTTAATAGCACACTAGCTTCCTGATCAACGTTTTGAAAAATATCCTCTTTATAAAATTCCTTCATGGATAATACTTCGTTTATATAACGTAAAATAACATTTTTTTGATACTTATCAATGAAATCTTGTTTACTTACTTGATCTAATACATTCAGTTCCCCAGGCTCTGAACTATTCTTTTGAATAAGTTCTTTTATATGACTAAACAGCGGGCTATTTATTTGCTCCCTTAGTTTTGGCCAATTTATATTATTTTCTGATAAACCATTTTGATTCCAAAAATAAAAATGCGCCGCTCCATATAACTTTTCGATTTCTTTATTTTTTCTAGCCTTTTCTTGTAATGTTTTAAATTCACCTTTTCGAACAATATCATCCTTATACAGTTTAGCAATGCTTACCGCATCATTATTTGTCACATATAATTGAAATCCATATGTTTTATTTTTATTTATGCTCGGAAATTCATGTGTAAAATCAAATCCTATTTTCGGATCCGAATGAAACTTCAATTCATTATTAAACATATTGTTTGCAATATATACAATTGAATATTTCGAACCATTTAATGCGAAAAACTTCATAGAAAATGATTCAGCAAATGAATATGCATCATCCTTTAAAAACTTCTTCCAATTCTCATCATTGCTCGGAATTTGCTTACCCTCCCATAACGGAAGTGTATAATTTTCAGCTTCTACTTTCGGCCATGTAAAGCTTTCTGCACCAGTCGATTCCACTTCAATGTTTAAGTGGTCTTTTTTCTTTTCTAATTTTATTTTTACTTTTTGATCTGGATATTCCCACGATGTACGATCCTTTTCTTTTTTTACATTCGATACCTTCATTTTCGGTAGGGGTTGTGATGCCTGTTCCTTTACCCCCTCATGTTCTACAGTTAATGTGAATGTTTCTGGATTTACATCATAAGTAAAATCTTTATACGTCGATTTCTTTATTTTAGACTCTTGTACAGCATTACTACCTTTTACGTCACAACCGACTAAAGTCGAAAATGGCATAGTTGTTAGAAGACATATCGCTATCATTTTTTTCATCCTCTGCACCTCCACCAATGAATATACAGGTGGTTTGTTACAGGAATGTGGCAAAAAATAATAGAGCTAGCATTTTGCTAGCTCTATTTGGAGTATTAAAAGTTGATATGAACAACTATAATTCGCTTAGAAGATATGTAATACAGTAACTGCATTTTTTCTCAACAATTATGAAACTAAACAAATCAAAATTTTAACAAGCATTCTTTAACTGAAAAAATAAGTGTATACAATGTATCCTAAAAGTAGTACTAAAATGATTATCCCTGTACCTTTCCAATTCATACCGCCTGCTATATCAACTGGACTACCTGTTTCCGCTCTATTGAGTCCGTCATGTAAAGAACCCGTAGGATTACTTTTTAATTCACTTTGTCTCATACGCTCTCTTTTTTCTTCTGGTGACTCTTTATTCATTTAATCACCTCCAAAATGAATGCACTCTTTACTTACATTATTCAAAATCAACATTTGTTTTATATTTTTTTCCGAAAAAACCTAATTTAAAATAGGTTTGCAACGTAAAGAAAGCTAGCCATGCCAGCTTTCTTTACGATCCAATATGCTCTTCCTTATTTACAATAATACCTTTATGGTCGATTTCAAGCTCACATACTTTCATATCTGTAAATACTCTCGCTAATTGCTCAGCGATTTCTTGACGTTTCTCATATGGCGTTAATATAAAAATAGATGGTCCCGCACCGCTAAGTGCTGTACCGTACGCACCAAATTCTTTTGCGCATTTACGAATAGATGGTAATAACGGTACGAGTTCTAAACGATATGGCTCGTGAAAATGGTCTCTCTCCATCATTTCACCTACAACTTCCCACCGCTTTTGACATAATGCAGCTACTAATACGTTACTTATCGCACTAGCTTTAACTGCCTCATGAAACGGAAACATCTTTGGTAATACAGATCGACTTTCATCTGTATTTAATTCTTCATTCGGAATAAGAGAAATTACCCCTAACTCCTTGCTCTCAATTCTTACGACGGAAATATCCTTTCCATCAAGTGCTCCGATTACAGTTCCACCTAATATAGAAGCAGCAACATTATCAGGATGTCCTTCAAAATTTGTAGCAATTTGAACTTTTTGATCAGCAGTTAAGTTCAAATTGCCTAGTTGATTCGCAAGTTCTATCCCAGCTACAATCGCTGATGCACTACTTCCTAGCCCTCTTGTTAATGGGATATTACTAGTAACTTCTATTATATGGGGTGATATAGAAGGACAGACTTTACATGCCGTGCTAACGATTAAATTTTTATCGTCTGTCGGAATTGATTCTTCAAAGGAATGGATTACTTGCCATTTATCAGCTTTTTCTTTAACCACCACATCTAAATACAATGACAAAGCTATTCCAACTGAATCAAATCCAGGACCAACATTTGCCGTACTAGCAGGGACACGAACACTTAATGGTATCACGACATAATCACCCCTTTAATATGATCTTTAATCTGTTCTATATCATTTGACAAACTTGCGATGTCTAGTTGATTTGAAGAAATAGCGATATCAGGATCCTTCAAACCATTTCCAGTTAATACCGCAACAACTGTTTCTCCCTTTTTGATTTTTCCAGATTTAACATGTTTAATTACGCCAGCTAATGAAGCATTTGATCCCGGTTCAGCGAAAACTCCTTCAGTTTTTGCCAATAACCTATACGCATGTAAAATTTCTTCATCTGATACCATATCTATTTCACCACAAGACTGCTCGGCAGCCTCTACTGCATACGACCAACTTGCTGGGTTACCAATGCGAATTGCTGTTGCAATTGTTTCAGGCTCTTCAATTACATGCCCTTTTACAATTGCCGCTGCTCCTTCTGCTTCAAAGCCATGAATTCTTGGCTTCTTATAACCTTTTTCTTTCTCATATTCACAGAAGCCTTTCCAATATGCTGTAATATTCCCTGCGTTCCCAACAGGGATAGCTAGAACATCTGGTGCATTTTGCAATTGGTCACAAATTTCAAATGCTGCCGTTTTTTGTCCTTCAATTCGATAAGGATTCACTGAATTTACTAATGTAATCGGCTCTTCTGCAGCAATATTTCTTACAGCCTTAAGTGCATCATCGAAATTCCCTTCTATTGAAATAATTTCAGCTCCATAAGCGACCGCTTGCGCTAATTTTCCATGCGCAATCTTTCCTTCAGGGATTACGATTATACATTTCATCCCAAGACGTGCCGCATATGCTGCAGCTGATGCTGATGTATTACCTGTTGATGCACAAATGATTGCTTCTGAACCTTCTTCTTTCGCCTTAGCAACTGCCATCACCATACCACGATCTTTAAAAGAACCTGTCGGATTCGCTCCTTCGTACTTACCATATAGCTGAATCCCTAATTGCTTTGATATATTTAATAACGGAATAAGAGGTGTATTTCCTTCCATTAAACTGACATCAGGTGTGTTTTCATTCACCGGTAAATAAGAAGCATATTGTTTCAATAGTCCTTTATACATATTGTTTTTCCTCCTCAATAATGTAGTAACTGTTTATTTCACTTGCGACAGCTTCTATCGCTCCTAAAACTCGTTCGAATTGATACTTGGAAGTTCGATGTGTCACAACAACAACTTCTGCCAATTCACGGTTTAAAGGTAATTGAATAACTTCTTTTAAACTTACAGAGCAATTAACGAAACATTCTGTTATTTTTTGTAACATCCCAGGCTCATCTCGTAATGAAATACGCAAGAAATATTTCGAAACTACTTCTTCATCACCTTGTAATTCATAAGGAACTGGTTCTTTTAACGCACTTTTATTTTTCGGCACTTGATTCATATTTTTAACAATGGAAATAATATCACTTACTACAGCAGAACCAGTTGGCAACTTTCCAGCTCCAGGTCCGTAAAACATTACTTCTCCTACCGCTTGACCGTGAACATATACTGCATTAAATTCATTATTCACATTTGATAATGGATGCTGGCTCGGTAAAAGCGTCGGTTCTACACTTAAATGAATGGCTGATCCTTGTTTTTCTGCTTTCCCAATTAACTTCATAGTAAATCCTAACTTTTCAGCCATTTGTAAATCTTCTTTTTCGACCTTTCGAATCCCTCTTACTTGCACATCATCTAATGAAACATTCATCGAAAAACCTAAGTTTGCAAGAATTGCTACCTTTCTCGCCGCATCTAGTCCATCTACATCTGCTGTCGGATCCGATTCTGCAAAACCTAATTTTTGCGCTTCCTGTAAAGCCTCTTCATAAGACCATCCATTTTGACTCATTTTTGTTAACATATAATTTGTTGTACCATTTACAATTCCCATTATTTTTTCAATTTGATCTGATGCTAGCCCGTCAGTTAGTCCTCTTAACACTGGAATACCGCCTGCTACGCTCGCTTCATAACATAAATCACAATCATTATTGTTCGCCAGTTGAAGAAGCTCTGCACCGTATACAGCCATTAAATCTTTATTTGCTGTCACGACATGTTTCTTATTTCGTAAAGCCTTAACAATATGCTGCTTCGCTTCTTCAATTCCGCCCATTACCTCTACTACAATATCAATATTCGAATCATTTAGAACTTCATCTGCATGACTTGTTACTGCAATCCCGTCAATACAAACATCGCGTTCTTTTTCCAAATCACGTACAACGACTGTTTTCACTTTCACTTCGTATCCTGTATCAAGAGCGATTTTTTTATAATGTTCTTTCAAAATATGAACAACACCACTTCCGACCGTACCTAAACCTAATACTCCAACATTTATAACGTTATTCATCTTCTAATCTCCTCCTAAAAGTTTAATTGTTACACCTATAAATCACCTTATTCTGCTTTTTTGTCATGCAGGTGGTGGTTATTTCCGTACTTATAAATCGTTTCATGTTACCGCACCTCCCTTCAAAGTAATAAAAAAAACACACCCATCCCTAGGAAAGGGACGAATGTGTTTTCGTGGTTCCACCCTTGTTCCAATCTAGACGTATTTCTCCCTAGATTGCTCAAGTTCAGATAACGGCTGATACCGTCAATAATTACTAGATTACTCGTTCACTATTGAAGTTCAAAGGTGGTAAAATCATTTCTCGTGTTAGGAAGCTCACACCCTTGGCTTCCCTCTCTGTAAACCGTAAAAATGATTTCTTGTCCTTATCGTTACTTTTTCGTTCATGTTTATTTGTTAACTCATTATACTCGCATAAAAAACAAAATCAATACTATTTTTAAATTATTTTAAATTTTCAATCTCTAAATCCGTAAAAAAACACACTCATCCCTAGGAAAGGGACGAATGTGTTTTCGTGGTTCCACCCTTGTTCCAATCTAGACGTATTTCTCCCTAGATTGCTCAAGTTCAGATAACGGCTGATACCGTCAATAATTACTAGATTACTCGTTCACTATTGAAGTTCAAAGGTGGTAAAATCATTTCTCGTGTTAGGAAGCTCACACCCTTGGCTTCCCTCTCTGTAAACCGTAAAAATGATTTCTTGTCCTTATCGTTACTTTTTCGTTCATGTCTATTTGTTAATTCATTATAGTTATCAACTTTTTAAAAAGCAAGCCTATTTTTACTAACTATTTTCAAGAATTTTTTTTATTATATTTCACAATATCATTATGCAACCGCCACTCAATTTACCTATTTTGTTATTTCTCCAGTTTATAAATCAACGGTTCATATATAAAGTGAAACTTTAATCAGTGGGGATTTTGTTTATCCCCACTGATTATTAGCCTTCACCAATCGGGCTTTTCCGGGCAGTTGATCCCCACCTAACTTCTTTGTTTTCGCTGAATTTTGAGGTAGGAGTGTTACTGCCCGTTAATGCGGGATAAATTCCCCATTCTAAAACCCGTACATACCCGCTCTACAAAACTATATTAATAAAATTTTTAATACAATCTTTTTGTATAACTTTCTTCTAAAGAACGTGCAACATCTTCTTCTGAAGTATTCACTTTCGCATGCTCCAGCAACATTTTTGCTGCTGATGGTAACTCTTTTTTATTTAACCAAGATTCTGGATTCCACATCTTAGAACGAATAAACGCTTTTGCACAATGAATGTAACACTCTTCTATTTCAACAACAATTCCAAGCAACGGATTACGTCCATTCGCCTGCATTTCTTTCAAAATTTCTTCATCGTTTGTAATATACGCTCGGCCATTTATTCTAAGTGTCTCCCCAAGACCTGGAATAAAAAAGATTAGTCCTACACGTGGATTTGAAATAATATTCAAAATGGAGTCTATACGACGATTTCCTGGCCTTTCTGGAATGATAATTTTATTATTATTGAGTACGTATACAAATCCAGGTGCGTCTCCTCTCGGCGAGGCGTCACACTCCCCCAACTTATTTGCAGTAGATAATACTAGAAAAGGAGATTTAGAAAGGAAATCTACACAATGGTGGTCTAATGATGAAATAACTTTTTTCAATGCTCGCTCACTTGGTTTCCCCAATATTTTCCGTAACTCTTCCTCTGTTGAAATAATCGATTTTATTTCCATACGCTCTATCTCCACTTATAATCGCCCCTTTTTCTTTATTTTCCCAAAATTCAATACGAATATTGTATAATAAAATTTGCAGAAAGGGGAATTAAAATGGCAGAGTGGTTAACAATATTTGATTCTGAAAGAAATACACTTGGGAAGAAATTACGCGATGAAGTGCATCGTGACGGTGATTGGCACGAAACATTTCATTGTTGGTTTGTAGAAAAAGATGCTAAAGATATATTCTTATATTTCCAATTACGCTCTAAAAATAAAAAAGAAGCTCCACTTATATGGGATATTACTTCAGCTGGACATATTATGCATGATGAAGATGTACAAATTGGTGGTCTTCGTGAAATCGAAGAAGAATTGGGGCTTTCCTTTCAAACTACTGATTTAGTATACAAAGGAATCTTTAAAATAGATTATGAAATTTCAAATCTTACTGATCGTGAATTTTGTCATATGTATTTTCACAATGTCATCAATCCACTTCCATTCGCACTAGGTGAAGAAGTAGACGATGTGATGAAAGTACATGCAACTTCTTTTCTACAACTATTAAATGGTGAAATTTCATCTTTTACAGCTACTTCTGTTTTGAGCAATAAACCGATAACGATAACTTTTGATGATATTTATCCATATGATCTTGCATACTATGAATTTGTTATAGAGAAAGGAAAAGAATTATTAAAAAATAATAGTTTATAAATAAAATAGGACTCCTAGCATAATATTGCGTAGAGTCCTATTTTTATTATTGTTCAAGTATCTTTAATTTATTCTCTACTTGTATAAATAAACGAATAATTAATAACAGCATAACCACCATAATCGCTATTATTGTATGTGGATATCTAAACAGTATACTAATAACACTTCCAATTAACATCATGATGAATCCGTTCTGCTTCATCACTTCTACACTATACCTGTTACCCGCATCCCATAATTCCTTATTTTTCATAGATCGTTTCGTACGATAACCATATGCCGCATTAATATCGGTCGGTGGATTTTTTTGGAAAATAATTGCCGTAAGTATAAAAATAATACCAATCAATATGCTTATTCCTATGTTTACTAGTGCATCAATCAATTATATCCCCCTAACTTACACTTTCATTATACGACATAACCCTTATTTTCCTAATTTATAACACATTCACTTTCTTTCTTTTGATGTCTGGAACATACTTGGAAGTGTTACAAAACGTGCCCCTTTCGTTTTTAACTGCGGAATGATTTTGTCTAGTGCATCTACAGATCCTTGTAAATGCCCACCTGGAGTAGAATGCTGCAGTATGACACTACCTGGAAATGAATTCCCTAACACATTATTTGTAATCGTATCGGCACTTACACCTTTCCAATCAACTGTATCAACACTCCACTGTACAATCATAAAATTTTGCTCAGTTGCCCAATTCAATTGATTTTCAAGTATTTCACCATACGGTGGACGTATAAATTTAGGCGCATAGCCGGCTAAACGTTTTAATATTTCTTCCGTTTTTATAATTTGATTACGGTACTCAGCGTCATTTACTTTCGCTAAATTCGGATGACTGTACGTATGATTACCAATTACATGCCCTTCATTTGCAATACGCTTTACTACGTTCGGAAATTTTTCTGCGTTTTCACCAAGTAAGAAAAAAGTAGCTTTTACATTATGTTGTTTTAACTTATCTAATATTTTTGGCGTGAATTCTGAATCTGGTCCATCATCAAATGTAAGAGCTACTTCCGCTTTATTATACGGTCCTGAAAATGCGTACGCATATTTTTCAACCCATGAAAATGGTGTCCACGATCCACGATCATCTGCTTTCATTTGTACTTCATAGCTTTGAGGGATATATGCGTATGGCAATGCGCTTATATATTCTCCATAATAAAATGAGTTATATGGCATATAAGCATACGAAACATCTCGTTCTAGTCCCCATTGATATGGAGTAAACATTTGTGGCGAATAAAAATAATACATGATAAAAAACCTCCCTAAATTTTCATATGTGATTCATCTGCACTTTGTTAGAGAAATTGTTATTCATAAACAAAAATAAGACTGTCCTTAATTAGGACAGTCTTACTGCTTACTATTATTAATAAATCGATGTACTATCTTTTGGCAAAGCTTTCACATGTTTTAAATAGTTCGTCACTTTATCATCATCATCTTGCGGATATTGATATTCATATTTGTTAGCGATTTCGTTCGCCACTTCCCTAAATAAATCACCCATGACAAAGAATGACTCCCATATGTTTTCATATTCTGCATTAGAAAATGTTCTTTTAAATTGCACCCACATATCTTTTTCAATATATTGCTCGAAATGCTTTCCAAACTTCCCTGCATTAACTGTAAAATCTGTTTTCATACCAATATACCATTCTAGCATTACGATGAACATATCTCGCACTGGTCCCTCAAGCATTCCTTTTGCATAAGAAAGCTCTTCTCTCCATAGCCCTTTTGCCACATTCGTACTACACCACCAAAATTCATTACAACAATCCAAAAACTCTTTTTCTGTAGGCTTTTTTATTAAGTAATCTTTATCGCTTGCTGGCGGGAATCCTTCCAGACAATTATCTTTATCGAGAAGTAATTTACTTAAACTATCTTGTCCAACGAACTTTTTTATTAACTCAACTGGAACTAGCGTTAAATCAATCCGATTCCCATCCATGAACTGCATTAAATACGGAAACTTCCCATCTTCATCTGGTTGAACTAACGACATTTCTTCTGGCATTTGTACTATCATTATTTCTCCAAATCTATGAACCCAATTATGATTAGACGTAAAAGATTGTATATCATTTACAACATACATAATATCATAGTCTTGAAAACAATCTCTTTTCACATTTGGATTTACACGCGATCCATTCATGATGACAGCTCGAATTCTTTCATCCTCTATTGCTGTATTTATAATTAAATCTAACATTTCTTTTTCAGTTCTCATCTACTTATAGCCTCCAATTTTTTAATATACAATATAGTGTTATGTATATTGGAGGTCCACGAGCTAATCTCGTTATACACGATACACGTTATAATTTTTGAAACTTCTTTTTCATTCCTTTTCCCTCCTTACATCACTCTTTTACAACTGCCATTCCTTTCAATTTACCAATGCTTTCTACCATTCACTTTTAATTATACCGAAAATTCTGTCTTGAATACAAAAAATAAAGAAGGGACATCTACCCCTTATAGAATAGATATCCCTTCTTTTAAAGTTAAATTTAATTCCTATGGATTAGTAGACCAAAGCCCAGCAGATTTAATAAATGTACGTTTATTTAATTTCAGCTGCGCTACGATAAATTCTGCAATATCTTCTGCTTGCATTACTTTATCAGGGTTTCCATCAGTTAATCCTAAATCTACAGCCATATCAGTTGCTACTGTACTTGGAGTTAAAGCTGTTACACGAATGTTATGTTTGCGAACTTCCATCGCTAACGATTCTGTTAAGCCAAGGACACCAAATTTAGAAGCACTATATGCACTTGTTACAGGTGCGCCTTTTTGTCCTGCTGTAGATGAAATGTTAATAATATCACCAGATTGTTGTTCAATCATGCTCGGTAAAGCTGCACGAGTTGCATAGTATACACCCATTAAGTTTACTTGAATGATTTTTTCCCAATCAGCAACGTCTAGTTCTAAAAACTTACCGAATTTAGAAATACCAGCGTTATTAATTAAAATATCGATAGATCCTAAACCATTTTTTAACGTTTCAATCGCAGTTGTTACTTCTTCGTATGAAGAAACATCAGCAGTTGCAATAACGGCTTTTACACCTTCTGCTTCTACTTCTTTCGCTACAGCTTTTAAGTTTTCTTCTGAACGAGCTAATAAGCCTACATTTACGCCTTCTTTCGCTAATGCGATTGCTACAGCGCGACCAATCCCTCTACCTGCTCCTGTAATTAAAGCATTTTTACCTTGTAATAATTCTGCCAAGTATAACACTCCTTAATCATCTCAGTTATGTATTATATTAAAATTGTATCTATGTTTATGTAAAAAGGCAATGATGCACTTTCATGTGCGTAGGTTACTTGTAGGTAACTATAGAAAGTTTTTATTTATAAGTTTCATTTTTTTACCATTATTCATGTAAAATAAAAACAAATTCAGCATAGGGGAGTGTATGAGTATGAAAAGCGAAGGAAAAGCTTTTCAATATAATTGCAGTAACGGTAAATGCATTTTTAAAGAGAAATAGTGTTAGAAGGTTCTCCTTCTAACACTATTTCTCTTCATGATTCGGCATACGCACAATAAATTCAGTACCTTTTCCTTCCTCACTCTCCACTTTTATCTCTCCTTGATGAAGGTCGAGTACTTTCTTTACAATAGCTAAACCTAAGCCACTTCCTCCATAGGCACGATTTCGTGCAGAATCCGCTTTATAAAAACGCTCAAAAATATGTTGTTTCTGTTCTTCTGATATACCGATTCCCGAATCACGGATGCGCACTTCCACTACTGTTTCATGTTCCTTTAACTGAATAGTAATCGTGCCACCGCTTGGAGTAAATTTAATACTATTATGAATTAAATTAATCCACACTTGACTCATACTTTCTTGGTCAGCAATAACATGTACTTTTTCTAAATCTAGTTCTAACTCGATTTCTTTTTCAGCCCAGAGTGGTTCACTATTTAACACAATTTGCTTTAACTGCTGATCTAATCGATAACTCACTCTTTCTGGTATATACTCTTCTGATTCTAAAAGAGTTAGCTTCAATAAGTTTTGACTTAGTTTAGATAATCTCGTTGTTTCAGTTTCAATAATGGTAAGATAATGTTTTCTTTTTTCCTCAGAAAGATTATCGTCTTGTAGTGCTCTAGCAAATCCTTTTATAGAAGTTAATGGTGACTGTATTTCATGAGAAACATTCGATACAAATTCTTGTCTCATTTTCTCCATCGTATTCAGTTCATCTGTCATATCATTTATACTTTTTACGAGCACACCAATTTCTCCATCATACTTTTCTTCATTTCGTATTTTTACGGAGAAGTCTCCTTTTGCAATTTTTTGTATCGGTTCAATAATAGTCCAAATCATTGCCTCTCGTTTTGGCCTCATTAATATTCCAATTAATGTCCAAATAAGAATAATAAATACAAAACCGACCATATCACTAATTAGAAAGGCAACAAATGGCGATACGTTTACGTCAAAAGCATTCAATATACTAGTTGCTACATAAAATGCGATAGACCAAATGACAGTAAGAAAAGAAAAGAGCGCTAATACCGCTCCAAATACTTTCAGCATCTTCAACTTACTCATTCGTTTTCGTTTTCTTTTTCTCATTTACTTACCTCTAAGCGATACCCTAATCCTCTTATTGTTTTAATACTAAATTTCGACTGCTCTTCTTGAAACTTCTCACGTAATCGATTAATATGAACGTCTAGTGTACGTTCATTCCCTTCAAAATCATATCCCCATATTTCTTCAATTAATTGCTCTCTCGAACAAGTTCTTCCCGATTTAGACCCTAAAGTAAAGAGCAGCTCAAATTCTTTTAACGGTAACGTAACCGTTTGTTCTCCACATGTAACTTCGAATGTTTTACGATTTAATAATACATTTCCAACTTGAATCGATTGTGAAACTGTAATTTGGTAACGTTTCAATAATGCTTTTACTCTCACTACTAGTTCTATAGGGTCAAATGGCTTTACAAGATAATCATCTGTCCCAAGGTGAAATCCTTTTACTTTTTGTGATGTTTCTCCTTTGGCAGTTAGCATCAGAACCGGGATATCATAGTATTTTCTTAATTCAAAACATACATCAAATCCATCCATATTTGGCATCATGATATCAAGAATAACCATATCGACTTTTACGTCATCCATTTTCTGAAGTGCATCTACTCCATCAATTGCCTCATATGTTTGAAAACCTTCTCGTTCTAAAAATACAGAAACGAGTTCTCTAATGTGTGGATCGTCGTCTACTATTAAAATTTTAGGTATCAAAGGAACCATTTCCTTTCTACTTAGCATCTAATATATTTTTTAAAAACGAATCATCAGTGGAGTAAAATCCCACTGATGATTCATTTTATAATGCACCCTCTTTAATTTTCAATTGCTGCGTTGCAAACTCACGATACATGTCATGCGTCTGTAATAATTCATCATGTGTACCACTTCCTGTAAGGTTGCCTTTTTCAATAAAGATAATTTTATCTGCATCTACAACAGTAGAAAGTCTATGTGCAATCACTAATGTTGTTCGGCCTTTCATTAAGTTATTTAACGCTTTTTGAACGACAGACTCAGATTTGCTATCTAAGCTTGAAGTTGCCTCATCTAACATAAGAATTTGCGGATTTCGAAGTAACGCTCGAGCAATGGCAATTCGCTGTCTTTGTCCCCCAGAAAGCTTCACACCGCGTTCTCCAACTTCTGTTGCATAACCGTTTGGTAAGTCATGAATAAATGCATCAACATATGCCATTGCTGCTACTTTTTCAATTTCTTCATCTGTTACTTCGCCCTCAACGCCGTAACAAATATTATCACGAATCGTTCCATCAATTAACGGACTATCTTGTGATACGTAACCGATTTGACGTCGCCATGACTCTAATGAATAACTCGTAATTGATTCTTTTCCTAATTTAATGGCACCACTAGTTGGCTCATAAAAACGTTCCAGTAATGAGAATAACGTTGTTTTCCCACTACCACTTGGTCCTACAATCGCTGTCACTTTTCCAGATTCAATTGTGAAATCAATATTTTTCAAAACTTTCTCTTCTTCGTTATACTCAAAATGTACATTTTCAAGAACAATCGGTTGCTTAGCATTTGTCACTTTCACACCAGTTTCATGATCTTCTACTTCATATTCTAAAATCGTACTAATTCTTTCCGTTGCACCAATTGCCTTTTGGAATTGTGTAAAGAACATAGATAATTGACTCATCGGCATTACAATTTGAACTAAATACAAAATAAACGCTACAAGTTCACCGGTTGTTAATGCACCGCTAGAAACTCGCATCCCGCCATATCCTACGATAATAACAAGTAGTGCCATTAAAACAAACGACATAACTGGCGAAATTAATGCTTGCACTTTCCCTTCTTTCAAACCAAATTGCAATAACTTTTGTATACCTGTATTGCCCGTTTCATATTCTCTTTTTTCTGTATTTGAAGATTTCACTAAACGAATTTCTGATAACACTTGCGTTAACACACTTGTAAAAGATGCCGTTTCATCTTGAAGCGCTTTTGAAATCTTATACATTTTTCGTCCAAGTGGAACTAAAATTAATACAGACAATGGAATAACCGTTAAAAGTAACGCAGTCATTTTCCAATCTAAAACAAATAATACAATTAACGATCCAACAATTGAAATACCGCCTGTTAATAAGTTTGACAAATGCTCAGAAATTAACGTTTTCACTACACCTGTATCATTCGTCATACGGCTAATTGTATCACCTGTTCTATTTTGATCGTAATAAGATACCGGCAAGATAAGTACCTTTTTCCACAAACGTTCTCTTAGTCCCGCTACAATCTTCTGCCCAATATAATTTAGTAAATATATAGACAACCCTGCCGCAATAGTTTGCATTACAAAGAAAGCAACTAATCCAACAATTTGTCCTGCACTAATTGAAGAAAGCGAAAAATTATCTACTAATCCTTTTGTAAGCATAGGAATAAATAAACTCGCTCCCGTAGAAAGCAAACTCATTAATAACGCAAAAACTAAAATTCCTTTCGGAGGATTTGTATCTTGAATAAGGCGTAAAAACTGCCTCCAACTCCCTTTTTTCTTCATTTCATTTCTAACTTCCATTCCTGTTCATCTCCTCGTGTTAAACCAAACTGTTCTTTCTAAAATTAGAATACGATACAAATGTAAACTGAATGTAAACACACTTTTTCTATTTTTACAAAATATACATAAAAACTCATCTTTACAACAGATATAAATATCTGATATTATTACCTGGTACTTAATATTATTCTATGTAAATTATAGATAAATAATTTACAACACGATATAAATCTCCAGTTAGTGAAAGGAGTATCCTTTTTGCAAACAAATATACATTCTGAAAAGGAAACAATTATTTTTATTCATGGATTAGTTGGCAATCGTCGCGCCTTCAAAAAGGAGCAAAAACGTTTTTCTGCCTCCTACAACATTATAACTTATGACTTATTAGGTCACGGTGATGATAAAGGAGAAGCAATCGACTTTTCATTACAGCGCCTCGTAGATCAATTATTAAACTTATATGAACAAGAAGGTATTAAAAAAGCACATATTTGTGCGCTAAGTTACGGCTGTTACATCTCTACAATTTTTGCACAAATGCATCCAGAAAAAGTATTAAGTATTTGTCATATTGGAGGACATTACAATAACCCTTCTCGTTTATATAATGTATTTCAAAATTTTTGGGAGAAGCGAGGAGATGAATACTCTAAATGGCTTTCTCAATACGCAAATACTATTTTTCCAAGCGGTATACTAAAAGCAAATCCGTTCGCAGTCATTTCAAGAAATATTTACTACCGTTTCGGATTACAATTACATTCATCCATAATTGCCCAGTCATTACGACATAGGTTAGAATTCGATTTAAAATCTAAATTAAAATCACTTCCTCACCCTATACTATGGGTAATGGGAGAGCATGATTATCTCTATAAATCTTGTCTATTTGATTTGAAATCTATTTTACCTAACGTTCTATATAAGGAAATACCGTTAGCGGGACATGCAGCGAACTTATTTCGTCCTAACTATTTCCATGACTTATATGATCGATTTTTAAATGGAAAGTTAAAATAAAAACTATTAAACTTCCAATTTATTCAACTATAAAAAGGCTTCCCAAGTTTCCTTGGAAAGCCTTTTCTCTATACGAAAAGTATATAAAACTACTTTTTCTTAGTATGCTTTTGTGTAACCTAATAGGTGCTTACTCCAGTAAGAGTTACTTACAGAACTAATACGTACACCAGTTGCATCTGTTTCTGCACTAATGAACTGACCGTTTCCTAAGTAAACACCCATGTGAGAAGGACCTGATTTATAAGTATTTTGGAAGTATACTAAATCACCTGGTTGTGGATTGCTAGTTTTTGTTTTAGAGCTCCAGTATCCAGCAACTGTTTGACGAGCGCCTTTATGACCAGTTTGATTTAATACGTAGTGAATGAATCCACTGCAGTCAAAACCAGCAGGTGTTGTACCAGCAGTTCTGTATGGTGAACCATTTAAAGATCTAGCGAATCCAGCGATTGAAGATGTATCTCCACCTGTTGTTGGTTTTTGTACGTCTTTACCTGGTTGTTGAACGTTATTTGTAACATTATTGTTATTTGTAAGGTTGTTTACTCCGCCTTTTACAAACTTAACGAAGTCTGCACTTACGTAACCTGTGCGGCCGTTATGGTTAATTTTGTACCAACCATTTTCAGCACCAGTAACGTTTAATACTTTACCATTTGTTACTCCACCGATTACAGCGTTGTATGTAGCTGGGCCTGTACGTACTTTTAAAGCACCAGTGTTAACAACATAAGAACCACCAGTTTGAACTGTTGTAGTATTGTTGTTTGTAGTTGGTTGTTGTGTTTCGTTAGATACAGCAGAACCACCTTTTGTTACGAAGTCTTTGCTTACGTATCCAGTTCCACCATTGAAGTTGATTTTAAACCAATCTTGTACTTCACCTACAACTTGTACTGTTTTACCTTTGTTTACAGAACCTAATACTGTATGAGATGTACTTGGGCCTGTACGTACGTTAAGTGAAGAAACGTTTACTGTGTAAGTACCTGTTCCTTGTTGAACAGTCGTTCCTGTTTTGCCACCAGTCGTTACGAAGTCACCACTTACATAACCTGTTTGACCATTTACGTTTACTTTGAACCAACCATTTTCTTGTCCAACTACTTGTAGCACTTGGCCTGATTTTACTTTAGAAATAACGTTATGTCCTGTACCAGCACCTGAACGAACATTTAATACATCAGCAGTTACTGTGTATTTTAATTCAGAAGTTGTTTCTACAGTTTTTGTTTCAGTTACAGTCGTTTGAGTTTGAGTTTGAGTTTGTCCATTAATTTCTTTTAGCGCTTCATTTGAAACTTGTGCATGAGCAGAATCCATTCCTGGAACTGCAACGCCAGCTACAGAAGCTGCTGCTAAACCTGCAATTACTTTTTTCATAAGTTGTCTTTACTTCCTTTCCCTACTATCCTCTTAAAAAAAACTAAAACTTTAATACTTTACAATATTATCAAAGTAAAATATTCATCCAGTTCCATTTTTTAGCAAGAGTTTTATTTTTCACACAGAGTTCATTTTAAATGAACAAAGTGAAATCCGTGTGAACTTCATGTGAACTTTATCATTAAACACAGTGTTTTTGCAATGGTTTTTTCAAATTTCTTATATATCGCATGAAAATTCGACATTCTATTTAATATTTTAATATAAAATATCCCTTTTCTATCTATTATAAAAAATTCTATTAACCTAATACAAACTCAAGTATGTATTTCCTTATAAAGCTCCTTACATGAAGTATACTTTCATCATGACAAAAATCACTCTATTTATCAATAGTATAATATTTTTAGAAAACTAAATTTCTATACTATCTACAATTTTGAAATAATTTGACGAATTGTAAGATTTATTTCACAAAAGCCATTTCTCCTTTAAAGAAAACACACACTATATCAACTGTTCTCTTTTTCTTATAATGGAATTTATAGGATATTTATAGTATTATATACATATCTTAATAAACAAGAATTTTAGCGAATTGATTAAAGTTTCATTCCCTTATAAAATTTTTATACATCCTCCGCTAATTATTAACCCTCACCACTCGGGCTGCCCATTAATGCGGAGTTTTATTGGAATAAAAAGAGGAGGCATATTTGTGAGAAATATAATAGATGATCCAATACAAAAAAACATAGAGCTATACTATGCTTTTATTCAATTCGTTTCAATGATAACATTACAAAAAGTATCAGCTATTGAAACACGTAAAAATGAATTAAAAAATCAGATGAAAAATGCCGGACAAAAAAACCCTTATTACGTATAAAAAAAGGTGAACAGGTTATATTCCTGTTCACCTTTTATCAAATTATTTTATTTATAAATTTTCACACGGTTTTCTAACGGTTGGAATTCTTTTTCACCAGCATGTACTACAGGTTTACCAAATGGCATTTGCGCAGTGAGTTTCCAATTTGCTGGAACATCCCACTCTTTTCTCACTTTTTCATCAATTAGTGGATTGTAATGCTGTAACGTAGCACCAAACCCTTCAATTTCTAAAGCTGTCCAAATTGCAAATTGTAACATTCCTGATGATTGCTGAGACCAAGTTGGGAAATTATCTTTATATAATGCAAAGTTTGCTTGAAGGCTTTCCACTACTTCACTGTCTTCAAAATATAAAACCGTTCCATAACCACTTTTAAATGCATTCATTTTTTCTTCAGTAGGTGCAAAGTTATTTTCAGGTACAATTTTTCGTAACGTTTCTTTCGTAATATCCCATAATTTATCATGTTGTTCTCCTAATAAAACAACAACGCGAGCACTTTGAGAATTAAAAGCTGAAGGTGTATGTTTTACAGCATGATAAATCACTTCTTGAATTTTCTCATCAGAAACTACTTGCTCTTTACTAATTGCATAAATAGATCTTCTGTCTTCAATTGCTGAGTAAAAATCTTTTGCCATCATAATTCCCTCCAATTTTCAATTGAGGCTATTTCATATGTATATATCATATTACGCCCCTTAAACTTATTATTAATAAGCTTATAACTTTATAATATCACAGCAACAAATAAACTCAAATGATAACACTTGTATTTAGAAGCTTTTTCCTTTTTAAAATAAAAATAAAAAGACTGTTTGTTGTTATCTAAAATTAGTAACAACAAACAGTCTTACTTATGTAGCGATCTAGATTCGTATTTTACTTACTTAATTAACTAATCCAAATGCATACGACATTAACTTATTTGTCTCTGTAAAACGTTTTGTTTTACTTGATGTCCCCATGACCACTGTAATAATTCGATTATCGCCTTGCTTTGCAGTCCCAGTAAAACAGTATCCTGCACTATCTGTAAATCCAGTCTTTAGTCCGTCCATTCCTTCTATATATAAACTTTTATTATTTTTATTTAACATGTCGTTTGTGCTTATAACATTAATATTATTAAATGCTAGCTGACTTTGGCGTAAGTGAGTCACTTCTAATATTTCCGGATAATCTTTTATAAGATGATATGCCAATTGCGCTACATCAGCAGCCGTCATTTTTGTTTCACTTCCATCTGGCTCTTGTAATCCAGAAGCATTTGCAAATTTAGCATGTTCCGACATTTTTAACTGTTTCGCTTTTGCATCCATAAGCTGAACGAAATCTTTCTCCGATTTTGCCATATGTTCTGCTAAAGCCACACCTGAATTATTAGCTGACTCAATCATTAATGCATGATATAAATCTTTAACAGTTAATGTATCATTAACTTGTACTGGGATTCTCGCTCCCTCTGTTTGTGCCGCCTTCGCACTCATTTTTACTGGATCTTCCCAGCGAACTTTCCCGTTATGTATACTCTCTAGTAAGAGATACGCTGTCATCATCTTAGACATACTAGCCGGTGCAAAAGCTTCATTTTCATTATATTGATAAATAATATCTCCATCACTCGCATCGATAATCATAGCTGCTTTTGCGTTAATTTCTGGTGGGATGTACTTTGGCGGGACTACTTTTTCAGTAAATCCTGCTTTAGGTAGTTCTGCCACTTGCAAAGGTCGTCCCTCTACATTCGCTATGCTCTTTTGATTTCCTTGGAATAAGAACCAACATATCCCTAAAATAATGACTAATAGGACTGTCATCCTTCCCCATTTTAACCGATTCATTTCAAAACTCCTTTAGCAAACCTTTTATACACTCACATTTAACCTTATCAACAATTCCTTTATACAGTCAAGGTAAAAGGTATATTTATTCATAGTACAGCAATGATTATTTTAATTTATTTATGTTAAACTTACAATATTGAAACGTAAGAATATTTAATAATAAAATCTCGTAAATAAAGCGAAACTTTAATCAGCCCCACCAATCAGGCTACCCGTCAAATAGCGAGATAAACTATTTAATAGAAGGGATTCATACAAATGCTACTTCCAAAATCATTAAAATACGGAGACACAGTTGGGATTTACTCCCCTTCTTCACCAGTAACCTACACTTCACCAAAGAGATTTGAACGAGCAAAATCTTACTTACAACAGAAAGGGTTTCATATATTAGAAGGTTCATTAACAGGTCGATATGATTTTTATCGTTCTGGTAGTATACAAGAGCGTGCTGAGGAGCTAAATGTCTTAATAAGAAATCCTAATATTTCTTGTATTATGTCAACAATTGGTGGGATGAATTCAAATTCAATATTACCTTATATTGATTATGATGCTTTTCTAAAGAATCCTAAAATAATGATTGGGTATTCAGATGCAACTGCTTTATTACTAGCAATTTACACCAAAACAGGAATCCCTACATTTTATGGACCAGCTCTCGTCCCTTCCTTTGGCGAATTTGAACCTTTTGTTGATTGCACATACAAATATTTCGCTGAAACTTTACTACATGATCATTCTCTTCCTTATCATATAAAACAACCATTATTTTGGTCAGATGAATTTATTAATTGGGAAGAAAAGACAAAGGAGAAAGAACTTCGACCAAACGATTGGATTTCAGTAATTGATGGAAAAGCTACTGGGCGTATTATTGGCGGAAATTTAAACACGATACAAGGAATTTGGGGTAGCCCCTATATGCCACATATTCAAGAAGGCGACATTCTCTTCATTGAGGACAGTTCAAAAGATGCAGCTACTATTGAAAGAAGCTTTTCATTACTTAAAATTAACGGTGTATTCGATAAAATTTCAGGTATCATTCTTGGAAAACATGAGCAATTTGATGATTGTGGTACAAATCGAAAACCTTTTGAAATACTACTAGAAGTACTTCAAAATCAAAGAATTCCTTTTCTAGCTGACTTCGATTGTTGTCATACACATCCAATGATTACCATGCCTATCGGTGTTCAAGTAGAGTTGGATGCAACAAATAAAACGATACATATTGTAGAACCTTGGAAAAAATGAATGCATAGCTTCTATTGTTTTACAATAAAAGCCATGATACTATATAATTTGAAATGTGAAAGATTAAACAAAATATGTTCCAATATCTAACACTAGAAAAATTAGGTATAAATATATATTTATATGCAAAAGAGAGTGAATAAATGAAACCAACTATTAAAAATTACGTATTTTTACATGTAGCTTTTTTGATATATTCTATCATTATGGTTTACATGAAATGGGCAGCTAAATTCCCCATTGCTTCCATCTCATTTTTTGTTGCTTATTTCGGATTAGTTATACTTTTATTCGGATATGCAATTTTATGGCAACAAGTAATTAAACATTTCGAAATTTCAAAAGCATATTCACATCGCGGGATTATTATACTGTGGTCAATGCTTTGGTCAGTATTTCTATTTGGAGATACGATTCAGTGGAATCATTTACTTGGTGCAGCTATTATTATCGTCGGAATTGTGGTGGTGACAAAAGATGAATAGTTATATGTTATTATTTATTTTCGGGATAATTTTAGCTAATTACTCACAAATATTATTAAAAAAAGCTACTTTGCAACAATACGATTCTAGAATAAAAGAATATGTGAATCCTTATGTTATTATCGGCTACTCTTTATTTGTAATTAACGCCGGATTAAATGTTATCGCCATGAAGGGCATGGCATTAAAACAAGCATCAGCATTAGAATCCTTAAGTTATATCATCATATTAATTTTTGGTTGGTATTTCCTAGGAGAAAAAATAACGAAACGTAAACTCATCGGCAACATGATTATTATCGTTGGTGTAATCGTTTATTGTATCCAATAGTAAAAAGCTCCGTTTATCACAAACGGAGCTTTTTACTATTGACCTAAATTTTGCACTTTATCTTTCAAATCTCGAACTTGATCTACCGTCTGCATAAGCTCAGAGTTTTTAAATTGCTCTACATCCACTTTTCCTTCTTCTATCTTTGTCATCGCCGTATCAATTAACGTATTTAACTTTTCGTTATATCCGACGATTTGTTGATGAATATCCTTTGCTACATCAGGTGGCGTTAATTCATTGAATGCGGGTATATCTTGTTTAATTTCACTAAGCTTCGTTTCTAATTCTTTTCGAGCCTCGCTATCATTAACGGCCTTTTCTGCTAATGCTGGTGCATCATTTGCAAATGCACTTATTTCATTTACATAGTCTGTCGCCTTTTGAGCATAATCTATGGAGTTCTTTCCTTCTTCCACTATTGAACATCCCATTAAACCAATTGAAACTATAAATACTAATAAAATTGATTTTATTTTCATTTTAGACCCCCTTCGTCTTTATCATTGTCTGTAATTTTCTCTATACATAACTTCTAGCTAAATTGTTTATAACCTTTTTCAAATAGCTATTTATCCTCTTACATGCCCTATTATCGTTACAACATCTATTTCTATATGTACGCTTATAATATCTTCAATTATATCCATATATCCTTGTCCTATAGCTGTTCCATAGTGTAATGTAAGCCCCTTCTTTTCATACACTGACTTTGGCACTGAAAAAATAAATCTCCTCAAGTTTCTTTCATCAGTTGGTTCCATAATTAAAACAATCCCATCTTCATCAAACATATACGCTCGCCCTCCAACTTTACATTCACTATGGCTCAGTATTGCCTTGGTCAGCAAAATTTAAAACATAATAAGTTAAGATACACTCCGCTCTATCATAAAGTGAAACTTTAATTAGCCCTCACCAGTCGAATCTTTATCGGCGAATAGCGAGATAAAAATAAAAAGCATTCATTCTTTTTTGTTAAGAATGGATGCTTTTTAAAAAATCAATTTCTAACTCTAGCATCTTTTTTTGACGAGGTTTTACTTTTCTTACGGGAACTCCAGCGTAAATATACCAATCATCTAAACTCTCTTTTACCATACTCATCGCGCCGACTGCCGTACCTTCTCCTACCGTTACATTTGGAAAAATAATAGAATTAGCACCAATAATCACATGTTTTTTTAAAATAACTTTTTCTGCTTTCACATTCCTATATTGATTCGGGACGGTTGGCCCCATTAATGTATTTCCACTGAAATCATCAAGTACTGCATATACGATTGTTTTAGCTGAGATGTTTGCAAAATCATGCATTTCAATCCCAACTTCCCCTCCATATAACGCTGTATACGCTGATATGTGCGAATAACTTCCAATTGTGATTTTACCACTTAAAATGCAAAAATCATCAATTCTTACATGATTGCCAACTGATATAGCACTCGGATTATATATACTTGCTTTTTTACTAACCAATACATTTTTCCCAACAGATAAAAATCCAATTTGCTTTAGTTCTTCTTGACTATAAAAACTATTCATCTACCGACACCACCTTCTGCTCTAAACAGATTACAATTTGCTCTACTAGTTCTTTCGTCATTCCTTCCCATAAAGGTAAACTTACGATTCGTTTTGCTATTTTATTCGTCTTTGTTAAATCTGTAGACTTATAGTTTTTAAAAAGAACTTGTTGGTGGCAAGATGGTGAAAAGTATAATCTAGCTTCTATTTTCTGTTTTTTCAGTTCTTCTATTACTTGTATATTGCGAACTTCTTCTGGACAAATGATAGGCATAAATTGATGAATAACCGCTTCTGTCTTTTGGACTTTCCACCCTTTTTTCATTAACCCAGTATTTTGTAACAACTGTTTATACCATTCAGAAATACGGCTGCGTTCTTTTAATTTTTGATCCCACTTTTTTATAGTCGCTATCCCAATAGCTGCTGCGTATTCAGACATTTTACAATTAAACCCCATCATCGTACATTCACGATTTTTATCAAATCCGAAATTCCCCATTCTTTTAATACGTTGTATATCTTCTTCGTTTTTACTATATATGAGCCCTCCTTCACCAATTCCGAACGGCTTTGTTGCATGAAAGCTATATACAATCATTCCACTAAAATCTTGACCGTAATGCATCCCTCCATTCATTAATCCAAATCCCGGCGCCGCATCTACGACAACCGGAATCCCCTTCTTCTCTAGTTCTTCATATTCTTCTAAGTCCATCCATGATCCAAAAGTGGCGTACGGGATAACAATCGCAACCTCTTCTTTTAATTCTTCTATTTTATCCAAAAGTACGGTTTTATCCATATACCAATCATCTATTGAAATATCAATAAAGTACGGTTCCAATCCACACCAAATAGCGGCTAAGGCAGTCGCAGGGAATGTAAAGCTAGGCATGAGAGCATACTTTCCCTTTCTTCTTTTCTTTAGTTGAATAGCCGCCATTAACCCTAACGTTGCGTTTGCTACTGTTGTAACAGCTCCCCTGTTTTGAAAAAATGACGACATAATTGTTTCCTCAAAACGTTGATTTATAGGTCCATAATTCGTATATATGTGAGATGTATCAATTTCCTTCAATTCGTCCAAATACTCACTTACAGGTACAGTTGAAGCACGTAAAAAAGGAATATTCTCCATATCTATCTATTCCTTCCTATCATTTTCGGACAATATAGAGCATATCTGTTTCAGATAATCCAAATTTCCTAGCACTTTTCATTCCTTGTTTTTCCGCTATGTTATATAATTCTACCTTAAATCCTGCATTCATTAATCGTTGAATAAATCCCGATTGATTGTAAATTCTCACATGATCTTCTTGACCAAAAGCTAATTTCCTCAATTGTGGTGTTACAATTAATTCATTCTCTATAATAAAATCTACATTCATTACGATCGGTACTTGAATAATTCCCCATCCATTTGGCTTTAACACTCTATATAACTCTCGCATTGCTTTGTCATCATCAGGAACGTGTTCTAACACATGGCTACATAATATTACATCAAAAGTATTACTATCATATGTAATCCTTGTAACATCAATTTCCTTCATTAATGGATCCTTTGGTTCTAAGTCACCACATACATACGTAATATTTTTATACTCGTTAAACCAATCTCTTAACTTCGCTTCAGGTGCAATATGAAGCATTGTATAGTTTCTATTTAACAAGTCCGTTTCCGTTTCAATGTACGCACGATACAATCTTTCACGATCCATCGAATTGCAAACTGGACATATCCCTGTATCTTTATTCCACATCTCAAATTTATATTTCGGAAAATCATAATGCGCTGGCCAAGGTGAAAATTTTTCAAATTGTTGATTGCAATATTGACAATAACAAGATTCTTTCTCAAACATATGAGCAACTAACTTGTTTAACCCTTTTTTTATCTTTTCATTATAAATTTGATCTAGTTCGCCATTTCTTACTGCATCCTTAACTATAAATCCCGCATTTTCTAAACAATAAGATAAACTCTCTTTATACTCACTTTCGGAGCTTAAAAATCCACTATTATATGCATCTATAATTAATTCAATCCACTCTTCAATTGTCATTAAAATAAAATGCATTTGTTTTTGATTTTGTCCACTATGTTGTCTAAAATAACTAAGAGGTTCTTGCATATAAACTACTTTTCCTTTCCTCATCATATCTAGCCAAGTTGCAATGTCATTAATAGCAGAATAAGCCTTTCCTTTAAAATATCCAAACTTCCCGTCAAACAAATCCCGATTAAACAAAACAGTTGTCGGCTCACCAACTACATTTTTTAAGTTTTTTAACATATAATTTCCTAATTCTTTTCCTTCAAAAAGTGTAGTTTCTTTCGCGATTTTCATATTTAATGTTGAAGGTGGTAATATCTCTCCATTCTCATCAATCAGTTCACGATATGACGTCACAAATGAAATATTTTCTAACGTCAAAAAGTATTTCATCATTCTCTCGATCTTTTCATGATGAAATAAATCATCATCTAATAAAAAGTTTATATAGTCCCCATTCGCAAGTTCTACACACTTATTAAAGTTTTCGGCAACTAACGGCGTTTCATTTTTAACATATGTAATACACTCATATTCACGTAAGTACGGTTGAATCATGGCATTGACTTCATTATTTGTACTATCGTCAGAAATAATAATTTCAATATTTTCATATGTTTGATTCAAAGCGCTGTTGAGTGCTAATTCCAAGTAATAAGGTCTATTGTATGCAGGAATAAGTATACTTACTTTCGGTAATGAAGAATTATTATTTATATGTTGTTTTTTCTTTTCTATGTTTATTTTCTTCGCTCTAATTTTTTGGTAATAGTCTAATGTATATAATATTGATGATGGAACTATCCTTCTTGCATAATCTAGAAAATTAGTTATCGCTTTGTCTAACTCTTTTTCGGTGGATAAGAAACCATATTGTTCTCCTGCTATAATACTGTGTGAAAAATCTTCTAACCCATCCATCATTTTATTAGATTCATTTAACTGTTGATCTGGATGTAATCGAAAGTAACTGAGTGTCTCTGCTATATATACTGCTTTTCCTTTACTTAATAAAGATAACCATGAAGCTATATCTACGTTACATAAATACCGCCTCTTATCAAAAATCCCATATGGTTCTTGTAAATCATTTTTACGAAATAAAACTGTTGTCGGTTCTCCAATATAATTTTTTTGATCCACAATTACCTTATTTCCTAATTCTGTTCCCTCTATAATGGTATCCTCTTCAAATAAACGGACAGTCGAATAAATATGTCGCAGTTCTTTCCCTTTATCATCAATGACTTGACGATGAGATGTTACAAGCTTAATTTCATTATCTAAATCATTGAAAAAATACTTCATCATTTTTTCAATTTTATTCACATGAAATACATCATCATCCATTAAAAAATTTATATACTCACCGTTCGCTTCATTAAATAACATTAACGCATTTTCAAATTGTCCGAGAGTTGACCTATTTTTTATATAAATAATATTTGAATGATCACATAAGTATTTTTGTAACAATTTTTCTGTTTCATCATTCGTGCTGTCATCTCCAACTATAATTTCTATATTAGGGTACGTTTGTTCTAACACACTACATAACGCCTTTTCAAAGTAACTAGGACGATTATACGTAGGAATTAATACACTTACCAACGGAAGTTGCTCTACCATTTCTTCAGTTCTTTCAATACGAGTTCTCATTTTAACTCTCTCACCTCTTCGCATATTATTTATATACGCGACACAAAAATCACATTACTTTAACTGTATGGAGCCTATATACTTTTATGCAAACAGGAAACAAAATATCATACTTTTCGTTCCTGAATAAACATATTTAATAATGCGGACATTTTATTTGCACCTTTTTTATTCATATGATCACTATCATAAAAATCATCGTCACAAAATAATGGCGAATCAAATAGATCTATAATTTGAAAAGAATATTGAGTTTGAAAATCATTTATAACTTTATAAAAATCTTCTTTTAATTTCTTACTACTACAATTGAAATAATGTGAAGTAACAGGGAACACAACAATTAATGGCTTTATATCGTTTTTTAACAGTAATTCTAAATATTTCTTAAAAATCATTTTATTTTCAACTAAAGTATGAGGATACGCCAATTTAGCATGTGAAGCTGCTCTTATTTTCCCGTGTTCTTCAAAAGGAATATGAAGAGAAGTAGTATTCCATTCAGCATTTATCCAAGGCAGCGTCAATGATTCATCTTTTAGTTCGTCTAATAAAATATATTCAAAATGCAAATTAAAAATAGAAAGAAGTGGTTTCGGAGTATTTAGATGTGAGAATCCATCAGTGGGTAGAGGAGAATGAACTACAGTATGATGACCATCTTGAAACAATGGATAATATACTTTGTGAATTCTATATGATTCAGATGATAACGACATATCAAAGTAAAACGAGAAATAGGCTATTCCTATTAAACAATATTGAAATGAATGATTGTTTGATAAAAGTTGTGACGCTATTAAATAATCATAGTATAGATCTTGCGATGGAAGTGTTAATTTTATTGACTTTTTTGAGAGAAGCTCCGTACTTATGCCACAATGTGGATAAGACAAACCGGTAGCAAACAATTCATACGTCGGATCACTCTTTGCTTTTTTCATAGAAATGTATAAAGACATAAGATCCGGATTTATTTGATAGATAGAAATTAATTTATCCTTCCATTCATACATGTATTTTGTTAAATTAATAATTTTTGAACTTTGCACGCCCCTATTTATCAAGTCATTTGTAAGTTTTTCTGCGTCCCCTCTCCAAATGACTATATATTGAAAAGAACTTTCTATACGAACAACATCTGAAACGTCTACAACATGAACTATTGTTTTACATTTATTTTTGTCTAACGTATTTCGAATCCTCTCCCCTGATAACTCATCACTTAAAACAATGATTTTATATTGCTCCTTCATGTACATCCCCTCCATTATATGTATAATATGAAATTCATTTTTAATTCGTAACAATCATATACACCTGCAATCTAACAAAAAAATAGCTCCACCATTAGGCGTAGCTATTTTTACAATTATTGCTTATTCAAATCATATTCCTTTATCTAACTCATAAAGTTTACGATACTTTTCATTTTCTTTCAGAAGTTGTTTATGACTACCTTGCATGACAATTTGGCCACGATCAAGGAATATAACTTCGTCTACATGTTCTATTCCTACAAGATGGTGCGTAATCCAAATAACCGTCTTTTCTTCCGTTGCAGAAAACATTGTTTCGATTAAGGACAATTCTGTTTTTGGATCTAAACCGATAGTCGGTTCATCAAGTACAATAATTGGTGTTTCTTGCATAAGAGTTCTAGCAAAAGCAACCCTTTGTCTTTCCCCACCAGAAAACCGCTTTCCCATTTCATGCATTTTTGTTTGTAATCCGTCTGGAAGAGAAGTAACATGTGAAGCTAATTGTGCTTTCTCTAAAGCTTTCCATATCTCTTCATCCGTCGCCTCCGGTTTGCCAATTCGTACATTATTTCCAATTGTCGTATCAAACAAATGCGGCTTTTGATTTAATACAGAAATATATTTAGATAAAAGATTCGTATGAGCTCGTTCACCATTCAATACAACTTGGCCATTTACTGGGCTTAACGCCCCTGTTAACAATTTTAGTAAAGTAGATTTCCCTGTCCCACTTCTCCCTAAAATAGCAATTTTCTTCCCTGCTTTTATTTGTAATGATACATCTTTTAATACAATCTCATTACTATCTGGATAACTATACGATACGTGATTCAGTTCAATCTCTACATGTTTTGGTTCAATATAATCTTTCTCTCCATGCAAATCCGTTTCATCATGTAAAACACTATCACTTTCTACGCCATTAAGACGATGGGTAGATTCTACGTACGACGGTATTCGATCGATGGCATCTGCAATAGGAATAAGTGCGTTTGTTACAGATAAAGTCATTAATACGAAAGCTGCGATAACTGTAGGAGCAATTTGTTCACTTGCCGCTTCATTCCCAGTCCATATGATCATCGAAATAACTACAATACCTACTACTAATTGAATGATACTGTCCCGAATATGATACCAGCGTTTCACTCTCTTTTCGATTTTTAACAACTGATCATTTTGTTTTACATACTCATTAATAAATTCATCTTTACGACCACTTGCTTGCCAATCAGATAATCCAAAAACAGCATCTGTCAGTTGTTGATACAAACGGTTTCTTCCTTGCTTTAAAGTAACATGATGTTTCTTCATCAAAAGTAATGATACAAACGGAAGAAGAAAAACGATAATAGCTAACATACAACCTACAATAAGTGCAAAAACAAAATCAAATGCACCGATAACAAGTACGAAGATACTATAAACAACTAGCGCTAATATGCTAGGAAATATTGTACGTAAATATAGGTTTTGCAAATGCTCTATATCTTCGGATAACACTCCTAACATATCACCCGTTTGAAATCGAGAACGGAAAAATAACGCCTGTGGTTCTACTATTCTATATAGCCTCGTTCTCATTTTTTCTAATATACGTAGTACGACATCATGTCCGACTAGGCGCTCTATATAATGAAATACAGCTTGCCCTATACTAAACGCTCTTGTTGCAACAATAGGAACATATACAGCCATTACATTTTCTGGTCTAAGGGCAGATTTTGAGATCAAATAACCTGAAATAAAAAGTAACATCGCTCCTGAACTAACTCCAAGAAGACCAAGGAAAATAGTTAAAGTCATTCTACCTTTATTTTGTTTTATATAAGGTTTAACCCAGTTACTCATTTCTCTCCCCTCTCTTCCCTATGAAAATGTAATGTCTCATTCTCTAAAAGTTCTTCATACGTCCCACTTTCTTTCATTTCCCCTTTATTTAGAATAAGGATATGGTCCATTTGTTTCATCCAATGTAGACGGTGAGTTGCTAAAAATACTAACTTTCCATTAAATAGACGTAACATCGCTTGCTTTATTTCAAATTCGGTTTCAATATCAAGATGTGCCGTAGGCTCATCTAATAAAATGATTGGTTTTTTACTTAAAAGCGCACGCGCCATAGCAACACGCTGTTCTTGTCCGCCACTTAGCATACGTCCACCTTCTCCAATTCTTTCGTGTATCCCATTTGGAAGTGATGTAACGAGTGAACGAAGGCCGACTTCATTAATAACTCTTTCAACTTCTTCATCTGTTGCATTTGTTTCATAAAAACGAATATTATCCTTTAATGAAAGCGGAAAAATATAAGGTTGCTGCGGAATATAAGCAATATTTTTTTGCCAATCTTCACGAGTAGATCCATCAACTTCTACACCATTTACTAACATCTTTCCACTCGAAGGAGATAAAAAACCTGCTAATACGTCGATTAACGTCGATTTCCCTGCACCACTTTCACCAATAACACCAATAGCACCGTTACCTTCCCAAGTAAAATTAATTCCTTCTAATATAGCCTTTTCAGATTCAGTATTATTAACTTTGATATCTTGTAATTTCAAGCTACTAGAGGCATTCCATACTATATCTTCATTTAAATCTTTCTTTTGTATTCCTTTTTGTTGTTGCAAAATCTCTTCTATTTGCTCCATCGCAATTTGTCCATCTAATGTCGCATGATAATTTGCTCCCACTTGTTTAATCGGCAGAAAATATTCCGGAGCTAAAATCAAAATTGTAAGGGCTGGTAATAGTATAATCGTTCCATCTATTAAACGTATCCCTAATCCAACTGCCACAAACGCAATTGATAAACTCGTAAAGAAATCTAATGCAAAAGAAGAAAGAAAAGCAACTCGCAAAGTACGCATCGTTGCTTTTCTATATCTTTTACTTACTTTTTCAATCTTTCCTTCGTGCTGTTCACTTTTCCCTAAATACTTTAATGTTTCTAAACCTTTTAACGTATCTACAAAATGATTCGAAAGTACACGATATATCTCATACTGACTATCTGCCATTTTTTGCGCTGCTAATCCGAGAAGAATCATAAATATGATCACGATAGGAATCGTTACAACTAAAATGATTCCAGACTCAATATCTAGCGTAAAAACGTATAGTACAATTAGACCTGGAACGATACTACTTCTAATCATTTTAGGAATCGTTAATTCAATATATGTTTTAAATTTCTCAATCCCCTCAATTGATAAGGTAACCAGATGACCAGTTCCAACAGTTTGAACATACCTTGGACCTAATGTGAAATATGCCTCTATCAATTGTTTTCTTAGTAACGACCCTGTTTTTTCAGCAAAACGTTCCACTAATATTTGTGATGTTCGAACTACTATGTTACGCGCTGCAAACGCGATACCAAAATAAACAACTTCACTTAATATTGTTTGTACTGTCTCTCCATGAAATAAAAACGTAATAGCTCGTGCTAAAAAGATTGTTTGCGCAATAATACTAAAAGCTTCTAAAATACTAATAATCGTTAACGCTACATATAAAATACGGCTACCGGGATAAGACGGAAGTCCTCTTTTTCTTTTCATTAGTACTCCAAATCGTTGTCTGACTTAACAGGTTGTCTAAATACATAATAACTCCATATTTGACTTCCGATAACGAAAGGCAAAATAGCAATCGCAAAGTAAGTCATAAGTTTTAATGCATAAGCTCCTGATGCTGCGTTGTAAATTGTCAAATCATTCATTGCTCCTAAAGAGCTAATCATAACACGTGGGAACATACCGATAAATACACTCGCACTTAGTAAAATGATCGTTAAACTCGTCATAAAGAAAGCCCAACCATCTCTTCTTTTATTTAATAAAGTGGACACTAATAGTGCTACAAAAGCTCCGATTGGTACCATAATCCATTCTGTTCCATGAGCAGTGAAAATGTCGGTTTTCCATAACCCCACACCAGCAAAAACAAGAAGTGTAATTAATGAAAATGGTGCAATTTTTATTGCAGCAATTCGTGCACGTTCTCTCAATTTACCAGTTGTACGTATCGTAAGAAATTGTAATCCGTGAACAATACATAGTAGGAGAAACATTACTCCTCCAAGTAACGCAAATGGATGAAGTAATTGCAAGAATCCACCTACAACATTTTTACTCTCATCAATAGGTACACCTACCATAAAGTTTGCAATCGCAACTCCCCAAAGGATAGGAGGTAACATACTTCCAATAAACATCCCCCAATCCCATGCACTCTTCCATTTATGATTATCTATTTTCGCACGAAATTTAAAGGAAACACCTCTTAAAATTAAAGCAAGAAGCATAAATACAAATGGAATATAAAAACCACTAAATAAAGTTGCATACCAGTGCGGAAATGCCGCAAACATGGCTCCACCAGCACAAACAAGCCATACTTCATTCGCGTGCCAGAACGGTCCTATTGTATTTAAGTAAACTCGTTTTTCAAAATCATTCTTTCCTAAAAACCTCGAAACCATTCCTACACCAAAATCGAAACCTTCCAGTACGAAGAATCCAACAAACAAGATTGCAATAACTAAAAACCACAACTCATTAAGAGATAACATACTCTTCCTCCTTATCAAATGGATCATGGCTTTGATAATCCTTTTTCGTTTTCTTATTCGTGTGGCCCTTAATGGTACGAACAAATAAGTACACACAAATTCCACCCATAATTAAATACATTGATGTGAATGAAATAAGTGAGAACAATACTTCACCGAATGTTACATTTGGTGATACAGCATCTTCTATTTTCATTACACCAAATACTACCCAAGGTTGACGACCCATTTCAGTCATAATCCACCCTACTGTATTACCGATGAATGGAAGAGAAATTGCATACACCATTAATTTTAAATACCACGTTTTTTCAGCTAAACGATCTTTTCTTGATAAGAACCATCCGTAAGCTCCTAGAAGAAGCATGAATGTTCCACTCATTACCATCGCTCTAAAACTCCAAAACATTGTATGCACTGGAGGAATATAATCCCCAGGTCCATATTTTTCTTCATATTGTTTTTGAATTTGATTCATTCCTTCAACTTGACCGCTAAACTTATCATACGATAATAGACTTAGCATATAAGGGATTTGAATCTCAAACGAATTTTCTTTCTTCTCTGTATCAATTTTCGAAAATACTGTAAATGGTGCTGGATCCTCACTTGTATTCCATAGCGCTTCAGCTGCCGCCATCTTCATTGGATGTGTCTTAATTAATTGTTGCGCTTGTGCATGACCAAAGAACAATACAAGCGCCGTTGTAATTGTTCCAACAATGATAGAAATTCGGAAAGATTTTTTAAATACTACAGTTTCTTGTCCTTTTGTAATTTTCCATGCACTTACACCAGCAATAAAGAATGCACCTGTTGCAATTGCCGCTGTAATTGTATGCGGGAATTGTACCCATAGTTGTGGGTTTTGAATAATGGCTAAGAAATCATTCATTTGCGCACGACCATCAGCTGCCATTTCATACCCGACAGGTGACTGCATAAATGCACTTGCAGTTAAAATCCAGAATGCTGATAACATCGTTCCAATTGAAAGGAGCCAAATACACATTAAGTGAATTCGCTTCGGTAATTTGTCCTCACCGAATACCCATAAACCTAGGAATGTAGACTCAATGAAAAATGCCAGTAATCCTTCAATTGCAAGCGAGGGACCAAATACATCACCTACAAAACGTGAATACGTTGACCAGTTCATACCAAACTGAAATTCTTGTAAAATACCTGTTACTACACCTACTGCAAAGTTAATAAGGAATAATTGCGTCCAAAACTTTGCCATCTTCTTATATACCTCTTGCCCTTTTACCACATACAACGTTTGCATGATCGCAATAATAAAAGCTAAACCAATTGACAGCGGAACAAAAAAGTAATGGAAAATCGTTGTTGATGCGAACTGTATTCGTGCCAATTCGAGCGTTTCCATACTAAAATCACTTCCTTCATAGTTTTTATAATAAAAGTTAATTGAGCAATCTTATCAAACTCAATTATTAAGAAATACGAAAAGACAAAAACATTTTGTATGTATTGTCGAAAAATATGAAGTTTCAGTTTTTCAAACTATTGTAATGCTATTTTTTACCTTTTCACTATTTCTGTAGTGTTTTATTCGTTAATCGAATTGTATAATATACCTGCATAGTAAATTCAGGTTATTTTTGACGTATTATTGACATCATTTTGTCTGAAATATGTCTTTTGTCATTTTTTTGAATCAGATTTTTCTCATTAGCAAAATGTGTTTTTTCAATATACTTCTTACTTTTGTATCTATAAAACAATCGTTTTTTCTTCATACGCTTGACTTTTACTCGGAAAAATGTCCTCGAAAGCACCCACGATAAATGCTTATTTTTTGTCAAGAGAAAAATGTATTTTCAAAATTCAAACTCGAAATAATGTTATTCAAAAATAGAAAACAACTTCCCTCTTCCTCGACTAAAAGTTCATTTTTTTGTCATTTTTCCAGAACAAATAAAAAAACTGAGAGTCGATTAAACTCTCAGTTTTTTTATTTATTTTGCTGTATGTTTTCTAACGGCTGGTAAAATTTCAGTAGCAATTAATTCAATATTTTTCTCAATTTTATCAAATGGTACACCGCCAAAATCAATTTGTGCCATAAAGCGTTGTTGGCCAAACAATTCATATTGGTAAAGCATTTTCTCAATGATTTGTTGTGGGCTACCAACCATTAAAGCATCACGGTAATCTATTGCATTTGTAAATTGCTGTTTCGGATACCCATCACCGCGCAGTGTAAGCATACCAGCATTAATGTGAGGGTAATATTCACTAAGTGCATCTTGTGAATTTTTTGCCGTATAAAATAAACTAGTTGTCGCAACTGGTAAACTAGCTGGATCAAATCCGCTTTGCTGAGCAGCCTCGCGGTAAGCATCTACTGACACTTTAAAGTTAATTGCTGGACCACCAAGTGTTGTTATCATCATTGGCACACCTGCACGTCCTGCTTTAATTGCACTAGCTGGTGGACCTCCAACTGCACGCCAAATTGGTAAGTTATTATTTTTCGCTCTTGGAATAACCGATGCATGTGCGAGCGGTGCTCTGAACTGTCCATTCCATGTTACATGTTCCTCGTTATTAATTTTTAATAAAAGATCCATCTTCTCTTCAAATAATTCTTCATAATCATTCACGTCATAACCAAGTAAACTATATCCTCCAATACGAGATCCACGACCAGCCACAATTTCTGCACGTCCATTAGAAATCAAGTCAATGGTAGCGAAATCCT
Organism: Bacillus sp. FSL K6-2944; assembly: GCF_038005385.1. Taxonomy (NCBI): domain Bacteria; kingdom Bacillati; phylum Bacillota; class Bacilli; order Caryophanales; family Bacillaceae; genus Bacillus; species Bacillus sp. FSL K6-2944. Next base: position 710,230 of record NZ_JBBOTE010000001.1, on the reverse strand, counting down.
CATATACTCGAACTGGATCAGATGTACTTAATATCGTTGCGGAACTTGCAATTTTTATATTTTTCGTAGCTTGCGCGACCGCACCTAAAATAACTGTATGAGCTTGCGTTGTAAAATGTGTTTGGTGACTTTCGCCGACAGCAAACACATCAAGTCCTGCCTCATCTGCTAACTTAGCTGTTTCAATTAGTTCGTGAATTCTTTTTTCTGGCGTAATTTTGTCCCCATTATGTGGATTTAAAACATGATCACCAATTGAATATAATCCAAACTCAATTCCTTTTCTTGTATCTATACGGTATTTTTCCATAGTTACTCTCCCCTTTAATAAAGTAGTATTAGTTTTTTTCTAAAAACGTTGGTAAGTCAAGTTTATCTCCGTATTACCTACACCATCACTTGATTAGTCAATTGATGGTGTAAAAAAAATTACTCTTGCGGTAATTCTTTTTTTTCACTATGCTTATGAACTTTCGTCATCAGCTCATATAATATTTTCTGCTCTTCTTCATTTAATACATCATCAAAAAACGAAGATTGAAATGCAAGTTGCTCTGGCAATGCTCTCTCTAAAGCCGCTTCTCCTTGCTCTGTAAGACTAATTGTTTTCGTTTTCCAATCTTGTTTTCGTACAATATATCCTTCTTTTTCAAGACGAGTTAACATTCGAGAAATGCCACCTTGTGTAACAGTTACCTTTTCAGCTAACTCCATTTGTGTTAGTGGTTGATACGTACGTATTTGCAAAAGCACATCAAATTGAGCTGTCGTTAAATCAAAACGTTTTAAAAACTCATTTGACATTTGATTACTTTGGTTCGTAAATCGTATTAAACGTAACCATATTAATGATCCTATCGTATTATCACGCATGTTTGATCACTTCCTATCGTGAATCTTACTATCACTTTACCACTCAAGTGATAGTAATGCAAGAGAAAATCACATTTTTTATATAACTCAACTTACTTTTACTTAACTAAAGGCATCACTCGTGTAGTATTAGGTCTACTTGCCATTCTCTACATCTTCATAAAAAAAGGATTAAGCTCCAACGCCAATCCTTATCATGCATTTATTTTTTGTTTTCAAAACAGTATGTTTGAAATTCACACCATCTAATCTATTATTTTCTTTTATCGTAACGTAAATTCATTTGAGCATACCGTCTTCATGTAAAACCTGTATAAGTTTGCATAAAAAAACCTTGTTTACACCAATTGGGCTTTTACAGGATATATCATTTAAGTTCTACCTTTACTTCCTCTTTAGACATAACATCAGGTCTATAAATTAATTCAAGATTAGAATCACCTTTTTTCGCTTCAAACGTTATGGCTCCTGTTATCTTACCGTTTGGATCTACATCTTTAATTTTAAAAACGTTTTTATTACTAGTTGAAAATGTATGGTCCACGATACTTCCATCTCCTCTTTCAAGGTAAAAATCTAATGGATTAATTCTAACTTTTTGATTACCAATATTCTCTACTGTAACATGAACAATAACAAACTCATTACCTTTTTCCAGCTTATCATATTCTGCCACTTGCGCTATTTGTACTTTATGGACTGTTAATTTTTGATTTCTAATTTGAGTAGTTTTTTCAACATTATATTCTCTTGTATCTTCATTCTTCGTATTTTCTTTTTTGGCACTACTTTGCTCTTCCTTCGTATTATTTGATACAGTTTTAGCTACTTCTTTCTTCTCATCACATGCCGATAAACTGAAAGCTAACGTCCCTGCTAAAGTGACTGTCGCGATTTTTTTAAACATAAATTCCCTTCCCCCAATGTAAAAATGATAAAAATCCCCAAAAACTATATATTATACTAACAGATAAATGAACAGCATATTGTCGTTATGTGTCGAATGTAATAAGGCTATGTATAAGTATGAAGTCTTACTTTGCTTCATCTCTCAACTGTTCGACATATGATAAAATTTTAACAATAAGACATCCACCTTACTTACGAACTCTTTATTCCCATAACTATGTGTATCATAAATTTTTAAATAAGAAAAAATTAAAATAAAATGATAAAATTAAACAAATCACTAATATAAAGGTGGGCAGAACATGCATATTTCTAAACAATTTATAAAACCATTCCCTGAATATGAAGACATATTTTATGATGATTTGGAACAACATAAAAAGCACTTTTTACCCATTTGTTCTATAAACTTACAATGTATTGAACCGGAATTGGACGAATGGGTACATATTGTGTCAGCAAAAGAAATCCATGATGGTTGCGTGGGTGATTTCACCAAACCATTTCACACAAATTTTACGAAAGCAGATACATTAGGATTCGATGTCATTAATGGAAAATATAAATTTGAAGCGGATTGGAATTATTTCGAAATCGAACAAAATAATTCTGACATAATAGAACAAGCCTATGAGAGTAATAAAAGAGATTATCAAATCCGTAAAGAGTATTTTCAACGTAATCAAAAAATTTATCCTTATTCTAGCTTAGGAAAAGAAATAACATCTGTAGAAGTATTAGAACAAGAGTTTGTTGAAAAACAAACAAATGGCTGGGGATTAAATTATCCTGTGGTAAATGGTATCCTAGATGATGTTCGTTTTATGACAGAAGAAGGTGAAGAATTATTAGAAGACTGCGATAACGAAGACGAAATTTTTGACTTTACGAATCTTCTATATATACAAAAAGATGAATATGGACATCCCTTTACATATGTTGGATTTGTTACAGGATATTATTTTCAAGCTTATGGTGCCGATCGTATTTACTTATTCTTTAATAAAGAATTAAGAAAAGCAGTAATTTGTTTTGAATATACATAAGATAATTAAGAAAAGTCCATTTTGAACATTATTACTTGAATCAAAATGGATTTTTTATAAATAATTTATTTCTATTTCAATTCCGCATCTACTGTGAAATGTGTAAAACCTCATATAATGTAATATCCTCTATCTCTTCAATTTCAGGCTTTACTTCATAAAATTCAAACTGACTATATCCCCACTTATCTGGGTTATACACTATTACATTCCCTTTACAATTTTCTGTATTCTGGACATTCTTATTAAAAAAGTTAAATTGAGTTTCAATCAATGAATTCTTTTGAGAAATACTCCCCACGTATTCAACAACATACTTACATTTCTTAAAATCATCACTTAGATTAACAACTAATGGAACACCTATATGTATTTGTTGCCAACCAAACGATTGTAAAATATTATCGTAATACCCTTCAAAGATAAATTTATTCATCCCTTCATGCCCATTCCAAATATATAAAGGTGCATAGGAGTTATAAAAATTCCCGTCTTTCTCCGTTTCCGTAATTAAATAAGCTTTAAAATTTAGTGCTTGGAAACCATCAGTTTTATAACCATTATCCTTTACCCTTTTCTTAATAATTTCCATGTCATAATCCTTTGGCAAAATGACCTTATATTGCATTCCAATCATGTTTATCACTCGCTTTCAATCTTATATACATTATGATAAATCGATAAGTAGCTAACGTAAAATAGGTATAAATTATGTTTGGTATCATTTATAATGATAGTGCATAAGGGGCTGAGATATATGGAAATAAATGATCTTATTATATTCAAAACTGTAGCCAGTGAGGGTTCTATTAGTAAAGCTGCTAAAGAGTTAGGTTATGTTCAACCGAACGTAACTGAAAGAATCAAAAAATTAGAACAAGAATTAGAAACACCCTTACTACATAGAGATAACAAAGGCGTTTCCTTATTACCTTCTGGTGACATTTTATTAGATTACACGAATCAAATATTAACTCTATTAGAAGAAGCGAAAGATAAAATTAAAACAAGTGGGTCTTCTTATATAATCGCGACGTCACAATCGATTTTGACTAATTATTTAAGTAAGCGTATTAAAGAAAATTTCATGAATTATCAAATATATGTAGAAAATAGTAGTCATTTGCCAAAATTACTGCAGCAACAAAAAGTTGATATGGTCATCACTTATGAGGATGATTCTGGTGCAGGTTTTAAAAAAGTATTTACTACTTCAATTTCTATAGGCTTACTAAAAGATCAAGAAAAATGTATCATTGACTATTCAAAGGAACTCTTCTTCGTTAGCAATGACAAAAAGTGCCCTTTTAGAAATAAGACGATACAATTTCTAAAAGAAAATAATTTATCTCAGCGTCAACTTCAACAATTAGATTCTTATTCGCTTATGGAAGAGTTTATTCAGGACGGAAAAGGGATAGCCTTTTTGCCGATTAAAAATGATAAATTGGTACCAATTGAAGATGTTCCAGTTGAAAAATTAGCTGTTCATTTTTTTACAAATCAAAACTCTTTCAAACAAATCCCTGATGAACTATTCGGTTAATAAAAAATCCCTCCTTTATGAATCTAAAAGAGGGATTTTCATATTCTATACAATTGATTTTTCACACATTTTGCTCCACTTCTGCACTTTTCTCCTTCTTATTCCGCTTCATATTCTTCAGTCCCTTAACCGTGCCAACTAATCCTTTCGGGAAAACTAGCAATACGATAATGTACAATAAACCAAGAATAATCGTCCATCGTTCAAAGATCGGATACTCTGTAGCTAGTTCTGATAAATAATATTTTAGAGATTCAATAATTCCAGCTCCTGCAATTGCTCCAATTAACGTTCCAACCCCACCAATCATCGTCATCAATAATGCATTTAATGTCATTTCAATTGAAAATACAGTCGTATTAACAAAACGCAATGTGATAACAAATAAACCACCGCTAATCGCAGCTACTACTCCTGCAACAATGCTAGCAATAATTTTATAATGAAGCACTTTATATCCAAGTGCTTCAACACGTTGTTCATTTTGTGAAATTGCCTTTAATACTTTCCCAATAGAAGACTTTGTAAAAAGACGTAATAGAATAAAAATGAAGCATAAACATACAAGTGATACATAATAAAAAGTAAAACGATCACGGAATATTTCTGGTACCCCAAATGTAAAACCATCTCCTCCGTGAGTAAGCCCACGCCATTTTTCAGCAAGTACGAAAAACAACTGTGAAATAGCAAGTGTTAACATTGCATAAAAATGACTTTTCAATCGTAAAGAAAGTAAACCAATTATATAACTAACGATTGCTGAAATGATAATTGCAGCTACTATTCCAATTAAAAAGTTCGTTATTGATACGCCTTGTCGATCAAATAAAAGCGCTACCCCATATGCTCCTATCCCAAAGAACATACAATGACCGAACGATACAATTCCTGTATACCCAAGTAATACATCAAAACTCATTGCAAAAATAGCAAAGATGAAGATTTGAGTGAACAAAATTAACAGGCTCCGTGAATCATTTACGAACGGAAATACACTTAAACAAATGAGCATACATACTCCGAAGTATACTTTAATTCGGTCCGATGTGTTGTTCACCATTTCACCCCTTTTCACCAACAAGTCCAGTTGGCTTCACTATTAAGAAAAATAGTAACATTAACATATTAATTGCAAGTGATAAATCTGGTATAAAATACGCTGTAAAAGCACCAGCTAACCCGACAATTAAAGAAGCAATAGCTGAACCTTGAACGCTTCCTAATCCACCGATAATTACTACTATAAAAGCTAAAATTGCATACTGCATGCCCATCTCGGCGAAAATAACGCCCGAATACGGTGCTAATAAGAATCCTCCCAAAGCTGCCATCCCTGCCCCTAATAAAAAGACGAAAGAAAATATCGCTTTTACATTAATACCAAGCGCTTGAACCATTTCTTTATCCATTACACCTGCACGGATCATAAGACCTATCTTCGTCTTTTTGAGTAATAGTAGTAGTGCAATGTAAATAATTATCCCAATCAAAATAACAAATAGACGATATTTAATTAATATAATACCTCCGAATGTAAAACTTCCTTGTAACCATAACGGTAATTTTGCACTAATAGGGTTTGGCCCCCAAAATATTTTAATACACTCACTAAGAACGAGCATTCCTCCAAGCGTAACGAGCAGCTGTCGAACATGATTTCCATATACCGGCCTAATAAGAAACCTTTCTAAAATAAATCCTAGGAACATTCCCATGGCTACTGCTCCAACTAAAGCTAATATATAACTTCCTGTCACATTAAATAACCAAACACCTGTAAATGCTCCCCATGCAAATAAACCACCGTGTGCAAAGTTTAAAACGCTCATTAAACCGAAAATAAGTGAAAGACCTGATGCTAACAAAAAAATGAGCATCCCTGTTGAAATCCCATTTACAAATAAATTGATTAACACATCCATCCTTTTCACCTCGGATTCATGTTAAGAGATTCCTAAATATTTATGACACATTTCCTTATCCTTTTTTAATTCATTCATAAAACCGTTATGAACAATTCGTCCGTTATCCATAATGTAAAAATAATCGCCAATTTGACTAGCCATCATAAAATTTTGCTCAACAAGTAAAACTGTTGTTTTCTCTTTCATCTTCAAAATAGCTACCATTAATTTCTCCACCATTATCGGGGATAGCCCTTTGCTCGGTTCATCAATAAGTAATAATCCATCACTATTAATAAACGCTCTTGAAATAGCCAACATTTGCTTTTGCCCTCCGCTCAAGAGCCCACTTTTCTTATTCCAAAACTGCTTTAAATCCGGAAATAGTTCTAGCATCCACTCTATTTTCCCTTCTACTTCTTCACCTTTCCCCCTAGCAAGAGCGAAAGTTTCTTCTACTGTCAAATCATGAAAAATACCTTGATTTTCTGGTACATATCCTATTCCTTTCCTTGAAATTAAATGTGTAGGTAATCCACTTACTTTTGCACTATCATAATAAATTTCACCATCTGCAATGCGGTGAAACCCCATCACTGAACGTAATGTCGTTGTTTTCCCTGCCCCGTTTCTACCAAACAGTACAGTAATCGTCCCTTTCTCAACAGTAAGAGATACTCCTTGCAAAATATGAAACTGATCTAAATACGTTTCTATATTATTCACTTGTAATAGTGCCACTATATAATCCCCCTAAATAAGCACTTTGTACACGCTCATCTTTCATAATTTCTTCTGGCAATCCTTCAGCCAATAACTCTCCATGAAATAAAACGATAAGATGATCTGACAAACCTAGTATCATATCCATTTTGTGTTCGATAAGTACAATTGTGCTCTCTGGATGTTTCTTAATATTTTCAATCACTTGTAATATAGCAGGGACTTCCTCAACCGAAATACCTGCCGTCGGCTCATCAAGTAATAACACATCCGTTTTTAAAGCTAATAACATCGCAAGTTCTAGCTTCCTTTTCTCTCCATGTGCCAAATCTTTCGCTAATACGTTCTCTTTTTCATGAAGTAATACTGTTTTTAAGAAACGTCTCGCCTCTCCAACTTGTTGCTTTAATTTTGCTGAACTCGGGAAAAAACTATAGTAATCTTGTACGAATGATTGAACACTTAAACGGACATTTTCAAGTACCGTTAATTCTGGGAATATGTTTGTAAGCTGAAAAGAGCGACCGATTCCTAAGCGTGTTCGATCTGAAATCGATAGTTTTGTAATATCTTGCCCTTTAAAATACACTTCACCTGTTGTGGGTGAAATCTGTCCACTTAGTAAATTAAATAACGTTGTCTTCCCCGCACCATTTGGCCCAATAATAGAAATGAGCTTTCCTTTTTGGACAGTTAAATTTACATCTTTAATAACTTGATGTTCACCAAAAGATACACTAAGATTTTTCGTCTCTAGCAAATGTGTCACGAAATCCCTCCCTTTAAAGCCGTGAGTATGAAAGAAATATGTATAAAGAGGGTCCCCCCTCTTTATACAAAAACAACAGAAAATTCAGTCTATTTATTTTGAACTGGTGGTTCTGTTTCTTTCATCGTTAATTCTCGCTCTAACACTGGCACCGGATAATCAACACCGTCTTGCTTTTTCAATGTGATAGAATACAGTGTCTGCATCGCTTGGTGGTCCTTCTCTCTAAACTTCATCTTTCCTTTCGGTGTATCAAATTCCATTCCTTCCATTTTCTTAATCAAGGTATCTACATCTGTATCACCTTTTGTTTTCTTTAAGGCTTCTACAATAGAAATTGCTGCTGACATTCCTCCTGCTGTAAACAAATCTGGCACTGCACCATTAAAACGTTTTTTATGCTCTTCAACTAGCCAATCATTCACTTTATTTTTTGGAAGTGTGTGATAATATACAGAAAAACCTTGCATACCTACTAATGCATCCATTGTTTTTAATGCTGGTATATCTGGTGCACCTGTAGAAATTTTAATACCTTGCGCTTCCACATTCATATCTTTCAACTGTTTCCAAGGTGAATTTGCCCCTGCCCAAACGATAAATAAATAATCTGGTTTTGAACTAATGATATTTTGAATATTCGCTGTAAAATCTGTTGAATTTGTATCCGCGTATTGCTCATTCACAATGTTCGCACCTAATTTTTTCGCACCCGCTTTAAATGCAGCAATCCCTTCACGACCAAAAGCGTTATCTGGGGCAAATGTTGCAATCTTTACATCTTTTTTCGCAATTGCTGCTGCTCCTGCAATCGCATCTTGTGAGGAACTTCTTCCAGTTCTAAAAATATATTTATTCCAGTTCTTCCCGGTAATACTATCCGCAACTGCCGGTTCTACAACCATAATCTTTTCATATTCTTCAGCCAGTGGTAAAACCGCTAACGTATCACTTGAACTAGACGATCCAACTAAAAAATCAACTTTCTCTTCTTCTAATAACTTCGTAGCTTTTTTAACTGCTACATCCGCTTTCGTTTCTGTATCTTCTACAACAAACTTAATCTTTTTCCCATCTACTTTCCCAGTTCCACCAGTTGCATAATCTAACCCTAATTCAAATCCGTTCACTGTTTGTTTTCCATACGATTCTAGCGGTCCTGTTAAAGAAGCAAGGACTCCTACCTTAATCGTTTTTTCATCCTCTGTACTTGTTTTCTTTCCTGAACAAGCTGCCGTTATTAATAACGAACCTAAAACACAACCAGTAAACATTGTTTTTAGCCACTTACGTTTTTTCATCGACATTGTGATCCTCCCCATACTTTACTTTCTGATAGAATCAAACACGCCAAAATCCCCTGTCCGTAATCATGACTAACTAATTCGATAGATAATGGAAAACTCTTGTAGTACCCTCTACATTCGGCACAAATATATAATCACCTTCCTATGTAATGGAAACGGACATACAATCAATATATATTCTGCAATCCAATTGAAAATACTGTTTCATTTCAGTAATGACCATACAAAAAGACTAACTTATTTTTAAGTTAGTCTTTTCCCCTTAATTAGAGTTAAGTTCTACTTTCTCTAACCCTTCAGCCAATTGTTTCTTATCTAGTCCTTCTCCTATTACTACTAAGTTTGTCGGGAAACCGAAGTCTTGTTCTAATAAAGTTGGTACTCCGAACGAATATTGGAATAGGTGAGGGTATTTATCTCCATGGAATTTCACAAAACCTTTCACTCGATAAATACTATCTGGTAAATTCGAAAGCCATTCATATAATTTGTCTTGATCAATCGGTTTCGTAAATTGATATGTCATTGTTTGTATATGTAAATGCTGTTTGACATGTAGTGTCTCGTGTTCCTCATCATTTGGAAATTCTGCTTCTTCTATATCTTTTAAAGATATATTACAATACTTTGTCTCATACATTTTCGCATGATCATTTATTGCCTTTACTTCTTCAAATACTGTATTCTTATCTTCATCTGTTAGTAAATCTGCTTTATTAACAAGAATGTGACTACCAAATTTCAGTTGCTCATGCAATAGCTGTTGTACATTTGCACTTAATATACTTCGATTTAACCACCTTACTGCATCTAAAACGACTACAATTGATTTCACTTCCAGAAAAGGAGCTAAAATTGGCGAGACACACGCGTCTAACACTTCAATTGGATGCGCAACACCTGTCGTTTCTATATAAATTACATCTGGTCTTTCTTGTTGGTATAACGAATGTAATTGTATTTCAAGCTCTTCTTTTAACGTACAACAAATACATCCTTTAAGAAGTTCTCTTAAAACATTCTCTTTTCCAATAATATCTGTATCTACTGAGTATTCACCAATTTCATTCATTAATACTGCAACTTTTCTATTCTTCTTTTTCTCTGCTAACAATAAATTTTGTAATAATGTTGATTTTCCACTACCCAAAAAACCACCTAATATATGAATCTCCACTTTATTCATTCAACCGACCATCCATTTCTTTACTTCAAATGTATTCAAAGCGTAATAATTACGATTTATATTTATCATTTTATTAAAAGAATGACCATTTGTAAATATAAGAGATTCACTGTTCATTTACTTCATATGCAACTCTAACTCCAGACTCAATTGCCCCTTGCATCCATCCATGTGTTAATGTCGTATGCTCTCCTGCAAAATGTACTTTTCCAGATGGTGGTGTAATATACGGAAATAACTCGAGCTCTTGGCCTGGTTCGAAAGCTGTAAATGCACCGCAAGAATACGGATTTTTACTCCAGCTAAAAGATGTTCCAGTGACAAACTCACTATAGACGATGTCACCGTATATTTCCGCTAAATTTTTTAATGCGTACCGAATACGATCTCTTTGCGGGAGACTATCCCATGTTAACGCCTCATCTGCCCACGTATAACTTGCTATAACGATAGCTGGTCCTGGAGTATGAATGCCATAACTCGGATAGTATGTAAACCGTATCGGTAAATCAGTAATAGATTTACCGCCACACTGTCCCGCTTTCTCCCAAAATCTACTTTTAAACTCTATTGCAATTTTAGTTGCAGCAATATAATTTAATTCACGAATTGCTCTTTTTTTAAAATAAGAGAATAAATAGTATGGCTGAACTTCTACAAATCTTAACGCTGAAAATGGAATTGTAATAATAGCAAAATCACTTGTTATTGTAAATTGCTCTAACGTTTGTTCATGATTTCCTTGTAACATTACTTTATTATCTTCTTGTATAATTTTATCAACCTTATACGGCATTAAAATATGTTCCCTTAATTGTGGTAAGAATGCATTCGATAACTTATCCATTCCACCAGTTATTTCATAATATTTCGTTGTTGAAGTAAAGAAAATCATTTCACGTAATACTTCAATTAAGGACATTCCCATATAAGCTTCCATATCAAGAAGTACCCCAATCATATCTATCGCACCATCTGAATAATACTCCATTAAAAATGAACCAAGCGAATACGTTTTATACTTTTTTTCAACGATAAGCCAGTTTTTATCAGGATCCTTCTTAATGTAATTTAGTATTGGTTCTAATACTTCAATCATTAGCTCTTCTGCCGTTTTTCCTCTTTCTTTATCCAAAACTGGATATTCAAGTACACTTGGATCATTTTCAAACACATTCAATCTCGTTTGAATGTTATTCGTATAAATGATATCTGCAAAAGTTTTATTTATAAAAAGGTTTAAAGGTAGTTTAAATTTATGAATATACGCTAAGGTTAACTTATGGGTGTCAGGGATTCTCATCGGTCCCGCATTAAAATATAAACCCACACTAAATGGTTCCCGAATCGTATACACTCTGCCACCTATTCTGTTATTTGCTTCTATAATCGTTACTTCGTGCCCAGCCTCTTTTAATAAAGAACCTGCAACTAATCCAGAAATCCCTGCACCTGCAATCGTAATCCGTTTTGGGTTATTCTTTTTAACAAGCCCTGCATGAATAATATGAAGCATTTCTTCCATTGCTAATGGATTCCCCATGCCATTTCCCCTTTTACAAAGGATTTTACTGAATTATATTCGGTTCACTGAATTCCTATGTTTTGTTCGCGGATTTGCACGGATACATTTTCAAATACTTGAATATCTTTTATAAAATGTAATAAACTAGATATGACTCTATAGAAGTAAGACGTATTATCTTACATAATAAAATCAATGAAATTGCGAGGAATTTTGAAATGAAAAAAGGTATTAACCGTGTTGTATTAGTAGGAACAGGAGCAGTTGGATGTAGTTATGCTTACTGCATGATTAACCAGGCTGTAGCTGAAGAATTTGTTTTAGTCGATGTAAATGAGGCAAAAGCTGAAGGGGAAGCAATGGACTTAAGTCATGCTGTCCCATTCGCACCAGCTCCAACTAGAGTATGGAAAGGCAGCTACGAAGATTGTAAAGATGCTGACCTTGTAGTTATTACAGCTGGATTACCACAAAAACCAGGCGAAACACGTTTAGATTTAGTTGAGAAAAACGCTAAAATCTTCAAACAAATCGTTCGCAGTATTATGGATAGCGGATTTGATGGCATCTTCTTAATCGCAACAAACCCTGTAGATATTTTAACTTACGTAACTTGGAAAGAATCTGGTTTACCGAAAGAACGTGTAATCGGTTCTGGTACAACGCTTGATTCTGCTCGTTTCCGCTATATGTTAGGTGAGTACTTCGATATTGGTCCACACAACATTCACGCTTATATTATCGGAGAACACGGCGATACTGAACTTCCAGTTTGGAGCCATGTTTCCGTTGGTATCCAAAAACTACAAACACTGCTTGAAAAAGACAACACGTATAATCAAGAAGATTTAGACAAAATTTTCATAAACGTCCGTGATGCAGCTTACCATATTATTGAGCGTAAAGGCGCAACTTATTATGGTATCGGTATGTCACTTCTACGTGTTACAAAAGCAATTTTAAACGACGAAAATAGTGTATTAACTGTATCAGCTTACTTAGAAGGTCAATACGGTCAAAAAGATGTTTATATCGGGGTACCTGCTGTTTTAAATCGCGGCGGTGTTCGTGAAATTTTAGAGGTTGAATTAAGTGAAGATGAAGAATTAAAATTCGACCACTCTGTTCAAGTATTGAAAGAAACAATGGCTCCGGTTCTTTAATTAAGATAAAAAGCAATCCAATTTATTTTGGATTGCTTTTTATTTTAATTATCTCCTATGACTTTTTAGTGATTTTCTATCATTTCTTATTTTTTAGTCGCATCCTCATTATTTATATCAAGTACATCTAATAAAAAGATAAAGATTGGTATCCCGATAATAAGCCCCCATATTCCAAGGAAATGCTCTGAGAAGATAAGAATCATAAATGTGTAGAATATTGGTAAATTTGTTTTTGCAGACATAAACTTCGGATTTAAAAAATAACTTTCAAGAGCATGGATTACTGTTATGAATACGAGTATGTATACTACGTACATAACTCCGCCTACGTTGTAAGCAATGATACAAAGTGGAAACAAAGAAATAATCACACCTGCAACAGGAATCAACCCTAGTAAGAAAATCATAACAGCTAATACAAGTAGCTGTGGAAATCCTAAAACGATTAATGCAATGACAGTAAGAATACAATTTACAACGGCAATTAAAAACTGAGCCTCAATTACTTTGCCGAACGATCTTGCAAATCTTTCACCAAAATATGCAATTTCTCCATAAAAGATTTTTAACTTACTATCTTTAAACTTTGATGTAAATGTAATAATACGCTCTTTTTCTAATAAGAAAAATAAGCTTAAAATTAGAGATAATAATATTTGTAAACTTACCTTTCCTATATTTGCTATTGATTGATATATGACGTCTACACCTTGTTCTATATATTTTGATACTTCCATCCCATTAATTGTCGAAAGTGCATATTTAACGATTTCATTATCAGGTGGATTTTGAAAAAACAGTTTAAATTGATAAATTAATTGTGAAATTTGTATCGTCAGCACAGGTAAATATTTATATAATGTTGTGCCTATAAAGGAAACTAGTATTATATATAAACATGCAATAACAATTTTCCGGTTTACTTTCAATTTTCTTGAAATAAAACGTTGAAATCGATCCATTAAAAACGTCAGTATAAACGTAATTAATATTAAATTAATCATACTTTTTAATGCGTATAATACAAGCGCTACTATTATTAAAACGAGAAACCGTTGAAACCCTCTACTTCGAAAAAAACTCTTTACTTCATTCATTAAGAATTAACCCCCCCCCCCTTCAATGGATGGAAATTGAATATATTACATTTTATGAACTCCTATAGACAATCTTTCTTACTAATTGAGAAGAATCCTTTTTTTCTTTTCATATTGTTAGATTCGTTTAACTGGAATCCACCAACATAATTTCGGTGGCAGTTATTTTTCATATAATCTTTTATAAACTAGGTGATTTTCTATTTTTAGACTGCTGTTCATACGCATATCCAATATTGAAAAGCTCTTTTTCACCAAACTGTTTCCCTACAAACACTACACCGATTGGTTCTCCATTTTTATCATATCCAGCAGGAACCGCTAATTCCGGATAACCAGCTACAGCTGATAGAAGGACTTCATCGTTATTAATCATAACTAGAGCATCCAAACCTTTTTCTACTAAATACCTATCTAGCTCTTTTCTTGCATTTTCTTGACTCGTTTGCACTACGTTTTCAAACTCTTCTTTCGTTATAGCAGATTTTTCAGACCCTTCAATTAATGTTTGTCCGTATTTTATTCGTCTTTTACTATCCTTTTTATTAAACGCTATAATCTCTTCTAACGATTTTACCGGTACATTCTTTTGCTGTGAAAGATAGTCGTTTACATTATGCTTGAACTCATATTCTAATGTTTGCAAATTATCTACACCCTCAGCACTTAACTGGATATTATCAGTTAATATCGCACCTGCATCTTGAAGGTCTTTTCTAATTTTTTCTACTACTACTTTTCTATTTTCATCTTGTTGGTCTACAGAAAAAAGAAGCCCTATCTTTTTCCCTTTTAATCCATCTATTGATAAATCCTTTGTATAATCAATTCTTTCTTTATCTTTCATTTTTTCTGTCATAACATCTTTTTCGTCATAACCTATCATTGCATTAAATAACGTTGCTACATCTTTTACTGTTCTTGCCATAGGTCCTGCTGTATCAAGAGTTTCAGCTAATGGAATAATTCCTGTTCTACTTACCATACCTAAAGATGGACGTAACCCAACTACTGATTGCTGCGCCGCTGGTGCAATAATCGATCCCGTCGTTTCTGTTCCAATTGCAAGCGGCGCAAAATCTGCTGCAACTACTGTAGCAGATCCTGAACTTGATCCTGAAGTATCGAATGTAATCGGACCGTACGGGTTTAAATTTTGTCCTTTCTTCCCGCTATACCCGCTTGGCATTGTAAAAGATAAATAGTTCGCCCACTCAGACATATTCGCTTTTCCTAAAACAAATGCTCCTTCTTCTTTCAACTGCTTCACAATTGTTGCGTCTTGATCTGCAATCCAATCTTTTAATACATAAGTTCCTGCACTAGTCGGCATCACTTTTTCCGTCTGTACATTATCTTTTACAACGACAGGAATACCATATAAATTCGAATTTTTGTTTCTACCCCGCTCTTGATCTAACTTTCTTGCTTCTTCCATCGCATTAGGATTTATCTCTGTAACAGAATTTAATGTTATTCCATTTTGATCATGTTCTTGTATTCTAAAGAGATAAATACTCGTTAATTCTTCATATGACAACTTTCCATCATCAATCATTTTTTGAAGCTCATCTACAGTCGCATTTACGACTTCTCTTTCTTTTATCTTTACATTTTCTATATTGATTCCTTTAAGCTGATTATGTATCGGTTGTAGCACTCTTTCTTTATCATATACAATACGCTCAGGTTCCTTTGGAAAATAATTTTTATACACGTAATATCCGCCGGCACACGCTAATAAGACAATGCCTCCAGTGATAGACAGCGTTACCTTTACCCATTTCTTCATGTTGCTTCCTCCACTCTATAAGATGCTTAGCTATACAAAAAAGAGAGTTACCTTTTACTTAACTCTCTCCAATCAAAATGCTAAATGAAAAAATGAAAGATTTCAATCTAATTACTTCTTTTTTTGCATTTGCTTTGCTAACATTTCTTTCACTTGATTATACGTTAATCCTGAATTTTTATTTAAACGCTTTACTTCCTCAACATCAGTACCTACCACTGTATATTTTTTCTCATCATTCATTTTTCTAATTCCCTTCTCACCGTATTATTTCTTATATTTCTTCCCTAAATGCGCATAAATTAACACCACTACAAAAAAGGAAGCTGTTTTTAAGCACAGCTTCCTTCTCGTTACATATTGTATTTCTTAATAAAATTTCACTACATCTTCAGTAGGCAAGAACGTTCTTTCTGCTGGTTGTTCGTTTGGTTCACCAAATGGCATTTGACCTACTAAGCTCCACTCTGCCGGAATGTTCCAAGTTTCTTTCACTTCAGCATCTACGATTGGGTTGTAATGTTGTAATGACGCCCCAATTCCTTCAGCAGATAATAGCATCCACACAGTATGTTGTAACATCGCATTTCCTTGATGAGACCAGAATGGAAACTGATCTTTGTATAATGGGGCATTTTCTTGCATTTTTTCTACAGTTGCTTGATCTTCAAAGAATAGAACTGTTCCTACACCTGCATGGAAGCCTTTTAGTCTTTCTACAGTCGCTTCAAAGTTTTCTGCTGGTACGCGTGCTCTTAGTGTTTCTTTAACGATATCCCAAAACTTTTCATGCTCTCCATCCATTAATACAACCATACGACCACTTTGCATATTGAAAGATGTTGGTGCGTGTAAAGCTGTTTTTAACACTTCTTCAATTCTTTCTTTCGTAATTGCATCGTTTTTTGTTACTTTACGAATTGAACGGCGGTTCACGATCGCTTCTTTTAAGTTTGTTGTAGTTGCTGACATTTTAATTCCTCCAAATGTTTGTTTTATAATTTATTTTGTTATTTCATAACAAGCGAATTAGCAATATCCATCGGTATTACATTGCATACCTTCAAATGAATTTGTTTTATCCTTTTCAATTTCTTTATCAATGACCCTTTCTAGTGTTTCTTTACTAGCAAGCCCTTGAATGACTTCATCTCCAATCATGACAGTTGGAACAGCCATAATATTCGCTTCATCATATGCGTGTTGAATTGCTTCTTGATGCTTTTCTTTATATTTACGAGTTACTAAAGCATCTTTAAATTCCGCCTCAGGAAGTCCTACTTCTACCGCTAATTTTGTTAACACATCAATATCTTCAATGTTTTGCTCTTCTTGAAAAAATGCTGTGAATACGCGGTGATGATACTCATTACCTAGTCCACGTTCTTTCGCAAATTGACATCCTTCGAAAGCTAAATGTGTATATGGATGTGGTGAAACACGTGGCAAGCGCATATCAATTCCAAACTTCTTCGCTGTCGGAAGAATGAAAGCATCCCATGAACCTAATTTTTCTGGTTCATTCCATGGATCTATTTTTGAATATGGACTTGGACGTAATTCAAATGGCATCCATTCAATCTCTACACCTTTCTCTTTCGCTACCTCATCTAATGGACCTTTTGCTAAAAAACAAAACGGACATATAAAATCTGAGTATACTTTCATTTTTACAGTCATAACTTTTACACCTTACCTTATCGTTGTAATCAAACCAGTTACATTAATGATAAAAAAATATAAATATTATTTAAGCATTCATTTTTTCTTGCAAAGTTTCAAACAACTGCCCCATCGTAATATTTCTCAAAACTTCTTCCATCGCGGATTGTGCTTGAATTAAAATAATTTCTAACACCGCTTGAATATTCGCCCCAATTGGACAATCTGGATTCGGTTGCTCGTGAATATGAAATAGCTTGTCTTCTTCGACTACGTTCACTGCATGATACACATCTAACAATGTGATTTCATGTAAATCCTTTAGTAATCCCGCGCCACCCGGTCCACGATTTACGTAAACAAAGCCAGCTTGTTTCAAGTACGACATGATTTTACGAATGACTACTGGATTTGTATTGACACTCTCAGCCATATAGTCTGAAGTACAAAGTGAAGATGGATTGTTTTTCAAAATAGATAAAATATGAACAGCTATGGAAAAGCGGCTACTAATTTTCATCGTAATCACCACCTCGATGTAATCATTATAGTTACAACTAAAAAATAAGTCAATCCTTTTCATAGATTTTTTATAAGCAAATTAAAAAGTGCCCCATTATGATATATGAGACACCCCTTTTTATTCTGCAAATAGCGCTTGAAATTCTTCAATAAATAGCTGTACAGCGATTGAAGAATCCTTTAATGAAGGAACAGCTAAAGCAATTTCTCTCCATACTTGCGGTTCCAATTCTCTCGTTTGCACATTCTGTGGTAAATTCGTTAAAGATAATTCAGCTAATATTGCAATGCCTAATCCTTCTTGAATCATATTTAAAGCTGTAGTAACGGTAGAAATTACATACTCAGCCCGAAGTGGTACGTTGGCTTGTTTAAACATATCAATGATGGGTGGTTCGTATCCGCCCTTACATAATATGATCGGTTCATTCTCCAAATCACGAATTGTAATAGAGTCCTTCTTACAAAGAGGATGATCCTCTCTTAAGATAGCAACCATTTTTCCCTTCGTTAACGGGACAATCTCCATCTCTTTATTAGGCAAAATAACAATTCCTATATCAACAACCCTCGATATTAACCAATCTTCAACTTCTTTAATTGTTCCTTCACAAAGAACGACCTCTAAGCTCGGATACTTCTCCTTAAAATGGTTTATCATTTTCGGTAAGAAATGTGCAGAAGCACTCGGAAAACTCCCAATTCGAATCGTCCCCACTTCGTGTCCTTTCTCCATCGCAACTTCTTGTTCAATCTTCTCTACACCGTTCAAAATCTCTCTAATATGTACAAGAATTCTGTTTCCTACATCCGTAACGAGTAATCCTTGTCGTTTATCACGTATAAGAATCGTAACTCCTAACTCTGACTCAATACTTAAAATGGCATGACTTACAGCTGGCTGCGTCATATTTAACACCCTGGCAGCCTTCGTAAAACTACCTAACTCAATAGTTTTTATTAATACTTGCAGTTGTGTAATAGTCATAACTAATCACTTATACTCCTTATAAAAAAGATTCATTTTATTTATTACATTCGATATCATATCATAGTGAAATGAATAACAACAAGGAGGTCTTACCGTGACACAGCTTTCTCGAACTAAGACGGCCATAATCCTTACCTTTCTCGTTTTCATGTGGGGAATCAATTGGCCTTTATCTAAGTTTGCCCTGCATTATACACCACCCGTTTTATTTGCAGGCGTTCGAACTTTAATTGGAGGATTCATTTTACTCCTTTTCGCTCTACCCAAATATAAAGAATTACATTTAAAAGAAACGTGGCATTTATACGTTATTTCTTCTTTACTTAACATCATTATATTTTACGGGTTACAAACTGTTGGTCTTCAATATATGCCTGCTGGGTTATTTTCCGCCATTGTATTTCTACAACCAGTTTTACTCGGTATTTTCTCGTGGATATGGCTTGAAGAATCAATGTACGGCTTGAAAATTTTCGGGCTTGTTCTCGGATTTATTGGTGTAGGTGTTATTAGCTCAAGCAGTTTAACAGGACATATTTCTGTTATTGGAATCCTTCTCGCGTTAGGATGCGCTATTGGCTGGGCACTTGGCACAGTATTCATTAAGAAGACTGGTCACCGTGTGAATGCCATTTGGATGGTAACAATTCAGCTTCTTATCGGTGGTCTTTGTTTAATCGGATTTGGCTCAGAATTTGAAAGTTGGTCTAGTATTGCTTGGAGTATGCCATTTGTTAGTGTACTACTCTTTATTTCATTCTTTGTTATTGCAATGGGGTGGCTTGCATACTTCACACTCGTTGGAGCTGGTGAAGCGAGTAAAGTAGGGGCTTATACATTCCTTATTCCTCTTATCGCTATTATTGTAAGTTCAATCTTCTTACATGAAGCCATTACAATGAGCTTATTTATTGGCCTATTATTTATTGTTGTGAGCATTTGTTTTGTAAATATAAAGCCGAAAACACTTGCTGTAAGGCAGCAGGTTGAAGTGAAATAAATATGAGAAAGAGCCTACTATTTGTAGGCTCTTTTTTATATCTTATTTTTTACGACGCACTACAAAAACACACGCACCTACCGAAGATACAATTGCCAAAATAGATAAAACAATCGCTATAAATTGCATATTACTGGTACCTTCATTCTTTTCTACATTAGATACTTCACCATGTTCTCCTGTTAATGACGTACCTTTTGCAATTGTAGTAAGTGAATGCGGTTTTTCAGCTTTCTCATCGCCTGTCCATTCAACAATTTCTCCGTCTTTATATTGTTGATATGCATCCCAAGCTATTTTTTGTTCTTTATCCGGATTTTTAGCGACGAAAGTAAATCGCTGGAACTGACCGGGTAAAATCCCTTCTCCTATTGCTTCCCATACTACAGTTTTCACTTTTCCGGCATTATCTTTCTGCTCTTCCATTTTCCACCCTGGCACTGGTTCATACTGTTGGAATTCCACACCAGACGGTATTTTCAGTGTAACTTTTGTTGTTGCTATATTCTTTTCAACTGGTACTTTTATCGTGTAAGTCTCCCAAGAACCGATGTCAGAAGTTGCTGGCTTCACAGTAACGTGCGCACTAACAGGTAACGAAAACATTCCCATTGTAATTGCTGTTGCGATCATTGTTGTTCCTAATTTTTTTATACGTTCCATTTTCAATTAGCTCCTTTTTATCTATACCTACTCTTTATCCCGCTATTCGCCGGGTAGCCCAATTGATGAGGGCTGCTTAAAGTTTCACTTTATCTGCCACCTACAATAAATTTATAATCCGTATCGAAGCTATCAAGCGATTTCGTTAATCCATGTACTTGTATATTCCAGTTTCCTGTCATGTTAATATACATACCTTCTGCTTCATATTCTCCCGGTGAAACTGCCGAAACTTTAAATGATCCTTTTCCCATATTCATATCTAACGATTGAGTCGTTAATATAATTTGTTCCATATCAGTAACGGGTTGTCCGTTCTCATCCTTTAAAGTAATATGGAATATATTTTGTCCTACTCTATTAGGACTTACATTTAGCGTCATTTCATATCCATTATCTAATTGTTTACTCTCTGTAAAAGGTCCAGTAGGAGGCATCGGTGGTGTTTGTACGTTTGTCATAAAAGCTACGATGACGAAAATGATAATTCCAATGATAAACTCTACTTTCACCGTAGCACCTAATCCTTGCTCCGCTCTCATTTTCCCTTTCACATAATGAATAATTCCCAATATCCCCATGAAAACGAATAAAAGTATCTTTGCTAGTAAAGCTAATCCATACTTCGTATCAAATAACGAGTGGATTGTTGGAATAAAAAATGTACTGTTAAAAAGACCTGTTATTAAAATCACAATGACAGCGCATGTTGCCCACGGTGAAAAACGCTTAATCATATCCCAATACATATTCCATTTGTTATCCTCTTTACGTAACAGAAGAATAATAGACGATAAACCACCAATCCATAATGAAGCTGCGAATAAATGTAAAAAATCCATAACAACAGCAATATCTTTAAACTTTAAACCATATGCGTGACTATTAAATGCTTTCATAACAAGTATTCCAATAAACAGCACTATTGGAATACTCCATACTTTAAAAGACGATAGTTTCTCACGCCTCATCGCAAAATACGTAACGATTATAAGCGAACTAATGAGAACCATTTGAGTAATCCAAACATAACTAAAAACAGAAAGCTGTAACGTTTCTTTTAATAGTAAAGGATTGAATGCTTCTAGCCATGAAACATCAGCATTTATTTTCGCTTGCAGTGGTAGATTGAATAACAAGCTAGTAAATATCCCTAATAAGGAAATCCATATTATGTTCTTACTCCTTGATCGAACCGAGGTTGCATTCCCTTTATACATAATAAGATTAAAGAATAGCACTCCTATAAATAGTGAGAAACTTGTATATAAAATTCCACGTTCCATGATCATATCAATTTGCGGAACATACCCCATCTCTTCCACTTGTACATCGTCTGTTTCCGCTTCCGCTAATCCAATACAGAATGGAATAACCCCTTGAATTGGATGTCCATCAGCTGAAATAGCTTTCCACTGAATAGAGTAGAGACCATTTTTGAGGTTTTCTTTTAATCCGGCTTCTAATAGTTTTTTATTTTTTTTATCAATATGAGCATCTTTTAAATCGACCCTTTTACCTGATGTATCTCTCACGTACAATGTATTAAAACGTGAAACTTGTATGTCCTCATCGAATTCGATTTTTACAACAGATGGTGCTTTCTTCAATGTTTCATTTTCAGTAGGGTTTGATTTCACAACGTACGCATGAGCAGATGCACTTTGAGGGATCAATATGATAAGCACACACACAAGTAATAACAATGTCCCTAACCTTTTCATTACTTTCACACTCATTTCACTTCTTTCTTCCTCATTGCTCTATTTTCATTACTTTAACTTCCAAAGTTTGATTCTGGGCAAAATATTAACCTGATTAAATATAAACTTCTAGAAAGTATAACTCTTTATTTCTCTTCCACCTCTAAACTTCCAATATAATAGTAACTATTATGATAGATACAACTTACATTTTTAAAGCCGATTGTTATTATATCATAAAATATATTTATGTAAGTTATCAAAGAAGAAAAGTTATCGTGAATCATTTGTGAAGAAAATGTGAAATACATAAATAAAAAGGTATTACGTTATTACGTAACACCTTTAAAAAAATATCCCTCTTCTATTTCTCTTCCGGATAATCACAATACTCGATAATCGTTCCTTCAGTATCCGCTGGGTTAAGATAAATTAACCTTCTACCGTGCTTATTAATGCGTAGTGTATGCTCTAATGTCCGAATACCTTGTTCTTTTAACTCTTCTAGAGCCACATCTAAATCATCGACACGATACGCAACGTGATGAACACCTTTACCTTTTTGTTTAATAAAACGGGCAATTGGAGATGTCGTATTATTCGTCGGTGCAAGTAATTCAATTCTATCTCCATCCACTTCAAGAATGGCTACTTCGCTTTCCACACCAGGAGCTTCACTTACGTAACGATCTATTAAAGTTCCTAGTAACACATTTTCATAAAAACGTATCGTACTATCTATATCACGAACTGCGATTCCGATATGATCAATTGTTTTTTTCATTTTATTTCCCCTACTACTTTATTTTTTCTCATTATTAATAGTAACAAAAAAAGCTATAGAAACAAGTTCTATAACTTTTTTTATTTAACCTATTTTCTTATCCGCTCTAGTTGCTGGTTGAACTTGGTTTTTCACTTTTAAAATGCTAAGTCCATATCCGATAAATCCACCGATAATCGCTGGGAAGATCCAGCCTAATCCTACTTCCTGCATCGGAAGGAATTTAGTGAACACTTGGCTTACTACTTCAATGTTAAATCCAGCTGCACTTAATCCATCGAATAAGCTGATGATAAATGTTACGATTAAGCTCACTTGATAAACTTCAGCTCTTCCTTTGAATAATGAATGGAAGAATGTTAAGAAAATCAATACGATTGCTAGTGGATAAATTGCTGTTAATACTGGAACAGAAACTGCGATTAACTGTGTTAATCCTACATTTGCAACAATTGCACTAAATACACATAGCGTGATTGCAATTGCTTTGTAAGGAACATTTGGGAATAACTTATGGAAGAATGAAGAACATGCTGATACAAGTCCCACACTAGTTGTTAAACAAGCTACTGTAATCATTAATCCTAATAATACTCCGCCATATGATCCGAAATAGTAGTTAGAAACTTTCGCTAATACTTCTCCGCCGTTCTCTAAATGTCCAAGCTTTGCAACACTTGAAGCACCCATATAAGAAAGTGCTGTATAGATAATTGCTAAAATAGATGCTGCAATAATTGTCGCTTTTGCACAAACGACCATAATTTGTGTTTTCGTTTTCGCACCTTTTTCTTTAATAGCATTGATAATGATAATCCCGAATACGAATGATGCAAGCGTATCCATCGTTAAGTATCCTTCTTGGAATCCTTTAAAGAATGCATGTGATGTATAAGCTTCCACTGGTGCTTGCATATCTCCAATCGGATGTATAAAAGCAACGATTACTAAAATACCGATGAAAGTCAACTTAATTGGTGTTAAGATTTTTCCAACAATATCGACAATTTTCGCGGGATTTAGCGAAAAAAAACAAGTGATACTAAAGAATATAATTGTGAAAAGAATTAAAGGTGTAGAACCTACTCCTTCTGGCATAAACGGTTTAAGACCAATTTCATAAGAAACATTTCCTGTTCTCGGTATTGCAAATAACGGACCAATCGCTAAGTATAAAACTGTTGTAAACACAATCCCAAACACTGGGTGAGCACGACTAGCTAACGACTGCAAATCATCTTTACCTGAAAAACCAAATGCTAGCACACCTAGTAATGGTAATCCAACACCAGTTACTAAAAATCCAGCGTTAGCAATCCATACATTCTCTCCTGCTGATTGACCAAGCATCGCTGGGAAAATTAAATTTCCCGCTCCAAAAAATAGTGCAAATAACATTAATCCAATAACTACTATGAACGAAAACGGTACTTTATTCGCCATAATATAACCCCCATTCAAGTTTCCTTATCTCATTTTCCAATTTTAACTAATTGAATTTTCTGAATATTTAATTTAAGTATCAACTATTCTTGAACTCATTATAGTTTGCTATATAATATTTTGCAATACTATTTTCGAACTTTTCTTTTATTTTATAAATATACATTTTTTAACATGAAAAATAGACTAAAAAACCAACATGGTCATCCATGTTGGTTTTTCCATTTACTATCATGAATTAAAATTTTGCTGCTACTTTTTTAACGTTTTCTAGACCTTCTTCAACAATTTGTTGTGAACGATCTGGATATTGATTGTGTCCTTCAATTACAACTGTCTCTGGATTTGTAATTCCCCAGAATCCAAGTACCGTTGTTACGTAATTAACTGCCATTTCCATAGGAGCCATTTGCTCTGAAGAGTAATCTGAACCACGAGCACCTAACACAACTACTTTTTTACCACCAACTAAACCTTCTGGGCCATTTGCTGTATATTTAAACGTTTTTCCAGCTTGAGATAAGTATGAAATATATGTGATTAATGGCGCTGGTACTGTAAAGTTCCATAATGGGAATGCAAATACAACCTTATCAGCTTCTAAAAACTGATTTAAATATTGATCTACTGTAGCAACTGCCTTCTCTTCTTCAGCTGTTAACTCCATGCCTTGGCTACGTTTATATCCACCTGAAATCGCGATATTTCCGTAATAAGGAAGATCTAATGCAAATAAATCTAATTCCGTAATTTCTGTATTTGGATTTGCTTCTTTATAAGTACTTACAAATGTTTCATACATTTTTGAACTAACTGCTTGCTCCGCTGGACGATCGTTTGCTTTTACAAATAATACTTTTGACATTTTTTTATTCCCCTCTACATTCGTATTTTCTTCTTTTTTACCAAATAATGAGCTAAATAGTCCCATTTTCTTCACCTAATCTTTCTTTTCATATTCATTATTCATCATCATAAAAATTCTTATTCTAAGAAAAAGTTCCAATAGATACCTTAAGTTACGCTATCATAGCTTTTTGTTATTTAATTACCTTATGTAAGTGATTGTAATATAGTCACTTACTTTAGTCAAGTAACTTTTAATAAAAAATAAAATCTCAATTTAAAAATATTAACTAAAATACAATTGAACACCAAATACATCTTTATTACTTGTATAATAAACTTTGAGAGGAAAATTCATATATAGAAAGGATTTATTCATGAGCATTATAGAAAAGATTCAAACTTTTATTATTCTTTTTGCTGTTACATGCGGCATCGTACTCGGACAATTTAATATGATACATACGTATTCAGACAAATTTATTGTCCCCTTCTTATTTTTCATGCTATATGGATTATTCCTCAGCATTCCATTAAAAGAAATAAAAAACGGATTTCGCAATTTAAAATTTGCTGGAACAAGTCTTACTATTAACTTCTTATGGACACCTTTACTCGCTTGGGGGTTAGGAGCACTATTTCTTTCCGATCATCCAGCACTTTGGGTTGGATTTATAATGTTAATGGTTACTCCATGTACAGATTGGTACTTAATCTTTACTGAAATAGCGAAAGGTAATGTAGCACTTTCTACTGCAATTTTACCTGTAAATTTAATTTTGCAAGTACTGCTCCTTCCCATTTATTTATTTTTATTTGCTGGTGTCATGAAAACTGTAGCGATTTCTGTTTTAGTAGAAAGTATTGTTATCGTAATCGTCTTACCATTTATACTTGCACACGCTACAAAGTTCATTATGAATAAAATGAAAAAAGCTGAAACTCTCGAGAATAAACTCATTCCGTTTTTCAGCTCTGCTCAAATTGTATTTTTAAGTTTAGCAATAGTAGCGATGTTTGCATCACAAGGTAAATATTTACTGCAAAATATGAATGTCGTTTTATTATTACTCGTTCCTGTTCTATTGTTCTTCATCATTAATTTCTTACTAGGACAATTTATCGGGTGCATCATGCATTTATCTTACAAAGATACAGTAAGTCTAAGCTTAACAACGTTAGCAAGAAACTCACCTGTTGCACTCGCTATCGCTGTAACAGCTTTTCCAGACGAGCCTCTTATCGCACTTGCACTCGTTATTGGACCATTGATTGAGTTACCGGTACTAGCTTGTGTGTCACAAGTTTTGTTGCTTATTAAGAAAAAACGGCAATATGCATAATAAAAAACGTCCCATTTTGGGACGTTTTTTATTATGGAAAGATTACATACAACACTTACTTCTTATTTATCAATACAAATGAAATTACCGAAACTACAAACGTAATAATACCAATTGTAATAAAGTGAAACTTTAATCATTGGGGGTTTTGTTCATCCCCCAATGATTATTAGCCCTCACCACTCCCGCATTAACAGATCCTTTCTAATTAAAAATGATAGGAAACGTAAATATAACGAAAGCTGCCCAAAGTCCGTATATTGGCAAATACTTCGTAACGGCATCTTGGATAGCTTTTGGTCCTGATTTATTTTGCAAGAAACGCATATAGGAAAACATAATCCAAATTAAATTTGCCCAGACCAGTATGTTTACACCTAAAACAGCAAGTCTATTAGGTGTAATCCCGTAAGAAGAAAGTCTGAATACTATGGCTGACAATGCGACAGTGTCAATAATAAGCGCCAGAACAATTAAGGAAAAATTTATATAATCTGAAATGTTCTTTTTCTCGTCCGAGTCACTCTCAACGATAGAAAATATAGTAACAGCCAATACGCCAAGCAGTATTCCGTTGAAGGCCATTAGGAAATTGCGATCCAAGAATGGATTTTTCCCGACCCAAATTACCGTTATAAGATAGATAAGCAAGGTAATCAGGACGAGAGGACTAAAAATTTTAGATATGTATGGTGTAATATTTTTAGCAAGCTTAAGATTCATTGATACTAAGTATGCAGTCACAATAGCGAGAGCCGCTGCTCCAAATAAAACAACATTACTAAAATAGAATTCTCCTATATCTAAGTCAACAAAGCTAAATAAACGCATGGTGAATACCGCAAGTATCATTCCGCTCACTGCCATGCTCCCGTAGAGAAGACAATATTCTAAATTAAATTTAATATAGGCTAATCTTGTACTGCCTTTTGAATATTCATTTCCTGTAAATGCAAGCCCTACTAAGACCCATAAAAATATAGGAAGATGTAAATACGCAAGTATGGTACTGTCTTTATAATTTACTGGCAGCGTATTAAGATAATACCCGGAAATTAGGAACAACGCTGCAAGGGAATAAATAATACTTTTTTTCGGAGTATTATTGTAAACAAAATAAGCAGCAATAAAGGGAATTACACCAAAAGCCAAATTAATTGGAGCAATTGCTTCCTGCTCAACAAAGTGGAAAATGATCCTGGTGCTTATGCCGGCCAGAATAGCTAAAAGGCTCATGAATAAGAAACCTTTTTGAAACAAAGATGTTTTTTCTTTATTTACCTTCTCCTTGAAATGCAACCTTTCATACCAAGCAGCTAGAACCTGGGAATCAGGATTTTGGTCCCATGCTTGTGAGAATGATTTTTTAAAAGCTTTCGGATCTTTTCTATACATCTTCTCCAACTCATGAGGGTTATCCATATTTTTAACAATTAAATTGTTACTGTTCATAGTTATACCTCCTCTAATTAAAATAATAAGATTGTTACCTTTTAACAAAAGTACTTCACTCATTTATTATGATTTTGATTTTAATATAAAATTTATTGTTTTACAATAAAAAAATATCATTTAAAGACTTTTTTTTATCGTTAAATTTTATATTAAAGAAAAACAAAAGAGCATGACAATTTTATGTCATGCTCTTTTAACAAATTAATTCTCAAATACAAAGTTAATCTTATTATCTTTCCACTCTAATTTCGCATCAAACGTTTTCTCGCCCTTTTTAAAGCCTTTAATTAAATCCGTCTTTTCACCTTTTAAGAGCTTTGTCATATTCTTTTGCGAAATTGTTTTACTTAATATCTTCTTTGAAATGGTGAAATCACATTGCGTTGTATTATAGTTAGAACAACCGTAAAACGTTGACTTATCAATTACATCGCCATCACATTTTTTACAGCTACCAACCTTTTTACCCGTTGTAAATTTCGATCCTTTTCGTTCAATCGATTCAACATGTAGTCCAGTGAAATCCCACTTCTCAGACATTTCCACTGCATCTTCAATAATTTTAGCTGATAGCTTTTTCGTCTGTTCCATAAATGTAGCTGGTGAAGCTGTACCTTCACCAATTTCCGCAAGACGTTGTTCCCATTTCGCAGTCATTTCCGGTGAAGCTAGTATTTTATCACCAATTGCGGTAATTAATACTTTTCCTTTATCAGTCGCATACACTTGGTTTTTCTTTACATCTATATACTTACGGTCTTTCAGCATCGTAATAATACCTGCGCGAGTCGCTTCCGTACCTAAACCTTCTGTTTTCTTTAATACTTTCTCCAGCTCTTCATTCTCTAAATACTTACCAGCTGTTTTCATTAACGTAATAAGTTGTCCTTCTGTATAGCGCTTCGGTGGCTGTGTTTTTCCTTCTTTCACTTTCACCTTTACAACTTTTCCTTCTTCGCCTTCAGCTACAATTGGAAGAATGGTTTCGTCATCTTTATCGTCTTGGAAAATAACTTTACGCCAACCTTCTTGAATTTGCTGTTTTCCTTTTGAAATGAATTCAGCACGTTCATCTACAAGCGTTACAATCGTTGTATAGTCAAAGATTGCAACTTCATAATGAGCTGCAATAAGCCTTCTTACGATCATATCGTATATTTTCTTTTCATCACCTGATAGTCTGCTTGGGTTTGTAACTTGCTCTGTCGGAATAATTGCGTAGTGATCTGTTACTTTCTTTTCATTTACATAACGCTTGTTATTCATAATGGATTCAACCGGAGCCGGTAATAAGCCTTTATATTCATCAAACTGACTTAACTTCTGTAAAATATCAGGGAACGTCGCTGCTTCTCCTTGTGTAACATAGTTAGAATCTGAACGTGGATAAGAAACAATCCCTTTTTGATAGAGTGCTTGCGTTATATCAAGCGTCTTTTTCGGTGAAAACTTAAAGGCTTTATTTGCCGTTGCTTGCAGTGATGATAAGTTAAATAAAAGTGGCGGCTGAAACTCTTTACGCTCCGTTTTCATTTCCTTCACAACAGCCGGTTTCCCTTGGCAAAATGCCGCAATTTTATTCGCCATATCAGGGTCTTTTAAGCGGGATTCATTATCCTTTTCCCATTTTCCGTCATATTTCTTTCCTTCTATATTAAAGGTTGCAAACACTTCCCAGAAAGGCTCTGACTTAAAGTTTTCAATTTCTTTCTCTCGCTTTACAATCAATGCTAACGTTGGTGTCTGGACACGACCAGCAGAAAATACATCATTCATTCCTTTTTTCTTTAGCAAAATACTAAAAACACGTGATGCATTCATACCAACGACCCAGTCCGCACATGACCTTGTATACGCCTCATAATACGTATTAATTGTATCTGCTTCATCAAGTAGATTTTTAAACCCTTGGTAAATAGCTTGCTTCGTTAAAGACGAAATCCATAGACGCTTCATCGGCTTTTGCACGTTACAAAGATTAATAATATTTCGTACGATCAGTTCCCCTTCACGCCCAGCATCGCCTGCGTGAATAATTTCTGTTACCTGTGGATTATGTAACAGCTGTTTCACAACGTTAAACTGTTTATACTTCGACTTTGTTACTTCAAATTGAAAACGCTCTGGAATCATCGGTAACGTATTAAGTGACCATTTTTTCCACTCTGCGTGATAATGCTCTGGATTACATAACTGCGTCAAATGACCAATTGCCCATGTACAGTACGCTCCATTTGGAAATAACTCATTCGCTTCTACTTCTAAATATCCATCTTTCCGGCGATATTTAAACTGTGAAACAAGAGCCAACCCTTGATCTGGTTTCTCGGCAATAATTAATTTCATTTTATAACTCCCTATCTGTATTCCAGTGTTACTTTCATTGTCTATATGTTTAGAAGCGATGATAAAACAACAATCTTATTTATCATTCGCGGTTTGTCTCGCAAATGTGAGACCTATAATATTATACGCTTATTCTTTATGGCTTCACAATAGAAACTCATAATATAACAATTTCTTTCACATGCTTATAATTAAAAAAGACGCCCTAAAAAATCAAACGTCTCTTTGCCTACATCTATGAAATTGTGCAGATAATATGCAGATATTAATAAGCATAAGTACTCTCCATATAAACATATGATGAAATAAACGATAGGACAAGGAGGTATCATAATGTTTGCTTATACGTTAACTACCTTAACACTTTGCTGTACCTCAATTCTTATTGCATCCAATATTTCTAAACGTAAGGGTACCCTAATGGAGTATATGGTATTTATTATGTCTTTTAGTATGAGTATCGGTTTAAGTATTGGTTTTTACTTAGGCATTCTCTTTAAGGAGGAATTACTATATTCTACTTTGCTTGCTATTTCAATTAGTGGTTTTATCGGCTTTTTAATCGGTCTACGTTTTCACCTATATACCGCTTTAGAAGGAATGTTCTCTGGATTAATGGCAAGTATGATGGGAGCAATGATTACAGAAATGTTAAACGCTCAACAAGCTCATAGTATATTGTTCATTAGCCTTTTACTTACTATAACGATTACTATGTCCTGTGTGATTCAATTATTATCGGAGAACTTTTCTACTTTTATCCAACAGCATTTTTTGTCATTACTTTCAATTAGTGTAGTAATTATCGTTGCCGTATTCGCGACATTCCCAGATCATACTCCCTCACCTACATCCGGGCATGATCAACACATACATTAGTACTTGCAACAAAAATGAATAAGCAGCTATCCATAGGATAACTGCTTAATATTACTCTGGCTTATTAGGAATGTTTCGGTTTGGAACATAATCCGATTTGTAATCTGTATATTTTACTTCTGTTACCATCCCAGCTGAAGCATGGTGTAAATCATGACAGTGGAACATCCAATCGCCCGGATTATCTGCTACAAAGGCTACTTCATATTCTTCACCCGGTTTTAAGTTCAATGTATCTTTTACAATTGGAGAACCTTCTATCGGTTTTCCATCTTTACTCAACACCTGGAAAAAGTGTCCGTGTAAATGCATTGGGTGATCATCCATTTTAGAACGATTTACCAATCTCACTTTTACTAAATCACCCTTTTTCACTTGAATTGGGTCAATATCCGGAAATACCTTTCCGTTAATTGTATATACCATTTCATTTCCATTCATTTGCGTATTTAAGTCCATATTATATGTGGCAGTATACTCTTGATTTAACGTGAAACTACCTAATTTTTTAGTACCATATTTCATTATATCTACTTTCGGTAATTTTTCTTTTTCGTCTGTTTTATCTTTCATCTCTTTGCTGCCATCATACTCAATAACAGCTTTCATTCCTTTTGCACCTTTATTTTTCGAATGGTCTTCAACATACCATTTCCCAGGATTATTAGCAGTAAATTCAATATCATAACGTTCACCCGGTGCGATTGAAATTACTTTATCCTTTATAACTTTTGGATCGTTTATTGGTTGACCATCTGTCGCAATTACTTTTATATCATGGCCATGAACATGTATATCATGTGATAGATAACCAGCATTGACGAGTCTAAGACGAACGTTATCTCCCTTATTCACTTTTAATGGCGCTACTAAATCACCGCTTTTTCCATTGATTGTGAATAAATCGTACATACTCATATCATGGCCTTCCATCTTCATATTTCCATGGTCCATTCCTTCCATATTACTAGAGTCTTTTTTATCACTGCCCATGTTCATATCAGAATGATCCATGCCGTTCTTATCATCATTCTTTTCCCCATTTTCATTACCTTTAGATTTATTACCTATTTGCCCTTTTGTCATTTCTTTTAACTGCTTATTCATTTCTTCTTTATCTGTAACCCATTCATCCAACATTAATGTGTAATCTTTATCATATTTTTCCTTTGTATCTTCTACAATGAGCGCTCCATACAAACCTCTATCTAATTGATTTACAGAATCTTGATGCGAGTGATACCAGTACGTTCCTGGTACGTTCGCTTCAAATTCGTAAGTGAAACTTTTTCCTAGTTCAACTGCATCTTGTGTCACGCCTGGAATTCCATCCATGTTATTTGGGACAGGATATCCATGCCAATGAATAGATACTGGTGCAGATAATTCATTTTTTAATGTCACTTTCACCTTTTCACCTTTTTTCACCCGAATTTCTGAACCAGGAGATGAGCCATTAAATGTCCAGACTGGAACAATAACACCGTTACTTAATTTTTGCTTTTCTTCTTTCGCTATTAAAGTAACTTCTGGTCCTTTTTCAACTTTCAATGGTGTTGTAGCTGTTTCAGTCTGTAGTGTTTTTTTATCATTCATATTTTTATGATCATTTGTTATATTTGTCGTCACAGAACAGGCAGCAATTAAAAATATTACAGAGACTGTAACGGCTGTTAATACAAATCGCTTCATGGAAAATCCCTCCTTTTTCTTTTTCAAAATCATTATAGAAGTTGATTTTCAAGAAAATAAGGAGATGTAATTAGATCTTACGTAAGCTAATTGGAAGATTACTAAAAGCGGAGACATTACAAGAGGCGAATATTTTAGAAATACAAAATATTTTCCTTGTAGCGACTATACTAGCCGTTCTCGTATTTGTTTTGACGTTATTTCTTAAGAAACAATAACACTGCTATTATTAAATAAGAAAAATGTAGCTAAAATGCTCTTCACAAAAGAACTTACATTTTTGTATAATAAGAACTAATGTTCCTTACAAGAAGACAATAGACTCAAATTACACAAATATATCAAATAGAAGAGGATTGATATACGATGAAAATTGATAGACCAAAAATTTCACCAGAGTTATCTTCAAAGAATTTTCAAGATATTTTTTATGAAGAAGATCCAACATTGGAAGTGTGTGAAATTATAGACTCCACTTTCGAAAATGAATCTGTAGATAGAGTGCGATTATATGATGCGGTGATAAAAAACTGTAAGTTTACTAATACAGACTTTAGCAATATTGATATTACAGATGTTTGTTTTGAAAACTGTGATTTATCAAATGTTAATTTAAGCAATTCTTCTGTTCACAGAGTCGAATTTAAAAACAGTAAATTAATCGGAGTAAATTTCACAGAATCTAGCTTAGGAAATGTTAAATTTGAGAATTCAATTTTGAATTTAGCGGCATTTGGAAATTCCAAACTAGAAAAAATCATCTTCAATGAAACTTCATTAAATAATGCAGATTTTTTTGACTGTAAACTTAAAAAAGTTGAATTCCAATTATGTAGTCTTGATGAAGCTAATTTTGATCAGACATCACTGAAGGGGATAGATATTAGTTCTTCTACCTTTGATACACTTACAGTTTCAGTGAACGATTTAAGAGGATGTAAAGTATCAACATATCAAGCTGTTCAGTTTGCTACTTTATTAGGATTAATAATTAAAGATTAGTATTTCGAAGAAAAGAACCCTATCCCGAATCATGGATTTTTTAATTGTCCACGGTTCGAGATAAAGTTCAAATAAATTAGTGATGACTCTTTTATTATTTAACTACAGCTTGGTTTCCTTTTACATGTTCATTATTTACACTCATAAATTCTTCAATTTCTTCAACTTCCCTAATGATATCTTTTGACAAGTTTTCATACCCGTCTTTCGTTACAAGAATGTCATCTTCAATACGAATTCCAATTGATTCTCCTTCAATATAAAGACCAGGTTCAATTGTTATAACCATACCTTCTTCTAACACTCTATCTTTATATGTTCCTACATCATGTGTATCTAAACCAAGGAAATGGCTGACACCATGATAATAGTATTTTGATAACTCTTCATCTTCTTGAATTAAACCAATTGCTTTACACTCTTCTGCCAGTACCTTTTTTGTATGCTCATTTAATGCAGCGAACTTTAATCCTGGCTTAATAAGCGCTGTTGTTTCTTTTAATGCTTTTAATACAATATTATAAATTTGTTTTTGACGACTAGAGAATGTTCCATTTGCCGGGAATGTATAACTAATATCAGCGTTATAGTAGTCTTTTTGAGCACCTAAATCTAGTAATACTAAGTCACCATTTTGAATTTGTGCATCATTATCTTCATAATGAAGAACTGTAGCATTTTTCCCACTCGCCAAAATTGTATTGAACGCATGGTGCTTAATGCCAGATGATTGCAGTGTAAAATCAAATTGAGCTTCTAATTCATACTCCATCATGCCTGCTTTTGCATTTTTTAACACATTGTAAATACCATCTTTCGTTACAGCAATCGCTTCTTTAATAATTTCAATTTCTTCCTCTGTTTTAAATACTCGTAATTCACAAATGTTCGGATATACATTACCAATTGTTACGTGTGGGTATTTTTCTCTTACATGTTTAGCAAATGCTAATGTTTTTGTCTCCGTACCATTCCAATCACGACGTTCTATATCTAAATATAGATGCTTCGCATTTTCTGTAAAAAGTATATTTGACATTGTCTTTTCAAAGCTATCTAAATATACAACTTTCTTTATACCTGAAATTCCCTCTGCTTCTTCGCTAGAAACTGTCTTCCCAACCCATTTTTCCATTACTGGATCTGATTTTTCAATGAAAAGTGTCTCTTCTACACTATTCCCAAACTTTTTCAGCATAAAAATAACATTTGGTTCATCGATTCCCGTTAAGTAGTAAAAATTACGATTCGGTACAAATTTATAATGTGCATCAGCTGACATATGCGGTGCTTGTCCCGCAAATAAAATCGTAACGGATTCATCAGGTAATGTTTTCGTTAGTCTTTCTCTATTTTGAGCAAAAAATGTTGATTTCATAATAATCCCCCTAGTGTTCTATGTATGCTTGTGAAACTAATCATCAATACAATTTATTCTATTATTGTTATAATTTTTCGTCAATTAATTATACTCATAGCGAAAGGAGAATTTTCATTACTCGGGCCTCTTCCACGCTAAATTATGCATACCACTCCACAATTTCTTGATATTTATTCCATATACTTAAAATCTCATATATAGGAAAGGAGCCATAACTTTGAAACATTATGTAGCAACAGGGTTAGCAATTACTTCTTTATTAATAATTTCAGGATGTTCTAGCAACGTCGAAACAGCACCAGTGAAAAAAGAAACGGCGCAATCTCAACCAAAAAATATAGAAACAGCAAATACGAGTCCGCAAGACTTCTATAAAGAAATTACATCTGGAAAAATCGAGCACATTCACGGAATTGGCTATGCAGGAAATATGTCTGGGGTTTCTATCGCCACTCATAGCGGGATAAAAGTTTATCAAAATGGCAAATGGCTTGAAGCTAAAACTGGACTACATGATTATATGGGCTTTCAAGCAACGAAGAACGGATTCTTTGCCAGCGGTCATCCTGAACCAGGAGCAAATTTAAAAAATCCTTTAGGATTAATGAAAAGTTCTGATGGTGGTAATACTCTCGAAAAGCTAGCTTTTTATGGAGAATCTGATTTTCATAACCTTGCTGTCGGATATAATACGGAAACAATTTATTTATACAATGAACGTCCAAATTCTAAATTGCAACAAGGTTTTTACTTCAGTACGAACAATGGACAAGAATGGAAAACTAGTAAATTGAAGGGGCTTTCAAGTGCAATCCACTCCTTTTCAGTACATCCAGATCAATCTAGTGTAGTCGCGGTAAGTACTAAAGATGGTGTTTACTTATCTACAGATTACGGAAATACGTTTGAAATATTCGCTAAATCACTTGAATCGACCGCAATTACATTAAGTAATGAAGATGTTATTTATGCGCCTATCAATAAGCAAATCGTAACGAAGAAATCCATTGCTACAAATGAAGAAACAAACATACAAATTCCACCTTTAGATTCTAAAGATGCAATTATGTATATTTCACAAAACCCTCAAAATTCAGCCGAAATCGTATTTGCTACAATGAAATCAAATGTATTCCTCTCTACAGATGAGGGTAATACGTGGAAGCAGATTGCTAATGAAGGAACATTCCAATTTAAGTAGAAGGGTGAATATAACGTGTTTTCAACAATTAGTGAATGGAGCTATCAACTCATGTCTCCTTTAATGGATGCCGCGAATGCTACGAAATCTGTACCTCTTTTATTTTCGTTTTTATTAGGCATAGTAGGTACCCTTGCTCCTTGCCAATTAACAGGAAACATTAGTGCTATTACACTTTATAGCAACCAATCTTTACAAAAGGAACATGTATGGAAACATATACTTTTATTCATTTTAGGAAAAATAATGGCTTTTACGACGCTTGGACTATTAGTATGGTTTTTAGGAAAAGAGATTCAGCAAATATTGACTTTGTATTTTCCATGGTTACGAAAAATGATGGGACCCCTATTAATTTTAATGGGGCTACTGTTGTCAGGTATTATAAAAAGAAGATATTTCTTCTCGATTAAATTTATACGAAATCAAAATGAAGTTGGTTCATTTTTACTCGGATTCTTCTTTTCCTTAGCTTTTTGTCCGACTATGTTCGTTCTATTTTTTGGAACGTTAATCCCTTTATCTTTATCATTTAATTACGGGTACTTGTTTCCAACGTTCTTTTCGATAGGAACTGCTCTTCCTATCGTCGTATTAATGTCCTTCATCTCCTATCTGGGATTAAACGGGGCATTACTAAAGAAGAGCAGGAAAATAGGAAATAGCATTCAGCGTATAGCTGGTTTTCTCCTTATTTTAATCGGATTTTATGATACTGCTCTTTATTGGTAATACATACAAAAGATAAGCTCTAGTGAAATGAGCTTATCTTTTGTAATATTATATTCATTTTTTCTTTTGCTGTAGTTGAGCTAATAAATTCTTAACAAACGCGAGAAACAGCGGGTCATTCTCTTTTTTAGGTGACCATTGCATAATAAGTTGTCGTGGAATTGTAATTTCTATCGGTTGCACAATGAAATCATTAATAATTTGCTTATGTAGTCCTGATAACGGAACGATTGTTATGCCATTAACTTGTATAGTAAGTGCTAATGCTGAACTAATTGATTCTGACTCCATCACTTTATTAACTGTTATTTCATTTTTCATCAAATACGGTTCGAGCACTTCTTTGCAACCAGAAAGCGGCATAATAAAAGGATAATTTTTTATATCATTAATAGTAAGGTTAGGCGGAACTTTTTTTGAAGAAACCATAACATACGGATCTTCACCAATGACATCATAATGAAATCCTTGTATTAAATTTTCTTTTATAGAAATAGAAAAATCTGCACTACCTGATGATAGCCAATCTAACACTTCTTGATAGCTTCCTTCTCGAACTGCAAGTACATATTGACTATGATCAATATTCCCTAGTTGAATACACTCCGCCAAACAATATACAGTAACGGAAGGATACGTAGCTAGTACAATTTTATACAAGCTTTTATTCTTCAACTGGAAAGCTGTTTCCTCAAGTTTTTCATACTCCATTAGAAGTCGATTCACACCAACTAAAAATTCTTTGCCATTTTCAGTTAGAATCGTTCCTTGTCTAGAGCGATCAAATAACGTTATAGCATATCGTTTCTCTAATTTGTTAATAATATGGGTTATTGCTGGCTGTGTCATATGTAATTCCTTTGCTGCCAGACTAATACTATTTAAACGAGCCACATATGTAAAGACTTTAAAATCAAAAACATTCATTCTGTTCTCCTTATATAAAATATATTTATATCATCTATAAATAACCTTCATTATATTTATGAAACCACTTCATTTACACTGAGTATACATCATCAATATTACAAATAGATGAAACTTATATACCCTAGAGGAGTGTTGATTAAATGAGTACTTACATTTTAGTA
Organism: Bacillus sp. FSL K6-2944; assembly: GCF_038005385.1. Classification (NCBI taxonomy): domain Bacteria; kingdom Bacillati; phylum Bacillota; class Bacilli; order Caryophanales; family Bacillaceae; genus Bacillus; species Bacillus sp. FSL K6-2944. Next base: position 671,648 of record NZ_JBBOTE010000001.1, on the reverse strand, counting down.
CATGGAGCATGGCAAGGTGAATGGGCATGGGAATTAGTAAAACCTCAACTAGAGGCTTTAGGTCACACTGTTATTACACTAGACTTACCTGGAAGTGGGAAAGATACAACTCCTTCACAAAATATAACGTTAGATTCCTATGTTGATGCAGTAACAGCTAATATAAATCAACAAAATGAAAAGGTTATTCTTGTTGGACATAGTATGGGTGGAATCGTTATTACTCAAACTGCTGAACTTATACCAAATAAAATCGATAAATTAGTATATCTTTGTGCTTTCTTACCACGAAATGGAGAAAGTCTTGGTAGTAAATTAGACGGAGAAGATGGCCCGCAATTCACTATAAATGAAAATGACTTGACTGCTGAACTTATACCTAATCTAATTGAACAAACATTTTTAAATGCTACAGAAGACGGTTCTATTAAAGAAGCATCTTTTAATCAAATGCGTCCTCAACCACTAGGACCCTTCCAACAAGAGCTGAAAATATCTGAAGAAAACTTTGGAGCCATAGATCGCATTTATATTGAAACGACTCTAGATAGAGCGATTCCAATTGATTTTCAGCGCCGAATGAATACAGAAACACCTTGCAAGAAAATTATTACTTTAGAAGCTGATCATTCTCCATTTTTCTCTAAAGCATCGGAACTTGTTCATTACTTAAATGAATTAAACTAAATTTTTCATAAAATAAATAGACACTCACAGGTGTCTATTTATTTTACTAATTAAAAGCTATCTTTACTCTATCTACATTGCCATGCCCTTTTGCTTCATCTCCCACTTTTTATACAGTAGTACTGCACCAAATAAAAATACTCCCGCAACAAATGAAGCTACTGGTAACATCTTTATCATTCCATCTGGAAATACGAGCGGCAATAATGGAAATGCATACACTGCCGGAATACGTACACCAACAATTTTTAATAAAATAAGCATTAATATCATATTTAATAAAGTGACTACAATCCATGAATCAATCGCAAAGTACAATATTGTTCCAACAGTTGCAGATGCAGTTAATACGACTATTTGTTTAAAAGCCATTTTTTCATTGTACATCGGCTTTTGAAGTGATTCATACACGACAACTAATATTGGTGGAATAACTGCTAATTGTTCATAACCAGTTATCCAGCATAAACTAATCCATACGAAATTTAGTATTAGAAATACAGTCATATATTTATACTGTATTTGCACTTTTCGCTCAATACCGTTGTTCAATTTAAATATAAGAACACCTATCATTAAAATAAATGTTAAAGCGAATACCGCGATAACAAATGACCATTCCGTCGCATTTGTTACTAACGGTAATAAACCTGTCGCAATGGATGGTGCTAAATTGGATTGAATAACACATAAAAACAACATCATTAATATAAGTGTTAAGCTAACTTTTCCTATATAGGAAATATCCATTTGATTCACTGCAAAACCAATAACAGCTGTTATTGACGGTGCAATAAAGATTTTTTCTGGTTGTCTTAACCATCCTGGCTCACGATACGCCCATAAAGCAATTGCCATCGCTGCTATTTCCGGCAGAATAACTTCCGGATCATTTAATAACACACCAGCTGTTACCATAACTAAAATAAATAAAATAGCAATCGTATATGAGATGATTGTTTCTTTCTTTGAAATTACTGCATTCATTATTGCATACTCCTTTTTACTTATTACTTTCATAATGTAAAACAACAACTCTTTATACCCTACCGTAGTATTGTATATTAGCATCTTTTCTATTTCAAGTATTAGTATTCATTTACATCCTCTCTCATCCATACACATACAAAACAAAGCATTTTATAGACATTGACACTTATTAAAAGATAGGTTACAATAACTATACATTAGTAAGTAGCTAATGTAATTAAATTTAACTAGAGGTGAAACAAATGAAAAACATTTTATTCCGTATTAACGAATTGTCAAAAAAAGAAAAAGCGAATGGATTAACAGTTGATGAAAAACAAGAACAACAAATTTTGCGCCAAAACTATACACAAACATTTCGTGGAAGCTTAGATTCCATTTTATTAAACACAAAAATTGTTGATCAAAATGGTCTTAACGTTACACCTGCTGCATTACAAGATGCTCAAATACGTTTAAAATTAAGCAAATGAGTTCCGAGCTAAAGAATTTTAATAAAACATAAAAAGAGCTGGATTTCCTATATAGAAATTCCAGCTCTTTTTATTGTCTTTTTTAATTTAGTAAACGAGCGATACATCGCAATTCTCCACGACACAATCATCGCAAATGCAAGTAAGAAAAACATTCCGCTTAACTCTGCCAAATCAATTGATTGGCTTAAATATGACTTTAATGCCACGCGTACAGCTAATAAGCCTACTAAAATGAATATGAATGCTTTTGACGGTTTCATAAATATATGTTCGCCTTTTATTTCGAACTTAGTTGTTTTAATAAGAAAAATAGAGAAAATAATCCCTATACTAATTGCCTCGACTATTTCTAACGATGTTAATCGAAAATCTGGTAAAAAGTACATCATCGCGCCTGTACTCATAAAAATTGGTGGTAATATAATTTTCTTTTTCGTTATCGGCTTTTTCGCTGCTTTAAAACGTAGAAACATTACCCCAACAGCCATACAAACCGCTATGACACTTGATAAAAGTGCTATCATACTTTCCACTCCTATCTATTTAAATGACTTTTTTAGCAAAATCATAAACCAATAAGTAACTACATGCCGCATTATAGAATTTCTTCATTATATTCCTCCTGCTGTAAACTTTCCATATTCGCTGCAATCATTTTACGCAAAGTTTATGAACGGAATATGAACAAAAAAGCCATTCTGCAATTAATAATTGCAAAATGGCTTTTTAACTTATTTTAAATCGTCAATTGTGAAAGCACCTGGAAGTAATTGCTCAACAGTCACTTCTTTTTCATCACCTTTTACATTCGTTAGTAATACAGGCATTTTCGGATCACAGAATTCAGCAATTACTTGTCTACACGCACCACATGGTGAAATCGGTCCATCAGTTTCTCCTGTAATAACTAAGTAACTAAAATCGCGCTCCCCTTCTGATACCGCTTTAAATATTGCTGTTCTTTCTGCACAGTTACATAAACCATAAGAAGCATTTTCTATATTACAACCAGTATAGATTTTCCCTTCTTTCGTAACTAACGCTGCGCCAACAGGAAATTTAGAATACGGAATATACGCTTTCGATAACATCTTGTTTGCTTCTTCAATATATTTTTTCTTATCCATATTATTTCCCCCTCAAAGTAAATGAAATGATGATTAGTCAGTAATAACTGTATGAACTAATTTAGGAGCCACTGCTGTTTCAGCGATAGAGATGTTCTCATAAATTTTTGCTTTTACATCTTCTACATTTTCACGGTTTGCGTAGATTGTTACGAAAGGCTCGCCTTCTTTTACTGCATCGCCAACTTTTTTACGTAACATTAATCCTACTGCTAAATCGATTTCATCTTCCTTCGTTGCACGACCTGCACCAAGTAACATAGCTGCAATACCAATCTCATCTGCAACAATGTTAGAAATAACACCTGAAGTTTTTGCAGGTACATCAATTACATACTTCGCTTGTGGCATTTTTTCTGGATTGTCTACAATTGAGCTATCTCCGCCTTGATTGCTTAAGAACTCTTTAAACTTCTCAGTTGCTTTTCCGTTCTTCATCACTTCAATTAGCATTTCACGAGCTTCTTCTAACGTATTTGCTTTTTTCGCAAGTACGACCATTTGACTTCCTAATACGAGTACTAATTCTGTTAAATCTTCTGGACCTTCACCTTTTAACGTATCAATCGCTTCTTTCACTTCTAGAGCATTACCAATCGCAAATCCAAGAGGTTGTGACATATCTGAAATAACTGCCATTGTTTGACGTCCTACGTTATTTCCGATACGTACCATTGCATGTGCTAATTCTTTTGCATCTTCTTCTGTTTTCATAAATGCACCAGCACCTGTTTTTACATCAAGTACGATTGCGTCAGCACCAGCTGCAATTTTTTTACTCATAATTGAACTTGCGATTAAAGGAATTGAGTTAACAGTTCCTGTTACGTCGCGTAATGCATAAATCTTTTTATCTGCAGGTGTTAAGTTTCCTGTTTGTCCAATAACAGCTACTTTGTCACGGTTTACAATATCAATGAATTGTTCTTTCGTAATTTCAACGTGGAATCCTTCTACCGCTTCTAATTTATCAATTGTTCCGCCTGTATGTCCTAAACCACGACCAGACATTTTTGCTACTGGTACATCTAAAGCAGCTACTAACGGTCCTAATACTAATGTTGTTGTATCACCAACACCGCCAGTTGAATGTTTGTCTACTTTAATTCCTTCAATTGCTGATAAGTCGATCGTTTCTCCAGACTCAACCATCGCCATCGTTAAATCTGCACGTTCGCGATCTGTCATATCTTTAAAGAAGATTGCCATTGCAAGCGCACTCACTTGATAATCAGGAATACTTCCGTCTGTATATCCATTAATAAAGAATTTGATTTCTTCAGTCGTTAATTCTTTGCCGTCACGTTTTTTTGCAATAATATCTACCATTCTCATTACAATCACCATTCCTTTTTATATTATATAAATCTATTAAAATAATAAGCCAACGATTGTTGCTGATAAGAAACTTACTAATGTTGCACCGAATAGTAATTTCAAACCAAATCTTGCGACTACATTCCCTTGCTTTTCATTTAAGCTCTTAACTGCCCCTGCAATAATCCCAATTGAAGAGAAGTTTGCAAATGAAACTAAGAATACAGAGATAATCGCTGTCGTTCTATCTGAGAAATTAAAGTTTCCTTGTGCTAAATCTGTCATAGCGACAAATTCATTTGATACTAATTTTGTTGCCATAATATTTCCGGCATTAACTGCTTCATGCCAAGGTACACCCATAATAAATGCAAATGGTGCAAATGCATAACCAAGAATTTCTTGGAATGAAATACCGATTACACCTTTAAATACTGCATTAATGAATGCGATAAGAGCAACGAAACCGACTAACATAGCTGCTACTGTAATCGCAACTTTAAATCCATCAATAATGTATTCCCCTAATACTTCAAAGAAGGTCTTCTTCTCTTCTTCTTGTACTTCTAACATATCTTCTTCCTCAGTAACTTCATATGGGTTAATGATAGAAGCAATGATGAAACCACCGAATAAGTTAAGCACTAAAGCGGTTACAACATATTGTGGTTTTAATAACACCATATATGATCCAACGATAGACATAGAAACTGTAGACATTGCTGATGCACATAATGTATACATTCTTTTCTCTGGCAATAACCCTAGTTGTTTCTTAACTGAAATAAATACTTCAGATTGTCCTAAAATCGCAGATGCAACAGCGTTATATGATTCTAGTTTCCCCATTCCATTTACTTTACTTAATGCTAGACCGATAGATTTCACAATAATAGGTAATACTTTAATATGTTGCAAAATACCTATTAAGGCTGATATAAATACGATTGGCATTAATACACTTAAAAAGAACGAAAACTCTTTTTGATTTACTAATCCACCAAATACGAAATTCACACCGTCAGCGGCATATTTTAATAGCTCTCCAAAACCATCTGCTATTCCGCTAATTAATATATTCCCTACACTTGTATTTAATAATAGAAACCCCAAAATGAATTGTAATATAACCATCGTTATGATTGGACGATATTTGACTTTCTTTCTATCATTACTAGCAAGCCAAGCGATACCTAAAATCAATACGAGGCCAAAAACACCGATTAAGTATTTCATAAGCCGTTTCCTCCCATTCGTATCCGCTTACATTTTTTTCAATTATTAAAGCAATAGATATACTTTAAACGTATATCTATTGCTTTAAGCTTTTATCGATTAGTAGTTATCTGTAGCACCTTTTGCATCATTTAATACGATTGCAACACTAGCACTTGCTCCAACGCGAGAAGCTCCAGCAGCTACCATTTTGTCTGCATCTTCACGTGTACGAACACCGCCAGATGCTTTTACACCAACGTTTGGTCCTACTGTTTTACGCATTAATGCGATATCTTCAGCAGTTGCTCCGCCAGTTGAGAATCCAGTTGAAGTTTTTACGAAATCAGCACCAGCTTTTACTGATAATTCACAAGCACGTACTTTCTCTTCATCTGTTAATAGGCAAGTTTCAATGATTACTTTTACAAGAGCTTTTCCTTTTGCTGCTTGTACTACTTCATAAATGTCTTTTTCAACAAATTCGTTATCGCCATCTTTTAAAGCGCCTACGTTGATTACCATATCAACTTCAGTTGCACCTTTTGCGATAGCATCTTTTGTTTCAAATGCTTTTGTTTCAGTAGTGCTTGCTCCTAATGGGAAACCGATTACAGTACAAACGTCTACATCATGTCCAGCTAGTTCATCAGCCGCTAATTTTACCCATGTTGGGTTAATACAAACAGAAGCGAATTTATATTCCTTTGCTTCTTCGATTACTTTCATAACATCTTCTTTAGTAGTATTAGCTTTTAAAATTGTATGGTCAATTAACTTTGCAATGTTCATTATCTTCACTCCTCATATCTTTTAACAACTTCATTCTAACTCTTAGTTGAACAAATGTAAATACACTTTTGAAATTTTGTTCATTCTTTTTTAAAAGGCATTTTCTTGTAGTAAATAAAGCGCATTCTAACAAAGAACACTTCATATATAATCAAATTTTCTATGTTAACAATGGTAGTATGTATCTCCATATCCATAATTATTTTTAAAAAAGCAATTTGTGTTCAAAAAAGACTCCTATCATTCATACATAACAAAATAAAAGGAGTTCTCAATATGTTAATTTTGAGAACTCCTTTTATTTCTAACCTTTTTGATAATGTAACAGTTCTTTTGCTGTATGCTGATCGATAATTAATACATTTGCATACCCGCCACGTAACGCACCATCAATTGCTTTTATTTTTCTATTACCACCTGCAACTAAAATAGAGCGTTTCTTTAATTTCAGTTCCTCTAACTCAATTCCAATGGTACGCTTATTGATTTCTTCACTACTAATATTTCCGTCTCCATCAAAGAAACGTGAACAAATGTCACCAACCGATTGTTTTTTGAGTAAATTTGTTTCATCCTTATCGAAATAACCTAATCGGAATAATAGCGCTTCGTCTCGCACTGTTCCTACAGTGAAAATTGCAATATTCGCTTGTTTTCCCATTTCGATAATGTGATGAATATGTCGATCCTGCTCCACTAATTCTTTTGTCACTGCATTATCAAATATAACCGGAAGAGGTAGATTTCTTGGCGTCGTTTGAAAAGCATCTGCAAATAAAGCTATCGTCTCATTCGCATATGTATTTACACTTGAATGACTAATACCACCTTTTAGCTGGACAACCTCTACCCCTTTTACATGTTGCGATACGATTTTTCTAGCGATTTCATACATAGTCATGCCCCAGCTTACACCAACAATATCACCGTTTTTAACCGTCTTTTCCATATACTCAGCAGCATATTTACTTATATACTCTGTAATCGTTGCATATTCCGGCACTGGAGAAAATACCACATGTGCCTCTAACAAGTTGTACTTTTCTTTCAGTAAATTCCCGACGTTATCTAAATCAGCAAATGGATCAGCGATGCTAATTTGAACAAACCCTTTTTCTTTCGCGTACTTTAACAATCTAGAAATCGTCGGTCTTGAAATATTTAATTTATTAGCAATTTCTTGCTGACTATAATCTGATTGATAATATAATCTTGCAACTTCAACGCTTAATTGTTGTTTATCTTTTTCCATAGTAACTCATTACAAATCCCTTCCTGTATTTCCCTTTCGTTACAAGCATTATACAGCTTTATGCAAAAAAATTCGACTACCGAATTTTATCTAACTGAACTTCTATTCCACTTATTATATACAATGAAACCTTATTGTGTAGATTTACAAACCCAATATAGAAACACTTAAAACATATAAATCGGTTTATATGTAATTCTTTATTGCTTTTCCTGTAGTAACGATAACAAAGCCGTTCAATAAGAAACATGAAACATCGTCTAAAAGCTATTCAAATACCCCTCATAAACAAAAGATACTGTTCATAAGGGGTATGTATTCAATTTAAGTTTATAAAAATCGGATGGAAACACTGCAAGTTCTCACTTATTTAGAATAAGAGAAAAGATGATGTTTTATTTGTTCAATAAAATAATGATGGTGTATATTATCGTTAGATACGCGACTTGCCATAATAGCTCCCTCCATTGAAGATGCAAGAAAAGAAGCGAGCGATATAATATCTATATCTTCTTTAAGTTCTTGTTTCTCTATTCCTTCTTTTATGAGAGAAGCCATTAACATTACTGTATCATCATAACCTTTTGCTGCTGCTTTTTGTAATTCTGGAAATACTCCAGTACTTTCAATTGCGCTATTAAGTAATGGACAGCCTCCAGCAATAGGAGGATTATTAGCTGCATCTTGATATACAAGGAAAATTGCAAGGATTTTATCAATTGCTGTCTTTTTATTTTCCATTGCTTTATGCAAATGACTCCACATAATCTCACCACTTTTGTCATAGGCAGCAAGGACAATTTCTTCTTTACTTTTGAATCTACGATAAATAGATCCTTTAGGTAGTTCAGTAGCTGTCATTATATCCTGTATGGATGTGCGAGTTATCCCATTAGTATTAAATAAATATAAAGATGTTTCAATAATTTTTTCTTTAATCTTATCAACTTTAGTCATACTTTGTAATCCTCCTAATAAAAACGAGCTTAATATTCCAGGTGATATTTACCATCTATTTTCTTGAATTTTTTTGTAAGTATAAATAAGTTTGGAACAAAAATATATTATCCATCCCTATATTATGTGAACCTCAAACAATACAGTTTGAAAAGAGGTAATCAAATTGTATTATCTATATCATTCAAATAAATTTTCTGTCAAAATTAACATGTCCAATTATTTAATTCAGTCCTGTTATACAACTAATTTCACCTACAATTGTAGAAGGTGTAAAAATATATAGTTAATTTTAACGTATAGACTATGATTATTATATATAATTTTTATTAATATGTTTAGCTAAAGTGTTTGAACTACTCCCACTTTCACTTCGTATATTAGGATATCTCCCGCAGTCCTTGCAGTTAAAAGCCTTATCACTTCATTCTATAAAAAGCTAATTGTCAAAAATTAATGAGTACTGAAATTTGCTTGTAAATAAGCAACTGAGATATAAATATATTTGCTTTTTACCATTTTGATTTCGTTAAAAGGGTTTAAAAAACTAGAAACTTGTAGTATCATTAGATTTCGATTCAGACCGAACCGTCCGGTTTTAATATAAATATATTTAGAAGGAGAACGTTATGCAGAAAGAAAAATCAAAGATTATAGGTAATTTAATTACGGGGGCAATAAAGTGAACTTTATAAAAATGAATAAAAAAGAAATTATTATGTTAATAGTTTATACAATGTTTGCACTACTCCAAATTGGCTTGTTCATATTATTTGGCCTATCACTTTTAACTAACAGTAATTTAGTTGAATCAGAATTTGCTCTTAGTGCCATCGGTTTGACTGTACCTGCTATTGTAGGAATAATTTTCTTTAGGAAAGAAATTATTGAAAGTTTTACTTATTTTAAAGAGAAAACAATTTTGAAAATAGTAAGCATTCCTATGGTGGTTTTACTTATGGTAATTGTGGAAAATTCTATTATGCATTTTCTAAACATAGGTCAGCCAGAGAACCAAGAACAGGTCCTTACAAGGGGCGCAGAGGTGCCTATTATATTCACATTACTTCTATTTGGGATTATAGGGCCAATAATTGAAGAAATCATATTTCGTCATATATTAGTGAATCGTTTTTCGGAATATGTTGGTACTGCTATTGCATCCATCGTTTCGATTATAATTTTTGCAGGTCTTCATTCAAATCAACTTTCGGATCTTGCTATATATTTACCTGGTACGGTGATGCTTACTGCGGCTTATCTTATTTCTAATAGATCCCTTGCATATGTTATAGCGATACATATGTTAAACAATTTTATTCCTTTTATTTAATTGCATATGTCATAACAAGACATATGTAATTGAAGGTTTTGATGCAAAAATACTCTATGTTTCTATCGAGTATTTTTGGTACCAGAACCACTTTTTCTAAATCATAAGAAATCTTATCAAAACTACAACTTATTAGGAGAGTGTCGGTTATGATTGTAACAACAACGTCTGGAATTCAAGGTAAAGAAATTATTGAGTATATTGATATTGTAAATGGTGAAGCTATTATGGGTGCAAACATTGTCCGCGATTTATTCGCTTCAGTTCGTGATGTTGTCGGTGGCCGTGCTGGTGCTTATGAAAGTAAGCTAAAAGACGCTCGTGATATTGCAATGGACGAAATGAAAGAACTTGCAAAACAAAAAGGTGCGAACGCTATCGTTGGTATTGACGTAGATTACGAAGTTGTACGTGATGGAATGTTAATGGTTGCTGTCAGTGGTACAGCTGTACGTATATAAGTAAATAAAAAAACGGTTCCTCCCTTGGAATTTATACTTTGAGGAGGGGCCTGGTTCTGTTGCAGATTTTAAAGAATAAAAAGAGATGTTGATAAAGCATTATACGTCGAAAAAACACAGTTTGAGTGTAAACTGTGTTTTTTTATATAGAAGCCTCATCCCATCACTATCAAGCTAAAATTTTGTGTTAACTTGTAAAAAATGTACATTTTTTACTTTGGGGTAATTTTGAATCCTTAAGCTTATGGGCATGTGCTGGTACCCTCTAATACTGTACAAATTTTTTATAAATGGTTGTAAGGTTCTACGTTTTTGACCATTCTGTACAACGATAACTTTGGTTTATTGATTTCACCTGTAATCTGGTAGCCTATCCTCTGATACAATTTAATGGCAAGTTGGTTCTCTTTCTTTACCGTCAGAGAGCATTTGGCAAAGCCTTGCAGCGAAGCTTGTTCCTCAGCAAACTCAATTAATCTGGTACCTATCCCTAGTCCTCGACTTTCGGGCAGTAAGGCAATTGTTCCGATGTGAAACTCGTCATCTTCTCCCTCCTTCAAGGTAAACATGGAATAAAGCATTTTGATATTCAGAATGTTATAAACAACAAAACCCAGCTTTCGGAACGAAAGCAGCTGTTTAAAAGTGGGCCAGGCAAGACGATTTAAAACGGGTATGGGATAGCAAGTAATCATCCCTAAAGTTTTCCCGTCCATTTGAGCTTCATAGGCGTATTGATGACTAAAACGGTTGTTCTCCTGCCGCCATAGCTTACAAAATGTCCAATCGACTGTGTTCTTCTCCTCAGATCCTGCAAGTGGAAACGCCATGTATTCCAATGCCATTACATTTAGCTGGGCGCCGACCATGGATTGATGAACAGCCTTTACAATAGAGATTTTATTCATTATCCTATTGCTCCTTTTCACTTTCTATATTATTAATATTAATTATCATGGATTTGAATCAGTTCACTTCCCTCTCAATTCATCCTTAGCTTTGAAACCATAATAAAATGTATTTAAAACAAGCTCTGCAGCAGATTTTTTAGCCACATTTCCTTCATGTACCTGTTCCCAGGTATGGAAAAGCAGAGCATAAAGCGTATTCAAAATCCATTCACTGCTAACTGTTTGCTGAAAGTAACCTCTTTGTTGTAGCAATTCAATAACGCGTCTTAAGGGTTCCCTCAGCTTCTCTTCTGCTTCACCTAATTCTTTGTTGTTAAATACAGATGCATCATGACCTAGAAAATAGATTTTGTCACCTAAAGGGATTAACGCTTCAATGAGTTCCGGGATATAGTTTTCGCTTCTTTCCTCATCCAGTGGAATCTGGTTTACAGTATCACTTACCAGTTGTATAGCCCGATGGCCCAAGAACAGCATCAATTTCTCCCTGCTTTCGACGTAGCGATGGAGTGTAGCAATTCCAATTCCCGCATATTCCGCAATTTCATTCATCGAAGCAGTAGGATTTTCAACAAGCAATATAGTAGCTGAATCAAGAATTGCATTAAATCTCGCTTCCTTCAACGCTGACAAATCTTTCTTCATCGTCAATCTCTCCCTTTTTCTATATAAAGTCGTCATTTTTGATAGATAAATATATCATTTGATATTATAATAAACAATCTCAAATAAAGTGTCCAGCTGCTGAATGTAGCTTTTCAAAAAGAATTATATTCCTGAAACTGATAGTACTTTGAATGTTTCATTTTTAGTATTTCATTATTTAGATAACGATGAAGAAATTAAATTCTTTAATGTAATAAATACAAGAGCCAAAGGAAATGGTACGAGTTACTTTCTGCATAAAGTTATCGGTTTATTTTAAAATTCACTTCCGGGTATTTGGTTATCAGCCTTTTAAGGGTTGAGCCGTCATCCTTCTGTTTTACATACTGGTCAAAAAATGCCAGGCTGAATTCGTTAATAATACGATGAACTTCCTTTGGATTTTCACCTGGGCTCTGCAACAGAGGTGAGAACAAATGTAAATCGGTAAAGCTTGTATGATCCGTATGAGGAATGACCATTGACATACCACCGCCAGCTAACCCGCGTCCGTATCGCTCCCTCACTTCAAAGGGATCTGCTTCATCAGGCTCTTCTGCATTCATGAGCAGAAATGGTTTTCCAATGCCACTTTCAGGCAAGATTTCACCATACAATGTACCATCCATATTGATAGCTGCTTTGACACGAGAATCTTTTGCAAGTATTTGTGCTGCGGTAGCTCCACCGTAAGAGTGGCCAAACATTCCAATTCGCGAGGTATCCAGTCTTCCTGTAAAGAAACCGGTCTCATCGTTTTCGTTAAGTTTCTCTATCTGATTAAGGACAAAGCTGACATCTTCCTCCCATAATTTTATGTGACTATCTCCTTCATCAGTTAAATTGATGGGCTGTACGTAAGCAGTTCGACCACCTGGAAAGACGGTAGCTGCAGCATCAAAGGTATGATCGATACTTAGAACAATATATCCTTGACTAGCCAACTCCTCAACTTGAAACGTGTTTTGATTACGAAAACCATTAAAACCATGAGAGAAGAGTAATATGGGATAGTGATTCTCTGAGTCTGAGAGTTGTAAATCCATAAACGAATGAGACTTTACCAATTCCATGTGGCTGAATGCAAATGCAGGAATAGACAATGTTTTTTTCAATCCCTTGGAGAGCTCATTTATGTTACGAATATAAGGTTCTGGATCCCCCTTGCTTTTTTCAGCTGCAGGATACCAAATTTGCACCATCAGTTCGCGCCGATCGTTTGGATTTTTTGAATATGGTTCATTTCTCTGATGATCAACCCAATGATATAGCTTCGTACCGACCCTATGTGGACCAGTTGGTTCTTCAAATGAAAATACTGGCATAAGTAAGGGTAGCGCAACTGCTACAGACAAATAGATACATAGTAACGAAGTCTTAACTATGAATATACCCGAACTTCTAAAGCCCTTTTTCCGCCCAGCTAATAAATAGCATAAAATTAAGATAACTGGGGATACATATGCCGGAATCATCTGCCACCTAAAACCTTCTGCCAATAACTGAACTGTAACCATTACAACGGCAATCAAAGTAGCTAATTTAGACCACTTTTTCGTTTCTCTGCCTATTAACAGTATCCAACTCAATAGACTAAAATTCACTACTATCAAAACAACTTCCCAGAAATTCATTGGCCTATCTCCTTTGCATGCATTTTATTTCTAATTAAAGAGGTAGTTTTCAGCCTAAGCAAAAGCAGATGAAACACCTATATAGTTGCACTAATTATGCTTAGTAACCGTTTCATCCACTCTACTCCTCGTATATTAATATTTAAGCCCTATTACAGGCTTAGATTTTCTTCTTAATAAGAGCCCTATAAATAAAAATACTTGGACGTCTCAAGATATTTCTAGATAATGATTGTAGGATCATTTGGGACAATTCTTTCACCTCCTGTGGATTTACCACATTTGAAGAGTGTTTCTCAGTGAACGTGCGGGACTCCCTACTCGCAGGCTGAGCAGCCTGCCCCTCGAACCTAGATGATAGTAGCTCTAGGGCGGCTTTCGATTCAGGACTAGCTCTCATACACGAGGTTGTTGGTCGGCGTACACACTAGAGATATCTCGAGACGTCCAAGAAATGATTCTAATATAGAAGGGAGGTCTCTTACATGAGATTATTTGTTGGTTTAGATGTAAGTTCGTTTGATATGAAAGTTTGCTTTTTAAATGGTGATGGAGAAAAACTGGATTCTTTTTCGGTCAGTAATGACCTACCAGGAGCTACTACACTCAAAGAAAAATTATTACAGTGTGTTGCAGGGAAAGAGGTCGACATCCTTAAGATTGGCCTAGAATCCACCTCTGTTTACAGCTTTCATCCTTCTATGTTTCTTCACCATGATATAGATTTACAGCGTTTTGGAGCAAAAGTATTTCTCCTAAACCCAAAGCAAGTCGCAAATTTTAAGAAAAGCTATTCTGACATGAATAAAACCGATGAGATTGATGCCTATGTCATTGCTGATTACTTACGATTTGGCCGCAATCAAATGTCTATCGTAAAAGAAAGCCAGTACGTGGCACTGCAGCAATTAACTCGATCACGATACCAACTTGTCAAAATGTTAACGAAAGAAAAACAACACTTTCTTCAACACCTAAGTTTTAAATGTAATACATTTTCACAAGAGGTGGATACTTCCGTATTTGGTAGCGCCATGACAGAACTATTTCTTGAAAAATTCAGCTTAGAGGAACTAGCTAATATGCCTTTAGAAGAACTCGCTGAGTTCCTACAGGAAAAAAGTCGAAACCGTTTTGGTGATCCAAAATGCGTAGCAGCATCCATTCAAAAAGCTGTGAAAGCTTCTTATCGCTTGGATAAGGTTGTAGAAGATTCAATAGATGTCATCTTAGGTACATCCATCGCAGTCATTCGTACGTTTCAACAGCAAATCAAGGAATTAGAAAAGTCTATTAAAAAAATCATGGCTGGTTTGACCCAAACACTTGAATCTATTCCTGGAGTAGGTCCTGTTTTCGCTGCCGGTATCATTGCTGAAATTGGCCAAATCGAAAGATTTGACGATGAAACAAAAATAGCCAAATACGCTGGATTATACTGGCGAAAGCACCAATCTGGTCGTTTTACAGCTGAAGATACTTCATTATCCCGTACAGGTAATCATTACTTGCGTTATTACTTAGTTGAAGCCGCCAATTCAGTAAGAAAGCATGTATCAGATTATCAAGAGTATTACGTGAAAAAATATAATGAAGTACCAAAACATCAACACAAACGTGCACTCGTTCTAACCGCAAGAAAATTTGTGCGATTGGTGGATGCGCTACTACGTAGCCACCAACTTTTTACGCCTGGAAGGTGTGTGAAAGAATGACATAAATTTTTGTCATCGCTACCTTTCATTATTTTCCAGTAAATTACATTCGTTACTGGTTTAGTTTCGTGATGCCTTTTTTAAACAAATTGACCTTTGGCAACTTTAAACTTTGTTATTTCTCAGTTGACATACTACCGCAGGTCTTTATTCAAATTAAAAACTTAAAATGCCCAGCTACCTTTACGGAAAATTGGTTCTACAGTTCCATCTGGTAGAATACCGTCGATGTCCATCTCACTGCTGCCAATCATAAAGTCCTCATGTGTTACTGAAATATTTGCCCCTAACGTTTCAAGTTGATCGTTTTCTAAATCTCTTCCACCCTCTAAGCAAGTTGGATAAGCTTTACCAATCGCTAAATGGTTCGATGCATTTTCATCAAACAATGTATTAAAATATAAAATTCCCGATGCTGAAATTGGTGATTCATGTGGTACAAGTGCTACTTCACCTAAATAGCAAGAGCCTTCATCCACATTAATAAGCTCTTGTAATAAATCATGTCCTACCTGTGCTTCAGCTTTAACAATTTTTCCTTCTTCAAATGTCAGTTTAAAGCCATCGATAATATTCCCTTGATAAACTAATGGTTTTGTATTGCTTACATAGCCATTTACACCTTGTTTCATCGGTAACGTATAAACCTCTTCTGTCGGCATATTAGCCATAAAGATAGTATCATCAGGAGTTTTACCACCTCCAGTAACCCATTTATGCTGTGGTGCTAATGCAATTGTTAAATCAGTACCTGGCGCTGTATAGTGAAGCTTCATATATTTTTTATCGTTCAGTAGGACCGCACGAGATTCTAAATTTGTTACATGTTCACGCCATTTTTCAATAGCACTGCCGTCACCAATACGAACAGCTTTAAAAATAGCCTCCCATAATGCTGGTACTTGATCCTCAGTTGCTAAACCTGGGAACACCTTCGATGCCCACTTTGGTGAAGGAACTGCTACCATCGACCAAGCTATTGAATCCTTCATTACGGCGTTGCGATTGTTTCTCAGAGCAGCTCCTGCTACCTTTTGATAGGTAGCTAGACGATCAGATGAAATACCTGTAAATTTATCAGGATCTGTAGCATCTATCATTAATAGTGCTCCTTTACGTTCGATCAGCTCATCATTCATTTTGACTATCCACTCTGGGAAGCGATTAAATTCTTCATCTGAGGCATAATCAAAGTAAGCACGTTCCATTTCTTCATCCGAAAAATTAACATGAACAAGCCCTGCCCCAGCCTTATAAGCCTCTTTCACAACTATACGGGCGAAATCCAATGCATCCACTGATGTATTGACTAATAAGTATTGCCCTGGTTGAATATTGACACCGATTTTCACCGTAAGTTCTGCATATGCTTGTAATTTTTCTTCAAAAGTCATATTATTTACCTCGCTTTTATTAAATTGGTTTTGAATTCCCCTCACTAACTTACTTTCTGAACAGGTTTTCTCAGAATTTCCATTTCCCATTTTTTATTAGAACATGATAACAACTAATGGATTTTTTCTACTACTCATATATTTAATTTCTAAACTTTGATTCAATTAATATTGATTTGTTTTTCAAAAAATCTAATCGAAGGGTATCAAACACTACATAAAGTTATAGAGTTCTTTATTGTGAAAGCTCACTCAGTTCTTCCCAATCTTTTCAATGCTGCTGTACCTAAAGACTTACCATCAATGGGGCGTTTAACATTCTCAATCACTCCTTTATCTTTACAAAAGCATTTTTGATAGATAAACATATCATTTGACATAAGATTAAATCATTTTAAATGAATTATCAAGCCATAAAATTTAATTTTTAAAAAATTCGGTAAAAAACCATATAAAAATAGATTCTATCAAAGGGAGCGATAACGGAAAAATTTTTACGCACACATGGATACGAAATTACTGCTCAAAAATACCCTCTTACATTTATCTGCAAGTGGGTTTTCTTTTTATTCATTTTGCAAATAAACAAACGTGTTTCCACTTTACCTATTTTTTCATGTTTACATTATCCTATCTAGATGAAGCTATCTCCTAGAGGTAACGCCACATGCCCATCAAGTTAAGAGTTAAATTGCCCCCATAGAAAGGAAAACTGAATCGGATTGTATGAATAATTATGAAGAGATAGAATTTTCGTTTTGGAGATATTTCAAAAGTTTAGCTTGATGGGTATGTGAATCTCCTCTCTATAACAAATATTTTTTAGTAAATGTTAAAAATTTTACGAGAATGTAATTTTTTAACATTTTAATTTTTCTCAATTGTATAACTTTATTTTTGAACTATACTTAATTCGCAATCCCAAAATTAGGAAAGGAGCTTTGAGATAGGACATTTATCTTAATTGTTTACTTAGAGGAGTGATTTAAGAAATCAATGAAGGTAATGTGTTTCTAAATTAATCAGGAAGGGAACTTGAAGTGTTACTATGCTTTTTTTTACTCATCTAAAAATATCATCAACATTTTTTTATAAGTGTGAATTTAAAAAATCCACTTTCGGCATTAGTGAAAAAACTGATATTTCGTATGTAAGTAATAATGAATTTTAACGAAGGGACTGATCTATATGAACAGAAGAAAGAATTGTAGATTACAAAAAACTATAAAGGTGTTTGCAACATCTGCTATTTTAGCAACCACGTTATTTACACCTATTATGTCAAACAATTTAGATGTACATGCTGAAACTGCACAAACTGCAACTCAATTTGAACAAAGAGAGTTTGACCTTCCAGGTACAGGAAGTTTTTGGGATGAAGCAAAAAGAGAAAAAAGAAGTGAGCAAAAAAATTATATGCCAACAGGCATATATGTGAAACCTAATGAACAGGTTACAATTACAGTATCAGGAACGCAAAAGATTAGAGCCATTATTGGGACACATCAATATGATAAAGAATGGGGAAAAGAAATTGATCTTTCACCTGGCTCTAATACCATCTCTTCACCAAACGGCGGCGTATTAGGGTTAGATAATTTTCAAAGCACAGGAACAGTTAAGGTGCAAGTAACGCAAGGCGGTAGCCCTATTCCTTTCTTTGTATTAGGGAAACACACAAAAGCAGACTGGATTGCCATGATGAACAACTATCCAAATGCACATGCAGTACAATTGAAATCAGAACGAGCGGTGCTAACTGTAACTCGTGATAGTGCCAATAAATATATTGTAAATCAAGATCCTGTGCCCCTATTAAATAAATATGATGAAATGATTCGAGCGCAAGACAAGTTAGCAGGGCTATCTGAAACAGATCCTAATCCTTTACATCGTTCAACTCGTCGTATTTGGGCCTTTGTAGAAAATCCTAACGCACAAAGTTGGGGCATGTATGCAAGTTGGGATGGAGCCGTCTTTACGACTGCTGGTAAAGCTATCAAAAGTACTTTAAATGTCAATGAGTTTGGGTGGGGACAAATGCATGAAGCGGGACATGCACGACAACAATATCCATGGACGTGGAATGATTTAAGAGGTATGGGTGAAGTAACTAATAATCTATATTCTTTAGCTGCATTCAAGAAAATATACCCAAATATACCAACACGTTTAGATACAGAGGGAGATTATAATAGAGCTTTTGCGTATTTAAAACAAACAAATAAGGAATATAAAAATATTGACGACCTGTTTGTAAAACTTGTTATGCTTTGGCAACTTCATTTGGCATATGGGGATGATTTTTATCCAAATCTCCACAAATTATATCGTGAGATACCAGAGGATCAACTTCCCAAAACAGACGAGGATAAAATACAGGCATTTATTTACAATACATCGAAAATAGCAAAACAAAATGTACTGCCATTCTTTGATAAATGGGGATTGAAAGCAACACAAGAAACGAGACAAAAAGTAGAAGCTTTAAACAATCCAACATTAATTGCACCTATATGGGAAGCGACGGATGCTAAACCTGTTAAACCACTTGCTGTATTGTCAAAAAAAATAATGAAGGCAAGTGCAAATAGTGAGGAATCAACGGGCTCAGCTAGTAAGGCGATAGATGGAAAAACAGATACATTTTGGCATAGTACTTGGACACCAAATCAATATCCTTACAATTTGACACTAGAACTTGGTGATACACGTACCATTTCACAATTGGCATATCTTCCAAGGCAAGATTGGTCAGAAAATGGCCGTATTTTAACTTACAATATTTATACGAGTGTAGATGGCATTACGTATGACAAAATATCATCAGGAACATGGGAAAATAATAGTGATAAGAAAACGGCAACATTTACCCCAGTTACTGCAAAGTATGTAAAAGTGGAAGTAACGAAAGGACAGAATGGATTTGCTTCAGCAGCTGAAGTAGATATTTTAGGGTATTAATTATTTTCACTTGTCAATGAGTATATGATCACAGGGTGGATTTTGAAATATTTTGAGGATCTGCCCTGTGATATTTTTTGCGTATTTCATGTTCTGTTTTCACTTTATAATTTCTGATAGGAAATTAAGTGAATAAGTTTCAGTTAATACTAATAAAGTAAAAGTCTATAATGATTCTTCAAAAATTTCTTCCTCAAAAAATCTTTTTTGTTTCAACATTTTTCTGACTACTTAGTTTTTCAAACACTGCTTCTGCTTCTTGACCATAATCTCTAAATGTACCTCCAGCAACAGAATCAATTTCTAAATATTTTTCCTTTGAAATCAGATTAGGAGTTAAGGAACCCATATTCTCATCTCCTACTAAAGACATGTACATAAATATAAGTAGAAATATAACTAATAATCCTAATGTTATTTTCCCTATTTATTGTCTCCTGTTCTAAAAAAACAGTTTCTGTCTATCATACCAACAATAGGGAATGTCCTTTTAGAATTTATAAAAAATATAAAAATACATGACAAACTTATATATAATTGCAAGTTCAACCCTTACAAAAAAACAAGATAAAAAAATAAACAGCAGAACTAGTCCACTGTTTACTTCGCCACGCCTTCATGTAATTTTTCTGTATAATCTTTTACATCTTTCCAGCTATCTTTCGCTGTATGTAAATCTTCTTTTATAAACGTAAACTCTTCCGGACTAATTCCTTTTACGTTTTGTAGTAAATTATTATATTTTGCACCTACTGTATACCATTGATTTGATATGTTTTGTAGTGCTGTAATTGCTGCATCAATTGTTTCTGTCATGTTTGTTGTTTTATTTTTTACATCAGTCAAAATTAAGACTTCTGCTTGCGCTCCTGAAATTCTATCTTTTAAATTAGCGATTTCTCTTTCTGCATTTGCGATATCTTTTTTCGCAACCGCGATCATTGGCCCGCCAGCAAGACATGTTATTAATGCTACACAAAGTACGCCACCAGCAATGACCATATCATTACTCTTTTTAATCGAATCGTTATATGTATTTATTTGTTGCTCTAGAGCTGGAATACCAGCATTCGTACTTGCCAATATCGCTGTTAACTGATTTGTATCTTCTTTGAAACTATTTGTATCTTTCGCCATTCTATTGCGAAAAGCTTTCAAATTTCCTAATAATCCATCTACCTCATTTTGATTCTTTACAATATCTGCATACAACTTTTCTAAATCCGCTTTTAATTTTCCGCTATCCTTTTGATCAATCGCTATTAACATGTCATTATAATACGATTGAAAAGTATTATTGTAATTTATAATATTTTGATCTGTTTTCATAATTTGAGGCTTCATATTATTTAACCAATATGCTGCATTAATTTTTGCATCTCTTTGATGCTGAATCATATTTCCTTTAAATTCACTATTAATCGAACTTATTTTACTTAAATCCGTCTCTTGTTGATTTTGAATTAATTTTGCATATGAATCCATTGCAAATATGCTTGATGTCGTTTGTGCCATTACATCTTGGAATCCTGCTGGTCCAAGAGAATAGTTTTTCACATTTTCTTGTAGCACCGTTACATTTTGTTCTGCTGCAAAAGGATGTAAAGGAAATGCGTTACTCGTTGCCACCCCAGCAATCATTACCGCTAAAAGACATTTTTTATAAAATCGTTTCTGCATATTTTTCACCTATTCTCTTTATAAGGATATCAAAAGCTCCTGCTCACAACTGAACAGGAGCTTCAAATCATTCATCAACACTTAACGCCCTAACGATTCGTATTCGATTATGCTTTTTTCGTATCTACTACTTTAATATCTTCAGCATAAATCTTTTCTGCATAGTCTTTAATGTTTTTCCAGCTATCTTTCGCAATGTTTAAATCTTCTTTAATGAAAACAAGATCGTTTGGACTAATTGAATCCACATTTTGAAGTAAAGAATTGTATTTTGATCCCATTGTGTACCATTGGTTTGAAATATTTTGTAACGCTGTAATTGCAGTATCAATTGTATTTGTTAAATACTCTGTTTGTGTTTTAATGTTCGTTAATCCTGCTACTTCTAATTGCGCAGTTGTAACTTGTCCTGTTATCTTTTGAATTTCTGCTTGTGCATTATCAAGCTCTTTCTTCGCTAATACGATTCCAGCTGTACCAACGCCTACAGCTGCTGCACCACCTGCAATTAATGCTACTCCTAGCGGTGTTCCTGCACCCGTAGCAATAACTACTGCACCACCGATAATTGCAATTGGTCCTAGAGCTGTCGCAACAGATGAACCGATAATAATTGCATTATATTTACTAATCGCTTCATTGTACGTTGTAATTTGATTTTGCAGAAGCGGAATTCCTGCATCTTGACTAGCTAATATAGATGTAATTTGATTTGCATCACCCTTGAAGTTTTGCGTATCCGAAGTCATTTTATTTCGGAATTTCTTCAAGTCTTCTACTAACTGATCCACTTGCGCTTTATTTTCATTAATACTACTTGATAATCTAGTTAAGCCTTTCGTAAGAGTCGCTTTATCCTTTGCATCAACTGCAGCAACTAAAGTATCATAATAGTTTTGGAATTTCGTATTGTAGTTAATGATGTTTTGATTCGTTGAAATAAGCTGTGGCTTTAATACATCTAACCATTGCTTCGCATTTCCTCTAGCTGTATCTTGATGCTGAATCACCTTTCCTTTTAAAGCTGCATCAACAGTCGATACATTTCCAAAGTTAACATTACCTTGTTTAATAATTGTTAAAGCATACAGATCCATTACTAAAGCATTTGAACCTGTTCTTTCCATTGCATCTTTCAAGCCTTCTGGTCCTAATGAATATTCTTCATAGTCATTATAAGCTTTTGCTACCGCATGAACTGGAGCTTGTTTCACTGTACTTTCAGCTGCATACGTATGAGCCGGCATAATATTTCCTGCTGCAAATACTGCCATCAGTGCTGATAGAGCCATTACTTTATAAGGTTTTTTTGTCATTTTTCTTCTCTCCCTATATCGCTAATTATTTTTCTGTTTAATGTACTTCAACGTTTGTAACGTAATCTTCAAATTGATTTGTTTGCTTATTCATTTCATCACTTACTTTTTTAATTTGATTGAAATGTTTTTGAAGTAAACTACTGTCTGTATACGTGCCTTCTTCAACATTCGTTTGAATTTGGATCATATTATTATTTACAACTTTCCAATCCGTTAATAACGTTTCTAAAGTTGTAATTTGACGATCAATTAATTCTGTAAAGCTATTTACTTGATCTTCAACGAATGTAATTTGAGTCGCCTCTGCTTCAGTTTGTGATAACTTTTGAATAAGTGGTAATAACTCTTTTTGCTTTTGTTGAATGCGAAGAGCTGCTTCTCTCGTTTGACTATCTGCAGCATTTACAATTTCATTACTTAAAGTACCGATAGAAACAAAATCAATTGTTTTCGTTTGTGCAGTTTGATTTGTGATTGTAAATACTTGTTTACCGATATTAATAGAACCTTTAATGATTTCTTGAGGTCTATTCAAAATAGTAGTTAGTTCAGCTTGAATTTCTCCTTGAATTCTTTTAATATCTTCTCTTAATTTCACAATATCTCCACTTGATCCTTGTAGTGTTTTTATTGCTTCATCGGCTTTAATTGATAAGTTGTTACTATCTTTGTCTAATACTGTTTTAAATCGATTTAACTCTAATAAATCTTGCTCCATACTCTCTTGGATGCTCTGTACTTGCAATTGTAATTTTCCATATGCACTCATAAAATCTGCTTTTGCTTGCTGATCTTCATTTACGTTTCCTGCTAGTTCATAGAGCTTACTATAATAGCTATTAAATCTAGTGCTGTATCTCATCATCTCTTGATTTAAGTCAATTAGCTTCGGATTATATTCATCAATCCACTCTCGTACATTCGCCTTTGCAAACTTTTGATGATTCGTTAAGCTACTCATCGCATTTACCTTAATGTCTGGCTGTTGCAAAATAATTAATCCGTATGCTTGAATAAGCGGTGATTGTGATCCTAACATTCTAATTGAATTGGATAATGTATTTGGAGCAATTACATTTTGCGCATATACTGTTTTCACTTCCGTTTGCCCCTCCTTAGCGTAAGCGCTTACAGGAATGAAGCAACTCGTAGATACTGCTGTAACCAATAACCCTGTAATTAAAGTCTTTTTCACTTTAACTCCTCCTATGTATTAGCAACTATTACTATCGCATTTTATTATTCTATTTTCTTGCCCATAATTTGAGATGGTTAAAATAGAGAACGTTCTCACCGTGATCTATGTATGAACCATCTCTCCCAACTGTTATTGCTACAGTACTTACTTATTGTTATAAAACTTTTCATATGTGTTTAGTATGAATAATATTGTATAAATTTTCTATTTCATCGAAATTCCCACATTCACACAGTGAATATATTACATAAAAATATTATTCATTTTAAACTAAACAACATACGTAAATATGAAATTTCGTTTTGTTTTCATATAAGTTTTGTACTGTAAGGTCATTTAAACACAGCTGTTTATATAACGTAAAGAAGTATTTTCATTCCCTTTATTTTCAAGCTTTCATGTCCTTATTTCAAAATATAATCCGATTCACTTTATCGATTGAAATATCTACATATCACAACAGAAAACACTACTTGCAAACAACCGGTAAAATTATATCGATATAATTTTTAACCCCGTATGCAATTATGCATAGCATATACACAAAAAGGATAGCTTCATTTTCACGAAACTATCCTTAAAAAATCTTCTTATTTTTTCAAATGATATGGAACTGTCGTAATAACAACATTTCTTTTATAAAGTAAATACGCACGTATGAGTAAACTGGATTGATTATGAAGAATGTTATGCCAACCTTTTTTCGGAATGAACTGTGGTATAACGACCGTAACGCGGTAATTCGATTCACTTGCCTTATATTGCACTGTATCAATGAACTTCGTTAACGGCTGAATAATACTTCTATAATGAGAATGTAATGTAACAAGCCTTACTTCAGGTTGCCACACCTTCCATTTCTCTTCAAATTTCTTTTCCTCTTCTCTGTCAAAAGCAACATATACAGCGATAACTTGATCTGCAGAAAGAGATTTCGCATAGTTCAATGAATTTTCTACTACATGCGTCATACCTGCTACAGGAACGACAATTACATTCCCCTCAATTGGAATAAGAGGTTCACAAGTTTTTAAACTTAATTGATCACCCACTGCATCATAATGCTTCTTAATTCGATGAAACAAGAAGATAATAGCAGGTAAGAAAATAAGAATCGACCAAACTTGTGCAAATTTAGTTAAAAAGAACATGCTCATTACGATAAAACTAATAACTGCACCAATTAAATTAACCGTTAATTTTAAAACCCATCCTTCAGGTTTTTCGCGAAGCCACTTTAATACCATCCCTGTTTGAGAAAGTGTAAATGGAATAAATACCCCTACTGCATATAACGGAATTAAATGTTCTGTTTGTCCTTGGAAAGCTACAATTAAAATAATCGAAGCAACTCCAAGTATTATAATACCGTTTGAGTAACCTAGACGGTCTCCTCTAATCGTAAACATTCTCGGTATGAATTTATCTTTTGCGAGGTTAACCGCTAATAAAGGAAATGCAGAATAGCCTGTATTAGCTGCGAGAATTAATATTAAAGCTGTTGTACCTTGTATGAAATAGTACATGAAATTACGTCCAAATGTTTGTTCAGCAATTTGAGAAACAACTGTTACTTCTTTACTCGGCGTCACTCCGTAATAATAAGCTAAAAATACAATTCCTGAAAATAACACAGCAAGTAATGCACCCATTGCAAGCAATGTTTTTGCAGCATTGTTTGGCGCAGGATCTTTAAAGTTCGGAATTGCGTTTGAAATTGCTTCAACACCTGTTAAAGCAGAACTACCTGATGCAAATGCTCTTAACAGTAAAAACAAACTAATACCTGCAACCGGCGTTCCGATCGGCGTGTGTAAAGTTGGTGAAACGTGACCAGTCAAAATATTAATATGCCTACACCAATTAATATAAATAGGGCTAAAACAAATAAATAAACAGGATATGCTAAAACAGAAGCCGATTCCGTTACTCCTCTTAAATTTAAGATCGTAATAAATATAACAAATATAATCGCAATGATTACATTATGTGCATGTAAACTAGGAAAAGCAGATGTTAGCGCATCTGTACCTGCAGATACACTTACTGCAACAGTTAAAATATAGTCGACTAATAAAGATCCTCCAGCAATTAAGCCTGGATTCATCCCTAAATTTTCTTTTGATACAACATACGCTCCCCCGCCATGCGGATAAGCAAAAATAATTTGACGATAAGATAAAATAAGGGCTGTCAATAATACTAATACCCCAACAGCGATCGGAATGGAATACCAATAAGCGATCGCTCCCACACCTGCTAAAGCAATTAAAATTTGTTCTGGACCGTAAGCAACTGATGACAATGCGTCAGAAGATAAAATAGCTAAAGCTTTCGTTTTATTAAGCTTTTGTTCTCCAAGCTCTGTTGATTTTAACGGTCTTCCAATTAAAAATCTTTTAATAGATGAAACCAATGCTGTCCACTCTCCAATAATTTTGTACGAACTTTTCTGCTTGTTACAGCCAGTAAACGATTTCCTCAGAAAACAAAAAATGTCTACAAGCCATAGCGAAATAGACTTGTAGACATTATTTTTTTTGTCGCACAAGCTCCACCTTCCTTCTCAATATAACGCTTACGAGGTTAGCTGTCGGATTCGGGCCTATGAGTAGCCCTACCTTTTTCAAGGATTCACCCCATCGGATTATGTACTAATCCGTAAAAACGGGTCCCCCGTACCATGCGGTTTCAGCGATTTAGAAAATTGAAACTGTGGATTATAATACTCCTTTATTTTCAAAAAGTAAACAAAAATTTTTAATAAGAAAAAAATTAAAATGATTGCGCATAATCCGCTGAGAAATATACATAATGAATATTAAAAATCCGCAAAGGAGACCCATATGTCTAAAGAAAAGAAGCCTATTTTTTCCGATTCATATTTAGATGCAGTAGCAAATGAAATTAATCAGTTATATGGTAAACGTGAACAGGAAATAAATTTGACAGATAGAACGAAAAGAAATAAATAATTTGTCATACAAAAAATAAAAAAGATAGCAATACACTTATATATTGCTATCTTTTTTATTTTTTCATACATCTAATTCTATTACAGATTTGTTAAAGGTCATCTCTTCATACACCTTTAAATTTTGATATATAGATTCTAATAATGGTGCCGCTATAGAAAATTTCTCTGCTACATCCAGTAAATATCCTTGCAAGTGCTTCCCTTCAATAAACGAACCCTTTTCCATATCACGTTGCATTGATGACTTCATATCATACGAAATTTTATCAATCGTTTTCATATGTTCCTGGGCAATATTAGCCTTTACTGGAGCTCCTAATACTCTCATGATTTGTACAGATTCCTCAAACACATTACGGATAAAATCACGGCCGCCTTCACTTTCACGGATTGGTCCAATTGGTGCACGCATTAACGTTGTCACACCTGACATTACAGTAATAAATAAATATTTATGCCACATATCTTGCGTAATATTTTCACTTAAAACAAAACTAGACTTCGTACCTGAAAATGCTTTAGAAATATGCTTTACTCTCTCTGAATTTTGAGACTTAATTTCTCCAAACACAAGTCTGTTGGCAGCGCTAGTTTGTACAATTTCTCCTTGATCGTTTAACGTCGTCTCGATAAAGCATAAACCGCCAATTACTTTTTCTTCGCCGAATTCTTTTTGTAGTAGTGATAAATGAGCGATACCATTTAACAATGGAATGATTACAGTATTATCGCCAACAAACGGCTTCAAATCTTGAATAGCCTCGTTTAAGTGATACGCTTTTGTTGAAAATAAAATAACATCAAATGGAGAAGTTCTCTCTTCTTTCGTTATTAATTTCGGTTGGAAGGAAAAATCCCCGTTAACACTTCGGATTACAAGTCCTCTTTCCTCTAATTGTTTTTTCCGTTTACTACGAACAAGAAACGTGACATCTTCTCCCTTCTCGACTAATCTGCCACCAAAAAATCCTCCGACTCCACCAGCGCCTAATACTAAAATCCTCATACAGCATGCCCCTTTTCAAAATACAATTTTATAACTTTTAGTATACATAACATTATACATGTCCTCTACTAAATAAGCTGAATTTTCACTCTCAATTGAGTATAAAAGAGTGGTTATTTTCAAATAAATTTGGGCATGTTGTTTCTATAGCATATATGGAAAGGACACAATGTAGATGGAGGCAATACAATCAATTGAGGAAAAAGGTGTAGCAACAGCTATATTTCAATTTATATTCCCGTTTTCGTTTAAAGCTGGATATGAACAAGAGATGTTCCCTTTCTTACAAAAAAACGATTTTCGTCCTTTTCGGCTCGATCATCTCGATGATGAAAATACATATTATGGGGAGTTTAAAGTTTCACATCAAAATATGGAAGCATACTATCTTTCATTTACAAATAAAATTCTCTTTCCTCACTCAGAGCATCAAAAGGGCTTGCAACGTTATTCAAAGGACCTTAACTTAACTGGACATTTAACAACAAACCTTATTTCAATTCCATTCAAGATACACTCTATTGATGTCACACTTTGTCCTTATGAACTTGGCTTCTTAACAATTCGAACAGAAGTAAACACTGCTCCAAACATGACTTTATCTGAAGCAATCGAATTCGCTGCTCGCTTCCGTGTACTTGAAACTAAAAATGATACAAATGAGACTATTTGTATTGAATGTAACGGAAAAAAGTATTCCCAAGTTGAAAAATTCATTTTTGGTTATTTATTTTATGGTGTAACTGATTTCTTTGAAAAGAAGAGATTAAGAAGTTCATACTTTCAAACCTTCCCTTTCTTCGAAGACCAAAGAATGTACGTCCAAACTTTATTGTCACTAAAAGAAGGTATGGAGCTTAATGAAGTGGATGTTTATCGTACTTCTAGTCTTTCCGGATTAACAAGTGATGGTAAGCCATATGTGAGCGCAAATAACCTTCCTTACATTCATGACTATTTAAAAAAACACGCTTACCAGAGATGGGCTCCAAATCGTTATTTCATAATGGAAGAACATATTTTTACATGTGTAACAAATGAAGGAGAACGTAAAATCGCTAAACTTGCTAGTCAAATGTACGGAGAATTTTATTACGCTTTATTATTAAACCTATTCCATAAAATTGTTTTATTAAAAATGGCTAACGCCTATGCTGAGCTAAACATTGAACAAGATACTAATGAAATAGAGAAATTAATTTATTCGATCAATTCGTTCACTGCTAATTATTTTTCTTTAGAATTAGTATCCCAATCACAAAGTGAAGATATTTTCTTTCGTTTAAGAAAACTTTTTAATATTGAGGTTCTATACTCGAACGCGAAACAAAATCTTGATAGTTTGTTTAAATATCAAGAAAATGTCGCCTCTAAAAAAGATAGCCTCTTATTATTAATTTTAACGCTCTACTCTGTAGTGGGCCAAATGTTAGGGTTTACTATGATTGACCTTTTAAGAAACACCGATTCAAACAAAATATCGTCACCTCTTGAATTTTTCGCTCTATTAATTGCGATTAGCGGCATTGTCATTTCACTTATTTTAGGAGCCCAAAGTTTATACCAATGGGGTCTACAGCATAAACGAAGAAAAGCTTGGGTAAAACAAACTGTACTTTCTGCCGTTAAAGAGAAAGAAGATAAAAATTAAAAAAGGTTATTTTCAAATTCTTGGCGCGCTGCATTAAGTGAAATTTTTATGAGCGATTTTCCGATTATATCGGCGCAACTCGAAATATATCAGCGATTTTTTTAATATATCGACTTACCGACAAATGACAGGACCGGATAATAAAAAAAGGGTGCTCCAAAATAAAACTTGGAGTACCCCTTTTATTATACGAATTCAGTTTACTTCCCTGCTTCGATTTGCTCTAATGCAGCAGCTACTTGCTCTTCCGTTAATTCATGTTGTATTACGTAGCGGTTACGTGGACTTACACGACATTCATGAGAACATGCACGTAAATATTTCGCTTCGTTTTCTTCAGAACATAAAATTTTCTTATTACATTCTGGATTTGAACAGTTTACATAGCGCTCACAAGGTTCACCTGTAAAGTGGTCTTTACCAACGATAACATGTTCTTTTTGGTTTACTGGTACAGCAATACGCTCATCGAACACGTAACATTGTCCATCCCAAAGCTCACCTTGTACCTCTGGGTCTTTTCCGTACATTACAATTCCGCCGTGAAGCTGACTTACATCTTCATAGCCTTCACGAACTAACCAACCAGAAAACTTCTCACAACGAATTCCGCCTGTACAATAAGTTAAAATCTTTTTACCTTCAAGTACTTCTTTATTTTCACGAATCCAATCTGGTAATTCACGGAATGATTCGATATCAGGTTTAATCGCACCTTTGAAGTGACCTAAATCAAACTCATAATCATTTCGTGCATCAATGATAACTGTATCTTCTTGTTTCATTGCTTCATAAAAATCTTTTGGCTCTAAATACTTCCCAGTTATTTCGTGTGGGTTAATGTCATCTTCTAGACGAAGTGTAACTAACTCTGGACGAGGACGCACATGCATTTTCTTGAATGCATGACCATCAGCTTCATCTATTTTAAATACGATACCGTCAAAACGTGGATCATTGTTCATTGCTTCCATGTATTTCTCTGTTTGTTCTACAGTTCCAGAACAAGTTCCGTTAATACCTTCTTTCGCTACAAGAATTCTTCCTTTTAATTCAAGTGAATTACAAAATTCTAAATGCTCTGCCGCGAATTCTTCTGGGTTTTCAATTGTTGTGTACATGTAATATAGTAATACTCTGTATGGTTTTGTAGTTGCCAATGTATTTCTACCACCTATCTAATTTTTAAAATCATGTATAAGTTAACGTTCATATCAAAACATATATAATAAGAAAATGAATCCCATTTTCTTTTCTTTATACTATTTTCTATCAGTTAACAAAAATAAAAAACAAGATTACACATCAAAACACTATGGTTATGTTGTAATCCCAATATATTATATATCATACAAATGCAATTCCATCAATTAATATGCTGGATTATCGGCTTTATGTTCACATAAATTTCAAAATTGACCCTTTAATTTATTATGTTTCCCCACGTCATCACACCATAAACTCCCAATTTATTTTACGTTATCACACCATCCATTGCATAAAGGCATATAATTTGCATTAAGGAAACTTTCGTGTTCAAATGAAATTATCATATAACATATCTAAATGTATTGAAATAATGAGTAAGAATAAATACAATAATTTCATCAAGTTAACATTTTAAAGGGGAAAACTACTATGAATAAAGATATAACAAAAGATGAACATCTCCCTTCTGAAAGTACAACCGTACAATCAGCTCACTTAGCTTTAAGTGGAGAAACAAAAGGCTGGAAAAGACTGTTACCATTTTTAGGACCCGCTTTTATAGCGTCCGTTGCTTATATTGATCCTGGCAACTTTGCTACAAATATCGCAGCTGGTTCACAATATGGATATTTACTATTATGGGTTATACTCGCCTCTAACTTAATGGCTGTATTAATCCAAACTTTATCAGCTAAATTAGGAGTTGCTACAGGAAACAATTTACCCGAAATAGCTCGTGAAAACTTTCCAAAGCCTGTGTCTATCGGTTTATGGATACAAGGTGAACTAGTTATTATGGCTACAGATTTAGCGGAATTTATTGGAGCTGCATTGGGGCTTTACTTACTATTTGGAATCCCGATGCTACCTGCCGCTTTAATTACAGCAGTCGGATCATTTATTATCCTTGAATTTCAACGTAGAGGATTTCGTCCACTAGAAGCTATTATTACAGGAATGATTTTCATTGTAGTAATTGCTTTTGGGATTCAAGTTTTTTATGCAAAACCAGAATTAAGTCCCCTTCTTTCAGGACTATTTATTCCAAAATTCCAAGGTGTAGACAGTATATTACTTGCAGCAGGGATTTTAGGTGCGACAGTTATGCCACATGCAATATACTTGCATTCTGCATTAACACAACGCCGTGTGGTCGGAACAACTGACGAACAAAAGAAAAAGATTTTTCGTTTCGAATTTATCGATATTATTATTGCAATGGTTATTGCTGGAGCAATTAATGCAAGTATGTTAATTGTTGCTGCTGCACTATTCTTTAAAAACGGCTTGCACGTTGAAGATTTAGATGTTGCTTACACTCAATTTACCAACTTAGTAGGTCCTGTATCAGCTGCTTTGTTTGGAATTGGGCTCTTATCAGCAGGACTATCTAGCTCTTCTGTCGGTACAATGTCGGGTGATATTATTATGCAAGGTTTCATTCGCATGCATATTCCGTTATACTTACGCCGATTTATTACAATGATTCCACCATTAGTTATTATCGCTTTAGGTGTAAATCCAACTTACGCTCTAGTCATGAGCCAAGTCGTCTTATCATTCGGTATTGCATTTGCACTAGTGCCACTTATTATGTTTACAAGTAACAAAAAGATTATGGGTGCACTCGTTAACCACCGTATAACAACATTTATCGCTTGGATAATTGCAGCACTCGTTATCGTTTTAAATATCTTCTTACTGTATCAAACATTTGTAGGGTAATGAAAAAAGGGTATTCCAATTTTAATTTGGAGTACCCTTTTTGGATGAAATGATTTTCTTCTAGTTACCACTTGTGTATGTCCCTCTTTCCGGCATCATGACACCATTTTCAGTTCGAAAGTAAAGTGGCAATCCTTCCGCAAAAAACATACTTACCTTGGACGGATCTTGCCTTTGATGATGAATATGTAAATGCGGCTCACTTGAACTTCCTGAGTTACCGACTTGAGCAAGAAATTCTCCTTCATTTACATGTTGTCCTTCTCTCACATTAATTGATCCTTTCTTTAAATGGGCAAGAATTAAAAATGTGCCCGTTTCATCTAGTCGTAAATAAATATGATTCCCAGCCATTGACTGAAAATTATCCGATCCCGGAACTAAATCTTGTTCATTATTATTAATTGATACAACCGTCCCAGAAGCTGGTGCCATTACTTTCGCTCCATATATTCCGTAATCCTCTAACTTACTACTTTTCACTTCAGCAGGTGGAATGAGAATATCATATGCCCACCTTTCATTTGGTTTTATAACGTGATAGTTCATTTCTAACCGATCACCACCCCAACCTATTAATGCTCGCTCATTCAAAGGAAAACGAACTACTGCTTTAGGACTCATAGATTGTATATCTGCTGGATAAGCAATTCTACCTATATTAGCAAACCAACCGACAGGCCAAGCTCCAATGATAGAAAACAGAATGATTAAAAATAGCGTTCTATCTATCCGTTTTCTAAAAATGCCTTTCCAAAAAAATATTATTACTGATCCTA
Source organism: Bacillus sp. FSL K6-2944 (assembly GCF_038005385.1). Taxonomy (NCBI): domain Bacteria; kingdom Bacillati; phylum Bacillota; class Bacilli; order Caryophanales; family Bacillaceae; genus Bacillus; species Bacillus sp. FSL K6-2944. The sequence continues at coordinate 638,234 of NZ_JBBOTE010000001.1, read as the reverse complement.
CCAAAAGGAAAACTGAAATAAAACTAAAAGCCTGAATACTCCACCAAACAAAAACTGATGTAACACCATTAGCTACATAAACTAAGATCCAACTTATAATTAAAAAAGAAACTATAATTACTAATAAAAATTTCTTCCACATGTCGCATCCCTACTCTCATATCCTTTTTCTCAATGATACAAAGTAAAAATTACAACATATAAAAGAAATACTTACGACTTTCTTACTTTTTTATACTGCGGTAATTTCACAGTAAAAACTGTTTCTTTATCGTTACTACGTACAGTGATATCCCCTTGATGGAGATCGGCTATACTTTTTGAAATTGCAAGTCCTATTCCTTTCCCGCCCGTATGAGAACTACGTGATTTTTCACTACGATAAAATTTCTCAAAAACGTAAGGAAGGTCCTCTTTCGGAATGCATTGTCCAAAATTTTTAATTTCTACTTCAACATTCATTGTTTTATTGGAAATTTCAATTGCAATTTCCTTTCCATCTTTTCCATACATAATACTATTACCTATTACATTTTCAAATAGTCTCACTATAAGTGCTACATCAACTTCTACATGCAGCACTTCATCACTTTTAATATAAAAGCTCATATTAGCATCATCTAATTGTGGTACAAAGTCAATCATGATTTGTTCAATTAATGCTTTCATATCTACTTCATCTTTATGTAATTCAATCTCTCTATAATTTATTTGACAGTATTCTAATAAATCATCTATTTGATGTTTTAATTCATAACTTTTTCGCTTTAATATACTTACATACTGTTCACATTCCTCTCCATTCGAATGAAGTTTATTTCCTAACAGGTCCGCATAACCGATTAAAGATGTTACTGGCGTTCGTAAATCATGAGAAATATTACTAATCATTTCATTTTTCATTTCCTGTGATTTTTTTTCATTCTCGATAGACTCTTTTAAGCTTTTCGCCATTCTATTAACATTTGCCGCTAGTTCACCAATCTCGTCATTTTTCAAAATAGGTATATGTATTTCAAAATTACCGTCACTTATTTCCTTCAGGTTCTTGTTAATTTGAGACAACCTTTTCATCAGTGTTTTTGTCATACATGCAAAGTATGTTGTAGTAAAAATCAAAAAAACTATAAAATATAAAAATGAATATTTTTCCTCTAAAACATTAACCTGACTATATATATTTCCAACTAAAATTTGAAACACTATTATACTTACAGTCGCTAACAAGATGCTACATATGAATGCGATAAAAAACTTAGCTCTAATGCCTTGTAATGATTTAATCTTCAATTTTATATCCGACTCCCCAAACATTTTGAATAAACTTCGGTTCTTTTGGATTCTCTTCAATTTTATTTCTCAATCTTGCAATATGAACCATTACTGTATTATTACTTTCATAGGCTCTTTCGTTCCAAACGCTCTCATATATTTCTTCAATTGTGAACACACGATTCCTTGCAGCTGCCATTAAGTGAAAAATATCATATTCAGTTTTCGTAAGATTGATTCTTTCTCCATATAACATTACTGTTCTCGACACTTCATCTATTTCTAAACCTCTAATATTTATTTTCTTTTCCATTACTTGGGGAGCATTTTGATTGAAATATGTATACCTTCTTAATTGAGCTTTCACTCTTGCGATAAATTCAATTGTACTGAACGGCTTCACAATATAATCATCTGCCCCAGTACTAAATCCAATTACCTTATCTACATCCGATGATTTCGCGCTTAAAAACATAATTGGTAAACTATGTTTTTCTCTAATCCTTCTACAAAGTTCTATACCATCCATTTGAGGCATCATAATATCCAAAATAGCAAGTTGAATACTGTTATTATTTATTATTTCTAAAGCCTCTTCTCCGTTATGAGCACTAAAAACTTTAAAACCTTCTTGTTTTAAATTCACATTAATAAATTGAATAATATCTTTATCGTCATCTACAATTAATATCGAATTTTTTTCCATTTCCAAACCTCTTTTTTGAAATATATTCCACATCTAAGTTTATCATAAATCAAATCTACCCTTACACCTTGAATAATCTTTATTTTCAGATTAAATTATATAATAACAAATACATTCTATTTTCATGTGAAAAGGAGCGAAAATATGTTTCCTTTATTAAAAACTGAAAGACTTATTTTAAGAGAACTTACCGAAGAAGATGCACCGCGTATACTACAATGCTTTTCTAATACTAATGTACTGCGCTATTATGGCCAAAAACCGTTACAAGATGTTGATCAAGTGAAACAAATCATTCATAACTTTAAGTTGAGTTACAATGCAAGAAACGGTATAAAATGGGGAATCGAATTAAAAGACAAGAAAGAACTCATCGGTACCATTGGTTTTCACGATTGGTCTTCTGAGCATAAACGAGCCAATATAAGTTATGCCTTTTTGCCTGAACACTGGGGAAAAGGATATGCGACTGAAGCTGTTTCTGAGGTTATATCATACGGTTTCCATACGATTCATTTAAAGCGGATTGGGGCAATTGTATTTCTTGAAAATGAAGCTTCCAATAAAGTGCTATTAAAACTAGGTTTTGAAAAAGAAGGAGTTCTAAAAAATTATATGTATCAAGATGACATTCCCTATGATACGAATTTTTATTCTTTATTAAAATCGGTTTAGTAGAATACATGTGTAAAAAACTTGTTTCAGTACAACAGTTATAGGTAGCGAATTTTTAATGACGGATGCGAAGTACTATACATTATAAAACATTAAAAAAGGGCTGTGAGTAAGCTTTTACTCATAGCCCTTTTTTATGTTCTTTTTCTGTTTTCGCAATGCTTTTGGTACGTATACGCAGAAAGGCTCACTTTCCATATAATCCCCCGTCATTGCATATGCTCTAGAACGAGATCCCCCACAAACATATCGAAACTCACAAACACCACACTTTCCCTTATACTTGTCAGGATTACGAAGATTTTGAAAAACAGGGGAGTTTCGATAGATTTCAGCTAGCGAATTTGTTCTAATATTCCCGGTTTTAATCGTCAATACCCCACTTGGATATGTTTCTCGGTATAAAGTTAAGAAATTAGGAATTTTTCATTACTCTAAAAATACGCTATTTAACTGAAGACTATTAAATTAAGTTTCTTAAAATTATATTTTTAAAGTCTTTCAACATCATTACCTCTTTTCTAAAACCATAAAGAACGTACTATCTGGTAGCGTAACAGCATTCCCAGACTCATCTGTAAACTCGATTTTCTCGCTAAGATGGTTTGTATATCCATCCTGCAAATAGTTCATAGCTTGAACGATATTTACTTTATCTCCAAAGATACCCTTTACGAAGTCCTTATAGTCGTTTGGCGTAAAAATTCCAAACTGCTCCTGCACTTCATGAACAAAGGAATCCTCACCCCAAGTATACGTATATAAGAACTCCATTGCATCATTAACAGGCATTTTGACTGTATTGTCTGCAAGTACCTCATACTGGATTATACGCCCCTTAAATTCTTGGACATACTGCTCTAAGAACTTCATTCCGCCTGCATCTTTAAAACGAATCACTCGCATTAACCTTTTATCTTCGGTCATGATGCCATCACGAATGATAATACGGCCTCCTGGCTTTAACACCTCATAAGCACTCTGCAGCCCCTTTTTAATTACTTCATGATTAAATTTCCTACCTTCATACTCGATATAAGAGAACAGCTCATGAAGGATAGAAGAATATACAATCGTATCAACCGATTCTTTTTCAAATGAGCTGCTTAAATTGATTGCATCCCCTTTAATGACGTTCCAAGAACGCCCCTCGTTCTGCTTCTTCTTTTTCAACGTATCAATCACGTTTTCGGAAATATCGATACCGTAGATTCGTTTATCCTCGGTCTCTTCTTCAATCATGTCTAGCATGACACCACCACCGGCTCCGACATCTACAATCGTATCTCCCTTTATATAATCAAGAATAATTCGTTTATCATCAGCCGAGCTATTCATATGCTCCAGATACACTTCTTCGTTATGGAATCTATCATATGCATCCTTTCGTAACCCGAAGAAATCAAACAGCAGCACATTTGCCCGAGCATGCATCATATCTATCTTTTCTGCCTCTACACAGAAGGTAATTAACGCCTCACCTACAGCAGAAAACCGAAACGACACATACGCAGTCTTCATATCTTCATCGACTTTAACCTGAAAAGAAACATGCGTTGTATTCGGTTTCTCGTTCTCACGGTACTCCCGTAGATACTTCTCAATAACTCGCTTACGATACACGTTGTCCTTTTTTTCGCCTTTGAAATCATAATGTAGCTGCTGCATCAATTTCTCGAAATGTATATGCTGAACTTTTCTAGTGCCTATCTCATTCTTTAACATAACAAAAACTGTCCAAATATCCTCAAAGCTAAGAGCATGCATAGAAGGTTCTACATACCACAAATCCTTATTAGATAGGAATGTTTGAACGTCACTCTTCTCGCTCCCCATAATTATATCTTTTTCAAATGCTGACTCCTTATGTTTTGGCGTGAGTCTATGTATACGAGAAGTAAATGGCTCCATATAACCATCAAACAGACCATCAATTGTAATCTTCACATCGTTCTTCACTTCACTCCACAAAGCTTTTGATACGCCCTCAATAATGCATTGGTTAAGATAGTATAGAATCTCCTTTAACCTAACGTCTCCGTATTCTTCTTTATATGTGTTAATTAAATCAACATGAGAGTCCAAACGAGCCTCCCCGCGTATATACTGCCCGATTAATCCATGTGTTCTAATTAAATCTTGAATAAACAAATACTCAGTAGAGTTTAAGTTTGTCTCTACACGTTCAATAAACTGAATATCACTAAAGATATCAGCAGAACCCTCGTTATGTACCAATAGATTAATCCCTTTTTTCTTCCATTGCTCCCGCTGTTTTAAAGATCCTACCTTTGCAAGCTCACTATACGTTAGTACCTTTTCAATAATACGATATGCTTCTTCATCTAAAGACAGTCCATCCAACACTTGCAGCGTACGGTGTACATAGTACAACACCGCATCTGTTTTTAATGCACCAAGTACTTGTACATTCTCATAATTTTGATGTATCTCCTCTGCCTCAATTAGATGCTTTAACCACGTAGGGATTGAAACAGAACTCCCTTCAATATATGTATTTAGAACTTCAATGCTTTTCAACTTATTTCCCCCCATATATAATCAATATCGGTAGTAAGATCTAGTACACCTTCTCCAAAAAGAGCATCACCTTATGTCCCTTCTCCTAAATACTACTACTTGCTTTTTACCATCTACATCTCTTTCGAATAAAAATGTATCAAACCCAGTCTTTTTATCGTGTAAAAGAGAGTTATAAATTCCGTTACTACCACGCCAAGGTTGTAACATATTTTTTGTTGATCTCTTATTTTAACTTCATTAGGAATTTCGGCAGATCACCTCTTAAATTGATAAACATATGTTGTGACAGAATCAACTGAAAATGGAAACGGCAAGCGGGTGCACTCCACTTACCGTTTTTTCATAGCTTAGTATGTATTTGAATTTCTTTTGCTTTCTCTTTTTCACCCTTCACGCGTACAATTAAATCATATGATCCGGATTTTGAAGCTTCAAAAGAAAGCAAACCTTCTTTTTGAGAAGTGATTTCTTCTTCATAAATAACCTTATCATCTTTTGTAACTTGTAATAAAATCGTACCTTCTTCAACAGCTGCTTCATAAGGGATTTCCACATTTCCTTTTTCAGCTTTAAGTGTTTGTACATCGTAATACCCTTGCAGAGAACCAATTTTTAAAGTCGTTTCGCCATTTTTTTGAACCTTTGTAACTTGTGTCGCTGTATTGCACGCGCTTAACAATACAACAAGAGTGAGAATCATAAATAAACGTAATGATTTCATAGAAATTCCCCTTTTTTATGTATATGTGAATTAAGATTCATTCTTTGACTATTTCAAAAACACCAACACCTAAAAAGAATCACTGCTTTTCTTCAATTTCTTTTTTAAATAATTTTTGAAACTCTAATCATTAAAAACCCTACTTTTTCTTACTTTAATTGTTTCTAAAATATAGAAAAGAACCCCTAAACCAAATATCTTTTCAGCATTAGAAATATTATTACCTAATTTAATAATAGGTACATTTAATCCGAATCTTTCGCTCCATTCCAAAGGCATATATCCTCTTTTACAGTTTATTAATATCCGGTTATCCATTGTACGAAAAGAAGTTTCGAAAAAATCAAATTCAACTTCTACTTCAGAAAGTCTTATCTCTTTTTCATTCATTAAAGAACCACGTACCATTCCAAATCCTTGTATCATATTTTCTTTAAACATACCTACACAATTATAATTTGAGTCATAAATAGCCCAATCATAGTTTTCAACTTCACTATGAAAATATGCAAGAGTTTCCCCATCCTTTGCTTCCAATCCAATAACTTGCTTGTTTTTTAAAAAAGGTAATTTTGAAGAAATTATATCAGTTGAAACCATAGTTGTTCCTACTATATAGGCCCCATCGGGAGTATATAAACCGTAATGTTTATTATTTTGAGGTAATTCTAGTAAAACATAAGTATCAATATCCCAAAACTTCAAATCATTTTTAGCTATATTCTCTTCTAATAAGTTCCCTTTTCTTAATTGCCAAAATCCAATCCCCCAAAAACAAACGAAGCTATAACCATAAATATTATTTCTCCCCAATTAACATCACCCCAACTATTATACAGACAATATAATCCAAAGAGAAAAATCCCTGTCCCAATTAAACACTTAAACCGCCCCCTTTTTTATAATACTCAAATAATTCCACACAAACACCTCTATCAATTCATCTTAATACCCCAAATTACCTTTTAAGTATACCAAGGACAAAATATATAACCTAATATTTTTTTATATAATTAAAAACAAACATAGTTACAGAAAGAAAATGCTTGTATGCTGATCTGTACTACATTCCCTTATTCCTTGTATGCTATATTTCTATTCTTCTCTTTACTTAAACAAACTGCTCAATATTATTTGTTGCAACTTCTTATGAATGTGTAACTACAATTTTGCACTTCTCTTCTTTATATGCTAGGAACACCACCAAAGGATTTCCCGGTCCTCTGTAAAAAAAACCTTACTTTTAAAAAGTAAGGTTTTTTTTATTTATTCATTAGCAATATAAGCATTCTTATAAGTATAAATACCACCAAATTGATGCTTTTCAATTCCTTTTACATAATCCTTTTGTACATATGCTGAGCCAATATGATAAAGCGGCGCCACCGCAGCATCTTCTAATAATACCTGCTCGGCTTCTCGCAACGCTTTCCATCGATTTTCCGTATCTAGTACAAAATCCGTTTTCGCTTTCTTTATTAATTCATCGTAACGAACATTAGAATAATTCATTTTATTATTCGGATTCCCTGTCGTAAATAACTCTAAATAACTAATTGGGTCTTTATAGTCAGGTCCCCAATTTGCCATAGTTATATCGTAATCACCTATTTGTTCTAACTGTAATTTTTGCTTAAATGGCTGTTGTTTAATTTGTATCGTTAACCCTTGCAAATTCTTCTCTAAATCACCTTTTATATATTCTGCCATACGTATTGCGTTATCTTGTTCGAACGTTAAGAACTCTAGGTTTACTTGTTCTACCCCAAGCTCTTTTTTCGCTTCTTCCCAAAGTTTTTTCGCATTTTGCAAATCATATGAGGAAATATCTCCATTTTCTTTTCTAAAATCTTTACCAGTCACTTCATTTACATGACCAACTGGTACAAGTCCACTTGCAGGTTTTGCTCCGTTATTAATAAAGTGAGCAACGAAATCATCTTTATTTAACGCTAATGAAATAGATTGACGCACCTTTTTATTTGCTAACGCGTTATTTTTTTCATTAAAACGAAGCATAGCAATTCCAGGATCACTCGACATATGTAATTCCTTATTCCCTTTATACTTGTCTACAACTTGCGAATTAATAGGTACTCGATCTAAATCTCCGGCTTCATATAAATTTACAGCTGTCATTGTATCCTTTACGATATGAAAGTTTATTTCGTCTAATTTCACTTTCTTTCGATCCCAATATGTAGCATTCTTCTTTAATTGAAACTCTTGTTCATGCTTCCATTTTTCTAATACAAATGGACCGTTATATATGAGATTACTAGGTTCCAATGCATAATTGTTTCCTTGTTCGTTCAAAAATAATTCATGCTGTGGTAAGTATATAGGTAGTGCTAACAACTGTAAAAAATACGGAACTGGCTGTTCGAGTTCAACTTCTAACGTATAATTATTTATTGCTTTAACCCCAAGTGCATCAAGAGGCATTGTTCCCTTATTAATCTCTTTCGCATTTTTCACATAAAAGAGCATGTATGCATATTGAGATGCCGTTTCAGGATTAATTGCACGTTTCCATGCAAATATAAAATCATTTGCTGTCACACTGTCTCCATTTGACCATTTTGCATCTTTACGCAAATCAAATGTATATTTCTTACCATCTTCACTTCTTTTAAACGATCTTGCTACTGCTGGAATAGGCTGATCTTGATCATTTAATACATATAACCCCTCAAATATATTCTGCATAACGTGGGCTGATGTACCATCCATTGTTTTCGCAGTGTCCAGAGAAGGAATTTCTTCTGATACTGTTACATTTAACACTTGTTTTTTAACCTCTGTATCACTTTTATTCGCTTTATTATTACAAGCTGTTAATAATAAAGATGTAACAAGTGCCATTACCATTAAATGGCTCTTTTTTCGCTTCATGAGTTGTTCTCCTTAAATATAAAATATTATAAAGCGTAATATATTATAGCAGAAATACTAACAGAAAGATGCGACATTCTTTTGAATATTTATTCGTTCAAGAAAAAAGCTATCCTTTTAAAAGGATAGCTTTTTCAACTGCCACATAATTATCTATCTTTGCAGACCTCGTTTATAACGACTTGCTTCAAATATAATACGCTCTTCATCTAACGTTTTACATTCGCCATTCCAAACGACACGTTTTCCGTTAATAATTACATCGCTTATATCTTTACCACTCGCAGCATATACAAGGTGTGATAACACTTCATCTGCTGGTTGTAGATGCGGCTTGTTAGACGGGTCAATCGTAATAAAATCAGCACACTTACCAGCTTCTAGTGACCCTGTTTGTTTCATCCCGATTACTTCCGCAGCTCCTTTTGTCGCAAGAGAAAGAGCTGTTTCAACTGGTAATGCTGTTGCATCTTGGTGAATACCTTTTTGTAATAAAGTCGCTATGCGCATTTCTTCAAACATGTCTAAATTATTGTTAGATGCAACACTATCTGTTGCAATTCCTACTTTTATTCCTGCTTCTAGCATCGCTTTTACATTCGCTATACCAGAACCTAGTTTTAAATTACTATTTGGGTTATGTGCTACTCGAACATCATGTTCTGCTAAAAATGCACGCTCATCGTCATTTAATACTACACCGTGTGCAATAACTGTTGGGCGTTTAAACAATCCGCAGCTCGCTGCATATTCTACTGGACGTTTTCCATACTGTGCTTCAATATCACGTACTTCACGCTCTGTTTCAGAAAGATGGATATGAACCATCGTTTGATTCTCTACTGCAATCCGTGCGCACTCTTCTAACAATTCTGTACTACATGTATATGGACTATGTGGTGCAACCATCGTAGTTAACATGCCACTTTCGTTATAGTAACGCTTCACATATTTCTCAGCTTCTTCAATCGCTTTCTTTTCATCGTCTTTCGTTCCGAAGCTAAATAAAGTCCTTGAAACAGCAGCTCGCATCCCGCTCCTTGATACCGTTTCCATAATTGCGTCTTGATCTACTCCAATTGGATTAAACATGTCAGAGAATGATGTTGTACCACTTTTCACCATCTCAAGTAATCCTAATTCCGTACTAGCGACCGCAATTTGGGGAGTAAATTGACTTTCCAGTGGCCAAATTCTCGTCTCAAGCCATGGCTGTAATAACATATCATCTCCAATACCTCTTAGGAGACTCATTACAACGTGTGTATGTGTATTTACAAGCCCTGGTAAAACCCACTTTCCTTTCATGTCAATTACTTCATCTACTTCAAATTCATTAGCGAATTCTCCGCTCTTTACATCTATAATTTGATCATTTTCTACAATGATATATCCATTTTCTATCACTTCGTTTTGTTCATTCATCGTTACAATTGTAGCGTTTACATAAGTTGTTTTCAAAAGTATTTCCCCTTTCAACTCTATGAAGTTCCCTTTAATAAGTTACCACCATTATAGTAACTTACTAAAGATTAAGAGTCAAAAGATAATTTTAATTCTTTCGTTATTTTTCCCTTCAAAATGTTATATTGCTTTTCATTTGTATCTGCAAATGCTTCTTCCCGATTTGACTTTTCATCCATATAATTCAATTTCCCATTGAATTGAGTCTCTGTAAAATCAAATCTCTGCCCATCTATAAAGTTATAAAAGTGCCATACCTCTCTTACTTTTGTCTTTTTAATTTCTCCTCCGTATATGTCTTGAACGACAAGAGCTGTAACACCACATTGTCCCTTTGCTGGGTTTTCAATTGTCCACTTTGAACTCGTTTCAATCGACCACGATTTTATTAGTGCTTCATATATTCTTTTTTCCTTTACATCATCCATTCTAATCTTCCCCTACTATTAATAGTTTTACACATCATATTTCAAAAGAGGCAGTACACGCCCCTTAAAGATAGTTGATGGTGTCTCTCCTATTAACTGTGCTCCCATTTTCAAGTAATATCCTTTTGCATTCGGATCACTATCAATTGTAAAACTTTTTAATCCTAGTTCATTGGCTTTTTCTATTACATACTCCCAAAGTATTTTCCCGTAACCTTTTCCTTTGTAATGAGGATGAATGTACAAGAAATCGAGAGCTTTATCATTACGTAAAAATGAGAAAAAACCAATCTTCGCATTATCGTTTACTAAAACATATACAAAATTATTTTTTATGTACTCTTCCGTAATTGTTAAATCTTCCTTACAAGCAAGTATGAATTCTTCACTATAATTCCACGTTGCTTTTGAATGTAGTGCGAGTTCACTTAATTCATTTGCTTCACTTAATAATGCTTCTCTTATCTTCATGATTCTTTTTCCTCACTTTCAATATGTACACTACTAAATTGATTCGGAAAGCACTTCAAAAAAACCTTTAATTTCCATAAAATAGAAATTGATTTTATAAATCTTTATTATAATCAGTACGACTTTCAACAATTTTTTTAAAGAAAAAGAACGCCATCCCTAAAAGTTGGCGTTCTCTTTTTCTAAAATTTAATCTTCAAGCTCACTCATTCGTTTTACTATTTCGTACGATACAAACCTATACAGTTTCTACTACCGCTTCAAGCATTGTTCCATTTTTAGCATAGTTCGTATGCCAAGAAAAAGCTTTTTCTAAAATATGAGGAGTTTGTCCACCTCTTATTTTTGCTTCTTCGTAATAAGCTCGTAGCTGTTCACGATACATTGGATGTGCGCAATTCTCAATAATAAGTTCCACTCTTTCTCTTGGCGCAAGTCCCCTTAAGTCGGCATATCCCTGTTCAGTGACGATAACATCTACATCATGTTCAGTATGGTCTACATGAGAAACGAAAGGAACGATACTTGAAATGTTACCACCTTTCGCAATCGATTTAGTAACAAAGATAGCTAGGCGAGCATTTCTTGCAAAATCGCCAGACCCACCAATACCATTCATCATTTTTGTACCTAAAACGTGAGTAGAGTTAACATTTCCGTATATATCTAATTCTAATGCAGTATTAATTGAGATTAATCCAAGGCGACGAATAATTTCAGGATGATTGGAAATCTCTTGTGGACGCATCATTAATTTGTCACGATATTTTTCAAAGTTAGAAAATACTTGTTGCATTTTCTCTTCAGAAAGCGTGATAGAACAACAAGAAGCAAAATTGACTTTTCCAGCATCCATAAGATCAAAAACTGCATCTTGTAAAACCTCGGAATATACTTCTAAATCTTCAAATTCTGAATCTAACATTCCATGCAATACGGCGTTAGCCACTGAACCAATTCCTGATTGTAACGGCGCTAAACGATTTGTTAATCGGCCTACTTTGACTTCTTCTCGAAGGAATTCTATTAAATGCTGTGCCATAATAACAGTTTCTTCATCCGGAGGAACAATTGTCGATGGCGAATCCAATTGATTCGTAAACACAATTCCCTTTACTTTTTCAGGATCAATTGGAATACCGATTGTTCCAATTCGGTCATCTGTTTTCACAAGCGGAATTGGAAGCCTCTCCCCTTGTTTACCTGGTTCATATAGATCATGTAGCCCCTCTAATTGCGCGGATTGAGCCATATTCATTTCAATAATAATAGACTTAGCATTTAAGGAAAACGCTAAGGAATTTCCAATTGAAGTGGTTGGAATAATCATTCCGTCCTCTGTAATCGCAACCGCTTCCAAAATAGCGAAATCTATATCCAGAACGTCAGCACGGAGTAACTCTGCTGTATGAGACAAGTGTTGATCCACAAATAAAAAGTCTCCGTTATTAATTCCTTTTCGCATAGTAGCGTCAGCTTGGAAAGGTAATCTTTTCCCTAAAATTCCTGCCTCAGCAAATAATTTGTCTACATCCGATCCTAAAGAAGCCCCAGTATAAACATTTACTTTAAAAGATTCATCATTCTTAACTCGATTTACAAGCGCAAATGGGACTGCTTTTACATCACCTGCACGTGTAAACCCACTTAAGCCTAAAGTCATTCCACTTTGAATCCAGGAAGCTGCTTCTTCAGGTGTAACTACCCGATCTTTTAGACGTTGATCTCTGATTCTATCTAAATTGTTCTCCATATGTAATCCCTCTCTCATTGAATATTCATAATTATTTTACACATTAACACTATCAAAATAGGGATTTTAGTATACAATGCCGAAAATTCAGACAGAACAGCAAATCTAGGTTCTAAAGCAGAAAAATTTAGAATCCTAGAAGTTTACGGAAATAACTAGCGTATGATTGACTAACTGGTACTCTCTCACCATTATCCATCGAAAGTACAAAAGTAGAATGGGTATCAGGATAAATCGCTTTAATATGATTAACATTTACAATAAACGAACGGTGACATCTAATAAATGAATCTTTCGGAAGCAAGTATTCGAATTCTTGCAGAGAGTATTTATGTGTTCCTGATAACTCTTCTGAATTCACATACGTCTTTTTATCTTTAGCCTCTAAATACATAACCTTTGAAAAAGGAACCGGAATCCAGCCGTCTGTTGTTTTTAAAGTAACAACTGACTTTCCATCCGTTAAAGCTGGATAAATTGCCGTCACGCACCCTTCAAGCTTTCCATTGTTTGAAAATGGTACAGCCATTCCATGATAAGGAATACCAAAAACATCCCGATCCATAAACTCAGATGTTTTTTGATTCATCACCATCGCTTTATGAGCAATCGTTCCTTCCTTTATAGGATCCCCGACACTAATCTTTAAATCAATTCGTTTACTTGGCCGATAGTAAATATATTCTTTCGTATTCGAAACAGCAATTGAAATTTCATCTGAAAATAGTTCCCCAACAACATCTAGTAATAAACCTAACGTTCTATCTTCCATTCTATTAACACCTCATTCACTATTATACTACTATTATGAACGAGCATCTGTTGCTTTATAAAAAGTTTAATTTTAAATTACTTTTAAAATTAGTTTTATTCACTATTACTTCGTTACTACAAAAAACCTCACTTCAGAAAAGTGAGGTTTCCTCTCATACAATATTTTTTTATTTTTTATTAAGTAAAGTGAATTTAAGAATTTATTGCCCCTATTTCTGTATAATAAATAATCCCAAACTACAAACAGTTTGGGATTATCTTTCTCATTTATTATGCGCATCTAACCACGAAATTAAATCTTTAAATACTTCATCCTTATTTACTTCATGAAACATTTCATGTCTACCATTTTCATATAAACGTAGTGTCACGTCTTTCACACCACATTTTTTATAGTTTTCATATACTTCTTTTACACCTTTCCCCATATCGCCAACAGGATCACGATCACCAGAGAATATATGTATTGGAAGATTCTTTGGCGTCTTCTTGTATTCTTCTAGTTTATTTACTTCTAATACTCCAGAAAATAATTCTCGGTAAAAACTCGTCGTACAAATGAAACCACATAACGGATCCGCAATATATTTATCAACTTGATTATTATCTGAAGATAACCAATCAAATTTTGTACGATTTGGCTTAAAGTTCGAATTGAAGTTTCCGAAAGATAAAAAGTTTAACATTGGACTTTTCGTTTTTGCCCCGCGCAATTTCATTTCGATTGTTGCTACTTTATGACCAATAGCTCCTAAAAGCCCTGGATTTCCACCTGTTCCTGAAATCAGAAATCCATCATATAATTCGCCTCTAAGTTGTACAGCACGTCTTGATAAAAAAGAACCCATACTATGTCCAAGTAAAAACAAAGGACTTGACTGCTCTTCTTTTATCTTTTCTGAAACAAAGATAACATCCGATACAACTTGATTCCACCCTATATTTGGTTCAAAATGACCATAGTCTTCTTCTTTTTTTACTGTTTTCCCATGTCCTTTATGATCATGCGCATAAACACCATACCCTGCTTCCAATAAAGCATCTACAAATTCTGTATACACCCCTGCATGCTCTGTCATGCCATGTGCAATTTGAATAATTCCTCTCGGATCTCCTTCTGGTAACCACTTACGCAAATAAATTTCCGATCCATCCAATGCCGTAACGAAACTTTCCTGTACATTCATTTCGTCAGCCCCCAACTCTATTATGTATAGCTTTAAGAAAATGAATATCCATTCACTTTTCTTATTTTATATTATATGTAATTGCTTTCATTATGACAAATGATGTATTTTTCAGACTTGCTTTTAAACTAATTTCTTGACGAATTCAAAATAAAATTATATAGTTACTTACATAAAGTAACTATATAATTTTTAGGAGGTTCCTACTATTATGATGCCATCATTATTTTTAGCACATGGTTCGCCTATGCTCGCTATTCAAGATACAGACTATACACGATTTTTAAAAACACTTGGAGAAACATATAAACCGAAAGCAATTGTTATTTTCACTGCTCATTGGGAAAGTGAAGTATTAACGATTTCCTCATCAGATAACGAGTATGAAACAATTTATGATTTTGGAGGTTTTCCCCCTGAGTTATACGAAATCAAATATCGTGCGAAAGGCTCTTCTCATATTGCATCTATTTTAGAAACAAAATTTAAGAACAAAGGTATTTCAGTCCATCATAATATGACGAGAGGTTTAGATCATGGTTCATGGACACTCCTGCACCGCATGTATCCAGAAGCAAATATTCCTGTCGTGCAAATATCAGTCAATCCATTCCTTTCTGCAAAAGAACAATTTGAAATTGGAGAAGCACTTAAAGGACTCGGACAAGAAGATATTTTAGTAATCGGGAGTGGCGTTACCGTTCATAATTTACGAGCACTGAAATGGAATCAAACTACACCTGAAAAATGGGCAATTGAATTTGATGATTGGATTATTAAACATATGCAGGATAACGATAAAGATGCATTGTTTAATTGGGAGAAAAATGCTCCTCATGCACAATTAGCAGTACCAAGAGCAGAACATTTTGTTCCTTTATTTATCGCTATGGGAAGTGGTGAAAATAGCGGTGAAGTCATTCACCGTAGTTACGAGCTTGGTACATTAAGTTATCTTTGTCTTCGATTTTAAAGAAAAGGATGAAGCACATGCTGCTTCATCCTTTTTCTTTTTCATTCACTTAGTTAACTAACTTCCAAATGTCGTTTCTCTGATACCTCTTCGTTCTTATTATGAAAATAAACCCAAATACACGCAATAAATAATAGTGAAGATGTAGAGAGGAAAACATATTGGAAACCTACATGCGCTGCAATTTGTCCCCCGAGCACTGGACCAATCATATTTCCTAAAAACTGAAATGATTGATTATATCCAAATATTCGTCCCGTAACATGGGTTGGTGTATGTTGTTTTAGTAGAGTTTGTACGGAAGGTAATAATCCTGCTTGTGCGATACCTAATAAAAATCGAAGAATTAATAGTTGCCAAGCTGACGTTACAAATGCTTGCGGGATAAAAATAATTCCTGCAGCAAATAACGCTACAACTAACGTTTTTTGAGGACCGATATGATCTGATAATCTTCCTAGTCTTGGTGCTGCCAAAATAACTGCTAATCCTGTCGCTGACATAACTGCACCCGCAATTGTTTCAATATGTGCAGTATGAGGACCTACTAAATTTTTCACGTACAATGTAACAATTGGTTGAACTGACACATTAGCAAGTTGAATAATAAATGTTGTTACAAATAAACTAATAATTAAATGCTTCGCTGGGACCATCGTCCATACTTTTTTCGGCTGTGTTTTTTTTGCTTGAGCAGAGTGATTTTCTTCATGCAGGAAGAAAAAAACGATGAGAAAGGAAAGGAATAAAAAAGCTCCCGTAACAAGAAAGACATGACGCATTCCAATTAACTCAGACAAATAACCGCCAAGTAATGGGCCAAGTAACGAACCGCTCACACCACCAGTTGAAATTGTGGAAATCGCCCAACCTGAATGTTCTTTCGGAGTTTCTGCTGCAATAAATGTCATCGCTGTTGAAAGGAAACCAGATACTGCTCCCATTAAAAATCTTAGTGCGACTAGTTGATACACATCCGTTACAAACCCCATAAGCGTCATAATAATCGCCATACCGAGGCTAGCACGAATAAGCATCAATTTCCGTCCATGTATATCACCAAGCTTTCCCCATATTGGCGATACGATCGCACCCATTAAAAATGTTACACCAAATGCAAGTCCCGACCACTGTGCAATGCTTGAAGTGCCAGTTACTCCTAATTCCTCAATATAAAAAGATAAGAAAGGAATTACTAAACTCATACCGGCTGCAGTGGTAAAACAACCTAGCCAACAAATCATTAAATTCCGTTTCCAGCTGGCCATTTTCACACCTTCTTTCTTTAGATACCCATTCTACACCCTTTCTTGTAAAAAGTTTAGTAATTTGCTTTATATGCAAGATTTACTACAAAACCCGCTATTTTCTAGTAAAAAACACTACATCTCTACATCATTTTCATAATAAAACCAACTCCTCTATATGAAGTTGGTTACTTATTATCTATCGGTATTAAACGAGCATTACAATTTCTCTCGTAAAACTCAATGGGACCTGCTTGTCCAATAATCGCATATTCATATCCATCTTGCTTCATATTATATAAACAATGATGCAATAATTCTTTTCCTACACCTTTCACACGATTTTGTTTCGCTATGCCCATTGGACCAAACAAGCCTTTCTTTCCTCTCACTACATCGTAACAGGCGAAACCAACTATTACTTCCTCCTGCTGTGCAATATAGATAGGTAACTTTTCGTTATATGTCCGAAATCCATAATCAACCGACTGTAACCACCGTTCACCAAATTCATCCACTACAAATCGTGATAACTTATCAAAATCAGAAGGACTAACTCTTCTTACATGACAAAATAATGTATTATAAATAGATTTAAAACTATTTAAATCAACCGCTAAGTCTCTCGGTGCAGCTGTAATACGTAATATATCTTCTTGCATTTGTGTATGTATAAATCCACCAATATTTGTATCTATATGAAATAATGCATACATAACATGTCCTTCATTTACTACTACTTGCTGAAAGCGTTCCATACGTTTCTTCGCTATTTGTAAAATTTCTATCGCCTTATAAGATAGTTTATATTGCCCTATTTTTTTATACTCTTGATTATGTAAATCGAATTGTTTTCGTAACGAAAGTTTTTCTAAAAAATCTGGACCGACTTTGTGAAACAAATACATAAATAACTCAGCGCAAACTCCTGTACCTTCTTTACACATACCTATAAACAGATGGACTGGGTGAATTATGTTATACTCACTCTCTTTTGCTGCAATCTCCAATATTTTATGCACACGTTTTGTAAATTGAAATTCCTCCATATGTGTTTCCATCCTCTACTAATTTACTAACAAACCGTAACCATAAATAATTGAAACAATTACACCCACTACCAATATACCTGGAAGTAAATTTGCCACCTTGATTTTAATAATACTAAGCAAGTTCAATCCAATAGCAGATATCATAATGCCGCCCGTAGCCGTCATCTCCACTATAAATTGGTTCATTAATTCTTTCGGGACAAAACTATTAATTTGTGTTGCAAAAACTGCAATACCACCTTCATATAAAACAACTGGAATTGCCGAAAATACTACGCCAATTCCTAGAGTTGTCGTTAATATAATAGAAATAAATCCATCGATAATCGCCTTTGTAAATAAAATATCATGATTTCCGCGAATCCCACTGTCAAGTGCACCAAGTATCCCCATCGCGCCAATTGCAAAAATTAAAGTAGCTGTTACAAAACCTTCTGATATGCTACCTTTCCCTTTCGATCCAACTTTATTTTCTAGCCAATCCCCTAAATGTTTTAACTTTTCTTCTAATTGTAACCATTCTCCAATTACCGTACCAATCACTAAACTCAGTATGACAACAAGAAAGTTTTCACTTTTTAATGCCATTTGAAGCCCAAGCACAGTAACCGCTAAACCGATTGCGTGCATTATCGTCCCTTTCATACTTTCTGGAATCCTACTAAATAATTTACCAAGTAAAGTACCAAATATAATACAAATTCCATTTACAACTGCTCCTAATATAACCATTTCTCATTCTTCACCCTTCGAATTCTTTATTTCTATATTTTGGTTTATACATTGATTTACAGGTTATCTATATGTTAACTTAATATTGAGAATATTAACAAATGTTTTCCACTACATAACCCGCTATTTTTTGTAACTTTAATTACCTTTAATAGATTCAGTGTTAATTTAATTGCGGGATAATATTAAAAGGGAAGGTATATATGAAAACTTTACTAAAACGATTTTTGTTAATAGCCTTTTTCATTACACCGATTGTTTTATTAATCAATTACTCTTTTATTTCAAAAGCAAAAGACAAACCCGATTTGCAAAACAAATCTAGTAAAACCGCTTCAAAAAGCGAAAAGAAAATAGAAGACCAAGAAATCACACTCACCTTCTCTGGTGATACAATGTTTGATTGGCAATTACGTCCTATAATCGAAAAGAATGGGGCTGATTACCCATTCCAACATGTAAAAGAAGAAATAAAAAAAGCTGATATTTCTTTTGTGAATTTAGAGTCGGCATTTACAACGAAAGAAAAGAAAGCACCTGGGCAACTGTTTTGGATTAAAAGTGATCCATCTACACTACAAGCTATTAAAAACACTGGATATGACATCGTAAATATTGGGAATAACCACACACTTGATTATGGGCAAGATGGATTATTAGATACGATTTCTCACGTAGAAAAATTAAAGTTCCCTTACATTGGAGCCGGAAAAAATGCGAAAGATGCATATACAGCACGAGAAATGACCGTAAAAGGGAAAAAGTTTAAATTTCTTTCCTTCGTTCGATTTATGCCTGATTCTAATTGGGTAGCTGGTGAGAATAAACCTGGCGTTGCGAATGGCTATGATTTAAATCTTGTAACAAAAACAATTAAAGAACAAAAGAAAGATGCAGACTATTTAATCGTCTATATGCATTGGGGCGTTGAAAAATCAAATCGTCCGGTAGAATACCAAAAGCAATATGTACCTAAAATGGTTGAAGCAGGAGCTAACGCAATTGTCGGGAGCCATCCACATTGGTTACAAGGGTTTGAGTATTATAATAAAGTTCCTATCGCTTACTCATTAGGTAACTTTTTATTCCCGAGTTATGTGAATGGGAAAAGCGCTGAAACTGGCGTATTAACTTTAACTTTTAAAGGAAAGGATGTCCAAATGTCATTCAATCCTTATATCATTCGCAACAACCAAGTTTCCCCTGTAAATGAAGGAGAAAAGAAAAAAGCTCTTCAATATTTACAAACAATTTCAACTGATGTAGAAATTGATGATACAGGGAAAATAAAAAACAAACGAAACTAGACAGCTCAAGATCTATTTCTCTGTAATATACTTTACAGAATAGGTGATAAACATGCTGAAAGAGTTATTAGAAAATATAAACCTCTTAGAAAACATCTATAAAATGTCTATAGCAATCCTGCTTTTATGTTCCTTTTATTCTGTGAGACTATTTAAAAAAATAAAGCGAGAGAGAAATCTTACTCCTTTTGAATTTACAATGTATGTAATCATTCGTATTGCGATACTCTTTTGGTTAGCTAGCTTTATTCTTCTTGAATTTAATGAGTACCTAGTTTAACTATAAAAAAGATAGAACAAGCACTATATTCCCTCGCTTGTATCTATCTTTTTTATTTACATTCTAACTCTTTCCTTCTATTAAATAAGCAAATCAAACAAAACAGGGTTTTTATTAAGTTCCATAAATTGAATATTATTTTCTTTAAAGCGAGTAATTAATTGCTCATAATCTTCTTTATGTTTTAATTCTACGCCGACTAATGCTGGACCATTTTCTTTATTATGTTTCTTAATATACTCAAAGCGCGTAATGTCATCTTCTGGTCCTAATCCTTTATCAAGAAATTCTCTTAGCGCACCTGAACGCTGCGGAAATTCAATGATAAAGTAATGTTTCAGTCCTTCATAAATGAGCGAACGCTCTTTCATTTCTTGCATTCTATCAATATCATTATTTCCACCACTTAGCGTACATACAACTGTTTTACCTTTTATTTCATCTCTATATAAATCAAGCGCTGCAATAGAGAGTGCACCAGCCGGTTCAGCTACAATCGCATTTTTCTTATACAGTTCTAAAATCGTCGTACAAACTTTCCCCTCTGGTACTAAAATAATATCGTCAATTACATCTTTACAAGTTTCAAATGTTAACTTTCCTACTTTTTTAACAGCTGCCCCATCAACAAAGCTATCTATTTTCTCCAATGCTACATTTTCATTTTGAAGAAAAGCCTCTTTCATAGATGCAGCTCCCATTGGCTCTACACCAATAACCTTTGTAGTAGGACTAACACCTTTTACATATGTACCAACTCCTGATGCTAATCCACCACCACCGATTGCTGTAAAGATATAATCAACCGGTTTCTCCATATCATGCATAATTTCAACTGCCACTGTCCCTTGACCAGCAACTACATACGGATCATCAAACGGATGAACAAATGTCATTCTATTTTCTTCACAATAACACTGTGCTTCTTGGAAAGAGCTATCGAATGTATCACCAACTAATACAATCTCTGCGAAATCACCACCGAAAAATTGTACTTGTGATACTTTTTGTTTCGGTGTTGTTGTGGGCATAAATATTTTTGACGGAATCTTCAATAAATTACACGTGTAAGCAACTCCTTGCGCATGATTACCAGCACTTGCACAAACAACACCGTTTTGTAACTTTTCTTTCGGTAAACTTTGAATCAAATTGTATGCACCACGAATTTTGAAAGAGCGAATTAATTGTAAGTCTTCTCGTTTTACATAAACGTCACAATCATATTTCTCAGATAAAACTGTATCACGTTGTAACGGTGTTTTAATAACGATATCTTTCATGCAATTATGGGCCATTAAGATATCTTCAATTTTCACTCTCTCCTTTACCTTTTGCACCATTATATATCATCCTTATCTCTTTTAAATTGGCTCAATCAAAATGTGGGATTTTCAGAACAGCCCCTGTATTCGCCGATGTTACCATTTGTGCATAACGTCCAAGCCAGCCAGTTTTCACTTTTGGTTCTGGTCGTTTCCATTCTTTTTTACGCTTTTCTAATTCCTCATCACTCACCCTTACTTCTAGCAAGCGTTCTTCAACATCAATACATACAATATCCCCTTGTTCAAGAAGTGCAATCATCCCGCCCGCTGCTGCTTCTGGTGAAATATGTCCTACTGAAATTCCACGTGAAGCTCCAGAAAAACGTCCATCTGTTAATAATGCAACCTCAGCACCTAATCCCATTCCAGCAATTGCTGATGTTGGGGCTAACATTTCTGGCATACCAGGGCCACCTCTTGGTCCTTCATAACGAATGACAACTACATCTCCTTTTTTCACTTTCCCAAGCATAATGCCCGCAAGTGCCTCATCTTGTGAATTAAAAATAACGCAAGGCCCTTCAAAACGCTTTACCTCTGTTGCACCGCTTTTAATAACCGCTCCATCTTTAGCAAGATTTCCTTTTAATATACGTAAGCCCCCCTCTTCACTATGAGGGTTTTCGAGAGAGTGAATAACCTCCTTATCTTTAATCTCTGCCTCAGCGATATTTTCTCTTAATGTTTGCCCAGTAGCAGTTATTCGATCAAGATGAAGTACTCCTTCTTTCCGGCTCATCTCTTTCAAAATTGCACTAATCCCGCCCGCACGATCAATATCTTCCATATGCCAATTTGAGGCTGGACTTACTTTACATAAATGAGGTACACGTCTTGAAACTGCATCAATACGGTTCATATCATAATCTAGTCCTGCCTCTTGTGCGAGTGCTAGCGTATGTAATACTGTATTCGTTGATCCACCCATCGCCATATCAAGTGCAAAAGCATCGTCAATTGCTTCTTCTGTTACAATATCACGCGGCTTAATATCTCTTTCAATTAAAATTTTCAATTTCTCTGCTGCTTGTTTAATTAACTCTTCACGTCTTGGATCAATTGCTAAAATACTCCCGTTACCAGGAAGAGCTAAACCTAATACTTCACATAAACAATTCATAGAGTTCGCGGTAAACATACCCGAACAAGAGCCACAAGATGGACAGCCATGATCTTCAATATCTTTTAATTCTTCTTCTGAAATTTTCCCAGATTGATAAGCTCCTACCCCTTCAAAAACAGAGCTTAAATCAACAACTTCTCCTTTTGACGTTTTTCCAGCCGCCATCGGGCCGCCTGAAACAAACACAGTCGGAATATTAATACGTAGTGCAGCCATCATCATACCTGGTGTAATTTTGTCACAGTTTGGGATACAAATCATGCCGTCAAACCAGTGTGCATTTACAACCGTTTCTACTGAATCTGCAATAATTTCACGACTCGGAAGAGAATAACGCATACCGATATGTCCCATCGCAATACCATCGTCAACTCCAATTGTATTGAATTCGAATGGTACCATACCTGCCGCGCGAACTGCCTCTTTTACAAGTTTCCCAAACTCGTTCAAGTGTTTATGCCCTGGAATAATTTCAATAAAAGAATTACAAATCGCTATGAAAGGTTTATCAAAATCTTCATCTTTCAAACCAGTTGCTTTTAATAAACTACGGTGCGGTGCTTTATCAAAACCTTTTTTAATCATGTCACTTCTCATCTTGTCAAATCCCCTCTTACATATTTTTCATTTATACTCTCTTACTCTATTTCTTTACTAATTCTTTCGGTGCATGAATCCAGCTCATCATTTCACGAAGCTCTGCTCCCACTTTTTCTAATTGATGATTTTGTTCTGCTTTTTTCATTGCGTTATACGTCGGACGCCCTGCTTGATTTTCTAAAATCCATTTCTTCGCAAATTCACCTTGCTGAATTTCTGTCAGAACACGCTTCATTTCCTTCTTCGTTTCATCTGTAACAATTCTCGATCCTGTTACATAATCTCCAAACTCTGCCGTATCTGAAATAGAATGGCGCATAGTCGTTAATCCACCTTCGTACATTAAGTCAACAATTAGCTTTAATTCATGCAAACATTCAAAGTATGCAATTTCAGGACGATATCCACCTTCCGTTAACGTTTCGAACCCGGCCTTCACAAGTGCAGTTACCCCGCCGCAAAGTACAGCTTGCTCACCGAATAAATCCGTTTCGGTTTCTTCTTGGAATGTCGTTTCAATTACCCCCGCACGTGTACACCCTACACCTTTTGCATACGCCAGTGCTACATGTAGCGCTGTTCCCGTCGCATCTTGATGCACTGCGACTAATGCTGGAACACCATTTCCTTCTTGAAATACACGGCGAACGAGATGACCTGGACTTTTTGGCGCGACCATCGCTACATCTACGTAACTTGGCGGATTAATTTGTCCGAAGTGAATGTTAAATCCATGTGAGAAAAGTAACATTTGTCCTTCACGAAGATTCTCTTCTACCTCTGCTTTATACACATGAGCTTGCTGTTCATCTGGCAATAACATTTGTACAACTTGTGCGGTTCGAACCGCTTCTGAAACAGACATTACTTCAAATCCATCCGCTTTCGCTACTTCATACGACTTACCAGGACGAACACCAACTACAACCTCTACACCAGAATCACGTAAATTTTGTGCTTGCGCATGACCTTGTGATCCATAACCAACTACTGCAACAGTTTTTCCTTGTAATAACTCTACATTTGCATCTTTTTCATAATATGTTTTCATATTCCATACACTCCTTATAATTTATTTACTTGCAGAACATCAATTAATTTTTTCAACTGACTAACAAGTAATGTCGCTTCATTTTCAGTACAAACTGCTGTGAGTTTCATTTCAGAAACACCACTAGTATCTCTTTCTTTTAAATGTAAAGAAGAAATATAATAACCACGCCGAACAAAAATCCCACTTATACGTAATAAGACGCTTGACTCGTTATGAATAACGAGTGAAAAAGTATGACTCATTCTTCCCACCTCTTCATAATCATTTCGTTATTCCCTTTGTTTGGCGGAACCATCGGAAATACGTTTTCACCTTCTTCTACACAAAAATCAACTACGACAGGACCTTCATAAGCAAATGCTTCTAACATCACTTGTTTTGCCTCGGTTGAATTTGTTGCTCTTAATCCCTTTACTCCATAAGCTTCTGCTACTTTCACAAAATCTGGTGATCCAATTTTTGATTCTGATAAACGATTTTCATAAAACATTTCTTGCCATTGCCTTACCATCCCTAAAAATTTGTTATTTATGATAAATACTTTTACAGGGATGTTATTTTCAGCAATTGTTTGTAGTTCTTGAATGTTCATTTGAAAAGAAGCGTCACCTGCAATACAAATGACAAGTTCTTCTTTTTTAGCTAGCTGAGCACCAATTGCTGCTGGAAAACCAAACCCCATCGTTCCTAATCCTCCAGAGGTAAGGAACGTCCGAGGTTTTCTTGCTTTATAGAAGTGAGCAGCCCACATTTGATGCTGACCTACTTCTGTTGTGACAATCGCTTCACCATTCGTTAATTCACTTACTAAGTTGATCACATGCTGTGGTTTTAACTCAGATTCTTTTTGCTTATAAGAAAGTGGATATTCTTCTTTCCATGTCTTTACTTTCTGAAGCCATTCGTCTGTTTGTGTATAAATAGACATATGTAACAGCATGTGTAACGCTTTTTTTACATCACCAACAATCGGATGTTCTACAGTTACATTTTTATGAAACTCAGAAGAATCAATATCAATATGTACTTTTTTCGAGTGCGGAGAAAAAAGTTCTAATTTTCCTGTTACACGATCATCGAAGCGAACACCTAATGCAAGTAGTAAATCACATTCTGTTACCGCCATATTAGCAGCGTATGTCCCATGCATACCAAGCATCCCTAGAAACAATGAATCATCCGGTGGATATGCACCAAGCCCCATTAAAGTTGAAACGACTGGAATACGGTTCTCCCTTGCGAATTCGAAGAGTTCATCGGATCCACCTGAATGAATGACACCTCCTCCAATATAAAGAAGTGGACGCTTAGATTTTGAAATTGCTTTAGCCACCTCTCTAAGTTTCATGCTGTCTGGTACAAGTTCTGGTTTGTACCCCGGAATATCAACTTCTTCATTAAAGAAACTGGTGACTTTTGCATTTTGAACATCTTTTGGAATATCAATTAATACTGGTCCCGGGCGCCCGCTTTTGGCGATATAAAAAGCTTCTTGCACAATTCGTGATACATGATTCACATCACGAACCTGGTAATTATGCTTCGTAACAGGTACTGTAATTCCGACAACATCCGCTTCTTGAAATCCATCTTTACCAATTAAAGGCGTTGCAACTTGCCCGGTAATGACAACTAAAGGAATCGAATCCATATAAGCGTCTGCTAAACCCGTAACTAAATTTGTCGCCCCTGGGCCAGAGGTAGCAAAGACTACCCCAACCTTTCCAGAAGCTCTCGCATATCCTTCAGCCGCATGAATGGCAGCTTGTTCATGACGAGTTAAAACATGTTTCAAACCACTTTCGTATAACGCATCGTATACTGGTAAAATCGCTCCGCCTGGATAGCCGAAAACGGTCGTTACACCCAATTTCTTCAAACATTGAATCACGTGCCCAGCGCCTGTCATTTCTTCATACTGTAATTTCTCATACGCTGTATACTGCTGCTTCATTTCCATTAACTCCTCTCCTTATTTACGCTAAGCTTTCCGTCAGCCCGGGAACACGTACTCCTCTTTCTCTCGTTAATTTTTTAAATTCTTCGGTCAATTGTTTCGTTACACTTCCTGGTTTCCCATCTCCAATTTCTCTGGAATCAACTTTTACAACTGGAATTAACTCCGCTGCTGTTCCTGTTAAAAATACTTCATCCGCTACATATACATCATGGCGAGTGAACGGTCTTTCCTCACACGGAATACTCAGTCGCTCACATAGCTCGATAACACTATTTCTCGTAATACCTTCTAATGCTCCTAAATAGGATGGCGGGGTTAATACTTTTCCATCTTTCACAACGAAAACATTATCACCAGAACCTTCACAAACATATCCTTGTTGATTTAACATAAGAGCCTCTAACACTCCTGCTTGTGCTGCTTCAATTTTTACAAGTACGTTATTTAAATAATTCATTGACTTAATACGTGGATCTAACGCATCTGGCGTATTACGTCTTGATGCAACAGATACAACGCTTAGCCCATTATCATAAAATTCTTGTGGGAATAACTTTAATTGTTCTGCAATGATAATTACGCTCGGCTTCACACAACTTCTCGGATCGAGCCCTAAGTCACCTTTTCCTCTTGAGACAATTAAGCGAATGTAAGCATCAGTATATTCGTTTTTTTGGAGTGTATGTAAAACTGCTTCTTCCATTTCTTCTACCGTCATTGGAATTGTTAGTAAAATAGATTTCGCTGATTCATACAATCGTTTCACATGTTCTTTTAAACAAAATACATTTCCTCCGTAACTACGAATCCCTTCAAATACACCGTCTCCGTATAAAAAACCGTGATCATATACTGAAACAACTGCCTTTTCTTTTTCTACAAATTCCCCATTCATGTAAATGTACTGGTTTCCCATCTCACATCGCTCCTCTTTTTTTCTCTATTTTTTGCAATCTATTTCTACATCGATTGCTGAGATGAGTATTTTTAACAGAATATTCAGTATATAAACCTTAAAAATATACTCGTCTCAACAATCGATTACTTACATACTTGTAGCAATCCATTGCTGAGACGAGGGAATCGTGGTACCACTCAGCTTCCTTATACTTCTCACGAAATATAAGCTCTGCAAGTCCAATTAGACTTTTGTTTTTCTATCGGGAACAACCCCGCTACTTTTTACTAGTTTTCAAAAGTAGTGCTCCAAGGTGATTTTCAATGAGTGAATTGTTACCACCCTCACAGCCTCGGGGCAGCTCTCTGAAACAATCTTTATCATTTACTCTCCTCTTCTACGCATTCTCTTATTCTATTTTTAAAAATAAAAACTCTCGCCTCAGCAATCAACTACTACAATTTAGTAGCTTTGATTGCTGAGGCGAGAGTTTCGCGTTACCACTCAGCTTCCTTATACTTCTCACGAAATATAAGCTTTGTAGGTCCAATCAGACCTCCGTCCTTTTACCGGAGACGATGCCGCCGCCCTCTACTCAGTTTCCCTTTCGCAAGCGATGCTCCGAGGTGATCTTCAATGATTCGATTGTTACTACCCTCACAGCCTTGGAGTAGCTCTCTGAAACGATCATAATCATCTACTTTCCTCTTCTTTGCATATACAACATATAAAGTTAGAAAATTCTTAATTAACTTTTATTTGTTACACGTATTATAGGACGTTGTTCTTTTCGTTGTCAATATGTTTTTTTCAAAAAAATCAAAATTCATTCTATTTATTTTTTCTCAAATCAAAATTGGAATGCATTACTTACATACACTCATATATTACTTAAGTATGTTTGCATTACTACATAAAGAAAAACTTATAAAGTTTATGAGGAGATGAGGAAACTATGTTAAAAGGGAAAGTAGCGTTAGTTACAGGAGCAAGCCGAGGAATTGGACGAGCGATCGCTAAACGTTTAGCAAATGACGGTGCATTGGTTGCTGTTCATTACGGTAGTCGAAAAGATGACGCTGAAGAAACTGTTCATGAAATTCGATCAGATGGTGGCCAAGCTTTTTCTATCGGCGCAAATCTAGAATCCTTACACGGTGTAGAAAACCTTTATAACGCTTTAGATACTGAATTACAAAAGCGCACTGGTGAAACACAATTTGATATTTTAATAAACAATGCTGGCATTGGTCCTGGTGCTTTTATTGAAGAAACGACTGAACAGTTTTTTGATAGAATGGTTTCAGTAAATGCAAAAGCTCCATTCTTTATCATTCAACTAGCACTACCACGTTTACGTGACAATAGCCGAATTATTAATATTTCATCCGCTGCCACCCGCATTTCTTTACCTGATTTTGTTGCATATAGTATGACGAAAGGCGCTATTAATACAATGACTTTTACGCTAGCAAAACAGCTTGGAGCACGAGGAATAACGGTGAATGCAATACTTCCAGGATTTATTAAAACAGATATGAATGCAGAACTCTTGAGCGACCCGATGATGAAGCAGTACGCTACTACTATTTCCGCTTTCAATCGCTTAGGTGAAGTAGAAGACATTGCCGATACTGCTGCATTCCTTGCTTCTCCAGACAGCCGCTGGGTTACTGGACAATTAATTGATGTGAGCGGAGGATCTTGTTTGTAAAAAACATATATTTTCAAATCTTTTTTATTGCGCAATAAAACAATTTATATAATACTATATAAAACATATACATTTAGGAGGATTACAGCAATGTCCGAAAAAACATACGAACTCGCAACCTTCGCAGGCGGTTGCTTTTGGTGCATGGTAAAACCATTTGATGAACTTCCTGGTATTCATAAAGTACTTTCTGGCTATGCAGGAGGTCATGTAGAAAACCCAACATATGAACAAGTAAAAGCTGGAACATCTGGACATTTAGAAGTTGTTCAAATTACATTCGATCCTTCTATTTTTCCTTATCAGAAATTACTAGACTTATATTGGCCACAAATCGATCCAACTGATGATGGTGGACAATTTTTTGACCGTGGTCCATCTTATCGTACCGCTATTTTTTATCATAACGAAACACAAAAAGGGCTTGCTGAAAAATCAAAACAAGCTCTTGCAGAAAGCGGTATGTTTAAAGATCCAATCGTGACTGAAATTCGTCCTGCTGCACCTTTTTACGAAGCAGAGGAATACCACCAACATTTCTATAAAAAGAATCCAGAGAAATATGCTACTGAGCAAAAAGAATCTGGGCGTGAAGACTTTATAAAAGAAAATTGGCAAAAAAAATAATAAAAACGCATCGTGCTTTTTTAGTACGTTGCGTTTTTATTTTTGATAAAAGTACCATACAATTAACAGAACAATTGCTGTTAGTGACCAAAGTACTATCTCGTTTTTCACTCTATTCTTTTTCTTAGTCATTTCATTCCCTCCTAATAACTATTAAACATATTCAATTTTTTCTTTGTTTAATTGTCCATCTTATATACGTGAATACATCCTTACAAATTCTAATAGCAAGACCACCAATAATTCCGATTGCAATGGAAATTACTAGCATCTGTCCAAAACTAAAAGAATTTGTGTACATTATGTAGAGAACGATACATATAAGTAAAACATCCGGTAAAGAAAGTAAAAACCTTTTAAGCATTCCTTTATCTCCTCTATACTTTTTAATTTATATCTTCTACTGTAATTTTGAAATAAAATTTGTTCAAAAATTCCATTTACACCCTCATTTTATGAAAAATAATAAGAATCCCTTTTCAAAAGAGATTCTTATTCAGCAGATTTAAGTTTAATTATTTTCTACATATCCTATTCCATAATTACTCCTAAAATAGAATAATATTACTAATGATTTATTGTAAATTGACTATTTGCCAGGTAACCGAATGTCGCGCCAACTAACTACATCGCATTGGCCAAATTCATTATTACCTACCGCGATCACCGTGCCGTCTGATTTTAGTCCGACTGTATGTGCACAACCAGCCGCTATCGCTACAATATCTCTCCAATCACTTACGTTACATTGACCATACTCATTCCAACCCACTGCCACCACGGTACCGTTTGATTTAAGTCCGATTGTATGATTCGTACCAGCCGCTATTGCTACAATATCTCGCCAGCCACTTACATCACACTGGTTATGTTTATCATTCCCCACTGCTGTCACCGTACCGTCTCGTTTAAGACCAACAGTATGAAGATACCCAGCCCTGACCGCTACAATACCTCGCCAGCTACTTACATTGCATTGACCATATCGATTATTCCCCACAGTCGTCAATGTGCCGTCCAATTTAAGACCGACTGTATGCCAGTCACCCGCTGTGACTGCCACAATACCTTGCCAACTGCTTACATTGCATTCTCCTTCTTTATTTCGGCCCACCGCTACTACCGTGCCATCCGATTTCAGGCCAATAGTACGACGCCACCCTGCCGCAACCGCTACAATATTATGCCAATCGTTTACATCACATTGTTCATGCTTATTCCACCCCAGTGCTACCGCAGTACTGTCACATGTAAGACCGATTGTATGAGCATTACCCGTGTTCGTTGCCATATGAACATTGCCCACTGCGACTGCTTCAATATCTCGCCAGCCACTTACATTACATTCCCCTTCTTTATTCCGGCCCACCGCTACTACCGTGCCATCCGATTTCAGGCCAACTGTATGAAAACGCCCCGCCGCTATCATATCTTTGGGCCATCGCTTCACTTTTTCTTTCGATAAAAGGTAATCCATGTTTTACCTCCTTGCATATAAGCAACTGTATCATAATAGATATTTTTATCAAATTTCATTATAAATCTACATTTACAAAGAAAGCTTATTTTACTTCTTCAAAAAATAAAAACCTCCAGTTTAAATACTAGAGGTTTTCTCGTTATTTCTTCAATCGCTCAATAAAATCATGTAATTTATCAAGTGACTTCATATTCTGATTGCAAGCTACACCATCTTTGCAAATGTAGTTTCCCTTTTTAACGAAAGTTCCTGGTACATCGCCTTTAATTTCAACTAAAAACATTCCTACTTCTTCATGTCCATGACATAACGAACAAATGCTTTTTTTATTTAAACTTTGGAACGTTCCTTGCAGACCAACAAATTTATTTTTATCATTTTTCGCTATAATAAATTTCCTGCTTGACCCCTTATCAATCCAGCTTAAATAAGATATTTCTTTCATATCCATTTCTTCCATATCAGGAAGTTTTAACTTTTTCGCTTTAGGAAATAATTTTTTTAATGTTTGTGCTGTAACTTCTTGAAACGGAATTACATACGGATTTATTTTCATTAAAAATGATTCTGCATCTTCTCTATTTTGAACTGTTAATACCGTATCAATTAACTCTTTCTGTTCATCCGTTAAATTCTCAAATACATGTATTATCTTTTCAATCGCAAGCGATTTTAACGCTTGAATTACACCTCTATCATTTGCCGTTGCATGCCCGTTTGCTAAAATATAAGCTTGTGATTTTATAAAATTATATTGATCACTTCTAATAAACGCTTCCATCTTTATCACTCCATACAAATTGTTGATCTAGTTTTATTGTATACAATGATTACATTTTTTGATATGTAAAAGATAACTTAGAAACAAACATTACATATATCACTTATTCTCTACCGCTGCATTTCCTGACAAAAGAAGCCATCATCTGTTTTCCATTCCGCATATAATACGTCTTCAAATTTAGTAATTCCTTTTTGCTTTATTTGTTTATAAAGCCATCCTTCATCAAATCCCGCTTCCCTCAAATTATCCTTAACTACTTTTCCATCACTAATTAATGAAATTGGTAAGTATACAGGCTTATGTTTTAAACTTAAATCATTTATAGTAGGAGATTCGTATTTACTTTTTTTCAGAACGCTTATGTTTCCGTTCGGTTCCAATATCATATATTCAACTTCTCTGATTGAAAATATATCTTTTTGTTGCCTAAGCATTTGTTGTAATTGGTTTATATCCAAATGATTTACGCTTAATTGTTCACGATCAATCTTTCCGTTACGAATAATAATTGAAGGATACCCTTCAAAAAACCTTCTTGTTCCTCTTACTTTTTGTGTTATCACTTCTATAGTATAAATTAAAATTACCCAAACAAATACTGAATATAAAATAGACCATACTTTAATTTTAGGATCATATATTGAATTTCCAACGAGCTCACCTAGGACGATTGCAGAAATAAAATCAAATGGCGTTAGCTGAGATATTTGTGTTTTCCCTAATATTTTTGTAGCAATTAATAGAACAAAAAAACCAACTAAAAGCTCTATCGTTATTTGTCCAATATGATTCATATATGTTCACCTTTCTACTTTTCAAGTGCTCTGTATACCATTTAATAAAAAAACGGCACATTTTTTCTATTATCATGCCCGTTCACACCTCATATATCCAATACACATAAAACAAAAAGAGTCTGATTCAAAGTAATATATGAATCAGACTCTTTTCCTCTTATTTAGAATACACAATCTTTTTAATCGTTTCCCCAGAAAGAAAATATTCTTCTGCAAGTTGATGAATAGCAATCCCACTTTTAAACGCTTCTTTAATTGCTTTATTTCTTTCATCTAGTTGTTTTCTTCCGCCAGATCGTGTACCCCATTTATAATGTTTCGTTTCTTGTTTCGGAATGTAAATTGTTTCACCTTGTATATACTTTTGAATTTCAGTAATTAAACTCTCTGGTAAAACAGCATTAGCTTTTACGTATTTCATTTCTGCTCGCCCCTTATTTTTTATGGTTCATTTCAATAAGGTGCAAAGCCAAATATAAAAAATGATACGAGCTCATATAGGCGATTGTATATTACTTGTCTACCTCACGCAAAGTATCGCCATTTCCATACTTGGCTTTGCATGAGACGTTGCAGTGTCTGGCAATTGAATTATAATCGCCATATAAACACCTCCTAATATACCTTTTGCATTTTATTATATGATAAATTCCTTCTCCTTGCATCCACACCCTTCTTAAAGCACGAAATTACTTAGTTTGATATAATACTTTTTAACTGAATTAAAAATCATTGTGAGGTTACATTATGAAGAAAAAAATTATCATTACAATCGTTACACTATTCTTTATTATCACGGCATTATTCGGAACATACAAATTGATGAACGCAAGAAGCTTTCAATTATTTGGAGATTTAACACAACGCGTAGAAACAAATGAAAAAGTGATTGCTTTAACTTTTGATGATGGCCCTACTAACAATGTAAAACAAATATTACCGCTACTAGATAAATACAACGCTAAAGCTACTTTCTTTTTAATTGGAAATGAATTAGAGCAAAATTTATCGTTAGGAGAAGCTATCGCGCAATCTGGGCACCAACTTGGAAACCATACATATTCTCATAATAGAATGGTTTTCAAAACACCTTCTTTTATTAAAGATGAAATAGAAAAAACGAATTCATTAATCCGCCAAACAGGATTTACAGACGAAATTGATTTTAGGCCCCCTAACGGTAAGAAGTTAATAGGGCTGCCATATTATTTAAATAAAAACAATATCGAAACAATCACATGGGATCTTGAGCCCGATACTTTTTATAAATCTGCGGCTGATAAAATTAAATACGTTAATAAAAATGTAAAACCAGGTTCTATCATTTTACTGCACTCTATGTATGATGAGTCTAATGAAAATTTACAAACGATTGAAGGTATTTTAGATTCTTTATCTAAGAAGGGCTATCAGTTCGTAACAGTAAATGAATTGCAAAAAAGAGCAAAATAAAAAGGTAGCGTATCTTTGTATGATACGCTACCTTTCTTTTTATATAATGCCAAGTACATTTAAGAATACGATAATAATCGCAATTGGTGCGATATAACGAAGTAAGAATAACCATAATACGAATAGTTTATAACCTTTATTTTTACTTACACCTAGCTCTTTCATTAATACATCTTTCTTCATTTTTAAAGGAACAAAGATAGAAACTAATAATACACCAAGTGGCATTAATACGTTACTTACTGCATAGTCCGCTAAATCAAAGACTGTCTTCCCGAAAATCTTCAGATCACTTAATATACCGAATGATAATGCTGATGGTACCCCAACAACGAAGATTAATAACCCTACGATTAAGGCCATTTTTTCACGTTTCCCTTTACCTTTTGATGTTAACGATGCAACACTAATTTCTAACATCGAAATTGCTGATGTAATCGTAGCGAAGAAGAATAGTAATAAGAAAACGATGAAGAATAATTTTCCGAATGCCATTTTACTGAAAATAGCTGGCAATACGATAAATAATAGTCCTGGTCCTTGAGATGGTTCCATCCCAAATGCGAACACAACTGGGAAAATTGCAAGTCCTGCAAGTAATGTAATAACAAGAGTTAAGGCTACGATAGAAAATGCTGAACGTGGTAAGCTTTCTTCTTTCGGTAAGTATGAGCTATACGTTACCATAACGGCTACCCCAACAGATAATGAGAAGAACGATTGCCCCATTGCGTATAAAATAACTTCTGATGTTACATGTGAGAAATCAGGTTGTAAGAAGAAACGAACGCCTTCTCCAGCACCATCTAACGTAAGTGCACGAACGATTAATACAAAGAATAAAACGAATAGTGCTGGCATGAAATATTTATTTACTTTTTCAACACCATTTTGTACACCTTTACTTACGATGAAAATAGTAATAAGGATGAATAATAGCTGTGATCCAACTGCTAAATATGGATTGGAAATGATTTCACCAAACGTAGCTTCGTATGCTCCATTTCCTTCCCATAGTCTACCTGTAATTGCATTCCATAAATATAATAAAATCCAGCCTCCTACAACACTGTAGAAAGAAAGTAATATGAAACATGTTACAATTCCTAATTTACCTAACCAAGGCCATAACGTTTTAGGAGCAATCTCTCTATATGCATCGACAGCCTCTTTTTGTGTACTTCTTCCAATAACAAATTCAGCTAATAATAGCGGTAAACCAATTAATAATGTGAAACCGATGAAAATTAGGAAGAACGCTCCGCCTCCTCCAATGCCGGCCATATATGGGAATTTCCAAATCGCCCCAAGACCAATTGCCGAACCTGCTGCAGCTAATACGAAACCTAATTTCGATGTCCATTGCTGTGAATTCATTTGTTAATCTCCTCTCTATCTCTTTTTCTTTGTTACAATTCGGTATTTATATTGTTCTATCAATACTCTTTTCTAATACGTTCACTTCCTCCCTAATAATAAAAAAACGCCCCTACGTAAATACGTAGGGACGACAAAATTATCGCGGTACCACCCTAGTTGTGAAGAACACTAAGAAACCACCTAAATAAAAACGCCCCTACGCAAAAACGTAGGGACGATAAAATATCGCGGTACCACCCTAGTTATGAAGCCACACCAAAGTTAGGACCTAAATAAAAAACGTCCCTACGTAAATACGTAGGGACGATAAATATCGCGGTACCACCCTAGTTGTGAAAAAATCTTCACCACTTTATTTGATAACGGTATAAACTACCGTCTTTCATTTCCTCAAAATATGAGATTTATGAAAGATGCTCCAGGACGAACTTCATGAATAATCTATATACTGATTCACACCAACCATCAGCTCTCTGAAATAGGGAGATATTCACTACTATACCCTTTCATTGCCCAAATATTATTTTCCGAATTGATTACTATCATTTTTATCACACATTAAAAATAGTGTCAACTTATATTTCGAATTTTTATGTATTACAATCTATTTAAAAATTCGAAATATAAGTTTTAGTTTAGAAAACAAGTAGCTTAGTACATAACGAATTCTAACAGGCAATAGAAAAAGAATTACGTATTATTGATACTTATTCAATAATACAAATCATCTAGAAACATAACCTGTCTCTCTGTATTCATTTTTTAAGAGTTTGATGGATACCAAGAAAATTTCGCATCACTATCCAGTGGTCTATTTTTCGTTTCTTCTTTAATTACACGAAACCATTCATTTAGAATTTGATTTTTGGGCAATTGAGCAGCAAGGCTATCTTCCCAAATTATATGTGAGAACCAGGCTTTCGTTTCCCATTCAAACTGCAATTGTGCGAACGAAATTATAGGGTGATCAGCTCCACGAAATTGCTCATTTACTGCATTTGAAACTTCTGGAGCTTGCGGTAACAACTCGTTCTGAATTCTATTTCTTATCGTCTCATTTCCTAGCTGATCCCAGAAATACAATTGCCCATTTATTTGATAAAAAATATCAAATGAAGCCTCACCTTTCTTCAAATTCAATAACACGAAGGCACGTTCCACATCATTGTCAGCCGCTTTTACAGCATTAACAATTATATTTTGTGCCATTGATACCCAGTAACTAGTCGCTTCCTCTACCGATGATTCAACATACAATTCTTCACTTAATTCATGAAGAGTAGCTTCTTGCTCATTTACTTTTTCAACTTTTTTAAAAAACCTATTAAAAAACCCCATAACTTCCCCCTTATTACTATTTTCTATTTCACAAAATAAAAAATAGATTTTTCTTGCTCATCCACATTTACTCCTGGCGCGTATGTATGAACTTGTTGCAACACTTCTTCTATCAGCAACTCTAACTCCTGCACACTTTTTTCTGGATTCCCTATTAATGTGTCCGCCATACGTTCATATAATTTTTCAGGTTTAATAGTCATTCGTTCCACATTATTAGGCATCCATTTAAACGCTGGATGATGTACGTACATTTTATTCAAACCAAATAAAACACCGAATATGTTCCTTTGTACTTCGCAAATAACGTCATAAAGCATAAGCCAATCTTTCCGTTTTAAAAGCGCCTTTCGATTGTGCCAACGATTACTTAACCATAGATTTTCTGAAATCATCCGTTTTGCTAGTTCATCTGAATATGCCGCTACTTTTTCTTTTAATTCATTCACTTTCCCTTCTCCATACAAACTAACACCATCATGAATGGATGATACAATACATTGTTTTTCATAACTTATATCATATTGATCCACCACATCCGAAATCACTTTCTCTACTGTCTCTGTTAAAAAGTTACTAATCTCTAATTTAATTCCCTCTTTCGTTAAATACGTTTCCGACCATTCTTCTTCCTCATACGGATGATACGATAATATTGTCCCATCAATATGATGAATAGGGGCCCTACGATCCTCATCTTCTGGCGGTGTTGACCATAAAATATGTAATTCTATATCTGAATGTTCATCTTCAAGCTTTCTAGCTACTGAACCCGCTAAAATAATAGCTTCTACTTTCGGATTTTTCCTATAAATCTCTGACATCTCTATCGCTTTCTCTTTTAATCCCATTTCATTTCCCCCTAAAATTGCAGTAATCCCCTATATTTCATTTATCTATTTCGATATTACAGCTTGCATTACCTTTTCAAATTCCTACTTAATCATATTTGTATCCAATAGCGCTGAATAACTTCACCAGTACGAGAAGAAACTACTTCATTTTCTAACACACCTCCAACCTTTTGAATCGTTTTAGCAGAACCGATATTGGATTTATCGCAAGTTATTAATACTTTCTGCAATCCTAATTTTTGCGCTTCAGCTAATGCAAGTTGTAGTTGTTTCGTAGCGTAACCGTGGCGACGTTTATTCGGATGGACACTATATCCAATATGACCGCTTTCCCGTAATAATTCTGGATTTAATCTATGTCTAATATTCACAAAACCTATAAGTTCCCCTTGTTCAAAACTTAAAAACTGACTAGATGGCACTCGATTAGCTAGTAAATTTTCTCCTAGTTCTTGTTTACTCACTTTTTCAAACCATTCATCAAGAGAATCAAAGTTTTGTAAAGAACTACTTCCATGTGGTTGTTCCCCTGAGTGTAAAAACGCTTGTCTATACGCCGTAATATGCTCACTATATTCATGGATTGGTTTTAATAGTTTCATTGTTCTTCTCCCCCTCTTCATTCCATAAAACAAACACCTTAATAGCAGCTATTCACTATTAAGGTGTTTCTATCCTTTTTATTCAAATAACCCCATGCTTAAATAACGTTCACCTGTATCAGGCGCAATACATAAAACTTTTTTACCAACGCCTAGGCGTTTCGCTATCATGATTGCAGCGTAAACAGATGCTCCAGAAGATGGCCCAACTAATAACCCTTCTTGTCTAGCTAAGTTTCTCATTGTCGTTAAAGCCTCTTCATCTGCAATTTGAATAATTTCGTTATACACTTCTGTATTTAAGTTTTTCGGAATAAATCCTGGGCTTGTTCCTACTAGTTTATGAGGACCTGGTACACCACCGGATAAAACGGGAGATCCTTTCGGTTCCACTACTGCAATATATAAGTTTGGCAATTTCTCTTTTAACGTTTCACCAGTCCCTGTAATCGTTCCGCCTGTTCCTGCCGTTGCAACAAAAGCATCAAGCTCTCCATCCATTTGTTCGTAAATTTCAAGTGCAGTCGTATAACGGTGAATATTCGGATTAGCTGGATTTTCAAATTGTTGCGGGATAAAACTATTCGGTATTTGTTTTTGCAGTTCTAACGCCTTCGCAATTGCTCCTGGCATTCTTTGTTCTGCTGGTGTTAAAACTACTTCTGCTCCGTATGCTTTCAATAAATTAATACGCTCTTTTGACATATTATCTGGCATAATTAAAATCGCTTTATACCCTTTAGCTGCTGCATTCATCGCTAAACCAATCCCTGTATTCCCGCTTGTCGGTTCAATAATTGTATCTCCTGGTTTGATGAGACCATTTTCTTCTGCAACGTGAAGTAAATTATAAGCAGCACGGTCTTTCACACTGCGCGATGGATTAAACATTTCTAGTTTCACATACACATCTGCTGCGTCTTCCGGAATAAATTTAGATAATCGGACGACAGGTGTATCTCCTATTAATTCCGTAACGTTTTCACACAATTTCATAGCGCATCCCCTATTCTATCGTTTTCTTATCACTTGGCAGTAACCATGAAGTGAGTCCAATTAATGGTAGACAACTACATAATAGCATAATAAATTGCAGGCTATATATATCTGCTAATTTCCCAAGAACTACAGCACCTAATGCTCCAAGTCCAAATGCAAGACCTACGATTAATCCTGACACCATTCCCACTTTTCCAGGCACAAGCTCTTGTGCATATACAACAATTACACTAAAACTACTTGAACTAATAAAACCGATACATAAAAATAACGGTACGACCCACACAAGTGAGACATGTGGTAATAACAGTGCAAGTGGCGCTGAACCTAACATTGAAAATACGATGATATTTTTCTTACCAAATCGATCTGCTAACGGTCCTCCGAAGAAAGTGCCTAACACACCAGCAATCATAAATGCGAATACGAAATACTGGGCATTTTTTATAGATAAACTGTAATGCTCTATTAAGTAAAATTGATAGAAATTCCCGATACCAGCACCGTACCAAGAGCGTACAAAAGTAAGAAAAACAAGAAGTATAATAACGAATTTAATGTGTGTACTTACAATTGCATTTTCCGCCTCAAGTGCAGCCCTCTTCTTCCTTCTTACAGCACCGGTTGCTAATTCATTTTTGTACCAATTCGATACGAAAATGAATAATGCAATTCCTACTGCTGCAAATGCTGTAAAACCTAATGAACCAATTTGACCGAGTGGAACGAAAATTAGCGCTGTAAAAATAGGAGCTAGAGAATTCCCCGTGTTTCCCCCAACTTGATAAATCGCTTGCGCTAACCCTCGTTTTGCACCTGCCGCCATATACGCAACACGAGCGCCTTCTGGATGAAAGACTGCGGAACCTAAACCAATAAATAAAACAGAAATAATAACAATAATAAAGTTTGGTGCAAACGCGAGTCCAATCATTCCAAGCATACTTGAAAACATGCCGAGTGGTAATAAAAATGGTGACGGCTTCTTATCTGAATACATACCAAACACCGGTTGCATAATCGATGACGTCATATTTAATGCAAACGCAATCCACCCTACTTGCATATAGGATAAATTCATCGTTTTTTCCAAAATAGGAAACAACGCCGGCACAACTGCTTGCATCGAATCATTTAAAAAATGCCCAAAGCTAATCGCAAATAAAATTCGATATATTGTCGGTGTTTCTACAGTTTTTTTGTGTGAAACTGCCTGCATATGTGAATCTCCCCTTTCTGTACAAAATATATATTTATTACAGTAGGTGTAATAAATTCTGACTTTTGAAACATTTCTATTCTATACTGCTTTCATTTCTTTTTCCAGAAATATAACTTAACTCCCGTCATTGGCTTGCATCCTTGTAACTTTCAGCGGTAAAACAGTACAAAAAAAAGACAACCCAATCACATACTGGGTTGCCTCTTACATTAAATTGCAAAATGCTTATACTTCTCGTAATCACTCGTCTTACATTCTATTTGTAATTTGGTACCTTCGTTTTCGTAACTCGTAGATAAAACGTGTGCATGATTATTGAAATACGAAACTACCTGTCCTTGATCATATGGAATTAACATTTCACACTTCGTATATTCTTTATAGATGTGTGAGCGAATCATTTCTACAAGTTCTTCCATTCCAACATGTTTCTTCGCTGATAAATAAACGCGATCTTCTTGCACTTTCGGAATTTCAACATCTACCATATCTGATTTATTATAAGCATAGATCGTTGGAATATTTTCTACTCCAATTTTCTTTAACGTTTCATTTGTAATATCAATTAATTGTTCATAATTTGGATTTGCGTAATCTACAACGTGAATAAGTAGGTCTGCTTCCGCTACTTCTTCTAACGTTGAACGGAACGCCTTCACAAGATGATGTGGTAATTTACTTACAAATCCAACTGTATCTGTTAATAAAAATGATTTATTATCTGGCAAATCAATATTTCGTACAGATGTTTCTAACGTCGCGAATAACATATCTTTTTCAAATACTTGTTTTTCTTCTGTACCATTATAAATTTCAAGCATTGCATTCATCGTCGTTGACTTTCCTGCATTCGTATAACCTACTAATGCTACAACAGGTATTTCATTTTTCTTACGCTGCTTTCGTTGCGTTTGACGCTGGGCAACGAGCGCTTCTAAATCTTTATTCAAAACTGAAATTTGTTCTTCAATTTTACGACGGTCTAACTCTAACTTCTTTTCACCGACACCTTTATTTTTCGTACCAACGCCGCCGCTCTGTCTCCCTAACGATTCACGAAGACCGATTAAACGAGGCATCATGTACTGAAGGTGTGCTACTTCTACTTGTAGCTGTGCTTCTTTCGTTTTCGCACGTTGCGCAAAAATATCTAAAATTAAAATGGTACGATCAATTACCTTACAATCTAAATCCTCTTCTAAATTTCGAATTTGTGAAGGAGATAATTCATCATTAAAGATAACCATATTCGCATCTATTTCTTGTACATACGCTGCAACTTCTTCAATCTTTCCTTTTCCGATATAATGCGATGGATTTACTCGTTGTAAATTTTGCGTTACTTGCCCAATTACCTCTACATCACAAGCTTCCGCAAGATTTGTTAACTCTTCCATCGAATATGCAAAATCATCTTCATTACCTACATTTACTCCAACTAAAACTGCTCTTTGTAATACTTCTTCCATATATTTATTCCTCCATTTCGATTACGTAAAATAAAAAACACAGGTCGCTGCCTGTGTTTTCGTAAACGGATAAGGGTTCACCAAAGAAATAGAAGAAAGCTATGCTTTCATCCTATTTTATAGTCAAAAAGTCCCAAGATTGTATACGTATCCACAGTAAGTGTTCACTTATACAATCCCATTCTATTTATAAAGGCAAAACAAAAAGAGGGCGTATTCGTCCCTCCCTCTTTTTCACATATAAGCTTAATAAAGGGTTCCTTTAAAATAGGCAGACCAATCCCGTTCACTCTGTACACAGACAGAGCCTTTGAGCGCTATTCAATTATTGGCACAAAGTATTGAGACGTAATCTGATTAAGATCAAAGGAAGCCCCTCCGTTCATTTTAAGTTACATAAAGTGTAGCATAAGTAATTCGCTTTCACAAGTTTTAACAACCTATATCACACTAAAGAAAATCTTTATATTTTTACTTTAATCGTCATTTTTTGCGAGTTTTTCTCACAATAAAAATAACAAAAGCAATTATCAATTTTAGAAACTTCTCGTATATTATTTTTACAGCACTCGCCAAATTCCTTCATAGTAAGTTAAGTATTATCGTTTTAATACAACAAAAATCTTTATTGACATTTTTATAACCTAATATTAGTATCAGGTTATAAAAATAAAAGTTAGGAGATGTTCCTATGCATTCTAAATCTCGTATTACTGCAATTGGTACTTATGTTCCAGATCAAATATTGTCTAATAACGATTTAGAAAAGATGGTCCATACGAATGATGAATGGATTGTACAAAGAACAGGAATGAAGGAAAGAAGAATCGCTAGCGGCGAAGAATACTCCTCAAACTTAGCCATTAAAGCAATTGAAAATTTATGTACAACATATAAGAAAAACTTAGAAGATGTCGACTGTATCATTGTCGCTACTACTACTGCTGATTACGTTTTCCCTAGTGTTGCTTGCCAAATACAACAATACTTCAACATACCTCATACACTAGCTTTTGATTTAAATGCAACTTGTGCTGGTTTTACATATGGACTACACGTCGGTAATAGCTTAATCACTTCTGGATCACATGAAAAAGTACTTGTCGTAGCGACAGAGACATTATCTAAAGTTACTGATTATACCGATAGAACGACCTGTATTTTATTCGGTGATGGTGCTGGAGCTATTTTATTAGAAAGAGATGAAAACACCCCAAGCTTTATCGCTGCTCACATGGGAACAAACGGTGATGGCGGCATTCATCTATATAGAACAAACTTATCTACTACTATGAATGGCACACCACTGCAAACAAATGAAAAAATCGTTCAAAATGGAAGAGAAGTATATAAATGGGCAACACGCACAGTACCAAAAGGCATAAAAAATTTATTACATACCGTAAATATGCAAGTAGATGATATAGACTGGTTCATACCCCACAGCGCTAACTTACGAATGATCGAATCTATTTGCGAAAAATCTCAAATTCCAATACAAAAAACATTAACGAGCGTGGAATATATGGGGAATACCTCTTCAGTCACCATTCCACTCGCTTTAAATTTAGCTATAAAAGAAGGAAAATTAAATAACGGAGACACACTTTTACTATACGGATTTGGTGGCGGACTTACGCATTTAGGGCTTATTGTAGAGTGGAATTTAATTTAAGTGTATAAAAAGAGGTTCTAGTCAGTAACTAGAACCTCTTTTTCATTTAATTTCTTGCCCCTTTTCGAGACCATATCACAACAGGAATAAGTAATAACGCTAACACGCCTCCAGCCAATGAC
Organism: Bacillus sp. FSL K6-2944; assembly: GCF_038005385.1. NCBI lineage: Bacteria > Bacillati > Bacillota > Bacilli > Caryophanales > Bacillaceae > Bacillus > Bacillus sp. FSL K6-2944. The sequence goes on along the minus strand of NZ_JBBOTE010000001.1, from coordinate 594,275 downwards.
AATGCCGCATAACTTGAATTCGCTACTACCATACCTGACATTGCTCCACCAGAAGCTCCAGCTAGCGCAATAAAAACATCTATTTTCCCTTGTGTTTTAGCACGTGTAGACGGTGTTGTGGAATCAACGATTTGTGCTGTACCACTTATCAATCCGAGGTTCCATCCTAGCCCAAGTAAAGACAGAGCAACGATTAATAATAATAAAGAATCACTTGGCGCTATCGCAGCTATGACACCCGCTGCAAGTAAAATCACTCCACCAGCTATGCTCATTGTAGTTCGGCCAATTTTATCGATTAACATTCCTGTAACGAGAGATGGAAGATACATTGCACCTACATGAAAACCTATCACAAGTCCTACTGCACTTAAACCGTGACCGTGGTGTCCCATATGAACTGGCGTCATCGTCATAATCGCAACCATCACTATTTGCGTAAGTATCATTACGATTGCTCCAACTGTAATACCTCGTTTATTTTCTTTCGCTTCTTCTGTTATTGGTTGTCCTTTATATGTATGTTCCTGTTTATATCTTTCTATTATGTTAGCAATAATCAAAGGATCTGGACGAAGCATAACAAAAAGAACTAGACCCGCCAGTATAAATGCTGCTGCCGATAGTATGAACGGACCTGCAAGTTTAGGAACTCCAATTGAATGAGCAAAACTTCCCATTACCCCTACTAAATTTGGTCCTGCAACTGCACCGAAAGTCGTCATTACCATCGTAATACTAACAGCCGTTGCTCTCTGCTTCTTATCTGCTAAATCTGTACCTGCATAACGAGCTTGTAGATTCGTGGCTGTACCGGCACCATATATGAGTAAAGAAATAAGTAAAAGAATAATACTATTTGTTAAAGCTGCCATTACAACACCAATTGCTCCAAATCCGCCTACTATAAACCCTGTTGCAAGACCTATTCGGCGTCCATATCGTTGCGAAAGCTTCCCTACTATGAAAGCTGCTAATGCCGATCCTAATGTAAACATAGCAGTTGGTAATCCTGCAAATGCATCTGTTCCAAGCATTTGCTGCGCAAGAAGTGCTCCCACTGTAATACCAGCAGCTAGTCCTGCACCGCCAAACATTTGTGAAATGCTGACGATTATTAACGTTCGTTTGTATAGTTTTTGTTGCTCTTCTTCTGTGTACACATGATTATCTATTAAAGCCCCTGCCTTATCTAGCAATTCCCCATCCTCCTTTTAAAATTAATCCCTCTTGTTAATGTACTATGTATAACGTTACATATTCAATGGCATTTTCCATTCCTTCCTTTCATTCTAAAAAACTTTCTAATCATACTCGACTTATCCCATGCTATATTAAAAATACTACTATTCACAATAGGCAAGGAGGAAACAATGAAAAAAACAGTAGAATTATGTGAAGCTTGCAAACATGATCCAGTATATAAAATAGAAGAATCCGATCAAGCAAATCAACCTTATAAATTATGTAACCAATGTCATGAGCGTCTTATTTCGTTATCTTTACATCCTAAAGAATGGTACCACCTTGTAATGATTCACTCACCTTATAAATATTATTTGCATGATAGTTTTTATGAAGAAGATGGTAAAGCGAAGCAACCAAAATTAGAGATGAATGAGCACAAACTTACACCCGTGCCCACTTTAGAAGAAGTTCGCTCTAGTTTAGAGGAATTACTTGATTACACCATGACTAGATGGTTTCTTCAAGAAGCAGAAATTGAAGCTCTTAATAGGTACGATCAAAACGAAGTACTAGATGCTGTTATAAACCGCTTTTCAAACACAATGAATGGTGTAATTAAAACTAGATTACTTGAGATTGTTATATGTATACTAGGAGAATTCGCCTCAGATTGGATAAGAAAACTGTGGAAGGCATTTGATGAAGATTTACTTGCACCTCTTTCTCACGCTGCAGCTTATTGTTTACCATTTGAAGAAGCCTTTCCTTTAGTAATAGAAAGGCTAAAAACAGTATTAAAAAGTGAGCTTCCGACCACTTCCTTCATTTGTCTGCATTCTTTTCAATCCTCAGAAACATTAGATTGGATAGAGGAACATGCAGTATCATTTCATAACGATTGGGCGCGATTAGCTGCAGTATCACAACTAACTTGGAGACGAATTAAGTCTTGGCTAACAAAAGGACACCCTTTAAGTTTAATAGCACTTGATGCAATGGTTAGCTGTATACCTGCAAATGAAGATGTACTATATGAAATGGCTCCAAAAATTTTATTAGCAGATCCGTCAGAAATAAAGTCAACCTTAATAGCTTACAAACAAAGAGACAATGTTCCAACTGTCAAAAGAAGTGTTGAAACTATTTTAGAAAACAAGACAGAAATATTTCAATACATGAATCCTTTACAAATATCTATCAAAAAGAAACCACAAAACTTTTTAGTTATGGATGGCACAGTACAAATCCATGAAAACAGACTGGATGAATACGTAGACTTCATTAATACAAACAACTTTACTGATGTTTACATTAATGATCTTAGGTATAGTTTGCACCATATTAATTTTCTTGAACACTGCCCGCAAATTGAAAGCTTACACATTAGTAGTATATATATTACTGATTATTCAGCCCTATATAAATTAAAAAACTTAAAATCTTTATCACTAGAAGAACCACAAGTTCCACTAAACTTAACAGAGTTAGAAAGCTTTACAAATTTAGAGGAACTTCACATAAAGTGTAATAAAAACATTAAAGGCTTCGAATCTTGTCCTAACTTAAAAGAACTATACATTTGGAAATACAAACCGAAACAAAAGAACCTTGAAGAATTAATGTCTTTACAAAAAATTGAAAAACTAAGCATTACACAAGGGAACATTAATTCATTAAAAGGATGTAGGTCATTACCTAAATTAAAGCATTTAGAACTCAATTATTTAAGAAATTTAGAGCATATTGATGAAATTGAAAACAATGCTTCAACTTTAAAACACATCGAATTCGACCATTGCAGTAAGCTTAAAAACCACGAATATTTGCGCTATTTAACGGAATTAGAAACTCTCATCTTATCAAGTTGTGGTAACATACAAAATCTACAATTCATTAAAGAACTACAAAAATTAAAACATTTAAGCTTCGTGGATTCTACGATTGTAGACGGAAATTTAGAATCTTGCGTCGGAATTGATTTTGTTGGTTTTAATAATAAAAGGCATTATAGTCATAAATTTAAAGAATTAAATCCAGATTTTTCATACTAACGTAAGGAAAACAGGCTAATAGCAGCCTGTTTTCCTTTACGCTTCTTCTACTATCCTTCCCTTTCTCTTTTTACTCAAAGCTTTCCCTTCCCAAAACAACAAACTTACGAAAGCACAAATTAAAATAATTGGCACACTTGCTTTATATAAATCTGTAAAACTCATAGCCATCTGATTCTTGGCATAATGATTCACATCATTTGAAAATGTGAGTACCTCTTTCTTTATACTTTCCCCTTGTTTTTCAACTTCTTTTGTCACTTTCCTCATAACTTCTTCTCTTTTTACATCTCTATATTCTACTGGAACTTTTCTTAATATTTCATCCGTCTTGTCGCGAATCAATTCTTCCTTTTTCTCTTTACTTAATCCCATTGTCATTGCATTTTGTTTCTTATTTATATTCGACTCTAAACTTTGATTCTCTATTTTCTCTTTAGTCATTTGTAAAATTTCAGTTTGCTCAGTACTATTCACATGAATAGTACGCACCTTTTCTTCTGCATAACGATATACTTTTTCTTTATTTACAGTTAAATTGTGAGTTAAGTTAGAGACAAATATTGCGACTGCCAATACAATTCCAACTTGTCGTAACATTGATACAACACTTTGAGAAGCAGTTAACAATTCTCCTTCAAACGAAGACGCACTTAAAACTGTAATTGGCCCCACTACTAAACCATATCCAACACCTAATATCATACATGGAATAATAATTTCTATATTTGTTGAATGAACATCAATCATTTGCAACCAATAGTAGGAAAGCCCCATAACAAGAAATCCTGACAAAATAATAGTTACTTTTCCGAGTTTTTTAATTAAAGTTGCTGCAACTGGTGAGACAAAAAATATCATTGCTGAAATAGGTGTCACTAAAAAAGCCGCTTCAATTTCCGTTCGACCCTGTAGTTTCGTCAAGAACGTTGGAAGCAATACAGTAACTCCAATTAAAAATAAATTACTCAATATAACAACGATCGACGCTCCGACAAACATTCGATCTTGAAATAACTTTAAATTCACCATTGGGTTATGAATCTTTCGTTCTACTAAAATAAATAGAATAAGAGAAATAGTGCTAATTGCATAACAAGACAAAGCAATATTACTTTGCCATCCCCATGTATTACCTTTTACTAATATGAGAGTAAATGAAAAAATTGCTGTGCTACTTAATAGTAGTCCTATCCAATCTATTTTTGAGATAATACGTTCTTCATTTTTTATTTGTAGCATGATGCAACATAACACGATTCCTATTATACAAACCGGAACATTAACGAAGAACACCCATCTCCATCCTAAATTTTGCGTAATAATTCCACCTATTACTGGTCCCATAGCAGCTGACAATCCTTGTGTTACTCCTAAAATCGCAAGCGCAACATGCCTTTTAGCTAATGGCATAGCTGATACACCAATTACCATACTTGTTGGAAATAAAATCGCTGCCCCAATACTTTGTATAAAACGAGAAAAAATAAGAAAATCACCTGTATTAGCAAAAGCGCAAAGTACCGATCCACCACCAAAAATCACCAGACCCAGAATATACATCTTTGCTTTTCCAAAGATATCAGCTATCCGCCCTAACGGAATGGCAAGTACTGCAATCGTCATTGTATAAACATTTAATACCCAAGACATATTTTCTAACGAAGTATTTACACTCGATTGTATTGCCGGTAAAGCTATATTCATAATTGTCGTATCAATCATACAAAGAAAGATACCTAGACACATTAAAAAGACAATCTTAATACCCTTTGATTGCTCCATCTTTATATACCCCTTTATTTATTGTGAACGCGTTTTTCATTCTTCTGTTTTATTGTTTTCTTTCGCCTCTAACTCTTCTAATTTTTTCTTCAAAGTCTCCACTTGTGCACTATACGATGCAATACCTACATCTAGTGAAATTTCTTCGACGAAAGTAATACCTACTCTCCACTTTTCATATTTCAATCGAAGATCTGCAATGTACGCTTCTTTTCTTTCAATTTCATCTTTAATCCATTTTTTTATTGTTACATCATCACTATAGTTACCAAAATACATTCTCATTAAAAAATCCGAACGTAAAACATCCTTCTCTACAGGCGTCTGCATGTATTGATAAAACTCTTCACGTCCTTCATCTGTAATAAAGTACATTTTCTTATTCGGTTTCCCCTCTTGCATGACAACCTCTTTTTTTATTTTCCCTTCATTCTCCAATTGTCGTAACGTTGGATAAATCATTCCAAAACTTCCATCAAAAAAATGAGTAAATACGTCTTCAAACACAATTTTAATATCGTAACCAGACAATTCCTTTTCCATTAATAAACCTAAAACAACATCTCTTCCCTTCAAAGTAAAACCCCCACACATTATATAATCAATAATCATATTAATAATGTTAATATGATTATTGATTATATACCTTATTCTGTTAATTGTAAAATGTTTCTAAATAAAAAAGCCCCAGAATTTGGTTTCACCAATTCACAGGGCCATTTTCTTTTTTACTCTTTCACACCTACATCTTGCAAAACTTCAATATCCTCTTTCATTTCATAATAATAAGAAGGCAATTCTATACCATGTTCTAAGAAATAATCCTCAATGAATGAAATAATAATTTTTAACGTTTTCACACGAGCATACAATTTATCGTTACTTTCAATAATATGCCACTTCGCATTTGGCTTACTTGTTTTTTCAAACATGTCTTCCATCGCTTCAACATATTCATCCCATTTTTCACGATTACGCCAATCTTCGTCTGTAATTTTCCATCTTTTCAAAGGATTTTTCTCTCTATCTTTAAATCTCTTTAACTGTTCCTCTTTACTTATATGGTAGAAGAACTTCCCCATTATGTAATGGTCATCTGTTAGTAGTTTTTCAAAATCATTAATCTCATCATATGCTCTCATCCACTCTTCCTTTGTAGCAAAACCTTCAACACGCTCAACTAACACACGACCGTACCATGAGCGATCAAAAATGGTAATTTGCCCGTACTGTGGAATTTTGCGCCAGAAACGTTGCAAATAATGGTAACGTTTTTCATGAGGTGCAGGCGCTCCAATTGGATCTACTTGGAACCCACGTGGGTCAAGATGTTCCGTCACCCGCTTAATTGCCCCACCTTTACCAGCCGCATCCCATCCTTCCATAACAAGCATAACCGCGATTTTTTCTTCTTTCAAAATTTGTTGTAATGCTAATAAGCGCCTTTGATATTTTTCTAATTTCTTATTGTACTTAGATTTTGATTCAATTTTTTTCGTTAAGTCTACTTTAGCAAGATGTCCATTTTCCATAAAACAAATCCCCCTTGTTGTATGACAATGTTATTTTAACATATTTTTGGTAATTTTTTCATATCCTAAATAGCTGTGTAGAAACATCTCTACACAGCTTCCCTCTCTAATTTCACATATACAAGCACATTTAACTACATTAAAATAAATAATTTATACGGAATTCTTAGTATATTCTTTTTATTAAAACGTAAAAATAGCCCTTTTAAAAAGGGCAGTAATCTAAGTATAGAAAAAACAAATTTATTCTTTCTTACTTCATACGTAATTATGTTAGCTATAAGAGTAGTGAATAAGATATTGATTCACTACTCACAATAACCACTTTACATTATATGGTATATTAACTCGTAAAAAGAAGATAATAACAAGTAAATCCATTAAAGAATGGGAGCTCTAAAAAAAATGAAACGAAAAATATTAACTCTCTTTACGCTTATATGTTTAGCACTACCAATGCAAGCTAGTGCTTACACATTTCAGTCACTGCCGATTGCGTCAAAGTCTAAACAATGGTATGTCGAAATTGATAAATCCCATAATCCAAACAAGCAAGCAATCCAGCCAAAACAAGGTGTATTTGATACGTATAGTTTACTCGTAAAAAACATCGGTCATGATGTATCAAATGTATCTGTGGAAATACTTGATAACAATCCTACCTCTAAAGCTACCTTTAAACCTTCTACACCTAATGAAAACATTTCTAAAAGTCATACAAGCTTTGACTACATGGTATTCCCATTAGACTTTAATAGTCATAATTTTAAAGTTGTGATCACTTGGGAAGAAAAGAATTGCTCTTATAACGGCCATCCGGTAAATGAAGGTAAAAAAATGAAACAAACATTTGTATTTAATGAAGAATAAGTCCTAATTTCTTTAGGGCTTATTCTTCTTTTTTGAAACCTACTTGTATCGCTTCCGTCACTTCTTTTGTGATTTCTATTTTTGTTGCTTCCATACTAATTTTTTTGTGCCAAATGTGTATGGAAGGCTTTTCATTACAAAGATGTTTTATTAATACTAGTTGATTATATGCTAAGTTATTTTCTATATAGGTCTAGCCCTCTTTTCCCATATAATCAATTAAATCGACGAATACTCGGTACAGACAATGCTATTCCAATTGTTAAAATTACTAAACTAGCTAGTGTTATAATAGTTATCTCGCCACCTATGACAGTAGCTAACCAGCCTACAACTACGTATCCTAATGGCAATAAAGCAAAAGAACCCAACATATCAAGGCTTGCCACTCTTCCGAATGCTTCTTCTGGTACAAGCTCCTGTAAACTCGTTTCCCAAATGAGTCCAAATATCATCATGCCAAATCCTTCAATTGCCATTAAGAATATTAAAGCGGGTGCCCAAGAAATGAATGGCATAATTAATAAAGCAATGCCACTCATTAAAACACCTCCATAAGCCAGTAATCCTCTCTTATGCCACAGCTCTTTCCCACCAAATATTAATGCGGCAATTACAGCCCCACCACCAGAAAAGGCCATGCCAAGTCCATATACGTAAGCTTCAAAATGATGATGAACATTAAATAACCATGGAATTAATACGACGATAATGCCGGCATAACAAATATTTATAAAAGAAAAAACTAAAATTGTAATCCACAGCCACGGATGACTTTTTAAAACTAAAACACCTTCCATAAACTCTTGTTTGTAATTAAGCTTACTCTTTTCAATGGGTTTTACTTTTTTAAACTTAATTTCTTTTAAAAATAATAAACATAAAAATGATAATAAGTACGTTGCTGCATCTAGTCCGAAACCTATCCCTGCAGATGCAACCGATACGATTAACCCACCAAGTGCTGGCCCAATTAATCGTATACCTTGATTACTCATTTGAGTGAGTGCGTTAGCTGCATTACGAATTTCAGGGACGAATACTTTCGCCCTTACAGCAGAATATGCTGGTTGGAATATCCCTTCCATAAGTCCGTATATGGCAACGAGAATATATAAAATCGTAATTGTTAATAAATCCATAAATATAAGCGATGCAAGTAATAGCATTAATATACAGCGGATTATATCCGTAAATAACATTAACCTAACCCGATCAATTCGGTCTACAATTAAACCCGCAAACGGTAAAGCAAGAATATTAGGTAGCATGTACATTGCCATCGTCATCCCCATTACAACTGTTGAACCAGTTAATGAATACACAACAACTGGAAGTATGACCATAGTTATCGAACTACCTAAGGCCGAGAGTAATTGTCCAATCCATAAAAACTTAAAGTGCGTTGATACTTTAACTGGTAATAATAATTTTCCAATATAACCTAAACTTTTCTCCTTTTGTATTTCTCCTTGCATGTCTCTCCCCTCTTTTCGAATGACTATAGAATTTATAATATATAACTGAAAATTTATAACATTCCATTTCTAATTATATAAGAAACAATTATGTTATGGTAAAATTATCAAAAAAATATAAAGGAGAATACATCATTATGCCTCCAAATTCACATAACATCGAACATCAGATCTATACAATGTGTATGATCCAACGTAACAATGAAATTTTACTCATAAAACGCCCCAGCCATCGAGGTTTCCCTGGCTACATCGCTCCTGGCGGCAAAGTAGATTTCCCCGAAAGTATCGTTCAAGCCGCTATAAGAGAAGTAAAAGAAGAAACTGGATTACTTGTTTCCAATTTAACTTTTAAAGGATTAGATGAATATGTCAATCCGAAAGGTAATGTTCGATATATGGTATTTAACTATTGGACAGACTCATTTGAAGGTGAACTTCTTTTGAATCCTCCTGAGGGTGAATTATTATGGATACCAATCAATACAGCACTAAAGCTACCTATGCAAACTTGGTTTAAAGAAAGATTCCCATTATTTTTTGAAACAGGCACTTTTGAAATTCAACGTGTTTGGGATAATGAGCTAAATAAACAAATTTCTATGACAATTACCCATACATAAAAAAGCTTGGAAACCCATCCAAGCCTTTCTTACTTCTGTGCAATTTTTTCAATCTTATAATGAATATGTAAAAATTCAAGTCCAAATAGCCACATGCTATGATGAGCTGTTAACATTTTATCCTTACCCTCTGTAATGATGAAAGTCTCTGCTAACGGTAAACGGATTGTTAAGAACCGAGTATGTAAATAAATCCCCTCATCTCCCTGGCCATTTTCTCTTAACTTACTAGTAATGATTAAATCATGATTATCATTATATAGTTTCAAAATACCAGTCATATTCGAATAAGGTAAAGGTAAGGCGATATTCATATATGTCTCATTCTTATTTGTATGCTTTGAATAAAGAGCTACAAAAATAGATTCACCTGCTTCATTTTTCCTTATCCAAGCCCTTACATTCTCTCTTCCATCTTTCTCATCTATTACACTAATGATAGAGCCATGCATCGTTTCCCAATTGCCGCCCATCCCTAAATGTATTTGTCCTACATGCTTGCTCATTTTCTCATAACAAAATGCAAATAGGCGGAACCAACGAGCCCATTTAATATTTGATTGCAACTCATACTCTGTTGTATTTTCATAAAAACGAATAATACTTAAAGGTACCTTCGTCACGTCAAATGACTCACTATGAAAATCAGTTATTTGATCAACTAAACCGTTGTATTCCTTACTGCCTACTAAATTGCCGCTATATAAAAAAGCCTCACCAATTGCCACACTTCCTCTTAATTTACTCATTGGTTTCCCATAGTATTTATAATTCGGAACACTCTTTTCGATCATCCAGCCGACAAATGCCGGTAACGCTACTCCAATTCCGTTGACAACACCGTGAATCCAAACCATTTGAGCAATTGTAATCGTCATTACATGCTTCAAATTTCCGTATGAATATATAAGTGAGAACATAATTGTAACCATGAGTGTACTAGACGAAACGATTAAAAGAATCTTTGCACTGATAGCATTAAATTTTGCTCTCCAAACGTAAAATCCATATCCATAAATGGCACATAAATATAGGAGCACTGCAAAAAATTCAAATATTCTCGAGTATGTAATTCCTATTGCAACTGTCATAGGTGAAATCATGATGATAAACATAATAGCATCATATACTTTACTTCTCTTTTCTCTTTTTCTCCCTATTAAACCAGCTGATAATGGCAATAGAAACGCCGAATAATGAAAATGCGCTGCTGTGAGTAAAACAATGTCAGAGCTAAAATGCATAATTGAAAGTTTTGCTACTGAAGCAAAAAACCAAAAACCACCTAAAAACAAATAAATAAACGAACTATCTATGACGATTTCTTCTAACGGCTTCCATCCTCTTTCTAGCAATCTACTTACACCAAATAACGCAACAATTCCTGTATATACAAACCAAACTAGCGCAAATACATTGTAATTTGTGACGAAAGCTAGCATTGCACAAATTGCTGCGATTGGATATAAAAACGATACGAATTTATAAAATAATAAATACGATCCATCTCTTTTTCTTTTATCAATAATACAAAGTGACATTGGTATAAATAATAAAACAGACAATAATATAATTGCTTCAACAGGATTTATATTCGACCACTCATATATTAGAAAAACAACATAACAAGCAAGCCCAAATATTATATTTTTCATATCGTTTATTTCCTTTCCACAAATGTTCCCTTATATGAAAAAAGCGAGCCAATTAACGGGTTTCGTACTTGTACATGAATTCGAAAACACTGTAGTGTTGCATCATAACTTTCAACAATTTTTGCTTCACCATACAAAAATTTTGGTAACGGCATATTTCTTCCAAACATATAAAACCATTGTTTCTTTGAAGAAATATGCATTGCCCCTAACTCATCGATATGAAAATGCAGTGTAGAAACGAGTAAATGTGGTTCGCCAAAATAATCTACAATTTCATTTTCGTTTCCATCCAATTGCATAACTGCGTTAAAATATCTTTTCTTATTTCACCTATTGATTCCCCTTCTCCAGCTATTTCAAACCCAAATCCAATCTTTGTTTTATACAAAAACTTCTGTGGTTCTCCTTCTTTTTTCTCTAAATACGAAATTTCAGTAAAGCGAGCATCCCACTCTGTATGTATATCTGGTTCTTGCGTATATTCCCATAATTTTCCCATCGTCGTGTTCATTTTTGTCGCAACATAAATAGGCTGTTTCCTTTTCATTCTCCCACCTCCTCGCACTATAAGTTTAATGTACATGCAATGAATTTATTTTGCTACATTTTTCACAAACTTCCTCAGAAAAAAGAAAGAATTTTTAAAATATATATAAAACACTTGATTCCCCGAAAAATTTAAATTATTATAAAACAAATGTTACCAACAACTTCATAAATCAAACACTCTCGCCTAAAACGTGAGATAGAGGTTGCGATACTTATGAGTATTCTAATGGAGACACAGAGATGTCTATGAACTTAGATGAAAGGAAGTATTGCCGAAATTGATAAGTTTCTCTGCATTTATCAATTGGGGCTGTTTTCGAATAGAAACAGAACTGTCATATGTACAGACGTGTACGTATGAAGAGCTATCTACAAAAAAGAGATATCATTTTTTATGATATTCCTTTTTTGGCGGTTTTTTTATTAGCTCCGTTTTCTGTTTCCCTTTTCCTGTAACAGCACCATCCTCACTTATTTGAGATGGTGTTTTTTGTTTGTCTTTCTGGTAACTACAGGAGTATTGGGATTTATATATTTCCTAATCTATTCTTAAAAATAGACGAAAGAAGGAATCTGTAATGGAAACAATTGTTCAAAAATTCGGTGGCACTTCTGTCGGAAGCGTCGAACGCATTCAACATGTAGCAAATTTAATTATTGAAGAATATGAACGAGGTCATAGCATTGTCTCTGTCGTTTCAGCAATGGGAAAAAGCACAGATGAACTTGTCGCACTCGCTAACGCTATCACAGAAAATCCAAGTAAACGTGAAATGGATATGCTTCTATCTACAGGAGAACAAGTAACTATTTCATTATTAACAATGGCACTGCAAGCAAAAGGCTATCATGCAATTTCATTAACAGGGTGGCAAGCTGGTATTACGACAGAATCTGTACATAGTAGTGCACGGATTACTGACATTCATACAGATCGTATTCAATCTTATCTTGCTGAAGGTACGATTGTTATTGTAGCTGGTTTCCAAGGAGTCAGTGAAGATTTTGAAATTACAACGCTTGGACGAGGCGGTTCTGATACAACTGCTGTCGCATTAGCTGCTGCACTAAACGCAAAAAAATGTGATATTTACACAGATGTGACCGGCGTATATACGACGGATCCACGAGTTGTAAAAGATGCTTATAAATTAGATGAAATTTCTTATGACGAAATGTTAGAACTTGCAAACCTCGGTGCTGGCGTATTACACCCGCGTGCTGTTGAGTTTGCTAAAAATCATAACGTAGTTTTAGAAGTTCGCTCAAGTATGGAACAAGAAAACGGAACAATTGTAAAAGGAGAATGTAACATGGAACAACAATCAATCGTTAAAGGTATTGCATTTGAAGATAATATTACACGCATCACAGTGAAAGGATTAGAACAAGGTTCACTTTCAACTGTTTTCTCTACATTAGCAGCGGCACATATTAATGTAGATATCATCATTCAAAGTATTACAAATGAAGGAACTGTTCATCTCTCCTTCTCCATTCACTCGAATGATTTAAGAGAAACATTAGAAGTATTGGAACAAAATCAAGAAACTCTTCACTACGAATCTGTAGAACATGAAAATCACTTAGCAAAAGTATCAATCGTAGGATCTGGCATGGTATCTAACCCAGGTGTCGCTGCAAATATGTTCACTACTTTAAAAGAAGAAGATATTCATATTAAAATGGTAAGTACATCAGAAATTAAAGTGTCTGTCGTTATTGACCGCCTTCATTTAGTAACAGGCGTTGAGGCGCTGCATCAATCATTTATGGCGAAAATTGAGCCTTTCGTGCAAATGAGCTAATTTGATATGTTTAGTAACGCTTATAAAAAAACATATTAATCTACTTCCTTCCTATTAAATAAAAAGCTATTCGTTAACAAGATGCTATATGATATATTAAAAAACACCTTGTCACATTTTCCTATACTGTGACAAGGTGTTTTTGACTGAAAGGAATTTGTAACTACTTAGTAGTATAATTATGAGGATAATTAAATAATAAACTTTTATACATAAGGAGATAAGACTATGGCAAAAAACAAATTACTACGAATGGACAATGTCAGCATCGTTGTAGAATCCCTTGATAACGCAATCTCTTTCTTTGAGGAGATTGGCTTGAATCTCGAAGGTCGAGCAAATGTCGAAGGTGAATGGGCTGGTCGCGTAACTGGACTCGGTTCTCAGTGCGTAGAGATTGCTATGATGGTCACTCCAGATGGCCACAGCCGAATTGAACTTTCGCGATTTCTCACCCCTCCTACTATAGCAGATCACCGAACAGCTCCTGTAAACGCCCTCGGTTATCTACGCGTCATGTTCACTGTCGAGGATATTGACGAAATGGTATCGAGACTCACTAAGCATGGTGCAGAGCTCGTTGGCGAAGTAGTTCAGTACGAGAACTCGTATCGTCTCTGCTACATTCGTGGAGTCGAAGGAATTTTAATCGGTTTAGCAGAAGAACTCGGTAATAAATAAGTAATGTTTTATAAAAAAGAGGGAATAGCTCTATATTTAAGCTATTCCCTTACTTCTATTAAAACAGATGAATGTTTTCTTTCTTGCAAGCTTCACGTAAATCGTCAGGCCATACAGAAGATTGAACTTCACCGATATGTGCTTTACGTAAGAAGTACATGCACATTCTTGATTGTCCAATGCCACCGCCGATTGTTAATGGTAGTACGTCTTCTAGTATACCTTTATGGAAATCATACTCACGTTTGAAGTCTTCACCAGTTTTCGTTAACTGCTCATCAAGTGATTTACTATCAACACGAATTCCCATTGATGATAACTCAAATGAAGATTGTAGTACTGGGTGCCAGAATAAAATGTCACCGTTTAATTTCCAATCGTCATAATCAGCTGCGCGTCCGTCATGCTTTTCACCTGAACGAAGTGCATCACCAATTCCGATAATGAAGACTGCACCGTGTTCTTTTGCAATTGCATGTTCACGATCTTTCGGTGTTAATTCTGGATATTTATCTTCTAATTCTTGAGAAGTAACGAAAACAATTTCTTCCGGTAAATACTTTCCAAGGAACGGATATTTTTCAAATAAGTGATCTTCTAAATCTTTGAATATTCCATAAATTGTTTGTACTGTTTTTTGTAAGTATTCAACAGTACGCCATTCTTTTTGAACGATTTTTTCCCAATCCCATTGGTCAACATAAATGGAATGCGTTGCATCAAGTTCTTCATCACGACGAATCGCGTTCATGTTTGTATATAAACCTTCACCAGCTTCATATCCGTATTCATGTAATGCAAATCGTTTCCATTTCGCTAGTGAATGAACAATTTCTAATTCTTCTCCTGAATGTAACATATCAAATTCAATTGGACGTTCTACACCGTTTAGGTGATCGTTTAATCCTGATTTTTTCGTTACGAATAATGGTGCAGATACGCGGAATAGTTCAAGGCGTTTTGCTAATTGGTCCTCGAAAAATGTTTTAACTTCCTTAATTGCAATTTGAGTCTCTCTTACTGTCATTAATGATTGATACATGGTGGTTTCCTCCTAAAATGTTTGGATGTTGTGAAAAGAAGCCAACAAAAAAAGCCCTTCTTTCCCAAAAAACTGGGACGAAAGGCTTTGGTTCCGCGGTACCACCCAAATTAGCAACAGAGGTTGCTCACTTATACAATACGGAGATGAAATATCTCGATACTGTTCTTCTTGTAACGGCGAAGTTCCCGGCTAAGTCTACTTTCCTATAAAGGATTTCGGTTAGCAACTCCAGGAGGTTCTTCATAATAGGCTTCGTATCAGGCTCACACCACCCCTGACTCGCTTAAACTACGTCCTACTACTACTCGTCCTTTCATAGTCGTTTTGTTGTCACATCTCTGAAACATTTTATTAATGATTATTCTATACAAAAAATAAAGAAAGTCAACAAAAAGTTTTAAAATATTTTTCAATTCTTTATTTTACGGCTTTATTGATTGTTGTTAATTTAACATCTTTACTTTTTCTGCCTCGTCATTCCAAAAAATGTTTCACTGACCGAAACTAACGTATACACAATAATTAATGTGATCGTTCGGAATATAGAATCCGCAGTATTTCTTATTATTTTCATTTTCTTTATAATTCCTTTCAGTTTACTTGCAATTTCATGATATACTATAGCATTCAAGCAGTTTGTTTTTACTTAAAACAAACATAGTCATTTATCCAGAATATTTTTCTAAAACATTGGCTATTATTAAATAAGATTTTTTATATAACGGAGTGATCATATGAGTAAAACGAAAGCAAAACCGAAAAAAGGTGTAGGACAAGGTACAGGAAGTAAAGGATGGAACCGTTGGCAATCAAGTGCAAAGAAAAAGGCAGCTGCCAAACCCTACAAAAGTAAAGGTACAAAGAAGTAATTTAAATAACATTTGATTTCTTTACTTTGTACAAAACAAAATATAATTATTACAACAAAAAAGCTATGCCCTCATAAATTTGAAGGCATAGCTTTTTTATATTAAATCATTAAAATATCTCGAATTTCTTCCTCTGTGATTGAGGACAATTTCTCTTCTCCCGGCTCAATCACTTCAGCGATTAAATTTTTCTTACTTTCTTGCAGTTCATGCATTTTCTCCTCAATTGTTCCCTGAGCTACTAGCTTTATAACTTGCACTGTATTTTTTTGTCCCATTCGATACGCCCTATCGGCCGCTTGTTGTTCAACAGCTGGATTCCACCATAAATCATATAATATTACTGTATCTGCACCAGTTAAATTAAGTCCGGTACCACCAGCTTTTAAAGAAATGAGAAATAGATCTCCTTCTCCTTCGTTAAACCGATCGCACAGCTCTACACGATCCTGCGCTGGTGTACTCCCGTCTAAATAAAAGTATGGAATTGCTTGTCGATTTAACTCACGACCAATAATGGAAAGCATCTTCGTAAATTGAGAAAAAATTAATATTCTCTTCCCTGTACTTCTACATTCCTCTAAAATCTCTAACAGTTGTTCAAATTTAGCTGAACTTCCTTTGTAATCATCAACAAATAAAGCAGGATGGCAACAAATTTGTCGCAATCTCGTTAAACCAGCTAAAATTCTAATTTTATTTTTACGTAACGTATCTTTGTCTAAATGCTTTAACGTTTCTTCCCTTAGCTTCGCTAAATAAGCAGCATAAAGACTCTTTTGATCGGGTAATAGCTCCGATGATTGTAAGTGCTCTATTTTCTCTGGCAACTCATTTAATACGTCCCCTTTTAATCGTCTTAATACGAATGGTTTCACTCGCTTCGCTATATCTTCACGCCTTAAATCACCGAACTCTTTTCTTCCTGGTAATAATTCCGGGAAGACGACATGGAAGATAGACCATAGCTCTTCTAATGAATTTTCTACAGGTGTACCAGTTAGTCCGAAACGGTATTCAGCTTGAATTGTTTTCACAGCTCTTGCCGTTTGCGTTGTAGGGTTTTTAAACGCCTGTGCTTCATCAAGAAATAGTGTATGAAATGGTCTTGCATATAATCTTATATCTCTTCTCAGTAATGGATATGACGTGATTACGACATCAAATTCCGTTATATCTTTCAAAATTTTCCGGCGCTCTGCTTGGTTTCCATCTACAATAACTGCTCTAATATGCGGGGCGAATTTTTTCAATTCACTAAACCAATTATAAACAAGAGATGATGGTGAAACGACTAATATTGGCAGTTTCTTTTCTCGAATCTCAGTCAAAACAGAATCTATAAAAGCAATGCTTTGCAACGTTTTTCCAAGTCCCATATCATCTGCTAAAATACCGCCAAAACGGTAATGAGCAAGTGTTTTCATCCATTCGAACCCATATACTTGATACTTTCTCATTTCTGCATTTAAAGTATTTGGCACAGCAAACTTTAATTTTTTCGGGTTTTGAATGTTTTCTACTAACTCTTGAACAGAATCATCCAAACTTAAAACATTGCCTTCATGAAGTCCGTTCATCCATTTTACACTTCGAATAAGCGGAACATTTACCTCTTCTCCATGTAAAAATTCTTTCCGAATACCTGATTCTTTTATAAACTGATTAATTTCATTAAACTCTTTACTCTCTAGCGATAAAAACGAACCATTCGCCAATCGATAATATTTACGTTTCTCTTCAAGGGCCGCTAATACACCTTTAATTTCTGCTTCTGGTATTCCTTTTATATCAAAACGAAATGACAACCAATCAATTCTTTCTTTTCTTCTCACTCTAATAAGAGGAACTGCATCCCCTTTACTAATTCGCAATTTGATTGCTGTAGTCGCATAAATATCAACTAAACCTTTTAATGTTGGCACAACGTGATATAAAAAATTATACTCAGCTTCTTCATTATGCATAAAGTAACCGCCTTCTGTTTTTGCAAAAGCACTTTCACTCATAATGTCTAAAATCTCTTTTTCCTTTTTCTCATCACGATTAAAAACAGACGGCTGTCCATCCTCTTCTAGCGGATTAATCATGACGTTCCCATAGTGAAATTCAAGACCTGCTAATAAGCGATTTTTCACGCGGTCTAAATACAATTTCGCTTTTAGCGAAGGTGTTTCAACACGATCCGATATTACTTCATCAATGTGTACAGTTCCGAGCTTCATTAATCCTGGTACAACTTTCGTGACGAAATGTTCCATCTTACTTTCTGGAATATAAAACTGATTACTATTTGAGCGACTCATCATCTTTTGTAATTCAATAAGTCGCATACAATCTTCAATGTGTAAGTGATATAATTTCCCATCGTAAAGTGCATTGTTATACATATCCATAACTTGTACACGATTTAAACCCTCTATATGAAGTGTAAATCCGCCATTATTTCCCTTCGTAAATTCAAAGTGTAACGGCAACAACCCTTTTGAAACTTGTAATCCCTGAAACAGTTGTTCATTTTGTTTCAGCTGTACATATTCAGCTTTAGAAAGTGAAAAGAGCATATCTTTCCATGAAGCTGGTGGTATAAATATCATACTTTCATCTTGTTTCGCGTGTACTTCTAGCGTATCTTCATACATTTTTTCGTTATGATACATTTTAATGAGCTGCTGAATAATCGCATCCGTTTCTTGTTTAAAACTATGTACATCTGGTGTATATGTAAATTCATTTGAACAATGCAAAGACTCTCTTTTCTCCACCTTAGAAAGAAATTCTCTAATATGATTTATGAAATACACTTTGGCAAGTTTCAATTGAATTCCAAGAAGAGCCCCACCACTTCTCGTAGCAACTGGTGTACATATAAACTCAATATCTAATATTTCACGTGTATCAAAACGGTGTTGTTTACTTTTTGGCCTCAGTGGTTTGTCTGCAAACAGCTGAAACATACCACTTGTCAATTGATCATTTCTGCTACTAGTGGAGCTCATTCCACCTGTTTGTTGATTATAGTTTATTTGTATTAATACTGCTGCAACATGTTGACAGTACGTTTGAAAAGACGCTAATGAAGGACAACTACATTTTGCAACAACATCACCCTTTTTGGCTTTTGCTACTGTAACATGGAAATCCTCGTTCCCTTTTACTGTCGCCTCACAAATTTCTTTATTTTCATCGTAATGATCTATTATCACTTTATTTGATTTATAATAGGCTTCACCTCTTTTATATGAGGTCTCTCCGCACACTTCTTTAATAATCGATTTATTCAATGTGAAACTCATCGCTTTGACACTTCCTTAATATAAAACCATTTTCTCTTACTTAACATTTTACATGCTCCACGAGAAAATATAAAATGTTGATTTAACAAAAGAAGATGCTTATTTATAAGCATCTTCTTCACTCTATCTCCATCAACCTCTTCGCCTCAAAATACAACACTTGAATAAACTTCTTCGTATTAATTCGCGTATGACCAGAAGATGCGAGTTCATCTTTCGTCATTTCTGTCATCCGTTTTCTAACTACGGTAAAATCGAAAAATTTTGGAGCATAGCTTTCAAATTTTGGATTTGAAAAGTCTGTTAATCCTAAAGAAGCCAAATGATTTAACGACTGATAAATAGCTCGACGTACTCTTTGTTCAGACGCTTTTTTCTCTTTATCAATATCCGCCTCTAAAGCTAGATCCCCTAATTTCCTTATCGTAATATGATGAAAAATTTCTTTTAACGCAGGAAAGCCAAACTCAAATGTCTGTGCCTTTTCTTGACCATATAAATATTCCAGCATACTAAGTAAATCTTTACTTCCATTCTCTCCCGCAATACCGAGTTCTGATAGTAAAAAGCGTCCTAAATCCCCTATCTTTTTTCCTTCTTGCACTGGTTCAGTACGCAATTGCGGCTTTTCCCACTGAAACACGTTATTCAATGATTTTTGAATATCATGTATAGAACGCTCCAATCTAATACGCTCCATCACTTTGCGTACAACAGATACAACTTCGATTTTGTTTAATGGTTTTGTAATATAATATTCTACACCAAGTGTATATGCCTCACCTATAAGCTGCTTCGATTCCACTTGAGAAATCATAATGATTTTCCCCGTGAAAGTTGACGCAATGTGACGAACTGTTTCAATTCCGTCCCTCATCGGCATCAACAAATCAATAAATAAAATATCTACTTTTTTAAAATTTAGTTGATCCGCTTCAATAAAAGCTCCGTCATCCGCCTCACCAATTACTTCTCCAAGATCTCCATCTTCAATAATTTGCGAAAGCATCGAACGGAAAACTTCATCATCGTCTACGATATAATAAAACAAATCTATTCCCCTTCCCGCTTTAAACTACCCTCTGGTAAACAAACGATAAACTTACATCCTCTTTTATTTTCTCGGCCTTCTAATCTCACTTCTCCGCCTAGCTCTGTTACCATTTCATTTATGTAAGAAAGCCCAATACCAGTTGACGGTGTTCCCGTTTGATCATACTTGGAAGTAAATCCTGGCTTAAATACTAATTTCTTATACTTTTGTGTAATACCAGGTCCATCGTCAATTACTTCAAAAAATATATGCTGATTTCTTTTATATAGCTTAATAATAACGAAACCTTTATCTTCAATTGCTTCAACTGCATTTGCAACTAAGTTATTAAAAATTGATAGCACTGTATACACGTGGTATGCAGCATGCTCACCTTCTATATGTTTAGAAAAACGTATATCCTTTTCTAGCATTTCAGCATACTTCTCGTTTATTCTAACAATCATCTCTGCTAACTCATGTCCTTCTACATATTCAGCCACATTTTTATCTAATAACAGTTTAGATAATCCTGCAAATATCCTTTGATTATCCTTTTTTATTTCATGCACTTCCCCCGCTATTTTCAATGCTGTTTTACTACTTGAATCAGCGCTTACTTGTAAATTTCGATATAGTTGATATGCTTCTTGTGTAATTAACTCCGCATTTTGTAACGTCTTTTTCAAATGAACAGATTCCACATATAAATTAGAAAGATGCATTAACATATTTTCATTTTCTTTTCGAACTTGCGATTCTTTTAATTTCGTTTCATATAAATTCATCATATTTAAAAAACCAAGTGCAAAGAAACTACGAAAAATAGCAATAATAATAAGTTTATTCACTTCAGAAATCGTTATTGTTGTACCTAGTACTAACATGTGATAAAACGCAAGTTCTGACATACTTGCAACAATTTCAATTGAAATTCCAAGGCATCCAATAATGATTGGTTTCTGATGGAACTTATTTACCCTACAAAGCGAAAAAAAACTGCCATAAATAAAATAATAGAAGAACACAGGATAACGCAAATAAAATGATTCTGTCATATGAAATGAACCTTGCATGATCCAGTCAAGACATACTCGGAATAAGACTACAGATATACCAACAAGAATACCTGCAACTCCTGCTGGTACTCTTCTTAAAAATAATAATAAAAAGAAGAATAGCGGTGTACCGAAGCTAACTCGAAACGTATCATTAAAGGGATGAAAGTTCAGCTCCCCAGCAATCGGAACAACGACCATTAATATAATTAAAAGGGACATATCTTTCTTCCATAATTGATTCCAATTCAAAGGTGACACTTCCTATACTTTTTTTCAGTAGTAAAAGTGAAAGCCCGCTTATTGTTATAAACGGGCTTTTTTTCTATATTCTAACCTTTTCTACCGCTTTTATTTGGCGATACTCTGGCTTCCACATTGCTTCTTGCACTGCCATCTTGATATCGTTATCACTTAAGTTCACTCTTGCAACACCTTCGGCAACTGCAACTTTCGCTACTTCAATTGCAACCATTTCTGAGATATTACGTAATTCTTCGACCTCTGGTAAAATAGGTGCTCCTGGCTGACTTGTATCTACCATACTTGCAACTGCTTCAGCAGCCGCTGCGAACATTCCATCCGTCATGACGCTTGCTCGTACTACAATTGTTCCAAGACCAAGCCCTGGGAAAATAAGTGCATTATTTGATTGTCCAATCACATACGTTACACCGTTATATGTAACTGGTTCAAATGGACTTCCTGTTGCAACTAACGCTCTTCCTTCTGTCCACTCGATTAAATCTGCTGGTTTTGCTTCAGCAAGTGGCGTCGGATTCGACATTGGTAAAATAATTGGTCTTTCTACGTGAGAAGCCATTTCTTTAATAATCGCTTCTTTAAATGCACCTGCAACAGTAGATGTACCAATTAAAATTGTCGGTTTTACATGTTTCACAACTTCAGCAAGTCCGATCACATCATTTTGCTTCCACCCACTTACTTCTGCTTCTTTTCTTGCGTACGGAATTTGGAAATCAAGAAGATCTTCCATATTATCTGTAACTAACCCGTTACGATCAATACACCAGAAACGCTTATATGATTCTTCTTCAGATACGCCTACGCGGACCATCGCATCTCTAACTTGATCTGCGATACCGATTCCAGCCGTACCAGCACCAAATACAACAACGCGGTGTTCACTTAGCGGTACACCAGAAGCTTTCACTGCCGATAATACTGCCGCAAGTGAAACTGCACCTGTACCTTGAATATCATCATTAAACGTACAAACATCATGACGGTATTTATCTAAAATTTTTCGTGCGTTACGAGAACTAAAGTCTTCCCAATGTAAAAGTGCTTTCGGGAATTGTTTGTTTACCGCTTGTACAAACGTATCAATAAATTCATCGTAAGCTTCACCTGTTATACGAGGGTGACGATTTCCAATATAAAATGGATTGTTTAATAGCTCCTCACGGTTTGTACCTACATCTAAAATTACCGGTAATACACGGCTAGGATCGATTCCAACTGCGGCCGTATAAACAGCTAGCTTTCCGATTGCGATGTTAATACCACCAACGCCCCAGTCACCAATTCCTAATATGCCTTCTCCATCTGTTACAACGACTAAATCAATGTTCTCAGCTGTTGCACCGATATTCGTGAATGCTTCTTCGATACCTGATGGATCGTTAATTGATAAATAAACACCACGTGGTTTACGATATTCATGACTATATCTTTGAATTGCTACACCGACAGTTGGTGTATATACAATCGGTAACATTTCACGTAAATGATCTGTTAATATACGATAAAATAATACTTCATTTCGATCATGTAACGCAGTTAAGTATACATTCTTTAATAAATCATCCGGCTGAGAACTAAATTGTTCGTATGCTCGGCGTGCCTGTTCTTCTAACGTTAAAACCGCTGGCGGTAATAACCCTTTTAAACCTAACTCTTCTCTTTCATTTTGTTTGAAAGCTACCCCTTTATTTAAAAGTGGTGTTGATAATACTTCTGCTCCTCTTAATGTTGTTTCTAATGCACCATTAGAAGCTACTGTAAACTTGCTCATAACATCCCTACCTCTATTCATATATAGCATTTCTATATTGTAAACAAAAAAGAGGGGATTGTCCCCCTCTTCTTTTAATTTTTCTTTAAAAGAGTTGCTCCTGCAATCCCTGGGTGTGTCATTTCGAATGGATCTAGAATTAACTCTAAGTCTTCTTGTGACAATACACCATTTTTCACACAAAGTTCTCGAACGGATTGGCCTGTTGCAATTGCTTCTTTCGCAACGCGAGCTGCTGCTTCATAACCGATATGAGGGTTCACGGCTGTAATAATTCCTACACTTTTCTCAACATACTCTTTTAAGCGATCTTCATTCGCTTCAATTCCTTTTAAGCAATTATCTGTAAAGGCACGGAAACCGTTATTCATAATGCTAATCGATTGCAGTAAGTTGAAAACAAGTACTGGTTCCATCACGTTTAATTCTAATTGTCCTGCTTCTGAAGCAAGGCAAATTGTATGATCATTACCTATTACTTGGAACGCAATTTGATTAATAACTTCTGGCATAACAGGATTTACTTTCCCTGGCATAATAGATGAACCTGGTTGACGAGCTGGTAACATAATTTCTGCTAAACCAACACGTGGACCTGATGCCATTAAGCGAAGGTCATTCGCAATTTTAGACATATTCATCATACATACTTTCAGTGCTGCAGATACTTCAGTATACGCATCCGTATTTTGCGTCGCATCTACTAAATCTTCTGCACCAACAAGCGGTAATTCACTGATTGCAGCTAAATGTTTTACAACTGCTTCAATGTATTCTGGATCTGCATTTAAGCCTGTACCAACTGCAGTTGCCCCCATATTTACTTCATATAAATGTTGACGCGATTGTTGAATTCGTTTCATATCACGTTCAAGTACGCGAGAGTATGCTTTAAATTCTTGTCCAAGACGGATTGGCACAGCATCTTGTAAATGTGTACGACCCATTTTAATCACATGATCAAACTGTTCTGTTTTTAATTCAAATACATCGTGCATATAACCCATCGTTTGTAATAAACCTTCTAATGCGTTTAATGTAGCGATATGAATCGCTGTTGGGAATGCATCGTTTGTTGATTGCGCCATGTTTACATGACTATTTGGACTAATATAATGATAGTCTCCCTTTTCCATCCCTAATAATTCAAGAGCACGATTGGCAATGACTTCATTTGCATTCATGTTCATTGAAGTACCCGCTCCGCCTTGGATTGGATCTACGATGAAATGATCATGCCATTTTCCATCAAGAATTTCTTGAGCAGCCTCTGCGATCGCACCGCCCTTGTTCAATTCCAATCTTCCTACATCTGTATTCGCAAGCGCTGCTGCTTTTTTTACAATTGCGAACGCTCTAATTAAGCCTTCATGGATTTTGTATCCTGTAATTGGGAAGTTTTCAACTGCACGCATTGTTTGTACGCCGTAGTATGCATAGTTTGGTACTTCTTTTTCACCTAAAAAATCTTTTTCAATTCGAACACCATTTTTAACTTCAGTTAATGTTGCCATGATTATTCACTCCTTAACGATTTCTTATGCTGCTTTTGTTTCTTTGACTGTTTCTACATATTGTTTTGCTTTCTCATTATCGAATTCGCCTTCCCACTTCGACATAACAATGGCCGCTAATGCATTTCCTAATACATTGACAGATGAGCGAATCATATCTAAAATGCGGTCAATTCCCGCAATTAACGCAATACCTTCTAGTGGTAGCCCCATCGAACCTAACGTTGCTAATACAACAACGAATGATGCACCTGGAACTCCCGCCATACCTTTGGATGTTAACATGAGAACGAATAATAACGTTATTTGCTCCGTTAGTGACATGTGCACACCGTACATTTGTGCAACAAATAATGCCGCTAACGCTTGATAAATAGCCGATCCAGTCAAGTTAAATGTATAACCTGTCGGAATTACGAAAGAGGCAACTGCCTTTGGACAACCGAACTCTTCCATTTTTCTCATTATATTAGGTAAAACAGCTTCTGAACTTGCTGTCGTAAACGAAAGAATCAGTTCTTCTTTTAAAATTTTCATTAATGTAAAAATGTTTACTCCAACCATTCGTGCATTAATACCTAATACAATCACAACGAATAGTATAACAGTTACGTATACAGCTAGCACTAGTTTTCCTAGCGGAAGTAATGTTGCTACACCAAATTTTGCAACCGTAACGGCAATTAATGCGAATACACCAAATGGTGCAAATTTCATAACTTGATTTGTAACCCAAAACATGGCTTCGAGTACACCTTCAAAGAAGTTAAAGACTGGCTTTCCTTTTTCTCCAATTGCTGCAACTCCTAAGCCGAATAGTACTGAGAAGAATATAATCGGTAATAGGTCACCTTGTGCAATCGATTCAAATACGTTTTTCGGTACAATATGAACAATTGTCTCAGCAAAACCTTTCTTCTCTGTTGCATCTGCAGTTTGTTTATAAGAAGAAATATCACTTTGCTGTAAATTACTCATATCAACGCCAGTACCTGGTTGGAATATATTCGCTGCAAGTAATCCCATTAAAATAGCAATCGTCGTAATAATTTCGAAATAAAGAATTGTCTTACCGCCTAGTTTCCCAAGCTTTTTCATATCTCCTACACCAGCTACTGCAACAATTAATGCTGAAATAACAATTGGTACTACAATCATTTTAATTAAGTGAATAAATATATCCCCAATTGGTGTGATATAAGAAATCGCCGTTTTATTGCCATAAAAGACTGCCCCTACTACAATCCCTAAAACAAGCGCGACAAAAATTTGTGTTGCCAATCCGAATTTTTTCATTTATGTTCATCCCCTTCATGCGAACGCTTTCAATTTGAATTTATAAAAGCTACTCACACATCTTATAAGCGAACCTACAAAATCATACAAAAACCTACAAGTTCGTCACAAAAAATTCAAATATTTTTCTTCTTTTTTTCATTGACACCATTTTGTTAAAAAACGATAAAATAAACTTGATAAGTAATCAGATTGTTTCGTATAATCAAAAAGATATATACTTAAAACAAATCAAAATGAAAAGGAGTGGATGTTATGAAAAACTATACAAAGCAATTCGTCCTATCTTCTTCTTTTCTTTTTCATTTTCTTAAAAAGGAACAAAGGCATTCGCCTTTGTTCCTTTTTTATTGCGATCTATATAGGGGGAATTGTTATGAGACCATATAAACGTGTCTTAATTAAATTAAGCGGCGGTGCACTTGCCGATCAAACTGGAAATAGCTTTAACTCCAAACGATTAGAACATATCGCAAACGAAATTTTATCCATTGTTGATTTAGGTATCGAAGTATCCATCGTCATTGGTGGCGGTAACATTTTTAGGGGGCATCTAGCTGAAGAATGGGGAATCGATCGAGTAGAAGCTGATAATATCGGTACGTTAGGTACAATCATTAACAGCTTAATGCTTCGCGGTGTTTTAACAAGTAAAACAAATAGAGAAGTACGCGTTATGACTTCCATCCCGTTTAATGCAGTAGCTGAACCATACATTCGCTTGCGTGCAGTCCACCATTTAGATAACGGCTATATCGTTATCTTTGGAGGCGGAAACGGGCAACCGTTCGTGACGACAGATTATCCAAGCGTACAAAGAGCTATTGAAATGAATAGCGATGCCATATTAGTCGCAAAACAAGGTGTCGACGGTGTTTTTACAAGTGATCCAAAGCATAACAAATCAGCAAAAATGTACAGCAAACTAAACTATAATGATGTCGTTAGACAAAATATACAAGTTATGGATCAAGCGGCATTACTGCTTGCCCGTGACTACAATTTACCAGCACATGTCTTTAACTTTGATGAGCCTGGAGTCATGAAAAAAATATGTTTAGGCGAACATGTGGGGACGTTGATTAATGATGATGTTACGATGTTGGTGCATGAAAAATAATGATTTCCCACCAAAAAAGGGTGCCTTTTGTAGGCACCCTTTCCTAATTCATCATCACAAATAGAAGTCAACCAATCCCGCCACTTTCTCCTTACAACGCTCCCAAAAAGATAACTTTTCAAAAAACTCTTTCGTCATTTCTTTCGAATCATGAAAATCCTCTGTTAACGCCTTATTAACTTGTCCTACAATAGGACCACCATAAATATAAAAATTCATTTCATCATTTATATTGAAGCTACGCGAAGTAAAGTTTGTTGTACCAATAACGGTTAATTCATTATCAATAAGCATTAATTTGCCATGGAACATTCCTTTTTTATACCCATATACAGTAATCCCATTATTAACAGCTTGACGTATGTATGGATACGCCGCTTCTTTTATAAGAGGTAGATCTGGTTTATATGACCAAAGTATTTTTACTGTAACACCACGCTTTTGTGCTGCGATTAAAGCATTCATGGATTCTTTATTTTTTGCTATAAAATACGGCGTTGCAATTACAATGGAGTGCTGAGCTTGTTTTATGAGCTCTATATATTTTTCAGCAACGTAATGCCCATTGTAACTAGTCATAGTATGTAATGTATTCCCTTCACTAGCTTTATTCGTACTCCTCTTTATCTCTTCTTTCGTATCTCGTTTCCAATCTAAAGCAAACTGCTCTTCTAAATCTTTTGCTCCTTCTCCTTTAAGCCGTACATGATAATCACGCCAATATCCAAATCGCTTATCTTTCCCTAAGTACTCATCTCCTATATTAAATCCGCCTGTATAGCCAATCTCCCCATCAATCGTCGTAATACGGCGATGATTACGATGGTGAAGTGAATAAAATCCGAATGGCAATGCAGGTTTTCTACTATATGTAAAATGCACACCACTTTCCCGCAATTCATTTATCATCTTTCTTTCAAATGATAAATCATTAATGCGATCAACTGATAAATAGACGTTTACTCCTTCTTTTGCCTTCTCTTTTAATAAGTTTAAAAAAGTATGACTACTTTTATCATCCGACAAAATGAAGAAATAAGTGTAAATGGAGCTTTTGGCTTCTCTTATATCAGTAAATAATTGTTTATAAAAAGACTTTCCTTCCACATATAATTGAAAGTCACTATAATGAGGCGCATACTCTGTCGGCATGTTTTTCCCGGCTTCCATTTTTCTTCCGAGTGTAACGTCAATATGCATCCAAATTAAAATAAAAACGAAAATAGCAATAGCAATAGAAGTAACTCGCAATATTTTTTTAATCATTTTGATTTCCTTCCGATCATTTTCTTTCCACCTTTCTATTTTGTCATTCAAATTTAGATTTCATGCTTCATACAAAAAAGGATGTGACTTAACGTCACATCCTTTTCACATTAAACAAAATTCCTCGCATCATTATTTCTTCCAAACTTATAAATAGCAATTAAGAAGAATGCAATTGCGAAAGCGAATAAAATTAAAATGTTTAAATACAACTCCGAGAATGGTATTCCTTGTTGTAGTTTCGATACTGTGTCTAACAACCAGCGCTGTGGAAGAAAATTAGCTACTTTTTGTACTGCACTTGGCATAATGTCATATGGGAAATAACAACCCGCTAGTAAGCATGTTGGTACAATGACCATGTTTTGCATCGTATTTGCCGATGCTGAGTTTTTCGAAAAAGCTACAAGGACTAATGATATTCCAATTGCGATTAATGCAAATAGCATTAGTACGCCCATCATCACTATGAAAGGCATATTGATATTCGTATGAAAAACATTCGTTAGGAATAGGATTGTAATCAAAATTTGTACTGTTAGTATTATCATATTTACCCCGACATTAGATAATATGAACTTCTTCCCATCTATCGGCGTTGATAATAGTCTAAAGTACGTTCTATTCTCTTTTTCTTTTAAAATATGACCTGATAAGTTCGCTGCTGAAAACAGCATAAACATAATAAGGTAACCCATCGTTTGATTTGTCATATCTTTATTTTTCGAAGTATCTTCTAGCGTCTCAGTTTTCATTTTAAATGAACTTTTTTGATACCCTGCGTACATATTGTCGAATGTACTTTGATCTGTTCCTGCTACTTTACTAATAGCTGCTATATTATCAATATAATTATATAAATATGATTTTATAAATCCTGTTACTTGATCACCTTTAATCGATGAAATTTCAATATGCTCTGGTTTCCCTTCTCGAACACTTTTTGAAAAACCAGAATCTAATGTAATAACTCCATCAAGTTTTTTGGAAGTGAGTTTATCTTCTACTTCAGACTCCTTAACCTTACTCACATTCACATGATTTAATCCTTCTAAAAACTTTATCGTATCATTTGCTATTGGCTCATTTTCTTTATTTACAATCCCGATATTTAACGTTCCTTGCCCTGCATTTCCATATATCGAAAAGGAAATGAGCGTCCCTATTATCGGCAAGCTAATTATAATGAGTAAACTTTTTTTATTTTTCAAAAGCACAGATAACGTTTTTTGTATGAGCCATAAAATATCCTTCATGCTATAGCCCCTCCCGTCTACGTAATGCAATAATTGCAATTAATAAAAAGAGTGCTGAAATTCCAATGTTTAAAGAAATGACTGGTAGTGCTGCCCCTACATCATTTGCATAAATAATTTTCATAACAGCTGTATTTGCCCAAGTTAATGGCGATAAATTCGTAACGAAATTTTCTTCTACTACGAAATATGCACCTCCAAAAATAGAAGCTAATTGCACAACAACCATAATAATTGCCCTAGACGCTTCAGCTGTTTTCGTGATATATCCGACTCCTAAACCGAAGCTAATTGCTAGAAAGACTTGTGTTAATAAAATAAGAAATATAATTCCAAGATGGTCGCCCCAATTCGCTTGAAAAACAAATTTACTAAATAACATGACGAGTAATATGCACAGGGCATTTGCTACTAGGCTACCAAGTACTTTTCCAATGAATATTTCAGCTTTACTTATAGGTGCAGCAATGAGACGATCTCCTGTTTTACGTATTCGTTCTCCTCGAATTAAAGAACTCGCTCCCATCGCAGCATATAGTGCAATCATCGTTGTCATTACAACCGCATAGTAATCCATAGAACCTGGTTTTTTCGCAGCTTGTAAAGATGTTTCTTTTATATAATCATTATGATTTCCGTTTGAAATAACCGTACTAACCTTAGTAGGATCTACTTTTGCAACTTCGACCGCTACATTGTACTTATCAACAAATGTTGTAAGCATTCCTTCCACAATACTTCCCTCAATACTACTTTTGTCACTCCCATAAAATTTTGCACCATCTTTATTTAACTCTACATAAGCGGCATATTTATTTTGCTTCACTTCTTCTTTCCCATCTATACTGCCGGAAGCTTGTTTAAAATGAATACCTGATTTATCCACTTCTTTCGTAAATGCTTCAAATGATTGAGAAAACGTGCTACTCGCTTCATCTTTATATAGCACTTGTATATCTTTAATCGAATGACTATCACTATTAAATGCGTTGGTTAACGCTGTTCCTAACACAAGCATAAGCACAATCGGAAATGCTAACATAAAAACTAAAGTTCTTACGTCTCTGAAATCTCTTTTAATATGCATAATTGCAATATTGAAGATGTTCAATTGATGAACCTCCCTTTACCTTTTCTTCATTTACTTTTTATTTATCTCGTAAGTTTCTTCCTGTCAATGTAAGGAATACTGTTTCTAAGTTGGGAGCCTGCTCCTCTAATGAACGAATTTCAATATCATGATTGATACAGTGTTGAATGATTTTATTTAAATTATTTAATCCCGCATCAGAATTCACTTTAATTACGTTTTCTTCAATTTGAACTGCTTTCACACCGTTTATCTCTTTTAATTTTTCTACATCTAAATTCTCTACCGATTTCACTTCAATCCAAATATCTTTCGTGTCAGTAATAATTGCTTTTAACTGTTCTTTCGTACCTTCTGCAATTACTTTACCGTGATCTACTATCGCTATTTTCGTACAAATCTCTTCTACCTCTTCCATGTAGTGACTCGTATAAATAATTGTACTTCCCATTTCATTTAATTTACGTACTGACTGCAAAATGTAGTTTCTTGACTGTGGATCAATTCCAACTGTCGGCTCATCCATAATAATTAACTTCGGTCTATGAGCAATTGCACAAGCGATATTCAGTCTTCGCTTCATCCCACCAGAAAAGTTCTTCGGATAGCTTTTCTGTTTATCACTAAGTCCTACAAATTGAAGAGCTTCCTCTACCCTAGCTTTTAATTCGGCTCCTCGTAACCCGTACAATCCAGCAAAGAATTTCACATTTTCATAGGCAGTTAACTCTTCATAAATCGCAATATCTTGCGGAACAATACCGATATTCATTTTCGCAAATCGATTATGTTTCTTTATATTTTTTCCTAGTATGCTAATCTCACCTTCATTACTTCTTAACAAACCAGCAATCATATTTATCGTTGTACTCTTACCAGCACCATTTGATCCTAAAAAGCCAAATATTTCTCCTTCTTTAATAGATAAAGACATATTATCAACTGCGATGAAATCACCAAATTTTTTCGTTAAATTTTTAATTTCTAATGTATTCATCATTTTCACCCCTATTTCGGTTTCTCTGCTTTTAGTATAAACAAAA
Organism: Bacillus sp. FSL K6-2944; assembly: GCF_038005385.1. Taxonomy (NCBI): domain Bacteria; kingdom Bacillati; phylum Bacillota; class Bacilli; order Caryophanales; family Bacillaceae; genus Bacillus; species Bacillus sp. FSL K6-2944. The sequence continues at coordinate 562,128 of NZ_JBBOTE010000001.1, read as the reverse complement.
AGAATGAACCTGCTCAGTGCAGAAGTTCATTCTTTTCACATGAGAATATTCACTTTTTTCATATGAGATGGTTCATCCTCGTACCATTCTCTTTATATTGGCAACAACATCGTTACTGAAAAACCACTTGTCCCATCTACAATAATTTTTCCGTTTACAGACGCCGTTCGCTCCTCCATCCCCATAATACCGAGACCTTTTTTAACAAGAGCTACCCCTTTTCCGTTATCCTTCACTTGCACCTTAACCATCTTGTTAAGTACATGAATATCTATAGAAATAACTGTCGCATCAGCATATTTCATTGCATTTGTTAGTGCTTCTGTAACATTCTCACCGATAATTTTCCACTGAATGGGAGAAATCATATCTAAGTTCCCTTTGTATACAAAAGGAATATTCACATCATTCTTACCGGCAAATTCCTCTATGAATAATTTCATACGATGAATGCCAATTTGCTCAGTTGGAGGCTTCATATTTTTTAATGTAATGCGAATACTTTCAATTCCATCTTTTGAAATGTGAATTGCATTTTGTAATAACTCCGCAGATTTTTCTTTATCTATTTCCATTAACCTTTTTGCTGCTTCCATTTGAATAAGTGCACCCGTCATCGAGTGACCAATTTTATCATGAATTTCTTGCGATAACCGATTTCTCTCTTCTAGCTTAAATGTGTATTCAGATTGTCTTATGTACTCTTTATTTTCATGTAAGCTTTTCGTAAGTCGTTGCATATCTTTTCGCATCTTATCATTTTGCGATTCAAGCTTTACTACACGCGATATATATCGATCTGCTATAGTTAAAACGAGAAAAGAAAATGCAACAATTAATCCATAAGTCATTCGAATACTTTCATCTGCAATCGTAATTGGGAGCATCATAACAACAAAGCGTGGCCAATTCTTTTCTATGTAATGGAATGTAATTTCGTATAAGTTCAAAGGTAAAAACAAAATAAAAAATGGATGAACCCTCCATGTAAATAACATAATTATGCCAATTGACATACAGATTAATAATTTTTTATACGTATCTTTTTTAAATATAGAAATCATTACGTTTACAGAGAGGTAAATAAGTAAAGTAAATATAACCCAAGGTAAATTTACTACATTTGCGTAAATATAACTAAACACAATATATAAAAAGACAATTAATTTACTTACAGTTAGCCAAAATTCCATATCACTAATCTACTTTCCCTGTTAAGTAATAAATCGCAATTTGTGTGCGATGTTCAAGTCCAGTTTTCCCTAAAACTGACGTAATATAATTTGCAATTGTTCCTTCAGATATAAAAAGCTGTTTCGAAATTTCTTTATTCGAGAAACCTTTTGCAATTAATGCGATAATACTAAGCTCCCTTTCTGTGAAAAGGCTCTTATCAATTTTACATTCTTCCTCTTTACTTTCCATTAAATTAGACTTAATTTTATCGAGGACAACATCTTGCATAACAGTTTGACCGTTATATACTCCTTTTATCGCATCACGAATACGCTCCGGATCGTTATTTTTTAACAAATAACCTTTCGCTCCGTTTTTTACTGCATCCAAAATATATTCATCATCATCAAACGTCGTTAAAATAAGCGGTTTTGTTTTCGTCTCTTCACAAATGAACTTCGTCGCCTCTACCCCGTTCATATTTGGCATGCGAACATCTAAAAGAGCAATATCAACTTCATGCTTTTTACAATATGCTACAGCTTCTTCCCCATCATTTACAGTATCTACTACTTCGAACTCTTCGTATGTATTTAAAATAATTTTCATGCCCTCTCTAATAAAAGAGTTATCATCCGCTATTAATATTTTAATTTTCATGTTTGTTAGTATGGCCCTTCCCCTACTAACATTCACATCCTTTCTCCGTGTAACATTTCCTACTTGCTCATTATATACTTCTCTTTACCATTTTTTCACACCTTTTTTCATCTAGCTCTCCTGCAAAAAATATATTATTCTTTTTTTTACAATATGTGTAGGGTGACTTATCATTCTTTACGTCTATATAATAGAATGCGTCAAAAAGGAGGGAGAGACCCATTGAGGAAAAACAATTAATTGAAAAAGCACAGCAAGGAAGCGAGCATGCTTTTCGTATCCTTGTACAAACATATCGTCACTATATTTTTCAAGTTATCTTTTCTATTTTAAGACATGAAGAAGATGCGAAAGATGTTACACAAGAAGTATTCGTAAAAATTCACACCTCTCTCCCAAATTATCAATTTCGCGGATTAAAAACGTGGATGGCGCGTATTGCCACCAATCACGCTATTGATTATAAGAGGAAGAAAGCTAGAGAAAGTGAAGAACTCTCCTTATGTAAAGAAGCTGAGGAAAATATAAAGTCCTCTCATAATATTGAGGCTTTATTATTGACGAAAGAGCAGAAATTACTCATTGCTCAAAAACTGAGAGAACTTCCCGAAAATTACCGTGACGTCGTTCTCGCACATTACTTAGAAGAAAAAAGTTATCAAGAAATTGCTTTACAGGAAAACATCGAAGTAAAAACAGTCGAAATGAAACTGTATCGGGCACGAAAATGGATTAAAAAACATTGGAAGGAGGAAGAGTTTCTATGATGCATTATTCAAAAGAAGATTGGCGCAATTATACATTAGATTTTATAGAAAACAATAAACGTGAATCTATGGAAGAACATCTTTACGAATGTGATCATTGTTTAACACTTTATATGGAAAGTATTGATGAACAACATGAAAACCTTCCAATGATAAATGATGATTCATTTACGAACGAAGTTATGACGCAAATTAATTTTGAAACGCTACAACCTAATGAAAATATAAAAACAAACTCACTAAAACGCACAATTATTCACTACATAATTGCGACTGCAGCTACAATTATTTTTATGGTAAGTGGTTTATTCCAATATATTTTTACAGCGACATCAAATTTCGAGAAATCTTCAAAACATAACGAGTCTTCTATCTCACAACAAATTGTAAACAAATCGGTAGATACATCAAAAAAGGACGGAGGTTTAAAGCATGAATAAAAACCCCTTTTTAGCACTTGTATTAGGGCTAATTCCTGGGCTTGGACATTTATACTTAAAAAAGCTAGGACGGTTTATTTTATATAGCGGAGGATCTTTATTTCTATTCTCCTTTGCAGTATTTTGTACCATAGTAGTAAGAGAACGTGATATTGCTTTTCTTTCTCTATTTTTACTAGCTGTTCTATGGGTAATTAACTTACTAGATTTAGTTATCACCATTATAAAACAAACGAAAAAACAAGAAGCTGGAGAATTGATAAATTCCTCTAAAGAGAGCGAACGATTTTATATCATTCTCCTATCCATCATCCCTGGACTTGGCCATTTCCAATTAGGACTTATGCAACGCGGTCTTACGTTTTTAGTCGCTTGCGCTGGCTTAGGCAGCATGATTATATTTGTGACATTATTAACATCTCAAGAAAGTTTCCTTATCTTTCTTATTACGTTACCTGTTTTATGGATTTATAATTTCTTTGACGTTGTTCAGCAACTACAGAAAAAAGAACGCGACGAGCAATTAATTGACCGTACTATTTTCGAAGATTTTGAAGAACATCGAGAGCAAGGAAAGAAAAGTAAAACATTTGCTTCTATTTTAGCGATGTTCCCTGGAGCAGGTCATATGTATTTAGGTTTACAACGCCGTGGTCTTCAGCTTATGGCAGCCTTTTTACTATCTATTTATTTACTCGACTTATTAAGACTTTCTGCGTTTTTATTTTTAGTACCAATCATTTGGTTCTATAGCTTTTTTGATGCGTTACAGCAAACAGCAAAATACGGAAAAGAACGAGTACAAGACGAACCCATTATCGATTATTTTATAAATCATCAAAGATGGATCGGTATCGGATTAATTACACTCGGTGGTTATTATTTATTAAATCAAACAGTCCTTCCTATTTTGAATGATTATTTTGTAACTATATTTAATATTCATCTTAGTGAACTATATTATCGCTATTTCCAGACATCTATCGTTGCGCTCCTTTTAATTGGCGGCGGCTTTAAATTGTTACTTGGAAATAAAGAAAACAAAGGTGGGACAAGCGAATGAGGACTTGGCGTGTTGGAACATTCTCAATGGGGCTTTCTATTATATCGTTAGGGTGCTTTTTACTATTTTCAGTCGTAAAAGGAATTCAAGTATTAGATACACTAACTGCATGGTGGCCAGTTTTACTTATCATACTTGGAGCTGAAGTTTTACTATACCTTCTATTTTCTAAGAAGGAACAATCATTTATTAAATATGATATTTTTAGTATTTTCTTTATCGGTGTTTTAGGAAGCGTCGGAATTGCTTTTTACTGTTTATTATCAACTGGATTACTAGAAGAAGTTCGTCACTCTATTAACACAACGAGGCAAACGAGTAATATTCCAGACGGACAATTTGATATACCTGAATCTATCAAAAAAATCGTAGTAGATGCAGGCCATCAACCTCTAACGATAGAGGGAAATAATACAAATCAAATTCATCTTTTGGGAACTTATGAAATGACAACGAAAGCAAATGAAAAACTCAATTTAAAACGAGATGATTTCCTTTCAGTTCAAACGGCTGGAGAAACGATGTATATCACTTTAAAATCATTACCTGTTCAGCATACGTTATTTAATTCAGCACCACAGGTGAAACCAACGCTTGTTCTTCCGCAAAATAAAAATGTGGAAATCCGTGCTTCCAATAACGAACTATCTCTTTATCCAGGTCAATTACAAAATAATTGGTTTGTACAGGAAAGCTCAAGAGTGTCTGTCCATCTTGCAAAAGAAAGTGATGTATCTTTAACAGCAGTAACGAATCAAAAAGAAACACATGGAAGTACACCTTGGGAACAAGTAGAAGATTTAACGAAAAACGAAAATACTTCTTCAGAAGAACATCCAGAATTAAACACCCAAGAACATTGGTATAAAAATTCGATTAAAACTGGAAATGGGACGTACAAGTTAAATATTGAGAAAGCTTATAATTTGAATATGAGTGTTCTCGAAAAATAAAAAACCTTCCGCAATTGCGGAAGGTTTTTCTCATATAATCGCTTTAATTCCTTCTAACACTAATCCAATCATAAATCCGCAAACCGCCCCGTTTACTCGGATCCACTGTAAATCTTTACCGACGTTATTTTCAATCATTTCGATTAACGTCTTATCATCTAACTTATCAAGATTTTCTTGTACAAGCTTACCAATTTTCGAATGGTTCTTCTCAACAAGACTTACAACTTGTTTTTGTAACCAATCTTCTATTTTTTGAACTGTCTGTTCATCTTCTTTTATTTTATTCATTTGTTTTTGTAAAAATGGAATAACATATTTATCAGCAAATTCTTCATTATTTACAAAAGCAACTGCTCTTTGCTGTACTTGCTCTAGCATCTCTTTTATTTTGTCAGTAGCATTCCAATTGGCAATCCATTTTTCTTTCCAATTTTCTAATTCTTGTAGTAACGCTTCATTTTCTTTTACATTTATAATTTCTTGACGAATTTTCGCTAATATAAGTTGTCTCGTGCTATTATCTGCATCTTGTAAGCTGTTAATATTGCTAATAATAAACTTCTGCAAAATGCCGCCAATTTTATCTTCATCTACAATATTCATAAACGATTTCAATGTAAACTGTAAGAATCCATCTACTTTTATATTTTCCATCGCCTTCATACCTAAACTACCGAGCTGGTAGCGTGCTTCATCTTGCGCTGTCCAATCTTTCACTTTTACTAAAATGTAATCAAGTGTCTTTTCATCATATTCTTGCACAACTAATTGATCAACAAGCACTTGTAAAATGTTACTTGTATTAATTGTATGCAAATATGTTTTTAATTCTTTTTCAATAATAACAGCTAACTTTTCTGTATCTATTGTAACAATTGCTTTCTCTGCAATCGTTACAATCCCCTTTTTCACAGCATCAGACTGCATTTCTCTCTCAGCAATTTGCAGTACCATTTGTGCTAACTGCATCTCTTTTACTTTATTCGTAATACTTTCTTTCGTCAGCCATTCATTTTCTAACGTATTGATGAGCCCTTTCGTTACTCGTTTACGATTTTTAGGTAACAAAGCTGTATGCGGAATTGGTATTCCCATCGGGTGACGGAATAATGCTGTAACTGCGAACCAATCTGCAAGCCCGCCAACTAACCCAGCTTCAAATCCCCCTTGTATAATCTCTCCAGCTATCGTTCCTTGAAAAGGGATAGAAGCCGCAAAGCCGACACCCATAACCCCAAGCGAAATACCCGCTATATATTTAGTCTGTAATGACATCGTATACACATCCTCTTATTATGTAAAATAAAGCTTTTTGTTGTATTTATTCAATATTAGTTATCCTTTATATATACTATAAAGAACTATTGTGAAAATAACAAAGATTTTTATGTACATGAAAAAATGAGGCTACAACTAGCCTCATTTTTCTTATATCGTTAATTCCAAACCTTTCCTATAATATTCATCCATTATATCGTTTGGAACCATACTTCCACCCGTTCCCCACACAATATGAGTACCTTTTTTCACCTTCTCTGTTAACTGTAGCTTTTGTAAATACTCATCTTCTTTACATACTTTCACTGGCCCTATCATACCTGCTAGTGCAGAAGGCTCTAAATAAATATTCTCCGTATCAGCTAGCTCTTTTAACAATCTATATAACTCTTCATCGCTTACTGTGTAATTCCCACTCAAAAATGGTTCCATCGTTTTACCGACAAATCCAGATGGCCTTCCTACCGCAAGTCCATCCGCATCTGTTACATTATCAATTCCGATATCTTGAACGGAAATTTTGTCATGAAGGCCTGTCATTAAGCCGAGTAACATACAAGGAGAATGTGTTGGCTCTGCAAAGTAACAATGAACATTATCTTTATACAATAACTTTAAACCGAATGCTACTCCGCCAGGTCCTCCTCCTACTCCGCACGGAAGATAAACAAATAAAGGATGATTTTCATCTACTACAACCTCTAACTCTTCTAATTGCTTTTGTAATCGTGATGCTGCTACTGCGTATCCTAAAAATAAATCATGCGAGTTTTCATCGTCTACAAAATAACAGCTAGGATCCGCATCCGCTTGTCTTCTTCCTTCTTCTACTGCTTTGCTATAATCATCTTCATATTCAATAACGTTTACACCTTTACTTCTTAATAAATCTTTCTTCCATTCTTTTGCGTCTGCTGACATATGAACAGTTACATTAAAACCTAGATTCGCACTCATAATCCCTATGCTAAGTCCTAAATTCCCTGTAGAACCTACTGCAATTGAATATTTCGAGAAAAACTCTCTACATGTATCACTATCTAAAACGGAATAATTATCTTCTTCTGTTACCATTCCGTGCTGCAATGCTAGTTGCTCAGCATGTTTCAACACTTCATAAATACCGCCCCTAGCTTTAATTGATCCTGATATTGGAAGATGACTATCACATTTTAATAATAATTCTCCTAAAATAGGTTGCTCATATTTTCTCTCTAAAGCTTCTTTCATAGAAGGTATTTTCACTAAAGGTGATTCGATTATGCCGTTCGCCCCTTTCGTTTCAGGAAAAACTTTCGCAATATATGGTGCAAAACGCTTTAATCTCTCTTCCGCATCTTTTACATTCTCTTCATTAAGTGGTGAATCTTTTATTGCTGTTTCATACTTTTCTATGTTTGGATTTATCCAAAATACTTCTTCTGTTGCAATAAGCTTATTCACTAATGGATATTCTGCTTGTAATGCCCCTATTTCTTTCATTTTGTTTCCTCCTTATATCCTTGTAGCTCACCATACAATAAATTATAATTAAATTAATTTTAATATAGTTTAACACAAATAATCCCATTAAGTTAATTTTAATTTAATTTATTTAAATATAATTTAATAATTATTAAGGAGATTTTCATTATGGAAAATATAGATATTGGTAAAAAAATTGAAAAACAAAGAAAAGAAAAAGGTTTAACTAGTAAAGAACTAGCAAAAATGGCCGATATTACACCATCAATGTTAAGTCAAATTGAGCGCGGGTCCGCTAACCCTTCTATCCAAACATTAAAAGTGCTTGCTAAAGCTCTTGATGTGCCAACATTTAGCTTTTTACTTGAAGATACAAATACAGACGATTTAATTGTACGTTCCCATAAACGAAAGAAAATGATTATTGATAATTTATCATATGAAATGCTTTCACCTGATTTCACTGGAAATTTAGCAACAGCAATTATGACCGTCCCGCCTAATACAGCTTCATCAGAAAATGTGCTAGAACATAAAGGAGAAGAATTAGCATTTGTCTTAGATGGGAAAATCACATTATATTTAAATGAGGAAGAATACGTATTAGAAACTGGCGACAGTGTAAAAATACCTGCTTATTTAAAGCATAAATGGGTGAATCATTTTGAGAAAAATGCGGTAGTCTTATTTTCTGTTACTCCGCCGATTTTTTAATATATGTAATAAAAAAATAGCCATGTACGGGGAATATCCGTTAATGGCTATTTTTTATTTTTTAGGCACCAACAAAATCCCTAAACTAATAATACAAAAGCTCATTATTTGCTGTGCTGATAGACCAAACAGAACCGAATTTTGTTCACTAACAAGCGAAATAATAATATGAGCAAACCCCTCAACAATTAGAAAAATACTTATATTCTTTCCATTTCCGAGCCTTTCATTTTTCATCCATAACAAGCCCATTATACAAAGAGCAAGGATGATCTCATATACGAAAATAGGATGATATAAAAATTTAGATTCATATATATTCATTCCCCATGGTAGTGTCGTTTGTACACCTACTTCATGATGGAATAGAAAATAAAAGATAATGCACACACACAATCCAAAAGGGAGTACATCAAGTAAAATACGAAGCAAAAATTGTTCCTTTTTACTTTTCCAAACAATGTATACACTCGCAATTACGCATCCTACTACAATATGTTGCATACTTCCAATAGCTAATATTGCTTGCACCGGCGCCCCAAAAGCCCATACAGGATTTAAAATTGCTGGTGCAAACTTCCATACAAATACGATGATAAGAAAAGCATTTGTTACGGCATCCATCATTTTTTCATATGATACATTTTGATACTTCATCTTTCGTTTCATCAACATAAAACCAAATAGACTTCCAATTATAAGAGATATGGGTTGTAACCTCACAATCCACTCCATCGTCACCAAATCTCCTTTTAATTCTCAATCAATTTCTTAAATTTCTTTTCTAATTGATCTGGTGGTAATACACCTCGTACATGATCTACTATAATTCCATCTTTATTAACAAAAAATGTCGTCGGTAAAGAGAATACTTTATAATCTAGTCCAGCTACTCCGTCCATATCTAGTAGAACAGGAAACTCAAAACCATAACGATTAGCAAATGCGCTTGCTTCTTGTACTGGGTCACTAACAGTTGCATTCACCGCAAAAATTTCAACATCCTTTTTATATTTATCATACATATGAACTAAGTCAGGTGCCTCCATTTCACACGGCCCACACCATGATGCCCAAAAATTAATAATATACGGTTTTCCCTTGGCATCATTTAACGACTGTAACTTTCCGTCTAATCCTTTTAATGTGATGCTAGGTGCTTTAAAACCGACTTGTGGTAATACTTCTTTCTCCTGTAACTCTGCTTGTTTCGCTTTTCTTTCCTTCTCTTCTTTCTTTGAATTATAAAAGTTAACCCCCGCCCAAACGAGTGCCCCTACTAATATAATAGCAATTATTTTCTTCACTTTTCTTCCTCCTCATTTTTAAAAACCTGTAAATCCACCGAATAGACGAATAAAGAATGCTGTAATTTTCGTCATTTGATTTGTATACAATAAAATACCTGTTACAATCATCATTCCACCGCCAATTTTCATCATGACATTGGCATATGTAACAATCCATTTTACCTTCCCAATAAAGAATGCCATCACGAAAAATGGAACCGCAAACCCAAGAGTATACGCTGTAATATAAAGAAGCGCCCCTTCAGGATTCGTCGCGCCAAGCATGAGTACAGCTGAAAATATCGGTCCAACACATGGCGTCCAACCCGCTGCATATGTCATACCGACTAAAATCGAGCGAATATATCCAGTCGATTTACTTCTATACTGCACCTTTTTCTCTGCCATAAGCCACTTAGGCTGAAACAAGCCCGTCATAAATAGCCCCATTAAAACAATAAAAATCCCACCAATTTGTTGAATCAATTTTTGGTTAGATGAAAATGTTATTCCAATCCAGCTTACCGATAAACCTAACGCGTAAAATATAACCGAAAATCCGATCATAAAAAATACTGTATGTATAATCGCTGATTTTTGCATAATCCCACGATTTTCTTTTAAATCTTGGATAGACACACCTGTAATATAAGATAAATAAGATGGATATAGCGGTAAAGAGCACGGTGATATAAATGACAATACTCCCGCCCCAGCCACAAGCCAAATTGTTAAATCTGCTGCATTCATTTTATTCCCCCTTAAACACTACGATGAGTAGTGTTTATTCTTAAAAAAAGAGGCTATATGCACTCTCCGACAATAAGTACAACCGACATACAGAATAAACCTACTGTTACATATACCGAATTCGTATGTAACGGAATAGTAAGCTTAACAACCTTTTCATTTAACACTTGCTCGATTCGTAAATTTATTGCTGTTTTTGCAAATGAAGCTGTAACACATCGATTTTCCATTGTCTTTATTTTAATTAATTTTAATAACGCGCTACCTAACTCAAATGAAGATTCCATTTTTCGCATCGCATATTTATCAGCAGCTAGCTCCTGATACGTATGATATCGCTGTAACAACCCTTTTAATATCGGTATGTACATCATTCCTTCTGCTAATAGCGTAAAACAAAATAATTTTAGCGGATCCCAATTCTTTTGATGATATTCTTCATGGAAAATAATCGCATCAATTTCTTCATCTGAAAATGTTTGAAGCAACCCTTCCGACATGACAACTTTCGGACGAAATAGCCCAATTGTAAATGCCGCAACTTCCGTAGTCGGCAATATATATATTTGTTTTCTTTTTCGGACGAAAGGGATAAGTACTTTTTGTAATTTTTTACTATAGAAAAATTGTCGCCAAATTCTTTTGCACACGATTAATACAGTAAGTAGTAATAATCCAGCGATTATAATACGAATCAGCGATAATTCTTTCATATGTTTTTCTAACTGGAACAAACAAAAATTTGAAAGAAGGAACATCTTATTTTGAAACAGAAATGGATATGTAACGTAATACACTAACATACTGAAAAAGAGGATACTAACAATTACTGCTAACAATACGATTTTACGCATTTGCCATTTCATTTCATTAATCCTCTCTTTTTAACTGACTCAATTTGTCTTCTAACTTTTTTATTAAAGTCGGATCAGCCTGCTCTAACTCATCTAACATATGATTTACAACTAAATCTCCAAATTCCCCCATCAATTCCTGTGTCATTTTCTTCGTTTGATTGGATAAGAATTCTTCTTTTGTTTGTACAGCACGATATATACCACTTCTTTTCACAGTCTGTTTTTCTAAGTGTAATTTCTCTACTAACCTGTTCATAACTGTCATAACAGTGTTAAAATTCACAGGTGATTCTTCACTTAATTTCTGCTGCACTTCTTTAATAGTAATACCATCGCTAGACCAAACAATCTCCATAATTTTCGCTTCAAGCGGTCCAAAGAAATGATTTAACCCGTGCTCATTTAACTTATAGTTTTGAGTAAACATTGTACAACTCCTTTCACACTACGAATTGTAGTATAAATTAAATGAAAGGTCAAACGTAAATGATATATATGAAAATTAACTACCCATAAATACATAGGCTATTCCATTCATTTTAAACCTAATTTTTCTCCAAATGTATCAAAAAGATACTGCTCTAATATTTGTACACTAAACTTCTCATTACGTCCAAGTGCAAATAATTCCCGATCTTTCGCTACGATAGTATCTAACGGAATAGCTACATTATCCACTATTTTTGTAATTTCAATTATATTACTTTTTACATTTACTTCTGTTTTAAATTCAACGTTTTCTAACACTATATGTGAACGTCTTCCTGATGCAAAAAAAGTAAAATTAGGATTTTTAACAACGCCAATTTCAGTCTCTAACGCATATAAATAGTGAAAAATTACATCTCTGTGTCCATCTTTTATTATTTTTTCATCCTTCTCATCGTCTAAGTATTCTTTCAGCTTCGTTGTAAATTCAAATCGAAAATCCACTTTTTTCACTCTCCTTCTTTGTATTTCATATTAAATAAATATATTGAAATAATTTTAACATATTGTAATACAACTTCCTATTAAAAGTAAAAACTGTTTTAAAAAATCGCTATTATTTCCGATACCCTTTTAAAATATAAGTATAAATTCAATATGAATCAATGCGTCATTATATCTATTTAAACATATTTTTTCCATATTTTGAAACATTAGTATGAAATATTATATATCAATGTATGGTTTCTAATGCATTGGTATATATAGTCAGTAGTTTCTTTACTATTCCGATATACTTAAGCTACATTTTCTAATTATTGATTACATTACGGAAGGAATGTAACTCTCTTCTATCGAATTTTTATATAACAAAAATAATTAGGTGGTGCTTTACTATGAAATTAGCTGTCATTGGTGGCGGTGATTTACAAGATTCAAATCACTTGCCTATTAATGAACGCCTTATAGAATTAACAAATAAACAGTACCCAAAAATATTGTTTATTCCAACGGCTAGTCATGATGATGAAAGCTATATAAAATTATTTTTAGACACTTTTGAAAAACAATTACATTGTGAAGTACAAATTTTACGTACTACAACAGATTCACCTTCAAAGTATGAAATAGACGAGATGATTCATTCAGCCGATTTAATTTATTTAGGTGGCGGGAACTATATTCACATGCTTACGCAATGGAAAGAACATAGACTCGATGAAAAATTATTATTGGCTCTGCAGCAAGGAACACTTATTGCTGGTTATAGCGCTGGTGCTATGTGTTGGTTCACGTCTAGTATCCGATCAGATTATGAAGGTTCTGGTTATATAGAGAGTAACGGATGGGGTATTGTTAATAAAAGATTTTGTCCACATTATAATCAATTAAACAGAATGAACGCCTTCCATTCCTTTTTACAAAATCATCAAGGGAATATAGAAGGAATTGCACTGGAGGATAATTGCGCTTTATATATTACAGAGGAATCCTTTGAGATTATCGGTGAACCGGAAAGAGCGTGGGAGTTTTATATGAGTGATAAAACACTCATTAGACAACATTTTGATATAACTTTAAAAAGCTATTTATAAACCTGAACTTACGAAAAAATGTCCCTAAGTCTAATAACTTAGGGACATTTTTCTATTTAACTAACTAATCGTGTAATTCGTTTCTTTTGCCATGAAAGCTTATAATATGCATACTGTAATATTAAGCTGACAATAAATGCTGCTGGATACCCGATCCAAATGCCTTCTATTCCAAGACTTGTATGGTAAGAAAGATAATATGCTACGGGTACTTCTACAAGCCAAATTGAAACAACTCCAATAACAGTTGGCCAAAGTACTGTACCGCTCGCTCGCATTGTCGCACTAATAATTTGTGCATGACCGAAAATTAAATAACTCCATAATGTAATCATAACTAAGCTATGAGCAATTTCAATTGTAGTTTGACTCGTTAAAAATAGTGATAAAATGTCTCTTGAGAATACGTAAATAAGAGATATTAACACACCACCGATGACGTAGTTCATAATAATTCCGGCCTTCACAACTTTCTGTAATCGATCAAATTGATTCGCACCAATCGATTGTGCCGCAAAAATGGAAACTGTAATACCAAGGCTAACTGCTGGCATTTGTACATAACTTGCAACTTGATTCACAACGCCGTAAGCAGCTGTTGCATCCGAACCGTAACGATTTACAAATGCGATTACGGCAATTTCAGATAATGAAACTAATATCATATTAATACTCGCTGGAATACCGAGCCTTAGTAATAGCTTTAATAACTCCCCATCCATTCGAAGGTATTTTCTAACCGTTCCATCTAGTTGTAATGGGTGATTTTTCTTCTTTAAATACACAAGCATGACAATAAACGTAATAACTGTAGATATAACAGATGCATAGGCCGCTCCATACACATCTAATTTCGGAGCTCCTAACCATCCAAAAATAAGAATCGGTAATAAGATCATATTTAGCGCAGTACTTACAATTAAAAAGTAAAATGGCGTTTTAGAATCTCCTGTACCTCTCATAAATGTTGTATATGCGAAATATAAAAATAATACTGGCATCGATATAAATAAAATCCGTGCATAATGTACACTTATTTCAATAATATTTTCTGGCGTTCCCATTAGACGCATAATATCCATTGCAAAAATACTGCCTATTATCGCCAACACAACTCCAATAATAAAGGTAAACGTCAACGTCGTACCAACGATAGCTTTTAAACGATCTTCGTTTTTAGCACCAAACGCCTGACCAATTAAAATAGAGCTTCCTGAACCGATACCAATTACAAATGAAACGAGCAAGAAAAATAATGGGAAGAATGCTGATATAGCCGCTAAATCATTAACTCCAAGCCATCTTCCTACTACTACCATACCAAATAATTGTCCAACTGATTGTAGTACATTACTTAATAATAACGGTACTAAAAACATCGACATCGATTTCCAAATCGGTTTACTCTCACTTTCCAACTTATGTGACTCCGCACCTTCTTTATTGTTATCTGCAGGTGGTTTCAAATTTCATTTCTCCTTTTATTAAACATCTATTTTCAATCTCTATCTCTTTGTATAGTTGTTATAATACTGTGCTTCTATTCATTTTCTTTTCGTATGATTATAACTTCACCCAATATTGACTTCCATCAGCTGTTCGATCTAAAAATCCATATTCGATTAAATATCTTCTTAAAGTTACAAAATCAGGGTATACATTTTCTATCACTGTATTTACTTCTTTTTCAGTATACTTTTTATTACTATCAAACTTCTTCACTAAATGGCGCAATATAATTAATTTACGCTTTTGTTTCTTCGGAAATTTAGAGAGAGGTCCATCTAATCCTTCTGTAAAATGAGCTTTTAATACTTCATCATTTTCTTCTTCCGTAATATTGTATCGATCATCCACCATCGTTGCTGTTCTATGAATTGGCACAAATTTCGTTTGTACTTTTGATTTTTCTTCTGATAATTCCATTAGCGCTAAAAATACTTTTGCTTGCTTCATTTTCTCTCGCAGTGTAAATCGATGATTACGAATTGTTGATGTACTTCCGCCATCCATCTCTTTTACAATTTCTTTATCATTCAGTCCCATATGGAAAAACTGAACCATTTTCTTTTGTAAATCCGTTAAACCAGTAAATTTCTTATCCATATTTAACAAATAATCAAACATAGACGTATGCTCATTTTGAATATGCAATTGGACGAACTTCTCTGCTTCATACAAAATTTGGTTATCTTGATAAATAACACCTTTAATAAATGTTTCACCACAAGCTAAGCAAATGTACTCCTCTTTTTCTTCATCAAACACATACCCTTTCTTTAATTCCTCTATTGACGCATCCCAAAACTTCTCTGAAATATCACTCATACTAAACACTCCTTCAAAATGTTTATTTAAAACCAAACAAATCAATATATCGTTTGTTATCACTTCATCATCTTATCACAACACAAACAAACATTTCAACGTTTCGTTTGCCCATTTTATAAACTTTTATAAAAACATCTAACAAAAGGGTTTAATACAACGAAAAGCGAATATGTTTATACAAATTCATTTTATAGGATGTGAAATAGAACATAAATATTCTTTAAGACCCTTAGTTTACCGTTAAACAAATTGCACAGAATACATATGCGATTAGTGAATATGGAACTGGTATTCACTCATTCCAAAACTTCAGTATTCAATTTTAACTACAAAAAAGATGTTTTCGTATAAGAAAACATCCTTTACTTTTTATATATTCTATTTACAGTCTCTACTAAAACCTTACTTGCTTGTACAAATGTATGCTTTCGATTTCTATCTTCAACAAATTTATTAGCACAACTACTCATAATGATCATACAACTAATTATGACTAACGCTATCTTTCTATTCTTGTAAGTCACTTTA
Organism: Bacillus sp. FSL K6-2944; assembly: GCF_038005385.1. Lineage (NCBI taxonomy): Bacteria > Bacillati > Bacillota > Bacilli > Caryophanales > Bacillaceae > Bacillus > Bacillus sp. FSL K6-2944. The sequence goes on along the minus strand of NZ_JBBOTE010000001.1, from coordinate 545,831 downwards.
TGCCACTCCACTATTACAAAACTTCTTTTGAATTTATCCCATCAAGAAATTTTACATGAATAATAAAACGCGCGAATATGCAATTCTGCATATTCACACGTTTTATCACAATGTTATGATTTAATTTAGTTAAAGAACAAGTATACCGAGGTGACTAACTTGAAATTTAAAGCGAAAAAAAATCCATTCCACGTCATTTTCATTACATTATTTATAATTATTTTTTTCGTTTCGTTATTCTTCCAAAATGAAAATTCTATTTTTTTCACTCTCATGATGCTATTAAATATCGTGAATCTTTCTTCATTCTATTTCTCTCACTACAACATAACGGAATCATCTCTTGTTGTAAAACACGGTTTCATTTTTCATACTGAAATTCCATTTGAAGATATTCGTCACGTTAAATACTCTGGTAAAAAACTTCATTCAAAAAAATGGACTAGACAACAATTAGAAATCCATTACAATTTATTTGACTCAGTGACCACTTTCGTACCACTAGAAGAAGAAAAATTCATTTCACTCTTAAAAGAGAACTGCCCACAGATGAAAGTAATGAATACGCCTGCTAACAAATAATATATTTTGAAGCTTGTAGTATTGCAAGTAGATGAAACATAAAAATGAACATCAAAAAAGCCAAGATTCTATACTAAGAACCTTGGCTTTCTCTATTACTCTTTTGGAGCAATCATTTTCTTTGGATCTACAATTTCATCAAATTGCTCTTCTGTTAGTAGCCCAGATTGCAATGCTGCTTCTTTTAAAGTTAACCCTTCTTTATGAGCATGCTTCGCAATTTTCGCTGCATTTTCATATCCGATATGTGGGTTTAGCGCTGTTACAAGCATTAGTGAACGATTCACATTTTCATTAATTACTTCTTCATCTGCTTCAATACCAACTGCACAATTGTCATTAAACGAAACAATTGCATCCGCTAATAAGTGAGCTGATTGTAAGAAGTTATAAGCAATAACAGGTTTAAATACATTTAACTCAAAGTTACCTTGGCTCGCAGCAAATCCGATTGTTGCATCATTCCCCATCACTTGCGCTACAACCATCGTTAATGCTTCACTTTGCGTTGGATTTACTTTCCCTGGCATAATAGAGCTTCCCGGTTCATTTGCTGGAATAATAATTTCTCCAAGACCACTACGTGGACCACTTGCAAGCCAACGTACATCGTTAGCGATTTTCATTAAATCCGCAGCTAATGCTTTTAATGCACCGTGAGTATATACAACTTCATCATGGCTCGTTAATGCATGGAACTTATTTGGTGCAGAAACAAATTGTTTACCTGTAAATTGACTAATTTCCTCTGATACCATCTCACCAAATTTAGGATGAGCATTGATACCTGTTCCAACCGCAGTTCCACCAATTGCTAACTCTTTCATATATGTATTGCTCTCTGCAATCATACGCTCTGTTTTTTCAAGCATACGGTGCCATCCGCTAATTTCTTGCCCTAAAGTTAACGGCGTTGCATCTTGTAAATGTGTACGACCAATTTTTATGATATGTTCAAATGCAGTTACTTTTTCTACTAAAGTTTCTTTTAATTTCGTAATTGCTGGTAATACGTGATTTTCTACTGCGATTACACAAGCTACATGAAGCGCCGTTGGAAATGTATCATTTGAACTTTGTGACATGTTCACATCATCATTCGGATGAATATGTACGTCAGATCCCTTCTCTTTCAAAATTTGATTCCCACGATTTGCAATTACTTCATTCACATTCATGTTTGACTGTGTACCACTACCTGTTTGCCATACGACAAGCGGAAAATGTTCATTCCATTTCCCTGCAATCACTTCATCCGCAGCTTCTACAATTGCTTCTGCTTTTTCTTCTGATAGCTTTCCTAATTTTTGATTGCTAAGCGCTGCACTCTTCTTTAAAATTGCAAATGCTTTTACAATTTCAAGTGGCATTTGCTCTGTTCCAATTGGAAAGTTTTCTTTACTACGTTGTGTTTGTGCTGCCCATAATTTATCAGCTGGAACTTTTATTTCTCCTAATGTATCTCTTTCAATTCTGTACTCCATGTTTTCATCCCCTTGAAAATATAATACCTACATCTCTTATAATAACAGACTTTCTCTTAAATGATAAGAATTCTCACTCTTATATATAGATATTCTATATTTATTTTAAAAAATTCCTCTTGACCTAAACTTAAGTTTAGGCTGTATCCTTTCCATTGTAACCTACTATAACACTACTGGAGGAATTCAATATGAAAAAATATGCTTTTATAACAGGTGCAAATAAAGGAATTGGATATGAACTTGTTCGTCAATTAGCAGAAAAAGATTATCACGTATTTTTAGGTGCTCGTAATGAACAACTTGGACAACAAGCCGTAGAATCTTTAAATGTTTCAAACGTTTCCTATATTCAAGTAGATATTTCAAATTCACAATCCATTCAAGAAGCAATAAAGAAAATTTACGAAATGACTGACCACTTACATTTATTAATTAATAACGCAGGCATAGCGCTAGACTTCAATACACTACCTAGTGAATTAAATATTGAAACTTTACGCCAAGGATTTGAAGTTAATTTTTTTGGAACTTTCCAAATGATGCAAGCCTTTTTACCATTATTAAAGAATTCAAGCAACAGTAAAATAATAAATGTAACAACTGACATGGCCTCACTAACAATGTTTGCTAATGGTGAAACACATCCAATTAATACACTAGGATATAATTCTTCCAAAACAGCTATTAATGCTTTAACATTAGCTTTTAGTAAAGAATTTGCCACTAACGGTCCAGAAGTATTTGGGGTAACTCCTGGTTTTACAACTACGGATCTTAATGGAAATTCCCCTGGTGGCCATACAACCACTGAAAGTGCTAAAATTATTATTAAATATGCATTAAGTGAAACAAACTATAATGGTAAAATACTTAACAAAGATGGCATTATACCTTGGTAATAAAAGGATGAATGATATGTATTATACAATTGGGCAAGTCGCCAAAATGCAACATTTAACTATTTCTCAAATACGTTATTACGATAAACAAGGACTGTTTCCTTTTCTGCAAAGAAACGAAAAAGGAGATCGAGTTTTTGATGAAGAAGCACTGAAATATTTAGAAATGATTTTGTGTTTAAAAAACACCAGTATGCCAATTCAAAAAATAAAACAATTTATCGACTGGTCTATGGAAGGAGAATCTACCATCCTTCAAAGGTTAGCATTAATGAAACAACAGGAGACCAATGTCTTACAGCTCATGCAAGACACTGAAAAAAACTTAAAAAAGATACAACAAAAAATTGCTAAATATGAGAATGAAATAACTTCAGCAAATGCTATTAAAAAATAAAAAAATCACCTTCTACATATTGTAGAAGGTGATTTTTATTTTATGATGCTTGCTTTCCTTTATCTGCATCATCTACATACCAGATGAATTTGCCTGTATATCCGTAAATAACTGCTAAAATTAACGATACGAAGCTTAACCACATAAACGGAACGTATGAGAACGTTGCTACACCTAAAATACCAGCCATAAAAATACCATTATCAGACCATGGAACCATACCTGAAGTTAACGTTCCACCTACTTCTGAGTTACGCGCTAATACACGACGGTCTATTTTTAATTTATCATAGCTATCTTCCATAATTTTTGGTGTTAAAATTAGTGATACATACATCGCACAACCAAATATATTAGCTAAGAATGCCACGATTAATGTAGACAATGTTACATTACCTGCAGAATTTAATTTCTTCTCAAATTTTGATACGATTACTTTTAAAACACCTAGTTTTTCAAGTAATCCACCAAATCCTAAACCGAAAATAATAACGGCTACTGAGCCAAGCATGCCGTTAATTCCACCACGGTTTAATAACTTGTCAACAAACTCAACACCAGATTGAATTGAGAATCCGTTATAAGCTGTTCCAATCGCCTCTCCAAAGTTCATCCCTTGGAAAAGAGTTGCCCAAATTGCACCAATTAAAGCTCCCATTGCAATTGTTGGCATAGACGGTTTCTTCATCGCTAATAGAACGATAACAATGACCGCCGGAACAAGCATCCATATTTTAATATCAAATTGCTTTAATAAAGCTTCTTTTAAAAATTCTACTCGATTCAAATCTACATTATCGCCGCCATACATCCAACCAGCTACAGTAAACATAATACTAGTAATAATATAAGCCGGAACATCTAATACGAGCATAGCTCGAACGTGAGCAATAACATCTACTTTCGCCATAGAAGCTGCAAGAACTGTGCTATCAGAAAGTGGTGATAATTTATCGCCGAAATAAGCTCCTGAAAGAACTGCACCAGCAACAAGCGGAAGTGGTAAACCAAGTCCTTCACCAATCGCCATCATAGCAATACCTGCTGTTCCCACTGTTCCCCAAGACGTTCCTGTTGCGATAGAAGTTATAGAACAAATAATTAATGTTGCTAATAGGAATATGCTAGGGTGAATAAATTCTAATCCATAATAGATTAATGTTGGTACTACCCCACCAGCAATCCACGTTCCAATTAAAGCACCTACTGCAACTAAAATCAGTATTGCTTCTAATCCGTTAGAAATCCCTTTCGTAATTGCATCTTGCAATTCTTGATAACGAAATCCTAATCTTAATCCAAGCGCAATTACTAAAAACCATGAAATAAATAGCGCTAATTGAATTGGGAGATCAAAAATCGTTTGGAAGGAAAAGACAACAGCAAGAAATAGTAATAAAAGAACTATGATTTCTAGCATCGATGGTAATCTTACACTTTTCATTTTTTTCTCTCCTTACAAGTCGATAACATGACGTATGTCGTCTTACATGTATGTAATATACAATTAGCGAAGACAAAACAAAATTTTCATATTATTTCGATTTATTTTTCCAGTATAATATATTCACAACCCTTTCTATTGTAAAAGTAGATTACGTTTTTCGCAATGAAAAATATAAAAAATGTTGTATTTTTATTTATCCCGATATTTTCGGCCAATAAGACCTCCGCCTTAAAATTCAGTAAGTGCAAAGCACTTAGGTAAGAAATTAACTACTGTAAAATTCCGAATCGATATGAACATATTAAAGCTTCACTTTATTTACAAGGAACAATCCCATACTAACTTTTTTAATATTTGCTGCAACAAAACTTTTTACAACTATCTTAACTTTTTAATTCACACCATTATTTTCTACGCAAAAAATAGGGCACACATCCTTAAAATGATGTATGCCCTATCTTTATTTATACATATTTTGTATTTCTTCTTTATTTTTAAGTATTTCCTCAAACTTATCACTACAACCCTTCGGAAATAACACTCCCAGTCCATATGAATGCGCAAATTGAAAATGAGGGCACTTCGCTTTTACCTCATCCCAAAACTTATACACGCCGAAATCACCACTTCTAACTTCAATATCATGAAATAATACAATACCGTTTTTCGCGACTTTCGGTAGCCATGTATTATAATCGTGAGAAACAGCTTCATACGTATGATAGCCATCAATATGCAACAGATTTATCGTTTCATCTTGAAACCGGTCTACAGCATCATCAAAAGTAGATCGAATTAAATTTCCTATATTAAGGTAGTTATCGCTCACTACTTTTTCTACTATTTGAAAAACCCCTTCTCCATATGGACCTGTATGCCCATCTCCAGCCCAAGTATCTACTGCAAAGCATTTAGTCGATAACCCTCCATCTTTTACTCCTTGACAAAAACTGAAGAAAGAAGCACCTAGATGTGTACCTAACTCAACTAAAGTTTCCGGTTTTTCAAATCGTACTAAGTCATATGCAAAATCTAAATGTCCACTCCACGCAGATTGTGACCGAATAATAGGACTAAATGTTTCAAATTCAAATGATGGTTTATGAGTAACCCAGTTCATCGCATAACTCCTTCTGCACATATTTTTAACAAACCAAATTACTCTTATCTTTATTTTTTTATTGCCATGATTATGATTCTATTTCATGAAAATATGAAGAATTTATTCTTTTCTATTGAGGTAAAGCATCATATACATATGGGTCAGTTGGCTTATTAATTTTCTCGATTTTGTTTACTTTTACAAGTGGAAAGACTGTTCCTTTATATGTCGTTTCATCTAATAATCCTGTTATTTTCACCCATGTTTCTTCTGGAATTTTTTCAATATTTTTCCCGGTAACAATCATCCCCCAGACTGATGCATCCGCAATACAACAAGTTATACCATATCGAGCCACTACTGCTTTATTACCCGTCACATCTTTATCCTTATATATAAACCCTAAGAATGTAATTTCTTTCCCTTTAAACCAATTGACATTTTGACCAATTACATTCATTGTTTGAACATAATCCTTATCCTTTACTTGTAGTTTACGCTGTCCTAACATACTTTTTACTACTTGCTCTTCCGTTTTATAAGTCGTTGCTAAATTTGATGTTTCTTCTGGATCAACTGATACTTCTCGCCCATCAAACTTAACCTGTTTCCCCTCTTTTTCGTTCCTTTCTAGACTTCTCGACTGTACACTTTGATTCATACCCCTTTTTCCTGCTAAACTTCCATCAATTGTTACACTTCCAAAGAGAAAAGCACTAACTATCGGAACGACAAATAAAACATATACAAAGAAACTTTTTATCCCTGATTTTGATGTTGTATGATGTTTACAACAATTACAATCATGCTGTTTTTCTCTTCCATCTCTCCAAACTTGTACAATACCAAAAATTAAAATTACTACAAAAGCTATATACGTAAATTTAATCATTTTTGGAGCGATAAAATTATAAATATTCCCTGTTACAAGTAGTTTAAATAAGAGCATTGCTAAACCAATTAAAATAATGCCACGTATATAGCGATGATACGCCTTCTGCTCCTCTTTCTCCATTCTTTCTCACCTCCTATAACATTATGATTTGCAGGATGGTATACACAGATGCAATGACAATTCCGATCAAAAAGAATACAAATCTCTTTTGAAAATATGCAAATAGCATTAACGTATTTTTCATATCAAGCATAGGCCCAAATACAAGAAATGCGAGAAGTGCCTTTACCGAGAAAACATGTCCAAAAGATGCCGCTATAAAAGCATCGGCTGCAGAGCAAATTGATAAAACATAACCAAATCCCATCATAATAAAGGGGGCAATTACTTCGTTATGTGCTACTGCATCCAGTACATTCCGATCAAAAAACGTTTGAAATACACTTGCTAAAAAAGCACCAATCAATAAATACTTACCAGTATCAAAAAACTCATCTACAATATGATTCATAACATCTTTCCAACTCTTTTTATTGCTTGTTTGAACTGAAACCTCTATATCTTTTAAAACATTTCTTTCGCGATAGCAATAATACACAATTAGACCTATGAATAGAGCAACTAAAATTGTTATCCCAAAGCGTGCATATACAACGTAATCATTTTTTGGAAACGCATATACAGTAGATAAAAGAACAACTGGATTCATAATGGGTGCACTCAGTAAAATAACAATGCCTACATGAAGTGGTAACCCCTTTTGAATGAGCCTTCTTACAATTGGTATAATGACACATTCACACATTGGAAAAAGAACTCCCACAAATACTGCCGGAATCATTGCAACAATCGGAGATTTCGGCATTACTTTTTGAATCATATCTTCTGTCACAAACACTTGAATACATGAAGAAACAATTACCCCTAATAAAATAAAGGGTATTGCTTCAAAAATGATACTTAAAAATACTGTATTCACATTCAACCATTCCTGTGGCATATTTTTGTGCAAATTTGCTAGACTTGTAAAATCTACAAAAAATAATAAAAAGAGAAACATAGCGATAAGAGCTATGCCTACTAATTCTTTTGAAACTCTATTAAAGACCAAGCTTCTCGCCTCCATTTTATTTATATGTAAACATGTGCTTGTCCAAATGCTCCATACTACAGCACAAATTTTATAGTCTATTTCTATTCTTAAATCGTAATCATTATGATTTATTCTTGCTTTTTCTTTTCCCATCGTTTAACATAAAACGTAATCATTACGATTTAAAGGAGAGATCATTTCATGAAAAAAGTACCTATCACTGTATTAAGTGGTTTTTTAGGATCTGGAAAAACTACCTTACTACATCACATTTTGACTAATAAGAATAACTTAAAAGTAGCTGTCATCGTTAATGACATGAGCGAAGTAAACATTGATGCATCTCTTATAAAAAAGGGTGGTTTTTCACGTACGGAGGAAAAACTAGTAGAAATTCAAAATGGCTGTATTTGTTGTACACTACGAGAAGATTTAATGATAGAAGTGAATCGTCTTGTTGAAAATGGTGATATTGACTATATTATTATTGAATCTTCTGGTATAAGTGAGCCTATTCCAGTTGCTCAAACATTTACTTATACAGACGAAGTTCTTAACATTGATTTAACAAAAAATTGTCGCCTCGATACGATGGTTACAGTTGTAGATGCAAATAGGTTTTGGGATGATTTTGCAGACGGAGAAAGTTTATTAGACCGAAAACAAGCAATCGATGAGAATGATACCCGGGAAGTTATTGATTTATTAATAGATCAAATTGAGTTTGCAAACGTAATTATTCTTAATAAAATAGATTTGCTAGAAAAAGAAGATGTGATAGAGCTTCATCATTTACTAAAAAAATTAAATCCTAATGCAAAAATTCTTGAAGCTTCGTTTAGCAAAGTACCATTACAAGAAATTTTAAACACAAATCTATTTAATTATGAAGAAGCTAGTCAATCGGCCGGCTGGATACAAGAATTAAATAGTGAACATCATACACCGGAAACGGAAGAATACAGTATCAATTCCTTTGTTTACCGCCGCAAATATCCTTTCCATCCCGAGCGCCTTATGAATTGGCTAGAAAAATGGCCTTTAGATGTTGTAAGAGCTAAAGGATTCTTCTGGCTGGCATCTCGTAATAATATGATAGGGCTTCTATCTCAAGCAGGTTCCTCTATTACAATTCAAGGAGCCGGTGAATGGATAGCCGCATTACCTGAAACTGAAAGAAATCAAATGATTGCAGAAGAACCAGAAGTATTAAAAAACTGGGACGAGCGATATGGAGATCGAATAACTGAGCTCGTATTTATCGGTATTGATATGAATCGTTCTGTGATTGAACAATCATTAGATGATTGTCTATTAACAGAAAAGGAAATGGGACAAAAGTGGAATACATTTATTGATCCTATTCCGGCTTTTACTTATACTTCATAATAATTAATAAAAGGCTTCAGTAGAATGAAGCCTTTTTACTTTATAGCACTCTTATTTAATAGGTTTGCTTTAATTAGAAATACAATTGTACCTAAAACAATTAATATAGCATATACGATACCAACTACATCCCCTATTTTTTCCAAGCCAAGCGGTAATATTATAGTAGCAACTCCAACTATATAAGAAAATGCTCCTGAAAGCTTCGCTAATTTATTTTTATCTCCAACAAACGTTTCTTCTTGATATCCTGCTAACAAAAACAACCTCTTTTTCACATGTATTTGATACCCTAAAAAAATGATAAGTAACCCAACAAATAAACAAACTAAAAATCCTGCTAACATATACTCCCCCTCCTCTACAATATTTTACTATACATAAAAAAAATAAAATTAGAAATTTCAGTTTATTAACGAGTTATTCTGTGATATATTGCATATTGTATTCAATTTATATTTTTAGAAAGGAGAATTTTAAATCATATGGATTCAAATCGATTAAAAGGAATTATAATGGTCATAATCGGTGCTTGTTTATGGGGCTTGTCTGGTACAGCTGCACAACAGCTTTTTCAATATGACAATGTTTCAACCGAATGGTTAGTTACGATCCGCTTACTTATATCTGGAATTATTTTGCTCATTATTTCCTCATTCGGAACGAGAAAAAAAGAGATATTTGGCATTTGGAAACAAAAATCTGATGCTATTAAAATGATTTTGTTTGGTCTATTCGGTATGCTTGCTGTACAGTATACGTATTTCGCTTCAATTAAAGAGGGAAATGCTGCCGTGGCAACATTATTACAATATTTAGCTCCTATATTCATCACTGTATACTTACTTTTCAAATGGAACGTTCGTCCATCAAAAATTGATTTCATTTCAATTACCCTTTCATTAGTAGGCACTTTTCTCTTACTAACAAACGGGTCTGTTCATAACTTGGCTGTTTCTACACCAGCTATTATTTGGGGTATTTTATCTGGATTATCTCTCGCTTTTTATAGTTTATATTCAAAGGAATTGTTAGAAAAATGGTCTTCCTCCGTTATCGTTGGATGGGGCATGATTATTGGGGGTATTGGTGTAACGATTGTACACTTTATTTCTACAAACGAATTCATTTTATTATCAACTATGAAATATGTAAAACTAAGTACCCTACCGCTCATCATATTTGTCGTCATTTTCGGGACACTTATTGCCTTTTATTTATACTTAGACAGCATACGATACCTGACTCCGAAAGAAACAACATTATTTGGTTGCACAGAACCACTCGCAGCTATTATTTCTTCTGTACTTATATTGCACGTGCCATTTCAATCTTTTCAGTTATTAGGCGCTTTTTGTGTCATTGTAATGGTGCTCATCTTAAGCCAAAAACCGGATGAAGGGAAACAAAAATTAAAGCTTGTTCATGCAAAAAAGGAAAATATACAATGAAAGGATTGAATTCACTATGCCTGTCCCTCAAAATTATAAAAAACCAGGAAGAATTTCAGCAAAATCACTCGTTTTAAATCAACTACAAAATTGGATTATTGAAGGTGTACTGAAGCCCAATGAAAAAATTAATGATGGGGAATTGGCTGAGGCACTAGGAGTAAGCAGAACACCTGTAAGGGAAGCACTTCAAATATTAGAGCTTTCTGGATTAGTGGAAATGGTACCAGGGCAAAAAACGAAAATTGCTCCTATTAAGTTAGACGACGTATCTATCATTTATGAAACGATGGCTGGTCTTCACTCTATTATAGGAAAGCAAGCTCTTCAAAACATTACAGACGCTGATATTCAAATACTTTCTGAAATAAATGATCATTTTCAGCACTCTATAGAGAAAAAAAACGCAAAACAAGCTTTAAAATTAGATATACAATTCCACAATACAATTTCTTCTATTGCTAAAAACCAATATATTGAACCCTTTCTAGAAAATATGCAACTTCACGTTTTACGTCTTGAATATTTGTTTTTCCAAAACTTTGTTCCAGCAAGTCAATCTATTGAAGAACATCACTCTATCATTCAAGCATTACAGAAGCAGGACGAAAAACAAATGGAACAAATAATGACCCAAAACTGGCTCCGTCCCATGAAAGAAATACAAAAAATAATTTCTACGAAATAAAAAGAGAGCTGGTTACACAAAATCGTAACCAGCTCTCCTTTTACTAATCTATATAGCTACGCCTGAATATTTGCATAATCTTCCATATCTTCGTACTCTTTTTCCAATTCCTCTAAAGACAGCTCGTATAATTGTCGGTCGCGAATCTTAAACACACCTGCTCCAATTAACTCATCAATTAAATGCCTCTTACGATTTTCAACAGCAAAACGGAGTTGACTACTCATCTTTTAAAAAACTCCTTTCTACGATTATTGAAAATGATAATCTTTATCAATTACCACTTTTGATTATAAAAGATGACTCTTTATAAGTAAAGTAATTTCATGAAATATTTACCTTGCAAAGTATTTGTGGCCACATTATATATATGTATGCCGTGCGAAAAATGTTATGACACTTTTTCTTATCCTTTTTCTTTCATACTTTGCAAGTTGTCTCATCGTGATGAAATTCACCATCTATTTCTACTTGAATGGTGACATGTTCTACATGAAACTTCTCCTTTAATACATACGTAGCCTCTTTTAATACACTTTGCGTTTCATTCCCTTTAATAATCAAGTGGCAAGTTAATACTTGAAAATCCGATGTGACAGACCATATGTGCAAATCATGAACTTCTTTGACAATCGGAATATTTAATAATGTACTTTTTACCTCTTCAACATTTATGTGCTGTGGTGCACCTTCCATTAATATATGAACCGTATCACGTGTTACACGCCATCCACTAATAATGACTAAAATAGACACAAGAATACTAGCAATCGCATCTGCAGCAGTCCATCCGAAAAATTTAATAAGTAACGCAGCAATAATCGCTCCGACGGAACCCAATAAATCGCCTAGTACGTGCAGGAAAGCACTTCTTAAATTCAAATTACCTTTCACATCTCCGCCTCTCATTAATATCCAAGCTGATAAAATATTAATAAGCAGACCAAGGACTGCAATAATGAGCATCCCATTACTAGCAATCTCAACTGGTTCTTTAAAACGACGGATTGCTTCAATAAAAATGTATACCGAAATGACAATAAGAACGACACCGTTACATAATGCTGCTAACATTTCGACTCGCTTATATCCATATGTTTTCACAGTTGTTGCTGTTTTTTCTCCGAGCTTAAACGCAAGTAAACTTAAAGCTAAAGATACTGCATCACTTAGCATATGCCCCGCGTCAGATAGTAGTGCTAAGCTATTTGTTACAAATCCACCAACAACTTCTGCAATCATAAAACTTGTTGTTAGTAGGAAGGCAATTAGTAATGCCTTTTTATTTTTTGAATGACCATGATCATGCGAATGTCCCATACTTATACTCCTTTAAGTACAATATCTGTATGTTAGTATGAAACAAACTCCCCATCTTTATCCCGAATCAACTGATTGTAAACGCCCGCTTCCTCTGTATACACACTTCGCTACTTTTTAGACAATCCCTTTTTCTCAAATAAAAACAAGACTACTTCTTTTTTATTTTCATATTGTTTACTAATGAAAGACTTTTTAAGGAGGTTACTAAAATGAAACGTTTATTTCTCTGTATGGAACGTGAACTTGTTGTAGTGAAAGAACAATATGATAACTATGAAACGACTTACCACTTACAAAATATGCAACCTACCTGTATCGCTGTTGATCCGTTCCGCCCAAACCGTGTATATTGCGGAACATTCGGACGAGGTCTATGGTTAAGCGACGATAGCGGGGATTCATGGAGACCAATTGGAGATTCTTATCGTTACTTTGATTTCCCTAAAGAAGATGGTATTTTGCACTCCTCTATCACTTCCATAACAATAAGCTCAAATGAACAAGTGAACGGATATGGTGTCGTTTATGTCGGCACAGAACCGAGCGCTTTATTTCGCTCTGAAAATGGTGGTGAAACGTGGACTGAACTTAAAAATATGAAATCATTATTATCTTCTTATACGTGGGCATTTCCGCCTAGACCTTTTACCCATCACGTACGCTGGATTACAGTTGACCCAAATAACCCTAATACAATACACGTTTCAATCGAAGCTGGTGCTGTTATTCAAAGTAACGATAAAGGGCATACATGGATTGATAAAAAATTCGGTGCTCCTATCGATGCTCATCAATTACTTATGCACCCTAAAGCACCAAATCGCCTTTATGCATCATGTGGTGACGGATTTATGGGCGGACCTGATCGTGCTTATCTTGAGAGTTATAACAATGGAAACAGTTGGATCTCATGTAGTGCAGGACTTGAACATCATTATTTATACAGCATGGCTATCGATCCAGCTGATTGTGATACGATTCTCGTTTCTGCTGCGCCAAGTGCTGATCTCGCTCATCATCGTATCCCTTATGAATCTTATATTTATCGAAAAACGAAAGATACTCCGTTCCAGCAAGTACAACAAGGACTACCATCTGCAATCGGTACAGTCATTTCGATGTTTGCTACAAACGAAGCCGAACCACATACGTTCTACACGTTAAATAACAATGGCGTCTTTCAATCCAATGATAGCGGCGAATCATGGGAACAACTAAACATTCCGTGGAAAGATGAATATAAAACGCAGCATCCGCATGCATTGCTCGTTACTAGTTCTTAACGAAAAAGAGACTGCCTAAATGGTTTTAGGCAGTCTCTCTTTTATTTCTTTAAATCAATGACAATATCATCTAACACAATATCTTTACTCTTCGCTTCTTTTTTCGGCACTTCTATTTTCTTCTCTTTCCCATTCACATACTCTACTCCACCATGATTTTCAGGTGTATGTACTCGCAAGTGCACACGAGGTGTAACGATAAGCTTTGTTGCATTTTCGTTTAGTTTTTGGAAGGTGGCACTCCAATGGATATTGTAAGGATCGTTGCCACTTCCCCCATTTCCTTCACCCGAATAAATATTCCCTAAATCATCCTTAACCGTCAATTCAACATCTACACTATCCCATTCTTTCCTCGCGCCCTTAGAAACCTCTTGATTGTAATAAAGAATAAATGAAACTGGCGATATTGCGACCTTTTCCATATTTGCTTTTATACCTTCTTTTTCCGAACTCCCACCAATTGTTCTCTCTTTACTATCCACTGATTTTACAGTTAAGGCGAAATTCCAATTACCTTGTATTGATTTTTTCCTATCTGGCATCTCTATTCTCTCTATATTCCATCTAAAGTTTACTTTGTCCTTTTTATTGCTATCATGATGCGTCGTTGTTACCATACCTACATACTTTTTTTCATTAACTTTAGTCATTTTACCACTGCCTGAACTACCATGAGCGTCCATTATATCCAATCCCCCTAATATGATAGGATCCTCCCCTAATTCCTGCTCACTTTCCAGTGAATACGTTATAGATAATGTTCTGCCATCAGAAATTACATCATTAATTGTAACCTTAACTCCACTACTCTCTCTCGTCATATTCAACTCAGTCGAAAATTCTTTATAATTTTCATATAACCCTGTTCTACCATTATCTAAAAATCGGAATATGTCCCCTACAATTGGCAATCCCCCCGCATATGTAGGAAATCCGATACCGAGTGTTGCAACTGATAATCCTACTAAAATAGATGCAGCAGCCACACCTTTTTTCCAACTTTTCATCTTTTTCTTCGTACGTATCGATTGTTTTACATTTCGTTTTACTTTTTCCTTTTCAATTTCAGAAGCCTCAATTTCTTCTAGTTCTTTTTCGTCTATATCAATATCATTTAATAGTTCATAAATGTCTTTCATATTGCACTACCTCCAAAACTAATATTCGTAGCATTTTGTTGTAGTTTCTTTTTCCCACGGTACACTCGATTATCAATTGCTGCCCGAGTTAATCCTAACTTGTCACCTATTTCCTCTGTCTTCATACCAAGTAAATATTTCATAATGAACACCTTTTGATCTAGCGGTTCTAATTGATTAATGAGCTTCAATAATTCTTCCCTATCTTCCATAACGATTAATTCGTCTTCTGCTGATTTTTCTGTACTGATATGAAACTCATCTGAAATGATTTCTACCGTTTTAGTCGATTTCCGGTAATAATCAATTGCTTTAAACTTTGCAATCGCTGCAATCCACTTTTTAAAATCACTCGGCTCTCCATGAAATTTATTTGCGTTATTCCAAATGGAAAGAAATATATCGTTTATACATTCCTCTATGAGTCCATCATTTTGAATGGGAAGTAGAACTTTATGCGTGATCCCCTTTATGAGTGGTAAGTATGTATCGACAACAAATTCTAACGCGTCTTCTTTTTGCCGCTGTAATCTTTTTATAAAATTTTTCTCATTTGATTTCATGTAGCGATTCCCCTTATTGTTTTGTAAAAGCTTTTACACCCTATATAACGTCTGAGAAAATTTTTTCTCTCATCTTTTTATTTTTTGTATGTAATGGAATACTTTCCCTTAGCCATTGTCTCACATAACTATGCGTTCAAAGAAAATTTTCTCAAGTCTGTAATTTAATTCATGTAGTACACTATTTATATAGTCACTTTTTAACTTAGTGTACATTTTATTTCGTTAATCTACTATTTTAATTTAGGAGATGAGATGTGTATGTGTGGAATTACAGGTTGGGTAGATTGGAAGGAAGACCTTTCAAATCAACATGTTATTTTAAAAAAGATGGCAAATAGTATTGAGCATCGTGGTCCAGATGCTGAAGGATTTTGGTTTTCACCTCATGCGGCCTTTGCACACCGGCGTTTAATTGTAATTGATCCAGAAGGCGGGACACAGCCGAAGACATTCCGTGCTGGTGATTATACGTATGCTCTTACCTATAATGGAGAAATTTATAATTTCCGTGAACTTAAAGAGCAGCTTCAAAAATGTGGGCATGCATTTGAAACCCATTCAGATACAGAAGTATTACTACATGCTTATTTAGAATGGAAAGAAGACTGCGTGCGATATTTAAACGGAATTTTCGCTTTTGCCTTATGGGATGATCAGAAGCAACAATTGTTTTTAGCACGAGATCATTTAGGTGTAAAACCACTCTTTTACACAGAAAGAAATGACAGTATTATTTTCGGCTCTGAAATTAAAGCATTATTAGCGCATCCATCTGTCCCTGCTGAACTTGATGCGGGTGGAATAAATGAAATATTTGGATTAGGCTTATTTCGCACTCCAGGATGTGGCGTCTTTAAACATATTCAAGAAGTACGTGCTGGACATTCTATAACATTTACACGTCATAAAAAAGTAGTTACGAAGTATTGGAATTTAGAAAGTAAGTTCCATACAGACTCTATAGAAGATACATCTTCGCATATTTTATCTATTTTACAAGATACAGTAAAAAGACAATTAATTGCCGATGTTCCTCTCGTTTGTATGTTATCAGGCGGATTAGACTCTAGCGGTATTACTGCACTTGCGGGTAAAGAATTTGCTGCGGAAAATAAAACACTTCATACGTATTCCGTTGACTTTGTAAATAGTGCAAAAGATTTCGAGCTGACATTTGCTCGCACTGGTTTAGACGCTCCTTGGGTAAAACGCGTTTCTGAACATGTAGGGACAGCGCATCATGATATTATTGTGAATGCTGAAGAATTAGCAAATCACTTATTCGTTCCCCTTCATGCGAAAGATTTACCGAGTGCTGGTGAAATGGAAACTTCACTATATTTACTATTTTGCGAAATGAAAAAAGATGCGACCGTAGCTTTATCCGGTGAATCGGCTGATGAAGTATTCGGTGGATACCCTTGGTTTCATCAAGAAGAATTACTATATGTAGATAAGTTTCCTTGGCTAACAAATTGGAAAAATACATCTCCTCTTCTACTAAATGAAGTAAGTAACCAATGTAATCTCGAAAACTATATTGATACACGATTCCAAGAAGCGATACTTGAAGTACCTACTCTTGAAGGGGAAAGTAAAAAATCCGCGAAACAACGCCAAATGTTTTATTTATTTTTAACACGATTCCTTCCTTTCTTACTTGACCGTAAAGATCGTATGAGTATGGCTGTTGGATTTGAAGTTCGTGTACCGTTTTGCGATTATAGATTAGTTGAATATTTATGGAATGTTCCTTTCAACATAAAAAGTATTGATAATATTGAAAAAGGCATTTTACGTAGAGCACTACAACCAGCTTTACCTGACGATGTACGTAATAGAAGAAAAAGCGCTTATCCAACTTCACAAGATCCACACTACTTACAAACAATCCGTAATTTAACACTTGATATGTGTAGCAATAAAAACAATCCTATTTTCTCACTTATTAACCATTCCATCTTACTTTCAATTGCTGATCAAAGTAATAAAGAGATTAACAATTTTGAAGCAAGAAGTGCCATGGAGTATATGCTACAAGTAAATGAATGGTTAAAAACATATCACATCCATATTGCTTAACAAAAAGGAGTTCAAGGATAAAAACCTTGAACTCCTTTTATATTAATTAGCACATTGTTTATTATCAGTATCAATAGACCATCCAATAATCGTGGCACAGTCTCTACCTTTCCACTGCAGTACATTTGTTAATACGGGCTCAATCTGCAAGCTATTTCCGTCGTGTAATATTTCTACTAAAGATTGATCATCATCAAACCTTCGTTTGTCACACTCTAAAATACCGTCCGTTGCCATTACAATGTGATTCATTCCTTTTTCTAATCCTCTTACACCTGACGTAAAGCAAGGTGTATTTGCTGCAAAAATATTTTTCCTGCCAATATATTCGTAATTCTTCCGTTTATTTAATCGTCCTTTTCCATTTTTCGTTTTCTCAGAATGGAATAAATACGCGAAACAATCACCAACTGATAACCAATATAAAAATTCGCCTTTTCGTAAACAAATTAAGCAAGCGAGTTCCTCATCATCTTGATCACACTTTTTAATAAATAACTCATCTGTAAATAACGCTAATAAGTACATATGTGTATGATGGAAAGCTAAATGTATTGGATATGAGAATAACTCTTTTAGTTTTTCTTTTCTTTCCGAAATCGCTTCTATTATATAATCTATATTTTTTGTTTTGTGATGTGTATCAAAAATCATAACAAATTCAAATTGTAATTCAGGATCCCACCAAGCCAGCACCGCATCTCCTCGTTCATATGCATCACTCTCTTGATTTCCCCCATATACGCCGACTGAAAGAGGACCACATTTTTCAACATGT
This sequence comes from Bacillus sp. FSL K6-2944, assembly GCF_038005385.1. Taxonomy (NCBI): domain Bacteria; kingdom Bacillati; phylum Bacillota; class Bacilli; order Caryophanales; family Bacillaceae; genus Bacillus; species Bacillus sp. FSL K6-2944. The sequence continues at coordinate 527,227 of NZ_JBBOTE010000001.1, read as the reverse complement.
ATTTCATCTACATACATCTGTTCATGACTAATCCATTTGAATGTATTCACAGCTATCATCCTCTCTCTTGCTAAATGTATACCTTTACACATAGATTACCTTATATTTCAATAAAAATAAACTTTTTCAACATTTTTTATCCAAATAAAAGGGTTTTATTTCTGAAATCACGAATATATCTTACTATACGATATAAAAAGGAGATTTATTATTATGTACAACATTAATCAACATTGGGAGAGCATTTATTATCACTTACGATACGAATACGAGGACAACCTTTCCCACCAAGCAATTCGTATTTTACAAATCGTTTCTCGTGAGAAAGATATAACAATTGGAAAAGTCGCTACTGAGCTTAGTCTTTCTCATAACACAGCATCTGAACATATAAAACGCCTTATTCAAAAGGGTTTCATCGTTAAAGAGAGAAATAAAAAAGATGAAAGAGTGGTAAACCTTACATTAACAATTGAAGGAATTAAAGTATTAGAAAAACATATTTTACTAGATAAAGAAAAGATAAAAATATTAGAATCACAGTTATCAACAGAAGAACAACAATTAATTGAAAAAGCATTTTCCTTATTAGCGAAGGAGGCAAAATATGCATTTCCTCGTTAAAATAATCGTTTCGGCACTTATTATCGGCGTTATCACTGAAGTCGCTAAACATTACAGTACGATAGGTGGCTTTATTGCTGCCCTTCCTCTCGTGAGTTTACTTAGTTTATTTTGGATTTCATTCGAAGGCGGAAATAAACAAGAATTGAGTCAATTTGCTTTAGGGGTATTATATGGATTCCCCGCATCAGCACTACTATTATTTATTGTCTATATTGGTTTAAAAAATTCATTTACACTTAGTACATCTGTCCTACTTGGTATAGGTGTTTGGTGTATCGTTTTTGCTTGTCAAAAATTATTTCAAGCTTAGGAGGAATTAACATTCATAAATTTGTAGAAATAATGGGGCAAAATATAGAAGTACATATAAAAGGAGATGGTAAACAAACTGTAGTCATTCAAACCGGAATGACTTGCTCATTTTATGATTGGTTTCCTATTATTGAAAAGCTTTCAGAGCACTTTACAGTTGTTTCATACCATCGCCCAGGTTACGGAAAAAGTGATTTAGGCAATCAGCCGCGTACAATAAGGCAAGTTACAAAAGAGCTACATATGTTACTAAACAAACTAGCTATTCAAGAACCATTTATTCTAATCGGTCATTCCTATGGAGGATTATGTGCACAACATTTTGCGATGTTACATGAAGATAAGCTGCAAGCACTTATTTTAGTTGATTCTACTTCGATGAACTTACACCGTTTAGATGAACTTCATTTACCAATTTCTGATCAAACTGATTCTGATGATGTTTGGTTTCAAAAATATAATATGTATTCAAAAATGGATGTAGACACACTTTATAACGAACTAAAACCTATTCTCACCGATCAATCAAAACAGCAAATTGAATTCTCTACCTCGCCTTCATTATATAAAGCGACAGCTTCTGAACTATCGGAGTGGAAAAACTGTGCTCTCTCACTAAAAGAGCTATGTAAAACATTAGAAATACCATTAATCGTTATCGGTAGAGATCCTCAATATTCTATTACTCAATTGACTAATGGTGGCATGCCAAAAGAGGAAGCAACACAACTTGAAGCAATGTGGCAAGAACTAATTCACGAACAATTACACCTCTCAACTAACAGCCAATATATTCTTGCCGAACATGCTAGTCACGGTATAGAAAATGATCGACCAGATATTATTATTGAGGCGATTCATTTCTTACAAATAAAAAAAGGAAGCAACTAAAGCTGCTTCCTTACTTATCTATTCATAATCTTCTTCATCATCGATTTCTTCGTAATATGAACTTCCATTACTTACATATATAGGGCCATTCGCAACATCAATACGTAGTACCCACGCCCATGGCACAGCTAAACGTTTATGTATCGCTCGCCAAAAGCTCATTGATTTTCTTTCGTACTCCTGGAACTCCTGAAGTAACTCTTTGTAGGAGGAACCGTCTAACTGAATATTTGCTTCTAACAAACGAGAATGGGCATAGTACTGTAACTCTAGTTCAGCAGCAATTTCCATTTCTTCTTCCGTTGCCATACCAATGATTGTTCCATCTTCTGGTGCAATTTCATATACGTTTTGAACTTCAATAAGCCCTTCTTTCTCTTTCTCAAACATGTAAACAGCCTCCTTTAACATATATTTTTTATGTTACAAAGTCATACTTCTACAATAACTTCTCTCTTTCCTCTTTTTTTGATAAACTTTTACAAAATATTTAACCGATGACCTGTTTTCTCTATTCTTTCAGCAGAAATGAAACGATTTTTATCAAAATTTAATTTATACACATCAGGCATATGAAGTGTTTTCCAAAACTCAAAATCATATTTCGAATTAAAATAATTCATGAGTAATACCATAATATTTCCATGCGTACCTATTACAATATTCTTACCTTCATATTGTTTTAATATATTTTGCATACATATTACAGCGCGCCTTTGTGCGATATCATTCGATTCTCCGCCTTCGTATGCAAAACTCCAATCTTCCCACACATTCTGCATAGCATCATTAAAATTTGGTACTGGCTCTGTGCTCAATAATCTTTCACGCAAATCTTCTTCTGTTTGTATTGATAATTTATATGTATTCGCAATTCCTTGTACAGTTTGGATTGCTCTTTTGTACGGACTAGAAATAACAACATCAATATGTTTATCTTTTAATAAATGTGTTACATTCTCTGCATCACAGTGCCCTTTTTCAGATAAAGGTCGTTCCCGTTCTTCTTTTGTATATGTAGAATGGGCATGGCGAACGAAATATATTGTTGTCATTTTTCAACCTCCTTTCTTATTTTCAATTTATATTCAATAATAAGATTGGAAAATCCTGTATTACAAAAAAGCACTTTTCATAAGTGCCCCTTTGTTTACATAATAAAATTATTTCATTATAATTTATTTCTGAATTCCTCACTTATGACAATATCTCGAATAAAGTAATCCATATTACTTAGAAGCTTTTCAAATGCTTTTTCACTCAAATTGTTCATCATAAAGACAATCTCAATCTTATTCCCTTTTTTATCAGTACCATAGAAACTATTTGTTAATACAAATGCAGTAGAACCACCTTTCTGTCCAGCAAATTCGAACATACCCTCTCCTACGGTTCCTTTAAATATATTCTCAATCTCACCTTGCATTTGTGGTGTAAAATAATTTCTGCTATTTATCTTTTCCAGTAAACTCATGTAATCCTTCGCATTTGCACCTATAAACCGATCTGACCAAATACGCTGAAAGTCCATATCGGCTTTTAAAGATATCTCGCGTTTTGTCCATTCTTTCTCGTCTTTCATCCATTCATGTATTTGCCATACATGCTTAACATATTCATCATTAGACATATTACGTAGCTTGTCCAATGCTTTATTTTGAGGAATATGCAGTTCTTTTTCAACATAGCCCCTCATATATAATGCCCCTGTATACGTTGGATAAAATTCATCGTGACTATTTAAGCCTAACTCTTTCAAACTTTCATTTATCCGCGCTGCTCCAAGCTTGTCTAATAAATATGATGCATTCGCATTCGAACTATAATGGATCATTCCTTTCACTACTTCTTCTAAAGAAGTTTGACCACCCTTCACTAACTCTTTAACTTTTACATCATCTAGCCATGCAGGGTGTGCACCACCATCAGTATTTTTCACATAGTATTTTTCTAATTCTTTCAATGAAATTTGCTCGTCTTTTCTTATTTTCCCTTCATCTACTTGCTTAGCATATTCAATTGCTATAATGATTTTCGACATACTTGCTAGCGGTAGTTTTTCTTTTTCATTTATTGATGTCAATGTTTCACCATTTCTTTTAACAATTAAAGAAGTTGTTTTATCATCCTTATGTTCTTTTATGTAATTTAGCACATAATTAGAGTCTTCTTTGGAATTGACATATTCCTTCACTGAAAAGAAAGCTATACAGCCTACTATAGTAATTCCAGCTATAATTCCAACAACTTTTAATCCCCTCATGATACTCCCCCTAAAATAAATATATTATATATTATACTAAATAAATTTCCCTTTTTAAGTAATAATTAGATTATTTATACAAAAACACTTCTTTTCTTAAACAACAAAAAAACACGCCTTCATTAGGAAAGCATGCTTTGTGATATCCTTCACATTTTTTAGTTAAAAAATAAATGTTTACTTACCATGATGTAACATTAAATCACTAAGTTCTTCTTCAATGTGATTTAATTTCGCAACGCCTTCTTTCCATTTATGAATATAACGTGAAACCCCAACAAAAAACAAAACAATAATTGTGGAAAGAATAATACCATATACGATTGCTACAGTACTCATAGTTACACTTCCTTATAATTAGTAATGTGGTTATTAGTTATATTTTTATTATAAACCTTTTTCTTTTAAAATACTTCGATTTCAACTTTTTGTAACAAAATTGATTTTTCTAACATTTCGTTCGTGAAAATGGCATATTTTTCACAAATTATACAAAACTTCACCATATGTACTATTACCATATGAGTTATATTATTAAATAGAATAAAGGGGATGATATACTATGACGACTTGGTTTATTGTAATGTTAGTTGTATTTGGAGCATTTAAAATTATCGTTTCTAGCCTTCCTAATTCTGTTATTGAATCCATTATTAGTCGCTTTGAAACACATCCACAACTCGAAGAAGAGAATGTGACTGTTACAATGAACGGAAATAACTTAGTAGGCGAACAGAAATCAAAAATTATTCATGATTTTAACGAAGGTTTATTTTTAGATCGCTATTATGCACCACCCTATAATGAAGGCACTCCTTTAATTATCAATGCAAAACGTGGTAAAAAAGATTTTACATTTTATATTTATAGTCATGAAGAGCATGTTGATGTTGTAAAACAATATAAAAAGAAGGTAGTTGCTTATAGTTTACGCTCTAAAAACCTTCAAAATAGTGATATGTTTGTGTCAGCTGATTTAGCTTAATACTCATATATAAAAAGGAATCCATGGCATATGGATTCCTTTTTACTATTTACTGAAAAATAAGCTCTGTCTTCAAACTATCTTTCGGTAACAACCAGCCTTTTTTCTCTAAACTCGCCATTAATAATTCCCTTTGTTTTGTCGCAATACTTTCTTCATTTGTTTTAAATGACACTTCTATTACGAAGTCATCTTCTAATTTCCCTGTATTACTTAATGGCCAAATTTCAATATTTGCTTTTATGTTTTCAAACTCTCCTGTATATCGTTTCATTAATACAGGACCGTAAATACGGGAATTCTTTAACATCTCTTCTCCCCAATTTGTATACAACCATTTGTTCATTTTCCCTGGTAATTTTTCTATTAACATGTTTTGAGCAGCTTGTTTATTTGGTAAATCAAGTATTCCATATCCTTTAGCACTGTAACTTTTCTTATTTGAAATGCTTAATGTTTTCTTCTCAAATCCCCAATCTATTTCCGCCTCATAACTATCCGTATTACTATCGAATCCTTCTTTTTTAGCTACTTCTAGTGCATCTTGAATTACACCATTTGGAATAGGATATCTTTTTTTATATGTTAGTTCAAAATCTTTACTAAATTCTTTCTTTCGAATTCTAGCAAACCAACCTTCCTCGCTTAAACTTTTATTCGCAGTATCTAAAAATTGCACTTGTATTCTTTCATATTTTGTACCAGCCTGGAAATGTTCTAACACCTCTTGCTTCATCTCTTTGTTATCACCTAATACTTGTTCTGGCTTCAATAATAACTTTACTTCAAAGCTAGGTTTCATTGGACTAGCAGCAAACCCTTCCTTAACGTTATAAAGGAAACAACAAAAGAAAATGCTTACGAATACAAATACTTTTTTCATATACCTATCCCCTTTGCATTTTAAATGACTTCTATACGTTCCATTGCAAGTGAATATACATTTTCATATCCTGCTGAACTTAGCTTTTGTTGTAATCGATCCGTATCCTCTTTCAAAGCGTGCACTAGCACCGTATGTTCTGGTAATAATGTATTTAACATCTCTTTAACGTCTCTTATACTTTGGTGAACTTTATATGGAACTCGCTTCACCCTACATTCTTTACCTACATGCTCTTTCATAACTTTTTCTGCAAAACTCCCTTTCGCAATATGCCCAGTAAAAATAACGGCATTTCGCTTTTCATTCCGAAGTTGTTCATAATATAACTGCGCTCGTTTCGTTTGCATATTCGCATCACTCATTACAACTATTCCGTAACTATTTTGCATACTAATGTCATTATCCATCACTATTATGTTTCTTTTTAAACTCTCCATAATCCATTTAAATTCTTCATTATTTTTTATCCAATCTTTATATACGAACATCTCTTCAAATCCAGCCAAAATTTCTTTATCCACTATAAGCGGAAATTCTTTATATCGTTCATATAAATACAATACTATATCTTGCGCCCTACCAAGTTGTGGAAGCGGTAATAATGCTATTCCTTTATTTTGCATAACTCGTTCAATTTCTGCACATAGTTCGTTTACACGTTCATTTTGCGAAACATCATCTGTGTGATAAGCGGCATCCACAATTGCGATTTTTATATTGTAGCCCAATTTCTCAGGTAAATTAGCTCGTAGTATATTAGAATCTGCTGAATAGTCGCCTGAATAAAATACGTATGTATTACACATATCAACTAAAAACCAAACAGCTCCTAATACATGCCCACTATATCCCCATTGAAACCGCAATGTAGGAGTAATTTGTATCCATTCATTTGGATTACTAATCTCATCAATACATACATAATTTAAATCTTTTATATGTTGGTCGCTATAAGGTAAATTCCACCCTTGCATCGCATTATAGTTTCTCCATTTTTCATAATATAACGGCAGTTGCTCCTTTGTATAACGAGTCGTCCAAATTTTTTTCTTATAGCCATACTTCGCTAATAAAGGTAAACCCATCGTATGATCTTCATGAATATGTGATAAAAATACCGCATCTAAAAATGGAACAGCTTCTCTCTCTATTTTTGGATAACTATCCTCATAAGATCGATTAATACCACAATCAAATAATATTTTCGTCTCTTTATTTTTTACAAAATAGCAGGAGCGACCGTATTCTCCTGCTCCTCCCCATACTTCCACTCTCATCATACTACCCCTTTTCGTTTTTGCTCCATATGTTGTAGCAGTAATAAGCATATTGTTGTAAGTCCAACAGAAACAACAGCCATCGCCATGCCTATAGATACTTCACCCTGTTCAAATTGGGCAAAAATAAACGTTGCTGACGTTTCTACTGATGGAGGTAATACGAGAAGCGATGCTACTAACTCTCTTATCGAAATTGTAAATGTCATCGCCCATCCAGCAAGAATACCTGGGATAATAAGAGGCAATATTATTTTTCTAAAAATATAAATATAATTTCCAGAAAAAACACTTCCTGCCTGCATGAGAGAATCATCAATTTGTCCGAGTGATGATTTTACATATTGCACCGTGTAAGGTAAAAACAGAACAACATACGTTATGATAACCATGATTGGTGTATTATAAATTGACATAGGCATATATGGTGAATTCCAAAATAGAATAAGACCTACAACCATAACAATTCCTGGTACCATATTCGGTAACATACCGCACATATCAAGCCATTTTTCAGAGGTTTTTTCCCCTTTCGAATCATAAGTGCCAAAAAGACTCCAATCATTACCGCAATAATCGCTGTTACGAGTGAAAAAAGAAAACTATTCCATAAAGCCTCTAATCCTGGAGATCCCATTGTAAACAATGCCTCATAATGGCTTGTTGTAAAGTTATTTACATGTAAACCGCCGCCTCTTAATTTTGACAAAGAAGCAATAAGTATAGAAAAGTATGGAATTCCAATTGATACGATTAATAAACCAATTACATACATCCATGCTACAACGCGCGTAAATATAGACAAAGTATATCTTTTAGATTTCACACCTTTTCCACTAACCATTGCATATGAATACTTTCGATTCAATACATTTTGCATATACCAAATGAGCATACAAGCACTAAGTAATAAAGAAGATAATGCTGTTGCACTACTAAAATCAATAGGCCAACTCGAAATAAATTTATGAATTTCTGATGTTAACACGTGGAATCCTATTCTACGTCCGAATGTAGCCGGTGTTCCAAATTCAGCAATCGTCTTTACGAAAATGAGTAAAGCCCCCATTACATAGCTTGATACTAATAACGGCAATATTATTTTTCTTAAACGATAGAAAAAACTTCCGCCATGAACTGCTGCAGCTTCTTCTTTACTACTCCCAATCTGAAGTAACGTATTTTTCAGCATGAAATAAAGAAATGGGAATAAATGCAGACTCATAATTAAGACCATACCTCCTAAACTAAAAAACGATGATGAAACTGTCTTTAGCATAGGAAAAAATTGTTCAAAATAGCCGTTAGGTTGCATGAACAAAATCCAGCCCATCGATCCAATATACGGCGGTGTCATAAATGGAATCATAAAAACAATATCTAACTTACTATACTTTCCTACATCTGTTTTGCTCATAATAAACGCCAATGGAAATGCAAATATTGTAGCTCCTATTACAACGAGTACACCTAGAAGCATCGAATTTAGAAAAATTCCCGCTAATCCACCACTCTGCATCACTTCAAAAGGCTTTAAAAAATTCCAACTGCTATTTTCATATACACTAGAAAATAAAATAAGAAAAAGTGGAATGACGATTAACATCGCCACAAGTAATAACGCTACCGTCATTCCAACTTGTCTTACTGATACGAATCGATTTACCATGGAATCACCATCTTATTGAAATACTTTCTTAAATTGTTTTCCTATTTCATCTTGCTCTTTCTCAACTGTTTTCCAATCAATATTTAATACTGGAATCTCTTCTACATTTGGTCTATTTTCAGCTTTTATATCTGTTCTACCAGGCAATAAATACGCTTTAGAAACTTGTTTTTGTACATCATCGGATAATAAATAATCAATAAACTCTTTTGCACCTTCAACATTTTTACTATCCTTCATAATCCCAGCTGCACGTGGGCTAATAACTGTTCCGCTTTTTGGATATACAATATCAACAGGTTCACCCTTTGCTTTTGCGCTATACGTCATATAATCAACACCCGCAATGACCATATCTTTCGCACCTGTTACAACTGGGTCTAACGCTTCCTGATTTGCTCCTGCTACTGTAACTTCATTTTTCTTAAGCTGCTCAAATAAATTCCATCCATCTTGTCCATTCTTTTTCACGTATCCTGTTACAAAGTCTAAAGCTGAACCTGAAAGTGCTGGATCTGGAAGATTCACTTTCCCTTTCCATTCTCCTTTCGTTATATCGCTCCAATCTTCAGGCGCTGTCTTCACATTTTTTGTATTGTACACAATCCCTAATGCTGAAGCACTATACCCGAAATAATGTCCTTTATCATCTGACCATTCAGAACGCAGCTTATCAGCTTGTTTCGCTTCTTTATAAGCTAACGTTTGACCCTCTTTCTTTAATCCTTCCATCGCTGGTAATGATGCAAGTACGACTACATCAACGACTGGATTTTTCTTTTCAGCTTCCATTCTCGCTAAAATTTTACCAGTTGTCCCTTGAAACATTTCCACCTTTATACCAGTTTTCTTTTCAAAGTCTTTTTGAATTTTTTCTGCTAACCCTTTTGGTCCTGCACTATATACAACAATTTTCTTTTCATTCGTATTTTTACTTTTTGCATCTGCATTACCTGTCTTTGAACTACACCCTGTTACTACAGCCGAAAATAATAAAGTACATACAAATAAAGACTTAAGCGAACTGAATTTCTTCATACGATTCTCCCCCTATATGATGAATACATTTTTTTGGCACATATAACGATACTGGTTTACCGATGCTTAGCTTACTATTGTGATAGGCTGTCCAGATGCCTAAAGTCCCCATATTTACTTTCACTTCATAACGTTCTCCTACATATGTAACGTGCTGAATTTCACCTGTATACATTTCGCACACATCATTTTTTGTCCAACTCACATGCTCTGGACGAATCATTTTTTCACCCTCTACAAGCCAATTCGCCTTACCAACAAATTTGGCAACAAATTCATGAGACGGTTTCACATAAATATCTTCCGGTGTTCCTTTTTGTAATACTTCTCCTTGTTTCATGACAATAATTTGGTCTGACATTGACATTGCTTCTATTTGATCGTGAGTGACATACAGTGCAGTTAAACCAATGGAATGAACGATATCCATAAGCTCTATTCTCATTTCTTCTCGCAAAATTGCATCGAGTGCACTTAGCGGTTCATCAAACAAAATAAAGTGAGGTTTTGTTACAATTGCTCTAGCGAATGCGACACGTTGTTGCTGTCCACCAGAAAGTTCGTGTGGATACCGTTTCTCCATACCTTGCAGGCGAACTCGCTTTATCGCATCTTCTACTTTTTCTCGTAAATGATTCGTTTGCTTTGTAGCCCTTAAACCAAATGCAACATTTTCAAAAACAGTCATGTGCGGCCATAAAGCAAAATCTTGAAATACCATACCGATATTCCGTTCATGAGGAGATGTCTTTATCTTTTTTGTAGCAGAATACATGCACTGGTCTCCAAAATATATTTCTCCTTTATCCGGTTCTTCAAGTCCTGCTATCATTCTAAGTAAAGTCGTTTTCCCACACCCCGAAGGTCCTAAAAGTGTAGTGAATTCCCCTTGTTTCATTACAATCTGCAACGGCTTTAACGCCTGTATTTTTCCAAATGTCTTTTCTAATCCACTAATTGTAATATCCATTGCTTCACCTCTCTCCCCTCATTCTTAACCTGCTTTCATTCTATATGGAAGATTTATACTCAATGTTAATGTACTGTAAAGATTAAATTAAAAAACTTCTAATAAACTATTTATTTCTATAGATTTTTTCTATAGTTAAAATAAAAAAGGCGGCAATTCATAATGAATCTCTTAAAATTAGAAATTGTAGTACTTATTAAGAAATACAAAAAGCTTACAATCGTTGCAGAAAAACTTAGCGTTAAACAACCAACTATTACATTTCATATAAAAAGCTTAGAAGAAGAACTCGGTGTGTCTTTATTTGAATTACGTTCTGGAAGGTATTTCTTAACAGAGGCTGGTGAGGCTTTGCACCATTATGCTTGTAAAATAGATGCGCTTATGAAAGAAGCTAGACGTGTCACGCAAGAGTTTAAAGATTTTCATAAAGGTGCTATAACAATCGGCGCTAGTTATGTACCAGCGACTTATCTTTTGCCAGAAGTCGTTCATCAATTTCAATGCGAATTTCCCAATATAAAAATAACGCTACTAGTGAAAACAGCCCCTGAAATTCGAATGATGCTACAAAATCACGAAATCGATCTTGGGATAATTTCCGCTGCTCCATTTGATGAACCACTTTTAAAACAAACGAATATAATGCCCGATACACTTGTTCTTGCCTTTTCCAAAGAACATCATTTTTCAAAGAAAGACAATGTATCGTTACAAAATATCGAAAAGGAACGCATACTATTGCATCGTAATCCATCTACAACGAGAGATTTACTTACACAATGGACGTTGGCGCACAACATTACATTCCAATCTGAAATTGAATTAGACTCATTAGAAACGATGAAACAAATTTTAAAATATGGTAATGGAATTGCCTTTATTTCTAAACTTGCTATCGAGCAAGAAATACAACGAAATGAGCTATGCTATATACCAATCCCTGAATTTGAATTTCAGCGTAATATTTATACGATTCATCATGAGGACAGATGGAATTCTAAAATCATTTCTTTTTTACTACAAAGCATCACTTCATTTACAACAAAAAATTAAAAGGCTGTCGTTATGCACGACAGCCTTTTAAACTATAAATCTATTTATTTTTCTTTGCCTCAATTTTTGCTTGCGCCTCTTCAGCCTTATCTAATGCTTCTGATACTTTCTTCTCTTTTTCTTTCACTTCATCTATACTATCGACAGCTTTAATAAGTTTATCGATTCCTTCTTCTTCTACCTTTCTACGCTTTGCCACTCTTTCATTTACTTTCTCTTCCACATCTTTTGCTTTTTGAAGCATATTCTCTGCATTTGATGTTACAGCTTTTTCAAGTTCATCATCTTTTTTCTTTTGTAACACTTCATTTGCAATGTCTTTCGCTTCTAAATACTTACCGTCTTTTAATGCTGTTGCTCCGTGATCCATTTTCTCAGCAACTTCTTTATATGATTTCGCTTCGTTTCCTGATTTCTCTTTTTCTGCTTTTTCGAACCACATTGTTGCATCACTATACTTTTCATCTTTCAATGATTGCATACCTGTTTCAATATATGTGTCATAATTGCTACATCCAGCCATTACGACTAATAGAAAAAGCATAACAAAACTTAATTTTTTCATGCTGTTGTCTCCTTTTCTTTGCAAGCTCACTTTACTTTAACATACATGAAAAAGAGTTTCAAAAACTAAAATACTAATTCGGTCACTTTTATAATGATAAGTCGAATTTTCATTATTTTCTTATTTTTAAGCGGACACATCTACTTGTTTTTTCGCCATATGTTGCTTTACTCCAACTAATACAACTAACAATAACCCTCCGCCTATTGTCATCATAACAATGCTAGTTGGCAACATATCTAATAGTAGTCCATATACAATCATACCAAGTGGTGCGATTGCAGTCGCAATTGTTTCAAGTAGGCCAAACACACGCCCTAGGTAGCTCGGATCTGTCGTTTTTTGCATATGTACTTGCATTGGAATGTTTACAATCATAATTGCTATACCAGTTAACATCATAAAAGCAATATAGTAAATAAAACTTGCTACTTTTGGAATGATAACTAACAACGGAAAGACTGTACATAAACTTAAACCTGCAAACAAAAACAGTCCAGTATAAATAGAACGAAACGGAGTATTCACTTCTTTACGCACTGATAAAGCAATCGCTCCCATTAGCATCCCGACTGCTAACATTCCTTCTACAGTACCGAGTTGCTTTGAAGATAAATGCAATGTATGGACGATAATGTAAGGAAGTGCAACTGTTAGACCACACGCAAAAAAGTTTACCCACAATGCTATTTTCATTAAACCATATATTTCATGTTGTCTTTTTACATATAAAAAACCTTCTTTTATACTCGTCAAGAAATGCTCTGTACTCTCAGCCACTTCTTTTTTATATAAATCAAATACGATAAATAATTGCAAAATAACCGCTAAAAAGAACGTAATACTATTTAATAGGAAAAACGATTTAATTGAAAAGAAACCATATACAACTCCGCCAATAATCGGTCCTAAAATATTTGATAAAGAAGCCGCCGTTTGATTTAAAGCACTCGCTTTTTGAATACGTCCTTCATCTACTAAACTCGGAATAGACGAAGTTAATGCAACAGAATAAAAACTTGCACAAATTGATAATAATGCTGCTGAAATATAAATAAAAAGAAGTGATGGTCCAAATATAGTAGCAAGAATAAACATACTAAGCATCGTTAAGCTACTTAATAAATCAGTACCAATGACAAGCCATTTTCGATTCACACGGTCTGCTACAGCACCAGCAATTGGGCCACAGATCATCCTTGGAAGTGATCCGCAAACGAGCGTAGTTGCAAACCCCATCCCTGAACCAGTAGTCTTTAATACATATAACCCCATTGCGAACGTATAAATACCTGCGCCTAATAAAGACGTCATTTTTCCAATCATCATTAAAATGATATTTCTCGTTGCAATCTTCATTCTTGAATCATGTTGTCCTATACTTATATCTTCCATTTTTGACTCTCTCCCCTTAAAAGTTAAATTGTGTTAAACTTATTATATAATCAACTTTCCAATTTTCACAACAAAAAGTTAAATACAATTAAACTTTTTAAATATAAAGGAGCAACAATATGGCAACTCTCGGCGAAAAAATTAAAGCATTACGAAAAGAAAAAAAGCTTACGCAAACAGCACTGGCAGGTTCGGAACTGACAAAAAGTATGCTTAGTCAAATTGAAAATGGAAAAGCTACACCTTCTATGAAAACATTACAATATATTGCGGAAAAACTTGAATGTGAAACGAGCTTTTTATTAGAAGAAGATGAAGGAGAAATTGTAGAACTCATTCAAAAAATGGAGCAACTAATAAAGGCAAATAAATGCGATGAAGTATACAAGACTTTACTACCTATCGTTCAAACAGAGCTACCTTCTACTTTAAATACAGCTCGCTTATATAAACAGTTCCTAACAGGAGCAACTATTATGAACGATTATCATATTGAATATTACGTTGAAACTGCTGTTTCTATATTTGAAAAATATACTGTATATCGAGAAAGCACTGAAACGAAACTACTGTTTTACTATATGCTCTTCAAACGTAAAAAATATAAAGAATGTTTACAGATGATTGCTACAATTCGTGATGAATATAAAGCGAAGAATTTAGAAATGGATCTTATTACACATATACAATTATATTTAAAAGAAGCAATTATTTTACTCGCATACGGTAATTATGAAAAATGTGAAAAAGTCATTTTAGATGCACTTGCATTTTCAAAAAAACATCAAGTGTATTATAAAACAGATGAATTTTATCGCATTTTATCTTACCAAAAAGTCATTACAGCTGATAAAGAACAGTATTTATATTACATAAAAAAATCGGAGCAATTTGCCATTTTTACAGAAGATATTCTATCCATTGCGATTATTGATATTTTAAAAGCTTACTACTACAACACAATTACTAATGAATATACAATCGCATTAGAACATCTAGAACAATTCCGAGAAAAACTAAAAGATGAACCAATCTTTCAAGACGATGGATTATATTATCTTGAAAAAGGAAAATCTTTGTATGGCTTAAAACGTTATAAGGAAGCTTTGGCAATATTAAAACACGCTACCATACCAGATTATATGAGTCATCCACTTGATCAATCGTGGGTATTAACAGCTGGGTCTTATCGTGCCCTGTGTCATATAAAACTTCAAGATAAACCAGCTGCTCTGAAAGAAGCAAAAGAAGCAGTTCAAACGATAGATGGTTATCCTGATTCCATCTTTTCTTCATTTATTAAAGAAACATTACAAATAATACAAAAACTTTAAGAATGTCTCTAAATGGTATATTATTCCTCTTTTTTAGCAAAGATAATAATGATGGGAGGAATATAAATGAATATACAACGTGCAAAAGAGCTTTCTATGTCAGCAGAACAAGCCAATGTCAATTTTCAAGGCATGCCTGTTATGATTCAACACGTCGATGAAAGCAATGAAACCGCCCGCATATATGAAGTAAAAAACCCAGGACGCGAATTAACTGTTCCAGTTAATAGCTTAGAGGAAATATAAGAAATGCCACTTCTCTTTTGAAGTGGCATTTTTCTTCTTTCAGATTACTTATTATAAATTTCTTCAACCCTTTATTTTACATGAGCTGAAAAAATAAGAATTTTCTACTTCTTTTCTTTTTGTGACCTGCTAAAATACAAACTATGGATTAATTATTCGTACTATACATTAAGGAGGAAAAATAATGGCATCTACTTTAGAAAAAAACAAGCCTTATTATGCAGTTATATTCACTTCTAATTTATCAAATGATACAACAGACTATAATACCGTTGCCGAAGAAATGGAGAAACTTGCAAAGCAACAACCTGGATTTTTAGGTGTAGAAAGTGCAAGAGGTAATTCTGGACTCGGAATAACAATTTCTTATTGGGAATCACTTGATGCGATTGAAAATTGGAAAAAGAACACCTTACATAAAGAAGCGAAAAAAAGAGGTCGTGAGCAATGGTATGAAAACTTCCACCTGCGTATTTGTCTTGTTGAGAAAGAAATTAAGTTTCATAGAGGTACTTTATAACTATGAAGGAAAAATTAGCTCTCGTTATTGTTCATGAAATATATGGTGTGAACGACCATATGCATCACGTTACCCAGCACTTTACTTCATCTCATATAGATGTATTCTGTCCTAATCTGCTACAATCGCAACCTGCATTTCATTATATTGATGAAGAAAAAGCATATCATTTTTTTATGAACCATATTGGATTTGAAGATGGAAAAAAGCAAATTGAAACATTCATTACTCATCTTTCTAGTCGTTACACACATATTGGACTTATCGGCTTTAGTGTTGGAGCTACCATCTCATGGCTATGTAGTAACAATCCGAAAATAGATTTTATTATCGGATGCTACGGTTCCCGTATACGTGACTATGTTCACATAAAGCCTACATGCGCTACACTACTTATATTCCCTGAAAAAGAAGCTAGTTTTTCAGTATCCGCTTTCATTCAAACATTGCAGCAACAGAATAACCCTTTATTAGAAATAAAACAACTACACGGTGAACATGGATTTCTAAATCCGTACACTGAAAAATATAACGGGCACTCTACAAAACAAGCATATAATGTAATAGATTCATTTCTTGTAAAAAACACTCTTATACAGGAGATGTAAATGACACTTACATTACTCTTACTTATTTTCATATTCATTGCCTTTTTCTCAGTGCTAACTATTATTTTCGTAACCGTAAAAAAGGGGGAGTTTTCCAAACGGCCCTACTTACAATCTATTATCGTTTGCATTTTTTTTTACAAATTGGATTTTATATTTATCAACTTTTTATGCGTTACTTCCCGAGAAAATTAGTGAGTTCCTATTCCTACCCATTTGGTTTTTCCTTTGTATTTTAGGTTTTATAACTTTCTTGCGCGAATGGAGAAATAATCGTGTATTGTCCATATGTATCGTTCTTCTTTCCTTTATTAGTTTTTTATTTGGGTTATTGTTGTTAGTTCTTTTGGGGATGTAATAGAAGAAGGAAGAAAAGCCAACTTTCAACTTTTCTTCCTTCTATGTTTACCTTTAGTTTTCACTGTCACTGATTCACAAGGTGTATAATATATTTGAGGTGTCGCCTTATCAACAAACATCATAAACGTAACGAAACCGATAATAAAGAAAATAAACAACGTTAACAAAATTGCTCCTATCGTTAAAAGTATCATAACACCACCCCTATATTTTCATGTTATTACACTTTTCGCTATTATATGAGCGTAATCCTTTTTAGAAAAAGAAACGTAACAAAATAATCACAACCACTCCTGTTAATACTGTACCTAATAAACTACGAGTATATATGGCTACAAGAAATGTTGGAATTGCTGCGATCAGGTAATCCCATTGCACCGTCTCATGCATAAATAATACTTGTGCTAAAAGTGCTGCTAATATTGCAATTGGTATGTAATTTAACCATTTTAAACCCCAGTCTGGAATTTGTAGTTTGCTAAATACGAGTAGAGGTAAAATACGTGGCACGAGTGTAACAGCTCCTGCTGCTAGTAAAAGTAATAATACATCTAATCTCATTTCCATTTTTCAATCACCACTCCAATCGTCGCAGCTAGTAAGGTTGCGATAATAACCGCTATACTATCTGGCATAAATAGGTGTGAAACGTATGCAAGTATAATCGCTACAATTGCAACACTTAAATGAATTGCTAGCTTTGGTTTACTACTTATGAGCTGAAGTACAAATAATCCGATAAACATCGCTGGTAATGCATAATCCATCCCGTATGTATGTGGATCTGGTATCCACTCACCAAACAGACCACCAATAATGGTAGCAAGAATCCAGTTTAAATAAGCCGTTACATTTAGCCCAATCATCCATCTTTCGCCTAAATATCCTTTTTGCGCTGCATGCTGCACTGCGACGCCGAACGTTTCATCTGTAATTTGCGAACCAATAATGACGTTTTTTAATAGAGGTAGTTTCGTAAAGTACGGTGCGAGGGCAGCACTCATTAATAAATGGCGTAAATTAACAAAAAACACAGTAAAAATAATTGCGGAAGCAGGAGCACCGGCTGCATACATACCAGCTAATATAAATTGGGCAGAACCTGCATAAATTAAAGTCGACATAAATGCAATTTCAATGATAGAAAAACCTGCTGTTTTTGCAATTACACCAGCTGCTATACCGATGCTCAAATAACCAAATACAGTTGGTAAACAATCTTTTACTCCTTGCTGAAATGTATCGTCGCTCTGCAAAGCTACATGTGCCTCAGCTTTACTCATCTCTATCATCCTCCATTCCTTCTAAAGTTCGTTTTCCTGTTACGACATGAACTAAATCTATATTTTCACGCCATAACGTATCTAACTTATCAGCTCCAAATTCCTTTGTGATTTCTTCAACCATAATATCGTGCCGCACATACTCTGTAGCAACGAGAACTAGCGCTGGGTCATACGTTGTAACGGCCCATGAAGTGCTATCATTTGAGAAGTTCGCAATTAATACTTCCTCTCCATCACGAGCAATAACAGTTAAATGACCACCCATTCTCTTTTCAACAACGTGGGGCGTCATATAATTATGATGAAACGTCGCTCCTATTTTTGTTTCTGGAGCTCCAAATAAGATTGAAAATATATGTACGCCTTCCTCTTCCTTTTGATGAATGTATGGTTCAATTTCATGCACTTGTTCTTCCCATACAGAAACCCATAACTCTTCCTTAGCTCTACTAATTATATTGCATATTTCTTTCAAAACACGATCATTTGAACGAATATGCGAAATTACATCTATTTGTCGCTCTTGTTCTAAACAATTTAATTTCTCATCTAAAAATTCAAAGGACTTTTCAAAGTCTTTTCGCATTCGATTCATTAATTCGGTAGCTGGTACTGGTACATATTTAACTGGTTCAGAAGGTACAATATGCACTGCTCCTTTATCCATTAACTTACCGAGTACCTCGTAAATCATAGAACGGGGTACTCCTGTTTGTTTACTCACTTCATAGCCCGTTACTGGGGAATGTTTTAGTAGTCCAATATACGCTTTACATTCATACTGAGAAAATCCTAACTTTTGTAATTCCTTTATAATTTCATCCATCGGTAACCCCTCACAATCTAAATCGCCCTTACTTCAAAACGACGATTTTGCTTCCCTTTACTTTTTACTTTATCAATAACAAGTGTTCCTATTTCACTCGTATTTTTCACATGTGTGCCTCCACAAGCTTGTTCGTCTAAATTTTCAATTGTAACAATGCGGATTTCTTGGATAGTAGTTGGCAGAAGATTTATTGCTGTTTTAATCATTCCTACAGCATTTTCTGCTTCTTCGCGGCTCATATAACGAGTGGAAATTTCTTTATTTTGCTTAATAAGTTTATTCACTTCCTCAACAATTTCTTCTACTTCCACGCTCGATAACTCTTGTAACTCATTAAAATCGATACGTGCTTTATCAGGATAAATTTGATTTCCAGTGCATAGAGCTCCATACTTTTCATAAACAACAGCTCCGATAAGATGCAGTAAAGAGTGATGACGCATTAAATTATGACGCCTTTCCCAATTTATCTCTAATTTAACTGGACCTAACTTTACTTGTGCTTCATCTTTTATATAGTGAACTATTTCTCCTTGCTCCTTCTTTACTTTTTCAACTTCAAATACAGACCCATCTTGTACAATGACACCCGTATCACATTCCTGTCCTCCACCAGTTGGATAAAAAATTGTTTCTTTTACAAATACTTTATTCCCTTCTACTCTTATCACTTCTGTTTCGCAACTCGTTTTGTATGCATCTTCTAAATATAATGCCGTTGCCATACTCTCACCTCTTTAGTAGTTATAGTTATACCTACTAATATAAAAAAGAAGCTCCATAAAGTCAATTGATAATTCTGAAATTTAAAATTAATAAAAGACTCCTTTATTAGGAGTCCACTATCTCAATATTTCATTCGCTTCTTTTTCATAAATTTTATCAAATGACGTCATAACACGCTGTGATGCTTGAATCATCTTTTGATCTGTCATAAGATCTGCCATCTCTTTCGTCATATCTACATTTGAATTTTCTAGCATATGATTTTTTACTATTCCTGTTCCGTTCGGTAAATTAGCAATGTTTCCTTCTGCTAGTGTAAAGCTTTTGTTTTCACGTTGTACGAGACGTGCATTCGTTTCTGCATCTACTGTTTTTGTTTGCAAACGAGCAATATTATTTTGTGTTACTTCATCATATAATGTACCGTCTGCTTGTACAGCAACCTTTGCTCCTTCTGGAATACGAATACGCTCATTATTCTCTCCCATTACGAAAGCACCTGAAGATGTTTGTAAATATCGATCACTATTTAATGTGAAACTACCATCTCTCGTTAAAAACGTTTCATCATTTTTAGAAGTAACAAAAAATGATGTTGTGCCGGCCGCGCCGTCATCTAAAAAGAAATCTGTAGCGCTATTTGTCATTTGTATATTTCCTTGTACTAAATTCACATGCGTTGCAGCTGGTACTACAGCGTAATCGACCGAACCGATATTTGTTACCGCCCCATCTCCGCGGCGATATGTGTCTTGTACATCAAATACTTTAGACGTCATATTTTCTGCTTTAAATCCTGTCGTTTGAGCATTTGCAACGTTATTCGAATGAACATTAATGCGCTGCATGTAATTCATCATGCCCATAGAACCTATATAAAGACCGTTCATATTCGTTTGAATAAGGCAAGCGCCTTATTCTTCACCTCTTTTCTACGATGTTTGTAACATTTGTTTTGCTAAATGTTCCGCTGTAGCGATATGTATATTTTTCTTTATGTCTTGGCCATCTGTCATTAATACAATAGGAGCTGATGATACTGCTGGAATTTTCAACAATTCGCCACTACTTGCTGTTTCATCAAATTTCGTAAACACAATACCATCTATATGAATATCTTTAAAGTTTGTAATAATTTCAATCATATCTTTACTTTTCATTGAAGCTGATAACGTTAAACAAATATAATCTGGTTCTACTTGTCCCATCGTTTCAATCATTTCTTCTACTGTTTCTGACGTACGATAATTTTTTCCAGCTGTATCAATTAAAATATAATCGACGCGTGCTTCTTCTTTAAAATACGTAAGCGCTCTTGTCATTGCAGCTTCATCACGCACAGCAATTACTTCAGATCCAATTGTCTTTACGTTATCTTGCAATTGCTGTACTGTTCCTATGCGCGAATGATCTGTCGTTATAAAACCAACTGTTTTTTTCTTACCGTGAAATTGCCATGCCATTTTCGCGAGTGTCGTCGTTTTACCAACGCCAGTTGGACCGATTAATGCAATTGTTTGTACTTCTTTTTCAAAGACGTTTTCCGTATTGAAATGAGATTTCATATCTTCCAATATGTACCTGATAACTTCTTCTTCCGTAATCATCGTTGCATTTTCAAACTTTATTTTTAACTTTTCAGCATATGCATGAATGAAATATTGTTCCACATCGTTTTGTTCTAGCATCCGAATTACTTTTTGAATAATAAACGGTACAGATTCTTGATTTTCTTTCTTTGGAACTACTTCTTCTTTCTTTACTGGAACGACTTGTTTCACAACTTTTTTCTTTTTCGTTACTTTCGTTACTTCCGTTTCTTTCATCGGTTTCACAACGACGATTCCTTTTTCAAACAGCTTTAATAGTTTCTCTTTTTTTCTTGCCCATTCTTCACTATTTCCTGTTTGCATCGCCGCGTATGACATAGGAGTCGTTACATTTTCTAAATTGTGCAGTACTGATTGAATTCCATTCGCCTTCACAATTTGTTCTGAAGGATCATTCACAACATCCATTAACTGTTCATGAAATTGAGCTGTACCTTCATTCACTTCTTCCTGTTTTTCTTCTGGAAAAGCAACTAACATTTCATAATCCTTTTTCCAAAAAAACGGTATATTTCGTTTTACACTTTCATCGACAACGTAATAATAATCTGTACCATATTGGTCAAATAACTTTCGATACAATTCATTTTTCGAAGCTGCTTTTATTCGCATTAACGCTTCTTTCTTTTCTGTACTTTCCATTACTTCACCCCCTACTATTCAATATAGGCAATTTGATCCACAACAATTTCTGGTGCTAATTCGCTAATACAAAGTACTTGTGCTTCCACTTGATAACGTTCTAGCAGTCTTACAATCGCAAATCTAAAATCTTTTCTACGTGTTAATAACACTGGTTCTCTTCCCATTAAACGTGCTTGTTTAAAGACGCGCTGCACTTGCTCAACGACACGTGTTTCTAAATCTAAATCCCAGTTTAATAAGTAACCTTGATATGAATTATTCACAACATCCGCATCTAACTCGATTGAATCAGAGAAGAGCGCTGCATATATTTTTCCGTCTGGATTTTTCGCATTTTCACAAATAACTTTTGAAATACATTCACGAACAAATGATGTCACACCGTCAACGTGGTTTTGATAAATTTCTTTGCCGTCAATAATACCTTCAATAATTGTTGGTAAATCACGAATAGAAATACCTTCTTTTAGAAGTTGTTTAATAACATTTTGAACGAGTGATAAATCAATTTCTTTCTTCTTAATCTCTTCTAATAGAACGCCATTATCATTTTCAAGCGAATTAATTAAATCTTTTACATGTTGGCGCTGAATTAATTCGTGAAGATTACGTCTAACGACAACATCTAAATGTGTAATTAATATGCTAAGTGGCTCTAACACTTGATAGCCTTTCATTTGTGCATCTTGCACCATATGCTCTAAAATCCAATATCCATCTTCACCGAAAATTGGATCTTTCGCTGGCTCTGCATCTAAATCAGCCATTACGTTTGGCGTTTTCAATGCTAATAAATAACCTGATTTTAAAACACCCTCAGCCGCCTTCGCACCTTTAATACGAATAATGTAACGTCCGCGTGGTCTAAAACTCGTATTATCTTTAAAGTTAATTCCAGGAACATTAATACCGAGGTCAGTAATAATCGACTTCCTCATAAGAACAACTTTATCACGAGCTGTTTCCCCGTTAATTTTCTGCTTTACAAGTGCTGCTAAATCTAAACCGAGTTCTACTATAATTGGATATTTATCCGTAAATACTCCAAATGAATCTTCCACTTGTTGCAGTTGCTCATCTTCGCCTTGAATCATTTCTATTTCTTTTTGAAGCTCGTCTTCTTTTTCTTTCTTTATTCGATTTTTATTACGAATGCCCAAGAAGATAATCGTTCCACCAACGAGTGCGAATGGTAGAAACGGTAGCGGAGTAAAAATACCCATTGCGATAAACAAACCACCGAGCGCATATACAACAACTTCATGTGCTAATAACTCTTTAAAGATTCCTTCCGTTACCGTATCCGGTGAACCATCAAATATACGCGTTACGATAATACCAGTTGAAATCGCAAGCATAAGCGATCCAATTTGGTTTACGATTCCGTCACCGACAGTTAACTGTGTATAATGAAGAGCCGCATCTGCAAAGCTCATTCCTTGCTGCATCATTCCGACAATTAAACCGAAAATAATGTTTACGAATAAAATGACAATCCCGAAAATAACGTCCCCTTTAATGAACTTCCCGGCACCATCCATCGCTCCGTAAAACTCTGTTTCCATATTTAATTTTTTTCGTTTTGCTTGTGCATCTTTTTCTGAAATAATACGCTGGTTTAAATCAGCATCGATAGACATTTGTTTCCCTGGTAAAGAATCAAGTGTAAAACGAGCTGCTACTTCAGCTGTACGCGATGCACCGTTTGCAACGATAAACTGGAATATGATTAATACTGTAAAAATAACGATACCAATTAATAAGTTTCCGCCAATTACGAACTGGCCGAACTCTTCAATAACATGACCGGCATTTCCGTCTGTCAAAATCGCTCGCGTCGTCGAAACGTTAATCGATACGCGGAAAATCCCGATTAATAACAACATCGTCGGAAATGACTTTAATTCATCCCACTCGTTAATACTTGTCGCTCGCATATAAATAAGTACTGACATACTTAGTAGAAAAACGATAATGATATCAAGTATAAATGGTGGAAGTGGAATTAAGAGCGCCACTACGAATGACGCTGCTAAAAAGATAGAAAAATAGGTTCTTGCAGAATCTATCTTAAACAAAGAGATCTCCTCCAAACGCGCTATTATACTTCAAGTTCGTTCGTCTGAATTAAATAGCGCATAACTTCAATTACAGCTACGTATAAATCTTCTGGAATCGTCTCATCTTCCTCGACTTGATAATATAAAGAACGAGCAAGTGGACGGTTTTCCACCATTGGTATTTCTTGTTCACGGGCAAGCGTTCGTATATATAATGCGAGCTCATCTTCCCCTTTTGCAACGACAATTGGTGCTGCATCAACGTGTTTATTGTAACGAAGTACGACCGAAATATGAGTCGGGTTGTTTACAATAAACGTTGCGCCATCCATCTTCTTCGCAATTGTTCCTTGCAAGATTGCATGCATAAAGTTTTTTCGTTTCCCTTTAACTTGCGGGTCCCCTTCATTATCTTTATGCTCTTGTTTCACTTCTTCTTTTTTCATCTTAATATCTTGCTCGTACTCCCATTTTTGATAAATGAAATCAATAATAGAAAGAACGATTAAAATAATTAAAATTGCTAAGAAAATAAATTTAATTTCCCTAATAATTTCAGTAAGTGATGCAGTCCAGTTAAATCCAATCATACTGACAATTTTCTCTAAATTCTTTTTAAAGAGAACGTAAGCGACGTAACCGATTAATCCCATATAAAACAGTGATTTCAAAATATCTACTAAACTTTTACGACTAAACAGTCTCGTAAAATAGTTTTTCGGATTAATACGTGACGCTTTCGGTTTAATGACTTTAGAAGAAAATAGGAAGCCGACTTGAATCATATAATTGAATAAATGAAAAGCGTATACGAGTATTAATATCGGAGCTGATACTTTCAGTAATAAAATCCCCATTAAATAAAAATACTCGGTTGAATCTGTATTTTTTCCAATTTGATCAAACAGCACCGCTACGGAATTTGCAATCTCATACCCTAGCCAATCTCCGAAGAAATAAACGACAACTGCTAATACGAGAATGGAAAATAAATTATTTAAATCTTTACTCCGGGCAATATTCCCTTCTTCACGCGATTTTTTACGCTTCTGCGGGGTGGCCTTTTCTGTTTTATTATCCTTTGCCATGCGCGTCCCCCTACTTCGTTAAGAAAAAGTTAAATAGTTTCGTATATTCTTCAAGTAATACATCCGTCATATTTTTAAACACATAACCGAGCATCGGTACACTCATCGCAATAAACAAAATACCACATGTAATTTTAATTAAAAATGCATTCATAAATACATTAAGTTGTTGGGCATTCTTCGCAATTAAAATTAAAACAAAATTAATAATAAATAGAGTTCCCATAATTGGTAATGCAATCTCAACAGCAGATGTTATCGCAAATAACAATGTTGCTAAAAGGCTATCGAGAAAATTCGTTGTTAACAACTTTGAAATTGCCTCTGTATATTCGAAAGATTTCAAGATTGTTGCAACGAAATAATTAATACCACCAAGAGAAACAAATATAATAACAAAAAACATGTCAAAAATCGTCGCAATAAGCGTCGATTGTGTACCACTATTTACGTCAAATAAACTAGATTGTGAAAATCCGATATCAAAATCTATTATGTGCCCAGCCATTTTCGGTATATTTAGTAACATTTCAATAATCTTTGCTAAGGATAAACCAATTACTAGCTGGGTTGCTGCATACGCAACAACCTCTCCATTTGTTGTCATCAAAGGAAGATCAATTTTATCTGCTACTGTAATTGATAATCCTAATCCAAATGTAACTTTCGCCATTGCTGGAACTGATTTCCCTGAAAAAAACGGTAAAAAAAACAAAAAAGAGGTAATACGACAAAAAGCAAAAAAAGTGTTTAACCATAATTCCATATTCATCTTATATCACCTTTTTTCAATAAGAACGCAATAACGTTGGAATCTTGTCATATAAATCTAAAATCAAAGTTATTATTTCCTGAAACATCCATGGACCTACAATAATAATGACTAAAATAATTGTTGCCATCTTTGGCAAAAACGTTAAAGTTTGTTCTTGAATTTGCATCATTGCCATTAAAACTGAAATAATAACAACAACAATTAGGCTGACGCCCGCTACAGGTAGTACAATTTCAAATCCTTTATAAAAAAAAGTTTGAAAAATTTCTGTAATAGGTGTTATGTTCATTAACTTTTGACTCCTATCGTACATATGCATAATCGCATGATACGTCTAATTATAAATATACGTTTCTACTTTAGTTTCACATAAACCTTAAATTATAAACAACATACTTAACCTACAGTTTTAAACATTATATCGACGATTTTTGTATATCCACCTAAATATACGAAAACGAGTATTTTAAACGGTAAACTTAAAATCATCGGCGGTACCATCATCATCCCTAGGTACATTAAAAGTGTACTAATAATTAAATCTATAAACACGAACGCTAAGTAAATGAACATCCCTGTTAACAGTCCCTTTTGAATTTGCGTTAACGTAAAAGATGGTACAAGTGTAAATAATGAAAGATCCTTTAAATCCTTCGGCAGCTCTTCTCCGCGTACTTTCAACAGCATTTTTAAATCATGCTTATACGTATGCTTCGCCATATAATCTTTCATAATTGGAGCTGTTGTTTCCGCAGCTTGGCTTACTGTTATTTTCTCTTTCGTCATTGGATCCCATACATCGCTCTTCAGTTGCCCGAATACAGGCTGCATCGTAAAGAGTGATAAAAATAATGCAAGTCCAACAAGTACTTGGTTTGGAGGTAAACTCATTACCCCAAGTCCTTGACGTGTAATCCCTAGAACGATCATAAAATAAGTAAAATGTGTAAATAATAGAACGATAGAAGAAGATAATGATAAAAGGGTAACGAGCGCAAATAGTTGTACACTTGAATTACTCGTAAATTCTTTTCCATTTTCGAAATTAATAAAACCGTTCGGGGCTGCATACGCTGGATTTACAAAAATAATTAAAAAAACGATAGAAAATACGAAAATAACGGCTAATAATGATAACTGTTTCTTTATTCTCATGATGGATCCTCTACTTTTTTCGTTTCACTCTTCACCGCGTCTTCTAGTGCTTGTTGAAACTGATTTCCTGTTCCGGTTAATTGCACAGACTGTACACCGTTATTACTAATAACAGTGAACACTTGCTTTCCGTCCACTTCAAATAAAAAGGCACTCGTTTGATGATTTAAATACACGCCGTCTTTTACTTGAATATGGCCATTTTCACCCTGCTTAAAAAACTGCTGTTTGCGCGTCTTTTTCGTCATATAATATGCACCGTAACCGAGCGCACCAAACAGTAAAACGACTTGAAATAAGGTCGTCATATACGACATATGACTCCTCCTCTACTCTTTATCTTGCATTTGACTTTGCGCTTTCATAAGCGCCGCTTGTTTCTTATCAGCTTCAATTTCAGAAATGATAATACCGAATTTCTCGTCCATTACGATTGCTTCACCGATGCCGACTTTCATATTACTTAAATACACATCTACTTTATGTCCTAAGTTTTTCTCTACTTCCAGAACATCGCCAACTTTTAACTGCTTCACATCACCAAGTGTAATAGATGACTTTCCAAGCTTTACACCAAGTTCAATCGAAATATCTGAAACAGTATCAATATGTGCTTTACCTGCTTCATTTCGCTTTCCTGCAAAATCTTCTAATCCCATTAATGACACGGGAGATACTTCATGCTTCATATGGATCCTCCTACTCTACAAAACTTTTAAATAGGAGCGCCTTACGCGTTCCATCTTTTCCAATAAAACAATTAAATTTATGCTTTCCATCTACATAACCAAGTAATTCATCCGAAACTTTCGTATGAAGCGGAATAATATCGCCTTCTTCAATTTGTTCAATCTCACTCATTGTCATTTTCTGCTCACCAATTGCAACGTGAACAGGTTTGTACACTTGATTTACTTTCACTTCTACTTCAGACGTATACTTTTTACGTTTATCTGAAGAATGTTCGACAATATTTTCAGACGTTAACTTATCCATAATTTCTTCAACAGATAAGAATGGAATTCCGATACGCACCGTCGTATTCCAAAAATCTGTTTTCATATTTACGTTAAGTAATGAAATAATATCGCTCGCTGTCGTAATCTTTAGTGCATTCGGATCTGTTTCTGTCGTTACAAATTTCGGTTCAATCGCAACAACACTTTCAAATGATTGCTCTAAATTTTTACAAAGAAGCAAGAATATATTATCAAGCGTTAAAAACTCAAACGCTGTTAACGGTCTACGCATCGTAAAGTTACGTTTACTATCTCCGCCAAGCCAACATTCATGAATATAAATAACGAATGCTAAATCAATCTCAATAACAATTTCTCCAAGCTCTGGTAAACCGAGATCAATTACGCAATATAAATAATAATCTTTCGGCATTTTCTCCACATACTCACTCGTAAATGGAACTTGCTCAACCGTTGAAGGCTCTAGTTCAATTGGAATACGCATACGCGCTGATAACGTCTGTGACGTCTGTTTCCCAAACGTAGAAGCAATCGCTTGCAAACTACGTAAATGCTCAACACCGAACTTCTCTGGTCTATTAAAATCATACTCTTGAAATTTCTCTTGCTTTCCTGCTTCTTGTGCGAAAGCTGGCATTTCCTCGCCTTCATTTACCGCCTTCAGCAGGGCATCAATTTGCTCTTGGCTTAATTTTTCGCCACTCATGACAATCCCCTTCCCTACCTTTTCAATTCAACGATTTCAACGTACATCTTTCCATTCTTCGTCAAAATCTTTCCGGTTCCAATCTCTTCATTCTCAAGCATAAGACGCACCGTATTTTTCGTTGAATTTTCAAGACGATACAATGTACCTTTCGTAATATGAAGCAGATCTTCAATTTTCTTTTTCGTATTTCCGATTTCAAAATAAATTGTTAACGGAATATCATCTTGTAATTTCAAATCTAGCCAACTCCCATATCATGTTCACGAAAATTTCATGTTCTCTCTATATATGAAACTTCTTATTTTGAAACGTCGATATTTAATATTTTTTTAATATATCCTTGCGTTTCTTTAAATGGCGGTACGCCTCCGTACTTTCTCACATTACCAGGACCAGCATTATAAGAAGCAAGCGCCAATACTAAGTCGCCGTTATTTTTCTTTAAATAACCGCTTAACTCTTTCACGCCACCTTCAATACTTTCAGCTGGTGAAAATGGATTCTTCACACCCATTTCCTTCACATTCGCTGGCATAAGCTGCATAAGACCCATCGCACCTGCATGTGATACCGTTTTCGGATTAAAATTAGACTCTACTTCAATCATTTTTTGAATTAACGTTTTCGGAATTCCATATGTACGACTTACTCGATCAATAATATCCTCATACTTCCCTTCATTGAAAGAACGTATTTTTTGAATATTATACTTCTTCGTTAATCCCCACGTATCAACAGCCTCATTTTTCGTTTCTGGGAAACGTCGTTCAAACTCTTTTTGCACAACTTGCACTTCATCTGCTTTCTTCGTTTCAGCCTTTTCTTCAGACTTACTCGCTTCCTCTACTTTATTAATAGTTTCTACCTGCTTATTAACAACCGCTTCTATTTTCGTAGATTGTACCGGCTGACTCATATCTTCTACTTTTGCCGGCTGCGTAGTTTCTTTCGTCTCCTTCGCAGGCTCACTCTGCAACTTCTCTTGAAAACGACTACTAACGAATGCTTGTGGACTACTTAGCTTTTGCTGAATTTGTCCTTTCTTATATGCAAGCACTTCTTTTACTATATTTCCAACTATCATAATATCACCTTTTCGGTAAACAAAGATAATCTAATATTAGAGTTTTTTTTTAAAGTTTGCAATAATCCTTTTAATAATTATGTAATAAAAAAATGAATATATTGTTAAACTGTTATTTTTTTATATTTATTAATTCGAATTTTTAGTTGACACCCGCTATAACAAGGATTACAATAAATCTCGAAATTGATTTTTTCGCATATTACCGTTTTTCAATTTGCAGAAAAGTCAATATAAAAAAATGGGGGTTTCTTAACATGAGAATTAATACAAACATTAACAGCATGCGTACGCAAGAGTACATGCGCCAAAACCAAGACAAAATGAACGTTTCTATGAACCGTTTATCAAGCGGTAAACGCATTAATAGTGCAGCTGATGATGCTGCTGGGCTTGCTATCGCAACTCGTATGCGTGCTCGTCAAAGCGGTTTAGAAAAGGCTTCACAAAACACACAAGACGGAATGTCATTAATCCGTACTGCAGAATCTGCAATGAATTCTGTATCAAACATTTTAACTCGTATGCGTGACATTGCCGTTCAATCTTCAAACGGAACAAACACTGATAAAAACCAATCTTCTTTACAAAAAGAATTTGCAGAATTACAAGAACAAATTGACTACATTGCTAATAACACAGAATTTAATGACAAAAACTTATTAGCTGGAACAGCATCTATTACAATCGGTACAAAAGGTGCAAAAGGTACAGAAATTAAAATTGAAACTCTTGATACTGCAGCTTCTAGCAAACAGATTTCTATTAATTTATCTAATACTACAGCATCAAACTTAGGAGTTGCTGCCGGAACTAAAGGTATAGCTATTGACTCTTCATCTTCTGCTTTAGCAGCTATTTCGGCTATTGATGCAGCACTTACTCAAGTAGCTGGTAATCGAGCAACTCTTGGTGCTACCTTAAATCGTTTAGATCGTAACGTTGAAAACTTAAATAACCAAGCAACTAACATGGCATCTTCAGCTTCTCAAATTGAAGATGCAGATATGGCGAAAGAAATGTCTGAAATGACTAAATTCAAAATTTTAAATGAAGCTGGTATTAGTATGCTTTCTCAAGCAAACCAAACTCCACAAATGGTAAGTAAATTATTACAATAATTTACTTACCTCTAAAAAACGTCCTCAATTGAGGACGTTTTCTTTAAAAATAAATATTTAAAAATAAATATTTAAAAATCGAACAAAAAAATCCCACACAATTTCTTTAAGAAAATAACAATCTCTACTATAAATCCTCTATTATTTATCCTCCAAGATAGGTATTTTTTTGATTCATGTGGACTCTATAAATTTGTTATTTTACGTATAGAAAAGATCTAATATTATAATTCAAAATGGTAGTTCCGGACTTCCAACCGTTTATTTTTTCCTAAGCAAATACCTAAAACTAGAGCCTTACCTGTTCCTATATGTGATAGATTTTGATGTTTTTACTAGCGTATACTCATGAAAGCTATAGAATAATATAAGCTACCTTTTAATATATATACACTAATTAATATAGATAAATTCCATCATGTTAAATTTCTTCTTTAAAAGATTGAAACATTTACTAACTTTACTTTTTTAAAACTTATATTTTTCAATCGAACTTTGCCACGTGATAACTCTAACTACTTTTGAATCCTCGGAAAATTGTTCAGACTCTAACAATAATATTTACAGGAATAACTTTTCGTTATCCCTAACACACACCACCTACTCTAAACAAATTATTTCTTCTTTTGACACAATCTATTATTTTTTATAAGATATCTATATATTTAAATTTTATTTTTTATTCAGAGCGTTAGGAACCCTAAAGGGCTTCCTAACGCTCTGGAATCTTTTTTTGATTTTAATGAAAAAACAATATAAAATAATAGAATTTAGAAAAATAGCCCTCCACTAGCCCTTTTTGAAGTGACCCCTAAAAGTTAGACACGGTTATTTCATTAGGCAGCTTGATCCAAATGAGTCCGGTATTGTACCGGGCTCATTTTTAATTTTGCCTTAATCCGTTTCGTATTATAATAATCTATATATTTTTCTAATTCTATTTTAAAGTGCTCTACATTTTCAAATTCTTTTATGTAGAGGAACTCCGACTTCATAATCCCAAAGAAATTTTCTATTACTGCGTTGTCGTAACAGTTGCCTTTTCGAGACATAATCTGGACGATAGCTCTTGATTCAAGTGTCCGGACGTACTGTCTCATTTAATAATGCCATCCTTGATCCGAATGCATCAGTAGCTGATGGGTTTCAGGTAAACGTTCCAATGCTTTCTCTAACATGTCTGAAACAAGCGAATACGTCGGTCTAGAACCAATTGTATAGGTAATAATTTCACCATTATACAAATCTAATACAGGTAATACATACAGTTTCTCTCCAAACAATTTAAACTCTGTGATGTCCGTTACCCATTTTTGATTCGGGGCATCTGTGTAGAAATTACGCTCTAAAATATTTGGTGCAATTCTACCAACTTTTCCTTTATAGGATTTATATTTCTTCATACGCACAACACACTTTAATCCAAGCTCTTTCATAATGCGTTGAACCTTCTTGTGATTCACTTTCTGACCACGATTCGTTAATTCATCACGAATGCGACGGTAACCATAACGACCTTCATTTTCCTCATAAATCGCTTTAATCTCGGCTTTCAAATCGGCATCTACATCTGGACGACGCATTTTCTTTACTAAATCATAATACGTGCTTCGAGGAATAGTAGCTAGCTCCACAAGTGCCTTCACCGAATATTTATGCCTTAATTCATAGACTACTTGCGCTTTGTCTTGTTTTGTGATTTTTCCTTGTTTTGAACTAAGGCATTTAACTTTTTTAAGTACTCATTTTCCATCTCAAGCTGTTTAATGCGTGCTTCAAGTGCTTCGACTGACCCTTCAGCTAAAGATTGTTTTAATTGTTTATTTGAATCTTTTTTCATGGATGGACGCCCCTTTTTCTTAGATCGAAGGGCATCAATTCCTTGTGTTTCGAGCTGTTTTTTCCAAACAGAAATCGTTGAAGGGGCAGGAATATTAAAGATAGCTGCCGTCTCAAATAAGGACATACCCTTTTCAATCATAAAGTTTAGTACGTCTAGTTTAAATTGTTGTGTATAATTTGTACATCGTTTTAGAAAAGCTTCCAGACCATTCTGTTTATATTGGTTTACCCAATTCAAAATGCTTGTGTCACTTACACCGAGCGATCTACCCATTTCTCGATAACTTTCATTTCCGTTCAAATAACGTAGAACGATTTGTATTTTTTCATCAGCTGTAAATTTAGCCATAGAAAAACTGCACCTCCAATTGTTAGACTGTGTCTAACAATTGGGGTGCAGTTCATTTTGGTTAAGTGGAGAGCTATTTTTGATTTTTTGACGGGATGCGGTGAGATAAGCCCGCATTTCTTTAACATCTATAAAGCTTCGCTCTATAGTCAAACAACGTAATCTTTCTTTAAATTCATTATATAAAAAAGGCAGTGTCCTTATGACTGCTAATGGTTATAAATATACCACTATTATAATACCCTTTCTATTAAATCCCAAACCCTTTGAATAGATTTTGCATCCTGATATTGATGTACCCTTCCCTTAATATTCCGACGCATTTTTTGGTACTGATTTTTATTTTTCAGCTCCTCCTCTATTTTCATTTGTAGTGATTTTTGAGTTATTGCCTTTGGCCCAGGCGTCCATTCTTCATATGGACTCAATAAAAAGCCACGATTTTCTTCATATTCTTTATAATCAACTGGTGTGAATATAATCGGCTTATCTAATAGTAGGTAATCAAAATATACTGACGAATAATCTGTAATTAATAAATCAGTGGCCCCCAGTACTTCATATAAATCTACACCCTTAGACGCTAGCATACTATCAGTTAATAAATGTACTCCAGATATATTCTCAATAATTTGACGTACTTTATACTCTTCTGCTGGATGTAACTTTACAATGATCTCACAATTTTTTTCTTGTAAAAATTTCTTAAACTCGCTAATATTGAATGTTTCAAAATCAAATAGGTTTTCCCAGCTTCTGTTTCCATCTTTCCTATGATTAGAAGTGGAACGATATGTAGGCATATAAAAAATAACATTTTTGCCTTGATCTGGTTTATCTAACACTTGAAATAAATTTTCTCTACTTTCTTTTTTAAACAATAAATCATTACGAGGCTGTCCTGTAACAACGTATTTATTAGGATCAATTTTAATACATTGATTCATTACTTTATTATAAAGATTTGAGTAAGATGTCGTATAATTCACTTGATCCCATATTTTAGAAAACCTATTCTTATTTACCTCACTGTTATCAACAAATCCCATCGCTTTCATAGGAAAACCATGCCATAAATCAATAATTATTTGTTGGGGATTAAACATTTTTTTATTTAGGAAATAATTCCCTTCTGTTATAACAACCACATCACTTGAAACTATCTTCTGAATGTATTCATCAGTCATTTCTTGCCGGATTAACTCTATTGTATGTTTATCTTTTACTTTCGATGGGATATTCTTATATAATGCGATTGTGTTTGAACCACTATTTGATGTATATACTAATGTTATTTTTTTCTTCTTTACAGCGCCAGATGAACTATATTCCTTTTTTTGAGGTTCTAGATGTAATTCATTTACAATCCATTCATTATCCTCCTTAATTAAATCTACATAACATATTAAATTTTCACTAGCATCGTTACCTATATGAATAGATTTTATTAATTCTAATTTAACAGTAGCTTTATTCTGATTATGTTCCATTGCAATTACTTGTGGATAACATACATTAAAATTCCCACTTTTTTTTGTAACTAGCTGTAATTCATTTTGATTTTTTAACAATGATAAAAACATTTTTGAAACCGAAGTATTTCGATTCTCTTCTTCAAATGGCGATATCCCTATATCCAAATACATTTCCATCACCGTTATCACAGTATCCAAAATATAATCTTTTACTTTCGTCTCCATTTGTTTGCGGTATTGCTGTTTATAATTTTTTACACCTTTTAATTCTGAATCCCGATAAATATGGTATGCAGGGAAATGACTGTCTACAAATAATCTAATTCCTAACGCAGCTGCTCTAATAGATAGATGTCGGTCTTCTCCCCACATAGTTACATTTTTGATTTTTGAAAAATTAACCCCTTTTTCAAGGGCTGACCTACTAAATAGTGTACAAGCTCCCAATCCTCCAACTTCATATACCCCTGGCTTTTTTAACATATTTAAAAATTCAAGTGTACGCCTTTGGATTTCTTTTTCTTCTAACACTTCTTCTCTATGATGTTCATACAATGTATAATGATCATAGAGCCATACTTGGGGCAACTCCACATTATTTTTCTCCCATTTTGTCCAAAATATTTCTGCCACAATATCTTTATTTAATTGAACTAAATGTTGTAAAGTCTTGGGATGTAAAACTAAATCCGAATCAACGAAAAATAAGTAATCATACTCTTCTTCTAACATCTTATCTATTATTTTATTTTTGTATTTTGCTACTTTCCATATTAAATCTTCATTCCAATAGTGACTATTTTCATCACGTTGATATGTTTGTAAATTTTTCTCTTCAAGCACCAAAACATTTTCTTTTTCTAGTGCAAACTTTTCAAGTAATGCACTAGAATTAGATTCCTCATTATCATCTATGAAGTAATAACTAACTTCTAATTCATCAGTTTCTAATTCTTGTAATGACATTAAAAACTCTTTTAATATGTTTTCCTTTTGATTTATTGGACTTCCAATAAGTATTCTTTTCTTCATAATTTTTCTCCTTGTAGCAAAATATAACTTTCATTTTTTTGCTATGTAACCATATTATTTTTTATTTGGGTAGTTGATATCCCTGGTGTTCTAGGTAGATATATAACTTGACAGTGGCTTTTCAAATAATCAAAACTTCCTTTCCAATCTTCTCCTATAACAAAAATATCAATATCATATTTTAATACATCCTGAACTTTTTGTTCCCAACTTTCTTCAGGTATAATCTGATCTACATATCTAATTGCTTGTAAAATTTCTTTTCGACTTTTGTATTTATAGCATGAATTTTTATTTTTTATCTTATTAAATTCATCTGTAGATAATCCGACTATCAAATGGTCTCCTAACTCTTTCGCTCTTTTTAATAAATTAACATGACCTATGTGCAATAAATCAAACGTACCATAAGTAAGAACTCTTTTCATTTTTATTTTCAAACCTCTTTCTCTAAATATACAAAGAAAAGATAAAAAAGACTATTTACTCATAAAATTTTAGCTCTACTGTTCCCCCTGAATCCTTCCAATAAAGAAGGATTCAACCTGATAGGACAATGATAATTAGAGAGCCTATTTTTATGTTATATTTCTTTTTACAGCTGCTCTCAATTATAGTTTTAAATAGATAGTATTAGATTCTTTCTCAACCAGTTACTATTTGAAAACATTTTAAGTCCTTTCATCATAATTCCTTCTCTATCTTCCTCCATTAACTCAATGGCATATTTATAAAAGCGGAAATCCTTACTATATTTATCAACTGCTTCTACTGCAATACGATACGCCTCTTCAGTATTATTATTTTTAATTAACCATTCAATTATATTTACATAGCCTTGCTCTGTTATATCTTTCTCATCCGCTAATTGATAAAAATCAATTGCGATATCCTCGTATTCATTTGTATAAAATACGTCTGCAATTTTCGCATCACTATTTTTCTTAAGAAAATGTTTATATGAAATCAATTTCTCTACGAAATCTGGTTTATTATAGCGACAAGCTCTATCCAACAATACTAGATACTCTTCTTCTTTTATTTCTTGAATCGCTTTGGGTTCTTCAAATAAAAACTCAAATACGTGAGAAAAATTCGAATGCCTCATAACATCTTTTATACGTTTATCTTTTGTAATTTCATACAAAATACATAAATCAGCTAGATCAAACACTCCATTTTGAATTCCCAGTAATAAATCTTCTGTTTCAAAAATAATAATTGCATCCTTCATAGTAGTAATCATATCTACTTTTATCTGTATTATATTTATTAAATTCCCTTTTCCATCTTCCATATCATCTGCCAATAGAGTCGCCAACTCTACATACCCTAAATGCAATAAACATTTCATAATTTCTATACGTATTATATTCGTCTTAATTAAATTTTGATTATTAATAAATTCATACACTTCTTGTGGTCTATAGTATTTACATAGCATATGTACAATTTTTGTAGCAATTCTAACTGATAAAGAGTTTTCATTTAATGCCTGTATATAGTGATTAATTGCTTCTCCTTCATTATTTTCAATTTCATAAATTTGTCCAAGTCGTTCGTGTGGTAAAAATGTTTTTCGATCAAAATGATAGATTATATCTGTATATATTTCGTTGTTTACTAGAATATTTTGATAAATCTCTTTTGCATCATCGTAACGTTTTTGTAAAAAATAAATTTCTCCTTTCCAAAATGTAAAATCTGGAGCCAAGGGCCACAACTCCTCTGTATCACCTACAATTTCTAACGCTTCTTCAAAACGTTTTAGCATAACTAAACATTCTATAATATAAAATAAACATGTACGCACCCAACCTTCATCAACACTTTTTTTACATGTATACGCTTTAATAAAATGATTTAGGGCTTCTTCTTGCTTGTTTAACCTTCGAAGCTCTTGTCCGTAATTAAAATAAGAGAAAGCTATATTATCCTCTTTATTCATTTCTTTTTCTATAATTTGTATATTACGATTTTCTTTATTTTGTTTTACCACTACATTTAATAAATATCCATAATGATAGACTTTAAGAGATGATAAAGATACTCTTAGCTCTCCTTCTGCAGCTTCCAATTGTTCATGAATAGCACGCTTATAACAAATCGTGCCATCATTTATATATATTCTTGGCATTTGATTAACAGTTGTATTTTCTCCTAACGTCCCTGAAAAACTAGTAATTTCCACTAAATACATATTAAATTTATTTTGGTGGGATTTTATTTCATTTATAGCTTCTTTGAAATTATCAGGGTCGACACACTCATCAGCATCAATTGCAACAATCCATTCCCCATTTGCTTTAGATGCCGCAAAATTACGTGCCTCAGAAAAATCATTCGTCCACTCAAAATCATATACTTTATCTGTAAATTGTTTTGCAATTTCTTTTGTTGAATCTGTTGATCCTGTATCAACAACAATAATCTCCTCTACTACCATTCTCAGAGACTCTAAACATTTCCTTAACATTTCTTCTTCATTTTTTACAATTAAACAAGCTGATAGAAAAGGCTTCATTATAATTTTTCTCCTTTATTTATACTAAATGTATAACCTTTAATCATTATATTACCATTTTACTATTTTTTTAACGCTTTTTTTAAAAATGATTTAATATTTATATAAAAATATTCGAAAATGCGATTTTAAACACCCAATTATCGATGTGTCGAGAATATAATTAACAGAAAAATACATTTTAAAAATTTGAAGTCAAACCATCTTTTATTCAGAAATTAGAAAAATATCGCTACTATATATATTTATTTAGCTATAATACACTTTTTTCTATCTCTATCTTTATAACAAAAATATAATCTCACCCTCATTCAGCAAATATAATTTTTTCTTACACGTTTACTTTCATTTTTTCAGCTTTGTTACAATTACATATACGTCACCAGTTACTATATTTATTATCCAAAGAATATCACTTCTATATGTCCTTTTTTAAACTGTGTCGTTGTTACTTGCTGACCATACTTCTTTACTGAATATAGACTTTCTTATTAATTTTTATTTTAGATATTAATATATACTGTTCCATCCGCTACCACTAATAAGTTCCCATATAATTGTCATATCTTTCACCACTTCTGCTGTAGCTAACTCTTTTCCTTTTAAAGCTACAACCAATAGAATTTTACAATATTACCGGTTACAACGTCAGTTAGTTTAATTGTATCCATCGCCTCTTTTTCATTACTTGCTACTGTTTAATATTAGACCTAACCATATTACTAAGGCATTGCCTTCTGTAAAGAATTTAGTGATATATTTTTAATACCTTAGATAACAACTAAAATTACTGTTTGATCGAGTATTATTGGCTTTTCATTCTTTTTCATCACAGCCGATTTTCAAATTCTCCTTCTCCCTCATTACAGAGATATAACATATACTCTAATCAGGTCATATCATATTCTGTTTATAACATGTAAAAGGACTTGAACGATTAATAGCAATTTTTCGTCCCTCTTAATTTGCACAATAAAAACGTAGCTGTTTTTCTACCTTATTACAGAAGTGAAATATGATGAAGAGAATAATATTATTCATTTTAATAACTATTTCATCTCAAAATACACGAACATAACCTTTGTCCTTTTTTAAGAAACAATTTCTAATTACTCACTCCGTAATTCCACTAAATAATTTAGATACTTGTTCTAGTTTGGTAAATATATAAGAACAGCATTGTTTAATCCCTTTTCAGCTTTGGCCCTGAATACAAATATTTCATCTCTTAACCTTTTAGAAAAAGTCTATACATTCACCTTTTGGTTAGTACCTTTCATATTAGCTATTATATACAAATACTTAAGGGTAGATACTTTTTTTACAGCACATACAAAATAAAAGGGAAATACATATAAACTATGTATCTCCCTTTTATTTTGTACCCAAATTTTATTACTGTGTTACGGTCATAACTTGTCCACTACGATCAACCATTATTTTCATTTTACCGTCTTGTGCATTATATAGCCCTAGTTTATGTAATTCCATTTTACAATCTTGTACGAAAGTTGGTAATTTACGAATTTGATCGATATCAGAACTTGTAATGAAATGAATTAAAAGCTGCGTCATGCCTTTAATATCTTGTACAAGCTCTTCTTTCTCTCGTTTTAGCCTTTCATTTTCTAGTTGTAACGACTGCAATTCACCTTCTAAGCTACGTGTATTCTTTGCTTCTCTAGAACGCCCTGCTGCCATGCTAGAAAGCTTATAAATACCTTCCATAAACTGATGTAGTTCGTCTTCTTTCCTTTCACTACATTGATTAATTGTTTCAAAGTTATCAACGATACCAGATATAACTGTTACAAGATTTTTTTCATCCTCTTTATGCTGGATTTCTTCTTTTAATTCGTACTCATTTTTTTGTTTTCTTGCAACAATCGTCTCTTTTACTGGTATATATTTTCGCTTTCGTCCTGGTTTTTGCTTTTCAATATTTTCAAACGGTATTTCACGTTTTTTCAATTTATAATACGTATTTTGCAATTGACTTTCTGTTTTTGGAAAAAGATTTAGTTCATTTTTACTTACGTATTTTGAAATATTTAAAATGTTTAAACCGTGACGTTGACAAAATTGATACACTTCATACAATAGCTCTAGTTCAGACTTCAGCCATGTAATTGCTGATTTTTCATATGCTCGCATCCCGCCATTTTTTTCTATATCTATTTGAAATAATACTATTCTATTATGTAAATCAACTAATTCTTCATACTTTACTTGGAATTCTTTTTCTATTTTTTTAAATTCCACCTCTAGTTGCATATCGTTCATTTTATTATTTGACATGTTTTGTAAAAGACCTAATACATTAATTGCTGTGTGGTGATACATAATCTGTGCCACTCCCCCTCATCCTTTCACAATTCTCATCTGACTCCCATGTCTTTTAAGAAAATAGCAATTTTTACATATCCATATTATAACAGTTCAAAATTATCTGTCAAATAATAAACATACAAAAATGTATAGAAAGTATAAAAAATTGGAAAATGTTTTTATTAATATGCAAAATTGCATATTAATTACATTTAATTATATTATATGGTATTTTGAATGTTTTTTCACCGAAAAAATTTGCGTTACCACGAAATATTAATAAAATAACCATTGAAAATGCGTTTGCTTATATTTTTAAATCAAAAATCTTCAAATGAAGAATTTTCATACATACAGCACCAAACACCCCAGAAACCTTTCATTTTTCTGCCAGCTTAAAGTATAGAATACTAAAAAGGAATTAGCCATATGTAGCATTGGCTAATTCCTTCCTCTCTCTAACAGAATAGAGTTATAAACCCAGTCTTCAAATCCTCAATCAAAGTCTTACTTCTTCTTACATAAAACTACTTCATACCTCTGAACTCACATCGCATGGGACTCTATTAAGCACTGACCGCTCAACACTTGACTAGAGCTTCTATTCTGGCTAAAAAGAAGCTTTTAAAGTACTAACTTATCAACTAAACCAATTAACTCTTGAATATCTGGCTTACTTACTTGAGCATTTGCTCCTACAGCTTCACCTTTATGGAATAATTCATTTGTAATTAATGAAGAGAAAATAATGACTGGTAAACGATTCATTACTTCACTATCCTTAACCACTTTCGTTAAATGATGTCCATCCATTTTTGGCATTTCAATATCCGTAATTAGCAGGTGAATATGTTCAAACATTTTTTCACCTTGCTCTTTCGCTAATTTTTCAATTTGTGCTAACGCTTCTGCACCATTGCTGAAGAAGTTCATTTTCGTATATCCAGCTGATGATAATGTTTCTTCTAATATTTGGCGAAGCATCGCTGAATCTTCTGCAATATAAATTACTTTTTCAGCTCGATCTGTTTTTTGTTCTAACCCTGCAATTGATTTATTGTCATAACCAGTGCCGCTAATTTCACATACAATTTTTTCATAATCTAATAGTAAGATGATTTTGCCATCTAGTTTTACAATACCAGATGTCGTTTCTTCTAGTCCCATAGATAATGAAGCTGGTTCATCAATTTGTTCCCACGAAATACGTTGAATACGATGCACTTCATCAACGCGGAAAATAACTTTCATTTGGTTTAATTCTGAGATGATAAATTTCGTTTGATCAAGTGGCTTTGTTGACTTTAAATTAAGAGCCATTGCCAAGTTAATAACAGGTAAAATTTCACCACGTACTTGAACAACACCTTCAACTGCATGATGAGATTCTGGCACAGTTGTAACAGGGAATGGATTAATGATTTCACGTACTTTCATTACATTAATACTAAATAGGTTTTCACCAACAGTGTACGTAACAATCTCTAATTCATTTGTTCCGCTTTCTAATAAAATACTTTGTGCTTGTGACATAAAGGTGTCGCTCCCCTTCCATTAATTCCGTATATCTAATTATTAAGCTTTATAAAAGAGAAAAAGTCAACTACCTATATAAAAAATATAGATAGTCGATCGATTCATTTTATTAAAAAACAATTAATCTTGTATAAAAGAAGCAAGTGCTTCTAATAACACTTCTTGCGCCCCTACAATTTCTGTCGGCATTGCTTCCCATTTTTTCGAAAGCTCTGTCTCTACTCTTATTCTCAGCTCAGAATTCATTTCTGCTAGCACATATTCTTTCGTTGCTATATCAACATCAAGTAGCGCGAGTGCATATAGTTCCGGGTCATTTATTTTTTTAAATAATCGTTTTAATACCACTGGTGCTATATGTTTTAATTTTTCAATATGAATTTCCTTATCCGAAAATAGTAACTCATATTGAATAAACGTAACATTTTCTTTAATCACTTTAAAATAGCAATTATTTTTTTTATCGTTTACAAAATAACCGTTTGGATCTGCGATAATACTTTCTACTTTACGAATTAAATCTGGCAAACTATTCGCCGCCATTACAGTTCGCTGCTCAACCTCACTCGGCGAAATGAATGTAACGCGATACTTATTTTGCGCCATCCTCCTCACCTCTCCTTTTATAGAAATTCAGTCTAATTGTATACTACAACTACCTTAAATTAACTTAAAACTCTTTTATATTACCACTTCTTACACTACCATACTACTCTAGTAACTCTACATATCTCTGGTCTTACACATCGGTCGGGACTCTATTAGGCACTAACCGCTCCAAAACATCGCCAGGTCCTCTCTCAAAACCTAAAAAGTGCTTTTAAGAACCTTTCAATAACTCTATGTTATTAAACCAAAACGCTATTTGCTGATCCGTAATATTTGGCAACATAACAAAAAACTCACGACACTTCATCTCATCCTTAAACAGTTGATACTTCCAAACGCTATCGCTACCAACACTTATGAAATAAAACTCATGGATACGGCCAATGATTGCTTGTTTTTCACCAAATGAATACGGAGGCACTTGCTTAATTTCAAATTGATCTGGTAAATATACATGCTCTTCTCGTTCTATTTTTAATACTTGCTCGGCAAGTTCACGTTTATTTTCGAAAAAAGGCAATTGTAAAATTCGCTCTTGTCTTGTCATACGAATAAAAAACCCTTTCTACTCCATTACATTTTTTCCTTACGATATATTATCGAATTAAGTTTACAACTTCATTTAATACTTCATCTGAAACTTTAATTACTTTCGCATTTCCTTGGAATCCGCGTTGGTATAACATTAAGTCAACGAATTCTACAGATAAATCTACGTTTGCACCTTCTTGTGCACCACCACGTACTTTACCTGCACCGTTTTGACCAGATGCACCAAGAGCTAAAATACCTGTTGTATTCGTTGCTGTATAGTTACCATTACCTGTTTTCATTAGTCCGCCTTCGTTCGGGAACATCGCAACAGCTAATTGACCTGCAGATTTCATACTTCCATCAGAATATTTTAC
The DNA here is from genome assembly GCF_038005385.1 of Bacillus sp. FSL K6-2944. Taxonomy (NCBI): domain Bacteria; kingdom Bacillati; phylum Bacillota; class Bacilli; order Caryophanales; family Bacillaceae; genus Bacillus; species Bacillus sp. FSL K6-2944. The sequence continues at coordinate 483,554 of NZ_JBBOTE010000001.1, read as the reverse complement.
CATCACATATCCACCATCAGCAATGAAGCAATCTTTAACCGTCGCTGCTGCTCTACCATCTACGTCTGTTACTGATAATGTTTTATCTGTTGGATGATTTGTTAAATGACTTAAGTCTAATTTTATAGAGCCGCCATCAAATGGAATATTGGCTCCTTGCTCTTTCGGATTTGGATTTCCAACAGCATCAAATGTCATATTACCACCTGCACCTGGAACATCTTTAAACTCTGTTTCTTTTTTCGAGTCATTGCGCATTTGTACTTTATATGTATAGTTATGTTCACTCGTTTGTTTAAACTCTACACGCATTGTCCATGTATTCCCCGCATTATCATATACAGGTAAATCTTGTGTAATTTGTTTTTCACCAGTTGGAATATTCCCTTTAATTGTCCCTTTCGATGTTCGAATACCACCAATTGCTGTTCCCATTGGAATTTGCAACGGTCCTGGAATTCCAGATAAATCAACTTCACCAGTTGCCTCATTTGCAGGGTAGGCAAATACGTATTGACCTTCAGTATTCGTAATATAGTAATCTGAAGATATCCCAAACGTACCTTTACGAGTAAATTCCATATTTCCGCCTTTTGAATCACCTACAACGAAGAAACCATTACCTTCCATTGCGGCTTGTGTTTTGCCACCTGTTAACGTAATTGTACCATCACTATAATCCGTAACAGTACCACTCATTTTCACACCGTTACCAATACTTTTCGGATTCGTTCCTGCGTATTTACCGTCACCTTTTGCACCAATCGAATTGTTATATAGTAAATCATCAAACATTGCTTTTTGTTTTTTATAACCTACTGTTTGTGCATTGGCAATATTATTTGAAGTTACACTTAATGCATTTTGTGTTGCATTCATCCCTGTAATACTTGTATATAACGCTTTAATCATAACGTATGGACACTCCTTATAAATTTGTAGTTTTTACTTCTTCAGTTACTTTTTGATCGTCTTTCTTTGCGTCTTCTGGGTTCGTTTCCCCAATCGGTTTATCAGACACTCTCTCAACGAAACGAAGAGAGACAACTTTATTATTAATAACGAGCTGTACATCGTTATTTTCCGCAAGACGAACCGTTTCTACTTGACCGGTTACTTTGTTTCCGTCACCGTCAACACCTCTTACGTATTTCCCTAAAAACTTCATTCCACCATCAAGTGCTGTTGAATACATCGTTGATTGCAGCTTATCTACTGCTTTCGTCATATTCTGTACTTGTTCCATAAGAGATAACTGCGCTGTCTGATTCATCATTTGATTCATATCCATCGCATTAAATGGATCTTGATGTTGGAAACTTGATAAAAACAATTTTAAGAAATCATCTTTCCCCATTACCCCAGGAGTCTTTTGTGCTCCTGCTGAAACTCCATTACTTTGTTGCACTGGCGATTGTACACCATTAACAGGTACATTACTTTTTTGCGCTCCTGTTTGTAACGGAATATGATTTGTACTCGTTGTATTTAATCCAACTGTTGGCACGCTTTATTCCTCCAATAATCCCGCAAATTCTGTTGATTGTTGTTTTTCATGATTTGTATTTGCTAATTTCTGTTTTTGCCTTTGCTCTTGTTCTCGCTGTTCTTTACGATTTTCATCTTTATCTGAATAGCTAATTTGAATATTGATTTCTTTTTCTTTTAACTTTAATCTCAATTCATCAAAAATGATTTCAACACGTTTTTTCGCATCGTGTTTTTCCATTTCTACGTGAACGTCAATTTGATCTCCGTGTTTTTTCATAAACACTGTTAATGTACCAAGTTTTTCTGGATTTAACTGGAATAAAACACGTTCTTGTTTCACTACAAATTTTTGCAACGCTTCTACTTGCGCTTCCATTTTCTTTCCTAAGTCAGGTAATGAAACTTTCTCAGCACCACTATTTGATTTCCCTACTTGTTCGGTACTCGTCGTTTTATTTAATAATTCTGCACCTGCAGAGCTCGAATCGTTTAATGCATCAACCTCAGGCAACTCTACCTTTGTATCATCGCTCTCAAGTTTCGGAAGATCTACGTCTTTAAACTCTTCTTGTTCCTTTGCAATATTACAAGTTTCTGTTTCTACAGCCTTCAATGCTTGCATCGCTTGCTCTGGCATCTTCATTTTGTCTAATACCATTTGCATTGTATCTTCTAAACATATAGCATTTTTGATATTCATATTTGAAAGAAGTTCTTGTAATTGTTGTAATTCAGCTGCAGGTAATTCATTAAGTTTAATATTGCCATATTCTTTATATAGCTCTTGTATTTTTTGTATGTATTGATATAACAATTCCGGCTGCACATGTAATTGCTCAATTGCAACCATTTGCTCAGATACAGCTAATAACAACTGTTCTGTCTCTTTTTTTTCTTCTTTCTTTACAATAGGTTCTTCTTCCGTTACCGATTTTTTAGAAAGAATATAATCTTTTCTCTCTTCTTTTGGTGCTTCTTCTCGTTTCGTTTTCTCCGTTTGCGGCTGTTTTTTATTTTCCATTCTCATCGTACGATCGAATGAAGAATCTTCATTTTTTGATTGTACTTCTAGCCCTTTTTCTTTTTGCGGAGGTAAACTTTGTTGCACCGGTAATACAGACTGTATCACTACATTCACCTCATCCATTCATACACATTTTCAAATCCAGAAGCATTTTTTCTTCCAGCTTTTCTTGTGCTTTCGCAAGCTTTTTGCAATCTTCTTGATACATCTCATCAATGACACGTTCTTTTTCTTTTACTTGCTCTAAAAGACTTTCATTTTTTTGAATAAAACCTTCCGTTTTTTTAATTTTCCGATTCCATTCTTCTATTCTTTCAGGTGAAAACGTATGTGAAGAAAGCATACCAGCCATAATACGTTGCCCAGTTTGTACGACTTTACTACGCGATTTCACAACATATAAATCATATTCTTTTTTTTGTTCTATTTTTCTTTTTTCAGCTGTTAATTCATACACTTCTTTTAAAATATGTTCTTTTTCTTGATTTATTTGCAATTTTATTGTGTCGTACTGCTGTTTATCCACCTGTTTTCATAACCCCTTTCTATTATAACGTTCTCTTTTTCTATTATATAGTTTTTTTCCAAAAAAATCTGTGAAATATTAAAAAACAAAAAAATAAGACCTCTTATGCAGAGGCCTTATACTATATGCTGTATCGCTTCAACGATATCATCAAATTGGAAACTATCCGATCGACCTTGCTTTAAAAATGTATTTATGCCTTCTACTTTATTTTTACATTCAAAAATATAAGCATTTTCTTCATTTTCTTGAATCGTTCCTAGCTTAAAATACAATTCATTTTCTTTATAAATTGATAAAATCTTTCTCATTTCATTTGCAAGTTGCCAATGATGTGGCGAAACAATTTCTTCCATAATCCTACTTACTGAATCTAATACTGAAATTGCAGGATAATGACTAAGCGTTGCAAGCTCACGCTTTAATACGATATGTCCATCTAAAATACCACGTGCTAAATCTGGTACAGGACCATTTAAATCGTCCCCATCAACAAGCACCGTATAAATACCTGTTATAGATCCCTTTTGTGTTTTTCCGGAACGCTCTAACAACTTCTTCATATAACTTTCCATTAACAGTGTTTTACCACCAATCGGTAACTCTTTAACAGCAATATCAACACTTCTTCGTGCATCGGCAAAACGAGTAACAGAGTCCATCATAAGTAATACGTTATTGCCTTGATCACGGAAGTATTCAGCAATAGACGTTGCAAGTTTCGCTGCACGAAGTTGCATAAGGTGACTTTCATCTGACGTCGCTACAACAACGACGCTTTTTCGCATCCCTTCCTCGCCTAACTCTTTTCGAATAAAGTCTTTTACTTCCCGGCCACGTTCTCCTACTAAACTAATAACGTTTATATCAGCTTTTGCATTTTTTGCTATCATTCCAAGTAAAGTTGATTTACCAACACCTGACCCAGCAAAAATACCAATCTTTTGACCGATACCAATTGTTAGCATAGAATCAATTGATTTTATTCCTGTTTCAAATACATCGGTAATCTCTTCACGTTCAAATGCATGTATAGGCGGTGCATCTAGTTTTATTTTCTGTAATGGAATGTTTTCAGCTTCCTCATTTAACACTTCACCATTTGCACTTAACACTTTTCCGAGCAAGTGATTACCACGTGGTACAACAACATCTTCTGAAACTAGTGTCACTGAATCTCCATAACATACTTTTTCTGTCTGTTCAAATGGAAGTAGCATATTATTTTCTTTTTCAATAGCAATCACTTCACATAAGACGTTATGTTCTCCAACGAAGCAAACATCTCCGATCTTCGCTTTCGGCCCTTTTGCTACGAAAAACTGTTCTTGTACACTATGAACTTTGCCTACTTTCGTATACAGCGGTGTTTCAATGAACTTATTCCATTTTTCGTTCTCATTCATTAACAGGCGGCTCATACATTTTGCTCCTCAAATAACTTCTCTTCTTCCCATTTCTGACGAAGTTTCGCAAATATAGGTGCAAATTTAAATTCAAAGAACTCTTTCTCTTCTTCCAGAACAAATTCACCAAACTGCAGGGAGAAATCATATTTCCATTCTACTAATTGTAGTAACCAATATTCTTTCGTATTCTCCTTCTCTTCTTGAATACGTTCAAACGTTTCTGGATGTACTGTAATGATTAATTTTTCAAACGAAGTTGGCAATGTTTGCACGATGCCAGTTAAAATAGGTAGCACATCAAGCAATCGTGAATCTACCGCTTGATTCACGATTTTTTCTGCTAAATGAAATGATTGATCCCATCATAACTCTGTCCATTCATATGCTATTTCTTGTTGTTCTTTTTGAAACTGCACACGCGCTGCTTCCATCTGTTCCATTTGTTCATGAATATGCATTTGAAATTGTTCTTTATCTTGTAATAACTGCTGACGCTCTCGTTCTAGCATTTGCTGCTCTTGCCTTAGCTGATTCATTTCCATATGTAATGATTCTTGCTGGGCGCGAAGCTCTGCATGATCTGCTTGTAATTCTTCCTCTTCTATTTGGACTGAAGCTGGTTTTGGAAATTGTAATTCATACGTTTCTTCAGAAAAAGAAACAGAATTCTTCGGAATTCTGTTTTTAAATAAGGACATCCTCTTCACCTCTTTGAACGATAATTCTTCCTTCTTTCTCTAGCTTTTTCACTGTATCAGTGATCGTTTGCTGCGCTTTTTCAGCATCCGTCATCTTAAGCGGTCCTAAGCCATCTAATTCTTCTAGAATCATCTCTTTACGGTTTGAAGACATACATGTAAATAATTTCTCTTTAATTTCTTCTTTTGCAATTTTAAGTGCTTTCGCAAGAACACCGTTATCTGTAATTTCTTCTAATACACGGCGAAGCGCAAGATCTTCAAGACCAAGTAAGTCTTCAAAGACAAACATATTTTCTTTAATTTTCTCAGATAACTCATAATCGACTTCATCCAGTTTTTGAAAGACTGTTTTTTCAACACCTCGTGAAACATTATTTAAAATGTTTACGATTGTTTTCAAGCCATCAGTTTTATTAATTGCACTAAATGCCATATTATTTAATTTCGTTTTTAACAACTCACCAATTTGATTAATTAATTCACCATCAACTTGTTCTAGTTTCGCAATACCCATTACCGTTTCTACTCGCTTATGATCTGGCAATCTCTCAATTAATTGAGACGCAAGTTGCGGTTTAATATAAGAAGCGATAATTGCAATTGTTTGTGGTGACTCATCATTAAGCACTGTAAGAAGTGGTTCTAAATCTGTAAGTGAATTTAAGAATTCAAATGGATTATCTTTGTTATACCAAAGGTCTTCCAATAATTTTTCCAGTTCGTCTTCTGGCATGTTTTTAAATATACGACGAATATACTCTTTATCTGGAGTGACTAAGTTCAATTCTTTTACATTTAGTTCATATAAGAACTCTCCTAGTACATTCTCTAACGTTTCTGGTTTATATACACGAAACTTCGCAATTTCACGAAGTAATACTTCTTTTTCCTCAGCTGTCATATATTCAATGACTTTTGCTGCCACCCCTTCGTCTAATGTACGAATGAGGATGGCAGCTTTTTCTTTGGAGGAGATTTCATCTAACATCGTTGTTCCTCCCTTACTGTCCGTTTAACCATTTTTTAATTACTTTTGCAGTACCTTCTACATGTTCTTTCGTAGCATCCTGCACTTGTTCATCTAACGTTGGTTCTTTCGGTTCTTCTGGTTCAGGTTTTGGCTCTGGCACTATTTTTTCTTCAGGAATTTCCAAGATACTTTCATTACTTGCAGCAATTTCATCTTCTGCTAAGTATTCTTCATATTCCTCTTCTTCTTTCTTTCTCTTACGTCTTGCTAATAAGAACCATACTAGACCACCGATTGCTAATAAGCCAGCTGTAATTCCACCGAATAACCACCAGTTCATACCACTTTTTTCTGGCTCTTTCTCTTTTTCAGCTTTCGGCTGATCGAACTGAACAGTTACAACGTTAACTTGACCATTTATAAAGTTACCGTTCGGATCAGCTTGAAGTCCTGCCGCTGTTCCAATTGCTTCTTTGAAAGTAGTCATATCAATTCTTCGTTTTACTAACGTATCATTATCTACCCATACAACAACATTTGTTTTCGTTAATTCTGGGTGTTTCTTAATTGTTTCAACTGTTTTATCTATTTCATAGTTTTCGATTTTGTTGCCATTTTTATTATCGTAGACAACTTTACCATTTTGATTATTGTTCGTACCGTAGTTTGGCACTTCACCGTTCGCTGTAATACCAGCCAGCACCTTGCTTCGTATCTGCCCCTTCTTGCGCAGTAGAGCTTTCCTCTTGCTCTTGTTTACTACGAAGTACACCTTTATCACCATACTTCTCTGACTGACGTGTAACTTCATCGTAGTTTACAGATACTTTCGTATTCACTTTATATTCATTCGGTTTAAACATCGTCATTAACGTTGCATCAATATCTTGCTTTAATTTACCTTCAAGTTGGTGCTGCATCTCTACTTCTTTCTCATAAGAAGAGGAACTACTAGAATGTGCTTCATCTGCTCCTTTTGAGATAACACCTTTTTTACTATCAATAACACTTACTTCTTCTGCTTTCACACCAGGAACCGCTGCACTAATCATTTGCTGTATACCTGCAACTTGATCAGCTGTTAACAATTGTCCACGTTTCACTCCAACCGTAATCGCCGCTGTTCCTTTCGCTTTTTCTTCATCAAAAATTGTCTCTTTTTCAGGCAATGTAATTTGAACATTTGCCGTTTCAACTGTCGCAAAGTTTCTTACAATATCTTGTTCCAATTGCTTCTTCGTACCGACAATTTGCTTCATTTTTTTATCTTGTTCACTTGAACCGAGAGAGCTTTCTAATAAAATTTCTTCACCGCTTTTCGAATTAAACGGTAAGCCCATCCCATTCATTTCTTTTCGAACCCATGGAGCATCATTCTTTTGCACACGAATTGAACCATCGGCCGCTAATTGGTAATCGACACCTAACTTCGATAATTCTGCTGTAATCTCTTGTTTATCTGTATCATTTAAATTTTGATATACAACAACATATTTATCTGGCAAGGTGAAATATAAAAGTGCTCCTGTTACAATCGCTAAAAGCGCAGCACCGATTACTAACTTATGCCACGTTTTTAACGATTGGATAACATTTTTCATCTTTTCCATTTAAACACACCCGTCCACTTTCCTAAATTTGCATATTAATTAGTGACTTATAATTTTCAATAAGATTATCACGTACGAGAGCAGCCGTTTTCATTTGAGACTCAGCTTTCTTTTGCTGAATTAAAACGTCATGTGTTTCTCCTACCCCTTTAGTTAGTAAATCATATACTGCTGTTTGTGCATTGTTTTGTGTTTGATTCATATCTTCCAATAAATCAATAAACTTTTTCCCCTCAACTACAGATGTTTGAGAAGTTTTCGGTGCACCAATTGACTGAATTGCTCCAAATGGTTGTGTATGTAACATTGGTTGAATTTTCATATTACTATCTTCCCCCTTATCCTCGGCCGATTTCTAAATCTTTATCAAGCATTTTTTTATTCGCATTTAATACACTCGTATTCGCTTCATACATTTTTTGAGCAACCATTACATTCGTCATTTCAGCAGTTACATCAATATTTGGATAACGTACATATCCTTCTTCATTTGCGTGCGGATGCGTCGGATCATACACTAAATTTTCCGTTTTGTCTGCTTCAATACTTTTTATTTTTACTCCATTAGTAGGAGCCCCATCTAACATACTTGCAAAACTATTGTTTGATTCTAACACCACACTACGACGCTCATATAAATCTGCCCCCGGAGCCGCCGTCGTATTTGCATTTACAATATTGTTAGAAGTAACTTCCATCCACTTTCTCGCTGTCGTTAGCCCTGAGCCACTTGCATTAATTGCCTGAAACATCCGTTGTCTCTCCTTCTACTTTTAACGTCCGCGTGCCGCTTGGTTAATTGCATATTGTGTATTAATTGCGTTAATTGAAATACCGTATAACTGATTTGCTTTCATTAAATCTAGCATTTCTGTCGTTACATCCACACTATTTCCGTCTTTATTCGTTTGCATTGATTTTGTTTGAATCTTTGCATATGTATTTTTCGTATTTACTGTCGGTAAGTGCATTTCATTCGTTTGATATAAATCTGGATTGCTCTGTAAATCAGCCGCATTATTTTTATATAACGCACTACTTTTATTCATCTGCTCAGCAAATGTTACATCTTGTGCTTTATAGCCAGGTGTATTCGCATTTGCAATATTACTAGAAACAGTATTTCGTTTCGTCACTAAATAATTCATATAATGGCTTACATCACTCACTAAATCTGGCATATTCCACACCCTTCCTTTTCTAACGTAATGATCCACTGATAGAAGTTTCACTTTATTATTCATTTTCTTATATGCGTTTATTAAAATATTTACTATTATGTACCCTTACATATTTTATTCCATTTTTTCATTGTTGTCTTTAGAAAAATACAAAAATATAAAAAAGAATGCAAAAAACTGTATACACATAGTAATCTATAGAACATTTCAATATATAAACTATAAACTAAAGTCCATTTTTCTATTATTTAGATTACTATTATTTTTTCATCACAGTCATAAAATGAAACCTCAATCAGCGGAGTTCTTTATGTAAACGAAGGAATAGACCCCCTTTTAAAAGGGGAATCTGTTTCCAGACGTTATTATTAATATTTACCGTAAAATGAATTAGCCTTCATTCGCCCATCATTTGCCATTATCATTTCTTCCAAAATCTTTTGCTTATCTCGAATGTGCTGAGCTGCCTTAATAATGAACGGGCTTACTTCTGCTGCAACTTGCGCACGCGTTTCTTCATCCAATGTCATCATCCAGCGATTTAACATCTCACTCTTCTCAGCAAACTCTCTGTCTGACACTTGCAATTCACCGATTTCATTAAAACAGCTGACAAACGTCCGATAAATATCATTGTTCATTTTCAAGTGCTCCACGGTAACCGTCTATTAAATCTTGTAACACTTTCACAATTGCATCAATATCTTTCGCTTCACGCGTTACTTTCATCGTTTGAATTTGAATGCTAATCCAATCGTATAACCCATAGAGACTATCATATAAATCTTTCGTAATCTCAGGATTTAATTGAAGCTTTAGTTCTTCAAAAATACGTTCTAATTTTTCAAGAAGTGCGTCCCCTTCTTGTAGTTTAAAAGTATGTAAAATCTCTTCTAAATTACGGAACTCTACAATACATCTTTCATAAATAAAAATTGTATTTTTAATCGGATTACTCGTCATAATATCATTTTGCATATAACGTTGCCATGCTTGCATACGATCACTTCCTCAACTTTCATTAATCATCACTTTTTTGTTTTGTCATTGCTTTAATTGTTTTTAATTGGTTATCCAGTGCGGCTAGCGTGCTTTCTAACTTAGAATATTTATCAATAATAGTTATTTGTTTCTCTTTATTTACTTTGTCAATATCTCTTATTTTATCATCCAAATCTTTTACTTGCTTTTCAATACTTTTTGAGCGTTTTCCTATAACTCCTTCATCTCCAAAGATTCCATTTAATTTTTTCTCCATATCATGGCCTAAACCAGTAAAACCAAAGAAAAATTGCTTCACTGTTTCTTGATCCTCTTTAAAAGCATTTTTTAATTTCTCTTCATCTAGAGTCATATTCCCACTTTTGTCCACTTGAATTCCGAAATCATTTAAAAACTTTCCATCTTGTGAATATCTAAATATATTTGTCATTGTATTACTAATTGAAAATGCAATACTACTTCCTTGTACAGCTCCATTTTCACCAGCAAATAAATCTAAAGTTGAAACAGCTTTATTATATTCATCCTTCATTTTTTTGATTAAATCAATGGAGTCTTTTATATTTGAATCCTCAACAGTAATCTTGATAGGTTCTGTAGTTACTTTTTCTAAATTAATTATTAAACCTGGAATCGTATCAATTTTATTAGATACACTCGAATCTTTAATCCCATTTATCGTATATTCAGCATTTGTAGCTGCTGTTATTTCATGGGCAACCGTAAATACCTTGTTATTATCCTTATCTATAGATGACTTCACTAAGCCTATTTCTTCTAAAAAACCTTCTTTGCCATCTACTAAATTTATTGCTCCTTTTTCCCCAGCTGTAGTAGATGTAAAGAACAATTGTCCCCCCAATGAATATACAGACACGCCATAATTTCCATTATTAATTTTATTTACTAACTCTTTATAAGTCATGTCCTTTGAAACTTTAACTTCTTTACCATTAATACCAAACGTAACATCTTTTTCAATTTTTGCATCTAAGTCTATTTTATCAACTGGTTTTGTTGTAATTTGATGGCGTTCCGCAATTTTTTCGACTGTAACAGTATATGTTCCAGCAATCGCTGCTGCATCTGCCTGTGCAGTAACAAACCCCTCTTTGGTTAGAGTTGTTTTCTTTTCATTACCTTTAAATTCATTTAAATCTTTAAAAACTTGCAAAAAGTTTCCAAATTCTTTTTTCATACTTGCATATACATTTCGTTCAGTTGTTAGCAACTGTTTTTGGTTATTATACGGTGTCTTCTTCATTTCCAAAGTTTGCAATTCTAATTCTACAAGTTTTGAGGTATCAATCATATTATTACCAAGGTTCCAAATCTGTTGTCTATCACCAATACCCGTTAAAGTCCCTGCCATATTTCCCACTCCTTATTTTTTACATGTAATCTAAAATGCTCGTTTTACTCATCGTACTAACTGCCTTAAGTGTCGCCTCATACGTCGCATTTATATAAGCTAAATCGGAAATCGCTACCGCTAAATCAACATCTTCAATTTCTTTACGATTTTCTTGAAGCGCTAAATTTTGTTCACTTAAAATCGTCTTAAACGTATCAATAGTATTCATCGTTGAACCGACTTCCGTCGTACGATTAATAACATTGTCTAAGTTTTTCTTATTCCCCTCCAATAACGGTTTCAACGTGTTTTGATCACCACTTTGCATAGCATCTTTCATCTTTACTAACGTTTGAATTACAGGAGTTAATAAATCCTCACTTTTACGAAAAGCTTTAATTTCATAACCATCGTTCAGCTTCCACATTACATCATTTCCGCCACCTTGGTATGTCCCCTCATCTGTAAACGGGGGCTTTTCTGCACTGTCCCCACCAAAAATGTAACGTCCTTGTTCTTTTGTATTTGCTAAATACACAACTTGTTTTACCAGTTGGTCTAACTCTGCTCCAATTGCTTTCAACTCTTTTTCACTATTCGTTCCATTTAATGCTTGTATAGTTAATTGATCCACCCTCGTTAAAGATTTCACAATACCCTGCAATGTGTTTTCTGTTTGACTTAGCACATTTCTAGAGTCCGCTATATCTTTTTGCATTTGTTCAATATTCGCCAATGAATGTTGAATCGCAAATGATTTACTCGCTGCAAGTGGATCTTCACTCATAAGAAGATTTTTCTTCCCTGAAGTTACTTGGTTTCTATGGTATTGTTGTTGCACATTCAAATCCATTAACTGATTCTTTGCCCAGTTTGCATTTTGAAATGTAGATACTCTCATTTCTATCTCCTCCTTATATATTTCCAATCAATTATTATCACTTATCGAATAATCGAAAATAGACTATCAAACACTTCATTCATCGTAGTAATAGCTTTAGAGTTTGCGACGAAATATTTTTGGAAGGCCATTAAATTTACCATTTCCTCTTCCATATTTACACCTTCAACGCTCATTTTTTCTTGTTGAATACCTTCTAGTAAGTCGCCATGAATTTTTTGATAACCATTTACTGCACTTTTATCAGATGCAACACGAACTATAAATTGGTCTAATGCTTGTTTATAAGAAAGACCTTCTTTATAATCGTCATCTGTAACTGCTGCTAGTTTATTTGCTGTTTCAGCAGACATTTTCATTTTCGAAACATCTTTTTGGAATTCTGGATTTAACTTCATATCCTTCGCATAATCTCCAACGAAGAAATCTTTTCCCATCACTGTATTCACTTGATTTTTCATCGAACTCATTAAGTCTTCGAGATTTTTTTTATATTCAACAATCTTCGCTTTCGTATCAATCGCTGATTTTATCGCCCCGCTAGTTACAGAGATCTCTGAACCGTAAATCTCAACTGACATTGGATCTTTTTCTTTATTTAATTGAAGTGGATATGTATCTTGTCCATTTACTGTTAAAATACCATTCATTCTAACACTCGCGATATTAGGATTCATAGATTCATAAGATACTTCGATGTTTGCATACTTAGACATCTCTGTAACGATGCGATCTCGTTCGTCTAAAAGTTGATTCGGCACTTGTGTACCCGCTTGTCCAATTTTATGATTCGCTTCTGCTAAACTAGCAGCAAGACGATTAAATTCATTAACATGCGCTTCAATATCTTCTGCTGTCTGTGCTTCCACTGTATCTAAGTTTTTCGCAAGACGATTCACTTGACTTGTGAACTTCCCCGTTTCAGAAATTAATGTATCGTAGTAGTTTGGTTGCTCTGGATTTTTTGCTACTTCACGAAAGGCATTAAAGAAACCGTCCATTAAACTAGATAATGAATTCTTCCCTGTCGTTCCAACCATAGACTCTACACGGGATAAAGTCGAATTCATGTAGTTATAGTAAGAGAGCTGAGATAATTGATCATTAAACTGCTTCGTTTTTACCTCATCAGTAATACGGTCAACACCTAGCGTTTGTACACCGTAACCAATTCTCTGTTCTGGCGTATGACCATTGCTTGCTCCAACAGATCCGTAATTCACCATTTGACGCACATAACCCGGTGTATGAATGTTAGACAAGTTTTGTTTCGTTGTTTGTAACCCCATTTGAGCCGCTAACATACCCGATAGCGGTGTATTATAATCAGATAATCTCATAAAGCTTCACTTCTCCTTTACAATAGTTCGTTCATAAAGATTTGCGAATTATTGTTTCGCTCTAAGTTGTATTCAGAAACAGAATCCACAATACTTTCTGTAGTTTTTAATAGTACGTTTAAGTAATATTGATTTTTCAAAAGAATCATTTTTACATTCTCTTCTAATTCAGTTACATTTTTTTGTAATTCTTTCATTTTTTCAATTTCTTCTTGAGAAAAATACGAAAATAACGCACTGACACGAAACGATTCAACTCCTTGTTCTTTACAGAACTGAACAACCATTTCTTCAAATGAGCTTGATAACCCTTTTAAACCATCAATGTACTGCAATTGCTCTACTTGCAACTTTTGAACTGCATTTACATTTTTATTTTTTAAATTCTCATATATTTGCTCTCCAAGCGCTTGAATATTTTCATACGCTTTTTGAATAATAACGAGTTTTTCATATAATTGTATGTACATATAGCTTCCTTCCTTTTACAAGACTAAATTCACAATTAAACCATGGATTTCTCCAATTTGATTTAACATTTCTAAATGTCCTGTTTTCGTATTAATTAGATTCATCACATCTTCTAATTCATTCAATCCCATTTCTGCCTGTTTCACAATCGTCATTTTCTGTGAATATCCGTAACGTGGGTGACGAGACATGACATCTTTATACTGCAATACATTATCAACGTAGAAATTCAAAAATGATTTTACTGTGTTTTTGTATTCCATTACATTATCAAGCGTTAATTCCATTTCAATTTTCTCTTTAATTTCTCCAATATTATCGACAAACGCTTCCATTTGTTCTAGTAATTTATCTTTTTTCGGATCTGCATGCAAATTATCCGAAAATGCAAGTCCTGTCCTGACATTTGCTTCTTTCGGCATTTGAGTAGCAGGCGGTATATGCGATAAAATTGGATTATGCGAGATAGAACGTAGCATATATATCACCTATTTATTTTTTTATTTCTTCCTAAACTTAATCGTAAAATCCAGTTATTTATAATTATACTCTGAACAGTAATATTTTGCAGTTATTTTTTATAAAAGATATGTTACAATTTAGCATGAGGTGGCACAATTCTATGAATATTTTCCTTTGTGGTTCAAATCAATTAACAGCATTAGATCAAGAAGAAATTAAAAAATTTTTAACTGACTATGCTCACAAACATAAAATTTACATATTATGTTATAAATCTATTGAAAATGAGGTTCTTCGTTTTTTCGTTGAGAATGAAAGACTCGCTCAAAATTTATGCCTTTACACGCTGCAACCATTGCAAGCAATTACAGATGAATTCCAAGAAGTCGTTGATTACTTAAAAAAACACGGAGCCGAATATGTTGCTTTTGATCATCCTTCTGACTCCATTTACCGATCAGATTATATGTTTTTTGTTAAACAAATTATTGAAGACACTGATTTAGTTCTCTGTTTTTATAATGGGGACAAACATACATCTGTCATCCCTGTCGATGTTGCAAAAGAAGCAGGTATTGATGCTGTCATTTATGATTTACCAGGATTACATGAAAAGCAAATGAAAAAAAGCTTTGAACAAAAAATTCGTATGATGTAAAGGGGGAGGCACAATATCATTATTGTGCCCATTGTAAATATGATAATTGAACAAGATTATGATCATTTTATCGCGAGTTTTAAACAACAATTCAATATGGACATCGCTTCATATAAACAAGATAGAATGCGCCGTAGAATCGATGCTTTCATTTCGAGAAAAGGCTTCGAAAACTACACTAATTTTTTAAACAAATTACGCGCTGATCAAAATTTATTTTTAAATTTTATTGACTATATTACAATTAACGTTTCAGAGTTTTTTAGAAATAAAGAACGATGGCAAACTTTAGAGTCGAAAGCACTACCAAAATTACTCGAACAAAATAGCGGAAAATTAAAGGTATGGAGTGCCGCTTGCGCTGCTGGTGAAGAACCGTATACACTCTCTTTAATTTTATCGAAGCATCTTGCTCCATTTCGTTTTGAAATTCAAGCAACAGATCTTGATTTTCATATTTTAGAAATCGCAAAACGTGGTCAATATACAGAACGTTCGTTAAAGGAATTACCTAATGATTTGAAAGAACGTCATTTCACAAAAGAGAATGATCTATATTCATTGCATCAAAACATTAAACAAAACGTCTCGTTTAAACAACATGACCTTTTAATGCAGTCATTCGATACAAATTATGATTTGATTATTTGTCGCAATGTAATGATATATTTCACAGAAGAAGCAAGAGTAAAACTTTACGAAAAATTTAGTCGTTCTTTACGAAAAGGCGGTGTACTATTTGTTGGTAGTACGGAACAAATTTTAACACCCGAGCGTTACAATCTTCAGCGATTTGATACATTCTTCTACGAAAAAATATAAAAGAGGTCGTCACAATGGAGTGACGACCTTTTTACATAACTCGAATTAAAATAATACCGACAATCCATACAAAGAGAAAAAGAAGCGTCATAGACCATTTATGTTCTTGCATCGTTTGTTTCAATGCCTGTGATAATTGTGTCATGTTCATTTCCGCAAGCGCTCTCCATACACTTACATCCCGATCTTTAGCAATGCGGTCTGTAACACTAATTAAAATTGTTTCGTTAGACAATTTCGTTATATAAGCAGTAATAACCGTTACCATCAAATTTATATTTCCTTCTGAAGAATCACTTTCCACTCTAGAGATAAGTGCACTCACATCTAGTAACGGAATATGTACTTTTCTACCAAATGATAGTTGTACTTCAGCGAAATCATATGTTCCATCTAACAAAGGAAGTTCTTTTATATGCGCCTGCTTAACAAGCCCTTGTAGGCTTCTAATTACTTGTTCAAATATTTTTTCTGTTTGCTTTCCTTCTCCAGATAACGTGTGTAACTTTTTAAAAAGTTGTAACACTGTATCCATCTCTTTAGAAAGCATTTCCTTCATAATCTTTCCATCACTTAAACTTGCAAGTAAAATACCTATTTCATTATTTTTCGAAATAATTTTAGACTGTCCAGTAAACACTAAATTGCTACGCTTTCGTTCTTTCTGGATTTCATGCTCCGAAATAGCTGCAGGCTGTTTTAATGGTTGTAACGCCTTATCTTCAATTGTCGTACGTTTAATCTCCATTTAAGCGCCTCCACTACTATGAAATAATTAGCCCCATTCTTTATTACTCTTTAAAACTAAAAACAGTACGAATAAACCTGACATGATAGTAAACACATCAGAAGCTTGCACTCCCTGTTCACCTTTTTCTTCTTTCTTGTCTTTCGGTTCTTCTTTTTGTTCTTTCTTTTTAGAGGCAACTTGTTTGTTATTTTTCTCTTTTTGGTCCTTCGCCTTATGTACTTCCTTGTTGTCTTCGAACGGCTCTTTTATAACGTAAGTAAATTCCTCTTTCTCTTCCAACGGTTCTTTTATAAACTTATTTACTTTCTCATCTCGCTTCGGAATTTGAACAACTGGCAAATTTTCTTCTGGAACCGGGTTTTTGACTTTGGAATCTTCTTGCTTCTTATTTTCTTTCTTCTCTTCTAATTCATTTTCTAGTTTATTATCTAATTTATCTTCTTTCTCTTCTATCTTTTTATCATCTTCATTTTTTGGCACCAAAACAGAAATGGTATATTCACTTTCCTCAACAAGTTTATTACTTGCTGCATCTATTATCTCTACAAGTAATTCGTATGGCCCAGCCGGCAATGCTTCTGTTATTTCAAATACTTTTTGCCAATCCATATCATGCTTGTTGTAGTCTAATAAAAACGAAAGCTCTTTATTTTCTTTCCCTTTTAATGTAACGCGCACTTCTTTTACAACCGATTCTATATCTGATGCTTTTACTCGTATATGTATAGAATCTCCCTGTTTTCGTTCAACTAAGTTCTCTTTTACTTCATCAATAGTAACTTTCTGTAACTTTGGCAATTCTTTATCTATAGTTGGCGTTTCATTTTTAATACGAATGAGCGGGACTTTCACTTCATTTTTTATGAGCTCTTCTTTCTCATTCTCTTTGTAACTTTGAACGAGCTGAAGATTCCAATCACCTTGCAAATCAAAATCCCCTGCTTTATAGTTAGCAACCCAGCTCTTCGTTTCTTCATCATACTCAAAAGATAACATTCTTTCTTGCGCATATTGCTCCCCATTTTTTTGTAACTGCAATATACCTTTCATACTTTGAATGTTTTTCCCATTTGGTTCTACAGCAATTCGCACCTCTTCGCCAACTTTAAGCTCCGGCTTATTTACTGTAATAATTCCCTGTTCTGTTTCTATCTTTCTTTCACTCAATTGTTTATTTACTACTTCTTGTTGTTCTGCTTCTTTTTGTTTCTCTTCATCTTGCTTCGTTTCCACTTGCTCTGACGATTCTTGAGATTCCTTATTTTCTTCTTGTACATTCACTTCATTTATTTTTTGATCTGACTCAATTTGTTCCTCAGCCTGACTTTGCAAGGGGAAGAACAAGCATACATGTATGCTTAGCCAACTCATTAGAAAAAACTTTACGTTTTTCATCTACTAGTTCAAACTCCTATTTCAATGCCTTATAGTGATTTCGTCACTTTTACTCCGAAAAATCCATCTACATTTACAAGTTCACCATACGCCACTAATACATCATTTACATAAATACGAATTGGTTCATCAATATCCTCATCTAGCACAACTGCTTCATTTTCTTGTAAACTTAATATATCTTGAATCGTTTTCACTGTACTTCCAAATACAAATTTCACATTCATTTCTACATTTTGTAGAATGGACGTGTCCATATATACTGGTTCCATTTGTTTTACTTCTTTAAATTCAATAGGTTGCACAACTGGTTCTACAATTTTTTCTTCTTCAATTTCTTCTGTGGCAATCTCTTCTTCTTCCACCATTGGATACAGAAGTCGCCTTACCATTTCTTTCGCTTCAGAAATTGGCAAAATTTGATACATTTTCGATTGAAGCAGATCACCAATTTCAAGATTGAACGTAATTTGAACGAGTTCGTCCACTTCCATTGACTCTCCCAAATACTCCATTTCTTCTTTTAACGTTACAAATTTAACATTTGGCGGCGTCATGTCCATTTTTTCTTGGAACATTTCTGACATCGCCGTAGCAGCATGACCCATCATTTGGTTCATAATTTCTTTAAGACCGCTCAGTTCTAATTCAGTAAGCTCTTTTTCCGGATCAACTTCCCCTGTTCCCATCATCATTAAATCTACCATTGTTAAGGCGACATCTTTCGTAAATACGAATACATTCTCATTCTTTAGCCCTTCAACAAAGTCGACATTTAAAATAACAAATGGCACTGGTACTCCATCATAATGACGAACATTGATTGCTTCCACATTTGGTGTACTAATTGTAACTGGCTGATTTAAAAGCGTTGACAATACTGTTGAAGCGGAACCAATTGAAATATTTGCAATTTCACCAAGTACATCTTTCTCTTCTTGTGTTAAATGCTCTTTTTCAACTTGTTCTTCTACAATCTCAGTTTCCACTACTTCTGCTGGTTCGACTGTTTCTTCTACTTCACCAGATAATTGCATTAATTTATTTACCATTTGTTTCGCATGATCAACTGAAACAATTTGTACAAGTTTAGAGTTTACAAGATTATCTATCTTTAAATCAAACGACACTTTAACAATCGTATGATTCCCATCGATTTCAGAAATTTTCTCCATTTCTTCTGATAACTTTACAACTTTAATCGTCGGCGGAGACATATCTACTGTATCTTGGAAGAATTCCGACATAGATGTAGCTGCGAATCCCATCATTTGATTCATCGCTTCTTGTACAGCACTTAGCTCTAATTCGCCAAGTTCTTTTCCGTCCTCCACTTCACCTGTTCCCATCATCATTAAATCAGCAATGGATAATGCAACATCTTGCTTAAGGACAAGAAGGTTTTCCATATCCAATCCTTTTGTAAAATGAATGTTTAATACAACATGTGGAACTTCGACATCTCTTGAATCATATAAATCTACCAACTCTATGCGAGGAGCAGTAATGCTTACTTGCCTATTTAAAATTGTTGATAATACAGTCGAAGCTGAACCAAATGATATATTTGCAATTTCGCCAAGAATATCGCATTCTTGAGGCGTTAAATGCTCATTTTCTTTTTCTAGCACAATCGTGCTCGTATCCCCTTTTGTGTGTTGCTCAGGCATTTTCCCTGCCTCCTCATTTCTGTTTTTCTATCAAATAATATAAACTCTTATTTTATTTTAGCAAACTCATTAGTATAAAACGTTACTATGTATCCCATTATTAGATTCGTAGCAATTAGCCAAAAAGCTCCCCAATTGTATACAAGTGGGGAGCTTTCCTTCATTCCTATTATAAACCTTCTGGGTTTAAAATGAGGACCACTCGTCCATCACCGAGAATCGTCGCACCAGAGAAATAGTTAGAACTCTCTGCAAAGAAGTCACCTAATGACTTTAAGACTATTTCTCTTTGACCGATAATTGTGTTTACAATAAGTCCATAGCTGCGATGTGTGTTACGAACAATTAACACAGGAACCATTTGACCATCATATGACGCAAACGCCTCATCTACTGTTTTTTCACCAAATACAGTACTTAAATGTTTCACTTCAATAATTTGATTACGATAATTTAACACATCTTTCCCTTGTAAGGATTGGATGTCTTCTCTCTTAATTCGAATTGCTTCAACGATATTTCCAAGAGGTAAAGCATAACGCTTATCATTCGTTTGAACAAGCATAGATTGAATAATAGACAACGTTAATGGAAGTTCAATTCTAAATGTACTTCCCTTTCCTTCCTCAGAATCAATAATTAAATGTCCACCTAAACTATGAATCGTATGTTTTACAACATCTAATCCGACACCGCGTCCAGAAAGATCTGATACAACTTCAGCTGTACTAAATCCTGGTTGGAAAATAAGATCAAACACTTCACGATCTGTTAATCTATTCGCATCTGCTTCAGTTACAACGCCATTTTTAATCGCTTTTTCTAATACTTTCCCTTTATTAATACCGTTTCCATCATCCGTAATTTGAATAACGACATGATTTCCACTATGAAAGGCTTCTAATTTAATCGTACCTGTCTCATTTTTACCTGCATCACGTCGTTTTTCAACAGTTTCAACACCGTGATCGATTGCATTTCGAATTAAATGAACGAGCGGATCACCGATTTCATCAATAACAATTTTATCTACTTCAGTATCTTCACCTGTAATTTGTAAATCGATTTTTTTCCCTAAATCTTTCGCTAACATACGTACCATACGCGGGAAACGATTGAACACAGTTTCAATCGGCACCATACGCATATTTAATAGTACATTTTGAATATCTTTTGAAATATCGCCTAATCGATTTAAATGTTCAATTAGCTCCTTGTTTTGAATCGTTTGAGCCAATTCATCAATGCGCCCACGTTCAATTACACTTTCTTCAAACATATTCATTAATCTTTCGATTTTCTCTAATTGAACACGAATTGAACGATTCTCCACTTTAGCATTTTTCGTTTTTGTAGTACTTTTAGCTGGCATAGCACTTGAAGGTTGATTCGTTGCCTCTATTGGTGATTCTACCTGCGTAGCCACAGCTGGTTGTAGCTTTTCTTCTACTTGCACAACTTCTTGTGTAACGACTTTTTTAGAAGCTACTTCCTTCGATATAGGTTCTCCTTGCTTTACTTCCACTTTCTCAATTTCAGAAACATGAAGTACTACTTGTTTCAATTCTTCTATACTACAATCCGTATCCATAAATACTGTAAATTCAAATCCGAAAGCATCTGCTTCAATTTCTTCAATACTCGGAGCTGTTTTTTGTATATTCCCTACATTTTGCAATGCTTCAATACACATAATGGCACGTACTGCTTTTAAAATCGCTTGCTGTTCAACTGTTATATGCACTTCATGCGAAACTGCATCATCGTTGTCTATATGATTTTGCTCTATATGTTCCGTAGGAGTTTCTACATTGCCGTTCAATAACGCTTCTAATTTCTGTTTAGTTGAGGCTACATCAATATTGCCCATTCCACCTTGTTGCACATCTGCAACCATCTTCTCCAAATTATCAATGCACTCAAAAATCACATCAATAATATCCGCATTTACAACTATATTTCCATGACGAATTTCATCTAACACATTTTCCATCTTATGCGTTAAATCAGCCATCTCCGTAAATTCCATACTCGCAGACATACCTTTGAATGTATGAGCGGAGCGGAATATTTCTCCCACAACATCCATATCAGCAGGATTTTGCTCTAACACTAGCACATTTTCATTTAGCGACTGTAAATGTTCTTCTGACTCTTCGAAAAATATATTTAATAGATCTGTTTGCATTTTTATCCCCTACCTGTCTAACAAACATTTCATTTATGTATAACAATTTAGTGTTTTACAATGAGAAAAAAGGGGGCCACACGTCGATCTGCTATCACTGTTTTGATTCCTTGTGGCACCCCTTCTATATTAACTATTTGCTACTTTTGTTAAAGCTTCAATTACACGATCGGCTTGGAATGGCTTTACAATAAAGTCTTTTGCCCCGCCCTTAATTGCATCTAATACCATACCTTGTTGTCCCATTGCAGAACAAATAACAACCTTTGCACTTGAATCAATTTTAATAATTTCTTTTAATGCTTCAAGCCCGTCCATTTCTGGCATAGTAATATCTAATGTTACAATATCAGGTTGAAGTTCTTTATACTTTTGAATCGCTTCTACCCCATTCTCTGCTTCGCCGATAACTTCAAAGTCAGCATTACTTTTTAATAAGTTTTTAATCATCGTTCGCATAAACATCGCATCGTCTACTACTAAAATTTTATGTGCCATTCTTTTTAATTCTCTCCTTCTATGTATAAATATATCTTAATATTTCACCTTATCATTCTCACTCATTATACAAAATAAAATGATAAAATTTAATATTTTTTTAAAAGAATTTTCGTATTTTTATTATTTTATTATTAAAATAATAATATACTACTCTTTTATATAAATAACAACGCGACGGTTTTTTTCCCAGTTTTGCGGTGAATCATTTGGTACAATTGGCTTTGTGTCTGCATATCCTACCGCAGCTAGCCTTTTATCATCCACATTATACACTTCAATTAAATGGTGAATCATATTTGCCGCTCGTGCTGAAGATAACTCCCAATTAGAAGGGAATTTCTCGTTATGAATAGGTCTACTATCTGTATGTCCCTCTACAACAATTGGGTTAGGTACGGATTGAAAAAATCCAACTAATTGACTTATTATCCCTTTCGCTTCGGGCTTAACGTTTGCATCGCCTGTATCAAATATTAAATTATCTACTATAACGACGCTTACCCCTGTATCCTCCCGATATACATTCACTTGACTAATACCGTTATTATCTACATACGCTTTTAACTTCTTATATAATTCATCCATTCTCTTTTTTGAGATCATTTTTTCATCATTTTTTTCATGTGAAATATCTGGTATTGTATTTTCCATTACTTTTGCATCTACTTGCCCCGTATCACTAAACTTTTCAAGCATCTTTGACAATTTTACTGCATCTTGCTTTGATGTAGCAACTAGTAATACAAAGAAAGTTAATAATAACATCGTTAAATCTGTAAAAGTCGTCATCCAACGAGGCGATCCCTTTTGCGGTCCTTTACTCATCATACCACTCCTTGAAATATTAGGCTGCTCCTTTTACCTTTTTTACCTTTGTTTCGTATACGTATGTATCCAGTTTCAACTTTAATTTAGAAGGGATTTGTCCACGATACAATTCTGAAATTGCTTCTATTACAAACTTCTTCTCTGTATATAAATCTTCAATACCACGATATACTTTTTCCGCAAGAGGGATTGCAATCATATTCGCAAGTACAGACCCATATAATGTCGTTAACATCGCAACTGCCATCCCTGTACCAATTTGCGATGTATCTTGTAAGTTTTGGAGCATAATGATAAGACCAATTAAAGTCCCTATCATGCCCCAAGCTGGAGCAAAATCACCAATTTTATCTAATAATGCTGCTCCTTTTCTTAACTCATACACTTCCGTTTCAATATCTTTCAATAACACTTCTTTTAATTCATCTTCATCGTAACCGCTTAACATTAATCGAATTCCTTTTTGAATAAAAGGATTATCCACTTGCTCTCCATCTACCTCTAAAGAAAGCAAGCCGTGCTTTTTAGACTTTTTCGAAAAATCAACAAACAAATCCGTTAACTGTTCTAAATCTTCTTCTCTTCTATGTAAAACAGTAAAAATGCTTTTCGTATATTTTTTTATTTCTCCAAATCGATATGCCACAACAATTGTCGCTGTTGTTCCCCCTATGACAATTAAAATAGATGAAACATCTAAAAAGTTTTTGAAAGCTTTTATTCCACCGCCGCCAAGCATAATTGCCGCTATCACTATAATGAAACCTACTATAATGCCCACTGGGCTAGAAATATCAAACTTCCTTTTTCTTCTTTGTGGTCTAGCTAATACTTGATTTTTCTCTCCCATATTTCTGCCCTTTCCTTTCCATTTTTATATAACATTTTTTTATTTTAATAATACGTTTTCACATATAACATGTATTATACGCTTATCATCTGTTTATCGCAATATACTCATGAAATTGACACATTTCATTTCTATATTAGAATTATGGTATGAATAAGTGAGGAGGATCACGATGGAACACAACATTTTACAAGTCATTGCATTAGCAGAAAAACTAAAATATGAAATGCGACATAGCTGGCTTTCCAACGGACGTCAAGAAAGTGTTGCCGAACATACATGGCGCATGTCTCTAATGGCCATTTTAGTTGAACCTTATTTGGATCAAAAAGTAAATATTGAGAAATTACTTAAAATGGTTATTATTCACGATCTAGTCGAAGCCGAAGCTGGTGATATCCCTGCATTTGATACAATGAATAGTCATGACTTACAGCTACAAAAACAAAAAAATGAACTAGAAGCTATTTTAAATATTAAACAAACATTAACAGGTTCTCTCGGTGAGGAATTATATGACTTATGGATGGAGTTTGAAGCGAAAGAAACGTACGAAGCAAAAGTTGCTAATGCACTCGATAAACTTGAGGTGAAAATCCAGCATAACGAAGCTGATATTGATACGTGGCTACCAATTGAACATAAAATGACATTCCAAGTAGCAAAGCATACAAACTTTGATTCTTTCCTATCTAAATTACAAAAAATCATTGAACAAGATGGAGAAAAGAAGTTAATTGCTGCCGGCATTGATGTTGAAGCATGCAAGCAATAATGAAATAAGCTGTTGTTTTCCATCCACTAAGATTAAAACTGTAAATTTATTCACTCCAACAACTTCTCCTATTATTCTAACGCCACTCTTTAAGAAAATTGTAACTGTACCTTTTTCTTCTTTTATTTGTTTATACAATTCTTCCTGTAAATGTTCCAATTACTGTCCTCTCCTTTCTGTGAAACATCTTAATATAAAAAACTATAAATTTTTTATTTATGCACTTTGTCTTTTATGTTCATAAACTTATTAATAAGTATATCTAAATCACGACTAAATAACAAAACTTTATCATGATCCAATCCGTGTCTCGCAACAAGTTGAATTAACTCTTTCTTTTTGTTTTCTATTTTATTTTTTAATTGTCCCATCTCCATCTCTATACTAAAACTCCCTTTTCCCATAATATTACTTGTAAAATTATAGTACATATTCTCTCATAAAAAAATAAGAAAATGGTTTTTTTTACAATTTTTTATTTTTTATGCCTAAATTATGAATTACGTAAAGGTTTATTTACAAATCACTAACATGCAATCCTAATGAATCTACAGGCATTTGTCTAATTATAAATGAGACTGGCTCGTTTTCTATACAAAAAACATACTGTATATAGTAGTCCATGAACCATATAGATTAACTTACTAAAAAGGAGGAAAACATATGAGTTATGGTGGAAGTTGCGCTGGTTTCGGCGGTGGATTTGCTTTGCTTATCGTACTATTCATCCTTCTAATCATCATCGGATGTAGCTGTTGGGGTGGCGGCGGATACGGATATTAATATATCCTACCCTTGACAAATGAACGAAAAACTATAAAAAAACAGCTCATATTTGAGCTGTTTTTTTCATACTTTCGTATGAATTTATATCCCTCTTATTTGCGATTTCAACTAACAACATATTGTTTACTATGGAATAAGAAACATTTTTACTAAGGGGGGATTACAATGATTAGAGGTCTTTACGAAGCACATTTACCTGTCCGCAACTTAAAAGTATCAATACCTTTTTATGAATCACTAGGGCTAAAATTATATAAAAGAGGCGATAATATTGCTTTCTTTTGGATTAAAGAAAATGAGAGTTGGCTCGGCCTTTGGGAAGGCACAGAATACAAAGTGAATTATCACCCCTCTTTACGACATATCGCCTTTCAAGTAAGTTTACATAATTTAGAAAATGCGATTCATTGGCTAAATCAAAAAGGAATTTCAGCACGAAAAAACTTTGGAATGGAACCAATTGAACCGATTGTTTTTCCGGAATTAGCACCTGCAGCCGTATACTTTAACGACCCTGATGGAAATAGTTTAGAATTGATTGCACAATTACCTGTTGGACTTCCTACAGCGGAAAAAGTGTATTTAAGTGAGTGGAAAGAACAAATTCAAACATCGTCATTACATAAGGAGTAATCTATTTATGTCAGTTTCTTATTCCACACTTCTTAAAACAAATAAAAACTTCAATAAACTATTTTATGGGCAAACATTAAGTGTACTTGGGGATTGGTTCCATACGGTAGCTTTATTAACATTTGTCTACAGCATAACGGAATCGCCGTTTATGATCGCACTTACTTTTATAAGTAAAGGTTTACCACAGCTTCTTCTTAGTCCATTCATAGGCTTAATTGTAGATCGTTTCTCTAAAAAGAATATTATGATTTTCACCGATATTACACGGGGAATTCTAGTTCTTACATACTTACTCGCAGGCTATAAAATTGAGATTATTTTCATTGCCAATATATGTTTATCCGTACTTTCTTGTGTATTTGAGCCGGCTAAACAAGCAGCCTTAAAAAATATCGTACACCAAAACCATTTCGTAACTGCTAACTCTCTTTCTAGTACAATTACTGGTTTTATGTCTATTATAGGTGCTTCTTTGGGCGGGATACTTACACAATCTTTACATATTGAGTTCGCTTTTTTAGTAAATAGCCTATCATACTTTATTTCAGCCTATTTTATTTATAACATGAGTATTCCTGCTCATGATACTTGTAACAAGAACAAAGCATTTTTCACTGATATAAAAGGTGGTTATACATACATATTACAAACAAAAATCATTTTAACATTAATTCTTGTCGGCATTTCATGGGGCATTATTGGAGGCGCTTATCAACTACTTCTAACGATCTATGCCGAAAAAATTTTCCATACGAACATTGGGATTTTATATACGGTTCAAGGGGCTGGGCTTATGATAGGAAGCCTTCTCGTTAATCTTTATATATCCCATAATAAAGAAAAAATGAAAAAAGTATTCGGTTGGGCCTACTTATTACAAGGAATTTTCTTTCTCGGATTCATTCTATCCGATCAACTTATTATCGGTATCATTACTTTATTCTGTATGCGTATAGCAGGAGGAATCATCGTTCCACTTGATACGACATTACTTCAAACTTACACACACGAAAATATGATAGGTAAAGTTTTTTCATTCCATTATTCTATTTACGGATCTCTTATTCAGTTATCGATGTTTTTTACAGGAGGGCTGTTAGAAATTCTTTCTCCTCAAATGATTGGCAGTTTATTAGCTACATGCTGTATTTTTGTAAGTTTTATATGGCTGTTCTTGTTTTATCGCGGGGATCTCAGTGAATAAATTAATGATAATCAATACATTTTGATCCCATTCATTATTTGTTTCCCCATAATAAAATTGTTTCAAAATGTAAGTCGGATTTTTTAGTTAAAGAGCCTTATATGGCAATACTATTTGAGAAAAAACTAGATATTTATGTTAAAATACAAATGAGTTTGTGAAATATTGCACTTAAATAATAGACTTTAACTAGTTAAACTTGATTAAATAGGAGGGCTGTTTTGGGTATAACATTCATTTTCGTATGTATTATATTAGTGGCTTCTATTCTGCAAGCAAGTACAGGTTTTGGCTTTTCCATAATGGCAACCCCTTTCTTACTTATGTTATTTCTACCACAAGAAGCTATACAAATAAACATTATTTTATCTTTAATTATTTCCATTTCACTCATTTGGAAAATAAGAATGGACGTTGATTTTGTTCTACTGAAAAGGTTTATTTTTGGAAGTATAGTTGGTGTTCCTTTTGGCATTTTAATTTTCATTTCCGTTAACATAAACACTTTTAAATTAGCAGTTAGCATCCTACTCTTACTATTAACATTATTGCTAATATGCAACGTTAAGGTTAGATCAACACAATCTAGAGATTTCATAGTTGGTGGATTATCTGGTCTTTTAACGACAAGTATCGGTATGCCCGGTCCACCCCTGTTACTTTATTTTACAGGAACTGATACTGAAAAAGAGAAGTTAAGAGCAACTACATTAGCTTTTTATTTGTTTATATATTTCATTAGCCTAGTAACTCAAATACTCTTTACTGGCACAAACAAAACCATTTGGGAATCAAGTTTTTATGCCATTCCAATTGTATTTTTAGGTTTGTTTATAGGTCAAATTATTTTTAAATGGCTTAATCAACGGATTTTTAAAATATTTACGTACATTCTTTTAAGTTGTACAGGGGGTTATCTTCTTATTGAAAGTTTGAACTTGTTATAGAAGATGCTTTAGATTGTGCCATAACAGATATGTTCAAACAAAATTATTGCTGTATTTTCCGGCAGGGTATTCCATATCAAAACTTAAATAACTTTATTGACAGTTTACAATTAGCAATAATCTTTCTTTCATAAGATAAACATTTCAAATCAAATACTAAATAAAACGATAAAAAGCGGCTATTATGCCGCTTTTACTTACTATTGGCATTTCATTCTCATTTTCTATCACTTTTGTAAAAAATTATTAATTTTTATTTCTATGTATATGATAAAAAGCAAAATACCTAAGTTCAGAAAGAATAAACAACTTTCTGGCCTTAGGTATTTCTCCTTCCCAAAAAGACAAACCTACATCACAGGTTTGCCTCTTTACTCACTTCTTATTTAATCCTTTTTCACTTAAGAACTCTTTCATATGCATTCTTTTTTCTTTAGACATAAACGAACTCATTGATTCCGTCCATGTTACGTTTTTCTTGTTTGATGATCTTTCTTTATAATACGCGTTCATCGTTTCATCATATTCGTTTAGTAATTCATCATATTTTTGTTCATCATATCCATTTTCATGAAGAACTGCTGCTACCGGTAAACGTGGTTTCACTCCATGATCTTCATCTGGTACGCCGACTGTCATTCCGAATACAGGATATACTTTATCAGGTAAATGAAGCAGTTCACTCACTTCTCTCGGATTATTACGAATACCACCAATATAACAAATACCGTATCCTAACGATTCTGCTGCTAGCGCTAAGTTTTGCGCAAAAAGTGAAGCATCTACTGTCGCAACGATAAAATCTTCTACTCCTTCATGCTTTATCTCGGTACCATGTTTTTCACATGCCATTTCAAGTCGTTTTAAATCTGCACAACAAACAAAAAATGCTGCACAGTCTTTCACGTGACGATTTCCGGATAGCTCTGCTAGTTTAATCTTTAGGTCTTGATCTGTTACATATATAACAGAATAAGCCTGTACAAAATGCGAGGACGCAGCATGCTGCGCAGCTTGCACCATTCTTTCTACTACATCTTTCGGAATAGGTTCTTCTTTATATTTACGAACTGAAACGTGTTGCTCCATTTTATGTATCATCTCATTCATGAAAATCACTCCTTTTTCTCTTCCTAATGAAAAATTAACATATCTTTTTCAATATTCACAACTTATAAGCACAAAAAGAGCAATTCTTTTTGAATTGCTCTTTTTAAAACGTTTATTAATACGGTAAATGAAATTATACCGACAGATTTACATCATATTATTTCTTATCTTATTACGCCGTTTTCAAAACTTTAATACCTTTTACGATATTCCAAATGAAGTAGTAAATTCCTACAAGAATGAACACTGCATATGTGATCATCATTCCAATTCCAGCACCGTCAGATTGATTGAATCCTAAACCGAATATTCCTGATATCGCTAATCCTCCGAATAAAATTGCGTACGGGAAAATATGTGACCAAAATGCTTTTTTCGCGTGGTATTTCACTTCATCTTCCGCAACGAAGTACACGATAATTGGTAGTAAAAATGGTGCAAAAAAGATACTAAAGTAACATAGTGAAGATAGTATATTATTTCCTTTCATCCGACTCACCTCTAAATAGTTTTTGTTATCTTCATTATGTCAGGAATCCATTCTAGAAACTATCGCTTTACCTTTCACGAACGTGACATATTTGTAAGATTTTCCTCAAACTAAATCCCGCCTGAAGTTTCAGCCGGGATCACTTTCACTATATTCGATTCATAAACCAGTACTGTGTGATTGCTAAATATTCTCGTACATTCGATGGAATGATGATTGGTTTCGGTGTTTTTGCCGGAAGACCTTCTAATTGTAAACCTTGTTTTGCCGCTATTTTTTTCGCTCTAAACATGTGAAAATCGTTTGTTACAATCATACCTTTTTTCATATCGGCTGGAATTAACGGTTTTGAGAATGTAATATTCTCATCTGTACTCGTAGATTTGTCCTCCATTATAATGCGGTCTTCTGCGATATTTTGTTTTATTAGTCCTTGTTTCATTGCTAATGCTTCTGAAATGTCTTCGCCTTTTCCTTGTCCTCCAGATACGATAGCGATTGTTTTCTCATGTGATTTTAAATATTCAGCTGCTTTATCAATACGATATTGCAATGAATAAGATGGTTTCGTCCCATTTACTTTCGATCCTAGTACAATTATGTAATCAGCATCGTAGGTTGCATTCATATGCCCATGCTTATAAATGTGATATTGTAAAAACCCCGCATACACGGCGCAAATCATTATAACAACTAAAATGCCCTTCATTATTTTCTTCTTTCTCATATTCATATACTCCTATTTTCTTTTACTTCCTTCATGATAATATCCGTTTATTTGTTTGTATACAGACAGATTCCAATAAACCCTAATTTATCCTCTGAAAGGTAATATTTATATTACTTTCGGGAATAGTAAGTACAACTTTACACGAAGGAGTGTCTCTATTGCTTCTCTTTTTATGTAACGTGTCGTTCTTTTTTATCTTATTTTTACTATCGCTTAAGTTACTCGGTAAATCCGCGTTAGCACAACTAACTCCTCATGATTTTGGGGCTATAATCTTTTTATCTTATTTAGCTTTCCAGGCCATACCCGTCTCTGGTGCTTTACAAGCATTTCTCGGTATGGTTGTTATCACATGTTTACATTTACTTCTTACAAAATTAAGCCTATTCAACAAACTAAATCGTTTTATTCTTGGACACCCTATCATTTTAATTAAACATGGTGATATTATTTTTGAGAACTTACAAAAAAGTAGATACCCCATTGCAGAACTACTTTCTAATCTTCGCGTTGCAGGATATCCAAGTGTTCATGAAATTGAATACGCTATTTTAGAAGCGAACGGCGCTATTAGTATTTTACCAAAAAGAGAACTTGTACCATTAACTCCAAAAGATTTAAACATAGAAGTTAAGTATGCTGGATTACCAATTGCACTTATCGTCGATTCACAAATTCAATATGATAACTTAAAGTTAATACATAAAGATGAAAAATGGTTATATAAAGAATTAAAGGAAAAAGGAATTACAAATATTAAAAACGTTGCCTTTGCTTCTGTTCAAGAAACGGATGGATCTTTTGCGATTAGTTTAAAGGAATAAAAAAATCCCCTTAATTGCTTAAGGGGATTTTCTTCATCATATCGCTTCTTTCTCTCCTGCCATATTTAATGGAACAGGATGTTTCATACGATTCATCGTAAATACGATAATCGCTGTCATTACTTCTGCAACTGGCATAACGAGCCAAATTCCGTTTATCCCAAATAATTTCGGCATAATCCATAACAATGGAATAATAAATAGTAATCCTCGGCTCATTATAATAAGTACTGATTTCTTCGTTTGTCGCACTGATTGGAAATACTCTCCATACACAATGTTATAACCTAAAAATACGTATTGGATAAAGAATAAGCTAATACCTGTTAAGGTTAACTCCAATAATTCTGGAGATTGAACATCAAATAAACCAATGATATATTTCCCGAAGAATAATCCGACAATTATCGCAATGCCTCCGAGGACAACTGCAATTTTCACAGCAAACTTCAATCCTTCACGAAGTCTCTCTGATAAATTTGCCCCATAATGGAAACTAGCAATTGGCTGTAATGCTGCTCCAACACCAAAGAATAATAGTAATGTCATTGCATGAATACTATTCACCATCGCATAGGAAGCTACTCCTACTTCTCCTGCATATTGGACGAATGCGATATTAAAACCAATCGTTACGATTGCAACCGTACTTTCTGCTGTAAAACTTGGGAAACCAATCACCATAATTTGTTTGACAGTATCCCATTCAAAATGGAATTTCGTCCACTTTAAAATACTACTTTTTCTAAAGAAATGAGTTAATAATACAAGGAAACCAATCGCTGCCGAAAGAATAGTCGCTGAAGCAGCACCTGTTACGCCCCATCCAAAGATAAAAATAAAGATATAGTCAAACACTATATTTAATACAGCTGTTACAACAAGACCAGCCATTGCTAAATTAGGATTTCCATCATTCCGTATGAATGTACTTAAAATATTTTCTAAAACGTATATCATTCCAAATGTTAATAATACGTGTAAATAGTCTAACGCATATGGTAGAATCACTTCATTTGCACCAAATAAGTATGCTAAATCTTCTATTCTCCATAAGCAAATCGCTGCTAAAATCCCTACGATAACAACTGCTACCGTCATGGATTGAGTAAAAATAGACCTTGCTCTTTCTCGTTTATTTTCGCCTAATGCAATGGAGTATAACGTTGCCCCGCCCATTCCGATCCATAATGAAATAGAGAAGAAAATCGAAAATGCTGGAATAGCCACGTTCACTCCTGCTAAACCGTTCGCCCCAACTCCTCTACTAATCATGACCGCGTCAATTACAATATTCACTGGCATTAATACCATTCCAAGAACGGCTGGTATTAAATAAGAAATAAATAAGCTTTTTATCGGTTTTTCTCTTAATTTTTCTGTTGCTTCCATACTCTAATATGCTCCTTTTTTCAACTCTCTTTTCTTAGTTTAAACCTTCAAGTAACTTGAAGGTCAAGAGAGAATTAAAAAAACAGGTAACTGACTTATACTAATGAATGTAAATTTGTAATCCATTCAAAGGTGTTCATCTTATTTTTTTACTACAGGAATTTGAATTTCTGTTACTTGCTCCTCTGGATTTTCTGTTACAGACCAATCAATCAATCCAATCTCAATCGAATCTCCATGTACTTCGTAACCTGCTTTATCAATGTATGTAAGTAACTCCTTGTACGTTGCATCTGTTTCTTCATACGGTCCATGATGATAAGAGCAAGCATATAAACCTTCTTTAATTTCATCTGAAGTATGCACTTCATACGGCATATAATCCAAAAGAATAAATACACTGCTATATGCTTGAAACTCATTTTGCATTAATCCTTTTTTCGCAACAGTTACACCAATATCTCCAGAAAATAAACTATCATCCATTTGCCTCATATTTTTTTGTAACGAATGAATGTAGTACTCAAACATATCATCCGTCGTATTTGGAGCAACCGCAATTGCTGTAATTTTTCGCTGCGGAATCTCTTTAATTACCATTTGTTCAGCTTTTGCTTTTGTTGCTTTCTTAATTAAATGAATTCTATGCTCCATTTTCGCCAAAGCATACTCAATTTCTCTTTGTTTCTTCAGCATCATCTCTTGTTGTTTTTCCAGTAAATTGAGTGCGTATGCTGGATTTCTTTCATCAATATATTTCTTAATTTCCTTTAACGGAATATTTAACTGGCGTAAAAATTTAATCGTATCTAACAGTGAAAATTGATCGATTGTATAATAACGATAATTCGTTTGAGGATCCACAATGGACGGATGAAAAATTCCTTTTTCATCATAATACCTTAATGTAGATTCTGCGATATTATGCATTTTCGCCATTTCTCCAATTGTAAAACGTTTATTTAATAACATCTTTTATTTCCTTCCATTTCTATTTATTTCATTATATGTTCATTTTCTCTTCAAAACAAAAAAGAATTCCCATACGAGAATTCTTTTTTACTATTAAACCTCTATTATTATAGGAAGAATCATCGGCTTTCGTTTTGTATTTGTATATATATACTTCCCTAATGCTTCTCTTACCTCCCTTTTCAAAATACCCCAGCTATTCACATTCTCTTTCTTTAAATTATTAATCGTAATAACAGCTAATTTATTTAATTCTCTTAGAAATTCTTCTGAATCACGGACATAGACAAATCCACGAGAAATAATATCTGGACCTGAAATTATTTCTCCATCCACTTTATTAAAAGTAATAACTATAACGAGCATTCCATCTTCTGAAAGTTGTTTACGATCACGTAATAATGCATTTCCAACATCTCCAATTCCTAATCCATCTACATATATATTTCCTGCCTGTATTCTTCTAGATTGAATTGCCACTTCATTACTTATATCTACAACATCTCCATTACGTACAATAAAGATATTTTCCTTTTCAATACCAATTGATTCTGCTAACAAACTATGGTGGTGTAGCATTCTAAACTCTCCATGAATTGGAATAAAATATTTTGGCTTCATTAATGTAAGCATTAACTTCAACTCTTCTTGATATGCATGACCGGATACATGCACTCCAGTAGAACTACCTGATCCGTAAATCACCTTT
This sequence comes from Bacillus sp. FSL K6-2944, assembly GCF_038005385.1. NCBI lineage: Bacteria > Bacillati > Bacillota > Bacilli > Caryophanales > Bacillaceae > Bacillus > Bacillus sp. FSL K6-2944. The sequence continues at coordinate 448,874 of NZ_JBBOTE010000001.1, read as the reverse complement.
GCTCCTAATGCAAATAAATTATCGATAATTCGAGAAACGTTACGTTCATTTCCTGGGATAGGGGTCGCGGCTATAATAACCGTATCTTCTGGTAAAATATCCACTTGTCTATAGTTTCCACTAGCTAAACGCGCTAAAGCTGCCATTGGTTCTCCTTGACTTCCTGTACAAAGTATTGCAACCTGCTTTGGATCTAAACGATTTACCTCATTTGCTTCAATCAACATACCTTCTGGAATATGTAAATAACCTTTCTCTAGAGCAACCTCTACTACATTTACCATACTTCTCCCTAGCAAAGCTAGTTTTCGATTTGTTTTTATACATGCTTCAACTATTTGCTGAACACGATTCACATTAGAAGCAAACGTAGAAATAATTACTTTTCTATTTGCTTTCATAAATATTTCCTCTATCCGTTCTCCTACTGACCTTTCTGATGGAGTAAAACCTGGACGTTCTGCATTTGTGCTTTCAGATAATAAAGCTAGTACACCTTCACTTCCTATTTTAGCCATTTTATGAATATCAGGATGTTGATTATTTACTGGTGTTAAATCAAATTTAAAATCACCTGTATGTACTACAGTACCTTCTGGTGTATGAAAAACAATACCGAGACAATCCGGAATACTGTGGTTCGTTTTAAAAAAAGTTGCCTTAATAGAACCACAATCAATTTCTGATTCTGAATGAATAACGATTAATTCCGTATCATTTTGAAGATTGTGTTCCTTTAATTTAATTTCAATTAAACCTAACGTTAACTTTGTTGCATAGATTGGTACATTTAGTTGTTTTAAAAAATATGGTATTCCGCCAATATGGTCCTCATGCCCGTGCGTTACTATTAAACCGCGAATTTTTTCTTTATTTTCTTGCAAATATGTGACGTCTGGAATTATTAAATCAATCCCTAATAAACTTTCATCTGGAAATTTAGATCCACAATCAATGACGACAATATCATTTTCATATTGGATAGCATACATATTTTTTCCTATTTCATTTACTCCACCTAAAGCAACAATAGACAAGTTATTTTTTAATGCCTTCAAATTATAAATCCTCCCTTTCACAGTTATAGTTCGTGAAATAGTATGTAGAATTTATTATTTGTAATGGAAAAGGACTTCATACTATTTTATACATATAAAATTCACACACTACTCTTACACTTATATCCCAATAAGACAGCTTCTTCCTCAAAAAGCTCCCATTTTTTCATTGATTTTTTATAAAATCTATTATATATTAATTACAGGTTCAAATTACAAGTTCAAAAGAACTTGTAATCAGACCCTTTTGTTTAATGGGTTTTACATATTTTCATTAGGCAAATTCCGAGAAATCGTATGATAAAATTAAAAATGACGAGGAGAGGATCAGATGGAATTCGAATTTTTCTTTCAAATTGCACTTATTTTATTAAGTACAAAGCTTGCTGGTGATCTTAGTGTTAGATTAGGTCAACCTTCTGTACTAGGTAAATTAATTGTCGGTATCGTTATCGGTCCAGCTGTATTAGGTTGGATTGAAAATTCAGAGCTTCTAACTCAATTAAGTAATGTCGGGGTTATTATTTTAATGTTTATGGCTGGACTTGAAACAGACTTAGAAGAATTAAACGCCAATCGTAATTCTTCTTTAGCAGTTGCACTCGGAGGTATCATTCTTCCATTCGTAGGTGGTTACGTTTCCGGCCTTGTTATGGGAATGGAACAAGGAAACGCTGTATTCTTAGGATTACTTCTATGTGCGACAAGTGTTAGTATTTCCGTTCAAACACTTCGCGATTTAGGAAAGATGAAAACACGTGAAAGTACAACTATGCTGGGCGCAGCTGTATTTGATGACATTCTTGTCGTTATTTTATTAGCATTTGCAATGAGCTTCTTAGGTACTGATGATGTTAACTTAACAATGGTTATCTTGAAGAAAGTAGTATTCTTCGCTTCTATTATTTTAATCGGATGGAAAGGTGTTCCTGCGATTATGCGCTGGTTATCACCACTGCGCGTATCTGAGTCTATCGTGAGCGCGGCTCTTATCATCTGTTTCTCATTCGCATATTTCGGCGAATTATTAGGAATTGCTGGTATTATCGGTGCTTTCGCTGCTGGTATTGCAATTTCTCAAACAAACTACAAACATGAAGTAGAAAAGAAAGTAGAACCAATTGCTTACGCTATGTTCGTTCCCGTATTCTTCGTTAGTATCGGTATGAATATTACATTTGACGGTATCGGCAATCAAATTTGGTTCATCTTAGCATTAACTGTTATCGCTGTATTAACGAAATTAATCGGCTGTGGATTCGGTGCACGAATGACTGGATTTGACGCTAAGTCTTCTGCAATTATCGGTGCTGGAATGGTTTCTCGTGGTGAAGTTGCACTTATCATCGCAGGAACAGGACTTTCTTCAGGTCTATTGGCACAAGATTACTTTACAGCAATCGTTATTGTCGTTATTTTAACTACAATGATTACACCACCAATGTTAAAATACACTTTTGGTGCAAAAGATAAAGCAATGAAAGCAAGTAAATAAATTTACTATAATAAAAGGAGATTGCTATTTTATAAGATAGCAATCTCCTTTTTGTTTTATCTTTAAACAATCCCGTTCTTTTTTAACCATTTTCCAAAAATAATTCGTGCTTCATCATCATTAATATCATTACTAAATGAATACACCTTAATACCATAATCATCTATATATTCACCCAATTTCATTTCCTCCACTTTCTTATAAAAATCGTCTGCCTCATAGTGCGGAATATAAGCATCCCAAACTGGTTCATTTATTCTTTTGTACGCCGTCACCTCTAAATCATATCCGTCTTCATAATATCCGATGTGATAATGTTTGTTAGGATCATATTTCTCCATTAAAAGTCCCCTCCTACTAAACAAGAGCGAGCCTTATATTACAGCTCGCTCCTCTCTCTATTTATTAAATACGCTCCATCGCTGTCTTCAACGTTCCAACAACGAAAGCAATCTCTTCACTTGAAATAACAAGAGGCGGCGCTAATGTTAAAACGTTATTATATCCTGCTGTTGTCATACCGTTTCGTCCTATAATTAAGCCCTTTTCTTTACAAGCATTTACAACACTTGCAATTTTGTCGTTATCAATTGGCTCTTTCGTCTCTTTATCATTTACTAATTCAATTCCAACTAATAGACCTTTTCCTCTAATATTCCCAACAAGCGGATGTTCCCCAATTTCATCTTTTAGTTGCTCTAATAAAAGGGAACCCATTTGCGCAGATCGCTCGATTAAATTTTCATTTTCCATAATCTCTAAGTTTTTAAGTGCTAATGCACAAGCTGCTGGATTTCCACCAAATGTATTAATGTGGCGGAAAAATTCATATTCTCCTTTACCTTTAAAAGCCTCATATATTTCTTTTTTCACAGCTGTTGCAGATAATGGTAAATATGCGCTCGTAATGCCCTTTGCCATTGTAATAATATCTGGCTTCACATCATAATTCATAAACCCAAATGCTTTTCCTGTACGACCGAAACCGCAAATTACTTCATCACTAATAAGCAAGGCACCGTGTTTTTGACACGTCTCATGAATAGCTTTCATATAGTCTTGTGGTGGCATTAATATGCCCCCGCCTGTAATAATTGGTTCCATAATAAAAGCGGCAATTGTTTCACTTAATTCCCACGTCATAACACGATCGACTTCTTTCACACATTCTACATCATAAATATGCTGCCCTTCAATTTCAGGCATACGGTAACAATCCGGTGGTGTTACGTGTAAAAAACCTGAAGCAAACGGCTCATACTGATATCTACGCTGCGCTTGTCCCGTCGCTGCCATTGTCGCCATTGTATTCCCGTGATACCCACGGTAACGTGACATAAATTTATAACGATGTGGTTCACCTTTTTGAGCATAGTATTGCCTTGCTATTTTAAAAGCTGTTTCGTTCGCTTCTGAACCACTATTTGAGAAGAAAATAACATACTCTCCCCCAAGCCACTCATTTAACTTTTCAGCAAGCTTTATAGCTGGCTCATGGGATTGTGACATTGGAAAGTATGATAATGTTTGTAATTGCTTATAAGCCGCTTCTGCGAGCTCTTTTCTTCCATATCCACTATTGACACACCAAAGGCCACTCATACCATCTAAATATCTTTTTCCTTGTATATCTTCAACCCAGCACCCTTCAGCTTTTGCCCCTACCATTGTACTATTTGGACTAAAGGGACGCATTCCGTGCCAAACATATTGCTCATCTTTTGCTAATAATTCATCAGTTTGCTTCGTTTTCATCATTACTTCCACCTTCCATAACAACTTATTTTTCACAAAAGCTGCGCTGGTGCCATGATGACTTAAATTTCTCCCTGCTATTTTCATTCCACAAAATTAAGACAAATCCTACTTACAAATCAGTAATATTTACAAGAAAATGACAAAAGAAAAAAGAGCTTTTCTTATCTATCGAAAAGCTCCTCTTTTATTTAATGTGAAGACGCATCGCTAATGCCATGACCAGTATTAGATTTCACTAGAATTTCATCAAATTTCGCTTCATCTTCTTTCTTACTAGATAAAACCGTTCCTAAATATGCTGCAAGAAATCCGAGTGGAATTGAAATAATTCCTGGTGTCGTATATGGGAATAACGCTTCCCCAACAAAAATAGCTTTTCCAGCTACAGGGTTCCAAACATTCGGACTCAACGCTACGAGAACAATTGCTGATACGAGACCTACAATCATACCCGAAATAGCACCCGTTGTATTAAAACGCTTCCAATATATTGTAAATAAAATTACTGGTAGATTTGCACTCGCTGCAACTGCAAATGCTAATGATACTAAAAATGCTACGTTTAATGTTTGGGCAAATAATGCAAGTATGATAGATAGTATCGCTACTCCAATAGATGCATAACGAGCCATGGATACTTGCTCTTTTTCCGTTGATTTTCCTTTACGAATGATTTCATTATAAAAATCATGAGCGAATGCTGATGCTGCTGTTAATACAAGACCTGCCACTACAGCCAAAATCGTTGCAAAAGCAATTGCTGATACGAAAGCAAATAAGAAGTCTCCACCTAACGCTTTGGCTAATAAAGGTGCCGCCATATTACCAGCTGGGTTTGCTTTAATAATCGCTTCATTTCCTACAAACGCTGCCGCACCAAATCCTAAGAAAATCGTCATAATATAAAATGCACCAATTAACCACGTCGCATATACGACAGATTGACGTGCAGTTTTTGCATCACGTACTGTAAAAAAGCGGACAAGTATATGTGGTAATCCAGCTGTACCAAGTACTAGTCCTAAATTTAAAGAAAGTGTATCAAGACCATCCTTATACTTTACACCTGGATTTAAAAATGAATCTTTTAAAGGTGTAGCTGTTTTCATTTGAGCGAACATTTCAGTCACGCTGAAGTTGAATTTTGCGAAAACGATAACAGAAATAATAAACGTACCAGCCATAAGTAATACAGCCTTTACGATTTGTACCCAGCTCGTTGCTGTCATACCTCCAAAAATAACATACACCGTCATAAGTGTTCCAACGATTAATACAGATGTCGTATATTCAATCCCTAATAATAATTTAATAAGTGCACCCGCGCCAACTAATTGTGCAATCATATAAAAGATAGAAATCGTCATCGTATTAAGAGCTGCAACTCCGCGAACTTTTTTCGCATCAAAGCGTGCTGCAATCATATCCGCCAAAGTGTACTTTCCTAAATTTCTAAGCGGTTCTGCAACAAGATATAGTACAACTAGATAAGCAACTAAAAAACCGATACTATAAAAGAATCCATCAAACCCAGTTAATGCGATTGCTCCAGCTATACCGAGAAATGAAGCAGCAGACATGTAATCTCCAGCAATGGCCAGACCATTTTGCCAACCAGTTAATCCCCCTCCAGCCGTATAAAATTCACTCGCATTTTTCGTTTTTTTCGATGCAAAATAGGTTATGACGAGCGTACCAAGAACAATAATTAAAAATAGTGCAAATGCAGTAGTATTCAAGTTCAGCCCCTCCCTTTTTGCATATCTTGTAGAATTTTTCGGGAGATTTCATCAAATGATTCTGCTTTTTTGCTATAAATCATACATAGTGCCCATGTCATGATAAATTGGGAAAAAGCAAATACCCACGCCCATGTAACGTCTCCAAATGCAGGTGTATTAAGCACCTTTGAATACGATGTTAGAATAGGTAATGCGATAAAAAAACTAAAAAAGAAAATACTCATTGGAATGATAAACTTCTTTTTCGTATTTAATAACAATTGAAATTCTTCCGACTGAACGACCTCTGTATAATTCACCTCATTTTGCAACTTACGTGCTGACGTATCGTCTCGTTTCATTAACCGATCCCCTCTCTTACTTGAAATACACTTCCCCCTTGTATACCTAAAGACTAAATTTTATAAATATTCAGAAACTTATATTCATTTTAGACAATCCATGCATTCATGCAAAGATTTTTTGATAGACATTTTTCGGCAATTTTCCCTAAATTTTTAATATACTTTTTCAAAATAAAGTGACACTTTACTTATTTATCCTCATTAAGACAAAAGCAGTGCTTAACGCACTACTTTTGTCTTTTTTTCCTTTTCTAAATTACGAGCCGTTTCGCTTAGCTCAACATCTTTTCCGTCTTTCAGTGTTCCAAATATAAAATCGAATACTGGATTTGAAACACCAAACCAAAACTTTTCATTTTTATAATGGTGTAATATATGTTGTTTTTTTAGCCATCTTCCAAACTTAGTGACGGGACGAATCGGTCTATGAGCAATATAATGTTTCCATTCGTAAACAAGCAGCATAATAATCATTCCGATTCCAAATGAAAGTGTAATAGTAACACTTTTTGTAATACCATATGCTATAAGTAAATATATAGTAAAACTAGGTATACTAAACCATACAGGTAAAAACAAAAGTTTTAAATCATCTGGATATACGTGGTGATCATAATGCAACCTTCTTAACATTTTTAATAGAAATGTGTTTTTAGGTGGCTTTATATGGAATAAAAAACGATGTGTCATATATTCATTAAGTGTATAGAAAACAATCCCAAACATACATGCTAACATGCCAAACCACGTAAAAAATTGCATTTTTAAAATAATAATGAAAACAAATAGAATGCTATACATAATAACGATATCATGTTGTAAAAAGAACTCTTTTCCCACTTTCTTCATCTTGTTTCCCCCTTTTCCAAAAAAACAGCCGCAACATATTGTTACGACTATTTCTTTTCTATTCTTATTCTATTCACTTTACAAATTTGCCTGCTGTTCTATTGTCGAGAAAAAATTGTTTGGTCCAAATATATTTTGCTTCGGAATAATATGTTCCACTGCAAACACTGTTACTTCTCCTCTTTGCACTTCTCCAATAATGAGCCCAAATATTTCATGATTTACTGCAAACGTCGGTTGCTTTGTTTGTAACAATCTTGCAGCATTATGAAATACCGCTTCATATAGTGGATTTCTATCAGTAATTTCTTTTCGGATTTTTGGCGCTAACGTAATTATAATTTCTTTTCCGTCAATAGTGGTTCGATACATAAAAATCTCCCCTTCAATCTTATGTGAACAACTGTAAAGCTTTGTATGCAAAATGTATAGAGTAACCTACTAAAATAATACCTGCTCCGGCTGTTATGTAGCCAAGCGCTTTTGGTTTTAATAAAGTTCTTCCAAAATGTACAGAAAAAGCAATATTTAAATTCCATAAAATAATACCAACAATAATGCAAAGACTGTACAAAAAAGCTTCTTGTTTCGTTACCTTCGTAAGTAATGAGCTAAGTGTACTTCCGTATATACCAAACCAAAAAACAAGATTTAATGGATTGGATATCGCAATTAAAAATCCTGCCATAAACGATTGCTTAAGGCCACCTACCTCTTCTTTTTTATATTCCATATTCGAGTCGAAAATTCCTTGTTTTACACTTTGAAATCCTAAATAAAATAACAAGAAAAAACCCGTGCAATACATGAAGGCTTGTACATATGTATACATAAACACAGAAGATAAACCGAAATAAATGAGAAGCATAAATAAAACATCTGCAGTCATTCCACCAATTCCAACAACCCAAGCGTGCCAAAACCCACGTTCAATTCCTCGTTTTAACATTTCAATATTAATCGGCCCTACTGGCGCAGCTAATGATATACCTAATACGATTTGCTGTATAATTGCTCCAAACATCGCTCTATCCTTTCTACTCTCTTTACTACTAGTTAATGATGTAATTTGAAAAAATAGACTAGCTTTCATAATAAAATACCCTTTTTTATCCAAAATATACAAAAGAGCCATCTAGGTGATGGCTCTTACTTTTCTATCCTATGAAGAAAAGGACATTTCCCTTTTATTGGCTCTACATCGTCTCCTATGAAATATTGTTTCCATTCACGATGCTCTGGGTCACCATAATGACTAATATTAGGATGTTTCGGCAATTGATCCCACTTTTCAACTCGCTCACGAACCATTTGTCTTGAATATGCTCCTTTAGGACGATCTCCCTCTAATCCATCAAAAATAGTGCGTGGCTGAAACCCAATAACGAGAGAATTCCCTAAATGTCTAGTTTTTCGTTGTTTATAAGCTGGCGCATTTCCAAATGCGAATATTGGCTCACCACCAAATGAAAATTCCCATAAATAATGGTCTGGATCTTCAGGAATTTGCTTTGGCCATGCTTGATTATCGTTTTCATGTAAATACTGTAACACTTTCCAAAAGGAATCACGGTAATATTCGAGTGGCTGTTCTTCACATTCCGGTTCTACAAAAAGGAAAAAGCCCCTTCTTACAATCGGCCTCTCTTTCATTAACTCTAAAAAAGATAACATTGTATGTGGTAAATGACTCCAATCATTATGAGAAAGAAATGAATAACGAAGTTCATTCTTTTTCAAAGCTGTTAAACCGAAATAACATGGAAAAGTTGGTTCTAACACAACATTTGAAAAAATCTCAAATTCTTTTGCAACCCAATCCGGTATGTCGGTTCTCGTTCTCATTCCTTCATTATCTAATAAGTAAGACTTATTCATTCTTTCACCTCATTATGTATAGCATTCAATTAAGAATATTATATACTCAGCCTGTCCTATACCTATTTAAAAATTTGACTGAAAAATTATTTAAAAATACAAAAAAATAAAATCGCTTACTTGACTAAATTCTCCCAATTCGTGTATATTTAAATTAATCATTTAGCAGAATATTCAAGAATATAGCATTTTTAGTTTATATTATTTTTTTTAAATGAATTTCACTAAATGAAAATAGTAAACGCTTTTAGGAGGAATTGTAACATGCAAGGAAAAGTAAAATGGTTTAACAACGAAAAAGGTTTTGGATTTATCGAAATGGAAGGCGCTGACGATGTATTCGTACATTTCTCTGCTATTCAAGGCGACGGCTACAAAGCTTTAGAAGAAGGTCAAGAAGTATCTTTCGACATTACTGAAGGTAACCGCGGACCTCAAGCTGCTAACGTAGTAAAACTTTAATCCAACATATAACAGGAGGTTACCTTACTTGGTAACCTCCTTTGTTATTCCTTTGTATATTTCCGTTTTACAGAGCAAAAACTATGTGAAATGCGCACTATACAAAGGAGGAATTATTAATGGGATCAGAAGTAAATGATTTTGAAGAAGTGAAATTCCGTGTAGAAACAGCACAAAAAATGGTAGGATCAGCAACAATTTCAATGGATCCAGATACATTAGAACATGCTACTACTGCTGTAGAAGCAGCTCGCTCTCAGCTTGAAATTATGAAATCTGTTGCAACTGATTTAGATGAGCCATTTTTAATGAATGAGGAAAAAAAATTAAATAAATGTGAGCATCAACTAAACGAAGCAAGACACTAAAAAACATCCAGAGAATTTTCTCTGGATGTTTTTTCATGACAACTGTTCCCCATACTTTTTCAATGTTTCTCCCACTGTACATTGCCTTATACAAAATGAATGAGCGTAATACTTACTATTTGTCTTTCGATTATGTTCTCGCAAAAAACATCCTTCACAATACGTTTCTAATAAGTCATTTACCTCTGTAATGAGTTGCTTTTTATCCACCTTTGCACCTCTCTATTCGGTTATTTCTTTATGACTATCAATACTTGTTCCTTCTAATGCTTGCGTAGCTAATTGATGTGCTTCTTTATTTTGTTTTCTAGATATCGGCTCACATATAAGTTTTAATTTCATTTGCTTCGCCTTTTGCTCAATTTGGTCTAAATAATGATTTAAATGTTCATCATAACAAGGCCATTCTCCGGCTAATTGCTGCAGTACCACTTGTGAGTCTCCGCGAAGTGTAACTGCTTCATACTTAATCCCTAGTTCCTCGAGTATATTCATACCGTATAATAATGATGCATATTCCGCTTCATTATTATCATATATACCTTCTATATATGCATTGCGGCGAATGCGGTAGTTTGTATTTCCTTTTTTATAATACACACATATACCAACGCCAGCTTCTTTCGTTTGCACATCATACCCCCCATCAAAATAAACGAGTATTTCTTGGGGCTCTTCCTCTACTTGCTTACTTAACTTTTTCATCTCTTTTAATGACCATTCTGCGTCCATTTCATCGTAAAATAAAAGTTCCTTAGCTCTTCCTGTTTTCTCAAAATCCTCTGCAAATTGAAGTACTTCTTCTATGTTCATATACTCTGTTGTTAATTCCGTCTGCAATCCACGCTTCGTTTTATACAACCAATGAATTTTATATTTCATACTACATTCCCCTTATGTAAGACTTCTTATATATATCCGGCTAATTGAAGCCTCACTTTATTTTATTATATTTTATCTAGAGTCACAGCATTATATTCAATATGATTACATACAAAAAGAGCTATCCCTATAGGAATAGCTCTTTCATCTATTACATAAATCTTTCAAATTGTACTCGCTTATTAATCCAGTACATTACAGGCATACCGATCGCCATGACAACAAATTCACCAATTGCACAAGTTAACCAAGACAACATAAATGGTAAACCCAATGCAAGATGAAGTTCAATTGCAATCATAAACATTGTAATTGTAAAGATAACTGTATTAAAAATCATACGAGCCCAAACACCTTTAATAAATCGCATAGAAATAATCGTTGCAACTAACGCAAGAATAGATTGCCCTACTCCAAATACTAAATCGTAAGCGATCATAGGTGAAAAAAAGAGATTCGTTAAAAATACACCTAATACAATTCCGTAAATTGCTTTCTTGTTAAATACAACGAGATGATTAAACATCTCTGAAATACGAAATTGTACATTCGTAAAGCCAAATGGCTGAATAAGCATAGAAACAGCAATATATAATGCCGCTAAAATACCATTACCGACTAAAGTTCTAATATTCATGACAAAATCTCCTTAGTTTTTTTACGTGGGATGGTTTCGAACCACGTTATTCGTTTTTTAAGCAACAAGATTATATTTTACGTGGTAGCCCCTCTTTCGTCAATAGATTCCTATCATAAACTACCTTTTTCCTTTTAGACAACGTATAATGAAACATATGAAAGATTTAGGAGGTTTCACTTCATGACAGCAACAATTCAAAATGAAAAAGTGATCGTTTCCATTTCTGACAAAGGTGCAGAATTACAGAGCGTTCGCTTAAAAGAAGACAACACAGAATATTTATGGCAAGGTGATTCTACTTATTGGGGACGCCGTGCACCAATTTTGTTCCCAATTGTCGGTCGATTAGTAGATAATACATACTACGTAGACGGTAAACCATATTCATTAACACAACACGGTTTCGCTCGTGATCTTACTTTCTCTGTGAAAGAACAAAGCGAAACAAAAATCACTTATATCGTTACTAGTAATGAAGAAACATTAAAAAAATACCCATACGAATTCGAATTACTCGTTTCTTATGAGCTAAATGGACAAAGCGTTCATATAACATATGAAGTAAACAATCCTACTTCAAAAGAGATGTTCTTCTCAATCGGAGCACATCCTGGATTCAACTTCCCTTTATTGGACGGTGAATCATTTACAGATTATCACTTATCGTTTAATGGTTCGGAACGCTTAGAAACAAGCGTATTAGAAGGACCTTATCTTTCAAACAAAAAGCAATTAATCGCTGAAAATACGACTGAATTGCCACTTACATATGATTTATTCAAAAATGATGCGCTTATTTTTGAAAATATGAATACGGATGAAATTTCTATTCGTTCTCATAAACATAATAAATTTGTAAAAGTAGAATTTGATGGATTCCCATTTGTTGGCGTATGGACATCAGGGGATAACGCACCTTTCTTATGTATTGAACCTTGGTATGGCATCGCTGATGAAGTAAATCCAGCAAAAGATTTCAAGGACAAAAAGGGAATTCAATCTTTACAAGCGAATGAAACATTTACATGTCGTTACAGCATCACAATCGGATAACTACTCTATCCCCTACTTCAAAAAAATATTTAAGTAGGGGATCATCTTATAATTTGGAGGTTTCTCATTTTGATTGAAGTATATATTGATGGTGCATCAAAAGGAAATCCTGGTCCTTCTGGTGCAGGAGTGTTTATTAAAGGCGTTCAGCCACCTGTACAATTATCAGTACCACTTGGAACAATGTCCAATCATGAAGCAGAATACCGCGCTTTACTTCTAGCATTAAAATATTGCATCGAGCATAATTATAGCACTGTCTCTTTTCGTACAGATTCCCAGCTTGTCGAACGGGCTGTTGAAAAGGAATACGCAAAAAATAAAATATTTGCACCTCTTTTAGATGAAGCGCTGCAGTACATAAAAAACTTCGATCTCTTTTTTATTAAGTGGATTCCAAGTAGTCAAAATAAAGTAGCTGATGAATTAGCTAGAAAAGCTATCTTACAAAATTAACGGGGGTATGAGTGTGAAAAAAGAGTGGATTGCTCCTCTTGCTTTATTATTTGTCTCTTTTATTTGGGGAGCTACGTTTGTTGTCGTTCAAAACGCTATGTCTTTCGTTGGTCCATTTACGTTTAATGGTATTCGCTTTTTATTCGCTGGAATTATTTTATTATTCGTTCAAATTATTTTCTCACAGAAAACTTCAAAACAAGAATTAAAACATAGTAGTTTAGCTGGATTAATGGTTGGGTTCTTCTTATTTGTCGGCTATTTATTACAAACATTTGGCTTACTCTATACAACTTCTTCAAAAGCAGGTTTCTTAACTGGGCTAAGCATTGTTATGGTCCCAATCTTATCATTTATCTTTTTAAAACAAAAAGCCACCATTTTCATCATACTTGGTATTGCTGTAGCTACAACAGGTTTGTACTTATTAACAGCTGCTAATTCTTTCCAATTAAATATAGGAGATATACTTGTTCTTGGTTGTGCAGTCGCTTTCGCTGCCCATATTCTTATTAACGGCTTCTTTTCTAAAAAAATATCACCTTTATTATTAAGCACATCTCAAGTATTAGCTGTTGGTATATTTTCTTCTATTTGCGCTTTCTTGTTTGAAGATTGGGAAAAGTTATTTTCAGTATCACTATGGACGAATCAATCCTTTTTATTCGCACTCTTTCTAACTGCCCTGTTTGCAACATCTATTGCTTTTTTCATTCAAACATCGGCACAAAAACACACTTCTCCAACGAGAGTAGCAATTATTTTCGCAATGGAGCCCGTTTTTGCTGCATTAACAGGCGTTCTCGTTGCAAATGAACAACTTTCTATTTCTGCTATTATCGGATGTCTATGTATTTTTCTAGGCATGATTTTTGTTGAATTACCTTCCAAAACAAAAAAAGAAGCGCAGGCTGCGTGAAGTTACGCTTGTAACTTCCGCATAAAAGCCTTAGCGCTTTTTTTATCTGTAATTTCTTCCTCTTTCAATCGTTCTAATAACGCAACGAAATAACTACCATCAAACTGCAATTGATGTTTAATTGTGGCTTCTATTGCTGCGTTCACAATCCCATCAGACGCACCAGTATATCCTTGTCCAAACATAATAAACCCTTGTGCTTCCTCTGATAATTTAAATCCTTTCGTATGTAAGAATGAAAGATAATCTTCTACTGTTTGCATGTTATTCCCACCTACTCAAAAATTCTCCATCTCCTATCATACATGTTTTTACACGCTATGAGAATGAAATTTCTTTGACAACTTTGTAAATCAATCTTCTACTTCTCTTACAATGGAGGATTTTCTAACAATCTGAAGGAATATGTACAGTGGAACTTATTTCATATTAAAGGGGAGACACGATGAAACAAGCACTATTAATTATTGACGCTCAGCAAGAATTAATTGATGGAAATGAGCAAGAAAATGAAGTTTTTCGTAAAACCGAGCTATTATCTACACTAAATATAGCCCTGCAGAAAGCAATAGATTCAAATGCTCTTATTGTTTTCGTAAGAGATATCGATGTTGCTTCTGGTAGTGGCGAAGGATTTGAAGTACATAATCAAATTCAAGTACCCCAGTCTGCAATCTTTATTAATAAAGCAGCAACCAATTCATTCTACGGCACTTCTTTACTTGAACTTTTAAAAGAAGAAAACATTAATCATATTGTTATAGGCGGATGTAAAACAGAACATTGCATTGACACTGCAGTTAGAGCAGCAACTGTACAAGGATTTGACGTTACCTTAATTAAAAACGGTCATTCAACAACTGATTCTAACGTATTGTCTGCAGAACAAATTATTGGTCATCACAATAAAACTTTACACGGTCATTATAACGTTGATCATTTTTCTATGGTGAGAGATATCGAGGAAGACCTCTTTCAGCCGACTCATGATCAATATCGTGATTAGCGAAAAAGAATCCTTCATTCAGAAGGATTCTTTTTCACCCAAAAATTTGTGCTGCAATGCTATATAACTCATTATTCCTTTTTAATAATTGATCGCTATTTTTCATCATAATTGGTGGTGTATTCACCTTTTTAAAACCAGCAATCTCTAATACTTTCATGAAATCTTTCTTTCCTTCTAGTACATCAATTCTTAATTTACCATTATGCCCTTTTGCTAAATCATGTACAATTCTCATTGCCATCTCATCATTTTTAGCAACAACCGGCCCTATTATCTTATTTTCTGGTGTTTGTATGCTTAAACCGTAACCTAATACATTTTGTTCCTTGTCCTTTACAACGATACACTGTTCACTTTGCATAATTCTTTTCTTTAAAAACTCTTTTCTATTTGTTCCAAACGCATATTCATCTATTTTTATTATTTTTTCTAAATCACCCTCTTCATAATTCATCACATAATCTTCATTTCTTACACAATAATGTTTCGCATTGTATGAGTTACATATGTATTTAGAAACATAACTTACTGCCCTAAATCCTAACTTTTCATATAAAGGTTTCCCTTCATCCGTAGCAATAAGCATAATTGGAGTATGAGCTGATACGCTTTTAACGCACGCTTCCGTTATTATCTTTCCAATCCCTCTCCCCTTATAATCTGGATGTACAATCACCATTCCGATAGATGCTAATTTCTCCCCATATAATATTATTGCTGCGCTAGCAATTAGTTCCTCTTTCTCATTCCAAACACCGTATACAATCCCTGCGTTAAAAATAGTCTCAATTTCTTCTCTGTTATAATCCCAACCAATATAAGAAGATAGCGCTACAATGTCGCTTATTTGTTCTTTCCGAAGACGCTCCACTCTAATTTCCAATTCAATCATACTCCATCCCCTTATCTAGACATTTAAATCATTATTACGAAATCAACTTGTACATGTTTCCCTTTATTTGTCACACACATATGTTATTTTGACCAAGACTATATTGTAAATGAGGTGACAACATGCCCATTACGAATCGATTTTCTACCACCACTAACGGCGCACTCGCTATTACAGGTAATACTTTAGGCTTAAGTAAAATCAGCAATCAAAACCGTGCTGGTACAATCGGGGCAATTGGTGCATTCGCAACTACGAATACTGCTTTACAAGTAACTACTTTTCCTGCTGGTACAACATTAAACTATACACAAAATAGTTCTACCGCTATTTTAAATATCCCTGCTGGTAGTACTATTCTTTACGCAGAACTCGTTTGGGGTGGAAACTATTTATCTCGTGATCAAAACATTACGAGTGTATTAGGAAACCCAGTTTCTTTTACAACACCTGTTTCAACATACTCGATTACTCCTTCAGCTGTTACGGCTTCAAATCAAACTTTCGTTTCAAACTCTATTACATTTGGCTTTTACACTCGTTCAGCAGACGTAACAACTCTTATTCAAGCGGGAGGTGCTGGTTCCTATACTACAGGAGCGGTTCCTGGACTTGTAGATCCTATAGATGCTTCTAATGGAACAATTAATTCGGCTGGATGGACGCTTATCGTCGCTTATCAAAACGGGACATTGCCAGCAAGAAACTTAACCATTTATGTAGCTGGTAACCGTGTTTCTGCAGAAACTGGTAGTGCCGATGTATCTGTTTCTGGATTTTTAACACCTTCAGGAGGACCAGTAAGTGGGAGATTATTTTTAAGTTCTACCGAAGGAGATGCAGATTTAACCGGGGATCAAGCTTTATTTGGACCAAATTTCAGTTCATTAAATGCTTTATCTGGACCAAATAATGCCATAAATAATTTCTTCGGTTCTCAAGTTAATAATGCTGCAGGAAACTTAGATACAACTGGGACATTTGGAACGCGAAATCAAAGTGCTTCTACAGGTACAAACATTTCCGCAGGAAGACAGGGCTGGGATATTACTTCTATTGATATTTCTCCTTATTTAACAAACTCACAAGTATCCGCTGCAATCCGTTTAACTACTAACGGAGATGCATATATGTTAAATACAGTCGGCTTACAAATTAATATAAACTCCCCAAATATACAAGCAACGAAAAGCGTAAATAAAAGTGTTGCTGCAATTGGAGATATTCTCACTTATACAGTTACTATCCCTAACACCGGGCTTCTTCCTGCCAATAACGCTATTTTTATAGATAGTCTCCCTAATGGTACTTCTTTTATACCCGGCACTGTAACAGTAGATAACGTACCACAAACAAATGCAAATCCTGCGGCTGGTATATCTCTTGGAACAATTAATAATGGTGCTTCTCGTATAGTAACTTTCCAAGCTACTGTCGTTTCTCTTCCAAGTCAAAATCCTATCTCTAACACTGCTAATATTACATTTCAATATACACCAATCGCCGGAGGAACAACTTTTAATGGTCTTGCAACAAGTAACTCTGCTGGAACACAAATTAACCTTGCAGATATTAATGGAACAAAATCAGTTAACAAACTTTTTACCGATATTGGTGAAACATTAACTTACAGTATTGCCTTAGCTAATATAGGAAATATCGCTGCAACGAATGTGATATATACGGATCCGATTCCTAGCGGGACTACTTTCATTCCAGGGAGTGTAACTGTGAACGGAGTTACTCAAGCTGGCGCAAATCCCGCTAATGGTATAACAATTGGTTCAATTGCCGCAAATTCCACTACTACTATTTCATTCCAAGTGCTCGTTCCTTCTATCCCTCAAACAAACCCAATATTAAATAGTGGAACAACAACATATCAATACATTCCTGTACCTAATCAACCAGCAGTAAGTGGGACTGATACGACAAATATTGTCTCCACTCAAGTGAATAATGCTACTGTAACAATGACAAAAGCAGTAGATAAAAATTTTGCAGATATTGGTGATACACTAACGTACACCGTTTCCTTTACAGGTACAGGTAATACAAATGCGAACAATGTTATTTTTACAGATGTCATCCCTACTGGAACAACTTTCGTTCTAAACAGTTTAACAATAGATGGCACGACACAAGTGGGTGCAAATCCCGCTACCGGCGTGAACATTGGATCCATAACAAGCGGCACAACAAAAAATGTTGCATTTCAAGTAGTAGTAAACACAATACCCACGTCAAATGTCGTATCTAACGGATCAAGCGCTTCTTATCAATACACTGTCAATCCTAGCCAATCACCTGTTACAAAAAATATTTCTTCGAATCTCGTTTCCACTCAAATTAACAATGCGAATGTAACATTAACAAAATCAACAAATAAACAATTTGCTACAATTGGCGAAACAATAAGTTATACAATCCTTATTACAAACAGTGGAAATACAGCCGCTAATAACGTGCAACTAACAGATCCACTTCCAAACGGAACGATATTGACTCCTGGTACTGTAACACTAAACGGAGTTTTACAAAATGTAGATTCTCTCGTTGCTTTACCTATCGGCACAATTCCTGGTGGGGCTACTGTTACCCTTTCTTTCCAAGTAACAGTCATCAATATTACGACCCAAAATCCTATCATTAATAACGCCTTCGCTTCTTATCTATATACTGTAAATCCAAGTTTGCCACCGACTTCAAAAACAGCAAATTCTAATTCTGTTACATCAACAATTAGACTAGCAAATCTCCGTGCTAATAAATCTGTAGATAAAACGTTTGCGGAAGTTGGCGATGTATTAACTTACACCTTCGCTCTTACGAACGATGGGAATGTTGCAGCAAACAATGTATTACTATCTGATTCAATTGCGAATGGAACCGCCTTTGTCCCAAACAGCGTTATAGTTAACAGTGTTACTCAGCCAGGCGTTACACCAGCTAGCATCAATATTGGTAGCATCAATGCTAATACTACAATTACAGCTTCATTCCAAGTAGTAATAACTAGCATTCCAAATCCAAACCCTATTTCAAATAGCGCTTCCATCTCCTATAACTTTATCGTTGATCCAAACGCTTCACCTGTAAGTAAGAACACTACTTCAACTACTACATTTACTCAAGTAAACGATGCAAATGTCATTTCAGCCAAAACAGTGGACCGAGCGTTCGCTACCGTAGGGGATATATTAACTTATACTGTTACTTTGACGAATGCAGGAAGTGTTTCTGCTGATAGTCCTACTTTCGTAGATACGAATCCAGACGGTACTACCTTTATCCCAAACACTTTTCTTATTAATGGTGTACTCCAAAATAACGCAGATCCAAATATAGGTGTTCCACTACCTTCCATTGCTGCTAATGGCTCACTTACTGTCTCTTATCAAGTAACCGTCACCTCTTTACCAACACAAAACCCAACATTAAATTCATCTAGTACACAGTATAGCTTTATTCTAAATCCGGGCGATCCACCAACTATAGAAACATCTGTAAGTAATACTGTAAGTACACAAATTAATTTAGCAAATGTAGTGATTGTCAAAGAAGTAGATTTAACTATCGCCGATGTCGGGCAACCAATCACATATACAATTTCTTTAGCTAATCTTGGCAATACTACAGCAAATAATGTTATTGTTACCGATATAATCCCTAATGGCTCCACTATCGTACCAAATAGTATTTTTATAGGTGGTACTTTACAACAAAGTGCAGACCCTAGTACCGGTCTTCAAGTCGGCTCCATTCCTTCAGGTGGTTTTACAACGATTGTTTTTCAAATAAGTGCAAATGGGCTACCTTCACCAAACCCAATTCAAAACATTGCTTCACTTCAATATAGCTTTATCGCTGATCCAAACTTACCTGCTCTCGTTAGAAACACTGCTAGCAATATAGTAACTACACAAATTAATACTGCTAATATCGTTGCTACAAAACTCACAAGCACAAACTTCGCTGATGTTGGTGATGTCATACTATATGCAACTATTTTAACAAATAACGGGAATATCTCTGCTGCTAATGTAACGTTTACAGATATCATTCCAGCGGGTACCCTCTTCATTCCTAATACTGTAACGATTAATAATGTCCCTGTAGCTAACGCAAATCCTGCCACTGGCATTTCAATTGGTACGATAGGAGCGAATTCATCACGCACCGTTGCATTTCAAGTTTTTGTACCAACTATCCCTGCTGTAAACCTAATTACAAATCAATCAAGCACAACATTCCAATATACGTATGATCCATCCAAACCTGCTGTGATGCAGATGGTTGCTTCTAACACTGTACAGACAACTATTAATAACGCCTCAATTGCCGCTACTAAATCTGCAGATAAACAGTTTGCTAACGTAAATGATATTATTACGTACACGACTACTTTAACGAATAACGGGAACACACTTGCATCAAATGTAATATTTACAGATGTAATTCCAAACGGAACATCGTTTATTCCTAATAGTGTTACTGTAAATGGGAATACACTGCCTAATGTCAATCCAGCAAGCGGAATTGCAATCGACCCAATAAATCCGAATGCAAATACAATCATCTCATTCCAAGTACAAGTAAATTCTATCCCGAATCCAAATCCAATCCCGAACCAAAATAATACAACGTACCAGTATGTCGTAGATCCTAACTTACCTCCAGCATCCGCCAATACGTTAAGTAACGTAATAACAACTCAAATTAATAACGCTACTATTGTCGCTACTAAGTCTGTGAATACACCGACAGCTGCAATTGGTGATATTGTTACTTATACGATTGCAGTAACAAATACAGGTAATATCCCTGCTAGTGCAACTGTTTTAACAGATGGGCTTGGCGCAGGAGCTTCATTTATCCAAAACTCCGTAACGATCAATAATGTTCCACAACTAGGATTAGATCCATCACTTGGTGTTCACTTGGCAGATATTTCGCCAGGAGATACTGTATTCATTACTTTTCAAGCACAAATTTTAGCGATACCACCTAGTGGCACATTAACAAATAATGCTCTTGTAAATTATGAATATACCGTAAATCCAAACCAATCTCCTGCTGTTGGTAGCACTGTAACAAATACAACAGTTACACCAATTATTGACGCTACTTTAGTAATAAATAAAAGCGCTAGTACAACTTTCGCTACAATTGGTGATACAATTACATTCACTTCAGCTGTTACAAACAACGGAAATACTACTGCGAACAACATTATTTTTACTGATACAATTCCAAACGGTACTACCTTTATCCCAAATAGCTTTAAGATAAATGGTGTAACCGTTCCGAATGCAAATCCACAAAACGGTATCAATATTGGTAACTTAAATTCAAATGCATCTGCTACACTCAGTTTTCAAGTAAACATTACAACACTTCCAAACCCTAATCCAATCCCGAATAAATCATCGCTTCAATATAGCTTTATTGTAGATATAAATGAACCGCCAGTTTCACGAACAGTTCAATCTAATAAAACCTTTACACAAGTAAATACTGCTTCTGTTATCGCAACAAAAACTGCAAGCAGTGCTTTTGCTGCTGTTGGAGATACAATTACGTATACAACTACCCTCACCAATAGCGGAAATACTGCCGCAAACACACCTGTTTTTATCGATATATTACCACCTGAACTTTCATTCGTTCCTGATAGCGTACAAATTAATACCATCCCACAACTTGGATTTAGACCAGATAGCGGGATTTCTTTAGACTCAATTCCAGTTGGAGGAACGACAACAATTAGCTTTCAAGCTATCGTTGGCTCAATACCAGTTACAAATCCAACTTTGAACCAGTCTAGCACGACATACTCGATCATTGTTGATCCTACCCAGCCGCCGGTGACAGAAACAGCTACAAGTAATCCAACTTTAGTTCAAATTAACGAAGCGATTATTCAAGCAACGAAAAGTGTGGATCGGCTATTTTCTGACATAGCACCTGGAAATTCATTTTTAACGTATACAGTTTTATTAGAAAATGTAGGAAACACAACTGCTACGAATATCATTTTTACAGATCCGATTCCAAATAACACAGTATTTATAGAAGATAGCGTTCGAGTAGGCGGAGTTTTATTACCTGGAGTAAATCCAGCTAACGGGATACCAATTGGAGATATTATTGCAGGAGATTTTATAAATGTTACCTTCCGTGTGCAAGTAGTTAGCATTCCAAATCCAATTTTCACAATTGGACCAGGCGGACCAAACTCACCGGTTGTAAACGGCGCTTCTATTGATTATAAATTTATGACAGGACCTAATTTACCACTTGTTTCACGAAATACGACATCTAATTCTGTTTCGACACAAATAAATTCTGGGGAAATTGTGGCAATCAAATCTGTAGATAAAACTTTCGCAACGATTGGTGATACAATTTCTTATACAATTACATTAAGTAACCCTGGAAATGTCACTTCACAAAATATAATTTTCACGGATACTTTACCTGATGGGACGACATTCATATCTGGCACTCTTACAAACGATTCTGGTACACAGCAAATCGGAAATCCATCTAACGGGATTCAGATTGGAAATATAAACCCAAATGGAACGGCCGTGATTACTCTCAACGTACTTGTTACAAACATTCCAAGTATAAATCCAATTTCTAATTTTAGTTCTGTACAATTTGCACATGTAGTTGATCCTAGCCAACCTGCCGTAACACAAACGAACGTATCTAATGCTGTTTCGACAACAATTAATAGTGCAATATTAACGACCCAAAAAAGCGTTGATAAATCTATCATTTCTGTTGGAGATACGATTACGTATACAACAACTATTACAAATACAGGAAATACGACTGCAACGAATATTACTTTCACGAGCGCAATTCCAGCTAACACTACCTTTATACCAAACTCAGTCAAAATAAATGGGGTTCAGCAATCTGGTGCGCAACCAGCACTTGGAGTAACTATACCAAATATCGCTCCTGGTGAAACAGTAACCGTTACTTTCCAAGCAAATGTTCTTTCTGTTCCCCCTTCAAGTTCGATTATGGGTAATGACACAATTTTATATTCTTATACTGTCGATCCAAACGGAACTCCTATTACAACTTCTACTTCAACGAATATTGTTACAAACCCGGTACTAGATGCTATGATAACGATGGTAAAATCGGTCGATCAAACAATTGTAACACTAGGTGATACCATTACCTATACAACCATTCTAACGAATAATGGCAATACAAATGCAACGAATATTACTTTCACTGATCTTATTCCAGACGGCACAACGTTCATTCCGAATAGTGTCACAATCAATGGCAGTACACACATCGAACTCGATCCTAATACAGGTATAACAATCGGATCAATTGCTCCTAACAACTCAATATCTATCGCATTTCAAGTTACTGCTACTTCTACACCAAACCAAAATCCTGTAGCCAATTCCGCTACTGCTTCTTACACATTTATCGCTGATCCAAATGCACCGATCGTTTCAAGAAACGTTACTTCAAACACAGTGTTTACTACGATTAATACAGCTAACATTCTTTCATTAAAACAAGTCGATAAATCCTTTAGTCGTATTGGAGACACACTCACTTATACTGTCGTTTTAACAAACAATGGAAACTCATCTGCACAAAATGTTATATTTACAGATACAGTGCCAAGCGTCACTACATTTATTGCAAACACATTTTCTATTAATGGAGTTCCTCAAAGTGGGGCGGATCCATCGAACGGTGTGAATATTGGGACAATAACAGCCGGGACTACAGTAACAGTTTCGTTCCAAGTTACTGTAACATCATTACCAACCCAAAACCCAATTGTAAATTTCTCATCAACATCGTATCAATTAGTCTCACCGCCTGATGCAGAAACTTCAATTAGTAATCCTGTTTCAACCCAAATTAACGAAGCAATATTGTCTATGACGAAAAATGAAAGTGTATCCTTTGCAGATATCGGGCAAACTGCTTTTTATACTACTTCTATTACCAATGTAGGCAATACCGATGCAACTAATATTGTATTCACAGATGCATTACCAAGTGGACTCACATTTGTTCCTAACACATTAACTATCGATGGCGTTTTACAACCTAACGCGGATCCAAATACAGGTGTATTACTTGCAACACTTCCACCAAATGAAATATATAGTATCGTCTTTCAAGTTACAGTAAACAATATTCCCCCTAGTAACCCAGCACCAAATACAGCATCAACGACGTATGAATTTACTGTTGATCCTGTTAATCCTCCCGTTTCAAGTGCAGCTACTTCCAACACTACACTCCTTCAAATAAACAACGCAACTATTATTAGCACCAAAACAGCAGATCTTACTTTTGCGGATGTTGGTAATACAATAACATTTACACTTAACCTTCCTAATACCGGAAATGTGACCGCAACTGATGTAACTATTATCGATATTCTTGATAGCAATTTAAGTTTCGTTCCAAATAGTTTCACAGCTAATGGGCAAATCATTCCAAACGCCGATTTATCAACTGGTGTAAATATTGGTTCCATTAATGCTGGTAATACGGCAATCGTTACATTCCAAGCAACTGTTATTACACTTCCAACACTTAATCCCATTTCTAACTCTGCTTCTACCACATATCATTATGTCGTTGATCCTAGCCAGCCACTTATTACAACTTCCAATCAATCTAATACAACGACAACACAAATTAATAGCGCTATCCTTACTGCACAAAAAAATTCAAATGTATCTACGGTAGATATCGGGCAGGATATTACCTACACCGTTACAATTACAAATAGCGGAAATGTAAGTGCAACGAATGTTATTTTTACCGACCTTATTCCAGACGGAACTTCCTTTGAACCGAATAGCTTTACACTGAACGGAACTAGCATCCCAAATGCAGATATCATTACAGGCGTTCCAATCGGTGATATCGCGCCAAACGAATCTGTCATCGTAGCATTTAACATTATCGCCAATGAAATTCCGCCTATAAATCCAATTACTAATCAAGCTAGCGTTAGCTTTCAACATATCGTTAATCCAGCTAATCCCCCAGTTTCAAAAAACATTATTTCTAACAACGTTACAACAAAAATTGAAAGTGCTATTTTAAATACTATTAAAATAGGAGATAAAACTTTTGCAACGATTGGTGATACGATTACGTATACAACGACTATTACGAACACAGGCAATATTCCTGCTAACAACGCTATATTCTCAGACCCTTTACCATCGTGGACACAATTTGTTGCAGGATCAGTTATTGTTGATGGCACTCCATTACCATCCGCTTCGATTATTAACGGTGTTGGCATAAATACAATCAATCCAAATCAAACTGTTACAATCATATTCCAAGTACAAATCGTAAGTAATCCAACAACGTTCACACCTGAACTCCAAAACTTAGGATTTGTTAACTTCCAATATAACGTAGGCAATGCATTACTGGCTCAACCTGGAAATGTGGAAACGAATGTCTTCGTTACTTCTATTAATACAGCAATACTTTCAGCTGTAAAAACTGCTAATACAGCCTTTGCAAATATTGGAGATACGATCACTTATACAGTTTTGATTCAAAATAGCGGCAATACAAACGCTACGAATGTAAATTTCTCAGACCCAGTTCCAGCAGGAACAACCTTTGTTGAAAATAGTTTTGCTGTAAATGGAAGTACCATTCCAGGTGCAAATCCAAATAACGGAGTGAATATCGGAACAATTAGCTCGGATAGTTCCTTAACCGTTACTTTCCAAGTCATAGTTACATCAACTCCACCTTCAAATCCGATTACAAACGTAGCATCTATTCAATGCACATTCATCGTTGATCCGGCCTCTCCTCCTGTTACAGGCACGATAAATTCTAATAGCGCTTCAACACAAATTAATAACGCGACTGTTACAACTGTTTTACAAGCAAATCGTTCAATTGTGTCTATCGGGGATGTAATTACGTATACAGCAACATTAACGAATACTGGAAACTTCCCTGCAAACTCTGTATTACTCATTAACGGAGTTCCTGAAGGAGCATTATTTGTTCCAAATAGTGTTACGCTCAACGGGATTTCACTTCCAGATGCAAGTCCAACTCTCGGTATTCCCGTTGGTATTATCGCACCAGGTGATTCCGCTACTATTACGTTCCAATTTCTTGCAAGTTCTATTCCACCACAAGGAGCAATTATAAATCAAGCACTTACAAGTTACACGTATATTGTCGATCCAAGTCAACCTCCTGTTACAGCAACATCCTCGTCTAATACGGTTAATACAGCTGTTGTTGATGCATCATTATCCGTAATTAAAAGTACAGATTCTCTCGTACAATCTACTGACGGTACAATCACTTACACAGTAGTCGTTCAAAATAACGGAAATACTACTGCAAATACAGTTACTTTAACAGATTTGGTCCCCGAAGGAACTGCCTTTATTCCGAATAGCGTAACTATTAATAGCGTTTCCGTTCCAGATGCTGATCCTAACGTAGGAATACCATTAAACTCCATCACACCGTCAGAAATCGTCACTGTAACATTCCAGGTTATCGTTCAATCTATTCCAAGCGTAAACCCAATTTCTAATACAGCCCGTATTGACTATACTTTTATCGCCGATCCAACTGCTCCTATCATCTCTCGAACAATTACGTCTAATCCTGCTTTCACACAAATTTCGGATGCGACTATCCTTTCTTTAAAAGCAGTCAATGCACAGCAAGCAACAACAGGTGATATTTTGACTTACACAATAACACTAGAAAATACAGGAAATATTCCAGCTACTAATCTCATATTTTCAGATACGATCCCCCAAGATACTACATTCGTAGAAAATAGTTTTACACTTAACGGAACAACTATACTTGATGCCAATCCAAATGTAGGTGTTACTTTACCTACTTTAGCAGCAAACGCTACTCACCTTATTTCGTTCCAAATTCTTATTAACGATTCATTCTCCCAAGAATCGATTACAAATCAATCCAATACAACATATACAATCCAACCAGACCCAGGGCAACCGCCTATTACTGAAACATCTACTAGTAATATCGTTATTACAAATTTCGTGCAAGCACAATTGGCAATTACAAAAACATCCAATCCAACAACTGTAGATATCGGTGGAACTATACTTTATATTTCTGAAGTGAAAAATATCGGTAATGTTGACGCAATAAATATTAATTTCACAGATTCTATCCCTGCTGGGACTACATTCGTTCCCGATAGTGTCACAATTAATGGTGTCCTTCAGCCAGGTGTAAATCCTGAAAACGGAATACCGATTGGAACAATTCCAGCAAACAGTTCCAAAACGATACTATTTCAAGTGCAAACAAATAATCCACCGAATGAAACTGAAATTGTAAATCAATCTTCAGCAACTTACCAATATGTAAGTATTCCTACAGCCCCACCAGTAAATCGCTCTGCAAATTCTAACATTGTTACAACATCACTTCAAAATGCAAATATTATTTCTGTTAAAAGTGCGGATGTAAATTTCGTATCAATCGGGCAAATGATTACCTACACAAATACACTTCAAAATATAGGAACCGTTCCGGCTAACAATATCGTGTTCATTGATAACATTCCAGAAGATACTATATTCATTGAAGATAGCTTAGCAATAAATAATGTAATTCAGCCTGGCGTGAATCCTGAAAACGGAGTAACTCTCGGCACGATACAACCAAATGAAACAGTCACTATTTCATTCCAAGTACAACTTACAAATATACCAGAGGGCAATACAGTCATTAATATTTCAGACACTTCGTACGAATACCAAATTGACCCTAGTTCTCCAATTATTCAGCGTAGATCGTTATCAAATGCAGTAAATACTGAAGTGCGAACGGCAAATGTTAGTGCAATTAAATCCGCTAACAGATCCATTACACGTATCGGTCAAATCATCACATATACAGTCGCAGTTACAAACGCCGGTACAATACCTATTACAAATACTCTCCTACTTGACGCAATTGCTTCTGGCACCACATTCGTTCCAAATAGCATTCTTGTAGATGGCGTACCAAGACCTAACGAAAATCCAATTACCGGTATCAATCTTGATATAATTCTTCCAAATAATACGATTATTGTTACGTTCCAAGTAAGCGTAGTTTCTATACCGCCACAAAATAACATTAATAATATTGCCGTCATTCACTATGAGTATCGACCAGAACCAAGCACACCACCAATTTCAGAAACGACCTCTTCCAATGCTACAAACATACAATTTATTGATGCTATTCTTATTGCTACAAAATCTGCTAATACTGTATTAGCTACTATTGATGAAACCATTGAATATACAGTATTCATTCAAAATAATGGATCGGCTACAACTAATTCCATCTTTTTTACAGATACTATAGCAGATGGAACAGTATTTATTCCAGGAAGTGTAATAGTTAATAATACTGTACTTCCTGCAGCAGATCCGAATATCGGCTTTTCCATTCCTAATGTCGCAGCAGGTCAAATGACTACAATAACATTCCAAGTTTCCGTTACGAATTTACCTACTGTAAATCCAACACCTAATACTGCAAACATTGTCTACGACTTTATTTTCAATCCTGACTTTGCACCAATTCAAAAATCTACTACTTCCAATACTACTTTCGTTCAAATTAATGATGCTGATATCGTTTCACTTAAAACTGTTGATTTAACCTCTGTAACGATTGGTGACATTTTAACTTATACAACAACTTTAACGAATACAGGGAATACGGATGCCACTGCTGTTGTATTTACAGACAATATACCTGATGGAACAACCTTTATTGACGGTAGCGTTTTAGTAAATAACATTCCTCAGCTTAACGCCAATCCAAGTGTAGGTATACTTGTAGGAACGATTGCTCCTAACATTTCTATCCCAGTCACATTTTCTGTTACCGTCGTAGCTCTTCCTGCTAGCGGTCATGTTCAAAATCAATCAACTTCTCGTTATACAATTAACGTGGAAGAACAAATATCGACTAGCAATATTACCTTCACTGAAGTTATTTCCGCTAATGTAATTGCGACAAAAACAACACCTATCCAATATGCTGACTTACAAACTATCATCCCTTATACAATTTCCATCATAAATAACGGAAATATACAAGTCGAAAACATTATTGTTACAGATATTATCCCGGCAAATACGAGCTTTATAGAGAATAGTGTTATTGTGAACGGCAACGCTCGGCCAAATGACAACCCTCTTAACGGTATACAAATTGATACTATTCCACCTAATACGACAGCAACCATTCTATTCCAAGTACGGGTTACTTCGATTCCACAAACAAATCCAATCTCTAACACGAGTACAATTGAATATGAATACACGGTACCAGATCGACCACCTATTACCGAAACTATTATTTCATCAGCTGCCGCAACAGAAATTAATCACGCAAATTTGAATAGTAATAAAGCTGTTGACCTTGCATTTGCAACGGTTGGTGATACGTTAACGTATACGATTACACTAAATCAAACCGGTAATGTTGCAGTAAATGATGTAATCATTCAAGATATTATTCCTCAAGGTACTACGTTTATAGAAAATAGCGTCATTGTAAACAGAGAAACTCTTCCAGGAGTGAATCCAGTAAGCGGCATACCAATTGGTACTATAACTATTGGTGAAGATGCTATCGTTTCATTCCAAGTAACTGTAACTTCTATTCCAACACCAAATGAACTAAACAACAACGCAATTACTACTTTTAACTATATAGTCAACCCAAATAACGTACCTGTTACAAATACGACTACAACAAACACCGTCACAACTACTGTCCAAAATGATAATGTCATTGCGATAAAAGCTGTTGATTTCACAAGTGCCTTACCCGGTCAAACTTTAACGTATACCATCACGATTACTAATAATGGTAATATCATTATCGAAGACCTTCTTTTAGTAGACACAGCACCAGCAGATACGACATTTGTTATTGGTAGTGTTAC
Organism: Bacillus sp. FSL K6-2944; assembly: GCF_038005385.1. Lineage (NCBI taxonomy): Bacteria > Bacillati > Bacillota > Bacilli > Caryophanales > Bacillaceae > Bacillus > Bacillus sp. FSL K6-2944. The sequence goes on along the minus strand of NZ_JBBOTE010000001.1, from coordinate 419,058 downwards.
GATTAACGGAATCAATCAACCTAATGCGAATCCGGAAAATGGTATTACGTTAGGAAATCTTGCTCCAAATGAATCTGTTATTATTACATTCCAAGTGACAATTTCTTCTTCTACTCTTCAATCTACAATCAATAACGATGCTACTATTTCCTATACGCCTATTGTCGGTCTAATCCAACCACCTATTACGATTACAAAGCAAATAAATACAGTTACAAAACAAACAAATACCGTTACAACGACAGTCGTTGATCCGATGGTTGACATTGAAAAAACAGCTGACAAATCTATTATCGTTATAGGAGATATCATTACATTCACATTAGCGGTATTTAATCACTCCCCAATTCCGACAATCAGTACTTCTGTTATAGACAGCATTCCAGCTGGTACAACATTTATAGAAAACAGCGTAACAATTAACGGTACTCCCGTTACAAATGTTCGTCCAGACACTGGTATTAATATCGGCTCTTTACCTGCAGATTCAGTAGCAACTATAACATTTCAAGTTCTCGCAACTTCTATTCCTTCAAACAGTACAATTATAAATTCTGCAACAGTTACCGCTGCTTTTCAGTTGACACCACAGGATCCAATTATTACTTTCATTGTTAATTCAAATATCGTTCGTATACCAGTTCAATTTATAACTGCAACAGTCACGAAAAATGCTTCCGTCAGCTCAGCTTATTTAAATCAATATTTTGATTACACGGTACGCATTACAAATACTTCCAAAATTTCACTCTCAAATATTTCTTTACAAGATACCATTCCAGCAGGTTTACAATTTATAAACGGCACTGTCTTTATTAACGGTGAACGCTCTCCACTAGCGAATCCGAATATCGGTTTCCTAGTTGCCACTAATTTGGAACCAAACGAAACAATTATCGTATTATTCACAGTACAAGTAATAAGTCCACCTGTTAATAATGAATTTAAAAATACGGCCAATATTTCGTTACAACTTCAAGTCTCGCCTACCGACCCACCAATTACAGTAACCGTTACAAGTAACGAAAACATCGTCACTTTTGTTCCAGAAAATCCAGATGAAACACTTCCAAATTTAAATTGCTTCTTTGACGGTGAACGCTTCATTCGCATTACTCCTCGAAATGTACGAAATTACCTTTGGACTTGGATTTGGTGGAAGTAATTGAAACAAAAAAGAGATTGTAGTTTGGTTGAAACCAACTTACAATCTCTTTTTCATTACCTATATCCCACTACGTTGTAACTCGTCCAAGGATATACAATTAAACAACATCTCAAGTTATCTTAGTCGTAATAAGTTGGCCAGCTTCATTAATAGTAACTTTCCATTTCACTCCACTAGCAGTCTTCATGATTATACCTTTACTTGCCTCTATTTCAATATCTCCAAACATTCTTCCGCCAGTTGTCGCTAACCAAGCGTTCCCATTTTCCATAGAAGACCTTGCAAAAATACGATTAATTCGAAAACGCTTATGATCTTGAGAATAACCACTTAATGTAATTCTAACTTTATATAACTGACTCGCCTTCATATTCGATATAATTGTATCGCCAACATTTAATGGAACATCCAACGCGATAACCCAACTTCCAGTTGCGCTTAATGCATATTCAATTTTAATTTTCTTTGGGCTCTCTCCCCACCCAAAATACATTCCAAAACAATTTAACATTTGTATTGGTTTTTTCGTAAAATCCAGTTCAATTACAACTGGATTACTATCTGGAACGTCAATATAGTTTACACTTTGTTCATCTATTAAATTAAAGCAATTTGCGAGATTCCCCCCGTAAGGCACTTTCCCACTTACTTGCTTAATCGTATACTTCTGCTGAGCATTTACTAAAATATCATCTTGATTCCCTATTAAATGTGGTTTATTTAACGTAATCGGTAACTGAATTCGAAGAGATTCTTCATAGGTAGACTTACAAACATTGTATTGTCCTTTATCTACAATAGTTGTAGAAAGTAAATTTGAAAAAAGGTAGTTACGATGCGAATTAGAAGAAAATTCAATGACAATTTGTTCACTACTCATCCGGTACGTATCCCAAATCATACAATCAAATGTATTATACGCACCTGAGCAACGAATTGCTTTTTTCGTTTGTTGTCTACATTGCACTTGAATATCATGAAACGTATTTCCTGAACTTTCATTTGGCAAATCACTATTTCCATCTACTTCAATCCCATACACACATCCATCAATAAATATTGATTGAAATACATTGGCATTAATCCAGCAAGGTGTATTGATATCATCTATATACTCTGTTTTCAAATATATTGCAGTTTGAAAGTTTTTAATTTGAATAAATTTGACTTGAAAGAAACTAATATAATCCCATGCCTTTTGACAATAAAAATGTATAGCTTTTCCTTTATACGATGGAGTTGTATTTATTATATTTATATTTGATATAACAGATTGATTAGGTACTTCGATTTGTTGTGAACCAGAAACATAAATGACAGCCGATTGAAACAATGGATTTATAACTTGAATAGTACCACCAACTATCGAAGCGTTACTTTGTAGCTCAAATGCATTAAAATCCCCATCAATTTGCAGCGTTACGGTAGGATCTAACTCTAATCTTACGTTTGATTTAATAACAATCGGCTTTACAATTTTGTACGTATTTACCCCTGTAATTCTAACCGTCGAAATTCGATTCGCTACACAATAATCAATAGCTTGCTGAATTGCTAATGAGCTATCATTTCCCGAGTTTGGAACTGCGCCAAAACAATCAATGTGAACGCTACTTTCTGGCGCACAATCTTCTTGGGAAGAAATATATTCTGACAAAATAAATTCACTCCTCATATTACCTTTTTTCATATAATATGTGAGTTCTCTCTTAAAAGTTTCTATAATAAAAAAAACAAACGACCTACCCGGTCATTTGTTTAACTCATATATATTTTTCGTTTCTTCTATCATTTTAGCTAACGAGAAATACCTCACTGCTTTCTCTCGGGCTTTCAATCTAATATCATTTACCCTTTGTTCATCCCCTTGTAGTTCTTCAAGTGCACTTGCGAATTCATATTCGCAATATTCAGATATTAAAACACCTGATTCTCCATCTATTACCGCTTCATGTATTCCACCAACATCTATTGAAACAATTGGTGTCCCTGTAGCCATCGCTTCAATTACTACCATTGGAAACACTTCACGAAAAGATAATAAAAGTAAAGCATCCATATTCCCTATAAACTCATGCGGCTCTGAAATATTCCCTAGCATCTTCACCCTTTGCTGTAATCCATATTTTTCTATTTCTTTCATAATCGATTCTTTCTCTGGTCCATCACCAGCAATATAAAACATAAAATCATTTCTCTTTTTCAACACATTTGCAATTTTGACAAATAGTTGATGGTTTTTCTCTTTGGATAATCTAGCTAATATCCCTATTTTATATGTAGATTCTTTCTTTTTCTGCTGGAATAAAAACTTTTCAATATCGACACCGTTATAAATTGTATTTATTTTTTCTTCTGCTACATGAATTGAAATTAAATTATTCTTCTCAAACTCACTTACTGTAATAATATTGTTCACATATTTATTCATGAAATAACGAAAAAGCGTTGGCATTTTCTTTTCTAATATCGTTACATTATGTTTCGTATAAACAATTTTCATCTTTTTTTTAATAAACTTTTGAATTAGAAAAGCATATAATACCATTCGCAAACTATTTGCATGAATAAGTTCTATCTTTCGTTTACAAATTTCGTTTCGTAAATAATAAATATTTCTCAAATGATTCCATCGACTAAGTAATATAAAATTTTCTTTTCTAGTAAGAGATTCATATAGTTCTCCATCACCTGCAGCTGTATAAATCTTAAAATCATCATAACGCAAATTACTTTCCAATTTACAAAAATAGCTCTCGGCTCCGCCAGTTATCAATTTATCTGTCATCAACAGTATATTCATAATTGCGTCTTCCCAACTACATTGATTTTATTTTTTTTATAAGCATGATAAGCATACTTACTAAAATAGTAAAAAATTTGCACCGAATTCAGTCGTTCTTGTTCCCTTAACAATTTCCAATACCGGAAAGCTGCTCTAATTTTATTTCTAGAAACAGAATTTGTAACAATTCTATATTTTGCTAACACTTGCTGTATCCCTTTTGCTTCATACCCTTCATGTAATAAGTTCAGCCATAACGCTGTATCTTCCGGCTGTATACTAGGCATTTCGACATATGGAATTTTTTCACGATCAATCATCACTGTTAAACAACCGATAATTGTATTTCCTACTAAATAATGATAGTCAACAGATTTTGGTGCACTCACTTCACGATTTAATTCATTACCGTTTTCATCAATTAAACTATACGACGCATATGAAAAAGCAATATTCATTTCTTCCATAAATAACAATTGTGTCTTCAATTTATGCGGCAACCATATATCATCGCTATCTAAAAAGGCAATGTACCTTCCTCTCGCCTCTTGGATCGCTAAATTCCGAGCTTTAGCAGCACCAACATTTTGTTTTAATGATAATAACCTAATACGTGAGTCTCCTTCTATTATATCTTTAATTTTTGTGGCAGATTGGTCGGTTGAACCGTCATCAACGATAAGCATTTCCCAGTTTTCATACGATTGATTCTGTACAGATAAAATTGTCTCACCTATAAATCGCATACTATTATAAGAAGGTGTTATTACAGAAACATAAGGCGGCTCATTATGTGCTGATAGACATTTTACCATCTATCTTTCCCCTTCCTTCATATATTGAAATATACTTCACAACAACTGCTAAAAATAAAAAGAATGCTTCGTTAATAATGAGTGACAATGACATCATCTGAAATATAAATGCAATCATAGTCAATAGAAGATATGGTTTTTCACGAAACAAAGTATGCTGCGCTAGCTTGAACATTAATATGAATAAAAACGCGCTATATAGAAGAAAACCAATTGTACCCGATTCAGACAAGATTTCTAAAAATGTATTGTGTACATATAATTTTTCATTAAATTGATACTCATAATAATTCGAAAAGTTAAAAGCACCGATTCCGATATATGGATTGGATAAATAATATTTAAAAGCAGCTTCCCATAATGTAAATCTACCACTTCCATTATCATGGGAAAAATCAGAAATTCGTTTATTTAATATGTCATCTAATTGCCCCCCCATTACACTATTCGATAAACTAAAAATAACTACACTAAACAATACTAAACTTATAATTATTTTTATTTTTTTAGCGAAACTAGACATACATATATATACAAAAACGACAAGCACAAGCGCTAGTATACCACCCCTTGAAAAAGTTAATAAACTCGTCGTAACACATAAAATTAACCCTAGAATGTTAGTGATATTTTGTAAATTCGTCATATAGTACATAAAAAATATTGTATTATAGAAAATAAAGATGTTAGGATCATCTAGCAATCCAATTAACCGTGGATATCCTCTATCCACTAATAAACCAGCAAAAATTTCTCTCTCTTCTCCACCGTATAAACTAAAGTATTGTAAACCGATTATATAGAGTATTAGACTTACAACATTAAATACTACTCCTACATAAGCAATAGATGATTCAAGTACCACTATTTCAGTATTCCCCAATAAATTTCTCATTATAAAATAGCATCCTAAAACGAGTAGCACGCCAAAAATCATACGAATACTAGCATTTAAATACATAGAAAGAATTCCACTTAAACAATAAATGAAATAAAACAGTAAAAATATAACTTCATGAAAATATAATTTTTGAATATGAAAGTCTTTAATTGTTAAACAAAAATATATGACTAAAAAAATCATATATATCTTCAATGAAAATCCAATATATAAATTGTATTTACTTAACATAACAAATAATATTAGAAGAATAATCCATCCCATCGATACTTTCATATTATTTTCCATAGGCTATATCCCCTGTTTCGTAATATAATCCTTTTTGCGTATTTTTCTTATAAAAGAAAGAAGAAGTTTTTTTAGCTCATAATCATATAGGAATATGGCAGCTAGTACAATTAGTATATTAAGAACAAGCGCAATTAAATGATATGTATGCAATATATATTGCACTCCAATAAAGGTTACACCAAAATAAATTGTATACGGTATTACAATTTGGAATACAATCTTTTTCTTCACTACACTCACTGCTATATATCCCACTAAAGCGACTATTTCAAATAAAACCATAGCGTATGCTGCTCCTATCACTTCACCAAGACTACTAAAGCTATAAAGCATAACCCCACCTATCACCAATGCTACACACTGCACAACAGTTCTCTTATTTTGACATCCACTCGTCGTTAAACCGTCAGCAATGGCAATATTTAAACTTTGTAGCACAATAAGAAATGATAATATTTGGAGTGGCTCTACTGCATTCCTCCATTCTTCATGAAAAAATATAGAAATAAAGTATGGTGCTAAATGATATAAACCGATCGTCATACATATTCCTACAATCGCCATTGATTTAATTTGAAGTAAATTTAATTTCGTATGCTCTTCTATATTATTCTGGTTATAATGCTTAAAGAGCACCGGAAAAAATGCACCTGCAATTACCCCTGGTACTTGATATAAAGCTGCCGGCATCCGGTACGCCACTGCAAAAACACCTACCATACTTAATGGCAATGTATAGTTAAGCAAGATAGGCGCTAATTGTGGCGTACTCATTATTAAAAAACCGCTAATAATAAAGGGAGTTAATTGCCAAAATAACGCTTTATGAATTACGACTTTCATATTCATTTTCGTCTTTCTTCTCATGATATATATACTGAATAAACCACCAATCATATACCCAAAAGCATATAAGCGAGCTGTTACATACACCGGTAACTCTCCGAAAATACAAAAACATGTAATTATAATGACAACTGATGCTGATACAACTTTTATGAGCGCTATATACTTCATACGTTCCGTCAGTTGAAAATAGGCAATCCCTATGTTTTGCCAAGTTAATCCTATTAACATGAAAAACATTACGTTTATCATCATATAAATTAAATTTTTATCCGCATACATATAATGAATAGCAATATAACCGATTATAGAAATAAGAATAAGTAGAATCATCCTTATTTTTATATACGATGATAAAATCTTCTCTAAATCTGCTCCATCCTTTGCCCCTTCTCGAAGAAACGTATTACTAAGTCCTAAGTCTGTAAAAAATAACATAACAAACGTCACTGCTATGGCAACACTAAACATCCCATAATGTTGTGCGTTAAAAAAGTTTGCTAAAACAATTAAACTGACGGCCTGAAGAAGGTTAGCTAAAATCGTACTATAAAGTAGATGGATAATATTGCTTAGAATAGATCTACCCATACAAGTTCTCCTTTGCAAGTAACCTACTTACATATGTTGTTTGTTTACATATATATTTATCTTGCACCATTACCGTTCAATACAATTAAAACGGTTTTACATAAAATACGGATGTCCATCCGAAATGTTTTCATTTCAATATACTCCATGTCCAGCCTCAACTTTTCCTTTGGATCAAGATTATACCCTCCATTTATTTGTGCCCATCCTGTTAATCCTGGTTTTACTATTAAACGTTCCTTAAATTCTGGAATATACGCATCAAACTCATTATAAAAAAACTCTCTCTCTGGTCTAGGGCCTACAAAAGACATATCTCCTCTTAAAATGTTTAAGAGCTGTGGTAATTCATCAATTCTCGTTTTTCTTATAAACAATCCAACTTTTGTAATTCTTTGATCATGTTCTTTTGCCCATTGTGGTCCGTTCATTTCAGCATCCTTTACCATCGACCTTAATTTAAATACATTAAACTTCTTCCCGTTTATACCTAAACGTTCTTGAAAGTATATTGGAGCCCCTGATGTTTCTAAGGTAATCATAATACAAAAGAACAACATAATTGGTATTGTTAATAGTAACAATATGATTGAAAATATAATATCAAACAAGCGTTTTACACTTCGATTCAATATGCTAGGCTTTTCTTGAGCCGGAATCGTATACAACTTGGCTTGATTTGTTTCACGAATCATGGATCGTTACCCCCACATTCAAGAATATAAAATTATACCTATTAATTCACATTCTTTCCTATTAATATCCGCTATTACTTTTTGCACTGTACGTAATGAATCTTTTTGCTTTTTAACTGCTAAAACCACTCCATCGCATTTCCCTGCAATAATGTGCGTAGCAGGAAGTTCAAATACTTCAGAAGAATAAACGAAAATGTAATCAAAATCTTCTTTCCACTTAGCAATCGCATTATCAAATTCATCCATAGCAACTAAAGGCGTCCCTGTATGTACTGTTTTTTTTGCAGGAATACAATATAAGTAATTAGACAAATTACTAGAAAAAGATTCATAATTGCAGGAGGAAGAGCTTATTATATCGTTTACTGTTATCATGTGATCACTTTGTAATAATACATGTAGTTTAGGGTCAGAAAAATTCACATCAATAAGTAACACCTTTTTTTTCATTTCCGCAAACACTAGACCCATATTTACTATAAGCGAGGCAACAACACCTCTGTCCTTCGTTGAACTAACTGTGAACAGTTGTTTTCCGGATTTTTTCAGCTCGTGATACACCGTATAAAACTGCTCTTTCATCAGATCATCATGCAAATTGAATGGAAGCTGCTTCTTTGTCCTAAACATCGACATGTTCACCTCGATATATAGATGATTTTTTATCAACCTCTGCAGGTTTCTTTTTTCTATTTGGTTCCATATTTATGTGACCAATAACAGAGACTGTTGTTATTTTCTCTAAATCTTGTTCCGTGTATATACGTTCATCAAAATAATCTTGAAATACAGCTAAACCTATCCCAACAAAAAAACTAACAATTAAAGAAATAGGAATGATCAGTTGAAATTTCGGAAACAATTTTTCAGCCTGTTCCTGTAACTCAGGATCAGTTAATACTTTCACCCCTTGTACATTTGTGTACTGTTGAAAGCTTTTTTGTGATTGCTCTGCCAATGTCTTTACAATGTCTTTCACGATTTTCGGATTGGAATCTTTTACTGTAACAGTTACAATTTGTGAGTTGTCCGTATTCACAACCGAGATTTTTTGTGCTAATTCATAACTTGATTGCTCTAATTTCAAAGTTTTTTTGACTGTTGAAATAATTAATGGGCTTTTTAAAATATCAACATACGATGTTACTAGTTGCTTATTTTCTTGTGTTTTATTTGTTGAATTTTCCTTATTAAACTCATCTAAATTCCCAACAAGAATTTGCGTTGAATATTGATATGACGGCTTTAAAACATACATAGAGATAAGAACTAAAGAAGCGGTTAAACAACACATCGTTAAAATAATCGTTACGAATCTTCTTTTCAGTAATTGTTGAAAATCTTTTATACTCATTTCTTGCTTCAATTATTTCACCGCCCTTTTCTGAATAACATCCTGCAATTCACTCTTTACAGATAACCCTTTCTCTCTTCTATCCACTTGTTTTGTTACATACTTTCCGACTCCGAATGCAAATTTTTCTACATATACATACGAAAGCATTGCAAGTATAAACGAAAAAACAAGTGAAAAAATTAAAATAATAGGCAACGGTAATATTTCATGGAGCATGTATATAAGGGAAAACAACGATATAATATGGTATAAATAAAGACTGTAAGAAATCTTCCCCAAATATAACAAATATTTATTATGTAGCAAGGACGACAAAGTTGATATTGACAAACTTAATATGACAAATAAACATGCACTTATCGCCACTACGTAGTCTCGAAATATAAAATTATTGAGCACTTTAATTTCTCCTATAAGCCCTTCATACATAAAAAGTAAAATCGCAAATAAAAACCATGCAATTTTTGTGTTTTTAGTACAATTACTATAAAAAACTATTAAATTATTTTTATACTTCGCAACTAGTGCTCCTAGTAAAAACAGTACTGTGTAATGCAATGTTAATGCATAGCTTGTTAATGTTAAGCCCGAGCGAAACAAAAATAATATTACGACAGAACATATACTAAAACTAAACAATAATAGTAATGAACACCTTAACGTTTTTCGTAAGCAAATCATCAAAATTAACGGGAAAATTATTGATATTCGCATTTCATGGACAAGTGACCAAATCACACCGTTATATGCATCTGTATTATATTTCCCAACCAATAAAATATGTTGTGCGATTAAGCTTGAAGAACTTTCAATCGTCCATGAGCGATTAAACCATTCACTTAAATAAGAAATACCATATTCACTAATTGTAATCTGGCATACAATAGCTATAATTATTGCCACAATATAAGGAATATATATTCTGCATATACGTTTTAAAAGGTATGACCCATAGCTACTATAGTTTTTTTGAATAGATTCATACAAAACAAATCCGCTCAAAACAAAAAAGATAATAACTGATTCGTTACCACTACTAAAAATTAGACGAGCAGGCGTTTCTTTTAATAGATACACAACAAATGGTTTATTATCTTCATAACTGTAATTTTGAAATGCTGAAAAAATCATTAAATGATGACCAATCATTACTACTAATGAAGAAATCCCTCTTATAGAGTCCAATTCTTCGTATCTTTTCATCTTTTTACCTCAACTCCTAATGAAATGATAATAATCATTTCAAAGCGACATCTTTATTCATATTCCTCTCCTTTCTTTTCATTCCAATTTTTCATATTAAAATGATTTTATAGTATAAATTTGAGTGTATTGTAACATTTTTTGTAATATTTTGAATAGAAAATCTCAAAAATTGGTATATACCAATTTCAACCTCGAAAAATGAGTAATATTGATAGAAAAACGCTATAAAAATATCTTGCATATTTACAAAATTAAAGAGCTGAATAGCGTTTTTTCAATATAAAATAAAAAAGATAGCCTACATAGGCTATCTTTTTTATTTTATTTAATTACTGGCACCACTATATGCTACATGTCGTTTCTCAATTCTCTCTTCAATTTCTTTCATATTTTCTTTATTATTTAATAGTGATTGTTTATTTTCAATTAATAATTGTTTAAACGATTTTCTCACTTTTTTTCTCATTTTCATTGTCCTCCTTGGGGGATGGTTTATATAAAAGATAAAGAATTATCTGTGTGTTCTTATAATAATTGATTGTTGTGAATTCTATTTGAACTTCATATGAAAATCTCGTTTATTTTCTGACAACTTTGTGAACACGAAAAAATGATTATCTAAAACTATGTTGAAATTAATTCACTTCATGATAAAAGTTATTATTTTCATCAACTTTTATCATTATATCTTGTCGAAATATTTATATATTTAAAATTGAGTTCGACATAATTTTATTTATTATCATACTGTTTACAAAAACAAAAAGAAGGTGTCACCAAGTCAAAGTTCGACTTATGCAACATCCCTCTTCCCAAACTATTTATAGCATATTTATTAATATTTCAGGTCTTCCCCAATTCATTTCTTCACAAACAAATCTAAGTTTTTCTTCATCCATTGTGTGTAATCCTTCTTCTAGTGAACATGAAATTGGAACTTCACAGTGAATTTGGGCTAATTGTAACGAAATATTTAAGTTCTCTAAATCACTTTCAATCTTCGTACGCTGCGCTTTTGTTAATGATTCTACATTTTCTAGTACAGCGGATACTGTTCCGTGCTCTTGAATAAGCTTATACGCTGTTTTTTCACCGATACCTTTTACCCCTGGATAATTATCACTTGTATCTCCCATGAAAGCTTTTGCATGGACGATTTGCCACGGCTCTACACCTTTTTCTTCCATGATTTTCTCCGGTGTGTAATATTCGTAATTTCCAATTCCTTTACGCAGAAGCATGACTGTAACGCTCTTATCAACAAGTTGAAGTAAATCCGTATCACCTGTTAAAATATAAACTTCAGCTTCATTGCAATATTGTTTTGCAAGCGTACCGATACAATCATCGGCTTCGTAGCCTTTCATACCGATAACTGGAATGGATAATTTTGCAGTCATTTCTTGCACTAAATCAAATTGAGGAATTAATTCTTCTGGTGGCGCTGCACGATTTGCTTTATAATTCGAGAACGATTCTGTTCTAAATGTCGTACTTCCCATATCCCAGCATGTAACGATATGTGTTGGTTCGATCGCTTGCGTAGCTGTTAATAAGTGTTTCATATAACCATGAATCCCGTTCGTAGGGGTTCCATCTTGTCGTTTCATAAATTGTCCGTAGACACTTGTTGCGTAAAAAGCACGAAATAATAGTGCCATACCATCAACTAATAATACTTTTTTCATAATTCCTCTCCTATTAAAAAAATAATAACCTTACGTTATCACGTAAGGTTATATAAATAGATTACCATTCTACGTTTTTGCTCAACTTTGTCTATTATACATTGTTTTTGTATATTTAGCATCATTAACACATTAAGACGTTCTACTACAACAAGTATGCAAGATGCCTGAATACGTATTTTTTCCAGTAGAAACAACGATAGCTTTTGCATTTCCACTAACAATATGCGAACCTTTAAAACATACATTTTCAAGCTCAAGTGGATTATAATCTTTCATCCGTTTTAATGGAATAAACCGTTTACGTTCAAGGTGATAGCAGCTCTCAAACTTCTCTATATTCGCTTCGTTTCCCGTTAACACAGACTCATTCACTAATAAATCATCTGCATAAATAATACGTACATCAGCTGGCACAGCATCTCCAGCCGAAAGAAAAATCATATCTCCAGGTACAAGTTCTTGCACAGGTATCTCCATCATTTTCAGTTCACTATTTAGCCCTGTACTACTAGAACATTCTACTCTAGATACAGTAATCGTTTCACGTTGTAATTCATCACACACACGTTGTTTTGAAAAACCTGGAATCATGCCACCTAGCTTCATCATTACTTCTGCAAGAAGTGCTCTTTTTGAAGTTAGTTCATTTCGGCCATATACTTGAATACGTTTTTGTGCCTCTTTCATTGATAGTCCGTCTCTTGTTGTTTTAAAATATGCAAATACAGATTTTACATCTCTTGTTGCAATTTCAATTAATAAATCTTTATTTTTTTGGAGCATTGTTTGTTCTTTTATTGATTTTTTACTTAGTTTATATGACGTGTTACCCACAGTTTTGTTTGCATATAACATATTATCGTCTCCTCCTTTACAACATAGGAAGAAACGCTTTGTTTCTCAATTTATCCACTTTACTGTGAAAGTGTCTCGCGCTTTATAAACGCTATATTGTGATAAATATAGAGGGAGGAACAAATCGTTTCCTGCCTACATCATATATTTTTGATTTGAAGTATATGGGTAACGGAACCGAGTCAGAATTTGACATGCTCCTCACCTCCTTGTTTAATTTTATAGTTTATAATATGAAATTACTCATAGCTTGGTAACAAAAAAGACCCCTACCCTTAAGAGAGTAGCGGCCATTACATACACAAATAAACGATTTCTAATATAATTAGAAATCTACGGACCTCTCCCTCACCGAGTTTTAGCACTGTATAGCATAGGTACATTACCAGCTACGTTAAGAAAAACCTTAATTCGATCATTCCTGTTGACCCATTGGCGTCTCTCGACATTTTTGGGCAGTAGCATTTCTCTATACAGGAGCCTCACCTAACAGAGACTTATTTTCATTACATTGAAAATGTTACTCTTATTTAAAATAGATGTCAACCGTAGCCTACAATTTTTTCAAATGGTATGGCAAACTAACGTATATAAAGTGAAACTTTAATCAGTGGGGGTTTTGTTCATCCCCCACTGATTATTAGCCCTCACCAATCGGGCTTTTACGGAATAAAATAAAAAACTTTACGTTTAAACGTAAAGTTTTTAATAAGTTATACAACCAGCAATTACAATCCCAATTGAAAGCGATAAAAACATAAGAAAAAGACCGACTGCTTGATTATCTTCTTCGAGACTTTTGTTTATATTAAAGCGTGGTGTAAGCCACTCAGCTAAATAAAAGACGATAATTTGAGCCAAAATCCCAACTGCTCCCCACGAAATCATATCAAGAAGTGAAATTGAATTAGCTGCTGTCGAATATAAAACGATAGCTAACCCAAGTAATCGCCCTCCAAGCACATAGCTTACCGCCTTATTACCTTGAGCCATTAACTTAAATTCCTTAACTTTCGTTGTCACTTCCATCAAGAACAGACCAATACATAAAAGTCCAAGTGTTACTGCTAAATATAATAAAAAATTAATCATTTTTCCCCCTCCTTTTTATACCTACCGGTAAATAGTACGATTCATTTCCTGTAATCTTTTCTCCCGCGCGAATACCGATACTACTCGCTTTTCCAGCAATTAAAAACGAACCAAACACATATGACAGTTTCTCGATCCCTTTTTCTGTTTCCAAGGATACGACTGGCAGTTCGATATACTTTTGAAATATCGGCAGTGACGCTTTATATGTTTGGTGTGCATTTTGAAGCATAATATTTTCGTCTTTATCGCGAATCGTAATTGTATCTCCTTCTCTCCCAAATGAAGGTTTTTGAACGAAAGAACCTTTTCCTAAAAATAAATCTGGTTCTAAATATGTAGGTAACATATATTCTTTAATCCACTGTTGTTCCTCATTTGTATAAAAGGCCTCTTCTTCTGCTAACCCCCAAATAAGACACTGAATTGATTTTGGCTGAAGTAAAAATGCTGACAAAGGATTTATTATAAAAAGCTTTCCGGCTTTTACAAGTTGTAACAATTCCACACCTACCAAATCTCCTGTTTCAGGATCTTGATCCTCAATTAAATCTTCTATCGGATATGTTTGGCGATATAAAACATCAATCTTCGCCCCATCTTTATCGACTAGAGCATCCTTTGTAATTCTAAGTTCTGACATTGGCACTACTTTATTTTCAACATGGCATAGCTGACTTAAATACATAGTGGTATTCCAATCCTCGATATGTTCATGATGTGCTGTAAAAACAACATTTGGATTATCTAATCCCTTTGTCGCTTCCATTACTGCTTTCGTTACACCAGAAGATAGCAATCGTTCTTGATCCGAGTTTGGATCATCATAGCCTAGATTTCCACATACTTTCCCATTCATTTGAAAACATTCCACAATAAAAGTTGGTGTATCACTATTAAACTCAAGCATTTTGATTTTGTTATCCTCTGTTACAGCAAAATCAAATCGCGAAATTACAGATTCAGGATAGAGCCCTTTCATTCTAATGAAAGATAAACTCGCGGATGGAAAGCCAAGATCTAGAAGCTGTTCGTCACTTAAATTACGCAGCAGTCTAGCAGTCTTAAAAAATATTTTCCCCATTCGTTCAGTCGCTAAGTGTAATTGGTCCAAAGTCTGATTTGTTATAGAAAAAACATGAAACAAACTATACTCACATTCATATAAATCCGACCAAAAATCCGGATATTTTAAATAAAATTCTTTTCGATCCCTTATGTATTGCGACATATTTTAGCCCCCAAATCCTCCCTTTGAACCGCTTCCAATTCCACCTTTAAATTCAGCAGACGATTGATACGATTTAAACGCCGATGAATTTTTAAAAGTGGATTTATTTTGATAGTATCGCCCACCATAGAAATAATGCCCACGATAACCTGAACTACTATCATCACACTGCCATACCCCAAGTTCATCATCCCAATCCCAATCAGAACAACTATTATCATTTGGTTTTGGGGGAAGATCTTGTGCGCAACCAAATAAAGTGCCAGTCATTAAAGACGTTACGACACCACCTACTAGCCATTTCGTTTTTGTCACCTTCGCACTCCCCTTTTTAAATTCTATTCCTATTATATAGGATGGCATGATAAAGTAGAAGAAAAAGGAAGAAGAGGGATTAAATGCGCTTAGAATATCGACTTAATGATGAAACGAAAGGGTATCCTGCTTTATGGAACTACGCCAATATTTCTAATTCTGAAATTATTGCACGCATGACTTGTGAATATTTTATTAAAGAGAAAAATACTTATGTTGTTACTGCAACTTCGGTTGATCCAGACGGAACAGCAGTTATTTATATTCAAAAAGAAGTTTTCGCAAATGACCCTTCAGACCCTACATACTCCTACATCGGTTTTGAAATTAGAGAACTAAGTGAAACGAGTTCAAACATAGTAGATAGTCAAGATGTATGGAACTATGAAGAAATTTTACCATCTCTTCATTCAGATATTATATATATTCAGCGAGACGGCATGTCTATGGAGTTCTCCTTAGATTCAAGAGAGATTGATGAAGACAGAAAGTGCTACATTTATTACGGAAACTTCACAGGTGAATCAAGATAATATTGATATATCTATGCAACAAAAAAACCTTACGTATAAAACGTAAGGTTTTTATATAGCCCCACATATGCCGTTCTCTCTAGATGTCCATAAACCTGCTCTCACAGGTGGATGCTCTCACAAATGTTTGTAACTTCCTTCTTAAAAAGATGGCATGTTAGCTACATTTAAATATTGAACTTCCATATTAAACTTATTGGTTTAAGACATGCATAAGCTACGTACACCGTAGGAATTTTATATAAGGTTAGTTGAAATAAGACCCCCGCACGTGCCGTTCCTCGTAAATGTCCAAAAACCCGCTACTCGCAGGTGGATGCCCTCACAGTTACCGTACATCTTCCTCCACAAGGAAGGCTTGATGATGGTCGCTAAATATTGAGCTTCCGTATAACTAACATCGGTTTTAGACATAAATAAGTTACGTACACCGCAGGATGTATTATTTACTTGTCGTTATATTATCACATTGTTTCCAATGTGTAAAATACAAAGTTTTTCGAGCAATCTCTTGCTTGTGACCTTATTTTAATACAAATTATTTTTGCATGCAAGTGATTAATCTTCTTCTTTTGCAATTTGATTTTCTGGATAAGAAATCCAATCACTCCAGCTACCTGCATACAATTTAACATTTTGGAATCCAGCTAATTTTAATGCAACGATATTTGGGCACGCTGTAACACCAGAACCACAATATACAATGGTTTCCTTATCTTTCGAAAGATTTTGGAAGCGTTCTTGTTGCCCAGCTCCATTCTTAAATTGTCCTGATTGCAACATTCCATCCTTCCAAAAATGGTTTACCGCTGTCGGAATATGACCTGCTTTATGATCGACAAGTTCCTCGACACCAGCATAACGCTTTGGCTCTCTAGAATCAATTAATGTAACATCCGCACCTGCACGGATATTCTCTCTGACCGTTTCCATCGTTACAAGCATATGATCTTGTATGTTTGTTTTGAATGTTTTTCGTATAACAACAGGAATTTCCGTTGTTGTCGGTAGTCCATTCTCTTTCCAAGCCGGGAAACCACCATCTAATATATATACTTTCTCATGTCCTACATAGTTACATAACCACCATAAACGAGCAGCATTTGCACCGGCTTGACTGTCATACGCAATTACTGTCGTATGCTCATCAATACCAGCCTCCGAAAGCTTGTCTGCAAACTCCTCAATATTTGGTAAAGGATGGCGGCCACCATGTTCTGCTATAGGACTTGATAAATCTAAATTCAAATCAAAATATAACGCATGAGGAATATGTCCTTCTTCATACTTTTCTCTACCCCAATTAGGATTCGCTAAATCAAAACGACAATCGATTATACGGACATTCTCATCTTCTATATGCTCACGTAACCATTCGACTGTAACTATCATCTTTAACGACCTTCTTTCTCTTTCAAACGACTTACATACTCCATAACCATTTCTTCTGTAACATATTTACGCTGCAAGGTAACACCATTTTTTGCAAGATCATTAATTTGCTTCGTTACAACATTAATGACATCAACCGAAAATTCTTTTCCATTTGACGCAAGAGATACGGCAGCTTCAATAGCTGCTTCACGCTGTGCATCTAATTGTAAACATGCTTTTACACTTTCATTTTGTTTACGAGAATGTGCTGTAATTGCTTTATGTACTTCCATCTTCTCTTCCCCCTAAATAGTTATACGTTTTTATTCAATTCCATTGCAAGCCGGATCATATCACGACATACAATCCCATTTTCAATAATCTCTTCTTCATAATGCTTCGAAAAGTAATCAAAATCAATAGAAAAAATACGAAATCCACATTTTTGATATAAAGCAAGTTGTGAAACACTAGAATTGCCTGTACCAACTTCAAGTTTTGACATACCATATCCTTTAGCAGTTTCTACAGCATGCCTTAATAGCTTCTTCCCAATCCCTTTTCCTTGTAAATGCTCTGCAACCGCAATATTCATGATTTCCATCGTCTTTGGCCTTGTTTCCAAAAGAACATATACACCGATAACGCTCCCCCCCTGCTTAGCTACGTATGTTAATCCTCTTTGTACATATGTAGCTATTTGCCGTTCACTTGGATCAGCAAGTAGCAATAAAGACTTCGGTATAGCCTCTTTTGGAATACGTTCTATTACAACAGACATAAAAAATTCCCCCTTCTCTATTGTTCTAAACCCTCCTTGTCTACCATAAGTAATAGAAAGGAGGGATTCACCATGGACAACAATGAGAAAAAATGCAACGTCATCTCTATTGATGGAAAGAAGAAGAAAAGCGACACGTATTCCTATCCAAAATTAGTAGTTGAAAACAAAACATATGAATTTTCTTCATTCGTCTTATGCGGTGAAACACCAGATGGCAGACGACTCGTTCTTACTCATATGATTTCTACCGATGAATTTGCTGGATTTGTAAAATCTTTAGATACTGTACTGCAAAAGAAAATTGAACGAATCTTTTTCTCATAACGACTATATAACATAAATTTCTTTTTCAATCTCTACTAACTGCTTTTGCAATTGTTCTTTACTTTGTTCATATAGAGATACATCGATCGTTTCAGCCAATGCAAACAATATACTTTCATAATAGTTCATCACATCTTGCTGCATCACTTTTTGGAATAAGTTCCACTTCATATCCCACTCTTGCTTATAATGATGAACAAATAAATCTTTTTCATCAGCTACATAGTTTGATACGAACGGTTCTAATACAGATTTAGCGTCTTCTTGCATAAAAGCTTTGTCATTCTTTTCAAAAAAGCTTTTCTCATTTTTAAAATGTGCCAGTGCTTTTTTGAAATCTTTTATTTCAACTGAAGGGAACGGTTCTTTATGTGTAATATCTTTATATTCATACTCCACTATTCCATTCATAGAAATTGATTCATTTTCTACTTTACAGTTCACTACAATTTCGTCCTTTGCACGCTTCATCGCTTCGTCTATCCATTTTTCAAGGCGTAATGATGTCGCACGCATTTCTTGCAATAAATCATGCTGAATAAATGCTACTAATTCCATAACACACTGTTGCAATTGTGTTTTCACATTTCCATCCGTTCGAAGTGACGCCGGATTAATAAATTCAGTAAACACATCGTTATAGCGCAGGAATAGACGCTGTTGCACGTAATAAAGCAACTCTTTCACTTCATTTTGCATCGCCTGTTCTTCAGCAAGTACACTATATGATGAAATGATATGAAGTAGTTGATCACGCTCTGCTTCATATTTTTTCGTTTGCTTCTCTTTCTCTTCATTCCCCTGTTTTGCACCCTTTATCATGTTTACTAAAAGCTGATCTGCCCCTTGCAAAGCACCATATAGAGCATGCACAGAAACAAGCATTAAATCTCTCATCATAAAGGACGTAAATGATTCCTCAAACTTCGTAATCCCAGAGTTTTGTAAAATACCATACTTCTCTTTTTCAACATTCTTTCCTTGTTTCTCTTCAAGCGCACATAAACTTGAAATTGCAAATAAACGCGGATTTCTAATACCGTATTGCAGCAGCTGATCTGCGATATAACCTTTTACCATTTCAAGTTCTTCTTCAGACTCTGCTAAATCCGCCGCATTAATTAAGAAGAACATTTTATCAAGGGCAAAAGTATCCTTTACACGACCAAGCTGAATTAAAAATTCACGGTCAGCACGAGAGAATACATGATTATAATATGTTACAAATAAAATAGCATCTGCGTTTTTAATATACTGGAATGCAACATCCGTATGGCGAGCATTAATAGAATCCGCTCCAGGTGTGTCTACAAGCGCTACTCCCTGCCTTGTTAAAGCACAATCATAATAAAGTTCCATATACTCAACGAAGCATGATTTCTCTTCATTCGCTACATAATCAGAGAACTCTTCTAATGTAACTTGTACTTGTTCTCCTAAATAAGTAGAAACTGCATCATATCCTTTTTGTACCGCTCGTAAAAAGCTAAATGTTGTTTTTTGCTTCCCAGTTGGTGAAGGATATTTCATAACTTTATCAATTTGTGCTAACGCTTCATCTAACGTAGCAATCTCATAATGAAACAGCTTATAAACAGCTTTCATATCTTCTAATAACGCTTGCTTTGATTTAAACTGAACAATTACTGTTCCGTGTGGTTTTTCCTCTGTAACCGGCAAAATTTGATTAATCGTTGCCGTCGTCGGGTTTGGTGATACAGGAAGTACTTTCTCACCGAGTAAGGCATTGGCAAATGATGATTTTCCAGCACTAAATACCCCGAATAACGCTACTGTAAATTGTTTTGTTTCCACACGTCTTCTTTTCTCTATTACCTCTTGCTGTACATGTTTCAGCGCTGGCAATGGCTCTAATATCGTTTCAGCTTTTTTCACTTTCTCTAATATCCGCTGAATATTTAAAGCCGCCGTTCCTTTCAGCTCTTCTTCATGAACCGCTACGTTATCGCTTACGATTTCCTGCTCTTGTAGTGTAAATTTCTCACTAACAATTTGCTTTTCCCTTTGCAATATCTCATCTATTTGCAGCCCTTCAGGCGTAGCAACATGATCGTGCCAAACATTTCGTAAATAGTCTTCATATGCCTCCAAATTGTTACTGTATTGTAATTGTGTTTCTTTCGCCGTTTGCAGCATCGTATATGTTTCAATCTCTTCTTCAATACGAGCAACTGCTTCTCTCACCTTTTGCTTTAAAACGACCGCACTTTTATCAAAAATTTGCTGTGCTTTTATAAAATAACGTTTCTTCAGTTCATTCGCTACATCCGCTGTATAAAGAAGTAAGTAATCACCTGTGAAACCTGCGCCTTGTTTAATTACTTCAGCCAACATTTCTGGTCCGAAAGCAATTTCTAACCCATATATGTCTTTCCCAATTTCCTCCGTGAACAATCCTTCTTCTTTTAAGAAGGCTACAATAAATTCCTTCACATGAAAATCAAGCTGCGTTTCAACAGTCTTTTGAAGGGCAGAATAAAACGCCTCTACACGTCTTTGTTTTTCTTGCTCCGTCTTTCCTTTCGCAAATAGCAAACCGACCTTAAATTTTGTTAATTTCGTTTCTAAATATGCATTTGCCAATTCTCTCATTTCAAACGGCATTAAATATGCGTTATCTAATATAGCTTGTAAACCTTTTATAAATTCATTTCTCACATAAGATTCTTTACTTGCCTCACGATTTTTCGCTTCCGTTAACTCTTCCTTCTTTTCAACTACCTCTGAAATAGAAAGTGGTGATGCTAACTCTTCCTCATATTTCAAGAGAGCTTTTTCATTTTCAGAAACAATAAACGAGAAATGTTCTCCCATTAAATATTCTGTTTCTCGCTCCATTCCAGTCCTTACATACTGCTCTTTTTCTTTCATAATAGAAGTAATTAACGCTTCTAAGCTTCTAATTTCATTATGTGGATGGTTCATCATTCGTAATGACGTATAATAAACACCATCTACTTCAATATCCCAGTTAGAGAATGATTGTTTTACACTATCTTTATAATTCTCAAACGATAATTCATTTTCTTTATGTTTATCTATTTGATTTACAACGAGATAAACCGTTTTATTACGTTGTTTCAATTCTTTAACAAATTGTAAATTCACTTCCGATTGGACGTGATTATAATCCATCATATAAAAAATGACATCTGCCAGATGAAGTGTCGACTCTGTCGCTAATTGATGGGCATCATCTGTTGAATCAATCCCTGGTGTATCAACTAACATAACCCCTTCAGGAATCGGCGCGTCGTTTCGATAAATATGAACACCAATTACTTCATCGCCGTCTTTACAAATTTGTTTTAATTCTTCTGCTGAATATGCACCGTCATATTCGTACTGCTCTCCAGATTTAACCGTTACAACAACACGATCCATTCCTTTTTCAATTTTGACAACGTTAGCGCTTGTCGGAATTGGACTTGTCGGTAACAACTGCGCTTTATATAGATGATTCATCATCGTTGATTTCCCTGCAGAGAAGTGACCGCAGAACGCTATCATAAGCTGTTCTTGTTTATATTTTTGAATTACCTCAAACAACTTTAAACTATTCTCTGCATCGCCGTGTTTTTGCCACTCTTCATAAAAACAAACAAGTTTTTTCATACCGTTTGTCTGTACTATGTTTGTCATCCCCTTGTTCCCCTTTATCCAAGATGTATATACTTTTCCTCGCTATTTGCGAGCTCATAACCAGTGAGAGTTACACCTACCCATTGATTACAGTTTCACTTTACTATCATACTAAATTTTCAGCATATTCTCATTAAAAATAAAAAATCCCTTTCATTCTTTTTACAAATGAAAGGGATTTTATGTCATATCACTCATTTTGCTGTTCCTACTCCATTTAAAACATACTTCGCAATAACTGCATATACAGCGACTGTACCTGCTACTAATGCATATACCATACTTACGCACCAACCTTTTTTTGATAATGATTATCACTTTTGAATACAGTTTATCATTAAAGAGAATCATTATCAACACTTTTCATAAAGAAAGCTCCTTATAAGAAGGAGCTTTACTGCCTGTTTTGAAAAAGGTTAAAACTTGTTGTGCACTCTTATTATATCTCATCCTACATAACTTAACAGTTTAAAAAAATGGAAATATCCCCTATCCCCTCCACCTTACATTTCGTATAATAAAAGGGAATTACTTAACAAGGAGGAAAAAAATGACACAAAATCTCACACAAGGCAAGAGGATACACTCCATTGATATTATTAGAGGAATAGCTGTACTAGGTATTTTTCTTGTGAATTGGCCTGTTATCGCCGGGGTTGACTCACGTGATCTTTCAGGAATTTACGAAGGGATAGACAGCTACATTCGCCTATTTTACGATATGTTTATTCAAACGAAATTTTATACAATTTTTTCGTTTTTATTCGGATTAGGTTTTTATATTTTTATGAGTCGTGCTGAAGCGAAAACAGATCATCCAAAAATTTTATTTGTTCGCCGCTTACTTATTTTATTATTATTCGGTTTCTTACATTACGTTCTTTTATGGGACGGAGACATTTTACATACTTATGCGATTGCTGGATTTTTCTTATTTTTATTTTATAAGAGAGAACCTCGTACTATTTTAATATGGGCTATCGTTTTATTGAGTATTTTTCAATTCATTATGCTAATGGCTGGTATTACGGTTGCATTGGTACCAAAGGAAGAGCTAGGTTTTTCCTTACCTATCATGCCATTAGAAGACTGGCTGTCACAAATACAAAATCGTTTCCATGCATTTTACGCTGATGGAATTGGATTAAATTTACTTATGCTCCCAGAAACAGTTGGGCTGTTTTTACTTGGTTTATACGCCGGCAAAAAGGATATTTTCCGCCGCGCGAAAGAGTTAGATCCAAAGCTTAAAAAATGGCAAATTATTATGTTCCTTTTTACATTACCAATGTGGTTCTTCATGGTTCGTTACTTCTTATCAAAACCATTTTATGAACCAATTTATATGCAGGTCTTTACAATGTTTAGCGGAAAAACGTTATTCATATTCTACATTTTCACACTAATGCGTTTATTACAAAAAGAAAAATGGCAAACGTTATTACGTCCATTCCAATACGTTGGACGAATGGCATTAACAAATTACATCTCGCATACAATTGTTACATTACTTGTATTTGGTCTATTTCTTAAAAATTATTATCCTGCTCCATTATGGGTTGGACCAATATTCTGCATTAGTTTCTACACGTTACAAATCTTTATTAGCCGCTGGTGGCTTTCACATTACCAATACGGGCCACTTGAGTACATTTGGCGTCTTGGTACTTACGGGAAAATGATGCCACTTAAAAAGAAAAGCAAGGTCTCATAACGAGACCTTGCTTTTTTACGCTTCTCTTACTGCATTTTGCATAGATACTGGCTCTTCTTCTACTTTCACTTTGCGCTGCGGCACCATATTAAATACGATATTTAAAAGTACTGCTGAAGCACTTCCAAGTACAATTCCGTTATCTGTTAAAATACGAATGCTTTCTGGAAGTTGTGAAAATAATGTAGGAACGACTGTTACGCCAAGCCCAATTCCGACAGAACATGCAACGATTAATAAGTTTTCTTGTCTTCCGAAGTCAACGCTACTTAACATTTTAATACCATATGCCATAACCATACCGAACATCGCTAACATCGCACCGCCCAGTACTGATTTCGGAATAATTGTTGTAATAGCTGCGATTTTAGGAATGAAACCAAGTGCGATTAACATACCACCGCAAGTATAAATAATAACGCGATTTCTTACTCCAGTTAATTGAACAAGTCCTACGTTTTGAGAGTATGTTGTATATGGGAACGCGTTGAAAATACCACCTAACACCATCGCTAATCCTTCTGCGCGATAGCCTTTTGTTAATTCTTTTTCACCGATTTTTTTATTGCAAATATCAGATAATGCAAAGTATACACCCGTTGCTTCTACAATCCCTACACAAGCAACGAGAATCATCGTAATAATTGGTGTTAATTCAAATGTTGGTGTACCAAAGTAAAATGGTTGAATACCGTGGAACCAATCCGCCTCTCCAACCGCTTGCAAACTTACTTTCCCCATAAACGCTGCAACGATAGTACCGAACAATAGACCTAGTAAAATAGAGATTGAACGAATAAATCCATCAAAGAAACGATACATAATGATGATAAATAATAACACACCAAATGCTAATGCTAAATTTTCAAGACTACCGAAATCCTTACTTCCTACTCCTCCAGCCATATCATTAATTGCTGCTGGAACAAGTGTAACTCCAATTACAGTAACAACAGATCCTGTTACAACAGGTGGAAACAGTTTTACAAGTTTTCCAAATAATTTCGCAAAAATAACAACGAATAACCCAGCAGCAATAATTGCTCCATAAATTGAAGACACACCGTATTGTTTTCCAATCGCAATCATCGGTCCAACGGCTGTAAATGTACAACCAAGTACAACGGGAAGTCCTATACCGAAAAAGCGATTTGATAATGCTTGTAAAATTGTCGCAACGCCGCACATTAATAAATCAATTGAGACTAAATATGTTAACTCTTTTTGATTTAAACCAAGTCCACCGCCCACAATAAGCGGAACGATAATTGCTCCAGCATACATTGCAAGCATATGCTGCATACCAAGCGATGCAATTTTAAATGGATGCTGCTTCATCGTTTATTTCACCTCCGCAGTTTTTTGCTGTACAAATGTAACTGTGCCGTTATCAAGTGATGCAATTTCTGCTAGTGATTCAACACGAACGCCTTGTTCACGAAGCTTCTTTCCTCCATCTTGAAATGCTTTTTCAATAACAATTCCAATCCCTGCAATACTCGCTCCAGCTTGCTCTACTAAACTCATTAAACCTAAAGCAGCCTGACCGTTTGCTAAAAAGTCATCGATGATTAGCACGCGATCATTTTCATCGATATGATTTCGAGATAATGAAATTTCATTTGTTTCTTGTTTTGTAAATGAATATACGTTTGCAACGTACATATTATCTTGTAACGTTAACGATTTACGTTTTCGTGCAAAAATTACTTTTACACCAAGCTCTAATGCAGCCATAACTGCTGGTGCAATGCCTGAAGATTCAATCGTCACGATTTTTGTAATGTTCTCTTCTTTAAAACGTTTAGCAAATTCTTTTCCGATTTCTTGCATAAGTACTGGATCAATTTGATGATTTAAAAAAGCATCTACCTTTAATACGTCACCAGATAAAACCTTTCCTTCGTTCAAAATCTTTTCTTGTAATACTTTCATGTTTGTTCCCCCTCTTATGCAATAAAAAAACTCCAAAAGCCACCACCACTCGTTACAAGTGAGAGACGCGCTTTTGGAGTTTCGCAAAAAAAGAATGCTAAACAAGCAATTATATTCGTCCTCACTCATAGTCAAAGTATTTACGGTACTTCGGTAGAAACTTGCAGGCCATATCCCCGCGATTATATGAGTGTAGCTAACTATTTATTTTATAGAAGGATTATAACGTACTTTTTATGCTTTGAAAAGCATTTATCGAAAAAACACGTACAAATTTTTAAAAACTACTATTTTTGTTCGAGTTTTGCAAACTCTTTCATTTCCAATTACAACTTCGTTAAAATGATTGGCCCATCTTTTGTAATCGCAATTGTATGCTCATATTGAGCTGATAATTTCCCGTCCATCGTTCGTGCAGTCCACCCATTTAAATCTACTTTAGAATATCGCATACCTATATTTACAATCGGTTCAATTGTAATTACCATTCCTTCTTGTAACTGAGGTCCTTGTCCTTGTTTCCCAAAATGAAAAATTGCTGGTTCTTCATGAATCTCTTTACCGATTCCATGTCCCGTAAAGTCTCTTGCAACAGAAAAACCTTCATTTGTTACATAACTTTCAATTGCATAGCCAATATCTCCTACATGGTTATCGATTATCGCCTGGTCAATTCCTTTATACAAAGCATTCTCAGCTACTAACAACAACTTTTCTGCTTCATCAGAAACTTTTCCAACTCTATACGTCCAAGCAGAATCTGAAAGACCTCCATTTAAGTTTACTACCGTGTCAATTGTTACAATATCACCCTCAGTTAAAGGAACATCGGCCGGAAACGCATGACACATTTCATCGTTTACAGATGCACATATCGCATATGGATATCCGTTGTACCCTTTCTGCTCAGACGTTGCACCATGCTGTTCTAAATATGCTTCAACAAACGTATTAATTTCTTTTGTAGTAATACCTGGTTTCATCATCTTCGCAATTTCTCTATGACATGAAGCAAGTAATTTTCCAGATTTATGCATTAACTCTATTTCATTTTTCGTTTTAATTATACTCATGCTGTCTCTCCTTACTAAACTTGCTATTTACTATTAAACTTCAATCATACACATCCTCTTCCAAAATTTCAAAACTTCCAATTACAAAAAGTATGATTTATTTCTGCATAAAAAAACAGAAGGAGATTCTTCTGTTTTTTAATCATTTTTACATATATAATTCATTTTCAAAAACTCAAAACAACTACCATTTGTTTTCTGTATAAACGTTCCAACTACTTCAAATCCTGCCCTTTTATACACTTTAATCGCTCTCTCATTAAATATAGCTACTGATAGTGTTATATACTTGCATCCATATTTTTCTTTACTAAAAGCTAGTATAGCGTTTAAGAACTGTAAACCAAATCCGTTCCCAGTTATATTAGGTCTCATTCCAAGACCAATATCAACCGTTCCGTCATTTATTTTACAAACAGTAAAATAACCAATGAGAGTGCCATTTTCCTTCACAGAAAATGTATGATTCCCTCTACTTTCATCATGTAAAAATTCAGCTAAATCTTCTTCATCTGCCTCTATATCGTAAAAGGAATAGTTCCCTTCATAATGCCAGTTGTATGCAATTTCTTCTGCTTCTTCTTGCGTCATTACTGTATATGTATAGTCCATTCTCCCATCCCCCTTTAAAAAAGAGCTGCAATTAAGCAGCTCTTTTTTTACAACTCATAAATCTCTTTATATTTCGCTTCTAAATAATCGGCTAAGTAGTTTGCATTTAAGCCTTCACCTGTTACATCTTCTAAAATTTCAAGCGGCTTTTTCGTTTTACCATATTGGTGAATATGTTCTGTTAACCATTCACGAATCGGTGTTACGTTTCCTTCTTCTAATAATGCATCAAAGTTCGGAATGTCTTTTAACATTCTTTGCTTAAATTGCGCTGCATACATGTAACCAAGCGCATAAGATGGGAAGTATCCAAATGAGCCACCAGCCCAGTGAACATCTTGCAATACACCTTGTGCATCATTTTCCGGACGAATTCCTAAATATGCTTCCATCTTATCATTCCAAGCTGCTGGTAAGTCCTTCACTTGTAATGTACCATCAAATAATTCTTTCTCTAATTCATAACGCACCATAACATGAAGCGGGTATGTAAGCTCATCTGCTTCTATACGAATGAATGACGGCTTCGATTCGTTAATTGCATCATAAAATTCATCGACTGACATATCATCAAATTGACCATTGCTATACTCTTTTAATAAATCATAATTTTTCTTCCAGAATGATTTATTACGGCCGATAAAGTTCTCAAAGAATAATGATTGTGATTCGTGAATACCCATAGATGTACCACTGCAAAGTGGTGTACCTTCAAATTGTTCTGCAATATTTTGTTCATATACTGCATGACCACATTCATGAATCGTTCCAAAAACAGCCATACGAAAATCTTTTTCATCATAGCGTGTCGTAATACGAACATCCCCTCTATTTAATGTAATTTCGAAAGGATGCACTGTTTCATCAAGACGACCTGCTTCAAAGTCATAATTCAATTGCTTTAATAGTTCTAATGTAAAGTTCTTTTGTTTTTCTTTTGAAAATTGTTCCGATAAAGCACTTGTTTTTAATCCTTTTTTAGACTCAGAGATTTCTTTTACAAGCGGCACGATGCGCTCACGAAGTTGACCAAATACGTGATCTAAAACTTCTACTGTAATACCTGGCTCATACATGTCTAATAATGTATTATATTTATATGTTTCATAACCCCAATATGTAATAAATTTCTTTTTAAATTCAACAATTTTTTCTAAGTATGGGCGGAACATTTCGAAATCAGATTTTTCACGAGCTTCTTCCCACACACTCTCTGCTTTCGCTTCTAATTTCACATAAGCCTCATATTCAGCTTGTGGAATTTTTTTATTTCTATCATATTCTTTCCGACACTCTTCAACCATTTTCTTCGTTGTTTCAGAAAGTTTATCTTCACGTATTAAAGCTTCAAGCTCTGTTAAATAGTTTCCCATCTCATCTGAAGTCGACATAGCAAACACTTCTGACGAAAGCATACCAATTACTTCTGAACGCTGATCTACACCTTTTTTTGGTGCACCTGTTCTTAAATCCCAAAACATTAAACTTAATGCTTCTCCGTAATTTTGTATCTTCTTCACGTATGTTAAAAATTGTTTTTCTACTTCATATGTAGCAACTGTCATCGTATAAAAGCCTCCTTTTCCTACCTCAAATTTAATTCGACACAGAAACATAAATTCCTTTTATAATAGAAAAAAAGCTTGGCAAGCGCCAAGCTTTCTCCTTATAATTCTTTACCTTCTACTGGCAGTACATTTTTCACAGCTGCAACTACTTTCTCATCTTCTGAATCAGATAAGAAAATTGATATAGCACCTTTATCTTCACTTGTACGAATTAAACGCCCAATTCCTTGACGAAGTCGTAAAATCATATATGGTACATCTACATCCCAGAATGGATCATTTACGTGCTTACGTTTCGCTTCAAACACAGGATCGTTTGGAGGGAATGGTAAAGACCAAATAATAACGTGCGATAATGATGAACCAGGAATATCTAAACCTTCCCATAAATGAACCGCACAAAGTACAGTCTCTTCTTCATTTTGGAAACGAGAAACGAGCTGGCTAATTTCCTGATCTCCTTCATATAAGAACGGAACCGACATTTGCTCTTTACTTACATACTCTTTGAACGCTGCAAGCTCTTGCGTTGTACGGAATAATACAAGCGTACGTCCATTTGTTTTTTGTATATTTTCAAGTGTATATTGACACTTTCTTTCCCATTCATTTTCTTTCGTATGTGATAGTAAGTTTACTGTCATTTGCTCTTCGTAATCAAACGGTGAAGCAACTGAGAATGACAAGTAATCTTTTACCCCTAGGCTATTAGCTGTGAAAGCGAATGAATCGTTGTTCGATAATGTCGCAGAAGAGAAAATATACGGTATTTTCTTCGAGAATACTTTCTCTTGTAACACTTCTTCAACTGCACGCGGCATAATAACTAACGTGAAGGCACCATCACCTTCTTCACCCCAAGTAATTACATTTTTCTCGTGCATGAACAGACGAAGTGAATGTTCTAATACATCTAAATGCTCATCAACAATATTTAAATCATACGTGTTTACTGTATGCATTTCACTTTCGAATACTAATGCATCTCCAACTTCACCGATTTTTGCATAAAGTCGTTTCGCTTCAGCTGTTACTTTTTCTGTCACAGTAATTTCTAGACGATCAGAACCGGCAATTTCCTTTTTATTCTCTTGTAACACATCAAAGAATCGTTCAGTTTGCCAAATTGTTTCTTCTACTAAATGTGCAAACTCCTCACGAATATCGTTTTGTAGCAATCTCGTTAATAGTTGCTCCATCATCGTTTGCTTTAAACGGTATGTTAAAGCTTTTTGAGCTGCATATTCTACAAGATGTCCTTCATCGAATACAACGCAGCTACTTTCTGGTAATAATGGAATTTGCCCTTCACGCTTACGAGCATCGTACGTCCAAATATGATCCATATAGAAATCTTGAGAACAAATAATTAAATCTGCTGCTTTACGATAATGTTCACGAGAAAGAGTTTGTCCACAACGATGACGAGAATCACAAGTAAAGCAATCTTGGAAGTAATCCCAATTTACTTTTGACCATTCTTCGTCATTTAAAAGTGGAAATTCTTTTCTGTCACCATAGTGAGTAAAGTTTTGCATCGTACCATGATCGAATACAAACTGTGGTAACTCGTAATATACGTCTTCAATTACTTCTGGAGCTCGTCCACTCATAACATCTTCAAGTTTACGTAAGCATAAATAATTATCCATTGATTTTGCAAGCCTTACATCAACAGATAGCCCTAATGCTTCAGATAACTTAGCGATGTCCCCTTCTTCTTTCACAAGCTGCTCAATTAACGTTTCATCTGCACAAGCAATAATAGCTGGTTTCCCAGTATAACGCGCGTAACAAATTGCATATAGAAGATATACAATTGTTTTCCCTGTTCCTACACCAGCTTCTGCGAACATAACTTTCTTTTCTTGGAAAGCGCGTTCTAACTGAAACGCCATAAAAATTTGTTCATCACGCTCTTCAAAGCCTTTTTCCGGAAGGATGTCGTAAAACACATCTCCAATCCACTCATTCAACTTATCATAAAAATTATCTTGTTTTCCTACTTCAAATGGTAATCTCTTCTCAGTAAACATCCTTAGCCTCCAACCAAAAAGTTTTTCTATAAAAAGATAATAGCAACTGCTACGCATATGTGTGCAGCCACTTTCCCCTGTTGCAATACATAGAAATTCACGAAAAAAAAATTTTCCTTTCGAAAAAGGAAAATTTTCTTCTATATTAATGACTTTAAATACCGTTTATCAATCGCTGTTTCATGTGAAAGAGCTGACAAATATTCTTCTTGTGCTTTTTGTATTTCATCTACAATCGCACCTTGACTATCCACTTCTTTTCCGAGCTCATCATACGTACGGTGAATAGCTTTTTGAATCATTGATAATTGAAAATTATCCATATGACTTCCTCCTTTACGCATTACATAATAGCCAGTATATGCGCGCTAGAGGAGTTTTATACTATGAATTACGCGGTGGACGTTTTCCGAAGTATTGGTAGTAATCTGTACGGGCTCTAATCTAAACAAGCCTTGACTTATAAGCATTTCCTCAATTCTTTTTTCCGTACAACTTTTCAGTTACTTCAATAATAATACGGTCTGTCTCTAAATACAACCTTTTTATACTAACATCCCTTTAAGTTTCCATCAACCAAAATGCATATTAAAAATTTTATATATTCACTTACGAAGCTTTCTTAAGTCCATTCTCCATATCAACTGATACAATCTACAGTATAAAACCTAAAGGAGTGATTGATCTATGAAAGTAGAAACTGTAGGAGAATATAGACATTAGAATCATTTATTTCACCCACACGACTTCCTTCTTCCCGCACTCCATACAAAGCCGTGTCTTTGTTGTGACATTACGCTCTTTATCTACATCCACTAGAAAGCACCAATTGTGCATACCCAACCAACACCAGATATACATACGCCCCCCCCCTTGCGTGTACTTTAAAACATTATAAGCCTTTCGAAATGTTAAAGGAATCCATATTTATTTTAGCTTCAAGGCAAAACTTCCTCATCAAGTTTACTCATAGCTGATACAATTTATAGTATAAATCTAAAGGAGTGATTCGATTTGAGTAAAAAAAGAGACGATGTAGAGATAAAGGTAACTACAAAGGGAACTTTTAACGGTAAAGCATTGGCTGAGGCAATTGCAAACATAGTGAAGCGCGAGGCATCCTAAGAAGCGGTAAAACAGGCAAATCAGAATCTAAGAAGACTCGAAAGACTAATATTTCAGGTGCTAACAAAGAATAAAGTCTTTCGAGTCTTCTTTATAAAGGTTTTACCTTAAATTAATGCACGGATTCCTTATGAGCTTCCTTCTCTTCTTCAATTAATAACCTAATGTATAATGACATCTCGGAGAATGTATCATCACTCATTAGACCTTCAATATGTAGCTCTTGTATTTGAGATTGCGCTTCTAGTAATCTTTCAAGTGTATGCATTATTTATTCACTCCCTTTTTCCATTCAGATTTTGTAATGATTCCGTCAAGATTATATGTAATTTCTAGTTGGTCATAGCCGTTCTTGTAGATGTGCTTTGTATTCGTCCCGTTCGGCTCTGTAGCATCTGTCCAAGGTAGGTGACTATCATCTATTTCATGAAAACTAGTCCCTTCCTGAGCGACACTGAGCATATCTTCGGAAGCCCACCTTTCAAGCTTCGGCTTGATTAATTTTTTATACTCCGCCTGAGCTTCTTCAGACCCTAAGGCATTCAAACCTTTATGAGCCTTTTGCTCTCTAGCTTTGTATTGAGACTCTTTCAGTTCCTCTACGCGTTCATCTACCTGCTCGGCTTCTTCAGGTTTTTCTACTTCAAGTTCAGGCTCATTAGACGCCTTCAGGGTTTTCAACTCAGATTTAAGACTAACATTCTCGTCATGCGCTTCCTGATAGACCTCCTCGGCAAGCTTCCATTTATCTTCCCACTCTTTAATTTCATTTTTAAGATTTTTTCTATCTAAATTCTGAATGATATTCATTGAGAATAATATACCGATTGCGCCAATAGCAATTTTACGTCCTAAAGGCATTTTCTTTTTAGTCTCGCCTGATTCAATTTTATCTAGTTTCATTTGTCAATTCCTCCAATTTGTGCGTTTAAACCAATTAAGTTAATCAGTCACTTCTAGTATATATGTATGTACATCACTTGACCTAACTTGTAAGTTTATACGCCAAGTGCTACAATGTAAACCTTTGCGTACATTAAACTGATGAATCCAGTTGATACGATTAGACCTCGTTTGATTTCTATTTTCGGCATTAATGTATTGCTCCTTCCTAGCTCGGTGACTAGTCCTCACTGGGCTTTTTATTTAGTTTGTAATTTCGGCAATTACTGAATAAAATTAAGGGACTACTTATCATCCCTTAAAGCGTCTATCTTCAGAAAGTAACGGTTCACCCTTCTTAGCTCTGTCTACAAGGCGTTGCAACTCTTCCTCGCCTACGATCTTAGCAACCCCCTTTAATGAAGTATAAAATCTGTAAACGCTCTTCGCTTGCTTGATGTCTTGTAAGTTAAGCTCTTCTTGAATCCGTTCATAAAATTTCTGAGTAGTCTCATTCATGAAATCACCTCTGTTTCTCTTATAAGTAATACTCTACACCAATTTCGGCAATTAGTTTCAAAAAGTTTTTCCTTCTATTATAGGCAAACAAAAAGAGACTCTATGCGAGCCTCCTTTGTCTTTCCGTTGTATTCCTTTCTGGTGGCTGATAGCGTCTGACTCCCCGTCCTTTTCCTGCTAATAGATTATAGTCCTCTTGAGTAAATGAGCTTACTAGACCATGTAAGACTTTCCAATCTACATCCCTTACAGGCTGTATGAGATCGCACGAGCCTTTCAAGAGATACCAAGTGAGACGGCTTTCCCCTTCTTTCCGTTGGATTGCGAATAGATTAATATCTCTATAAAGTTGAATCTCTCGGGATAGCCCCAAAATGAGAGAGCCCTCTTCTTGGAGCTCCTCGAAAGTTTTCGGGGTGATGAGCCTCAGCATGATGGACTCTTTTTCTTGATCTGATACGGGATAAATCTTTGATACATGACAGTTACTTTCAAACATTCCTCTACTCTCCTTTAATGTATAAATTTTATATAGTTACGATATGAAGAAAGACACCCCTTTCCAGAGTGCCTTTAATTGTGCTTTACTCTTCTGCTCCGCCTTCAGGAGTTGCCCCTGAGATTACATTCACATATGGAGCAATCTCATTTGTATCTTCAGAGACTTGAATCTGACTCTCTAATGATAAGATATTTGAGTGCATTTCTCGGATTCCCTCGGCGCTGAATTGTTTTTGTAACGTCTCAGCCGTCTTAGTGATACCTTTTAAGCGTTGCTCAGGTGAAGAGTAATTCTTACTAGCTTGAGGGTCATTTGTTTCTTGATGTTCGGCAAGCTCTCGGAAAAGCTCAATTCGTTGCCCTACTGAAGTATTCTTCATATGGTAGTAACGGTCTGACTTGCTTACTTGAGGCATGTCATTTGCTTCCAAGCGTCCTGCAAGTACGGGCATAGCCTCTTTTAAGTTGTTACGGTCTAAAGCTGGGAGCTCTGCATACACTTGAGGAGTTAAGTCCTTAACGTTCTTCACTCGAGAAGCTCCGTCAGTCTCAACGATGACTGGATGACCGTCCAGCATTACTAGATTCTGAGCATTCTGGTCTTCTCCATACATTTGCCATTGATACATGCTTTTCAGTTCTGTCAGTTCTGATTTCAATCCGTTAAGTTTCTTCGTGTATGCTTCCTGCTCCTTCGTAGCCATTGCCATCATGCGGCGACCTACTGAACTATTTAAGAATGATTGCATTTGTTGAGTTGTATTCATGATTAATTTCCTTCTTTCGATTAGTTTTGTTTTTGCTGCAAATTGATTTACTCTGGGATTAATACTCAAGGTAGTCACCGTCTGGGGTAATATCTTTTCGCGTCTTTGGTGGGACATAGTAGGGGTTGAGCTCGTCAAGTCCTTCGATATCAACGACAATATTTACAGGTTGAGAATCTCTTGAAGACTCAGGCTCGACTAACTTGTGATACTTATAAAGTAAATCCAAGGCTTTTAAGCGATCCCGATTGCTCACCTTCAGGGTATGTACTTCCCCAGTCTTCATATTGACAACTTCGTCACCTTCACAGTTTCCTCGGGCTATATCCGTTGCAAGTGAAAGGGCTTCTTGATGGCTTGTAACTTGCCAAAATGAGCGTTGATTCATGAGAGCCGTATAGTATGAACGGATCAGAGGGTCATTTTGTAGCCTGTAGCCATATGCAGTTGAGATTCCAGCTTCTTCACATGCTTTAGCTACATTAAGATTATTCTTGACTAAGGCATGTACAAAGTTTTGCCTCTTGGTTGATAGTTTTGATGTTAATTCGATAGGGATTTCAACTAGTGTCTCTCGGAGGTTATCCGTAGTAGAGGGACTTTTGAGGATGAGGGATTTTTCAGAGGGGTCTAGGAAGTTATGAGCCATTTGCTTCACCGCCTAGTATGTGAGCTGAGAGCTCTTCCAGTTTATCTAATCCAGTATTAAGCTTGTAGAGATCTGAGCTCGTAAGTTTGAGGGTCTCAATAATCTTTGATGCTGTTGCTGATTGTTGACGGTAAGATCCCTCTCCAGAAAATAACCTATAAATATATCTGCGGTTTATTCCTACCCGTTCAGCAAAGCTTTTTACAGTCTCATTCGTCACTATGATATATGAGAGGATCGCTCGCGCTTCTGTCTCTATTCGCTTGTCACTTTTGACTGTTAATTTAAGTTTGGTCATGTAGTTCTTTCCTTTCTATTTTGTCTCATGTGGGCTAATTTCAGCCTAATGAAAAGCACTCCGTTATGGAATGCCCTTCAGTAGACTAGGGAGTTCCCTGTTCCCAAGCCTATTTGATTCAAAGGAATCTCGCGCGAGTTTCTCAACTGGCTTCAATGACAATAAAAAATTCTACTAGTAAAACCATTCATTTTCAGCTCATAAGCTGCTACAAAATATCTAGGAAGCAAATATCCGTATATTTTGTGGGGGTTATTCCCCGTTCAAGCCTCGAATCATTAAAGGGTCAAAGCCTCAACGGGAAACACCTTGTAGGCGTCTCTCGTACTATTAGACACTACCCATACATACAACTGAGGTAAGAACCTCATAGAAAGCACTGTAATGA
Source organism: Bacillus sp. FSL K6-2944 (assembly GCF_038005385.1). Lineage (NCBI taxonomy): Bacteria > Bacillati > Bacillota > Bacilli > Caryophanales > Bacillaceae > Bacillus > Bacillus sp. FSL K6-2944. The sequence goes on along the minus strand of NZ_JBBOTE010000001.1, from coordinate 382,471 downwards.
GGTGTTAAGAATGCCCTCTATGAGACTCTCAAGGTCTCATGTGAGTATCTAGTGAAAATATTCTACTAGGGGAGATTGGAGAGCCTGAGCCCTCCTGAATAATGGAATCAAAACAAGTTAAATTGTAACGTGATATAGTCTCATATGAGCTTTCAGCGTGGCTCTTGACTACTATTTAATTTTCTCACGATAGACGTATTCTGACAAGTTTTTATTTTTAAAATAGTTTTAATGTGATATGATTAATAGTTTACTTTCCGTCTGTGAATGTATGAGACTCTCAGGAGCTTGACGGCTTTCATGCTTTCCTCCCCTGATCCACCTTCCAAGCGCCTAAATCGTATAGGGGTAAAATTTTTGGGATTTCCTGAATTTCAATTTTTGAGATTTCCTGTAGGTTGATACTCACCTCTGAAACGGCTCGGATTTTAAAGACCCCCCACCTTCGAAGATCTTGAAAGTTTTTTCTTTTTTACTCGCTCGAAAGAATTTCTTACTTTATTTTTGTAAGTTACTTATTATTTTTACTAGTAATAAGATTTATTATGTAAACTAATCTTGAAGTCGTCAAAGTCCGTTCGCTCTTACTCTCCCAAAGGTTCGCGAAGTTTTTCGTCAATTGATGAATAATCGTATCATCTTCTCAATCGCTCAATCATTCGTGAAATTTGTATGAATATGCATATAAGCAGCTATCTCACAGCATTCTATCAATCATTTATGCATTATCTTATACACTCTCAAGAGCCTCCTCACAGCCGTCTGTATATGTTCTGCATAGAGTATAACTCAGCTCTCAGGACTCAGCTTTCAGCCCTAGCATATAAGACTAGCATTCCAGCCTAGCTATTTAGACTGAGCTTATAGGTCTCACCTTTAGGCTCTCAGATTGGCTTATAGACTTCCCTTCTAGCCGTACTATATAGGATTGTCTAGGCTTCTGATCTGAGAGAGCTAGACGGCTTCTTGTATAGCTTCTAAGGACTAGGCTTTCAATCTGAGCTGGGAAGTGTCATGCAAGCCCCTAAGTCTTTAAATAGAGGGCTCTCAGGTGTCTCACACGCTGATAGTCTTCAAAGCTCATTCTCTGGAGATTAGTCCGCATAGATCACATTCAATCAAGTATAGTCTTTCCAGATTCTACTATAAAGAGGAGAACTGTAAGATTATTACAGATATGTAGAGTAGGCTTCTTGTCTGATATACAGACATGTACTTTATACTTTAAAGGATAGGACTCCGTCCTGTACTCGCTCACGCTCCTCCATATCTCTATGTATACTCTATAAGTATCTATTTGAACGGCTGCACGATTACCTACAGAATTAATAATGCTAGTGGACGGAAATGAAATGAGCGTCAGACGGAACAGCGTGACGGCTCTATGTATTCAGTTTTATAAATCTATATCTATAAAGTGTCTACTAACAAGATATAAAGAAGAGAATTTCACCTCAAACACCACCAACCTTACTCCCCCAAGGAATCTTCCTATTTTCAAAGTGGACATTTTTTAGAGTTCAAAGTGCTCTAAGTGGACAAAATTTAGACTTGATAAGATTAGTCATCAGTGATAATCTATCTATAGTTATAAGAAACCCCCAAGCCTTGGAGGGACTTAGGGGTTTGACCGTACGGTTCAGATCTTGGAGGGACTGTCTCGTACTCGTAAAAAGATTTTAGTGTTTAACTCGTTTTAACAATATGATTTACTCGTGAGGTCGTCCGCTATCTGTTGGGCGACTTTTTCTATATCATCTAAAGTCACCTTATCAGACTGACGGCTTACTAGACTTGGACTCAAACAGATTACATCTATTGTGCTTGAAATCTCAATCGTTGCTCTGTTACGCTTAAACCTAGTCATCATTCTTGGAAGCTTATCTTTGTTGTATCCTAACTTCTCAATAATATCTTTCCGTCTCCATACTTTAATCTTGCTGACATCCATCTCAGTAGGGTTCTCACATAGGATATGTGTCTTCCAATGAAAATGAGGTAACAAATCTGCAAAGAGCCCTAATTCCTTTAGGTTGAATGTTTGGATTAAATCCCTTACAGCTAACTTGAAGACCTTCACAAACTGTTTCTTGTCTCCTGATGGCTTTCCGCAAGTGTATAACATATCAGTAAACTTTATAATTTTGTCTCTACCTGACTTCTCCAGTGTAATAGCTCCAATACTCTCACAGTCGTCTAGAATCCTGTTAGCCGTCTTCAATGATTTTCCTATAAGCTTAGCAAACTTCTTATTAGTCAGTTCCGCACCTTTGGTATCGTGACACTTTCCCTCTCCTTCAAATTCTAGGAATGTGCTCATTATCAGCAGAGAGCCTTTCTGTATATCTGTTAGGCTTTGACTTTGGCTCACATGATTGACTGTATTTTGCCATGCAAAGTGCTTCTTATCTTGCCTCTCTCGCTTATCTCTGTATGCGTCCATTTGATTCTTTTGTCCTTCTGATAAGATCGTCATCCCCTTACTCACTAGATGCTCAATCATTTGTTGTTCGGTCATACTCATTCTTTTTCGTTCCTTTCTACATTTTTTCATCCTCCAACGTATCATTAGTGACATATCCATACAAGGCTTTCATATCAAATTGTCCCCCTTGATTACCCCCAACTATTCTGTAGAGTTTTTCATTTACGAATAACATCAAAATCTAACGGTACATATAAGTAATTATTAGAATAAAAAAAACAGCTAAGCAGAATCTACTTAGCTGTCAGTATCATTTAGTCTCTCTTATATTTTCACTAATAAATCAAGTTCCCCCTACGAGAACTTTTTCGCTTGCATTTTTACCGATAAATCATGTTATAATGTAAACAGATAGTTAACTCCTAGAAAACACCTTCAAGGTATTACCTGAGTAATATCGCTTTGTAAATAAAAATATTGAAGTTAATGTATATCAGGGTTAACATTTTACGTAAACTAAAAAGACAGAAGCCTGAGAAACTCCTGTCTTTAGTAACCCATCACTATTCTGAGAAAATAGATGGTGCGGTTAAGTCATCCATATGTTATTTTTCATTGCGGGAATCATCCTTATCTTTCTGAGGGAATAGGATGATTTTCGCTTTTTTATATAGGTAATTTCCAACTAACGTTCCCGCCTTGACTCCAACAACACCAACCAAACCTTTTGCGAACCCAATCAAGAATACTGTACCTAACATTCCGAACATAATATCACCTCCTCTCCCGAAAAACGGAAAGAGAGATGAAAAACCGCAAAATCTACAATAGTGTGCTAGAGTTACTTTTCATACCAATTCATATTATGTAAATTCTTGGTGACTTCTGTATATATTGTATTACGTTTCAAAATAAGACACAAGATATATGTATAAATTCTTTCTTTAATTAACTTTTAATTTTCGACATGATAGCCATTTTTCTTTTAATAGAACAGCTATAAAACAACATTCTAAAACTCACGCCAATAAAGCGATTCCCCAAAAAGTTGTCAACGAATTTAACCTTATTTTTTTAAAATAAGGTTCACGTTTTTTGTACGTAAATATTCTTATTTTGTCTTAAAACGATAGATGCTTGAGGAATATATTTCTCCAGTAATATGAAACAACTAATAAGAAAATTGATAGTATACCAAGAAAAAATTCATGCAAATAAATTTATTAATCATAAAAACAAACTTTTAACAACCTCTATCACATCCCTTCCTAGAAACTTTTTTTCAGGCGTATTTTCCACTTTAATGATTACCATACTATTCACCGTCTTTTTAAATTCATCATTTTTCATCTGTTTTAAAATTACAATTGCTTATATTGATTTTCATCCTACACCTTTATATGTACCAGATAACTCAAATTTTGAGACATTAATTTTCATTCTTAATACAAATCCTCTTATACTTGCCTATGACTCCTTTTTGTCTGCAACCCCTTCATTCCCCCTCTGATTGTAGGCGATGATATTTTCTTTAAAAGGTGTTGACTTTAGGTCTCCCCTTTACTGAGCATGGCTTAGATTGCTTAAGCAACGGCTTGGACAGAAAATATCTACCTTACATCGCAAAAACAAAAGTCAAAGCAACATAAAGTAGATGCCTTAATACTGAGCTAGGATGAGTTGTTGAAGTATCCGTATTGTATCACCTTGTTTAAACACAGGGATTCCTCCCTCAACGGACTTTCTACTCACAAAGCTTGTCCTGTGAGCTTATATCTATCCGTTGCCACCTGTCTCGCAAGACACCAAGCAACCGCCGAACCTTTTAATGGTCGTTCACACCTAGACTATACTCAGCGTAAACAAGGAAACGCTTTTGAGAGTATACGAACCCATTTTCTGACGTTGGCTGGTTCTCACCTGTTCAAGTTTTACGAGTGTTAGGTCATTGCCTCGTTCGGAAATCTCGAAGCTCAGCAGCTAAAAAAGACATCTCTAAAGACGCCTTGCATTCCTCAAATTTTTTAGATAGAATGAAGGTACTGAATGTACGGGATTGTCCGTTATTTAGTTGGGAACAGTGGAGAAAACTCCATTGTCGGTGTTATTCAGAGTCGTTTTCTTGGCGGGAGCGACTCTCTTTATTTTGCTTAAATTTCAATAAAGTTCAGCGGATTATACTTATCATTTACACCATGTAAGGCATGACCGTAGAGCTTCACATATCGGTCAGTCATTTGTAGAGTTTCATGTCTCATAAGCCTTTGTAAGTTCAATGAGTCCATTCCCATCTTCAGACACTTAGAAGCAAAATATCTCCTAAACGCATGACAAGAAAGTCCATCCATCTTCAGATCTTTTTTAAGCCTCTTAAACAGTGTAGAGATTGCCTCCGTAGACAACTGACGGTTTGTCTTGTCAGGGAACACATATACAAACTCATCCTCATCTTCAAAGTAGAAATCTAAGAACATTTTATATTCAGCTAATTCCTTCTGTAATTTTCTAGTATACGGAATAGTGGCGACACTTCTTTTCTTTCCATAAGTCATAATCGTTCTATTCTTCATATCAACATCTGACCATTTTAAATTGACTAACTCTTCACGTCTAAGCCCTGTAGAAATCAAAAGGACTATTACCATTCGATTACGCATTAGAGCAAAGTTAGACCCCTTAAAATACCCTCTATCGAAATAATCCAAGACTTTCTTTACTTGCTGATCAGTTAACACATCCATCACAAGGTCTTCTTTACTAAATTTAATCTTCTTAAACGGGTTCTCTTCAGCTATTTCCTCTTCTTCCAAGTACCTAAAGAAAATCTTAAGTGTTCTTGTCTTCGCATTGATCGTAGACACTGTATTTTTCAATTCATATTTGCAATACACAAGAAACTCTTTAGCTATCTTTGTAGTGATCTTATGAGTATCAAATAATCCTTTATCAACACAGAAAGATTCAAATTGCCTTAGAATACCCCTGTAAGACTTAACCGTGTGAAAACTTAAATTCCTAAGCTCTCTGTCATCTAAAAATTCCTTAATCGCAAATTTAAGCAACAAAAAAATCCCCACCCTTTCTTCTATTCAGAAAAAAGAATGAGGATCTACCTAGGGCAGATATTCAATAATGAGTTCTAAGTGAACCAATTATTTATAAGTCGCTTAAAAGCCTAATTAGTCTTGATTACGAGGTGGACGTTTTCCGAAGTATTGGTAGTAATCTGTACGGATAAATCCGTTAAACAGCTTACGCTTCTTCGACGCATCTTTTCCGTAACACTTCTCAAATGCTTCGTAGCTTGTTAATACATACGCTGACCATGTATCTAATGGGCGGAATACTTGTCCCATTTCTTTATACAGTTGTTCAACGAGTGCTTTTTCACTTAAACGTTCTCCGTATGGAGGATTCGTTACAACGTAGCCATAATCCTCTTTTGTTGTGAAATCTTTTACTTGCATTTGTTTAAATGTAATTAAATCGCCTAAGCCTACTTCTTCTGCGTTATCTTGAGCAACTCGAATCATACGATGATCAATATCTGATCCAATAATTTGTAATCGTTGATCATAGTTCGCTAAATCTTCAGCTTCTTGACGAGCTTCACGCCAGTTTTGTTTACCTACCCAGCCCCACTCGTCAGATGCGAAACCACGGTTAAATCCTGGTGCAATGTTTTGTCCAATTAATGCTGCTTCAATCGGAATTGTACCTGATCCACAGAATGGATCAACAAATGGACGATCTGGCTTCCAGTTTGTTAATTTAATTAAAGACGCAGCTAATGTTTCTTTTAACGGAGCTTCCCCTTGATCCATACGGTATCCACGTTTATGAAGCCCAACACCGCTCGCATCAATTGTTAATGTTGCAATATCCTTGAGCATTGCAATCTCGATACGGAATAACGGACCATCTTCTTCAAACCAAGTTGTACGTTTATATGTTGTTTTTAATTTTTCAACGACAGCTTTTTTAACGATACGTTGGCAATCCGAAACACTGAATAATTCAGATTTTAAAGATTTACCGATAACAGGGAATTCACCATTCTCTGGAATATAATCTCCCCAGTTTAATGCTTTCGTTTTTTCAAATAGCTCATCAAATGTCGTTGCTTTAAATTCGCCAACTTTAATTTTTACACGGTCCGCAGTACGTAACCATAAGTTCGTACGACAAATCGCCTTTTCATCTGCTTCAAATGTTACTTTGCTGTTTTCTACTTGACATTCATAACCAAGATCGCGAACTTCTCGGGCAACTAACGCTTCAATACCCATTGCCGCTGTTGCAATTAAAGTAACTTTTCCCATTTGCATTCACCTCTTATGTATATTCAAACAATAATTAATAGCAATTGGTCCTATTAATTATTACATTTTACGAAAAATTTTCTCATTAACCATTTTAACTCATACTTTATAACTTCATACAAATAAAAAGCCCTCCTCTAACAAAGGAGAGCTGAGTTATTTCATAGTTGGTTCATAACGTTCTGTAAGCCATGTTCTGTTCCTTTGTACTACAAACGGCCCACGCCTCGTACTCCGGTGGCAATCATCTATCTACAGGTTATAAAACCTGTCCTTTCCCGTCGTTCATTTCCTTGGAAAAGATTCCCCTACCATTATTTGGGTTTCTCGCTCGTGGGGTTTACCTCGTTCCACTCCTATCATTTCTTCAAGGACTTCGTCACTGTGGCACTTTAAAGGTAGTCAAACCATATCCGAAAGGACTTAGGTTTTTTCCCTGCCGTTAAACCAGCCTTACAGCCAGAATACCCTAGCTTATGAATTGGCTAGGCACGAACACTACAGCCATCTCAGGCCGTGCGAGCATGGACTTTCCTCTACAACGTTGGCGTTGCAGCGATTACCCAAACGTTATGACATCCATTAGTATAGTGGAAACAAAAAGATTTTGCAACGTTTTTTTCTATGTAAAATGCTTAAACCTTTTCCCACCTTACATCATTCGTATAACTTACTTCCAAATACAGCTTTTTCTAAGTTAGATAAGCGTTTTAAAATATCCGTATTCGTGTTGTTATAAACCGGTTGTGCAACTGGTGTTTGTACAGGTTGTTGTGGAACTTGCGTTACTGCTAGTTTTTGTTCCTCTAATTCACGCTTTAAACGAGCATTTTGTTGCTTTAATTGCTCAAACTCTTTGTGGAAAGCTTCATAGTCTTTAATGATCATATCAAGAAACTTGTCTACTTCTTCTTGCTGATAACCTCTCATACCTGTTTTAAATTCTTTTTCTAAAATATCTTTCGCTGTTAATTTAATTTTATCCGAAATCATTTTCTTCACCTCAAATTTTTACCAAAACTTTCATTAACTAAATTTTTTCAGAAACAATGCTTTTTGTCAATCATATATACGAGTACTATATTACATATTACTCTGCATTATTCCACTGTTCCTCTTCTATTATATCTTGTAAATCAGAAAAAAGAATGAAATAACTGTGATAATTTTCTATTTCCCCTTTTTTCTTTGCTGATTCTACAATATATTTGGGACTTCCTGGTTTTTCTTCATCGTATACCGCTAAAAGCGCATCACTTTTTTCAATAAAAAATTGATTTTTTAATTTAAATTGCTCTGGGCTTTCATACTTCCGTTTCGTGATACTATCAACATGGTCTGCTTGAGAAAGAATAAATTCGTAATATTCACGATTATCTTCTTTCCAATTTTCTTCTTGTTCTAAAAACGGAGTGAATACCGCTAATTTTAAATCAGGATATTCTACTTGCATTTCAAAAACAACTTCAGCAGCCCATAATTCTACACCTAATTGGCCGCTTATTATAACCCATTCTAAACCATCTTCTACAAAAGTGATTAATTTACGGTGTAATGCTTTCTTTATACACTCCACTCCTGGATGATCATTTTTAAATATTCCAAGTTCAAATGGCTTATATCCTGTTACTGCAATAACTTTCATATCAACACTCCAATTACAAAAAAAGAACTAGCATTTCGCTAGTTCTAACATATCATTTACTTTTTAAATATTCCACCAACGTTTGGTCCGATATTTGGACCTACTGGTGATACATTGTTTGGTAAAAACGGTGATACATTTGGTCCTGGTCCAAACGGTGATACATTCGGTCCTGGCCCAAATGGAGATATTTGATGTCCGTGGTGATGATGATGATGACCATGGCCACACGGTCCACATCCGCCACCGAATCCTGGGTCGATTGGGTCCACAACATTTACATTTGAATTTGTTTGCGGGAAGAAGTTTTGGTTTTTAATTTGTTGATGATGTACATGTGTTGTATGTGTTGGGAAAATGTGTGGCACCACCGTTGTTGAAAAAGAGTGTGTTACGCATTGTTTCGTCGGATGAATGACAGGAGCAGTCGTACAAATAGGTCCTGTAGGCTTATGCCCTCCAAAGCAAGGATGACAATGATGCATAGTTTTTTCTCTCCTCTCTCGTTAAAAAAATCTGATTACACTTTACAGTATGAGAAAAGAGAGAAAGCCGTTTGTTATATATACCCATTTATTACAAGGAAATTTGTCTAGTCCTTTATTTCATTTACATTGTTTTTATAGACAATCCTTCAACATCACTTACCAAAAAAGCCTCCAACTTGCTTTACAATACCTGTCACTTGATTCATCGCATTCATCATTTGTCCAGCTGTATTCATCATTTTATTTACATCATAGTTACCATCTGATGTTTTAAATTGAGAAACAAAACTAGAAAACTGACTTGGCTGTTGTTGCTTTTGCTTACCCTGCGTCGGGTACGGTTGTTTTGGCGGAAAAAACATCGCTTGTTGATTAGCATACGGAGATGGTGGTGGCATATAATATTGCGAATTCATATAAGGCTGCTGCTGTGGTTGATTCATGTATGGTTGCTGAGCTTGTGATTGTTGAGCTTGATTCACATAAGGTTGCTGCTGTTGTGGTTGTTGAGCTTGATTCACATAAGGTTGCTGCTGCTGTTGTGGTTGTTGAGCTTGATTCATAAAGGACACTTCAAACGGTTGATAATAATTTTGATTTCCATAATAAGGCTCGAAAGGATACATATTATACCGTAAATATGTATCCGTATTATATTGGTACATATTTTGCTGTGCATATGGATTCGTTTGCTGATATAAGTTAGGTTGTTGAAACATGCATTCTCTCCTCCTTCACATAAGTTTCTACATATATAATATGTACCTATAAAATAATATGTGTGATGGAGTATCTGTCTATTTTTGTCGGAAGTTTAAATTTTTAAAAAATTAAAAAAGAAAACCCTTCCATGCTATGATAATGAAGAAGAAGATTCTCATGGGGGAGGAATCAACATGGTATTAGGGGATTTAAAACAAGCGTTTTCTCAAAAAAAGGGGTATTGCACAGAGAATGCAAATGAATTATTAGACTTTGCGAGACATTGGTATCTCGAAGGAAAAATATGCATATCAGATTATCGAACATTAATAAAAGAATTAGAAATAAACGGCGCAACAAAACCTACAACAATGACAGAAGCATAAAAATAACAAGAGGGCTCTCCCTCTTGTTATTTACATTGCTCAACTATATTTTGCAAAGTATACGAAATGGCTTGGTGTGTTTCAAAGAATCGTTTACCTTTACCTTTATTTACAAAGCATTGCAACACATTCGTTTGTAAATTATCATATACTTGATCAATTTGCTGTACATGTATATATTTTGGCTTTTCTTCTTTAATCCACTTATAAGCTAATTCTTTCCACTTCTTTAATTCCTCATCTACCATATCTACAAACGGTTTCATATCCTTATAAAAGTCGTATTCGGTTAGTTCTCTCTTTTTTACATTCGCTTCATTATTATACTGCATGAGTTTTTCTGAAGACTGTATTAATGCTTCATTCTTCATTTCTTTCCCACCTTATTATGCACTCACTACGACGTTTTGAAATGTCTTTACCCAATTCCCTTTCTCTTCGTGATGCACTAATTTATTTTCCATATGTTCAATATGCATTTCTGTTATTTCTATCTTATTGCATATTTTTTCACTCGCATCCTTTAATGCATGATTCATTCTAATCCCTATATTCATTTCCAGCAAATCGAGAGAACTTAACATTTGATCCATTTTTTTCATTACATCTTCCTTCTGAACCATCGCCATATACAAAACGCCTCCTTCTTTGCTTTTCCTTTGTCATGTAATTTCGCCGAATGATTCACCACTCCTGCCCACATGACAAAACTAGTTGTTATTCGTCAAAGAAATCATTTCGTATGTCATTTATAGAAATGGTAACAATACAAAAAGGAGGTGTATTACAATGGCAAAGAACAAAAATGAAAAAAAGAAAAACCAAAACAAACAACAAAATAAACCCGAGACTGGCAATCCAAAGCTAGATGGTCCAAACTTCCCTGCTACATAAAGCGAGACTTTATTACGAACAGTTAAATTTCAAGTCACCCTTAATCTCCTACTAGCATTACGTTTTGAGATTAAAGTTGTAGCACACATAGCAGGATTATTTCAAATTAAGAAGTCCCGTCTTCAAAATGGAAGACGGGACTTCTTTTTTATTATATCATGAACTCATCCATCCTTTTAGCAAAACGATTTGCGATAGATAGCCTATAGATTTGTTCTCTCTTTCTTCTATACCATTCTGTTATATTAACTTCCCCTTTAGGTTCTTCAGGTACAAATAGCACATTCATTTTCATATTTGCACAAAACCAATCTCTCATTTTTATTTCTTCATGTAAAATAACAGGATAAATATCTCTAAGTGTTGGCGTATAAGACTTTCGAGTTTCCTTTGCGTAAACTTCATAATCTTCTCTAGACCCAGTATGTGTAGTTTGCAATGCAAACTTATAAAACGAACCATTATAAATTGGATGAAACAATAACCATGCTAATTTTTTTCCTAGTTCTATGCGCTGTTGTAACGTTTCAAATTGATAAACCGAAAATCCATACATTCTCCCTTCAATTGTTGGGAAGATAACTGCACTAATATGAAGTCTTTCTTGTACTTTAAAAAGTGCAGTATGGAATACATGTTTTTTAAAATATGTGTTCTCAATGACTGGTTTTTGAATTTTATTTTGTTCATTTATAATAAGCGCTGTCATAAGCCTATTCATATCTCTTCTTTCCCAGAAAAGTAACCATTCTTTTTCCATAAAAATTGATACGTTGAAATATTGCAACAAATGAAAGAGAGGTGCACGTCTCTTCTTACTTTCCTCATACAATAATAGCTGAGGAAATGCATCTAAAAAAATAATCCAATTAGCCTGTTCGTACAGAATAAATAAATGTTTTTTTACCGTTCTAGGTAAAACAGTAGCATAATATCTCCCTTCTAAATCAGTCATATTCCAGCCCGCATTTCTCGAAACCATACTCGCTAAAAAGGCCCACCTGATTTCACTATTTCTTAAATAATATTCTTGATAAGATTGTGTCCGAGAAATATTGTCCACATTAGCTATTTCTGTTTTCTTTTTAATATTGTGAATGATTGCTTTTTCTTCCTCTGTACAAAAATTTTTTTCTCGATTTTGTTTCATTTTCATATAATCATTCCATGTAAACATAAATAAGTCATCATACCTTTCATCAAAAAGGTCACATCTTTTTTCATTTTTTGATATAATCACCTTTGTAAGTAATTCTTAGCAAGTTGGGGGTGGACACACTATGACCATTCGTTACCCAAATGGAAAAAGGTATAATCAAGCTTCACAACCTCAAAAAACACCTATAAAAACACATACTTATAGTAATAGAGGTATGTCCCTTGAAGAGGAATTGAATGAAACAAATCAATATTACTTAACCCATAATATTGCATGTGTACATAAAAAGCCTACACCTCTTCAAATTGTAAAAGTAGATTACCCCGCTCGAAGTGCTGCAGTGGTAAAAGAAGCGTATTTTAAACAACCTTCTACAACAGATTACAACGGTGTATACAAAGGGAAATACATCGATTTTGAAGCAAAGGAAACAAAAAATAAAACTAGTTTCCCACTTCAAAACTTCCACCTTCATCAAATTGAACATATGAAGCAAGTGGTTGCTCATAATGGAATTGCATTTGTTATTATTAAATTTACACTTTTTGATGAATTTTATTTACTAGATGCAAAACATATTATTGCATTTTGGAATCGTCAAAATACTGGTGGACGCAAGTCGATTACGAAAGAAGAAATAGAAGAGCATGGATCCTTATTATCATGCGGTTATCACCCTCGGATTGACTATATCCGTGTACTAGACATGGTTTATTTTTCGTGATAGAGTCATCACTAAGGCTCTTTTTTCGACTTTTGGGGGAGAGAATGAAAGGTAGGAGAAAGTATAATGTCAGATAATTATCGTTCTCGTACAGAACGAAATCATGTGAAAAATCAAGAGAAAAAAACACATAAAGAAGAAAAACCAAAGAAAAAAGGCTCCTTTTTCAAGAAATTTCTTATAGGTTGTCTACTTCTTGGTATCGTTGGTCTTGTAGCCGGCGTTTCCGCTTTCTTTGTTATGGTAAAGGATGCTCCAAAATTAGACAAAGCCAAACTTGTTAATCCTTTATCAACAAAGTTTCTTGATAAAAACGGGAATTTCTTCTATGAATACGGTGCTGAAAAACGAACACACGTTACTTATGATCAAATTCCAAAAGTAGTTGAAAATGCATTCCTTGCAACTGAGGATTCGCGTTTCTATGATCATAATGGAATTGATTTTAAACGAACTACAAAAGCAGTTATGGAAAATGTCACTGGTGGTTTCGGTTCCCAAGGTGGTAGTACGATTACACAGCAAGTCGTTAAAAACTACTTTCTAACGATGGACAAAACTGCTAAAAGAAAAGTACAAGAATGGTACTTATCTTACAAATTAGAGCAACAATACTCTAAACATGAGATTTTAGAAATGTACTTAAATAAGATTAATTTAGGTAACCGTTCATACGGTATTGCGACAGCAGCGCAAAAATATTATGGTAAAGATTTAAAAGACTTGCAATTACATGAAGCTGCTATGCTCGCTGGTTTACCCCAAGGTCCAAACATTTATGATCCAACAAAAAAGGAAAATGTTGAACGAGCAACAAATCGTCGTAATGTCGTATTATCATTAATGAATCGACATGGTTATATAACAAAAGAAGAAATGAATAACGCCGTTAAGATTCCAGTAACCGAGGGCCTTCAACCGTCTTCAGAAGTAACTGAGATGAAGTATCAAGCATTTTTAGATGCGGTTGTAAAAGAAGTTGAAAAAGAATATCCTGATGTAAATATCGGTTCAGATGGTTTAACGATTCATACAACACTTGATCAAGATGCTCAAGATTACGCCGACAAAATTATGGATGGCAATCTTATTAAGTATCCGGACGATCAATTCCAAGGGTCATTCGTATTTATGGATACACAGTCTGGAGAAGTTCGAGCAATTGGTGCTGGACGTAAAGAAAGTAAGTCTACTTTCAAAGGTCATAATATGGCAACTGATTTAAAACGCCAAGTTGGTTCAACAATGAAACCAATTTTCGACTACGGTCCGGCAATTGAAAATTTACAATGGTCTACATACCATCAATTAAACGACTCAGAGTATACGTATTCCAATGGTAAGAAAATACAAAATGCAACAAAGAGTTACAAAGGTGACGTTTCACTACGTGAAGCTTTGAAAAAGTCATTAAACATTCCAGCTTTAAAGACAGCACAAACAGTTGGTCTTAATAAGTCAAAAGAATTTGCTGAAGGTTTAGGCATGACCTTTAAAGAAGGAAAAGTCTACGAATCAACAGCAATCGGTAGTAACGATAGTTCTCCATTAGAAGTAGCAGGTGCATATGCAACCTTTGGTAATAGTGGTAACTATAATAAACCACACTTCGTAAAAGAAGTAACCTTCCCGGACGGGAAAAAGAAAAGCTTTAAACCGAAAGAACATCGCGCAATGCAAGACTATACAGCTTATATGGTTACTGACGTTCTTCGTGACGTAGTAAAACCTGGTTCTGGTGGTACAGGTCCAACAGCATACGTTTCAGGTGTTGACGTAGCAGGTAAAACAGGAACACAAAACTTTGATGAATCAGTTCTTCAAAAATATGACATCCCAGCTGATGCAAACAGAGATAGCTGGTTTGCTGGATATACGCCACAATACACAATGGCTGTTTGGACCGGTTACGAAAAAGATGGTCCAAAAAATTATGTTAGCGATCGCTCCACTAGAATTGCACAGCAAATGTTCCAAGTAATGATGAGCAAATTCGCTACAGATAAATCACGCTTTGAACGTCCTTCTTCTGTACAAGAAATAAACGGAGAGTTATACGTAAAAGGTGCGAAAAAAGATGCAATTAAACAAATTAAAGTAGATGCCCCTAGTGGTCTGAATGTCACTTTTGATGGCGCTAGCACAGTTACACTAAACTGGTCTGGACCAGCAGAAGTTGATGCATATGCAGCCAGCTATAAAGCAACTGACGGTTCAAGTGGTAGCCTATCAATAAGTGGTACGACAGCTACTCTTGGTGGTATTAAACCAGGTGTTACTTACAGCTTCTCTGTAGTAGCGAAAAAAGGTACTGGCACAAGCCCAGCAGTTGGTGCATCCTTCACTGCGCCTGGCGGAACTCCAGATGCAAAAAAAGCTGAAGAAGAGGCTAAGAAAAAGGCCAATGAAGAAGCTAAGAAAAAAGCTGATGAGGAAGCCCAGAAAAAGGCTAATGAAGATAAAGTAAAACAAGACGAAGCTAAGAAAAAGGCTGAAGAAGAGGCTAAGAAACAACAAGAACAACAGCAAGAACAACAACGTAAACAGCAAGAAGAAGCTCAAAAGAAAGCTGATGAGGAAGCTAGAAGGAAAGCTGAAGAAGAAGCTAAGAAGAAAGCTGAAGAAGAGGCCAAGAAAAAAGCTGAAGAAGAGGCTAAGAAACAACAAGAACAGCAACACCAAAATCCCGGAGGAGATACACCTCACGCAGACGGTGCTGTTGTTACAACAGAGTCCTAATATACAAAAAAAGAAGTCCGTTTCTCTTAACGAGAAGCGGACTTCTTTTTTGTTATCATTTTCTTTACATACAGCTTTTCTATTTCGATATACAACTGCGCTAATTGAATATAAGAATGATAATTACTCGGTTTCTTTATAATGAATGAATATCTTTCCATAAAATTAACAGGTTGCACTTTTAATTTATTCGTATTTATTTGCATTTCATTCAAACTATGAACAGGTTGTTCATTTAGCCAATAGACAACCGATAACAAGTGAGCTGCAAAAAGAATCATTGGTCCCTCAGCCTCTTGCTTATTTCTATTTCGAAACAGTATAGCAATGTCTTCATGCTTATTTTTCCATACATTCAACATCACTGGAATGCTGTTTTCAATTTCCTTCCATGGCTCATACTGTCTTTCAATATCAAATATAAAGTAAGTATTTTGTATTATCTCTTCAAAAGAATTGTCTGTATGATACTTAATTAAATTTACACTTTCTTTAAAAAATGGTAAACAGTGAAATTCTTTCGGTATTTCTATAACTCGTTCCATCCTTTATTTCACCTTCATTCGCTTCTTTCCTTCACGACATACTTCTAACAGTCTGCATTCCTCACATTGCGGTCGTTGTGCTTTACAATGATAACGTCCAAAGAAAATCATACGATGATGTGTAACTCCCCACTCATCCATTGGTACTTTCTTCATTAATGTTTTTTCTACTTCTAACACAGAGTCTTTCCATCTACACATAGCTAATCGTTTACTCACTCGCTCCACATGTGTATCAACAGCAATTGCCGGAATTCCAAACGCTACGGAAACTACAACATTCGCTGTTTTCCTTCCTACACCTGGTAATTTCGTAAGTTCATCTCGATCGTTCGGTACTTCTCCATTATAGTCATCTAATAACATTCGGCATAATTTTTGAATGTTTTTTGCTTTATTTCTATACAATCCGATAGAGCGTATATCTTGTTGTAATTCTTCTAGAGAAACACTTAAATAATCTTCTGGTGTTTTATATTTTTGAAATAAATTTCTTGTCACTTTATTTACAAGTACATCCGTACATTGTGCAGATAACGCCACCGCGATTACAAGTTCAAATGGATTATCATGAACCAATTCACAATGTGCTTCTGGATACATATCCGCCATTGTGTCTAAACAATAACGGATTTGCGTTTTGTTAAGCATATTTTTCCTCCTATATTACTGCTCCAACCAATTATAAAAAGGCACTTTTCCAGTAAATTTCGTCTCTTGTTTTGTCATTTGTTGTGCTCTTTGTTGATTCGCTCTAAATTTTTGACCTTGATTTTGAGCCTGATCTACCGTTTTAATTCCATTCTTTTTCCACTCAAATAAAATACGATCAATATATCGGAAATTTAGTTTTCCACTCATTACAGCTTCTCTAAGAGCCGCTTGAATTAAATTTGGATGATGTTGATCTTGGTCCTCCCACATTCCTAACGTTTCACATTCGAACGGCGAAAGTGGTCTTCCAAATTCTTTTTCAAATACTGTATATAAATTTACTTGCAGCTGTTTTTTTTCTTTTTGCTCTTCCTCTATTGATTCATCCATTAAGAAATGTAATATTTTTTCCCATAACGGTTGTAAAGAATAACTTTCGCACATCATCGCTTCTGATCTTTGTCCACCTTCTAGTGATAAAAACCCTTTTTGAATCAATGCTTGAATTACTTCCATACATTTCATTTCCGTTATCGTCATCCGTTCAGAAATCTCTGATGGAGTCGGAAACGAATTACCTGATTCTAAAAATGTGTGTACATGAAGTACGACCATAAATTCCGTCTCATTTAAACCTAATTTTTTATAATGCATCATAAGTAATTTTGGAATTGCAATGCTTCCCTGCTCAAACCACTGTAACATCATTTTCTTTTTCATCACCAAACACCTCGCTCTCTAGTATAACACACCTTTAGCTATTTCTTTTTGCCACAATTCGTCAAAAAAACCTCCCTATTAATGGGGAGGTTTTTTATATTACATGAATGAAATATAAAATTAAGCTTGCACTTTACTTTTCATAAATGTATGGATACGCTCTAATGCTTTCTCTACTTGTTCAAGAGATGTCGCATATGATAAGCGAACATTATTTGGAGCACCAAATCCTGTACCTGGTACAAGAGCCACTTTCTCCTCTTCTAATAGAGCTTTTGCCCAATCATCAACTGTTGCATATCCTGATAAAGCTACAGCTTCTTTTACGTTAGGGAATAAGTAAAATGCACCTTGCGGTTTAATGCAAGTAAAGCCAGGGATTTGAATTAATTTATCATAAATGATGTTTAATCTCTCTTCAAAGGCTTGACGCATTGTTTCCACAGGTTCTTGTGAGCCTGCATATGCCGCAATTGCGCCGTATTGAGCGATTGAAGTAGGGTTTGACGTACTATGACTCGCTAAGTTCGTCATCGCTTTAATAAGCTGCTTATTTCCTGCAGCATATCCAATACGCCATCCTGTCATAGAATGAGATTTAGATACACCATTAATAATAAGTGTTTGTTCTTTTAATGCATTAGAAAGCTGGGCAATTGAAGTATATTCTACGCCACCATAAATTAATTTTTCATAAATTTCATCAGAAACGATTAAAATATCATGTTCTAAACATACTTCTCCAAGCTGTTGTAATTCTTCTTTGCTATAAATCATTCCTGTTGGATTGCTCGGTGAATTAATAATAACTGCTTTCGTTTTCTCTGTAATTGCCTCACGCAGCTGCTTTGCTGTAATTTTGTACTCATTGTCTTCTAAACCTTCTACATAAACCGGCTTACCGCCAGCAAGCTTTACTTGCTCTGGATAGCTTACCCAGTAAGGAGTTGGGATGATAACTTCATCTCCCTCATCAAGTAATACTTGGAATAATGTATACAATGCATGCTTTGCACCATTACATACAATAATTTCAGATGGATCATACGCAATACCTTGATCGCGAGTAAATTTCTTCACAATTTCTTGTTTTAACGATTGTAATCCACCTGTTGGTGTATACTTCGTATGCCCTTCTAACATCGCTTTATGTGCAGCATCCATAATATGCTCTGGTGTATTAAAGTCAGGTTCCCCTGCCCCTAATGCAATTACATCATGACCCTCTGCTTTTAATGCTTGTGCCTTTGCTGTAATTTCTAAAGTTGAAGACGGTGTTAAAGCAGCTACTCGCTTTGCTAATTTCATTTGTAGTTCCCCCTACATCTATTTTTCAATGCTATATCGTCTTAAAAATTTTCCATCTTTAAATTCAAGATAGTAATAACTATAACGATTGTCATCATCAATATATGTAACTTCCCATAGTGGTACATCATTTTCAAAGCCTAATTTCACTTTCATAATCTCTTTCGGCTTACTTTTTGATTCCTTACTTTCATTGCCGACTTGCTCTATTGTTCTTTGTATAGCCTCTTTTTCAGAAATACCTTCGCTCTTTTTCCTTACTACAGTATCCCCTTTTTTCTCAGGCACCCAAACGATAAGTTGTTCTCCCTTTTCATCTGTACCTTGCACGACTATATATGCAGATTTTCCGTTGTAATAATCAACAGATTTCACCTTTGTAAGCTTTGCTTTTTCTTTAGCAATTTCTACAAATTTCGACTCTTTTGGAATTTTCTTTCCCATCGCTTTATTATAAACATACGCCCCATATATTCCGCTAGCAACGATAACAATAATGATTGCAAAGATCCACTTTTTCATTGTATCACTACGTTCTGTAAATCGTAAATACAGCTGTTTCTTTATCTTTTTCGTCTAATGCTAGTCCGAACATGAGGTCCTGCTCTTTTAACGTACGATTTAAACTATCAACAATTTTATACAAATCCGACGAATATTTAATACGCGTCGTTGATAGTACTTCGATTTTCTTCTCCATGAAAAAACTCCTCCGTTACACAAAAATTTCTAATTATAGAAGAACGCAATGCGGTTACAATAAGAGTACATTCTTTACAACCCCTGCTTCATCACCCATCTATTATAGCAGGACATGTACAGCAAAAAAAGGTTTCAAGTCGAAAACCAACACATTTTGTATACAAGAAGTAAGAAAAATAAAATTCCTCCTACCCACATTTTTTACGCCTGAAGTTTATAAGTACTTCAGGCGTATTTTTCTTCCATTTTTATTCATTTGGTGGTTCTTCTAATTGTACTAACAATTCTTCTAATGGCCCTTCATAAAGAGGTACGTTAGGAATCGATTGTAGAAATCGTTTTCCATAGGAAGAACTCGTCAAACGACGATCTAACACTACTACCGTTCCTGTATCTGTATTCGTTCGAATTAAGCGGCCGAATCCTTGTTTGAAACGTAATATTGCTTGTGGAAGCGCTAATTTAGCAAATACATCTTCACCTTGATTTTTTAGCCACTCACCTTTCGCTTCCATCATCGGCTGATGAGGAGGTGTAAATGGTAGACGGACTATAACAAGACAACTTAAGGCATCTCCTGGAATATCTATTCCTTCCCAGAAACTGCTCGTCCCTAATAAAATTGATTTGTCGAATTCTTGAAACTTTCGAATTAAGCGGCTTCGACTTCTATTATTCACACTTTGGGTCAGTAATAAATACCCCTCTAATTCATCATTATTTTTTAAATTCGCATACGCTTCTTTTAACATTTCATACGAAGTGAATAAAACGAGCATTCTGCCTTTTGTGGCTTTCGCTATCTTTGCAATATGTTCCGATACAGATTCAATATATCGCTCATTACTTACTTGCTTAATAAAAGGTACATCCGTTGACACCATTAATTTCATCTGTTCATCATAACGAAATGGCGACGGAACCTTTAAAGTATTTGGAGCGAAATCATGTAAACCAAGTTCCTCTTTTATATAATCAAACGTATCGTTAACTGTTAGTGTTGCGGATGTAAAAATAACACTCTTTTTTTCTGTTAAAAATTCATCAGCAAATCTTTCACCAATATGAACAGGCTGTGCATATAGAACTGTTGAATGAATCGTCCCTTTCGTTTCAGTCTCCATCCAAGTTACATACGAATTCTTTTCTAATACGAGTAACTGTAATGATTCTGCCATCTTTCTCAGCAACTCAATTAAATGCATAAATTCACCTGTTACAACATGCATCTCCCATTCTAACTTACTTTGCAATATATCCACTTGCTTCTCAAGAGCAGTTACTACCCTTCTTAATTCATATATAAAACGATTTGTTAATTCGACGATACTATCCCACAACTTACCTTTTTCTAGTTCTGCGTTATACCTATAGATGAGCGGCATATTATTCGTTCCTTGCTCTTGCTTTGTTTGTTTAAATATAAAAGTACGTAACATTTGGAAGAGTTCATCCGCATCAAACTTAAGTTCCTTCAAACTATAACTTATCATACGGAAAGTTGAACGAGATGCTTGCTCTGATTTTTTCATCATTTTATATACTTTGGAGAGCACATCTTCTGTTTCTAGTGTCCCAAGACGAGATATAACCAATTGAAAATACATACAAGAGAACTGTTCACCCAATGTTCTACTCGCGGCTTCTTCAATATGGTGAGCTTCATCAAAAATAATATGTTCGCATGAAGCAAACAACGGTTCTTCACTTGAAAAATCTTGAAATAATAACGCATGATTTGTAATAACGATATCTGCAAATAAAGCTTTATTCTTCGCTCGCTGGTAAAAACAACGACTAAACCAATTACTTTGCATACCGCCTGGACTATACGCATCGCTACAAATACGATTCCAAAGTAACTTTCCGCCCTCAGGAATATTTAATTCGTCTCGATCACCTGTTTCAGTTTGCAATAGCCAAACTAAAATCTTCGCCTTTGTAAGTGCCATATCATAATTTTTTTCTTCCTCTTGCAAAGCATACTCAAATTTATGTAAGCATAAATAATGCTTTCTTCCTTTTAGAAGAGCTGCCTCAAATGAAAATGGCATTATTTTTTGTAATAACGGAATTTCTTTTTCTAATATTTGTTGTTGGAGTTGTACCGTTTGTGTACTTATAATGACAGGTTCTTCTTTTCTCTTTGCAAAATAAAGACTAGGAAGCAAATAAGCGAGAGTCTTTCCTGTTCCTGTACCGGCTTCAATTAGTGAAAAACGAGAATCTCTTAACGCCGTATATATCTCTTTCATCATCAGTTGTTGACTTTCTCTTCTTTCAAACTTTGGCATATGTGATTCCAATTTATCCATCGTTTTATTCAAGAAAGCATCAAACTTTGATGAACACGTTTCTCCAAGGTTTAAGGAATAGTTCCGCTTTTTCAGCGCAATATTTCGATGTATTTCATACTCCGCTATATCTTCTTTACCGTGCATTACTTTCTTTAAAATATTTTCAGAAAGCACATCAGCTATATCTCTTTGGAACACATCACTTAATTCATAAAGCGATTGCAACGTGACAAGTGGTAACTTTTCAATTTCATTTAAAAATTGTAAAAATAATTCCGCTGTTGCAAGAGCATCACTATCCGCACGATGTGGTTGATCGTGCTCTAGTTCATGCTTTTTAGCTAAATCACGTAATTTATAACTATCGGCTGTCGGCAAAAGAATTTGAGCCAATTCAACCGTGTCGATTTTCGGACAATGTATTTCTGTATATCCAGCTTGCCTTAATTCTTCATTTAAAAAATTCCAATCAAAGTGAACATTATGCGCAACGAAAGCCGCACCTTGTAATAGCTCAACAATCATCGGGGCTACATCTTGAAATAACGGGGCTTGTTTTACAAGACTTTCATCAATCCCTGTTAATTCTGTAATAAATGGTGGGATCTCTCTCTTTGGATTAACAAAAGACGAAAAAATCTCCAATATCTCTCCATCTTCTACTACAACAGCTGCAATTTGGGTAATTTTATCCTTCCCATCTTTCCAGGAGTTCCCTGTCGTCTCTAAATCAACAACGACATAACGCTTACTCATATATGTAACACCTCAATTTCTTACCTTTCAAACAACAATAATTTATATAATGTTACTATACCACGTTTTATCTCATCTTAATGAAAAGATGCACAAAAAAGCTATCTCCGCAATGGAGATAGCCTTTCTACTTATAATATCGTACCCGCTTTTTCAGCACCTAACATTCCAATAATTTGATTATTATCGTCTAGTACTGCAATTTTTGGTTCTTGTGTATGAATCTCTTCTTCCGTAACTAGCCCATAACAAATAATAATTACTTTGTCCCCTGGTTGTACAAGTCTTGCCGCCGCACCGTTTAAACAAACAACACCACTACCGCGTTCCCCTTTAATAACGTATGTCTCTAAGCGAGCACCATTATTATTATTTACAATTTGGACTTTTTCGTTTTCTACAATATTTACTGCATCCATTAAGTCTTCATCAATTGTAATACTACCTACATAATTTAAATTTGCCTCCGTTACAGTTGCACGATGTAACTTTGCTCTCATCATTGTGCGAAACATAGATGCTCCCCCTTATTTAACCGTTAATGTTATATTGTCAATTAATCTTACATTTTCAAACTTAACTGCAATAGCTAAAATGATTCTTCCTTCGACTTTCTCTACCATTGTTAATGACGGATATGCATATAAATCCGCATAATCTACAGTGCCTTTCGTATGCGTCTCAATATAATCTTTCACAAGATTTGTAATGATTTCCGGATTACGTTCACCTGCCTCAATTCTTTCTTTCGCTATACATAGGCTGCGGTATAAATGAAGAGCTTCTTCACGTTCATCTTGTGATAGGTACACGTTACGAGAACTTTTCGCTAAACCATCTTCTTCCCTTACAATATCAACTGGTACGATTGTAACTGGAATATTGAAATCAGTTACAAATCCTTCAATTACTGCAACTTGTTGAGCATCTTTCATACCGAAATAAGCACGCGTTGGCACCGTAATATTAAATAGTTTCATCAGTACAGTTGCAACACCAGCGAAATGACCAGGTCTTTGTTGACCGCATAATACGTCCGTGCGCTTCACAACTTCTACTGTTGTTGTTTGTTCTGCTGGATACATTTCTTCTACACTCGGATAAAATAAATAATCTACACCGTTTTCTTTTGCTACATTTTCATCTCTATCAATATCACGAGGATATCGATCTAAATCTTCATTTGGGCCGAATTGTAGTGGGTTTACAAATACACTTAAAACTACAATTTCATTTTCTTCTCTTGCCTTACGTAATAAAGTAGCATGGCCTTCATGTAAATAACCCATTGTTGGAACAAAACCAATACTCTTTCCACTTGCACGAAGTTCGCTTGTAATTTGCTGCATCTCTTGCACTGTAGTTACGATTTTCATTATTGTTTTCCTCCGTATAACGCTAAGCATTCTTCCTCTTTCATTGTGAACGAATGTTTTTCTTCAGGAAATTGCCTTGTCTTTACTTCAGTAACATATTGTGAAATCCCACGCACAATCTCCTCTTGAACAGACGTATATTGCTTCACAAATTTCGGAACACGATTTACGCCGTATGAGATAAGATCATGATAAACAAGCACTTGCCCATCTACTTTTTGTCCTGCACCAATCCCAATTGTTGGTATTGTTAGTTGCTCTGAAATAAGTTCTGCTAACTGCATTGGTACACATTCTAACACAAGCGCTATTGCACCAGCTTCTTCACATTTCTTTGCATCTTCTATTAATTTTTTTGCACTCTCCGCATCTTTTCCTTGCACTTTATATCCACCCAACACTCCTACAGATTGAGGGGTTAAACCTAAATGCGCTACAACAGGAATTCCTGCGTTCGTCAAATATTGAATCGTCGATATAACTTCTCCAGCACCTTCTACCTTCAGTGCGTGTGCCCCGCTCTCTTGAACGATGCGACGTGCATTCACCATCGTTTCTTGTAATGATACGTGATACGACATAAATGGCATATCAGTTACAATAAACGTCTCTTTCGCTCCACGGCGTACAGCTTTCGTATGATGAATCATATCCTCTACTGTTACAGGTACTGTTGAATCGTATCCGAGTACAACCATTCCAAGAGAATCTCCAACTAGAATCATATCAACTTCAGCTTCTTCTGCTAATTTAGCAGATGGATAATCATACGCCGTTAGCATTGTAATCGGCTCACCTTGCTCTTTCATCTTCAAAAAATCTGTTTTTGTTTTCAAAAACTACTCCTCCTTTATGCAGGAGAGAGGAGATGGCCGAAATCATATAAAAAACCCCTCTGACCATAAAAGGGCAGAAGGGTTGTGTGTTAGTCGGCATTATTCATCCCTCTGTCCCAGTCCGTTATTGGATCAAGGCAGAATCCAAGTTATTATTTTTCGTATGACTTCGAATCATGGTGCAGTTCGCTCTGATACTGCCCACATTCGAACTAATTATAGCAAACTACAAAAAGGAATTACTACATTTTTTTGAAAAAATAATTTTTTATTCTTATTACGGTATATGAAATTTAACACGAGAGTATATATGCTATACAGTTTTTATGGAGAATTCAATCCTGAAAAGATACATGTTTTTTCAACGCATGCTAAAAAAGTCCAAGTTAATTTTTTCTGTAATCCATTTAACTGTATAGTATAACTCTTAAACTAATGATGCAGGTTAATTGAGGAAAGTACTTAACAAAGGAGAATTGCAGATGTCTATGAACAGGTGGTTATTTCGATTCAGCAGTTTGCTTGTAATGATTGTATGGTGGATGTCTTTAGGATCCTCCCATGTATTTGCCTCAGTTACTGTCGTAACATCCCCCACCGATTTAACGAAAGTGATTGAGGTTGAACTAAATGATGATTACTTTAATCCAAATGTTATCACGATTCCGCTTGAAGGATCAACAACATTACTATTGAAAAATAAAGGTAAAAACGAGCACACCTTTACAGTGAAAAAACTCGGCATTGACGTCGTAATCGAGTCAGGAAAAGAAAAGAATATTACCGTGAAACCTAAAAATACTGGTACATATGAATTAATATGTCGATACCATCTTCTTAAAGGAATGGCAGGCAAAGTAATCGTCAAATAACATGCCCTGCCAATTAGGCGGAAGATATTTTGAAATGAACTTTAAATATGAAAAAAATTTATTATCATGTTACAAATTCAACTCAAAACTATTGAAATAAAAAGAAGTTCCAAAAGAGGAACTTCTTTTACTTAATTTCAATATCTGCAGAATGAATATGATGTACTTTCCCCTCATGATCCTCCAGAAGTAATACACCATCCTCTGTGATTCCTTTTGCTAACCCCGTAATTGTCTCTCTCATCGTTCGAGCGGTAATTTCTTTCCCGATGCTCACAGCGTAACTTTCCCAAAGAATTTTAATGACAGAGAAACCATTTTGTAAATACTCTTCATATAATTTTTCTAGTTGTAAATAGATTTGTTGCATAAGTTCTGCACGAACAATCGGCTTACCTGATTCAATCGCTAATGAAGTAGCAATGTGCTGAATTTCTTCATCAAAATGTTCTTGCTTTTGATTCGCATTAATACCGATGCCCATAATGACAGCATTAATTTTATCAGGATCCGCTTGCATTTCTGTTAATATACCTACAGCCTTTTTACCTTGAATTAAAATATCATTTGGCCATTTTATTCCTACGTTTACACCCGTGCATTTTTCAATTGCCTGTGCAACACTAACGGCCGCTAACAAAGTAAGTTGCGGTGCATGATGAACTGGTATTGATGGGCGTAAAATAATACTCATCCAAATCCCTGTTCCTTTTGGTGAATGCCATTTTCTGCTTAAACGACCTCTTCCCGCTGTTTGTTCTTCTGCTACAACGACTGTTCCTTCTTCTGCACCTTCATAAGCAAGTTTTGCTGCAATGTGCTGCGTTGATTCAACAGTTTCTTCAAAATACACTGTTCTACCAATCCGCTGCGTTTGTAGCCCTAACTGAATTTCATTAGCGGTCACTTTGTCTGGCTTACTTGCAATTCGGTAACCTAATCGACGCACAGCTTCAAGTTCATATCCCTCACTCCGCAGATCCTCCATATGTTTCCACACAGCAGTTCTTGAACAACCAAGTTTATCACTAATTGTTTGGCCGGATACAAACTCGCCATCCGCTTCAGAAAAAACTTGCAATAACTGCTTTCTTATAGTAGATTGCATCCTTGTAGCCACTCCCTTATACGCTCTTTCTCATTAACTACGTTTCCTTGTACGATTGCTTCTTCGATTTTCTGAAGCATCTCAGCAACCCACGGACCAGGCTTTTTGTTTGCCCAGTTTAATAAATCATTACCAGTCACATTCATTTCTTGACGCTCCTGGATTGGCAATGCATGAAACATTGATTGTACTCGTTCAACAGATGTAGGGTCATAGCGTTCAATCATCGCTTCATATACTCTCTCTGCCATTTCAGCGATATGAATTCCCGTTTTATAAAGAAGGACTGTATCCCAATCCTTCTCCTTTCTAGTACGGATTGTCAATAAAACTGCAACAATATCTTTTATTTTTTTATTCGAAAACTTCCATTGACGTAAAAAGACAGATGGATGTTCTTCTCCGATACAATATAAGAAAAATGCCCACGCCTCAATATCCGTTTCGAAAGAATCCCATTTATACTGCGTAGCTTTTAACAGTCTCTCTTCTGACATTTGTAAATATGGCAAATGAGAAAATAGCTTCGTCTCTACTAATTCTTTGAGACCTTTCACACAATATGTACCAGTTAACAGTTTCTCAAACTCTACTGTAATACGCTCAATTGCTATATGTTCTAGCAAATGCCCATACGTTTCAATCGCTTGCTTCGTTTTCATTTCTAATGAAAAACCTAACGTGCTTACAAACCGAATACCACGCATCATTCGCAGGGCATCTTCTTGAAAACGATCCGCAGCATTTCCAACTGTCACAATTTCTCTCTGTTGAATGGCTTCCTGTCCAGCAAATAAATCGACCATTTTGCCTTCTTCTGTCATAGCAATTGCATTCATCGTGAAATCACGACGTTTTAAATCCTCTTCTAATGAACGAACAAATTGAACACTACTAGG
Organism: Bacillus sp. FSL K6-2944; assembly: GCF_038005385.1. Taxonomy (NCBI): domain Bacteria; kingdom Bacillati; phylum Bacillota; class Bacilli; order Caryophanales; family Bacillaceae; genus Bacillus; species Bacillus sp. FSL K6-2944. The sequence continues at coordinate 354,914 of NZ_JBBOTE010000001.1, read as the reverse complement.
TCTTCGAAAATCTTCATATTCGCTTTCTGTTCGAAAAGTAGTTACCTCATAGGGCTCACCATTTTCTACAACAATTACAGTTCCATGCTCAAGACCAACAGGAACATTTCTTGGGAATATAGCCATCACTTCTTCTGGTAGAGCAGATGTCGCAATATCAATATCTCCAATCGGCCTATCGATAATAAGATCTCGTACGCTCCCACCAACAAAGTAAGCCTCATGTCCTTGTTGCTTTAATGTCTCAATAATAGAACTAGCTTTTTTAAATCTTTCCATTTTTGTCATCCCTTAGTACGTCATAGTAAATCGTTTCATATTGTGAAACAATTTTTTCTGAGCGAAATTGCTCATAAACACTTTCTCTTGCTCGTTCTCCCATATTACGGTGAAGTTCCTCGTCCTTTAATAGCTGAATAGCTTGATTTGCCACTCCTGTTGTATCGCCAACTTCACATAAATATCCTGTTTCCCCGTGTTGAATAACCTCTGGAATACCTCCAACCCGTGTTCCGATACAAGGTACACCACACGCCATTGCTTCTAATAAAACAAGACCAAAACTTTCCTTCTCTGATAGAAGCAACATTAAATCACTCATCGCAAGTAGTTCTGCAACATTATCTTGCTTCCCTAGGAATAAAACGCGATCTTCAATATGTAAATTCTTCACTATCTGTAAAATCGTACAGAATTCTGGTCCGTCTCCAACAAGAAGCAACTTCGCATCTACTTCTTTAACAATTTTAGCAAATGCCTGAACAACATCCTGCACACGTTTCACTTTACGGAAATTCGAAATATGAATAAGTACTTTTTCACTCTCACTTATACCATATTCTTTCTTTAATTGAGACATATTACGCTTGAAATATACACGTTCGTCTATAAAGTTATATACCGTTTGAATTTCTTTACTTGGTTTTACAAGCTCATGTGTTTCGTTAATTAATGAATGCGAGACAGCAGTAACAACATCCGATTGCTCAATACCAAAACGAATTAAATTATTTAACGAAGGGTCGGAACCTAACACAGTAATATCTGTTCCATGTAAGGTTGTAACAATTTTAATACGCTCTCCGATCATTTGTTTTGCTAAATATGCACAAATTGCATGTGGTATTGCGTAATGCACATGTAAAATGTCTAAGTTTTCTCTTTGTGCAACCTCGGCCATTTTACTTGCTAACGCTAAATCGTATGGTGGATATTGAAATACAGAGTATTGATTTACCGTCACTTCATGAAAATAAATGTTTGGATATACTTTATTTAACCGGAATGGTAAACCCGATGTAATAAAGTGAATTTCATGCCCACGTTCCGCCAATTGCTTTCCTAATTCTGTTCCAACAACTCCAGAACCACCTACAGAAGGATAACATGTAATACCTATTTTTAATTTCATTTACATCCCCCTAATAAATCAGCATGTAATAAAACCGGTTTCTTACTCATAAATCCCTCGGCATACAAGACTCCAACTTCTTTTCCAAACATCTTCTCACGAGCAATCACAGTTTCAACGTAACCTTCTGTTAACGGTGTCTTAACACCATCACTCCCTGTTGAAAACTGACTTTCATACGCTTCTAATGCTTCCACCTTTATAGAGAGGTACTCACTTATATCTATACAAAAATTCGGTTTATGAAAACCATTAATCATATAATTATAAAAAGACTCCACACGATGTGGTGAAAGTTCCGGCATATATTTACGGATTCCTGCTGAAAAAATAGCCTCTTCCACAAGCTTTGCACAATTTGCATGATCTGGATGGCGATCTTCATAGTACGGCGCAAAAACTAGTTTTGGTTTATATGTACGGATCACCTTGACAATTTCACGTATATACTCTTCTTTCATATACAAACCACGGTCTGGCATCGCTAAATTCAGCCTCGTTTTTACTCCCATTATACGAGCTGCGACCTTCGCTTCTTCTTTTCTCAACTCTATCGTTCCATTTGAAGAAAGATCAGCTTCTGTTAAATCACAAATACCTACTTCATACCCTTGCTTTGTATATTTAGCGATGGTACCAGCCATGCCGATTTCAACATCATCGGCATGAGCACCAAACGCTAATATATGTAATCCACTCATAATTGTTCCCCTCATTTTCTTAACTTACGATAATCTAAATCTCCTCGCTCTAATGCATGCATTAACATTTCAGCACTTGCCATATTCGTTGCAAGTGGAATCGCATATACATCACATAAACGAAGTAATGCATTCACATCCGGTTCATGCGGCTGTGCTGTTAATGGATCGCTGAAGAAAATCACCATATCTAAATCGTTCTTTGCAATCATTGCACCAATTTCTTGATCTCCACCAAGAGGGCCAGATTGATATCTTGTTACAACTAATCCAGTCGCTTCCATAATGCGAAGCCCTGTCGTTCCTGTTGCAAATAATTCATGTTGTTCAAAAATTGGTTTATATGCGTATGCAAACGAAACCATATCATTTTTCTTTTTGTCATGTGCGATTAAGGCAATTTTCATCCGTTGTCTCCCCTTTAGTCGATAATATTTTCTAAACCGTACACAAGATGATCAAGGTTCATTACTGTCTCAATTGATAGTTTTACACCTGACATAAATGATGCACGATTGAATGAATCATGACGAACTGTTAACATTTGTCCATCTCCACCAAACATTACTTCTTGGTGTGCAATAAGCCCTGGCAAACGTACACTATGAATGTGAATACCGTCTACATTTGCACCTCGTGCACCTGCTAGTTGCTCTACTTCATTTGGATGACCTTGCTGCTTTGATTCACGATTTTGGCGAATTAACTCTACCGTTTTTACAGCTGTACCAGATGGTGCGTCTAATTTTTGATCATGATGTAATTCAATTACCTCAACATCTTGGAAATATTTCGCTGCCATTTGTGAGAATTTCATCATAAGAACTGCACCAATTGCAAAGTTTGGAGCAATAATTGTTCCTACTGCTTTTTCTTTTGCATTCTCTGTTAAACGTGTCAATTCTTCTTCTGTAAATCCAGTTGTACCAATAACCGAACGAAGTCCACGCTCAACTGCAAGTGTAACGTGTTGTTTCCCCACTTCTGGTGTTGTTAAATCTAACAACACATCTGCTTCTACTTCATCTAAACAAGTATGTAAATCAGCGTAAATCGGCGCATGTAATGCTGGCATGCCAGGTAAATCAGAAATCTTCTCACCACCATGCTTATAATCCACCGCTGCTACTAAATTAAAATGTTCCGTTCTTTCCATAAGAAGGACTGCTTCATGTCCCATACGTCCTCTTGGTCCGGCGATAATTACTTTAATTTCTTTCATTATTCTTTCTCTCCCTCATCAATACGTGTCCAGCGATCTTTATCACGTGTATTAAATTTATTCATTACAATGTTATGTGCTGTCTCTAAATCAATATTTAAACTATTTGCCATACAAATCATAACAAATAATACATCTCCAAGCTCTTCTTCAATACTTCTTTCTTTTTCAGTTGTTTTCTTCGGTTTCTCACCATAATAATGATTTACCTCTCTTGCAAGCTCTCCCATTTCTTCCGTTAAACGAGCCATCATTGCAAGCGGACTGAAATAACCTTCTTTAAACTGACCAATATATGCATCTACTTCTTTCTGCATATCTTTCATCGTTTTTGCTTCCATACTATTCACCTCTAATCCTTCCTCTTTCATGTTAGCCAATTCATCGCGATTTGACAAATATTATTCCCCGCCAAACACCTATTTGCGACCCATTTTTGGATAGACTATAATAAAGTGAAACTTCTTTTGCGATTTTTTTGCAAAAGATTAGTTGAACTAATCGGGTTCCTACGGCTGGTTTGCCTTTCTTCAGAGCTTTATCTCCTACCAGCCGTTGGTACGGGGTAAAGTGAAACTTCTTTTGCGATTTTTGCAAAAGATCAGCCCACACCAACCGGGTTCCTACGGCTGGTTTGCCCCTCTTCTTTGCTTCATCTCCTATCAGCCTTTAGAGCGGGATAAAGTGAAACTTTCTTTTGCACTTTTCACAAAAAATCAGCCCACATCAATCAGGTTCTTACTATTTTCACTAGCAACTAGAAATTACTTATTATTATGTTTTACCGTTTCAGCGGAGCAATGCAATCATTACATAATTAGGGGGATTTCTATATGACATCAAAATTGAAGATGCGAAATATTATTTTTATTTTAATTGGTTCCGCTATATTTTCTTTCGGTATTGTCAATATCAATATTGAAAACCACCTTGCAGAGGGTGGGTTTACTGGTATTACACTATTATTGTATTTTTTATTTAAGTTTGATCCTTCCTACTCAAACTTAATTTTAAATATCCCTATATTTTTTATTGGCTGGAGGTTACTTGGCAGAACGACATTTTTATATACATTAATTGGAACCTTTAGCGTATCTTTATTTCTATGGATTTTCCAGCGTTACGAAGTACTCAACTTACATTTAAACTTGCAAAATGATATGACACTCGCAGCTTTATTCGCCGGGGCATTTATCGGTATCGGCCTTGGAATAATATTTAAATATGGCGGGACTACTGGCGGTGTAGATATTATCGCACGACTAGCGCACAAATATGTTGGCTGGAGTATGGGGAAAACAATGTTTATGTTTGATGCTGTCGTTATCGTCGTCTCTATTCTTACCTATTTATCATACCGTGAGGGCATGTATACGCTAGTTGCTGTTTTTATCGGTGCTAAAGTCATTGATTTTATGCAAGAAGGAGCTTATGCTGCCAAAGGAGCGACTATTATCTCAGAGAAAAACGATGAAATTGCTGCCAAAATTTTATCTGAAATGGAGCGCGGAGCAACCTTTTTAAAAGCTGTTGGATCGTATACAAAAGTGGAACGTAATGTATTGTATTGCGTTGTTGCTAAAAATGAAATCGTGAAATTAAAGAATATCATTACTTCTGTAGATCCTCATGCTTTTGTCGCTGTAAGTGATGTACATGATGTAGTTGGTGAAGGGTTTACGTTAGATGAAAATAAAAACCCTTTACATAATTAAATATAACTAGAAAAGCGCCTTAGCTTTTCTAGTTTTTTATTACAAGTCTTTTAAGCTTCTCAAAATCCTCATGAATAAACTCCAATAAACTCCGATTATAAAAAATGGAAGCTGGATGAAAAGTCGGAAAAACATGATATTCTTTCTCTGACCATGTAAACTCTGCACTTTGCATATCCTTTAATTTTTGAATGGGCTGTTTTAATAATTGCCCGTGTACATCTGTGATTTTTTTATTTTTTCCTGTTAAACGTTGAAGACCGATATTTCCAAGCGTGACGATAAGCTTCGGATGTATTTTCTCTAATTCATAATCTAACAAAGGCGCATGGGCAACTATTTCTCCCTGATTTGGCGTTCTATTATACTTTTTTTGTATGATTTCACCATTTCGTTCTTTTTTCTCTCGCCATTTATAAGGTCTACTCCGAACAGCGCTCGTAATATATACTTCTTCCCTTGTAACGTGGATACGCTCTAAAAAAACCATTAATTGTTTTCCCGCCCTCCCGCTAAACGGAATCCCATTATGAATTTCTGTTTCACCAGGTGCTTCTCCTAACAACATAAATTTGGGATTTTCAGGACCTTGTCCACTTAAAAAACCTTCTAGTTGATAAGGAGCACTACGCTTTTGCACTTGTTTTACTAAATGGTCTGGATATTTCATTTCCCCCACCACCTTTCCGCATTACTTCTATTATTTCTATTTGCAATACATTATATAATTCAATCCACACAACAAAAAAAGACTATCAAAATTGATAGTCTTTAGTCGTCGCTACGCTGCATACCAGTATACATTAATACGAGACGTAATAATTCAAATACAGCTACAGCTGCAGCTGCTACATATGTTAATGCTGCCGCATTTAATACTTTACGAGCTTGCCCATATTCATCTGTTGATACAATACCTAACGCTTCAATTTGTTGCATTGCGCGCTTTGACGCATCAAACTCAACTGGCAATGTAACGAGCTGGAACACAACACCTGCTGCCATTAAAATGATACCTAATAACAATAGTTTTGACATTGTCGCAAATATACCAATCATAATAAATACCCATGATATATTCGATCCAAAATTAGCCACAGGAACTAACGAATGACGAATACGCATAAAGTTATAATCTTGTGCATCTTGAATTGCGTGTCCTACTTCGTGTGCTGCAACTGCTGTACCAGCAACTGAATGTCCATAATAGTTATCTGTTGATAATCGAACCGTCTTAGCGGTTGGATCATAATGGTCTGATAAATGACCTGGTGTTTCTTCTACAGCTACGTTGTATAATCCATTTTCATCTAAAATTTTTCGAGCCACTTCCGCTCCTGTCATACCTGATGTTGAATAAACTTGTGAATACTTGCTATAGGCACTACGTACTCTTGACTGTGCATACAACGGTATGATCATTATGATCGCGAAGTAAATTAAATAAAACATCATGAACCTCCATTGAAGTTTTAATTATAGTACTTCTCATTCTATTTTCTTCTGCCACTATTGTCAATGAATAAACCTTACAATCCATATCTTTATTTATTGCATTATCTATTTTTAGAATGTACATTACTTTTTCTTTTTTCTCTCTCTCCTTTATACTTTCTCCATCCAACATAAGTTAATGTGAATAAAATAAGTCCCCCAGTAATTGTCATAAACCAAATGAGAGAGGGTGCAATTTCATCTTTTTTTACTGTGTGAAATATCTTTTGCAAATCCCCTTTAATAATCCCTAATTGCATTTGGCCGCCTTTCGTTTTTAACATAACGTTACGAAATTCATCTAAATAAGATAAATGAACATTTACACGCTGGACCTCGTTTTCTGGCAAAGCAATCATTAAGCTTGGATAAATAATATTGAATTCATTTAAAAACGTATTTAACGTTTGTTGAAACTGCCCAGCATCTTCTTTTTCCATCGCTTTTTCCATTTGAGAAAAGGCATCCATTACTTTCCTTTCTCTTTCCATCCAAAGTGGTTGATATTTCGATACTTGTGCATCAACAGCAAGTTGTAATGCCAGCACATTATCAATTTTAGCTTGCTTACCTAAACCTTCTTCAGAGAGCGATTGTTGCGCCTTATCGTAAGCTAAAGAAATAACTCTAACTTGATCTGGTGTTACTTCCTGCTTCTTTTCATTCCCCTTTATTAAAAACTGCTCCGAGAAATGTTGTAATACTTGTACCGCTTTTTCATCTTCATTACGCTTCACTAACTGTAACGAGTCGTCTAACAACCCTGTTAGCTCATTCCACTCTTCAGCATATATACGTAACGGAAACATTATAATTAGAAATGCTATCAATCCAATTAATGTTCTCTTCATCCCGGTCCCCCCTTAACTACTAGTACAAAATATGTTAATTTGGACAAGAATAGAACAGAACTAGACCGAAAAATATATTATCGTTTTACAAAGAAAAAAATTCTCTTTAAGCAGAGAATTTTTTCTGTGACATCCTTTTCTTTTTTACGAGATATCTATATAAACTGTAACAAAGTATACTCCCACCTAAAATGAATAATAAAATAGCACACGCAGCATGCATAAAGAACTCTTCTGGTAACATTAATATAATTGGATCCTTTTCAGGATCAAAAACCCAATAATCATTACTAAATAAAAGTTTATGGAATAATACAAAACTCTTTTCAAAATTAATAGCAATTGGTAACATAAGCGCTATCGGAAAAATGATTGTTAAAATCGATCCGTGCAGTAAAAACTTTTCATTTTTCTTTTTTAATAAATAAATTCCGCCTATCACTGCAATCATAATTGTCGCATACATCACATATTGAATCTTTACTAAAATATTTTTAACATCTACAAAATGAATACGGCCATTTGTGGACATATCTAATGTGGGCAAATGTAATGCTCCGTCATAAAACGGGGATAAATATGTAATAAGCACATCGTAATTTCTTTTAATTTCATCCTTCGTCATATCCGCTAAATCAGGAATATTTAAAAAATCAATTTCAAAATAATACAACCATTTTCCATACACAACTGCCGTTGTTGCGAGTGCAAAAATAGAAAATGCTATGCTATATGAAACAACTAAAGTAATCAATCGATCCAATATTTTTGTACCACTCTTATTTTTCTCCATGTTCTCCCCCTAAATGTTCTAACCATCATAAAGAAAATTGTTTTCTTTGCTCACGTAAGCAACAATAATATGTAATACATAGTACAGCAATACTTAACCAAAACGTAAAATAACCAATTTCCTCTACAAACAAATGCATAATTCCATATCGCGGCATTTGCCAAAATAAATAATCAATTGCATCGTTATGCAACGTCCACACAGCTGCTACTATAAAATGCCATTTTTTTATACGATAGAATGGAGCATATAAAAATCCTTGTATTGCCATCGCGAAGTGCGAAAGCATTAACATGTAGCCCATAAAGCCTATAGGCCCTTTTACGTAAATCATAATCGCGTTTACAACAACAGCCCAAATACCATATTTTATTAAAGTTACAATCGCTAACGCTTCTATTAATCCCCAGTTTCTCTTTGCCAAAAAAGCAATTAAAACAAAGACAAAAAAGAGAGTCGCCATAGGACTATCTGGTACAAACGGCCAAAATATAGGTGACGTTTCTTTCAATTGATTTCCGTACCATATAAATCCATAAATTGTACCTAATAAGTTAACAATTAATAAAAATAATAATACCGAGCGTTGTCTTAACATTGCATACAAGTACACCAATCCGTATGTCCAACACCTTTCAAGCAAAGTAATTCATTCACTAAATCCTACTCTATTATAACAAACTTCATCCAACTAAATAGAAAAGCTGACTACAAATTTTGTAGTCAGCTTTTTTATTATTTTTTATTATACTTTGCAACGAATTCCGAAAGCTTCTTCAGTTCCTCATCCGTACCTTTAAATACACCTTTAGGCATTGAACCTTTTCCCTCTTTCGCAATTTTAGCAATTTCTTCTGGCTTTAAAGTTAAGTTTTGCAGTGCCGGTGCTGCTGCCCCGCCTTGTAAATTGTCACCATGACATGTTAAACAAGTATTTTTTTGCATTAATTTATAGCCATCATCATTTTTATCAACTGGCGCTGTTTTTACAATTGCTCCTTGTTTTTTTGCAGCTTCCCAGTCGTGGTGTGCTACAGATTCCCAAGTTAAAAAGATAATCGATGCAATTGCTAAAAGCATAAATCCAGTTGCCACAGGACGCTTCAATGGACGTCTTTCTGGACCTCGATCAAGAAATGGAGCTAACAGTAATGCTCCAAACGCAATCCCTGGCATAATAAATGCTCCAATTACAGTAAATGAACCGGAAGCATACGAATACTTTAATAACTGATACAAGAATAAGAAATACCAATCTGGAAGTGGTATATATCCAGCATCTGTTGGGTCCGCCATTCTCTCAAGCGGCGACGGATGCGCCACTGTTAAACATAAATAACCGATTAAAAAAACTGCACCAACCATCCATTCTTTTAACAAGAAGTTCGGCCAAAATGCTTCTGTTTTCCCTGGGTATTCAGAATAGTCTTTTGGAATATTTGGTTTCCGAGCTACTGGTACCCGAGAATCTCCTACAAACTTCATCCCTTTGCCGCGATGCATAATCTCCCTCCTTTAGTTCTTTCCCCTTTAATTTAGCAATCTCTTATAGTGGACCGGAAATACCTTGTTTGCGAATCATGATGAAGTGGAAGGCCATTAAACCTAGAAGTGCTGCTGGTAAGAAGAAGACGTGAATAGCAAAGAAGCGAGTTAATGTTTGAGCGCCAACAATTTCGGAATGACCAGCGAGTAATGTTTTAATATAAGGACCAATGAGCGGTGTTTGCTCTGCAATTTGAATCCCTACTTTTGTAGCAAATAAAGCTTTCATATCCCACGGTAATAAATATCCGGTAAAACCAAGACCTAACATAACAAAGAAAATAAGAACACCAACAATCCAGTTTAACTCACGGGGCTTTTTATACGCACCTTGGAAGAAAACTCTGAGTGTATGTAAAAACATCATTACAATTACGAGACTAGCACCCCAGTGGTGCATACCACGAACAATTTGCCCATAAGCAACTTCATTTTGTAAATAGTAAACTGATTCCCAAGCATTTTTAATATCAGGCACATAATACATCGTCAAAAACATTCCAGATAAAATTTGAATTACAGTAACGAAAAAGGTAAGTCCTCCAAAGCAATAGACGAATGCAGAAAAGTGATGTGCCGGGTTTACATGTTCAGGTACTTCATGATCAGCGATATCACGCCATATTGGTGTAATATCTAATCTTTCATCCACCCAATCATAAATTTTATTTAACATCTACTTTGCACCCCCTCTTGGCTTCGCTTTTCCTAGATACAGCGTTCCATCTTTCACTTTAGACTCGTACACATCAAGCGGAGCAAGGGGTGGCGTACCTTTAATGTTAATCCCATCTTTTGTATAACGCCCCCCGTGACATGGGCAAAAGAATTGATTCGGATGTGCTTTGTCCGAATTCCAGTTAACTGTACATCCTAAATGTTTACATACTGGAGAGAACGCAACAATGTCTCCGCTTTCATCTTTATGAACCCAAGCTGATTTTGGTTCTTCAGACTTGTACCAACCATCAACCTGCTTCACTTTAAAATCGAAACGCTTCGGCTCTGTTGTAATATCCTTTACTTGCGCAACAGCAACCATATCCGTTCCCGCTTCTTTTCTTAACACCGGATCAAGCGCAAATCGCGTCATCGGCATTAAAATACCGGCAGCCATAAAGCCTCCTACCCCTGTGAGTGTGTAATTTAAAAATTGTCTTCTTGACACGCGATGTTCTTTCTCGCTCACGAAAATTTCCCCCCTCTATCAGAAATTGTCCCCTCGTGATAAATTATATAAAAAATAAAAACTAGGACACTATCATGATATAATACGCTCATGCACAGGTCAATATCATACTACTCATAATAATAAGAACTTTCTGTTTATTATGAGTTTCCCCATTTCTCTTCCAACATCACCATTATATTTTTTATATGTGCATGAATAACTTCTCTTTTTGCTTGATCACTAAATTGTTCTAATGCTAATGAAGGAAACCAAAACAAATCTCCCTGTAACTCTTGCATATCCTCTTTCCATGAAAAATCACTTGTAACATAAGCAATATGCTTAAAACCTTCACTTCGTAAATGATTTGTCCATTCTTGCAAACGACCTTTTTCATTCTTTTGACTTTCTACCAAATACGTAAACGCAGGCAGTAAAAGCACTCTTCCCTTATACTCTCTTTCCAATTCCGTGCTCAACAATTCGATAAATTCACCTTGTTCTACAACCATTTTCATTTCTTTTGCTGCCGAAATTGATAACAGCGGTATTACTCCTGTATCAACATACTCTCTTGCTTGCTCAAACTGTTCCACATCTTTTACAATCCACTTCAAATTCCTTCCCTCCTTCACTTACAAATGACAGAACTTTCACTTTATATATATTAAACCATACTAAAAGAGGTAAAAAAAGAAAAACTACCCAATATAGGTAGTTTTTCTTGATGAAAGTCTGAAATTTGTAAAAATTTATTAATCCAAATAAATTCTATAAAGTTTTTAACTCTGCCGTTAATCTATGAAACGCTTCCTTATCTTGCTTATCTAACGCTTCATCAATTTGTTTCAAAAGGCGTTCTCTCCTAAACGAAAATACACTTTCTTCCAAAAACCTTTCTGCAAGTAAACGATCTTTTTCATTTACTTCAATATGCTTTGGTAGATATGGGTTTTCTTCTAATACAGCTACATAATTCGCATTTTGAAACGATGATTTAAAGTTGAGTTGAATATAAATATCCTCATCTCGATTTAAACGAATATCATGAAACGATTTTTCAGCATCTGTTGTCATAACATTTTGTTTAAAAAAGTGAAACGGTGTGTCTTTCACACAATTCGCTGACATCACTAAGCCACGCGGACAATATTTTGCATGCTCTACGAAGTGGACTTTATGCATCAATTGGTCGTGACTCATTAAATAATTCAGAATCCATACACATTCACGCTGTTTCAGTTGGTAATTATTCAAAAACCATTTTACAAAATCCTTCTTCTCGTTTACAGAAACAGGGGTATTCATAGCAATTAAGTCCCTCCTCTGTCTTTCTCTTTTCTTTTTAGATTCAAGAAGCGGCATTCAGTTTCCTTCCAACTTATGAAAAATCCTCTAAATTATATAACAACTCTTCAATATGAATTTGTGTCGGGTCTAGTTGTAATAACTGGGTAAATACTTCTTTCGCCTCTTTTCGTTTTCCTTCTTCCAATAAGAAATAACCGTACTCTTCTAAGAAGTCTGGATGATTCTTAAAAGAAGTATATGCACTTTCATAGTGTTTTAATGCATCCGAATACATTTCTAATTGTTTTTTTGCATACGCAAGATCCCAAAGTAGTTGTGTATCTGGTTCTCCACTATCAATAGCACGCTCTACAATTGCAATTAACTCTTCGTACTTTTCTTGTTCTTTTAAGATATATGCATATTTTAATGTTGCACCTAAATGCCCTGGATCTAACTCAAGCGCTTTTTGAAGAACTTCCTCTGCTTCTACTATTTTTCCTAATTTCGCCGCAATGTTCGCTAACTCTACATAAAATGGAACTGAAAGCTCATCTACTTTAATTCCTTCATGAAGCGTTTCATAGCTTTCTTGAAGCATTCCTTCTTTTTCATAGCTTTTCGCTAAATACATGTACAGTGATGCGTACTCAGGGTCTAATTCTTTTAGTTCTTGCCAAGCACCAATTGCTCTCTGATATTCTTCACCTTGGTATAATGTGAAGGCATATCCAAATAATGAGTGAATATCTTTTTGTTCCTCTAGGCCTGCTTCATAATAAGAAATCGCTTCTTCCCAGTTTCCGATCGCGCTTAACGTTTCTGCGAGGCGAAGTGCGATCACAACACCACCCATTACTTTATGTTCCGCTAATAGCGATTCATAATAAGTAATTGCCTTTTGTTCTTCACCTTTACTACTATATAATTCTGCTAACCCAAACGTAATAACAGGTTCATCAGGCATCATTTCTTTCGCCTTTAATAGTTTTTGCTCTGCTACATCATCAAAACCTTGCATTTGGAATAAATCTGCAACAAGTAATAACGATTGAACATATAAATCGTCATTTTCTGGAATATCATGAAGCACTTCAATCGCTTCATCTTCTTTATCTAGATCAATATATAATTCTGCTAAAAATACAGTGAATTCACTTTCTTCTGGATACAGTAAACGTAAGTCTTCAGTAATTGCTAATGCCTCATCTGTAAATCCAAGTGTATGATAGTAACGAGCGATATCATACTTCTCTTCATCATTCGCAATTTTTAATTGTTCTTTTAATAATTGTAATCCTTTTTCTGCTTCACCATTTTCAATATATGAAACAGCTTGTTCAAACTTTTGCATAAACGTCTCCTTTAATTCTAAAAAATATTCTCTTCTGTTCATTTATCATAAGCAACTCACTGTTAGAACGCAACCTTTAGAATGAGCATGCTTCTTCTTATACTTCTTCCTACAGAGTAGTTAATTGTTCAAAAGGTTCGGATATGACACCGATACCTTATCATCATCTTCTATTGTACCGCTTTCTTTTATGACCGTGCAAATAACTTCTCTCACTAATTATCAAGCCATACAAACCGTGGTTTACAGAATAACTTAATTAGCAGTCTTCAACCTTTATTTTGAATGCGATAAAAAAGGCTCCTATAATAGGAGCCTTCACAATCTCTTAAGAATATGTTTCTTCTTTCTGTACTTGCTCATTTACAAGCTCTTTCAGTAACTCTATAATTTCATCATTTTCTTCCTTCAAACCGACAGTAATACGAATACCATCATCGATACCAAATGCAGCACCAGAACGAACGATATATCCTTTTTTCATTAATCGTTCGAAAGCTTCATTACCTGGTATACCGAGTTTTAAGAAAATGAAATTTGTTTGAGATGGATAATAGAATACGTTATATTCTTTACAAAATGCATAATACTGATTTAAACCTTCAGCATTCTTTTGCACACAATCTTGTAAAAAAGCTTGATCTTCTAATGCAGCGAGTGCTACAGATTGGGCTACAGTTGATGTATTGAATGGTAACCTAGCTACTTCTAGCTGTCCGATTAACTTCGCATCCCCAATCGCATATCCGATACGAAAAGCAGCTAAACCATATGCTTTTGAAAACGTGCGTAAAACCATAAGATTTTCATACTTTTCAAGAAGTGGTAATGTTTGCGGATAGTCTTCTGCTTCCGCGTATTCATAATATGCTTCGTCCATAATAACGAGAGCCGACTTAGGAACTGATTCTAAAAATGAAAGTAATTTTTGTTTCTCAACATATGTACCTGTTGGATTATTCGGATTACAAATCCATACAATTTTCGTTTTCTCATCTACTTGCTCTAGCATTGCATCTAAATCGTGAATACCATCTTTAAGTGATACTTCACGAACTTCTGCTCCTTCAATAACAGCATGGTGATGATATTGTGAAAACGTAGGATTCGCCATTACAACGTTTGTTCCTTCATGTAGTAACGCTCGGCTAATCATTTGAATGACTTCATCTAATCCACTACCAAATAGTAGTTGTTCTGCTTTTACACCTAAATGTTCCGCTACTTTTGTCCGAAGTTCAAAGGCATATCCATCTGGATAAAGGGCATATTGGCTCGCTAAAGAAGTTAATGCTTCTGTCACACGTGCTGAGCAACCGAATGGATTTTCGTTGGATGCTAATTTCACAATTTTTGATAAACCATATTCTCTTTTTACTTCTTCAATGTTTTTCCCAGGCACATACGCTCTCAAAGTTAACAATTGCTCTTTCACTCTCATTTTTCTTCCCCCAGTCATTTCATTCAATTTGATTACAATACGGTTATAGCCCCTTACTGTAATCTTTTGTCATAACCGTCACTATTACGAGAATACCTCTAAATGAGCACTTCACAGCACTTCGCTATCATTTTAAACCATATCTTTTTGAAATGCCTCTAACGCAATATGAACAGTCTCATCTGAAATAGATACGACATTCACTACCCCATATTCCTGCATAAGCACCATATGAATTGCTCCTGCATTTGCTTTCTTATCTTGTTTCATCAATTGAACGAGGCGCTCTACATTCAAATCTCCTGGCATTTTTGGATAGCCGTATTTCAAGAACCACTGCTTCATATCTTCATAAGCAAGATCAACCTTGTACACTCGCTCACTTAAAAATATGGCGAATAACATTCCAACCGCTACACCGTCACCGTGAGTAATATTTCCATACCCTAGCTCTTTTTCAAGAGCATGTCCTAACGTATGTCCAAAATTCAAATGAGCACGTACACCCTTCTCTGTTTCATCTTGTGACACAACATTTGCCTTTACAGGAATCGCCTTCGTTAATATATGGATTAACTTCTCATCATGAAGATCCGCTAATGTTTGCACTTCTTCTTTTAACCAATGGTATAGCTCCACATCACCGATAAGAGCATGCTTTATCACCTCTGCATAACCTGAACGCCACTCTTTTTCAGGAAGAGACTGTAAAAACGGTGTATGATATACAACTGCTTCTGGCTGATGGAATGCACCAATCATATTTTTACCTAACGGATGGTTAATCGCTACTTTCCCACCCACTGCGCTATCGTGCGCTAATAAAGTTGTCGGAACCTGCACAAAGCGAATACCACGCATAAACGATGCAGCAACAAAACCAGCTAAATCTCCAATCATTCCGCCTCCAAGTGCAAGAATTAAAGAATTTCTATCTAATTTATTTTCAAGAGCTGACGTATGAGCCGCATAGAAATTTTCGAAAGACTTCTCTTTTTCCCCACTTGGTACAACAAACGAAAACACGTGCTGCTCTACTTGTAATGCATCGATAACTGTCTGTAAATGTAGTGATGCAACAGCTTCATCTGAAATAATCATTACGTTAGATACCGCTGGCTGCATATTTTGAACGATCGTTGTTAAGTTTGACAACACTTCTTTACCAACATGTACATCATATTCTTTTGATTTCGTTTGAATATGTATGTTTCCCATTAAAATCCCCTCGCATATTCATTATGTTTCTCAATATTTTCACGAATTAGTTCCATACGATCTAATCCGAATTGTTCTATTAAAGCTGTCGCTAATTCCCAAGCCACAACCGCTTCTGCAACGACACTAGCTGCTGGCACTGCACAACTATCTGAACGTTCAATGCTCGCTGTAAAAGGCTCTTTCGTATCAATATCTACACTTTGAAGAGGTTTATAAAGTGTAGGTATCGGTTTCATCACACCGCGCACAACAATTGGCATTCCAGTCGTCATACCGCCTTCTAATCCACCTGCATTATTTGTTCTTCGTGTATATCCATGCTCCTCATTCCACAGAATTTCATCATGAACTTCACTTCCTGGTCTATGCGCTGCTTCAAAACCAATTCCAATCTCGACACCTTTAAAAGCATTAATACTCATAATTGCAGCTGCTAATTTCGCATCCAGTTTTCGATCATAATGCACGTAGCTACCTACTCCAATTGGCATCCCTTCCACAATTACTTCAACGATTCCACCAATTGAATCACCATTTGCTTTCGCATCATCAATCGCTTTCATCATTTGGTTACCAGCTTCGTCATCTAAGCAACGTACAGGAGATGCTTCGGTAATACTCTTTAATTCTTCAATTGAACTATACGTAATCTCCTTAGCTTGTACACCGCCAATTTCAATTACATGGCCCGCTACTTTAATACCAAGTTCTGCTAACACCTTTTTAGCAACCGCACCAGCAGCAACACGCACCGTCGTTTCGCGCGCTGACGAACGTTCCAGTACATTCCTCATATCTCTATGACCATATTTAATCGCACCATTTAAATCAGCATGCCCAGGCCTTGGTTTTGTCACTTTCCTTTTCATCTCTTTTTCTTCTTGCTCAGTTAAAGGCTCCGCCCCCATAATTTTTGTCCAGTGTGCAAAATCACGATTTTCAACAACAAGTGCAATAGGGGAACCTAATGTTTCTCCATGTCTAACACCACTTAAAATTTGCACTTGATCCGTTTCAATTTGCATGCGTCTACCGCGCCCATATCCCTTTTGCCTTCTAGCTAACTCTTCGTTTATATCATCTGCTACTAAAGACAATCCTGCCGGAACACCTTCTATAATCGTTGTAAGTTGTGGACCATGAGATTCACCAGCTGTAATATATCGCATACGTTATTCCTCTTTTCGTATATGTATTTATCTCACTATATTAACTTTTATCATTCTAAAAATATTAAAGAAATTATATCATAAATCGACCATTTTCTTATTCTATATTTCCGATAGTCCTAATTTAAATATCAACATATCATAACAGTTCAAACTTCGTAACTAACTGAAAATAAAAAAAGTGCAAGAAGAATACCCCTATTCTCCTTGCACTTTTTACTATTATCACAGTGATTAAAGCGTTTACAAATTATTTCAAAATAATTAGTAAATCCATTCATTCATTAATTTTGAGTAGTCAACTAATTCTTCTTCTTTAAAGAAAATAGCAATCTCGCGCTCTGCGCTTTCTAAAGAATCAGAACCATGGATAATGTTTTTCGCAACAGTTACACCGAAATCTCCACGAATTGTTCCAGGAGCTGCTTCATGTGGTCTTGTTTTCCCCATCATGTTACGAGCTGTATCTACTACACCTTCACCTTGCCATACCATTGCGAATACAGGTCCAGATGTAATAAAGTCTACTAACTCACCAAAGAAAGGTTTTTCCTTATGCTCAGCGTAGTGTTGTCCAGCAATTTCTGGAGTGACTTGCATTAATTTTGCACCAACTAATTGAAAGCCTTTTTTCTCAAAACGAGCTACAATTTCCCCAATGAAGGCACGTTGTACACCGTCTGGTTTTACCATTAGAAATGTTTTTTCCATAAAAAATCTCTCCACTTCTGAATTATGTATGTAATTGTATATCCCCACACACATATTATCACCCTTATCACAATTGTGCAATAGTTTTGAAATAGAGAGATTATTTTATTTTTTAGAATAAACCTTAAAATTTTCGTTTTCCAATATACTTTGCAACATTTTGTAATGCGTACTTTGCTTTTCCACGTGGGAGTGGTTTTATTATTTCTAAAGCTTTATGTAAATAACGTTCACTAAACGCAAATGCTTGATCAATTGCTGTACTATTTTTTACAGCATCAATAATTTCTTGCATTTCACTTGCTGTTGAATTTTCATGTACAGATGTGATTTTCTGACGAAGTACGGGATCTTCCATCGCATATAAAGCAGGAAGTGTAATATTCCCTTGTAGTAAATCCCCACCAGCAGGTTTTCCAAGTTTCTCTTCTGTAGAAACGAAGTCTAAAATGTCATCAATAATTTGATAAGACATTCCTACAAAATACCCATACCAAAATAGACGATTTACCGTATCACGATTAGCACCAGCAGCAATCGCTCCCAATTGACAACTCGCGGCAATTAATAATGCTGTTTTTCGCTTTATTCTTCTTAAATACGTTCTTAAATTTTGGTCATAATTATATTTATCTTTAATTTGTTCAATTTCACCTTTACAGACTTCTAAAATAGTATGTGATAACGCTTGATGTGCCTCTGGAATTTCGATATTGGTTATACATTCAAGAGACTTAGCGAACAGATAGTCCCCTGTATACATCGCAATACGATCTCCCCATTTCGCATTCACAGTCGCACTGCCGCGTCGTAAAAATGCAGCATCAATAACATCATCGTGAACAAGAGAAGCCATATGAATAAGTTCTAACGCAACAGCAACATGCTTAATCGCATCTAACTTATAATCTCCAAATTTCCCTGCAAGCAACACAAATACAGGACGAATTCGTTTCCCACCAGCTTCAATAAGCTGTAATGCTGCCTCTTCTACTAATGGCTGTTCAGAAGCGACTGTCTTTTTTAATTCTTTTTCTATCACATTAATATCCGATCGTAAAAAAGAGTACATAAGTTGTAACTTCATATTGTTCACCTTAACCTAAAACTTCTTTTTTCTATTTTGATTCTGGTTTAATTCCTAAATGCATTGCTGCTACCCCAAAAGTAAATGGTTTCACTTGCACACGTTCAAGTCCAGCTTGCTCAAACATTCGAGCCAATTCTTTCATCCCTGGGAACGTACTAGCAGATTCTTGAAGCCATGAATATTCTTTATAACTTTTCGCAAACATCTTTCCAAATAACGGCATGATATATTTAAAGTATAAAATATACCCTTGTCGAAAACCAATCATTGTTGGTTGAGATGTTTCTAAACAGATTACTTTTCCACCTGGTTTTACTACACGCGTCATTTCTTTTAATACGTGCATATAATCCGGTACGTTACGTAAACCAAACCCAATCGTCACATAATCAAACGTATTATCTTCAAACGGAAGTTCCATTGCATTCCCATGTAGAAGTTCTACTTGTTTTAATTGTAACGCCTCTACCTTTTGCTTACCAACAGATAACATATTTTCACTGAAGTCTAAGCCAACAACCTTTCCTTGCTCACCTACGGCTCCAGCTAGCGCAATTGTCCAATCTGCGGTTCCACAGCATACATCAAGCGCTTGACTGCCTGGTTGTACATCCATAATTCGCATCGTTTCTTTCCGCCACGCTTTATGTCTTTGAAAACTAATTACAGAATTCATCACATCGTATTTATCAGAAATCTTTTCAAATACGTCATGTACTCTTTCTTCTTTTGATTGTTGCATGCTCGTACCTTCTTCCAATGTAAAATTGCTTATGTCTTCTATTTATTCCTTAACACAGAATTTATTTCATTTATGTCTGTGTGATTTTCTAAAAATTGTTTTTCTTTCTTTCTCAATTCCTTCATCCAACCATTAATCACTACTTCTGCTTTATCCCCTAAAGCATCTTGCATAGCTTGAAAAACAGGTGAATGTTGCTTATCAGCATACAATTGAATTTCTTTTTGAAGGCGATTTCCACCTAATACGTATGTGATAAATGGCTTCCAATGTGATAACTGAAAATGATCACATGTTTTTTGAAGGAGCGCAGACTCAATCGTTACTATGCTTTTCATTATGTCATCCGTCGTTTCATGCGCTTTTTGGTATAACATAATTTTGTGCTCATTTATCTCTTTAATTCCTTCAGCAAGTGCACGAATTAAAACAATATCACGATTCATAGACAATAAATAATAATATAGTCCACTATAGTAATCGCCTGCAAGTACTGTTAATTGACGACATTTATGGAATTCAATCTCTTCCTCGCCTGCTTTATTTGATACCCTTTCATGCGTATCAAGCGCAATTTGTACAAGCATAATTGTTACTACGTAATGCTCAATTTGTTCTATATGTAAGTTTGCACTCTTTAAAGCACCATATAACAATGCTATCTTTTCTTCATCAATAAATGGTTCTTTAATATAGTTTATAAAATAAGGATGGCGTAATTTCTCCATCAATTTTTCTTTTATACCCGCATACCCTCCGTAGATGTCACACACAAAAAATCACCCTTGTTTTCTAATTCATAAAACTTATTATAACACATACACTCTATTTTCTATAACCAAAACTTGGCTACACCTACCATTCATGTAAGCAATCTTTCTAATCTCACTCTGTCTAGTTAAAACTATATCATTTATTTACTAAAAAAAAAAGAAAAGCAGTTTCCCGCTTTTCTTTACTTCGTTTTAATAAACGATAAAATTTCACTGCGCGCTGCAGCATCATTTTCAAGCACACCACGCACTGCTGTCGTTACTGTTTTCGCACCTGGTTTTTTCACACCACGCATCGTCATACACATATGTTCTGCTTCTACTACTACCATTACACCATGAGGCTCTAGTACTTCCATAATAGAGTTCGCTACTGTTGATGTAATACGTTCTTGCAGTTGTGGGCGACGTGCAATTGTATCTACGGTACGAGCTAATTTACTTAACCCTGTTACCTTTCCACCTTGCGGAATATATGCAACGTGAGCAACTCCATAGAATGGTACTAAATGATGCTCACACATCGAATAAAATGGTATATCTTTTACTAGTACAAGCTCTTCGTGATCTTCTCCGAATACTTTATGCAAATGCTCTTTCGGATCTTCATGCATACCTGAGAACACTTCTGCGTACATTTTTGCAACACGCTTTGGTGTATCAAGTACTCCCTCACGATTTGGGTCATCCCCAATCGCCTCTAAAATAAGGCGTACTGCATGTTCAATTTGTTCTAAATTAACTTTTGCCATCCGCTAGCCCTCCCGAAAACCTAAAAGTGATACGAACACATTCTAGCATATTTATGTTTTTAAAAGCAAAAAGAAGAGTTCCCAAAAAGGAAACTCTTCTTCCCTGTTAATATGTAAGGATTATTTAACCGCATCTTTTAACGCTTTACCAGGTTTGAATGCAGGTACTTTACTTGCAGCGATTTCAATCTCCTCACCTGTTTGTGGGTTACGACCTTTACGAGCCGCACGCTCACGAACTTCGAAGTTACCGAATCCGATCAGTTGTACTTTATCACCTTGTTTTAAAGCTTCTAAGATAGAATCAAAAACAGCGTCTACTGCTTTTGTTGCGTCCTTTTTAGAAAGGGAACTTGCTTCTGCAACAGCATTGATTAAATCTGTCTTGTTCATGCCATTCACCTCCTCCCAAAGATAAGACTGTATAATGATCATAAAATGAGTCTTACTTTCATTTGTAGGCAATTTTTGCAAATTCTATACTACAAAGATGTAGATAAATCATTATCAACGCCTATATTATACGATTCTCCTTTATAATTCAATATTTTTAAGGAAATTGTTACTCTTAAAATGTGAAAATCTGATGAAACTTGACAATTTACAACAATGTATTAGATAATGACTGTTTATTTTTCTATTTCATAATCAAAAAAAACAAAAAATCCCTCTACAATGAGAGGGATTTTTTCTTATAGTATAATCGCAATTAATCCGCCAGATCCTTCATTAATAATTCTTTCTAGCGTTTCTTTTAATTTATATCTAGCATTTTCTGGCATTAAAGATAATTTCGCCTGAATTCCTTCTCGAACAATCGAGCTAAGTGAACGTCCAAATATATCAGAATTCCAAATTGATAACGGGTCATCTTCAAAATCTTGCATTAAATAACGAACTAATTCTTCACTTTGCTTTTCAGTACCAATAATCGGCTCAAACGTTGACTCTACATCTACTTTAATCATATGAATAGATGGCGCTACCGCTTTTAACTTCACACCAAACCTTGAACCGTGACGAATAATTTCTGGCTCATCTAAGCTCATATCCGCTAATGCAGGTGCTGCTACACCATATCCTGTTTGCTTAACCATACGCAGTGCATCCGCCACTTGATCGTACTCTATTTTCGCATGAGATAAATCGAGCATAAGCTTTAACAAATGATCTTTCCCTCGAATTTCTACTCCTACTACTTCTTTTAAAATCTGATCATATAATTCATCTGGCGCATATAAATCAATCTCCGCCACACCTTGCCCCATATCAATGCCAGCTAGGCTCGCTCGATCAATAAATTCATATTGACTAAACTGCCAAACAACGCGATCCACATCACGAAGACGTTTTATATCCTTCACAGTTTCTTGAACTGCTTCTTGATAACTTTGACGCAACCAATGCCCTTCATTTAGCACCATTACCCAACTCGGAAGGTTCACATTCACTTCTAATACAGGGAATTCAAATAGCGCTTCACGAAGTACATTATATACATCTGTTTCTCTTAAACTCTCCACACTCATTGCAATAACCGGGATATCATATTCTTCTGATAAACTTTGGCGTAATTGCTCTGTATCTGGATGATACGGCTGTACCGTATTAATTATCATAATGAAAGGTTTTCCTACTTCTTTCAACTCATTTACAACGCGTTCTTCTGCCTCTATATAATCTCTTCTTGGAATTTCACCAATTGTTCCATCTGTTGTAATTACAACACCAATTGTTGAATGTTCTTGAATTACTTTACGCGTGCCGATTTCTGCAGCTTCATGGAATGGAATAGGTTCTTCATACCAAGGCGTATTAATCATACGCGGGCCATTCTCATCTTCATAGCCCTTCGCTCCAGGAACCGTATATCCAACACAATCTACTAATCGAATATTCACTTCAAGTCCTTCATCTACTTCGATAGAAACCGCTTGGTTTGGAACAAACTTCGGTTCCGTCGTCATAATTGTACGACCAGCAGCACTTTGAGGCAATTCATCCTGCGCTCTTTGACGGTCAGACTCATTCTCAATATTTGGAATAACTACAAGTTCCATAAATTTTTTAATGAATGTTGATTTCCCTGTTCGAACAGCTCCTACAACTCCAAAATAAATATCACCGCCTGTTCGTTCTGCAATATCTTTAAAAATATCTACCTTTTCCAAGTGATTCCCTCCCTCAAAATTTTTGGGAATAATTCCGCGTTTATAGTCAACTAATACCTTCTCTAACGTTGCCTATAATATCTGATATAATATAATGGTATTCTAGAAGTTCGGACAATATATCATATAATTTTGTCCAATTTCATATGACTATTAAAAAATATCTTTTGTTTGCATCGTAAGTTGTATAACATAAAAAACCTTTCTTCTAGAACTTATTCACTAAAAGAAAGGTTCATGACTTATCATTTTAAAAAAATTGGTTCTCCGTCCTTTACTGTGTACGGTAAAGAATAAGCTGGTACAAACGGGGAACCTTTCGAAAGTATATTTCGAATATCTTCTCCCTCTGTAAACTGCCCTTCATTTTTTTTCAAAGCGTCATATAAGTCGATTCTATAATCAACAAAAACTTCTCCTTTTTCATTAATTACAAAAGGAAGTCCTTTACCAGAATATGGACTTGTCACTTGTGGCACATCTTTATATCCTAGTTTTTTGAAATCCAATTCATATACACCATCTGAAATTACTTTTTTAAAAGGTGGATATTGATGTTCATCACGATACATCCTAAGCTTTAAAGATAGTTCCTGAATTTGTTCAGCCATCCTAACATCAATTAACTTTACTGTCGGATTTGTTTCAACGTCTATTAATACGTATTGATATACTCCTCCACTTTCATACGCATTCCCTGGCGCTTCTTGTATGTAACGCGGGGCAATCTGTTGAAAATCGATTGGATACTTTTGATAAATAGGTGTACTCATATCCCTCGTCTTAATTGGCAATATCCCATCATTTTGCTCCTTAAATGTCACAACAGCTTTTTGAACAACCTGTAGCTGATCTTCATAAGGAACCGCATTTTGCTTCATATTTTCTTTCGGATACAGACACCCCGTTAAAAGGCTCATACAACAAAATATTAAAATAATATGGAATTTTTTCACTAGCATCACCTTTTCATACTAATCTAATTTGCTCCGTATGTAGTATTTTCGAGACCATTCCATTTACTGCTGTACAGGTCCACTAAATACAACAAGAAAAATAACAATTCCTGACACAATCATAAGGGTGTACGCTACTAACGCTGTAATCCCTTTCAAAAATTTATTCTTTATTCTATGTCTACTTAATAAAATAAAACTTACTGCAAAAAACATAAATCCAATTGCCCCTAAAGCCAACCACATTTTCATAAGCCCTTCTGACATATACACACCCCTTTTTATTAATCTATTTTTATACTATTTTAACAAATTAAAATCTTTAAACAAATACAAAAAGAACATTTTACTACAAATCGCGAGTATGTAACTTTAATCAATAGGTTTTCCAGCATTTCTCACCAATCTAGGCAAAAATAAAACCGAAGCGATTGTATCTCTCGCTTCGGTTGACCAAATATGCCCAAAAACAGCTCTATTCCCATTCTTTCATGGCTATCATATGCAATCTCCAAACTCTTTGTTTCTCATAATTTATTTTTTAAACATTTTGCTTAACGAACCAAAATCTGTTGGCATATTATTATTAATAATCGCTTTTACAATTTGATCCTCTTGCTCTTTCGGCACTTCACGTCCCGCCATAAGAGCCACTTGATGAATTAATTGACGAAGTACAGTTTCATCACGTAAATTCGCATTTTGCACGGATGATGCTAATTTAAAAATATCCTCTTTATTTACTTTCGCTTCCTTCTCAATATTATTAAAAATATTATTATCCATTCTTTTCACCCTCTCCTCAAGTTACTCTTCATCCTATGCAAAAATGAAAAAATGGTGAAAAGACCCAAAAAATAAAAAAGCGACAGAAGTACAAATGTACTTCTGTCGCTTTTCTTTACAGTAAATCAGGTATAGCTTCCACTTCATGTTTTCGAACACGTCCCATCAATGAGCCTACTGCATCTTTTACGTTATTCCCATTGAACAGCACGTCATATAAAGCAGTTGTAATCGGCATTTCAACTTCCATTTTCTCTGCCAATTCATGAGCAGCTTTCGTTGTTCTTACACCTTCCACAACCATACCCATGCTTTCTAACACTTCTTCTAAAGAGTGTCCTTTTCCAAGCATATTTCCAGCGCGCCAATTTCGGCTATGAACACTTGTACAAGTTACAATTAAGTCTCCCATACCAGTTAGACCAGCAAACGTTAACGGATTCCCGCCCATTTTTCTTCCTAAACGAGCAATCTCTGTTAAACCACGTGTCATCAATGCCGCCTTTGCATTATCACCTAATCCAAGACCATCAGTTATACCAGCAGCTAATGCGATAATATTTTTTAACGCACCACCAAGTTCAACTCCAACGATATCTGGATTTGTGTATACACGAAAATAACTATTCATAAATAAATCTTGTACTTCCTCAGCCGCTTCCATACGCTTTGCTGCAGACGTAACTGTTGTCGCTTGTCGTAAACCGACTTCTTCAGCATGACTCGGTCCAGACAGTACAACAACATCTTTAATTAAGTGCTCTGGAATTTCTTCCTCAATCACTTCCGAAATACGTTTTGACGTACCAGGTTCAATTCCTTTGCTCGCATGAATCCAAGTAATTGGTTCAGTAACAATTTCTTTCATCTCTTGTAATACATCTCTGTACGCTTTCGTTGGTACTACTAGCAGTACTGTATTTACATCTACTAATGCTTCTTCTAAAGAAGAGTAGGCTACGATTGTGCTTGGCAATGTAATGCCTGGG
Organism: Bacillus sp. FSL K6-2944; assembly: GCF_038005385.1. Classification (NCBI taxonomy): domain Bacteria; kingdom Bacillati; phylum Bacillota; class Bacilli; order Caryophanales; family Bacillaceae; genus Bacillus; species Bacillus sp. FSL K6-2944. The sequence goes on along the minus strand of NZ_JBBOTE010000001.1, from coordinate 328,566 downwards.
AGATATCGACTATTCTCATGTTTCGTATTCATTTCATCCATAAGTTCTGGGCGATTTCCCCAAATACGTACATCATGTCCATTGTCAGCTAATACCATCGCTAACGCTGTTCCCCAGCTACCTGCTCCTACTACTGTGATTTTTGTCATAAAATCACATCCTCTCCATTAGTCTCTTGCTCTAGCGATAATGTGAATCGGCGTTCCTACGAAGCCAAATGATTCACGTAAGCGATTCTTTAAGAAACGCTCATATGAGAAGTGCAATAATTCTGGATCGTTTACAAACACAACAAATGTCGGTGGTTTTACCGCAACTTGTGTTGCATAGAAAATTTTCAGACGGCTACCATTATGAGTTGGCGTCGGATTCATCGCTACCGCATCCATAATTACATCGTTTAATACGTTCGTTTGAATACGGATACTATGACTTTCATTTACCTCATCGATAACCGGTATTAATGTTTGTGTACGTTTTCTCGTTTTTGCAGATAAGAAAACAATTGGTGCGTATTCTAAGAATTGGAAATGAGCACGGATATTTTCTTCAAATGCTTTCATTGTTTTTTCGTCTTTTTTCACTGCATCCCATTTATTTACAACGATAACAACAGCTCGCCCTGAATCATGAGCATATCCAGCGATTTTTTTATCTTGCTCAATAATTCCTTCTTCACCATCTAAAACGACTAAAACAACGTCAGAACGTTCAATCGCTCTTAGCGCACGAAGTACACTATATTTTTCTGTACTTTCATACACTTTTCCTTTTTTACGCATACCAGCTGTATCAATAATTACATAATCTTTTCCATCTTTACTATATGGTGTATCGACAGCATCACGAGTTGTTCCTGCTACATTACTAACAATTACACGCTCTTGACCAAGAAGAGCATTTACAAGTGATGATTTCCCTACGTTTGGACGTCCAATTAAAGAGAAACGAATTGTGTCTTCATCATATCCGTCTTCTTCAATCTTTGGAAAATGTTGTGCAGCTTCGTCTAGTAAGTCACCTAACCCTAATCCGTGTGTACCTGAAATTGGGAATGGTTCGCCAAATCCTAATGCATAAAAGTCATAAATGTCACTGCGCATTTCCGGATTGTCTACTTTATTTACTGCAAGTACAACCGGTTTATTTGAACGATATAAAATTTTTGCAACTTCTTCATCAGCTGCTGTTACACCGTCACGACCGTTTGTCATAAAAATGATAACATCCGCTTCATCAATTGCTACTTCAGCTTGTTGACGAATTTGTGTCAAAAACGGCTCGTCTCCAATATCAATTCCGCCCGTATCAATAATGTTAAATTCATGATTTAACCATTCTCCAGCGCTATAAATACGATCGCGCGTTACACCTGGAATATCTTCTACGATTGAAACTCTTTCTCCAACAATTCTATTGAAAATAGTAGATTTCCCTACGTTCGGGCGACCTACTATCGCTATTACTGGTTTCGGCATATACTTTCATCCTTTCAACTTGCTTCTGTTTATTATGTAAAAAACCCTTCTTTGTGCAAGAAGGGATTTGCATTCCAGAATATTTCTCAACGTATCAAAACACCTCACATTATAACACACGTTGCTAATGTTTCACAATAATATATACATTCTCTTGTAAGCGATGTGCTATACCATCTAAAATTGCTTCTAAATTATTTGCAACAAATTCTAGTTCCTCCGTCGATTCGCAAACGAATAAAGGAGCACCACCTGCAAATTTTTCTGGAGTCGTTGTTATAACTGCCAGAATAACACTTTCTAACATCATCTCTTATCTCCCCTTCCTTTTGGGGCTTCCGATGACATATGGACAGCACTTTCTAACGTTGGTACATTTCCTATGACACCTATCGCTTTCTCTGCATCTTGATCTTGCGGCAGGACAAAAATCCCAACCCTGCCATCCTCTAAATCACGCTTTGCTAACGGTACAAGCGCTGGTGTACCAGAATCTCTATAAATCCCTAACGCTACTGAAACATCGTGTAAAATAGCTTGTCGTTGCCCTAAATTTGAGATTGTAACCATCGCATCAATTGATTTCGGCTTTAAAATAAAACCCATACCATATTTCATAATTTCTTCTTGTCTTGCTGGCAATCCAATATTCATAATGTAAATATTGTCAATATAAAGCCCTGCTCCTTCAAAACGAAGCGGAACGTGCTCAATTTCAACAAGATCATGTAGCCTTTTACCAGACATTAATTTTTTCGCGATAAAAAATGCGATTATAGCCATAATTACTCCTGCAATCCATGAACGGAATCCTATATACGCAAACGTCGTTGCAAACGACGTTAACATTGCCAAATAGTTGCGACTTTCAAAAACCAATGCAATTCCTTCAATGTATGTATTTCCACGCGGTACGAGCTCATACCCATCTAATTGTTGAAGCGTATTTCTTTCCATATTACGTACATCACGAAATTGTGTCGCTGCTAATGTAAGAAATGTAATGGCAGAAAAATCTTTTTTCAAAATAGACGGGATTGCAATCGCTCCTAAAGCAGCTGCAATTAACCCCATTGCAATATGAATAATTTTCCCATGTAGCCTCGTCGGATATTGCCGCGTATCCGTCCGAAGCATTAGCACCCTTGTAACTGTCCCCGCTATTACGCCGCATAAAATGGCTGGTGTATATTCAGTCATGTATTACCCTCGCCTTTCTTTTACGTGTTTTTCTCTTAAACCGTTCCATGTATACTGATGCTTTTGCAATCCAAAACAATATTGCCATGAATAATGTAGAAATGGCGACGATATCAAAAAATGCTAAACTACCGTAATCATATGGAAAATTCAATTTCCTAAAAATAAATGTCACTAGCAGCTCTCCTTGTAACATCCCTACATATAGAGAACATAATCGTAATATGCGATCCCCATGCAATAACACCGATGCATACACAAGAGCACTACTTAGCAGAAACACTCTATCCACCACAATCCAAATCGGATCATATATTTCTAACAGATGAAAACTTGTATATAACATTGCAATAATAAGTGCCGAAAGTAAGCTATACAATTTTTTCCAGACGGAATATAGCGTGATCCCTATAAAAGAAATAATACAAAGTAAAAGAGCATTTACTGATACCACGAATGAGGCAATCGTTACATGTAACGGAGAGCAAATTATAAAAATCAGTATACAAGCGCCTAACTTCCATCGGATAGGGTCCTTTTTCATAAAAAAGGTTACAATGATCCACCCTATCCAAGCTACAAAATAAAAAGTACTTCCATCCATCAACTTCACCTCCTATGTTTTCCATTATGGGAACTTTTTATGAAAGTTAATCCACTTTATTTACGCATAGTTTTTTCTTATAACAGCAACACTTTTAACAAGGAGGTGTTATTCATTATGGGTAAAGATCGCCAAGAACGAAAACTACGAGAATCACGCCGCGTTGAATCCGATCGTGATCAATCACTACAATATCCAGGTGCAACTGGACTTGATACACCAGAACAGGCTCGAAAACAAAACCAGCACTAATTAATACAAAAAGACGGTTTCTATATTGTACGAAACCGTCTTTTACATAATCAGTTTAATGATTTCTATTTATATCGAAATAATATTTCGCATACTATATCTTCCCATTACTTCTTTTTACCTTCACCTATTCCCATTAAAAATTAAGTTCTCTCCAGTAATTCGACAACACACCATCTACATTTTTCAACCCTTTTTCAATTACAATTTTTACGAAATGATATTTTTATATAATACTAATTCCATTCTCCACTTTATATTACGAAAAAGAATAGAACAAAAAAAAAATCAACCGAATGGTTGATTTTTTATCTCCTACTATAATGCGCAGTATCAATACCACGCTGCATTAACCAATGATATGTTTCACCCTTTACAACAAGAGGTACAGATTGCAACTCTTCTATCGTCTTCGCACCAAGAGCTGTCATTATAAATTTCAAATCTGTATGTAGAAGCTCAATTTCATCTACTAACTTCTCGATACCATCTTGCATTAAAATACGTAAAAAATAACCAGCAAACGCAGTTGTATTCGCCCCTAATGCGATTGCTTTCGCTACGTCAAGCGCTGTTTGTATACCCCCAGATGCAATAAAAGAGAGGTTATTATTTGTAGAGGTTGCTTCAATAATCGAGGTTGCTGTTTGTATGCCCCAGTTATTAAAATAAGAAAGCATTCGCTGTCTTCTTTCGTTTTCAACAGCAGCAAAATTCGTACCACCTTGCCCACCAATATCAATTGCTGTTACACCTACGTTCACTAACTGTTGCATTGTTTCCTTACTCATCCCAAATCCAACTTCTTTTACAATGATAGGAACTTTACTATTTAAAACAATTTTCTCAATGCGCTGAAGTACTCCAGTAAAATCACGGTCTCCTTCTGGCATCGTTAACTCTTGTATGACATTTAAATGAATTTGTAATGCATTCGCTTCAATCATATCAACGGCGCGCTCTGCCTGCTCGATAGTTGCCTCACTACCTAAATTAGCAAAGAAAATACCATTTGGGTTTACCTTTCTAATCACCTTATAAGAAGCAGCTTCACTTTCATCTTTTAACGCCGCCATTTGCGAACCTACAGCCATAGCAAGGTTATGATGTTTCGCTACATATGCTAATTGCTCATTAATATGTAACGTTTTCTCTCCTCCACCACCAGTCATCGCATTGATAAAAATCGGCGAACTTAGTGAAAGTTCGCCGATTTTTGTTTCACATGTTATTGTGTCATAATTTGAATTTGGCAAGCTTTGATGCACAAAATCAATATCATGAAAGCCATGCGTACGAGACTGACCAGTAGAAAGAGCGTATTCAATATGATCTAATTTACGTTTTGCCCTTACCACTTGTACCCCTCATTATTTCTTTAATTTTTTCAGTTGTTCACCAATAATATCACTTAATTGGAAAGTAGCAGAATCAGCATTTGGCTCATACTGACTATAATCTTCAGTTACATTATTTTCCTCAAGCGCTTCTTTTATACTTAAAGAAATACGTTTCTCTGCTACGTGAACTTCAAGTACTTTCACTTTTACTTCTTGTCCCATTTCCAATACTTCATTCGGATTTTTCACGTGACGATTTGCAATTTGAGATACGTGTACAAGCCCTTCAACGCCCGGTAAAATCTCAACGAATGCACCAAATGTAACAAGGCGTTTTACTACTCCCTCACGAATATCTCCAGCTTTTATTTCGCCAGCAACGTTTTCCCAAGGTCCTGGTTGAGCTGCTTTAATTGATAAAGAAATACGTTGTGTATCAGCATCAACAGATAACACCTTTACCTTAACCTTTTGACCTTGCTCTAACACTTCAGAAGGTTGCTCTACACGTTCGTGTGAAATTTGTGAAATGTGAACTAAACCGTCCACTCCACCAACGTTAACGAATGCGCCAAAGTCAGTTAATCGTTGTACTGTTCCTTCAACAACGTCCCCTTCTTTTAATGAAGAAATTGCTTCTTTTTTCTTAGAATCTAGTTCTAATTCTACTACCGCTTTATGCGAAAGGATTACACGATTTTTTTCACGGTCTAATTCAACAATTTTCACCGCTAATGTTTTACCTTTATAGTCAGTAAAGTCTTCTACATAATGTACTTCTACAAGTGAAGCTGGAACAAAACCGCGAACACCAAGGTCCACAACTAATCCGCCATTCACAATATCTTTTACAGTAACATCAAATACATGACCAGAAGTAAATTTCTCTTGTAGTTCTACCCATGCTTTTTCTGCATCAACAGCACGTTTAGATAAGACAAGATCATCTTCTTCTAATTTAATAATTTTCAACTCTAGTGTTTGATCTAATTCTACAACATCGCTTGCTTTTTCAATATGAACGTTAGCTAATTCACTAATTGGAATTACGCCATCTGTTTTGTATCCAACATTTACAAGCACTTGTTTCTCTTCAACCTTCGTTACAGAACCTGTAACAACGTCACCAACTTGTAATTCCTTTGAATCCATAACTTCTTCATTCATTTTCTCTACCATGGAAATACCTCCCTACAGAATTGACAAAACATTTTTTATGTATATACGAAATGAAAACAAAGTTTTCATTTGCATGTTTAAGAATTTCTCATCACATACTCTTTTTCAATAACATTCACAAGAAAATATATTAAACCTATATAAATAGTATACAGCAAAACCAGCTTGAAAAAAGTATGTTTTGAAATATAATAGCGAATATATTCTGACAGTTTTATTCCTCTTTAACTAACTTCTTACAAATCAGCTCATTTGTCAAGGAAAGAGACTCACAATTCACGTATCCTTTACATTTCTATTTAAACAAAAAAAGAAAGAGGACTATCCCCTTTCTTTATTTCGCAAACACTCCAGAAACAATGCTCATAATTTTTTGGACAACTTCTTCAATTGATAAAGAAGTCGTATCTAATTCCAATGCATCATCAGCCTTTTTTAGTGGAGAAACTTCGCGTTCTGAATCTAATTTATCACGCTGAGCAATTTCTTCTTTTAGCTGCTCTAAATTAGAATCGAAACCTTTATTTAAATTTTCTAAATGTCTTCTTTCCGCTCTTTCTTCAACAGAAGCAAGCATAAAGATTTTCACTTCAGCATCCGGTAATACATGTGTACCAATATCACGGCCGTCCATTACAACGCCGCCTTTTTTCGCTAACTCTTGCTGACGACGTACCATTTCTTCACGAACAAGGCGATGTTTCGCTACAATAGATACTCGATTCGTCACATCAGGTGTACGAATTACTTCAGAAACATCTTGTCCATTTAAAAATACAAGCTGTGTATTTTCTCCTTGCTGAAACTCAATATTTACATTCTTTACAACTTCCATTAACTGCTCTTCATTTTCAATGTCTACTTTTTGTTCAAGGGCTGCATATGTAAGCGTACGGTACATTGCGCCTGTATCAATATAAACGTAAGAAAGTTCCTTCGCAACAACTTTTGCCACTGTACTTTTCCCAGCAGCTGCTGGACCATCTATAGCAATTGAAATTCGTTTATCCATTGTAACACCTCATTTTTTCACTTATAAAACAAAACGAAAAGCAGGTGTTCACCCTGCTTCTTCTCATTTGCTTCACGTCATTAAATCCTCAATTATTGTAGCATAATCCTTCATAGAAGAAAATGAAAACTACCTATTCACCTGCAAGATTTCCACTTTGTTTTTTACCATGACACCCTCATAATAAACAATTTTAGATAAATATTTCACTGATGACTTATGTATAAATAACAATTGCACAACAGAAAGACAAATGAATTGTATTATTAATATACGAATAAAAATTCTCTCCATCTTTTTCACCGGAATTCTTCCCTCCTATACTATATTTGCACATTTCGTTTCATGATTTTATACATCGTACATATAGCAGTTAATTTTATTGTCATTTTCGAGGCATACTTTTATACATTTCCATTGTCGAATTTACTCAAAACATGTTATGTTCTAAATGTATTTTTTTACTTGAAAGGGGTATAAGCATTGAAAAGAATCCTAGTTTTACACACAGGTGGAACAATTGCAATGGAGGAAGATAAAGAAACTGGGGTCGTACAACCAGGTGAAAAAAATCCTCTTTTAAAATTCATTCCTGATTTAGAAGGCGATGTTGATTTAATCGTTGAAGATGTGTTCCACCTACCATCTCCTCATATGACACCGAGCGAAATGTTACAATTACAAGTCATCATTGATGAAAGAGTAAAACAAGACAACATTCATGGCGTAGTCATTACGCATGGCACGGATACATTAGAAGAAACAGCTTATTTCTTAGATTTAACAGTACAAGCAACTATTCCGATCGTAGTGACAGGTGCAATGCGCTCTAGCAATGAGTTAGGTGCTGATGGTCTATATAACTTCTTATCAGCTGTAAAAGTTGCTAGTTGTGATGAAGCTGCAGAAAAAGGTGTTTTAGTCGTATTAAACGACGAAATTCATTGCGCTACAAATGTAACGAAAACACATACAAGTAATGTTGCAACATTCCAAAGCCCACAATACGGACCAATTGGAATGGTAACAAAACGCGGCGTTGTCTTCCATCACGCTTTAGTACATCACGAAACATATACGATAAACAAAGTGTCTAAAAATGTAGTTGTTCTAAAAGCATATGCTGGCATGGATGATACATTATTAGCAGCAATCGAAAATCTTCCTGTAGACGGCATTGTTATCGAAGCTCTTGGACAAGGTAATCTCCCTCCAAGAACACTGCCTAGTCTAGAAAGATTATTAAATAGAGGTATTCCTGTCGTATTAGTTTCTCGCTGTTTCAACGGTATCGTTCAAGACGTATATTCGTATGAAGGTGGCGGTAAACACTTAAAAGATATGGGCATTGTATTCACATACGGCTTAAATGCACAAAAAGCACGCATTAAATTACTTGTTGCATTAGAGAATACAAATTCTCATGAATCCATTCAAAATATGTTTATGCACGAATAAAAAGGAGCTGTCGAGGTTTTCCCGACAGCTCCTTTTTATTTTTCTCTTGATGCAATGGTTTGCGCAATCGCATCTCCATGAAATCTTCCGTTCTCGATAAATATTTCATTTGCATTATTTCCAGCAGCAATGACACCTGCAATGAAAATATTTTCAGCATTCGTTTCCATTCTATCCTCTGTATAAATTGGACGTCCTGTTTCTTCATCAATCTGAACACCCATCTTCGTTAAGAAGCTATGATCAGGATGATAACCAGTCATCGCAAATACAAAATCGTTTTTGATTGTAAGAGCTTCACCATCAACTGTAAACGTTAATGTATGCTCAGTAATTTCTTTCACATGAGCCCCAAAATGCATTTGAATTGTACCATTTCGTACTAACGCCTCAAATTCCGGCAAAATCCAAGGCTTTATGCTTGGTGAATACTCACTTCCACGATACAGTACCGTTACACGTGCACCAGATTTAACAAGTTCTAACGCGGCATCTACACTCGAGTTTTTCCCACCTATAACTACTACATCTCGATCAAAATAAGGATGCCCCTCTTTAAAATAGTGAGCTACTTTCTTCAATTCCTCACCTGGAACATTCATATAATTTGGATTATCATAATATCCAGTTGCTACAACAATATATTTCGCTATATATATTTCCTTACTTCCGTCACGCTTTGTCGTCTCAACCTGAAAAGCTTCTCCATCTTTTTGAACTTTCTCCACTCGCTCAAAAGCATTTACACGTACAGATTTACGTCTTACTACTTCACGATAATACGCAAGCGCTTGATTTCGAACTGGCTTACGATTTTCTGTAATAAAAGCTACATCACCAATTTCTAATTTTTCACTAGAAGAGAAAAATGTTTGATGAGTTGGATAATTATAAATGGCATTTACAATGTTTCCTTTTTCAATTACTAACGGATTTATCCCTACCTTTTGCAACGAAATTGCAGCCGCTAATCCGCACGGACCGCCTCCGATTATAATAACTGTTTCTTTCTGCATACTCGTCCACTCCTAGTCTTCTACCAATACACTATTTATAAAAACAAGAAAAAACCTACTTACAGCAGTAGGCACCTATCTTTATTGTATTCATTTTTCATATATTTGTCATCTAAACGAAACGTACATCCGATAGACATCTGCTAAAAACTGCTGAAATTTAATACCTTGTTTCCCTAATACATTCTCAGGATCAATCTTTCTAGCTGGATCAAGCGTTTTATGTGACACGATATCTTTTTTCGGATTTAAGCCAAAGTTTTGGCATAAATACGCATGATACCATGTAAAACGATTATATGCTTCCCAAAAGTTAACATCACCACCATAACAAAGTTCCACTCCAATGGCCGCCTTATTCGCGTCATAGCCATATAAGTCATTATCCGTCGGCACACCATATCGAACATGATACGCAACTTCATTTATAGGAATAATCTCCAATATTGTTTTATCATCTATAAATGTATGCGCCGAAGCTTTCGGTTGTAATTCATTAAAGTAATCTCGATTCCCTATCGCATTGCTTCCAGGATTCCCCGTATCATGGTTTACAATAAATCTCACTTTAGTCAGAGGAATCCCCGGTCGTGAACTTCCATATCCAATATAGTTGCGCTCTATAGGAAACATCGCCATTGCTACCAACTCCCGCTCTAGAAGATTACCTTACTTCCTTATATATGTATTCGGTAGCAATGTCCTTATCGCATATTTCTTACGCGAAGAGAAAATCGAAAATATTTGAAGTGAACACCATAAACAACAAGATACTTACAGCCACTCCATAAAAACCGTAAAACCAAACACAATCTTCTTTCGTATCTAAACCGAAAAATTTATTTACCGATTGTAATAATGTGCCACGCTTGCTTTGTTTGTTTCGTAATACTTCCACTCGCTCTACAACATCTGCTGGCATCATAAATCTTTGGTCTACTGTCATTTTCATCATTTATCTCTCCTTAAAATCATTTCCGTTTTGTTTATCTAAGGAGAGTATAGCACGTTTGTTCGTATAGAACAAGCGTTCTTTTTATTTTTATTTTATTTTTCAGCAAGCCAAGTAAAAATCGAGATTACAACGGCAATAATCGGCCCTACTACAACCACACCAAATACCAAAAACAGTAACCCTTCCCCGAACATCCGAACGGTACTTATTTTTCGAGCTTTCATCGTTCTTGCAAGTTCTCCCTCTAACCTCTTAACCTTCTCTTCTAATTGTTCTACTCGTTCCAGCATTTCATTCTCCATATACAACACCTCATTTAATACTTCAACAAAAAAACGTGATTCCCTCGAAAGGAAATCACGTTTTCTCAAGATATAATATTTTATACCCAACCTCTGAAGCGGCTTGCTTCAGCCATTTTACGAACACCAACCATGTACGCCGCTAAGCGCATGTTCACTTTACGAACTTGTGCTGTTTCATAAATAGAATCAAATGATCTTACCATTACTTTTTCTAAACGTTGTTCTACTTCTTCTTCAGTCCAGTAGTAACCTTGGTTGTTTTGTACCCACTCAAAGTAAGATACTGTTACACCACCAGCACTTGCTAACACGTCTGGAACAAGCAAAATTCCGCGATCTGTTAAAATTTTAGTCGCTTCTAATGTTGTTGGACCATTTGCAGCTTCAACAACGATTTTCGCTTTAATATCATTAGCATTTTCTTCTGTAATTTGGTTCTCAATTGCAGCTGGTACTAAAATATCGCAATCAAGTTCTAACAATTCTTTGTTTGAAATTGTATTGTTAAATAGCTTTGTTACTGTACCGAAGCTATCACGACGGTCTAATAAATAATCAATATCTAATCCGTTTGGATCATGTAACGCGCCGTAAGCATCTGAGATTGCAATAACTTTCGCACCTGCATCATGCATAAATTTAGCTAAGAAGCTACCAGCATTACCGAATCCTTGAACAACAACGCGTGCACCCTTAATATCAATGCCACGTTTTTTAGCAGCTTCGCGAATACAAATTGTTACACCTTTCGCTGTTGCTGTTTCACGTCCATGTGATCCACCTAATACAAGCGGTTTACCTGTAATAAATCCTGGTGAATTAAATTCATCAATACGGCTATACTCATCCATCATCCACGCCATAATTTGAGAGTTTGTGAATACATCTGGAGCTGGAATATCTTTCGTCGGACCTACGATTTGGCTAATTGCTCGTACATAACCGCGGCTTAATCTTTCTAACTCACGGAATGACATTTCACGTGGATCACAGATAATTCCACCCTTACCTCCACCATATGGTAAATCAACAATACCACATTTTAAACTCATCCAGATCGAAAGTGCTTTCACTTCATTTTCTGTTACATTCGGATGGAAGCGAATTCCACCTTTCGTTGGACCAACAGCATCATTATGTTGCGCACGATATCCTGTAAATATTTTAACAGTCCCGTCATCCATACGAACTGGTATTTTCACTGTCATCATACGAATTGGTTCTTTTAATAATTCATATACTTCGTTTGGATAACCCAATTTTTCTAACGCTTCACTAATAACAATTTGTGTTGAATTCAATAGTTCAAAATGTTGTTCCCTTTGTTGTTGTGTTTTTGTTTGAGTTCCCTTTTCGGCTACCATAGTAAGTAAACCCCCTGTAATTTCACTTGTTTAGTAAACCTTCATTGCCTAGTATACACCCTTAAATTTGGAATGCAATAGAAAACGCTAACAAATATATACAAACTATTTTCTGTTGCAAGCGTTTTCACTATTATTATAGTCCTTTTATTACTTTTAGAAAAGTAAAATACTTAAATATTTAAATATTTTTTATTTTCATCAACCACACTCCCATAAAACTGCATATTTTATTTTCAAAAAGTATGTTCGAGTATTTACAATCATCCCTTCCCTTCTCCAAATAAAAACAAAACCTCAGCTATGTTGTATTAGCTGAGGTTTTGTTTTTTCACAAAGTAATTGTGTATTTGTTCTATCGCGTTAACATCCATTAATTCTTTACCGTACTCCATGATGCGATAAATGGTTGCTGTAGACGGATTACCGTATTCCGCTAAAATAGCTATAAAATCCGCCTTTAACAATTGAATTTGTTCCTCTTCTTCCACCCAAAGATAGAAGCGCTCATCCCACGTATATAGCTTTCCGCCAGTTACACCAAGGTTATATAAGCGATTCGACAGGTTAATTACGTCATCTAGCGTAGCAAACTCATATAATATATGCTCACTTTCATCTAGAGTCACTTGCATTTCAATAAACTCGTCACGGAACTCATCATCTGTATCCATTTCTTGATTTTCTTTCGTTACAATTACAACCATCCCTTGCGCTTGTAGAGAAAACACTTCAACTGCAATCGGACCATCTGCTTCAAACCCTAATTCCTTATTTGCTTCTTGCATCATATCACGAAATAATTGCTGTACTTTCGGTGCATTTCTCCATAAATCTTCTTTCGTTAATCCTCGTTCAGATAAATCATCAAATGTTAGAAAAATTTTTATCTTATTGTAATTTAATCGTTCCAGCCTCATCTCATACCCTCCCTACGTAACCAATGCATCTAATTTTTATTATATGAAATAGAAAATAGATGGTTCTTTTCGAACAACTATTCCGACATTTTTAACCATCCATCCCATTCTTCTTTCGTATCACCAATTAAGATTGTTTCAATGTCCAACTGGTTTAGAACGCCTAGCTTTCCGATAAATCCAACAGAAAGAGATTCCCTTTTTTCTTGTAATAAATTTATAAAGTTCATCGTCTTTTTCATTTCTTGTTCGTCAGCAAAAGATATAAATACATATTTCGGCTGTATTTCCTCTACCGCTGATAACATACCATCTTCAGCTAAGCTTGTCCTAATATATATCGCCTCATATCCTTTTAAGCGTAAATAAGTTAAAAAAATAAATCCTTTCAATGCATCCTTTTCTAACACAATAACTTTGTGTAAAGAGGAAAACATTGAGGCATTGTGATACACCATCCCTAGACGCGTTTGTAAAAATGATAGTGCATATTGAAATTGCACCATTGAAATCTCATTATTATTTTTTGACGTTAATAATTTGTCTGTCACTCGAAGAACGATACTGGCAACAACCTTTTCTGTTGAATATATACTAAAAGCTTCGTTTAATAATGCAGCAATTGTAATTTCATCAAATTTTAACAAAGCTTGTAGCAAATCGTCCACTAAAACAACTTCTTTATCGAAATGTATCTCTTTTTGAACTGTACTCTGCAAACGATTCTCTTCTAATAACTGAACTGCTTGTCCAATCATCATACCGGAAGAAACTTTTTCCATTAACCATTTTAAAATTTGAATATGCTCTTCTGTATATAAGCGATGCCCAGCTTGATTCCGCTTTGGGGCAATAATTTGATATCGTCTTTCCCATGCACGAAGCGTACTCGGCTGAACTCCAATTATATTCGAAACGGCTTTTATATTATATTTCCCACTAAGAGTTGGCATCATTTCCCTCCGCACAATGTAATGATATGTGTTTGAGCAGGTGCTCGGAAACGAAGTGGTATCAATGTTGTTCCATACCCATTACTAACAAAGAGAATCGTATTCAAATGGTTATATACGCCACCTTTTAAATATTTTTTAGATGGGAATAATCGGATTTGTCCTCCATGCGTATGTCCACTTAACACAAGTGAAATCTGTTCATTTCCAGACATTTTTTTTATTATATCAGGGTTGTGACTAACTAGGATACGAAAACCATCTTCTTTACAATCCGCCAATGCCAAATCTAGACGATCACGGTGCAATCCAACATCATCTATACCGAGCAAACAAATTTTCTCTCCTAATTCAGACTCAAATACCACTCTTGTATTATCTAAAACTTTTACGTTATTTTCTAATAATAACGCATCTAATTCATGATATTCTATCTCATAATCATTGTTTCCCCACACAAAATATACAGGACCTATCTCTCTTAACTTTTGAATATTCGCAGAGATTTTTGATAAAGAGACACCTTTCTCTGCTAAATCTCCTCCGATAATTACGAGATCTACTTTTCCTTTTACTTGTTCAATTAACAAATTCGAAATGACCCTTCTATGAATATCAGAAATAAAAAACACATTTACTTTTTGAAAACTTTTCGGAAATTCTTTAAATACTAAAGTATGTTCCAACACCGTATTACGCATCGCTTCTTTATACATCACAAAAAGTAATAAAATCCCCATGCCTATGAGAGTACTGAATAATATAATCCATATCATATTTTTGACTCCCTCCTCATAAAGATAATCCTAGGCTTTTATAACAAACTGTGATCGCTTAACTCGCTAGCTTTCTTGCTTTGTGGACTTATCTTTTATCGGAATTTTTAATTCTTGACCTGCACTCACTTCATCTTCCTGCAAGTTATTATACTTTTTAATTACTTCAATTCCATTTCCATCTGAAAAATATTGCTTCGCTATACTTTCTAAAGTTTCTCCCTCTTTCACAGTATGCGTTATTACTTTTTCAGAATGTTTCTGCGACTCAGATTTAGCTGAATCAAAGAAGATTACTTCAAACGCACTTTTTCCAGCATTATTACTATCACCCTTCACCTGAATATATTTATCCGTGTACCACAAAATACTAATCGGCAGAAGAATGAATAGAAATGTTAAAACCCGGACGAAAATGTGATTTATTTTAAACTTTTGTTTTTTCTCTTTATTTCTATGAATTTCACTACGCGGCGGTAAACTTTCTTTTTCTTCCACTCGCTCAACTTCTAATTCCTCTTCAAAATCAGGAATTCGTTTCCTCATGTTGTTCACCACCACCTTCCATTTATTTTCTTAATTGGAGTCCCATTATAAAATCAACAAGAAAGTGTGCAAAGATTGTTATAAACAAATTTCCTGTCCATTCAAATACATAACCAAAGACAAAACTAATAAAACAGACGAAACAAAATAAAAATGGCTTTGTTATATAACGAATATGTAACACTGCAAATACGAAGCTCGCAATTACAATTCCAAAATGAGTCTGTACTACACCTCTAAATAAAAATTCTTCTGCAAAACCAATCAAGAACGTAATAACGAGTAAGTGTAGAACGGACATTCCTCGAAACATCTTATCGTTAATACCACCATCATCAAACCATGACTCCGGAAACACTCGCATTGCAACATAATCTAATAACACAATACCAATCGCTAACAAACCACCTATAATAAGTATAGATACTGGTTCCCATTTCCATAAATTAAAGACTTCTTTTACATCTTGAAATAATATATATGCCAGTAAACAGCCAATACCGATAATAATTAACTGTGTTATATATAGATTCAGCCTTATTTCCTGCGGACTCATATCTTCAACATTATGCCTTTGAATGTTCATCATTCCTCCATCTTTTCTAGGCCGAAAAGCTTTTGTAACTCTGTTTCCCAATTATAGTCGAAATCCGATTGTTGCGCTCGTCTTTTTTTATAATCTTCTTTGGTAATACCGCAATAATCGCAGCAATTAATTAACTCTTGCTCTTTCCTATAACCGAACTGTTGCAGCACATATTCACGTCTACACCCTTTAACTTGTATCCATGACTTCATATTTTCTAGCTCACTATATTTATTACGCAACCTTATTTCTACTTCAGCTATTAATCGGTTCATGATTTCATCTGACAAACCTTCTAATAATAATCTTCGTTGTTGTATAATTCCAACCTGTTCGAGATGATAACGAACGAAACGCCAATATTGCTCATTAAATCTTGCTGCATTATAACAAATTTCTTCTACATCTTCTATTGGTAATTCCTTCGTTTGAAATATTCTTTCTTGTAGTAAAGAAAATAAAAATTTTATTTGTGACTTACTTGGCAATTCATCCTCAATGATTGAAATTGGTAAATCATGATCCAACGGACTACATAATAAAATAGCTATACTCGGTTCGCCATCTCTTCCAGCTCTTCCGATTTCTTGTAAGTAAGAGGCTATATTAGTTGGATAATGAAAATGAATAATATATCGCGTATTCGCCTTATTTACCCCCATACCAAATGCACTTGTGCATATTACAAGTTGTAATTGATCGTTCATAAACTGCTGTTGAATTAACATACGCTCTTCATGTTCCATACCACCATGATAAAAAGCTACACCAGTAACACCTTTCCCTCTCAAGTATTCCGTTAACCTTTCTGTCCACGCTCTACTTGAGCAATATACAATCCCCGGCCCTTGTAAATACATCACCTGCTCTAAAAGCGCCTCTTTCTTTTCTTCTATCGTCTCTACAAATTGCACATCCATTGCAATATTAGGACGATCAATAGAGTATACATGTTCCGCGGCACCCTTTAAATTTAAACTATCTGCGATATCCTGCAGTACCCCTTTTGTCGCTGTGGCTGTCAATGCTAATACTGTAGGAGAACCAATATTTTCAATAACTACATTTAGTTTTTTATAGTCCGGTCTAAAATCATAACCCCATTGAGAAATACAATGAGCCTCATCAACAACAAATAATGAAATATGAATTTTCTTCAATTCCCTAATTAATAACTCCGACTGCAACATCTCTGGTGAAACAAAAATAAATTTATATGAAGATAATTTTTTCATCGCTTCTCTTTTTTCATTTAATGTCCGAAAACTATTAAATGCTATCACTCGGTTTTTCACAACATACTTTAATTGTGTCACTTGATCTTCCATTAAAGATAATAACGGTGATACAACAAGCACTGTTCCTTCTCGCATAAGCCCCGGAAACTGATAGCACATAGATTTCCCTCTTCCAGTCGGAAGCATTGCTATCACATCTTTTCCTTCTAATAAATCTGTAATTACTCCTTTTTGACCTGGACGAAATTCAGAATATCCAAACCACTTATATAAATATTCTTCAAGTTTCATTTACACCCTCCATCCGCGCTAATACAAGACGAACTTCAAAATAAGAGATATCTTCTCCAACCGCTTGTTTCAAAACACGTAACTTCCGCGTTTGCAATGCTTCAATTACTTTTATTACTTTGTCTATCTTTTCTTTTTCCATAAACATTTCAATAGAAAAATCTTTTTCTCGCAAAGCAATTTCAACAAAATGATCTTCTATCGTTGCAACCTTTAAATTCCGAATCGTCGCTATTTCTTCTAAAGAACGTCCTTGTCTCCAAAAATCATATGTTTTTTTCGTGGATAAACTAAATAATTCAGCTCTCTCATTTGGATAAGATATAATTTCAGCTAATAGTGGAAATTCATTTTCTTTATCACGAACTTCTTGTATAAAGAAATGTATTGTACCCCAAAATAAAAAATACACCCTGAATATATCTTGTTTCGTAATTTCTGCTAATTGTTGCAATGTACAACCAATGCGTTCATAACCCGTTAATCGATATGTTACAATCGTCGCTTCTATCGCATTACTCTTTTCTAAAAGATTATGTACTTCCGTCCATAGTTTTCTCGCCAACTCACTTCTCTTATATGGCCTTCCTGTTAGAAAACGTTTCACCCACATCATTATTTCTGTATCTTGCTGAATTGGAATAAATCTCGTATTATTCTGTTGTAAATTTGATATGGTTTGAATAATTAATGATAATCTTTTCCAAAATGTTTCACCTAATTCACCATAATGTAAACCATGCAAATGCGCCGGAAAAGCATAAACTTCCTCCCATTTATGTAACTGCATTTTACCCGTAGGTGTTAACACATATGTATTTTCATGTATTTCTTGAATAAAATCCGCTTGCAACAACTTTGCAACTTCACCATCATAGTCATTTCTATTTAATGATTTATATATTCCGAACAAAAAAGAAATTCGGAACATATTTCCATCTTGTAAAGTTTGCGAAGAACGTTTGCCCTTTAGTAAATAATAAATAGAAGAAACGGTTCTTTCACCATTCAATTGTTTTAAACAATGCAACAAAGTATATTGTATTTGCATGACCGCTTCCACCTTCCAATCTTAACTTCATTCTTTTCAGTACAATTACACTATCTACTGTCGCTCATTAAACTTATCATATAAGAACTATATACTTGTATATATTCTATTGTATCAAACGAAATCATATTTACGTATTTTGAAAATCTTATGACATAATTCAAAAATAAGTTGACACTCTAATTGATAAGCATTATCATTATAATTTTATGTTGAAAAGTTTTACAAACCGTTTTACAATAAGGTTATAATTTTTATGGCGAGCTTTTCACATACATATTATCAGGAGGGAAAAAAGATGGCAAAATATACAATCGTTGATAAAGATACTTGTATTGCATGTGGTGCTTGTGGCGCTGCTGCACCAGACATTTATGACTATGATGATGAAGGTATTGCATTTGTAACATTAGATGATAACCAAGGTATCGTTGAAATTCCAGATGTATTAATTGAAGATATGATGGATGCATTCGAAGGCTGTCCAACTGACTCAATTAAAGTTGCTGACGAATCATTCGACGGAGACGCTTTAAAATTCGAATAGTCTTTTATTAACTTCAAAAAACGCCCCTCCTATTGATGAGGGGCGTTTTTTGTATCTAAATTTTATTTTCCTTAATAAAAAACCATTAGTAGTTTCACACTACTAATGGTTTTAGTATATATTATGCATTTTTCATTTTTGCAAACACCCATACTTTCAGGCGTGAGAATAATGCTACAAATACAATTGTTACAGCAATCCCTTTAATTAAATTAAATGGTAAGATTGCCGTTACAACCGTTGTTTTTATAGCTTCGCTAGACATAGCTGGTGAATTTAAAAACCAAGTGTACGCCGGGAATATGATGATGTAGTTTAATACACTCATAATAAGTGCCATTGTAATTGTCCCTAGCATTAATCCTGTAGTTAAACTCTTCACAGTACGATACTTTCTAAATAAGAAAGCTGCTGGCCCAATAAATAAACATCCTGCAATAAAGTTTGCAATTTCTCCAACTGGTACTCCCGTTAAACTTCCTTGAATCCCGTAATGTAAAATGTTCTTTATCGCCTCTACAATCACTCCTGCTACTGGTCCAAAGATAATTACCGCAATTAGAGCTGGTACATCACTAAAATCAATTTTCAAAAATGGCGGAAGCCCTGGGAACGGGAAATCCAACATCATTAGTAAATATGCAATACTACTTAGCATCGCTACACTCACCATCTGCACTACACTGTTTTTTTGTTTCATCTTTCTCTCTCCTTTTCCATCGATCATCTCATGGAAAGTGGAAAGGTTCTGCTATGCCTATTTTTTCATAGAACGAAAAAACCCTTTGTGTTTTACACAAAGGGAGAATTTAAGGCACATCAAACAGACGTTCAAATCCATATCTTTTTTGAACGCTTGAACCTCCATCTTCTCCCATCCAGACTATACTGTCGGCTTTGGAATCACACCAAATCCTGCCTTAACGGCTCGCGGGCTTAGAACAAAATCATAAATAGTTCATCACCGCCGGTCGGGATTTTCACCCTGCCCCGAAGATAGACCGATATTCTATTTTCCCCTTCATTATACAACAACCTCATAACATTGTGAACTAAAAAATTGTAACTTATTTAAAATTAGTTATTTATTTTTCGTAACAACAAATAAATTGCGAGATATTTTACAATACAATCCATATTTTTTATTATTCGGCATTTCTCTTTTGAATTACCTAGTCATATATAATTAAAAGTGATAAGATATTGAATTGTTAAGATAAGAACATTTTCTGAGTTATGGAGGAAATGTCATGAAAAAAGACAAGAGACATTCTATTCGAGAAGCAATGAAAAAAAACTTAAGAAAAGAATACTTTTACTTAAAAAAAGAATTACTTTTCTACTGCCCAATTGATTTAGGCACATTCTCAAACGAGACATACTATGCTACTTTCGATGAAGATGGCATCAGTATTTATCAGTATGATAAAAAAACAGAAAGTAAATTAAAATTGTGTGAGCGTCATCCGTGGAAGAGTTGGAATAAAGTGAAGATTGATCACTATTTGACAACTTCTCAATTTATTTTTCAGGGTGAGCGAAATTGGATCTTATCTCTTTTTCAAAAAGGAAAAGAAGCTCAAAAAATTATTGAAGAGCATACATCTTTACAAACAGAAGTTGTTTCCCGCTCTTTCTTAAAAAAACTTCCTGGTTTTCGTTCTAATACACCACTGAATAAATACATCGGTAGTATTTGTTACACTGCACTTATTGCATTTTTATTAAAATGGATGATTCCATTTCAAGCACCACAAATCGCCCTGTATTCTATCTCGATTGGTTGTATGCTTCTTGGCCTACTTTGTTTGACAATCGGTTTAATTGAACCGACTATCGTACTGTTTCGAACAAAAGAGAAAACAAGAACAAAAGTTTTTTACTTATATAGCTATTTAGCTATTTCTGGATTTATATGTGTCTTTATTTTTTGGTAAAAGAAGCCGTCCCAAAATAAATTTTGGGACGGTTTTCTTTTAGATATAGATGCTCTGATTCACTCAATAGTTCTAGCAAAAGCGCCCATATAATTTCATTTACATTGAATCTTATTTAAGAAGAACATAAATTTGTTCAAAGTTTAATTTTTGAAGCGTTTCCTTTACTTAACATATAATTGTTGATTAGGATAAATTAGCTCTTGCTGCAATCCATTTTTTTCTTTAATTTCCTTAAGTGTCATACTAAATTTCCGTGCAATACTAACTAAAGTATCCCCTTTTTGTACGACATATAATGACGAAGAAACAACTTCATTTCTTTGTTCACTTAAAACAAGCAATGGGTTCATCGCATTCTTTTTCGCCATCGTCCATCTTCCTTGATGAAGTTCTAGATGTAAGTGCGCACCTCGCGATTCTCCCGTGTTCCCTACTTCTCCAATTTTTTCTCCTTTGGAAATATAATCTCCTTGATCCACATATCTCTTATTTAAATGTGCATATACAGCCTCATATTCTCCGTGTTTAATAAATACAACATTTCCATAACTACTTGAATAATAAGACCTCGTTACCTTACCATCTTGGATAGCTGCCACAGGCGTTCCAATCGGCGCAGCTACATCAATACCATAGTGTTTTCCATGCCTTGTCCCAAAATAATCACTTATCTGACCTTCAACAGGCCATGTCCATCGATTTTCTTCTGCATAAACATGTAATTGAGATACAAACAGTATACTCAATAACATGACACCGCATTTTAAAACTTTCATATACATCCTCCGTTTTCTAATTACCACCATACCTTCTCTATTTTGGTATATTACAGAAAAAAGTATACAAAAAAAGAAAGTGAATTACTCCACTTCCTTCTCTTTCTTATCACGAAAAACTAATGCACTACGGTTATACTCCACATCTTTCACTTGTAATCGGGCATTTATTACTCGAGCTATCGCAAACAAATAATCAGATAATCTATTTACATACTTTAATACAACTTCATTTATTTTCACTTCTTTTTGCAATGATACTATAGAGCGTTCTGCTCTCCTTACAACAGTACGTGCAATATGAATAGTAGCCGCTGCCTCGCTACCACCTGGCAAAATAAAGCGTTCTAGTGGCGGGGCTTCTTCTATATATAAATCAATCTTTCTTTCTAAACTTTCAACCATCACAATTGTCACTTTATAAGGAATTTTTTGTTCCACTATTGCCAAGTCTCCTCCGCAATCAAATAGTTCATGTTGAATATTTTCGAGCTCATTGTAAATATCTATAAAAGCCCCGCCTTGAAGCTTAGTCATTGCATATCCAATATGAGAATTTGCCTCGTCTATTGTTCCATACGCTTCCACACGGATATCATCTTTATCAACCCTGCCACCTATTACACTTGTCGTTCCTTTATCTCCTGTTTTTGTATATAATTTCATTTCTTCACAGCACCTCTCTTGTTATTCTTTATTCGAGCAACATAGAAAAAAGTTCTACCATTCTTTATTTAATTGAGTTTACAAAAAAATAAAAAACAGCAGAACTTTATTCATTATCAACTTTAAAAACGCATATCTAAATTATACGATTCGGTAAATATACAGAGAATGTAGTTCCTTCTCCAACAACACTTGATACAGAAATTTTACCATCATGGCCTTGAACAATATTTTTCGCAATCGCAAGCCCGAGTCCTGTTCCACCCTTTTTCCCACGTGTTCTTGCTTTATCAGCTTTATAGAAACGATCAAATAAAAATGGAATATCTTCTTCTGGAATGCCTGCACCCGAATCTTGTACTTCAAAAATAAGACCGTTATTTTTCGTATCAATTACAAGCGTTACATGTCCGCCTGCATTCGTATGACGTATTGCGTTATCAATTAAATTCGTCAATACTTGTTCCATACGATCTGCATCAAACGGGTATTGTTCAATTGGACCTTTGAAATCAACCGTTAACGCGACCTCTTTATCCTTTGCAATCCCTTGGAATTTACGACCAATTTTTTCAACAAACGGATGTATATCCACTTCACCAATATGTAACTCTACATGACCGCTTTCCATACGAGCTAAATCTAACAATTCATTTACAAGTTTACCTAAACGAACAGATTCATCATAAATAATTTGAACAAACTCATCTATTTCCTCTTTCGTTTGCACAATATCATCTAAAATCGCTTCACTATACCCTTGCAGCATGACCATTGGTGTACGAAGTTCATGTGATACATTCGCAATAAAATCTTGACGCATCTTTTCAAGACGACGTTCTTCCGTCATATCTCGCAGTACTGCTACAGCTCCACGAATTTTCGTTTGATTGTAAAGCGGCGTCATAAGAACTACATAGTTTCCTTTTTGTAAATTAATTTCAACAACTTGTTGTTGTTCGCTTTCTACAACGAGATGGAATAATTCCACAAGTTCAGAAGGTAGTTTTTTACTGAGCTCTATCTCTTTTTCTTCTTGCCAAACTTGTAAGAAATGTTCGGCCGGCGGATTGATTACAACGACTTCACCTTCTTGATTTAACGTAATAACCCCATCTGCCATACTACTCAAAATACTTGCTAACTGCTCTTTTTCTTGTTGCAAGGCGTTCATATTAAACTTCAACTGTTTTCCCATTTGATTTAAGGCCGTTGCAAGCTCACCAATCTCATCCTGAGATACCATAGGAGCCTTTGCATCAAACTTCCCACGTGACACTTCAAAAGCAACCTCACGCATTTTACGAAGCGGTGCTGTAATCCGAGTAGATAAGAAGAACGCAAAGAAAGTTGTTAATATAATCGCAATTCCAGCCGATAAGAAAATAAAATCAGTTGTTCTTTCCATACCTTGTATCGGTACTTGTAAAGATTCATATACGAACACTGCACTTTGATTTTTTGATTGCACTGGTTTTCCGACGATCATAATATCATTTTCGGTGTTTTTATTCTTCCTACTATTAGACGCTTTTCTAATATTATTCTTAATTTCTTTTTTGTCTGTAAACACAGCCGCTAATTCTTTATCTTCTTTTAAGTCATCCATTGTAAGAGTGACTAACCCTTCTTGTTTCGGTGAAGAAGAGATTTCTTTACCATCTTCTACAATAATAATCCTTGAAAGTGGGTCAGAGAATTTGTAAGCGATATTCTCAATCGTTTTTACATCGGCACCTTCTTCAATTAACTCTGAAACACTTGTTGCAACTTTTTGAAGCCTAGCTTCACTCATATCAACATAATACGTTCTAAAAAACTGTGAAAGTAAAATCGCAACAAATCCAAGAACAAACGAAACGAGAAGTAATATGGTCATCCATAACTTCCCTACTACACTTCTCCAAAGCATCAGTCGTTCACAACCTCAAATTTGTAACCTACACCCCAAACAGTAACGATCATTTTCGCTGCATCTGGTGATTTTTTGCTTAACTTCTCACGTAAACGCTTTACATGTGTATCAACTGTACGTAAATCTCCGAAGAATTCATATTGCCATACTTCTTTTAACAGTTGCTCACGATCGAATACTTTATCAGGAGCTTTCGCTAAAAATAATAGTAACTCATATTCTTTCGGCGTTAAGTTTACTTCATTACCATCTGCAGTAACACGGTGTGCATCGTTATCAATTGTTAAGTGCGGGAATACAGTAACATCTTTTGTCGTTGTATCTTGTGTAAAGAATGTTGTTGGTACAGCACGACGTAATACCGCTTTCACACGTAGTACGACCTCACGTGGACTAAATGGCTTTACAATATAATCATCTGTTCCAACTTCAAATCCTTGTACTCTATTTACTTCTTCACCTTTTGCTGTCAGCATAATAATTGGTGTCGCTTTCTTCTCACGAACCCCTTTACATACTTCAATGCCATCTTTACCAGGCATCATAAGATCTAATAAGATTAAATCGTAATCATTTTGCAACGCCATTTCTAAAGCTGTATCACCATTATCTGCTTCTTCAATCGTATATTGTTCTCTTTCTAAGTACATTTTCAATAAACGACGAATACGATCCTCATCATCTACAATTAAAATTCTTGATTCATTTTCCATCTCTACCCGCTGCGCACTCTCACCTCAGCGGTTCACACCTACCCTTCTTTAACTATTATGTTGCGCTATTCTCGTTTATTTAAGCAATCTTCTAAATGTTTCACTTCCCATATTATGCTTCACAAGAATAATAAATTTTGTTCATTTTTTTTCCAAAACTATGTATTTTTTTTGAACAGCATATAATGTCCTCGACATCATTTTACAAAATCAACCGCTACTTTGTCATGTTTTTCTCAAAAAAGAAGAAAAGTTGACAAAAACAAAATAGGAAAGTGACATGCACTCCCCTATTTTATTTCTCTATGCATATGAATGTAAACCGGCAATAATTAAGTTTACTACAATAAAGTTAAACATAATGATTGCAAAACCAATTACTGCAAGCCAAGCTGACTTCTCTCCATGCCATCCTTTTGATAGGCGTAAATGTAATACTGCCGCATAAAAGAGCCAAGTGATAAGTGCCCAAACCTCTTTTGGATCCCAGCCCCAAAAACGTGTCCACGCTATTTGTGCCCAAATCATCGCAAAAATTAATGCACCTAATGTGAACACTGGGAATCCAATTGCAATAGATCGATATCCGATTTCATCTAGTAAATCACTATTCGTATTCTTTACTAACGGCTGAAGTGCCGCCGATACTCGCTTCCGTAAAACAAGTCTTAATACAATATACAGTAATGTTCCAACTAACACTGACCAAATAACAGTATTTAATTTTTTCGCATTTACAATCGCTGGAACTTCAACTGCCGGTTCTAATTTATTTTCTGTCAGTAACTTCCCTTCGTGCGGTCCAACTAAAGCCGGAAGATTGTATTTCATTTCCACTTGTTGTTCATTTTTATCAATCCATTGAAACTTCGCTTCATATTTCATACTAGAAAATACCGTTGTTACTCCAATAAATCCAACTGTACAAACAAGTGTAAATACTACCGTCTCTAGCCAAAATGTACGTTTACTTCTCGTCGATTGATCTACATTTTTCAATAAATACATAACACCTGTAATAAAACTAATCGCTAAAATGGCTTGTCCTGCTGCTGCCGTCGTCACGTGAATATGTAACCAATTACTTTTTAAAGATGGAATAAGCGGGGATATTTCCCTCGGAAACATACTTGCATAGGCAATTAATAAAAGCGCAACTGGTAATGCAAATAGTCCGATTATGCTTACACGGTACATAAAATACATGACAATAAATGCTCCTACAAGCATCATGCCGAAAAATGTACCGAATTCAAAAAAGTTACTAACTGGCGCATGTCCTGATGCAATCCACCTTGTAACAAAATATACTGTTTGTGCAATAAACCCTAAAATTGTAATCGTTATTCCTACATTTGCCCATTTATGACCCTTTTCTTTAATTGCTCCCCCGAAAAATAGAGTGGCAATTAAATATAAAATAAATGCGGTAAAGAGAAAGTTACTACTTATTTGCACCATATCGTTTCCCCACCTTAACTAATTTTTTTATCAATTACTTTATCATTTGGCTGTGGAATTGCTGTACCTTCTAGTACTCTTTCAATATCTTTCTTTAAACCGAACCAATTTTTATTTGTATGCCCTGCAATCCACCATTCATCATTAACACGTTGTATCCAAATACGGCGATGATTCCAATACATACCTTGAATGACACCAACCATAAATATAAATCCTCCAATGCCGAGAATCCAAAGCGTTAAATCTTTTCTTACAGTAAGTGCTGTTGCATTTTGCATTTCAACACCTGCAAACGACATTTTATATTTGTTGTTTCCATCTGGTTCTATATTTTGCTGAATACCAACAAAACTCACTTCACCATCTGGTGTTTCAGGTGTAAACATTTTAAATACAAATGCAGGATTGTTTGGTAATTTCGTTTTTGTATTTGGTTTTCCATTCTCATCAAAATAAAAATCAGGAAAATAGCTTAATAGTTCTAGAGAATAACCATTTCCTAAATCATATTTTTCCTTAGGATTCGTTAAATCTACTTTAATTGGTCCCCACTTTTGATTATTTTCTTTATTTTGCAAGTTAAAGGACATACTTTTAAATTCACTTTCTTTATAATCCACTTGATACACTGCAAATTGATCAAATTTCAGTGGTTCATTCACTCGAATTTCCGCTTCTTTTACTTTTTCTAATTTCGGTTTTTGTCCTGCTATATTTTCTCCTACTGCTTTATATAATACGGCATTCGTTTGGAAGTTTTTCGCAATCATTTTATCGCCTACACGATCAATCGCTTCATCAAAAACTTCCTTGTCCTTACTTTTATCATAAACTTCTTTTATAAATTTCTCGTTTTTTAAGTAGTATTGTCCATCCGTCCCTGGTATTTCTTTCGTTTCACCGTCACGTAACCAAAGTGCTTCGTCTACGTACATACTCGGTAAAAAACGAAGCATCGCACCGAATAAAAAGATAATAAGACCGATATGATTTACATATGGACCCCAACGCGAGAAGCGTCCCTTTTCTGCTAAAACGTTTCCGTCTTCCACTTTCACGTTATAGTTTCTTTTCTTTAAATTCTCTTGCACTCTTTCCAGGTCACCTTCTTGCGGTGTACCAGTCCCATATAATCTCTGTCTCTTTAAAAAACTAGGATGTCTTTTTACGCCTTGCTTTTTTAAAGCTTTATAAAGTGGAATAACGCGGTCTAAACTACATATCACAAGTGAAATACCGATAGAAGCAATCAAAATCATATACCACCATGAACCGTATAAATTATTAAACCCTAATTGATAGTATAATTGTCCTAAAAATCCGTATTCTTGTTTATAATATTCAGCTGGTGCAATACCTGGAGTTATGTACATTTCTTGCGGAAATATAGTTCCTATCGCTGATGCAGCTAAAGTTATTACGATTAGCCATACACCTACTTTTACAGAAGAGAAAAAGCTCCAAATTTTATCGACTATTGTTTTTGTCTGCGTGAGAGATCTCCGTGCACTCCCCTCATAGCGCATATCCAATAGTTTTGCATTTTCATTGCTTTCAAATGGTTTCCCGCAAGCTTCACAAAAAACGGTTCCTATCGGATTAACATGTCCACATTCACATTTAATTTCTTTCAACACTCTCACCGCCCCTGTATCTATATGTACTATTGTATATTCTAACCTCGAGTTACCGCAATACTCAGAATTTTTAAACCAGAGGCACTATAAACACGCACCCCTTATGTAAAGGCTTTCTTTATTACGGAGTAATTTTCTTTAAATACCCTTCTAACTGTTCTTTCGTTTGTTCCCCTATAATTTGCTCCACTACTTTTCCATCTTTATCAATCAAAAAGCTTGTCGGTAAAGGACCTACTCCATATGTTCCTATAATCTTTTGTCCTTTATCAATGGCAACTGGGAATTTCAAACCATATTGGTTCACAAAGTTCTTTACTGCAATATCCGTTTCATCTGCATCTAACGCTATGATTTCAACGCCTTTTTCTTTATACTTTGGATATAATTCATTCATATAAGGCATTTCTTTTTCACAAGGTTTACACCACGTGCCCCAAAAGTTTAAAAATACACCTTTTCCCTTTAAATCTTTTAGTTCAATTTTCTTTCCTTCTAAATCCGTCACAATAAAGTTAGGTGCTTCTTTTCCGATTTGCATTTTCTCTTTATTAGCAAAGAATCCTTGATAAAGGGTAAATCCTACAGCACCACATAAAATGAGTAGAATAATAACGCGAAATAATAAGCGATTTTTCTTCATATTACCTCTCCTCTCCTCTCCTCGGTAAATGTTATGTATTATCTTCTGTAAATGTTGTATTGAATAAATCACCAGCAGAGCACTCCACTGGTGAATTTTTAACTCTATAGCTTATCTTGGCTTTGTAGAAGCAAGCGCGCGTAATTGTTTCACCTCATGTGGTGTCAATTCTCTCGCATCACCAGGTCGCAGGCTTCCTACTTCTAAGAAAGCATAACGTTCACGTTTTAATTTCACTACTTTACAGTCTAACGCTTCAAACATACGACGTACTTGACGATTACGTCCTTCATGAATTGTTAATTGTACAATAGCCATCTCTTTACGCTTGTCCCAAGAAATAATTTTCACACGTGCTGGTGCTGTTTTACCGTCTTCTAACGTAACACCGCGTTCTAACATGCGAATTTTCTCACCTGTTAATGGCCCTTTTATTTTTGCAACATATGTTTTTTCAACTTTATATCTAGGATGCATTAATACGTTTGCGAAGTCCCCATCGTTTGTCATTAATAATACGCCAGACGTATCATAATCTAAGCGTCCGATTGGGAATAAACGTTGTGTAATTTCCGGGAAAAAGTCCGTTACAACACTTCTTCCTTTATCGTCTGATACACTTGAAATTACGCCAGTTGGTTTATATAGTAAAAAATAAACAGGTTCTTCTTTTTCAAGAGGGATATTATTTACTTCTACTTTATCTTGAGGAGTTACTTTTGTCCCTAACTCTTTCACTATTTTTCCATTAACTTTCACTTTTCCTTGCTGAATTAATTCCTCAGCCTTTCTTCTCGATGCAATACCTGCTTGCGCAATCACTTTTTGTAATCGTTCCATTTCTTTTTTTCACCTCGAATTTATCTTACCTTACATTAGAAAGACTTGGCAACCGCATACGCTTTACGGCTATTCGCTTCATCTTACTTAAACAACATAGCGATGATAATAAACATA
The DNA here is from genome assembly GCF_038005385.1 of Bacillus sp. FSL K6-2944. Classification (NCBI taxonomy): domain Bacteria; kingdom Bacillati; phylum Bacillota; class Bacilli; order Caryophanales; family Bacillaceae; genus Bacillus; species Bacillus sp. FSL K6-2944. The sequence continues at coordinate 298,784 of NZ_JBBOTE010000001.1, read as the reverse complement.
TAAAGGTCAAATCATGTTTTTACCCTTTATTATTGTCCATATTTTTCATATTTCTCACAATAAAAGTTCATCATTTTGTCAAAAATACCACATAAAAAAACCACTATTAAGCTACACCTTAATAGTGGTCGTATACGTATTATAAGCGAAATAGCGTAAAAAATGAATAGTATTACTGAAACAATAAAGAAACGAACACAATTGAGCATATAATCCCGATTAAATCTGCAAAAAGTCCTACTTTTAGTGCATCCCCCATTTTTCTAATCCCAACCGCTCCAAAATATACAGTTAAAATATAGAAAGTCGTATCTGTGCTCCCTTGCATCGTAGAAGCCAATCTCCCAATAAACGAATCTGGCCCATATGTTGCAATTAAATCGGTCGTAATACTTAAACCAGCAGAGCCTGAAATAGGGCGTATAAGTGCTAAGGGTACAATTTCTGCTGGAACATGGATCAAATCTAACATTGGCTTCATTACCGATATCATTGCATCTAACGCACCTGAAGACCGGAATATAGAAATAGACACAAGCATTCCAACCATAAACGGTAAGATGGAAATTGCAATTTGAATCCCTTCTTTTCCTCCCTCAACGAACGATTCATACGTCGGCACTTTCTTTATTGTGCCATATAAAAGGATAAAACCAATTACACAAGGGATTACCCATAAGGAAATTGTATTTACAATGCTCATTTTTTCCGCCCCTTTCTACTCCTTCTTCGGTAAAAATAGCGGTCAATCCAAATTGCCCCAATCATAGAAAGTACTTGTGCAATAAATGTTACCCCAACAATTTCAGTAGGATTCGCTGATTCATACGTCATTCGAATGGAAATGACTGTCGTAGGAATTAATGTAATAGCTGATGTATTTAATGCTAGAAACGTCACCATAGAACGGCTCGCCGAATCCTTTCCTCCATTTAACTCTTTCAGTTGTTCCATCGCTTTAATACCAAGAGGGGTCGCTGCATTACCTAGACCAAAAAAGTTTGCCATCATATTTGATAGAATAAATCCCATAGACGGATGATCCTTTGGTATTTCTGGAAACAACCTTTTTACTATCGGCATAAAAAGTGTAACTAATTTTTTTAACAATCCGGCTTCCTCTGCAATTTTCATTAAACCGAGCCAAAATACTAAAACACTAATAAGTCCTATACAAATCGTTACCGCATCTTTTGCTCCGTCAAATACAGCTTTATTCACTTCTTCCATCGTTCCATTTATCATGGCGTATACAATCCCAATGACAGCCATCGCTACCCATACGAGATTAACCATCGTTCCCAACACCTATCATGTAAGAAAAAATTTCTTTCACATTATTCCAGTAAAGTCCCGTTGTAGCTACTAACTTTCGTTTACTATAAAATAAATTCCGTTCTCCAACTTTTTCATTACCAACATAAATGTCTGTCTTCCCAACCTTTACTCCATCCGTAAGTTTTGTACTTTTATCGAGTTCAACTTTTAATACTACGTTCTTTTTTTCTTCTTCAGTTAACGGTACCGAAAAACTATTTTTCGTATAAACATGGTTGGCATACTTCTTTTCATTTATTTCAGCAATTGCTCCTTGTCCTAAAACTTTCGTTTGTTTGAAACGGTCAAAACCTTTATCAAACAAATTCATATGATCATCCCAATCACTAGAGGCACTCAAAGTTACGACAATTAAATCTAGTCCACCTTTTGATGCCGTTGTAACAAGCGTTCGCCCAGCTTTCTTCGTAAAGCCTGTTTTTCCCCCTGTTGCAAATTCATAATAAGACGTTACCAGCTTATGTTTATTTTTCCACGGGTAATCCCAAGAATCTGATTTATATGTTTTGGTTCCAAAGATTTTCTTAAATGTCTCGTTTCCCATTGCATATTTCGTTAATAATGCCATATCGTAAGCCGACGAATAATGTGATCCATCTCCATCTAAGCCATGAGGGTTTGAGAAGTGCGTATCTTTCATTCCAATTTCTTTCGCTTTTTGATTCATTAAATATACGAATCCATCTATACTCCCACCCACACTTTCAGCAATTACTTGCGCTGCGTCATTACCAGATCTAAGCATGAGTCCGTATACTAAATCTTCTAACTTCACTTTTTGTCCAGGCTTTAAATAGATTGCCGATCCTTCCACCCTCACCGCTTCATTACTAACTGATACCATTTCTTTCATCTTCCCTGATTCAGCAGCTAATAAGGCGGTCATAATTTTTGTTATACTAGCAATTTTTTGAGGCTCATGTTCTGCCTTTCCGTATAATACACGACCAGACTGTTGCTCCATTAATACAGCATTTCGAGCACTAACATTGCTGTTCATCTTTGCATATGTAGGAATCGGCATAACGCTTGCATACATCATAAGAAGCGTAATGATTACACAAATTCGTCTCATATTTCCCCCCACGTCCTTTTGGCACTTTTTGTACAAGTGTATGCTTGGCCTTTTAAAATATGAACGAAATCTTCCTTCTACTTCCATTAAAAAAGACGCAGAGAATTTGCGTCTAATATGGTGTCCATTCAATTTGTTTCGCAGTTTCAAACCTTTTTTCTACATCAGGCCAATTTACAACATTCCACCAGTTTTTAATATATTCATCTTTTCGATTTTGGTATTGTAAATAATACGCATGTTCCCAGACATCTAGTACAAGGAGCGGTATCGTATCCCATTGTGTAAATAATTGATGAAGTGTACTTTGCAAAATTTCTAACCTTCCAGACCGGGGTACCCAAACGAGAATTGCCCAGCCTGAACCTTCTACTTTAGAGGCTGCTTCTGTAAAATGTTTTTGGAAACGTAAAAAGCTCCCAAAATCTTGTTCAATTTGTTGTGAAAAAGTTCCTCTTGGACTTCCACCACCGTCTTTTTTCATGTTATTCCAAAATATCGTGTGTAAGTAATGACCTGACCCATGAAAAGCCGCTTCCCTTTCCCAATGCTTAATTAAATCAAATTTATTTGTTTTTCTCGCTTCTTCCATCATCTTCTCTGCTTTATTTAATCCTTCCACGTAACTCCGATGATGTTTATCATGATGTAACATCATAATTTCTTTAGAAATATACGGTTCTAACGCATTATATGGATAAGGTAATGGCGGGAGTGTATGTCCTCCAATTGGGACAGCTCGTTCACTATCCCCTCTTTCATATAATTCATATTCCTCTTCTTCTTGCATAAATACTTCCTGCAAGTGATGCTGAATATGTTCTACATCATCGCTTATTTCATACATAAACTCTGCATCTGTTTCATACTCATGCTCTTTCATACGCTCTAATAACGTCTGAATTTTATAAGCAAGCATATGGACATCATACACTTCCATTGCGCGACTATCTAACACGTGAAGAACACTTTCACACCAATTTTCTACTTCATGAAAGTAATCTGTAAATACACCTTGCTGATTCATGTTGCACCTCCCTAATGCTATCCACTTAACTATATTCAATGAAAATCCCTTATATAACTGTACAAAAGGAAAAGAAGCTAAGTCACCTTAGCTTCTTTTCCTCAATCAATATTTGTGTAACATCTTTGTCTGATAATCCGTCTCATAATATTCTAGTTCTTCACGCATCAATTGAAATTTACCTTCTAAACTCTTCATCACTTGCTCTAAAGATGCAGGTGGTGTTTGTTGAAAAACGATAGAATTTTTCCCTGTATATGCAGACCGACTATTTTCATACCAATGATCACTCTTCGGTGAAAAAAACTCTGCAATTACTTGATGGTAAATCTTATATAAAATTTTTTCAGCTGCTGTTTTTCGAAATGGCTGGCTATTCAACAAAACAAAACATGCATCCTGTCCTTCTTCGCAAAAAACGAGAAGTCGTCTCATTGATGCTAATAACCCTTTATAATATCGCTCATTCCCTGCTGGTGTTTCCTCTAATAAAGAAGGTAACGTATGATAATTTACATAATTGGTTATCAAATTAATAGCATCTTCTAAAAATATAGAAACTTGTTCTGTTTGATTTTCAACCATCAAATTAGACATTTTTTCTCTCTCCTTTGCCATTTCACGCTATTTCTACTCTTTTATTTTTATGTAATTCAGCCAATATTTCTTGTACTTTCGACACCGTTCCCTCATCAAAATATTGTTGAAATTCTTCCATATTATTTAAATACAAACGTTTTTGCGCACGAAGATCCTTATCTTTCATTAAACAACATATCGCTACAATATCGCGCAAATATATGTTTTGTTCTTCTACTTTATACACTGGATTCCCTTCAAAAGGAGTAATTTCTTGTAAAACTTCTTCAAAATATCGAACGTATAAAACCGAAAAAGTTTTCTCTTTACCATTTAATATATATGTCACTTCAGATCTGTTAAAAAAATCTTCTGATGTATTAGGTTTCTCTTTTTCTAACTCATATCCTACGTAACCTTTTATAATCATATACTCCCCCCTCACCCTTCTTTCACCTTATTCTAACTTAATTTTCCGATAAACAAAATATTCTTTTAAATATACCTATATAAAAAATAGCTCCCCTATACAGGAAATTACCTTTTTATTTTTCTTGAAGTTTGTCATAATAATATTATTGTCTCAGTTTTCTTATACAAGGAGAGTTGTATTTATGTCGTTTTCATGGAAACGTTTCTTACAAATCGGGAAAATTATCTTCCCATTTGTTGTATTAACAATTGTATTCTTTCAAGCAAAAAAAGAATTAGCGGGCATTTCTTTTTTAGAAGCGATTGATACAATTAAAAACATTCCAACTGGAGGAGTCTTTTTAGCAATTACACTTGGTGCATTCGCTGTATCAACAATGTTCTTTTATGACTATGTTATGCTTCGTTACTTAAAAGCTGATATTCCTGTCCAAAAGATTTTCCGTATCTCGTGGATTGCTAATACTTTAAATGGATTTATCGGGTTTGGTGGTCTTGTTGGAGCCGGCGTACGCACAATGCTTTATCGTCCATATATAAAAGAAAATGGAAAACTTATTAAAAGTATCGCTTGGATGACAACTGCCTTTATTAATGGATTAGCCATTCTTTCATTTCTTGGTCTTATCGGAATATTAGACACGAGATTTATTTTGCATGAAAAACCATGGCTATGGCCTGTTCTTATCTTCTTCGCTCTTTTCGTCCCTATATATATCGGATTTTCTAAATTAAAAAATAGAAAAGCGACGCAAACAGAGGAACAAGAAGAAGAGGAGAAAAACCCAACTGTTTTATACTCATTAGTTTCATTAGTCGAATGGGTATCTGCTGGTATTGTTATGTACGTCATATTACTATTATTTGGCATTGAAATCGAATTCCAAAAGTTTTTAGGCGTATATGTTATTGCTGCTTTAGCTGGTGTCGTTAGTCTTGTTCCTGGTGGCCTTGGATCATTTGATCTTGTCTTCTTAACTGGGCTTGGGCAATACGGCATCGATACAGGTGTTTTACTCCCTGCTATGTTATTATATCGTCTCGTCTATTACATCTTGCCCTTCTGCCTTGGTCTCATTTTTGCAGCTTTTGAAATGACAGGAGTAGCCATTAAAAAGTTTGAAGATAAACCTTTTATTGCGCCTGCATTAGAGACAACTGGTGTTATATGGACTTTGCAGCGTGACTTTCTAGGAAAGTTAGGTTCTTGGGCATCTGCTGCTTTAACAGTATTTGCTGGCTTAATGGTTATTTTATCAACCATTCTACCGACAAGTATAAATCGGGCACACGCCTTACATATTCTAGCTCCAAAACATCTTATTCAATTTTCTTTTAGCTTATCGCTAACATTCGGTATTCTCCTCCTCATTCTTTCGCGGGGGATATATTACGGAACAAAACGTTCTTATTATATGACGATTGTTTCTTTAATTGGAGCGGCTATTTTTAACACACTAAAAGGAATTGATGTTGAAGAAACTTTTATTTTATTAATCGTACTCGCTGTATTGTATATGCTTCGTAAAAGGTTTGTACGTGAGAAAATGGAAGTCTCACTTTCCGATATCGTAAAAGTTTTTATATTCCTACTTGTAACGTTATATTTATATAAAAACTTAGGTATTTTATTTGCAGGTGCAAAAGAAGCTTTCAAACCTGATTTTGTCGTTCGTAATATTACACAAGTAAAACGAAGTGCATTAGCAGCTGCCTTTTTTGTTCCTACTTTTTTACTAATTGGTTCACTCATTGCAAATCGTTATCGAAATGAATTTCCCGGGCAACCAGCTAATGATAAACGATTACAAAACTTCTTAGATGAACATGGTGGAAATGTACTTAGTCATTTAGGTTTTTTAGGAGATAAACAGTTCTTTTTCAGTAGTGATGGAAAAGCACTCATTCTCTTCTCAATAACTGGAAAACGACTTATTGTACTGGGTGATCCAATTGGGGACCCTTCCTCCTATCGTACTGTATTGCAAGAGTTTTTAGCTGAGGCTGATCGATTTGGATACATTTGTGTATTCTATCAAATTGAAAGTAAATGGATGAGTTTATACCACGATTTTGGTTATAACTTCTTTAAGCTTGGTGAAGAAGCTGTTGTTGATTTAAATACCTTTACAATAACAGGAAAGAAACGCGCTGGCATGCGAGCTACTTTCAACCGTTTTGAAAGAGAAGGCTATACATTCTCTATTCATGAGCCACCTTTCTCCGACGAATTATATGAAGAGTTAAGAAAAGTTTCAGATGCATGGCTTGGTGGAAAAAAAGAGAAAGGTTTTTCACTCGGATACTTCGATCGTGAATATATTAGTCGCGCTCCTATCGCAACATTATCTGATGCGGATGGAAAAATTATTGCATTCACAACATTCATGCCTGTATATCAAAACGGATCATTATCTGTCGATTTAATGCGATATTATCCAGATGCGCCTAGCGGCATTATGGACGCAATTTTCATCCACTTATTCCAGTGGGCAAAAGAAAATGAATACCACTCCTTTAATATCGGTATGGCACCACTTTCAAATGTTGGTTTATCCACACAGTCTTTCTGGTCTGAACGAGTGGCTGCTGCAATCTTTAATAACGTTCGTTATACGTATAGTTTCAGCGGATTACGACATTTTAAAGAAAAATATAAACCAGCATGGAGCGGTAAATATTTAGCATTTAGGAAGAATCATTCTTTACCAATTACAATGCTCTCTGTAACAAAATTAATAGGAAAAAGAAAAAACAGCTAAATTCTTAGCTGTTTTTTCTTTTTTGAACTTGTACAATAAATTCTTTTTCATACTTCTTACCATTTATATAGAAATCCCCCCACATTTTATACGTGCCCTCGGCAGGAAATGTAATTCGGTATTGTAATTGCTCATCCGTATCTACAGGCATAGCGTATAAAAAATTCTCCTTCGTTTCATCCACTATATAGAGTGACTCTACTTCTCCTCTCTCTGAATGCAATTTCAATTTTTCACCCTTTTTCGCTTGAAACTGAAATGTTAACGTAACTGGTTCATTCGGATGTAATGCGCCAAATAAAAGAGAAACTTCATACTCTCCTATTTTTTTTGTAAGTACACTGTCGATTGGAAATTTCACTTTTTTCTTATTGTTCTCCTCTTTCGTTCTACCAAAATTCTTCCTAGCGAATGACTCTACGGACTTATTTTTGTCTTCGTATAAAAATATTGTATATTCTTCGTCTTTTGCTATTTTGTAAGATAACTTATATGACCCGTTCCCTGCAAATGTGGGTTTAATTTGTTGTATGTTTTTTAACTGTCCATCTACAATCACTGCCCGCATTTGATCATTTACACCACGAATTTCATTATTCTTGTTGTTTAACAACTGAAATACAATATCTACTTTCTCATTTCCCTTTCCATTTGAAACATCCCACTTTACTTCCTGAACATCTCCTACAGTCTCTTCGTTTTCTTGATATTTTTTTATGTAAAATCCTCCTGCCACAATAAGTACTAACGCAATAAGCCCAATGACAAGATTTTTCAAAACATCACCTACCATTTTTATTGTCTCTATTCATACAAAACTTCTTAAGATATATATTCTAGATTATGATTTATGAAATCCTCCTATTTTGCACATATTACAAATAATAAAAAGATTTTAATTGAAAGGATTCGTAGTGTATAATGCAAATGATATTGATTTCTATCAATACATTATAAGGAGGACTTTTTTATGAGTGTACATATCGAAGCAAAACAAGGCGAAATCGCTGAATCTATTCTATTACCTGGTGATCCATTACGTGCAAAATATATCGCTGAAACATTTCTAGAGGACGTTACTTGCTATAATAATGTGCGTGGTATGTTAGGTTTCACTGGAACTTATAAAGGAAAACGTGTATCTGTTCAAGGTACAGGTATGGGTGTTCCTTCTATTTCTATTTATGTAAACGAATTAATCCAAAGCTACGGAGTTAAAAATTTAATTCGCGTTGGAACTTGCGGTGCAATTCAAAAAGATGTAAAAGTTCGTGATGTTATTATCGCAATGACGGCTTGTACTGATTCTAATATGAACCGTTTAACATTCCCAGGATTTGATTTTGCACCAGCTGCAAACTTTGACCTTTTAAAGAAAGCTTATGATGCTGGAACTGAAAAAGGATTACACGTTCGTGTCGGTAACGTTTTAACAGCAGATGTGTTTTATCGTGAAAGCATGGACATAGTTAAAAAACTTGGAGATTACGGTGTATTAGCAGTAGAAATGGAAACAACTGCTCTTTACACATTAGCAGCGAAATACGGTGTAAATGCATTATCTGTATTAACAGTTAGCGATCACATCTTCACTGGCGAAGAAACAACATCTGAAGAGCGTCAAACTACATTTAACGAAATGATTGAAATCGCTTTAGATGCAGCAATTCAACAATAATACACTAAAGAACTTGTCATACGTCTGGCGAGTTCTTTTTATGTGACTTTTTATAAATAACTACTTTATAAAGAGACAGATTTCTCCCCTCTACTTTCTTGTAACGTTTGTTATAATGAAGTGAAACTTTAATCAGTGGAGGTTTTTTCCATCCCCCACTGATTATTAGTTGAACCAATCGGATTTAACGGGATAAAGAAATCATTTACAGTATTTCTCATAAGAGGTGACGCAGTGAAAAACAGAAGTATTGTCTTTAAACTATTTTTATTAACATCCACTTTATTTACAATCATATTCCTACTTTTTTTCCTAGGACAATCTCTATTTTTAGAGAAATTTTATATTAATAAGAAAGTAAAAACAGTCCAAACTGCTTTTGAAAAATTCGTAGATAATTATGATAAAAGTGATAAAAGTTATGAGCAGGTTAGAAAACTAAAACAAGAATTTCATGATAAAACAAATGCCGATATGCAGTTTTTGGATTCTAACGGTATTATTAAAAGTGATAACAATTACTATATCGATGTATTTAATCCCAACAATAATAAACAGTATTCCATTCCACTCAACAATCTTTTAACACCAGAAGAATATAATAAATTCGAAAATTTAGGTTTAAAAAAAGATGTAATAATCAATGTTGATGGAGTCGTACAAGAGAATAATATAATCACACCACAAAAATTAGGAACGAATTATAATCAATGGCAGAACGAACATTTCTATTCGGATTTTCAGTCAATTAATGGTAACCCTTCTAAGAACAGACTTGCAAGCCGATACAAATCTACAACTCGAATCGTCTTTACAGGTGTTATAACTAAGTTACAGCTCCCATCCAAAGCGGAGGTTCGTCTTGCAAATGATATTGAAACATTACAAGCCGTTCAATATTTTGCAGATATGATTAGAGAGGGAACTTCTAACTCGAACCAATTAAGTACTTTCATATTAGATGGCGGAGAAAATATAAAAAATAGTATCTTTGTAAAACCGATTATAGAAAATGGAAGGATTACAGAATACGCTTTTGCGATAGCATCTTTGCAGCCTGTTAATGAAGCGATGCTCGTTTTAAAAGATTATTATGTCTATGCCTTAATCATCGTGTTTCTCGTAATTATTTTGTTATCCTTCTACTACTCAAAAATCATTGTTAAGCCATTAATTAAAATAAATCGTGTTACAAAAAAAATGGCTAATTTTGATTTCAGCGAGAAATTACCTGTTACAGCTGACGATGAAATTGGCGGGCTTTCTGGCAGTATCAATACATTATCTGTAAATTTAAAAGATCGAATCGATCGATTAAATGTTGCTAATACAAAGTTACAACAAGATATTGAACGTGAACGTCAATTAGAAAAAACAAGAAAAGAATTCATTTCTGGCGTATCACACGAATTAAAAACACCGCTAAGTGTAATTAGAAGTTTTGCAGAAGGAATTAAAGATGGTGTTAGTAAGGATACTTCGTATTATACTGATGTTATTTTAGAAGAAACAGAAAATATGAACAGGCTGATTGTTGAAATGTTAGAATTAGCAAAGTTGGAATCTGGTACTTACAAACTAGATATGACGACGTTCTCAATCGGTGAATTAACACAACAAGTCTACACAAAATTATTATTTAGCATGGAAGAAAAACATTTACAAGTGAACATCGATGCAGACCCTTCTATACTTGTTAAAGCAAATCGCAGTCGCATTGAGCAAGTAGTTGTGAACTTACTAAGTAATGCAATCCGTTATACGCCAGAGGGAGAAAAAATACAAGTCTCCATTATAGAAGCAGAAGATACCGTAAAAGTCGAAATCGAGAATACAGGAAACCCTATCCCTGAAGAAAGTCTTGAAAAAATTTGGGATCGCTTCTATCGTCTAGATGCATCACGTAGCCGTCACACTGGAGGTACCGGTCTCGGATTATCTATTGTAAAAAACATTTTAGACCTCCATCATGCCGAATACGGTGTGTATAATACGACTAACAGTGTTGTATTCTATTTCAATTTACAAAAAGTAAAAGAAGTCAAATAATTTGTCTTAATTTCACTAGGAGTTCACATGAAATTCACACTCTCCCTTTATAGTAAGAAACAAGTTAATCCTTTCCTTTACACATATAAAAGAGGAGAGTGCGTGAAATGAAACAAGCAGGACAACCTATTCAAAATGAAAAACAATTAGAAACTATCAAAAATATACTTTTACAATCTTCGAAACGTGATGGCTTATTATTCGTATTAGCTGTAAATTCTGGCTTAAAAGTAAGTGAAATCTTACAATTAAAAGTTAGTGATGTAATCGATGAAAATGAAAATGTTCGCCATTCCATTTTATTTTACAATGAAAAAGTGAAGAAACATAAATGGTTTGCTGTAAATGAAGACTTACAGCACGCAATCGAAGACTACATGAAAGAACGTAAAACTTGGAAACGTAATGAACCATTGTTAAAATCTCAAAAAGGAACAAAATCTATTACGAGACAACATGCATGGTACATTTTAAACAAAGCCGCAAAAGAAGTTGGATTAGAAGGGATTAGCTCACATACACTTCGAAAAACTTGGGGATATTGTGCATACAAATCAGGTGTTGATATCGCATTTTTACAACACTTCTTTGATCATAGTACTCCATCAAAAACTTTAAAGTATATCGGTATTGCTTAATAACTCTTATACATAAAAAAGGTTACCATTTATAAATGGTAACCTTTTTTATGTTTCACATTCTCTTTTCTTGTCTCTCCTATATTGTAGTGGTACTCTAATAGTAAGGGGGAGAAATTATGAACACTTTAACAATTGAATTACCGAAAGAAACGGCTGAAAAACTTGATTTATTAAAACAAGCTTACGAAAAGAAAACAGGTGCTTCTATTTCTGAGAGTACTCTTGTTCAAACACTTATCTCAAAAGAATTTATCCAGGCGATAACTCCTTTTGATTTACAACAATTCATCACTGGAAAAGAACAGCATTAATTGCTGTTCTTTTTTTATCTCTATTTAAAATATACAAAGTTTTTTATATATTTTTAGAAAAACCATTGACAATGATAATGATAACCATTATCATTTATTATGAAGCCAACAATTGATGAATCAACCAAACGCTCAGTAACATTGTTACCCCTCTTTTTCATATAGAAAGGCACTGTACATTCCCCCTGTTTGTACAGTGCCTTTCTTGTTTATTATCATTCAAAAAAATTTAATTGCTCCGGCTTCGGCTCACCATATGTAATGTTCATCATTTTCATAAGCTGTTTCGCATTATCTGCTGCATCCCCACCTGAATTGTTGTTAAACAGTACGTATATATCCTTTGTTTTCTTTTTTAATTGCTCTAATCGTTCAACCCATTCTTCCAGTTCTTTATTGTTGTAGCGATATAAACAGCGAACCGCTCTCCAGTTTTCCCCTTTATCAAGCCAACCATGAACATTTCGACCGTGAAAACGTATTAATGCCATGTCTGAATTCGTAACCTCTAACACGAGTGGCACAGAACCTATCCCAGCCTGTGGTTCATCACAAATTGTATGAATCCATTTCTCTTGTTCTAGAAACTGTAACGTCCTATCTCTCATTTCTGGATAAAACCATGTTTGATTTCGAAATTCTATTGCACATGGTAAACCTTCCATTTTTTCTTTCGTATATCGAAGAAAATCTACATTTTTCTTTTTACAATCAAACCATGGTGGATATTGAAATAAAATCGTTTTTAATTTACCAGCTTCAATTAAAGGAAGAATAGATTGTTTATATACATCAAACATCTCATCGAACGTAGAAAAAGGAATTTCACCTTTCATATGTCCTGTCATTCCTTGATATGCTTTTACGATAAAAGAAAAATCTTTCGGTGTTTCCATTGCCCATTTTGTATAGTTTCGTGCAGGTTGCATCGCATAAAATGAGCTATCCACTTCTACTATAGGAAAATACTCGCTGTATGTTCGTAATTTATTTCTATTTTCATAGGGATTTATGTATAAAGAATCATGATCTCCCCATCCTGTCACTCCAATAAACAGCACATATACCCCTCCCTTTTTAACTTCATCTTCTATTCACTTTCCAAACACTTTGCATCATGTAGCCTTTTCTTTAAGAGTATCCTTATAAAAATATGATATACTATATGGAAGAATTTTTAAAATGAGGGGTTATTTATTTATGCTTCCAAACGATGCTACTGTATCTCATGAAAAACGAATTGAAGAACTAGAAAATAAAGTACGTTTTTATGAAGAACTTGTGAATCAATTACCACATCATTTCACATACAAAAATCCACATATTGGTTTACGAATAAAGAAAACTAGAACAACCCATTCCATTCAAGAAATACCAAAAGAGAATAAAGAGGCTCATTTTCAACTTACTTGTGATTCATTATTTTTATTTGAACAACTCGAAAAACACTTTGTACATATTTTTGATGCCTTTTCACATCATGTAACTTTTGTCGATAATAAAGGGAATATTACTTTATGTAATCAAGTTGCTGCAGATGATTTCGGTGTAATACGAAATGATATTATCGGAAAACCGATTCAACAATTACTAAACTTGCCGGAAGAAAAAATTAAAGCGATTGAAACATTAAAAACGGGAACAGAAATATATAATGAAGAAGTTTTAGACAAAAACTATGGCATTATAAATAACCGAATTATTCGTGATTATAACGGGGAGATTTTTAGAGTTATTAGTGTCTTTCATTATTTAAATACAGAACGTGATGCAGAGAAGTTTTCGTTAGCAGGGCGAATCGCAGCTGGAATTGCACACGAAGTACGAAATCCTCTTACAACAGTACGAGGATATTTACAATTTTTACAAGAAAGTGTTTCTCCATCTAATAAAGAACTATTTAAAAATTTACTTATTCCTGAATTAGATCGAGCAAATAGTATCATTACAAAATTTTTATCTCTTTCAAAAACACGTGAATTTAAAAGAGAACCCTTTCCCATTAATACATTTTTACGTGAGTATATTCAACAGTTACTAGCTAGCGAAGTCTTTTTACATAACATTTCAATTGATTATAATTTTTCTACCGAATTAGATGATATATTAGTTCATATTGATCGTCATGAACTTGTGCAAGTTTTTTTAAACTTATTCCAGAACGCTGTCGATGCTCAAGGAGAAAAAAAACTTTCTATCCAAATCACTAGTTACCGCCTAGATAATTTTGTTCGTATTACTTTCACTGATAATGGGACTGGTATTCCACCAGCGATTCAAGACTATATCTTTGATCCATTCTTCTCAACAAAAGATTCCGGCACAGGTTTGGGCTTGTCAGTAACGAAAAAAATTATTCAAAATCATAACGGTACATTAAAAATGACTAGTAATGAAGATGGTACTACTTTTACTATTTCAATTCCAATCTTACCTAAAACAGCCCTTGAAAGATTAAATCAATACAAATAAAATCCAATCCACGAACTGCATGTCAATTGTTACATCCTTCAACAATTGACATGCAGTTTTTATGTTGAACTTTTCTTCTTTACATTATATAAACCTTTCTCTATATCTTACTTACTTATTTCTTTCTAGGTGGGCCAATTTCTTATTTTTTTAGAAATGGTAGTTTGTCCATCACGAATTTAGTATAAATTTCATTTTAATATATAGTAATGACTAATGATTCTATGAAAGAAAAGAATGAAAAGATGAACAATAAAAATAAAGGAAAAGTATTTTATGGTAATGATTGTTGCGAAGTAAGAGCATGTAGCCATATTAACATCCCTAAGTCAGAACTTACAGAATTTGTTAGACTTCTTCAAACTCTTGGTCAAGCTATTCTAGTTCAATATGGATCTGGTTGCCTAGGCGGAGGAACTACGGGGACTACTGGTGCTCAAGGGCCTCAACAAGGACCTGCGGGCGATACAACTGCGACACTATCTGTCTTCCGAATTTACTAACCACAATTTCCGAAAATATTTTGGGAGGACTAAGCACATTTATAAGTAATAGATGTGATTTTGATTGACTATTAAATCTCTCTTTTAATAAAAAGGAGCACTTGTTTGGGAGGATAAGTGCTCCTTCTTTACGTTTCTTTACCTCAAATTTACTCTATCTTAATCCTCATTTTGTATGATAAATAATGAAGTCAAAGATATGAAAGAGGGATGAAAATGAGAGTTATGTCACTAATACGCATTTGGTTTGCTCTTATGGTATGCATTATTTTATGTGTAGGATTTTTTTTAACTCTAAAATATTCCACTATATCAAAAGCAGAGAGAAAAACTGTTCCATACAAACTTTTGTATACAAAACAAAGCAACATCCCTTATTCCAATGCAACAAATAATGAAAAAAAAGTTATAAAAGGAATGCTTATTACGAAAGCTTCTAGTTCCGAGGCGTTACTCCAAATTGCTGAAACGATTAAAGATCAGTATACAAATAAAAAAATCGATGAAATTACACTTTCTATCCACAATGAAAATAATGGTAATTACGAAGAAGAATTGCCTTACGAACCTATTAGTAAAGGCAAAATAATCGTCACATACGATTCCGAATCCTTTGGCAGTACGAATATTGTACTTAATGAGTAATATCATGTATCTCAACGGATATGGATTAATAGCTAATTAAGATAGACAAAAATCTCTACCGATTAAAATTTTATTTTGTTTTCATACAAAAAAAGAGGCGAATTTTTTTATTCGCCTCTTTCTTTTACCAAAATGAAGGAATCCATTCTTTCACTTTATCAAGCCACTCTTGTTGCTCTTGTTTTCGTTGTTGTTCCTCTTCTTTCCTTCTCTTCTCTTCTTCTTTTCTTCGTTTTTCCTCTTCTATTGTAGTCAATTGTTTTTTATAATCAGCCTCAGATATGAGCGATAACTGGAATGCTTTTTGAGCTGGATTTGCGTTTGCTTTTTTCATAATATCCCGGAACATTGTCGTCGTAATTTGACTACCACCCGGAACATAATGATCGCTATCTGTTTTATCATATCCTACCCAAATCGCACCTACCAAATCTGGCGTGTATCCAACAAACCATGAATCCTTTGCACCGGTGCTCGGGCCATTTACAATTTGAGTAGTTCCTGTCTTACCTGCCGTATCAACATTATTAACTTTCGCCTTTTCACCCGTTCCCTTTTCGACAACACCTTTTAATAAATATGTCATCTTTTGAGAAATTTTCTCGCTCGTCACTCGTGTCTCTTTCTTATACCACTTTCCAAGCGTTTCACCTTCAGCATTTTGTACCTCCCTAATTGCATGAGCTTCCACTTGGACTCCATCATTTGCAAATGTACTGTATGCTTGAGCCATTACAAATGGAGATGTCCCCACATGCATACCGCCTAAAGCAATCGGATACGTACGATCTTCTGGCACTAATGGGATACCAAATCGCTCTAAAGATTTCAATCCTTTATCTAATCCAATTTGTTCTAATAGCCACACAGCTGAAACATTGTACGACTTTGCCACAGCTTCATACATTGTCACATCACCGTGAAAAGTATGATCGCTATTTTGTGGTTTATATTCTTTAATGTTAAATGGTTCATCTTTTAATATATCGTATACTTCATATCCTTGTTCTAACGCTGGTACATATACAGCCAAAGGCTTTAACGTTGAGCCAGGTTGTCTTTTTAATTGGGTTGCATGGTTAAACTGTAAAAACTGATACGGCCCTCTGCCTCCAACTAGAGCTGGTACACCACCTGTTTTTGGGTTCATAAGAACTACACCCGTTTGCATAAGTTGGTCTGAGCCACTATCTTTGAAATAACTATCATTATTCACAACGTCTTCTACAGCCTGTTGTTTTTTCGGGTCAAGCTCTGTATAAATACGATAACCACCCGCTAAAATTTCATTTTGTGTTAATTCGTACTTTTCCATCGCCTCTCTAACAATATAGTCTACATATTGAGAGTATTTTCCCTTGTATTTATCATCAACGCCACGTTTTAACACAAGTCCGCTCTCTTTTTCTTTATTATACTGTTCGTCAGAAATATACCCTTGCTCTTTCATTAAACTTAATACGACATTACGTCTTTCAATTGACTTGTTAAAGTTTTTATAAGGTGAATACGCAGATGGTGCTTTAATCAAGCCCGCAATCGTTGCAGCTTCTGAAATTGTTAAATCTTTTACATCTTTATCAAAATAAGATTTAGCTGCCCTTTTTATACCCCAAGCACCTTCACCAAAATAAATTTGGTTCATATACATTTCAATGATTTCATCTTTCGTATACGTGCGCTCTATTTTTTTCGTTAAAAAATATTCCTTTATTTTTCGGGAGTATGTGCGGTCTTGTGTCAGAAATACATTTTTCGCAAGTTGTTGTGTTATTGTACTTCCCCCTGCTACAACTTCTCCTGCTGTAATATTTTTAAAAACCGCACTTATAATTCCACTATAATAAATACCATGATGGTTAAAAAATTCCTTATCTTCTACTGCAACAATTGCCTGAACCATAATATCAGGAATATCTTTTCTTTTAACGCCTTCTGTTTTCGAAGAAGCTAATTTAGTTGCGACCTCATTATTTGCATCATAAATTAAAGTCGGTTGTGGAACAGCTTGTTTTAATTCAGATATGTCTTGAATGGAAATTATTATATTTACAGCAATAAATAGAGTAACGAATACACTTCCCAATACAATTAATGAATTACGAAGTTTCTTCCTCTTATTGAACCACTCAAGCATTTTTTTAAAATGAGTGTTCTTCAATTTCATTCGTTCACTTCCTCGTATATTAATATTTAAGCCCTATTACAGGCTTAGATTTTCTTCTTAATAAGAGCCCTATAAATAAAAATACTTGGACGTCTCAAGATATTTCTAGATAATGATTGTAGGATCATTTGGGACAATTCTTTCACCTCCTGTGGATTTACCACATTTGAAGAGTGTTTCTCAGTGAACGTGCGGGACTCCCTACTCGCAGGCTGAGCAGCCTGCCCCTCGAACCTAGATGATAGTAGCTCTAGGGCGGCTTTCGATTCAGGACTAGCTCTCATACACGAGGTTGTTGGTCGGCGTACACACTAGAGATATCTCGAGACGTCCAAGAAATGATTCTAATATAGAAGGGAGGTCTCTTACATGAGATTATTTGTTGGTTTAGATGTAAGTTCGTTTGATATGAAAGTTTGCTTTTTAAATGGTGATGGAGAAAAACTGGATTCTTTTTCGGTCAGTAATGACCTACCAGGAGCTACTACACTCAAAGAAAAATTATTACAGTGTGTTGCAGGGAAAGAGGTCGACATCCTTAAGATTGGCCTAGAATCCACCTCTGTTTACAGCTTTCATCCTTCTATGTTTCTTCACCATGATATAGATTTACAGCGTTTTGGAGCAAAAGTATTTCTCCTAAACCCAAAGCAAGTCGCAAATTTTAAGAAAAGCTATTCTGACATGAATAAAACCGATGAGATTGATGCCTATGTCATTGCTGATTACTTACGATTTGGCCGCAATCAAATGTCTATCGTAAAAGAAAGCCAGTACGTGGCACTGCAGCAATTAACTCGATCACGATACCAACTTGTCAAAATGTTAACGAAAGAAAAACAACACTTTCTTCAACACCTAAGTTTTAAATGTAATACATTTTCACAAGAGGTGGATACTTCCGTATTTGGTAGCGCCATGACAGAACTATTTCTTGAAAAATTCAGCTTAGAGGAACTAGCTAATATGCCTTTAGAAGAACTCGCTGAGTTCCTACAGGAAAAAAGTCGAAACCGTTTTGGTGATCCAAAATGCGTAGCAGCATCCATTCAAAAAGCTGTGAAAGCTTCTTATCGCTTGGATAAGGTTGTAGAAGATTCAATAGATGTCATCTTAGGTACATCCATCGCAGTCATTCGTACGTTTCAACAGCAAATCAAGGAATTAGAAAAGTCTATTAAAAAAATCATGGCTGGTTTGACCCAAACACTTGAATCTATTCCTGGAGTAGGTCCTGTTTTCGCTGCCGGTATCATTGCTGAAATTGGCCAAATCGAAAGATTTGACGATGAAACAAAAATAGCCAAATACGCTGGATTATACTGGCGAAAGCACCAATCTGGTCGTTTTACAGCTGAAGATACTTCATTATCCCGTACAGGTAATCATTACTTGCGTTATTACTTAGTTGAAGCCGCCAATTCAGTAAGAAAGCATGTATCAGATTATCAAGAGTATTACGTGAAAAAATATAATGAAGTACCAAAACATCAACACAAACGTGCACTCGTTCTAACCGCAAGAAAATTTGTGCGATTGGTGGATGCGCTACTACGTAGCCACCAACTTTTTACGCCTGGAAGGTGTGTGAAAGAATGACATAAATTTTTGTCATCGCTACCTTTCATTATTTTCCAGTAAATTACATTCGTTACTGGTTTAGTTTCGTGATGCCTTTTTTAAACAAATTGACCTTTGGCAACTTTAAACTTTGTTATTTCTCAGTTGACATACTACCGCAGGTCTTCATTTATTTACACTCTTCTTTTTAAAAGGAAGAATATACCGCCTTTTAAATTTATTATAATAACGTAGTCATTCCTATAGTGTAAAGCTTTTCTTTTGCATTCATACTTTTTGCAAGAAAAGGACATTCTACAAGTAAGATATTCACTATTGGATATTAATATTATTAATAGAACAACGAGAGTTATGTTAAGTTTTTGTAAACTTTTCGATAAAATGTTTTAAAAAACGACAGTTTTTTGTTAGAATTGATTAGCCAATATATTTTACATATATTACTTTTGTGGGGGTAACAATAATGGTCTTTAAATCAAAAAAAGATAAATTTTCTGAAATGTTAATGAATGTTTCCGAAAATTTAAAAGAAGGCGCGCAGTTTTTCGTGGAGTATAAAATTAAAAATGCTAGCGATTTAAAAGAGTTTTCTATGCGCATGAAAGAGTATGAGTCAAAAGGTGACTCATTTATTCACGAAATCATTATGGAGTTAAACAAAGCGTTTATCACTCCGATTGAGCGTGAGGACATCCTACAACTTGCAATGAGTATGGATGATGTATTAGACGGATTAGATCACAGTGCTGGTCTGTTCGAAATGTATTCTATTACAGAAGCTGATGAATACATGATTAAATTCGTAGAAGCAATTAATCAATGTGCGATTGAGATTGCAAACTCTGTTGAATTAATGTCTAACAAAAAATTAGTCGACATTCGTACAAATGCGATTAAAATTAAGGATTATGAATCACAGTGTGATGATATTCGCCGTCATGCGATTAAGAACTTATTCTCTCGTGAAAAAGATCCGATTAAGATTATTCAATTTAAAGAGATTTACGAAGAGCTTGAAGAAGTAGCTGATAGCTGTCAAAGCGTTGCAAACGTATTAGAAACAATTATTATGAAGAACGCGTAAGGAGTTTGATCATGGATACACTCTTGATACTGACCGTTTTAGTAGTCATTTGCGCTTTAGCTTTTGACTTTATCAATGGATTTCACGATACAGCAAACGCTATTGCAACGGCTGTTTCAACGAAAGCTCTAAAGCCTAGACATGCCATTATTATGGCGGCTATTATGAACTTTTTAGGCGCAATGACATTTACAGGTGTAGCAAAAACGATTACAAAAGATATCGTTGATCCATTCGCCTTACAAAATGGTTCTCTTGTAATTTTAGCTGCTTTGCTTGCGGCGATAGCTTGGAACTTAATTACTTGGTACTACGGTATTCCAAGTAGTTCTTCGCATGCAATTATCGGCTCAATCGCAGGTGCAGCAATTGCGGCCGCTGGGATTAGCTCGCTAAATCTTAAAGGATTTATTAAAATTATTGAAGCTTTAATCATTTCACCGATTATCGCTTTCGTTATTGGTTATATCGTATACAGTATTTTTAAAGTAGTATTTAAAAACTTTAACTTAACAAAAACGAATAAGAACTTCCGTATATTCCAGATTTTCACTGCAGCATTACAAGCCTACACACACGGTACGAATGATGCACAAAAAGCAATGGGAATCATTACGATGGCTCTTATGGCTAATAACTATCATACTTCTAGCGATATCCCGTTCTGGGTACAATTATCTTGTGCTATCGCAATGGGGCTTGGTACTTCTGTCGGTGGATGGAAAATTATTAAAACTGTCGGTGGACAAATTATGAAAATTCGTCCTGTAAATGGTGTAGCTGCCGATTTATCATCATCACTTGTTATTTTCGGTGCAACATTCATTCACTTACCGGTTAGTACGACGCACGTTATCTCTTCTTCTATTTTAGGGGTTGGTGCTTCTCACCGTGTGAAAGGGGTAAAATGGGGAACTGCAAAACGTATGTTAATTACATGGGTTATTACACTTCCTATTTCAGCTTCTTTAGCTGCTCTGTTTTACTACCTATTACATTTTGTTTTCTAATCAAAAGTCGTCTTCCTTATTTTTCTAGGAAGACGACTTTTTTGTGAACAAGCCTATTTCTCATTAAAAAGCGTGTATAATAATTGATGGATAAGTTATTTAGAGGAGTTGGCAATTTTGGAATACATCATGTTACTTTTCATCGGACTAATCGCCGGAACAGTCGGCAGCCTAGTTGGGCTTGGAGGCGGAATTATTATTGTTCCGTTATTAATTGGATTACACAGTTTATCACCACAACTTGCAGTAGGGACTTCTATGGTAACAGTCGTTTTCACAGGACTATCTTCCACCCTTACTTACATGAAGCATAAGCGAGTAGATTATAAAAGTGGACTTATTTTATTTATCGGAAGCGGCCCTGGTGGTATTATCGGATCATGGGCAAATAAATTTTTAAACCAAGACACATTTTCTTTATACTTTGGGATTTTCCTTATATTCGTCTCAATTCTACTTATGCTTCGAGACAAATTAAAACCTCTTTCCCTCTCAAATACGTCTGTAATTAAGCGTTCTTTTACAGATAATGATGGAAATACTGTACACTACCAATTCCCACCGTTTCTTGCTATCTTTATCGCTTTTATAGTTGGGTTTATATCTGGATTATTTGGAATTGGTGGCGGTGCCTTACTTGTTCCAGCAATGATGCTTCTTTTTGCATTCCCAGCACATATTGCAGTAGCAACTTCAATGTTCATCGTATTTCTATCAGCAATTGTAAGTTCTGCAACTCACATCTCACTTGGAAATGTCAGCTGGATTTATGCATTAATCCTGATTCCGGGTGCATGGATTGGCGGAAAAATCGGGGCTTACATTAATACAAAACTAAGTGGTAACGCCGTAATTAATTTATTGCGTATTACGTTAATTATTCTTGGAACTAGATTAATCATTATTTCCCTTTTATAACGTATTCTTTTTAGAATGCGTTTTTCTTATACACATGAATATAAAAATCCTCCGAGGAGAACAAATAAAATTAAACAAACACATAATAACATATAATTTGAAATATGTACTTTCTTCAAGTTGACCACTCCTATAACTGCGACTGTTATCTTTATGATAGCGAAAAAATAGTTCACTTGCAGTTACAGAGTGCTAACAATGCAAAATCAATTATTACAAATTTTATCCTTATATTTCATTTCTTTGTATATTCTATCGATTTAATAAAAAAAGATGTCATATTGACATCTTTTTTAGTGAAGAAGTGACCATCCCATGAAGTCTTCATGTACTTGGCACGCCCTCTTATCCTTTCGATCATATAATTCAGCATAACTATCTGTTTCTTCATCATAAGCCATCGTATAAATAATTTGGCCGTCTACTTCAACGGATAAAACGACTCCACCTTTCATCTCTTCTACATGAATGATAGCATTCGCCGGAATTCTCATATCCGTCATTCTCATCGCATCTAACAATATACTAAACCCCCTACAGCGTATTCATTGCTAGTACTATTACACACTAAATAGTATACTACTGTAATAGCATACATTTCGTCAATGAAATTGCTGTTGAAATAACATATTGTCTATATACATATACGCTAAAATAGAAGAAATAGAAACATATTAATGGGGGGCTAACATTGATTCTACACAAAGGAGATGTACTATTCCGTCAAGGCGAGGACGGTCCTTTATACTTTATAAAAACAGGCTTATTAAAAGTAGTTCGGCTAGAAGAAAACGGAACACCATTTTTATTCAACATTATCGTTCCAGGTGAAACGATACCTCATCATTCTTTAATTTCACCGAAAGAATATCACGGTACAGCTATCGCTTTAATAAAAACAGAAGTGGAACCGATCACTAGTAGTGAATGGTATGAGAGACTTCAAGCAAATCCCGAATCGTATGCTAACATTGCTATGCAATTGCAATCTAAATTAAGAATGATGCAACAACGAATTGATCAATTGACAACCGTCTCTCCGAAAGAACGTCTTCATCGTTTACAAGAATGGTTCACCCTATATTTAGGTGACATTCCTATATATGAAATATTAACACAAACCGAAATTGGCCAACTGATAGGTATACGCCGTGAAACAGTAAACCGTTTATTACGAGAACAAATAAAAAACGAGGTAAAATAAATACCTCGTTTTTTTGCTTATTGTAAGCTTGTTGCTGGGCCGAAAAATTCATAATGAATATGCTCTTGTTTCACACTTAAATCAGTTAGTGCAGCATTTATATACTTCATAAATGCTACTGGACCACAGAAATAGAACTCTGCTTCAGTTGTCGGAATAATAGTTTTTAACCATTCACTTTCAATGAAACCTTCTTTATCAAAGTTCTTCATTTCTAAATCTTTTTCAGTCGGTGCAGAATAACAAGTATATGCTTTCACTTGTTCATATTCATTTTCTACTGCCTTAACGTGTTCTTTCATTGCATGTGTATTACTATTTATTGCTGCATGAACAAAATATACATTACGTTTTGAATCTTGTTCAATTAACGTATTTAACATACTCATCATCGGTGTAATCCCTACTCCACCACTAATTAGTACAACTGGTAATGTTGAATCCATATTTAACACGAAATCTCCCGCTGGTGCACTTACTGGTAAAACATCTCCTTCTTTTACATGTCCATGTAAGTAATTAGACACTTTACCGTCTGGTGTATCTACACCTTTTTCTTTTTTTACACTAATACGATAATATTCTTTCCCAGGAGCATCGGATAAACTGTATTGACGATTATGTGTATATGTCTCACCTTCAATATTGATTTGAATCGTTACATATTGACCTGGGATGAATGAAGAAACTTTCCCTCCATCTTCAGGTTTCAAATAAAATGACGTAATAACATCGCTTTCCTTCACTTTTTTTACAATCACAAAGTTGCGGAAGTCTTTCCATCCACCTTCTTTATGTGCAGCTTCTTCATACATCTCTGCTTCAATGCTAATGAATGCATCAGCAATTACACCATATGCTTCTCCCCATGCATTTAAAACTTCATCAGGTGCACCTGCGACCTCTTTAATGGCACGTAGTAAACATGTACCTACAATCGGATAATGCTCAGCTTTAATCCCTAAACTTCTATGCTTATGACCAATTTGTTTTACAACTGGAATAATTGCTTCTAAATTATCAATGTACGTTGCAGCTGCATAAACAGCATTCGCTAACGCTTGTTGTTGTCTTCCCTTTTTCTGATTCGTATGGTTGAAAATATTCAACAATTCCGGATGTTCCGAAAATAAAATTTGATAGAATCTCGTTGTAATTTCAACACCTTTTTCTTGTAATAATGGTACTGTTGACTTTACGATTTCAATTGTTTTTGCACTTAACATTGTATCCCACTCCTCTATTTCCTTAACTGTTTTTAGTTTAACTGAATCTTATAATGCAGATTGTGATTTTAATCACTATTAACACGGTGTTTTTGTGAATAATATATGAACATTGCATTTACAAAAGAAAATAAGCTAACTAGAATTCTAGCTAGCTTATTATTTTGTTTGTATAGCTTGTTCGATTACTTTTATATCTTTCCCATCGCCAAACTCCGTATACCCCCAGATATTCGTTTCACCTCTATATTTATTTACGATAATATCCAAGTCATGATATACACGGTGGGCATACACTACATACTCAATATTTTGAAGTTCCACACCTTTTTTTACAATTTCATAGCTTCTATTTACATCGCGTTTTATTTTTTCATTCTTTATTTCCGTATGTATATTTTTTAAAGATTGTTCTTGTTGTTGAAACCATTGCTTAAATTGATTCCAATCCCCGTCTGTATAATTCTCTGCTTTACCATAATTTAAGAAATTATTATAGCTTTCATGTGTCATTCGAATAAAATCTAGCACTTTTGTCTCTTCTTGCACATCTTCTATTTGAGCTATTGTATTTACCTCAGCAGGCTTATTCGCATAATGTAACAGCACTTTCATAAGACTATAACTCGCAATGATCATCACGATAATAATACCTAATACATTTAACAATTTCTTCATACACAGAACTCCTTCTCTACTAAAAATATTACAACGTATGACTATACTTGTAACATTCTCTCGTAGAAATATAATTCCTGTATTAATTCTTCCTATCATTTCGACAATATTTTTCTATACATTTCTCGTTGGCAAATGTTCTTGTAAAACAATATATCCTTCATAAGCTGTGTAACCGAGTATAATCATTAATCCGATATAACAAGCAAATACTGTCCATTTCGTTTTCGCATCCACTTTATAATAGTTTTCTTGTTGTTCCTTTTCTGTTTTCCATTCATTTAATTTTCTTTCTGACGCTTCAAATGCTTCCCTTATGTGAATTGTATACTCATCTTTTTCATCTTCATATGGAACATAATCTAACGGTTCGAACTTCGGTAAAAGATACTCTAACACTTCCATTTTTTGAAGTTCACCTATTTGTAACTCTTTTTCCCGTTCTCTTTGTCTTAATGCATTCATCTCATGATGCATCACGTATATAGTCCGATGTACAGCACCCGTTTCTTTTAATTCCTCTTCAAGCCTAGTAACATATTCTTTCATCCCATCAATTTTATGCCCTAATTCCTTAATCGGCTCATCTCTCTTTATTACTCTATATAACTCCATACAACCGATAATAACAATAAATCCTCCCAAAATACTTTTAAAGTAAATTGAATAGCCAAGTAATAAAATAAGGCCTGCTCCCCAAATTTTAGTACTGACAACTGAAATAATTCTCCCACCATCTAGCGGCGAAACGGGAATTAAATTAAAGAAATTAATCATACTTCCAAGCAAAATAACAAGCGCCCAAAATGGCTCTTTCGTCATTATATAAAGCGGTATCGCCGGTAAAAATGACAGAAGTCCGAAAAGCGGCCCCATATAGGCAATGTAAGCTTCATCTTTCGCATTTTTCGGCATCTCTTTCATTCCAATAAGGGCCCCCATAAATGGAATAAAGATTGCTGGCGATGTCGGGATCCCCTTTCTTTTCGCAGCCCATAAATGGCCCATTTCATGAACAAACAACAAATAAATGAGCGCTACTCCAAATTTCCAACCATATAGAACTGCGTATGCGCCAAGCGATAGAAACATACTAAATACCGTTGAAAACTTTGCTAATTTAAAAATTGCAAATACCCACTTTAACTTAGACAGTAAAAATAGACCTACCGCAACAATAATTCCCCATAATCCTTTTTTATTATTTTTCATATTCCTCTCCTTTATCTCTCATTAATGAATCATATTCATTCATCAAAGCTTGTTCTTTTCTCTATTATGACATATTTTTTTCTATTGTTAGAAATAATGTTTATATAATCCATTTTCAGCCAAAAATATAAATAAAAGGAGGTGTACACAAATGAATTTACAATCTCTTATAATAGGTGCTCTATCGTTTTTAGCTTCAACTCTTATTTTTTATACCGTTAGTTACGTATTATTATTAGATTTGTTGCCCAATCACGTATTTATTGCCCTTGTCATCCTTTCCGCTCTTATGATTTCTTTTCTTATTACACGAAAATCAATGAATGAGCCATCTGCAAAAGCAAAGTAATAGAGAGGGGTGCTTTCCCCTCTCTATTATCATTTCCTAGGAAAGGCCATATAGATTTGACGAGTTTACATTCATTCCAATCCGTAAGGGCTAATTAAAGGCTCACTTTATCTTTGAAAATTCATTTTTTCACCATAATCTTTAACAATCTGAATTATATTTTGAAACACACCTATTTTTTCTTTTTCACTGTTTAATATTTTCAAATCATAATTTTCGTAATATGTTTCTAATGATTTTAATTGTGATTGTGAAGCGCTTTTTATCAGAACAGTAGCATGCAATTCATATTGCTTATACCCTTCCTTTACTTTTTCACCTAAAATTATTTCACTCTCTTTTGCTCCAATTAATTTTTGAACTTTTTCTGGAAAATTGAGTTGCAAATAATATTCTTGCTCCTTCACTAACTTATTGTATAGTGATTGTGAAATCGTATACCGTACCGTATAATTCACGTTTTGATCGCCTGTTTTAATATGAAATGCGGTAATCTGTAAATCTTTTTTTGTTACTTCTGTTAAAGGGCTTACCTGCATCTCATCTTCTTTTTGTTCTGAGACATTTGGAAATATATCCAAAAGCTTTTCCGTATCTTTTTCATTCAACATATACATAGCTTTCTTATATTGCACCCATCCTCGTCTATCTTCTCCTCTTAACCATGCATAATAAGTTTCTTTTTTCCCATCTCTACTAATTTGTATTTCATATTCAGGTTCACCGAAGCTTCCTGTTATTTCTTGTTTCTCAGCTTTATTCAAAATGTCTATTACTAACTTCGCTTCTGATTCCTGCAACTTTTTCTCTTTATGTTTTTTTTGTATAACGGTTACCCCTATTGTTTCTTTCACTTCATTCACCGTCTCTTCTACTTTTTTTGTTTCTTTTTTCGGCTCAACTTGACCACAAGCTGCTAGTAACATAACAAACAACAACACCAATACATATTTCCCTTTCAAATTAATCCTCCTCTTACGATAAGAAATCCTTATAATCTTCATACATAAAACAAAAACGTGACATCCTATTAAATACGCTATACTAATCATTGAAAGGAGGTCTTTATCATGTCCATTAATTTTCATGATGAAAATAATAAGTACACATATGCAACAAGAAACGCTCATATTTCTTGGGCTGAAATGGTAAAAAACATTACAGAAATACAAAACAAGCAAATAATTGATATCGGCTGTGGTGGTGGGATTTATACGAAAGAACTCGCTCTTATGAGAGCCAAAAATGTTGTGGGACTTGATTTTTCAAAAGAAATATTACAAGCTGCAAAAGAAAATTGTAACAACTTTTCAAACATTTCATTCATCCACGGTGATGCACATAATATCCCATACCCTAATGAAACATTCGACATAGTTATTTCGCGTGCAGTTATTCATCATTTACAAGACATTGCTACATTTTTACGTGAAGCTTCTCGTATATTAAATAAAAACGGTGTACTTATTTTACAAGATCGAACAATTGAAGATTGTACAATTCCAGGAAGTCCCGAACACATTCGCGGATATTTTTTCTCTCTATTTCCAAAACTTATTGAAATAGAGTCAAAAAGACGTCCAAAAACCAACACTATACAGACAGAATTACAAAAACATTCTCTTCATGTACTTCCCGCACAAACACAATGGGAAATACGAAAAATACATGATTCTGTAGAAGCATTATTGCAAGATTTATCTCCTCGAACAGGTCGATCCATTCTATATGAGTTAACAGATGATGAACTTTCTCAACTTCTACAACATATACAGACCGCATTACAAAACGTCTCTCCTATTATTGAAAGAGATCGATGGACAATTTGGAGCGCCATGAAGTTGTAAGGAAGGAAGCCTCACAAAATAATGTGAGGCTTCCTTTCTTTCATAATCTAATTTTGCAACACTCTTGATATCCTCCACTTCTGGCCTGTGCACTTCCACACTTCGGACATACTAAATATCTAGACTGATTTGTCAATAAACTACCTTTTTGAAAGAGTAAAACTTCTGCTTGTTTAAACGAACGCGAATAATATAACCACATAAAACCAATTATAGCAATAATGCCAAATAATACTCCCATCGCAAGCATTTCAGTCACCTCTTTTGGTTTGTTCTTTCCAGCAAGTGGATTGTTGTATTATTCTCTGTAAATTCAAACAATCCCTTCTTTACTCCTATAAATATCAACTTTCTCTATAAATTTTACAATTCATTATTCCTTTTGCAACAACGAATATCACTTTCGATATTTCCATATATAAATATATCTTCCAAAAAACATATTGACTTTCTAAAAAAAACATGCAACAATACTGTCAGAATACTTGAATAAAAATTCATTGACGAGAACGAGTACGTTATAGAACTGTTCCCCAGAGAGTTGGCGATTTGCTGAAAGCCAACGTTCAGTGCGTAACCGAAAATCATCTCCGAGAAGTAGAACCGAATGTTACAGTAAGTTCTTACCGGCCGTCCCCCGTTACAAGGAACACGTATCATGTTGTACGTTGCAAAGCCGTATACATATAGATTTATTTCTACATGTGTAAATTAGGGTGGTATCGCGGGTAAATATAACTCGTCCCTTTCTTTAGGGACGAGTTTTTTGTGTTCTTACAAATGAATGAAAAAGGAGGAAAAACAATGAACACTGTATCAAAAAAACATATTTTTTTCACGGGTCTTATGCTATTTTCTTTATTTTTTGGGGCAGGTAATTTAATTTTCCCTCCCATGCTTGGGCAAAACGCAGGTGAAAACTTTTGGCCAGCAATGATTGGATTTTTACTAACAGGAGTTGGCTTACCACTACTTACTGTTATCGCAATTTCTCTATCAGGAAATGGAATGCAGCAACTTGCAAGTCATGCCCATCCATTATTCGGAATTTTCTTTACAGTAGTTGTATACATTGCCATCGGTCCATCCATGGGCATCCCACGTGTTGCAAATGTCGCTTATGAAATGGGGGTTAGTTCTTTCTTGCCAGAAACAATCCGCTCTAGCAGCCTAGTGCTATTTGTATATACAATCATCTTCTTTACTATCGTATTTTGGCTGAGTTTGAATCCATCTAAACTTGTTGATCGTATTGGGAATGTATTAACACCTATTTTATTACTCTCTATTTTCTTATTATTTGTTAAAAGTGTATTTACACCACTTGGGCAATCAGGACCAGCGATGCAAGAGTATCAAACTTCTCCAATCTTCAAAGGCTTTATGGAAGGCTACTTAACAATGGACACTATTTCAGCACTTGCATTCGGAATTATCGTTGTAAATGCAATTCGCTCTAAAGGTGTGAATGATCGTAAGTCCATTGCCATCGCCACAGCAAAAGCAGGGCTTATTGCCGCTACAGGGCTCGTACTTGTATACGGTGCACTCGGCTGGCTTGGGGCAACTAGCGTCTCGCTCGGATATGCAAAAAATGGCGGACAGCTACTTACTGTTATCGTACAACAATTATTCGGTCCATACGGTTTGCTCCTATTATCTCTTATCGTTACACTCGCTTGTTTAACGACATGCGTTGGACTCGTATCTGCGTGCAGCCAATATTTTTCAACATTATTGACTACATTTTCATACAAAACGTTCGCGAGTATCATTTGCGCATTAGGATTACTAGTTGCCAACTTAGGTTTAACGAAAATTATCGCAATCTCTGTTCCAATTCTACTTGTTGTGTATCCAATTGCGATTGTACTCGTACTACTATCATTACTTCATAAATACTTCGGTGGATATCGCTCTGTTTATGTAGGTGCTTTAATTGGAGCAGCTGTAGTGAGCGTATTTGATGGATTAAAACAAGGTGGTATTTCAGTTTCATTTATCACACCATATTTTGAATTTATCCCTTTATATAATGAAGGAATCGGCTGGCTAATACCAGCATTAGTAGGAGGTCTTATTGGTCTTGCAACGGCTAGGTTAAGCGGTACGAAAAAAGTTCCATTAGTAACCGAATCTCACGAAGTAAAAGCCTCCTAAAAAAACTCCCAAAAGGGAGTTTTTTTACATTTGATACGCAGCATGATTAAAACTGCTTATTTTATAAGCCTTCGTATAATATTCAATATTTGTATCAACTGTTTCTACCTTGACAACATCATAGCGCTCTTCTTGCTTTACTAAAAATAAATAGTATTCCTCTGTTGCCTCAATAATCGCAATTTTATCTGTTTCAATATTATATTGTTCACAAAGCGCTTGTAATGCGTTCACATAATCCCCTAATTTTTTAGACTTATCCATTCCGAATATAGTTTGAACTAACATATACATTCTCCCCTTTATATGTACTGTTAACACCTAAATGATAACGCTTACATTATTTATCGTCAATAAAAACATTCAATTGTTTTAATGCCAAATCTATATTGTATCGAGCCAATAATCAGCGAGGAATTCCCCACCAATTAAAGTTTTACTTTATCCCGCATTAACTGCCCGTAAAAGCCCGATTGGTGAGGGCTGATAATCAGTGGGAGAGGAACAACCTCCCCACTGATTAAAGTTTCACTTTATCACTTCGTTAATTGATGCCTAAATGCATAAATAACCGCCTGAGTACGGTCACTTACATTCAATTTATTTAATATATTACTCACATGTGTCTTTACCGTTTTCAGTGCAATAAATAACTCGTCCGCAATCTCTTGATTACTTTTTCCCTCTGCAATTAATAACAAAATCTCAAACTCTCTTTCCGTTAAATCATCATGCAAAGGTTGCTCTTTCTTTTGACGCATACGGGACATCATTTTCCCGGTAACTTTCGGCTCTAATACTGTTTCTCCATCATAAGTAGCTCGTACAGCATCAGCAATATCACTTGCTCTTGATGTTTTTAATAAGTAACTGGTCGCCCCAGCCTCAATAACAGGATACAATTTTTCGTCATCTAAAAAGCTTGTTACAACTACAATTTTTGCTTCTGGCCATTCTTGAATAATAGCACGTGTTGCTTCGACACCATCCATCTCATCCATAACAAGGTCCATTAAAATAATATCCGGCCTTAATTGCAATGCTAATTCTGATCCTTTTCTTCCATTCTCAGCTTCCCCTACTACTTCAATATCTGGCTGTGTAGATAAATATGCCGATACACCCATACGAACCATTTCATGATCATCGACAAGCAATACTTTTATCATACTTCTCCCCCTCTCTCAATCATAATCGGTACTTTTACTTCTATTTGTGTACCTTTGGCCGGGAAACTAAGTACCTTAAGTGTCCCACCAATTTCATGAACACGCTCTTGCATCGATCTTAGGCCATATGAACCAGCCTTATTAACCCCTACTTCAAACCCAACGCCGTCATCAATGATTTTTAAAATCGCATATTGATCAATTTTTCGAAGGCGCACTTCTGTTTTCTTTGCCTTCGCGTGTCGCAACGTGTTTGATAGCGCTTCTTGCACAATACGGAATAAATGATCTTCTACACCTTTTTTTAATTCTATTGGCTCAATAAGCCATTCAATTTTCATATGTTGTTTTCGCGATAATTCCGTTAATAATTCCTCTATACCTTCTGTCAGTTTCTTACCTTCCAATTGTACAGGACGTAAATGAAGGAGCAATGCTCTCATTTCTGATTGAGCATTTACAACCATATTTTCAACAAGTTGCAATTGTTTTTTTGTCACCTCTGGAAATTCAGTTATTTGTTCATTAATCGCTGACATCATCATCGACATTGCGAAAAGCTGCTGACTTACTGAATCATGCAACTCCCTTGCTAAACGATGCCTTTCTTGAGAAATCGCTTCTTGTCTCATCTCTTCATTCCAATGAGCTCGTTCATTCGTTACTTTTTGAAAGAGTCCAGCTTGCTCCTCTAATCGACGAGCCAGAACGATTACTTTTCGTTCCACTTCATGAAATTCATCATCTGCAGTAAACGAAACATCGCTCGGAAAATTCCCTCGCTCTACTTCAAATAGAAAAGTATTTAATCCTTGTATACGCTGCTCTATATAATAACCGATTGCATATCCTACAATTCCCCCGATAAGTAAACTTGTAGTCATAATAAACAAGCCAATTGGAACAGAAGCGATGGATTCCTTCCATAATAAATCATACACTTGTTGCTCGCTTTTCCATACATATACAATTGTACAAATGAGTGCGATACTAACTGAGGACAACATAGAATAACGAATATACATCCACGAAATATTTTTTTGTTTCTTCATTATACTTTCCTCACTTCCGTGTCGCCTACGACAAGCGAAGAAATAATTTTAATACGACGAGGAGCCTCTTTATACTGCTCTGTTCTAAATGTAACATTGCGGTTAAACCCTGTCTCTTCATGACCTGGCAAGAGCACACGTCCGACAATAACAGAATGATTTAAAGAAAGTTCAATATCATATGGCACATATAAACGAATATTACCAACGACACCCCGAATAACAATTACCGTTTCCCCTTCTGGAATCATAGCAGTTGTTAAATCTATTTCCACATCACAAGCACCATATTGAACATTAATATCCTCAAGTTCATAAATATGATCCATCATTCGTACATTGCCTACAAACATATTTTTCAAATATGTTTCTGTACGATATATTTGCTTCTCTTCGTCTATAATCCCTTTTTCTTTAATTTCAACCTTCATTGCTTTTTGCTGATGCCCTTGTTGAATCAATTGATAACCAATTAAAGCTAAACAAGCAAATACGACAAGAACAAATGCTGCTGATGAAAATAAGAAAAATAAAAATACGATACCACCAACAAATAAAAATACATTTCCCCGTACATAACGATTCTTTTTACGATAATGCCTTCCAAACATAAGCATAATAAATGCAAAAATGAGACCACCTGGTTCAAAATGTCCAAGTATCATATCAAGAAAAAGACCGAATCCAAATATGATGAGGAGCATCCCCATTAATTGTGTCTTTGAAAAATGTTTCTTCATTTCAGCTCCCCCCTTCTTGTCACATATACATAGAAGAAAAGGCATTGCTTTCCAACACCTTTTCTCCTATCACTATATCATAAGCCTGTTTTATAATATACTACTATTATTTTGTTAACTCTTTCGTTAACGATACATCATTCTTTTCTTTCATTTCACGCTCAAGTTTTGCAATTTTCATATCAAACGTGTCACGCTCATGCTCTTCATTCATACGAGTTTCTAAGTCACGAATATGATCTTCAATCTCTTCAAATCGTAAGAACGGATTATTTTCATCCATTTTATGCATCGCAGTATTCATACGACGATTTGCATGTGCCATATTTTCACGTGCCATTAGTTCCATGCGCTTTGCGTGCATTTCTTTTAATTTATTTTTCATTTCAGAAAGACGACGCTCTAACTCATCAATTTGCTCTACAACACCTGCATACATTTCTTCTAATCGAGTTACTTGCCCTTCATAATAAGCTACCTCTTCTAACGCACGTTCGTGCAATTGTAATTCGTCTGCTTCTTGAGCAATGATAGCTTGCTTTGATCTTTTATTAACGAAATAACGTGCTTGCTCAAGCTCACGAGCAAAATTAGATTTTAATGTTTTATGACGCTCAATTAACTTCTCAATTTTTGTTATTTCACGCTCACTATCACGTAAATATTGGTTTAACATCGCAATTGGATTTTTTCTTTCCTTCTCATCTAACACGTTATGAAAATCAGCTAAAATTGCATCGCGTACACGTCCGAATAAAGATTGTTTCATTATAAATCTTCCTCTCTTCTACTTTATTTATAATTTGATTTATTGTTTTAGTTTTTCATTAATTTGTTCCACTCATCTTCAAAGTTACTATATGGTTTAGAACTTTCTGGAGCAGATTCAACAACTACATCTTTTTCTTTTTTCCACTCACGGTATCCGTAGTATAAAACCACTAAAGCAGCGATACCGATTAATGCTGGCGAATGAGAAAGTGCAATGGATAAACCGATTAAACCAACAATACCCCAAGCTAACTTTCCAAAAAATGATTTAGCTCGCACAAATGATTTATAGCTCCAATATACAACTCCTGCTCCGATTGCGAATCCTACAATACCAGCAAGACTACCAAGAGCAATTAAAGCCAAAATACCGGCTGCGATAAACGCTAGAAATTGTTTCATCTTGTGCTTGCCTCCCTTCGATTTGATACTCTTATCTTAACTATTTTTTCATCTTTCCATAACGAGCTTAAGAACCGTTTTTAACTCAGACTTAAGACCGAGTCATATTCAGCCCTTTACGCAAAAAAACGTGCAGAGTCTATTCTCTGCACGTTTTTTAATTACTAACATTCATATTAAATTAAGCTGTTTTATGATACTCTTTTTTCTCAGCTACTTTCGAAAACCTTGGAAACCCAATTAAAATAGAAACAATCCCACATACTCCAACTAAGATTGGATAAAATGCATATGGCAACAATTCAACCGGAGATAACGCTGCAAATCCTGCTGCCGTTAACATTTGGGCACCGTACGGAATTAATCCTTGCACACAACATGAGAAAAGATCTAATACACTCGCTGATTTACGAGGATCTATTTCATATTGATCTGCAATATTTTTTGCAAGCGGGCCTGTAAAGATAATTGAAATCGTATTATTCGCTGTACACATATTCGTCATACTCACTAAACCAGCAATACCAAATTCCGCTCCTTTTTTCGAACGAATATTACGTGTTAATACATTCATTAAATATTGAATACCACCATTATATTGGATTAATTCAACCATACCGCCAATTAATATAGCAAGTAATACTAACTCCATCATACCGCCCATTCCAGTCGTTACACTTTTAAAGAAACTTTCTAACGTGTAACTTCCATCTATAAGGCCGATAACACCAGATAGTACAGTTCCACCAGTTAATACAATAAGTACATTCCAGCCAAGTAGCGCTGTAATAAGTACTCCTGCGTACGGTAAAATCTTTATCCAATCAAAGCTATGTGCTTTAATCTGCGTGTCACTTCCTGAAGTAACTATTACTAATAGTACAATTGTAATAATAGCCGCTGGTAACACAATTAAAAAGTTCGTTTTAAACTTATCTTTCATTTCTGTTCCTTGTGAACGAACAGCTGCGATTGTTGTATCTGAAATAAATGATAAATTATCACCAAACATCGCTCCGCCAACAACAGTAGCCATTGCAAGCGCAATTGAGATATCAGTTTGACCACTAATACCTACAGCAATCGGCGCTAATGCTGCAATTGTTCCCATTGAAGTTCCCATCGCTAATGAAATAAATGCACCAATAACAAAGATTCCAGCTACGATAAATCCTGGCGGTAAAATAGTTAACGCTAAATTAACAGTTGAGTCTACTCCGCCCATTCCTTTAGCAGTTTCAGAAAACGCACCTGCAAGCACAAAAATTAATACCATAATCATAATATCCGGATTTCCTGCACCTTTAGCGAACCGCTCTACTTTCACATTAAAACTTTCTTTACGATTCATCACTAAAGCGACTCCTACAGCAATTGAAATCGCTACAAGTATCGGCAATTTATAGAAATCACCTGTAATAATTCCAGAACCAATAAATAGCGCCAAAAATATTCCAAGTGGTAATAAAGCTAAACCATTTCCTCTCGTTTCTTTCAAAGTACCATCTCTCCCTAGTTTCAACCTTTTTCTAATGAATAACAAAAGACCTCTTCCGATGAGAAGAGGTCTTATACATCTATAAGAAACACTCTTCTCATCTTTCAAGCACACGCTTGCTGGATTTGGCACAGCACTCTGAAATCGAGTCCGCTGCCGAGGCATCGTAGGGCCAGTCCCTCCGCCTCTCTTTATAAGAAGGTTTCATATTTATTTTTTAATAATAATTTCTTCCCTAACTTTACTCGCTTACAAAACAAAAGTCAATTATTTTTTGTATAGATTTTTTTGGTAATTATACAAAAATTCGAATACAACAATCATTTTAACTTTTCGATTTCTTCTTCCAATATTGAAATCCAATAAAATTCACTATTTTTTATTGTTGCTAATATCCATTTCGTAGTGTGCCAAGCTAGCTCATACTCTTCCTTCGTGACATCACCACTTTTATAAGCATCCTCTAGCTCCTCTTCATCTAATACATACACCTTACCGCTAGATAATAATACTACATCTAAATATAAATCATCAAAATACGGTAAACCACGATCGTCTATTTTATATTCTTTCGCCACATCGATATAATATTGCACTAATTTTTTCTGATCATCTAACATAGCGGTAATCGCAAAGTTTTTCCCGTCTATGAAATATTGAATCCACGTATACTGATTTGCTGCAATACAAAGTTCTTCACCATCATATTCTTTACAACTAGGCTCTCTCACCTTTTTTATATCCAGTATTCCGAGCATTCCCTCTTCCACTTGCTTAACCGTATAACTCTTTTCTATTAGTCTCTTCCACGAAGAACCGTCACCATATTTTCGTTTCATTATGTCTGCTCCTCTTCTATATACAGAAAAGCTCCCACATATTATGTGAGAGCTTGTTCATATTATAATTAAGCCGCTTGACCCTTTTCAGAAATCTCTTTTAAATAAGCTTGTCCTTTTTCAGCGTCATATTGACCTTCCCACTTAGACATAACTACAGCTGCTAAAGAGTTTCCTACAACGTTAACTGCTGTACGAGCCATATCTAAAATACGGTCAATACCAGCAATGAACGCTAAGCCTTCAGGTGGAATACCTACTGTACCAAGTGTCGCTAATAATACAACGAATGATACGCCCGGTACACCTGCGATCCCTTTTGATGTAACCATTAATACAAGCAACAATGTAATTTGTTGTGTAATAGATAAATCAATACCGTACATTTGCGCTAAGAAAATAGCCGCAATTGCTTGATATAAAGTTGATCCATCTAAGTTAAATGAATAACCTGTCGGAATAACGAAAGATGTAATTGCTTTCGGACAACCGAATTTCTCCATTTTCTCCATGATTTTTGGTAAAACTGTTTCTGAGCTTGCTGTAGAATACGCTAAAATCAGCTCGTCTTTTAAAATCTTAAAGAATTGGAAAATGTTAATTCCAAATATTTTCGCTGTAAGTCCTAAGACAACTACGACGAAGAAGATCATTGCTCCATATACGACAATTAGTAATTTCCCTAATGGAATTAATGAAGCAAGACCAAATGTAGAAACTGTAACACCAATTAGTGCAAATACACCAAATGGCGCAAATTTCATAACTTGGTTTGTTACGTAAAACATTGCGTCAGCTACACCTTGGAAAAATTGAAGAACTGGTCTTCCTCTTTCACCAATTGCTGCTACACCTAAACCAAATAGTACAGAGAAGAAGATAATAGCTAGCATATCTCCGTCAGCTAACGACTTCATAATGTTCGTTGGAACAATATTTACAAATGTATCTGCAAATGAATGACTTTGTACTTGCTCTGTCGTATGTGTATATTTCGAAATATCTGTCTTTGTTAACTGCTCCATATTTACGCCTTTTCCTGGTTGGAAAATATTCGCTATTAATAGACCGACAATAATTGCAATTGTTGTAATGATTTCAAAGTAAATAATTGTTTTTCCGCCTAGTCGACCTAGTTTTTTAACATCGCCAACACCAGCAACCCCAACAACAATACTTGCTACAACAATTGGCACAACGATCATTTTAATTAATCGGATGAAAATATCACCAATTGGTTGTAAATAACTCACCACTGCTGGATTGCCAAAGAAAATCGCCCCAACCGCAATACCAAGCGCAAGTCCTATTAATATTTGCCATGCTAGTCCTATTCTTTTCATATTTGTTGTAACCCCCTCTTCGATGTGTCACTCTATCTCTCATTCTATCTCTATAAAACTAAGAAATTAAGAGTATTACATATTATTCGACAATTCACTACATTTTGTCCCTGTTAAAAATCATAAATCAAAAATTTAAATCTGACAACAAAATAACTTTGCCCGAACGCAAATAATTTTCTTGACAAAAAGTAGACCCATGTCAGAAAACCTCACATGAGAACGATTCCTCACTAGTGTTTTATTAGCTTTCCAAGTAATATTTCACCTCATAAAAACGATTACTTTCCTCCTTCATTTTACAGGAAAATTCCAAAATATACCTTTGTTACACATATGAATAAAATGTAAGCACTATGACAATTACAGTTGAAAAATGATAAATTCCGACAAAACTTAGCAATTTTATAAAATTTTCTTTACATTATGATTACAACGATAGACACCCTTCTTCTTATGATATATAACATTCATAGGGAAAGGAGTCAGACAACAATGAAAAAGAAATTTGCAGCGTTTAGTGTTTTAGCAGCAGGAACGATTTTTGCTTCCCCGTTACTTTCACCCGTATACGCTGAAACGAATCAAGATAAATTATCTAACATTCAATCTGAATTAGAAGGCAAACAAAGTGACTTACAAAATAAATCAGTCGAGAAAGAACAAATAGAAAAAGAAATTCAAGAATTACAGAAGAAAATTGATGAATTAACTACTTCCATTAATAAAAATGAGACTGAATTAAACGATACAAAAAAAGAAATTAGCAAAACACAACAAGTAATTACTGACAAAAAGAAACATATAGAACAATTACAAACAAACATAGATACACGTCAGGAAGTTATTAAACAACGATTACAATCTATGCAAGAAAAACCGCGTACAAATATCATTACAGAAGTATTAACAAACTCTACAAACATTGCTGATCTTGTTGATAATATGTACTCCGTAAGTTTAATATTAAACAACGATACAGATATTGTAAAAAAACAAACATCTGATCAAAATGCTGTAACGACAGAAAAAGAGGCTGTTGAGAAAAAAGAACAACAACTGAAAGACTCTGAACAAAAACTAGAACAAAAACAACAAGAATTACAAAATAACCAACAGCAGCAACAAACTCTTATTAACGATCTACATACGAAAGTAGCAAAAGTAGATTCAGAGATTGAAGGATTAGAAGAATCCAAGGGCATTTTAGAAAATCAACGTCAAGCTGTTCAAAAAGCAATTGAAGAAGAAAAACGGGCGGAAGAAGCTCGTAAAGCGGAAGAAGCCCGCCAGGCAGAAGAGGCTCGCAAACAACAAGCTACTAAATCTGCTCAAGCGGCCCCAACACCACATGATACAAATATCGGTGGTTTTATCAAACCAGCAGCTGGATCAAAAACTTCCGGATTTGGTGTACGTTCTTTAGATAACCATAAAGGAATTGACATCGCTGCTTCGGGAACGGTTCCAATTATCGCTGCTGCAGATGGCGTTGTTATTCGCTCAGAATTATCATCTAGTTACGGAAACGTAGTGTATTTATCTCACCGTATAAACGGAAAAACATATACGACAGTATATGCTCATATGAATAGTCGTTCTGTATCGAATGGACAAACTGTAAAACAAGGCGATCAGCTTGGATTTATGGGGAATACGGGCCAATCATACGGACAACATTTACACTTCGAACTTCATCTTGGAGAATGGAATGTCGGCAAGACAAACGCAGTTGACCCATCTCCTTATATCGGATTATAAAAAACCTCGGTGCCTACCGAGGTTTTTCATTTACACTTCACACAATATAGGCATTCTACATAGACTATAACTAAATGCCTATAGTTTACGAGGTGATCCATATGAATACGCAATTACAACAAAAAATAGAAGAAGCTAGAGAAACGTATATTGGCCGGATATTTACATTTGGCGGCTCAGTTTTATTTTTAATCGGTTCATTCCTCGCAGTCACCACAGCCTATAAAGCGTATAATCGTCTATTACATTCATCAACATAAAAAAAGACGGGAGATCCCCGCCTTTTTTTATGCAAACATTTTAAATACACCTATCGCATTTAAAAATACAATTATTACAGTTACCGGAATAACATAACGAAGTAAGAAGAACCAAATGTTAAATAACGTTTTCCCTTTCGTTTCCGTCACTTCTAATTCTTTCATCAACAACTCTTTACTCATTTTATTTGGTACAAATAATGAAATAGCTAGTACTCCTAACGGCAGCAATACGTTACTTACCGAAAAGTCGACTAAATCAAAGAATGTTTTCCCAAATATTTTCACGTCACTCATAATCCCAAATGATAACGCTGATGGAATACCGACTGCAAAAATAAGAATACCAATTAATAATGATACTGACGGACGCTTCTTCTCATTACCTTTCGCAACAGATGCTACTACAATTTCAAGCATTGAAATTGCTGATGTTAAAGTCGCAAAGAAGAATAAAATTAAAAACATAATAAAGAAAAATTGACCAAATGGTATTTTTGCAAATACTGCTGGAAGGACGATAAACAGTAATCCCGGTCCTTCAGTCGGTTTAACTCCTAATGCGAAAATCGCTGGGAAAATTGCTAATCCTGCAAGTACTGTAACAAAAACAGTTAAACTTACAATAGATGTTGCCGATTTCGCTAAATGTTCCTCTTTCTTTAAATACGAACTATACGTTACCATTACCGAGGCACCTACAGTTAGCGAGAAGAAAGATTGTCCCATCGCATATAAAATTGTATCTGCTGTAAGCTTTGAAAAATCTGGTTTTAAGAAGAACTCTACTCCAGCAAAAGCACCATCGAGTGTTAACGCACGAACAATAATCGCAATAAATAAAATAAATAATAGCGGCATCATGTACTTACTTGCCTTTTCTATACCTTTCTCTACACCTTTACTTACAACAAAAATCGTACAAAGCATAAAGATAAATTGTGCTCCAATCGCACTTAATGGATTTGAAATCGTTTCACCGAACAATTGTCCATAATCAGCTGCACCATTCCAGAAACTTCCTGTCACACTATAATATAAATAAAGTAAAATCCATCCACCTACAACACTATAAAAAGATAGTACACTAAAACAAGTAACAACTCCCATACGACCAATCCAAGGATATAATTTGCTATTTGGCACTAGTACTTTATAAGCTGTAACCGCCTCTTTTTGCGTGCTACGTCCAATAACAAACTCCGCTATTAGAAGAGGCATACCTATAAATAAAGTTAATAGTAAAAATACAAGGAAGAATGCGCCTCCCCCGCCATTACCTGCAACATATGGAAATTTCCATATCGCACCAAGACCTACTGCGGCTCCGGCTGCTGCGAGTACAAAGCCTATTTTCGACGTCCATTGCTGTGTTTCTTTCATCATAATTTCTCCTTTTCTGAATATTTAAACTTTTGTTAATTATACACTTTCATTTCATACTCGCACACCTCCTTTAGAAAATAAAAAAGTCCCCTACACGCAAATATGCATGTAGAGGACGATATATGTAATGTAAATACCGTGGTACCACCTCAATTGGATTGATAAATCCCACTTGTTCAAGTACAGGAATAATTCCGATACTCTATCCTTTTAACGGCGGAACCCGGGTTGCCTACTACAATGTTCAACATACCTCTCGCAAGCCCATTCTGTATATTTTATCGTACCGGGCTCCCACCTAACCCCAGCTCTCTGAACGCATCAAATATACGTACTCTTCTTGCTCATCGATTTCATCTATTGAAGTTACTTGTGATTATAAATTATATTTTTATATTTGT
This sequence comes from Bacillus sp. FSL K6-2944, assembly GCF_038005385.1. Taxonomy (NCBI): domain Bacteria; kingdom Bacillati; phylum Bacillota; class Bacilli; order Caryophanales; family Bacillaceae; genus Bacillus; species Bacillus sp. FSL K6-2944. The sequence goes on along the minus strand of NZ_JBBOTE010000001.1, from coordinate 256,214 downwards.
AAAGCGCACTTTATCTTTTATTATTTTAAAACCTTTTCCTCTAACTCACGTAAAAAACTTTCTCTTTTCCCCTCATTTTGCACATATACTGATTTCAACACTTCTTGGAGCAATATATTTCGTTCCCTCTTTTCTAACTGTAAATCTTTTAACTTCAACCTTACTTCATATAAAAAATCTAAATACGATTCATATGTCTCATCATATTTATTTGCAATATCATCTCGAATTTTTTTTGCGAGCTTCGGGCTCGCTCCCCCAGTAGAAACTGCTATATTAAGTAAACCACGATGAATCGCTGCCGGAAAATGAACATTACCACTTTCCGGATTTGTAATAACATTTACTAATTGATTCTCAGCGGCATCTTCAGCAACTTGTTCATTTAATATTGAATCACTACTCGCTGCAACAACTAAAAAAGCACTTTTAATATCACTTTTTTCATATTCTCTTTGATACCAACGAATTTTCTTTTCTTCCACAAGTTTTACTAAATTCGCATCTAATTCTGGACTTATCACAACTATATCCGCACCCTGTTTGAGTAAAGGAATAATTTTAAATCCTGCAACTTTTCCCCCGCCAATAACAACAACGCGTTTCTCATTAACTCGCACTGTAAGTGGATACATACTGATCTCCTTTCAATAACTCCGTCGTTTTCTGAATTAACATATCTTGAAACGCTTCATTCTTCCCTAAATATGGACTAATTTTTATCTCTTCCACTTCATATTGGCGCACTTCTTTCTCAATATGTTTCATAAGTAAACCTGTAAATAACAAGTAAGGCAGTACAACGATGTTCTTTTCTTTTCGTTCTACAACTTCCTTTAACTTCTCCTCAAATTTTGGCTCTGCAGCCGCTAAATAACAAACTTCTACTTTTTTAACCTTCTCTTTTGTTTGAAATAAAGAAGCAATCCAGTTTATATCTCTTAATACTTCAGGATCACTGCTCCCTCTTGCAACAAGAAGTAACGTCACTTCATTTTTATCTTCCTGTTCGATGCCACTTCCGCTATACACCGATTTAACAAGTGTTTCTGATACACCAAACGGATTACCATAGGTCACTTTAACATCCGAAAATTGATTGGTTAACTTTTCCAATTCAAAAGGGATATCTTTTTTTACATGACCTGCCGCTAATAAAAAAACAGGGATAGCAATAATCTCAGTGGCCCCACGCTTCACACATGTACGAAAACTATCTTCAATAGAAGGATTCGCTAACTCTAAAAAACAAACTTCTTGAATAGTCGCTTCTATACGGCTCATGCACGATGTAATAAATTGAATCGCCTCTTCTTTCGCTGTCTTCAAACGACTTCCATGACATATATATAAGACGGCTTTCATTTTACAACACTCCACTTACTTGATAAGCATTTTCTGTCTGCTTCTCAAACCAATGAATTTTTTCTCTAAAACGGACAACCTCTCCAATTACAATCATACTCGGATTTTGAATTTGCTCTTTTTTCGCAACATCTACAATTGTCCCTAACGTTCCAACAACTGTGCGTTGCATAGACGTCGTCCCCTGCTCAATAATAGCAGCTGGCGTACTTTTATCTTTTCCATGCTTCATAAGTTGCTCACATATGTAGGGCAAATTACTAACCCCCATATATACCGCTAAAGTCTCTACACCTTTCGCTAAACTTTTCCATTTCACTTCTTCTTCAGCACCTTCTTTCCTATGCCCAGTCACAATAGCAAAACTTGCACTTGCATCACGGTGCGTCACTGGAATACCAGCATAAGCAGGTGCAGCTATTCCAGATGAAATACCTGGGACGATTTCAAATGGTACACCTTGCTTTGCTAATGCTTCCGCTTCTTCTCCCCCTCTACCAAATACAAATGGATCGCCGCCCTTAAGCCTCGTTACAACTTTCCCTTTTTTCGCATACTTAATAAGAAATGTATTAATTGTTTCTTGCTTCATCGTGTGATAATTCGGGAGTTTCCCGCAATAAATTAAATCCGCGTCAGGCTTTGCGTGTGAAAGCAGCTCTTTATTCACAAGGCGATCGTATAAAATAACATCTGCCTTCTCAATACATTTCAACCCTTTAACAGTAATTAAATCTGGATCGCCAGGACCCGCTCCAACAATATAAACCTTCCCCATCATCTCTCCTCATTTCTACTATTAAAATGAAACTTCCATTCGTATATAAGAATGGAAGTTTTTATTTTTTCGTATTACTAATCTCTACTCATGAATAACAAATGCTGCACCTTTTCGAATCTTCTTTTTTTCAAACAAAGAAATCTCTTTTACCTCTGGCAACGGTAAAAAATGTTTTTCAAGCTCAATCTCCGCAAGCTTAAATGCCTGTTCTTCACTTTGAGCAACAACAACAATCGGAACAATATCACTCACTAATACAGCTTCAAATCGATATAAATCCATATTGTCCCCCCTAAGACGCTATGACTTCTTCTAACACGTTATTTAACGCTATTTGTAATATGTCTACACCAACACGACCTACAAAATCATAAAATGTTTCGGCTGGTAATTTATTCTCTTTGAAATAACTTATAAATGATGCGAGTACATCAGGTAGATCCTCGCCATCTATTTTTCCTTTTAACTTTTGATTGTAGGCACCGCCATCTAACAATGTTCCACCTACGTATATTTCAAACGCTTCAACAATACCTTTTTCCTTCGTTTTCATTTTCACCCCTTGTAGCCCAATGTCAGCAATTTGACGTTGACCACATGAATTCGGGCAGCCTACCATATGAATTCGAACTGGAACATCGAGTGCAATTTGTGTATCTAAGTATTCTGCAATTTTTCGTAATCTTTCTTTCGTTTCTACTAGTGCAAGATTACAATATTCAATACCGGTACATGAAACCGCATGACCAATAAATGATTTCGGGCTAGCAGATATCGCTTCAAACAGCGGTTCACTAAGTAATCCTTTTACATTTTCTGGAGGAACGTTCGGAATAATGAAGTTTTGCGAGTTACATGTACGAATTTGTCCATTTCCATATTGCTTTGCGATTCTTGCAATCTCAAACATTTCTTCTGCATGTAAACGACCTACCGGTACATTAAAACCTACATATTTTAATCCCTTTTGTTTTTGGTCTTGAACACCATAAAAATAGCCTGCATTCCATCCTTTGAGTGCACTTTCCCCTTTACTTTGTAAAGGCCCTGTATACTCTATTAGTTTCTCTTTAAATTTCTCTGCTCCCCAGTCCGCAACAAGAAATTTCAACCGAGCTAAATGACGTTTTTCACGATATCCAAAATCACGGAATATAGTAGCAATCGCAATCGCCACCGCCTTCACTTCTTCTGGTAAAACGAATACATCTAATTCATCAGCTAAATACGGTCGAGCTGATAATCCTCCACCTACTTTTATATGAAAACCAACTTTTTTCTCACCATCTATTTCTTTCGTTGCAGGCGTAAATGCAACACAGTTAATTTCTGCGTTTGCTGAATTATAAATATTAGAACTAATAGACATTTTAAATTTACGTGGCAAGTTAGAAAACTCTTCATTATGTTGGAAGTAATCATATACTTCTTTTACAATATGCGTTGTATCGAATAGTTCATTTGCATCAATGCCAGCAAGCGGATTACCTGTAATATTCCGCGTTATATCACCACAAGCCCCCGCTGAAGATAACCCAACTCTTGCTAATCTTTTAAAAATATCTGGAATTTGCTGAATTTCTAACCAGTGAAACTGAATCGCCTGTCTCGTCGTAATATCTATTACATTACGTCCATAATCTTCAGCGATAGAAGCAAGTACTTCTGCCTGTGCATTTGTAATAATCCCTGACGGAATATTTACCCGCATCATAAAATAACCAGCTTCTTTCGGTCTTTGTAAATACAAGCCTGCCCATTTAAAGGCATCCCACTCTTCTTTCGGAATAGATTCGAAACCATTTTCCGCATAGTAAGGAATATCATTAAAAATTTCTAAGCCATCTTTTTCTAATTTATTTTTCTCGGTCTGATTTAATTTTTCATTGTTAGCCCATACTTTTTCATAACTCATTGTTTATCCCCCTATATAAAACTACGCTCTTGTAAGTACTTCACGATTTGTTCTGCACATTCTTCAATAGAATATTTGTGCGTTTCTACAATTAATTCCGCTTGCTCTGGCTCTTCATAAGGCGAATCAATACCTGTGAAATCCTTAATATCACCTTTTCTTGCCTTTTTATAAAGTCCTTTCGGATCACGTTTCTCACACTCTTCAATCGGACACTTCACAAAAATTTCAATAAATTCATCTGCCGCTAATAAATCTCTTACTTGTTTGCGGTCTACTCGAAATGGTGAAATAAATGCTGTAAGGACAACTGCTCCTTGGTCTACAAATAACTTTGCCACTTCGCCAATACGTCTTATATTTTCCATGCGATCACTTTCAGAAAATCCTAAGTCTTTATTTAAACCGTGGCGAATGTTATCCCCATCCAGCACATAATTTCCAATATTCTTTTCAAACAGTTTACGAGCGACCGCATTCGCTACTGTAGATTTACCCGAAGCTGATAAACCAGTAAACCAAATTACAAAACTATGATGTCCATTCTTCACTCTTCTCTCATCTTTTGAAACCGAAGCTGTATGCCAAGTAATATTCGTATCCATCTCGTTCTCTCCCTATTCTGTTACTACTTCTTTTTTCAAGCCTTTAATTAGCACTTCCACTACTTCTTTACGACTAAATGTACTTGGCGGAATCTCACCGTTTCTTAATAATTCTCTTACTTTCGTACCCGATAAAATAACATGATCTTCTTTTCCGTGCGGACATGTTTTCGTTGAAGCCATCGCTTCACATTTCGTGCAGTAAAAACTATGCTCAAAGAATAGTGGTGTAATTCCTAACTCTTCTATCGTAAAATTTGTGAAGATTTCTTGCGCTTCATACGTTCCGTAATAATCTCCTACTCCAGCATGATCACGCCCTACTATAAAGTGGGTACATCCAAAATTCTTTCTTACTAACGCATGAAATATCGCTTCCCTTGGTCCTGCGTAACGCATGGCAGCAGGAAATACACTTAAAAAGACACGATTTTTCGGATAATAGTTTTGAAGAAGTACTTCATAGCTTTCCATTCTTACATCAGCAGGAATATCATCCGATTTCGTTTCTCCAACGAGCGGATTTAAAAAGAGACCATCTACAATTTCAAGAGCAGATTTTTGAATATACTCATGGGCACGATGTACCGGGTTTCTCGTTTGAAATCCGACCACTGTTTTCCACCCACGTTTTTTAAATGCTTCCCTCGTTTCAATTGGGTCTAAATGATAAGAAGGAAATTGATTATTTTCAAAGCGTTTTGTTAGAATAATAGTTCCTCCAACGTAAACGTTTGGTCGTTCATATAATTTTTTCACTCCTGGATGAGCCTCATCCGTTGTTTTATATACAAGTAACGCTTCTTTTTCTTTATCTGGTACAAAAATATCTTCTATTTGAATGACACCGTATATATTTCCATTGTTGACAAGCTTTACTTCCTCTCCAGCCTTCAGGCTTTCTGCGACTTTTTCTGTTACCGGTAATGTAATCGGTATACTCCACACACTACCATTTGCTAAACGAAGCGTTTCTACAACAGAATCATAATCTTCCTTCCCTAAAAAACCAGTAAGGGGGCTATATCCACCTGTCGCCAATAGTTCTAAATCACTTAACGCAATATTGTCTAATTTAATTTCTTTTTCAATTTGTGATACGTCATATGTCTCATCTATACGGTTTACTAATTCGTTTACTATGCTCATTTTTCTATATCCTCTCTTAGCTTTATTTCAAGATTCATCTTATTGGTAATGAAGACCACATTCAGTTTTCACTTTTCCAGCCCATCTACCATCTCTTGAATCGCCACCATCCCCTACAGGTAACGTACATTTCTCACACCCAATACTTGGATAGCCAACATCATGCAACGGGTTATACGGCAAGCTATGTTTGTATACATATCGCCAAACTTCTTTCCACGTCCAATGAATGAGTGGACAAACTTTAATAGATTGAAAACGATGATCTTGATTTATAAACTTTGTATGCTTACGTGTTTCTGATTGTTCCCTTCTTAAGCCCGATATCCATGCTTTTTCCACGACTAATGATTTTTCTAAAGGTAAAATTTTTCTAATCTTACAACAAAGATTCGGATTGCTCTCCCACAGTTTTTCACCATGCAACTTCGCCTGTTCATCAAGTGTAAGTTCTGGCTGTTTTTCTATAATATTCAATGAAGGAAATCGTTCCCGCACTTTTCGAATTAATTCATACGTTTCTTGAAAATGAACATTTGTATCCAAAAATACAACTTTAGCAGATGGATTTACTTGGTTTATAATGTGTAGCAATACCATACCTTCCACCCCAAAGCTACATGCGTAGACAACCTCATCTTTATATTCTTTATAAGCCCAATTTAATACTGATAACGCACCTTTTGTTTCATCTTCTTCCGAAAACGAAACAACATTTTCTTCCCACGTTTCATACGTCAACATGTTTTTTCCCCCTGTAAAAGCAAAAAGACGGTTTTAACCTAATGAAAATAGGTTAAAACCGCCTCTAGTTTTTCTAGTCAGCGCTTTTCACTTTAAACGTACTTTTTCACTTTTCTCTAACTGAATTACTTTCCCATCTTGCACAACAATTGTAATTGAACCATATTTCATATCAGCAAGCATCGCTTCAATCTTCTCGGATACTTCATCAAAATGTTCCCGTACACTCACGCGAACAGCCCCCCTTTTTATTCATAAAAAAAATCTTTCCCATTTCGAAAAGACTGTTCGGTAATATATTTTACCTTATCTTTCAAAATGGATCCCATTTTGCTGGATTTAGCACCTTGCTTTCTATAAGCAGGTTGCCGAGCTTCTTCGGGCCAGTTCCCTCCGCTTCTCTTGATAAGCTTTGTATTTGTATTTTATCACAATTCTGATTTTTTTCAATCCTAGTTTTCCGATATATTTTAATTATTTTATTTTATAAAAAAGGAATTGCCCATTCGAACAACTCCTTTTCCTATTTAGACAAGCTCTTTAATACGTATGCGATCGTTCCCAATAATATTTTCATATGTTTCGCGTTCCACAACTACTTGCGATGTTCCGCCTTTTGCAAAGACAACGGCTGGTCTTCGAATCCGATTGTAATTATTCGCCATCGAGTACCCGTATGCTCCTGTACAGGAAACTGCTAGTAAATCAGAAGCAGCGACTTTCGGTAAATGAATATCCCAAATCAACATGTCTCCACTCTCACAGCATTTCCCGGCAATCGAAACGAGTTCCTCATTCTCATCATTCGCTCGATTCGCTAACATCGCTTCATAACGCGCATTATATAAAGCAGGTCTTAAATTATCTGTCATTCCACCATCGACTGATACATATTTCCGAATACCAGGAATATCTTTCACAGATCCAACTGTATAAATTGTTGTCCCAGCATCACCTACAATGCTACGGCCTGGCTCAATCCATATTTCTGGCAATGGATATTCACATACAGTAAATTGTTCTCTCACTGCACTTGTTACAGCTCGCACATATGTCTCAAGAGTTAATGGTGTATCTGACTCTGTGTAACGTATTCCAAATCCCCCGCCTACATTTAACACTTTTACTACATAGTTTGTTTGCTCTCTCACTTCTTCTAAAAATTGGCGAAGAACTTCAATTGCTCGAACAAAACCAGCTGTTTCAAATATTTGCGACCCAATATGTGAATGGATTCCTAGCACATTATAATTGGATTTTTGTAAAGCAAATCCAATTGCCTGCATTGCTTGACCGTTTGAAACACCAAATCCAAATTTCGAATCATCTTGACCTGTTGTAATATATTCATGTGTGTGCGCCTCTACTCCAGGCGTTACACGAATTAATATGTTCACAAATTTCCCATGTTGCATCGCTAAATCGTGTAAAACTTCTAATTCAAAGAAATTATCTACGACAAAACAACCGATATTCGCCTGAAGAGCCATCACTATTTCTTCTTCTGTTTTATTATTTCCATGAAAATGAATACGTGATGCCGGAAATCCTGCTTGGAGCGCAGTATATAATTCTCCCCCAGAAACAACGTCTAATGACATATTCTCTTCACGAGCTACTCGGCACATCTCCATGCACAAGAACGCCTTGCTTGCATATGCTACTTGATAAGAGAAACCACTTTCTTTAAAAGCACGATGAAATGCTCGGCATTTTCCTCGAATAGACTCTTCATCGTATACATAAAGTGGTGTTCCGTATTGCTTTGCTAGCTGCGTCGTATCGCACCCTCCAATTTCTAAGTGTCCTTGCCCATTAATTCGGCTTGTGCCGTGTAAATACATTTAAATTCCTCCCTTATTTCCTCTAAAACTCATAACCCCAATCTTCTATTCATTGCAGCACGCTTTTAGATAGACAAAAAACGCGCGGAACAATGTTCACACGCGTTTCTTATTAGGAAAAATATATATTGAAAAAATAAACGAGTTGTTATCTCCTCAAAATAAGAAACCGCATCAACATCTCCAAATAGCTCTCCATAAAATAAATCTTATGACAGTACTACATTTATTCAATGCAGTCCCAATATATGAATAAGATGGTTATTCTTATATTTCGGCAATAGTCCCTTTCAACCTATGATCACAGATTCCATTAAATCTCCCATAGTTTACTCTTTCCTATCGCGGCCTCTACCTTTGAGAGTAGATGAGGTAAGTCTATTTAATTTTCAAACATCTAATTGTTGCTATTAACAATACCAAAGGACCATTTTATTTGTCAAACAATTTTTTATATTGTTTTTTTACAGTTTAGTTTCGTATCATTTGGTAAGCGCTTTACTGAAATCTTTGTCACTTCCCATTCGCCTTCTTCGTTATTAAATGTAATCGTTACCTTCTCAAATGGTGGAGCAATTTTCCCAGCAACACGTTCATACTTTGTCACTTCAATACTTGCTTGAAATAAATATGTACCGCTATACACTTTTTTTAAACTAATAATTTTAGGACATTGATAAGGTTTCAAACTTCCATATTGTTTTTCAATTGCTTTATTTATTTTTGGAAATAAAACAGAATAAAGTGCATCTTCCATAAGAGGTGCATCATATTGGGCTACCGACACACTCGGTGAAGTAAAAAGTATAACACTACTGCATGCTATAAAATATAATAATTTTCGCATTATAACCTCCGTATTATCACGCGATTCTTTCTGCGTACGATAATTATCATACATAGAAATTCTGTTTTATTGTCTCCCACCACTCTTTTTCTACTCGATTATTATAAAAAAGCCCACAACCTTCTTTTATTTTCGTATAATGATACTCATAGTATAATAATCATAATAACAAAGGACTGTCATGCTTTTTAGGAGAGGAGTATATTATGCTACAACATCTGTTTCCAAAACTGCGATTTGCACTCGTTGCAGTCGTTTTACTATGGATTAAAACATATATTGTGTACAAGCTAGCATTTGATATTAAAATTGATAATTTCTTTGAAGAATTCATGCTTTTTATCAATCCACTAGCTGCGTTACTTTTATTTTTCGGCTTAGCTTTACGTGCATCTAAGCACCGAAACCGAATTATAATTGGAATCAGTTTTATACTGTCATTTATTTTATTTGGAAACGCAATGTTTTATGGGTTCTATAACGATTTCGTTACTTTCCCTGTTTTATTCCAAACAAACAATATGGCTGATTTAGGGACAAGTATAAAAGAACTCTTTACGTACAAAACATTACTTTTATTTGCAGATGCAATTATTTTAATGTTTATTTCACGTAAATTCCCATCATTTGGCGACAAAACACCACTTTCCCGCTCAGAGAAGCGAACTTTCTTTAGCGGTGTAACAGCTTTATTAGCACTACAAATTGTTGTATCAGTTATTTATAAACCACAAATGTTCTCGCGCTCATTTGACCGTCAAACTGTCGTGAAGAATTTAGGTTTATACACATACCATCTATTTGACATTACGCTTCAATCCAAGTCTTCAGCTGAGCGTGTATTTGCAAGTGGAGATGGGTTTTCTGAAATTAAAAACTATACAGACTCAAAAGACAAACAAGTTGATAAAAACTTATTTGGAGCTGCAAAAGGTAAAAATGTAATTTTAATTTCAATGGAATCTACACAAAACTTTGTTATTAATAAAAAAATAAATGGAAAAGAAATTACACCATTTTTAAATGAATTTATTAAGGATAGTTTCTATTTCGATAACTTCTATCATCAAACTGGACAAGGCAAAACTTCTGATGCTGAATTTATCGTTGAAAACTCACTTTATCCGCTAGATCGTGGTTCTGTATTCTTTACTCATGCAACAAATGAATACACAGCGACACCAGAACAATTAAAGAAATACGGATATTCTTCTGCCGTCTTCCATTCAAACGATAAAACGTTTTGGAATCGGGATGTAATGTATCCTGCGCTTGGATATGATCGTTATTTTAATTTAAATGATTACGCAGGAACGGAGCAAATGTCTGTCGGTTGGGGATTAAAAGATAAAGAGTTCTTTGAACAATCTATTCCAAAGTTAAAATCTTTACCGCAACCGTTCTATACAAAATTTATTACATTAACAAATCATTTTCCGTTTCTTCTAAATCCGGAAGATCAATATGTTGATGAATTCAACTCGGAAAGTGGTGTTGTAAACCGCTACTTCCCAACTGTTCGTTACACAGATGAAGCTCTTAAATTATTTATTCAACAATTAAAAGAAGAAGGATTATATGATAATTCCGTTATTGTCATTTATGGTGATCATTACGGTATTTCCGAAAACCATAACGCAGCTATGGCACAGTTCCTAGGAAAAGATACTATTACACCATTCGATTCTATGCAATTACAACGAGTCCCTCTTATTATTCATGTGCCTGGCCAAGAAGGAAAAGTTGTTTCTAAAGTATCCGGTCAAATTGATATTAAGCCAACGCTCCTTCATTTACTTGGTATTAAAACAAATAAATCCGTTGAATTTGGAACTGACTTATTTATTAAAGAGAAAGACCCGCTTATGGTAATGCGTGATGGTAGCTTTGTTTCTGAAGAGTATGTTTATACAAAAAATATGTGCTACAAAAGAAGTACGGGTGAAGAAGCTGACATGACGTTATGTCAGCCGTATATTGAAAAAGCAAAAACAGAATTAAAACTCTCCGATAAATTAATTTATGGAGATTTATTACGCTTCGATCCTAATAATCGATATAAAACCGGAACGATGACAACGAAATTTGAATAGTAAAGGAAGCAACTTTATACAAGTTGCTTCCTCTTTTTATTTTCACTTAATTTTCGAACCATCCTTCTATGGAATCTTTCACAAATTGGTAATTTCTTTCGTATGAGGAATAAATTTATGGTATGATAAAATAAGTAAACTTTCATACACTAATTAAGAATTTATTACAGAAAGCAAGGGATCAGATTTTGTATAGAGCAGCTATTCCAAACTTATTTACGCTCGGAAATTTATATAGCGGATTTTTATCAATCGGCTATGCATCTTTAGGATATTATAAATCAGCTGCTATTTTAGTACTTATCGGGATGATGTTAGATAGTCTTGATGGTCGTGTTGCTCGTTTATTACGTGTTGATTCACAAATGGGAAAAGAGCTCGACTCGCTTGCAGATGTCGTAACATTTGGTGCAGCACCAGCTGTTTTAATGTATTACACATCTTTCTCAAACTACGGAATCATCGGATTATACATAGCGGGATTATTCCCTCTTTTCGGAGCATATCGTTTAGCACGATTTAATGTAACACCATCTTCTACTTCAATGAAATATTTCACTGGAGTACCGATTACAGCAGCGGGAGGGCTTGTTGCTTTCTTAACATTATTTTCACATACCATTCCAAAAATCGTTCTTATTACCGTATTTGTAACGTTCGCATTTTTAATGGTGAGCCGCATTCGTATCCCGAGTTTAAAAGATGTACCAATTCCACGATATAGCATCATTATTACACTATTTTTAGTTGGAATCATTATTACAATGTATCAAACAGGATTTGGAAATTTTTCTGTTTTCTTATTCATTGCCATTCCACTATATATTTTGTACATGTTATCTCAATTCATTAGACAAAGACCGTCTAAAAAAGCCAATAAAGAAAAATAAGAAAACCTTCCGAGTCCGGAAGGTTTCTTTTTATTTTGTAACTAATACCTTTTGATTTACAGGTGTTACTGGCTCTTCGCCGTTTAATACAGCTAAAATATTTCTGACAGCCATTTCAGCCATCGCATCACGAGTTTCAAATGTTGCATTCCCTACGTGTGGAGCAAGTACTACATTCTTTAATTCTTTTAGCTCTTCTGTAATTTTCGGTTCAAATTCAAACACGTCAAGAGCTGCTCCTTCAATTTCATTCGTTTTTAATGCATGAGCAAGTGCTGCTTCATTCATAATTGGTCCACGTGAAGCATTTACAATATACGCTGTTTTCTTCATCATTTTAAACTGCTCTTCATCAATCATATGATGTAATTTCGGATTATAAGCACAGTTAATTGTAATAAAGTCTGCTGTTTGTAATAATTCTTCCAACGTCACATACGTTGCTCCCAGTTCACTTTCAGCTTCAAGCTTACGATTTGGCCCTGTATATAAAACATCCATTCCAAATGCTTTCGCACGTTTTGCAACAGCCTTCCCGATTTCTCCAAGACCTATAATTCCGATTGTCTTACCATGGACTTCTCGTCCTAAGAAAAATAACGGTGCCCATCCGTTAAATCCAGTCGTACGACATAACGTATCCCCTTCAGGAATTCTACGCGCCGCTGCTAAAAGAAGTGCAAATGTTAATTCTGCAGTCGCTTCCGTTGATACTTTCGGTGTATTCGTAACTGCAATTCCTTTTTCGCCCGCATACGTGTAATCAATATTGTCGTAACCAGCACCATAGTTTGCAACAATCTTTAAATGAGGCGCTGCATCAATAACTTCTTTTGGCACCTTTGTCGAAAGTAAACTTAACAATGCATCTTTATCTTTTACACGCTCTGTTAATTCATCTATAGAAATTAACTCCTCTTTATTGTACATTTCTACATTATGATCTTTTAATAGTTCTAATCCAATTTCCGGAATTTTTCCCGCTACTAATATTTTTGCCACTACTAACACCTCTTCTATAGAAAATAAGACATCTCTTATATTTCATTGTAAGAAATCCACATATAAAAACCAAGGAATTTGATTATAGTTTTGAAAATCGACACTTTTCCATGAAAAAAGAGGAGATGCAACTCTCCCCTCTTCTTACGCTTTTTCCTGCGATTCTTTTCCAAGCTTCACATCAATAGTTCCTTCTGCAACCGTATCGCTAATTTGCTCCTCAATAACCGATTGAGATGCAGCATTCGTTTCAGAAGTATAAGCTTGTTGCTGTGCACCTTGTACATTTTGTTTGTTTTGTTGTTTCGCCATTTCTTACCCTCCTTTTCATTCTTTCTTATTTTGAACAAAAAGGACAGTTTTCATCAAAAAATTGCGTTTCATTTTGAATTTGTTACTTCTTCTTCAAGCGACCTCATTACTCTTGCTCGCTTCGTAAATGTTGCAACCTGAGTAACACCGTGAGCTCGTAATGTTTGTATATTTTCTTGTACATAATTCCCTAAATCATTTGGGTAATGGGCATCCGAAGAAATCGTAATTGGAACACCATACTTAGCTAATACTTGTAAATATAGTGGACTTGGGCACATTTCACGAACAGGATAACGATAGTATAATCCTGCATTTATTTCTGTTGCCGTATTCGTTTCTACTAATGCACAGGCAATTTCCTCATAATAAGAAAGCTGTTCATTCTCATCCAATCGATAATTAAATACCTTTATATTATCAAGATGAGCGATAATATCAAATAACTCGGTACGAATCGCACTCTCAACTGTTTTAAAAAACATATCATATAACGCGCGTAGGTCATGCACCTCAAAATATTCTTTCGTATCTGGATTATCAAATCCCCAGCCATTTAGAAAATGAACGGAACCAATTACATAATCAAAGTCTCCTAGCGCCAATAATTCTTTTAACTCTCCTTCACAACCAATAAAATAATCCGCTTCAATTCCAAGTTTAAGTGTGACACCTCTTTTCCCCCATCGTTCTTTCGCCTCTTCAATTGCCTTTGTAAAATCATACAGTGAAACTACCCTTACTTGATCTAACCATTCTTTCTGTATACGACCGAGCTTAGAATCACTAATATCTACATATTTTTCATAATATCCTTTTGCTTCATGAAAACGATATAGATGATCAACAATTCCCACTTCTTTTATTCCTTTTCGCACAGCTTCTTCTAAATATAGATCTATCCATTCTGTTGTAAATGGCCCTTCCTTCACACGCTTTTGCAAACGCTCTTGTGTTTTCATAAGCCAATCAATAGAATGTCTTTCTTGAAGCGGTTCATAACATTCCAACGCTTCATTTATTTTAGCAAGCCATCCTATTGAATACGGTCCTTCTTCTAAGTGAAGATGATAATCTACTTTCATATACATTCCCCCTTATAATGTATCTATTTCCCTTCTATCCCCAACTCTCGAAAGCTTTCCATTTCGTTCTTTCACCTCTCGCATCACATCTTCCAATGCAATATTTTTTTCAGCTAATAAAACGAAACAGTGATAAAATACATCAACCATTTCTTTCACTACTTCTTCTTTATCATTATTTTTACATGCGATAATTACTTCAGCACACTCTTCACCAATCTTCTTTAAAATTTTATCTTCTCCTTTTGAAAATAAATAATTTGTATACGATTCAGGAAGTGGGCTTCCCTTTCGTTCTTCAATTGTTTTATACAGCAACTTAAAGGCATTTTCCATATGTATCCCCCTATATAATTTGATAGTGAAAACATGTCTTCTCTCCCGTATGACAAGCAGGTCCTACTTGTTTCACATTCACAACAATTGAATCTTGATCACAATCTAAATATAAAGATTGCACATATTGAACATTCCCTGATGTTTCCCCCTTATTCCATAACGACTGCCTCGAACGAGAATAAAACCATGTTCTTTTCGTCTCTAACGTTTTTTTATATGCTTCTTCATTCATATAAGCTAGCATTAAAACGTCTTTCGTACCTTCTTCGATGACAATTGCCGGTATTAATCCTTTTGAAAAATTAGGTTTCATAACCGCACCTCAATATTTGCATCTCTTAATTTTCGCTTTACACTCTGCACTGTCGCCTCACCATAATGAAAGATGGATGCCGCTAACGCTGCATCAACCGTTGTCTTTTGAAAAACTTCTATAATATGATCCGTATGACCACAGCCTCCTGATGCGATGACTGGAATAGAAACACTTTTTGAAATTTCTTCTGTTAAACGAAGGTCATATCCGCTTTTCGTTCCATCTGCATCCATACTCGTTAACAAAATTTCACCTGCCCCAAGTTTAACAACACGCTTCGCCCATTCTATGGCATCCATTCCTGTGTCAACTCTTCCGCCGTTGACATATACGTTCCATTTACCTTCTGCTACTTTTCTAGCATCAATTGCCACGACAATACATTGTGATCCAAAGTGTTCTGCCCCTTCTTCTATTAACTTCGGGTTTCGCACTGCCGCTGAGTTTATTGAAACTTTGTCTGCCCCAGCTCTTAGTAAATTGTACATATCTTTCACACTTGATATCCCCCCGCCAACCGTAAGAGGAATAAATACTTTTGCTGCTGTTTTTTCTACAACATCTATAATCGTTTTTCTTCCTTCATGAGTCGCCGTAATATCTAAAAATACGATTTCATCTGCCCCTGCCTCGTTATATGCTTCAGCTATTTCAACCGGATCACCGACATCTTGTAATCCTATAAAATTTACACCCTTTACGACTCGCCCTTCTTTCACATCTAGACATGGAATAATTCGTTTCGCTAACATAACTTCGTTACCTGTAATACTTCTTCTAAATCAATCGTTTTCTCGTAAAGCGCCTTTCCAATTATGACACCATATATATTCATATCATTTAACTTTTTCACATCTTGAATAGATGCCACTCCTCCAGAGGCGATGAGACGAATGCCCACACTTTTTTGAAGTATCGCTAATTGTTCAAAATTTGGACCTGCAAGCGTCCCGTCTTTCGAAATGTCTGTAAACACAATCGTTTGAACACCTAAACTTTCCATTTGTTTCGCTAAACTAACGTAAGAAATTTCAGATAGATCAAGCCAACCTCTCGTTGCTACGAAACCATTTTTCGCATCAATTCCAACAATGATTTTCTCTTTATATAGACGAACTGCTTCCTCTAAAAATGACTTATCATAAAGAGCTGCTGTTCCTAAAATCACTTTTTCTACACCTGCTGACAATAACTTCTCCACCGTTACAAGTGAACGAATTCCTCCTCCCACTTGCACAGGAATACGTACCGCCTTGCAGATTTTTTCAATGACGGGCAAATTTAAAGACTCGCCAGCAATTGCACCGTCTAAATCAACAATGTGTAGTATTTCCGCTCCAAGCTTTTCAAATATGATCGCCTGCGCTACTGGATCTTCATTCATCACCGTTTCTTTACTAAACTCTCCTTGATAAAGTCTAACGCATCGTCCTTCTTTTAAATCGATAGCTAGGAAGATTTCCATGCTTCTACCACCCCTTGAAAATTTTTCAATATTTGCATGCCAATTTCGCCACTTTTTTCTGGATGAAACTGTGCACCAAATACATTTCCTTTCGCGACAAACCCTGGTACTTGCATTCCATAATCACTTACTCCGCATACAATTTCATCTGGACAATCCGCGTAATATGAGTGAACATAATACACGAAAGAACCATCCACTAATCCATTCCAAAGCGGAAATTCTCTTTCCTTCCTTAATTCATTCCATCCCATATGAGGAATTTTATACGAAACTTTTAACTTACGAATTTCCCCTGGTAGTAAACCTAACCCGCTACAATCTTTTAGTTCCTCACTTCGTTCAAATAAAAGCTGCATGCCCAAACATATACCGAGGAGTGGTTTTCCTATATCACAAACCTCTTTTAGTACACACACTAAATCTCTTTCTTCTAATACGTCCATCGCTTTCGGAAATGCACCTACTCCCGGTAAAATCACGCCATCGCTTCTCAATATCTCTTTTTTATCACTCGTTACAATGTACTCTGCGCCAATATATTTTAATGCTTGCTCTACACTGCGAATATTCCCCATTCCATAATCTATAATGGCAATCAATTACAACATTCCTTTCGTTGAATTTACACCAGTAATGTTGGCATTTTTTTCGACCGCTTCTCTAAGCGCTCTACCAAAAGCTTTAAATAATGCTTCAATTTTGTGATGTGTATTACTTCCGTATAGAACGCGCGCATGTAATGTAATATTGGCAGCATGTGCAACTGCTCTAAAAAATTCTTCCGTCAATTCTGTATCAAAATCCCCGAGCTTCGGATTTGTTAATTCCCCTTGAAATACACAATATGAGCGTCCACTTATATCAATTGCGACAAATCCTAAAGATTCATCCATCGGTACATACGCAGAACCGTAACGATTAATTCCCTCTTTGTTTTGCAATGCTTCTTTCAAGCAATTTCCGAGTACAATTCCAACATCTTCAACGGTGTGATGTGCATCGACAAATACATCACCTTCTGCTTCAACCTGCAATCCAAATCTTCCATGTCTAGCAAATAAAGTAAGCATATGATCGAAAAAACCAACCCCTGTTTGAATAGATACATTTGTACTTTCATCAAGCTGCAAATTTAATTTAATTTTTGTTTCTGTCGTCTCACGTGCTTGACTGGACTGACGCATTATTTTTCCTCCTCAAACCTTATTTGGATTGCTCTCGCATGTGCATGTAACCCTTCTTTATTTGCAAGCTCTACAATATGATGCTGTACATTTTTTAATGCTTCCTCCGTATAAGAAATAAAACTTGATTTTTTCACGAAATCATCGACTGATAACGGAGAAAAAAATCTTGCCGTTCCGCTCGTTGGTAATACATGATTCGGTCCCGCTAAATAATCCCCGAGCGGTTCAGGTGAATATGGCCCAAGGAAAATAGAGCCTGCATGTTTCACATAATCTAGAGCATTCATTGGTTCTTTTATATGTAACTCTAAATGTTCTGGAGCAATTTCATTTGATAACTTTAGCGCCTCCTCTAAAGAAGGAACGATAAAGATGGCTCCATTTCTATTTATTGATTCACGTGCAATTTCACTTCTTGGTAACGTTTCTAACTGTCTTTCTACCTCTTTTTCTACTTCTTTAGCTAGTTCCATATTCGTTGTAATACAAATCGCCGTTGCTCTCTCATCATGCTCTGCTTGCGATAATAAATCCGCTGCGATATATTTTGCATTACCTGTTTCATCCGCGACAACTACAATTTCTGATGGACCAGCAATCATATCGATATTTACTATTCCGTATACTTCTCGTTTCGCTAGAGCGACGTACAAATTTCCCGGTCCAACTATTTTATCCACTTTCGGAATCGATTCCGTCCCGTATGCTAAAGCAGCAATTGCTTGTGCGCCACCTATCGTATAAATTTCATCTACTCCCGCAAGATCTGCAGCAGCTAATATATGTGGATCAATTCCTCCTTTCCTCGGCGGTGTTACCATTACAATCTTTTTCACACCTGCGAGTTTCGCCGGCAATACATTCATTAATACTGAAGAAGGATATGAGGCTGTCCCACCCGGTACATATACACCTACATTTTCTAACAGCCGAATGAGTTGCCCTCTAATTATCCCTTTACTTTCACAATCGAATATTGAGTGCTTCTTTTGCTTTTCGTGATACGAAACAACGTTTTTCTTCGCCTCTTTTAAAGCTTCTAAAAATGAATTCTCTACAAACATACTCGCTTGCTGTATTTCTTCTTCACTTACACGAAAATTTTTCATCTCTACACCATCAAACTTTTTTGTATAGAAAGATAAAGCCTCATCTTTCCCTTCCCTTACATGTCTAATGATTTCTCTTACACTTCTTTGAACAGTTTCTTCTATTATATTAGCGTTTTCTCTTAGCACTTTTATTTTAGATAATGCCTCCTTAAATTCTTCATAAATGATTTCCATTTTAAATCCTCCTATTTCCCTGATAAGATTTCTTGCTCCATCATATTTATAATGCTGAATATTTCGTCTTTTTTAGTTTTTAAGGCTGCCTTATTTACAATCATCCGAGCCGATATAAAGTACATTTCCTCAAATACAATGAGTCCATTCTCTTGTAATGTTTTTCCTGTTTCAACAATATCTACAATCGCATCTGCCAATCCAAGAAGAGGAGCGATTTCTACAGAACCTTCTATCTTAATAATTTCTACATCCTCTCCCTTATCATGAAAATAAGTAGAAGTAATATGGGGGTATTTCGTAGCGATTCTTTTCTTCCGGTAACTCTTCGGATTATACGTAGGAATAGAAGCAACACAAAACTTACAAATCCCCACTCCTAAATCCAGCATTTCATAAATATCTTTCTCGTTTTCCATTAAAATATCTTTTCCAACGATGCCAATATCAGCTACCCCATGTTCTACATAAGTAGCAACATCAACCGCTTTTACTAAAATAAATGAAACATTTGTATTTTTACTTTGAAATACAAGCTTCCGACCTTTATTTTTGAGCTCGGAACAATCAATTCCAATCTGCTCAAAAAGTGGAATGACATGTTTTTCTAATCTTCCTTTCGTTAACGCAATTTGAATGTTACGCATGAAGCCTCTCCTTCTTTCTGGACTACCCATTTCTCATTCCATACATATTCCACTAAGTATTCATTCTTTGCCTCAACGACCGTTCCTATTTTATTTTTTCTTGCAAATTGAAAGGTATCGCTTAAATTAGAGAATAGAGATAACCAAGCATTTTTCCCATCCTTTCGAAGTAAATTTCGTAACCTTTCTGCTTCCGCTAATCTATTTAACTCATAATGAATCACAATATCAATTTGATTTCGTTCATATGGTTCTTGCTGCTCTTGCAGCGCCTTCACAATTTGATTTACTTGTACCGCGAGTCCAACAGCTGGCAGCATTTCTCCAAAATTCCCAATTAGCTCATCGTATCTTCCGCCACTAACGATTTCTTCTCCAATTTCATATATATATCCTTTGAAAATAACACCCGTATAGTAATCTAAGTGTTGAATCATGCCCAAATCAATTGATATGTAAGAACCATATCCTAACGTTTCAATTGTTTCATACATTTCTTTTACTCTTGCAATTGCCATTTTCATTTCATTACTTGAAGCAAGCTTTTCTGCTTCCTCAATAACTTCTAAATTTCCAAATAGCCTTGGCAATTTCTCAAGTAATCTTACTGTCTCATCGCATCGATCTAATTTCTTTTCTCCGATAAAATTTGAGAGGGCAGCATAATTTTTACTTTCTATATACGTTCTAAGTACCCTTTCTTCTTCATCCTGGATGGAGAGTTTTTTTACAATACATTTATATAACTGTACTTGCCCAATCTCAATTGTAAAAGATTGCACCTTCAACTTTTGAAGTGCTTGAATGACACTTATTACACATTCAATTTCAGCTCTTACATTATCAATCCCGATAACTTCAATACCACTTTGTACGATTTCATTATATTTTCCAGAATGGGATTCATTCGCTCGAAATACATTCCCGCTATACGTCACTTTAAGTGGCGTATCCCATCTCTGTGTTCCAATAACTCTCGCTAAAGGAATTGTCATATCTGGACGTAAAACGATAATCCTTCCCTTTTCATCAAAAAATTTATACATCTTCTCTTCATCTATCGGTCTATTTTGAAATGCAAAAACATCATAAAATTCAATTGTAGGTGTTCTTATTTCCTCATAACCTCTCTCTAAAAAAGTAAGCCTTAATTTTTGTTCTACTTCTTCAATTAACGTACATTCTTCGAATAAATAATCTCTCGTTCCATTCGGGTTTGCTCGTTTCCATTTTGTCATCTAAATTTTCACACCTTTCCCCTTCTAATGTATGCCTATTTCATTCCCCTAAGCCGAAAATAAAAAGAGCCTTGTAGACAAAATACCTACAAGGCTCTTCAGTAGAGTGTAGGTACAACGGGAATAACCCTTGTACCTACACGTTTTCACGCTAGGTTCAAGGGTTTCATGTATGATGATGTAGTTGTGTAAGCATTGTAATAGATTGCACGATATTCATAATACTTACTCCCTTTCTCCTCTGATTTTCACATAGTATATAACAGTTAATTTTGAATGTAAATACATTTTTAATATTCCGTCATTTTTTTAATGTAAAGCCACTTTTCTTTCATACTCTTTTATTTCTTGTTCATATTGCATTGTAATACTAATTTCATCTAAAGCATTTAATAACTTCTCTTTCCACATTTTCTCGATCGTAAAATGGAATCTATGCGTATTCGTTGTTATTATTTCATTTTCTAAATCAACTGTAATTTGTTCCCTCGCATCTGTTTTAGCAAGTTGTTCACGCATATCTTTATCCATTACAATCGGTAACATGCCATTCTTCATACAATTCATATAAAAGATATCGGCAAATCCTCCAGCGATAATAACACGGAAACCATAATCAGCAAGTGCCCATGGAGCATGTTCTCTTGACGAGCCACATCCAAAATTATCACCTGTGATTAATATGCTGGCTCCTTTTCTTTCTTGTGCATTAAGCGGGAAATTAGGGTTTTCTTGGCGATTATTATCATATCGCCACTCATCAAATAAAAACTTCCCAAACCCAGTTCTTTCAATTCTCTTTAAATATTGCTTCGGAATAATTTGATCTGTATCAATGTTATCATTCATCAGTACTGCGGCAGTACCTTTATGAATACGAAATGGCTCCATCATAACTCTCCTTTCTAATATCAACAAAATGACCATATAACGCAGCCGCTGCCGCCATTGCCGGGCTAACTAAATGCGTTCGTGCTCCCTTTCCTTGTCTTCCTTCAAAATTGCGATTGGACGTAGAGGCACAATGATCTCCTTCAGGCACTTGATCTGGATTCATACCTAGACACATTGAGCATCCGGGCTCTCTCCATTCAAATCCAGCTTCTTCAAATATGCGATGTAATCCTTTATGCATCGCTGCTTCTCTTACCCTTTGAGATCCAGGTACAACAAGTGCTCGCACACCTTCTTTTACTTTTTTACCTTTCACGACAGATGCAGCAATTTCTAAGTCAGAAAGCCTGGAATTTGTACAAGATCCAATGAAAACATGTTGAACTGGAATGTCATACGTACTTTGTCCGGGACTCAATCCCATATAAGAAAACGCTCTTTCGTCATTTGCATCATGCTTTTCTGGCAATTTCTCATCAATCCGAACACCCATACTAGGATTTGTTCCCCACGTAACGTACGGCGCTAAATCTGTAACATCTACTAGAATATGTAAATCATAAATTGCATCTAAATCTGTATAAAGTTCTGACCATTTTTCCTTAATAGATTCATAGTCTTTCGGCGCATATTTACGCCCTTTTACGTAAGCAACCGTTTTTTCATCTGGTGCAATAATGCCAGCCTTTGCTCCCCCTTCAATTGCCATATTGCAAAGCGTCATCCTCTCTTCCATATCCATAGCATGAATGGCCTCTCCGTAAAATTCCATTACGTAACCTGTTCCAACTGCTACTCCGTACTTTGAAAGAAGGTGTAAAATAATATCTTTCGCATAGACACCTTGCGGTAACTTTCCTTTTAACTCAATGCCCATCGCTTTCGGCTTTCGTTGCCATAACGTTTGCGTTGCCAATACATGTTCCACTTCACTCGTACCAATACCAAACGCTAGTGCGCCAAAAGCACCGTGTGTTGCTGTATGACTATCACCACAAACAATCGTTTTTCCTGGCTGTGTGAGTCCAAGTTCTGGTCCTATTACATGAACGATCCCTTGCTCTTCATCTCCGATATCCGCTAATCGCACCTGAAATTGTTTACAGTTTTGCCGAAGTGTATCTAGTTGCTGCTTCGCAATGCGGTCGGTAATATTCCAAACATCTTTCGTTGGAATATTATGATCCATCGTTGCAAATGTTAAATCTGGTCTGCGGACTGTTCGATTTGTAAGCCGCAAGCCTTCAAAGGCTTGCGGTGACGTTACTTCATGAACAAGATGTAGATCGATATATAATAAATCCAATCCATTTTCATTAGTCGCAACTACATGTCTTTCCCAAAGCTTATCTAGTAACCTTTTTCCCATTATCTTCCTCTCCCTACTAACGCTTGCTCTTCCATTTCTTGAATAACTGCCTTTGTAAATGAAGTTGTCGTTTCAGTCCCCCCGATATCTGCTGTACATTTCCCTGATTTAAGGACTGCAGAAACTGCTTCTTCAATTGCATATCCTTCTCTCGTTAATCCGAACGATTGCCCAAGCATCATTGCAACAGAACGCATCATCGCAATTGGATTCGCCTTATTTTTCCCCGCAATATCCGGTGCTGATCCGTGAATAGGCTCATATAATGAAGGTCCCTTTTCAGCGTGACTTGCTGATGGAAGCATTCCTAATGATCCAGCTAATACTGAAGCCTCATCACTTAAAATATCACCAAATAAATTTTCCGTTACAATAACGTCAAATCTTCCTGGATTCCGAATTAATTCCATAGCTGCTGCATCTACTAAAATGTGTTCTACTTCCACATTTGGGTAGCGAAGTGCTACTTCTTCTGTCACAGTTCTCCATAATTTACTAGACTCTAAAACATTCGCTTTATCAATAGATGTTACTTTTTTCTTCCGCTTATTTGCTAATTGAAAAGCATACGAAACGATACGTTCAATTTCATGGCGATGATACGTAAGTGTATCTGTCGCCACTTCTTCCGTTCGCTCTTTCGGATAAGAAAAATAAATTCCGCCTGTTAATTCACGAACGACAACGAAATCAATTTCATCAGCGTTTTTTAATGGTGATAAATGTGCAGTTGCACTTTCTACCGTTACAGGGCGAACATTCGCAAATACACCGAGTCCTTTTCTTAATGCTAATAATCCTTTCTCAGGCCTTTCTTTCGCACTATCCCACCTTGGTCCACCTACTGCTCCAAGTAAAACCGCATCACTCGCTAAACAGGCGGCAAGTGTTCGCTGTGGTAATGGTTGCCCAGTTAAATCGATAGCAATACCACCAAAGTACTCATCTTGCAAATGAAAATGATGTCCATATAGCCTTTCTACCATATGCAATACTTCCTTCGCACTCTCCATTACTTCTGGACCGACACCATCACCAGCTAAACAAACGATACGTTTTTCCATTTTTAACACTCCTTTTAACTGAATTTTCAGAACTTTAATTTGATAGGTGAGGAAAGCTTCTCTCACCTATCAATTATTTATTTCACAAGCGCTATAAGAGATTTTAATTTCCCTGCTGCATGGACATAAGCCCTCGCCGACGCTTCCAATACGTCTTGCGCAACTCCGAAACCTGATATTTGGTGACTACCTTCTTTTAATTCAACATGAACGTGAGCAAGTGCATCTTGACCTTGTGTAATAGATTGTATGCGATAATCTGCCAATTCACATTCTAATCCTAAAATTCTTTGAATCGCATTGTATATCGCTTCAATACTACCAGAACCAGTGGCTGCATCTTCATATACATTTCCTTCCTCATCCTTCAGCACAACTGTTGCGCATTGTGTACTATTTGATACGAAATGCACTTGTAATTGCGTAATGTTATATTGCTGGGCTGCAAATGCTGCTTCACCAAGCATAATTGCGCGTAAATCTTCCTCAGTAATTTCCTTTTTACGATCCGCCAATTTTTTAAATGCTTCGAATGCCGCATCTCGCTCTTCATTTGTAAATTCATAACCAAGCTCTTTCATTTTTTCCGTAAACGCATGACGGCCAGAATGTTTCCCAAGTACAAAGAGATTTTGAGATTCTCCTATAAGCGCTGGTTCGATAATTTCATAAGTTGTTACTTCTTTTAAAACCCCATCTTGGTGGATGCCTGATTCATGAGCAAATGCATTCGCTCCAACAATTGCTTTATTTTTCGGTACAACCATACCCGTTAACCTACTTACTAATGTACTCGTCGCCTTAATTTCTTTTAAAGTCATCGAAGGTTCTGCTTTATAAAAATCTTTTCTAATATGAAGAGCTACTGCAACTTCTTCTAACGCTGCATTCCCTGCTCTTTCTCCAATGCCATTAATCGTTCCTTCTACTTGCACTGCTCCCCCTTCAACCGCAGCTAACGAATTTGCTACTGCCATACCAAGATCATCGTGACAATGACAAGAAAAAATCGCTTTTTCATATGATGGAACGGATTCTTGTAAGTATTTAAAAAGAGAATAATACTCTTCCGGATTTGTATATCCAACTGTATCCGGAATATTAATTACATTCGCTCCTGCTCGAATCGCAATTTCTACTGCTTCAGCTAAAAATGCTCTCGATGTTCTTGTCGCATCTTCTGCAGAAAATTGTACTGTCGGAAATAATGATTTTCCGAGCGTAACCGAGCGATGAATACTATTTAACACATCTTCTTTTGACATACAAAGTTTATATTTCATATGAATATCACTCGTAGCTAGAAATACGTGTAGACGAGGAGATACAGCGCCTCTCACAGCTTCATATGCTCTTCGAATGTCACTTTCTTTCGCTCTAGCTAAACTCATAACCGTAGCGTTTTGAATTGTATTCGCGATGCGTTTTACCGATTGGAAGTCACCTTCGGAAGCTGCCGCGAATCCAGCTTCCATTACATGAATACCAAGCCTCTCTAATTGCCTAGCAATTTGTAACTTCTCTTGTTCATTTAAATTTACTCCTGGTGATTGTTCGCCATCACGAAGCGTTGTATCCATGAACAAAATCTGCTTCATATTATTTAATCCCTACCTTTACTCGCGGCTGTACGAAAGGCATCATTTCACGTAATTTACGTCCTACTACTTCGATTTCATGTTCATTCTCTTTCTCATTTGTCGCGTGGAAATTTGGTCTTCCTGCTTTATGCTCTGCAATCCAGCCTCTTGCAAATGTACCATCTTGAATTTCTGCTAATACTGCCCCCATCGCTTTCTTCGTATCTTCAGTAACAACGCGTGGTCCTGATACGAAGTCTCCCCACTGCGCTGTATCTGAAACTGAATATCTCATATTTTCAAGTCCACCTTCATACATAAGGTCAACGATTAGCTTCAGTTCATGTAAACATTCAAAATATGCAAGTTCAGGCTGGTATCCCGCATCAACTAACGTTTCAAATCCTGCTTTTACAAGTGCAGTTACTCCGCCGCAGAGTACAGCTTGCTCTCCAAATAAATCTGTTTCTGTTTCTTCTTTAAACGTCGTTTCTAATACACCAGCTCTCGTTGCTCCAATTCCGTCAGCATAAGAAAGTGCTTTTTCAGTCGCAACTCCTGTTGCATCTTGATATACTGCAAATAATGCAGGAACAGCCCCTCCCTCGGCGAACGTACGGCGTACGAGATGCCCCGGTCCTTTTGGCGCTACTAGAAATACATCTACATTAGCTGGTGGTTTTACTTGATCAAAGTGAACATTAAATCCATGTGCGAACACGAGAGAGTTTCCAGCCTGTAAATTTGGTGCAATTTCAGCTTCATATACTTCTGGTTGTAATTCATCAGGTAATAGAATCATTACTACATCAGCTTTTTCCGCTGCTTCTGCTACTGTATATACAGAAAACCCATCTTCATTCGCTTTATCCCAAGACTTACCTTTTCTTAAACCTACTACTACATCAAATCCGTTATCACGTAAATTTTGCGCATGCGCATGACCTTGCGAGCCATATCCGATGATTGCTACTTTCTTTTCCTTTAATACATTTACTGTTACATCTTTCTCATAATAAACTTTTGCCATTTTCATTTCCCCCTATATTTAAATGATTATTGAATTAACATAACTTGCTTATCTTGTTTTTTCATACTACGTGTAAATGCTGTTACACCTGTTCTAGCAATTTCTTTTAAACCGTATGGACGAAGTAATTCAATTAACGCTTCTACTTTATCTTGCGTACCTGTTACTTGCACAACTATGGAATCCTTCCCAACATCTATTACAGCGGCTCGAAATGGTTCAATTAAACTATATAATTCTGCCCTCGCTACAGAAGTTGCTACTTTAATAAGAGCAAGCTCTCTAGCAATCATTGCTTCTTCTGTAATATCTGATACTTTCAGAACATCGATTTGCTTATGAAGTTGTTTAATTAACTGCTCAACTTGCTGTTCACTTTCAACGTGTACAACAATCGTCATTCGCGATATATCTGATGATTCTGTATGACCTACTGAAATACTTTCAATATTAAAATGTCTTCGTGTCATAACCCCTGTAATTCGGTTTAACACACCACTTTGATTTCGAACTGTCGCTGTAACAATTCTCTTCACCCTTTTTCCACTCCCTCCATTTGGTGAACACCTTTTCCTGGTGCAACCATCGGCATAACCTTCTCTGATTGAAGTACACGACAATCGATTACGACTGGCTCTTGTAATTCGATCGCATGCTGGATTTGCTTCTTTGCAAGAAGTGGATCGTCAATACGAACACCTTTTATACCATACGCATTCGCAAGAGCGACGAAATCTGGTTGGCATGGCAATAAAGAATGTGAATATCTTTGATTGTAAAATTCATCTTGCCATTGTCTTACCATTCCTAAAGCTTCATTATTTAAAATAAATACTTTAACGGGTAAAGCGTGTTCTTTTAATACACTTAATTCTTGCAGAGTCATTTGAAACCCAGCATCACCAACAATTGCAATAACTAGTTCATCTCTCTTTGCAATTTGCGCACCGATTGCTGCTGGAAATCCGAACCCCATCGTTCCTAATCCGCCAGAAGTTACCCATTTATCTGGATTTTTCAACGGATAGTATTGTGCTGCCCACATTTGATGTTGCCCAACGTCTGTTGTTACAATCGCTTCTCCTTTCGTGATTTCATATAGCATATCAATCGCGTATTGAGGTTTAATACTTTCAGAATTTCGTTTATAAGAGAATGGATACTTTTCTTTTCTACTCTTTAATAAAGAGAGCCATTCATGATGATTTTCTTTCTTTCCTTCTGATTGAAGCAATACTTCTAACGCCCGCTTAGCACTTGCAACAATAGGAATCTCTGTTGGCACATTTTTCCCGATTTCTGCTGGATCAATATCGATATGTGCAACAGTCGCCCCTTTAGCAAAAAAAGCTAAATTCCCAGTAAGACGATCGTCAAATCTCGCACCTATATTAATGAGTAAGTCGCATTCATATAACGCCATATTGGCTGTGTAAGAACCGTGCATTCCCCCCATCCCTAGAAATAGCCCATCATCTGGCGGAAAACCACCAAGTCCAAGTAACGTATGCACAACAGGGATTTCATATTTACGGGCAAAACTTGTCAATTCTTTCGAAGCTTTCGCATGCAGTATACCTGCTCCAGCTAAAATTAACGGTTTTTTTGCGGTTTCAATTGCTTGTAGTAATTTGTTTATTTGAAGTAGATTCGGTTCATAATTAGGGTTATATCCTGGTAAATCCATTTGTACATTGCTACATCGCTCACCTTTCTCGACTACCATATCTTTCGGAAGGTCAATAACGACTGGTCCTGGTCTTCCTGTTTTAGCAATATGAAATGCTTCTTTAATAATTCGAGGTAAATCTGAGGCCTTTCGCACTTGATAGTTATGTTTTGTCACTGGCATCGTAAGTCCCATAATATCCGCCTCTTGAAAAGCATCGCTCCCAATTAACGTTGTTGCTACTTGGCCTGTAAATACTACAAGTGGCAATGAATCAATCATCGCATCCGCTAGACCCGTAATTACATTTGTAGCACCTGGTCCACTCGTTGCAATTACAACCCCTGGGTTCCCTGTAATTCTGGCATACCCTTCAGCAGCGTGAATTGCCCCTTGCTCATGCCTTGTTAAAATATGCGGAATTTCACAATCATACAGTGCATCATAGAGAGGTAAAACGGCACCACCCGGATAACCGAAAATCACTTTTACGCCTTCCTTTTCTAGCGCTTCTAACAATAGCTGTGCACCAGTTGCCAGTTTCTCTTCCGTTTTTGAAGACATTGTTCTTATAAGCCCCCTTTTTCAAACTTTTATACAATAAAAAAATCCTACGTCCACACTCCAGCTATGTGCTGAAGGGACGAAAGATTTCGCGGTACCACCCTTCTTTGCAAGAATACTCTTGCCTCAGTGATCCATAAATGGATCTAGCTAATAACGGAGCTACCGTCTAAGCCTAGACAAATGCTTTAGCTCAGCACTCAAGGGCGATGTTCGTCGACGTGAACCATCGGTTTTCAGCAACCACCGACTCTCTGTGAGGCTTCACAATCAACTACTCCTCCCTATCAACGCTTTCTTATGTTAAAAAAGTTGTTATCCAACTTTATTTTCTTCGTAAATTTTCTCTCCATCTTCTACAACTAACTTACGAAACTCTTCTAATAAACGGTTCGTATGTGGACCTGTTTGCCCTAAGCCAATCGTTCTACCATCTACTGTCGTAACAGCAATAACTTCAGCAGCTGTTCCTGTTAAAAACACTTCATCAGCTACATATACATCATGTCTTGTAAATAACTCTTCTCTTACATCATATCCAAGTTTTTCGCCGATTTCTAAAATGGCGTTTCGTGTAATACCTTCTAACGCTCCAGCAGAACTTGGTGGTGTAATTAATTTATTTCCTTTAACAATAAACACGTTATCTCCTGAGCCTTCAGCTACATATCCTTGATCATTTAACATAAGTGCTTCTTGTACTCCAGCTAATTTCGCTTCAATACGAACTAAAATATTGTTTAAGTAATTTAAAGATTTTACTTGAGGGGATAAAACATCGGGACGATTTCGGCGCGTTGCAACTGTTACAACTGGAATCCCTTTCTCATAATATTCTTGTGGGAATAAAGATAATTGTTCTGCAATTACTACTACATTCGGCTTCTTACATGAATCGGGATCCAATCCAAGATTTCCTGCTCCTCTTGATACAACAACGCGAATGTATCCATTAGATAATTTATTTTGTCGAATCGTCTCAACAACAATATTTGTTACTTCATCTAATGAATATGGAATTTCTAAAAGGATTGATTTTGCTGATTCATACAACCGGACAAGGTGCTCTCTCAAACGGAAAACATTACCGCTATAAACTCTAATTCCTTCAAACACTCCATCGCCATATAAATAGCCATGATCATATACTGAAACTTTTGCCTCATCTTTTGGAACAAATTCTCCATTTAAGAAAATCCATTGCTCATTCACTAGAAGCGCCTCCTATGTTCTATGAATTTTTTATTGTTTCCTAGTTTACTCTCCTTTCTAAATAAATCAAGTGAATTTTTAGAAAATTTATAATTTTTAATCGGACGTACTTCTTTACTTATATTGATTTAACAACATTGTTAACGTTTACAAAAAGTCAAAAAATTTTTTTCGCCAATTTCCACTAAAAAAATATTTGTTTAAAAGAAGGATTTTCATCAATTGATGCGAATCTATTGTATTCAATAAACGGACGTCCGATTTTATAAATCCGGGAATATATAACGACTTTTGCTGAAAAAGGGGGAAAATAACAAAAATAGCGCCGTCTAAAAATAACATTCATATTTTTCATTTCGTAATCATAATCCTATTTTTAAAAAACAATTTGTCAAAATGAAGGAGGAAATAAATATGGCGTGTGTACAAATTAAAGGAACGAGACAAGAGGTAGTAGAAATGCTGCAATTATTTGATCTAATGGATACGAAAGGTTTTTGTAAATTCGATAATTACGTAGAGGTAGAACCAAATACGCAAGAACATAATCATTTTATTGCTTCAATCGACATCCATTCAAATACTTCTTCTGCCCAAGATACATTAAACGATCAATTCGTTAGTCAAATGCTTACTGGCGTATATAACGACTAAACAGAGATTTACTTCCTACCATCTTTTCATAAATGCAGTGAACTTGAGCATACTAGCAATTAGATGGTAGGAGGTGAGAATTATGGCTAGAATTGGCGTTGAAAACTCATTAACAGACGTTCAACAAGCTCTTCAGCAACAAGGTCATGAAGTTGTTACACTTAACTCAGAACAGGATGCACAAGGGTGTGATTGTTGCGTTGTAACTGGGCAAGATTCTAATGTGATGGGCATTGCAGATACATCAATTAAAGGATCAGTCATTACAGCTCACGGTTTAACAACGGATGAAATTTGTCAACAAGTTGAAAGTCGCACTTGAAAAATGAAAGAGGACTCCTTTTAAAAGGAGTCCTCTTTTTTATATTCACCTAACGGGAAAGTAACATATACTGGATGAAAGCCCTACCTCTCTCTCATCATTACGGTTCCACTGACCGCTCCTTGATTCACTAGTATACATATATAGCTTACAAATACAATTTATAGGGTTTGTTCACAAAAGTTGTTGATAAAATTACCCGATCTTTCGCAAACTTTTCGTATTGCATTCATAAGAGATATTTACTTTACACTAGCTGTAACCGAGACACGAATTAAAATTCTAACACCAATACAATAACTTGTCAATATTTTTCCGCAAATTAAAAACAGACATTAACGGTTTGTCTGTTTTAGAATGGAGCTTTTTCTTTTATTACATATACAACAAAGCCGCTTACTAACATAAATAAGCCAACTACTAAGTTTTTGATATTAATCATAAATTCCTCTCCCTTATTCCACACATCATATATATTTACATTTCAATTATTCCGATCATCCTAAAGCGCACTTTTTCTAATATATCATAATTCCTAAAAAATGCAAGTTCACTTTTGACGACCATTCACAAATTTATCTACAGTGCTTGGTACAGTATTTAAAGCCTTTTCAATTAAATGTGTACTGCTGTTGAGATGTAATACTTGCACTCCATTAGAACCAACTACTAAAAAAGCTACTGGACTAATGGAAACCCCAGCCCCGCTTCCTCCTCCAAATGGATGCCCTTGTTTGTTCTCTTTATGCTGATTTTGCCCACCGTTATGTTTTTCAGTAATGAAATCCCCTTTAAAATCACTTCCACCAGCTCCAAAACCAAAAGCCACTTGAGATACTGTTAATACTACATTTCCGTCAGCTGTTGAAACCGGGCTCCCAACAATTGTATTTACATCTACCATCTCTTTTAAATTTGTCATTGCCGTTTTCATTAAATTTTCAATTGGATGTTCCATTATGTATTGCACCCTTTCCTCATTATTCCTTTTTATATTTTCCAAAATAGAGGAAGTCATACTAACTTTTCCTATTTCAAGAAAACATTTTCCTCCTTTTAAAAGATACTACTCCCTGTACATGCTCCGGTATAGTGAAACTTTAATCAGTGGGATGTGTACGTAGCTCGACTCTCACAAATAGCGGGATAAAAAAGAAAAAGAGATACATACTACTATTGAACCTTGTTATGAAAGGAGTCATGACTTTGACTGAGAAATTTGATGATTATAAAAGAAAAGATAGAATAGATAGTGATTATAGTGACTATAAAGAAGAGTACGCCGCTGAGGTTGCACCACAACGCATTGATTATGATTACGATGATAAAGACGATAAAGACGATAAAGATGTTGTAAAATCGTCCGCTGCTGGATCAACTGCTGGTTTTATTGCTCTTGCGCTATCTATCTTATCGCTATTTACATTTCCAACACTATTTGGTCTTGTTTCTGTTTTACTCGGTATTTACGCTTATAATCGCGGAGCTACTGTAACTGGCGGTATCGCTGCAGTTGTCGGTGGAATTGCTGCACTTATCGCAATTTTATTCCGAGTAGCACTTATTGGTCTATTGTTCTCCCTGTTCTAAAAAAGAAAAAGGTATCTCGCTTAACGCGGGATACCTTATCCTGTAAACACATCTTCCGATGGATATTTTATTTTTTGTTTTGCTGGTCGCGCTAAAGAGAACACAAGTGTTAATGGTCCAATTAATCCGCAGAACATAACAAACATAATAATACATTTTCCGAATGCCGATAGCTTTGCAGTAATTCCCATCGTTAATCCGACTGTGCCAAACGCTGATATTGTCTCAAATAATAATTGAATAAAGCTGAAGTTTTCTGTAAGCATTAATATGAATACCGCTGCTAAAATAAGTATTTGACTGGCAACAGCAATCGCTAAGGCCCTCGTTACTGTCGACATTTTAATTGTACGCTGAAATAAAACAATTTCCTCCTTTTTTCTAAAGAAAGAAAGGACAGATGTAATTAAGATAACAAACGTCGTTAATTTAATTCCTCCACCTGTCGATACACTTCCTGCACCAATAAACATTAAAATCATCGTAAATAATATAGATGATTCTTCCATACCTCCATAGTCAACCGTATTAAATCCAGCTGTCCGCGGAGTAATACCTTGAAAGAAGGAAGCCCATAGTTTTTCATTTAAAGATAAATTCCCTAACGTCTTCACATTATTATATTCCAATACAAAAATTACAATCATTGCTATAACATTTAGCACTACTGTTCCAATAATCATTATTTTTGAGTGAAGTGATAATTTTCGAAAACTGCGGCTATACCATATATCAATTAATACGGTAAAACCGAGTCCCCCAATTACAATTAAAGAGCAAATCCCAATATTAATAATAGGATCCCCTACATATCTTGTTAAATTATCTGGCCATAAAGCAAATCCTGCATTATTATAAGATGCAATTACATGAAAAATACTATAGTATAAACCTTTTCCAAAACCAAACTCTGGAATAAAGCGAAACGATAAAAAGATGACCCCAATAAGTTCAATACAAATCGAAAATATAAAGACACGCTTTACTAATTTTACAAGACCACCTATATTTGTTTGATTAAATGCTTCTCCAATTAATAAACGATGGCGTAATCCGATTTTTTTACCTAGTACCCAAACAATTAAAATGGCAATTGTCATAAGGCCTAGACCACCTGTTTGAATTAAAAACATAATAACAACATCGTAAATGTACTTGCTGTATCCACTACTCCCAAACCAGTTACGGTCGCTGCTGACGTTGCTGTAAAGAAAGCATCTACCCAACTAATATGTACTTTCGTTGCGAATGGTAATTTTAATAACAAACCGCCAACCACAATTAAGCAGAAAAAGCCTAATGCTAATATTTGTGGTGGGTTTAATCGTATAAGACGATTATACAGCCCTTGTTTTTTTGTTACGTCCATATCACTAACTCCCTTATTAAAGTGAAGCTTTCCCCTCATACAATAAAAAGCTTTTTAAAAGCCCTTAAATAATTGGGACAAACCTTATATTCTCATAATATAGTTGAGCATAATCCTTTTTTTCATAGATTACAACTTTTATTTATATTCAGATTCCTTTTCGTTTTATGCTGGAAAACTCTATATCCTAACTCAATATTGCTAGCAATAACAATTTCATATGTACTATTTTTCAAATCCCCATATCTTTCACTCTATGTTCACATAGAGGTCACATCCACCTTTTATAGTATATGTATCGAAGCTGTTCCTCCCTAATTTATAAGACATTCCCCAGTGTCTTTGAATAGCTTCCATCCCTAATTAAATTGACATAAATTGTCCCCTTCCTTGACCATCTTATATATGATGGTCTTATTTTTTTGTTTTCTCTATCTTTTATTCCGTTATTTGTGGGCAATAAACGCCCGATTGGTTAAAGCTAATAATCAACAGGGGATGAACAAAAAACACTCATTAAATTTTCATTTTATTTAAAACTCCCCCTCTCTTTCACTCTATATTCACACAGAGGTCACATCCACCTTTTATAGTATATGTATCGAAGTTGTTCCTCCCTAATTTATAAGACATTCCCCAGTGTCTTAAAGCAGCTTCCATCCCTAATTAAATTGACATAAATTGTCCCCTTCCTTGACCATCTTATATATGATGGTCTTATTTTTTTGTCTTTCTATCTTTTATTTAAAACTCCCTCTCTCTTTCACTCTATGTTCACACAGAGGTCACATCTACCTTTTATAGTATATGTATCGAAGTTGTTCCTCCCTAATTTATAAGACATTCCCCAGTGTCTTAAAGCAACTTCCATCCCTAATTAAATTGACATAAATTGTCCCCTTCCCTTGACCATCCTATGTGATGGTCTATTTTATTTTCCAAACACAAAATCAGTCTATCTACACTTAAACAAAAACGAAAAATTCAGAAAATATTGTCAAATTAGGTATTTTTTCGGTATAATTACTTTAGAAAGAAATTTCGCAAAAACAAAAGGGGGGATTTTATTGAAACAAACAAAAGCAATCTTAATCGCATTATTTCTAGGTCTAGTTGTTGGACTCACTCTAAATTTAGCTGCTCCATCTATCTTTGAGCCACTAAATCAATTTGTGTTCAACCCAATTGGTCAATTGTTTATTCGACTTATTAAAATGCTCGTTGTTCCTGTTGTGTTCATTTCTATCGTACTTGGTGCTGCCGGCCTTGGAGATCCGAAACAACTTGGAAGAATCGGTTTAAAATCAATTTCATTCTTTCTCGTAACAACTGCGGTTGCCATCTCTATAGCGGTTACATTTGCACTTATTATAAAACCAGGAGCTGGCGGTAATTTTAAAACAGAAGGTCTTAAGTATGAAGGTGCAAAAACTGAAACATCTTTCGTCGACACATTGCTAAATATCGTACCAGATAACCCAGCAAAAGCGATGGCTGACGGAAACATGTTACAAATCATTGCCTTTGCCGTATTGATTGGACTCGGTATAGCTATTTTAGGAAAACGAGTTCAAGGTATCCATTCATTACTTGAACAGGGCAACGAATTAATGATGTATCTTGTTAATCTCGTTATGAAATTAGCCCCAATTGGAACATTCGGTTTGCTCGCTTCATCCGTTGGTAAAATGGGGCTTGCAGGCGTCGCTGCGATGTTCAAGTATATGATTGTCGTTATGTTAGTACTCATTATTCACGGGGTCTTTGTATATGGCGGCTTATTAAAGGTATTAGCAAAAGAAAGTATTGTTCGTTTCTTTAAACATTTCGGACCAGTAATGGCAATTGGATTTAGTACATCTAGCTCTAATGCATCGCTTCCATTTGCAATGAAAACAGCACAAGATAAGCTTGGCGTTCCAAAAGCGATAAGCTCATTTGTACAACCACTAGGGGCAACTATTAATATGGATGGTACTGCCATTATGCAAGGGGTAGCCACTGTATTTATCGCTCAAGTATACGGGGTTGAACTTACATTACCGCAATTAGCTATGGTCGTATTAACTGCTGTACTAGCTAGTATCGGTACTGCTGGTGTACCTGGTGTTGGACTTGTAATGCTTACAATGGTTTTAAATCAAGTAAATCTACCAGTAGAAGGTATCGCTTTAATTATCGGTATTGACCGTATTTTAGATATGTCTAGAACAGCTGTAAACATTTCTGGTGATGCAATTTGCGCAATGATTGTCGCAAAATCAGAAGAAAAATATAATACGGATCAATCGGCAGCATCTTAAATCAAAAAAGGAGTGATGAATTTCACTCCTTTTTTGATTTACTCCCTTTTTTAGAACGATATTCTTTCCCTTTATTATCATTACCAGTTTCAAATTCAGTGCTAAATTCCTGATTAAACTGGCCGGACTTTGGTGATCCTTGATTACCGCTCCCTTTACTACCGTTACGATTCGTCATATTTCTCCCTCCCTTCCTTGTATTAGTAGTATGGCGCTCTATCTTTTTTCATACACATTTTATTTTTTAACATCTATTACACATGAAAGAAGACCTCCCATATATAAGGAAGATCTTCTATTTCATCACGTAAGCTTTTTCTTGTTTATAATCACTTAAATAAGTTTTTTGGAAATTGAAATCATTACATTCATTTCATCTTCTGAAAGTGCAGAGAATCTTTCTTGTAAATATTGTTTTTTCGCATCTTCCATTTTCGCAACTAAATCTTTCCCTTGTTCTGTAATCTCTAAATACACAACTCGGCGATCTGATGTAGAACGTGAACGAGTTACAAAACCTTTATTAATTAATTTTTCTGTAACAGCTGTAATATGACTATTCGACACATTTAATTCATTTGCTACACGCGATACCATTTCTTTATTCGTACGATTTAATATTCTCAGGACGATGAATTCATTCCACGGTATGTAACCACCAAATATTTTTCCGATATCATTACGCAATGTGCGAAACATAGCAAACACATTTGTCGATAGTTCTTCCATTAATTGCTCTCGATTTTGAGACAACTTTGACAGCTCCTTTTATTTCATTTAGTTAAATAAAAACCTTATTAATAATTTTACATGAAATCTTACTTTTTGTCACCTTATTTTCCCATAATTCGTAGTTTTTTAATATGTATTTCATGATAAAATGAAGTTAACTTCCAGAAAAAGGGGGTATCTTAATGCATGAGGAGGAGAAATTCTCAAATCTCAGCCTAAAAGATAAAACGATTATCATTAGTATTATTGCTCTTTTTCTCATTATAATTTTTGCATTTATATTTTTTGTATATGTAGGAATCTTTCAAATTACAGGTATAGAGTATAGTTCACGTATTGCGTTACTTCTCTTTTTTTTATTAATCACTTTCTTAGACAATATTACATTTTTCATCTTCAGTTTCTTCAAAGCGCTGCTATATCCACTGACACAAAACATGCCAAATTGGATTTCTATTACTCTTTTCTCATTCATTGAAATTACACTAGATTGGTTCGTCATTCATACTGCTGATGATTGGATAGAAAGCGTACAAATGTCCAACATAGCTGAATTATGTGTCGTACTATTCTTTTTCCTCTTAAATAAGTTATTAAGTGACGAGAAAGAGTAAGAATACAAGCTTTTCTATATAAAAATTGGTACAATGAAAGCAAATCTTACTAAAGAGGTGTTAATTATGAACTTACAACAATGGGCTGATAAAGGTATGTCCTTTGATACATATGTGAATGAAATGCAAGTAAACCAATACGAGCTACTACACATTTACAATAACTTTTTAATTCCAAATGAATTACTTCCTGTATTAGAAGAACGTCAAAATGACGGCTGGCGTGTTATCGTATTAACTGCTGATTGGTGTGGCGATGCTCTTTTATGCGTACCTGTTATGAAACGAATTTCTGAAGTTGCAAATATTGAAATGAGTTTATTAATTCGCGACGAAAACTTAGAATTAATGGATCAATATTTAACAAATGGAACAGCACGTGCGATTCCAATCTTTATTTTCATTGATAAAGATGGAAATGAACAAGCCGTCTTTGGACCACGCGCTCCAAAAGTACAAGAATTAGTAACTTCAATGCGCGCTACATTACCCGAAAAAGAAGATCCAACATTCGAAGAAAAACAAAAAGAAATGTATGCTAATTTCCGTGCTACATTAGCTGATGATACTTCTCTTTGGGAGCATGTAATGGAAAATATGGTGGAAAAAATAGTAAAATAAAAAACCTGCCGAGCTCGGCAGGTTTTTTTATTACATAATGAAGAAATAGAATACCGCAGCTAAAATGAAACGATAATAAGCGAACGGTGTTAGTTTCACACGAGATAATAATTTCAAGAATGAAACAATTGCAAGCATCGCAACAACGAATGCAGTTACAAATCCTGTTACAAATAGCGTTATATCTGCTGAGCTTAATACATCCCAGCTTTTAATTAAATCTAATCCACTTGCAGCTACCATCATCGGTACCGCTAAAATGAACGTATATTCAGCTGCCGCTGTATGCGACACGCGAGCTAATAAACCACCACTGATTGTAGAACCAGAACGAGAAAATCCTGGCCAAAGAGCTAAACATTGAAACATTCCAATTGTAAATGCCTGTTTATATGTGATTTCATCTAACGTTCTTGCTGTACTTGGTTTCGAAAACTTCTCAGCAACAATCATTAAAATACCACCGGCTACTAAGCTAATAACAACTGGTCCTGGACCAAATAAAACCTCTTTAATAGTGCTATGGAATAACACGCCAAGTATCCCAGCAGGAATCATCCCGATAATAATATGTAATAAATTTAACGATGGTCCGTCTGTTACTTTACCTATTCCAACTAACGACCATAGACGCTTCCAAAATATAACAACAACTGCTAAAATCGATCCCAATTGGATAACAACTTCAAAAACTTTCGCTCTCTCATCGTCAAATCCAATTAAATGTCCTGTTAAAATCATATGTCCTGTTGATGATACTGGTAGAAACTCTGTTAACCCTTCAACAGCACCCATGATTAAACCAATTAACCAATCAGCCACAAGTAGTGCCTCCTTAATAACAAATAATATGTAATTTTTTCACACCTTATCATAATACCTTATCCCTTTTCAAAGTGCATCCTTTTTTTATTGGCTTCATATGTTATAGGCGCGTATTTCTTTTCTAATCTTTGATTAAATTGTATGATAGTAAGAGTTTGTTTTTTTATACGGAAAGGGGATTTTATGAAAGAAACTACTTCATTCTCACAAAAGTTAAAGCAATTTGTATTACTATTTTTTCCGATTTTCGTAACACAAATGTCATTATTTGCGATGAGTTTTTTTGATACAACGATGTCAGGACATGCAAGTCCAACTGATTTAGCAGGTGTTGCAATTGGAACAAGTATATGGATTCCAGTTAGTACGGGGTTAACAGGAATTTTAATGGCTACTACTCCCATTGTTGCACAGCTCGTTGGATCCAAGAAAAAAGAGGACGTTCCCCACGTTGTCATACAAGCAGTTTATTTAGCAATTTGTGCTAGCTTCGTTGTTATCCTCATCGGTTTTTTCGTCGTTTCACCTATTTTAAATGGCATGCGCTTAGAAGAACCTGTGGAACGTATTGCAGCGCAATTTTTAAGTATTATCGCAATAGGAATTATACCTTTATTCACTTACACTGTTTTACGTGGATTTATTGATGCATTAGGAAAAACTCGAACAACGATGATTATTACATTATTATCATTACCAATTAACGTAATATTAAATTACCTATTAATTTTTGGTAACTTCGGTTTCCCAAAGCTTGGTGGTGTCGGAGCAGCAATTGCTTCCACTGCAACATATTGGTGCATTTTAATTATTACAGTCATTATTATTCAGACGAAAGAGCCTTTTGCCTCTTTCAACATTTTCAAACAATTATACCGACCTTCTCTTTCGAGTTGGAAAGCATTCTTAAAACTTGGCGTCCCTATCGGATTTGCTATCTTTTTTGAAACGAGTATTTTCGCTGCGGTAACGCTCATGATGAGTAATTTTAGTACGACAACTATTGCAGCTCACCAAGCAGCTATGAACTTTGCTTCCTTGTTATATATGACTCCGCTAAGTTTAGCAATGGCAATGACTATTGCGGTCGGATTCGAAGTTGGAGCAAAACGTTACGATAATGCAAAACAATACGGATTGATTGGAATTGGATTAGCCCTTGCCTTTGCTTTATTATATTCGATTCTTCTCTACTTCTTTGATGATCAAATTGCTTCTATTTATACGACAGATGCAAAAGTTCATCATTTAGCAAAAGAATTTCTTATCTTTGCAATTTTATTTCAAATTTCAGATGCAATTGCAACCCCTGTACAAGGAGCTTTGCGTGGTTATAAAGATGTAAATGTTGCTCTAATTATGACTTTAATTGCTTATTGGATAATAGGTCTACCACTAGGTTACATATTAGCGACGTATACAGAATGGGCCGCGAAAGGCTATTGGATCGGTCTTATTATCGGTCTAGCATTTGGCGCTGCCTTCCTACTTATCCGTCTCTTTCAAGTACAACGAAAATATACAACACAAAACAGCCGCTAATAATAAAGCGGCTGTTTTCTTTATGCATATTTTTTCTTGTAACGTATAATATAATGAAAAAGAAAGGTGGGTACATATGGACGACAAAGAAAAAAAGCAATCATTCGATGAAGAATTTGCCCCTGAAATTTCACCTGGATATCGGCAAGATGTACATAAGCCACCTAAATATAAAAACACTTCGTTTTTAATGGGCATTACCATTTTCGCTGCTGTATTACTCATACTTATCATTTTCGTTTATTTTTGATGAAAGGTGGCCTATTATATGAAGAAACAAGATTCCAATCGTTCAAAAAGAACTGTTAAAACACAAAAAGGATATGCAGGAGATTCTGTTCATACTCTTAAACAAGTCGAGCAAGGGAATTTATATATTGCTCAAAAAGAACTTGGTCAACAAAATGAAAATCTTTAAAGGCCCTTTATTCCTTGAGGGCCTTTTTATTCCGCATTAAGTAGTACACCCCCAAATGATCTATTGAGCAATGAATTTCCTTTATTGTACGCGCTGCTTTTGTTCTAGCACCATAAATCTATTATTAACCTTTACAATTTTCACTTCATAATTCAATTTCATTTCGCCTCTCTTACTCTTATCATTTTCAGTACCCGCAACGTACGCTACAGCTTGATAAAGAAAACTCTCATTGGTCTCTTCACGTATCTCCTCGCTTGTAAATTTATACTCTAAATCTCGAAAACGATTTGGATAATAATTTCCCATTAATTGTTCATACCCTCTATTTAAAAATAGTTCTTCACCTTTTCGTTTCACATCTTCTTTATTATTAAACTCAAACACTGATAGTTGTTCAGTCACAAAATGCTCTCCTACCTTTTTCATTTCATTATGAGTTAAATTTTCTATACTTTTGTTCTTTAATTCCTTATTTAACTCGTACTGATCAATCGGTTTAAAGGTAGCAAAAACCTCCTCTTTATATGACCAAAACAATACAAAAGCGATACATAGAGAAATGATTAACAGTCTTTTTTTCGTAATACTCCCGCCCTTCTTCATAATAATAGATATATTTTAACATATAGAAAGAAAATTCTGATATCATAAAATAGAATAACTTAACTCAGAAAC
This sequence comes from Bacillus sp. FSL K6-2944, assembly GCF_038005385.1. Classification (NCBI taxonomy): domain Bacteria; kingdom Bacillati; phylum Bacillota; class Bacilli; order Caryophanales; family Bacillaceae; genus Bacillus; species Bacillus sp. FSL K6-2944. The sequence goes on along the minus strand of NZ_JBBOTE010000001.1, from coordinate 214,051 downwards.
GAGGAACAATTATGGACTCTTACAAACATTATATAAAAGAAGCTTTGCCTAATCTTTCTATACATTCATATAAACAAAATGAAGAAGGATGGGATAATGTAGCAGTTATAGTAAATGATGAGCTACTGTTTCGTTTCCCGCGAAAACAGGAATATGCGATGCGAATTCCGTTAGAAAAAGAACTATGCGCAATTCTCACTCAATCACTACAAGAAATCGAAGTTCCACAATATCACCTAATTTATAAAAATGAATCTGATGAGGTTCCTCTTTGTAGTTACTATACTCTCATTCATGGTGAACCATTAAAAACAGAAACAGTTGCCACGCTGGAGGATACAGAGCTGAAAGCAATTATTACACAATTAGCTACTTTCCTTGCGGTACTACATAGTATTCCTTTACACCAAGTTACAACGCTATGTTTCCCTATTGAAAAAACATGTACCTACTGGAAAGAGCTACAAACAAAATTAAACCAATATCTCACTACTAGCCTTACTTCATTACAGAAACTAGCCTTAAATCGCTTATTTGAAAATTTCTTTGCATGTTTAGCTACATCCACTTTTCAAAACACAATCATTCACGCTGATTTTACTCATCATCACATTTTATTTAACAAGCATAACAAAAGCATTTCAGGTGTTATCGATTTTGGTGATGCGCAAATTGGCGATCCTGCTTTTGATTTTGCAGGACTATATTATGATTTCGGAGATGAGTTTACTACATCTGTATATGAACAGTACAGTACACTTATTTCTCATCATGATCCATTACTCATTCATCGTATTACTACCTTTTATCAATACAGTCCTTTACTACATAATATTATTTATAACTTTGAGTCAGAGAATGAACTCGAATTCATTACAGGCACAGAACAGCTAAAAACGATATTACAGGGATGAGATTACATTCTCTCCCTATATACTCTCTCCTCATACATCATTAACTTTTTATCCATTTCAACAATAACTTTATACAATTGAAACGCCCGTAAAATTTGCAGTTGAATTTCAAAAGGAGCATTTTGTTCTTTTAACCATTGAAATACTTTTGTTTCATCTTTCATTGATTATTCCTCCCTTTATTCTGCTATTTGTGGGTAGCCCGATTAATGAGGGCTGATAATCAGTGGGTGATTGACAAAACCCCCACTGATTAAAGTTTCACTTTATTAAAATCTGCTACAAATATACCGTAAATGATGAAAAGCTTTTCATGTCAATAACAAAAAAGGATACAAAGTTGCATCCTTTAATGAACTATATTTTTCTTCTGTTTCGCTTCTGTCTTTACTTCTTCCCCTTGGCATTCACTACGAAACGCACAACTTATACACTCAGAACGAAAATGACGCTCTGTATAATGCTCAGGTTGCTCTAACATTTCTTTCATTCTAGATAAATCAGCCATTCCAGTTATAATATCTTCCTGTTTCGGAATGTACTCATACTTAGTTCCTTCTATTAAATTAATAACTTCAATTTTTCCTGGAAGAACTCCGAAAGCTTTATAACTGAATACTGTCATTAGCTTCTGACAAAGAGCAAGCATTTCCTCATCTGCATCGACAACATACTTTTTAATTACAAACGACTCAGCACTCCACTCACCAACTTCAAATGTCAATGACATGTGGACACCTAACTCATCTACTATCTATAAAACTTAAACTGCCTAAAGGCGCTACAAACCGCTACATTACACAGTTTTTCGCTTCACCTAAAATTATAAATGGCAACACTTTTCTAGTTATTTGTGACCAAATCCGTTACCGAAAAACTCAAGATTAAACCAATAAAAAAATAAAGAGCACAGCGTGTTAATAAGGTGGTGAGACACCTTATTAACCGTCCGCCTAACGTAACTAGGCAAACACTTGCTGCACTCATGCGTACATGTTCATTTTACCGTACGTATGGGTTCCTCCGCAACAGTTTGCTTACATTTTGTGGCATTCTGTTGCTTTTTTATTATCGGAGGAGAAGAGACCTATGAAAAAACTAACTGCCTATAATGCAGATGTTCAAAAGCATATGCAACAAAACCACTTAAGTACTCACAAAAAAAATGAAATCATAGATGCTATGAGAAAACGTATCGACGATACGAATCAAAGTTTTGAAAGTTTATTTCCTTCACGATCTAAACGAAAAGATGTGGCGGACCATATTATTTATATGCTATCAGGAAATGGCATATGCAAAATTTCAGCTGAAACATTAACAAATAAAGCGGACTGTTCTGTGAGAACTGTGACTGACGCTGTTCGTGCATTAAAACAACTAGGTGACATCCTAGTCGCTGGATTAGCTGACGGTAAGAATAAATATGTATTTGTATTAAAGACACACCCTAATTTCACAACAATCTTGAAAGAAGTATTTTACATAGATGCCGACCAAATTGCTGAACTGAATGCCGAACAGGTTGCCGAACAGAAAAATCCTGAAACCGTTGAGGCTGTAATGTTAGAGGACGAAAAAACGACTTCTAACTATAATAACTCTATTAACTCTTTTAATTCTTTAAAACAAGAAAAAAATAATAATAGAGTATCTCTAATAGAATCCATCGAAAACGAGTTACAAGAAGCACAAAACGATCGACAAAAAGAATTCGAAAGAGTCCATACGTATTTTGTAAATGAATACCAAGAAAGGATGTACCACACAATCAAAGCTGGAACATATCATCCTGCTTTAAAAGCTAACGCATCGATTATTGGGCTACGTGTGGGTAGCAATTGTGATCAAAGCCTATTTCGTCTTGCGTTCAATGTACTAGGAAAAATTGATAGATTCCTAAAAAACAACGGTACTCTTACGGACAGTGTACAAGCTCTATTTTCTCGTGTGTATTCGGATAATACCAAACTATCTAATGCACCTAAAAAAGCGCATACAGGTTCTTCTGATGTACATAACCAACAATCACCGTTCATTTTTTACAACTGGCTAGAAGACACTAGCTCAAGAGAACCATCCACAAATACAATAGACAGCTCTCTTGTGCCAGGTGTGTATTACAAGATATCAAAAGAAGAAGCTGATGAAATGGGGCTGTATTAAAGAGCAGATATCCTGATTTTGCTTTATAATTCAGGTATAACATGAACTTTTACATATACACCTTGCTTCACAGCGAATTGTTCGAGTGTCTTTTGCCTGTATGCAGTAAGTGTAAAGAAATGAATAATTGGCACTTTGCCATTGTATTTATTTTTGTAATACGTGGTAAATTCGCCATATCTATTTATTTTTTCACTGTTGCTATTCATCATCTGTGTACGATCTATTTCAACTGCGTTTAATATGCCATCGGCATCTCGGAATTTCACATCAGGAATAATCGTTTTCTTTTTGCCACCTTCTTTATAGCGTATAGGTGCTTCTATCTGCCAATCATCAGGACAAAACAGATTCAGCCAAACTTCGTTTCTCATGAGACTATGTGCTAAACGAATAGTTGGGACAACTTTTTCTGTATCATCGAATAGTGCACGCCCTTGTTTATTTAAATAATATACATGCTCTTTTTTATAAACGGTACTGTTTACATATGGGCTTAAATCCTTTAGAATTCGATTTGCGTTTCGAGTTCCTCCCATATCATGAATTGCCATTAAGTGTCTTCTGGTTGCGAATTTCAGTTTTCTAATCGAGGTCAAAATCGTCATCTGACGGTTCATCTTGATGTGTGTCTGTATATGCATCCCTTTCCACCTCGTATTGTTTTAATACCTCCCACATTTGTTCATTTGAGATATATGGGACTTGAATTTCTGTTAATCTATCTGTTTTAAAAAGCGCACGTCCAGGTATACTTTGTATAGATTCTAAACCTGCTTCATCAATTACCACTTGAGAAGCCGTTTGAGTCGGTAAGCGAAATCCTAATTTCGCATCGCTATTTTGCTTCACTTGACGCGGTAAAGTATCACCAGTCGGGTATTGGGTACAAAATATCAGCCTAAAACCGAGAGCTCCGCCAATTCGTGCTATGTGAGAAAGCATTTGCTGACAAGCGCCTAGTAATTTTTGTTGCTCTTTACTCATGTTTTTATCCGGACAAAGTTCTGCCCCTTCATCCACAATAATAAAATAACGGTCTCTTATATTGGTTTCTACTACATTCGTATAATGGTGTTCTTTCATAAACAACATTTTTTCTTCCATCTTTTTTAGAATTGTATGCAAGACTTGAAAGGCTTCCACGGGCTTTTCTGCAATAGACTCTACTTGTTTTATGTTCTGATAAGGCCCAAACTCTAATCCGCCTTTTAAATCAATGATATATAAGTGCGTATGATCAGCTTGTGCCGTAATAAGAGATGTCATCACGTTTTTCAAGAATACAGTCTTCCCCATACGAGTTAATCCACCTAACGTCATATGGGGTGTTTTATCAAAATCGTGATACATTAATTCTTCTAAACTTTGCCCTATAGGCACAAGCCATTTTCCTTTTTCAACTAATGTTTTTGACCATTTCCATTTCTCAGGTATGTCTTTATGAAATACTCGAATGCTTAGTCTGTAGTTGTCATAATGAATTCGAACAGGCTTATTCAACCCTTCACTCACCACATCTTCAACTTTTCGAATGATTTTACTTGGCATACCAACAGGTAATTCATAGACATATGTTGTACTTCGATCGTCGTACATTTGTTTTTGAAACTTTGGGTAATGAAGTTGATTATCTTTTTTTATCGCAATTCCTGATACCTCAAAAAACACTTGTATTTTCTTTTTATCATCTATTTTCTTTTTAAACCGATCACTTACAAAAGCCAAAGTTAACGCTGTCGTCGGGATCATTAATAATTCCAGCATAAACATTTCCCCTTCAGATATCCTATAAGGATATCATTGCACTTTGTTGGAAGAGAGCCGAACAAACCTTTTCCTTTATGACGCCTATCGTCCCGCTCTGCCACATCGCCTTCCATCATAGAAACATACCTAGAACAGAACGTAGAAGATATAAGAACGACCCTGTAAGCGTGGTATACAAGGTCATACCTGGAAGCCAATGTGGAACATTTATCCCCATTTTTTCCGCTGCCTTCATGGTAACTACAGACAAGCCTGTTGCCGTCCAAATAATAACCGCTTCCCCTGCAAGAGTCATGATTATTCCTCCTCATCCTTTTCTCGAAAATTCACGCCTGATTTCGTAGCCACAATTTCATATCGCTCCATTAAATCTTGCCAGTCAAGGATATCTTCTTCCTCTCCATACAAATCCTCTGCAACCATTTGCGATAAACTGAAATATCCTTTGTACTCTTTGTTATCAAATACTTCGTGATTTTTCATGTGGTTGAGAATAGATTCTGTTTCCGCTCTCGATCTAGCGTGATTATACATGCGACGCAATTCATTTGATGAATATAAATATGGAGTTACATTGAGGTAACCATACTGAGTACGCATATATCCCCCCTCCCCTCTTGCTATCTTTGATGCCATTTGGAATTCCAAGTAGAATTCTTCGTGGGCTTCCAAATGGAAGTAATATAGGTATATGATATGGAAGAAGGATTATTGCTTGTCAATGTGAATTTAGTTTAATTTTTATTTAAATTATATTTAACAGGTAATTCCTATTTTTTAGTGAATATATTTGTAGGTGATGCTAATGATCGAATTAAAAAGTAATATAGGAGAATTAGTACAAAAAAGAGGTTTAAAAGGAAGGTGGATTGCGCAACAATTAAAGGTTACCCCTAGTCAAGTGAGTAATTATATACAAGGCCGTTCATTCCCCACAGTTGACAAAGCCTTTCAACTGGCCGAAATATTAGACTGTAAAGTAGATGATTTATACGAAAAAATTAATAAGCAACCATAATCACTCATAAAACAAAAAAATCCGTCTCTTTTGAGGCGGATTCTTCCCAGTAAAAAAATTACATATATGAAATGGAGTAATCTGAATATACTTTATTTTCATCTAACAGTCAATATTGAGTTCTATCCTTCGCAACTATTACATATACTGTTTATGCGACTGGAAAGTTACTATATAAAGCGCCTTTACCGGGAAGGGGCTTTTTTGTTCTATTTCAGATTCATTGACCATATACATATATTGCCGACTCCGTAAAACGTTTCAATAAGCGATTGAGCATTCTCTCCCAACCTGAGATTGCTCTCTTTTTCATTGGTTGCATATTTTTCATCCTAATTACATACACTTCTACTACATGAGGAAAACATCAACGATTTTCTTCACCCGAAGAGCACCTTCACCTCACTCCGAAGGTGCTCTTTCTTATGTGATTCCCTACGTCTCGCCATCATTCGAGAATTTTACATGTGCCATTCCATTTTTCCTCGTCAAGGTTCGTTAGGCTTCCCTAATCTTCTTTACCCCTCAAACCTCACATACTCCCCAGACACCCATTGGTCACCGCCAACGTTATACCAACCATTTTGAACACCCCAAGATTGATAGCATTCCCCTCGGTACACATTCTTTACAATCCCATAATTCGTTCCTGGTCCTCTGCGAACCCGTAATACATCTGCTGTAATCGTAACTACCCCTACACCATTATTAGATGGTTGTGTAGATGTACCCGCACCATTATGATTAGAACCGCCCGTAACAGTTTGTCCAGTCAAAGCGTATACGATTGAATTCGCAATCTTATCCACATTCCATTTCTCCATATCCGCATCGTTATCGATAAATCCTAATTCAATTAAGATAGCTGGGGCTTTTGTCCCTCGAAGTACAGCAAGGTCTTTACGCTCTTTCGCACCCCGATTAGACCAACCGATATCTTTCGATAATTGAGCTGAAACCTTATCAGCTAGCGCTTGTTGATCGTAGTACAAGACCTCGACGCCATTAGCAGATCCGTTATAAGCGTTTAAGTGAAATGAAATTACAAGGTCCACACTATGAGAATTACAGTTACGAACGATGTTATTTAAGTTTTGCGCTTGAGTAGAACCTGTTTCATCCGTATCATCGTACACTGTATGACCTAGCGCACGTAACTTAGCTGCAACCGCGTCTTTAACCAGACGATCCATTACATGCTCTTTTCTATCCCCCCAATTAGCACCTTGTACAATACGATTGTGACCACCATGTAAACTATATGTAGCCATTACTCCACATCCCCTTTCTCATTTCCTTCATGATCTGACCAAATTCCTAAGGCAATTCCTACAGTTAACAAGTAAGGTGCCAATTCATCTAAAAAAATCTTCGCCTCTGGTAAACCAAACTTCGTACATACAAAACCAAGCAATGAAAAAACCGCAACCCATGTTTTCCAGTTGCGGAATCGTTTTTTGATATTTTCTTTTGATACATTCATGTTTAATCATTCTCCTTTTCGATAGTATCCAAGCGTTTATGCGCTTGTTTGGTGCTTTCCTCCACCCTCGTGACTCGTTCTCCTAGTGCGACCATTTGCCTTTCACTTGCTTTCAAGTCAATGCGAATGTCATCCACTCCTTTCCGGATATATCCCAGTTCTGCTTTTACTTCTGCACTCTGTTGTCCATCTGATTTAATCGATTTTGATTTATTCAGTGCATAGCCAAAATAACTGATGGCGAGTGACAAGACGGCAATCAGTGCACCAATTTCCATGCTCATATGTTTCAACTCCTTTCCAAAAAAAAGAGGGACTTTTGTCCCCCCTTGCATACATACAATTATCTTAAAATCCGCCTTTTAGCACCAATCCTAAAACTGCCATGATTACAGAACTAATAACAATTCGTAAAATCCATGTGGTATTCATGCTAATTTTTTCTAATTGCTTATTGATTGTGGAAATATCCTTTTCGTTTATCGTTGTACGAGTTTCTAAATTACGAATATCTCGCATGATTTCTTTTTGCTCTGCTTTTAGGCTGTCGATTTTTACATATACGTCTTCCATGCATTCACATCCCTTTTGAAATCTTAATAAAACAATCTCTATATACTATGAGACAACCCTTTTCTGAGTGAATACATAGGTTTACTTTTATACAAAATCCCTATTTTGTCAAAAAAGTGATTCTCGGCTCCTTCTTTACACTAAATAGTTAATTGAAAAATGAATAATTTTATCAGTAGTGATGTTGTATATTCTTACATTCCCGCCAGTTTCTATGTTGAATTCACAGATAGAATACGGTGGGCCGGCGATAATCACAACATCTGTTATTTGTTGGGCTGGTCGCATTGCAACTGGAACATTGAATACAACTTGTCCTTCTTTTACATTCTTTAAAGAGCCTATAACAGAAACTTGGTCACCATTTCGTTTTGCTCTAGTAACTTGTCTTCCTTCAACATTGGACGCATTTACTGTGTTGATTGATATCTGAATCCAATCTGTATCAGTTGCTTGTTTAATTGTTCCATCTGTCCGAAATTCTACTCGTTTGGACCAATCCCAAGTATCCCCCTGTTCCTTTGTAGAAGGAGCAAAAATCAGCTCTCCCTGCGCCCCTTTGTGAATGACTGTCTTATAAGAACGACTACCTAATACAATTGCGTTATCGCTCTTAAATTCAAGTAATCCATTTATGATGTCGCCAGCTTTTTTTAGAAGATTATCAGCAAAAACATTGAATACTCCAGTAGGTGATTTATCAAGCAACACTTTATTGTTTTTCCAGTCTTTTAAATAGAATTGACCATCCGAGGCTCCTACAAGACCGATATCTAATACCTTATCCTCACTATTGAATCCAACTCCGATATTGGAACCGGACGTTGGTCTCATTGTTAGATAACCTGTCATTATCCCACCTGATCGCTTTACAACATCTATTTTATCAACCGCTTGTTGCAAAGCATCTATCTGTTTCTTGAGCTTATCAAACTCAGAAATATAGTTTTCTATTTTGATATTTCCTTCTTTTACATCTCTTCGCAATTGGATCCGAATGTCTGGTGTGCTCATCCGCTCTGTGCCTTTTTCCATCACAAAATAAGCCGTCCAATCATTCGATGTAGAAACAGCTTGAATAGATAGTGTATAGGCGAATACGCCATTCTTCGCATCCACGATTTGCGCATCCTCACGAATGAATAGTCCTATATGATTGGTCGCTTCATATTTCACCGCATAACCCGTTAAATCAATCGGTTGTCCCTTTTCTCTTACATACACCGTCATCTTCAACCCATTTTTATCATTTTGTCTGGAACGAATGGTTTTGGTACAAACAGGATCTGCTACATCTATCATCATTTCCTCATTTCGCATGACTACACCTCTCTCTCTCTAACTATTCCTTTTCACGCGTCTAGGCGGTCTTCTTTGGCGCTTTACTTTGTTCCTGTGTTTTATATTCCCTTTAGGCTTTATCGGTTCTCCTTCTTCGAATTTAGCCGTAGTTTTAGTTACATGCTCTTGAAATGCACTTGTTAATTGTGAAAGCATTCCGTATAAGCCTACACCATTTTCCTCTGATTCTTTTGGAATAACTAAACCATAATGTGTAGGAATGGCCTCTGTCGTAATTGTCGGTTCTCCTTCTTTGCGATGCATACGCATTTCATAGAGTTTTGGAATGTCCGTTTTCAGATTATATTGTTTAATATCCCAAGCCATTACAGTTTCCAATACACTACGTGTAATGGGTCTAATATTGGTTTTATAGGTTTCTTTTGAAGAAACTTTGAAGTCCGAAGCAATTACTCCTTGATAATAGGATCCAAGAGCGGTTTTCACTTGGATATACCCATTGTCCCAACTCGAATTTCGTATGATCGCATTTGGGAGCATAATATCCGTATCCCCTCCAGATGCAACTCCGATACTCGCAATCCAATTGTCATTCCGATAAAATCGGAACTGATCTTTGACTTTAAACCTCATTTCACTTTGAGCATCTAAGACAATCATTTTATCAGCGTCAAGCATTGCATTCCCTGTTTGCGAAAAGTATAAAGAAGCTGCATTCAAGTATCCATTGCCATCGAGCCCCTTTGTCATTCCAATTCCACCCGACTTAACGCTCGTATCTGAGAATTGGTACATCATAATAGCCCCATTTGCCCCTGTGGAATCTGAATCTCCACCTAAAATAAGAGTAGGTTGTATTTCATTTCTACTATTTTTGTAATACCCTACAAACACCCTTGTTCTAGATGACTCATACAAGCGTATGAATTGCTTTGAAATATTTACATAGTTCACACTATCTGAAGTTCGTAATGTTGCACCTGTGATTTCTCCACCTTGCACAAGATTTCCATTCAACGTACCCGCTGTAATAAAATCAGCAACAATTCTGCCGTCACTTGTAATAGCGGTTCCATACGGTCCATTCACTCCTGTAGAAGAATACCCGAGCCCATTCAAGTTCCATTGCCAAACCTTTTTAGCAGTCTTTTCATCCTTCGTATCCATAATGAAAATACGATCTGGATAAATGCGAACATGTCCTCCGAACCCTGAATGAATAAGGCTTGTTGCATTCGCTTTTGCTGCATCTAAAATAGAACTTGGCATATTTGACAATTCTTCTTGTACCAGGTCAACCCTACCGGAAACGTCTGTAAACGATTCTTTGAAGTTACCAATGGTTATATCCAGATACTCTTTTTTTATTGGATCATATTTATAAGCAATTACCTTCGCCTTTATATCAATCCCATCTTCTTGATGCTCAACCGTAACCGTATCTGCCATATAAACACTCTGTAAATGCTTATAATCCTTATACTCTTCCATTTGTGATAACTCCTGAAACGTAACGGTATAAGTTGCTTTAGGCTGATCAACCTTTTGAATAGCAAACATATCCTTCGCTGCCTGGCGTAATAACCGATATGCTTCTTCTAACGGAACTGCATCTTCATCGTCAGCATTTTCACCAATAGCTGCTTTAATATGTTTACATTCAACCACTTTAATTTTAGGATGAGGATACTTATTTATAAGTGGGCTATCCACGTACTTTTCAGGAAGAAATAACCCATCAAAACCTTGTGGCATGATTCTAGTTATGGGACTTTTCCAATCCATATTACCCTCATACCCTAACAAATCTTTTTTATGACGAATCACTACCCCACGATCCATACCACGATTTTGTAGCATCTTCACGTCAAAATTATCGCGTTTTAATTCACCGCCCCAACGATTCACAAATGAATTGTCTTGACTAGAATCCAATAATGCTTCTACAGGATTTTTACGGACAATACGTGCACTTGCAATCGTAGGGACATCAGAATAAAAAGTAAAAGGATGCTTGTATTGGCATCCTGCTGACATACGATTCATAGCTCCATTGCCATTTGTTGTTTCAGCAAAAATATCTTCAATAAGATTTTCCGTTAAATCATAAAAGATGTGATAACATTGCGCTGTAATCTCACCCATACTGACCTTAGGTGCTGCCACTCGAAACAGTTGTTCACCATCAGGAGTTGGAACTTTAATGATGCTCATTCCCTCTATTTCCAGACCATGTGGTGCAAACAATGGATAACGAAATGAAAATAAAAATAAACCATTGAGTTCTTCCTCAACAGTTGCGTTATACATATTTTTATCTAAAGCCCCTATACCATTGTGTGTAAAATCAGTCTCATTTGGTTTATATAACGTAATCATTTATATCTCCACCTTGGCCTGATTTCCATAAATTGAATGGCTCCTGACCACTCTATTGTATTTTCTCCCACGCCCAATATAGGGAACTGCCCAACCATTTTATGATTCATTGATATGGTATCGGTATATGCTTCCAGTACTTCTGAGTCTATGACAACAGAACCTTTCACATCTTTTATTTGAAAAGAGACGTCATTGATTGTTATACGGAAAGTACCGTTTCCCACAATCCAAAACTTAGGATCAGATTCCATTGTACCTGGATTATAAATGACACCAGGTTGGGTGAGCTTTAGATTTACATCCTCTGTATATTCAAAAGGATCTAAAGTGAAATCTACTTCAAATTCACCATGTTCCTCAATCTCAGTTATGATGTCTCCCATTTCAACATGCTTAATCTTCCGATACACATCGTCATCTGTGAAAAAGAGTGTTTTCCCTTGTAATAACCAAGGTTTTGCACGTCTTATGAAAGGTTTAATATTTTCCCTTTCCAACATATTAAATTTCACCTTAAAAGAGACATTTTCATATGCCCCTTTCTTTGTAAGTGAACCATGTCGTCCTGGTACTTCTATATGTTCTACCTTTTGTTTTGCGGTTGGAATCACTGGACGACCTACTAAACCTAATCCGTAACTACTTGCCAATTCATTATCGATTCCTATATCCAACAATTAAGTCGTCCTCCCTACTCCCATTTTGGCCATACGTTCCCGTTCAGCAAGTGCACCGTCCACTTTTTCTACGATGCGATCAATATCACGATCTTCTCTTACGGAAGGATTATAAATATTGACGATAGTTGGTTCCGTAGACATCGTTGCTGCAATCCCTTCCCCAATCGCACCTAATGTTTTTTTGTTCAACGGTAATACGCCCTCTGGTCCTGCTTCACCTGCTCCTTGGAAACGTCCACCGTTCATTCCGAAAATTGTCGGTCTAGTAAAGATACCACCTTTCGCACGCCAATCTATATGAAGACCTGACGGGAAAGTGATGTCTTTTCCTAAAATATTTTTCGTACTAGTCTGCAGACTAAAGTGTGGCATTTTAGGCATTTCCGGTTTCGGAATCTTTAATTTCAAATCACTGAAAAACCCTTTGATTTTATCAATGAACCCCTTTACTTTTTCTACCGCATCTTTTATCGGATCAACGATAAATCTCTTTGCTGCATCAAACTTTTCTTGTGCGGCATTCTTCACAGAATCAAACTTTTCTCTCGCACTATGATATAAATCACTAAACTTTTGCTTCGCTGCATGATAAGCTTCCGTTACTGGGTCAATTACATATTTCTTCACTACATTCCAAGCCGTAAGCGTATAGGATTTTATCGTTTCCCAGTTTGATAATATCCAGTTAGCTAAATCCCCCAGTTTTTGCTTTGTCCCATTCCACAATTCTTGAACCGGTTGCATCACATACTGTTTTACCAAATTCCATGCTGCAAGTGTATAAGATTTGGCTGTTTCCCACTGTTGACCTAACCAAGAAACCAGCTCACCAAGTTGTTCTTTACACCAGTTATAGGCTTTAGTTATTGGATCAATGATATATTGACTTATTGCAGCCCAGGCAATTTGTGTGCCTGCCTGTATTAATAACCAACCTGCTTCTAAAACGACAGATATCGCCGAAATAATCGGATCTAAGACGGTAAGTATCGTATTCCACGTATCCTGCCAAGCTTGTACCAATGTTCCCCACAATTCAGATGCTGTTTCGACAAGTGACGACCACCAAGAAGACGCTGTTTCGACAATTCCAGTCCATAAATCACTAAAAAACTGACCGATTGGGTCAAAAAAGCTATGCATCATTTCAACAAAGGAAGACCAAGCTTCTGAAAAATACGTAACGGTAGAAGACCATCCATCACTACATACCTGAACGAAACCAGACCACAATTCACCAAACCAATCTTTAAATTGGGACCATTTTTCGGAGAGCCAATCGGTTATCTGTCCCCAATTCTGTATAGCCCAAATAACACCTGCTATTACCGCTGCAAGACCAGCAATAACTGCAATAACAACCCCTATTGTTGTACCTAATACCCCAACTGATACCACAACCGCAGCAATGATGGGTGCCAAAACACCTACTATAGCTATCAATCCAGCAAAAACATAAACAAAATTTTGAACTGGTCCCGGTAATTTAGTGAACCAATCAACTACAGATTTAATTCCATTGACCAATGGTGGTAAGACAGCTTTAGTTAACTCAGCTAGTTTCTTTCCAAGTGGCTCTAACGCCGCTTGTGTTTCTCTTAATGCTTTTTGAAATTGCTGTCCCAAAGATTCTTCTTGCAGTTTCTTCATTTCATCCATACGTCCAGTTACATCACCAAGACCACCATGTACATCAGTAAGCCCTAATACAGCTGCAGCGCCCATATCTTCCCAACGGGTGGCAAACAAACCAACTCCAATTTGGTTCTGTTTTACCTTGTCATCCATGTTTCCCAAATCACCTATTACTGCTTTAAACACATCGGCGGCTGTTGCTTTCCCACCGTTAAATGCTTTCCAAACGCCTTGTGTCTCTTTTGAGAGACCGGCAAACGCATCTGCCGTACCTTTTGATCCATCTTGTACTTTCTTTCCAAATTCGGCAACTGTGTCATTGATATAATCAAGGTTATAAGCGCCATCCTTAGTCCCATTCGCAAGAATGGTAAACATTTCATTCGCACTAAAACCACCTTGTTTGAATAACGGCGCGTATTCAGAGAGGTTATCAAATAACTCGTCTGAATAATTAAGACCTTCTTGAGCACCGGCAGCCAGTAAGTCAAAGGTTTCCTGTGTCGATAAACCAAACTGACTCATTAACTGCCCTGCACCTCGAGTCGCTTCATTTAAATCTACATCATAAACTTTAGCTAATGTTAATACATTTTCTGATGCCCCTTGCAATTCCTCATGTGGAACGTCACGCATATTTTGATAGACTTTTATAAGCGCATTGTCTACCTCTTCCAGATTTGCACCAAAACCTTTTTTCCAAGTATCAACCGCAATCTTTTGGAGGTTTTCAGCACCTTTCCCAGTTAATCCTAATGAAGCTTGTATTTTCCTCTGTGATCCATCAAACTCTATTGCTGTATTTACAATCGACTTTCCCATTTCCATTAACTGTTCAGATATTCCTTGTAGAACTTCAGCGGCTTCCATCAAATTGTTCATATCTAATTTTTTATTGATCTCTGCCATACCATCCGCTGCTTGAGAGCCACTTCTTCCTACACTCTGTAAGGAGTTTTCAAATTGCTTCATTGTGGTTTTCGCTTGATTTAATTTCGTTTCAAGTTGCTGCACTTCGGTAGAATTCTCACCATACACACGCTTTGCTGCACTTAATTGTTGTTCTAAATTGTGGACGACCCTATCCGTCATTTCCATTTGCTGGCGTAGTTGTTTCTGTGCTAATTCCAACTTATCCGCTTCACTAGCGTTTGCTCCTAGTTCAGCATTTTGAAGTTTGAAAGAGCTTGTTAATTTCTTTTGTTCTGCTTCAAGCTTCTTAGAATTCTCTTGCAAATCAAGTAAAGTCCCACGTGCTTCCCTAGCTTCAATTGCTTGCTCAGAAAGGCCTTCATTCACTCTTTTCATGGCGTTATCAAGAGAAGTTTCAGCACGTTCTGCGTCTAGCAATTTACCGTACATTTTATTGAGCTGTTCAGCGGTTGTACTTGTGTCCTTGGACATCGCTTGATATTCGGAACGCAACATAGCTGTACGTTTCTTGGCTGCTTCCATTTGAATTTCAAGCTTCTTCTTTCCAGCAAGAAGTTTATCGGTCATCGTCGCATCTTGGCCCATTGCTGCAATATGATTTTTATATTCTTTCGCTGCATTATTCATAACCATATTGATTTGTTTCAATGTATTGGCATACTGAACCTGGCCATCCATTTTAAAATGAAGGACGACGTTTCTTTCTTTACTATTCCCAGGCACTTTCTCATCTCATTTCTTATAGGAATGGTGTTTGATCTAGCGTGTAGATTTGTTTTGGTTTCTGCTCATGTAATGCATCCGGATTGTTGTATCTGAGATGCATAATGAATTGCTTTAAAAAATGTGCCGGTGTGATTTTCCAGAAGTCATCCATACTTAAACCAAGCAATGTATTACCGACATAAAAATAAAAATCCCAGTCGAGTTCCGACTGAGATTCCTCGTTTTTAGTCAGTATGTTTTTTACTTTTTTTCTTGCTTCAGCTTCTCCATATCAGAATTCTGGAAAGTTTGGCCACTGAAAATTTCGTATACAACGATGAAAATATCAGGTAATTCATTCATAGGAATAGCACCTTTTAATTCATCTACTGTACATTCCGTACCACCACTACGTACCATCGCATAAATTAATGCACGCATCAATTTCGCTTCATTTTCTCCTAGGCTAAATTGTCCTTTTCTTAACATATCATTCATTTCTTTTTCAAATTCATGATAAGGTGTTCCAAATGCTTCTTCCACATAAGGAAAAGATTCAAAAGTAAAAATAACAGGGATTGAGACACCCTGTATCTTAATGCTATTTCTAGTTATATTTACATTTACTAAATCACTTAATCGTACCATTTTCTCACATCCTGTTCTTACGTTGTTTTTGGTCCAAGTGTTGCAAGTTGCGATTCATCACAAATCACTTGTTTCAAGAAATCCTCCACTTTGATTCCTTTTGCATCCACATGACCCGTATCTAGTTCCGCCTGCGTAACATCATTGTACAATAGCGGGTCAGCTGTAATCGTATAGGCAATATCATCCACTGTCATTTCTTCATTTTGTGTTTTCCAAGATTCTTCTACTGGTGCGACTGTACATTTTGGATACCACCGAACAAGCTTGGTTCCATCATTCAGAGGAAATACAACACCTACTGCAAATTTCGGATATGCTTTCGGCTTTGCGGTTTCAAAAGAGACACCTTTTTTACGCACTTTAGCGAAGAGTTTATCCTTTACTTCACGGTTTAAACCAGCAAGATTAAACGCGAGTCCAAAGGCAGTATTTTTGACAATGTTAATAATTTTTTTGTTAGATGCCCACTTTGTAAAATTAGTAGATGTCGTCGAAATTGTTAAATCTGTAATGTTGGTTTGCTGATAAATGGTATCCTCGTACGTTGGCATCGTCTGAGACGTTTCCGTCCCTTTCATCATACATAGATATAAATCTTCGATTCCTACTGTATATTGAATCTCTTTATTTTCAATTGGCATGTCCATCACCCTCACATTCTATCAATTATTTTTTGTGCCATCATATCAGCAATTTTGTCACCTTCTGCATCAAAGGTATTCTGAACAAAGTGTTTTCCTTTCACACGTCCCCTACCATTTGCTTTTTTATGGCCATGTTCAACTAAGTACCAATACCAAGCCTCCTCTTTAAACTCCACAGATACACGATCATCTTTCACAACAACCTTTAAACTATCTCTTAAATGTGTCCGCTTGTTTTTACTGGATGCTTTAATTTTTGGTTTTAATTTACTCGCAAAATACTTCGCTGCTTCGTCTAATACATCTAGTTCGACCTTTTTATTCACACGTAATAGCGTATGGATATCTTCTAAAGCTTCAGCAAAACCATTGTTATTGGAAGCCATTACTGGATACACCTCACATACGTGATAAACTGCGTGATAGTGTCGTCGTTCTCGCCATAACCCATTCCATCAAATTGAGAATAAGACACGCCTGCTTCGTTAAAAACAGCCTTTAACGGAGCGTAATCTTTTTCAGTTCCATTTGTAATAACTGCAATTTGATAAAGTGGCATATCCTTTATCACCTGTTATGAAGTGACCTTTGTCAATAGTTTTTCACCCATAATATTTTTCTTGATGGCATACAAAAGCTTCAGAAATAAGATCTATCGACAGTTAACCACTCTGTTATTCGTGGATTGGTTACCTCAGGTTAATGGTTCGTCGTTAGGCTCTTATAATCTCACTGCGTGGATCACACCTTTTCAAATTCTAATAAATAGCTTGTTTATCAGAATTTCAGCCATGCCAGAAGAGGTGAGTCATAGATAGCCAGACCTGTAATTCACTATCTCTGAAGCTCATCTATGCCATCAATTGATACCTTTGGTTTCTAACTATGAATGAATCAATCAACTTCATATCCTTCCCTCTTTATTTTCGGTGAATTTTACCTGTTTCTAATCCCCATATAAAACACCCCAGTTCTCTTGCGATAGCTGTAACGGCAACATTTCTAGGTTTCCCTTGATATATCATGCGATAATATTTTCTTTGTAACCTTTCTACAGCCTGATCCGCATAAGCAATCACTTCGCTTCGTTGCCCTTTTTGTCTTGCTTTCACTCGCTTCGATTTTAATCCGATTGTTCCTTTTACCAACGCATTTGCACATTCTACAAGAGTAGACCTAACGGTCGAATTTCCTTGTTTTGTAATCGAACGTCGACTGATTTTTTCTCCACTTGAGCTTTCGCTTGGTGTCAATCCTACATAAGCCATAAATGCTTTAGCCGTGGGAAAACGAGTGAAGTCTGCAATTTCCACATGAACAGTCATTGCCGATGTTGTATCTATACCTTTTAAGCATCTTAAATTTGCGATTGGTTCTTCGTACCTTTCACGATGAGATAATTCTTCTAATCTCAGACTGAACCGCTCAATTTTATCGACTAGAACATCATACTGTAATAGGTATTCGCCTAACGTTTCTTTGAATAATCCTTGTAGATCAAGATTCTTTAACCATTTCATATAAGCGATTGTCCAGCTTGATTTCCCTTCATACACATAGCCATGCCTTAAAAGGAATGCTTTTATCTGTTGTTTTATTTTTTTCAAAGATGTTTTAAAATCACCTAACATGCGGATATACTCTTTCACGGCAACATCCTCTTCTTCTGGAACATATACTTCTTTATAGGTGCCATTTGCTAAATTAAGAGCAATCATTTTGGCATCGAATTTATCATTTTTAACCATTTTATTTTTTGATGAACTGTACATTGTTGTGGGAGCTAAAATATCACAATCAATTCCATTTTGTTCAAGAAGATTATGAAGTGAATACCCTAAACAACCAGCCTCATATCCAGCTTTAATTTTTATATCTTCACCATATTTTGTTTTCAGTTTCTCAACGAATTTTTTTACGAGAGATACATTTGAAGCACATCGTGCTTCTCTTACAATTTCCCCAGTTGTTCCGTGTAGTGCACATAAGCTAAAACTTTCCTTGTGGACATCCATCCCAATATAGATTATATTTTCCATAGTGGCCTCCTATTATCATAGGGTATAACCCCATTCATAATGTTTTCATTCATTATTATGGGTTAAAATCCCTGACTTGATAATCTAGGAGGTCGCTTCATATTATCTTATTAGAAGCTCTTTTCTGTTGCTCATTCACAAATTCATACACAATGTACGGATAGTTTGCTGTTGTAGGAGCTTCATCACGGTACACTGGCATGCCTGATTCTTTCATGATGCCTCGTAACTGTTCAAAACTAATTTGCATGGGACAATGACACCTCCATCATTCGGTCTTCTTCCCGTACATAAATACGTTCAATATCATAGATACGGCCACCAACTTTTACACGATAGTCCTTTTGGTTATTTTCAATGTCACGATCCATACGGACTTCAATTTTCTTTACAATTTCATTCGTATCTTTTGTTGTGAATTTATCAGTGGCCGTAACTCCAATGTTGTTATATCGAATTTTCCGTTCGAATGGATATCCCATCACAACACGGTCTGTTTCTGAATCAATGGTTTCTCCTAATTTCAGTAGCTCACCCATCCATTTAAGCTTATTCGTCTTCCTCTTCGGCATCATACACCTCCTGGACAAAGAATGGTGTCAGCGCATCCAGTGCTTGTTCTAATTCTTTTTCGGCAACGCGATATTCATAAAAAATACCGGCGACCATAATAACTAGATATTCAGTCTGTTTTCCTGTCGCATGTTTCACATACGTCTGTGCTTGATTGATATAAAAAGAGAGCAAAGAATCATCTATGCCCTCTTCCCAGTGCATATGTGCTTTTAATTTATCAATTAGATCATTCATATGAAATACCCATATTAACTATTTATCGTAATGGGATTTGATTTATCATCTGTTCCAATCCATGTTCCACCTGTAATTTTCCCAGCAGTATCAACCGTTACAGAAATAGATTTCACACCCACACCATTGGTACCGTTTGTTCCATTTTTCCCATCAGCGCCTTTCACACCAACTTCACCTTTGGCTCCTGTGTCACCTTTTACACCAGCATCTCCTTTCAGACCTTGGCTTCCCGTTTCACCTTTATCTCCTTTAGGCCCTTGGACTCCTGCTACCTCAATTAAATCTGTAAAATCTTGTTGCGTCGGCTTATACCCCGTCACAAATAACATTTTTAATTCTTCTTTTGTTTTTCCCACCTTGTCATCCCCCTATGAAAGTATCAAACTCTTCCCAATCACCGCTTCTCCAATTGGAAGCGGTTTATCAGGGTTTCGTCGGCGTCCCATCCTGCAAAATATATTTATAAACTGGCACTTCAAATGGAGAATGAATTAATTGAGCATCTAGTAAGTTCCAGATACGGAAGCCTACACGGTTTGTACGTGAGAATAACTCAACTAACTTTTGTACTTCTAGTGATCCAATAACATCTTGAATATAGAACTTAGAGAAATCACCGAAATAGAATACTGGTGTATCTGGTGAATCAGGGATATCAATTGCATCTTCTTCCTCCACAGGGAAGCCTAATAATGTATAACCAATGCCGCCCTCTGCTTGATTAAATGGACGAAGTAATGGGAAACCATCATCCGTTTTCATTGTTTCAATTTTTGTTAGTGCCGCTGTATTTAATACCCATCGTGCTTTTTTACGAATTTCTTTAACCGGTGTATTTTTCATTTTTACTAATGCATCATAGAGATTTTTTTCATCCGTTTTAAATGCAACGGCTTTCTTTGCCAATGCACCATCATTTATATTATTAGCTTCATCGCCATTCACCATATATTGCGTTTCTTTACGAACATAAGCTTTTTTCAGCTCATCCATAACAATTTGTTCAATCGGTAAACCTGTACGTGCTAATAATTTTTTCGTCACTGTAGCCAGTGCATCAAATTCCCTTGGTGATAATTCGATTTCATCGAACTCGATATCCGTTTCTGGCATTTCATTATTACTTCGCTCATTTTTATGACCTTGTGCTTCTGCCTTTTTCACTAAAACAGGATACTTAATATTTTCTTTTGTTTTTACTCCTGTTCCTAATCGACGTAAGAAGTTTTCTTCTTGAGCATACGTGATAATTTCTTTACTCAAGAAATCTGGAATCGTAACAGAACCATTCCCCATGACTAAACCTAACGCACGAGCTTCCGTTTCATCAATGTTACCGACGATATAGTTTGCAAAGGCAGAACGAGTTTCCATTTCTTTGTTTTGAGTAGATGTATGACCTTTTGTAGAAAGAGCTGCGGCGATAGATACTGAAATAGCAGAACGTTGCTCTTCTGACAGTTCCGTTTTTTCATTCGGATTTTCTTTTGCTGCTGGATCTTCTTTTTTATCTGGATTGTCATCTTTCTTTTTGTCAGGATCTTCTTCTTTTTCGTCTGCTTCTAATTTCGCTAATTCATCAGCAAGAGTTTTCGCTTCTTCTGTTAATGCTTCTACTTCAGCCTTAACTGCTGCTAGTTCTTCTGAACGAACTTCATTTTTTTCTACTTTACCTTGTAATTCTGCTAATCGAGCTTTATTTCGTGCTTGAGATGCATTTAAGATTTCTTTTAAGTTCATGTTACTTTTCCTCCAGGACTTTTTTTATTTGTTTAATAATGTTGTTTCTTTCTTCTGGATCTTCTTCCACAACTGTTTTTACAGCTGCTTCTTCCCTTCTCATTTCAATCATGGCTGTATTTTCACCCCTGGTTTCAATGGAAGTCGCAACATAGGCAGGTGTCATATCTAAGATAGATACTTCTAAAAGCTCTAGTTCTTCAATAGATCGTTTTTGAACACCAGATTCGCCTTCTTCCCATGAATCTTTTTCAGAAACAAAACCAAATGACCAACCACGCAATTCTTTATTCCTTGCCTTTTCAATCACTTGCTCATCCGTAACCGTAGCAATCGCTCTTAAACCAATATTGTCTTCATACAATTCCAGATTTCCGTTTTCAATAGAACCAAGCTTTCTATTTTTGTTGTGATTAAAAAGCAAGTCCACATTCTTTGCTTTACTCAATGCTTTCTCAAATGCTTTTGGAACAATTCTTTCTTTGAAATATCCCCTGGGCGAAGGCAACATTCGACTTTCTCTATCTACAACATTCACATAACCATCAAGTATGACTTGATTCCCTCGGACCTCAATTTTCATTCTCTTCACCTCCCAATGAACCATCCGCTGCTTCTTTCTTGCCGATTTCAGTTACATCATTTGAAATATAAATAGCTTGTGATTCTTTTGTATTTTGTTTAGGAAATCCAAGCATATCAGCGACATTATCAGGTGAGGTAATAGCGGTACGCACCAGGTTATAACCGATATTTGTCTTGTTGCTATACGTAACAAAATCAAGGATATTCATCTTAAATTTGATACGTTTCCCTGAATTTTGGCCATAAAAAAGAAGACTCAAATGGTCTTCGAAATTTTTCATGATGGGTCTAACTGCTTTATTGTGGATATACATCATTGCTTTCTCAATATCTTCTTTGATTAGCTCTGTATAGGTATCCACATTTATGCCTAAAAACTTGCCCAAATCCTTTTTGTATACATTTAGATATGCCAAGGTCTTTTCGTCGTCTAGCGGGCTTTTCAGCGTGTCTATCGAGTACCCTTTTCCAAGAGGAATCATTTTTACAGACCGTGATTCGTCAATAGACTCTAATTGATCTAAAATGGCCTTGATTAACTTGGACTGCGCGCCATTTTGCGGATTAATATGGGCTTCCAGATTTAATAAGAATGCTAATAGTCCACCCTTTTTATATTTGTCCGTTAACGTTTTCTCAGCTGACATAACACCCTCAAGTGTATCTCTTCCTAAATCAAGAATCCCTTTCCCTCTTAGATGATCTGCACCAATATTTTTCACATGCCGAATCATAAACGGAGGGATTTCTTCCCCACCGATGTTGAAATGTTCTACTAAATGATCATCTAACTCTGTAAAAACATGGGAAGCTAAATGGATTTGAGCACCATTTAATATCGGGAAGCATTCCCCCTCGAGCAAATAGGTATTTGTCATTAATTTAATGAATTCCGATTGTGTAAGATAGTTGTTCGGATTCCTTAAGATTTGAAGTGCCATGTCATCTTTAATTTCATTTCCAAATTCATCTTCCACAACAATATCAGCCAATACCATTTGATTACTGATGTCTTGTAGTAATTCGTATACATCACTAGACTGTAAGATGTTTGAATCTGTAACATATACACCGCCGTAACGAATGCTTTTACCTAAAACGTCATCCAGATAACCACGCTTTTCAGCTTTTTTAAATAAATAATTTGAAAACCTATCCCTTAAACCCAATTTTTCACCGCCTCTCTATCTATAAATCTCATCAATCAATGCATCCATTCCCTCTTCACTCACATCATCCATTACCATCATAGTTTCTTTATGAGCGACTAAAAAGGCAACAAATCCATCAATCTTCTTTTTAGATTGCCTTTTACTTGGTGCTTTCATTCCGTTAATGTTTGTCACAACAACCACATTCAGAGCACAATACACAAATAAAGGATTGTCTGTAAAGACACGTTTTTCATACATGAGTCTTTCTGCATCATCCAGCATTGCATTCATCACGTTTGGATACTGATTGACTGCAATACACTCTAAACCGAGATTTTCAAGCTTTTCTATTAACTTTTGGGACATCGCGGGATCATAATTAATTTGTTGTATATCGTACAACTCCATACATGTAAGGATATATTCCATCACTTGATCCTGGTCAATCATCTTTCCGTCACAAAATGTTGCAAAACCACGTTCCACCATACTTGTATAAGGAACATTGTCTTCCTTTTCCCTAAAATCAAGGTTTTCATTCGGCAGAAAATACATCTGCTTGACTTTCAAAATGGATGTTCCTTCCTCATCATGAGTGGGAAAATTTAAACTCACGCACGTTAAATCTGTTGTTTTAGATAAGTCTAACCCGATAAAACAAGTCTCGCCTGTAAGGTCTCCCAAGTCCTCTACTAATATATGTTCCACCTGATCTTGTTCAAAATAATTATCTGCACCGTTCACGAACACATTTAAATGTTTGGAAAGGAACTCAGCTTTCGAATGGGCGGATTGTTGCGCTTTCTTATACTCATTCTCAAGTTGTTCCATCGTCACAGAAACACCAATATTCGGATTCACCATCTCCCACACTGTTCTATCTGTCCAGTCATACCCTTTGTTCGGCTCCCAAATTGCAACAAATAAAGGATCGTCATTATCTTTTTCCAACGCTTCTTTTGCAAGTTTATATACACGCATTCCGACGCTCGATGAGCCTTTACCTGCCGTTGAAATATTCAGCATCATGGGCTGTTCACGAGATACCTGGGCAGATTTTAAATTATCGTACATGTCCATGTTTTCTTGTGCATGTAATTCATCGTTCAATACAAAATAAGGGTTCTTTCCCTCAAGACCCTTCGTGTTTTTCGTTAATACCTTAAATTTATTCTGATAAGCAATACCATTTTTATGATATCGGTACATGGCACCACTCACTGTACCATTGATTCCTTTATACACCTGTGTATGTCGTGCCAACGGTTCCGAGTTTTCTATTGCTTGCGCAATAGGTTCCGCTGCATTTTGTGCTTGTTCATAATCAGATGCTGCACAATAACAATCCGCTCCCAGTTCCAGTTCTCCATACATCGCATAGAGCAGTGCACCTGCGGCAATAATTGTTTTCCCATTCTTTTTTGGCACTTGCACATAGGCCTCTCGAACAACACGGACATCTTTCCCTTTTTCATTTTTACGATACCAACCATACATATTAGCAAAGACAAACATTTCCCACAATTCTAATTCCATCAATTGACCGGCCAGTGGTCCTTTCACATGGCGGATGAAAGATTGAACGAAATCTAACATTTCATTTGCTCGATCTACTTCAAACCAAATATCTTTTCTTTTTTTCCACTTCTTATATCGCTCTACCGCAAGAATGATCGATTTCGGGTATTTCTTTTTATGCTCCATGACGTGACTTGCATACTGATCCGCATAGTTCACGCCTAGTTTAATCATCATGTAGATTTCCGCCATTTGGCTCGATGAACTGCTAATTCATCTTTTGGTTCATTAGATTGCATATTTTCATTGTTTTTTTGTGTTTTTTGTACACTTTTTCCCTTATTCGTCATTCCTAGAGCTTCTAACATTTTATTCTTCTTATCATTCCAAGTTTCAACTTGTTGAGCGAGCGGATGTTTCATTTCATTTACTGCACCAGCCTTGTTTTTATGCGTTTTTGTAGGAGCAAAACCATCGGCTTTCCATTCTTCAAACATCGTTTTATAAATGATAAAAGCATCTAAATAATTATCAATTAATGGTTCTAAGGAAGGTGTGAAATTGTCATCTTCAGTCAATAATTTTATGATTCTATTTCGTTCTTCATCCCTTGCAACATCTAGCATTTCCAACTTTTTCTTCTTTGACATTCGAGCCATTTTCACACCCCCCTTCATTTTTAAAAAATGGCGCAACTATTGATATGCCCCCTACGCTACCTATCCTCCCCAGAGGACAAATTTTAATTTTTGATAGGGGGGGTACCAAAATAACTTGGAAAAACTTTTTTCGGTTTATCTTCATTTTCTTCGATTGTATGACAAACTGGACAAAGTAATCTGAGGTTATTCTCTTCTAATTTAAGAGTTTGATCTTCTTTGATTGGTATTACGTGGTGAACATGAGCACTTCGACCAAAGACGAACCTTCCACATCGCTGACAGCATCCATTGTCTCTTTCGTATACCTTTGACCTGACATACTTCCATGCATCAGTACGATAGAATGGTTTGTTCTCATGGTGATAGATATTCTTCTTATCTTTCTTCTTCCTTGGTTTGTTACGCTTATGTTCTTCACAGTAACGTCCTTTGCTTATCTTGTAATGACAGCCATTGAAGTCGCAGTACTTCATGATAGTAATTCAATGATGTCTTCTTTCTTTTTCATATCAGAAGGAATCTCAATGCCTAGCTCATCAGCATACTCACGTAATTCTTTTACTGTCTTGTTACTTAAGATAAACTCGGTTCCTGATTCACCAATTACTAACTTATCTTTAGTCAAATACCCTCCTGTTGCAAATCCTTTATCTGCAATCATGCTCTCAGGATTAACCGTTACTTCAAATCCTGGTTCTTCACCAGTTGACACAAATAGACTCTTCTTCTTTTCATTATCCCAATACTCTGTACCTGATATTGTTTTTCTAATTTCAGTAATCATTTTGTTTCACTCTCCTTATAATTATTTATTGATAGCCATTAGCACTATAGAAACAAATAAAAATACTACAGACATTATTAACACAATATCACCAATAACATCTTCCATTTTGTATCTACACCACCTACATAATTTTTGCATAATAAAAAAGCAACCGTGCACTTCACACCAGTTGCCCTTTCGTCAAATTTTATGATTATAAATAGGGTAAATAAAATTTCATTCTTCTTCCAACTACCTAATGTTATCTACATTTATTTGCTTCAATAATATTAAGTAACTGGAAGAAGAGCAAAAGCTCTCCCTAATAACGTTGTCATTCAATCGTTACCATCTGCTGGTTTCGGATTTTATGTGCCGCTATTATGAAACCGTTTAAACAACATATATTATAAAGAAATTTTATGAGTTGTGTTTTCCGCCACTTCTCACCATACAAATATAACACGTTTCTTCCAAAACAACCGACAATTTTCCTGCCAAAAAACGGTCACGACTCTGCCACATCTGCATATACATTTTCAATTCATAGATTTTATATTCTGAATTCTCGTTTTCATAGTTGGATGTGTAGAGAATATACCTAACATACGATTCACAGTTTGTTTTTTCGATAAAGCCCCCATTAAACTAATACCTATATCTTTTCCAATTTCTTTGGCAGCAAATATATCTGCCCTTAATTCTCTTTGTCTGGAAAAATAAAAATGTATAAGTAATCCACTAATATAGATCCAAAAAATCAAAAATAAGGTACCAATAATTGATACTTTTAATAAATAGGGAGAAACAATTAAAATAACTATAGGAATAATCACTACACAAGTTATAAATGACAGATAATTGATTACAACATGCTTTTGTTTAATATGATAATATTCATGATATAGTAAAAACATTATTTCTTGATCTGTACAAGCTTTATATATATCCTGTCCAATTAAAATTATTGGATTATTCCAGCCATAAAACGTAGCTGCATTTTTCGAAAAAAAAGATTGTGCTAAATATACTTCAATACTTTTAGGAATATCTGTTTTACTTAACAAAACTGTAAATTCATCTTGATATTCACCTTTATAAGCTCTTACTTGTAATAATGAGATAAATGGGGTAACATTCAAGACTACAAAAAGTAAAATAAACCCATTAAACAAATAATGTATAATACTTTCATTGATATCACTCTGAATAACCCCTAATTTCACAAGAAAAATTAATCCTACTAGTAAGGTAGAAACCATTCTTAACATCAACAAGTTATCAACCCCTGTATATTAAAATAATAAAATACTGATAAAAGTTTCAATATATGCCGCTGCAACTAGTAAAACCACACTAAATAACAGTAACAATGCAGTTACTCTTTTATGATTCTTAATAAATTCACAGCCCCCAAATGCTATAGAGGCGCCAAAAAGAAATGCTGTTATTTCTAAAACTCCATGCGCTAGAATCGGTGCTAAACTCAAATATAGTAATCCATCCCTATATAATCCATAAAATACCAACCCTAAAATACCACCATTATATACCAAATTTAAAACCGATGGAATTTTCCAAATGAATGTACCTAACAAAATGATAAAAAATACTTTTAAGTTATTAAACAAGATATCATAAAATCCATCTATCGTATTAAGACTACTATTTTGTTTAGAATATTCCATTTGAAAATCGATATAATAACCAAATATTAAACCTATTAACATCGCAATCCAAAACATGATAAATGATACCAGAAAAAAAAACCAAAATCCTCTATTCACAACTCTCATAGTATTAAAACACTTGTCATAGATAAAAGTAGCCACGTTGAAAAAATAATTACCATATTGATTTTTCCTTTATTGTAATAATTTATATACAAGTATGACATGAATAATACACTTAATATTTGGAATGGTGCTAATTGTTTCATCATATCTTGCAGAATACCCGAAGGAAAGAATTGATACACAGATATATATCCTTCCGAATAATATCCAAATATTAAACTGAGAATTAAATTGATTAGCGAACCTATTAAGATTGGTATGTATGCTACTATACACATACTGAAAATTTCGAACTTATATGTCTTTGATTGTATAATTTGAAACATAGCAACAATAATAAAAAAAAGAAAATAACCAAAAATCATAATGCAAGGTGTAAGACATCCAACTACAAATGATAACATTTTCAAAACCTTTAAATTTAAGTTTGGAATGTGATTCCCTTGAGGCAGTACATAACACTGCATTAATACCGAAATTAATCCACTGAGTATACAAATCCCTAATAAAACTAGGAAAGTATACCTTTTTTTATTCTCCTCATATATATACATATCACATGTACCCTTTCTAATAAAAAAGGACTAATGAATTAGTCCTTTTCCTGTTTCTTATAGTCCTGAAGCACCTAAACCTGCAATTGCTAAAGCCAACCATGGTGCAATTGCTACCCCTAAAGCCGAAAGAATTGCTGATTGCACACCATAAACACTTCCAACTGTAGTTAATGATTGCGCTAACCATTTTGGACAGCTTATACCATTTTCCTCTAATACCATGATAATATTTGCTTGTCCCAAAATAGAAAAGAAATACCCTATAAGTACAATCCCTAAAATAGCAAATACTAACTTTCTCATATCCTGCTTCATTACATACGTCATGTATCATCCCTCCTTATTATGTACGACGTAATATAAAATACCATATATTCATAAATTTTATAAATATAAAAATTGTCCTTTGTATACTGCATCTTTACAAATTGACAAATCCCCATAAATATTTTATTTGTAATGAATCTGTACGCTAATGCAATAATTTAATCGACCATATTTAGTTCAAATACAAACTTAAAAACATCTACATAATTTATCAAACTATGCAATAATACAATTATATTCATATTTTCTATAGAGAGGATGGGACTATTTTTATGTTTCGAAATAAAGATACTAATTGTGTACATTGTAATAAAAAAATCAGTGTGCATGAAAAGTCTTGGATTTTAATGCCTTACCCAACAAACGGGATTGCAAACATGCAAAAGGTTATAGAACTTGATGGCAAAGTATATTGCACATCTTGTATTACAATCAAACAAACATAACTCCTATTTAAAAAAGTAAAAGACAATCATTAAAAAATTGTCTTTTACTTTTTTAATTTTGCGATTATTTATTAATTACCCATATCTTATATTGTGTGTCATTCATTGCAACCTTAGAACCCTTGGTATCTATGGTTTTATCAAACCTTCCTTTTTCAATGCGACAGTTCGAATTTTATGGTTCATTGCTACGCATACAAAAAGAAAAAACAATGATTAGATTTTGAATCTGCTCATTGCTTTATCCATTGCATCTTGGTTTACACCTATATACCGTAACGTTACTTTTTCACTTGAATGGTTAAAAATTTCCATTAACAACGCTATATTTTTCGTTTGCAAGTACATATGATAACCGTAAGTTTTGCGTAATGTATGGGTACCAATTTCATCCAATCCAAACTCTCCAGCCGTACGCTTTAATATCTTATATGCCATACTACGACCAATTGGTCGATTCTTTCCTTTTCTACTCTTTAGTACATATTCCTCCTCTCCTCTTCCTTCGTTAAACCATTTCAATTCTCTTTTTAAAGATGATGTGATTTGAATCCGTTTTTGCTTCCCCGTCTTCATTTCACGCATGGAAATATGACTCCCTTGTACATCTCCCACTGTCAATTTTAGAATATCGCTTATGCGTAGCCCTGTATTAATCCCTAGAACAAACAACATATAGTTTCGTTCATTCTTTTCTTTTAAATATTCTTTGATTTGTTGGATTTGCTCTGGATCACGTATGGGCTGGACAAAATTCATGATTCATTCCCTCCAGTTTTTTCAGTTTCATAAACTTCTAATCTAAGAGCAAAAGACAGTTTATAAAACGCTCTCGCTTTCACACGTCGATACGTACGTTCACTCATGCCAATTTCGTTATACACCATATAATCGCATACATCTTCGTCTTCTAAATATCGTTTCACTATAATGTCCCGCTGATTTTTTCCAGCTGTACTGTTTCCGAATCGACTCAATGCTTGTTCCACTCGAAATGCCATTTTCTCTAACCATTCTTCACGTTTGCTTTGTTGGATATTAGCGATTGCTACATCCTCTAACGGTTTGCCAACCGTATGTGTAGGACCATGCTCTCTCACTTTATAAGAAGGCGTGACTTTCATTTCCTTACGTATCATTCCAAATTGCTTATATATACGTACACTTTCCAAAATTCCCTCTACATTCTCTTGTGTTGCTGCTCGATCTATTTTTGGTAAAAAAGATACTTGCTCCGTCATTCCAGACCACTCCTTTTTCTTCTGTATTACTTTTGTCTTAACGCTCCACGTCTACGCTCATAACGTGGTCCATGCACCCCCATTAAACCCTCAATTTCACGAGTGCTAAAATTCTCTTTTGATTTTTTCTTTTTTATTTGTTTTTCCCATTCACGTAATAGATCCCTTCGCGCTTTCATTCTTTCCATCCCCCTTACAAAATAAGAAAAAGGGCACCCTTTCCTAAAACAGTTTGATTGCTGTTCTAAAAATCGGTGTCCTCCAGTTTTCTAGCCGGACTATATGTATTTCATCATGCTCAGCTATATAAAAAGATTTCTCCAAGCTTTCTCTAGTCTGTCTTTTTCTTCTTTTTGCATAGCCTTTGTACGACGAGCGATTGCCTTTTTTAATTTCTTTTTCTTCATCTTAGCCAAACCCTTCACTCCTTCTCTTTCAACACCCTTATTCTCCATTTTCGGACGTTTTCATTCATTTAATACCCATTACATTTAAAAATAATCGAATTGCGCATGGCACCCATCCGTTCCTACTTACAAACGAATTATTTTATAAAAATTATTTAATCAGAACCTCTAGACTCATTCCTCATATACAAAACTAACTTATTCTTCAAAAACAGGTGAACAACATGCCCTCTATCTTTGGAAATGTAGTCTTTCAAACAAGCAATGGTTCATTTCATTCGGGTAATTTTTATAGCGTTTCTCCCAAAGAAAATAGAAAAGGCTATCATGATTCTGGTGCATCTCATGCAGCCTTCATTGTCAATACCTTTAATGGTGTTTGCCGTAAACCAAGACCAGGTTGGAACAACTTTATTGCCTCACTCTGAATACAAATCAATATTCTGTTCATACTATAGATAACCCATTTTTGAACCACATTCCATGATTAGAGTAGTTAGCTTGTTGCTAGCTGCTCTTTTCTTTCGTTCCCCTTCCCAATCTGCGCACACCCTATATCATGTAAACCGCTTTCTTATCCATTTCCGGAATAATTCCTCGTTTCGTTAGCATATCATGAATAAACAATCTACCCTTTTGTGTCCAGCGCGTATTCATTTTTATAGACCGACTACCGTCAGAATGCGTTACGTCAACCGTTTGTGATTTTGTATAGCCTTTATTTTGATGTTTCACATATAGTAGCCATTGCTGGTTTACTTTATACTGTACTTTTTCATCCTTTAAGATTTTATTTAATCGAACGGCAGACAATCCATAATCAGCTGCAATTTGCGAAACGGTTACCGTATCTTTTGATTGAAGAATTTGATCGAGGTAGGTAATCTTGGATGCATTTTCTGCAACCTGCTGTGTTAACATGAGATTCTTTTGTTCTGCCATTTGCCTAGCAAGTTGTTCGTCTTTCAATTGTGAAGCAAGGCTAATCAACAAGTCTGGATCTTGTAATAACGCGTTAATAGTAGGTGGTGTCATGTAAGCCCCGTGTTTTCGAATACTTGGCAGCACTTCATCAAATACCCATTTTTCAAATTGTTCTGCTTGTGGGAGTTTGGATTTTACGAGTAATCTATATAAATTCCCCTGTTATGAATTTCTTCTCTTGTGTTCTTCCGAGTGAATCGATGACCTCGCAAAACGCGACCCCATCTTTTTTACAATGTTTACTTAAAGCATCATGAGGATTGGAGTACCCTAAAACTTTCGCAACATCGATTGCTGGAAAGTACTCTTTTCCATCCTTGATAAAAATCTCTACATTCCCGAACATGTTATGTGAAAATGTTTGCATTTGCGGCATTTCTCAATTCTCCTCTACAAAATTCAAACTTTATGACTGAAATTTAACAGTTGCTGTTGTTTGTGTATGTGTCACCTTTCCATTTACCCAATATACAACTTGTTGCCCATACCCACTTTCTGGCGGTTTCACCCATGTGGCCGCTCCATCCTTCACAATATATACGCCATTTATCATTACATTGATTTCTCTCTTCATATTCAGCACCTCTCCCCTACATTTTCTGAAAGGAACTCTTAATCTAGCTCCATAATTTCTTGTAACGTCAGCTTGGATACATACGCTTTGATGACTTGAATCTTTCCGAACATATCCCTTGCTTGTTCTTCCGCTCCCGCCCCAGATTTTGCTTCAAACCAGAACAACCTTTGTTTTTCATCTTGATCAAAAAACTCTACTGCATATGTTCGTTTCGCTATACACTGCGATACAAACCGTTCTGCTGTACACTCCGCTTTGTAATCCAAACTACCTACCACATCTTCAAATGTGAGTTGTCTCATGCGCCTAACCCTATGACTCTTTTTTCAATCCTTCCTTTTCTTGCTAAATCCATAAGAAGTAAAGCCACTTCATCTGGATCTCGTTCTATCCTCTGACCAATTGCAAATACACTCTCATTGTTGTTCCATGCCTCTTGTACTCGCCATACATCATCTTCATCCCAAAACATGTCCAGTTCTTCTAATGCAATATAGAGTTTGCGGCGTTCACTCTTCCTATATTTTCGATTCTGCGCGGCCATCGTATAATTTTCTAACTGTAACTCTGTCATACGCTTTCCCATTGATTATCTCCTCCTATATCGTTTTTTTGAAATTTCGCAATCTATAATTTTCACCCTGCATGTGTAGCACCTCTGCATTTTCCATCATCCTGCTAAAATCTCGTTCTCCATACATTGCCCCTAGTTCTTTTACCGTAAAATTCGTAGTAAATAATGTACTTTTTCCGACACGGCTGTCCACGATTTCATTTGTCTTCGTTTGTTTCCACGTTACGCCCTCTCTGTCTTTCTCTGTAAATTCCGCTCCAAAGTCATCCAAAATCAATACATCAACCTTTGCAAGGAGTGACATCAGCTTTCCTTCTGTCATGTCGCTATTTTTATTCCATGTTTCTTTAATCTTTGTAAACAGCATGTTCATCTGAATAAACAGTGCGCTGTGCCCTCTCTTCATGAGTTCTTTTGCAGCCGCTACACAAAGGTGACTTTTGCCAATTCCATACCCACCTGTCAGAATACGACTTGTTGGTTCTGTTTGCGCAAACGAGTCTACAAAATATTTCAAGTCTTGTTTGGCACCTGATAACGATTTGTTCGGTGGTATGTAATTTTCGAACGTTGCTTTTTTCAATTTTTCATTAATTAAACTATGATCCGCAAACGAATCATACAAACTTACAATTTCCTGTTTCTGTTTGATGTGTACCGTTTCTTGCGCTAACCGTTGGTCTTCCTGCTCCACAACTCTACAATGTGGGCAAAATTCTTCTTTCGTTGCAATATCCTTCAACATTCGCTTGTTACAAACATCTTTGATCTGATGTTGTCCAACTACAAATATATTTTGACATCGATTCGCTGACACCGTATACTGTTGGACCCTTTCTTTAAAAGTCGTATGCTTCGATGAAGCGGTTGTCTTTCCGAGTGATTGCATGATTCGTTCCTCCTCCATTTGGTCCATCTGAATGATTCACTGGTTCTTCGTTTAGATAACTTTCAAATTTCGTTCCAAATAACGTTTCTGGTCGTATATACTGTTTCATACGTGCATCTGTTAACCACTGCACTGTTTTTTGATCAATAACTTTCTGAAAATCCGATAGGATAAATCCTTCTTGCCATCTCGCTTTAATTAACGTTCTGTTTTTAGGCGTTTGATGTTTAAATGATTTATTGGCTTTTTCATTCAAATACAAAATAATCTCTTCGTAGGGGATAGTGTCTTTTCCTGTAGTAATCTCTGTAGTAGTCT
Organism: Bacillus sp. FSL K6-2944; assembly: GCF_038005385.1. NCBI lineage: Bacteria > Bacillati > Bacillota > Bacilli > Caryophanales > Bacillaceae > Bacillus > Bacillus sp. FSL K6-2944. The sequence continues at coordinate 179,802 of NZ_JBBOTE010000001.1, read as the reverse complement.
TTGTAGTAATCTTTGTTAAAGAATTTCCCCTTTCGGTAAGTTCCATTTCATCCAAAGAGGCATTTGAAATTTTCCCAAAGGTCAAAATGGATTTTACCCTTTGGTTTATTTCAGGAATGTTGAGTTGAATATGATGTGTAGGTGCCCCATTAAACTTAAATGTTTGCACATTTACAAACCCTTTTTCTATTAAAATTTTAATCGCTCGATCATATTGTTTCGGTGTAATGCGAATCTCACTCCCCCAATCTTCACGGCTTTTCGCCAGCCAAAATGCACCATTCTTTTTCACTTTCAATTTACTCTTCCCCTGCTCATTCGGCAGATACCAATACACAATTTGTCCCAACAAAATCCCCGCTATTAAATCCCCTGTGAGATCTACATACGCGTGACGTACTGTAAAACCATTCCTCGCAAAAGCTTCCACCTCAAATATCTGTCCACTCATCTCCTGTTCTCACCCCTTCCACAACATACACTCTCGTAACTTATCTACTTGTCTTTTATGTACATGATTTGTTATACTATAAGAGCTTTCGAGTAGCTTGTGTTTTCAGTTTGGTATCTTGCTCTATACTAGTATCGCGGATAGAAAGACCTGATTTCAGGTCTTTTTGTCTGGTTATAAATTTACATACTGACGAATCCGTTTACATATGATATACTAATTAAGATGAATGTTCATTTACATCAAATATGATGGCTAGGTACAGAAAAAGTCCTATTTTATAGGGCTTTTTCATATTTAAACGCATTCCTCAAAAAATGTAATACCATGCACCCTCTCCACAACATCCGCATTCACACCTACACTTCTCAAACGCCTTACAATCCCTTGAATACGTGCACGTTCCTCATCATACTTCTCTTTCGCACGACAGAGTGCCGCCAATTCCCTTCGGGCTAATCGGGCCTCTTTGATCCAGATGCAAAACTGATAGGGATCATTCTTTTTGAGTGCTTCTACTTGCTTTTGTTCGCAATGTTGCAAGAATTCCTCGAGTATTTGTTTCTTTTGTAAGTCTTTTATTAGAACTGATTTGGTCATGTTGGTTTCTCCTCTTCTTTCACCTGCGATAATCGCTCACCGATTGGACACATTTTCCAGTGTTTTCTTTAAAAAGATTATGCTATATTAATTATGTTGACGGCTCTAGCATTCTGCTAGAGTCCTTTTTCTTTTTCACACACCCTATGCACTTGGAATGACTCGTATTGAGTTCGTATGACGATGAATGAGATAGAGCTGTCCATCTGCCTTTTTATAGATCAACCAATCCTCCGGATTCAAATCGTACGAGTTAATATGTATCTTCTCTCGCTTCGTTGGCTTCTTGCCATTTTTCACTTGTTTCCCTCCCTCTATTTCTCAAACAGCTCGTCCACTGTTGTTTTGAAGTATTTTGCTAGTTTTTGAGCTTCTTTTAGGGTGAAGTCATGTTTGCCTTGTTCCTTCGAGTAATATGTTCTTTGAGCTATGTTTATCAATTTCGCTGCTGCTACTTGTGTCATGCGTTGCTCTTTTCTGGCTATGTATAGATTTTTGTGCATGGGTATCGCCTCCTTTTTTAATATTTTACAAACCGCACAAATTCCCCAAGGGAATTAAAATTCCAAAAAAAATTACTTATCGAATAAATTAGCAATATCTTTTTTAAAAACACAAGCTATGCGGGAAGCAAGATTATAATAAATATTTTTTTGGTACTTGTCATTATTAATAATTTTGTAGCAATAACTATTCGAAATCCCTAAAATTCCAGCTAATTCTTGATACGTATACCCTGATTCTTTAAATGCTTGTTTTAACTGCGTCTTTTCACTATTAGAAGAATTCATGTTAGAACTCCTTTCTGTACTTGTATAAACAAGATTAACATTCCCTAAGGGAAATATCAAGACGTTTTACAAATAATTTTTTACAGTTGTTTTTCCCTAAAGGAAATATTATAATGAATTCAAATGAAATTAATGTATGAGGTGATTATATGGAATTAAAAGAGCGAATTCGATTTCTAAGAACAGAACGCAATTTAAAACAAGACGAACTAGGAAAAGCTATAGGTGTAAATGCTGCTAGTGTGTCAAAATTCGAAACAGGTTTAAAATCCCCTTCTCGCGAAACCCTTCAACGTATGGCAGATTTTTTTAATGTTTCAGCTGATTATTTACTAGGAAGATCAGATAACCGCCAATTGAACCAGATACTCAATAAAAAATACAATATTTTAAAAACGCGACTTGATCAACTACCTCAGGAACATCAAGAGATTGTATTACAAAATATGTTAACAATGATGGAGAGTTTCGAAAAAATATCTAATTATAAAAAAAAATAGATTGCTCATATAGACTCCTCATCTTCTAATAATATAATCGATTCAAACATACAATCGATGTGCTCATCTATTTGTTGTTCGTGATTTGTAATCTCGTCTAAAAATTTGATAAATTCTCTCAAAATCTCATATTTAGTCATTAACATTCTCACCTCAAAAATAATTATTATAGTAATAATAACATTTCCTTTAGGGAATATTATTAAAGTATCTAAACTTGTATTTTTTTATTTTTAGATACTTAAAAAAGGAACGAGATAAACTCATTCCTCATTCACTTCATAACAGTATTTCAACCACCTGGTTTAATTGTCTCTTGTGCTTGAGCTTTATTATTAGTAGTCGGCAGTTGTTTGAGGTTCTCCTGATTTATTCCCCACACACCACTCACCATTGTGAATACCATTGATGCTGAAAATACCATATAAACTAATTTCTTCATCATTCAACACTTCCTTTCCTACATCCCCATTAATATGAATCATTGTTTCTATCAATTCATATTCTTCTCCGCGAGCATATAACTCTTTAGCTGTCAAACTTGCGAAAAAATAATTTGACTGAGAAAGAAATTTCGTGAAAATCTTATGCAAATCTCTACGATGCTGGCTTGCCACTCCTGTAAAGTATACCAAAAAGTCTCCCTCTATCCCATCATATAATACTTCTTTTAACTTAGAAATATTCTCAATGCACGGATTCTTTTGAAATTCAATTAGATTTAAATCAGAATCATCTTCCAATTTAACTCCAAAATAAACCTTAGCTAAATCTAAATTATATCTAGATTCTGTTTGTAGTTCTATGTCATTTACGTTTTTTATTAAATCATGACTTGCCTGAAAATATCGTAGGCTTTTAGTTTGATTTTTTGTTAAATGAGACATACCCAAAATATAGTACGCATCAGAAATTGTTTTTTTACTGACATTTGCTTCTATAATAGCGTTCGCAAATTTCTCAGCATAATCTAAACGATTGAAATGTAAATAAACTGGAGCGAAAACTTCAATAACCCTATATACATAACATGCTTTAATGTAAAATTTTCTTTCGCTCTCTATAGCTATTACCTGCTTTTCAATTTCTTGTGCTAATTCCAACATGACATGATATTTCTTTAAATGAAAATAGTTATAACATTTCATTATATCAACCAGAATACCCAAAATCTTATCCTTTGGTTGTCCTAATTTGTTTAATTCATGGATAATTTTTGTACCATGCAGTTCACTAGTAATGTATCTATACAAAATGCTGTAAAAAACTGCATATTCACGCACCGTCCCAGTATCTTCTTTGTATTTAAAAATTAACTGTTTTAACAACCCTACATTTCTAGTTAAGGCTGCATATTCAAAACTCTGCTTAATTGCCTCCGCTGTATCCAACTGTAAGCACCAATCTGCCATCGTTTCTGCTGGACTTTTCTCAGAATCATTTAGTACATATGATAATTTTACTAAATGACAAAAACTAATCGTTCCTTGATTTTTAAATTTTGACATATACTGTAAAGGAACACCGATTTTTTCAGCCACAATTGTTAATGTTAAATCCTCTCTATCTTCAATCAAACCACATATTCTTTGACTAAAGCGCATAAAAATATTCCCCCTCTCTAAAACATAAAAATTCATCATCCTATTTTTATTTTCTCAACCTAGAAACTGCACTACGAATGATGAATGTCTGTTATACTAAGGAGGAACTCGTATGGTGCAAGTGTTTATCCTAAGGGTCTAAAGTAGCTAGGATGAACGGTGTAGGAGGCTTTGGAGAGCACCTCTTACACACGCTCTGCGAGTTTTTATGTTTTGATTTGTTTTATTTTTTCGATTATTCCGTCTATTATTCCGACAGAAAACCCTAATACTTTATCTACACCCAATTTTAGCACGAACTCCCATTCTATTACACTTTCAAATTTATTTCTCAATATAATTTAAAAGGCATTTATTGTTTTTTCATAATATTAACTTGTAATATTTTCCACCTATAATGAATAACGGTTCATTTTCATTATATTTTACCAATATCGGTATTGAAACCAGCCAATTCTCAAAAGTTTAGCCCAACCAATTCAAAATAATATCCTAACATTAAAAATATCAAATTTATAACTTTCTCAACATGTGCCATCCATTAATTTGATACAATTATTTTAACCTTACTATTACAATTACCTTGATTGGTGTCCCAAGCCAATCTTCCCTACTAATACGACAAGTGGGGATTTTTCTTTTTCAAACAAATTCTAAATATGTTATACTGTCTTCAAATGTCAATTTGTTTCACGCAAGCACTATGTTGTTAAAATTAAGGTGATTCAAGTCAAAGGTGGGCTCTCAATTTATGTTGAGAGTCTTTTCTTTTGGTAACAAACAAGTTATACTCTAATCAACAAATTGAATTATCACTCTTTTTATATACAGGAGGGATTCGTATGGTGATCTACAAAGATAAAGAACGAGGAACGTATTTCTTCGTTGTCAGAGTCCGTCAGTTTGACGGTACACAAAAACAAGTAAAACGTCGTGGGTTTAAAACGAAAAAAGAGGCACGTGAAGCCGAAGCGAAAATGTTAGTTGAAAAAGAAACCAACTCGAGCTTAACGTTTGCTCAAGTTGCGGATAGTTATTTTGATTGGTATTGCCAAAGACGAAAGCAAACCTCAATAAAGGTTATACGAAATGTAATATACAATCATTTACTACAGGAATTTAGCAAAATCAAAATTGAAGAGATTACAGCTAAACACATTATGAATTATCAAAATAAAATCATAAATAGCTATTCCGCTGACCATTTAAAAAAAATTCATACTGTACTCTCTGCCATATTCAACTTCGCAATTAAATTCCATGGAATAACTATTAATCCAGCACGTATTGCTGGTAATTTTGAAAAAGAATCAAATAAACGAATGAATTTTTGGGAATTTGATGAGTTTCAACAGTTTATTGAAGTTGTTGACAAGCCATTGTACAAAACATTCTTCTCAACACTATATTATAGTGGGGCTAGAAAAGGTGAACTATTAGCTTTAACTTGGGGAGATATTAATTTTGATGAGCAAACAATTAACATTAATAAAACAGATTATAATAGGCAGATTACTCAGCCAAAAACCAAGGCTTCTAACAGAATTATTATGTTGCCCTCTCTTGTTATAGACTTATTGAAAAAATTAAAAGAACATGCTACATTAACAGCACCAGTAAAAGATGATTATGTCGTTTTTGGAGAGTTCCGTAGCAGTATTTCTACAAGCACACTACAATTAAATTATAAAAAATATATAAAGATAGCCCAAGTTAAAAACATTGTGCTCCACGAATTCCGACATTCTCATGCATCCTATCTAATTAATAAAGGCATAAGCCCTCTTATGGTAGCCCAACGTCTCGGTCATTCAGATGTAGCAACGACTCTGAACACTTACAGTCATTTGTACCCGTCAAAGCAAGCGGAAGTAGTTGCATTTATGGAAAAAGATTTGTCACAAAAGTTACCAAATCGTTGCCGAGATACTTAAAAACCTTGCTATGTTTGTTTTTACAGACACCTAACTCTTCCATATATGTTTGAAACTTCTCGTATAAAAACAATGGTGGTGTCTGACTATCATCCTTTTCAACGAACTGTAATAAGTGATCCGTTAGCTTCGCTAATACAATATAGTACTCCGTCTTCGAAGCAAACATATTAATCCTTACTTTTTTCCAATACTTTTCTATTAATATTAAAAGTACAATTTTCGTTTGTTGACCCGCAGGTAGCGTGTAATACTCGTTAATAATTTGATTGACAATCATTTGTGCTATTTGTTGCCATTCAAATGAAGAAGGTTCTCTTCTTTTTATGTGACGAAAATAAAATTTATGCGGACAACGCATAAAATCATACAAATGATAATCTGTCATCGTTTTGATTGAGATTTTCTCATGCACTTGCTCTTCATCTCCCTTCTGCCATTAAGAAAGGTGTTTTACAAATTCAGCTCCAAACTGTAAACATTTTTCTACATCTTCATCTTCTGGCGTTAATTCTACTTTTAGTCCTTCTAACACAACTGCTGCCCCGCACTCTTGTAGCTTTTCTATTAAAATGTCAACTGCCACTCCGTATTTCGGATAAGCCGAATCACATGATCCGAATACTGCCGCTTTTTTCCCAGTTAAATCAATAGAATCCATTGCATCATAAAAATCTAAGAAATCATCAGGAAGATCGCCATCTCCCCAAGTGTATGCACCTAAAATAATTCCATCATACTGTTCTAATATAGAAGCTTCTGGTGAATCCATAATATCAATAACTTCAATTTCATTTTCTGTTTCACGAATTACGCCGGCAATATGGTCAGCCATTTCCTCTGTATTTCCACTCATACTTGCAAAAATCATTACTAACTTACTCAACTGAACCTCTCCCTTTACTTTGTATCTCTTTTTCTGTTTGAATGCTCTTCTTCTCATCTACATATTCAGACCGAATTACATTTCTTTGCCATTCCATATGCTGATCAACATCTTTATTTTTATCTTTTAATCCCCTCCGCAGAAGGTGAAAATTCTTTCTCATTAACATGTCGCATCCATCCTATTGATAATAATTATCAATTTCAACTATTTTTAAAAAAATGATTAAAATGTACAAGCTTGTCCGTTAGCTATTCATATACTATGAATGAGCATAGTTCTTTCTCAGCCCTCTCTGACGGAAAGAAATAAAAGCAACTGCAATAGAGTGCAGTTGCCTTTTTTTGTTTTTCTATGATTTTAGTAATCTTATAGTCGTCTCTAAAAATAGCTCCACTCCACAAATTAATGCTGATTCATCCAAGTCAAATTTCGGATGATGATGTGGATAACAAGTATATATATTTTCATTACCTGTTCCTAATTTAATGAAACAACCAGGTGCTTTTCTTAAATATGCTGAAAAATCTTCTCCACCCATAGAAGGTTCAAGCTTCACAACACGCTCATTCCCAAACAAATGTAGTGCACTTTCTTCTACTATTTTCGTAATATATTCATCATTAATAACCGGATCATATCCATATCGATACGTATATGTATACGATCCTCCATGTGCTTCTGTAATTCCTTTCACAATTTTCTCGATTTTCCCTTCTGCTTCCACCCTCAATGCTTGATTAAATGAACGAACAGTTCCCATTAAAGTTGCTGTACTAGGAATAATATTGTCAGCCGTTCCCCCATGAAATTGTGTAACTGAAACAACCCTTTGCATAAAAGCACTTGTATTTCTTGATACGATATGTTGTAGATTTGTAATAATCTGTGCTCCGATAGCAATAGGATCTATCGTTTCTTCTGGTCGCGCCGCATGTCCTCCTTTGCCTTGAATCTCAACTGTAAATACGTCTGGAGCTGCCATCATCGGTCCATATGCAATTCCTATCTTTCCACTCTCAAGTCCTGACATAACATGTAAACCTATTACATAATCAACACCGTCCATTACACCTGCCTCAACCATTTCTTGTCCCCCGCCTGGATACACCTCTTCTGCGTGCTGAAAGAATAGACGAATCTCACCTGCAAAATCTTCCTTTATATTTGATAACACCTCTGCTGTGCTTAATAAAATAGCTGCGTGAGCATCGTGCCCACATGCATGCATCATTCCTTTATTCACAGATGTATAAGATTTACTTGTCTCCTCTTGAATTGGCAAAGCGTCTATATCAGCTCGAATCGCAATTACTTTCCCTTGCTTCACACCTCTTTTAATTGCTAGTACACTATATTTCGTCGGTCTCGTTACTTCAAAAGAAGAAAATGAGCATAATGTATCATATATAAATTGCGAAGTTTCTTTTTCATGAAATGATAATTCCGGATACTTATGGAAATGCCTTCTCCATTTCACGATATTTTCTTCCGAAATTAGATTCTTCCACACTCTATTCATGATAATTTCCTCCTTTTCAAAAGAACTAGAAATTTAAAAGTTTACTCCGTCTTAAATGATTAATAAAAACAAACACTGTATTTTTACGTATTCTTATAGTCCACTTTTATGTATTCACACAATCCACTTTCTATTTACATGTCAAACCCATTACAAATTCATGCTGAATGTAATATAATTGCTAAGTTAGGGATTTTCTTTTTTAGTATTTAGTGCTAATATCAGAAAAGAGCCTTTTGACTTATTTTTACCTAAAATGTGGGATTTTGTTTTTTTCACAATAATGTAGGACATGATACCTACAAAGAGCTATTATTTCATTAAGAGAGGGAAAGACATGGAAAGATTAAAAGAGATATGGTCTCGACCACTCACACAATGGGTTGCAAAGACGGTTTATTATCTTGCAATTTTATTTGCATTACTTTGGTTGTATGGATTCCATGATACAAACACAAGTACATTTATTTACAATGAATTCTAGGGTGGGAACGTTATGAAGTTATTAGAACAAATTGAAAAGTGGGCTGCAGAAACGCCTGATCAAACCGCTTTTGTTTGGCGAGATGCGAAAATTACGTACAAACAATTAAAGGAAGATTCTGATGCGTTAGCACATTGGATTTCTTCTGAGTATCCAGACGATCGTTCACCAATTATGGTGTATGGCCATATGCAACCTGAAATGATTATTAACTTTTTAGGATGTGTAAAAGCTGGACATGCTTACATTCCTGTAGATTTATCTATCCCAGCTGATCGTGTACAACGTATTGCTGAAAATTCTGGTGCGAAATTACTTTTATCGGCAACAGCAGTAACTGTAACTGATTTACCAGTTCGCATCGTAAGTGAAGACAACTTAAAAGATATTTTCTTTACTCATAAAGGGAACACTCCAAATCCTGAACATGCGGTAAAAGGTGATGAGAATTTCTACATTATTTACACATCAGGAAGCACAGGTAATCCGAAAGGGGTTCAGATTACTTATAACTGCCTTGTTAGCTTTACAAAATGGGCTGTAGAAGATTTCAACTTACAAACAGGGCAAGTATTCTTAAACCAAGCACCTTTCTCATTCGATTTATCTGTAATGGATATTTACCCATCATTAGTAACAGGTGGTACACTTTGGGCAATCGATAAAGATATGATTGCGCGTCCAAAAGACTTGTTTGCTTCTTTAGAGCAATCGGATATTCAAGTATGGACTTCCACACCTTCTTTCGCTGAAATGTGTTTAATGGAAGCATCTTTCTCTGAGAGTATGCTACCGAACATGAAAACATTCTTATTCTGCGGCGAAGTGTTACCAAATGAAGTGGCTAGAAAATTAATTGAGCGTTTCCCTAAAGCAACAATTATGAATACGTATGGTCCAACAGAAGCTACTGTCGCTGTAACAGGTATTCACGTTACAGAAGAAGTGCTTGATCAATACAAATCACTTCCAGTTGGCTATTGTAAATCAGACTGTCGCCTTCTTATTATGAAAGAAGATGGCACGATCGCACCTGATGGTGAAAAAGGTGAAATCGTAATTGTCGGTCCAAGCGTAAGCGTTGGATATTTAGGAAGCCCTGAATTAACAGAAAAAGCATTTACTATGATTGACGGTGAGCGCGCCTATAAAACAGGCGATGCTGGCTATGTTGAAAATGGTCTTCTATTCTATAATGGTCGTCTTGATTTCCAAATTAAGCTGCATGGTTATCGAATGGAATTAGAAGAAATTGAGCATCACCTTCGTGCGTGTTCTTACGTAGAAGGAGCAGTTATCGTTCCAATTAAAAAAGGTGAGAAATACGATTATTTATTAGCGGTTGTTGTTCCTGGAGAACATTCATTTGAAAAAGAATTCAAATTAACATCTGCAATCAAAAAAGAACTCAATGAGCGATTACCAAACTACATGATTCCACGTAAATTCATGTATCAATCTTCTATTCCAATGACACCAAATGGAAAGGTAGATCGCAAAAAATTATTGAGTGAGGTTACAGCATGACCGCATATGGATCATTTTATTTTTTCGCTATAGTGGGCATTTTATTAATACCTACTATCATAGCTGGATTAAAAGGTAAAATGTTGCGCAAATATAATGCCGTTTTAACATTAGTCATGATTGCTATTATCTTCTCAGATAAACCAAAGCAAGCAATGATGCTAGCTGCATTTATTATTTGGCAATATGTCCTTATTAAAGGCTATTTAATTTTAAGAAAACAAAATAATAGTACATTCACATTTTGCATAGCTGTTATTTTATCGATTTTGCCTCTTATTTTGGCAAAAATCGCGCCGTTTGCATCGTTTTTACCTGAGTTAAAACTTGTTGTTTTCCTAGGTATATCTTACGTAACATTCAGAGCAGTTCAAATGGTATTTGAAGTTCGTGATGGTTTAATTAAAGAGCTTTCTTTCTTTAACTTCTGGGAATTCGTTTTATTCTTCCCTGCGATTTCAACAGGACCTATCGATCGTTACCGAAGATTCCAAAAAGATATTCAAAAGCCACCTAGCGCTGAAGAATATCAAAATTTACTATATACAGGACTAAATCGTATTTTCCAAGGTTTCTTGTATAAATTTATTATTGCTTACTTAATAAAGCAATATTGTATGGATCCAGCATTCGCTCAACACGATACAATATTTTCAAATATGATTTACATGTATAGCTATAGCTTATATCTATTCTTTGATTTTGCTGGTTATAGCTCTTTTGTAATTGGTGTAAGTTATATGATGGGAATTAAAACGCCAGAAAACTTCAATAAGCCATTCCTTAGTCGTAATATTAAAGACTTCTGGAACCGCTGGCACATGAGTTTATCATTCTGGTTCCGTGATTTTATTTACATGCGTTTCGTCTTTTTTGCAACGAAGAAAAAGTTAATTAAGAACCGTTACACTATTTCGTATATCGGGGCATTTTTAAACTTCTTCATTATGGGAATTTGGCACATCCAAGGAAGCGCTGTTGCGCAGTATGTTATTTATGGTCTATACCATGCCGCACTGTTTATTTTATTCGATATTTTTGAACGAAAAAACAAGAAGCATAAGTTTTGGCCAAACAATAAATTTACACACATCCTTGCGATTGTAATTACGTTCCACGTTGTATGTTTCGGTTTCCTAATCTTCTCTGGACACCTTAACAGATACTTTTAATGCACCCTTCTTATTCCATTAAGAAGTTGCACATATAATAATTTCGGATATAAAGGAGATTTTAAAAATGGCAGAATTCAAAGAGCAAGTATTAGATATTTTAGAAGAAGTATGTGAAAACGATATTGTGAAAGAAAACTTAGATGTTCAATTATTTGAAGAAGGTATCCTTGATTCTTTCGCTGTAGTATCTTTATTAGTTGAATTCCAAGAGCGTTTAGATATTGAAGTTTCTATTTCTGATTTTGACCGTGACGAGTGGGCTACACCAAACATGGTTATTAAAAAGTTGGAAGAAATCCGATGAACAAAGCAAAATTTGGTCCGATGCTTTTAGCATTGGCCCTTTTTGCTGTATTCTTACTTATTCCAACGCGCTTCCTACTTCCACTTTTAAGTGATGAAAAAGTAGAACAAGCTGCTACTTCTTTAAAAGAAGAAAAAATTCAAAGTATGATTTTACAGCAAAAGATGTTAGCAGATCCAAAATATCTTCCGATGTACGGTTCATCGGAATTCGCACGTATGGATGCTTTCCATCCATCTAATTATTTTAAAGTAAAGCCTGAAGGATTTACGCCATTCCTTCTTGGACGCGGCGGAACACAAGACCTTGTACATGTATTAAACTTCGCATCTACAATGGATCAATTGAAAGATAAGAAAATGGTATTCGTTCTTTCTCCGCAATGGTTTGTACCACAAGGTATTGACGAAACGCACTTTGCACCTAACTTTTCAAAACAACAAGGTTACCACTTCATTTTCAACAATGATTTAAAACCTGAAATGAAAAAACAAATTGCAAAGCGTTTATTAAACTTTGAGATTGTAAAAAAAGAAACTTTATTAAAAATTTCGCTTGAAGGTATCGCTTATGATGATACGAAGTATAAAGTAAAAGCACTTGCTGCTAAACCTTTCGCTTATATTTACCGTAACATTTTAGATCGTAAAGATTTATTTACAGCTATGTTTAATATTAAACCGCACAAAGAGAAGCTCGATCCTTCATTAAAACAAATGAACTGGGAAGATGCTCGTAAACATGCGGATCAAACAGGTGCAGCAGAATCTGGATCTAATGAATATGGTATCGAAGATGGTTACTTCAATAGCAAAATTAAGAAAAAATTAAAGCAACGTGAAGGTTACTTAAAAAATGATGCTTATGACCAATCGCCAGAATATGAAGATTTACAAATTGTACTTGATTTATTAAAACAATCTGGTGCAAAACCACTCTTCATTTCTGTTCCTGTCAAAGGTCCTTGGTACGACTACGCTGGCTTCCCGAAAGAACGCCGCGAAGCATACTATAAGAAAGTTCATGAGCAAATTGAAAAAGCTGGTTATCCAATTGCCGACTTCTCAAATCATGAATACGATAAATACTTCTTAAAAGATCATATGCACTTAGGTTGGAAAGGCTGGGTTTACATCGACGAAGCCATCCAACAATTTTATAAAGCAAACTAACGAAAAGACCGCTTGAATTACTCAAGTGGTCTTTTTGTATATATTTTGTAATTGCTCGATTGCATTCGCCGCTTCTTTCATAACTCGCTCCACTACATGCTGAGCTGATTCGATTCGTGCCAATGATGCTGCCTGTCCTGCCCAAAGTGACATATATTCTTCCTTATTTTGCTTCGCTGCCTCTTGGCGTATTTTAGAAGTTAATACGTTTTGCACTGGATATACCGGAAGCCCTTCTTCTTTTCCTTCATGTCTCTCTATAAATTCATTCCGAATACCGCGTGCATATTTCCCGGAAAACGCACGAGTTACAGTTGTGCTCGTATCTGTACTATGTAAAACCGCTTCTTTATACACATCGTGCGTAATACTCTCTTCACTTGTTAAAAAGGCTGATCCCATTTGAACACCTTCTGCTCCTAGTGCCAATGCCGCAACAAGCCCTTGTCCGTTCATTACACCACCTGCTGCGACAATTGGGATATGCGGAATAACCCCTACTAACTGAGGTATTAACGCAAACGTACCAATCATAGCATCTCGTTCTTTCCCAATAAACGTTCCTCTATGCCCTCCTGCTTCGCTACCTTGCCCAATAATAATATCTACTCCTAGCTCAGCAAGTACTTTCGCTTCCTTCACATGGGTAGCTGTTCCGATAACTTTTATTCCACTTCTTTTTAAATCATTTATTTCTTCTTTTTCTAACGTTTGAAATGCAAAGCTAACGACCGGTACTTTTTCATCTAATAGCACTTGTAATTGTTCCTTATAGCTTTTTGGAAGCTTTAACGTTCCTTCTACTTCTATACCTAATTCTCTATTCACTCCGCTTAGTAATACTTTCGCCTCATTTACCTTCTCTTCTTCTATTTCTATCTCTTTCGTTACAAGTAAATTAACACCGAAAGGCTTATCTGTTAGTTCTCTTATTCTATAAATCGCTTCACGAATTTGTTCTGAGCTCATATAGCCGGCTCCAAGCGTCCCTAATCCTCCACTATTACTTACTGCTGCAACAAGTTCTGGCGTCGTAATCGCGCCTGCCATACCGGCTTGAACAACGGGGTACTCAATTTTTAATATGTCTGTTACTCGACTTGTAAACATCATTTTCCCTCCTATTTCCTTTATATCTTCTTTATTTGATAAGCTTTCCCCTGCTTTTGCAAGGGTTGCACTTCATATGAAGCGAATATATTGAAAGAGAAGGAGGCTGAGCTTAATGATTTATCCAAATGCATTAAAACAAGGTGATACAGTAATGATTATTGCACCATCTGGTCCACCTACAATCGAAAATGTATTAAAAGGTGTGAATGTATTACAAGAGATGGGGTTATCCGTAATAATCGGGAAGAGTGTTTACGAGAAATATGGATTTTTAGCCGGAAGTGATCAAGTTCGGCTTGACGATATACATGAAGCATTTATAAATAATGAAGTGAAGGCAATTTTTTGTGCACGAGGTGGTTATGGAAGTGCTCGTCTTCTTCCTCACATTCAATATGAAGTTATTAGGCAGAATCCAAAAATCTTTTGGGGATATAGCGATATTACAGCTTTACATACTGCTGTTTCACGTTATGCAAAGCTTATAACATTTCATGGTCCGATGATTGAAGAACTAGGAAAAGGCATTGATTCCCTATCTTTATCCTCTTTTAATCAGCTATTCCATCCGTATTCAACCATTTTATCTGCATCAGAATGTATCGTACCTAGCTCTCACAGTACAGTTACAGGTACGTTAGTTGGAGGAAATTTAGCTGTTTTAACAAGTATAATTGGCTCGCCCTACGAGATAATTACGAACAATACACTTTTATTACTTGAAGACATTGGTGAAGAACCGTACCGCATTGACCGTATGTTAAATCAGCTACTTTTATCTGGAAAGTTTAATGAATGCAGGGGCGTTATTTTCACAAGTTGTCACGACTGCACTCCTTCAAAGCCCTCTCAATCATTGCAAACAATATTATATGAATATTTCGCGCCATATCATATACCTGTCCTATTCGATTTACCAATTGGACATATAAGTCCAAACATCGGTATTCCACTTGGAGCTACAGCGACAATAAACACGAATAATAAAACAGTCTCTATTTCTTCTGGTATAGCCACTTCATATTCAAATTAAAAAGTAAAAGGAAAAGCGATTACGCTTTTCCTTTTACTTATAATAATTAAAAATTCGTCCAGATGCGATATCTGCAATTTCTTCTGGAATAAATGTTTTACTTATATCAGTGCCAACATTTAATACAGCTGTAGCATCTTTCTCAATGCTACCAAATAACTCTTTCCCACGTATCGTAATAAGGGGCGTTCCTTCTGGCAACACATCTTTTACAAATTCCATTTGTGTAAAGAACGGAACGATCCATCTACCTTCTCCTTGGAAATGACGCAAACGAAGTATTCCTTCTGTTGCCCCGTCCTCTGCTTCTAGTGAACCAGCAACATAAAACTCAGTAGATAAGAGCAATTCATAAAATTCCTTTTGCTTCTGTTTATCATCCCCTGCTACAACAAGTACCTCTTCTAATTTCTTTACTGAAATTTGCTCCATATGATGCCACCCCTATTTTCAAAATGATTGTACTTAGATTATACGAAATATTCTTATTTTTTTCTACATAATTCGCAATTATTTTCTTAAAATAATTTTAACACTTCTTTTGTCGTCACAATCGTAGCAAACTCTTCATGTAAATTTACAAGTGTCATATTGTGAATATCTTCTGCACTATACTCTTTACCATCTAAACCTATACGGTTAAAAGTAGCCGTTGCATCACTCACTAAATATGTTGTAAATCCTAAATTCCCTGCCATTCGTGTCGTAGTTTCCACGCAATGATTTGTCGTTAATCCTACAACCACTACTGCATTACATTTGTTCTTTCTTAATTGCTCTTCTAAATTTGTCCCAATGAACGCGCTGTTAACGAATTTCTGAATAACCACTTCACCAAGTAGTGGTTGCACTTCTTCTTTAAAGTTTACCGTTTCCGCTCTCTCATAAAACATTGACTGAGCATTTTCTTTATTTACATGTTGAATATGAAAAACTGGTCGTTTCCTTTTTCTCCATTCTTCTAACAAAATTCTCATGTTTTCTTCAGCAAAAATATTATTTCTCTCGCCCCAATCTGGTAATTGAAATGCCTTTTGTACATCGATTATGATAAGTGCTATTTGATTTGTCATCATTTCCCCCTTAATTTGGCTGTAATTGAAATAGAAAACCAAGTTGTTGTGACGCAGTAATAAAGCAAACATAGGCGCAAAGCTCTACAATTTCTTTTTCTGTCCAATATTGTTTTAAAGCGTGAAACATAGTATCATCTATTGCTTTTCGGTCATGAACAAATGTATGCGCAAAAGTAACGGCTACACCAATCTCCTCTGCCTTTTGCACATCATCAGGTCTTCCCTTTGCCATACAGTACGGACATTCATTCCCATACGCTAATGTTCTTCTCACTTGCTCCTTCAACTCTGCTGAAAGAGTCCCTTTATTGTACAGTGTATCTTCTAACGTACTCCACGAGTGTAATATATCCGAATTATGCCCTAATAACTTTTGAAACTTTGTATCTCCTACATTTGATAATGAAATTCTCTCCATCATTTCCCCTCCTATTTCCTTCTGTTTTATTGTAAAATAAATAACGTTCACTTTACATTTCATATGAATCTTAATTTATATTTTTCCTTTACAAAAATCATTATTTTACTGGAGGTATATTTACAAATGCAACTAGACCGTGTTGATCGAAAAATTTTAAATGAATTATATAATGATAGTCGCCTTTCTATGCGTGAATTGGCGAAACGAGTAAACTTATCTGCTCCGTCTACTGCAGAACGTGTTCGTAAACTTGAAAGTGAAGGGGTTATTCAAAAATATACAATCGATATCGACTATAAAAAAGCAGGACTAGTTTTAGATTGTATTTTAGAAATCACTTTAAAAAATGGTGATACAACACGTATGCAACAGTTTATTCAGTCTTATCCATCTGCAAGTTTTTGTTACCGAGTAACAGGAAGCTTATGCTACATTGTAAAAATTTCTGTTCCTTCACTCGTTGAACTTGAAGAATTTATCAATGATGTTTCTTCATATGCAACGACAGTTTCTCATATCGTATTATCAGAAGTATCTCTTACTCCTGATATTGAACATATCTTCCCAGAAGATTAATTTATTTTTATTCATAAATTATAAAAAAACCCCTTACAATAAGAATAAAAATAATATATTATGTATTAAAATACATAAAATTCGAGAAAGGGGCTTTACATTGAAAATCTGGTTTTATGAAAAAACGGCACAATTAGATGACTTGCTTGGTATTTGGGACAATGTTCCGACCATCCCGCGAATTGGTGAAAAAGTGGAGATTTTAAAGACAGTCCGCACTGTTACAGATATTAAATATGTCAAGAACGGTAATAATTTTCGTGTAGAAATTATTACAAATTAAAAAGTAGCTCCTAAGAGCTACTTTTTAATTATCTATTATGTGCTTTCTTTATAACGATTTTATCTTCTTCTACAGCTACTGTTACATAATCATTTTCTTCTAACCGAAGCTTATTTACAGCCTCATCTGGTAACTCTATGGCCATCAATCTATCGGTTACGATCACTTGACTATACACTTCATTTTCTTGTGATGAATTCACTACTTTTTGCTCATTTATAAAACGTACTGGTGGCACGCCAACTTCTTTTACTGTACGCCATTGTTTCCAAACATACGGAATTAACCATAGTAATCCAACAACTGTAAGACCGATACCAATCCATAAATTACTTTGCGCTTGTAATTCAGTAATTGAGATTGTACCACTTTCTTCTCCACCGAAAAATTGCATACTTGTTGCAATCAAATTATTTAGAGCGTGCACAGCTATATTCGTCCATATATTTTTTGTCTTTATGTATAAAAGACACATAACGACACCAAACATGAACGCACCAATAACATCAAAATGTCCTAGGCCAAAAATAATTGAAGATATAATTACAGCTTTTTTAATTCCCCATTTATGAGCCATTCGCTGTAAGAAAAATCCCCTAAAAATAACCTCTTCCATAATAGGTGCTAACACACATGCTGAAATGAAAGTAAATATCGTCATATATACGTTACTCGTATTAATAACATTTCCGTCTTCTAGCATAGTAACTAAGAAATTCGGTAACGTATGTGCTAATATGTAAAATTGAATCTGAGATATGCCAACTGAAAAAATCATCCCCATTATCGTTGCTAATACAATTAATCCCCAAGATAAACGTCCTGGCTTATCAAAAAAACTGTTAAATACAATATTATTTTTATTTGTTTTTACGTATAGCCAAAGTAACGGAAATACAAAAAATACAGTTATTTGTGAAATAACCTCCATCGTATTCTCAGAAACATTTGCTAGACCTAATGGTATCATTATAAGGAACACCCCTATAATCATCCATCCAAAAAAGCTACGTAGCCTTATACGTGAAAATGCATAGTGCATATAGAACACCTCCAAAGATAGTAAAAGTAAATGGTCGGATAACTACATTATAATATGAATATAGTTGAAACTCTTCCTATTTTTCTCAATTACTTTCAAACAACATAGCTCTTAAAATACCATATCGCTGTTCTTCAAGTTGCAATCCAAGTGAAATTTATGTAATAAAAATCCCCGTTTTTACAAGCGGGGATTTCTTTTATTATAATACGTCACGTTTTTGGAATAATGCACTTGATGCTACAAGTAACACAACAAAGTATGCAGCTACAAGTAATAATGAAGTTGTAAACGTAAATTCTGTAAATGTTGGTTCCATTCCACCATTGATTAATTTATTACTATCGTAAGCTCTTAAATCCAAATGGTTGAATACTACAAACTTCGCTACACCTTTTGCAAACATTATTAATACCATATTAATTGCACCTTGTAAGAAGAATAGGAACATCGTAATAATTAATGGTAATACAGATTTTCTAAAGACATTTGCTAGGAAAAATGCAAGTGTTGCAAAAAAGAACGGTGAAAGTAGTTGATATAAAGTGGACTTCATAACGATTCCTAATGTTAATTCTGTTTTACTACCATCCATTACAATACCGCCAATAATCATTGCAATTAGCATACCAGCTAATACAATAAATAACATTGCTAATAACACTGTAATATATTTAGAAAATAAAACTGCAAGTCTTTTTCTTGGACGGATTAACAATTGTTTAATTGTACCTTTTTGGAACTCATCAGTAAGAGTACGGGCAGCAAGTGTAATCCCAAAAATCGTTGTAAATAAAACAATTAAGCCAATCTCTGAGTTTGCATAATCTAAATATGATCCCTTAAACTCATCACCTTTTCCCCACTTCAACATTGCTAAAGTACCTAAAATTTCGAGTGCCGCAATGACACCCATTAAAATATACATACCTTTTTTCGCATGCAACTTTAAAAATTCATTTTGAATTAATTTAAACATTACGCTTTCACTCCCCCAGTAATCGCTAAGAACTCATCCTCTAACGTTTTATTTTGAACAGTAACTCCGTATACAAGCACATCAGCATGAACAAGTTTTTTTACAAGTTGCGGAATGTTGTCTTTTGTTACAGATGCTACAATTACATTCCCTTTTGCTTTACCTTTAATGATTTCATTTGCTTTCTGAACTTCATCTACTTCAAACGCTACAACGACTGCCTCATCATGTTTCACTTTTTCATGTAAGTTGTACTCTTGTACAAACTCACCTTGTTTAATAATAACGACGCGATCACACATTAATTCAATTTCACTCAATAAGTGACTTGATACGATTACAGCAATATTCTCTTCTTTCGCTAAACGTTGTAAATAATCACGAATTTGGCGAATACCAGCTGGATCTAATCCATTTGTCGGTTCATCTAAAATTAAGATTTTCGGCTGATGCAGTAATGCCTGTGCAATTCCTAAACGTTGTTTCATACCAAGTGAATATGTTTTCACCTTTTTATGAATCGCATGCTCTAACTCAACAAGCTTTACAATCTCAGCAATGCGCTCTTTACTAATTGGTGTAATGGCCATGTTCGCAAAATGCTTTAAGTTTTGCATTCCTGTCATATAATCATATAGTTCAGGATTTTCTACAATCGCTCCAATTTGCTCTAGTGCCTTTTCACGCTCCGAGCGAATACTATGTCCACAAATTGTAATATCGCCCTCTGTCATTGAAATAAGACCTGTCATCATACGGATTGTCGTCGTCTTACCGCTACCGTTCGGTCCAAGGAATCCGTATACTTCTCCTTCACGAACCTCAAATGATAAACCACGAATAATTTCCGTTCCACCAATCTTTTTTCGAACATTCTCTAACTTTACTACTACGTTTCCCAATGGTGATTCCTCCTTTAGACTTCTAGTTTTTTATCGACTATGTGACCTGTAACTACTAGTAATATAATTGTTAATAAACAATTAAAAAATAGATTTAAAATTGTAACCTCTGTACCAGAATAAAATGATGTATTTAAAAAACCATTTTGATCTATAAATCCAATATTATTTATAGCAAACACATACTTTTCTATTTGCTGAAAAATATACGTTATTCCTCCATTAAATGCGGTAAAAATGACGAATAAAACTAAACAAGCAACTTTATTCATAGATGATTTCACATTTAATAGTTTTACAATTACTATAATGAAATAAATAGAAACTAGCATATTAAGAAAATCTAGTCCCCATAAGAAAATAGATAACATATGATGTAATATTCCATAATTATATAAACTGTGTATTGCTTGCTGAATACCTAAATTAGTTTTTCCATTGTAAATATTTAAAGAAAAATAGTATAGAAAAATGATTCCTATTCCTAGCAAAATCATAAAGAGTAGTACACAGAATAAACTATTTGCACATATATACTTTTTTGCTGAAATAGAAGTATAACGTAGCATAGAGTTTTTTAACATTTTCCGAAAAGACGATATACCTGTTAAAAGAATTGCAAATCCATTTATACCTAGTACGATAAAGAATATAATAATAATTATATCTTGCCTACCTGAAACTCCTTTCATATTAAATAAAAGAATTAATGAAACTGTAATAAAACCAAAGTAAATAATGGCTATCTTTCTCTTATTACAATTATATAGATAAAGAAAAAGCTGACTCATTTCTCATAGGCCTCCTTAAACAGCTCATGTACTGCTTTACCCTTTTGAAATCGTAGTTCTTCCACATTTTCATGCAATATTATTTCTCCATCTTTCAAAAAGATTACTTCATCGAATATATTTTCGATTTCTCTTATTAAATGAGTCGATATAAGTAGCGTACAATCTTCACGATAAAATTTAAGTATTAACTCAAGTACATGTTCTCTAGAAACAAGATCAATCCCGCCCAATGGCTCATCCAGTACATATAGCTTCGCTTTTCGAGAAAACGTTAAAATAATCTGCAGCTTCTCAACCATACCTTTTGACAATGCTGTAATTTTTTCTTCTAACGGTATTTTAAATTCTGCAATCGTATCTACCGCTTTTTGAATATCGAAGTCTTTATAAAAATCTCGGTAGAAAAATAAAGCGTCTTTTACAGTCATCCAATCATCAAAGATTGGCTTATCGGACATAAATGAAACAATTTCTTTCGTCTGTAACCCTACCTTTTTACCGTCTATTGTAATACTACCTTCAGAAGGGTGTTGCAAGCCTGCAATCATTTTCAATAACGTCGTTTTCCCGCTCCCGTTATCTCCAACAAGCCCAACGATTTTCCCTTCCGTAATCTCTATGTTTAATTCACGGATCACTGCTTTTAATCCGTATCTCTTCCATAAGTTTTCTATTTTCAATAGCTCTGTCATTGGCTCTCCTCCCTCTTATCATGTAATGAAGAACGAAGAATTGTAAGAATTTCTTCTTCTGAAAAACCTAAATTGTCCATTCCATCTATAAAAGAATGAAGTAATTCTTTCGCCATCTCTTTTCGCAGCTCCATAATTTTCTCCCCTTCATTCGTTACATACCGTCCCATTCCTCTACGTGTGACAACAACTCCATCCCGTTCTAGCTCTTGAAATGTACGCTGAATCGTATTTGGATTCACTTGTAATTCACTCGCTAATTCACGGACAGAGGGAATTTTATCACCAGGTAATAAATGTCCTGTTACGATCTCTTTTTTTATGTATTCCATTACCTGAATGTAAATTGGTGTATTTGGAGAAAACTCTATTTTCATTTCTTCCCTCCTTTTGTATCAGTGTACTAGTTAAATAATACACCGATACAAAAAGTTTGTAAATACCCATTTAATTACAAAAAAGTTCTATCCGTTAAACGAATAGAACTTCCCAAATATAAATCGCTATACAAAAATAATAGTGTTATGTAAACAAAATTATAAAGAAAAACTGTCTTATCAATGAATAAGACAGTTTTTCTTTATAATCCTATATTAAAAGTTAAACACGAAGTCATCGTCAGCTAACTTTTCAACGTTCGTTGCTTTTACGTAACCATTTCCTTTTACAGAGAAGAAATCATGGTTTTTCGTATCTGTACGTAAACCATTTAAAACGATTGGGTTAATTTCTTCTTCTTCAAACTTCGGCTCAAGTCCTAAGTTCATAAGCCCTTTATTCGCATTGTAACGAACGAAACGATTTACATCTTCTACAAGACCGATAGAAGTGTAAATTTCTTCTGTATAGGCCATTTCAATTTCATATAGTTCCATTAATAACTCTTGTGTTTCTTTTTGCACTTCTTGTTGCTCTTCTACAGAAAGTTCTGCGAAGATTTGTTGTGCTAAAATACCGACGAATACGCCGTGAATTGACTCATCACGAATTATCAAGTTGATAATCTCACCACTTGCTGTTAGTTTTCCTTGACCAGCTAAGTAAAGTGGATAGAAGAATCCGCTATAGAATAAGTAACTTTCTAAGAACACACTTGCTACCATTGCCATGTATAACTCTTTTTTTGTTACTTCAGGCTTTAATAAACGACGATAGTAACTAGTAATAATACCAGCTTTTTTCTCAAGTAACGGATGATTGTCTACCCAGTCAAAAATATCATCAATCTCTTCTTCTGTAGCTAATGTTGTGAAAATGTGACTATAACTTTTCGCATGTACTTCTTCCATAGCTCCCATGAAAGCTAATACACTTTTCGCTTGTAAATTTTCAAGATGAACCAGTACAAGTGGCATTCCTTCGCCACCTTGTTTCGTATCTAAAAGTGTTAAACCACCTAATACACGCTTATAAGCAATTTGCTCTTCTTTCGATAATTGCACCCAAGTATTTTTGTCAGACGAAACCGCAATTTCTTCTTCTGTCCAAAACTGAGCGATGTTTTGCTTCCAAAACATTAAACTAAAATCATCTTCTTTTTTGTTCCAGTTTACCGCACGCATTAAATCGCCCCTTCTCTAAATATGATAACTAAGCATGAGCAGGGTTCAGAAAACCCTGCTCATCATGTCTCACTTTTTATATTAAACGGTACAAGCCACACACTCTTCCACGCTTAATTTACGTGTTCTCGTATAATACAGACTCTTTAAGCCTTTTTTATGTGCATAGATGTAGTAACGTGCTAATTCACGTGTTGAAATATCACTATTAACGTAAAGAATTGTACTAATTCCTTGGTCAATATGTTCTTGAATTTCTGCGATTAAATCAATTAATTTAAACTGATTCATATCGTAAGAAGATTTATAGTACCAGAACGTATCTTTTGATAAATACGGCATTGGATAATATGTTGTCGCATTCGCATATGTTCTTGATTCGATTTGACTTACGATCGGCATTACGCTTGAAGTTGCATTTTGAACGTAACTGATTGATTGTGTTGGAGCAATGGCAAGACGATATGAGTTGTATAAACCATTCTTCTGCACTTGCTCTTTTAAACTTGTCCAATCTTCTTTTGTTGGAATATGAATTCCTTCAAATAGTTGCTGAACTTTTTCAGTTACTGGGCTGTAATCTGTCGTTTCATACTTTTCGAAGTATGTGCCATTCGCATAATCAGATTTATCGAAGTCCTTAAATGTCTCGCCTTTTTCTGTAGCGATTTCCATACTTTTCTCAATAGAGTAGTAATTTAATATCATAAAGAATGTACGAGCGAATTCTTTCGCTTCTGCACTTTCATAAGCGATTTTATTTTTTGCTAAATATCCGTGTAAGTTCATTGCTCCAAGTCCAACTGAATGAAGCTCGTCATTTGCTTTTTTCACAGTTGGTGCATTCGGAATAATCGTCATATCAGAAACAGCTGTTAAAGCTTCCATTCCCGCATGAACTGCTTCACGAATTTCTTTATTTTCCATTACGTTTACGATATTTAACGATCCTAAGTTACAGTTAATATCACGACGGATAATGTCATCTGTACCGTAATCATTTATTTCTGAAGTTTCTTGAAGCTGGAAGATTTCTGTACATAAGTTCGACATCTTCACAGTTCCAATATCCTTCAATGGATGTTGATTATTTGCATTTGATTTAAACATTAAGTATGGGTAACCAGACTCAAGCTGAATCATAGCGATTTTAATAAGCATATCACGTGCACTAATATCTAGTGGCTTCTTCTTCACTTTCGGATTGCTCATTAATTCATCGTACATTTCATCGATATCAATGTCATCTAAATGCTTTCCGTATTCTTTATACACCGTGTAAGGCGCGAAAACATGGAAAGGTTCGTTTTTCTCAGCAAGCTCAAAGAACTTACTTGGAACGATAATTCCGATTGATAGAGACTGAATACGGCTCTTCTCATCGGCATTTATTTTTTTGGTCAACTCGTCTTCATATTTCTATGAAGGTTGGACTATATCATCAACCTGTAACTGGTTGCCTTGCACTTCGACTGGTACCTATTTCCAGCCTACTCTACTAGCTTTCGTCTAATGACGCGCGTTCGATAGTCTCTACACCTTCTTGAAAGTATTGATAATTAGGAAAGTTATTGGATAGTACTCTATATTTTATCGTATTAGCAGGTACATTAAACACTCGTCCGGCTTCTGCTAAAGACTCATAGTAAATGTCATTTATAACAATTGGCTTTTTTTGTTTTTCTCTACCTGAATTATATTGATTTTTTTGAGCTTTACTTATCTTCATACATGTTTCTTTTGTATGCTTTTTACCTTTACGAGATCTAGACATTTTTTCTTTTGTTTCATCAGTATGTTTTCTACCATGAAATCGTTTAGTAATCTTAGATCTCATATTCTCCATATGTTGAGGTTTATCATACCAATAATTATTAGGCCCAGTATTAATTTCAGAAAGAAACTTTTTTACTTCCTTTGAGTGGGTTTTCCCATACATATGGTTCTTTTCCCCACTCAACGCCCCACCTCTAGCGATAGGATGTCCGTTGTAGCAATACTGTTTCCCATAATATTGACTTAATAAACTTTGCTCTATCTTATGAAGAATGTCCTTATCATCTGGTAATTCAATTATCCCTTTAAACTCAAATTTATTCTCACCATATAAATTCCAGGCTGCTTGTAAATGTTTACTATGATGCCGATTAGCATTCAATTGATTTCTATGAGTTTTAAATCGTACTTTAAAATTATTAGAACTACCAATATAAAACTTCCTGTTTTCCTTATTAATTATCAAATAAATTCCACAGTTCATGGAATCTCGCCTCCGGTGAATATAAGATTCCACTTCACCCAAGTAATATTTCTTTCAAGCTTGGCACGGTATTACCTGCTATCCACTTGCATGGACCGTAGGCTCTCTTAGTCAGCTTCTTCGCGGGTTCTTTTTCTTTTACCCCTTATTCAACTGATACCGTTAGCCGCTAATGCGACACCCTATTGGTTAGGTTCACAAGGTTTTCTCATACACATTACTGTGTAGAGGGACTACCAATTAATCCAGGAATTCAATAATATCCCAATGGAAAATGTTTAAATATACTGCACCGGCACCTTTTCGTTGGCCAAGCTGATTCGCATATGAAAACGAATCTTCAAGCAATTTCATAACAGGTACTACGCCACTTGCAGCGTTGTCGATACCTTTAATTTGCTCACCGCGTGCGCGTAGCTTAGATAAGTTTAAAGCTACTCCCCCGCCGATTTTCGATAATTGCATCGCAGTATTAATGTTAAAGCCGATCGAATTTAAGCTATCGTCCATCTCTAACAAGAAACAAGACACCATTTCTCCTCTTCTGCTTCTTCCCGCATTTAAAAAGGTTGGTGTCGCTGGTTGGTAGTTTTGTTTTACAATCATGCTTGCGAATTGTCTTGCCTTCGAAACATCACCGCGTCCTAAGTATAATGAAACAATTGCTACACGATCTTCATAGCTTTCTAAGTATTGTTTTTGATCATTCGTTTTTAACGCATAATCTTTGTAGAACTTAGATGCTGCCATATAAGATTGGAACTCGAAGTTTTCACCATAAGCGATGTTATATACTTCCTCTACTTCCTCCAAGCTATACTCGTCCAGAACGTTGTAATAGTAATCATGTTCTTTCATATACTCCATTCGCTCTGCCACGCTATTAAAAGGAACGGTATTCTCTCTAGCTTCTTCCATAAAGACTTCTAATGCCTCTTTATCTTTATGAAGCTGATAAAAACCGTCCTGCATTTGCGTGATTTCATTATTCAGTTCAATGTGTCGCAATCTCCCGCACCCTTTCCTTAAAATATTCTACATCGTTATTTGTTCCAGATAACTCAAATTTTGATACAATAGGCACTTCATATTTAGTAGAAATCTTGTCAGCACTTGCACCGAACATGTCTCCCCAGTTACGATTGCCGCTTGCAGATACGCCTTTTAATTTTTCATTATTGCGCTCTAAAAAGTCTAAAACACGTTCTGGTACATTGCCAAAACCTGTTGTATACGTAATAAGAATAAAGTCTTCATCTATTACTAGATCTTCATCAATTTGAACGGCCGGCATATTTAATTTGTGAATGAAACGCTTCACGTTTCCTGTCATAGAATCATATGCAACTAACATTTCCGACCCTCCCTCTCAAATCTATATTCTCTATATGTTGTTCTTGATTCCTCTATATATTGTATTACGTTTCAAAATAAGACACAAGATATATGTATAAATTCTTTCTTTTTTTAACTTTTACTTTTCGACATGATAGCCGTTTTTTTTCAATACAATGACTATGAAACAACATTCTAAAACTCATGTCAATAAAGTGCTTTTCAAAAAAGTTGTCAACGAATTTAACCTTATTTTTAAAAAAGTTAACAATATATTTTGTCATAAAACGGTAGATGCTGAAGAAATATATTTCTCCAGCATCACGCAAAAAAGAACAGATATGAAACTATAATCTGCTCTAAAAAACGATTACATTTATCAAATTTACCTTATTAAATATATTATACATATACTTTCGTTTCTCGTTACATACTAAAAGATAACTATTATAGAAAAAGATTATTATTATGGAACTTCAATTTATTTATGAAAAGTTTATTCAGAGTGCTCAATGCGCAAAATATCTTTTACAAATATATGATGCGGATTTTCATCTTTATCAATCATTGTACATACCGGAGCCTCTTCATCAAAGTATACAATCATTCCTTCTACGTACTGATATGTATGTCGAACTTGTACAGTTACTTTAATTTCTACTGCTTCTTCATATGCTCTTTTTATTTTCTGAAGCATTTTTGCTGAACATTTTCGTTTCTCTGGATACATAACCATTCCCATAAATCGATTGCCGGCTCTATCTTTCCACATATAATCCCAATGTGGTAAAATGCCTTGTTTAAAATCGCCCATAATTCCCCTCTCCTTTATCTTTTATTTATCCCGCATTAAACGTCCGATTGGTGAAAGTCTACTAATCAGTGAGAGATGCCCTGCTGATCAAAATTCCTCTTTATGAACGTGGCGTTTCTGAATATGTATAAATCACTTGCCCGCCTCGCTGTGCGTTACCAATGAAATGCTTAAAGTCTTCTCTATTTACAACAACTTCTCTGAACGTATAAAATACATCTTTCGTAACAACATACTCCTTTATTTCACCATTTTTTAGCTGATCTAAAATTGTATTTGCTAATTCTTTATCCATGTATTTCACCTCTCTGCAATATTTTATTTTATCGTATATTCTATAGGTCAACAACTGTAAATTTATCCCGCTATTTGCAGGTAGTGCGATTGGTGTTGACTACTAATCAGTCGTGGAATGAACAAAAAATCTTACTGATTAACGTTTCACTTTATCTCGTTGTTATGTCATGATTTTATTTTCGTTATTTCGCAAACAATATCGTTTTACTATATGTCCACTAAATATCATATACTAACATAGCTACTTCTCTATATCAAACATTTCGGCATTCAATTATGCAAAGTTCCATACCACTATGCTACAATATACAAATAGAACTAGGAGGGATACTATGATTCGGAAAGCAAAAAAGACAGATGCAATGGCAATAGCTCCTTTATTGTATAATGCTCTGCATGAAATTGCTGAAAAAATCACAGGTAGCACAGATGAAGTAGAAGTATTACTAGGACTTGAGACATGGTTCTCAAAAGAAAATAACCGTCTGAGCTACGAAAACTGTTTTGTCTATGAACAAGACGAGAGTGCAGTTGGAGTTATTGTCGCTTATCACGGTAGTGAAGCAACACAGCTTGACGCACCAATTGTACATCACTTAAGAGAATTACATAAAGATGAATCAATTACGTTAGAAAAAGAAGCTGAGCTTGATGAGTATTACATTGATACACTATCAGTTTCAAGTGCACACGGCGGAAAAGGTATCGGTTCTAAATTAATTGAAGCTGCCGAAATCTATGCAACTGAAAAAGGGCATGAAAAAATCGCTTTACTTGTTAATTTAGAAAACACACGCGCCTATTCACTATACGAAAAGTTAGGTTATAAAAAAGATGAAATTGTTATGCTAGTAGGCGAACCTTATGCCCATCTCGTAAAACCATTAAACGTCAAAATTTCTGTATCTTAAAAAGAAAGCACACGATTTATATAAATCGTGTGCTTTTATGTTAAATTCGTATTTAATATATTTCCATCCATCGCCTCGTGAAACGTATATGTTGTACATCCCCATGGCTTTCTATGCAAAATAGGCGAACCAAACCATCCCATTGCCCTCAGCTCCGTTCCAATCATCGAATTAAAATAATTATGACCTACAAGAGCAATACTTCCATGTACGAGAGCATAACGATGTAATACGTAAGCTGCTTGCCTTGCCCTCTCTCTTACTTCCTTATAAGATTCAACATTTTTATGGTAACCAAGTATCCATAATGCTCGTCCAATACACATCCATACGTTAAGTTTACACTTCAACCATTTTGGCGCATAAAAGCTCGCCGGAACTGCCGCTTCCCTAAAAAGAGAATTTTGTATAAAACATAAAGAATCCATTAATTCAGCTGCTGACTGTACAGCACACTTTTGATCACTCGTTACAATCAATTTCGCTACTTCAACCGCTTCTCTTGTTTCCAATGGTATAGGTTGTTTTTCTGTTATAGTATGTAAGTCATATCCTTTTATCCATTCATGAAAGGATGTAACCGTCATTGGTTCTATAGTACAATCTAAGCGACCATGACGAATAAAAGAAATCTTCATTCTTTTCACTCTCCATTCATCACTTATGAACTCTATTATGCACTAGTTCTAAACATCATACCACGCAAGAAAATAAAGTTATATACCTTTACATCTCCCCACCACTATCATGTGTTATCGAAGCATGGATACCATCCATCCCATCAAAATATGTACTCGTATCATATTGACGAATCTTTTTTAAATGCATATAAGAAAATAAAAATAAAATTAAAGCTATAACACTCCCCACAAATTCAAACATCATTTTACCGCCTCTAATTTCTCCCACTTC
Source organism: Bacillus sp. FSL K6-2944 (assembly GCF_038005385.1). Classification (NCBI taxonomy): domain Bacteria; kingdom Bacillati; phylum Bacillota; class Bacilli; order Caryophanales; family Bacillaceae; genus Bacillus; species Bacillus sp. FSL K6-2944. The sequence continues at coordinate 149,850 of NZ_JBBOTE010000001.1, read as the reverse complement.
AGCAGGTTATTCTACTTTTTCATTATACCTCGATATAAAGATTCTCGCATTTTTGCTATTTTTTTCAAAAAACATGGATTTTCTACATATTTTCTTACAAAAAGTGAATATTTTTCGAATTTTTACTTTGGAAACATTTACAAAGGAGGAAATATGGTTCAAAATAGGAGGAAATAAAAAAACCCAAATTTATTCTTTTTTTGGGAAAACTGTAACAAGGAGAGTTGCTTATGCAGATCGCAGAAACTGGAGATATCATCGAATTTAAAGGTGGAATGCAAGGCCGTGTTCAAAAAGTAAATCAAAACTCTGTTATTGTTGATATAACAATTATGAAGAATTTTAGAGAACTAGATATGGAACCTCTTACAGTTGTAAGTCATAAAAACTATACTGTCATTAATCAAAATGCATAATATAATAGAAAGAAAGGGCCTGTATAGTATACAGGCCCTTTCTTTCTATTAACGATTATCAATTGTTTCCGGATATAGATCGTGGTTCATCATGCGGTAATCAGCCATTTGTTCATACTTCGTCCCTGGGCGCCCGTAGTTGCAGTATGGATCAATTGAAATGCCACCACGTGGTGTGAATTTCCCCCATACCTCAATATAACGTGGATCCATTAATTTAATTAAATCGTTCATAATAACGTTCATGCAATCTTCATGGAAATCACCATGATTGCGGAAACTAAATAAATACAACTTTAAAGATTTACTCTCTACCATTTTTTGCTCTGGAATATAGCTAATATAAATTGTTGCAAAATCTGGTTGTCCTGTTTTCGGGCATAAACTTGTAAATTCAGGACAATTGAATTTTACAAAATAATCACGGTTTGGATGATTATTATCAAATACCTCTAATATTTCTGGGCTATATTCAAATAAATATTTTGTATTTTGATTCCCTAGTAATGTTACATCTTTTAAATCTTCATCTAATCTTCCTGTCATTTTAAACATCCCTTCTCGTTATACGCCGCGCTTATTTCCCCATACTAACGCATGAAGCTGAGGCAATACTTTTGCATCATTCATCTCTTTACAATTTACAGCTTTATCAATCAGCCATTCATACTTATCTAATAATTTTTTTATAAGCATCGCATCATCCACTGTTTTTGTATCATCGTTTCCTACTTGTAAGAAAAATGGTACCTTTGGATAACGTTCGTGCATCTTAACTGCATATTCAAAATCATGATCATCGAATACTACTACTTTTAAACTAATATCTTTTCCTGCTAGTTTCTGAATAATAGCATCTAACCTCTGAAAATCTGTTTTCATCGTTGAACTTGGTGGTTTTGGAGAAATTGTTATCTCATCAATTTGAAGTAACCAATCTTGCCATTTACTCCCTTGCGTTTCAATTGCCGTTCGCATTCCATTTTCCTTTAATATAGAAAGAAGAAACTCAATATTTTTCAATAATGCCGGATTTCCACCTGAAATCGTAACATGAGAAAAATTTTCTCCTCCAATTGCAACAAGCTCATCCCAAATATCTTCTGGTGTCATCTGTCTAATTTGATCTTTAGCTGATCCATCCCACGTAAAAGCAGAATCACACCAAGCACAGCTATAATCACAACCAGCTGTACGGATAAACATTGTCTTTTGCCCTACAACCATTCCTTCACCTTGAATAGTCGGACCGAATATTTCTAAGACAGGGATTTTACTCATCAAGCATCCACTCCCGTCTTACTTCCGCATAACTAGTCGGCGTCTCAAATAAACGAACAAATTCAACGCGAGCTCCTTTATATTCGTTCACTCGATTCTCTTTTGTTAGTGCTTCTGCCATCTTTTCATAAATCCAAACGACCATATTTTCAGCAGTCGTATTCATTGCAGGTAACGTTTCGTTTAAATAACGATGATCTAGATAAATTTCTATTTCATTCTTCCAAATTTCTTTTATATCTCCAAAGTCAATTGCAAGACCTATTTCATTTACATATCCACTAATTCCAAATACAACTTTATATGTGTGACCATGTAAGTTTTTACATTTCCCTTCATAACAGTGTAAATGGTGTGCTGCATCAAATGTAAATTCCTTGCTGACCATTACTCTTTTATTATGGTATTTGAGTTGTTTACGCTGAATATCCTTGTCCATTTTTTGCAAATTCTCTACGATGCGAAATCCAAAAAAGTTATCCATTAGTTGTTCGCTCCTTCGCGTTCTTGTAGGTACGTATCTAATCCTGCTTTACGAAGTTGACATGCTGGACATTCACCGCAACCATCACCAATGATTCCGTTATAACATGTTAATGTTTTTTCTCGAACAAACTCAAATGCTCCAAGTTCATCTGATAATTTCCATGTTTCAGCCTTATCAATCCACATAAGTGGCGTGTGAATGACAAACGGGTAATCCATAGATAAATTTAAAGTAACATTTAACGATTTCACAAACACGTCACGGCAGTCTGGATAACCACTGAAATCAGTTTCACATACACCCGTTACAATATGACGTGCTCCAACTTGTTTTGCTAATACAGCAGCAAATGATAAGAAGAGTAAATTTCGTCCATCTACAAATGTCGATGGCAATTCACCTTCTTCATGTGTAATCTCCATATCCGTTCTCGTTAACGCATTTGGAGCAAGTTGATTTAATAAACTCATATCTAGTACCGTATGCTTTATTCCTAGTTCTTTTGCAATTTCCGCTGCACAATCAATTTCTAGCTTATGACGTTGATTGTAATTAAACGTTACAGCTTCTACCTCTGCAAACTGCTCTATTGCCCAAAATAAACATGTCGTACTATCTTGTCCTCCACTAAAAACAACAACTGCTTTTTCTTTTTTCATTTCACTCATTCTCCTTCTCTACTATAAATAAGAAGAAAGAACGTTCTTGAACTGTCACAATAAAAAAACAAAACAATACCTAAGGATATTGTTGTTTCCATAGTTTTTTATAGAGGGAGTTCGCGAACCTCTCCCGCGCGGTGCACGGAATTTCTTCTTTCATTGACATAGCTTATTGTAACATATTGTATACTAGCGTAAAAATTTCTGATTTTTCCGCTATTTATTATTTCATTTCTTTCATTTTATAGTATGATTAATTTAATATAAGAAGAGAGGAGGCATCCCACTGAAATCCTTTATTATTTATCTCTTTTTAAATATATTATTCATCCTGATTACAATGCTCGTATATCATTTATTTTGGAATCAAAAAGGGAAACGCTCTCCTAAATTAAATTCAGCTATATTCATTGTACTCTGTTGCCTCGCTACCGTACTCTGTATTACATTTGCAGCAAAAACAAATAATGGTTTTCAATTTGATATGCGCCATATTGTATTAATTGTCGGTACATTAACGGGAGGGCCTATTGCTGGTGGTTCTATCTTAGTTGTATTAAACATATATCGCTTATTATTAGGTGGGGTAGGTGTTTTCCCATCTCTTATCGGTTCTGTTCTTCTATTTATTGTTCTATTATTAACATATAAATTTTTCAATCGAACTTCTAATCGTATAAAAATAACACTTGCTATTATCTACAGTCTCACATACGGATTTAGTTGGATACCCTTCTTCCTTTCAAAGGTTACAAATAAGACTGATTATATACCGCATATTATTGTGTATGAATTATGTTCAATGCTTGGTACGATTCTAATTTTATATTTACTACACATATTACAAACTCAAGTTCGTCTCCAAAATGAACTTATAAATGCTGAAAAGTTTCATTTAATTGGTGAAATGGCAGCGTCTATCTCTCATGAAATTCGCAATCCATTAACTTCAACGAAAGGTTTTTTACAACTGTTACAATCAGATACATGCACTGAGCAGGAACGAAAATTATATATCGACATTGCCATTAATGGCATCGAACAAGCAAATCATGTTCTTACAGATTATTTAACCTTTGCTAAACCAAGCATTGAAAAAGAACAAATATTACAGTTAGAAGAAGAATTACTACATGCATTGTCGCTAATTACACCACTTGCTAATTTAACAAATGTACGTACTCATTATATAAAGCAAAGCACTTCTTTTTTTATCGCTGGAGAAAAGCAAAAACTAAATCAATGTTTATTAAATATTTTAAAAAATTGCATTGAGGCTATGCCAAAAGGCGGTGATCTTTATTTCACATTAGTTCCTGATCATAAGCATATTCAGTTATATATAAAAGATACAGGAGTCGGTATGGATTCAGAACAAGTAAAACGTCTTGGTTCGCCCTTTTATTCAACGAAAGAAAAAGGTACTGGACTTGGAATGATGGTCGTATTCAGTGTTGTTCAAGCTATGAATGGAAAAATTGATATTATAAGTGAAAAAGGAATCGGTACAACCTTTTTATTAACTTTTCCACTCATACAAAAAACGTGATGAAATACTCATCACGTTTTTTCTGTTCCTTCAACTAATTCAGCAAAAGCTTTCACTTTTCCGTGCGGTTGTTGATTTTCTTTACGTGCTTTCCAGGCGCGCTCTTCTTCTCGCTTCTTCTTAGACATGTTTTTTTCAACTCCTTCTTTTCTTTCTTATTTCTCCATGTAGTATTCCAAAATAAGAAAGAAAACTATGCACGTATCAAAAAAGAAGTGGTTTCCCACTTCTTCCACTTTAGCGTTGCAAAATTGCATGTTTCGCCTCTTTTAACTGCGTAAGATGTCTTTGTTCATGCAAATCAAGAAATTGAACCCATTGATACAAATTCAGATCATTAAAAACAGGATGCTTTAATCCATTTTCAAATAGATCTTTTTCATCTATAACACTATGAAGCGCGTGTAATAGTTCTTGGCGTGAATGTTCTAGCAATTGAATTCCTTGCTGTTTTTTCATTAAAGTTTCTGTTGGTTGCATTTGCTGAGGAGCTTCTCGTTTATGTGTGCGATCAAGCGTAAGTTGGAGGTCTTTAAATGGAGTCATGTTTCTTTCATTTTTTTGTAAAGCATATACAAGGGCAGACGTGACAGATTGTTCAACTAAATGCAAGTGGTGTAAAATTTGAATAATACTCCATTTATCACGGCGTGGCTTTACATTCACTTCTGTGTCATTTAACATTTCAATTTCTGATAATAGCGTGCTTCGAGTAGCCTGTAATGAGTTTACTAAACTTTCTAAACTTACATCCATATTAGATTGAAGCATACTTGTTCCCCCCTTTTGTTGGTGAAAAGAGGTGCTCCTTATTAGAAACACCCCTTTAGTATTCTGAATTTTCTTTTATTATCTCATCATTTTCCCATTATGTCGATGTTAAACATGTGAAAAAAAGCGCATGTTTTTTACAATTTTGTGTCGTCAATCGCATGTAACCATGCTTCAATTTCTGTAATAACACTTTTCACACAGCCTTCAGCAAATGGTGATGTTAAATTTGCAACCTCTACTAATTCTAAGAACGATTTACTTCCACCTTGTTGGCACAGATTCACATAATCTTCCCACGCCTCTTGTCTATTATCTCTTGCACGTTTCCAAAATTGTAGCGCACAAATTTGAGCAAGCGTGTAATCAATATAATAGAACGGTGAGCTATAAATATGCCCTTGACGTTGCCAAAAACCACCGCGCTCTAAATAATCATTCTCCTCATAATCACGATGTGGTAAATATTTCTTCTCTATGTTACGCCATGCTGTCTTACGCTCTTCAGGTGATGCTTCAGGATTTTCATATACATAATGTTGATATTCATCAACAGATACACCATAAGGTAAAAACAGAAGTGCTGAACTTAAGTGAGAGAAGTAATATTTATCTGCATCTTCTTCAAAGAATAGCTTCATCCATGGCCATGTAAAGAATTCCATACTCATAGAGTGGATTTCACACGCCTCATATGTTGGCCAATTATATTCTGGAATTTCAAATTTACGACTTTCATATACTTGGAAAGCATGACCTGCTTCATGTGTTAATACATCAATGTCACCAGATGTTCCATTGAAGTTTGAGAAAATAAATGGCGCTTTATAATTCTCAATATATGTACAATATCCGCCACCAGCTTTTCCTTTTTTCGCAACTAAATCTAATAAATCATTATCTAGCATGAAATTGAAAAATTCATCTGTTTCAGCCGATAACTCTTTATACATTGTCTTTCCATGATCAACAATCCAATCCGCATCTCCTTTTGGAGTTGGGTTACCTGTAGCAAACTCAAAGTTTTCGTCGTAATAAGCTAACTTCTCTACACCGATACGTGCTTGTTGTCGCTTTCTTAATTCCGTTGTAACGGGAACGATATAATCTAGCACTTGCTGACGGTAATTAGCCACCATCTCCGCATTATAATCTGTACGGTACATTCTTGCATATCCAAGTTCAACAAAGTTTTTGAAACCTAAAGATTTTGCGATTTTCGTTCTCACTTTAACAAGCTCATCATAAATACGATCTAGTTCTTCCTCATTTCCAGCTAAAAATCCGTAGTATGCTTCACTTGCTGCTTTACGTTCGCTTCTTTCTTTTCCTTGCATAAACGGAATCAGTTGCGATAACGTTCTTTCTTCTCCAGCAAAGTCAATTTTTGCAGATGCTAATAACTGTGTATATTGCGATGATAATTTATTTTCTAATTGTAAATCTTTCACGACTTCATCTGAATATGTTTTTAAATCACATTCTGCTAGAGCAAATAATTGTTTTCCATAATACGCCTCTAATTCTTCACGAAATGGAGAATTAATGAGTGCCTTATAATATTTTGTACCATATCCTTGTACAACTGGAGAGAATTCATCAAAGAAATCCTGCTCCTCCTTATAAAAAGTATCCGTCGTATCAACAGAATGGCGAATGTAACAAAGGTTTCCCATTGTACCAAAATCGTTGCGAATCTCATTAATTGAATGAATGACTTGTTTTTGTTCTTCTACAGTTTTTGCGTTATCAAACTTCTCTAAAGCAACAGTAAATTTCTCTTTTAACTCTTCAATATTTGGGCGTTTATATTCATAGTCTTTAAATGACATGAACGAGCCTCCTCTCCATTACATACCTTTATTATAATTCAATACGTATTCTTGAATTCCCTCTTAATTTTCAACAAATTTCGGCAGTGATTGCCCTGAGCTCATTACAAATAAAAAAGCCTTGGATTTATTTATCCAAAGCTCCTTTGGAACATATTATTTTTCATACTTCCCAATTTTTTTTAATAAATCAAGTAATTCATCTTTTTCATCTTTCGTTAACATTTCAAAAGACTGATGTATAACTTTCTCATGCCCCGGAAAAATAGAAGCAATAAAGTTCTCGCCAGACTCAGTTAATTGCGCGTAAATAACACGTCTGTCATTCGGACATGGAATTCTCTTTACTAATCCCTTTTTCTCCAGCTTATCTACAACATATGTAATGCTGCCACTAGCTATTAAAATACGCTCACCAATTTGCTGAAGTGGTTGACCGCCTTTATGATATAGCAGTTCTAATACAGCAAATTCAGTTGGATTTAACCCGTTACTTTGTATAGATTTATTTGTAGTATCCATAACAGAACGATGTACACGAGATAATGCAATAAATACTTTTAAAGATTGAGAAATATCTTCTCGTTCATTATTTGATGTCATACAACTTTCAACCCTTCACTTAAATTCTCAGCAATAAAAAGAAAATGCCAGTTCATACTTCCTGTGAATTCCGAATGAGCATTCACTCATCCATTTCCTCTCCCCTAATATATTAAGGATCATTCTTGAATAAAAACATGACAATTTTAACATAGTTTATATATAATGATAATAAAAAAAGAAGGAGTACCACATTTGAAAGTCAAATTCCAAAGCATAATTGTATATATATTGCTTGTTATCCTACCGACAATAGGGATTGGTGCTACATTTTATTCGTATCATACATATAAAATGAAACAGGAAAACAAATTATCTGCTCATACAGTTCTCTTTTTATATAGAGATTATTTGGATCATCATCTTGGTGAAGCAATTTCTGCTTTAGACATGCTTGCAAAAGTTGTAGGCACCGAGACTGGTAATATAAATGGTATTAAACAAATTGTACATGATACAGATGGAAACGATGCACGCTTTTCTGGTCTATATTACGCTACACCAGAAGGAGTCATTACAATCGCATCTGAAGATGAATCAAAGCCTATAGATGTTTCAGACCGTAAATATATTCAAGACGCGCTCCAAACTAAAAAAACCACTGTATCATCAGTCATTACTGATCGCGTTCTTGGACATAAAGCTATTATGATTGCTGCCCCCATATTTAATAAACAGAAGGAGCTCTCAGGATTATTATTAGCTAGTTTACGCTTTGATTACATTTCATCTTCTTTAAATGCCATTAAACCACAATACCATTTTGAGGTAACTGATAAACATGATGTAGTTTTTCTAACCGATGATAATAACGACACAAGTGATACGCATTCTAATATGCTTACTACCCCACTCCAAAGATTAAATTGGAAGGTCTCTGTTTCTCCATTACCTATTCATCAAAAAACCTTATACCAGTGGGTTGCAATAGAGTGTATAGCTACTTTATTTTTAATGTCTATTTTATTTTTACTTGCTCAATATATGTTGTTAAAACGTCAAACAAAAATTGAAAGGCAACAAAATGAACTACAAAAAATTGAATTAGTTGGAACTTTTGCAGCGAGTACAGCACACGAAATCCGTAATCCTCTTACTGGAATTAAAGGACTCGTCGCTCTATTAAAAGAGAAATATAAAGATGAGCAAGATCAGTTCTACTTTTCCGTAATTGAACAAGAAATAGAGCGAATCAATGAAATTGTAAGTGAATTTCTTATTCTCGGAAAGCCAACCGCCATCATCGAACAAACGTATGATGTAAGAAAAATTCTAAATGAGGTAGCATTAATTATTCAATCTGAGGCGAATTTACATAACATTGTATTCCATTTACATTTGCCAGACCATCCTGTTCATATCCGTTGTTCGAAAGACCATATGAAACAAGTGGTTTTAAACATTACAAAAAATGCAATTGAGGCCATGACTTCTAGTGATACACTAACCATTGTAGTAAAAAACAATGAAACACACGCACAATTGCAGATTATAGATACTGGAAAAGGGATTCCGCAACATATTCAAAAACACCTCTTTCATCCGTTCTTTACTAATAAAGATACTGGAACAGGTCTTGGACTTGTCATATGTAAACGAATTGTAGAGATGTATAATGGGCATATTTTTATTGACAGTACAGAAAACGAAGGAACAACAGTTCATATCGAAATTCCGTTACACATAGTATAATTATCCTTATCCTATAAGGGTAATTATACTTATTTCATAAAACCAGCCACAAGCATTCGCCAAAAATTATTTGATTTTCCTTCATACCCGATTTGGAAAATAGGTATTTTTATAATTGAAAACCATTTCGGTGTTTGTTTTTCTTTATAACATTGATATTGTAAAATAAGCTTGTCCAATTCTTGACTAACTTGAATTGTCTCCCTACTATTTAGCCCACTTGTTAATCCTAGTTGAATCATTTCTTCACGTTTCATATGAATATCACGTGAAAGCTTTTCTAATGTGTACTTCCTTTTTACAGTAAACATTCATATCCCCCTTATTATACTTCCATGCTCTTAACTTCACTTCTCCATTGACTTTTTTAACTACTTAATCATATGCAAATTTGAAGAATCAGAAATTTTAACATTTTCTCCCTGTAATTTACAAATCTTTACCCTCACTTTGAGAATTATTACAAATTATTCTATCTTTGTAAATACATTCGCAATAATAGACATTTTTTTCATCTTGTTTTTTTATAAATGCTACGTAAACCGTGGATTCTTAATTTTCCACCTACTTTTCTTCGACATTTTTTGTTTAATTTATATAAAAAAGCAAAACATAATGATGATTGATAAAGTGAAACTTTAATCAGTGTTTTTTGTTCAGCCCCCACTGATTATTAGCATTCACCAATCGGGTAGGCAGTGAATCTCCCACCTATCCAGCCCAATGTTGAGGTAGGAGTCTTACTCCCCACAAATAGCGGGATAACAATAGAAAGGAAATATTTATATGCGAAAATATACGATTGCATTATTCATCATTGTTTTGTTTTTACCGTCCTTCTTATTTCCTATTCAAGCAAATGCTCATACGAATAAAGTTGCTATTGTCATTGATGATTTCGGAAATAATATGAAGGGGACTAATCAAATGTTATCACTTCCCATTCCACTCACTGTTGCTGTTATGCCTTTTCTTCCTTCCACAAAAGAAGATGCAATAGCTGCCCATAAGAAAGGCCATGAAGTTATTATACATATGCCAATGGAACCTATAAAAGGTAAAAAAGAATGGCTTGGGCCGAAAGCAATTACAACTGATTTAAGCGATGAAGAAATAAACAACCGACTTGAACAAGCGATTCGAGAAGTACCGCATGCAATTGGAATGAACAATCATATGGGGTCAAAAGTAACAGCGGATGAAAGAATTGTTCGCCTTATACTTGCTGCTTGTAAAAAACACGGTTTATTTTACTTAGATAGTAAAACGAATCCTAATAGTGTCGTCCCAAAAATCGGAAAAGAATTAGGAGTTCCTATTATTGAAAACCAACTATTTTTTGATGATGTGTATACAGCAGGACATATTTCAAAACAAGCCCAATTACTCATCAAAAAAATTCAAGAAAAACCTATTATGGTAGCTATCGGGCATGTGGGCCCTCCAGGTGAAATTACATCACGCGTTATTGAAACTTCTATCCCTAAAATTCGTGAGCATGCAGACTTTATTTTCTTATCTGATCTAGCATTATCCCCGCCTCCTGTTTCAAAATAAAGTTCATTACTCACATAAAGTAAAACTTTAATCAGCCCTCACCAATTGGGCTTTTATGGGCAATCCGTCCCCCCACTTAACTTCTTTACTTGCGCTGAATTTTGAAGCGCGGATTTTACTGCCCACAAATGGCGGGACAAAAAAGTACCTATCTATATATAACAGATAGGTACTTTTTTTAACTTAAATATAATCTACATGACTCACTCTGAATCCTTTTTTCTCTATTCTTCCGATTAATTGCTTTAATCTTGTTTCATCTAACTCATCTGATATATTTACAATAACGCGGCGGATATATTGATCACCGTTATCTAACGTAAATAGGCCACCGATATTATATGCTTTTAACAATGTCCCAAGCTCTTTAATCGTTCCCTTACAATCTTGTGTTGCAATTGTTAATATATAACCACCTGTTCGCATACCAAATGAATCTTCAATAACATCAAATATATTCGAATGCGTTAACATACCGACAAATTCATTATAATCATTTAGCACGGCTAAAAACGGAAGCCGACGAATTACATAAAAAGCTCTGAAGAATGAATCCTTTTCAAAAATAAATGCATTGGAATCATCAAGCATATCCCCTGCACTTACATGCTCTAATCCGCTATTGCATTTTTTTCCAATAAATCTACTTTATAAATAATCCCCGTGAATTTCTTCTCATCTTCTGCTAATACCGGGATGGCTCGAAATCCCGTTTCGTTCATCATTTGCAGTGCCTCTTCACCAGAATCATTTATCTTGCAAAATGTTACTTGCTGCTTTGGCAGAAAATGATATTTAACTCGCAAAATATGTTCCTCCTTACATGTCAACATGTAATCTATATATAATAAGGAGACCTATATTTTATGAGTGAAATTATTTTTAAAACGCTTTCATTTGTTTATTAACTTGTATCCATATCACATCCATTTTTATATAACAGAGCTCCTTGCACCCTTAATCATTAATAACTTTACATGATAGTTCATTAAATATTCTATACCCTCTAGCCATTTTTTCGCTTCTTCTGGCGTTTTTCCCCACACAATCATGCCGTAATTATGAACAAGAACTACTCCTCCACCTTCAATGAAATTCGGAACATTGCTTTCTAATAAATCAGCGAATTTTTTTTCATCTTCTACAATTGGAATTGTCATTTCTGTTATACCTTCTTTTCCGAAAACACGCTCCACACTGCGTTTATCGAACGTTACTTCTCCTTCTTCCCCATATAACTCTGATATTAAATGACTATCTACAGTCTGCACTTGTAAAATACATCCTGCACTACTTTTTTTATAAATATCCGCATGCATAAATGACTCTGCAGCTGGTTTTTCTTCATTTTCAAATACTGACTCGCACATGCAATTTACGACAATAAAATCTTCTTCCGAAAATAGCCCTTTATCTCTTCCCTCAACATTTACTAAAAATGTTAACGGCTCTTTTGACGTACATAGCGATAAGCTAATTTTGGTACCATAAAACCAATCACGAAGTGCCAATTCAGATTTCACATCTTTTAATTCATTCCATTTCTTCAGAAAAAATAACATTTCGTCACCCCCGGCATAATATTCATATAAGGTTCGAATCCTTTCTATGTAAAAGGAATATTTTTTGATTATTCTAAAAATTTAATTGAATTATCACATGAGAACGCTTTTTTGTCAATATAGTTTCGTGGTTCTTCTTTAAAATAGGCTATTCATATGTCTATACTCCTATCTATTTCATTTTGCACATAAAAAATACGCTATTCTTTAATTAAAGAATAGCGTATTTTCCTCATTTTTTATTCCGCATTAACGGGCAGCCCGATTGGTGAGGGCTACTAATCAGTGGGGAATGAACAAAACCCCCACTGAATAAAGTTTCACTTTATTTCTTTATTGCATTATACAAAAACTGCGCGTATTGTTCACGTGTTACGAAATTATCTCCTAAAAAATTCCCTTCCCCGTCGCCTTTTGATATTTTATTATCCACTAAAGCTTTCACATATCCTTTCGCCCAATGGCCATTTGGTACATCTTTAAAATTCTCTGCACTATTTTCATTTTCTTTTAACTGAAATACTCTTTGTAGTACTACTGACATTTCATATCGAGTTAATACTCCATCCGGACGGAACATACCATTTCCATAGCCTGTCATAATTCCAGCTTGAACCACTGCATCAATAGCCGTTTCATACATATTTCCTTTCGTATCTATAAATGCCGTTTTTTGTTCTAGATTATTTTCTAATTTTAAATACCTTTGTATTAGAAGTGCTACTTGTCCACGAGTAATGTTATCACCAAATCCAAATTCACCATTTCCATAGCCTATAAATAATTTTTCTTTCGCTAAGTAATTAATTGCTTCTTCTGACCAATGTCCCTTTGGTACATCTTTAAATTCTACCACTTCTGTTTTCTCATCTTCTTTAGATGTATTACCGTCTTTACTTTCTACTACATTTTGAATAACAGATCCTGTAAAGAAGATTCCTGTATCCGCGAATGGATCTTTCACACCAAATTCATATACTTTCTCACCTGGTGTACTCCATTTCACTACACCATTACTATACGTACCATTATCGCTCTTCAGACGGATTTTCGTAGAAATCTCACCATCTTTTTCATATATAGGTACTTTTACTTCTTTATTTACTTCTGTTTCCTCTAAAAATACTTTTTGATTTTGGACATTAATATAAGCCGTCTTACTTAGTTCTATAACTGGTCGGACATCACGGATTTCATTTGCAACAAAACTTAGAAATACTAATTTTTTTAAATTACTAACTGGTGATAAGTCTGAAATATAATTCGCTTCTAAATCAAGCTTTTGTAAGTTTACTAAACTTGATAATGGAGTAATATCCTTTAACTCATTGTTAGGTAAGTGTAATTGTTTTAACTGTGTCATCTTACTTAGAGGAGTAACATCTTTTATTTCATTTTTCCCGATCCACAATTCTTCTAATTGCTTCATTTGCTCAATGCCGGATAAATCTTTAACTTTATTACGTGTTAATACTAAGTCTGTTAAAGGTAATGAATATAACGCTTTAATATCTTCAATTTGATTACCTGCTAAAGTTAAGTATGTTACATTTTTCAAAGCGCTTAATGGAGCAACGTTCGTAATTTTATTATTTGCTAAATTCAAGTAATCTAGTTGTTCCATTTTCGCTAATGCTGTTACATCTTCTATTTGGTTGCCTGATAGATATAAACTTTTTACATTTTTCATTTCAGTTAGTGGTGCAACGTTTGTAATTTTATTATTACTTAAATCAAGAGATTCTAAATTATCCATCTTAACAAGTGGCGTTACATCTGCAAATTCATTACCACGCAAAGCTAAATGATTTAATTGCTTTAAGTTCGCAAAGAACGACGGGTCTTTTATCTTCGCATTCGCAACTGTTAAAGATTTTAAATTTGGCATATATTTTAATGCACTATAATCAAGTATCTCATTTGTATTTAAAAACAAATCCTTTACTTGTAATAAATCTTCTTTCGTAATTGGTGTATTTAAATCTTTTCTATTAAATACTTTTTTATTAACAAGCTGTCTTAATTTGTTATCTGTTATCATATTTTGATTATCAACTGGATTATCCGTTTCCGTATTTCCTGAATTAGAGTTATCATCTGGTTTCTCTGTTTCTTTGTTACCTACAGTTGGATCTTTAATTTCAAATTGAACTTGATATTTGTGATCATATCCAATAGCTGGAATAAGTATATGCATTTGCATATTGTGCTTCTTCTCAAACTCGCCAATTTCAAATTGAACTACTTTCGTTCCATTCTTCCTCTTATCTTCTGACAAAACCTTCACATCATGAAATACACCAGGCTGGTTTTTATCTTCTATTCTAAGATATTGAAAATAATCGCTATCTTGCATTGTTACAGTGACAATTTTTTTGCCAGCTGCAATCGTTACTTTAGGATCTTTTATATATTGAGAAACCATAGATGGCTCGTCTTTTTGGTCCTTATATATTTTAATTTCAGTATCATACGTGCGATCACTCGCTGCTGCTACCGATTGATTTGCTTCAACTTTTAATGCCGCTAATGCTGGAGTAGAATACGTAGCAAATGGAATTGCTAATGTTGTCGCTACTACTAGCGCCTTCATATAATTTTTTTTCAAAATAATATCCCCTATCATATACAATTTTTATAATTGATAACCCTTATCAATTACCCACAAATAAATGATAATGAATATCATTCTCATTGTCAATGAGAATATTACATTAAATTTATATTTTTAAAGATAAAAAATAAAAAGCCCTTTATTCAAAGGGCTTTTTTACCTATCGTATGAAGAATTTCACTTTTTTCCTTCTCATTGATGACACCAATTTTTTGCAAAATATTCGCGTACAATACAAGTTTATTATATATTCGTTCTGACATGTTCTCCCTTCTTTCCTTCGACCAACTTTTTTTGTATTGGTAAATTATATGAAAGAGATGAGAAAATGTGTCCACTTTTTGCATAAATGCAAATCTTTTATTTTACGATTTGCAGACAATAAAACTCCCTCCTAAAAATTAGGCGGGAGTTTAGGTACTTTCACTTTATTTAACAAACTGTCCACTGAATATTATGCTTCATAAGTTCTTCTTCAAAACTATATGGCATTTTTTTATCACAAATTACATGTTGAATACGTGAAAATGCTGCTATACGATAATTCCCTTTCACGCCTATCTTCGTATGATCACATAAAATATATGTTTTCTCAGCTAATTTCATCATCGCTTCTGACAATTTCGCTTTCTCTAATTCAAAGCTGGAAACTCCAAAACTAGGTAATAACCCATCAATCGAAACGAACGCTTTATGAAAATGGAATTGCTGTATTACTTGCTGAGAAATAGACCCTGATACACGCGAATGCTTTGGAGATACTTTTCCACCTATAAATAAAACTTCACCGTGAAACATCTTTTTATTAATAGAAGAAATTAATTGTGTTGCGACTGGAAATGAACTTGTTACAATCGTTAAGTTTTTACGATGAACAAGGTATGGAACCATTTGAAGCGGTGTACTTCCATCATCAATTGCAATGACATCACCATCTTCTACAAATGTCGCTGCTTTATAACCAATTCTTTTCTTCTCTTCTATATGTAGCATTTCTCTTTCTAACATTGGCGCCTCTACCCCAGCGCCTGGAAGTTGAACAGCTCCACCATACACTTTTTTCAGCTTCTTTTCACGATCTAATTCTTCTAAATATCGACGAATCGTTTCTGTTGATACAGCAAATTCTCTCGCTAATTCTGAAACCTTTACTTTTCCTTTAAATTCTACCTTTTCAAGAATGGTTCGCTTTCTTTCTTCTCCTACTACAGACATAGATTCACCTCATTTATATCTCCCTCATAAGCTTCCTTGCTTATACAAAGTTATAATTTTCTTTATAAGTAGAAACTTCTTCATGAATATGAATACCGCGCTTTGCTAGTTCATCAAAAATTAATTGTGGATTTTCAAAAGCTTCTTCAGGCGTAACAACACCCACCCTACTTACATTTCCAGTTGCAATTAACTCTGCAGCAATCCCAAATGGAATACCGACGTTTCTCGTATACGCCCTTAATTTTTCCCATCCTACAACAGAACCATCAGATAACGGATGTGTATGATATAACACATGTCTTTGCTTCTCATTATTTTTCATACCTATTACTTCTACATGAAGTGCATAACCATAAAGCTCTGTTTCTTGTCCTTCTTTCGATTGCAATAAATACTGCGAAATACAATCCATAATGCCTATTTCTTTCCCGTTTATTTCAATCTGATCATTACGCAATATGCCGTAATCATATAAAGCACGTACAAGTTGCATATTTTGCTTCGGCCAAGTTCCTCTCGTCTCTATCAGTTTGACACCTTTATTTTCTAGTGCCTTTGCTAACGTAATCGTTTCAGAATGCGGAATGATATACTGCGTTTCCTTACCATAAGGCGCTGGCAATTCTATTTCTCTCGGACGCGCAAACGGAAGTACTTGTTTAAATTCACCATCTTCATACACTGTACGCGATGGTAAATGTGGATCATATTCATATGTCGTTGTCTCTGTAATTGAAGCAGAAAAAGCAATCGGACGATACGAACCGTGACTTACGCGGACAGACTCTACAGTATCCAGTTGATTTGCTGCATGCATTGCCATCATTTGCGTTACATCTGGCGTCATGCCAAACCCAGGCAAACATGTTTTTTCATTTTGAACAAATATAGCATGCGATTCATTTTCTTCACCAAATCCATTTAAGTTCACACCGTGACAGCCTGCTTCTGCAATACAGCGAGTCGACAATCCATTTAGCTTTATCGTCGTACCGTCCATTACAATGTCATAACCTTTCATTTTTGCAACCGTATCCTCGTGATTTGTTACATCTACTTTTACAAAATCAACACGAGGATCGTTGAGCCATTCTACTACTTTACGGCCCTCTTCCTCGTTAAAATCGGCTACAGTAATCGTCTCAAAAGATGAAAATTGAATTAAATCCAAAATAGCTTCACGACAAATTTTACCTGCTCCACCTAAACAAAATACTTTCACCCAATAACAGCTCCTTTAGCAATACTATCAACTAAGCGATTAATATCTTCTTCATGTACATCACCTATATTTCCAATGCGGAACGTATCTACTTTCGAAATTTTCCCAGGGTAAATAACAAATCCATAGCATTTTAATTCGTTATATAACTGTTGAAACTCGAACTCCCCTTTTGGATAAATGAAAGATGTAATAATAGGAGATTGATATTTCTCATCTACTAGTGGCTTAAATCCGATTTCTCCCATTCTATTCACTAGTAGTTTTTGATTGTTGTAATATCGATTGTAACGCGCTCTTACTCCACCCTCTTTTTCTAGTTCAAGTAGTGCTTGATAAAAAGCATGTACAACATGTGTAGGTGAAGTAAAACGCCATTTCCCATTTTGTTTTTCCATCGTTTCCCATTGATCATATAAATCAAGAGATAAAGAGCGTCCTTGCCCTTTACACTTCAATAATTCATCACGTTTTGCGATTACAAATCCGAATCCAGGAACCCCTTGAATACACTTATTCGCACTACTAATTAAAAAATCAATTTGTAAATCAGCAATGTCTATTTCAATCCCGCCGAAACTACTCATCGCATCAACAATTGTAACCTTTCCATACTGCTTTCCTAATTTACATACATCTACAATTGGATTTATAATGCCTGTCGTTGTTTCACAATGAACAACTGCAATATGCGTAATCTCTTTATCTTCTTCCAATAACTTTTCTACTTCTACAATATTAGTAGGTTCCCACTCTTCTGTTTGGCTGACCACTACATCAATCTGTAACATCTCTGCCATTTGTACAATGCGCTTACCGTACGCACCATTTGTACAAACGAGAAGCTTCCCATTTCCCGGAATAACAGAGCCAATTACTGCTTCAACTGAAAACGTACCGCTTCCTTGCATTAACACTGTTGTATATTTCTCTTCTTCCTTCGTCGCTAACGATACAAGTTTAGCTCTTACTTCTTGCACCATCGTATTATATTCAACATCCCACGTACACCAATCGTATAGCATAACTTCTTTTACTGATTTTGTTGTCGTTAATGGTCCTGGTGTTAATAATAAGTAGTGATTTTCATTCATGATCCCGTACCCCTTTTATGAAATAATAAGTTCTTGTTTCTCGATATGTTCCATTACGTTTTCGAGCTCCTGCATCGTTTCAATCGTAAAATGAGCCCCATTTTCAACAAACCGATTACGAACTATTTCTATTTTTTCACGAAGCTCTACCGAATCCATACTCTCCACTTCCTCTTCCGTTAAACCGAGCTCACTACTTCCAAGAATTACACCAACTGTCCACATTCCAGCATTTCTACCTTCTTTCATATCTGATACTGTGTCCCCTACTTTTATCATATGGTTCATCGGATACACACCAAGTTCCATTGCATTTTTATAGCACATCCATGGGTATGGGCGGCCTGCTGGAACATCATCTGGCGTAACAAGAAAATCAGGTTTATATCCTTGTAACGCTGCTTCCTTTGCTACAATTTCCATCATTTCTCTCGTATAGCCCGTTGTTGAACCGATTTTAATGCCTCTCTCACGTAAAGAAGCGATTACTTCTTTTACCTCATCAATCGGCGTAGCATAACTTGGTAAAATAGAAAAGAGAATTTCTTCAAACTCTTCATACATCTCATGAATGTCTGCTTCTGTTGGTAATTGACCGAAGACACCCTTCCACTCATCCGCAATACGAGGCATTTCTGTTAGTGCCCTTACATGATCTATTTTTAATAATCCCATTGGCTTACGTGCTTCTGCTGCTGTAATTTCAACGCCACGTTTTTGAAAAATCTTCATGAATACTTCTAGCGGTGCAAAACATCCGTAATCAACCGTCGTACCTGCCCAATCAAAAATAACTGCTTCAATTTTCATTCTGTCCATCACCCTTCTTACTTATCTTTTTTGCCATTGTGAAGTTCGGTTACGAAGTGCTTTCGTTCCCCATTCATATACAACTCTCACTACAATATTTGTAACAACAATAAGTACACTCATTGCAGCTGCTGGTGCTACATTTCCTGCATCATCCATATTTACGATTGATACGGCAGCTAGTTTAAAATCAGCTGCATATAGGAATACAACTGCCGATACAGTTACCATTGAATTTACGAAGTAGTACATTACCATTTCTAAAATTGCTGGTAAACACATTGGTACTGTTACTCGGAAGAATGTTTTATAAAACGGAATACCCATCGACTGCGAAACAAGCTCAAACTCTCGGTCTAATTTCTTTAAGGCAGTCGTTGCCGTGACAAATGTTACAGAATAAAAATGAATGATATTTACTAGTACTAATACAGCAATTGTTCCGTATAAAGAATGAAACGGATTCGTTACTGATAGTCCAAGAATTTGAATCGTTGGTTGACTAAAGAAAAAGACATATCCTAATCCGAGTACTAAACCTGGTATCGCTAACGGCACTATAGAGAAAAAGTAACCTGTTTTTCTGAAAAATTGTAGCTGGTCTATTTTCTCAATTGCATATGCGAATACAAATGTTAAAATCGCCCCAATAACTGCTGTAACTGCTGAAACAATTACGCTATTTTTAAATGCTTCAAGTCCATCTCCTGTTAAACTTGAAAAATTAAAATGCTCAAATGTAAAACTCATATTATATGGCCATACTTTCACACTTGCAGCAATACCAACTGCAACAAATAATAGAATGATCATAAGTGTAATCACACTACAATATATGAATGAGATTACATCTCTTTTCTTATTAGCTATTATTCTGTATGGTACTGCTTTTGAAGATAAGAAATTCGCCTGCTTTCTTTGCGTAATACGATCAACTACAAATGCGAATATAGCTGGGATTAATAAAATCATTCCGACAGTTGCACCCATCGGCATATTTTGCTGTCCAATTACTTGTTTGTATACGTCAGTAGCAAGCACATTATATTGACCACCAACAATTTTTGGTGCCCCAAAATCAGTAAAACTAAGTGTAAACACAACAAACATTGCACTAATTAATCCGTACTTTACACTAGGTAAAGTAACCGTGAAAAATTGCTTTGTTTTACTCGCCCCTAACATATTAGAAGCTTCATATAAACGATAATCAGATCCTTGGAAGGCAATTAGCAATATAAGAAAGGCTTGTGGAAATGTATACATAACTTCAGCTATTACAATTCCTACTGGTCCATATAAAGGGATTTGTATACCTTCAAATAAACCAAACATTCCTTTCGTTACTAGCCCTTGATTACCAAATAAATATGTAAGTGCTATACCGTGCATCATCGTTGGTGCGAACAATGGTAATAACGCTACATACTGAAATACACGCTTTCCAAAAACATTCGTACGGGCAATTGCATATGCGTAAACGAATGCGATTGCAACTGAAATAATTGTTGTTGCGCCAGAAATCCATACTGTATTTTGTAAAGACTGAACTAAAGTTGGTGTTGTGAAATATTTACTGAAATTCGCTAAACCAACGAAAACTCCATCTTTATTATAAAAAGCTTGTGTAAATAGTTGTAATAGCGGTAATACAAGTATGATAAGGAAAGAAAAAATCATAACGATAATTACGAGCCTTTGGATCCATTCCTCTTTCCCTATACTTCTCTTAATCTTTTTTTTCGTACTTTCTACCTTATAGTTTTCTAACATCTCCATCTATACAATGACCTTCTTTCCATATGACAACATATGATTTTCTGAGAAAGAGATTTGAATCGGCTTTCCTTTTCTAATAGCCGTTGCTTCTACTTCTGATGCTAATATATCCACTACAATTTTCTCATTATAAAGGTGTGTGTTTTCTTCTAAGACTCGCACTTCCGTCCGATATACAGATCCGCGAAATTCCATACTTTCCACAACTGTTTTAATACCGTCCTTTTGTACAATTGTTACATGTTCAGGACGAATTGCATGTTCTTCGTTATTTTTCGAAAAGAAATTAATAGCACCAATAAAATCTGCCACAAACGGATTGGCTGGTCTTTGATAAATCTCCTCTGGTGTTCCAATCTGCATAATTTCCGCATGATTCATTACAACAATTTTATCAGCCATCGTTAATGCCTCTTCTTGATCATGCGTTACCATAATCGTCGTTACTCCTATTTTCTCTTGCAAATCACGCATTTCCCTACGTAATTTTTCACGCACTTTTGCATCTAAAGCTGATAACGGCTCATCGAGTAACAAAATATCTGGAGACAGAGCGAGCGCACGTGCAAGTGCTACTCGCTGCTGTTGTCCACCAGACATTTGAGCAGGATATTTATCTTTTACATTCAGCAAATCTACAAGTTTTAACGCATCTAGCGCTTTCTCTTTCACTTCTGCTTTCCCATATTTTTTTGTCTTTAAGCCGTATTCAATATTTTCAAGTGCTGTTAAATTCGGAAATAAAGCATACGATTGGAAAACCATTCCGAAGTTTCTCTTTCCAGGAGGCAATGCTGTAATATCTTTTCCATTCACAGCTATACTGCCAGTCGTTGGTTCCTCTAGTCCCGCTAAAATGCGAAGCAACGTCGTTTTCCCACAGCCACTCGGGCCTAATAAACAAACAAACTCATTTTTGTTCACAGTAAAAGAAATATCTTTTAATGCTGTAAATGCATCAAACTGTTTTTGAATGTGTTGAATTGATAAATATTCGCTCATTTTTCTCTCTCCCACTCACTTACTTTTTCGGTTCTGCTTTTTGGCCAAACTCTTTTTCCCATTTTTCTAAAATTTTGTCACGATTTTCTGCTGCCCATTTAAAGTCATTCTTTTTATATAATTTTTCAGTAACATCTTTCGGGAATCCCTCTGGAAGTTTATAATCATTTTTAATTGTCGCAAATCCATTTTTCTCAAAGTATAACTTCATTACATCATCAGTAATTGCCCAATCTAAAAATGCTTGTGCTAATTTATCATTTTTCGCATTATCTTTCTTAATAAGTGCGTTCGCTTCTACTTCCCACCCTAATCCTTCTTTCGGCAGTACAACTTCAACTGGTGCACCTTTTTGTTTCTCTTTTAAAGCACTATAAACCATTGATACACCGACTGGATATTCACCTGCTCCTGCTAATTTCGCTGGTTTTGATCCTGAATGCGTATAACTTGCCATATTATCATGAAGTTTCTTCATGTAATCCCAGCCTTTATCTTCACCCATGATTTGTAGCCATGCAGAAACTGTTAAAAATCCTGTTCCAGATGATGCTGGATGTGGCATAACAAGTGTTCCTTTATACTCTGGTTTCGTTAAATCTTCATATGATTCTGGCATCGGTAAATTTTTCTTCTTTAACTCTTCTTTATTTACAGCAATCCCCGTCATAAATGCAGTATTTCCTACCCATTTTTCAGGTTGCTTATCATCTTTAAATTGTGGAAGAACACGATCTGCTCCTTTTGGAGAGTATCCTTTTAACATATCTTTTTTATCTAAAGCTAATAGACTTGATGCCGCAGTTCCCCATACAACATCTGCTTGTGTATTTTTCCCTTCAGCTAGCAATTTCGCAGTAATAACTCCTGTTGAATCACGTACAATGTTCAATTTCACATCAGGATATTTCTTTTTAAAGGAATCAAGATAAATTGGTACAAGCTCTTCTTCAATTGCTGTGTAAACAGTTAATGATCCAGATAATTTGTCATCTTTCACTTTCGCTCCAGCACTTTCTTCCTTCTTTGCACCACACCCCATTAATAACGAAAATACCATTCCAGTCGCTACAGCTTTAAAGATTGTTTTTTTCACTGTTTCTCTCTCCTTTTACAAATCTTATGTACAACTCAAATATAAACAACTAGTGTAAAAGCAGTATTAAACCAACATTAATCTTTTGTTTGTTGTTTGTTTTTGTGTAATACGTTGCTACTTCTATGTTTTTTCGCATTTTTCTGCTAATAGAAAACACTAAATTTACAAATAATTAAAAAAACCTTTATAATCCCACAAAAAAATGAGGCGTTTGTAAAAAACGCCTCATTTTTGTTTCCCTTTTTTTGAATTACGATTAGCATACTTTGCGCTATTTTCTCCTTCATACTCTAATGCAAATTCTGCATCTGGTAAGCTTTCTTTCGGAGTTTTATTATTATTGATTGCCGCATTTTGTTTCACTTTTCTTTTTACCAATACATTCACCTGCTCTCAAGAAATCACTTTCTACTCTAGTTTGAAACAACTTAAAATAATTATTACTGGCAAGTGTTAACAAGTACATAAGAGGCGTTAGATGGAAATACTACGTATGAAGAAATCATTATAAAAAGGAGCGATATTTTTGAAGAAAAAAGAAAAGATTCAATCACCAATTTTAGACGAAACGCTCCCGCATCAAATGAATTTTCCATCTTTTAAAGGAACAGGAAAAACGATGCAACAACCTTTTGTGAATCAATATGATGTTGTAATTGGAGACAGTAAATATAATTCCGAGAACAGTCCACTTAACAATTGGAGTGATAAAATAGATCCTGCCATTATGGCTGGCGATGAGTGGATCCATCCTACAAATGATATTGGGTGGATTTCAGAAGAAAATCAAGAGTTGCTAAAAAACGAAGCGGATAATAAAAATGAAGCTTTTATGCATCCACAATTTGGAATTAACGACTAAAAAACCATTCTACCTAACGTAGGTAGAATGGTTTCATACTATCCAATAATAATCCGCTCTTTCGGGTATTTATAGCGAGGTGGTTGTTCCCTTCCACCACTAGCTAAAATAAATGTTAAAATACCAACGCGTCCGATAAACATAAGCACAATAAGTACAAGTTTCCCAACAGTTGTTAAATCAGGCGTAACACCTGTTGATAGTCCCGTCGTTCCGAAAGCAGAACAAACTTCAACAATTAAGCTCATAAGCGGTACATTTTCCGTAATAGATAAAATGAATAGCGCAGTAGCACATAACAAAATCCCCATCGTCATAACGACAGATGCTTTCAGTACATCCTCTTCATGTAGCTGACGTTTGAAGACTCTAACTGTTCTACCACCCCTTGCAAAGGTATATAGTGACAATATACTAACAGCAAATGTTGTTGTACGTATTCCGCCCCCAACCGAACTTGGAGATGCCCCTATAAACATTAATATACTCATAAATAAAAGCGTCGGTTGTGACAATTTACGTATATCCATCGTAGCAAGTCCACCACTTCTCGTCGTCACAGATTGGAATAATGTATAAAATACAGTTTCATGCCATGACTTTCCTACTAAAAAATGATTTCTCTCCAGTAAAAAAATCATAATTGTACCAACAACAACGAGTGCAAAAAATGTTGTTGTCGTCAGTTTTGTAAATAATGAAAAACGGAATAATTGTTGTCTCCTTTTACTAAGGAATTGTTTCACTTCCATTAGCACAGGGAAACCAATCGCTCCTAAAATAATTAGTAACATATGAATCATTTGAACAATATAATCTTTTTTATAAGGAATTAATGATTGTCCTGTTAAATCAAATCCGCCGTTCGTAGTCGCACTAACAGCTGCAAAGAAACCGTGAAAATAAGCTTCTTTCCAAGTCGGAAAGTAAAGTAAAAATCTTGTACCTAATAGGATTGCTCCAATAAGTTCTATTGAAATAATTACAATCAAAATAGAACGCATCAATTCTACAAGACCCGATAAATTCCCTTGATTATGGTCTGCCATAATTAATCTTCTTCTTTGCAAACCAATCTTTTTCCCCGTAATGATCCAAACAAATGTACCAAGCGCCATAATTCCTAAGCCGCCTAATTGTAGAATAAGGGCTAAAACAATAATTCCTGCTGTAGTAAACGTATCTGAAATCGTAATAACAGACAGTCCCGTAACGCTTACCGCACTAACCGATGTAAAAAGCGCATCTATAAATGTCCATTTCACACCAGGCTTCGTAACAAACGGTAAACTAAGCAATATCACCGATACAACTACTGCTAACAAATAAAACAAAACGATGAGTTGTACAGGACGTAATTTTTGTAAAAACTTTTTTATATCTCTCATTCCATCACTTCGCTACCTTTTTTCTATCGATTAAATAAAGAAAAATCTTTACTTTCTTTATTTGTAAATAACTGCTCAAATAATTTGGCAAAGACCATTCCATATACAGTTCCATTACCTCCATACGGCAATGCGTAAAACAAATTATGTATCTTTTCGTCTTCTTTTAAAATGGGGAGACCATCATGAGTACCACCAAATGCGGCTGCCCAATAGTAGTCTGCCTGTATATTTTTATACTGCGGGAACATCTCTTTTACAATATTAATAAGGATATCACGCTTATGCAATAATTTCGTATCACCAATTGTTTGAATTTGCAGCGCTTCATCTAATCCGCCTACTATAATGCGGCTTCGATACGTTCGAAAATATAAGTAGGGCCGTGCCGTTTCCCAAATTAACGATCGCTCATGCCAGCCTTCAAACTGATCTATTTCATTTGTTACAATTGCATAAGAGGTGTCTACTGTTGTATTTTTTCTTTCTTTCTTTCCAAAAAGCGCTTCATAACCTGTCGCCATAATAATATTCTTTGCTACAATTTGATTTCCTATTTTCGTGTAACAAATTAAATCATTTTTACGTTTTTTTATATGTATTGCCTCTGTATGTTCATATATATTAGCTCCCATTTGATTTGCTTTATGCAAAAGACTGTGCGCTAATAAATACGGATTCACCTCGGCATCACCGTGTGTATATAATGCCGCTTGTTTTATGAAAGGATAACGTTTCTTAATATCAGATTCTGTAAAATACTCAACAGGAAATCCATAATTCTGTAACGTATTGTACTCCTCTTGTAAAAATGAGACATCCTCACTTTTACTTGCATAATATAAACTACTTCTCAGAATAAAATAGGGATCAATATCGAGAGTAGGTACCACTTTCTCCATTGTCCGTAACGCTTCGTAACACAGTTTATATGCTCGTACCCCTTTTTCTTCACCAAATGTATGGATAAGTGAGGTTAACGATTTATCATGAAGAAACTGTAATACACCTACATTTGCAAATGTACTACCACATGCAATTTCTCTTTTTTCAATAAGCATTACACTCATACCTATTTTCGCTAAAGAATACGCTATATGGGCACCTGCTTCGCCACTTCCGACTACAAGCACATCACATATCATATCATTTCCTAACGGTGGATAACAAGGTACTGAAACTCCTGTATTCCAAAACAACTTACCTGTCATAAGTTTCATAATTATACTCCTAAAATATAAATTTCTCCTTTCTATGTTTTGTTATTTTTCATAAAAAAATCCAACTAACATAGGCTAGTTGGATTTTTTATTTTTAATTAGAACGCTCTTCAAGCCAATTTCCAATCGTCGGATATGTTTGTTTTACAGCTGTTCCACCGTAAACGATAGACATATGCCCTGTTGGTAAACATACATATTGTTTATCTGTGCTAGAAATATGGTCTAGTAATGCTTCTACTTGACATGGCAAAGCGATATGATCACGTTTCCCGGAAATATTTAAGACATTCGCCTTAATATTTGCAAGATCTACCTTTTGTCCGCGAATAACGAGTTCACCCTTAACCAATTTATTATTTTGATAAAAATCACGAATCCACTGTCTGTATGATTCACCTGGGAACGGAATACCATCACCAACCCACTTTTGAACCAATCTCCAGCTTTCGACGAAGCGTTCATTCTCTGAACGATCTACTAGAGCAACATATGGACCAACAAAGTTCGTAATTGGCTTTAACATTTTGTTTCCGAAATCAATCATTTCTGGCGGAATATTTCCAAATGTATCAACCGCTTTATCTAAATTGAAGTATTTCTCATCTAATAAAGGACCATACAATCCTGTTTCAGAGAAATCAAAAGGACTTGTCATGAAAATTAAATTACGAATTGGCATGTGCGGATGAAGCGCTGCATAAATAGAAGTTAGCGTTCCACCCATGCAATAACCAAGTAAAGAAATCTCGTCCGATTTTGCAGTTCGCATTACTTTTTTTACTGCTTTTGCAATATAATCAAACACGAAATCATCAAATTTCAAATGACTATCTTCTAAACCAAATGTGCCCCAATCAAGCATATATACATCAAAACCACGATCCACTAGATATTCCACTAAACTATTTCCAGGAGTTAAATCCATAATATATGGTTTATTAATAAGAGCATATATTAACAGAATTGGAACTCTTTGTGTTTTTTCTTGTTTTGGAATGTAGCGATAAAGCTTCGTCTTATTCTTCGTCCAAATAACCTCTTTCGGCGTTAATCCGACTTGCGGCTCTGGTTCACGTAATAAAATTTCACTCGCCCTTTTCACTCGGCGGTATGCTTTTCGGTACTCTTCTGGGTATAGCTCTAATTGCTTTTCCCATTCTGTTGCGAATGTAGTCATTTTTCTATCTCCTTTTTGGTCGATTTCCTTCTTAAAAAAAAAGAAGTGCATTCCTGCTATGGATATGCACTTTTTTCTTACTTCATTACATATATAATCCGCCGTTAATGTTTAATTGTTGACCTGTGATATACGCACCGTCACGGCATAGGTATACTACACCTTTTGCAATTTCATCAGCTTGACCAAAACGTTTTTTCGGGATTTTTGCAACGATTTTTTGACGTACTTCTTCTGGTACTTCTGCTACCATTTCAGTATCAATAAATCCTGGGCAAATAGCATTTACAGTGACATTTGTTTTTGCAAGTTCTAACGCTAATGATTTTGTAAATCCTAACATACCCGCTTTTGCTGCTGAGTAGTTTGTTTGGCCAAATCCACCTGCTTGACCAATAATAGAAGAAATGCTAATAATTCTTCCTTCTTCTGCTTCCGTTATGTATGGAAGAACCGCACTTGTCGTATTAAATACGCTGCTTAAATTCACGTCAATTACGCGCTCCCAATCTTCACGATTTAACTTTTTGAATGTACGGTCTCTTGTAATACCAGCATTATTAACAAGAATATCAACTTTACCAAAATGATTCACAGTTTCTTCTACAAGTCGGTTTGCATCTTCTACTTTAGAAACATCCGCTTGCACTGCATAAACGTCATGTCCTTCTTTTCCTAATTCATTTACTAAATTTTCAGCTGCTTCTTTACTGCTATTATAGTTAATAACTACTTTCGCTCCCTCTTGTGCTAATGCTACTGTAATTGCTTTTCCAATTCCTTTTGCTCCACCTGTTACGATTGCTACTTTTCCATTTAATTGAACCATTTCTTTTCCCCCTTAAATGAATTTGTGAACGATTGTTATGAATCATTTTGGTACTCATACTATAGAGTCCATATATAATTATGTTTCGCTGTTTATACGTGAAAAGAGATTCTCCCTCTCTCTTTTATCTGTTATAAACAAGCGCTTTTATCATTTTTTATTTTCTGGTTTATTCGCAGGCTTTACCTCTTCTTTTACAGGTACTTGTAGTTTAGCTAGTACTGCATTTTGCTTTTCTAGCAATTCTAAAATTTGATCTACTTTTGTTTCAAGCGTACGAATATCTTGTTTTACTTTCGTTACATCACGCTTTAATGTAGGAGCTTGCCCTAAAGAATCTACTTTCTCCTCTAGAAACTCCTCAATGTTATCTACTTTATTTTCTAAGTTAATAACAAGCGTAGCCACTCTTGCGATATCCTCTTTCGTCGGCACATTTACTTGTTCTAAATAGTTTTTTGTCGTATCATTTAATGCTTTTTGATAAAACAAATTCAAATCTAGAACGCTGCCCATCCAAGCAGAATATTCTTCTGTTTTAATTGTTTCATTGAGCGCTTTTCCCCAAAATGTTTCGGTTTGTTCATAAGCATTTTTCCATGCTTGTAGTGGATCGAATTTTTGATCAATCACTTTACCTACACTCCCTTTTTCGTTTTTGAAACAATTCAACCTATTCACTATTTTCTAATATTCTGAATAAAACTTCAAGTCTATATTTTATTTTTTTCTATTTTCTAACAAATGTGTTGACTTTAAAAACAGATAGGTGTAAATTGCACTTATAAGCAAAAAATTCCATCTAACTGATTCATGAGGTGATGCACAATCATGCTACAAAATGAACCAGAACAACGCGAAAGTTTGGAGAGCAACCAAGCGAAACAACCAAACTCCATGCCAAAAAACTTCTTAGTTCCCTTCTTACTTCTCTGTCTAAAAGACTGGAGTCTTCATGGTTACAAACTTATTCAAATGCTAATGGATATCGGCTTTTCTTCTGTTGACCAAGGTAATGTTTATAGAACACTACGCAAATTAGAAAAAGAAAACCTTATTTCTTCTACTTGGGATACAAGCGATGGAGGGCCGGCAAAAAGAATTTATTCTTTAACTGAATATGGAGAGCAATATTTAACAACATGTGCGACTTCTTTTGAACATTATCAAAATATGTTGCGAACGTTTTTCACGTTATACACCAATGCATTCTTTCCATTTTCTACTTCTCCAGAAAAGGATGAAAAGGATTCTTCATCTTCACCTGGTGGTACAGCAGAGTAATCTGCGTTCACAATATGCAAAAAAACATTTGGGGGTCAAACAATGGAAACTAAACCATACGAATTAGTCGATGCATTTTGGAAAAACTGGTCTCAATCACTTTCCCTTTTCTCTTCAGCTGGGAAGCAATTAGAGCAACTTACTTTAGAAACATTAAAACAACAACAAGACGCTTTGCATAAATTAACATCAGGAGTAGATGAACTAGAAAAAGAACTACAACAACTCACTGTTCAGTTCAATAACCAATATACAGATTACGTGAAACAATTAACTGGAAACTCCTTAAATGATCAAATTAACGAGTGGCAGGACAAATGGAAGGAACTTTCTGCTCATATGCATCAGCTTACTGTTTCTCCTACAAAAACATCATTGTCAATTCTTACCCAAACAAGCGGCCAATTTGAAGAAACAACAAAACAATTTATTGAGCAACAACAATTACAACGTGAAGAGGCTCAAAAACAGTTAGAGGGTTTTTTGGAAGAGTTCAAGTCAAAACAGTTGGAACTCGCAAAAAAGTTCGAGGAAAACTCAAAAAATCTATTTACTTCCATCAAGTAAGAAAAATGTGGGAGCTAACCGCAGCACAAACAAAACTCTTT
The DNA here is from genome assembly GCF_038005385.1 of Bacillus sp. FSL K6-2944. NCBI lineage: Bacteria > Bacillati > Bacillota > Bacilli > Caryophanales > Bacillaceae > Bacillus > Bacillus sp. FSL K6-2944. The sequence continues at coordinate 119,229 of NZ_JBBOTE010000001.1, read as the reverse complement.
CTTCCTCCTACTACATCAAGATGGCTAACATTTTTCGATATGGAAAAGAAGGAGGACAAAATGAATCCATTTCAAGAAGCACAAACTGTTCCGGAGCTTCGCTATGATGAGATTCAAGTCGGTGATCAAGCATCCCTTACAAAAACAATTACAGATGAAGATGTTATCAATTTTGCAAAATTGACTGGGGATGTGAATCCTATTCACATTTTAGATTCTTTTGCAAAAACGACAATGTTTAAAGAACGTATTGCTCACGGTATGCTCGTTTCGAGTTTTATTTCTACCATCCTTGGAACGAAACTCCCAGGCAAAAATACGATTTATTTATCCCAAAATGTTTCATTCCGTGCCCCTGTCAAAATCGGTGATACACTTCGCGTTGTGGCAGAGGTTATTAAAAAGCGTGATGATAAAAAAATCATTACGCTGCAAACAAACATATATAATCAATCAGATGATATTGTCGTGGAAGGAACAGCGACAATACTAAAAAAAGAGTAGCAAATTTGCTACTCTTTTTTCTATCCAAGAACTTCTAATCGCACCGATTACTTCCGCGTATGAGTACGTCGTTTCCACATAAAATAACGTTACCAGTTTAGATAAGAACTTAGCTGAACTGGACTACTCATAAGGATGTGTATCAACATGGTAAAAACAAACAAATTATTAGTTCCAGGTGCAGAACAAGCACTTGAACAATTTAAATATGAAATTGCACAAGAATTTGGTGTAAGCTTAGGATCTAATACAGCATCTCGTTCTAACGGTTCAGTTGGCGGTGAAGTAACAAAACGTCTTGTTGCTTTAGCTCAACAACAATTACGTGGATAATAATATAACATATGGCTTAGAGGCAGATATTCTCTGCCTCTTTCTATTTTCAACATACATAATGGTGCTTTTTCACATACTAATCAAAACGAAAGGAGCGATCTGTAAAATGAAACGGATTAATATTAGCATGAGCCCTCCCCGCGTTCTTACTTTGTCTTTTCTTGTATTATCAGTTGTCGGCACATGTTTATTAAAACTACCCATTGCTACGACAACGTCCATTTCATGGCTCGATGCCTTATTTACAACCGTTTCCGCTTGTACTGTTACTGGGCTTGGTGTTGTAGATACTGGAAAAGTATTTACTTTGTTTGGACAATGTGTCATTTTAACGCTTATACAAGTTGGCGGGCTTGGCATTATGAGCTTTGCTGTCTTAATTGCGATTATGCTCGGAAGAAAAATCGGTCTTCAAAATCGAATTTTACTGCAACAAGCATTAAATCAAACGAATATCGGCGGCATCATCCGTCTTGCCAAAGCATTATTTTTATTCTCTTTTACAGTCGAATGTATCGCTACTATAATTCTTTCTTTTGAATGGGTACCAAAATATGGGGTTATGAAAGGGATCTATTATAGTTTTTTCCATTCAATCTCAGCCTTTAACAATGCTGGCTTTTCTGTGTGGAGCGATAATTTAATGTCCCATTCTCATAGCATTCTTGTCAATCTCGTCATTTCCTCTCTCATCATCTTAGGTGGAATTGGTTTTACAGTAATCGTAGACATAAAAAGAAAGAAAAACTTTAAAAACCTTACACTACATTCAAAACTTATGCTCTCTTCTACTCTAATCGTCAACATTATTGCTACCCTTTTTATTTTTATATTCGAGTTCCATAACTCCCTTTCTATGAGAGGTTTTACCCCATTTGAAGAAGGATTGGCCTCTTATTTTCAAGCAATTTCAACGCGAACTGCCGGGTTTAATACTGTTGATATTTCTACATTGTCAAAACCTTCTCTCCTATTAATGATGCTCCTTATGTTTATTGGTGCTGGTAGCGCTTCAACTGGTGGTGGGATTAAGTTAACAACATTTTTAATCATATTTTTTGGCGTATTTAAATTTTTACAAGAACAAGAGGATATTGTTGTATTTAAAAAATCCATTAAAGATACTCTCATTGTCAAATCATTAACCATTACTATTATTTCCATTTCATTTATCTTTTTTGCTATTTTAATTTTGAGTATTACTGAGCGAGTTCCTCTATTGATGAGTGCTTTCGAAGTATTTTCAGCATTTGGGACTGTTGGCCTCAGTATGAATTTAACACCCCACTTAACTATAATCGGAAAAGCTATTATTATCTTTATGATGTTTTTCGGGAAAATGGGTCCTTTAACATTGGCTTTTTCATTTGCTCGTAAAAAGAGCCTGAAAATAAAATATCCGAATGAAGATATTTTAACAGGTTGACAACCGTATAAATTATCCATATAATGAGAATACAATAACATATCTCCAAAGGGGAGTAGCGTCCAAGAATATTTCTTGGAAACAAAGTCGTCATTACGTAGAACTTAGTTCTTCCGGCTTTGTTGGCATTTTTTATTACATATGTCTAGCAAGACCTTTGCCTATTAACGGCAGAGGTCTTTTTTGCATTCACTTCCAGATTTTTCCAAAGTTAATAGGCAGGAGTATGGGGAAACTAAATAGTGGGGAAATTCTTCACTTATTTAGAACTTATAGAAATGAGAGGAGAATGTACATGGATGTATCATTATTATTGGAGTATGGTTGGGTATTACTCATCCTAATTGCACTTGAAGGGATTTTAGCGGCTGATAACGCTCTTGTTCTTGCAATTATGGTAAAACATTTACCAGAAGAAAAACGAAAGAAAGCACTATTTTATGGATTAGCGGGGGCATTTGTTTTCCGATTTGGATCGTTATTTATGATTTCGTTCTTAGTCGATGTATGGCAAGTGCAAGCAATCGGTGCCATCTACCTTATGTTTATCGCTGGTAATCACTTATTTAAAACATATGTTAAAAAGAATACAGATGAAGAAACAGAAGAAAAAGAAGCAAAGAAAAAACAAGAGAACTTTTGGTGGACTGTATTTAAAGTTGAGGTTGCTGATATCGCCTTCGCAGTTGATTCAATTTTAGCTGCTGTTGCACTAGCAATGACTTTACCAAAAACAGGATTAGGTACAATTGGTAGTCTTGATACTGGGCAATTCGCTGTTATCTTTGTAGGTGGACTTATCGGATTAATCATTATGCGATTTGCAGCAACTGCTTTCGTACAAATCTTAAAACGTAAACCAGGACTTGAAACCGCAGCATTCTTAATTGTAGGTTGGGTTGGTGTGAAGCTAGCAGTTTATACATTAGCACACCCTGCATTAAATGTAATTCCACATTCATTCCCAGAATCCACTCCGTGGAAGCTTACATTCTGGATCGTATTAGTCGGAATCGCAGTTGGTGGTTGGTTCTTCTCAAAAGAAGTAGAAGTAAAAGTAGAAAAGAATTTAGACGAAAAAGCGCTGTAATTACAGCGCTTTTTCTTTTTTCTTTCTTCCTCTCAATGTCCAGAAAAAATTACATTATACTACCTTTTGTAAACGTTTTCTTAATGTATGTATGTCCTTTTTGTGAAACATTGCACAAACTTATTGAAAGTGAGAACAATTCCATGTACTTTATTCATATAAGGAGTATTTATAGAAGATTTACTAAAGGAGCGTATTACTCATGCTAGAACAAGGACTAGATTATGTTGTCAAACTGGCTAAAAGCAAAAAGAAAATACTAGATACAAACCCAATGCAATATTTCATTCGTGCTGCACTTGCGGGTATTTATATCGGTTTTATTATTGTACTATGTTTTAAATTAGGTAACTTTTTTCACATTGCAGATTCACCAGCAACTTATTTAGCTGCTTCTATGTTTTTCGGGATTGCTCTCGTACTTATTATATATGGCGGTGCTGAATTGTTTACTGGGAACACAATGTACTTTACTGTAGCAACTTTAAGAAAAGAAACAACGATTTCTGATACACTACGTAACTGGGTTGCTTGTTATGCAGGTAACTTAGCCGGCGCGTTATTCTTTGCCTTACTATTTTACGCAACTGGAATTTTTGAAGCAATTGATCACGGTCACTTAATGAATAAAGTCGTTGAAGGAAAGATGAACACACCTACAATGCAGTTATTCTTTAAAGCCATTTTATGTAACTGGCTCGTATGTCTTGCTTGTTTCTTACCTTCTCAGGTTAAAGGTGACACAGCAAAAATAATAGTCATGATGCTACTTGTTTTCACATTCTTCTTATCTGGTTACGAACATAGTATTGCAAACTTATCACTCTTTGCTTTATCTTTAATTTCACCGCATCCTGAGACAATTTCTTTTTCAGGTGCTATTCATAACTTAATTCCTGTTACAATCGGTAACATTATTGGCGGATCAGTATTTGTCGGTATGGTATACCACTACTTAACAAAGAAAACACCTGAAGTTCAACAGGAAGAAACTGAAATCGCAGTAGCTCAACAAGAAGAGATTATTCCTTTACAAGCACATATGAAACACTAAAAACTCCAAAGTTTTACTTTGGAGTTTTTAGCTTCCCACGTATTTAACAACAAGGTGAGGATTAATTTCTCCTTCTTCCTTTCCCTTATCCATTCTCTGTTTCATCTTGTGCATACCGATGACATCATTCGTATGAAGGTGAATTTCATTTACATATAATCCCTCTGTACAAAAAGCTTCTACAAAATCTAGTCCATTTTTTGCTCCCCAGCCCATATTATAATCAAGGGAAAGAATATTCACATCATAATCCCGAACCATTTGCAAGGCACATTCTACTGTAGTTGCGGACACATACCCGAACGGGCAACTTCTTTGATCATCCATATATACGTTCATTTTCGATTCCCTCTCTAATTTGAATAAACAGCTAATACATAGCACATTGCCCCAAGACTAATAAAAGGACCAAATGGAATTGGCTTTCGTACTTCTATACGTTTTAATCCGATACCAATCCCGAAAAAACAAAGACTAAAACAAGATGCTAAAAATAAAACGATAAAAACTCCCTTCACTCCTACTATAAAACCAAGTAACGAAAGTAGTTTTATATCTCCTCCGCCAAGCCCTTCTGGATATATCTTTTGCATGCAATATAACAAAAGGAATATAACACCACTACCAACTATACTATCTGTCCAAGTAACTAATTGTACAAAAACACTTTCGAGAATGAGTAAAACCGCAAACGAAATTAAAATACAATCAGGAATTAACATATATAAGTAATCTGTAACTGAAATAATAAGAAGTAGCGAAAAAAGGGATAAAATGATAATAAGTTCTCGTTCTATTCCAATCATATACACGGTAAGAAGAAATATACTTCCTGTTATACATTCAAATGCTACATATATAATTGGAATTTTCCTCTTACAATTCGTACAACAGCCTCTTTGTATATAAAATGAAATGATGGGGATTAGTTCTTTTGGCCTTAGCACATATTTGCAATAATAACAATGTGAACGCGGGGTAATAATAGACGCACCTAATGGAACCCTCACCGCAACTAACATAAAAAAAGAACCAAACACCATCCCTGCTAACAGTGCATATAAATAAGTGAACATCCCTTCCTCTCCTTTCCCAAAAAACATAGCAAAAAAAGGAGAGAACTTCTACTTCATATTATCCTTTATTCTACTAAAAAAGCAGGCCATTTTCCGGCCTGCTTTCCCCTCTTTTATACGATGAAATATACTGCTTTTAATGGTCCATGTACTCCGACAACAAGATTCATCTCAATGTCAGCCGAGTTACTTGGCCCTGTAATAAAGTTAATACAAGATGCCGCTGTCTCCCCATTTTCTACGCGTGAGTTCATATCCTGAACTGCTTGTGTAATACGAGGCACAAGTGTTTCACGTGGAATAATAGCAAAATATACAGTCGGTAAAAAGTGTAAAGAACGTCCCTGCCCTTTATGACTTTGTACAACAATTGTACCAGATTCGGCTAATGTATAATCACTAAATGCAATACCAATATTCGCTTTTTCAGCTAAACGCATATTTTCGTCTTTTCTCTCTGGATCCCATACGTTTACTTCAACGTCTCGCTTTGGAAGTTCTTCTTTAAATAAAGATGTTAAACCATATGCATCAAAACGATCATCTGCTGATAATAAAATAGGTCCCCCGCCGTTTTCCATGATTACTTTTTGAAGTTCTTCACCTAAACGGTCATTTGTCGTTTCTACTACAGTTGTATGAATGTTTGTACATTGCTTTTTAAACACTTCTAGTAATTCTTCTTGTGAATAATCTTTTAACGTTTCTATATTCACATTACTTTTCCATACTGGACGCTCTACACCTTCTGTTTTACGTGCGCGCCCAAGTTCTTTTGCAATGTTATCTAGAAAGGCATCACGGTTTTGAATTAATCCTGTCATTATTTATCCCCGCCTTTCTTATGATCTTTATACCAATCACGGAATCGTTCTTTACTTGGAGCTGGGAATTCACGAATATCCGTCCAGTTTTTAAGTGGTCCAACACCTTTTGATACACGATTACCAGATGTAAATGGACTCATTGCCGCTGGTGCCATTTTTGAACCCATTTTATATAAAGCAGCTGAAGAAGCACCCATACTAAACATTTTCATCGCTAGTTTTTCTGCAAGTGGTGCACGACCTTCTTGCTCAACGATGACTTGACGATGTTTTAATAATAAATCATGCAATGGAATTTTTACTGGACAAGCTTCTGTACATGCTCCGCATAAACTAGATGCATAAGGAAGCTCTTTGTAATCATCATATCCACCTAGAAGCGGTGTTAATACCGCACCGATTGGTCCTGAGTAAATCGATCCATATGAATGTCCACCAACGTGACGATATACAGGACATACGTTAACACAAGCAGCGCAACGAATACATTGTAATACGGAACGGAATTCAGATCCAAGAATTTGAGAGCGACCATTATCAACAACCACTAAATGGAATTCTTCAGGTCCATCAACTTCCTCTTCTTGAATTGGTCCTGCTACTGTTACATAACTTGTTAATTTTTGACCTACTGCACTACGACATAGTAAACCAACTAAAACATCTAATTCTTCCATTGTCGGAACCATACGTTCCATACCCATTACCGCAATTTGTGTTTTAGGAATTGACATAACAAGATCTGCATTACCTTCATTCGTTACTAAACAAAGAGATCCAGTATTGGCAACAGCAAAGTTACAACCAGTTACACCAATTTCTGCATCCATAAATTTCTCACGAAGTTGTTTACGAACAAACTTTGTCATTTCATATGGGTCATCAGAATTTTCATAGCCTAGCTTTTCTTTAAATACATCGCGAATTTGCGTTCTATTTTTATGAAGTGCAGGTGCAATAATATGTGAAGGTGGATCATTATCTACTTGCAAGATATACTCTCCTAAGTCACTCTCTAATACTTCACAGCCAATCTCTTCAAGCGCATGATTCATACTAATTTCTTCTGTTACCATCGACTTTGATTTTACTACTTTTTTCGCTTGTTTCTTTTTGGCAACGTCTTGAATATACTTTGCAGCTTCCTCTTTCGTCTTCGCAAAGTACACGTGTCCGCCTCTTTTTGATACATTTTCACTTAACTGCATTAAGTAATAATCCAGATTTTCTAACGTATGTTGACGAATTTGTTCACCTAGTTCACGCCACTCTTCCCAGTTTCCTAATTCATCTGCAGCTTTTAAGCGATTCGTATATAAACGCGTTTGTGCAGAAGATACTGCTCCGCGCATAAACGAATCTTGAATTCCATCACCAACGCGATCATTAAATTTTTTCTCACTGATTTTCATAGACATAGCTTATGTTCCCCCTTCATGAGCGACTATTCAGTACCTCAGCAATATGCATTACTTTTACTTCTTTTCCTAAACGCTCAATACGTCCGCCAATGTTTAACAAACACCCACAATCTGCACCGATTAAATAATCTGCACCTGTTTCCATGACACTATCTACTTTTTCGTCTACCATTTGCTCAGAAATTGGAGTCATCTTAACTGAAAACGTTCCCCCAAACCCGCAACAATTTTGCACGTTTGGCAAATCTCTCACAGTTAATCCTTTTACATTTGATAATAAAATTCCTGGTGCTTCTTTTACTCCAAGCATACGCGTCATATGACATGATTTATGAATAGTAGCTATCCCTGGTAAACTTGCACCAACATCTGTAACTTTTAAAACATCTACAATAAACTGTGTAAATTCATAAGTTTTATCAGCAACTTTTTGTGCACGTTTAGCCCACTTTGGATCATCTTTGAAAACATGCGGATACTCATGAAACATTGTCGCACAAGAACCAGATGGCGTAACAATATATTCTGCATCTTCAAAAGTTTCAATCATATGTTTCATCGCTTCTTTTGCTGCTTCTACATGGCCGCTATTATAAGCAGGCTGCCCACAACAAACTTGTGCTTCTGGAAATTCAATTTCACAACCTAAACGCTCCAACACTTCAACTGTTGCTTTGCCGACATTTGTTTCAAACATATCGACTAAACAAGTAACAAATAAAGTAACTTTCATAACTATTACTCCCCCTTTTTACAACTTCACCAACAAACATATGGTCATCAGATGACTTAGTAGAGAAGAAATAGGCTCAACCATGGCCTATCCTCTCCCTCTTCTAAAGAAAACGCTTACTTAATCTTTCTCTATTTTATCAGAAAATTAAATTTTTAAAAGATTAAATTACGAATTTATATCGTTTTTACCTGTGACAATATGTTCTACATTTGTTAAATGATCTAGCATTGCTTGCTGCGCTAATTCTACATCTTGTTTTAACACCGCATCATATATAACTTGATGCTCTTCTATAAGTCGTTCTGATGTCGTTTGTTCACCATATAAAATAATGCGTCTTGATTCACCAATTGTTTCAGCAATCATCTCTGAAACATGATTCATGAGTTCAAGCAAAATGTTATTATGCGAAGACTCTGCAATTCCCATATGAAATTGAAAATCGGCTTTTTCGCCAGCCTTTTCATCTCCAATGCTCTTTGCCATTTCATCTAACCAATGTTTCATATTTTGTAAGTTATCTTCCGTACGTTTTGCCGCCGCTACTCGAACTGCCCCCACTTCAAGCACCTTTCGTACTTCTAATAAATTCAAAATATCTTCTTTCTTCATTAATAATCTATTGTTTAATGATTTCGTTAATGAAGAAGAATCGAAGTTCTTCACATATGTACCTTCTCCTTGTTTCATCTCAATTAAGCCCATCGCTCTTAGCGCACTTAGCGCTTCACGAACAGCAGATCTGCCAACTTGAAACTGCTCAGCTAATTGATGCACAGGGAGTAGTTTGTCACCAGGTTTTAACGTACCATTTTTAATCATTGTTAAAATAGCTTCAGATACTTCTTCGTAAATTTTTTTCGGTTTAATAGATTTGTACTCCAGTTAAATCACCTCAGTATCTTCCAAACAACAATTGAAACGATTTATAAGAACTTTGCATCATAACTATTTTAGACCGAATTGATAAGAAGTACAAATGTTTTGTTCATAAAATAGTCAAATTTTCGATATTTATTACATATTAATTTATATTTTTACGTATAAAGTGAAACTTTAATCAGTGGAGGTTTTGTTCATCGCCCACTGATTATTAGCTCTCACCAATCGGGCTTTTACGGGCAGCAGGGCCTCCACCTAACTTCTTTGCTTCCGTTGAATTTTGAGATAATATGAAGCGACCTCCTAGATTATCAAGTCAGGGATTTTAACCCATAATAATGAATGAAAACATTATGAATGGGGTTATACCCTATGATAATAGGAGGCCACTATGGAAAATATAATCTATATTGGGATGGATGTCCACAAGGAAAGTTTTAGCTTATGTGCACTACACGGAACAACTGGGGAAATTGTAAGAGAAGCACGATGTGCTTCAAATGTATCTCTCGTAAAAAAATTCGTTGAGAAACTGAAAACAAAATATGGTGAAGATATAAAAATTAAAGCTGGATATGAGGCTGGTTGTTTAGGGTATTCACTTCATAATCTTCTTGAACAAAATGGAATTGATTGTGATATTTTAGCTCCCACAACAATGTACAGTTCATCAAAAAATAAAATGGTTAAAAATGATAAATTCGATGCCAAAATGATTGCTCTTAATTTAGCAAATGGCACCTATAAAGAAGTATATGTTCCAGAAGAAGAGGATGTTGCCGTGAAAGAGTATATCCGCATGTTAGGTGATTTTAAAACATCTTTGAAAAAAATAAAACAACAGATAAAAGCATTCCTTTTAAGGCATGGCTATGTGTATGAAGGGAAATCAAGCTGGACAATCGCTTATATGAAATGGTTAAAGAATCTTGATCTACAAGGATTATTCAAAGAAACGTTAGGCGAATACCTATTACAGTATGATGTTCTAGTCGATAAAATTGAGCGGTTCAGTCTGAGATTAGAAGAATTATCTCATCGTGAAAGGTACGAAGAACCAATCGCAAATTTAAGATGCTTAAAAGGTATAGATACAACATCGGCAATGACTGTTCATGTGGAAATTGCAGACTTCACTCGTTTTCCCACGGCTAAAGCATTTATGGCTTATGTAGGATTGACACCAAGCGAAAGCTCAAGTGGAGAAAAAATCAGTCGACGTTCGATTACAAAACAAGGAAATTCGACCGTTAGGTCTACTCTTGTAGAATGTGCAAATGCGTTGGTAAAAGGAACAATCGGATTAAAATCGAAGCGAGTGAAAGCAAGACAAAAAGGGCAACGAAGCGAAGTGATTGCTTATGCGGATCAGGCTGTAGAAAGGTTACAAAGAAAATATTATCGCATGATATATCAAGGGAAACCTAGAAATGTTGCCGTTACAGCTATCGCAAGAGAACTGGGGTGTTTTATATGGGGATTAGAAACAGGTAAAATTCACCGAAAATAAAGAGGGAAGGATATGAAGTTGATTGATTCATTCATAGTTAGAAACCAAAGGTATCAATTGATGGCATAGATGAGCTTCAGAGATAGTGAATTACAGGTCTGGCTATCTATGACTCACCTCTTCTGGCATGGCTGAAATTCTGATAAACAAGCTATTTATTAGAATTTGAAAAGGTGTGATCCACGCAGTGAGATTATAAGAGCCTAACGACGAACCATTAACCTGAGGTAACCAATCCACGAATAACAGAGTGGTTAACTGTCGATAGATCTTATTTCTGAAGCTTTTGTATGCCATCAAGAAAAATATTATGGGTGAAAAACTATTGACAAAGGTCACTTCATAACAGGTGAGTGTCTTACTGCCCGGCGAATAGCGGGATAAATATTTTCTTCAATATAAAGAACATGTCCTAAAAATTAGAACATGCTCCCCTCATCCTGTACATTCAGTTTAATAATAACCGTTGTTCCCTTATCTTTTTCACTTTCAATTTTCCACTGTCCACCATGTATATGAACAATTTGTTTCACAATAGCAAGGCCTAAACCTGTTCCACCGTGTTGACGACTTCTCGCTTTATCAACTCGGTAAAAGCGTTCTCCAAGATTCTCCAAATGTTCTATATCAATACCAATTCCTGTATCTTTTATTTTTAATTCACAGTAATCATCGATTTGCTCTAAAGTTATAACGATATTTCCTTTTTGATTTGTATACCGTATCGCATTATCTAACACATTATGAAGCACTTGTTGCATACGATCCTCATCAATCATGACAATGACCTCTGGATTTAAATTGGTTGAAATATGAATTTCCTTTTCTATAAACTTAATCTCATACGTATCTAATACGTCTTCAATCAGCTGTGAAAAAACGATAGGTTGCTTCTTTAACGGAAAGTGCTCACCTTCTAATTGTGCTAAGTCTAACAAGTCATGAACGAGACGCTGCATACGACCTGCTTCTTTATGAATTAGCTGCGTTACTTTTTCCTGCTGCGGTCCCTTTGCAACACCATCTAAAATAGCCTCGCTATACCCTTTTATATAACTAAGTGGTGTTCTAAGTTCATGCGAAACATTTGCTAAAAATTCCTTACGCTTTACATCTTCTGTTTCTAATGAATTTGCCATTTTATTAAATGCTTTTCCTAATCGTCCAATTTCATCCTCTGAAGAAACTGTAATCCGCTCCGAAAAATCTCCCGTAGCCAAATGATTTGCAACCCGCTCCATTTGCGAAAGTGGCTTCGTAATTGCAATTATAATTTTCCTTCCAACCCATATCGTAATTAAAATCATAGCAATTGCTAACGGTGCTAAAATAAGACCCATATCATAGATTAAATCTTTTATACTTTTTAAAGGAATATACGAATAGACAATTCCGACTAATTTTTTATTTTCCAATACAGGGATGACAACCCCCATAATATTACGGTCAAAATGTTCTTCATATCCTATTTTTGTCACAGTTTTCCCGTCTAATAGCGTTTGCCTATCTCCTTCACTTATAAGAGAATGATGATGCACATCAAAAGGCAAACATGCGCTTAAATCACGCGGATTAGACACGAAAATAACGTCTGAACTAGATATTTGATCAAACGATCTTACTTTCTCTTCAAAAGTTGATATTCCTTCACGCTTATCATATTGAGCAGCAAGACTTTTTCCTTCCATTACTAACGAAGCTTTTAAATTATCAACGTATAATTTTTCATACGAGTATAAAGATACGAAATAAAGAAAGGACACTGTTACACATACTGCACATACTACTGTAAGCCAAAGTTTTTGTACCATCGTAAACATACGTTACACCTCAAATTTATAGCCTACACCCCAAACAGTTTGAATGTAGTTTCCACTTTCTCCAAGCTTCAAGCGCATCGTTTTCACATGCGTATCTACCGTTCTTGTACTTCCGGCATAATCATATCCCCATACCTTTTCAAGTAATTGCTCCCGGCTAAATACTTGTCCTGTATGTTGGCAAAGAAAATATAATAAATCAAACTCTTTTACAGTAAGAGAAATCGGCTCACCACCCGCCTCTATTCGTCTACTTTTTTCATTGATAAGAATTGGTCCAAATTGAATCTCTTCTTGCTGTTCTTGCTTTGTATATCTTCTTAGCACAGCTTCCATACGGGCAACCAATTCACCAGGACTAAACGGTTTTACAATATAGTCATCTGCTCCCATACGTAAGCCGTTCACCCTATTCCACTCTTCACCTTTTGCCGTTAAAAATATAATCGGCACATCTGACGTTTTTCTAATTTCTTTACAAACTGAAAGTCCATCCATTTCTGGCATCATTATATCTAATACAACGAAATCATAATGATCCGTTTCTAGTTTTTTAAGAGCCTCTTTTCCATTCTCAGCTTCTCCCCACTCATATCCAAAGTTATCCAAATACATTCCAACAAGCTGTCTCATATCACTTTCATCATCTACAACTAGCACTCTATATTTATTCATTGTCCTTCCCTTCCCTCTCTATGAGTTGAAACGGTCCTTTTCCGACTTTAATTGTTTGTTTTATTTTCAAATTCTTCATATCTATAACGCACACTTCATCACTATCATAACTGGCTACATACCCTTCTGCTCCGCTCTCAAAAAATGCAAATGGATTCGACCCTACTTCTACAGAAGCTATTTCTTTATATGTGCTAATATCAAACTTTCTAAGTGTATTCGATCCATGACTGAGTGCATATACGTACTTACTATCCTTCGTTATATTCACAGGCATAAATGGAGCGTGTAAAGAACGCACCATTTCTCCACTCTGTAAAGAATACACTAACACTTTCTCATTTACTTGATTTCCATCACCATGTCCGCCAATCCATATTTCTTTCCCATCAGGACTAATCGTCGCTCCTGTTGATGCTGGCGGAATCATAAAGGATTGAATAACTTCTTTTTTCTTCGTATCAATTGTCGTTAGTTTCGTATCATAAAAGTTTAGTACAGATAACCGATTCTGATACTCTACCATCGTTATAGGCCCTTTTCCTGTTGAAACACTTCCTGTCTCTTTCCCATTTATCGTAAAGAACCTTACCTTTTGAACATTTTGATCAGCAGCAAATAATTGTTTTTTATCTGCTGATACCACCACATTTACAATGCCCTTTCCAGTTTTATATTTTCCCACTTGCCTTCCTTCCGCTAGTGAATATACATACATATATTCTAATTGCTTACCGTATACAAGTATTTCATCGCCATTTGGAAGCAGTGTGATTCCGGCCATTGGCTCATTTAGTTCCCATGTCGTAATTAACTTTTTATCTTTTTTATCAATAAAACTAATGCTGCCTTCTTTTATATTCGTAGTTATAATAACATTTTTATCTTTAGCAATTGGTGTATATGAACTTCCTTGACACCCTACTAGTAGAAATAAAAAACAGAGAAGAAAAACATACTTTCTCAAAAGATTCCCTCCATCTTCGGATGATTTCGTTATAATTGTAAAATAACAAATAAATGTGTGGAAAGTGTGAAATTTCCCTTTCTTACTCAATTTACATATATAATGTACAACAAATAGAATTTGAGGTGTGTCAATTATGCTATTTCCTGATTTAGCGAATAAAATTGTACGAGAAGTACGCAGACTAATTACAGAAAATATTATTATCATTAATATAGAAGGCGTTATTATCGCAAGTACAGATACAGAAAGAATTGGTCAATTTCATGAAGGTGCACTCCGCTGCGCCAAACAAAAGAAAACCGTCATCATTACAAAAGAAGATGAAAGGCGATTGCAAGGTGTAAAGGCTGGGATGAATCTTCCTTTATTATTTCATGATGAAGTAATTGGTGTCATTGGGATTACAGGAGAACCTGAAAATATTTCACGCTACGGAGAAATATTGCGTAAGATGACCGAATTATTAATTCATGAAAACTACTTTTTAGAGCAACTAGAACTTGAGCACCGTTCTTATGAAGCTTTTGTCTTTGATTGGCTTCAAAATACAGAGTGGTCCCCGAGTTTTCTTGATCGCGCCAAAACACTTGGCATTGATTTATATAAGAAAAAACAACTTATTTTGTTTTCTATTGGCAAAAATGACACGATGCTCCAGCGTAAAATATGGCAACACATACGTAATATTTTAACAAAAGAGCATCTATTTGTTCGTTGGGGAAATGATCGTTTTATTTTATTTACAGCAACGAGCTCAAAAGAGCAAACTTATCAATTTTTAAAACGGTTAAAACAAGACTGCGAAACTTTATTTTCTATTTCTTTATATATCGGGATTGGACAAACAGTTACCTCAAACAATATGAACATATGTTACGAACAAGCATTACGCGCTCTTTCTGTATCATTGGAAACGAAAAAAATTGTATTTAATGAAGATTTACGTTTAGAAATGTGTTTACAAGATATTTCTGCCGAAACGCGTGAACAATTTCTAGAGCGTACCATCGAAAACTTATTATCATTTCCTGAGCTTATACATACTTTGCGCTTATTTATCGATTATAACCAATCTTATAAACAGACGGCTAAACAATTACATATACACATTAACACATTACATTACAGGCTAAAAAAGATTGAAGAACATACAGGACTTGATCCAAAACAATTCAAAGACTTAAACGTTTTATACTTCGCACTCCTCCTATTAGATGATCATACAAAAAAGAACGATAAAACAGATTAATCTTTAGATGATTATACATAGAAAGAATCCCTCGACTTTTTTATCATTATAATGAAAGCACTGTTACCACGTTGTTTATTATAACTAAACACGTTAACAGTTTGAGGGGGATTTCCAATGTTAGAAAAACAAATTATTCATTCATTCGTATCTATTGTTGGCGAAGATAATGTAGATACATCCAATATGGGGCGTTTAACTTATAGTTATGATGCCACTCCAAACTTCCAAGCAATGCCTGATGCAGTCATTGCTCCTCGTAATACAAATGAAGTAGCTGAAGTATTAAAAGTATGTAACACTCACAAAATTCCTGTGTATGTGCGCGGGTCTGGAACAAATCTTTGCGCAGGAACATGTCCACTTGAAGGCGGTATCGTCCTTATTTTCCGCCATATGAACAATATTTTAGAAATTGATGAAGAAAACTTAACAATTACTGTACAAGCTGGTGTCATTACACTTGATATTATTAAAGCGGTAGAAGAAAAAGGTTTATTTTATCCACCAGATCCAAGCTCGATGAAAATTTCTACAATCGGCGGTAATATTAATGAAAACTCAGGTGGATTACGCGGTTTGAAATACGGTGTAACACGTGATTATGTAATGGGGCTTGAACTTGTCTTACCAAATGGCGATATTATTCGCACTGGTGGTAAATTAGCAAAAGATGTAGCTGGTTACGATTTAACTCGTTTATTTATCGGTTCTGAAGGAACACTTGGCGTGGTAACAGAAGCTATATTAAAACTTGTTCCTATGCCTGAAACAAAGAAAACAATGCTTGCACTATATGAAGATATTAATGAAGCTGCACGTGCTGTTTCTTCTATTATTGCAAATAAAATCATTCCAGCAACACTGGAGTTCTTAGACCAACCGACAATTGAAGTAGTAGAAGAGTTTGCGCAAATCGGTTTACCTACAGATGTAAAAGCAATTTTATTAATTGAACAAGACGGCCCTCCCGAAGTAGTCAATCGAGATATTGAAAACATGGCTAATGTTTGCCGCTCTATGAATGCAGTTGATGTTCGTATTGCAAAAGACGAAACAGAAGCAGATGCGCTTCGTACCGCTCGCCGTAGTGCTCTATCAGCGCTCGCACGATTAAAACCTACTACAATATTAGAAGATGCGACTGTACCACGTTCACAAATCGCTCCGATGGTTGAAGCTATTAATGCCATTGCAAAAAAATATAATATTCCTATTTGTACGTTTGGACACGCTGGTGATGGTAATTTACATCCAACTTGTATGACAGACGCTCGTAATGCAGAAGAAATGCACCGAGCTGAACAAGCTTTTGCTGAAATATTTGCGAAAGCAATTGAACTTGGTGGCACAATTACTGGTGAACATGGTGTTGGTGCAATGAAAGCTCCATATTTAGAAATGAAATTAGGTAAAGAAGGTATTGCAGCTATGCAAGGAATAAAGCAAGCTTTCGATCCAAATAACATTATGAATCCTGGAAAAATGTTCGCGAAAGACACTCGAAAAAGAGTGGTGGTTGAGCAATGACCACATTAAATAAAGAAAATATTCAAAAAGAATTTAAAGAACGATTAAGTGAAGATGAATTACTAAACTGTATGCGATGCGGTTTTTGTTTACCTACTTGTCCTACCTACATTCAATCCGGATATAAAGAGTCACATTCACCACGCGGACGTATTGCATTAATGAAAGCAGTCGTTGATGGTTTAATCGAACCAGATGAAGATGTTGAACATACATTAAACGTTTGTCTTGGTTGCCGTGCTTGTGAACCTGTTTGTCCATCTGGTGTAAATTATGGACATTTATTAGAAGAAGCTCGTGATATTATTAATCAAAATAAAAAATTCTCAGTGCCAGTGAAAGCTGTTCGAAAAGCCGTTTTTGAAGGACTATTCCCCCATCAAAATCGAATGAGAACATTAACTGGACTAATCGGATTTTATCAACGTTCTGGTTTACAAACGCTAACACATAAAACAGGGATTATGAAGTTATTCCCTGAAACACTTGCAACGATGGATCTCGTTTTACCAAAAGTCCCTAAAATGAAAGCCATGAAAGATCGTCCTTCATTTTTACCTGCAGAAAGCACAAAGAAAAAACAAGTTGCATTCTTCACAGGCTGCTTAATGGATACGATGTTTTTAGAAACAAATAACGCAACGATGAAACTTCTTCAATTAGCTGGTTGTGATATCGTTATTCCAAAAACACAAAGTTGCTGCGGTGCATTGCATGGACATGCTGGTGAAAAGAGTGGAGCAAAAGAATTAGCAAAGCGAAATATAAAAGCATTCGAAGATTTAAACATCGACTATATTATTACGAATGCAGGTGGTTGCGGGGCTTATCTCGTAGACTATGATTATCTTTTAAAAGATGATCCGGATTGGGCTGAACGTGCTAAGCAGTTTGTTTCTAAAATTAAAGATATTACTGCTATACTAGTAGAACTAGACTTCCATAAGCGAACTGACTTACGACTCACGCCGCAAGTTATTACGTATCAAGACTCTTGTCATTTACGCAATGTTATGCGCACATCTTCTGAACCTCGTATGTTACTAGAGGCTATCCAAGGTGCAACATATCGAGAAATGAAAGATGCCGACCGCTGCTGTGGCTCTGCTGGTATTTACAATATTGTTCATTCAGAGTTATCAATGGAATTTCTAGATTACAAAATGGACCGTGTGCATGAAACAGAAGCAGCAACCATTGTTACTGCAAATCCAGGTTGTTTATTACAAATGAAATTGGGTATTGAGCGAGAAGGGCTTTCTCATAAAATGAGAGGAATTCACATTGTGGATTTATTATTAGAAGCAATTGAAACTAACTCGTAACATACGTAATAATAGGAAAACGGCTATTTCCTTCGTCTATGTAAAGAGATAGCCGCTTTTTTGTCTGCTACAACATTAAAAATATGTTACTTTATTATAAAAAAGAACAACAGAAACATTACAGTTTTGTAAAAATCAATCCATTATATTCCTCAAAAAAACGTTCAAACCATTGATACAATAGGATTCTTCATTTTCTATTTAGGTAACTTTATCCAAAAACCCCCTCTTAAAACCAAGTATAAAAACACTATAAATTCCTTTTATACTCTATATTTCTCTTATTTTTGCTCCCTTCTTCTCTTAGGATAAATTAGGTAATTTTAAAGTCTATGAATTTTTTTCCATCTTTTTTCTCGCAAATTGTATGCTACGATGAATTTGTCAGTCAGACAGGCTGTCAAAAACAAATCGTGTGAAAACAAATTAAAACTTTATATAGGGGGACACACATCATGAAAAAGCGTGTTTTATTATCTGTAGCTGCTGCAACAGCTCTTACTTTAGGAGTATCTTCTCTAGATGCACAAGCTGCAACAGTACAACCATCTAACGTAAAGGTTCAAAATATTCAGCATTCAAAAGTAATGATGAAACAAATGAGCCAACAAGAATTACAAGCATTCTTACAATCTATGGGAGTTGAATCATTAGCACAATGGCAACAAGGAAACTTCCAACCAAACTGCTTCATTCCTGGTCAACAACCTACTGAAAATGTTGTAACTGAGCAACCAACAGCTAAGCCAGAAACTCAAAAGCCAGTTGAGCAAAAACCTGCCGAGCAAAAGCCTGCTGAAGAAGTTCAAAAACCAGAAGCTCAAAAGCCTGCTGAAAACAACAATACTCAAAAACCTGCTGAACAAAAACCAGCTGAGCAAAAGCCTGCTGAAGAAGCAAAATCTTTAAGCGAGTTTGAACAACGTGTTGTTGAATTAACAAACGCTGAGCGTGCAAAACAAGGCTTACCAGCACTAAAAATCGATACTGAATTAAGCAAAGTAGCACGTATTAAGTCTGAAGATATGCAAAAAAACAACTACTTTGATCATAACAGCCCTACATACGGGTCTCCGTTTGACATGATGAAGAAATTTGGTATTTCTTATACATCTGCAGGTGAAAACATCGCTCAAGGTCAACGTACACCTGAAGAAGTAGTACAAGCTTGGATGAACAGCGCTGGACACCGTGCAAACATCTTAAATAACGGCTTCACTCACATCGGTGTTGGTTATGTAGAAAGCGGCAACTACTGGACACAACAATTTATTACGAAGTAAATAGATTAAAAGAGTCTTCTCATAATGAGAAGACTCTTTTTTAAGTTTCATAGCTTTCTATTATGTATGAATAGAAAATATATAACATAAACAACATAGATCCACAGCTTATTACACTAAGCAATACATAAAATCCCCACTCTAAGTTCAAAAACAATGAAAACAATATGCCACATGCCATCACTTGAAAAATCCGTCTACTCACTAAACAAATTTTTTGTAATTTAATTGGATCTTTTTCTTTTTCTTTGCCTTTTATTTTCTTAAATTCTTTACTCAGCATAAAAAGAAACATACTAATCCCAATCGTTAATCCTGTTTGAAAGGATATCAAATCCCCAAAATTAATAAAGAGGATAAGCGTATGAATAAACAACATAAATAACGTAATTTTCTTTATAAATCCGCCTATAATACCATGCTCTCTTTCATTAAACTTAAATATATTATGTGAAATAATATACAAAAATCCATATGAAAAAATAATAAAACAGGGAATAAATGCTACAACGACTTGTTTACTCATAAACTCGTTTGGCTGACCATTTACATTCCAATGTACTGCCATACGATTTGGTAAATAGGGATAGAGAAATAGAGTAAGTAAAAGACAAGCGAAAAATATTCCCAGTACATACTTATATTTAATCAAGTGATTCTCACCTCTCTTTTCTCTTAACGGCTTCGCTTCTTTTAGAGAAATCCCTGCAAAAATCTACTTTTTTCAAGTTAAAACTTATACTTTACGCATTTTCTTTTTGAAATTCTTTTATTTTATTATTTAACTTTGTAGGAAACGGCACATCAACTTCAATCGCTTCTTTCGTAATTGGATGCAAGAAATGTATCTTCATCGCATGCAATGCTTGACTGGACATATATTTTGTTTGTCCACCATATAATACATCCCCAACTAATGGATTACCATTATGACTCATATGAACACGAATTTGATGTGTTCTACCCGTTTCTAATTGTAACGTTACGAGAGTCGTGTTTTGCTTCTTAAAATACTTTTCTACTTTATAATATGTGATAGCTTGGTCACCTTTTGGAGAAATACGACGCCTTGTAGCATGATGGCGATCCCTTCCGATAGCAGCATCAATCTTTCCTTGTTTCTTCTTTACTTTCCCTTCAACGAGCGCTGCGTACGTTCTTTTAATTTTTCTTTCCATTAATAAGCGATCCATAATTGAACCAGCAATTCTATGCTTAGCAAACACGACACCACCTGTCGTATCTTTATCTAAACGATGAATATGACGCACCTTCGTCTCTAAACCTTGCATTTGAAAATGAAAAGCAACAAGATTTGCAAGCGTCCCGGTTCCACCTTTTTCAGCAGGGTGTGTGTCCATTTGCTCTGGTTTATTTACGATAAGTACGTGATCATCTTCGTATACTACATGTAATTCACCATATTCTGGATCTACACCGTACTCTTCCTCCGCAAACATATGGACTTGTAACTTATCGTTCTCTTTTAAAAGCTCATTCCATCTTCTTTGTTCCCCGTTAACCGTAACACCTTTTTCCATACGAAGCTGATGTAATAGCTTTTTCGGTATTTCCCATTCTACTTTTAATACCGATTCAATACTTATACCATTCCATTTAGCTGGAACGGTAATTTCACACCATTTACCCTTTTTGTTTGTTTCCATACTGTTTATCACCTTATTTCTATTGATTCTCTCATTGTAACGGAAAACACACTTTGATGCACCGTCAAAAATAGAGGACAGTCTTATAATAGACTGCCCCTCAAGCTCTAAGTCTTTTCATTTCTAACAATACTTCTTCAGCTTTTTGTTCATACGATAAATCCTTAAAGAAATCCGCCAACCTTTTATAATCATTGTAAGCATCTAATAAATCGTCCATCTTTTCTATTTTCATCACTTGTTGTTTTTGTTTCATTTTTACTGGATAGCGATAACCTGATACTTCTTGTATTTTGTAATACTCATCCTCTACTTGAACGACCTTTACAAGTTCTTCCTCTTCTGCATCCATCGTATACCCGTCAAATTCTCTAAGTAGTTCATAAATGATATGAGTCCATTCATCTTTTGGATAAAATCCTTTTTCTAACCGATAACCGACAATGCGATACATATGCCCATCGTTCTCGGCAAACTGTACTGTATCATTTAACTTAAACTTAAAATAACGAAACATTGCCTTCACCTACTTATTATGTAATGTTCTTATCACATACTATTTGCAAAATGTAGGCTTTGCTATTCATAAAAAATGCTCATCATATTGATGAGCATTTTTTACGATGATTTTTCTCGTTTTTTTCGAAATGGTAACCACCAGTTCCAGTCTCCAAATAACTTCATTAAGCTTGGTACGAGCATAAGACGAATAATTGTTGCATCAAGAAATATTGCTAATGCAACGCCAAGACCCATCTGCTTTACTGGTAAAATATCAGTAAATGCGAATGCACCAGTTACAACAATCATTATTAAAGCAGCTGATGTAATGATTCTACTTGTTGAAACGAGCCCTTCTAACGTTGCTTGATCGTTATCTCCTGTTTCTTCATAGAGCTCATGAATACGTGAAATAAGAAATACTTCATAATCCATACTAAGCCCAAATACGAGGCCAAAAATGAAGATTGGTAAGACAAACAGAACCGGACTTGCTTCTAAACCGAAATGACCACCTTCAAATAACCAAACAACAATTCCAATGGTTGCACTTAAACTAAGTATATTCATAACAATTGCCTTAATTGGAATGAGTATAGATCGGAATGCAAATAATAATATAACAAAGGTCGATCCAAATATAACAGACATACCAATTACAACTTTATCTTTAATTTCATCTTCTAATTCTTGTTGAAACGTCGTCATTCCGCCTAGATAATACGTAACATCCGTTTCTTTATAGTTCTTTTTAAAGTCACGTACCCACTGTTTTGCAGTCTCTGTACGTGGTTTTGTTTTCAAAAATATTTCTATCGTCGTCTTATTCCCTTGCGTGTATGCTTCAAATACAGGAGTTAGTTTCGCTGATTCTGGCGACTGCAACATTCCAACAACTTGATCTGCTTTCATTCCAGTTAACCCGTCGTATAAACTTCTTACTTCATGTACTTTCTTATCACCTTTTAACTTTTGAACGACTTCTTCTATCTTTTGTAGACTTTCTTTTTCTTTCATATCTTTTTCCGTCTCTACAACTAACGTAACATCAGCGTGTGTTTTGACAGTTTCATTAAATGCTTCTTCATACTTTTCATATGCAATCCTTGTATCACTCTTTTCAGGTAAAGCTTCAACACCAGGGAACTGCAAATTAGCTGTACGTAACGGTAATAAGCAAATAACAATAAATGTTGTAACAACAATAATCATTGCAATTGGATGTTTCATCACAAATTTTGCAAATTTACGCCATGCTTTTGCCGGCGTATGTGCTACTTGATTCTTTTTTAATATTCTTTTACCGATTAACGATAATAGTGCTGGAAGAAGTGTGAGTGAGAATAAAATACTCATAATGACAACAATCATTCCGCTAATCGCGACAGATTGAATATAATCTATCTTAAAGAAAAACAAACCGGATAACCCAACAAATACGCATAATCCTGAAAATACAATCGCACGTCCTGCCGTTTGATATGTAATTGCTATCGCTTCTTTTACCGTTCGTTTAGCAACTTCCTCTCGAAAACGGTTCACAAATAATAGCGCAAAATCAATAGATAATGCAAGTCCAATCATCGGTGCAACGTTTAACACGAAAATAGATAGTTCTTTATCAACACCGATGAAATACAATATACCCATCGTACTAATAACACTAAGCGCCCCATTCAAAATCGGTAAAATTGATGCCAAAAGACTACCAAACGAAAATAGTAATACAAGAAACGCAATTGGTAATCCAATCATCTCTGCTACTTTTAAATCATTTTGCGTTCTTTCATTAATCTCTTTATTAATTTTCGGAAACCCTGTAGGTGTTACTTTTAATGCTATATTACTTTCTTTCTCAATCTCATCAGCAAATTGTAATGTCTTTTTCATTCGTTCCTTATTTGTTTTCCCCGAAAATAAAATTGTCGCATAGCCGATGTCATCTTGTAGCATTTCTTTATTTTGGATTGGGTGATGGAAAGATTCATAGTTCTCTTTCTCTTGAACATTCTTTACAATTTCATTTATTCGCTTTTTAAATTCCTCATGCGAAGCATCTTTATTTTTCTCAAAAACGAGCAGCAGCGTATCTTGAGACTTCTTAAAATCTTTATCTAAAATTTCTTTCGTTTTTTGATAGTCGCCTTCGGTTTGGAAACCGTCACCACCTAATACTCCCGGTAACTTTGGAGCAAAAATCCCAAGTGCGATTGCGAGCAACAGTAACGCTACAATTACTGTATAACGAAACTGATACAAAAAGGCTCCTAACTTCCCCCACTTATCAACTTTATGTACATTTGTCTTCACACATTTTCACCTACTTTACATAATTCAATTGTCACTTATACTGTATCACATCTTGATATAAACAAAAAACGTCTGGAAAAACTATAATAATAGTTTTTCCAGACGTTTTTCTATCTCTCTTTATTAAGCCCTAATCTCTCAGTAAGTAAACGATGGTAGTAAATCGCGATAATTAACAAAATACCACCTACGCAGTAACCAGCTAAAATATCAGTTGGGTAATGTACATTTAAAATGACTCTACTTAATCCAATCGATAGAATTACTATACCCATCAAAATCGTTGTGACACATTTCCCAGCTACGCTTTTCAAATTAGCAGCAATGATATAAGTAAGAAATCCAAATGTCATAATTGATAGCATTGCATGTCCACTAGGAAAACTATATCCAAGTGCATCTAGCGCTTCATTTAATGACGGACGTTCTCTCTTTACAATCTCTTTTATCCCTTTATTCACAAGATGTGTTACTAAAATTCCCATTGGATATACAATCATCGCAGCATAATAACGCTTCTTCCAAAAAACAAGCAAACTTATAACGAGCGTAGCGACTATCCCAATTGCTGATCCCAATTTTGTAAAGTACGAGAAAAATGTAAGAGAACTTTCCGTTTGTAGCCCTCTTACTAATCCACGGACATATGTATCCATCACTGTAACGCCACCTGCATGTACGCGCCAAGCAACAATACCAAATACAGCAAATAACAAACCGATACACATTACCTCATACTGATGTAACTTCTTCTTCAAACGATTTCCTCCTACTATGAAAAAATGCGATTTCTACTTTAGAAACCGCATTTCCTTGCTTATTTACCTTTTGTTTTTAGCTCTGTCCAGTAACGATCATAGTCTTTTAACTTATCGTCTACATCAACAAGCCATTCTGTACGATCTAACTCTTCTTTCGTTAAGAAAATCATGTGATTATCACGGTATTCTTTACTATGAAGAGGATGAGCTTTTTCATTTGGATTACTGTAACCAATTGACTCGTAGTTTTTCACACTTACTTTTTCATCTAGTAAGTAGTTCATAAATTTCTCAGCAAGCTCTTTATGTTTTGCACCTTTTGGAATTGCTAACGTATCAGCCCAAATTGTGCCGCCTTCTTTTGGTACAACATATTCTACATCTTTATTATCTTTTGCGATAAATGCTGCATCTCCAGACCAAACTGTTCCGATCCAAGCATCTTCTGTAATGAATTTTTGTTTAATGTTATCTGTATCAAATGCTAATAAGTTTGGAAGCAGCTTCTTTAAATCATCTGCTGCTGTCTTTAATTGTGCATCGTCTTTCGTACTGTTTGAGAACCCGTGCTTCTTAAGACCCACTCCTAATACTTCACGAGAATCGTTCAGTAACGTTACATGTCCTTTATATTTCTCATTCCATAAGTCCGCCCAGCTTGTAGGTGCTTCTTTCACATACTTTTTATTGTATGCAATCCCTGTTACACCCCAAGTGTACACTAAAGAATATTTATTCTCTGGATCAAACGCAGGTGTTTTAAAATTAGAAACCATATTTTCGATATTCGGGATATTCTTTTTATCTAACGGCGCTAATAAGTCCATTTTCGCCATTGTTTTAACCATGTAATCCGACGGCTGAATTAAGTCATACTTTGCGCCACCAGCTTGTAATTTCGCAAGCATTTCTTCATTACTTGCGTACTTGTCATAGTTAATTTTCACATTATACTTCTTTTCAAAATCTTTTAGCACTTGCTCATCAAAATTGTCAGCCCAACTATAAATATTTAATTCTTCTTTCTTTTCACCACAACCAGCAAGCACACCAGCAACAAGGCTAAAGCTAATTGCTGCGCCAGCTATTCTTTTCATTAATTTCATCGGTTTATTACCCCCTTGTACTTTCTATATCGTTCGTATTATAAAGGAAGGTGTCCTCCAGAGTTTTCTTCACCATCTGCACCTTTGTTCCGGAAGATTTCAGATAGAACCATTAATCCTACGATAGCAACAATTAAAATTGTAGAAAGAGCATTAATTTCTGGTGATACTCCGCGCTTAACCATACTGTAAATGTATAGTGGCAATGTTGTTGATCCTGGTCCTGATACGAAGAAACTAATTACAAAATCATCAATTGATAATGTGAATGTTAATAATGCTGCCGAAATAACTCCCGGTGCAATTGCTGGGAACGTTACATAACGAAACGTTTGCCAAGGCGTTGCTCCTAGATCATTTGCAGCTTCTTCTAAGTCACGTCCCATACTTGAAAGACGCGCAGCTAAAATAACAACAACAAACGAAATGCTAAATGTAATATGTGCAATAATAATCGTTGTTTGTCCAAGTTCCATTCCTAACTGACTGAAAAGAATTAGTAAAGATAATCCCATTAAAATATCAGGAATTAAAATTGGTAAATATACAAGGCCATTAATAGCCCCTTCGAAACGATATTTATAACGATGTAAAGCAATTGCAAAGAATACACCAAGTACCGTTGTCACAATCGTTGTTATAACTGCAATCGTAATACTATTTACAAATGCATCAATAACATCTTGTTTTTGAAATAAATCTGTATACCAATGGAATGTAAAACCTTCCCACTCCGCATTAATGCGAGAGTCGTTGAAAGAATAGACCATTAAAACCATCATTGGAAAATACAAGAATAACAAAATTAACCAAGAATAAGAAACTAAAAACTTCTTCATCTTTGCCTATTCCCCTCCGTTCTCATTATATTTATATACTTTCGTTGCACGATAATATAAGTAAATTAACAGAACAGAGAATAGAACAACGATAATCGATAACGCAGATCCAAACGGCCAGTCACGTGCACCTAAGAATTGATTTTGAATAACGTTTCCGATTAATGCTACTTTCGATCCGCCCATCACGTCTGATACAACAAACATTCCGATAGAAGAAACGAATACTAAAATAGAACCAGTCGCAATTCCTGACATCGTCATCGGCACTGTTATATTCCAAAATGCCTTTATTGGTGTTGCTCCTAAATCATAAGCCGCTTCTAGCTTACGCTTATCCAGCTGCTCAATTGCTGCATACACTGGTAAAATCATAAATGGTAATAAAGAATAGACCATTCCGAGTATTACAGAAGGAGTATTATATAATAAATTTAACGGTTCACTAATAATGCCAAGCTTTAATAACAACGTATTCACAAGACCTTGTGAACGTAAAATAACAATCCATGCGTATGAACGAACAAGAAAGTTAATCCAAAACGGGATCGTTGCCAATAATAAAAGAATAGAGCGGTATTTGCGGTCAACAATTGTAATTGTATACGCAAACGGATAACCAATTAATAAACATATTACTGTTGTAATAACTGCGATCTTAACAGTTTCCCATAACGTTCCTAAGTACAATGGATCAAATACACGGGATATATTCTCCAGCGTAAATTGCATTTCTACTGTCCCGTAAGCTCCGCGCTGCATGAAGGCGAATCCTAATACGAATACGAGCGGGATTAGGAAGAAAATTAGCAGCCACGCGACTGTAGGTAGTGCGAGTAATTTCCCTTTTTTCAATTTAAGGTCACCTCGTCCTCTTGCTCCCAGCCTACATATACATTATCTCCAATGCTCCACTGCGCTGCCTCTTCAGCAGTTTGATATGCCATTAGTAATTCTGATGTTTTCTCATCACGTACATAAAGCTTCTCCATATTTCCGACAAACTCAATATCTTCAATATGTCCAAGATGGTATTCTTTTAAAATTGGTTCTTCAACCGAACGTACTTTTACATTTTCAGGGCGAATTGCTACATAGCCTTCCCCGTTCTTCACAATATTATTTTCACCGATGAATGTCGCAACGAACAATGTTTTCGGCTTATTATAAATTTCTTTCGGCGTTCCGATTTGTTCGATATGTCCTTTATTCATAACGACAATACGATCGCTCATGCTCATTGCTTCTTCTTGATCGTGCGTTACGTATATGAACGTAATTCCTAAATTACGTTGTAAGTTTTTCAATTCACGTTGCAAGTCTTTTCGTAACTTAAAGTCAAGCGCTCCAAGTGGCTCATCTAATAGTAATACACGCGGATTATTTACAATCGCTCTTGCAATTGCAACACGCTGCTGTTGTCCACCAGAAAGCTTCGCAGGTTTACGATTACGGAACTCAAGTAACTGCGTTAAACGCATTGCCTCTTCAGCACGCTCTTTCTGCTCTGCTGCTGATACTTTCTGCATTTTCATACCAAAACAAATATTCTTCTCTACTGTCATATGTGGGAATAGTGCGTAATGTTGGAACACTAGGTTCATATGACGCTTATATGGCGGCAAATCGTTAATTCTTTCATCATCTAATAAAAGATTCCCTTTAGTTGGAGTTTCAAATCCTGCGATCATACGAAGTAAAGTCGTTTTCCCGCAGCCACTCGGCCCTAAAATTGTTAAAAACTCTCCCTCTTTAATATCTAAAGAAAGAGGTGGGATAATCACTTGATTTCCAAAATGTTTTTCAACTGCTTCAACTTTAATAATCTTTTTCATTTTCCCGTCCTATCTACCTTAAATTTTAAATTTTTATATTCATGAATAAATATTTATGTTCTATAGACTATTTTTTGTTTCGATCCAAACAAAAATGGTTATTTAACAAGCGTTCGTTTCTATTCTTTATGTAGTATGTTTGATTCATTTTCGCATGATACATAACGTCGAACAGAAAAACCCCTTCCATTGCGAAGGGGCTATTATCATACGGCTACGCCTACTGATAAACACCATCATCATTTTAACAACTTTCGTATGAATTTTAAAGCACTTTTTGTAGAAGAGTAACGAATTTTCATGTCGAATGCTGTAGATTGGGCTAAAATGCTTTTATAATGTGAAAAAGTCCGAAAACTTTCTTTCCCATGATAACCCCCTAATCCACTACTTCCAACACCCCCAAAAGGTAAATATGGCGTGGCAAGATGATAGACAACATCATTAATACAGCCTCCACCATATGAAATATTACTCGTCACTTTCTTTTGTACTTCTTTATCTTCAGAAAATACATATAACGCTAACGGCTTCGGATGTTGCTGGATTGTGCCAATTACATCTTCTATGTTGTCGTACTCTATGATTGGTAAAATCGGACCAAAAATTTCGTCTTCCATAACAGTATCTTTCCATGTAATATTCGCTAGTACTGTCGGTTCAATATGTAATGTATCTTTCTTATAGTTTCCACCAATTACGACTTGACCATCTTGTAAAAATCCACATAATCTTTCGAAATGACGCTCACTTACAATACGCACATAATTTTCATTTTGCAAAGGTTCTTTACTATACTGCTCTATAATTTCATGTCGCAGTGCCTCAATTAGCTTTTCTTTCACGGAAGAATGCACATACATATAATCAGGCGCTACACACGTCTGCCCTGCATTTAAAAACTTACCCCAAACAATTCTTCTTGCTGTCATCTCTATCTTTGCATCTTTATGTACAATACAAGGACTTTTCCCGCCAAGTTCTAAAGTGAGCGGCGTCAACTGTTTCGCTGCTGCTTCCATTACAACTTTTCCAACGCCAACACTACCAGTAAAGAAAATATAATCAAATGGTTCCCTCAGCAAAGATGTACTCTCTTCAACGCCACCTTCTACTACCGCTACAAGCTCTTCTGGGAATAATTCATCTAACATTCTCTTAAGCACTTTTGAAACGCTTGGTGTTAACTCTGACGGCTTTAAAACGATTGTATTTCCAGCTGCCAGTGCTCCTACAAGTGGTGCAATTGCTAATTGAAAAGGATAGTTCCACGGTGCAATAATAAGTGTCACACCATACGGTTCTGGCACTACTTTTCCTTTTGATCCAAAATGAGTAAGTGCTGTTCGAACTCGTTTCGGTTTACTCCACGATGACATATGTTTCAATTGAAAGGAAATTTCTTTTAATACATATCCAACTTCCGTTGTAAACGACTCGTGAACTGACTTATTTAAATCTAATTTCAATGCCTGAAATATTTCTTCTTCAAAATGCTGAATGCCTTCATAAAGCTTCTTCAAATTATTCTTTCGCATTTCGATGCTTCTCGTATGCCCTTTTAAAAAATATTCCTTTTGCCTACTTACAATAGAGGAAATACTCATTCACTCACCTTCTCCCACTATTTTTATCCAATTCTTTCATTATTTATATAGACTTCATATATAACAAATTTCTATTCTTAAGGTTACATTATATATGACTTTTTCAGCTATATAAAATTCATTGCTCACAAAAAAACTACCGAAAGAAAATCTCTCGGTAGTTTTACAGTATTAACGATATAAACGAACAGCACCTGCAGAATTATCATCAGCTTGTCCTACTACTTCAAACTTCAGACCAAGCTTCGGTAAAATACGTCCTGCATCTGGAATCTGTTGATTAATATACGTTTTAGAATCATCAAACTTCGGTACACCTGCTAAACCATCATACGTATACGTTCCACGCGTTGGAGATACAACTTTCCAAGCTGGCGTTTTATCGAATGAGAACGCCGCATCTGCGATTTGGAATCGCGTACTACTTTCCACTGTCGGTTTACCATTTAAAGTTCCTACAATTGCTTCTGGATGAGAATCAACTACACCTAGGAAACCGTGTCCTGGATGTACACCTACCCAGTTATCTGTGTAAGCTGAATCTGCATACCATACAACCATACCAGCGTTATATACTGGACCACGTGCAAATTTTAACGCGTTATCTGAACCAGCATAGTTTCTCCACTCAACATAGTAGTTATGGCTTTTCTTCTCTGTTCCGTTAGAAACAGCAAAACCATCTAATTTGAATTGTGGCGTACCTTCTGCGTCATCAGAGAATACTACTTTATCATCTACTGTTAATGAAGCATTATCAAGTAAGAAACCATTTAATGCTAAACCACCATCAGTAATGTAATCAAATGTTAATTTTACTTTCTTACCTTTGAACTGGCTTAAATCATATGATTTGTCAATCCATTTTCCATTTGTCGAATCTGCATTTCCACTATTTGCTTTCTCACCAAGTCTTTCAATTAACGTTTGTTGACCATCTTCCGTTACAGCGTGTACTTCAAGGAAATCATACTCTGCTTCAATTTCATATAATGATTTGAAGTCAAATTTTGCAGTCGTTGCATTTGTTAAATCGAACAGTGGTGTTTCCATCTTCGTATGAAGATCATCACCTTTTGTGCTGTAGTAATACTGTTTTCCGAATGCCGGCTCAATTGTTTTTATATCTTTGTCTGGTAAGTTAACACGAATCATACCTGGACGGTTAGATTTCGTAACACTTTGGTCTAAATATGTTGCTAGGCCGATACCTTTATTTAATTTCTCGTAATCTACTTCTACGATATTTGCCCAGTTACCACCGATTGTTTTTTGGAAAAACTCTTTATTTTGTGGTGATAAGCTCGTTGGTGTTGTACCTGCAATTTTACCAGCCCAGCTTCCGCCACTCATGATAGACCAAGCTTGAATTGGCTCACCAGCACCGCTATATTGTGTATCATACTCATCTGGTAAACCTAAATCATGACCATATTCATGCGCGAATACACCAACTGCTCCATCTTCTGGTTCAATTGTGTAGTCGAACGCTGCCATCTTTCCACCCCAATATGGAACTTTCGCTTGTGTACCTTCAATTGCGAATGGTTTTGGTCCAACTGTCCAGCGATGTGACCAAATTGCATCATCACCTAATTTACCACCACCTGCTTCTTGTCCAACACCTGCATGAATAATCATTAAGTGATCAATTAAACCATCCGGTTGATTTTTATTTCCATCACCATTTACATCATATTGATCAAATTGATCAAACTCTGATAGATCAAGACCGCTATCTACAGCTGCTTTTAATGCATCTTTTACTAAATCACGTGGGCCTTTTGGTCCTTTATTATCATGACCGCCGCTAGCAGCATCTGCACCGTAATCAGCAGCTTTACCAGGAACTGTTAACCATTTTGTAACTGTTCCGTCCACTGTGTAACTACCACCAGATTGCTCTTCGTAATATTGTTTAAACGTTTCAATTTTACTTCCATCATCTAATGTAAACGGCTCGTTGCCGAATAACATTTTTTCATAATGTTCTTTATTAAAATCGTTAGAATACATATATCCAGGCTCTTTGTCGATATTATTATGTTTAAAGTCAGCGTACTCTACAAGTAAAACGAGTACTTTATCTTTACGTACATCACCGTTATAGTCTTTTTGTTTCGCTGGAGAAGTTGGTACTTTACCATTTAGACCGCCTTTAACTGGGCCTGTCGCTGCAGGTGTTCCTGTTGCAGGGTTATCTAATTTTTCTTTCGTGTCTGCTTTCGCATCTTTCACTTTCTTTAAAAAATCAGATGCTTCTTTCGTAAGTTGATCCCCATTTGGTACTTCTTTCCCAGGATTTTCACCCTTTTTGTTCTCTACATACTTTTCGACAGCTTTCTTTGTTTCTTTCTCTGAAGCTGATGAATCAATTACCCCACGTTTTTTTAGCGCATCTGCTAAACGTTCTTCCGGAATTAAGTGATCATCAACTGGGCTCGTAGCTGTTTTATTCGCAGGCGTTTCAGCATATGCAGATTGAGTACCAGCTCCGAATGAAAGGCCTAATACAGCTGTTAAAGCGATTGATGACAAAACTTTGAACGGTTTCTTGTTCATCCCTTATTTCCTCCCCTAATAAATAATATGTATTACAAATTGAATTTTATTAAAAATTCAATATTTTTTCAATATTTAGTCATATTATGTAATATTTTTAATATATTTGTAAAAATTTCATAGTTAGTATACGAATATATCACAATTCAACAATGTTTTCTGAAAATATTGAAAGTTTTTATCGAACAATTTATAATTTCCATAGAGGGAGTTTAATGGGGATTTTATCTTTGTTTCATCTACACAATATTTGATAATTCACTATATAAAACACAAAATCCGATTGCATTATCATGTATTCTGTAGCAGCAATTATGACCGATAATTAGGGAGGAATTACATTTGTACAAAGATAAGACAGACGCACTGGATCAAGAATGGATTGATTTAATACTTGAAGCTCTAGATGCTGGTATCGCCATGCAAGACATCGAGCAATTTTTCCAACGTATGAAGCCATCCAGTCAGGCTCAATAGGTTTGTTCTTTTTAACGAAGTTTATGTTATAATAATGACATCATAAGACAACTACATATTGATAGAAAGGTGCGCAAATATGATTGGAGAACGTATAAAACGCCTTCGTTTACAAAAAGGGATTTCATTAACTGAACTTGCCGAAAAAGCTGGCGTTGCTAAATCTTACATTAGTTCTATAGAACGAAATTTACAAAAAAACCCTTCCATTCAGTTTCTTGAAAAGATCGCAGCAGTTCTACAAATTCCAGTTGATACTTTACTTCATGATGAAACAACAAAGGAAACTAACCTAGACTCCGAATGGACACAACTCGTTAAAGATGCAATGAACTCTGGTGTCTCCAAAGAACAATTTCGTGAATTTCTTGAATTTACAAAGTGGAAGCAAAATCAAAAATAATAATAGAAAGAAGTGCTTACAACCAGCACTTCTTTTTCTTTATAAAAAAAAGCGGGAATACCCGCTTTTTTATTATTTTTCTTCCCCAGCTTCTTGGTTGGCATTGAATGTCCATTCTAAATTCAATGTATCACCTTGGAAGATATTTTGGTCTTTTCCATCATCTACGAATTCAAATTGTACCCATAGATAATCCTCTGTACCAGCTGCTAATCCACCCTTTTCTCCCCACTCAGGAGCAAAGATATCTTTAGCTAAAAGATCTGGATCAACTTTTTGTAAGTCTGCTAAAGTTGTTTCATATACAGGCTCACTTTGTTTATCCCAGTTCCAAAGGAATTTTACTTTAACGTGCTTACCAAAGTCTTCACCAGCATTATCACCTTTTGCATCTTTAACAGTATACTTTGTTGCTAATTTAACGTCTTTAATAGTTAACGAACCGCTGTTTTGTAATAAGAACTCTTTCTTAACAGAATCCCCTGGTTTTAAATCTTTAATATCTACAAGCGTCTTAGGGTTTAATGTAAGGTCTAACGTCCCAGCTGCAAATGTATTGTTTGATACTTCTTTATCGCTAAAGAATGCAAATGTTCCTCCACCAATTAAAGCTAACCCCAATGCTGCTGATGCAACTCCCATACCTAATTTCTTTTTCAGACTCACAATCAATTCCCCCTAGCTTTTTTTTATATTTTTATCACTTATTTTTCAATAAGAGATGTAAAGAAAACTATATTAGCTTAGCTAATATGCGTTCTTTTTTAAAAACCTTATGTTCATTATAACGAACAACTCTATATAAACACAACACATATTTATTAATATTTTCAGTTATTTTTATTTCTCAATATTTTTTAGACTTTTCAGAAAAATAATGATAATTTATAACTTTTTTCACACTCAAATCATTTAATACTATAAGAAAAAAGAAAAACAAAGAGGTGAGGGCTAACGTTCCCTCACACTCGTATAAATATTACTAGTCTTGCTTATTCGTTCACTCTCTCTTACACCACATTCTTGTTTTCTGGCTGTTTCACTAAAGCAGTTACTCCGCTTTCTTCTGCTCTTCTAGCTTTTTCTGTTCTTCCACTTTCTTTTGCTCTTCTACTTTTTTCTGTTCTTCTACTTTCTTTTGTTCTTCGGCTTTCTTCTGTTCTTCTACTTTCTTTTGTTCTTCGGCTTTCTTTTGTTCCTCTGCTTTCTTTTGTTCTTCTACTTTCTTCTGTTCCTCTGCTTTCTTTTGTTCTTCTACTTTCTTCTGTTCCTCTGCTTTCTTTTGTTCTTCTACTTTCTTTTGTCCTTCCGCTTCAATTGCAACGTTTAATTGTTGCTGAAGAGCCTGAATTTGCTCATCAATAGCTTTCAAGCTAATTTCTTTCTCAATATAGTCACGCTTCTCTTTGATACTGCGAAAGCCTTCATTTACATATACGGACACTTGCTGCATCGACTCATCTTTATTTACCTTTAATTCTTCTTGTATTTGATTGTAAGGAGCTTCTATTTCAGTATATACATTTTGCAGAGCTTCCTTCTCAGCAACAATTTTCTCACGCCCTTGTTGCCATACAGAAATCGCCTGTTTTATTTCTTCAATAGAAGTTGCTTTCAATTTCCCCTTCATCGTTCCATACTCACGCTCAATAAACTGTTTATGTTTCTCAGATTGCTCTTTTAACGTATTAACTGTTTTCGGAAATATAATTGCTGTAGAAAGCGTCGCTTCTACTTTCGTTTCATGAATGAACGCCGCTTCTGTATGCGTCATAATTTGAGATCCTAAATAAAACGTAATAGAACACATACACGGCAATATAAGCATCTTTTTAAAATTACGCGGTCTTTTCAGCATCTTAATCTCTCCCATCGAACATTGCGTTCTTTATACAGAACATTATCTATATTATAGTAAAGAACTATTAAAATTGATAGACAAATACTAGAAAAATAGAAAAAGGGCTATCCATGTGATAGCCCTTTTTATTATTATCTTTCTTCACCTGCTGTTTGTTGTGCATCAAACGTCCAATTTAATTGTAACTTATCGCCTTGGAATTGATTTTGATCTTTTCCATTATCAACAAACTCAAATTTCACTTTGAATTTATCAGATTTACCTGCTGAAATACCTTTTTCATCCCAGAACCAAGCCGATAAATCATTATCTACAGCTGTAAGTGTGTCACCTTTTAATTTATCTAAAGTAGTTTGTTTCACAATTGTCTCATGCTTATCTACATTTTTTAAGAATGTTACTTTAATATGTTTACCAAAATCATCTTTATTATCTTTCTTTACATCTTCTACATTATAATCTGTTTTCAGTAGAACCTTTTTAATATCTAAAGAACCTTTATTTTCTAGTTTAAATTCTTTTTCAATTGTATCCCCAGGTTTTAAATTCGATACGTTAACAACTGTTGATGGATTTAATGCTAAATCCAGTGTTCCAGCCGCAAATGTATTGTTTGACACTTCTTTATCACTGAAAAATGCAAATGTTCCTCCACCAACTAAAGCTGCTCCTAATACTGCTGATGTAATACCCATTCCTAATTTTTTCTTTAAAGTCATGTCCATATCCCCTTAATATATATTTGTTAACTTCCTAAACGGAAAGTATAACCAAACGAACTAGACGGATTGTTCTACTTTTTTATCTTTCTTTTCTCCGTCAATGCTACGAATAGCACCAAAAATAGAAATAGCGGAATAACCAAGCAAAAAGACTCCTGGAATAATAAGAAGCAATGCTGCTCCCGCTTTTGAATTCGCATAATTCAGTAAATAACCAACATACGGAACTGTAATATCTGCATACTTTCCAACTACATTTTCTGCAAGTACTGGCTCTAAATCTGGTCCGTTGTTGTTATCCCCTTTTGTTTCATACATTACTTTTCCATTTGTATCTTTCACACCGATAATACGGTGAGTGATAATTTTTTGATCTTTCTCTTTAAAGGTAATAACATCACCTTTTTGATATTTAGAACCATCTTTGTTTGGTTCTATTGCAATGATTGATCCTGTTAAAAACGTCGGCTCCATTGATCCTGAAAGAACGCTCTTAAATTGATATCCCATCACTGTCGGATCACCACCGCTTGCTTTTGAAGAAATAACTACAAAAGCTAAAAAAACCATCAATGCAAATAAAACAAATGAGATCGCGTTGCTAATTATCTTCCATATTAATTTCATCGTCTCTCTCCCTCTCCGTTGTTTTATATTATTTGAAGTATGCAATATCCATTGTGTTCTTTAACAAGAACACAAGTAAATGATATAACGAACTTTAAGTTATTGCAATAAGAAAATTTACAATTATTAGTTATTTAAGATATATAAAAAAGACTGTGCCAAAATTTTACACAGTCTTTTTATTAGTAATTTATTTACCTTCTGATTTCATTCCTTTTGTATTTCGGCGCAACACTACATATAAAATTGCTCCAAATAATACAATCGCACCTATCCCAACACTTATTACTTTCATATTTGAGTCTTTTACTTCAGGCATAGTTGTATCTTTTTTAGGCATCGCAAAAGTGACATCTTCTGTTGAAAGAACATTTACCGTCGCAATTGTTTGATTATTTTTCGTAATATCAACTGCACCAACTACCTCACCACGATGTATTCCTTTATGATATAAAGATTCTTTATCTAATGAAGCCGCCCGGAAAATAGTTTTCACATTTTTCCCTTCATCTTTCTTAAGCATAAGCTCTGCACTTTGTTCCAACTCAGAATTAACATCTTTATTTAAATATGTTGTTTTTTGATGCCAATTATGTTTATCAAGCACCATTTGCTTCGTAAATTGACCGAAAGAATATTCCGCCATCTGCTTCAAATCTTCATAAATTTCAGGTCTTTGAGAAGCCATTACTACGCTTATAATACGATTTCCATCTTTCTCATTTAATAAAACAAGTGTATTACGCGCTTCATTCGTAAACCCTGTTTTACCGCCAATGCTATATGGATTTTCAAAAAAATTAGATTTATTAAAAATAGACACCGTCTGCATAGACGTCGTAACTGTCGTTCTTTTCGTATTCATCGCTTGTAAAATTTCAGGATACTTTTGCACACCCTTCGTAATCATAGCCATATCATACGGCGTCGTATAATGGTTCGGATCATGTAATCCATTCGGTGTTACAAAGTGGCTATCTTTCGCCCCTAATTGCTTCGCTTTCTCATTCATCATATTAGCGAAATTCTCAACACTCCCGCCAATCCGCTCCGCAATCGCATACGACACATCATTCGCACTCAGCACCATTAAAATCATAAGCGCAGTATTTCTATTAATTGTCTCTCCAGGTTGAAACTCAATTTGATAATTACTCTTCTCTTGATCTAATGCTAATTGTGAAAATGTAAATTGATCCTCTGGCTTTGTATGCTCCATGAGTAAAATCGCTGTTAACACCTTCGTCGTACTAGCAGGATATGCTCGGTGATATGCGTTTTTATCATACAAAACATCTCCTGTTTTCGCATCAATTGTCGTTGCAAACTGACTAAAAACATTCGGTCCTTCCGCAGGTGGTGGTGCAACTTGTTCTGGATTTACTCCAATATTCGTCTCAGCACGCAATGTTATGGGCGTCAAAAAAAACGAACAAATAACTGTAATAAAAACCAAAATTTTCTTAAAATTTACCATATGACTCTCCCTTTTCCATTTACTCCTTAACAAAATAATAAATCTACCAATCATATGTAATTTGTATTATATTGGAAGAAATTTCACTATTTTTTACTATATCATACTTTTACGATAAAGAACATAAATATACAATAAAAATAAGAAGGAATTACTCTTTCTTATCCTTCTCATCAATCAACGAATCTATTAACTTTTGACTAGCTTCCTCGGGCGTAATCTCATCTGTTATTCCCATAAACGACCAACCTTTAGAATCAACCCACTCAACAAACTCTTGTAAAAATTCATCATGTGTAACATCCACATCAAGAATCGATCCATTAATCGAAATCGTTCTATTTTTAGACACGCGCATCTTGAACGTTTTTCTTACCATTACAACTTTTCTCCCTCTACTTCTGAATATTTATAAAGTGAAACTTTCATCAACCCTCACGAATCGGACTTTTACGGGCATTCCGACCCGAACCTAACTTCTTTACTTTTGCTGAATTTCGAGGTAAGGGATCTTACTGCCCGCAAATAGCGAGATAAAATAATCATGTATCTCTGTTATACATGATTTTCAGTAAATTGTAAAAAGGATATATTGGCCAATTTAAATAGCAAAAATAAAAATCTCTTACCTACGTAAACGTAATACGACATACAATCGCTCATAAATTATTAAATAAATCCCTAAAAATATACACTTTAAAACATAATTGAGTAAGCC
Source organism: Bacillus sp. FSL K6-2944 (assembly GCF_038005385.1). NCBI lineage: Bacteria > Bacillati > Bacillota > Bacilli > Caryophanales > Bacillaceae > Bacillus > Bacillus sp. FSL K6-2944. The sequence continues at coordinate 80,042 of NZ_JBBOTE010000001.1, read as the reverse complement.
ATTCTAGTCTTTTGGAAGATATTATCTAAAATAGTATACTAAACGGATAAAGGATATTTGAATAAAGAAACTGAGGCCCTCTATTTAGCTGGATTCTTAAGTTGTAGACTTAAAGACTGATGCCTGAATTCATATTTAATTTCTATTTCTGTACATCATATCGTAAGAAAGAAGGTAGTACTGTGAAAACAACAGAAAATTTTACTGACAGGGCCGATATATATGCAAAATATCGCCCTAGTTATCCTAATGAATATATTGATTACTTGCTTTCAGCTAACCAACTGAAAGGGAATCGGATTGTGGCTGATATTGGTTCAGGTACGGGGATATTTAGCCACCAGCTGCTTGAAAGTGGTTTACATGTTATTGGAGTTGAACCAAATGATGATATGAGGAAGATCGCTGAGCAATCGTTAAAACTATATTCTCGTTTTCAATCCATAAAAGCAACTGCTGAACATACCACTTTAAAAGAAAATAGTGTAGATTTAGTAACTGTTGCCCAAGCATTTCATTGGTTTGATAAAGAGGCTTTCAAAATCGAATGCCAACGAATTTTAAAACAAAAAGCAAATGTTGCACTTGTTTGGAATAGTAGAGATTTAACTAGTCCACTTATTAAAGAGAATGCAGAAATTTGCCAGAAAACCTGTCCAAACTTTAAAGGCTTTAGCGGTGGAATAGATGAAACTCCAGAAGTATTTAACAACTTTTTTAAAGATGGAAAGTATGATTTTAAAGAATATCAAAATGATTTACTTTTTGATTATGAAGGGTTTTTGGGAAGGAATTTATCAGCATCTTATGCTCCGAAAGAAAATGACGAACAGTATAAAAATTTTATTTTTCTCCTATCAGAGCTATTCGAAAAATACAGTAAAGATGGAAAAATTATTCTCCCGAATTTAACACGAAGCTATCTAGGCAATGTATAAACAGCCTGATACAAAGAGACTTTGAACGGAATTAAAACAAGCTTAACCCCTCCCTGAATGTAGAACGAGGTTAGGCTTGTTTTGCATTTTACCACATCAAATTCAAATGACTTTCGTACAATAAAGTAGAATATATTAGAAAACACCTTAAACTGAGGAGGAACTCAATGGCGCGTTGTACGTATTGTAAAACGAAGTGGAAAGTAAAAGATGTATGGTCAATACTCGTGACATTTGAAAAAGATTGTCCGTATTGTTTTGGGAGGCAATATCTATCAAAGAAAACAGTGAACGCTATGCCAGAACTTATAAGCTTACATTTACACTTCTTGTTCCCTTTTCTTGTTGATTTGAGTGATGAAGGTCCTTTGGATTGGTATCGGAAATAATATAACCTCTACATCCAAAGACTACTTTCTACTAAATTCGCTTCTCATCATTATCCCTTCATACATTACTCTCATAATCGCTTATACTTTCCCTTTTAAAGATCCCATAGCTCAACAGGAAGAGCGTCCCCTGAACAAATTTTATCAATTATGACTAAAAAAACAGTGATATATGTATACTGTTAAACATAAAAAATTAGCATTAGGTTCCAATTAAATATTAATTGAAACCCAACACTACTTGTATTCTGTAATTCAGAATACAAGTAGTGTTTTTTATTATGCATTTTTGCATACAGTATTGTTTTCTCTTGTAAATAGATAATAATGGTATATAATAAAACCAACGTTTTACCAATAAAAGGTAATAAAGAGTAGTGGGATAAGCAAATAACCAAAACGTATTAACAGATTTGTTCTATGTAAATCATGATACATATATGAAATCAAAACTATGAAATTTTATGTAGGGATTAGATTACTACAAGATGAAAGATTCATAGCGAATGCACTCGAGGAAAAAAGTGTTCGATTAGATTAATCTTATAAAACTATTTAATGTGACGCCTATCGAACGAATTGAGAATATACTTAGGGGGAATTTCAAGTGAAGGCATTTAGTAAAGTATTATTAACAGGAGCTTTAGCTTTAGGGGGTTTAACGGTTATGAACATTGAAACACCAAAAGCACATGCTGACGGAGTAAGCGAGTTCTGTCGTTATATTTGTGGTCCTAGCGAAACGTTGAACGGTGTTACAGTTCAAGTACACGCTACAGAGTACAGCTACGGCCAAAATATGATTGCAAAAATCACAAATGATAGAGCTGAAGATGTGCGCTATCGTGTAACTATTGAAAAGAAATGGGCAAGTGGCTGGGGTTACTATGAAACTGACTTCAATTTCGGCTCCGAATTACCAGCTGGAACAAACGAAGAATTTTACAATACAACTGGTTGGGGTGGACAACTTTCAGAAAACGGGGAATATCGTTACAAAGTTGAAATTAAAAATGTTGACGGTTCTGTAGATACAATTTATACAGCTTCAATGACACTTACAGGAAGATAATTCATGAACAAGCTCCATTATTTATGATTGTATTTTTGATAATATCATTAATAATTGCGGTAATATTATTATTAAAATAAGCTCTTCGGAGCTTATTTTTTTATATAAAAATTGGAATGATAATATTCAGAAAATTACATCTTTACACTACTAAAGTTTGTTGCTATTATAGGAATACATCAAATGTTACAATATTCAACAGATTATACAAATCCTCCGATTACACGAATGAAATGAAAACACATTGCTGATGGTAACATTTATAGTTGGGATCCCGTAGCTCAGCAGGGAGAGCGCCACCTTGACAGGGTGGAGGTCGTGAGTTCGAGCCTCTCCGGGGTCATATAAAAAAGAGACACCATATCAACCTTCTACGTGATATAGTGTCTCTTTTTTATCTAATTCAATTACTTCCCACCAAACATCTTCTCCAAAGATTTCGCATTTGCAAACAATACTTCTTTCAAGTTATCGTCAGCAACGATTTTATAGTCGCCATCTTTGTCTTTCTTTAAGTTCAATGTAACTTCGCGAGTTGCCATTGCTGCATCTTTATCCGTTAAGTTTTTGATGATAGTTGAGGTCATTGTTTTTTCGATTGCTTTTTCAGATTGTTCTTTGTCTTCACTAAATGCGCTAGCGAAGGCCATTGGCATAACTTCTCCCACTGCTTTTGTTACAGCAACGGATAGATCAGCAGATGTAATTTTCACTTTCACTTCTGCTTTGTCATCCTTTTTCGATACTTCTTCTAGCTTTTCAAATTTAAAGTTCTTTGTAATTGCACTTAGCATTGCTTTTGCCTCAGCATCATCTGTTTTTTCATTTAGCTTATTAAATTCCTTGTCACTCTCAACAAATGTACGAGCCTTTTCTACATCACCTTTTTGTATCGCTGTTAAAAATTCTTCTGTAGTATCTTTCGGATTTGCACACCCTGCTAAAACACCTGCTGTTAATCCTACTACCATCATTAATAGCAATAATCTCTTTATCTTTTGCACGCTCATTCTCCTCTTATCTTTTCTAGTAAGTCAGCATCATACAATATTATGAAACTGACATTACAAACATTTTTTAGTATAGCATTTATATGATTCGTTTTCTATTAATTCCCAAAAGATAAAGGGCTTTGCAGCATTCCTACAAGGTCCCTCTTCTATCAATCTGTATCCGTAGCACAAATGAACCACATTTTCTGTTCCCTACTATCTAACACCATCCAAGTAACATCCCACGCAACATCGTAAAACCAATCTGTCCAAGGGCGATAGCTTTCGAACACTTTAATATCTTCGTATCGATTTTGGAACATATATTGACATACATTGACTGCTAATTGTTTTGCGATAACTGGTCGTTCCTTAAACCCTTCATATGCTCCGCCCCACAAAATTTGCGCAGCAATGCTACCATCAAGCATAACTGCCAGCTGCTCTTTAAAACGAAACTTATATTTGTCTGATGTATGTATTTTTAACTCTTCTAAGTTATTGATTATATCTAAAGAGTTGAAGATTCTTCTAAAGAAGTGCTCATGTCCATCTTTCGAATGTGGTATTTCTTTAAAAAATTTTCGTTATGCACTTTAAAACAGCTTATTATTGCTCCACCAATTAAGTTTTGTTCCTTAAACGTGTTTATAAGTTGCTCAACAGATGAGTTATTCGTGTCTATTTTTTCAAACGTTCCCTCTTTCCATCTCATAACGCCCACTACTCTCTATTAAAAATTTGTTTCTTCATTATAAATAGCAAAATAAAAACCAGCAACTTTAAGGTTGCTGGCTTAGCTCTTATTCATATTCGAAAAAACAATAACAACTGCTCCAAACAAATAATGCCCTACTACCATCCACATACTCCAATCAAAAATCATAAGCAATAACCAAAGTGATATATTCATAGCAGCAAATAATAAATATAAAATCTCTCTTTTGTATCGCTCCTCTATTCATCAAAATGTAAACAGCACCGATAGGAGGAAAAAGACAAATATTTTTCTTAACACCCACGGATACGAAATTACTGTCTGCATATGAATCCCCTTTTCATCACAATACTTGCTTCAACATCGGCCTCACTACCCTATATTCATCACTATAAGCTTCCTTTATGATTAAAGGCGGGTAATCACTTTTTTCTTCCTCAATCATTGTAAATACTTCTGTTTTCTCTTGTAATGTATTAGATTCTCTATTTTTAGTAGGTTTTCTACTTGTTTTAATTTTCTTTGTTACTTCGCCAAGTTTTTGCCCAACTTCTTTTACTTTGGCTGGTTCATTCGTAACATAGTATTCTTGTTTGTCCCATACTAATATAGGTGGCACTTGTTCTCTTTTGTTACATATTATATAAGTAGTACTAGCTACAAGTAGTAGACAAGTTAATAAATAGAAGATAGTTTTTTTATTCATATACTACACTCCTTATCTATCATTTCATTGGATTATATAATATAAGTCATTTGTAGTAAATGGATTTAGTGGTAATTTTTAGGTTGAACAATAAAGAAAAACCTTACCGAAGTAAGGTTCCGTTTTTACATTCTATAGTGACTGACTTATTAAAACGATCATTACAATAATCGCTATAAACATAACAACTAAACAGCCGATCATTTTATAAAATCCTCGTTTCGTTAACGTCCCGCCTTGAACGTCTTTACGAATAAATAAGAATACTGCTAAAAATAATACAAGCCCAATGCCAAAAGCATACATCATTTGCATATGTTAATCTTCCTTTCTCTCTTCCATCTTAATATCTTTTTGCCAAAACAACAAATGAGATAAAGACGGTACTCATTGTAAGTGCCATAAGTATATTCAATAATATAGAAGAAACTTTTTTCAATTTCAGCACGTCTATTTTGAAGCGAAACACGGAACACTGTAAATAACTGTTACTATATCTCCTCACTTCTTTTTTTAAAATTTAATATCTCCATATTTGTTTTATCCTTTTAAAATATTTCATTTATTTCTTTATTTCACGAAATACGTTATTTGTTTTACGGTGTTTTTCGTCATATTTATAGAAACTAACTGTTTATGGAGCATTTTTTATGTTTAGCAACTTTTTTTGTAGAAATCCTTCACTTTCCTTTCAATATTTAACACTATCTAAATAAAGTTTACGATAAATTCATAATTTTTTATTTTTTATACTATATTCCGTTATATTGTTGTATAATATCTATGAAAGCGCTTATTATTTCAATATACATAATTCAAACTGATTTTATCGAAACATTCTAACTATTATACCTATATTTAAATGCAACAATTATAGCTATTAGTATAGGCATACCAAATATATCCACCCCATTTTTCTGTAAAATTACTTTATAACATGAAAGATTAACTTGGGTGATAAGTTATTGTGAATGTTTTTTTACAAAACAGATAAGTAATAGTGTTTGGTATTATGTAAATTATTGTAATAACATAAGAGTAAAGAAAACATTTACATTGATTATTGATTCATTACTTATTGAAAAAGAGCAAAATGCACCTTTGTATGGAAAAGGATTATATGCATTGGGAGGTTTAAACAAATGACGAGGAAGAATACAACGACAAACCCTTGGGCCAAGTTCCACGGTCCGAACCTTGGTTATGTTATTGAACAGTATGATCTTTACGTAACTGGAGCAGGTTCTGTTGATCCGGAATTACAAGAGCTTTTTGAAATTTTTGGAGCTCCTTCGTTTCAAGATGATGTCGTAACAGGGGACAACACAGCAACACATTTTTCTCCTCAAAACACAGGTAACATTGAAAAAATTCTTAAAGTCGTTCAACTAGTTGAGCAGATTCGTTCTTTCGGGCACACGTTGGCTCACATCAACCCGATGGAAGATGCTGCAAATGGACAATCTCTTCTTGAGAAAGCAATGAGCGAACTGAGCGATGCTGACTTGAAAGCGATTCCAGCGAAAACAGTATGGCCAGATGCACCAGAAGGTATTCACACTGCACTTGATGTAATTCATAGATTAAAAGACGTTTATACAAAATCTTTAGCTTATGAATTTTCTCATATACAAGATAGTGAAGAACGCGCGTGGTTGCATCAAATGGTGGAATCAAATTCATTGCGTCAACCACTATCAAATAAAAAACGAACTGCTCTTTTAAAACGTTTAACAGCTGTTGAAGGTTTCGAGCAATTCTTGCATAAAACATTCGTTGGGCAAAAACGTTTCTCTATCGAGGGCGTTGATATGCTTGTACCTGTTTTAGATGAAATTGTTCTAGAAGGTGCTAAAAACGGCGTTGAGGATGTCATGATTGGTATGGCTCACCGCGGTCGCCTAAGCGTACTTGCTCACGTATTAGAAAAACCATATAGCCACATGTTTGCTGAGTTCAAACATGCAAAAATAGAAGGCGCAGTGGCTAATTCTGGCTGGACTGGCGATGTGAAATACCACCTAGGTAGAGAACAAGTCGTTAGTAACGAAGAAGTTAGCACTCGCGTGACATTAGCAAATAACCCGAGTCATCTTGAGTTCGTGAATCCTGTAGTAGAAGGTTTCGCACGTGCTGCTCAAGAGAATCGTAAAAAATCTGGTCTTCCAGATCAAGATACTTCAAAATCATTCGTAATTTTAGTTCATGGTGATGCTGCATTCCCTGGTCAAGGTATTGTATCTGAGACACTCAACTTAAGCAGATTGAACGCGTATCAAACAGGCGGAACGATTCATGTTATCGCAAACAATGCAGTTGGTTTTACGACTGATAGCTATGATTCTCGTTCTACGAAATATTCTAGTGACCTTGCAAAAGGTTTCGATATTCCGATTGTTCACGTGAACGCTGATGATCCGGAAGCTTGTCTTGCAGCTGCTAACCTTGCGATTCAATATCGCATGTTGTTCAAAAAAGATTTCTTAATCGATTTAATTGGTTACCGCCGCTACGGTCATAACGAAATGGATGATCCAGCAGTTACGCAACCACAAGTGTACAAAAAAATTAAAAACCATCCAACTGTAAGGGCAATTTATGCAGATCAATTACAAGCTGCTGGTGTTCTAAATGCAGATGAGGTTGAAACAATTACACAGTTTACACAAGAGCAATTAAAATCCGACTATGCACAAGTACCACCAGCTGATACGAGCGACGCAACAATTCACGTTAAAGTACCAGATGTTGTTGCAAAAGGTATTCAACCAATTGATACTGGTGTTGAGATTGACTCACTTCGTGCAATTAATGAAGGTCTACTATCTTGGCCAGAAGGATTTAACGTATATCCGAAAGTGAAGAAAATTCTTGAGCGCCGTAAAGATGCTCTTGAAGAGAACGGTAAAATTGAATGGGCACTTGCTGAATCGTTAGCATTCGCTTCTATTTTACAAGAAGGTACGCCAATTCGTTTAACTGGTCAAGATTCACAGCGTGGTACATTCGCACACCGTCATATCGTATTACACGATACTGATACAAATGAAACATATTCACCGTTACATCGCTTACCAAACATTAATGCATCGTTCTCTGTTCATAACAGTCCGTTATCAGAGGCTGCTGTTGTTGGTTACGAATATGGTTATAACGTATTCGCTCCAGAAACTCTTGTTATGTGGGAAGCGCAATATGGTGACTTCTCAAATACTGCGCAAGCATTATTTGATCAATATGTTTCAGCTGGAAGAGCAAAATGGGGTCAAAAATCTGGCTTAGTTCTTCTATTACCACACGGTTATGAAGGTCAAGGACCAGAGCACTCTAGTGCACGTCCAGAGCGTTTCTTACAGTTAGCTGCTGAGAATAACTGGACAGTTGCAAACTTAACGAGCGCGGCTCAATACTTCCATATCCTGCGTCGTCAAGCATCTATCTTAGGAACAGAAGCTGTTCGACCATTAGTATTGATGACGCCGAAGAGTTTATTACGTCACCCACTTACGCTTTCAACTGCTAGTCAGTTAAGCGAAGGACGTTTCCAACCTGCTTTAGAACAAGAAAACCTTGGCATGAAACCAAATAAAGTAAAACGTCTTGTTTTAAGCACAGGTAAAATGGCGATTGACTTAGCAGCAGAAATCGAGTCGGGTAAACATGAGTACAACTTAGACGAAGTTCATGTCGTTCGTATTGAGCAATTGTACCCATTCCCTGCTGAGAAAGTTCAATCTATTATTAAACGCTTTAAAAACTTAGAAGAAATCATTTGGGTTCAAGAAGAACCTCGTAATATGGGCGCATGGCATTACATGGCTCCAATTCTGTTCGAACTTGCTGGAGATAAAGTGAAAACAGGCTACATTGGACGTCCTGATCGCTCTAGTCCATCTGGCGGCGATCCATTCGCTCACAAAGCTGAGCAAGAGCTAATTGTTGCACATGCTTTGGATGTGAAGTATAACTTCCGTCAAGATAAACAAGAAATTGAAGTTTACAGCAACTAAAAAGTAACAATGAAGGTTTCTAGCTTGTTCCTTGGGCAGAATATCTGCCCAAGGCCAGGCTAACAAATGGAGATTACCGAAGACAAAAGAAGAAAAAACACACCGTTAGGCAAATAAGGGGAGGACATTTAAAATGATCGAAATTAAAGTACCTGAGCTTGCAGAATCTATTACTGAAGGAACTATTTCACAATGGCTTATCAACGTAGGCGACAAAGTTGAGAAAGGTGGCAGCGTTGTTGAGCTTGAAACTGATAAAGTCAATGTAGAAATCATTGCAGAAGATTCAGGTATTGTATCGAAGTTACTAGGCGAACCTGGGGATACAGTTGAAGTTGGCGCAACTATCGCAATTTTAGATGCTAATGGAGCACCAGTTGCAGTAAGTACACCTGCACCGGCTGCTGAGCAACCAAAACAAGAAACAGCTGAAGCACCGAAAGCTGCGGCACCAAGCGCTGAGCAAACTGCAACACTACAAGGGTTACCAAATACAAACCGTCCTATCGCATCACCAGCTGCTAGAAAGATGGCTCGTGAATTAGGAATCGACTTAAACGACGTACGTAGTACAGATCCACTTGGACGCGTGAGACCACATGATGTACAAGCTCATGCTGCAGCACCAAAAGAAGCACCAGCTGCTCCAAAGAGTCCAGCTCCTGCTCCAGTTGCAAAAACGGAATTCGAAAAACCAGTTGAGCGCGTGAAAATGTCCCGCCGCCGTCAAACAATTGCAAAACGTCTTGTAGAAGTTCAACAAACATCTGCAATGTTAACAACATTTAACGAAGTTGATATGAGTGCGATCATGGAATTACGTAAAGAACGCAAAGATGCTTTCGAGAAAAAACATGATGTACGTCTTGGCTTCATGTCATTCTTCACAAAAGCAGTTGTTGCAGCATTAAAACAATTCCCATTATTAAATGCTGAAATTCAAGGTGACGAGCTTATCATTAAAAAATTCTATGATATCGGTATTGCAGTAGCAGCTCCAGATGGATTAGTTGTTCCAGTTGTACGCGATGCTAACCAATTAAACTTCGCTGAAATCGAAAGCGAAATTCGTGAATTAGGTAAAAAAGCACGCGATAACAAACTTTCATTAAAAGAACTACAAGGTGGTACATTTACAATTACAAACGGTGGTGTATTCGGTTCTCTAATGTCAACACCGATCCTAAATAGCCCTCAAGTTGGTATTTTAGGAATGCATAAAATCCAAGTACGCCCAGTTGCAATTGATAACGAGCGTATGGAAAACCGCCCAATGATGTACATTGCTTTATCTTACGATCACCGTATTGTTGATGGTAAAGAAGCAGTTAGCTTCCTTGTTGCTGTTAAAGATATGCTTGAAGATCCAAAGTCATTATTATTAGAAGGTTGATAGATTAAAAATCTATTAAAGGCTGTAGAATGAATCATTCTACAGCCTTTTTTTATTGTGTTCATACGGGACAAATTTCATGACATAAAGTAATAATGTATGCCTAAACGTAAGGAGGATTAAAATGAATAACCTTCCAATTCATGCAAAACTTAAAGTAAATAAGGATACTTTCTTCCTCCCCGATTCAAACGGGGGTGTCTATTTTCGAAATAACGCCAGTTCATTTCGCATGGACGGTGATGGAATTTATGACTGGATTGAAAAATTAATGCCAATGTTTAACGGAAATTATTCTTTAGCAGAAATAACCGATGGCCTCCCTCTCCCCTATCAAAATCGGGTATTTGAAATTGGAGAGATTTTATATGAAAATGGTTTCGTTCGCGATGCAAATCAAGATGCACCTCATGAATTAAACAGTACATTACTCGACAGATATGCTTCGCAAATTGAATTTTTAGAAGCCGATTCTCATTCAGGTGCTTTAAAATTTGAAACGTACCGCGGAGCAAATGTCCTTGTACTTGGTTCTGGGGATATGCTCACTTCCTTAGTTTCTTCTTTATTAGAATCTGGTTTACCTACATTTCATTACCTCGTTACAGATCGAGATAAAACAAACTATGACAGAATACATGAGCTAATAGAACGTGCATATGAAGTTGATAACAGTGTACTCCTTCAAGAAATCGATACTACAATTGACCGTCCCTTACATGAAGTATTCGAACCTTTTGATTGGATTTTATATGTTTCTCAAAATGGAGACATTGACGGTTTAAAAACAGTTCACACTATTTGTAGAGAAACGAAAAAGAATTTTATACCAGCTATTTGTTTATCAACACTCGGTATAGCTGGACCTGTCGTAATGGAAAACCGTGATGAATGCTGGGAATCCGCATGGCATCGGCTACATGAAACGACTTTGCAAAATGAAAATTCATCGGATTCCTTCTCACAAATTACATCTGCCATGTTAGCAAATGTAATCGTTTTTGAATTGTTTAAACATGTCGCGGATGATTCTTATCGTGAAAAAGAATCACAATTCTTTTTATTAAACTATGAAACACTTGAAGGAACGTGGCATCCTTTTATAAAACACCCTCTTGCAACTGATGAAAGTTTTACAATTGATACGATAGAAAATCTTTCTGAAAAACTTGAGCATCGGTATGGCCAACATACTTCAACTGATATATTCCGCTTTTTCGACTCATTAACTTCTAAAGAAGCCGGTATATTCCATGTATGGGATGAACAAGATTCATATCAATTACCGTTATCACAGTGCTATATTCAAGTAGCCACTCCACTATCAGATGGCCCAGCTCCCCTTCTGCCTCTTATGACTTGCAGTGGATTGACTCATAATGAAGCACGCCGAGAAGCCGGTTTAACAGGAATTGAAACATATGTAGCAGAAATCATTCACCGCCTTATTCCTGAACATAACGATATCGGTATCGGTGCTGGAGAAACGATGACAGAAGGATTTTACCGGGCACTACAACAACATTTAAACAATAAACTGTATGAGCGGCAGTCACATATGCTAGAAGAACTTACAACGATTGATTTAACTGATATTCACGATAAACATTGTAGATTTTATTACGATGCTCTTGCTACAATTCATGAAACACCTAAAATTGCAATGAGTGAAGAGATTCTCAGTTTTCCAGTCATTTGGGTTGGTATAAATGATAGATGGTACGGTGCATCTAATATTAATATGACGTTAGCCTTACGGAACGCACTACAACTATCACTGCTCCACATTCAAAGTGAAGAGACTCCTTACAGAGCTAATATCTTGCCTGAATCATCTATTATTTTATATGACACGGATTCTTTTAGAGTGGAAATACAAGCGGAAGAAGAAATTCCAAGTGTGCAATCTTTACAGCTTGCCTTACAGCATTTAGAAGAACATAATTTTTATCCCTTCGTGTTTGATTTAGCAATCGAACCATTTTTGAAAGAAAACTTAGACGGTGTGTATGGGGTATTAATTGCAAAGGAGGACGGTCTATGACTCAAAATATATTGCTTATAGGAGATGGCCTTCTTGCAGACTATGTACATGATCAATTATGCAAACAATATTCCATCATTCGTCAGCATACCCTTCCAGAAGTACTTCCTGAAAATATTCATCTCGCTCTCGTATTACATGACGGATCTCCTTCTACTATTCATCATGACGCTGAGCTAATTTTTCGGTCAAATCATATTCCATGGCTACGTGGTTTTACTTCATTTGGCGAAGGTATTATCGGTCCTTACATTCATCCTCTTACGCCCGGATGTTCCCATTGTTCTGATGGACGCCGTTTTATCGCTGGCTTTGACCAAAAAGAAATGTGGGAACTACAGCGGAAATATGCCTTTAAAGCAGATGATGTAACGAGGCGTGATGTACGTGCCACCCAAAATGGAATGTTACAAATGTGCCATCTTATTTGCGCAGAAACAGAAAAAATATTAACTCATAACCATTCTTCTTTAGAAAATGAACTTATTTTACTAAACTTACAAACATTACAATGTACGCGGCATTCTTTTCTTCCAGATCCTCTCTGTCCTGTATGTAGTAATTTACCTAATGATACTGCGGATGCGGCGGAAATTTCTTTACAACCGAGTTTAAAAGTAAGCACCGAAACGTATCGCTGCCGTTCCATTCATGAATTAAACACATTTTTAACGAGAGACTATTTAGATTATCGGGTCGGTATGTTGAACGGCAAAATGCAGCATTCATTATTACCATTCGCTGACGTCATTATAAACATGCCATTAATGTTCGGAAATGAAGGTGTTGCAGGCCGAACTCATTCATTTGCAGTGAGTGAAGCAACTGCTATTTTAGAAGGTTTAGAACGATATTGCGGGATGTCGCCTCGCGGGAAAAAGACAAATGTGCATGGTAGTTTTCATGATTTAGAAGAACACGCACTAAATCCCCTCTCGCTCGGTGTACATACAAATGAACATTACAATCGTGATAATTTTCCATTTAAACCGTTTGATCCTGATTATGAGCAAAACTGGGTATGGGGATATTCTTTATCACAAAACAGACCGCTTTTAGTTCCTGAATCAATTGCTTATTATAGCCTCGGTCATCGAGACGCTTTCGTGTATGAAACATCAAATGGATGTGCAATTGGCGGTAGTTTAGAAGAAGCGATTTTTCACGGCATTTTAGAAATTGTAGAGCGTGATGCCTTCTTACTCACTTGGTATGCCGAATTACCTCTTCCCCGCCTTGATCTTAATTCAGCAAATGATACAGAATTACAATTAATGATCCAGCGGTTACGTACGATTACCGGATATGAATTACACGCTTTTAACGCGACGATGGAACACGGCATCCCGAGCTTATGGGTAATTGCAAAAAATACGCGTGAAAATGGAATGAACGTTGTTTGTGCGGGAGGCGCTCATTTAGATCCTATTCGAGCTTTAAAAAGTGCCATTCAAGAAATAGCAGGCATGTTACTTATAACAGACGATGAGCTCGAGCACAAAAGAGAATACTACGAAAAATGCTTACAAGATCCTTATTTCGTTAATAAAATGGAAGACCATAGTATGCTGTACGGATTGAAAGAAACGGAAGAACGTCTTCACTTCCTTTTACGAGAAGATGCACCGGTGCAAACGTTCCAAGAAATAAATGTATCACAATCATTTGATATGGATTTAACATCCGATCTCCACCAACTTTTAAATCGTTTGCATCAATCTGACCTTGAAGTAATCGTTGTAGATCAAACCGTTCCCCTTATAGAAAAGAACGGACTACACTGTGTAAAAGTTATTATTCCAGGTATGTTACCGATGACGTTCGGACACCATCTTACTCGGGTTACAGGACTGGACCGGATATATACCGTACCGATGACACTTGGATATACAGACGAACCTTTAACAAATGAAAGATTAAATCCACATCCACATCCGTTTCCATAGTAAAGGAGGGATTTCATGCAGCTAAATACTTTTTTACATCATCTCCATTTCTCTATCGATGAAATTATGCCAAATCATGAGGTGGACTGGAAAGACGCACCGCTTCCTTATAAATTATATCGAAATGTACCTACCATCCCGCTCTCCTTAGAAATCCCGTTATCTTTATCGAACTCTTCTACTACACCTACTCTAAATGAGATTGGTCACTACCTTTGGTATTCATTTGGTGTAACACAATTATGTCAGCTAAATAGCGGGAGAAATGTATTACGTAGATCCATTCCTTCAGGCGGTGCCTTATACCCTAATGAATTGTATATCTATTTAAAGATTGACGATTATCCAGACGGCATTTACCATTATGACGCCGCGCATCACCGGCTTATTTTACTTCGCGAAGGAAATTTCGATTCTTATTTAGCAGACGCACTCGGTAACCGCTGTAATATACATGATTGTTTCGGTGCCGCATTCGTATCCACTATGTTTTGGAAAAACTTCTTTAAATACAATAACTTTTCATATCGCCTTCAAGGATTAGATAGCGGGGTTCTCATTGGACAATTACTAGAATGTGCAAAACAGTTCGGTTATACGAACGGCGTATACTTTCAATTTCTAGACCGTGCACTGAACCATTTACTCGGATTGTCAGAAGGTGAAGAAAGTGTGTATGCCGTTATTCCTTTAAGTACAGAGCCAGAAACTAATTGGTTTCACAATGATTACCATGAAAATAAAACATTTACTTCTCGTGAGTTGTTGCAACAAATTCCGCCGCTCGCACATGAACATTTCGTTCGCTCAAAACATGTAGATGAATATCCGATGATAACAAAAATAAATGAAGCTTCTATGATCGAATCGACAGCACACTTCCAAACACTAGCTCATGAAGAGCACTATCAATATCATGAGCATGCTGTACAACTGCCGAAAGTAGAGCGTTTATCTTATGATTTCTTGCAACTTTGCAGAAAACGGTATTCCCCTGATGCTGACTTTACTTTAACGAAATGGGATGCAGCCGAGCTCGCTACTTTACTACAAGAAGCGAGTCTCTCCTTCCCCTATTACAACGATCTTGACGGTAAGTATACAAATGAAAATACAAGCGTCTCCTTATATGGATGTTTTTATAACGTGAAAAATATTAAAAACGGGGCTTACGCTTATAACAGTAAAACACATTCCATACAACCAATTCGATATGGAGACCTTCGCTACTCACTTCAGTCTAGTATGACGATGGATAACGTGAACCTTTTTCAAGTACCACTTTGCTTACATGTAGTCGGAAAGAAAGATTACTATACAAATGCATTAGGCTATAGAGGGTACCGTATTCATCAAATGGAAGCAGGTATACTCGTTCATAAACTCGTTTTTGCAGCGACCGCGATGGGGATGGGCGGGCATCCTTTACTTAGTTTTGATACAAATTCATGTGATCAATTGTACGGAATAGATGCTGGGAATGAAACATCTCTTATTCAAGTTCCAGTTGGGGCATATCGGGCGCGGAATTGGTTAAAAGGGGATTTGCATTGTTAGAAGCACGCCGTCTATCGGCGTGCTTTTTTACTAGATTAACTTAAAAATACTCTTAATTTGTCTAGCAAATAACCAATTTTTCGTACCGTAGTTATCATTTAAACTATCTAAATTGATAGATTGTCCGTTAGCAAACTTTAATTCTAACGTAGTATTTTTGTCATTTGTTTTTAAGTTACTATTTGTAATGGCATCATACTTTAATTTTTCAATCTCAACATATTCGTCTTTTTCTTGTCCAATCACGACATGGTCTTGGAAGAAGAAAAATACTTCTACTTTTTTACCGAAACAAAATACATTTTTCGTATAAATTAATGTCGCGTTATCAAGTCCGACACATACTTCTTTCATTTCTTCCACAACGTGTCCAAAGTCTTCTTCATGTCTTGCATTTGATTCAGCAATCCATTCTTCGATTGTTTTCATGTTAATTGCCATACTGCGCCCCCTGGTTCGTTCATTGCTTCGTTTAAAAAATAAATACTATATGAAAATATAAGCGATACGTAATATGTTTTCAAGGGGAAACGGTATATTCAAAATAAAGTGAAACTTTAATCAGTGGGAGCTTACTGCCCGCAAATAGCGGGATAAAGTTAAATTTCAAATTAATATAAAAGGAACACCAATTTCATTAAATTTTAAACGTTTGAACGAGACGTTCTTCATCATCAATTAGCTGCGCTCTCTCATCAAATTCAATGTTTAGTTCTTTATATACTTTCTTCCAAAACGACAATGCTGGTACATTTTTTACAAGTTCGATAACGAAATATTGTCCTCTTTTCTCTTCTAGTAAATTCTCAACAGCTTGTTTACCGATTCCTTTTCCTTTATGTTGATTCAATATGAAAATATCATTAATACCAAAATCATTTTCCTTCTTCAAAAACGGACGTTCCAGTAGTAATAAGAATCCTACAATACTCTGATCAACTTTTATAAAATACGGCGTGATTCCGTCATTTTTCCAAAACATATGCAAATCTTCGTATTCAAAAATCCGTTCGCTCCGATAGTTATATTCATAGTGAACTTAGAAAGGTCATGAAGATATAAAGCGTACAAATTACGTAATATTTCTTTTTCTGATTCTTGAACTTTTTGAAGTGCTACAATCATAAAAAAACTCCCCTTCCACATATGTAACTATTTCCCGATCCTCTTCATTCGACAAAAATGATAATTCCCCTTTAACAAAAAAATAGCACTTTAAAAAGTGCTATTCTGCTCTCCTTGCCGCTTGCTGAATTGGATCCCAAACGCTGTTATATGGTGGTACGTAACTTAAGTCAACGTCTTCTAAATCGTGAATGCTCATTTTATTGAAGAGTGCCATTGCGATTACATCAATCCGTTTATCTACACCTTCTTCTCCAATTACTTGTCCGCCTAATAATTGTTTCGTGTCGGAACGGTATAGTAATTTCAAGTAAAGTGGTTTCGCATTTGGATAATAGCCCGCCATATTAGTCGAATCTACTTTGACTGTTTTATACGGGATGTGTAGCCCTTTCGCTTCTTTTTCATTTAATCCTGTTCTTGCAAGCGTCAAATCCATAAATTTAATAATACCTGTACCTAACGTACCTTTAAAGGCTCTTCGTTTATCAAGCATATTCAGTCCAGCAAGTCGCCCTTGTTTATTGGCTGTCGTTCCGAGCGGGATATGATCATGAATTTCCTTTATAACGTGGTAATGTGTTGCGCAATCACCAGCTGCATATACGTCTTGCACATTCGTTTGCATATATGCATTTACTTCAATTGCCCCTTTATGATTTGTACGTATATTTGTTCCTTCAAGAAAATCAGTATTTGGCTTCACTCCGACAGATACTAAAACAAGATCCGCTTTATACGTACCTTTATCCGTTTCAACTGCTTCTACTCGTTCATTCCCTTTAAACGCTTTTACATTTTCATTCGTTAAAATTTCAATATGATGCTTATCTGCTTCTTTATGTATGTACTCTGCCATATCTGCATCATAAATCGTACCGATATGATCATTTCGCTCAATCATTCTTACTTTCTTACCAAGTTCGACGAATGTTTCTGCCATCTCCAGTCCGATTGCGCCACCGCCAATAATCGTTACATCTTCAACTTTATTCGTTTCTAGCGTTTTTAATATGCGCTCAGCATCAGGAATTGTTTTTAAAAGATGAACGCCTTGTAATTCCCGTCCTTCCCATTCTGGCATAACAGGACGCACTCCAGTCGCAATTAATAATCGATCGTACGGAAATTCAAAGACATCTTTCGTCTTCGTATGCTCTGCGTACACCATTTTCTTTTCCGTATCTACTTTCGTTACTTCATGACGCACTTTTGCATCAATTCCATATTTCTCACGAAACGTCTTTACGTTACGCGCGATTAACTTTTCAGTTGAAGCGATAGCACCACTAATGACATACGGTAATCCACACTGAGCGTATGAATAAATTTCACCTTTTTCTAAAGTTACAACATTTGCATTTTCATCGTTTCTAACAATTTGCATAGCTGCACTCATACCAGCTGCATCTCCGCCAATAATGACATAGTTCACTTTACCACTCCTTCTTTTTTACATACTCTTTACGTTTTCCATATTTTATAGAAATAACACCTACTTCTATTGTAAAGAAAGAGAATTTCATCTTCAAATTTTGTGCACAAACCTATGCTTGAATAGGTAACTGTCGTGTCTTATAAACAATATGTTTAATATGCTATAACAGTCACAATTGAAAGTAGGTGAAACATACATGTGCGCCGGCCTTCTCGCTCAAACTCCAGAGGAACCGAAAGAACCAAAACCCGCCTTGTCGCTTGATCAAGAATTCTCTATTAACGCAACCATCTATAGTGCTCGTGCTTGGTTATCTAATGATGAGACTTTCCCACAAACGATTTGGAAAGGCTCTCGCTTCGCTTCAGCATCACACGCTGGCAAGTCCATCTTACCAATCGGCACTGTAAAAATTTTGAACTTATCTGATGATACAATAACAGTTACTGCATCATCAGAATCAGATGATAATCTCAAAATAGTCGTACCCCCTCATTCTGAAGGTGTTTTAACATCTAATGGTTTATCTGATGTGCAAGCAAGTACATCAGGAGGAGCAAGTAAAGTCACATTTCTCTTTCATATCTTTTTCTCAAGGGATCCTGGTTCAGATAAAAAACCATAAAAAAGGTACAGTTATGCACTGTACCTTTTTTCATGTGTTCTATTCTCTTGATTTGATTAGTTCAATATTATAAGTTTCGATATCTGTTAACTTTCCTTTAAAATAAGGATTTTCTCTATACCAAGACTGTTTTGCAAAATACGCTTGCATATCTTTCGTTTGAAAAATATGTCCATGCCTTGCATATATTTCATTTCTAGCAATTTTCAACTGCTCTTTCGATAAATATGTTAAATCTGCGCTCGTTAATTTTCGAATATCACTATCAGGAAAGATGAAACCATTATATACATACCCAGTCGCGGGCGTTGGAGTAACATTATAAACAACTGTTTTTTCTGTATTTTTCTTTTGGAATGGAAGATTATAAGACAAAAGTGCCGTTACCGTCTCTACTTGTGTCGTTTCCCGTCCACTTTCTCCATTTCGTTCTAAATAAATCGTCGCACTTCCATCAGTCGCTACAGGCCCCCATGTAATTTCTTCTCCTGCCAGCGCTGTAACCGGTTTTTGATTTACGTACAATGTTGCACCAGGCGCGTTCGTTTGAACTGTAATATATTGACCTTGCAACGTTAAATCTATCGTTACGTTATTTTGGCTTTGTTTCATAAGTACAACCTTTTCCTCACGAGATAATTTTACATAGTCATTTTTATAATCTGATTGAAACACTTGATTTCCCGGAAGAAATGGCCCATATTGCTTCTCAAACTTTTTGTCATCTGTCTTATCAATTTCTTTTCCGTTCATTTTTAACGATACGCCTTTTTCATTTGTAAGCAAAGTTGTATAGTACGTCTTCGCTTTCAATTTATATCGATCAAATATAAAGAAATACTTTCCGTCTTTCGTTAATGAAAAATCAGCTCTTTCTATTCCGTCCCGTTGTTTTTCACCTTGTCTCAAATATCCTTGTAATTCATTTACGTAAGATGGATTTTCTTTTATATATGAAAATAGAGGCGTTAAACTCTCTCTCGTTATCATAACCGATGGATCATCTGCCGTAACGATCTCAGCTAATTTCTCTCCGTCCCTCTCTTGTAAAATCGTAATCATCCGGTCTACTTGTGCCACCTGCGTATAATACGATGCTCCGTACAAATACAATCCAATAATCACTATAACAAATAGTGCTAACAGTGTAATGCCAACTTTTGTACCACCGCTCATGTTCTTCTTTACTACAGGACGTCCCCTCTTCGACCCGCAGTTTTGACAAAATTGCACACCATCTTCAAACTGAGCTCCGCACTTTGTACATACATTCATTCAGTCAACCACCTTTTCATTAGAAGCCAGTTATTCCCTTTGTTAAGGCTTGAATTATCGTACTAATGTAAGACCAAAGTACAATGAACGTTGCAATTCCAATTAAAACATTTGCAATAATAAGTGTGTAAACAAGATCTAATCCGCCATTGTCTAGCTTTAATACGGCTACAGTTATACTAATCCCTATATAAGTTGCAGCTACGGATAATAATATAGGTAAGAAAAAGATTAATAAGAAACTAAAAAGAAAAGAAAGGACTAATATGACAATAGTCGGCGTCGCTATCGTTCCCCATATACCAAATACTTCAAGAAACGAAAAAGACGATTTCATCATCTTACCACTTACAAAAATAATAAATCCGACAAATAAAGTTAAAATTAATAAAAAGAAAAAGACCGTTATAGATTCTCCAAAAAACGTGGGAGTAGATATATCTGGTGCAAATGTTCTCGTAACTGCTGATGCTGCACTCATCATTCTATAAAAAATACATGCTCCTAAAAAACAAATAAGAACAAGGCTTACAATTCCATTTCGCACTTCAATAGCGCCGCTTTTCATAATCGCTGTCGGTGCTTGTAATGCATGTTTAAAAAATTGAAAATAGCCGCTCGCGAACCGCTTCGCTTGCTCTACCGTTTCATTTGGCCGAGCTTCCTTTGCTTGTGCCGCACGTGCTTGTTCCGGCCCTTCTTCTTGACCACTACTTGCCACTACTTCTTCCGTTAACGAATGTCCACAATTCCCGCAAAACTTTGCCTCCGCTGCATTTTCTGTATGACATGACGGACATTTCATTCTCTTATCCCTCCTTAAGCATATACCATATAGGGTGTTACAAGTTCAATATATGACTTTGGACATAAAACATGACTACAAGAAAAAGATTCTGAAATCCTTCTTCCGAAAGAAAATATATGTGCTAGTAATCTTGAAAAAAAATGCTATTATGAAACAGAATAAATAATATTTTTAACAGATTGGATGACTGGCAATGGAATTGGTAAACTCAATTTTTCAAATACTCCTTACAAGCGTAATCCAATTATTATCTTTAATTGGCGTTATCATTGTAATTGGATTTCTATTAGGCTATTTAGAATCTCTCACACGCATGTATTGGTCGAGAGCTTTTGGAAGAAAAGGATTCCTATTAACGGCTTGGATCGGTGTTCCGATTCATGAACTTGGACATGCCATTATGTGCGTACTGTTCCGTCATAAAATTGTGGCGACTCAGTTCTTCCCAACAGATACAAGTCAAGGGGCTTTAGGTTACGTACAACATCAATACAATCAAAAAAGTGTGTATCAACGAATCGGGAATTTCTTCATCGGCATTGGGCCTATTATTTCTGGTATTACTGCACTAATCCTTTTAATGCGCTATTTCGTACCAGAATCATATTTTTTATTTAATACAACTCTCGAAAAAACGATTGCTTCTACTTCTATTAATATAGAAATGATCCAAAACATGCTCTTGTCGACGTTTGTATTATTGAAAAGCTTATTTACAATCGGTAATTTATTGAATCCTTCCTTTTGGTTATTTTTATTTATCGCCATTTGCATTTCCGCACATATCGCTTTAAGTAAACCAGACATTAAAGGATCAATAGACGGAGTTATCGTCATGTTTATCGTTTTATTTTTATTCAACATCATAGCGGGACTGTTCCAATACGACAGTAACCAGCTAATTGGACAGGTTATGAAATATAATATGTATCTCATTGCGTTTTCTAGTGTAGCACTGCTTTTCTCTTGTATTTCTACACTTGTTAGTTTTTCGTTTTATAAAATAAGAAGAGGGCGTTCTTTTTGAACTCCCTCTTCTTATTTTATATTCCCCTTATAATCACAATGCTCAACAGGCACACGAGCATGCCCTTCTTCATCGGTACACCATGACTGTGATTGGAATGCCAGAAAGATACCAATCCATTCTTCTTCCTTTTCAAAGTGAATGAGTATTCCTCCGTCTTGCCATATGCCATCATCACCTTGCCATTTTTCTACATTCCCTTGATTCATATGAATATCATGTATACCGTTTCCTGGTTTGAAATGAAAATAGGAATCTGGTGTATTTTCTTCTGGTCCCCATCTTTCACCAAATGCGTAAATAATTGCTTTTTCTTCTATCGCTCGTTTTATATAACGTTCTATTTTTTCATTTAAATCATTATCTGCTCCTGCTTTTTCGGGAGGTAAAGGAATCATTTGATTTGAGTCAAATAGATTTCCTCTTATATAATCTAAAGCTACTTTCGGTTCATTGTTTTTTATTTCTGTAAAACCGAATGGTAATGTCGGTAAAATATGAATCGCCTCTGACTTAATATTGTTACTCGCAAAATATAAAACTTCTGACGGATAACTTTGCGATTTTACGTTAATTGCAATACGATAATCTACTTCTGCTTCATCTTGTAAATGAACTTGATAATGAGGAGTTTTCCCTTTTCCCATCTTTGATTGTATAACTGTACCTTTTAACACGCCGTAATTTTTTAAGGGCATACATTTCATCTCCTATTCATCTAGTAGAAGCTTTTCATATTTAAAACATTATCCATTCATAAAAAAAATCCTCCTATGTTAGGAGGATTTTTAATTTCTCAACATATACCAAACAATAACCTCTACCACTACAAGCAAAACCGCACCAAAGATCATTAACGTCGTCTTCTTTAATAGTTCATTTTCACGGTAAGGGATATTACATAAGTAAGCACCTAGTGTAATCCGTGATGGACAAGCGATTGTCGCTACTGATGATGCGGTGTTTTGAAGTGTTGTGACATATTGCCACGGGAGTGCTACGTTTTGTGCGGTTTGCATTTGTAGTTTTATAAACATTGCATTTGATCCTGCGTTACTACCTGTTAAAAATCCACCAATAGCGCCAATAAACGGCGCAACGAAAACGAAAAATGTTCCAAATGTATCACCAGCTGTCTTTGCGAGTAATGAATGCATGCCTGATGCACCCATTAGTTCTGAAATGGCGATAAACATTGTCGTCGTAATCGCAAAAGGAATCCATTGTTTGATCGTTTGTGAGAGTGATTGTTTAATAATATTAGACGGGATGCGGAAGAAAATAATAGTAAATAAGCAAGTCATACCGAGCCAAAATCCTGGTGAATATAGTAACTCTAGTTTGTAAGAGTATGATTTCAAATCAAGAACCGCATATGATCTGAACAAATCATGTAATGCTGGAACGAGGCGAGAAAGTAAAATACAAACTGTTAGAAATATATAAGGGCTAATAATTTTTATAATGGATACTTCTCTCTCCGTTGCAGCGGCATGTTCTGTTATAAGATTTTGCCCACTTTTTCCTTTTAATTTAATGATAAGAAAGCCAAATGTAATCGTAACGATAGAACTTAATATCCCTGCTAGTTCAACACTTACGTACGCATTAGAAAGATAGATTCCGAGAGAAAATAATAGAAAGAATCCTACCCCTTCTTTCCACTTTTCTATAACCGCTTGCCAGCCGCCAACAACGTGTAAAGAAAGAATAACAAAGTAAGCAAACATCGGAATACTTAATAGCGCTGTATTTGTGCCAAGTGTTGTAAGAGGCATATTTATTAGCTGCGAACCGATAATCGTACCAGTTGCCATTGCGCCCCATGAACTAGCTAGTAAGCCGATGAATGAGAGTAGTACAGCTTGAAATGGTTTATATCCTAGTGAAAGAAAAATAGGTGCTGCAACCATGAAGCCGATACCGAATCCACTTACTGATTCAATAAGCGGGCAAATGCCAAAACACATAAGCAGCATTTGTAATAAGCGATCTTGCGTCACTGCTTCTAGAAAACGTGCCACTTGATCGATGTACCCCATTTTGTTCATGAGGTGAAATAAAAAAATACCGAAAAATAAAACGTACCCGACAATAAAACAAATTAACCACCCTTTAATCGTTGCGTGCACAGTTTCACTTATCCCTAATTGAAACGTTGGCGAGAGTAAAACGATTCCAACACATACAGCATAAGAAATTAACGAAGACCTTAATGACGTTTGTTTAAATAAAAATAAACAAATGAAAATCATCATAATTGGGATAAGTGCCAACAATATGGCCATGTTATCATCTCATTTCGTTTAAAATACAATTTTTAACTATTATATAACAGATGCTATAATTTTCAATTGTTTTTAAAACAGATTCAAAAAAGGAACCAAACGGCTCCTTTTCATTCACTCCCATTTTCTATTATCCTGAAAAACTGTCTGCTTTCCGACTATTTCTTTCAACACAACAAACACAATGTAAGTACATATTGCTTGCAATATAATATTCCAAAATTTCATTAATGTAAATGAATGAATCCGTAGAAATAATTCGTTTAATAATACAATCGAAACGATACTAAATAATTCTATACTAATCGAAAATAGACATATTTCTAAAATAGACTGTTCTTGAATGCGATTTAAGTTGGAAAAGATGAATACATACCCTAAAAATAGAGCCATTAACTCTATTTTCGTCATGCTAATGAGCCAAGCGTATAATGGTACAGTTAAAAATAGATATAGTAATTTACGTCTTAGCATGCCTTCTCCCCCTCTAATTTATATGTATTTTCTGTATATTTTAACATTTATTACGCAAAACAAAAAGAAGAGACTATGCCTCTTCTTTTTGTTTTGTTGCATATATTAATTCACATATTTCTTCTCGCTTTTCATTTTCTAAAAGCTCAATGACCTTACTTCCAACGACAACTCCGTCGCATATTGTAACCATTTCTTCTACATGTTCTTTTGTTGAGATGCCGAATCCAGCGACTACTGGTAAGTTGACGTGTGATTTTACTTTTTCTAAGTAACTATGAATCTCCTCTTTAAAGTTTTGACGTACTCCCGTTACGCCCGCTACTGTAACAGCATAAACGAACCCTTCTGATTCACTCGTAATTTTTTCAATTCTTTCAATAGGACTCGTTACGGTAACGAGTGGAATAAGCGCAATGTTTACCTCTCGAAGTAACGGCGCAATAATATTTTGTTCTTCATACGGTAAGTCTGGAACGATGATGCCGTCTACACCTGCTTCTATACAGTTCTCAATGAATCTCTCTTTTCCGAATGCAAGTACCGGATTTAAATATGTCATAAGAACAAAAGGCATTTGTACTTCTTTCCTTACCTCTGCTAACGCTTGAAAAATGCCTTTTAATGTTACGCCGCTATCTAGCGCTCGTTTCCCTGCTCTTTGAATCGTTGGGCCATCTGCAACTGGATCTGAAAACGGAATACCAATTTCAACGATGCTTGCTCCAGCCTCATCTAGAAAACGAATTCTTTCTTTTAATTTTTCAAGGCCACCATCTCCGCCCATTACGTACGGAATAAATGCTTTCTTGCCATTTTCAAACGCTGCTTTAATTTTTTCTACTCCCATTTTTTACACCTCTTCCATATAACGTTTTATACTCTCTACATCTTTATCACCACGGCCAGATAAACAAATAACAAGTCCTTCATCTTCCTTCATTTTCGGAGCTAATTTTAATGCGTATGCGACAGCATGCGAGCTTTCTAACGCCGGGATAATGCCTTCTTTTTTCGTTAATAATTGAAATGCTTCTAATGCTTCTTCGTCTGTTATCGAATGATAAGAAACGCGGCCAATATCTTTTAGCAAGCTATGTTCTGGACCAACACCTGGATAATCAAGTCCTGCTGAAATAGAGTGTGCTTCTTGAATTTGTCCTTCTTCGTTTTGCAGAAGATACATCATTGATCCGTGGAGAACGCCAACGCTTCCTTTCGTTAAAGTTGCTGCATGCTTTTCTGTATGAACGCCTTTTCCAGCTGCTTCTACGCCGTAAAGAGCAACTTCTTCATCGTGTACGAACGGATAAAACATCCCCATCGCATTACTACCACCGCCAATACAAGCAACGACTGCTTCTGGTAACTTTCCTTCTAACGCCTCATATTGTTTTTTCGTTTCATTTCCAATTACACTTTGGAAATCACGGACAATTTGCGGGAATGGATGTGGTCCGAGAACAGATCCCATAATGTAGTGCGTATCATGCACATGTGAAACCCAGTAACGAAGCGCCTCGTTTACCGCATCTTTTAATGTACCGCTACCTGCCGCTACACTTTCTACTTTCGCTCCGAGTAATTCCATTCGGAACACATTTAATTTTTGACGTCTTACATCTTCTTCTCCCATAAAAATGACGCATTCTAATCCGAGAAGAGCACATACAGTAGCTGTTGCAACTCCGTGTTGTCCAGCTCCTGTTTCAGCGACAACTTTTTTCTTGCCCATTCGCACTGCAAGTAGTGCCTGACCGATTGTATTGTTAATTTTATGAGCTCCTGTATGATTCAAATCTTCACGTTTTAAATAAATCTTTGCACCACCGCAATACTTCGTCATATTTTCAGCATAATATAGCGGTGTTTCTCTTCCGACGTACGTTTTTAAATAATGATTTAATTCCTTTTGAAATGCTTCATCTTGCATCGCTTCTTTATATGCTTCTTCTAGTTCTAGTACAGATTGCATTAACGTTTCTGGAACATATCGTCCTCCGTATATACCGTAATGTCCTTTTTCATCTGGATATGCGTAGTTCATTTGGAACACTCCTTCGCTTTTATAATAAATTGTTTTATTTTCTCTACATCTTTCTTTCCTTCTGTCTCTACTCCACTGCTCACATCGACCATGTATGGCCGAACAGTTCGAATTGCTTCTTCTATATTAAGAGCGTTTAATCCACCAGCTAATATCATTTTCTTTCGCAATTCTTTTGGCATATCTCTAAGTAGTTCCCATGAAAATGTCTTTCCATTTCCTCCATGAAACTTTTCTTTCGGGCTATCAAATAATATATAATCCGCTTCATACCCTTGGGCGTTTTTCATATCACTCTCTGAAGTTACTCCTAGTGACTTTATAGACGGAATATTCAATCTTCTAATTTGATAATTGTCTTCATCCCCATGTAGTTGTACATGTGTTAACCCGCACTCATCTGCAATTTTCTGGATCACTTCTACTGATTCATTTACGAAAACACCGATTTTTAACACGTTGGCTGGAAGCTCCTGAATGATTTCTTCCGCTCTCTTTGGAGTGATTTCCCGCTTACTTTCTGCAAAAACAAATCCGAGTGCATCTGCGCCATATTCGCACGCACTTTTCGCTGTTTCCACATCAGTGATGCCGCAAATTTTCACTTTCATATATTCACCTTACAATCTTCAAAAAAACTACTAATAGAAGATGATGTCATAAGCGCCTCTCCAACTAATACACCTTTGGCTCCAGCTCTTTTAACACGAATAATATCTTCTTTTGAATGAATGCCACTTTCACTAATCCAAAGTAGTTTCTCCTCATTCAATCTTTTTCCAAGCTTTTCAGTTTGGCTTAAATCTACTTCGAACGTTTTTAAATTACGATTATTAATGCCAATAACGTGCGGATTTAATACAATCGCAGTTTCTAATTCCTGTTCATCATGAACTTCAACAATCGCTTCTAATCCTTTTTCTAACACGTAGCTATACAGCTCTTTTAACTTCTCTTTCGTTAACGCTGCTACAATTAGTAAAATAATATCTGCTCCCGCTTCATACGCTCTATCGATTTGAATCTTATCGATTATGAAATCTTTACATAAAAGCGGAATGTTACTTTCTTCTCTTGCTGTTTGTAAATCGTGAAACGATCCTTTAAAAAATTGACCATCTGTTAAAACAGATACTGCTCCTGCACCACATTTCTCATATGTTCCCACTTGTTTTCGTACGTCAACGTGTAAATTGATATCTCCTTTTGATGGTGATGCTCGCTTTACTTCTGCAATGACAGTAAACTGCTGTAACGCTTCTACAAGTGACTGTGTCTTTCTTTTTGTTTTTACTGGTGTATATATTTCATATAACTCCGCAACTTCCTTTTTCTTCTGTTCTACAATTTTATCTAAAATCGTCCCCACTTTAGTTCACCCTTTCTAATTTTTCGTTGCTTGCTACAATTAATAAGTTTAATTTGGCTAATGCTTTTCCAGAGTCAATGCTATGTGCCGCGAGTTTAATTCCTTCTTCAATCGTTTCCGTTTTTCCATTTGCGAAAAGAGCTAGACCTGCATTTAATAAAACGGTATCGCGATAAACACTCTTTTCTCCGCTCAATACTTCAAGCGTAATCTTTGCATTTTCTTTTGAATTCCCTCCTCTAATCTCTTCATTTTTCACTCTTGAAAAACCATACTTTTCTGGATCAATACTCATTTCTACTATTTCATTATCTTTTAAAATGACAACATGATTCTCTCCTTGTAATGATGCTTCATCTAAAAATCCACTTCCGTTTACGACAAGCGCTTGTTTTCTTCCCAGCTTCTGTAATACTTGCGCAACTGGTAGTAACATATCTCGTTTATAAATGCCGACAAATTGTGTTTCTAAATTTACCGGATTTGTTAAAGGACCAATTAAATTAAAGATCGTCGGCACGTTTAACTCTTTTCTTATTTTCATAATGCGCGTTAGTGCTGGATGCATCGCTGGTGCAAATAAAAATGCAATGCCCACATGCTCTAGTAAATAATCAATTTCGCTTGGCGTACTGCTAATATTTACACCTAATTCTTCTAATAAGTCCGCACTTCCTGTTTTACTAGAAACAGCACGATTACCATGTTTTGCAACCTTTACGCCAGCTCCTGCCAGTACAAATGCCGATGTTGTACTAATATTAAACGTTTGAGCACCGTCACCACCCGTTCCGCAATTGTCCATCGCTCCTTGTATATGGTTCGAAAATGGTAGTGCCTTTTCGCGAAGAGCTCGAACAAGGCCGTATATTTCTTCTGCAGTTTCACCTTTCGCTTTCAGTAAGACTAAAAAAGCTGCAATTTCACTTTCCAATATGTTTTCATTTAATAAAAGAAGCCCTGCTCTATACATTTCCTCTTCTGTTAAATGTTTCCCCTCCACTAATTTACGAAGATAGCTATTCATACTCTTTCCTCCTCCTTCACTTCTGTTAAAAAGGCACGTATTAACTTTCCGCCTTCTTCTGTCGCGATTGATTCCGGATGAAACTGTAATCCGAATAGCGGATAATAATTGTGACGAACTGCCATAATTTCTCCATCGTCCATCGCTGTCGCTAGTATGTCAAAACACTCTGGCAAGCTCGTTTGCGCTGCAACAAGGGAATGGTAGCGCATCGCTGTTAACGGCTGTGTAACGTATGAAAAAATTGACGTTCCATTATGTTTCACGCGTGATGTTTTCCCATGTTTAATACGTTCTGCTCTAACAATGTCTCCTCCAAATGCTGATATAATCGCCTGATGACCAAGGCAAATACCTAATATGGGAACGTTCTTATAAAAATGACGAATCACTTCGATACAAATACCAGCATCCTCTGGTTTTCCTGGTCCTGGTGAAAGCACAATTCCTGTTGGATTCATCTCTTCTAGCTGTTCTATCGTTATTTGATCATTTCTTACGACTACAATATCTTCTTCGTATTCACCTAACAGTTGATACAAGTTATAAGTAAATGAATCATAATTATCAATTAGTACAATCATTTCATTACCTCCAATAGTGCTCTCGCTTTATTTAACGTTTCTTCATATTCAGCTACTGGGTCTGAATCATAAACAATTCCCGCTCCTGCCTGAACGTATGCTTTTTCATCCTTTACGACCATCGTTCGAATAGCGAGCGCCATATCAAGATTTCCTGAAAAACTAACGTATCCAACTGCACCCGCGTATACATTTCTTTTTTCATTCTCTAGCTCATTTATAATTTCCATCGCTCTAATTTTCGGAGCCCCAGAAACCGTTCCTGCTGGTAGGCAATACGCTAATGCATCAAATCCGCTCATTTGTTTTCGCAATGTTCCGTAAACTTCAGATACAATGTGCATAACGTGAGAGTATTTTTCTACTTTCATATATTTATCTATCGTAACCGAGCCGATTTCGCTCACTCTACCAATATCGTTTCGCCCAAGATCTACAAGCATCATATGCTCTGCTCGCTCTTTCTCATTGTCTAACAGTTCTTTTGCGATTTCCTCATCTTCCCTCTTCGTTTTCCCTCTCGGTCTTGTACCAGCAATTGGATTCGTCATTACTTTATCCTCCCTTACTGATAGCAAACTTTCCGGCGAAGAACCGAGTACAACATAATCTTGAAAATCGATATAGAACATATATGGTGATGGATTTGCAATTCGAAGTTTTCGGTATAACGCGAATGGATCACCAATACATTCACTTTGTAAACGCTGTGACAGTACGACTTGGAATATGTCTCCGGCTCTTATATGTTCTTTCGCCATTTCTACCATCCCACAAAACTCTTTTTCCGTTATAGAAGAAGTAAATGATAATGGGGATTGTATTGTATTTACTTCAGCTTCTTCTCCTTGTAGCACTTCCTCTTTGTATACTCGTAGCCTTTCGTATACTTCTTCATAATCTGCTGAATCATCTTGCCTGCATACATATACAAACGACAACTTTTGGCGTAAATGATCGTAAACGATAAACTCACGATATAGTAAAAGGTGTACTTCCGGAATATTTAATGGGTCGTGTAAATCCGCTCCAATGTTTTCATACTGCCGAATGACATCATATCCAATATACCCAACTGCTCCTCCGCAAAATGGAAATGGACTGTCTACTTGTGATGGTGCGATTACTTCTTCTAACACTTGCAGTACATTACCTTGTAACTTTTCTACCCGGCCGTAAATCGTTCGTTCCACTTCCGTACCAACGCTTTTCACTTCTCCATAAGGATTACATCCCAAGTAAGAATAACGCCCTTTATCTTGATGAAGCTGTGAACTTTCTAATAAGAATTTCTGCTTCCCTTTCATACGTCTATATAAAGAAATTGGCGTAATGCTATCTCCTTCTTCTTCAGTGATTACTAAAAATGTCTTTCTCTCTCTTTTTTGTTTTATAAATTCTTCTTTCGTCATCATGTCCTTCACCTCGCCCTGAAAAATAAAAAAATCCTCTACATATCGAAAATATGTAGAGGACGATAAATATACCGCGGTACCACCTCGTGTTGGATGCAAAAGCATCCCGCTTTGTTCAGGTACAAAATTTATACCTTATCCTTGTAACGGCGGAACCCGGGTTGCCTACTGAAAATAATTGTTCAGCATACCTCTCGTAAGCCCATTCCGTATATGGCACCGTACCGGGCTCCCACCTATTCCCGGCTCTCTGTAACGTCTCCAATATACGTACTCTTCTTACTTAAACGATTTCACTTATTTAATTTTTTATACACAAAAAGGGAGTACTCATCCTATAGAAAGGACGGGTACTCCCGTGGTGCCACCTTAATTCGTTACAAATGTAACGCACTTTACCGTATCAAAAACAATACGTGTCTCTTGTATCGATGAGATCATGTCGCCAAAGCCTACTTCTTTCGTTTCGGTTTGGAAGCTCCGAAGCCCATTCCACATCAATTCCATACTGATTCGCACCAACCATCAGCTCTCTGACATGTTCATCATGTGTACTCTTCTTCATCAACGCTTGCATTTTTTTAAGTTGCACTCATTATAGACCTAACTTTTTTCACAAGTCAATACTTTTTCAAAAATTTTATTTTTCTTTCCTTTCAATATTATATTGACAAAACAACCTCTTTTTATGTAAATATAATAAATACTCTATTAAAAATAAGGTTTTTTGTATGAATATTATATATTAAAAAATTAAAATGACATCAAAAAACGCTTACATTTCTGAAAATTCATATTTCTATATGGATTTTTCAGAATAATCATGATAG
Source organism: Bacillus sp. FSL K6-2944 (assembly GCF_038005385.1). NCBI lineage: Bacteria > Bacillati > Bacillota > Bacilli > Caryophanales > Bacillaceae > Bacillus > Bacillus sp. FSL K6-2944. The sequence continues at coordinate 47,945 of NZ_JBBOTE010000001.1, read as the reverse complement.
ATTATAAAGTGAAACTTTAATCAGTGGGGGTGTGCATCCCCACTGATTATTAGTTGAATCAATCAGGTATTAACGCATCAAAAGACATGACAAAAGGAAGGGGAACTTCATGAGTACGCAGATGTTAACTTTAACTTCAATCTCTATTTACATGCTCGGGATGTTAGTAATCGGCTATTTCGCCTATAAACGAACGTCCAACTTAACAGATTATATGCTTGGCGGGCGTACACTAGGACCCGCAGTAACGGCATTAAGTGCTGGAGCATCCGATATGAGTGGTTGGCTTTTAATGGGATTACCAGGTGCAATGTTTAGCGTTGGATTAAGTAGTAGTTGGATTGCGATCGGCCTAACACTAGGCGCATACGCAAACTGGCTTTATGTTGCTCCTCGCTTACGTACCTACTCAGAAATTGCAAATAACTCTATTACTATTCCAGAATTTTTGGAACACCGTTTCCACGACAAATCTCATATGCTACGTTTAGTATCTGGACTTGTTATTATGATTTTCTTTACTTTCTATGTAGCTTCAGGATTAGTTTCAGGCGCTGTATTATTTGAAAATTCATTTGGTATGAACTACCACGTTGGATTATTCATTGTTGCAGGCGTTGTTGTAGCTTACACATTATTTGGTGGGTTCTTAGCAGTAAGTTGGACAGACTTCGTGCAAGGAATCATTATGGTAGTCGCTCTTATTCTTGTTCCTATCGTAACAATTATGAATTCGAATGGACTTGGACCTGCATTTGATACAATCCGCTCTGTAGATCCAACACGTTTAGATATTTTTAAAGGGGCCTCTACTTTAGGAATGATTTCTTTATTCGCATGGGGGCTTGGTTATGTTGGACAACCTCATATTATCGTACGCTTTATGGCGATTTCGTCCGTAAAAGAATTGAAAAGCGCACGAAGAATTGGTATGAGCTGGATGATTTTCTCTGTTGTCGGAGCTATGTTTACTGGTCTTATCGGTATTGCTTACTATTCACAACAAGAGTTAACATTATCTAACCCAGAAACAATTTTCCTTGAACTAGGAAAAATTTTATTCCATCCACTTATTACTGGATTCTTATTAGCCGCTATTTTAGCAGCGATTATGAGTACAATCTCATCTCAGTTACTTGTTACTTCAAGTGCAGTAACGGAAGACTTATATCGCACATTCTTTAAACGCTCTGCCTCTGATAAAGAGCTTGTATTTGTCGGTCGTATGGCTGTACTTGTTATTGCATTAGTTGGATGCGCTTTAGCGTTTAAACAAAATGATACAATTTTAGCTCTTGTTGGATACGCTTGGGCTGGGTTCGGTTCTTCATTTGGACCTGCTATTTTATTAAGCTTATATTGGAAACGTATGACGAAATGGGGCGCACTTGCCGGTATGATTTCTGGTGCCGCTACTGTTATTATCTGGACTCAATTCAAATTCTTAAAAGATTTCTTATATGAAATGATTCCAGGTTTCGCTATTAGTTTACTAGCCATCGTAATTGTTAGTTTACTAACACAACCTTCAAAAGAAGTTGAAGAGCAATTTGAGGATTTCGAAAAACAACATCGTCATAATTTATAAAAAAATCTCTGCTGTTATCGTAACAGCAGAGATTTTTTACAGTTCGACAATCTTCTTATCAAATTTAACAAATTCTTTATGTTTCGTTAAATTTAACATAACACTACTCCTTTATAGTATGAGTATCAGCACTTATACAGAAAGGGGACTCCAACATGTTAGCAGCTTTCCAGCAACAACAAACACGAAAATTTTCACCTATCACAAATACTTCTGCGTCTTGTTTAAACATGCAACCTAATCCGCCTAAAATTTCAATTGCTCCTTCTGTTATTTCAGTCATCGGTGTTCATATGGAAAAACATAAATTAAAAATAAAAACGGGACAAAACATTGTGTTAGGAGCTTCTACTTTGCCAATACAAGCAACGAATAAAGAGCTTATTTGGTCAAATATGAATTCTGATATCATCACCATATATCCAAAAGGTGACACCGTGACGATTACTGGAAAAAGTGCAGGTAAAGCAGTCGTAATTGTCACAACTGCTGAAGGCAAATTCCGTGACCTATGTGTCATTCACGTACAACCTTATATGACAAACCCAAAGTAAAAGAGTGGCTTCGTAGCCACTCTTTTACTTTGTTTCAATATTTGAGTTTTTACTTTTTACAAGGTTAATAAATTGTTCTTTATTTCTTGGAGAAATAATTTCTGTTTTTATGTGTATCGTAAACAATTTCAAGTCGTTCAAATGATAATGCATGAGCTACTATTGGATTTTTCGTATTTGAAATTTGTTTTATATCTCGTATAAATATACGTTTTGTAACGAGACCCGATCTAATCGTAATTGTTTCTTTCCCGGCAATATATTTTGCCAAAAATCAACTCCAACTAAACAACATTGCTAATGGAATTGTAAAAAGCAAAAGGAAATATTCTCTCCCTGCAAATATAGGAGCAAAACAGGCGCCTACAACAATAAAAAAAATTGGATGTAACCATACATCTTTTTTTGATGGAAATTCCATTTTCCTCCCCCTTCTACACCCGTATTTCTATAAAACAAAAAGAGAAGTATCACAACTTCTCTTTTCTCCCCTAACACTATAATTCCTGTGTATACACCGGCTCGTTTACGACATTTTTTGCTGTACGTTTTTGTTGCTGCAGTAAGAAAACAGATACACCAAACAATACGAGCATGCTACCGATAATTTGCATTGCATTTAATTTTTCTCCAAGTAAGAAGAACGCAAGTATAGATGCTCCAACAGGTTCTCCTAAAATACTCATTGAAATTGTCGTTGCATTTACATAATTTAATAGCCAGTTATTAATTACATGTGACACTGTTGGCACAATTGCAAGTAAAAGAAAAACAGTCCAATCCCACCTCGTATAACCTGTAAAGGGAACTTGTAATATGACATTATAAATCCCCATAAAAAGACCTGCGAACGCAAAGACTGTAAAGCTATAAATCCAGTGCGATACTTTCTTCACTGTCGTTTGCCCGATAAATAAATAACCGACAACCGCTATTACACTTAGAAAGGATAATATGTCACCATAAATTGCTTGCTTACTTAAACCTAAATCTCCCCAACCAATGCACATTACTCCTAAAATAGCGATTCCCATCGTTGCAATGGCTGAATATGTTGTTCTTTCTTTAAATAGAAAAAAACCTCCAACTAAAGATACGATTGGTTGAAGCGCCAAAATAATTGTTGAACTAGCAACTGTTGTATGCTTTAAAGATTCAAACCATAAAAGAAAATGAAGTGCTAAAAAGAAACCAGATCCAATTAAAAAGCCCCAATCTTTCATTTGAATCCTATTAAATTCCTCTCTTTTTTTCCATACGATAGGCAGCATAATAAGTACGATAATCCATAAGCGGTACATACTTAATATTGAAGATGGTGCTGAGGACATCTTTACAAAAACTGCTGCAAAGGAAATGGCAATTATAGAAATAGCCAATGGTAGTGCGATTGATTTTTCTTGTTTCAAATCCTGTCTCCCCTCTCACCTGTCAAAAATCCCACTTCATTATATCCGTTTTCTTTCGTAACTTAAATACTAATTTTTTAGATTCTTCGTACCATTATGGTAAAATAGAAATTAAGGCACCAATTAGTGAATATTTCTTTCCTTTTCACTACAAGCGTCGCTCTTACAATCGTTACAGTAAATTTTTATTTAGGGGGATCTACATGAGTCAAACAATAGGGAGAATTGAAGAAATTTCATTTTATAGCGCATCACTTCAAGAAGATGTTACACTTCTCGTTTATTTACCAGTAAATTACACACCACTGCACAAACATACAGTTGTAATTGCACAAGATGGTAGAGATTATTTTCAGCTCGGTAAAGCGCACCGTGTAATTGAGCGCCTTCGTGAAACCGAAGAAATTGACCGTACAATTATTGTCGGTATTCCATATAAAAATGTACATGATCGTAAAGAAAAATATTTCCCAAATGAAGTGAAAAATGCTGCATATATTCGTTTCCTTGCTCATGAACTTGCACCATATATTGATGAAAATTATCCAACGTATCAAATGGGAAAAGGTCGTGTTTTAATTGGTGATTCTCTTGGCGGAACAGTTTCCTTTATGACTGCACTTATGTATCCGCATACATTCGGTAAAGTCGTTATGCAATCACCATTTGTGGATGAGACAGTGATGAACTTAGCAAAAGAATTCAAAGATCCACAGGCGTTAGAACTGTATCACGTCATCGGTACAGAAGAAACGGCTGTAAAGCGTACTGATGGACAAGTATCTGATTTCGTAGGGCCGAACCGTGAGTTAAATACGCTTCTTACAGATAGAAACTTCATCACGCATTACGAGGAATTTGAAGGCAATCATACTTGGAAATATTGGCAGACTGATTTACCGAAAGCCTTCTCTCATATTCTATCAATGAAATAATAGAGAGCAGTATTCAGAATAATTTGATATAATAGATAAAGAGATTTATTTATCTCAAAATCTAACTAGACTTACAAAGGGAGGAATTGGAACATGAAATTAGGCATTGTAATTTTTCCATCTAAAATGATTCAAGATAAAGCGAACGGATTGCGTAAACGTTATGACCCGCACTACGCATTAGTTCCGCCACATATTACATTGAAAACACCCTTTGAGGCGCAAGATGAACAATTAGAGTCGATTGTAAACGAGTTACATACAATCGCAAGTAAAACGAACCCTTTCACCCTTCATGTTGGGAAAGTTGGTTCTTTCGCACCTGTTAATAACGTCCTTTACTTTAAAGTAGAAAAAACACCTGAACTTACTTTCTTAAATGAAGAAATGCATAGCGGGTTATTCACGCAAGAACGCGAATATGCTTTCGTACCTCATTTAACAATCGGACAAGGCTTATCAGATGCAGAGCATGCTGATGTGTTGGGCCGATTACGTATGAAAGATTTCTATTACGAACAGCCAATTGATCGTTTCCATCTTCTATATCAATTAGAAAATGGAACATGGACTGTACACGAAACATTCCGTCTTGGAAAGGGGAACAACTAATTTGCACGCACAGATTGTACAAACGGACGAACAACTAAGAGATGCATTCTCTGTACGTAAACAAGTGTTTGTAAATGAACAACGTGTCTCTGCTGAAGAAGAGTACGATGAGTTTGAAGAAACTTCAACACACGTTGTTATATATGACAATGATGTTCCAGTTGGTGCTGGACGTTTTCGCATCCTTGATGGTATAGGAAAAATGGAACGCATTTGCGTGCTAAATTCCCATCGCAAAAAAGGGATTGGAAAAATTGTTATGGATTCTCTTGAAGCGTATGCAAAAGAAAATTCGCTACCAAAATTGAAACTTCACGCTCAAACACATGCTGAAGATTTCTATAAAAAACTTGGATATGTAACAAGTTCTGATGTATTTATGGAAGCAAATATCCCGCACGTCGTAATGATAAAAAAATTGTAATTTGAAAACAGGAGGTAACCCCTCCTGTTTTTTTACATTGCTATTTTCTTTTTCTTCCGCTAAAGTTAAATGTTGATGCTATAGTTTTGAAGGTGAACATATGACACAAGAAAAATTTTCACAAAAATCGTTAACACACGCTGATATTCCGCGTGCGACATATCATATTCCGAAAACATCTACCCATTTAATTATGGAAGAAGATGTAGATGCGGCTTATTTCCGCGCTCTTGAACAACAAAATGTTTTTTTAAACGAAAAACAATTAGAAGCCGTGCGCACAACAGAAGGTCCTGTTCTTACACTAGCTGGTGCTGGAAGCGGGAAAACATCTGTTTTAACAACTCGCGTTGGTTATTTAGTAAATGTAAAACAAGTTCATCCACGAAATATTTTATTACTTACATTTACACAAAAAGCAGCTGAAGAAATCCGAAGTCGTGTTGCGAAGTTACCAGGTATGAATCATGCAGCAAGTAGCTACGTTGTTGCTGGTACATTTCACTCTGTTTTCTTAAAATTGCTTCGTAGTCAAGGTTATAATCAGCAAATTTTAGCAAATGAAAAACATAAACAAATTATGATAAAGAAAATCTTAAAAGAATTGCGTTTAAAAGACGATTATGATGCGGAAACGATGCTCGCGATGATTTCACTTGAGAAAAACAAATTAAATCGTCCGAAAGATGTAAAAGCGAAAACACCAGTGGAACAAGAATTTAAAGAAGTATATGAACGTTTTGAAGAGGTAAAACAACGATACAATTATATTGATTTCGATGACATCTTATTGGAAACATATTACATGTTAGAAAATAATGCTCCTTTACTAACTCAATTACAACAACGTTTTCACTACATTGAAGTAGATGAGTTTCAAGATACATCCTATGCACAATATGAAATTGTAAAATTGTTAGCCACGCCAAGAAATAATTTGTTCATCGCAGGTGATGATGATCAAGCAATTTATGGCTGGCGAGGGGCAAGTCACCAAATTATTTTATCTTTTCCAAAAGAATTTGATAACACAACAATCATTGCACTAAATACGAATTATCGATCCAATCCCTTTATCGTCGGGCTTGGAAATGAAGTTATAAAATTAAATCAAGAACGTTTTGATAAAGAGCTATACTCCGTTCGTGAAGAAGGTGTACAACCTTTTTATGCAAGACCTGCTACGACTCTTGATGAAGCAAATCAAATTTTGCAGCTCATTCAAGAAAAAGTAGATAGCGGTGACCGAAACTATAAAGATTTTTGTTTACTGTATCGCACACATTCTGTAAGTCGTTCGTTACTTGATCAGCTTACCATTCATAAAGTCCCGTTTATTAAACACGGGGCGAGCCAATCATTTTATGAACATTCTTTAATCAAGCCTGTATTAGATCATTTAAGACTCGTGATTGAGCCGTTTCGACTAGAATCACTTTCAAACATATTGCCGACGATGTATATCGGACGTGATGATTGTATTTCATTTATTGAACGTGAACAATGGAAATATGGTGAGGGTCGCTTCCCTTCTCTTCTTCATTTCTTACTATTAAACCCAAGCTTAAAACCTTTTCAAGTGAAAAAGGTAAATGAGCGCATCGATTTTATTAAGTTTATTAAAGAATTAGAACCGAAAAAAGCATTAAAAGAAATCATTCATGGTAAAGGAAAATATTTAGAATACTTACAAAGTAACGATCGTTCTTCCTTTACGATGCATAAAGACATACAAGAAGAAATGTTGGAAGAATTAATGGAGTCTGCAACTCGTTTCACCGATATTCCAGCTTATTTACAATTTATCGACGAGGCGATTCAAGGTCAAAAAGAAATGGAAGCATTAAAAACAATGCCGCAAAAAGATGCCGTTTCACTTATGTCAATCCATAACGCAAAAGGCCTTGAATTTCCATGTGTCTTTTTACTTGGAGCGAGTGATGGAATCCTGCCCCACACTTCTTCTTTAAAAGATGCAAATGATCGTGTTACGGAAACTTCTGAAGCGTTAGAAGAAGAACGCCGATTACTGTATGTCGCCATTACACGTGCGAAAGAAGAACTTTATATTTCTTCTCCGCAATTTTTCAGAGGAAAGAAATTAGATATATCTCGTTTTTTATATACTGTGCGAAAAGATTTACCTGAAAAGACATCCACTAAATAAGGATGTCTTTTTTTTATATCACGTTATGTACATCCCTCCTATATAAATTCCTTGTTTTTATCGTGAGAATTAACGTAATATCAGCCATATTCCACTCATATTGTAATAGTGTATGTCAGAACTCACGAGAAGGAGTGAACATAATGAGCTGCAATTGTAATGAAGATCATCAACATGAGTGTGATTTCAACTGTGTATCGAATGTTGTTCGTTTTATACATGAACTACAAGAATGTGCAACGACAACATGTGGATCTGGTTGCGAAGTTCCATTTTTAGGTGCACATAACAATGCATCAGTAGCGAATACACGTCCTTTTATTTTATACACAAAAACTGGAGAACCTTTTGAAGCATTTGCACCATCTTCAAGCCTTACTAGCTGCAGATCTCCCATTTTCCGCGTAGAAAGTATAGATGATGATGACTGTGCTGTATTGCGTGTATTAACTGTAGTTTTAGGTGATGGTACCGCTGTACCACCTGGTGACGACCCAATCTGTACGTTTTTAGCTGTACCAAATGCAAGACTAATATCAACCTCCACTTGCATTACTGTTGATTTAAGTTGCTTCTGCGCTATTCAATGCTTACGCGATGTTTCTATTTAAAACTAAATAATGAGTTAAGCATGGATTGGGTGGCAGATAATTCTGCCACCCAATCCATGCTTAAAGAGTATTCTTATGTAAATTTCTTAAAATTGGGAACTTGTCTAGAACATAGAACCTGTCCTTTTCATTAACTGAAAGTAGAAACAGATAAAGGAGTGAAAAACATGTTCTCTTCTGATTGCGAATTTACTAAAATCGATTGCGAGGCGAAGCCAGCTAGTACACTACCTGCCTTTGGTTTTGCTTTCAACGCGTCTGCACCTCAGTTTGCTTCACTATTTACACCACTATTATTACCTAGCGTAAGTCCAAACCCAAATATTACTGTTCCTGTAATAAATGATACAGTAAGTGTCGGAGATGGCATTCGAATTCTACGAGCTGGTATTTATCAAATCAGTTATACATTAACAATTAGTCTTGATAACTCACCTGTTGCACCAGAAGCTGGTCGTTTCTTCTTATCATTAAATACACCAGCTAACATTATTCCTGGATCAGGTACAGCAGTTCGTTCTAACGTTATTGGTACTGGTGAAGTAGACGTATCCAGCGGTGTTATTCTTATTAACTTAAATCCTGGTGACTTAATTCAAATTGTGCCAGTTCAGTTAATTGGAACTGTAGACATTCGTGCTGCAGCATTAACAGTTGCACAAATTAGCTAGTAAAAAGCGGTATTTCTAATACAGAAATACCGCTTTTTATATATAATAAAAAACACTCACAGTAGCATGAGTGTTTCATTCTTCATATTGTTTTATTGTGTTCTTCTTTTTCCCACAATTGCATCCCTTTTTCTTCACAAATCCTTGTTGTTGTAATTGTTCTTGATATGCCTGTTGTTGTGCTTGGTGTTGTTGCTGTATATGATACCACTGCTGCAGGTCATATGAATTTTGCCTTGGATTATTGCTCACAGCAAACATCTCCTCTACTGTCAATTCTGTCTATTTACTATATGAACAACTCTTTATTTCCGTTCCCTCATTCTTTTAAACTCCGCTTTTTCTCTTATTATGAAAATATATTATTCTCCCATAAAATATCCTGTAATTGTTTCAATGATTGCTGCTGCTCCTGCAATGGCTAATAATGCAAGTAACGGTTCTGCAACGATAGGAATCCAATTATATAAGACTAATAAAAAAGCACTAACCCATACACCTGTACACCAATAACAGCTTAACAATTCGCCAATCCACTTTCTTAATCCTTTACCTTTCACTTTTGTAAACGTTGATACACTTCCATCCGGCTCCGTAATCTCTAATTCATCAATAAATGGTCTTCGCAAAAAGGCTGTAATTTTATCATAAACAATTAAACGAGTGAGCCTAAAAGCAGCTAACGCAAAAATAAAAAATAAAAGCCAGCTTGTAAACAGCATGATTCCACCTTCCCTTATCCTCTTTCGCCTATTTAAAAAAAAAGGTCTTGAGATTGTGACCAAATCTCCTCGACTCCAATATCTTATTAATGTAAATACAAACAAGAAGATAAGGAGTGACATTAATGAGTTGTAACGAAAATAAACACCATGGCTCTTCTCATTGTGTAGTTGACGTTGTAAAATTCATCAATGAATTACAAGATTGTTCTACAACAACATGTGGATCTGGTTGTGAAATCCCATTCTTAGGTGCACACAATACTGCATCAGTAGCTAATACACGCCCTTTTATTTTATACACAAAAACTGGAGAACCTTTTGAAGCATTTGCACCATCATCAAGCCTTACTAGCTGCCGTTCTCCAATTTTCCGTGTGGAAAGTGTAGATGACGATAGCTGTGCTGTACTACGTGTATTAACTGTAGTTTTAGGTGACAGTTCTCCGGTACCACCTGGTGACGATCCAATTTGTACGTTTTTAGCTGTACCAAATGCAAGATTAATATCTACAACTACTTGCATTACTGTTGATTTAAGCTGTTTCTGTGCGATTCAATGCTTACGCGACGTTTCTATCGTAAAGTAAACTAAAAAACTATTGGGGTGGTAGAAGCTTTCTACCACCTTTACATATTTAAAAACCGGCCATACTAATCGATTGGATATCATCTATAGACAGCCTAATATCTCTCATACTATTTTGCGGCATAATAGATACAATACCATTTCGATACGATATGATCGATCCAACATATGAGACTGTAGCTGTTTTTATTCTGCACCTTACTTTCGGAATGTAATGAGGGCGGTTTAGTAAAAAATGAATTTTTTCATCATTATTCATATCCTTAAATGATTTATTATACGGGACAGTTCTTACTGGTTCTTGCTCTTCTTGCTCTTCTTGCTCTTCTTGTTCTTCTTTTTCTTCTATTTTTTCTTCCACTTGCTGCTCTTCTTGTTGTTCTTGTTCTATTACCTCTTCCACAGCACTACTTACAATATTTTCTTGTCTATTACTTTTCTCTTTTTGATCTTCATTTTCAAAGTTTGTCAGGATAATCCTTTTTATTTTCGGTGCAGCAAGTTCTAAACTTACTTGCGTGATATATAACAACGGTTTTCCAACTGTTGAACTTTTATTTTTATTCTTCACACTCGTCCCTCCCAATTCCATACGTAGCTAAATAAATCGTGTACTATTATAGTTATATTCATCACCTGATAAGAACTTTCGTTAAAAATCGTTCTTTCTCAGAACAAATAAAAAGGACAATCTCATCATTTAGAGATTGTCCTTTAAAATTTAATATTATATTTATCCTAGGATATGATACCCTGAATCAACGTGAATGTTTTCTCCTGTTACACCGCGAGCTAAATCACTGAATAGGAATACTGCTGTATCGCCAACTTCTTCTTGCGTTGTTGTACGACGAAGTGGTGCGCGCTCCTCAATTTCTCTTAAGATTGAGTTGAAATCGCCTACACCTTTTGCAGATAACGTACGAATTGGTCCTGCAGAAATAGCGTTAACACGAATACCGTGTTGACCTAAATCGTTCGCTAAATATTTCACGCTCGCTTCTAATGAAGCTTTCGCAACACCCATAACGTTATAATTTTTCACAACGCGCTCGCCGCCAAGGTATGTTAACGTTAAAATATTTCCGCCTTCTGTCATTACTTTTTTTGCTTCTCTTGCTACAGCTGTTAAAGAGAATGCACTAATATTTTGTGCAAGTAAAAATCCATCGCGAGAAGTATCTACAAATTCACCTTTTAAGTCATCGCGATTTGCAAAAGCAATACAATGTGCTACACCGTGAATAGTACCTACTTCTTGTTTAATTGTTTCAAAGCAAGCTGTAAGTTCCTCATCATTCGTTACATCACAAGGTAATACAAGTGATTCTTGTCCTTCTAATGTGTCCGCTAATTCACGAACGTTTCTTTCTAAACGTTCTCCTGCATATGTGAATATTAATTTTGCACCTGCATTATGCAAAGAGCGAGCTATTCCCCATGCAATACTTCTTTGGTTCGCAACGCCCATAACAACAAATGTTTTCCCTTGTAATAGTTCCATGATATATCCTCCCAGAAATACTTATACTTGTTATTAGTACCTGATACTATAATTATAGTACCATAAAACCGCTTAAAGGCAAACAAAAAAGTCATTAACAGAAATTTGTTAATGACTTTTGGTTTCTATAAAAAACCGCTCTAATCCTTCTTCCCAAGACGGCATTTGTGAAAAACCATTTAATCTTAGCATGTTATGTTGAAAAATAGAATATTTGGGCCTCGCAGCCGCAGCCCCGAATTCTTCCGTTGAAACAGGTAATACATTCACTTTCATATTGACGTACGAAAATATCTTTTGTGCAAATTCAAACCAAGAGCATGAGCCTCTGTTTGATACGTGGTATGTACCGTATAAAGAAGTATGAATGAGCTTATTAATAACCATATTCAAATCCGCCACATACGTAGGAGAGCCAACTTGATCCGCTACAACAGATATTTCATCTCTTTCTTTTCCTAATCGCATCATCGTTTTCACGAAATTATTCCCATATTTACCATATAGCCACGATGTGCGAACGATAAAATATTTATTATGTAACTCTTTGACGAACTGCTCCCCCGCATACTTAGAGGCCCCATATATATTTATCGGCGCTGGACTATGAAATTCGTCGTATCCATCTGGTCTGGCGCCTTGAAATACATAATCAGTACTAAGATAAACTAGCTTCGCCCCTACTAATTGTGAAGCAACCGCTACATTTCGAGCTCCGATTGCATTTATTCTATATGCAAGATCCTGTTCTTTCTCCGCATGATCTACTTTCGTATAGGCAGCACAATGAATAATTATATGTGGTTTTATTTCTTGTACCACTTGTTGTATTCGGGATATATTTGTCACATCTAATAACTTTTTATCAAATGGATATATATCATATTCTTCAGAGTCTAACTCTTCAAATAGTTGCTTTCCTAATTGACCGTTTGCTCCTGTTATGATAACCCTCTCTTTCATTTAACATGCCCCTTACTGGTCTTTTAGTGGTTTCCACCATTCCTTATTCTTTTCATACCATTTCACCGTCTCTTGTAATCCTTGTTCAAACGTATATTTCGGTTCCCAATCAAATTCATTCTTCATTTTCTCTGCATCAATCGCATAACGACGATCGTGCCCTAAACGATCTGTAACATATTCAATGTCTTTTTTTGTTTTTCCTAAAAGAGTAATAATTTGTTCCACAACTTCTACATTTGTTTTTTCATTATTTCCACCTATATTATATACTTCTCCTACACGTCCCTTATGCAAAACAACGTCAATCGCACTGCAATGATCCGTTACATGTAACCAATCTCTTACATTTAACCCATCACCATATAACGGTAGTTTTTTTCCTTCCAGTGCATTCGTAACCATTAACGGAATTAATTTTTCGGGATACTGGTACGGCCCATAATTGTTAGAACAACGCGTTACTATAACCGGTAATTGATATGTTTTATAGTAAGATAGAGCTATCATGTCCGCGCTCGCCTTACTTGAAGAATATGGACTATTTGGAGCTAACGGCGTTTTCTCTGTGAACTTCCCTGTTTTTCCTAAAGAGCCATACACTTCATCCGTTGATACTTGCACAAGTTTTATATGCGAATATTTTTTAACTAGTTCTAATAAAGTGACCGTCCCAATTACATTTGTATCATAAAAAGGAATCGGATTTTCAATACTACGGTCCACATGTGATTCAGCTGCAAAATTTACAATCACTTGTACATCCCGCTCTTTTATAACGTGTTCTAATAGCTCTCCATTTTGAATTTCTCCCTTTACAAAAGAGTAATTCGGGTGATCCTGAAGAGATTTTACGTTATTTAAATTCCCGCTATATGTTAATGCATCGTAATTAATAATTTTATACGTTTCATAACTTTGTAGCATGTAATGAACGAAATTACTTCCAATAAATCCAGCCCCACCTGTTACTAATATATTCATAAACAACGCTCCTACTTAAAAACTATCTTCATATTCCTCTAATAATGGTAATATCTGATCCTTATCGGACAATATAGGATCGGTTACTGGCCAAGGAATTGCTAAATCTTTATCTTCCCAAAGTAATCCTGAGTCATGCTCTGCGCTATAATATTCATCTACTTTATACATAACGATAGTATGCGGAACAAGCGTGCAAAATCCATGCGCAAACCCTTTTGGCACTAGTAATTGCCGATGGTTATCTGCACTTAAAATATATCCTTTCCATTGTTTAAATGTTGGTGATTTTTTTCGTAAATCAACGATAACATCATAAATTGCCCCTTGCATAACTTGAATGAGTTTCGTTTGTGCTTTCGGTTTTTTTTGAAAGTGTAGTCCCCGAATCGTTCCTGCCTTAGCCGAATAAGATACGTTATCCTGTACAAATGAATACGTTATCCCTAATGTTTCTAGCACCTGCTTATTATAACTCTCTGAAAAAAAGCCACGCTCGTCTCCAAACAACCTCGGTTCTAACAATTTTGCATCGGTAAAATTTGTTTCTACAACTTTCATATTCTCACCTATTCTCCGTTAAACTGTTTCCCAAAATTAATATCACGCGCTAACGTATTCGCCTTTTGAAGCGAAGCATGAGTTCCCGCATCAGTCCACCAGCCGTTCATTTCATTATAAGTAAGTACCCCTCGTTTTAAATACCAATTATTTATATCTGTAATTTCAAGTTCTCCCCGTGCAGAAGGTTTTAATTCTTTAATATAAGAAAAGACTTTCGAATCATACAAATAAATTCCCGTAACCGCATAAGAACTTTTCGGCTCTTTCGGCTTTTCTTCAATTTCAACTATTTTTCGGTTTTGAATATGTGCTACGCCAAATCTTTCGGGATCTTCTACAGATTGCAATAGCACTTTCGCACCTTCTTTTTGATTTGCAAACTCTTCAACATACGGAAGAATATCATCTGAAAAAATATTATCCCCTAATATAACTACCATACGATCATTCCCGACGAAATCTTCACAAAGCCCTAACGCCTGTGCGATCCCGCCCGCTTTATCTTGCACACGATACGTAAAGGACACTCCAAATTCATGACCACTCCCTAAAAAGCTAACAACATCCCCCATATGCTCTTTACCCGTAATAATCATAATATCTGTAATATCGCATTGTTTTAGCTTATATACCGCATGATAAATCATCGGATACCGACCAACAGGAAGTAAATGTTTATTCGTTACTTTCGTTATTGGATATAATCTCGATCCAGTACCACCTGCTAAAATAATTCCTTTCACTTTGCATCTCTCCTTTATGATGGAGATAATATATCTTTGTAATGTTCTACAAACACTTTCCGGTACTTCTCATATGTATCCGCATCAAACTCATCCCCGTTGTAATGAATACACCATAAATTTGCTTGATTTGGGATACCAATTAAATAACCAGCCCTTTGAAACTCTAAAGACTGTGACACATCATAAAAGTGAAACCCTTGAAACAAATCTTCTCGCCACGGAATATCATACTGCGTTGCCATGAATAAACCATCAATTGCCTGAACTGACAAAAATGGTTGATTACCATAAAAAACCTGATCTAAATTTAATAGTTGATAATTCTGTCTTCTATACTCAATCACTTTCCCTACTAAATTTTTTCCTTCCCACCATATCCCGTTATTCGGTAAAAACTGAGCCCCAGCGACTCCTATTAAACCAAGCTTTTCATTTTCTTTAAAAAGAGATATAAGTGTAGAAAACATGTCTCGATTAATAAGATATGTATCTTGATGTATATACACTTTGTATTTCGCTGGATATGAAAGAGCTCGGTTGTATGCACTTGCCATACTTTGCGCATCTCGTATCGGAAAAATTTGCACGACATAACCAGGGGGAACAAAAATGTTTCTTATTTGGCTCTCACATTGTTTGAAAAGCTCCTCATTATTTACACAAACAACGACTAATATTGTATGATCTTTCATTTTTGTCCCCCCTTTTATTCTTCCTTATTTACATCTGACATATAGTGTTCCACAAATATTTTCCGATACTTTTCATAGTTCGTCATATTCACATCAAAATGATAATGGATACACCAAGCATCGCGCTGTACAGGTACACCGACTGTATATCCTGCTTTTCTAAATTCAAATGATTGAGATACATCATAAAAATCAAATCCGTCAAATAAGTCTTCTCGCCACGGAACATCATATTGTGTGGCCATTAATAAACCATCAATACATTCTACAGGAATAAATGTTTTTGATTCATGATACGGTTGTTCTAAACTTGCCATATAAAACAAATCATTCATATAACCAATGACTTTCCCTACAATTCCACGCCCTTCGTTCCATACGCCAGTCGGAGGAACATATTGCGCTCCAACCATCCCAATCATCCCAAGGTTTTCATGTTCCTCAAATAATTGAAGTAATCCGTATAAAAAAGCCCTATTTATAATAAAAACATCTTGATGTAAATACACTTTATACTTCGCTGGATGCGAAATGGCTTGATTGTATCCACTCGTCATACTTTTCGCATTTCGAATCGGCATAAATTGGACAATATACCCTGGCGGTACTAACAATTGCAATATATGTCGCACGCAGTTTGCATACAATTTCCGATCATTTATACATGTAACAAATAATATTGTTTTGTCTGCAGCACTCATAATTGTGATTTTTCAGCTTCAATAATATACTGAAATACAACTGTCTCAGCCATGAAGCCACTTCCAAGACGATATTTTTTACAAATTCCATATAACTCCTCAATAAGCGGCTCATACATTTTATGATCAACATATACACGATCTACTTTACTAATTGAATATCCTGCTTTTAAAAACATTCTTAGCATTTCATTGAATGTAAAGAAACGAATATGTGTTTTATCTAATAAACCATATTCTGTATACGTCCAATTTCCAGCAAGTAAGGGAGCTAATACTGAAATATGAGCAACGTTTGGTATACTTGCTAAAATCACACCATTTTGCTTTATATATGGCTTAACCTTTTCAATCACAGCCCACGGATCAAATAAATGCTCTAATACATCCCCAAATAGGACGCAATCAAATTGCCCCTCCTCATAAGGAAGATCTATTTTTTCTATATCCCCTAAAATAACATGATCTAGTCTTTCCTTCGCTTTTTCTGCCGCCTCTGGAAATGCCTCTATTCCTGATACACGTGTACCGTTTTCTTTAATAGCTGCTCCCAATGCACCGCTCGAACAACCAATATCAAGAACTTCTTTCCATTCCTTTTTTATATGCTTTAATAAATTCGGATTCGCTGCATTATAATAATGCTCGGATTTTTCTTCATATAAAGAACTTTTTTCGCGATTCATTTCACACACTCCTTATGCAAATTGAATTAGAAATATAAATCTCATATGAATTCTATAAAGTGCAGATTTTGTTCATCCCCCAATGATTATTAGCCCGCAAATAGCAGTATAAAATCTTTTATTTATATTGGTTACGTTACTGATACTCTAATATATAACCAATCTATTAGAGTTAGAATAGCGATAAATCATTTCTAAAAAACGAAACCTATTACACTTTATATGGTTTATCAAAAACTCCCCGAAAATATTTACGGTTATATTCAATTGCAGCATTATTCGGAACATAAGAAGCTGCTAATTCATTGTAATAATACGCTTTATCCTGCTCCCCTAACCTGCTATAACAAATACACATTTGTAAATAGGGTAGCCATGTGTAGCTAGCTGGACTATGGAAAGGACTTTCCGTTGCCATTGGTACTTCCGTAGCAAGTTTAAACCAAAATATCGCTTCATTATATTTTTCTTGTTCCATATATATATATCCTATTCTTGTACAATTCTCTCCTCTAGGGACGTCATACCGAAACGACTTCACACAAGATTCGATTGCCTTCTCCCACATTCCGAGCTTTGCATAGCAATCTCCTAACTTACCACATGCATAAATTTTCTCTTCATACCATCCTTCGTCTTGATTAAGAAATGTTTCATATAGAAGAACTGCATCATCATATTTTTGGTTATCCGTAGATTCATTTGCGTAATAAAATAAATCTCTCGGACTTAATTCTTCACCTGCCGCTACAGTATTTTGAAAAATTTTCAAATTACGATTTGTTACTTTTTTTTCTTTTTTATGTGTAATAGCAACATTACTACTAAAAACCTCACCAGAAATAGCTAAATACTCATGAACCTTTCCAAACCATTGAAATTGTTTTTCACGCTTTACAAGTCGATTTCTTTTTGTACAATATAAAGGTTTCCCGTTAGAATCCATTGCAAGATGATAAGGCATCGAAACAGCATCAATTTTAGGATCTAATTCTCTTTTTAAAAGTTTCAATGCTTCTTGAGCATCTTCTAATAAGACATCATCTGCATCTAGCCACAATATATACTCTTGCGTCGCTTTTGAAAAAGAAAAATTTCTTGCTGCTGCAAAATCATCAATCCACTGGAAATCATATATGTTAGAAGTGTATTTCTCTACGATTTCTTTCGTTCGATCGACGGAACCTGTATCAACTACTATAATTTCATCCACAATTTTTTCAACTGTTTCTAAACAACGGGCTATTGTCTCCTCCTCATCTCGAACAATCATACATAAACTAATTGTAATTCCTTGCTTGTTCAACATAATCACCCTCTTCCAAATCAATCATATGTTATACATATACTAAACTTTCCATTTTTTTAAATTGTTCAAGTAGTTTAAGATTTCTTTTCAATAATTCAAATGTCCGTGTCATTTTCTTTCGGTTTTGCATCTACTATATAATGAACGCTTTATGGAGGTGAATTTATGTCAAATAATAATTATTCAAATGGATTAAATCCCGATGAATCTTTATCAGCTAGTGCATTTGACCCTAATCTTGTAGGACCTACATTACCACCGATACCACCGTTTACCCTTCCGACTGGACCTACAGGGCCAACTGGACCTACGGGGCCGACTGGACCTACAGGGCCGACTGGACCGACTGGTGGCACTGGGACTACTGGACCTACGGGGCCGACTGGTGACACTGGGGCTACTGGACCTACGGGGCCGACTGGTGACACTGGGGCTACTGGACCTACAGGGCCTACAGGGCCGACTGGTGACACTGGAGCTACTGGAGCTACTGGACCGACTGGACCATCCGGACTAGGACTTCCAGCAGGATTGTATGCATTTAACTCCGCTGGAATTTCTTTAGATCTTGGACTAAATGCTCCAGTACCATTTAATACTGTTGGATCTCAGTTTGGTACAGCAATTTCTCAATTAGATGCTGATACTTTCGTTATTGCTGAAACTGGATTCTATAAAATCACTGTTATCGTATATACTGCGGCAATAAGTGTATTAGGGGGGCTTACAATCCAAGTAAATGGGGTATCTGTACCAGGTACTGGGGCTACTTTAATCTCAGTTGGAGCACCTATCGTTGTTCAAGCAATTACGCAAATTACGACAACTCCATCATTAGTTGAAGTAATCGTTACAGGACTTGGGCTATCATTAGCTCTTGGTACAAATGCATCTATTATTATTGAAAAAATCGCTTAATTTTTTACTTAGCAGTAAAACTGATATCAGTTTTACTGCTTTTTCAATTTCAAATTCAATCATGAAACATTCGCTATCTACATAATCATATTGTTGTATGACATTTTGCAGGAGGCACAAATATGGAAAGTAAATCTGCTGTTCAGCTTTATCTCGAATTGCTAAAGAAGACCATTTTATTTGAAATATGGTTAGAATATGAGGCATACTTACCCGCATCTCTACATATTTCAAAAGAACTAGAATTCGAACCAGTTACAGTCCCCCTCCCTTTATTCATTAAGCAATATGCTGAAAACCATAACTTAAAAATTGTAAAACCAAATGTTTCTAAAAGTGAACGTCATGATGGAATGGATTGGCCAAGAGCAGCACATAGCATGATTGGTCGAGAACGTATGAACCAATTACAAGAGGCGATGGAAACCGTTGTTCGTGAAAATATAGAAGGTGATTTTATTGAAACAGGTGTATGGCGCGGAGGATCATGCATTTTTATGAATGGTTTTTTACAAGCAAACAACATTACGGATCGTAATGTGTGGGTTGCAGATTCATTTGAAGGTTTGCCAGCACCGAATCTAGAACAATATCCAAAAGATTACGGTGATTATTTACACACATTCGATTACTTACGCGTCTCTTTAGAACAAGTACAAGAGAATTTCAAAAAATATGATTTACTAAATGATCAAGTGAAATTTTTAAAAGGTTGGTTTAAAGATACTTTACCAACAGCACCAATTGAAAAAATAGCAATTGCACGGCTTGATGGTGATATGTACGAATCCACAATGGATGGTCTCGTGAACTTATATGATAAAGTTTCTAAAGGTGGCTATATAATTATCGATGACTACGGGCTACCGCCATGCGCTGAGGCTGTGACAGACTTTAGAAACCAACGAAATTTAAAAGCCCCTATTACTAAAATTGATGTATTTGGCGTTTATTGGAGAAAAGAATAAAAAAAGATTTAATCTATAGGAGATTCCATTTTCACTCATTCTTCTCTCACTTCTAATCCAATTAAGTATTCTTTTTCGGAATCTCCTTACATATAACAATTGTTTTCCTGTATTCTCTCACTACAAATTGAAAATTTTATTAATAGATTTACTGCATCTTCTCATACAAGAAAGGGGTATACTCATGAGTGAACTTAACAAAGAAATGACTTTACTCCCCCCTCCTGAACTCGTCCAATATGTAGGTGGCGACTTCAAAAAGGTTGGAAAAGAGTTCCTAAAGCATTTTATTCAAATTGGTGCTTTAAAATCAAATGAAAAAGTATTAGATGTAGGCTGCGGTGTCGGCCGAATGGCTGTACCATTAATGAATTACTTAAATGATGATGGAGCGTATTATGGATTTGATTTGTTTAAAGATGGAATTACTTGGTGTCAAAATAACATTTCAACTATGCGTAATAATTTTCACTTTGAACATGTTGACATATACAATCAATTCTATAATCCGGAAGGAAAAGAAGATGCCTCTCAATATCGTTTTCCCTATGAAGACGGAACATTCGATTTTATCTTTTTAACTTCTGTATTTACACATCTTCTCCCAAAAGAATTAGAACATTACGTATCTGAAATTGTACGTGTATTAAAAAAAGACGGGAGATGTTTCATTACATTCTTTCTTATAAACCCTGAATCATCCTATTATTTAAATGCAGGACAAAGTACATTAGGTTTTTATCATCGAATCGAAAATTGCTACGTTGTAAATAAAGATATTCCGAATTTCGCAGTTGCTTATCCTGAGACAGATATTTGCAATCTATTGAATAAGTACGGCCTAGAAATAATCAATAAGCCGCATTACGGTTTATGGTGCGGCAGACATGAATATACAAGTTACCAAGATATTGTTCTAACAAAAAAAAGCTTCTGAAAGGAAGTTATGTATGATGAATGAAAAAAATCCACCTCTCGTTTCCATCCTTATTCCTACTTATAATCGGCCTCATTATTTCAAAATTGCTCTAGAAAGTGCATTGGCACAAACTTATTCAAATATTGAAATCATCATCGGAGATGATAGTACAAATGATGAAACAGCAACTTTAATACGCGAACAATACTTACCAAATTATAAAAATATAACATACATTCGAAATACCCCTACTCTAGGACAATTTCACAATGACCTTATGCTCATAGAAAAATCAAATGGTGAGTATATAAATTTTTTAATGGACGATGACGTGTTTTATAAGCATAAAATACAAAAAATGATGACCTATTTTGAGCAAGATCCCAATAAAAATCTTGCTCTTGTTACTTCTTATCGAGTACGCATTGATGATCATGGAAATCTAATAGGTGATTCCCATCCAACACAAAGGTTATATAGTGAAGACACCCCATTAAACGGGATATTTTTAGGTAATTGGATGTTAAAGGGCGGACACAACATTATCGGTGAGCCTACAACTACTTTGTTCCGAAAGGAATTGCTCACTGAACCTTTTGGCACCCTTAAAGAGCGACAATATTCTTGTAGTGTTGATATGGCCTCATGGATTTCTTTACTTTCTAAAGGAAATGCAATATACATTTCTGAGCCTTTAAGTCAATTTCGCTACCATGCTGGACAACAAATACACAATAAGCTCCTTCAAGGTTGTGAAGATTTCACACACCTTGTTATAACAGCAAAAGAATATGGCTTTTTACAAAATACTACGGACTATAGAGCAGCTCTACTTAGTGCTTACCAATGGTGTAAAAGTTCCTTAAAATACTATCTTCATCAACTAGATATTTTTCCTGACGCACATGTACGTCTCTCTCATTGTTTGGATATAATTATTAAAGAGCTAAACAATTAAACTACTCTGCAAAATTAAAAGTGTATGGACTATATGTGAATCATTCGTATAGTTCATACATTCTTTCTCATACTATAAAGTGAAACTTTAATCAGCTCTCACCAATCGGGCTTTTACGGGCAGTTGATCCCCCACCTAACTTCTTCGCTTTCGCTGAATTTTGAGGTGGGGGTCTTACTGCCCATTAATGCGGGATAAAATCCATTACTATAAAGAGCAGTAGAAAGGAATACCTACATTGAAAGATCCAAATTCTCAATATCAAATAGACTACGTATTACTATTTATTTTATTTGCCATTGGGATTGTTAGTTGTTGTGCTATTGCAAGTGCGCAAGCCTCTTTACCGCCATTTTTACAAAACGTCAATTTTGTACTAAAGCAAATCCAATGGTATTTCATTGGATTTATAGCCATTGGTGTTATTATGATTATCGACTTCGATCGTTATCAAAAAATTGCTTGGTATTTGTACAGCTTTGCAATGGTACTACTTATTGGACTAGAACTTCAAGTACCAGGTGCCGTTACAATTAAAGGCGCTACCGCTTGGTACAGGCTCCCAGGCATCGGAAATTTTCAGCCTTCTGAAATTATGAAATTGTTTTTAATTATCGTCATTGGACGAATTATAGCAAATCATAATGAGAAATATTTTTCCCAAACGATACATGACGATTTTTTACTACTTGGAAAAATATTTGCGACAAGCTTGCCACCACTACTACTTATTGCAAAAGAACCAGATTTAGGAAACACAATGGTCATTTCAGCGATGCTTGCAGCAATGATACTAGTTTCTGGCATACGATGGCGTTTTATTTTTGGATTAGTTTCAGGTACTTTCGTTGCTGGATCTACATTAATATATATTTTTTTTACTCACACAGATTTCTTTAAAGCACACATTTTAAAAGAGTATCAATTAAATCGCTTCTACGGATGGTTAGCACCTTACAAATATGATGCACAAGGCTATCAATTAAGACAAGCATTCTTAGCGACTGGATCCGGAGAAATGCAAGGAAAAGGGTGGGAAAATGGACAAGTATATTTTCCAGAACCACATACAGATTTTATTTTCACTAATGTCGCTGAACAATTTGGCTTTCTAGGCGCAAGTGTCATTATTTCTCTTTTTTTCTTACTCATTTTTCGAATGATTCATATTGCTTTAGAAAGTAATGACCCTTTCGGTAGTTACATTTGCGCTGGTACAATCGGAATGTTTACTTTCCAAGTATTCCAAAATATCGGGATGACAATCGGATTACTTCCCATTACAGGGATAACATTACCTCTTATGAGTTACGGAGGAAGTTCACTGCTTACATACATGATTGCGATTGGATTCATTTTAAATGTTCGCTCAAGAACGAAAATCTTTATGTTTAAATGAACAACACAAAAACGCTATATTTTTATCTCTATCCTTTTTTAGATATACTAATGAAAAATACGATGGAGGTTTAAATATGAAATATGACATTATAGGAGATATTCATGGATGCTTCCAAGAGTTTCAAAATTTAACAGAGAAGCTAGGATATAACTGGAGTAGCGGTCTACCGGTTCACCCTGACCAACGTAAACTTGCATTCGTTGGCGATATTACAGACCGTGGTCCTCATTCATTACGTATGATTGAAATTGTATGGGAACTTGTCATACATAAAAAAGAAGCTTATTACGCTCCTGGAAATCACTGTAATAAACTATATCGATTTTTCCTTGGGCGTAATGTAACAGTCGCTCACGGACTTGAAACAACTGTTGCTGAATATGAGGCACTCCCTTCTCATAAGCAAAACATTATAAAAGAAAAGTTTATCACTCTTTATGAACAATCACCGCTCTACCACATACTAGATGAAAAAAGAGTAATCGTATGTCACGCTGGGATTCGGCAAGATTACATAGGAAGACGAGATAAAAAAGTACAAACCTTTGTATTATATGGCGATATTACAGGAGAAAAGCATGCCGATGGCTCACCTGTCCGTCGCGATTGGGCGCAAGAGTACAAGGGGCAAGCTTGGATTGTATATGGACATACACCAGTAGCAGAACCTCGATTCGTCAATCAGACAGTCAATATTGATACTGGTGCTGTATTTGGTGGCAAATTAACCGGATTACGTTATCCTGAAATGGAGACTATCTCTGTTCCTTCTTCTTTACCTTTTGTCGCTGAGAAATTCCGTCCAATTTCATAACTACCTTACTTAGCGAAAGATTACCGTATTATTTAGGCAGATCTCATATAAAACTAGGTAAAGTAATTAAAAAAAGATGCAATAAAGTGCATCTTTTTTTAATTACACTACATATAATGTCGCAGGAGGTGACAGAATGAAGAAAAAATCTTCTAAACAAAAAAGAAAATTTCCCCCTTTATATCTGCCCATGTACGGAATTAACAACTGGTGTAGCATTCGGGCTGCAGCGATAGAAGAACTGGAAGAACAAGAGTCATCAAAAAAAAGCAAAGTAAAACCAACATATGTCTCTTTAGAAAATGCTGTGATGAGCCGCATAATCGATCGCAGAAAAATAAAGATGCAACAAAAAAATAAACAGCTCTCAAATCAAGATGAACAGGTAATACATTCTAATCAAACAGAAGAAAAGACGGAAGAAAATATTTCTGTAGCAATAAATAAAAAAGTGGAACCAGAAATTCCAGCTGCTATTATAAACAAAGTAAAAAAAATAAAAGAGGCATTGGCTTCATCGAATGATATACAAACTGAAAAACCACTCATAATTGAGACACCTACACCTGAAAATACAAAAGTTAAAAGGGGCGGCCGATATGCATATGCGGAAGGGCTTCACTCTCATGCGGAGGGCATGGCAGCACATGCGGAAGGCTTATTAACACACGCAAAAGGTTCTTTCTCTCATGCAGAGGGATCAAACTCAAAAGCAACTGGACATAGTTCGCATAGTGAGGGAAGTGAAACGACAGCAGGCGGAGCTTATTCTCATGCAGAGGGTAAACAGACGATTGCTTTAGGCGAAGCAGCACACGCAGAAGGAACCGCAACTATCGCTAACGGATCCTCTTCTCATGCGGAAGGTCATCATACATCAACAGCTCATTTTGCAGGTAGCCATATTATGGGGCGCTTCGGCACTGCAGAAGAAGCTTATTCTTGGTTTATTGCAAATGGTGTAAGCGACACCGACCATAATATCGGGGCTAAATGGCTTGCCCATAATGGAGAAATGTACATTGAGGGTGCGTCTTACAATGCAAGTGGAACGGATTTTGCACAAATGTTTGAAACCGAAGATCATAAACCTATTGATGTCGGTTATTTCGTTACATTTAGTAGCGAAGAAAAAATTCGGATAGCTACTTCACACGACTCGTTCATTTTAGGAATATCTAGTGCAACCCCTGCCCTTATAGGAAATAGCGGGGCTTTAAGTTGGGAAAAACGTTATAAAACAGATAACTTTGGAAAACGCCAATATGTATGGACGGAAACCGAAGAAATACAACCTCTTTTAAATACAGAATGGGATCCAACTCGCAAATATGTAGCCAGAAAAGATCGCGCCGAGTGGCTTCCTGTCGGATTAATTGGACAAATGTTAGTACGTGATGACGGCACTTGCGAAGCACATGGATTTTGTCTTCCAAATGACAATGGCATTGCTACAAAAGCCGAAAATGGATTTTTCGTTATAAAGCGTACGGGTGAAAACCAAATTTTAATATTATTCCGCTAAGAAAAAAGGGAACAAAATTCTTTATAATATAAGAATTTTGTTCCCTTTTTAAGTATGCCGCAACACTTCTTGCATATCGCTTGGAAGCTTTATAGTGAAAGACATCTCTTTCTCTAAAATAGGATGATAAAACGTCAAAGATTTACTATGAAGTGCTTGCCGTTTCATTTCATCCCTTCTCCCTCCATATAAGCTATCACCAAGTAATGGATGTCCTATATGAGCCATATGCACACGAATTTGATGCGTTCTTCCTGTCTCAAGCTCAAGCGCTACATGTGTCTTATGATATGTACTATCAATTACTTTAAAATGAGTAACTGCCCTTTGTCCATCCTCACAAACCATTCGCTCAATAATGCTATCAGATTTTCGACCAATTGGTGCATCAATCATTCCTTCTCGTTCTACAATCTTTCCGTGAACAATTGCTTCATACGTTCGTTTCACAGCTTTTTGTTGATGCTGCTTCGATAAAAGATGATGCACGAAACGATTTTTTGCAATAAGCATAAGCCCCGAAGTATCACGATCTAAACGTGTTACGATGTGCACTGTACTTGCAAGATGCTGCTTATCATAATGAGATAACAGCGCATTGGCAACACTTCCTGCCGGATGTTCTCTAGACGGAATCGTTGACATATTCGCCTCTTTATTAATGATAAGAACCGCGTCATCTTCATATATAATGCATAAAGGAATATCTTCTGCCATCATCCCTTCACTTCTTTCCTCCACTGGAAAAAAGACACGTAATTCTTCACCAGCACGCAACTGATGACGAACACTCGCATGTTGACCATTTACTTCAATTGCTCCGCCATGAAACTTTATATCCGTTAAAGCGGCTTTAGAAATACCTTTCGTTTTCAAAAATTCCCTAACTAAAGTTCCCTCTTCAGCCGGCCCTATATCCCATTTCAATGTAAATCTGTTCAAATATATAACCCTTTCTATTTATCTGCAACAAACGAGTCACGAACTCGTTTCCAGAACGGGAATGGGCGGAAACGAACAAATCGTACTTTCTCGTTTGCGACGCGATACTGGATTGATTTCACATCTTGATGAACCATCGTTAAATGATCCACTGTAATTTGTAAGTTCATTCCTGCAGCTGGCTTTAACACACATGTATGATGCTTCGGCAATACGAGTGGCGATCCTACAGTACGAAATACACGATTGTTAATGGACGCCATTTCTGCAATTTGAATCGCTTCAATAGATGGGTGAATAATTGCTCCGCCAAGCGCTTTATTATACGCGGTACTTCCTGAAGGAGTAGAGATACAAAGGCCATCTCCGCGGAATGTTTCAAAATATTCTCCGCGTATTTCTACTTCTGTTACTAATGTACCTTCTGCACTTTTTACAGTCGCCTCATTCATCGCTAAATACTGTGACTCTTTACTTCCATTCACATAGCGAATAATAACTTCTAAAAGCGGATATTCCACCACTTGGAATGGTGTTTTCGCAATCGCAATTACTAATTTCTCTACTTCTGTTGGTAACCAATCTGCATAGAAACCTAGATGTCCTGTATGTACACCAACAAATGCTGTTTCATCCAATCGATTATAATAACGATGAAACGCATATAAAAGCGTTCCATCTCCCCCAACAGAAATTACAATATCGGGTTCCTTTTCATCCATTATAAATCCAAAATCTAGCAAGTACTCTTTCATCGTGCTTGCCAGTGTATCTGATGATTGATCTCCCTTTGACATAATTGTAAATTTCATCGCCCAACACCCTTTAGTTTATGATTCGGAATCTTTCGTTTCTTGCTTTCTTGAAAAAGCCTTTTGCGCTTCTTGAATTTCAAGACGAATAGAAGACATTTCTTCATCTAATAAAAACGCCGCTTCAGCTGCACGTTGCAATCGTATTTTAATATCTTCAGGAAAACGTCCACTATATTTATAATTTAAAGAATGCTCAATTGTTGCCCAAAAGTTCATTGCTAGCGTGCGTATTTGGATTTCTACCAATACTTTTTGTTCACCTTGAATCGTTTGAACAGGATAACTAATGACAACATGATAAGAACGATAACCGCTATCTTTCTTTTGCGTGACATAATCACGTTCTTCCACGATTTCAAAGTCATTTCGTTTTCGAAGATATTCTACAACAGGCTTAATCTCATCAACAAATTGACACATCATTCTAAGCCCAGCAATATCCTGCATATCTTCTCTCAATCGGTCTAGCGGTACATTTCTCTTCTCCGCTTTATCAATAATACTTGCAACCGACTTTACCCTTCCTGTTACAAACTCAATTGGAGAATGCTCTGTTAACATTGCAAATTGAGTACGCATTCCTTTTAGTTTCACTTTTAGCTCTGCCACCGCTTGGTGGTAAGGTGCTAAAAATTCTTCCCAATTTCGATTCATTTCAACCACCACCAAAATCAATCCATTTGCTTATAGAAATACTTTTTCTTTTTTGCCTTAAGATACCAACCGAAGAACTTGAAAAAAAACATGAAAATCAACGATTATTTACTTTGTATTTTTTACTGTTACCGATAAAAAAAGTTACAAAATGATTAGTATGTGGGCAATTTGTGGGCACCCCACTATAAGAAATTTACTTATGTATAATGCATTTCTACAAGTTGAATTAAAAAATTCTAACAACAAAAAGTACAGCGTGTATATAAAGTGCGACTAACACTCTATATACCATCCACCTGAAACACCCAGGTAAACACTTGCCATACTCTCATGAATTATTGTACATCATGTAGGGTTTCTTTAGCAACGTTTACCAAATTGGTGACGTTGCTTTTTTGTTTCACTAAAGGAGACCCTATAATGAAAAAGCGTATCAATGTAATTGCAAATGAAGAATCCTTCCACAACTTATCCTCATTCAAAGATGTGGAAGACTTAAATAAAGCTGTACGTACATACAGAGACACTATCCGTCTGTCTATTAAGCGTACCGATGTACAATCTAAACTCATTACATTACTTGAAATTTTAAAACGCCACAGCTGTAAATATGTAGGTGTTAGTTTCCTATGCAAAAATTCAATCGCTGATATGCTGAAGGTTTCCTATAAAACTGTACAACGTTTAATGAACAAACTTGTGGATTTAGAAATGATTACACAAGTAGCTATGAAGCGTAAAAAAGATATGCTTCAAACTTCTAACGCTATTATCATTCAACCAATTATAGAAGAAATGTCCGACAAGGTAGATATAAAAAGTCCACCAAAGTGTCCTACCAATAAAACAAACTCTATTTCTTTAAAACAAAAGAGTAAAAATATACGTAAAGAGGACGTTTCACAATCTTATCCACATGATGTAGATTTCATCGATTACCGTGTGCCACAATCTATGCGCGGGATATTAGGACATGCTTTTCATTCAAACGTGATCAATGAGTCTTTCCGTAATGCGAGAAACATTGCAAGAAAAGCTGCAAAAAAATTCAATTTACTAGCGGATACAGATATTTTTGACAGCCTTCTTGCGAAGGCTTCATCTGTCTTGTTTTCTAAAACGCATGAATACGAGCATAGCGGTGCTTTGATGAAAAATCCAATTGGCTACTTTACACGCACATTTAAACAGATGGTCTATAACTATATCGATAGCTTTAGGGAGAGACATATTCTTGAAAAGCGTAGGACAACTGTATACACTGGTGGTATATTTTATAATTGGCTAGAAGTTGATGGCTCAAAAATACCTCTCACAAGTACAATAGACCACTCTCTTATTCCAGGTGTATATGACAAAATATCTAA
Organism: Bacillus sp. FSL K6-2944; assembly: GCF_038005385.1. Taxonomy (NCBI): domain Bacteria; kingdom Bacillati; phylum Bacillota; class Bacilli; order Caryophanales; family Bacillaceae; genus Bacillus; species Bacillus sp. FSL K6-2944. Next base: position 18,229 of record NZ_JBBOTE010000001.1, on the reverse strand, counting down.
AGAAGAAGCGGATAAGATGGGATTGTATTAAATGTGGTCGATTTTAGTTTAATTATTTTAACGAGAATGTAAATAACTTAATGGACAAATTCTGTTTTGACAATGGCTTGGCGGAAGCCTATTAATAGTTTAGAAACATGTATAATGGAAATTTAACAAATTTAGTATCGACACAGCTTCATCATCAGCTCAAACGTCGTGCCAAATATATGTTTCCAACTCGAAAACATAAAAAAGAAAATACTACCCTAAGAGAAAAGATTTGCATCAAATAGAGAACATTCTCTTATGAAGCAGTAAATTAATGTCCACTCCAGTGCGATGGTAGTATGTAACCACTGAAAAATCTGTTCTTTTACTTCTTCATGAAACGACTACAAACTGAATAGTTGATAAACGAGAAGTCTTACACCAGGCGAATGCGATAATCCCTTTACAGATTCGTGGTTCAAGAAACTATGCAAATTAGTACAATGCACAGGTGAATCTATAATCTTATGATATGGAGTCGTTGTCAAACCAATTGTATAATCCCCACTCGTGGCCCAACTGACCTTTAATTTGACGATGAGATGGCTTGCATAAACTTTTTATAATGGAATTGGCCCAAACCACTTGTAGAAGGTGATTAATGACCTTTTTGAGTTTTTTAGAACGTTTTTCTAATTCCGCTATGTTCCCTTTAAAATTTGATTTTCTAAGATACAGAATGAAATCACAAATAGATTTATGTCCCTTTTGATAGACAACTAGAATTTCTAGTGTTTTCAGTACAAAAAAAAAAAAAAATACATATTCTATTAGTCAATCGAGTAGAGGGAAAATAAAGTAATTATTCTCGCCCCTCTCACACCACCGTACATACGGTTCCGTATACGGCGGTTCAGTTTATATTACAGTGTGAACTTTTAGATATCGTTCTAAAGAAGAAGGGACTCCCCTCTTCTTTAGTCTTTGATTTGAGATGGCTCTTTGAACAACTTTCGATAACCCTATATATCGGAAGCCCTTTCGACAGTAGGTTAATCCCTTCGCTTCTTCCTCCGGAATCCCTAGTTGAACAAGCGATTTGATTTGTTTCTTTGGTACTTTCCATTGCTTCCAGATAATCACTCTAATTCTGGAGCGGAGCTTCTGGTCTATTCGCTCCATAACACCTTTCATATTTGTACTCCTGAAGTAATTGACCCATCCAAATATCACTTGTTTAAGTTTCAATATTCGATAGTCTAACGGTACACTCCAGCTTCGTTTTGTCAGTTGGCGCAGTTTTCTTTGAAATTTTTGTACCGAGATTGGATGTGGTTTCGTTTGATATCTCTTATCCTTGGGGGTGTAATAATATCCAAACCCTAAAAATTTTAAATCTTTTGGCCGAGAGATTTTACTCTTTTCTGTATTGACTATCAAGCCTAGTTTCTTTTCTATGAATCTCACGATTGATTTCATCACTCTGCCCGCTGCCTTCTCACTCTTCACAAAGATAAGAGCGTCATCAGCGTATCTCACAAATTGAAGTCCTCTACCCTCGAGTTCCTTATCCAGTTCGTTCAGCATAATGTTACTCAGTAAAGGGCTGAGATTGCCTCCTTGCGGAGTTCCGACTGGTGTTTCTTCATATTTTCCATTCACCATAATTCCACTGACTAGATACTTTCTTATGAGAGAAATCACGTCTCCGTCATGTATTGTGTTAGATATAATTCGCATCAATTTATCGTGATGAACTGTATCAAAGAATCTCTCCAAATCAATATCTACTATCCAATCATATCCGTCGTTTAGAAATTCCAAGCTTTTCACAATTGCCATCTCGCAACTTCTTTTTGGTCTAAAACCATAACTGAATTCACTGAACTGCTTCTCAAATATCGGGCTGAGTATTTGATGAATGGCTTGTTGAACGACTCTATCCACTACTGTTGGTATTCCCAGCTTGCGCATCTTGCCATTCTCTTTTGGGATTTCCACTCGTAAGGCAGCTTGTGGTTGGTATTTCCTTGTTCTAATGCGCTGACGTAGCTCATCCCTGTGCTCTTTCAGATATTGCTTTAGTTCTTCGACTGTTACACCATCAACTCCACTTACACCTTTGTTTTTATAAACACGTAAGTAGGCTTCATTCATATTTTTATTGCTTAAAATTGTTTCTAAGAGTTCCACACTCGTTTCTCCTTTCCCTTCACGTAGTAAGTGACAACTCCATTTTGATTATCCTTTGAGATACGCTCATACTTTTATCATTAACATATTCGGAGTACGTCACTTACGCATTCATGGCGTTGAAACACTATAAACTGTTCGGCCCTTCATGAATTTATTCCACTACTATGGCTTCGGCTGACTTCTTGCGGTTAACCATTTTCGACTGTACTGTTAGTACATCCGCAAGATCTCCCAGGGTAAGGCAGCTATCTTTCTTCTTTTACTCGCCTGATTTACTCTACAAAGTTACGCACATCTTTTGGACTTTAACTTGTTATGGAGCCTCATCCCTTTATAGAGCCTTCATATCAGATTTCTGTTCGTCGAGCCAAGATTTTATTCCACGCTTCCTCCAGCCCTTACCTCACGGTAAGTACCTTGCGCTTCCTTAGTGGTTGGTCGATGTGTACCCCCACAGTGGACTTCCACCACCTAGATAGTTGCCATGCCTGGCACACATAAAAAAGCCTCCATGAGGAGGCAGAGTAGTTACAAAACAAACGATTAAATTAGAAAATTACAAATATCCGATTCACTCGCAGGTTCTAGTCCTACGACTATCAAAAATATCTAAAGTAATAACAAATAGGTATAATAATTCCCACTATAGAAAATACAATACTTCCTAAATTAAATGCAGAAAGTTTCGCACGATGAACTTGAATTTCACCTAAATCTACCCCTCCACTAAAATGCTTATCCATAACTTTAGCGACGTTTTGTTGTTGATTAACAAAATAAGGTATTAGCCATATACAGCAGAACAAAATAATACTACCAAAAAAGAGTGTGTCAATAATTGAAGCTTTCCAATTTAATGAAGTAATGACTATGAGAACAAATTCTCCTACCATAACAATTATCATAGTTACTACATATCTGGTTTTTTCAGAAACGTTTTTAAATACAGTCTCGTCCATAATTTTTTCTATTTTAGTCCATATTACACTGATTAACACGATTAGGCTAATTAAGAAAATAGTAAATAAAGCTTTAACTAAAAGGTACTCAAACACTACCGACACCACCTAGTAATTTCTAAATTAGAATATAAAGTTGATTTTTTTAACTCTATCAAAAGATTAAATTCAATAATCTATTAACTAGCTTATCGAAAAATTTATTGATTTAAAGATACAACACTATATGTATTAGTTATATGGGATAAGATCTCCCAAAATTCCTTTTCTAATATATATATATCTTCTAAGCATTGTTGGACTTCGATTAGAACTTTTTTATCTTTATTTCGTCCAGCAGAAAAGAATTTCCTTCCCAATAACCTATATAGTTTATGTATTTCTTCTATTTTTGTAATGCAAGAATATTGTTCGATTTCGGGTAAGTAAGCAGATGCTTCTATTAAAAATTCGGAATATAATTTCCTAAAGCCGCTTCCTCCACTCCCTATTTTTTCAATCATTAAGTAAGTATGGACGCAACATTCCTCCCATTCGGGCAATTCAGTCCAATAAGGAATTTCGGCTGCTAATTTTTTGATGTTTAAAATACCATAGGTATCATTTTTGTCTTGGAGCATATCTTCAGCATTTTTCCGTATACCTTTTACAATTGCTTCGCGAATATCTTCGATAATAAAAGGATGCACAGGGGCCCAAACGTTTTTTCTATCATAAGGTACTTTTGCTTGTCCAGCAGTTTTTTTTAGGTCCATCAGGCTTAATGGGAAATATTCATTAGATATATAATCGGATACAAGAAAAATCTTTTTCTCTGTATCAAATCCAACTATTGTAAACGTATGCCCAGCAACATTTCTTCCACCTGCAGTCCCATAAAAATCTAGATATCCAGTTTCCGAAATTACCAATACAGGTACATCGTTTTCTAGAAAGTAAATTATTTTATCTACATCTAAAACGTCACCACTATACCACTTAAACCTATGGTTAATTGAATTAAAAAAATTATTTTCAAAATAAGGTGTTCGAGTAATTAATAATCTTGGATAGTTGTTTGCGAAACTGAAATAACTAAAAAACAAACCGCTACCAATCCCAAATATCATAGCTTCACTTAAGGGATTCTTATAATACATCGTGGTCTCTCGAATTGCAGTGGAAGAACAATGTTTTCCAACTAAAGAAGGAAAATCAGGAATTATGTGCTTTTTCATTTAAACTCCCCCTGTACAAAATTTTCTTGTTCTAGGCTAATGACGTTATCCTGTAATGATGGATTTGCAAAATGATCCACAATAATAATTGTGATATGCTCTTTCAAGCTATTCAATATAATTTTTATTTCGTGTCTAATTTCAGAATCTAAATTGGAAAAAGCTTCGTCTAAAATGAGTATTTCAGGATAGTTCTTCAAACTACTAATAATAGATAATAATTGCTTCTTCCCACCTGATAACTCTGAAATAGGTTTTTGGGGTTCTAAAAGACCGGAAAGAAATTCCACATATTTATCAATCATTATTTTTTTCTCAGGTTTTATAAGTTTGTTGTGATTATATTCTTCTATTAGTTTTAGTTGGTCGATTACAGTGTCTGTGACAAATTCAGGTTCTTGAAATGCGACAGTAATATTATTCCTTAATACTTCGATGTCATATTTTGTTATCTCGTAATTATCTAAGTAAACCCCTTTAGATTGAATAAATTGAATTAAAGATAGAATTAGTGTTGTTTTTCCTGATGCGTTTCTGCCCATTAAATAGTTGATTTTACCTCGTATAATTTCTCCATTGATATTATTAACAATATTTTCATCACCTATCTTTATTTGTACATTTTGAAATGATAGGTTTCCTTTGTTAATGTCTTTCATTTTTACATGTATGTTTTTTTCTAAGTCCAAACATAGTAAGTCATGTACTCTTTTTATAGAGATTACACTAATTTTAAAATTAATAAACAATGACATGATTTTTTGAATTGGTGAAAAAAAATTCATGGTATAAATTAAAAAAGCAGTCAAAGCACCAATACTTAATGTGTTATTCTTCACCTCTAAAAATCCAATAATCGCAACAGTACCAATTAATAAACAAAAAAGTGTAGTCATTGTGATATTCATAACTGTAACCAATTTTATATTTTTAAATTGTGTCTGAGAAATCTTTTCAATTCTGTCGTTATATTGTGTATCAAAACCATTTTTTTTTGCATATATTTTGTAACTTTTCAAATTTCTCTGAATTTTTTCTATTACGTTTGATAAATAATCTCGGTGATCAACCATTTGCATATTAATCACATTCAGTTTGCTATTAAATATATAAAAAGCACCATAATATATTGGTAAAATTACCAATATAATTAAAGTTAATTTAAAATTAAGAGTCATTAAAATACAGAAAGTTCCTATAAAAACTAAAGATTGAATGATTAAATCAAATATGATGGAATTAAGAATCCCTTGGCACTGTGGAACATCATATGTAATAATCTGAGTCAGATTTTTATTTTCAAGATTAATAAATCTATAATAATTGGCTTTTTTTAATGTTTCGTTTATACATTTTCTTAATACCAAATTACTTTGAATTACAATTTGACTATCTAAAATTAAAGTATAATATTTTATTGTTAATTGAAAAATTATGAAAGAAACAAACATCCATCCATATGATATTGAAAATTCATACAAATTATTAATTGTAACATTATCAATGATATACTTTAAGAGAAGAGGAAAAACTATTTCATAGCCAGCTAGAAACCCAGAAAATATAAACAAAACAATTAGCTTATATTTTTGGGTTTTATATAAATTTATAAGGAATTTCAACAGTGTTTTATCCTTCACTTTTTGTTTCCTCGTTTTCATAATATATATCACTAAATTTTGTATCCATAGTAATTGGAGTAGATAGTTTTATGCCTCCAAAGACGTGTGAAAGCAGTACAAATTCATTTTCACCATCAAGTTCTAAAAAATCATTTACTTTATTTTCATATAAACCAAAAATTGCTCTAATTCCTAATTGTTGTGCACTGCTTAATAAATATAAATTTTGGGAAAGGTGTCCCATGTCTAAATGTATTAACTTATATCCTCTATCTGCGTATTTACTACTTGTTTGATCAAGATTGGCAGCATGGAACATAATAAAAGACGATGAATGAATATGGGTATTATCCACGTATAAATTATTAATGCTTTCTCTAAAGTCTCCTCTTCTTATCATATCTAGCACGTCTTGTTCCCTGTCATAATAATATATACCCTGTTCTAAATTTTCGACATTGAAAACCGCTATATAAATATTTATAGGATACTTTCCTCCAGCAGATGGAGCCGCACTATGCGGCTTATTAATATACCCGTATGAAAAATGAAGTAAATTCGAAAGCGTTTCAAATCTAATCCTAGTTCGGATTTCTAATTCTTCTACAGATTTTCTATCATTCAAGACTTGATAAAATTCTTGTCTAAGCAAATTTTTATCAGGCCTAAGAGGGATGCTTTTAATACAGTAATGTTTCTTTGTTATTTTTGTAAAGTAGTTAGATGGTGTTAAGTGTCTTGAAAGCCTCGGCAATAGCTTTGGAAATATTCTAGTATTACAATCATAGGTTCTGGATAAGATATATTTCTCTGTATGATCTTCAAATTTATTCATACCTCTTAACTCCTCTTTTTATAAATTCTTTACGGAAATGGGTGTGGATTTTTATTAAAAGCTTTTGCTGGAGTATATCCCATATTTTTCGGGGCATCTACTAATCTATTACAACGTAACATAGGGATAGTTATTTCTAAAAAAGCTAATTCTGGCATTAATACTCTATACACATGTAAACCTAAAGAACTTATATCTTCTGTAGTTAAATCATATGAATAAAGGTTTAAACCCATATCCTTAAGCTCATCCTTTAGTTCTTCAAAATCATTGATTTCAGAATGATTATTAAATGGTTTGGTAGAACTAGAAATTAGGAAATCAAAAGCATCTTTATCATTCCCTGATGCGTAATAGAGCATATGATCCTTGATACTTTTTATATTTTTTGTATTTTTAATATCTACAATCTCTGCTATGTCCTGATTGGGATTGGCTAGTAAATTTAAACTTGCCAACGTTTCCATTAAAGCGCCTTTCAGTGCTGTAAGAGGGTCATAATGTGCTTTTGCACCTACTTGTATATAGGGATAATTATTATAAAGATTTCTCACCAAGACGAGATATGTAGGGATTTTTATATCCGTGGTTATATCAAAAAAGAAAACTTCGAAACCTTTTTCATTTGCAATTTTTAAATAATATTGCACACTTTCATCTGGAATCGTCTGTTGATCTATTAATGGAACCGATAGTTGATTCAACCATGTAATCACAATCGCATCCCTTTCTATACATTCCAGTGCTGCATTTTCAACCGCTTGTAACCTTGTAGAACCTGTAGCTAAGCCAGTAGAAATTGAATCCCTTATATGTGGTAACAATACCTCTTCATCAACATCAAAATATATTGTGTTGGCAGGAACTGCTATGTTTCTTTTATGAATTTCATCATTTGCTTGAACCCAATTAAATACGGTATCTCTATCAATTTCTTTATTGGTAAGATTTGTTCCCTCATATGGCTCATTTAAAGGCTGTGTAATTGATAATGGATTTAAAACAGGTATGTTTTTTTCTACTAAAGAGTTGAATGAACTCTTTATGAGAGTTTCCCTGTCAAGATAACATGAACAATAACGCTCAAGAGTCTCTCCGACAGCGGATATTAATGCTGAATCAGCCGAATCATAACTATATCCTAACCCACTGTAATTCCCACGAATTTTAACACCCTCATTAACATCAACCAATTCATTTCTAAATGTAAAATACATATGCATTGGGAAAGGAAGTTTGAACTCTATCTCATTCTTTACATGATGTATAATTCCAGTATTCTTATTTATGATATATTCTAAAGCATTTTGTATCCCCATATTTTTTCTACTCCTAACTGTTCAATACAAAATCTTTCTTGAGATTCTTTTTTGCACTCGTACATTTAGAACACCCTGGAACCTTTAATACAGGATTCAAATTTGAACTTAAAGTAAGTATATTGTAAGTAAATTCTTTCCCAATTATTTCAGAAGTCAAACAATTAGAGAAATATTTCATAACAAAGCTTAATATATGAAAACTAAACATCTCTATTGTCCCAGGCAGAACACTAATATGTTCCTCATTCCATTCACTATTATATTTCTTCAAGAACTTATAGCTCAAATAGGAATTTTCGCAATTGGTAATCTTCCTACTTATAAAACAATTATAACAACTAGTTTCATTAGGAATAAATATTGGCCCAATATTAAATTGCTCCTCTTGCAACAGAGCTCTTAAAAAAGGAATATTAAAACTCTTCGCTAATTCATTAGCCTCGTTATATAGACTTTCATTTTCCAAGAAATCAACTGCTATTATGAGGTTCGCATTTTGAATTTGATTCATTTCTAGAAATGAAAATTTAGTACCAAAGGCTCTCTTTAAATTCCCCTGTAATTCTTCATTTCCCATCAAAACTATCTTTTGGGAATACATAGTTTCAATGTCTCTAAAAGAGCTAGATAAAGAACCTGTTAAATTTGAGATAAATCTTTCATGTCGTTGCAATTCTTTACTTGTAAATATACATTTTTCGTTCATATCGTAATTTTTTATAATGTTTTTATTATCCAATAATTGGATTATGTCACAAACATATTCTACAGGTAATTCTACTTTTTCCGCTAATTGTTCTGTACTTAAATTTCCTGTAAATAATGGAATTAATGCAAGTATGTCTTCAACGGAATCACCATTACAAGTTATATATGTATCTCTATTAAAAAAAATTAACTCTCCATCACTTTCTTTTACAAAGGAATAACCATCTATTATAGGTTTATAATTAAGTAGTTCATTCTCCATCCAGCATTACCCTTCCTATTTCCTTATTAAACTAATTTCATAGAAATACAATTTGGATAGTAAAAGAGATACTCTCTTTTACTATCCTGTTAAATAAAATATTTCCCCTTGAATTAAAAACCACTTATGGATTTTTTGATTATTTACCAGAACATCTTTGCCATACACCAGGTTTTGTAGGATCTACACCTGTACAAGATGTTGTTCCAACGCATCCTCCAGCACATCCAGGGCTATCAGGTACATGAGCATAATTAATTTTTCCTGATTCTGTTAATTTAATATCTAAATTTTTTTTCTGTTCCATTTATTTATCTTCCTCTTCTCGTCTAAATATTTCTATTTAGCACTTTAATATTACTTAAGGGTTTGAATTTTCTGTTTTATAACTCTGTGATATTGTTAAGAAAATAATTATTATTATGATTTTCCGATATGATTGCCGTTATTGTTTTAGCTTCAAGGGGAAGTATACATTTTTCATTACCATAATATTAATAACACCTTAACAAATTGAATAGTTACCAGAAAACACTGATTTATATCCCTCAGCAATTCAAAGTATAATACATTTTTTTAAACAATGGAATATTTAATTTTTTAAGGTTATTAATAATATGAATTTTAAGAAAAAAATATTATTTCTGTATTGATTAAAAACAGTTCATCTACAATGCCCCTTATGATGCAATTCACTATTTTTAGGAGTTATTTTGCACTATAAACATAAAAAGTCCAGTTTTTCAAATTAAAAGATTGGATTTTTATGGCACATGGCAACGTTTACTTCTTTGTTGAGCTACTCGACAAATTTCATGGGTTTTGCTTGAGATTTATAGTATGTGCGCATCTACCTTTCAAATCTTACATAATCTCCAGACACCCATTGATTTCCACCAACGTTGTACCAACCATTTTGAATCCCCCAAGATTGATATCTTTCTCCTCGGTACACATTCTTCACAATACGAGAATTCGTTCCTGGGCTTGTACGAACGCGTAATATATCCGCTGTAATCGTAACAACGCCTACCCCATTTAATGATTGTGTGGATGCACCTGCACCGTTATAGGCGTTTTGTACCCTTTCTATAAAGGAATTCCAACGTCCTTCATCTAACATACGATGTGGGCAGTACTTTCCACTCCACGATTGGTGTGTGCGTACTTTGCTAATGGGAATATTGTATTGTTTCATGAGCCCGGCAACAACTACCGCTGCATTATTTTCCGCTTTATTATATCTATCCCCACCGCTTAAAGAATAACAAATTTCCACGCTAATAGACTTCCGATTACCTGAACCATTCCCATCTCCACAAGCCCATGCATTGCGCTCTAACGGAAGACCTTGTACAGCTTCTTTATCATCTACCACAATGTGAAATGACACTTCATTATTATTTCGTATCATATAAGCAATTTCGTTTTCTGCCGTTGCATCATTATACGTGTTATGAATGGTGATAAACTCTGGAGGCATTGTATACGGACACTTCGTATCATATTTACTTGGATCAACTAATTTTTTTCTGATTTCCATTACTCCATATCTCCCTTATCATTTCCTTCATGATCTGACCAAATCCCGAGTGCAATCCCCACCGTTAACAAATAAGGCGCCAATTCATCTAAGAACGTTTTCGCCTCTGATAAACCAAATTTCGTACATAAAAAGCCAAGCAAGGAAAAAAACGCGACCCATGTTTTCCAGTTGCGGAATCGTTTTTTTATATTTTCTTTTGATAAATTCATGTCTAATTACTCTCCTTTTCGATTGTATCGAGTCTCTTATGCGCTTGTTTGGCACTTTCCTCCACCCTTGTGACGCGTTCCCCGAGTGCTACCATTTGTTTTTCACTCGCTTTTAAGTCAATCCGAATATCATCCACACCTTTTCGGATATATCCAAGTTCTGCCTTTACTTCTGCACTTTGTTGCCCATCCGCTTTTATGGACTTGGACTTATTCAGTGCATAACCAAAATAGCTGATGACGAGTGATAATGCTCCAATCAGTACGCCAATTTCAATACTCATGTTTTTCAGCTCCTCATCTATAAAAAAAGAGAGACAGTGTTGTCCCTCTTGTTAACAAACTTCGTTTATAACGTAAAAGTCAGCGCAATATGAATGGTATTCCCACTCTGAACACCATTCACGAAAATTCCACCATCACTTTTCACTGTGACCTCACAAACTGTTGGTACAGCACCATATGCCAGTGCCGGAAAAGCAATATTTTGTACAGGTCTAAACGCAGTTGGAAGCGTCGCAAAAATCGTGGTGTTTACTGGGTTTCGAATAGAACCGATTACAGTAACCTGATCCCCACTTCTCTTGTACTTTAAAATTCTATCAGGAACATTCTCTACCCCAGTTGTAGGAAGGTTAATCCATCCTGTATCATACGCTTGTCTAATTGTTCCATTTGTTCGGAATTCTACCCTTTTAGACCAATCCCAAGAATCACCTTGTTCTTGAGTGGAAGGTGCAAAGATCAGTTCTCCTTGCGCCCCTTTATGAATAACTGACTTGAAAGAACGACTTCCCAAAACAATTGCATTATCGCTCTTAAATTCAAGTAATCCATTTATAATGTCGCCAGCCTTTTTTAGAAGATTATCAGCAAAAACATTGAATGTTCCAGTAGGCGATTTTTCAAACAATACTTTATTATTTTTCCAGTCTTTTAAATATAATTGACCATCCGCAACCCCTACAAGACCAGTATCTAATACCTTATCCTCACTATTAAATCCAACTCCGATATTCGAGCCAAGTGTCGGTCTCATTGTTAGATACCCTGTCATCATCCCGCCTGACCGCTTTACGACGTCCATTTTATCAACCGCTAGCTGTAAAGCATCTATCGTTTTCTTAAGAGTCTCAAAATCAGAAATATAATTTTCTATTTTAATATTTCCTTCTTTCACATCACGTCTTAATGCAATACGAATGTCTGGTGTACTCATTCGTTCTGTATTTTTTTCCATCACAAAATAAGCTGTCCAATCATCTGATGTAGAAACAGCTTGAGATGTAAACGTATATGAAAACACACCATTCTTTGCATCAACTATTTGAGCATCATCTCGAATGAATACTCCTGTATGATTTGTCGCTTCATATTTAACCACATATCCTGTTAAATCCACCTTCTCCCCTTTTTCTCTTACATACACCGTAAGCTTCAATCCATTCTTGTCATTCTGCCGAGAACGAATTGTTTTTGTAAACACAGGATCTGCTAAATCTATCATAATTTCCTCATTTCGCATAACTACACCTCTTTCTAGCTACTCCTTTTTACGTGTCTAAGTGGTCTTCTCTGACGTTTTACTCTGTTCCTATTCTTTATGTTTCCTTTAGGTTTTAACGGCTCTAATTCTTCCAATCTGGCATCCGTTTTCATCACATACTCTTGAAATGCGCTCGTCAATTGTGAAAGCATCCCGTATAGACCTACACCATTTTCTTTTGCTTCTTTTGGAATAACTAAACCATAATGTGTAGGGATTGCATCTGTAGTAATTGTCGGCTCTCCTTCCTTACGATTCATACGCATCTCATACAGTTTTGGAATGTCGGTTTTCAAATTGTATTGTTTAATTTCCCATTCCATTACCTTTTCAAGTGCGCTGAATGCAACAGGACGGATATTGGTTTTATAGGTTTCTTTTGAAGAAACTTTGAAGTCTGAAGCAATTACTCCTTGATAATATGTCCCAAGAGCGGTTTTCACTTGGATATACCCATTGTCCCAACTCGAATTTCGTATGATCGCATTTGGGAGCATAATATCCGTATCCCCTCCAGATGCAACTCCAATACTTGCAATCCAATTGTCATTACGATAAAAGCGGAACTGATCTTTAACCTTAAATCTCATTTCACTTTCGGCATTTAGGACAATCATTTTATCAGCATCAAGCATTGCATTCCCTGTTTGCGAAAAGTATAAAGAAGCTGCATTCAAGTATCCATTACCATCGAGTCCTTTTGTAATACCAATTCCACCAGACTTAACACTTGTATCTGAGAATTGGTACACCATAATAGCACCATTTGCTCCTGTGGAATCTGAATCTCCACCTAAAATAAGAGTAGGCTGTATTTCATTTCTACTATTTTTGTAATACCCTACAAACACCCTTGTTTTAGATGACTCATACAAGCGTATAAATTGCTTTGAAATATTTACATAGTTCACACTATCTGAAGTTCGTAATGTTGAACCTGTTATTTCTCCCCCTCGAACAACGTTCCCGCTTAATGTACCTGCAGTAATAAAATCAGCAACAATTCTTCCATCACTTGTAATGGCAGTTCCGTATGGTCCATTCACACCTGTGGAAGAATACCCTAATCCATTCAAGTTCCATTGCCAAACCTTTTTCGCACTCTTTTCATCTTTCGTGTCCATAATTAAAATACGATCTGGATAAATACGTACATGTCCTCCGAATCCTGAATTAATAAGGCTTGTAGCATTTGCTTTTGCTGCATCCAAAATAGAGCTTGGCATATTGGATAACTCTTCTTGTACCAGGTCAACCCTACCGGAAACGTCCGTAAAGGATTCTTTGAAGTTACCAATGGTTATATCCAGATACTCTTTTTTTATTGGATCATATTTATAAGCAATTACCTTCGCCTTTATATCAATACCATCTTCTTGATGCTCAACCGTAACCGTATCTGCCATATAAACACTTTGTAAATGCTTATAATCCTTATACTCTTCCGTTTGTGATAACTCCTGAAACTTAACATTATAATTTGCTTTAGGCTGATCAACCTTTTGAATAGCAAACATATCCTTAGCTGCCTGGCGTAATAATCTATATGCTTCTTCTAACGGAACTGCATCTTCATCATCAGCATTTTCACCAATAGCCGCTTTAATATGTTTAAACTCAACCACTCTAATTTTAGGGTGAGGATACTTATTTATAAGTGGGCTATCCACATATTTTTCAGGAAGAAATAACCCATCAAAACCTTGTGGCATGATTCTAGTTATAGGACTTTTCCAATCCACATTCCCTTCATATCCTACTAAATCTTTCTTATGACGAATCACTACCCCACGATCCATACCACGATTTTGTAGCATCTTCACATCAAAATTATCTCGTTTTAATTCGCCACCCCAACGATTTACAAATGAATTGTCTTGACTAGAATCCAGTAATGCTTCCACAGGATTTTTACGGACCATGCGTGCACTTGCAATAGTAGGAATATCCGAATAAAAAGTAAAAGGATGCTTATATTGGCAGCCTGTTGACATTCGATTCATAGCTCCATTGCCATTTGTTGATTCAACAAAAATATCTTCAATCAGATTTTCTGTTAAATCGTAAAAGATGTGATAACATTGTGCTGTCATCTCACCCATACTGACTTTAGGAGTAACAACTCGAAATAGCTGTTCTCCATCAGGAGTGGGTGCCTTGATGATGCTCATACCATCTATTTCTATGCCGTGTGGAGCAAACAACGGATAACGAAACGTAAATGCAAATAAACCGTTGAGTTCTTCCTCAACAGCTGCGCTATAAATATTTTTATCTAAAGCTCCTATACCATTGTGTGTAAAATCAGTCTCATTTGGTTTATATAAAGTAATCATTTGTATCTCCACCTTGGCCTGATTTCCATAAATTGAATGGCTCCTGACCACTCTATTGTATTTTCTCCTACGTTAAATATAGGGAACTGCCCAACCATTTTATGATTCATTGATATGGTATCGGTATATGCTTCAAGTATTTCTGAGTCTATGATAACAGAACCATTCACATCTTTTATTTGAAAAGAGACGTCATTGATCGTTATACGGACAGTACCATTTCCCACAATCCAAAACTTAGGATCAGATTCAATTGTACCTGGATTATAAATTACATCAGGTTTGGTGAGCTTTAGATTTACATCCTCTGTATATTCAAAGGGATCTAGCTTAAAATCCACTTCAAATTCACCGTGTCCTTCAATTTCATTTACAATATCACCTACTACAACATGTTTAATTTTTCGATACACATCATCATCAGTAAAGTATAATGTTTTTCCATTCATCAACCACGACTTCATACGTCGCACTAACGGCTTAATATTCTCTTCTTCAAGCATATTGAACTTTATTTTTAAAGGAACGTCTTTAAACGCCCCTTTTTTTGTAAGTGAACCATGTCTACCAGACACTTCAATATGTTCTACTTCTTGTTCTGCTGTAGGAATAACAGGGCGTTCTACCATACATATTCCGTAGTCACTTGCTAACTGATTATCGATACCTATGTCTAGCAATTTAAGTCCTCCCTATTCCTATTTTTGAATTACGCCCTTTTTGAGCAAGTGCATCATCTATTTTTCCGACCATGCGGTCGATATCACGATCATCCCTCACCGACGGATTATAAATATGAATTACAGTTGGTTCAGTAGACATCGTTGCTGCAATCCCTTCACCAATCTCACCTAATGTCTTTTTATTCAACGGTAAAACTGCTTCTCGCCCCGCTTCCCCTGCACCTTGCAACTGACCATTACTCATACCGAAAATTGTAGGTCTAGTAAAGATACCGCCTTTTGCACGCCATTGCACATCGATCCCAGATGGGAAAGTAATGTCTTTACCCAAAATATTTTTCGTACTAGTCTGCAGACTGAAGTGTGGCATTTTAGGCATTTCCGGTTTCGGAATCTTTAATTTCAAATCACTGAAAAACCCTTTGATTTTATCAATGAATCCCTTTACTTTATCTACCGCATCTTTTATCGGATCAACGATAAATCTCTTTGCTGCATCAAATTTTTCTTGCGCTGCATTCTTTACAGAATCAAATTTTTCTTGTGCTGAATTATATAAGTCAGTAAATTTTTGCTTAGCTGAATTGTAAGCCTCTGTTACTGGATCAATCACGTATTTTTTTATCAAATTCCAAGCTGTTAGCGTATAGGATTTTATAGTATCCCAGTTTATTAATATCCAATTTGCTAAATCTGACAGTTTTTGTTTCGTTGTATTCCACAATTCCTGAACTGGTTGGATAACATACTGTTTTACCAAATTCCAAGCTGCAAATGTATAAGATTTCGCTGTTTCCCACTGTGAATTTAACCAGAAAACGAGATCACCAAGCTGATTTTTACACCAGTTGTACGCTTCAATAATCGGATCAATAATATACTTACTTATTAAAGCCCAGGCAATTTGTGTACCTGCCTGTATTAATAACCAACCTGCTTCTAAAACGACAGATATCGCCGAAATAATTGGATCTAAGACGGTAAGTATCGTATTCCAAGTTTCTTGCCAGGCTTGAGTCAGTTGACTCCACAATTCAGATGCAGTCGTAACAAGATTCGACCACCAGGAAGATACTGTTTCGACAATTCCCGACCATAAATCGCTAAAAAACTGACCTATCGGATCAAAAAATTCATGCATCATCTCAATAAATGAAGACCACGCTTCCGAAAAATATTCAACTGTGGCAGACCATCCATCGCTACATGCCTGAACTATACCTGCCCACAATTCGCCAAACCACTCTTTAAATTGTGACCATTTTTCAGAAAGCCAGTCAGTTATGGCACCCCAGTTTCTTATTAACATGATAATACCAGTTATCACCAAGGAAACTGCTGCAATGGTAGCTATCACAGGTAAAAACGCCAGATTCAACGCACCAAATGAAACGGCGAGAGCAGCTACAATTGGAATTAGAATAATAAACGCAGCACTCAATGCACCCATCACGATTAAAAGCGTTTGATCGGCTTCAGACAATTTACTAAACCAATCCATTACAGCTTTAACTCCATCGACAATTGGGGGTAAAATATCTTTAGCTAATTCTGCAAATTTCTTTCCAAGTGGTTCTAACGCAGCCTGCGTTTCTCTTAATGCTTTTTGAAATTGCTGCCCCAAAGATTCTTCCTGAAGTTTCTTCATTTCATCCATACGTCCAGTTACATCACCAAGACCACCATGTACATTATTTAGACTAAGTACAGCTTCAGCGCCCATGTCTTCCCATTTGGTACCAAATAAAGCGACACCAATCTGGTTTGCCTTTACTTTATCATCCATTTTACGTAAATCACCTAATACAGCATTGAATACATCAGCTGCCGTTCCCTTACCTTCATTAAATGATTTCCACACTTTTTGTGTCCCTTCAGATAAATCGCCAAATCCTTCTGATACACCTTTCGAACCATCTTGTACACGTATACCAAATTCCTTCACCAGGTCATTGATATAGTCTAAGTTATACGAACCGCTTTTTGTTCCATTTGCTAAAATCGTAAACATTTCTTGCGCACTAAAACCACCTTGTTTGAATAAAGGCGCATATTCAGAGAGGTTATCAAATAACTCATCCGAATAATTTAAACCTTCTTGAGCACCGGCGGCAAGTAAATCAAATGTTTCTTGTGTAGATAAACCAAATTGACTCATCAACTGCCCTGCACCACGAGTCGCTTCGTTTAAATCAACATCGTAAACTTTAGCTAATGTTAAAACATCCTCCGATGCCATTTGGAGCTCATCATATGGAACATCTCTCATGTTTTGATAGACTTTTATCAGTGCATTGTCTACCTCTTCAAGATTTTCACCAAAACCTTTTTTCCAAGTATCAACAGCAATCTTTTGCAGATTTTCAGCACCTTTTCCAGTCAACCCTAATGAAGCTTGAATTTTCCTCTGCGATCCATCAAACTCTATTGCTGTATTTACAATCGACTTTCCCATTTCAATTAACTTTTCAGATATTCCTTGTAGGACTTCAGCGGCTTCCATTACATTGTTCATGTCAAGTTTCTTATTGATTTCCGCCATACCATCCGCAGCTTGTGAGCCGCTTCGCCCGACACTCTGCAAGGAGTTTTCGAATTGCTTTACTGTCGTTTTTGCTTGGTTTAATTTAGTTTCAAGTTGCTGCACTTCAGTAGAGTTCTCACCATACACACGCTTTGCGGCACTTAATTGTTGTTCTAGGTTGTGGACGACCCTATCAGTCATTTCCATTTGCTGACGTAGTTGTTTCTGCGCCAATTCCAACTTATCCGCTTCACTAGCATTTTGACCTAATTCAGCATTTTGAAGTTTGAATGA